>NZ_PIPS01000008.1 GCF_003987185.1 Idiomarina aquatica | reverse complement strand
GTGACTACTCACCGCCTTATCAGGCGATGCTTCTTACTTCATTAGCCGTTGCTCGATAGTATCGAGGCTTACGCAGCTTCCATAAGCAGAGACGACCGTCCAGCCGCCTTTAATTCCAGAATGCCTTTATCACGGATATTGAAGGCGGCATTTAAGTCGCGATCTATATCCGTCGTTCCGCAAGACAGGCAATCCCACTTTCGAACAGACAAGGGCATTTCTTCCATTTTATGACCGCAACAATGGCATGTTTTAGAACTGGCGTACCACTGATCAAGCTTGACTAGGTATTTGCCTTGCTCTTTCAGTTTGTATTCCAGTTTCGCAACAAAGCTATGCCATGCGGCATCGGCTATGTGTTTTGCCAGTTTACGGTTTTTCATCATATTGGCCGATTTCAATGTCTCAACTATCACCGCTTGGTTTTCGTCAACGAGAGTTCGAGAGCGTTTGTGTTGAAAGTCGGCACGAGCGTTTGCTGCTTTTTCGTGGCATTTTGCAACCAACAAACGAGCCTTTGCTCGGTTGGCGCTCCCTTTAGCCTTACGAGACAACTGGCGCTGCTTACGTCTGAGATTTTTCTCAGCGCGTTTTACAAATCGAGGGTTGGCAGTCTTTCTGCCGTTTGATTCGACGGTGAAGTGAGACAGCCCCAAATCAACACCTGTAACCTTGCTTACCGTGTGAAGTAATGCAGGCGCTTCGACTCCATCATCCACAAGAATTGATGCGTAAAACTTACCTGTTTTACTCAAACTGACAGTAATGCTTTTTACTGCACCCGTAATTTCACGATGAATATTTGCCTTTACAGGCTGCA
>NZ_PIPS01000007.1 GCF_003987185.1 Idiomarina aquatica | reverse complement strand
GGGGCTTTCCTTAATTTGAAGTCTGGCGGTGTCCTACTCTCACATGGGGAGACCCCACACTACCATCGGCGCTGGTATGTTTCACTTCTGGGTTCGGAATGGAGCCAGGTGGTGCCATACCGCTATGGCCGCCAGACAAAAACTGTCACAACATGAAGGCTGATTGTACTGCCACTCGTTTGATGTCGCGCTCTGCGCAACCTCTGTTATTCGGTAAAGGTATCGTGCTTGTGCTTAACGATTCCCAAACACCTTGGGTGTTGTATGGTTAAGTCTCACGGGCAATTAGTACGGGTTAGCTCAACGCATTACTACGCTTCCACACCCCGCCTATCAACGTTGTCGTCTTCAACGACCCTTCAGAGCACTTAAAGTGCTAGTGAGAGCTTATCTCGAGGCTCGCTTCCCGCTTAGATGCTTTCAGCGGTTATCGATTCCGAACGTAGCTACCCGGCAGTGCCACTGGCGTGACAACCGGAACACCAGAGGTTCGTCCACTCCGGTCCTCTCGTACTAGGAGCAGCCCCTCTCAACTCTCAAACGCCCACGGCAGATAGGGACCGAACTGTCTCACGACGTTCTAAACCCAGCTCGCGTACCACTTTAAATGGCGAACAGCCATACCCTTGGGACCGACTTCAGCCCCAGGATGTGATGAGCCGACATCGAGGTGCCAAACACCGCCGTCGATATGAACTCTTGGGCGGTATCAGCCTGTTATCCCCGGAGTACCTTTTATCCGTTGAGCGATGGCCCTTCCATTCAGAACCACCGGATCACTATGACCTACTTTCGTATCTGCTCGACGTGTCTGTCTCGCAGTTAAGCTGGCTTCTGCCATTACACTAACCGTACGATGTCCGACCGTACTTAGCCAACCTTCGTGCTCCTCCGTTACTCTTTGGGAGGAGACCGCCCCAGTCAAACTACCCACCAGGCACTGTCCTCACACCCGATTAGGGTGCCAAGTTAGAACATCAAACATACAAGGGTGGTATTTCAAGGATGGCTCCACACCAACTGGCGCCAGTGCTTCAAAGCCTCCCACCTATCCTACACATGTAGGTTCAATGTTCAGTGCCAAGCTGTAGTAAAGGTTCACGGGGTCTTTCCGTCTAGCCGCGGGTACACTGCATCTTCACAGCGATTTCAATTTCACTGAGTCTCGGGTGGAGACAGCGTGGCCATGGTTACACCATTCGTGCAGGTCGGAACTTACCCGACAAGGAATTTCGCTACCTTAGGACCGTTATAGTTACGGCCGCCGTTTACCGGGGCTTCGATCAAGAGCTTCGCTTACGCTAACCCCATCAATTAACCTTCCGGCACCGGGCAGGTGTCACACCCTATACGTCCTCTTTCGAGTTAGCAGAGTGCTGTGTTTTTAATAAACAGTCCCAGCCACCTGGTCACTGCGACCACCATCAGCTTACGACGCGAAGTCTTCACCAACAGTGGCGTACCTTCTCCCGAAGTTACGGTACTATTTTGCCTAGTTCCTTCACCCGAGTTCTCTCAAGCGCCTTAGTATTCTCTACCTGACCACCTGTGTCGGTTTCGGGTACGGTCGATGTTTATCTGAAGCTTAGAGGCTTTTCCCGGAAGCATGGCATCAACAGCTTCGTACCCGTAGGTACTCGTCTCGTGTCTCGACCTTAAGAGCCCGGATTTTCCTAAGCTCTCAGCCTACGCACTTTCACCAGGACTACCAACGCCTGGCCTGCCTAGCCTTCTCCGTCCCCCCATCGCAATAAACATCGGTACAGGAATATTAACCTGTTTCCCATCGACTACGCGTTTCCGCCTCGCCTTAGGGGCCGACTTACCCTACCCTGATTAGCATGGGATAGGAAACCTTGGTCTTCCGGCGTGGGAGTTTTTCACTCCCATTATCGTTACTCATGTCAGCATTCGCACTTCTGATACGTCCAGCATGCTTCTCAACACACCTTCATCCGCTTACAGAACGCTCCCCTACCCAGCAACAAGTTGCTGCCGCAGCTTCGGTGTATGGCTTAGCCCCGTTACATCTTCCGCGCAGGCCGACTCGACTAGTGAGCTATTACGCTTTCTTTAAAGGGTGGCTGCTTCTAAGCCAACCTCCTAGCTGTCTGTGCCTTCCCACATCGTTTCCCACTGAGCCATAACTTTGGGACCTTAGCTGGCGGTCTGGGTTGTTTCCCTCTCCACGACGGACGTTAGCACCCGCCGTGTGTCTCCCGGATAGTACTCTGCGGTATTCGGAGTTTGCATGGGGTTGGTAAGTCGGGATGACCCCCTAGCCCAAACAGTGCTCTACCCCCGCAGGTATTCGTCCGAGGCTCTACCTAAATAGATTTCGGGGAGAACCAGCTATCTCCGGGCTTGATTAGCCTTTCACTCCTAGCCACAAGTCATCCCCTAATTTTTCAACATTAGTGGGTTCGGTCCTCCAGTTGATGTTACTCAACCTTCAACCTGCTCATGGTTAGATCGCCCGGTTTCGGGTCTATACCTTGCAACTCGACGCCCAGTTAAGACTCGGTTTCCCTACGGCTTCCCTATACGGTTAACCTTGCTACAAAATATAAGTCGCTGACCCATTATACAAAAGGTACGCAGTCACCCCACAAGGAGGCTCCTACTGCTTGTACGTACACGGTTTCAGGTTCTATTTCACTCCCCTCGCCGGGGTTCTTTTCGCCTTTCCCTCACGGTACTGGTTCACTATCGGTCAGTTGGGAGTATTTAGCCTTGGAGGATGGTCCCCCCATATTCAGTCAAGATAACACGTGTCCCGACCTACTCGATTTCACTTTTCATGCGCCGTCACATACCGGGCTATCACCGTCTCTGGCTCTGCTTCCCAACAGATTCTGCTAACGCATGTAAAGCTTAAGGGCTGTTTCCCGTTCGCTCGCCGCTACTAAGGAAATCTCGGTTGATTTCTTTTCCTCCGGGTACTTAGATGTTTCAGTTCTCCGGGTTTGCCTCCTGACACCTATAGATTCAGTGCCGGATACTCTGTAAACAGAGTGGGTTTCCCCATTCGGAAATCCATGACTCAAGTGCCTCTTACTGGCTTATCATGGCTTATCGCAAGTTAGTACGTCCTTCATCGCCTCCAACTGCCTAGGCATCCACCGTGTACGCTTAGTCACTTAACCATACAACAACCAAAGTGTCTGTGACCCTTCAGATGCTGTAATCGCAACTAAGATTGTTTGTTCTCGCTGTACACAAGTTCGATACGCCTCTACCTAATCACAAAGGTTCAAATAGAGTGGCATTTCTTTCTTTTTACAATCAGCTTTCCATGTTGTTAAAGAGCGTGTAACACAAAGTTACCGGTAAACATTCAAATCTTATGGTGGGTCTGAGTAGACTTGAACTACCGACCTCACCCTTATCAGGGGTGCGCTCTAACCAGCTGAGCTACAGACCCAGTAAACCTTCAGGCATCATCTTGTGCCAAAGGCACAAGCTACCCAAATGTATCTCTGTATTCTATCAAGCCGGCAAACTGTGTGGACACTCACATCAGTCAGCATAATGTAAGGAGGTGATCCAGCCGCAGGTTCCCCTACGGCTACCTTGTTACGACTTCACCCCAGTCATGAACCACACCGTGGTGATCGTTCTCCCGAAGGTTAAACTAACCACTTCTGGTGCAGCCCACTCCCATGGTGTGACGGGCGGTGTGTACAAGGCCCGGGAACGTATTCACCGTGGCATTCTGATCCACGATTACTAGCGATTCCGACTTCATGGAGTCGAGTTGCAGACTCCAATCCGGACTACGACGCGCTTTATGAGATTCGCTTACCTTCGCAGGTTCGCTGCCCTTTGTACGCGCCATTGTAGCACGTGTGTAGCCCATCCCGTAAGGGCCATGATGACTTGACGTCGTCCCCACCTTCCTCCGGTTTATCACCGGCAGTCTCCCCAGAGTTCCCACCATTACGTGCTGGCAACTAAGGATAAGGGTTGCGCTCGTTGCGGGACTTAACCCAACATCTCACAACACGAGCTGACGACAGCCATGCAGCACCTGTCTCAGTGTTCCCGAAGGCACCAATCTATCTCTAGAAAGTTCACTGGATGTCAAGGGATGGTAAGGTTCTTCGCGTTGCATCGAATTAAACCACATGCTCCACCGCTTGTGCGGGCCCCCGTCAATTCATTTGAGTTTTAACCTTGCGGCCGTACTCCCCAGGCGGTCAACTTAGTGCGTTAGCTGCGTTACTCACGTCTTAAAGACACGAACAACTAGTTGACATCGTTTACGGCGTGGACTACCAGGGTATCTAATCCTGTTTGCTCCCCACGCTTTCGTACCTCAGCGTCAGTCTCTGACCAGGTGGCCGCCTTCGCCACCGGTATTCCTTCCAATATCTACGCATTTCACCGCTACACTGGAAATTCTACCACCCTCTTCAGGACTCTAGCGTGCCAGTTCAAAATGCCATTCCCAGGTTGAGCCCGGGGCTTTCACATCTTGCTTAACACACCGCCTACGTACGCTTTACGCCCAGTAATTCCGATTAACGCTTGCACCCTCCGTATTACCGCGGCTGCTGGCACGGAGTTAGCCGGTGCTTCTTCTGTGGCTAACGTCAACTGTAACCGCTATTAACGATTACCCTTTCCTCACCACTGAAAGTGCTTTACAACCCGAAGGCCTTCTTCACACACGCGGCATGGCTGGATCAGGGTTGCCCCCATTGTCCAATATTCCCCACTGCTGCCTCCCGTAGGAGTCTGGGCCGTGTCTCAGTCCCAGTGTGGCTGATCATCCTCTCAGAACAGCTAGGGATCGTCGCCTTGGTGAGCCGTTACCTCACCAACTAGCTAATCCCGCTTGGGCCCATCTCTAGGTGTGAGGCCCGAAGGTCCCCCACTTTGGTCCGTAGACATTATGCGGTATTAGCCACCGTTTCCAGTGGTTGTCCCCCGCCTAGAGGCAAGTTCCCAAGTATTACTCACCCGTCCGCCGCTCGTCAGCAAAGAAGCAAGCTTCTTCCTGTTACCGCTCGACTTGCATGTGTTAGGCCTGCCGCCAGCGTTCAATCTGAGCCATGATCAAACTCTTCAATTAAAAGTAGTTCAATCAACTCAATGAATTACGCGTTTTTGCTTAGCTTCAAATTTGAAACCTTGCTGAACACTCATTCAAAAGTTGCAATACATAGTTCGTTTTGCTTAACTT
>NZ_PIPS01000006.1 GCF_003987185.1 Idiomarina aquatica | reverse complement strand
TTTTCTGCTTTTTGATAACTCTTTTTTCTTCCGTTGTCGGAAGCCGGCTACTCGTCTCGCGTGCGCCTTTCTCCCTGACAACGGCGGCGAATTATAGAGATCTTAGCTCGCCTTGCAAGCACTTTTTTTCATTTTTTTAATATTGATGACTTTCTCATCAATTTTGTTAATGGGTTGTATATTATTTGGGAACTCATGCTATGTTTGAGTGACTAATAGAAGACACAATAATAATTATCATCCGTTACTCACCATAACAGCAATGTTTTGCCGGGGGTTAAATGGCGCTAACAAACCGAGTTGGGATCACCTTCATTGGTGCAACGCTCATGTTTAGTAGTACAGTGCTCTCGTTACCGGGTCACGCCGCAACGGTAGCGACATCGCAAGGCGATGAGCTGATCAGCTACATTAAGTTATTACCCGCTACTGAGCAAAAGAAAATCGAAACCTATGAAAGCGTTATTCGCGATCACCTAAATCAAAACTTTTCGACTATTCGCACTGTGCGCATTCTTACTACTCACTACCCACAGGATGTCGAACAGATTCTACTTGCGGCCTATCAGCAACATCCAAAGCGAATTGCCGTTATCAGCCGAGCCGTCATTCGTAGTGAACCAGCACTTACCACCGATGTTTTGGATACGGCGCTGAGTGTTGCGCCTGATGATTGCGAAGAAATTGTACGCATGGCCATTGAAGCCGAGCCCGCCTATATCGACGATATTGTTGCGGTTGCAGCTCAGCACGCACCGGAAAAGTTAGACAGTATTATTCGAGTTGCCATAACCACAGAACCTGATTTCAGTGGTTCAATCGTGCGTTCGGCGGCGCTTAGCTCACCGACGGAATTCTTTGATGCTCTGGTCAATGCCGTTACTCAAATTCCAGATTCCGCACAAACTATTTTCTACGCGGTACGTGATTTTTTCACCGACAGCGAACAAAGCCCGCAAACGGTTCCGGCAACAAGTTCAGAACAATGGAGTGCCTTTATCAATCAGGCTAAATCCAGCGGTGTAACCCGGGAAGAAATGGAATGGTTTAAAGAACAGGGCTATATAACAGAACAGCAGCTTGCTGCCGTATACGAGAATGGTCATTGATGAAAACAAAAAAGCCGGCAAAAGCCGGCTTTTTTAATCGTTTAAAAGCTTATTCCGCTGTTGCTTCTTCAACAACTTCTGCTTCTTCAACTTCTGGTCGATCGACTAACTCGATGTAAGCCATAGGTGCGTTATCGCCAGCACGGAAGCCACACTTCATAATGCGAGTGTAACCGCCTGGACGCTGTTCATAACGCGGACCAAGTTCATTAAACAACTTGCCTACAACTTCTTTATCACGAGTGCGTGCAAACGCCAAACGACGGTTTGCAACGCTGTCTTGTTTCGCCATTGTGATTAATGGCTCTACTACGCGACGCAACTCTTTCGCTTTTGGTAACGTCGTCTTAATGATTTCGTGACGCACCAGAGAGCTAGCCATGTTGCGGAACATCGCTTGACGATGGCTGCTATTGCGATTTAGTTGACGACCACTCTTACGATGGCGCATACCTATACCCTTCTCAGTATATCAATTACTAAGATGACTTAGTCGTTATCAACGAGGCTAGCGGGTGGCCAGTTCTCAAGGCGCATGCCTAGAGACAGTCCACGTGATGCTAGCACGTCTTTGATTTCGGTCAGCGATTTCTTACCAAGGTTAGGCGTTTTCAATAGCTCAACCTCAGTACGCTGTACTAAATCACCAATGTACTGAATTGCTTCTGCCTTGAGGCAGTTCGCAGAACGAACAGTTAACTCAAGATCGTCTACCGGACGAAGCAGAATTGGATCAAACTCCGGCTTCTCTTCTTTCTCTTCCGGCTCGCTGATATCACGAAGCTCTACAAACGCTTCCAGCTGTTCAGCCAGAATGGTTGCCGCGCGGCGGATAGCTTCTTCTGGATCTAACGTGCCGTTAGTTTCCATATCGATAACCAGCTTATCCAAGTCGGTGCGTTGCTCGACACGAGCCGCATCAACACTGTAAGCAATACGCTCAACAGGGCTGAATGACGCATCAACCAGGAGACGACCGATTGGACGTTCATCATCGTCTTCAGACTGACGAGATGACGCAGGAACATAACCACGACCACGTTCGATTTTAACACGCATGTTAAACTCACTCTCACCGGTAAGGTGACAGATAACGTGCTCAGGATTTACGATTTCAACATCACCGTCGTGCTGGAAATCGCCTGCGGTTACAGGACCTGCACCGGATTTGTTCAAGGTCAACGTCGCTTCGTCTTTACCTTCCAGGCTGACTGCCAGTCCTTTCAGGTTCAACAAAATTTCGATGACGTCTTCCTGTACGCCCTCTTTACTGCTGTACTCGTGCAGTACGCCGTCGATTTCCACTTCAGTCGCTGCACAGCCTGGCATTGACGACAATAGAATACGACGTAACGCATTACCTAAGGTGTAACCAAAGCCACGCTCTAGAGGCTCCAGTGTCACCTTGGCATGAGTCGGGCTAACTTGCTCGATGTCGACTAACCTCGGCTTTAGGAATTCGGTAACAGAACCCTGCATTGTGTCCTCTCTCTATGCTTAAGCTTTACTTAGAGTAAAGCTCTACGATCAACTGTTCGTTAATTTCAGCAGACAAGTCGCTACGTTCTGGAAGACGTTTGAACTGACCTTCCATCTTGTTGCCGTCTACTTCTAACCAAACTGGCTTCTCACGTTGCTCAGCCAATTCCAGTGCTGCTGCAATACGTGCCTGCTTTTTAGCTTTCTCACGTACTGAAACAACATCTTCAGGACGAACCTTGAACGATGGAATGTTAACAACTTGACCGTTTACAACCACAGCCTTGTGGCTGACCAGTTGGCGAGCTTCTGCGCGTGTAGACGCAAAGCCCATGCGATAAACTACGTTATCCAAACGCTGTTCAAGCAACTGCAACAGGTTCTCACCGGTATTGCCTTTCAGACGAGCGGCTTCTTTGTAGTAGTTACGGAATTGCTTTTCTAGTACGCCGTACATACGACGAACTTTTTGCTTCTCGCGCAACTGCACACCGTAGTCCGACAGACGACCGCGACGGGCGCCGTGTTGTCCAGGTGCAGTTTCGATCTTACATTTAGAATCGATTGCGCGTACGCCGCTTTTCAGGAACAAATCTGTTCCTTCACGACGGCTTAGCTTGAGTTTAGGACCCAAATATCTTGCCATGATCTTTCTCCAACTATCGATTCACGCCTTTAAACGCGACGTTTCTTAGGCGGACGACAACCGTTGTGAGGAATCGGTGTCACATCGGTAATATTTGTGATGCGGTATCCCACGGCGTTCAGAGCACGAATCGATGATTCGCGGCCTGGACCAGGACCGTTTACAAATACTTCCAGGTTTTTCAGACCGTATTCCTTCGCCATTTCACCTGCACGCTCTGCCGCTACCTGAGCAGCGAACGGCGTTGATTTCCGTGAACCACGGAAGCCTGATCCACCAGCAGTAGCCCACGCTAACGCGTTGCCCTGGCGATCAGTGATGGTGATAATGGTGTTATTGAAAGATGCATGCACGTGAGCCATGCCATCGGCGACTTGCTTTTTAACGCGCTTGCGAGAACGAGTCGGTGTTTTAGCCATTACTCAATCTCCTTACTTCTTAATTGGCTTGCGCGGACCTTTACGAGTGCGCGCATTAGTTTTAGTGCGCTGTCCACGTAAAGGAAGGCTGCGACGATGACGAAGTCCACGGTAACATCCGAGATCCATCAACCGTTTGATGTTCATTGATACTTCACGACGTAAGTCACCTTCTACTACATATTTGGCAACTGCGTCACGAAGCGCGTCTAGTTTCTCTTCTGACAATGAACCGATCTTAGTGTCTTCAGCAATACCAGTCGCTGCACAGATTTCCTGTGAGCGAGTACGGCCAACACCATAGATTGCAGTTAATGCAATAACTGCGTGTTTATTGTCAGGAACGTTAATGCCAGCGATACGGGCCACTAACACGTCTCCTATAATTTGTAGGCATCAGTTGAAAAGCCCGTTAGGATACTCAACCGAATGCCGAATTGCAAACACTTCAAAGGGGGTGACCCAACGGCCACCCACCTTTCCTTCGAATCAACCTTGTCGTTGCTTATGCTTTGAATCACTGCAAATCACGCGCACAACACCGTTGCGCTTGATGATTTTACAGTTACGACAGATTTTCTTCACGGAAGCACGAACTTTCATTGCTACTCTCCGTTCTATCCAACCTTAGCGGCCGTAGCCTTTAAGGTTAGCTTTTTTCAGCACAGAATCATATTGATGTGACATCAAATGAGTCTGTACCTGTGCCATGAAGTCCATGATGACAACCACGATAATCAATAACGATGTACCGCCGAAGTAGAACTGAACGTTCCACGCAATCATCATAAACTCAGGAACCAAACAGACAAAGGTAATGTACAGTGCACCAGCAAGGGTCAAACGAGTCATTACTTTGTCAATGTACCGCGACGTCTGTTCACCTGGGCGTATGCCCGGGATAAACGCGCCGGATTTCTTCAGATTATCTGCTGTCTCGCGAGGGTTAAACACCAACGCGGTATAGAAGAAACAGAAGAATATGATCGCAGCCGCGTATAATAACACATAAAGCGGCTGTCCTGGAGATAAAGTCATCGATACTTGTTGTAAAATATCAGCGACCATTCCTTCACCGGAACCGAACCAGGTTGCGATGGTACCAGGAAACAAAATAATACTCGATGCAAAAATTGGTGGAATAACACCGGCCATGTTCACTTTTAATGGCAAGTGTGTGCTTTGCGCTGCGAAGACCTTACGACCTTGTTGACGTTTTGCATAGTTAACAACGATACGACGTTGACCACGCTCGACGAAAACAACGAAATAAGTGACTGCGAGAACAACCACACCAATTAATAACAACAGCAACAAGTGCAAGTCACCTTGACGGGCTTGCTCAAATGTTTGACCGATAGCAGATGGTAACCCTGCTACAATACCCACGAAAATCAGGATAGAGATGCCGTTACCAATACCGCGCTCAGTAATCTGCTCACCCAGCCACATCAGGAACATGGTTCCCGTGACAAGGCTCACAACCGCAGTAAAATAGAATCCAAAACCAGGGTCAATAACGAGCCCAGGCATCAAATTCGGTAAACCGGTCGCGATCCCAACAGACTGGAACGTTGCCAGTATCAAAGTACCCCAGCGCGTATATTGACTGATCTTGCGTCGACCCGACTCGCCCTCTTTTTTCAGCTCTGCCAAGCGTGGATGAACCACGGTTGCCAATTGCATGATAATTGAGGCCGAAATATACGGCATGATACCAAGTGCGAATACTGACGCACGTTCTAAAGCACCACCGCTGAACATGTTAAACATGGCAACGATGGTGTCTTTTTGCTGTTCGAACAACTGAGCTAAAACCGCAGCATCAATACCAGGAATAGGCACAAAGGAGCCCGCTCGGAAAACGATGATCGCTCCTAATACAAACAACAGGCGACGCTTGAGTTCCGACGTGCCACCTTGCGCTCGATTTGATTCCAATCCTGGTTTAGCCATGAGCTCTATCCTTCGATTTTGCCGCCAGCAGCTTCAATAGCTTCGCGAGCGCCTTTGGTGACTTTAAGACCTTTTACAGTCACGTTGCGAGTGATTTCGCCAGACTTGATGACTTTTACAGCCAACACGTTCTTACGAATCAGGCCCGCAGCCTTCAATGTTGCTAAATCAGCAACATCACCATCGACTTTCGCAATCTCTGCCAAGTTTACTTCTGCAGTGGTCATTGCCTTGCGAGAAGTGAAACCGAACTTAGGCAGACGACGCTGAATTGGCATTTGACCGCCTTCGAAACCTGGCTTAACGCTGCCACCTGAGCGAGACTTCTGCCCTTTATGACCACGACCACCGGTTTTACCCAGACCTGATCCAATACCGCGTCCAACGCGTTTCTTGCTGCTTTTTGCACCAGGTGCAGGAGAAAGAGTGTTTAATTCCATCATTTATCCCTCCACCTTAACCATGTAATTAACTTGGTTCACCATACCGCGGACTGCAGCAGTGTCTTCCAACTCTACTGTGTGACCAATGCGGCGGAGACCTAAGCCACGTAGTGTAGCTTTGTGCTTCGGTAAACGACCGATGCTGCTACGCGTCTGTGTTACTTTGATTGTCTTTTTCGCCATTGTTCACTACCCCAGTATTTCGTCAACGCGCAATCCACGCTTCGCAGCAACCTGCTCCGGCGATTTCATGTCGTTCAATGCTTTGATAGTTGCACGAACAACGTTGATTGGGTTGGTTGAACCATATGCTTTTGACAGCACGTTATGAACGCCTGCGACTTCCAGTACCGCACGCATCGCACCACCTGCGATGATACCGGTACCTTCAGATGCAGGTTGCATATATACCTGTGAACCTGAGTGACGACCTTTAACAGGGTGTTGCAAAGTTTCGCCTTTCAGCTGCACGGTTACCATGTTACGGCGTGCTTTTTCCATCGCTTTTTGAATAGCGGCTGGAACTTCACGTGCTTTACCGTAACCGAAACCGACTTTACCTTTGCCGTCGCCAACTACAGTCAGTGCGGTGAAGCTAAAGATACGACCACCTTTAACAACCTTCGCCACACGGTTGACCGTAATCAACTTCTCGATCAGTTCACCGTTTTGAGCTTCTGCATTTGCCATGTTCGTCTCCTAGAACTGAAGTCCAGCTTCGCGCGCAGCGTCTGCTAATGCAGCAACGCGGCCGTGGTATTTAAAACCACTACGGTCGAAAGTGACGCTGGTAACGCCCTTTTCTACCGCACGCTCAGCGATGATTTTACCCACGACTTTAGCGGCGTCGACGTTACCCGTCGTTTTCAGCTGGTCGCGGACTGCCTTTTCAACCGTTGATGCGGCTGCAAGCACTTCAGAACCGTTTGGGGCGATCAACTGTGCGTAAATGTGACGCGGCGTACGGTGTACAACCAGTCGATTTGCACCCAAAGCTTTAATTTGTTTACGTGCGCGAGTAGCACGACGTAAGCGAGCTGCTTTCTTGTCCATCGTATTACCCTACTTTTTCTTGGCTTCTTTACGGCGCACTTGCTCGTCTGCATAACGTACACCTTTACCTTTGTAAGGCTCTGGCTTGCGGTATGCGCGAATGTTAGCGGCAACTTGACCCACTAACTGCTTATCTGCGCCTTTAACGACAACCTCGGTTTGAGAAGGAGTTTCAATGGTGATTCCTTCAGGAATCTCGAACTCCACAGGGTGTGAAAAGCCCAGCGTCAGGTTCAGTTTTTTACCTTGTGCTTGCGCACGGTAACCAACACCAATCAGCTGTAACTTGCGCTCAAACCCTTTAGTTACTCCAACCACCATGTTTTGCAATAATGCACGCGCAGTACCTGCTTGCGCAGTGGCGTTAGCAACGCCATCACGCGCAACAGTGCGCAGTTCGTTGTCTTCTTTTACCAATTCAACGGCATCATTGACTACGCGACTCAGTGAGCCTTGGGCACCTTTAACTGTTACTTCCTGGCCATTTAGCGCAACTTCAACGCCAGCAGGAATTTCAATGGGTGCTTTAGCAACACGTGACATTTCCTACCTCCTAATTACGCTACGTAACCGATGATTTCGCCACCAAGACCAGCTTGGCGAGCGGCACGATCGGTCATTAGGCCTTTCGATGTTGAAACAACAGCGATACCAAGACCACCCATCACGTTAGGCAGCTCGTTGCGCTTCTTATAGATGCGCAAACCTGGGCGACTAACGCGCTCGATAGATTCGATTACTGGCTTGCCTTCGAAATACTTCAATTCGATTTCAAGCTCAGGTTTTGCATTACTCTCGGTGGTAAAGCCAACGATAAAGCCTTCCTGCTTAAGCACTTCGGCGATAGCCACTTTCTGCTTAGATGAAGGCATTTTCACTGTAACTTTATTAGCACCTTGAGCGTTGCGAATGCGTGTGAACATATCCGCAATTGGATCTTGCATGCTCATATTTGCTTTCTCC
Organism: Idiomarina aquatica; assembly: GCF_003987185.1. GTDB lineage: Bacteria > Pseudomonadota > Gammaproteobacteria > Enterobacterales > Alteromonadaceae > Idiomarina > Idiomarina aquatica. The sequence continues at coordinate 117,546 of NZ_PIPS01000006.1, read as the reverse complement.
CGTGATTCGTGGCTTACCAGCTAGCTTTTTTCAAGCCAGGAATTTCACCGCGCATCGCCATCTCACGGACCTTGATACGGCTCATGCCGAATTTACGAAGGAAACCATGAGGACGACCAGTAATACGACAACGGTTACGTTGACGCGTCGGACTGGCATCACGTGGGAGCTGTTGCAATTTAAGAACTGCTTCCCAACGCTCTTCGTCTGATGCATTTACGTCATTAATGACCGCTTTCAGTGCGTTGCGTTTTTCTGCGTACTTAGCAGCGAGTTTGGCTCGCTTAACGTCACGCGCTTTCATTGACTGTTTTGCCATAACTCTACACCTTACTTTCTGAACGGGAAGTTAAAGGCAGCTAGCAAAGCACGAGCTTCGTCATCTGTGCCAGCATTTGTGGTAATGGTGATATCCAGACCACGTACCTTGTCGACTTTGTCATAGTCGATTTCCGGAAAGATGATCTGCTCACGAACACCCATGCTGTAGTTACCACGGCCATCGAAAGATTTCGGGTTAAGGCCACGGAAGTCACGGATACGTGGAATTGCAATCGAGATTAAACGTTGCAAGAAATCCCACATGCGCTCGCCGCGCAGAGTTACTTTACAGCCAATCGGGAAGCCTTCACGGATTTTGAAACCGGCGACAGACTTGCGTGCTACAGTACGAATCGGCTTTTGACCAGAGATTGCCTCTAAGTCAGCCACTGCATTATCAAGTACTTTTTTGTCAGCCAGAGCTTCACCAACACCCATGTTCAGGGTGATTTTCTCAATCCGAGGGACTTGCATGACGCTGTTGTAGCTGAACTGTTTAACCAGCTCAGGAACTACCGATTCTTTATAAAAATCATGCAGTTTCGCCATCGTAAAACTCCAAAATTGAATTAAATGATTGCGTTGTTCGATTTGAAGAAACGGACTTTTTTGCCGTCTTCAATACGAAATCCAACACGATCTGCTTTACCTGTCTCTGGGTTAAGGATCGCTACGTTCGATACGTGGATAGGCGCTTCTGTTTCAACAATGCCGCCAGACTCACCAAGTGCCGGATTTGGCTTTTGGTGTTTCTTGACAACGTTGACGCCTTCTACGATCACGCGATCTTTATCAGTAAGAACTTTTAGGACTTTGCCTTGCTTGCCCTTGTCCTTTCCTGCCAGGACGACTACTTCGTCATCACGTTTAATTTTTGCCGCCATAATGGACTCCTTATAGTACTTCTGGTGCCAGCGAGATAATCTTCATAAACTGCTCTGAACGCAGCTCACGAGTTACCGGCCCGAAAATACGAGTACCAATCGGCTGTTGGTTGTTGTTTAACAACACAGCCGCGTTGCGGTCAAAACGGATGACCGACCCGTCTTGACGACGGACGCCTTTTCTGGTGCGAACGACCACCGCATTCACAACATCACCTTTCTTCACCTTACCGCGCGGAATTGCTTCCTTAACAGTAACTTTGATGATATCGCCGATGTTTGCGTAACGGCGGTGCGAACCACCTAGAACCTTAATACATTGTACGCTGCGCGCGCCGGAGTTATCGGCAACGTCCAGGGTAGTTTGCATTTGGATCATTTCAGTGCCCCGCTTAGTTAAAAAAACAGACCCTCTCGGGTCGTGCTGCCTTTGGTTTTTCCCTTATAAAAAGGGCGGCGAATTGTAACAGATAAAATTACGATGTGGTAGGGCAATCTCACTTTTTTTCTAAAGATAAGCTAAGTGGCGTATTTTATGCTTTCGGATTCAGTTGGCAGTAAACCGCGGGGATGGTAAATTCGTACCCATCACAACATAAAAAGCTCCGAATAATCAATAACTGAGCATTGGCAACTGGAACGATAATAAGCCTATGAACCTACTCTTTATTATCATGGCGCCACTTTTTGGAGCGCTATTACCGTTATTTCTTAAACGAACGCCGCGCACAATACAGACGCTGGTGACACTCGCGATTCCGCTGGCCGCCATTATTGTATTGCTACAGTATGCGCCTCTGACGCTGGCGGGAGAGGTACCTAAGCAATTCGTTGAATGGCTGCCCGCACTGGGGTTAAATTTCGCCTTGCGGCTGGATGGTCTGTCATTGTTGTTCGTCAGTTTAATTCTGGGTATTGGCGTGTTGATTATCGGCTACGCGCACTACTACTTATCGACGGAAGACGACGAAGGACGCTTCTACGCTTGCCTGTTGCTATTTATGGCGTCGATGCTTGGCATCGTCATGGCTGACAATATATTGTTGATGTGGGCGTTCTGGGAGCTCACCAGCATTTCTTCTTTCTTGCTGATTGGCTACTGGTTCCATAGCAGTGACGCCCGCCGTGGCGCCCGCATGGCACTTGCGACAACCGGCGCCGGTGGTCTGGCTCTGCTGGCCGGTTTACTGATCATCGGTAACATCGCCGGCAGTTATGAATTCTCAGCGGTTTTGGCCGCTGCCGATACCATTAAAAATCATCCCTATTATCCGGCCGCACTGATTTTGCTGTTGCTGGGAGCCTTTACCAAATCGGCCCAGTTCCCGTTTCAGTTTTGGTTACCCCATGCCATGGCTGCACCTACGCCAGTAAGTGCGTACTTACACTCCGCAACTATGGTTAAGGCGGGTATTTTCTTGCTGGCTCGCTTCCACCCGGTTATGGGCGGCACCGAGCTATGGCTGACCATTGTTACCATTGTCGGCCTGATTACAATGTTAGTCGGCGCTTACTTTGCACTGCTCAAAAATGACCTGAAAGGACTACTGGCGTTCTCGACAGTCAGTCATTTGGGATTGATTTGTATGCTCCTCGGTATCGGCAGCGAGGGCGCCGTTATCGCGGCTCTGTTTCACATCATCAACCACGCCTGCTTTAAAGCCGGGTTGTTCATGACCGCCGGTATTATCGACCACGAAAGCGGCACGCGCGATATGCGTAAGTTACAAGGACTTATGGGGCTGATGCCGGTCACCGCAACACTCGCCATGATCGTTGCCGCGTCTATGGCAGGCATTCCGCCGTTCAATGGCTTTATGTCCAAGGAGCTGTTCCTCGATCAGGCTGTACAACAGCATTTGTTCGGAGGCCTATCCTGGTTTGTCCCAATTTTAGCGACGGTGGGCGCTGCACTATCGGTAGCCTACTCAATTCGTTTTATTCACGATGTGTTCTTTAACGGAGAATACAAGCCGTTACCCAAGAAGCCTCATGATCCGCCGCGCATGATGTCGGCACCGGTTGCCCTGCTAGCGGTGTTCTGTATCGCCATTGGCTTAGCGCCAATGACTATGGTATCCGGCATCCTCGACAGTGCGTCAAGTGCCGTGCTTGCGCAAAGTGTGGCGGTTAAGCTATCGCTGTGGCATGGCTTTAATCTGCCATTGTTGATGAGTTTTGTTGCCGTTGTAGCGGGGATTCTTATCTACGCCGCCCGTGATCAGTTGTTTACGTTCAATCGCCAATTTGACGGCCAGGATGCGAAACATAACTTTGAACGCATTGTGCAACGTGTCAGTGATGCGGCCAGCCGTTTATTTGATCGTCTCGACACCGGGTCGTTGCAGCGTTACATCGCCTTTGTGCTGATTAGTGTCATTGTTGTGATGCTGCCGTCGCTGGTCGATATCAGTATGTTGACCGGCAGCAAAGCTCAACAACCCATCGACATGGTTTCTATGGTGGGCGCGATGGTGCTGATCATTGCCGCTTTTGCAACCGCAACGATGCACCGCAACCGCTTTGTTATGCTGATGATGCTGTCGGTGGTCGGGTTGATGGTATCGCTTTCGTTTGCGCACTTCTCAGCACCGGATCTGGCCATGACACAGCTGGTGGTGGAAGTGGTTAGCATCATCCTGATGATTCTGGCGCTGTTCTTTATGCCTCAGAAAACCGCGCGAGCCTCCAGTGGACACCGGGTATTTCGCGATATTATCATCGCCAGCTTCATCGGTGGCATCGTCGCCACGCTGAATTTTGCCATCTTAACGTCGCCGGCAGAAACCATCTCTGACTTCTTTATTGCTAACGCCAAAACCGGCGGTGGCGGCACGAACGTCGTCAACGTCATTCTGGTCGACTTCCGGGGTTTTGATACGTTAGGAGAAATCACGGTATTGGCGATTGCAGCAGCGGGTATCCATAAGCTGCTGAACAAACTGAAACCCTTTATGCCGTCCAGTGATGTTGATGGGCGTCCATGGCACCGCATTAAGCATCCGCTGATGCTCACGAATGTCGCCAATTTGGTGTTGCCAATGGCAATGATGGTTGCGGTGTATATTTTCCTGCGTGGCCATAACCTGCCGGGTGGCGGCTTTATTGCCGGGCTTATCGCTGCGTCAGCAATGATCCTGCAATACATCGCAAACGGTGTCGACTGGGTTAAGGATCGCTTCAACGTGAATTATCAGTCACTGATGTCAATTGGTGTGATGATCGCGGCATTGACCGGGGTCGGCAGTTGGCTATTCAGTAAACCGTTCCTGACCAGTTGGTTCACCTATCTTAAATGGCCGTTGGTGGGTAAATGGGAGTTTGCTACCGCCTTATTGTTCGACCTGGGGGTATTCCTCACCGTGATTGGTGCGACCATGATGATTTTAAGTAACTTTGGCAAGATGACCACTCGCCACCGTCCAACGTACGAGGGCAATTAATGGAAACTTTATATTCGGTAACTGTTGGCATTTTAACTGCCTGTAGTGTGTTTTTAATTTTACGCGGCCGTTCTTTCCCGGTCGTGGTAGGTATTACGATGCTATCTTATGCCGTCAACCTGTTCCTGTTCTCCACCGGGCGGCTCACCATTGACGGTGCGCCCATCCTTGGTACAAACGACAGTTATGCCGATCCACTGCCACAGGCATTGGTATTGACCGCTATTGTCATCGGTTTTGCCATGACCGCTTACTCGATCATTCTGGCGGTCCGTACACGTGGCGAAGTCGGTACGGATGAGGTCAGCGACACGGACAGCGATGCGGAGGGTAAACGCTGATGTTACAGCAACACTTAGCCATTTTACCGATATTGATTCCGCTGTTTACGGCATTACTGCAGCTTTTGCCCTGGGGTAGTCGACCACAGCCTAAGCGCCGTGCTATCGGTTTAATAGCCAGCATACTCACCCTGGTCAGCACCGTATTTTTACTGATCGATGTTAATCAGCAGGAAATGCTGGTTTATCTGCTCGGCAACTGGGAAGCGCCCTTTGGTATCGTCCTTATGGTCGATCGCCTCAGTGCGTTAATGATGTTGCTGACGGCGGTTCTCGCGTTACCGGTATTGGTCTACGGCTGCTATGCAGAAGACAACCTGGGTTCGCACTTCCAGGCCCTGTTCCAGTTTCAAATTATGGGCATTATGGGCGCCTTTGCGACCGGCGATATTTTTAACCTGTTCGTCTTCTTCGAAGTCTTGCTGATTTCATCCTATGCACTGATGATGCATGGTGGCGGTAAGTTCCGCGTGCGCGCAACCTTGCACTATGTATTACTTAACCTGCTGGGTTCCGCCCTATTCCTGATCAGTATCGGCACGCTTTATGGGGTCACCGGCACCCTCAACATGGCCGATATGGCCGTTAAAATACAGTCGTTAAGCGGTGATGAAGCCATTCTCGCGAAGGCCGGCTCATTGATGTTACTGATTGTTTTTGGCCTGAAAGCCGCCATTCTGCCGTTGCATTTTTGGTTACCACAGGCTTACTCAACCACCACCGGTGTGGTTGCTGCGTTGTTTGCCATTATGACCAAAGTCGGCGTCTATTCCATCATTCGGGTTTACTCACTGATTTTTGGCGCCGATGCCAATGAACTTGCGCTGGTAGCGCACGATTGGCTGTGGGTCATGGGGCTGCTGACGTTATTGGCGGGTGCCATCGGTATTCTCGCCGCCCGTGATTTACGCTTGATGGTGGCGTATTTGGTGGTGATTTCAGTGGGTACGCTGGTCGCTGCCTACAGCCTGTCTTCGACCGCCACTACGGGTGCAACGCTGTTCTACCTGGTGCACTCAACCTTCATCACTGCGGCGCTGTTCCTGCTTGCCGACCTGATGGCTTACGAACGCGGTAAAACAGCGTCACGAATTGTGTCCGGTAAAAAGATGGCGAACCATTCAACCTACGCCACTTTCTTTTTAATCGGAGCCATTGCAATTATAGGCTTACCCCCGTTATCCGGGTTTGTCAGTAAACTGATGATTCTGGAGTCTGCAGCGGCCAACGGCCATAACTTCTGGCTCTGGGCCGCCATCATCGGCGCAACCTTTATTATGTTGGTCGCCGTGACTCGTGCCGGTAGCAAAATGATCTGGCACACGTTATCAGGCAAACCCTCAGAGCATTCAGCGCCGCTCGGTAAACGGCTGGCGTTAGCAAGCCTGCTATCGTTGTCACTGCTGATCACGCTGTTTGCCCAGCCGATTCGCGATTACACCGATGCCACGGCTGAGCAGCTACGTGATGTCGACAGTTATCCTTACCATGTTTTGCCTAAAGCGGGAGGCAACAATGAGTAAACTCTTTCCGGCGCCCTATTTAAGTTTATTTTTGTTACTGATTTGGTTGTTGTTGTTTAACTCAATCGCGGCCGGTGTGGTATTGCTTGGGATCATCTTTTCGCTGTTGATTCCCATCGTTTTTCGTAACGCCTGGCCTGCCTTTGCGCGGGTTAAAAAACCGCATTTGGCGGCTGTTTATTTTTGTATTTTGCTGTTCGATATCATCGTCGCTAACTTTAAAGTCGCGGCGCTGATACTGGGCAGACGGAAGTCAATTAAACCGGCGTTGCTGGTTTACCCGCTGAATATGACGGAAGAGCTTCCGGTAACCATCCTGGCCAGTACCATTACCTTAACGCCCGGCACGGTTTCCTGTGAAATCACTCGTGGCCGCAAAGGAATATTAATCCATGCGTTTTCTGAAGATGATCCGGAACAGGTAATCAACACCATCAGAAATCGCTATGAGCGCCGCTTAAAGGAGATTTTTGAATGTTAGGCATCATCTTACAGGTCGCTTTTTTATTATTCAGCCTGTCGATTCTGATGAACTTCTGGCGACTGATTAAGGGGCCGGATCTACCTGACCGGATCCTGGCACTGGACACCGTCTACATTAACTCATTGGCTCTGCTGCTGTTACTTGGTATGTATCAAAATACCCAAACGTATTTCGAAGCAGCCTTATTGATCGCCATGTTTGGCTTTGTTGGCACCATTGCAGCAGGTAAATTTCTGTTGCGCGGTGACCTTATCGAATAGGGGTATAATAATGGACGTACTTAATGAACTTCCGCTCTGGAGCCAGTACCTTATCGGATTCTTTATCTTACTGGGTTCTATCTTTGCGTTTATCGGATCGTTGGGTCTGGCGGTTCTACCGGACTTTTTTACTCGTCTGCACGCGCCCACCAAAAATACCACCCTGGGTATTGGCGGCATTGTCATCGCTTCGATTATTGCGACATCAGTACAAGGCAGTGTTACGTTGAGTGAGTTGTTGATTGCCATCTTTTTGTTTTTAACAGCGCCTATTAGCGCCCACATTATGGCAAAAGCAGCACTGCATACAGAACTGAAGATGTTTCATCGCACCCGGGATTATCGACAAGAAGGTGACGCTTACGAGCACAAAAAAGCCGACTCTTGAGGTCGGCTTTTTTAATGCTGCTATTAACCGGGTGGTTAGAAGTAGTAACCAAAGTTAATGTTAAAGCGGTCATTAACCTCACCACCGTCGGTGGCAATATTACCGCCGATGAATGGCTGGTTTTTAGCGCGTACGTAATCGACGTAGGTGTAGAAACCGCCACCGGCCGCTACCGCAACACCCAGTACGTTCATCCAGGTATCGTCTTGATAACCCGCTTTATCGGTAATGATGCTATGGTCATTATAGAAGGTTAAGCTGGTGATAGGGCCAATCTCTACAGGCAATGTATAGGCGACGTTACCGGTGTAGATTTTCGCTTCCGTAGGAATCGCATCGTAATAGGCATAAGCGCCCATATAAACGCCGCGGTTTTCTACCTCAAGATCATACTCATAATCAGCATACTGTAACTGCACGTTCCACGGACCGTTGTTATAGTTAGCATGAGCGCCCCAAGCAAAACGGTTACCAACGTTTTGGTCATTGTACTGAGCGTACTGCTCAAAACCTTCCGCGACCGTGCCTGAGTAGTAGTTATTACCCTGCGCAGACAAGCCGACTTCCAGGTTGTGGTCATCCGCGAACGTGAACACTCGTGCACCACGGACAGCATAGCTGTTGCTCTCGCCCACAGCTAACCCTGGGGTATCGTAAGCGCCCTGTCCAGGCAAACGAATACCCACGGTGTCGTAGTTGTAACGAGCCGTGCGATCGCTGGTAGAGCCGTCTACACCACCCTGTTCATCGGATTTGTGATAGGCAATATCAAACTGCCATTGATCGTCGCGATACAATAACCGGATGCCGTTGTCGTGCTCGTCCTCTAAACCGACATAGAAGGTCGAGTTAAAGAAGTAACTGTGCGAGTTATAAGGCATGTTACCGAATGGAACTTTGACGACACCTACCTGACCTTGCCAGTTATCGGTGAAGTTATACCCAAACCAAGCGTGTTTAACGGTGTCCATGTAATGGAACCAACGGTATTCCGCCGACAAGATGACATCGCCAATTTCGCCGTCGAAGTTAAGACGGAAAATATCAAAGTCTAGGTCACCGGTGCGGTTTTCATTGCCCGAGTTGTAATTATTGTATTCATACTGAAAACGTACGGCACCATGGACTTTAATGGGCCAATTTTCGTTTTCTTCGGTTTTTTCTTCGAGTTTCGCTAAGCGAGCCTGAACGCCTGAGTCTGCTGCCGCTTCATCAGTTGCGCGGGTTCGCTTTTTAGCACCTTTTTTGTAGTCTTTACGCGTCATCATTTCTTCATGACGCTGCTGCATTTGTTCCTTTTTCTGTTCCTGCTCTGCTAATCGCTGCTCAAGTTCAGCCAGTTTCTGCTTCAGCATCTCGATTTCGGATTGCACACTCTGCTCGTCCTGTGGTGCCGCATGCGCGAGCACCGGAGAAGCTGCCAATACCGAGGCTGCTAGTATCCATCCTTTTGCCATAAAGAACTCCTTTGTTGGGCGCTAGTTTTAAACCTGTCAGTATAACGAAAGATTTGATTTATATTTTAGTATAACTTCCTGACTATTACCGACATTTTTAACGTTTAGATCAAAAAAGGCCTCCACAAGGGAGGCCTTTTGTCGTTCAAACGTTATCTGCTATTAGACAACGGTAGCACGCTCAACAACTTCAAGCAGTGTCCAAGATTTGTTCTTAGACAATGGGCGTGATTCGCGAACGATCACGACGTCACCCATTTTGCACTGATTGTCTTCATCGTGTGCATGTACCTTAGTTGTACGCGAGATGTATTTGCCGTAGACCGGGTGCTTAACACGACGCTCAACAGCTACAGTGATGGTCTTATCCATCTTATCGCTGACAACTTTGCCTTGCAGAGTACGAATACGTTTTTCTTCAGCCATTACGCACCTGCCTTCTCGTTTAAGATGGTTTTGATACGTGCGATATCGCGACGTACTTGCTTCATCATGTGAGTCTGATTCAGCTGACCGGTTGCCGCTTGCATGCGCAGGTTAAACTGCTCACGACGCAAGTTCAGCAATTCTTCTTGCAGCTGCTCAACGGTTTTTTCTTTCAATTCACTTGCTTTCATCACATTACCGTCCGAGTCACAAAAGTGGTTTTGAATGGCAGTTTACGAGCCGCAAGACGGAACGCTTCACGTGCCAGTTCTTCAGAAACACCGTCCATTTCGTACAGTACGCGACCTGGCTGAATCTGAGCAACCCAGTATTCGACGTTACCTTTACCTTTACCCATACGAACTTCTAATGGCTTCTTGGTAATTGGCTTGTCTGGGAATACACGGATCCAGATTTTACCTTGACGCTTAACGTGACGAGTCATAGCACGACGGCCAGCTTCAATTTGACGCGCGGTCATACGACCACGGTCAGTCGCCTTCAAACCGAAGGTTCCGAAGCTGACTTTGTTACCAGACTGCGCCAGACCACGGTTGCGGCCTGTGTGAACCTTACGGAATTTTGTACGCTTAGGTTGTAACATTATCGTCTCTCCTTACTTACGGTTTTTGCCGCGCTTAGGAGCTGGCTTTTCTTCTGTTGGCAAGCCACCTAAGACTTCGCCACGGAAAATCCAGACCTTCACACCAATGATACCGTAAGTGGTGTTCGCTTCTGACGTCGAGTAGTCGATGTCCGCACGCAACGTGTGCAGAGGTACACGACCTTCACGGTACCACTCAGTACGTGCGATTTCAGCACCGCCCAAACGGCCACTAACTTCAACCTTGATGCCTTTGGCACCCAGGCGAATGGCGTTTTGAACAGCACGCTTCATCGCGCGACGGAACATAACACGACGTTCCAACTGACCGGCAATGTTGTCAGCAACAAGCTGAGAGTCCAGCTCAGGCTTACGTACTTCAGAAATGTTGATTTGCGACGGAGCGCCAGTCAACTTCTGAACCTGCTTGCGCAGTTTTTCTACGTCTTCGCCTTTTTTACCGATAACAACGCCTGGACGTGCAGTGTGAATGGTCACACGAACACTTTTAGCAGGGCGCTCGATAACGATACGCGACACTGATGCATTGCGCAGTTCCTTTGTCAGGAACTTACGTACCTGATGGTCACTGTGCAGGTTATCAGCGAATTCGTTTGTATTCGCATACCAGGTTGCATTCCATGGTCTGGAGATACCTAGGCGAATACCATTAGGATGTACTTTCTGACCCATAATTTATCTCCTAGCTATCCGACACGACCACAGTAATGTGGCTGGTGCGCTTAAAGATACGATCGGCACGGCCTTTCGCACGTGGCTTGATGCGCTTCATCGTAGGACCTTCGTCTAAGAAGATCTTAGCGACTTTCAGCTCATCAATGTCCGCACCTTCGTTGTGTTCCGCGTTAGCGATAGCTGATTCAAGAACTTTCTTGATCAAGCCAGCTGCTGCTTTCGGGCTGTACGCAAGGATGTCCAGTGCTTTCTCTACTGGCAAACCGCGAATTTGGTCTGCGACCAAACGGCCCTTCTGAGCAGAAACGCGGGCAAATTGGTGTTTAGCAATTGCTTCCATCACTCTCTACCTCTTACCGTTTCTTCGCTTTCTTATCAGCAGCGTGGCCGCGATAAGTACGGGTTGGTGCGAATTCACCCAGTTTATGACCGATCATTTCGTCAGAAACGAAAACTGGAACGTGTTGACGGCCGTTGTGAACAGCGATCGTCAAACCGATCATATCTGGAATAATCATTGAACGACGGGACCAAGTTTTAATTGGCTTCTTATCCCCGGCTTCCAACGCTTTCTCCACCTTATTTAGCAGGTGAAGGTCAATAAATGGACCTTTTTTAAGAGAACGTGGCATGTTTAATCCTCAACTCTTATTTGTTGCGACGGCGTACGATGAACTTATCAGTACGCTTGTTTTTACGGGTTTTGTAGCCCTTGGTCGGCGTGCCCCAAGGTGTCACTGGGTGACGACCACCAGAGGTACGGCCTTCACCACCACCGTGCGGGTGATCAACTGGGTTCATCGCCACACCACGAACGGTAGGACGAACACCGCGCCAACGTTTGGCACCAGCTTTACCCAATTGACGAAGCATATGCTCTGCATTGCCCACTTCGCCGATAGTTGCACGACCTTCAGACTGCACACGGCGCATCTCGCCAGAACGCAAACGGATGGTGACATAAGCACCGTCACGGGCAACGATCTGTGCGTAAGCACCTGCTGAACGAGCCAGCTGTGCGCCTTTACCTGGTTGCATTTCCAAAGCGTGAACAACAGTACCCACTGGGATGTTGCGCATCGGTAATGCATTACCTGGTTTGATAGGTGCATCAGAGCCTGACTGAATGCGGTCGCCCACGTTCAGGTTCTTAGGCGCAAGAATGTAACGACGTTCGCCGTCTGCATACAGTACCAAAGCGATGTTCGCTGAACGGTTTGGATCGTATTCGATACGCTCAACCTTACCAGGGATACCATCTTTGTTACGTTTAAAGTCGATAATACGGTAATGGTGCTTATGACCACCGCCGATGTGGCGAACCGTAATACGACCGTTGTTGTTACGACCACCAGACTTGCTGTTTTTCTCTAGCAAGGGGGCGTAAGGCTTGCCTTTGTACAGGTCCTGACCGACGACTTTAACGACGTGGCGTTGACCCGGAGACGTAGGCTTACTTTTAACTACAGCCATGATTATTCCTCCTGTTACTCAGCGCCGCCAACGAAGTCGATGTCAGCACCCTCTTTCAGGGCTACGTACGCTTTTTTCCAATCGTTGCGTTTACCGAAACGGAAACCGGTACGCTTGGTTTTACCCTTCACGTTCACGGTGCGTACGTTCTTAACTTCAACTTCAAAAAGTTTTTCGACAGCTGCTTTAATTTCGGATTTGGTCGCATCTTTAGCTACTTTGAAAACAACCGTGTTGTTGCCTTCAGCAGTCATGGTGCTTTTTTCCGAAACGTGAGGTGCTAGGATCACATTAAGCAAACGTTCTTCGCGCATCATGATAACACCTCCTCAAGCTGCTTGACTGCGTCGGCAGTCATCAGGACGTTTTCGAAAGCGATTAAGCTAACAGGGTCGATACCTTGAACGTCGCGTACGTCAACTTTGTGCAAGTTGCGAGAGGCTAAGAACAGGTTCTCGTCCACATCTTTAGTCACGATCAAAACGTCGTTCAGGTTCAAACCTTTCAGTTTTTCAACCAATTGCTTAGTCTTCGGTGCGTCAACACTGAAGTTTTCAACAACGGTTAAACGATCCTGACGAATCAGTTCTGACACGATGCTTTTGATCGCACCGCGGTACATCTTTTTATTTACTTTTTGGGCATGACTTTGCGGTTTAGCCGCAAATGTCGTACCACCTGAGCGCCAGATCGGACTGCGGATAGTACCCGCACGTGCACGACCGGTGCCTTTTTGACGCCATGGCTTCTTGCCGCCGCCTGCAACTTCAGAACGAGTCTTCTGTGCTTTAGTACCCTGACGGGCACCGGCTGCGTAAGCAACGACTACCTGGTGGACAAGTGCTTCGTTAAACTCACGTCCAAAGGTAGCTTCGGAAACCTCAAGAGCGCCTTTTGCGTCTTTCAATGTTAATTCCATCACCATTCTCCTCAGACGTTACGCCTTGACCGCAGGTTTAACGATAACATCACCACCGGTAGCTCCAGGGACCGCACCTTTGATCAACAACAGGTTGCGTTCTGCATCTACACGGACCAACTCAAGTGATTGAGTAGTGACGCGTTCGTTACCCATTTGACCAGCCATTTTCTTGCCTTTAAATACTTTACCAGGCGACTGGTTTTGACCGATTGAACCCGGTGCACGGTGTGACAATGAGTTACCGTGGGTAGCGTCCTGAGTGCGGAAGTTCCAGCGCTTCACGGTACCGGCAAAGCCTTTACCTTTAGAAGTTCCGGTAACATCCACTTTCTTTACTTCTGCAAATACTTCAACAGTCAGTTCAGAACCAACTGTGTAGTCTTCGCCTTCGCCATCTGCAAGGCGGAATTCCCAAAGACCGCGACCAGCCTCTGTACCAGCTTTAGCAAAGTGACCTGCTAAAGGCTTGGTGACACGGCTTGCTTTCTTCTCGCCTGTGGTCACTTGAAGCGCGCGATATCCGTCAGTGTCGTCAGATTTAACCTGAGTCACACGGTTCGCCAACACTTCGATCACAGTAACAGGAACAGAAGCGCCGTCTTCCTGGAAGACACGCGTCATTCCTACTTTACGACCGACTAGACCTATAGCCATTGTTAAAACCTCTCGTGTGTAATCCTATTACTGCCCACTTAACCCAAGCTGATCTGTACATCAACACCAGCTGCCAAATCTAAACGCATCAGAGCGTCTACGGTTTTGTCAGTTGGGTCCATGATATCGATCAGACGCTTGTGGGTGCGGATTTCGTACTGGTCACGCGCATCTTTGTTTACGTGTGGAGAAATCAGCACGGTGAAGCGTTCTTTCCGTGTTGGCAGTGGAATTGGACCACGTACCTGAGCACCAGTGCGCTTAGCAGTATCTACGATCTCTGCCGTTGACTGGTCGATCAGACGGTGATCGAACGCTTTCAAACGAATCCGAATTCTTTGATTAGCCATAAAAAATCAAAGCCTCAATTAAAGAGCATTTAAAAAAGAGCACAGACAAACGCAAACCTCCCTGGCACATACCGGGGGTGCGATCATCTACGTCAACCATTCAGTCCCCTATCGGGACTGTTGTGGAACATCAATTATGTAAGTCAGTCGACTTAGGGAAAATTGACGTGGTCGCGAATTATACAGCTTCGCGACCGTATGTCAACATTTAGCAGTAAGTAGGTCGCGCCTATGGCGCGACTTCATGGTATGACTTGCGCCACAGGCGCAAGTTACTTCGCGAGGTCTTCCACCTGCTGCCAGACACGCATAAAGTTGCCCCCCAGAATCATTTCGATTTCTTTCTCTGAATAGCCGCGGTCTAACAACCCTTGTACCAGGTTTGGATAGGTCGATACATCTTTCAAACCAACCGGCAAAGAGTCACCCACGCCGTCGTAGTCTGAACCAATACCGATGTGTTCAACACCGATCAATTCTTTAACGTAGTCGATATGGTCGAGTACCTGATCGAGTGTTGCGTAGGGATATGGGTTATTGGCTTCGATCTCCGCTACGCGGCGTTTTGCTTCATCACTTTCCTTGCCAAACTGCTCATACACCGCTGCAATGCGCTTTTTCATCATATCGCGATAACGGTTGGCTTGCTGAGCAACAAAGGAGGAGCCAAAGTTGATTTGAACGACACCGCCGTTTTCCGCCAGTTTCTTCAGCATATCGTCGCTCATGTTACGCTCAAAGCCGGGCGTAAACTGACGTAAAGACGAATGCGAGGCGATAACCGGCGCTTTGGTTGTTTCGATAACATCATAAAAGGCGTCGTCAGAGATATGTGATACGTCGATCATCATGCCAATGTCATTACAGGCTTTGACTAAATCGAACCCGAACTCACTCAGACCGTTCCACTGTTTACGGATGTCATAAGAAGAGTCGGAAATGTGGTTGGTTTGCGAATGGGCAAACGAAATGTAACGGACACCGCGCTCATAGAACATCTCAAGATTCGCCAGGTCGCCTTCCATCGGCGTACCGTTCTCCATCCCCATGGCTATCGACATCAGTCCATTGTTCATATTTTCGCGAGCTTCGGCCGGCGAGTAAGCCAACGCAAATTTATCCGGAGCGCGACCGACCAGTGCTTCCATACTGTCGATCAAATCATGCGCTAACTCGATACTGCCGCCGGTTTGCTCATACTCCGCAGGAATATAAATTGCCATAAAGGGCACATTAAGACCGCCGGCAACGGCGCGCGGATAATCGAAATCGCCATCGGCTGTTGCCACCGAGACATCTTCCCAGCGGTTATGAATGCGATACGGAACATCAATATGTGTATCGGCAATTAAATACTTCTTCGCCAGTTGTTGTGCTTTTTCACTCGCTTGATATTCGCCGTTGGCGCTATTGTCCTGGGCGACCGCGTAAAATGTGGCACAGGCTCCCATTACCGCCAGCAATGACGCTTTTATCGTTGTTTTTAACATGCTCAGTCCTCGGTAATACAACAGTTGTTCTTGTGACCAAGCAGGTTAGCAAATCTTTAACTGTGGCGCATCATTGATGCGCCAAACATGATAAAAGCGCCGATGACTAACGTTCCGATAACTAAGGTTCCTAGCACCGGCGCAATAAGCCAGGCAAGCCACCATTCATTGATAAACATGGTTAACCTCCACTTACTACAGAATTAGTGAGATTGAGGTTGGCTGGCTTTTTCGTCGACCGTTTCATTAGCCGCGACGGTTTGCTCGCTCTCAGACATCAGCAACTCATCGCCCCAGGCTGATAAAGTTTCAATAACAGTCGCTTTTGTGACGTTAAACAGTTCTACCGACACGTTGGCAACCTGCTCACTGATGAAGGATGTGGATTCTTCTTCTGCCTGTTGAGCGGAAGCGGTACTTGACAGCATAAGGGCTGTTACAGCTACGGAAGTTAATACAAGCTTTTTCATGATGTTCTCCTTTGTATTCGCCATTTTGTTCGACTTATCAGTTAAGTCGTAGGTACTAATACAAAGGTTGTGCCAACTTCCAAATATGTCTTAACTCATTGATTTTTATTGTTTTATTTTTTAGCAACACAGCGAGTGGATGACAGCCCTTAGAGTGGGCAATAACTTTTTAGCAAATTTGACCAACTAGCTGGTCAAATCCGCTAATTTGGTCTCGCGACTTTCCCGAAAAGCCAATGCTCCCTCGATCAGTGCGCGCGCGTCATCCGCTTTAGGACCTTTAATGCTCAGGTACTGACGCCATTTCTTGCCACCCGGCTGACCCTGGAAAAGCCCCAGCATATGGCGTACCACATGCCACGCACGTCCACCGCCACGGATATGTTGATCGATATAGTCGATCATCTGCACGGCAACGGCTTCACGGTGTGATGGTATGGTTGACGCTTCGTCGATGGTCGCAAGCTCGGTCAGCAACCAAGGGTTCTGGTAGGCCTCTCGACCAATCATAACCGACTCTACATAGGTGAGGTGATGATAAACCTCGGTCAACGTTGTTATTCCCCCATTGATACTCATTGGCACACTCGGGTAGCGCTGTTTGGCACGATAAACACGGTCGTATTGCAACGGCGGGATCTCTCGGTTTTGCTTTGGACTCAAGCCACTTAACCAGGCTTTACGAGCGTGTAACGTCAGTTGATCCACGCCCGCAGCAACCACTGCATCCAGAAACCGATACAGAAATTCATCAGAGTCCTGTTCGTCAATGCCGAGGCGGGTTTTCACGGTTACCGGAATATCCGTCACTTGCTTCATCGCCGCGACGCATTCAGCAACGGTTTCGGGCTGAGCCATCAAGCAGGCACCAAAACTGCCGTTCTGAACCCGGTCGGACGGACACCCCACATTAATGTTGACTTCATCGTAACCTCGTTGTTGAGCCAATGCCGCGCAACGCGCCATCGCCTCAGGGTCACTCCCGCCTAATTGCAACGCGACCGGATGTTCAGCCTCGTTATAGGCAAGAAAGTCCTGTTGCCCGAACAGTATTGCGCCGGTTGTCACCATTTCCGTATAAAGTAGTGTCTGCGGTGACAATAGCCGATGAAAATACCGGCAATGGCGATCCGTCCAATCCAGCATCGGGGCGACTGAGGTTTTGTAAGGGTAAGACGACATAAGGCTGCAAAAACCCGGGAAACGTTTGATGATTGTGGCGATTATACCCAATAATTGGCTAACTCTCATCCGCCATTGTCAGAAAAGCGGTTGCCTGCCCCTTAAAAGGGATTACAATAGGACTTCAATATTGAGAAATGAAACGCTATGACGAAGTCAGAAACCGAACGTCTTGTTCGCAAGGCAGAAAAACTGTGCCAGAAACGAGGCGCCCGTATGACGCCAACACGTAAGGAAGTGTTCACTATCCTTGCGATGCAATCTGGCTCGATTGGCGCTTACGATCTTCTGGAACAGTTAAAAGCAGCGGTTCCTAATGCCAAGCCGCCAACCATTTACCGCGCTCTGGATTTCTTACAAGAGCAGGGGTTCGTGCACAAAATCACTTCATCGAACAGTTTCGTGCTTTGCTCTCATTTCGATCATCACCACCCGGTGCAAATGTTAATCTGCGAATCCTGCGGCAATGTCCAGGAAATACAATCCGAAGGTGTGTACGAAGAGCTTCAGCATCAGGCTGAAGATCAAGGCTTCCTGGTCCAAGAGCAGACCATTGAGGCGCATGGTTTATGCGCTAACTGCCACTAACTAAAAATAACGAAAAACAACAAGTAGGATGTCCCATGAAACTACCTTACCTGCTGGGAATTACCGTTGCCAGCATTGGCTTTACAACCCTTGCCAACGGGCAAGCCTTTGACGACAAATTCCGCCAGTTAAATGACGATAAATTCAGAACCCCTAATGTTTATCGCACCGCATCCGGCGCACCGGGTCACGAATACTGGCAACAGGAAGTCGACTACGACATTCGCGTTACACTGAACGATGACAACCAGAGTGTCAGTGCACGCAGCACCATCACCTACACCAACAACTCACCGGACACCTTGCGTTATTTGTGGGTTCAACTGGATCAAAACCGTTTTAAGAAAGACTCTATCGGGCCACAATCCAGAGCAACTTCAGCAGACAGCCTAGAGCGTGTCAGTTTCTCACGCATGGAGAGCATGCTCACCCAGGAAGAGTTTCCGGCGGGCTACACCATTACCGATGTCAGTGATACACGTGGCGAGCCGATGGATTACACCATCAATGATACCATGATGCGCATTGACCTCGACGAAGCACTGGCGTCCGGCGACAGTGTCACCTTTAATATCGGTTGGCAGAACAACATTATCGAAGCCGATGTCTTAGGGGGTCGTGGTGGTTACGAGTATTTTGAAGACGACGGTAACTATCTGTATGAAATGGCTCAGTGGTTTCCGCGCATGGCCGCTTATTACGACGTTGAAGGCTGGCAGAACAAACAGTTTATCGGCAATGGCGAGTTTGCGCTCGAGTTTGGCGATTACACCGTTGCTATTACAGTACCGGCCGATCACATTGTAGCGTCCACCGGCGAATTGCAAAATGCCGACGAGGTTCTAACCGACGTCCAGCTTGAGCGTCTGGAACAAGCCAAGTCAGCGGATAAGCCGGTTAAAATTGTGACCGAAGAAGAAGCCTTAGAGAACGAGAAAGAAGGTACCGACGAGACCAAAACCTGGGTCTTCAAAGCGGAACAAGTTCGTGATTTCGCCTGGGCTTCATCGCGTAAGTTTATTTGGGATGCACAACGCTATCAAAAAGGTGAAACCGACGTGATGGCGATGTCATTTTATCCCGAAGAAGGCAACCCACTGTGGGAGCGTTATTCAACGGCGTCAATTATTCATACCATTGACGTGTATAACGATTACAGCTTTGACTACCCCTACCCTGTTGCCATTTCGGTAAACGGCCCGGTCGGTGGCATGGAGTACCCCATGATCACCTTTAACGGTCCGCGCCCATACCTGGATGAAGACAGCGGTAAAAAATATTACTCCAAGCGCACCAAATACGGTTTAATTACCGTCATTATCCACGAAATCGGTCATATTTATTTTCCGATGATCGTTAACTCTGACGAACGTCAGTGGACCTGGATGGATGAAGGCATCAACACCTACCTGCAGTTCCTGGCAGAACAGGAGTGGGAGCCGGATTACCCGTCCTGGCGTGGTGATGCGCGTAATATCGTGACCTACATGGCAAGTGATAATCAAATGCCGATCATGACCAACTCCGAGTCTATTCTGCAGTTTGGCAACAACGCCTACGGTAAACCGGCAACGGCGCTGAACATTCTGCGTGAAACCATTGTCGGTCGCGAGCTGTTTGATTTTGCGTTCCGTGAATACGCCAATCGCTGGAAGTTTAAACGCCCGACACCTGAGGACTTGTTCCGCACGTTGGAGGATGCCAGCGGTGTCGATTTGGACTGGTTCTTCCGCGGTTGGTTTTACACCACGGACCATGTTGATATCAGCCTCGACCAGGTAAACCTGCTGACCGTCAGTACGCAGGACCCGGAAGTTGAAGCGGCATGGCGCAAGCAGGTTGATGAGCAGGATCCCGAAACCATCACCGCCATTCGTAACCAGGACGTGATGTACAAAATCCATCAACAAGAGCAGTTGCAGGACTTTTATAACGAACACGACGAATACACCGTGACCAACGCTGATCGCAACAAGTACAAGCAGCTACTGGATGGTCTGAACGACGAGCAAAAAGAGATGCTGAACAACGGCAGTAACTTTTATGTCTTAGACTTCAGCAATCTGGGCGGTCTGGTCATGCCTATCCTGCTGGACCTGCACTACGAGGACGGCAGCAAAGAACACGTCCGGATTCCGGCAGAAATCTGGCGCCGCTCTCCAGAGCAAGTCAGCAAACTGCTTATCCGCGACAAGACCATCAAAGAAATCGTGCTGGACCCATACTGGGAAACGGCTGATGTTGATACCACCAACAACTATTGGCCAGCCCGTCCGGTACCGTCACGCATCGAGCTGTTTAAGCGTGGTGACCGCGACAACAGCATGATGGAAGATTACGATGAAGAACTGAAAACCGATGAACCAAAAACCGACGATGAGAACTAAATTCGCCGCTGTTTTTGGCGTTATCATGAGTATTGCGCTGCTGCCCACGGCAGCAGCGCATAAATACTTTTTTGGTCTGACTGAAGTCAGTCATAACGCCCGAACGGAACACCTTGAAGTGGTTCACCAATACACCCTTCATGACGTTCAGCGGGCACTCAAATTAAACTATGGCGACGACTTTCAGATCGACGATTCCGGTGCGGAAGAAAAAATAAAAGCATGGCTTGAAAACCATTTCGAGCTGTTTGACAGTAAAGGTAATAGGCTTAAATTAAACTGGGTCGGCTTTGAAGCCGATTTCCAGAACATTTGGCTGTACCAGGAATACGCGGCAGACACAGCAGAATTTTGTGACTGGCGTGTTAGTAACACGATGTTAATGGATGTCTTTTCGGCACAGGTCAATACCATTAATTTTGTAACTCCGGCAGCAACCCATGGGGTGACGCTGACCAAAGGACGTAGTTTAAAGTCCGTTAGTTGTAACTGATTACAAAAAAAGGGACGAGATTGCATGAATGCTGAATTCGTAAATCCATTTCTGCAGGCATTGCAAAATGTATTGTCAATGATGGCGCAAATGGAGTTGAAACCCGGCAAACCTCAAATCAAGAAAGATGAATATGCGCGCGGTGATGTCTCCGGCATTATCGGTATGGTGGGACCACAAATAAAAGGCTCATTTTCTATCTCTTTTGAGGAGAATCTGGCGTGTGAAATAATGCACAAAATGCTCGGTGAAATGCCAGAATCAGTCGATGATGAAGTCTGTGACATGGTCGGCGAGATCACCAATATGGTTACCGGTGGTGCAAAGAAGACGCTCGGCGAAAAAGGCTATGAATTTGATATGGCCACACCTATCGTCGTGTCCGGTCGCGACCATACCATTTCTCACCGCTCAGAAGGGCCGAGAATCATCATGCCCTTCAGCCATATCGCCGGTAAAGCGTATATCGAAATTTGTTTCGATAAAATCAGTTAATTAATAATGGTCATCGTCTGCGGCGCGGGCAAAGTTGTCGAACCGTGACAGATGACCATGAAATTTCAGCTCAATTTTACCAATCGGGCCGTTCCGCTGCTTACCGATAATAATTTCGGCCAGGCCTTTCTCAGCGCTGTCAGGGTGGTAAACCTCATCACGATAGATGAACATGATAACGTCGGCGTCCTGCTCGATAGAGCCCGATTCACGTAAATCTGAGTTAACCGGCCGTTTGTCAGAGCGTTGCTCCAGTGAGCGATTCAATTGCGACAGCGCAACCACCGGTACATTTAACTCTTTCGCCAGTGATTTAAGTGACCGCGATATCTCGGCAATTTCCAGGGTGCGGTTTTCTGACATCCCCGGCACCGTCATCAATTGCAGGTAATCCACCATAATCATGGCTAAGCCACCGTGATCGCGGGCAATACGACGCGAGCGCGAGCGCACTTCGGTGGGGGTTAACCCCGACGCATCATCGATGTACAAGTTATTCTTTTCATTGAGAATGTTCATGACCGAAGCAATTCGGGCCCAGTCATCGTCTTCGAGTTTACCGGTACGGACTTTGTTTTGATCCACCCGACTCAGAGACGCCAGCATACGCATCATGATCTGTTCCGCCGGCATCTCGAGACTGAATACGAGCACCGGTTTTTCTTCATTCATGGCGATGTTTTCAGCCAGGTTCATGGCGAACGTGGTCTTACCCATAGATGGACGTGCGGCAACGATGATTAAATCGGAGGGTTGCAGCCCAGCCGTCATTTGGTCGAGGTCATGGAATCCACTGGAGACGCCGGTAACGCCATTGTGATTCTTAATTTTGCTGAGCGCATCAATACGTTCGATGGTTTTCGCCAGAATGTCACTGACACCCTTTGGTCCTTCGGTCGCACTGGTGCGTTTTTCCGCAATTCGAAAGACTTTGCTCTCGGCTTCGTCGAGAAGCTCCTGACTGGTACGGCCCTGGGTATCATAGCCGGACTCGGCAATATCGTTAGCAGCGGCAATCATCTCGCGTAATACCGCGCGCTCTCGAACGATGTTTGCATACGCCAGAATGTTGGCAGCACTGGGTGTGTTTTTTGAGATTTCGCCAAGGTAAGCGAAGCCCCCCACTTTTTCCAGTTCACCGGCCGCTTCAAGCGTTTCTGATACGGTCACTAAATCCATCGGTTGGCTGTTATCAGCCAACTTCTGCATCGCCTGAAATATCAGTCGGTGGCCCCGATGATAAAAGTCCTGCGCAATAATGCTTCCGGCAACTTTGTCCCAGGCATCATTATCTAACATCAGACCGCCAAGCACCGACTGCTCTGCTTCGATCGAGTGAGGCGCTGATCGCAGCGCCTCGATAGATTTATCCGTTTTTTTAGCGGGTTCAGCCATGCAAAGTTATTCTCATTGGTTAGCGTCAAACAACCCGCTTACTATAGCGTTAATCGCGTTTGATTTCGATACTTCCTGATACGGTGCTCACTTTTACCTGAGCCGCTCCCGAACCTGCACTGAACTGCAGTGAGGAAGCCGTACCCCAGCGTGACTCTTCGGCTTTGTCAGCGGTCAACTCATTAATGATGTCACCGCCGGCATTGGCTTTAAGGTTAAAACTGGCATTAACGTCGTCGCTAAAGCGGAATAACAAGTCGCCACTGACGGAGGACGCATCCAAAGTAGCGGTATCACTCAAACCCAAGTGCAACTCGACATCACCGCTGACATTTTTGACCTGACCGTCATCAATGGTCGGTAATTTCATCCGCACATCGCCCGAAACATTCTGCAATTCAAAGCGACGTAACGCATTGGAGCGTACTTCAAGGTCGCCACTAACGGCCTGATACTTAGCCCGGTTGGCATTATTCTCAACATCTTTGATATCGCCACTCACCGTTTCCAGTACCACTTCACCGGCCAACTGGCTGGCATCGATATCACCGGATACCGTTTTTAATAACACATTTTGTGACGCGTTAGTGAGTTTAATATCACCACTAACCAAGGTGATATCGGTACCGCCGCTCAGATCCGATGCATTGACATCCATCGACACCCCTTCAACTTTCAAAGGGCTACTTTCCGGCATATATAAGGTCAGTTCGGAACCGTCTTCATCATTATAGCTCCAACCATTTTGCTCCGGTGTACGCACCTCTATCCGAACGCCATTACCGCGCAATTCGAAAATGAGGTCTTCGGCCCGTTTATCCAGCGTACCGACTAAACGGACTTGGTCTTTATCGTGGGTAATCACTTCCAGCTCACCGCGCTCATTGTTCAGATACACACGGGTACCGGCACTCACATCGAGGGTTTTGTCCACCGACTGCTGTGCGAAGGCCATAAAGCTGGCACTGGCTAATAACGCGCTTGCGAGTAATGATACTGTTTTCATAACGTTTCTCCTGGTCTAAATTTCTTCCAACACGGGCTGTTGCTGATACGCGTGTTTCAGTAGTTGAATTTCTTGCTCATTGATCCAGCGCAGCATGTCGATCATCTGCGCGTCACCGCCGTTTTCCTGCATCGACAGCAGTAGCTGTTGCTTGGCGTTACGCAAGCTGGCTAATGACTCAATGTAATTGTTTTGCGTCATTTCGTAGCCGGCTAACTGGTAACCACTGGCCATAGCGTCAACCTGCTGATGCTGGGCCTGATTCATTTGTTGGGCCAGTAAGTACCATTCGCTGACATCCGGCTGCTTGGTAACCGGACTTTGCAGGCCAACAATAACGGCTACCGTCATCAAACTGGCAGCTACCGCTGACAGACCGCCTGCAAACCACCATTTTGTTGCGATTGGAGTGGCTGTTTGTTGTACTGGACGCTCTTCCAGTCGCGACTCAATGCCGGCCCACAAGTCCGCCGGTGGGGTTACTCCTGAGTCCTGCTGCTGATGTTCATGAATCATCGCATCAAGTTGCTGTTTTTTGTCTTTCATAACCACTCCTGCATAAGGTTACGAGCCCGGTGAAACTGAGATTTACTGGTTCCCTCGGCAATTCCCAACAAATCGGCAATTTGTTGATGAGAATAATTATTCAATGCGTGTAACACGAAAACTTGTCGGGTCTGCTCCGGCAGTTTTATCACTAACTGATCCAGCGCGCCCAAGTCGATGCCATCCTCTAAATCGGCGCAGCGATGAGGGTCCTCTTGCTCCGCCGCCCGCTGATTGCGTTTAAACCAACGCGTTTGTTTTCGTAGTTCCGTAATGGCGACGTTGTTCGCCAAGCTGTAGAGCCAGGTTGAAAACTTTGAGCGCTGGTCAAATTTCGGCAGGCTGCGCCATACCTGGACAAAAATTTCCTGCACCAAATCATCCGTTAATGACGCATCCGCTGTAAGCCGCAACACCTGTCCATAGACATTCCTTATGTGTCGATCATAAAGTCGTTTGAATGCAGCCTTGTCGCCTTTTGCAGCCAGTGCTATGTCGGTGGTTTCGGACACCGCGTTCTCCCTGTCTACGTGATTTGTTATTGAATTTGGTAATAAGTCGCTGTCGGTTGTAGCAGGGTTTACAAGGGAGGTAAAATTTTTCAAAAAAAAAAGCTACCCGAAGGCAGCTTTTTCGCTATTGCTTTTGCTCACTGCTTAGTCAGCAGCAACAACTTTCAATTTCACGTTAGCAAACACGTCCGCGTGTAAGTGTAATTCCAGCTCGTATTCGCCAGTTTCACGGATGGTACCATGAGGCATTAATACTTCTGCTTTCTTCACTTCTACGCCGGCAGCAGTGATCGCGTCAGCGATATCACGAGTACCGATTGAACCGAACAGTTTACCTTCGTCGCCAGCTTTCGATGCAATTTCAATCGTATCCAGTGCATTGATTTTTTCAGCACGAGCTTCAGCCGCTGCCAACTGGTCAGCAAGCTTCGCTTCGTACTCAGCGCGACGCTGTTCGAACAATTCGATGTTTGATTTGGTTGCCGGAACTGCTTTGCCCTGAGGGAACAAGAAGTTACGAGCGTAACCAGCTTTAACGCTAACTTGGTCGCCAAGGCCACCCAGGTTAGCAATTTTATCTAATAAGATGATGTTCATTTTTCGCTACCCCTAATCTTGGTATTCGAACCGATGCTATCTTACTGATGTGAATCAGTGTAAGGCAGCAGTGACAAATAACGCGCACGTTTGATAGCACGAGCTAACTGGCGCTGATATTTTGCAGAGGTTCCAGTAATACGGCTAGGAACGATTTTACCCGATTCGGTAATGTAGTTCTTAAGCGTAGCGATGTCTTTGTAATCAATCTCTTTAACGCCTTCTGCCTTAAAACGGCAAAACTTACGGCGACGGAAAAAACGAGCCATGATGGTCTCCTTAAATCTGTTCTAGATGCTGAGCATGAAGTACTAATCGCGCGAGTCCATTTTTGTCCTCGTGGCGATGCAGAAAACCTTCTGCATGAACTTCACTACCCACCGTCAATTTTTGTAACCAGTGTTGTAACCCTTCACCGCTCATAACAAGCTGCAGCTTTACGTATGACTGTCTACTCATGCCGGCTTCCGGCTGCATTGAACGATGCTCAATGGTCACCATTAAATGTTCGATGCCTGAAGGACTGGTTTCCAGCTTCACTGGCTTACAAACGGTTCCGGTAATGTGCAGTCGATTCATACGTCTCTCTGTGAAGGTACAGCCTTACTCACTATGAGTTATGCGGCTTCACTGTCACCTTTACGATCTTCCTTCGGCTTAGTCAGCGGCGAAGGTTCAACGATCGCTTCTTTTTTGCGCATGATCATGTTGCGCAATACTGCATCGTTAAAACGGAATGCAGTTTCCAGCTCTTCCACAACTTCTGCAGACGCTTCGATGTTCAACAGAACATAGTGTGCTTTGTGCAGTTTGTTGATTGGGTAAGCCAGTTGACGACGGCCCCAGTCTTCTAAACGATGGATTTGACCACCACCTTGCTTGATCGTTTCGCTGTAGCGCTCGATCATGCCAGGTACTTGCTCGCTCTGGTCCGGGTGGACCATAAATACGATTTCGTAATGACGCATTACAGTGTCCTTTTGGTTCATATAGCCTCAGTTCAGCTCAGCCGCACTGACATAGAAGCAAGGAACTCAACTAGTAGTTTATACAATGGCTGATTTAAGCCGCGCGATACTAACGCAAAATGACGATGATTGCAATCACCACCTAATCAGGCGATGTGCTTTGTTGAGCGTGGTCGGACTCGATGCGGTCCGTGAGCAGCCTTACCAGACGGTCGGCCAGCTCGTTCTTTACCTCACTTTCACCGCGCACGACAATGTGTTCAAAGCGCTCGTCGTTACGATAAAGCGTAGCATCTAGTTGTACCGCGGAGCCTGACTCGATCAGTTGTATCACCACATCGTACTGCGCTTCACGTTCGCTCACTTTATGCCACTCGTGGCGGACATCGAGCCGATTATCAACATCTTCGGCAACGTCACGCAGTAACTGCGTCGGCGACGGCTCAAACTGATAGTCAAACGAAACGTAAGGTTTGGTCGAGCGAAGGAATTCACCGGACTCCCAGTTAGGAGTCCAACTGACAAATAACATGGCGATCAAAAAAAGTGCAATGCCGATCGGGAACAGGCGACGTTTAAGATCCATGGCGCTGTCTCACCACCTCAAACAAACAAATACCGCTGGCAACCGAAACATTCAGGCTACTCACACTACCGGCAAGGGGAATGGCAACCAGTTCATCACACGTCTCACGCGTCAAGCGGCGCATGCCCTTACCTTCAGCCCCCATCACCAATGCTGTGGCACCGCGATAATCAACATCGTATAGCGACTGCGTCGCTTCTCCGGCCGTGCCGGTCACCCACACGTTCAATTGCTGCAGATCTCGTAACGCGCGGGCTAAATTAGTCACCACCACCAGCGGAACCACTTCAGCAGCCCCACAAGCGACCTTTCTGACCGTTGGCGTTACTTGAGCCGATTTATCTTTTGGCACAATTACTGCCGTAACGCCGGCAGCATCTGCGGTGCGCAGGCACGCTCCTAAATTATGCGGGTCGGTAACACCGTCCAACACCAAAAACAACGGCGCGCCGTCACTTTGTTCTACCAGCCGCGTAAGGTCGTGCTCATTGAGCGTCGGCAAGGACGTCACCGTCGCAACCACGCCCTGATGATTACCGCCTTCGGCACGTTTATCCAGCGCCGGTTTCGGTACCCACTGCGGGCGAATGCCTAAGCCATGAGCCTGTTGCACTATTCCGTTAACCGCATCGTCCTGCCTCTCTTTCGAGACATACAGTTCAACCAGACGGTCCGGATGGTTGTCCATTATTGAGCGGACCGCATGCAAGCCAAATACCGTTACTTTTTGACTCATGAGGGGTTATTACCTTTGTTTTTACTGCCTTTACGCGGTTTATTCCGGTTGGAACCCTTACCCCGTGACGACTTACCCTGTGATTTTTTCCGTTGTGTTTTGCCCGAATTACGTTTGCGTTGCTTACCCGTCGGGCTTTCAGCCCCCAGTAACGTCAGGTCAATTTTACGCTCATCCAGATCTACCGTTTTCACTGACACTTTGACTTTATCGCCGAGACGATAAATGGTGCGGGTATTCTCACCAATCAACATGCCTTTCTGATTGTCATACTGGTAATAGTCATCACCCAGGTTACTGATGTGTACCAACCCGTCGATTTGGTATTCATCCAGGCGTACAAACAACCCGAAGTTGGTCACCGAGGACACCACACCGGTAAACTCCATACCAATATGATCCAGCATGAACTCACACTTGAGCCACTCATCCACCTGTCGTGTTGCGTCATCCGCACGTCTTTCGGTCATCGAGCAGTGCACGCCTAAATCATCCAACTCCTTCTCGCTGTAGCTCCAGGCGCCGGTTAACGACTGCTCAGTACCTTCACGTTTACGCAGTATTGCCTTGATTGCCCGATGCAAAATCAAGTCAGGATAACGCCGAATGGGCGAGGTGAAGTGAGAGTAGGACTTCAAGGCCAGACCAAAGTGCCCCTCATTCTCCGGCTGATAGACGGCCTGCTGCATGGATCTCAGCATCATGGTTTCAATTAACTCATGATCCGGACGGTCTTTAACCTCTTCCAGCAGTTTGCCATAATCCGTCGGTGTCGGTTTATCACCACCACCAAGGTTTAATCCCAGTTCAGCTAAGAAGGCGCGGAAGCTGGTCAGGCGTTCATCGGCAGGCGCTTCATGCACACGAAACAGCGCATTAATGTCCTCATCATCTTCAACCAGCCTTGCTGATGCGACATTGGCTGCAATCATACATTCTTCAATGATCTTGTGCGCGACATGACGCTTAACCGGCTCAATACGTTCAATTTTACGATGCGCATTAAAAATGAAACGCGTTTCTTGCGTATCAAACTCAATGGCGGAACGCTGCTTGCGAACGGTTGCCAGAGCTTTGTACACATTATGCAACTCTTCAATATTGCTGAGTACGTCTTTGTACTGTTCGCGCAACTCAACATCGCCGTCGAGAATTTGTTTCACTTTGTTGTAGGTCAAGCGGGCATGACTGTTCATGACCGCGGGATAAAAACGCGACTGTTTTAATTTTCCGCGCGGACCTATCTCCATTTCGGCAACCATACACAAACGGTCGACGTTGGGATTAAGGGAACACAAGCCATTGGAGAGCTTTTCCGGCAACATCGGAATCACATTGTTCGGGAAGTACACCGAGTTACCCCGGTTCACCGCTTCGTCATCCAGTAATGTGCCAGGGCGCACGTAATAGGAGACATCGGCAATCGCCACCCACAGGCGCCAGCCTTTGTCTTCCGGCAACGCACAAACCGCATCGTCAAAATCACGCGAGTCTTCACCGTCGATGGTAATCAGTGGCAGCTCTCGCAAGTCAATGCGGCCTTCATAGGCCTCTTTAGGCACTTCTTCGTCGTATTTCGCAAGTTCACGGTCAAGACCGTCGGGCCACTCATTCGGGATATCATGCTCCCGCATCGCAATTTCAATTTCCATGCCGGGCGCCATATGGTCACCAAGCACTTCTGAGATTTTGCCAATCGGGCTAGTGCGACGATTGGGGCGGCGGGTAATGGTGACAACCACTAACTGACCGTGACGGGCGCCGGCATTATCCGCGTGCGGAATTAAGATGTCCTGGCTGATGCGTGAATCGTCAGGGACGACGATGCCGATATCGTTCTCAACAAAGTAACGTCCGACAATATCACTGTCTCGCGGTTCGACCACCCGCACCACACGTCCCTCGGGACGGCCGCGGTTATCGGTTCCGGCCGGTTTTATCAGCACGATATCGCCGTGCAGCACCGAATACATCTGATGATGTGGAATAAAAATGTCTTTGCCGCCATCGTCTGGTTTACAAAAACCAAATCCGTCACGGTGTCCGATAATGCGGCCACGAATCAATTGCATCCGATCCGGCAGGCCATAGCAGTTCGCTCTGGTATAAACCAACTGGCCATCTCGTTCCATCGCCCGCAGGCGGCGTTTTAACCCCACCAGCTGACGCTCATCATCGAGTTTAAAATGACTGATGAAATCGTCAATATGCACAGGTTTCAGTCGCTCGTCGACCAGCGCCAGCAGCGCTTCCCGAGAGGGGATTTCGACTTCGTATTGTGGTGCATTTTCGTTGCTGTCGGTCATAGAATCCTTTTAATTTGCTACCAATAAATGTTTTGGCTTTGGCACAGTATACGCCTCTCTGTCGGCAATGTCAGTTAATGAAAAATGACAACCAAAAAGCCCCCGACTGAGCGGGGGCTTTTTAGTGCTTATCTCCGTCTATTCATTGTCTTGGCTAAGACTCAACTGACGAACGGTATTGGCCTCAATGTCACTGTTGTTAAACCAAATTGAACGCAATTGTGGTTGCTGTGAATACAGCAAGGTTTGATCAATGTAATGATCAGACAGCACATTGCGTGATTGCGAATAACTCAGCAAGCCCTGGGCAGAAGGCCCTTGTTCAGTGAACTCCATGGTGAACATCCAGCTTGAGCCGTAACTGATGTGGTAGCCAAGCCCCGCTTCGGTCAAATTCGAGCCATCCACTTGCGGATAAATCAAACGCGGATAAATCGTACCGTCCGAGCCTGTATTAGCGCGGAACACGTTAAAGCCACCTTCAATGTTATTGGCGCCCCCCCAAGTTAGGCGTTGTCCTGAAGGCTGACCGTCGGGCAACGCCCGTTCGACAAACTGTACCTCGCCTAATGGCGCGTCGATGTCTAGTCCAAGCGACTGGATACGAACCATGGCGTTACCCAAATCGGTCAGTACGGATACGTTATTAACCAGGTCACGCGGAGTGTTTAACGGGTCAGTCGGATCAAAGTCCACCTGCCACTTCGGATCACGATTAAACTCCGTTGCAAACTCGCGGAACAGCATGGCTCCGACGCTGTCTTTGTTCATGGTTCCGTCCCACTGTGCCAACGTATCGCAGGCCGGTTTGATACTCTGGTTACCGGCGACCGTGGCAACAGGTTGTTCACCCTGACGCGAGCACAATGACAACAAGTCATCCAGCACCGCTTCAGCCAGATAGCTACGGTTGCTGAGCAATTTTTCAGCAATATCTTCGCGGGTAAATTTACCGTCAGCTGAACCACCCTCGGCTAACATCTTCTGACCCAATCGTGAACGCCATGACTGTTCATTACCGACAGGCCCCCACAATGGCGCCACGTCGTCAATCGGTTGCTCCGGATTGGTCAGCCAGAAACTGTCGTTGGAGTTCTGCACAAAGTCAGTGCGCAGTAACGAAGGTGCGCGACTAAACGGCATCTTGCCATCGGCTTTAAATAACGCTGAATTGCCCGGCATTACCGGAAAACCAGCCGACTGGCTGATACCCTGCAACAACGTATTCTGCTGCCAGGCCGCGAGTGCTT
Source organism: Idiomarina aquatica (assembly GCF_003987185.1). Taxonomy (GTDB): domain Bacteria; phylum Pseudomonadota; class Gammaproteobacteria; order Enterobacterales; family Alteromonadaceae; genus Idiomarina; species Idiomarina aquatica. The sequence continues at coordinate 86,313 of NZ_PIPS01000006.1, read as the reverse complement.
CTTCACTGATATTCGGTACCGACGAACCATCGGTAAAGAAGGCATCACCATCGTCGTCCACCGACATCGCGTTATTGAATACGGTTCCGGTGTAATCGATAAAGCTCTGCCGATACTCCTCAATATTACGGGAGCGGTTCATCGCCAACCAGTGGTCAAGAATTTCATAATTCGGCAGGTTGGCATCGTAAATCGCATAAGCAACATCTTTACCGAAGTCATCGACACCCCAGGTGAGCGGCGAATTCGGTACTTTTATAATGGTACCGAAGTCACTGTGATAACTGGTTTTCTGCAAGGTGATGCTCTGTCCGCCGCCAACATTGACCTGGATCTGATGGGTTTTGGTGGTCATTTCGACCGGTTCCCCGTCGACCAGATAAGTTGTTCCTGTTTCATCTTCAGGATCCAGCTCGAGCTGATGCACCACGAAGCGATTTGCGGTTGAAAACGTATGGGTCCATGCCACATTCTCGTTAAATCCGATGTTTACCACGCCCGGCATACCGGATAACGAGCCGCCTGCGACTTTCAATTCGCCGGGAATTTCAATACCAAACTGCCAGAAGCGCTGATTACCGGTGTGCGGGAAATGCGGATTTGCCAATAACATCCCCTGCCCTGTAGCACTCAAATCGCGCCCAATCGCCCAGCCATTTGAGCCCATCTCCGTCGGATTGGGTTCAGGCATATGAACGCTGACTTTTGAAAAGTCTAGGCTGGCGGTCTCCTGCGCCGGCATTACCGGTTGCGGGGTATAGTCCTGACCCGGAGGAGCGGCGACGAAAACCGCGCCGGTAAAGTTACTGGCACCAGGCAGCAACGCAACACCCTGTGCGTACGTTAGCATGTCAATCGGCGTGATTTCACGAACAAAAGGCTGGCCGGCACACTGCGGATCGATATTAGCGACGCCGGTATCGTTTAAATATCGGTTATAACCTGCGGCATATCCCTGCAATAGCGCCTTGGATTCATCGCTTAGGTTAGCAAAACCTTGCTCGGCATTGTCACGAATTCCCAAGGCCAGAAAACCAAAATCATCAATCACATTCTGACTGTTACCTGAACCAATAGGATTGTCAGGCCCGAAAAACATCGAACGTTGAGAGTTAAACTTAACGATCTGATCGGCAAGAATACAGATATTATCCTGCGCGAAGGCATAGCCCACGCCAAATGCCATACTTTCAAGATTATCAGCGGTAATATACGGCACGCCATAGGTGGTCCAGGCAATATCTGCCTGCAACTGACCATCCTCGTCAAATGTAGAAAGCGGCTCCTGCTCCGGAAGCGGGCTGCTGTAGTCCGGTTCTTCTGTCGCTGGGGGCGCCTGATATTCAGGGACTTCGTTGTCAAACTCACACCCCGCGAGCGCAACGGCCCCCGCTAAGATCATCCCTTGATAGATCCGACTTGTTTTTGGCAAATTCATCGCTTTGTCCTTTGTTATTGTATTTTGCAAACGATACTGCCTAATTCGTTTAACTGCTGAGTATGTAACCAAGTGGTCTAACCTGCAAGCAGTAAGCCGCCTTTTGCTTACAGATTTATCGTGCCAATAAGGTAATCCACCGCACGCCCGTAGAGCTGTACCCGTTCGCCCTTGACCACACAGCGAATAGTGCCGCCGCGCGCCGATAATTGACGGGCATTAAGTTCTGACTTTTGCAGTTGCTCAGCCCAGTATGGTGCCAATTGACAGTGCGCCGAACCGGTCACGGGGTCCTCCGGAACGTTGAGTTTTGGGTAAAAGCAGCGGCTGACACAATCGTATTGGTCACCGGCTGCGGTAACCACGACACCACGCGAATCCAATTGGCGTAGCGGCGTCAAGTCGATTACCAATGACTGCACTTGCTGCTCATTATCCAACACCACAATGTGATCATAACCCAGCAATACGTGGTTGGGCTCGAACCCAAGTGCTTCGGTAATGGCAGTCGGCGTTGCCACCGGGGTCGGTCGGGTTGCCGGAAAATCCATCATCAGTCCGCCTTCGGACCGATGCACGATAAGCTCACCACTGCGACTGCTGAAACGCACTTCATCCTGGTCAAAGCCCAGATGCGAAAATACCACATGAGCCGCTGCCAGGGTCGCGTGACCACAAAGGTCAACTTCCGCAGCCGGAGTAAACCAACGTAACTCGTAACCCGCGGCTGACTTAACCAGAAACGCGGTTTCAGAAAGGTTATTTTCCTCGGCAATGCGTAACAATAAGTCATCATCCAGCCATTGTGGCAACGGCACCACCGCTGCTGGATTGCCCTCGAACACGCGCTCTGCAAACGCATCAACCTGAAATAATTTTAGTTTCACCGGAACTTACCCCTTGCGGTTATTTCTAATTGGCTATACATAGTAATGTATGAAAACGATGCTGATAAAGACACTTAACCTATTACTCCTGCTAACGAGCGCAATCTCTTTTGCGTACGTTGAACAAGTGTGGGCGGACTCCGGTACTGGCGAAGCCCGCCAGTTTGTCCATCAGGCATCCGATTTTCAGCGTCATACCGAGCGTTGCAACGAAAACTGCCAAACCCATTGCAATGAAAAGGACTCCCAGGACACCAGCGCCCTAACCGGTTTTGCGCAGCTTACGCTTAACGCTGTTAAGCACTCAAGCTCAGTCGCTGATGAGCCGGCGGGGTTTGCTCACACTCGCCACCAACACCCGCAAACGCGCGCACCCCCAGTCACTTCTTAACACAACGACTACCCTCGCTCTACCGCGTTGCAGAGCGCACTTTGTTGTAATTAAGGAGTACTAAAATGACACCATTTAAAGCCCTTCAGTCTGCGCCATCGAGCACGGAACTGAATACTCTGGCCGATATTGAGCCGCCGGAAAAATTGAGCTGGAACGACGCAGCTTTGCAGGTATTTGATGACTTTCAACGCCACGACCCCATCATGGTCAGTGCGAATAGCACGCTGGCAGCCACAGAAAAACTGCTGACCAGTAGCGGACAGCGCTATGCCTGCGTTACCAATGCACAGCACAAAATCATTGGTATTGTTGCATTACGAGAGTTTTACGGTCGCCGGGCCATGCAACTTGGCTTACAAGCGCAGATACCTCGTCAGGACGTCGCTGTTAAAGACTTGATGACGCCACTAATGCAACTGCCGCAAGTGGAATACCGTCAGTTGCTATCAGCACGAATTGGCGACGCTGCAGCCACCTTAAAAATGAAAGGTCACGACTTTATTGTGATAAAAACCGGTGACGTTATCCGCGGTGTTGTTTCCTCTCTGCGTATCGCCCAGCGTACCGGAGAGTCCGTTAATATTTACCATTCGGCATCGACGTTTGCGGAAATCATGACGGCGGTCAGCCATAAAGAACTGACGGATTAAAATAACCCTGACCGTGGTAGCCGATCCCTCCGGGACGGCTACCGTCGGTCAAAGTAAGACATTGCCAACAAGGTATCATGAACGCCTTTGATGTTTAGCGGAAGCCACTCCTCATACATCGCCAAATCCCGATAATCGTCGAGCTTGATCTCGGCCTGCAATTCCGCCAATGATTTACCGTCCAACATTCCCTCGACAACCGCAAGGTAAAGATCCTGAAGGTAATTTAAATACCGTTGCACATCATGCCGGGTTCCCATTTCAGCATGTCCGCCCACAAAAACATCGAACGCCGGTTGCCTTAAAATTTCTTGAGTTGAATGAATCATGCCGTGAATGTCATAACCGGGCAGATCTTTATAGGGCATCCGACCAATGACGATCCAGTCGACCACATACAGCACATTAGCCGGCATAAAGCGCATACTGACGGAACCACGTCCATTGTTAGGCCCGTGATAATTGAGTTGAACAGAACTGTCCCCCAGCTTGACCGTCATCCCGTCCGCAAAGGTCTGCGTTGGCAGCACAGTAGGCGTTTGGGTCCACTCCAGATCTTCGGCCGCGTACTCATGCGCGAGTATTTCCACCTCAGCATCAGCCAGTTGTTCACCTCCCAGCGTATGATCAATATGATTGTGACTGTATGCCATATAGCGGATGGGTTGATTAAACCGTTGTTTAATTTGTTGTTTTAAGTAGGCCGCCGCCTTTGGATTAATGGGATCAGTAACAAACACACCACTTTGCGTCACCATGAACACGGAATGGTAATGCCCGGCACTGAATCGATAGACGTTTTCTTTCACTCGCTCGATGCGATAGTCCGCGGCCGATAAACAACCGCTGTAAACCAACAAACTGATGAATAACATTCTTAGCCACATATTGATCACTCCGCCTTATCTTAGCTGCCTCTCGCCGTCGCTGGCATTAAGCTCTACTAACTAAAGCCAACTTATGCAAGACTGGCAAAAAAACATAACGAGAACGACTTATGACTTATCGTATCGCCACCCTCATTGCCGCTGGTTTATTCGCACTCACGTCGGCGCAGGCAGACGCTCTGCAAGCTCAAGGACGTGTTATCGAATCAGCCGACCAGTTTCAGGTTGTTGCTCACCGTGACCGCATCGAACCGATGAACGCCATAACCAATCATCGCCTTGATACGTTACTTCCAACGTTAATGGATGCCGCTGATCTTGATATGTGGCTGGTTATTAACCGCGAGTACGCTGAAGATCCGGTCTACTTTTCCCTCGTGCCGCAGCCTACCTTTGCTGCCCGGCGCACCACGATGCTTATTTTTAACCGACATGAGGATGGTCATGTCGAAAAACTGTCGGTCAACACCTACCCATTTGGCAAGCCCTATGAGTCCGTCTGGTCCGGCGGTGATCTGGATGAACAATGGCAGGCTTTGGCAACCCTGATCGCTGACAAAGACCCGCAACGCATTGGTATCAACGTATCAAAGGACTGGCCAGTAGCAGATGGCCTCACGCAAGGTTTACACAAACGCTTGCTTGAGGTGTTACCGCAGCACTATCAACAACGATTGGTTTCCGCTGAGGACCTCGTCGTGCGCTGGGTAGAAACCCGTACGGAGCGGGAAGTCAGCATCCTCAGTAGCGCAGTTGCTGTTGCTCGAGGCGTTATCGCTGAAGCATTCAGCAATAAAACCATCACCCCCGATGTAACCACCACCGACGATGTGGCCTGGTACATTCGCGAGCGCTTTGAGAAGCTGGGGCTGGAACCTTGGTTTATGCCTTACGTGACCTTCCAGCGGCAAGGTCATCGATGCGACGACAATATGCCGTTCTGTAGCACCGGTAATGGGATCATTAAGCGTGGTGACGTGCTACATACCGACGTAGGCATTTGTTATCTGGCGATGTGCACCGACACTCAGGAAATGGCCTACGTGCTTAAGCACGATGAAAATGAAGCGCCACAAGGACTAACCGACGCGCTGGCGACCGGCAATCGCTGGCAGGATATATTAACCACTGAATTTGTCGCTGGTCGCAGCGGTAACCAGATACTGGCGGCTACGATAAAAGCGAGCCAAGCGGCTGGCATTAACAGCAGCACCTATACACACCCCATTGGTTTTTACGGCCATGCCCCAGGCCCAACGATCGGTATGTGGGACAATCAAGGCCCAACACCTGTCCGTGGCGATTGGCCTTTACACGCCAATACCGCTTATGCAATTGAAGGTAATATCAAACAATCGGTGCCGGAATGGGATGGCCAGATGATTCAGATTATGCTTGAACAAACCACCTTTTTCGATGGCGACAAGGTACTCTACAGTGCCGGGCGTCAAACGCAGTGGCATTTAATCCGCTAGTCTGCTTGTGGGAATTACTGATTGGTGTTAGTTACGAGTGTTATTGGTGCCGAGGGGGGGACTTGAACCCCCACGCTGTTACCAGCGGCGGATTTTGAATCCGCTGCGTCTACCAATTCCGCCACCTCGGCATAAAGATGGGATGTCATTGTTGGCGACGGATGGGATTATACCCGTGCGAAAGTGCTAATCAAGCACTTATTGCAGAATTTTTTCAGCATTGCGTTTGATTGCTGATTAGTTGAGCAATTCGGTCTCTTTTGCGGTGACTGCCGCTGCCTAAACCAACGTGTTATGATAACAGCGCCGTTTAACTAGACTGAAAAACTCTATGGTTTCCAACGCTCAAAAATTACACGCCAGTTTTCCAAGTGCGGGCTTTCCCCGTCGTCTGGCAGCCTGGATATATGACTTACTGGTTGCCGTTGCCATCATTATGCTGGCTTCTGCACTGGCACTTGCTTTTGCCGGCATACTTTCTGCCAGTGGTATGATAACCCTGACCGAAGACTTCGATCACGCAGCCTGGCTGGCTCAAGGGCCTTGGTACAGCATCTATCTTGTCGCCGTGCTCGCGCTGTTTTTTGGTTATTTCTGGAAAACCTCCGGCCAAACCGTCGGTATGCGCGCGTGGCGTTTGAAACTGCAAAACCGCGATGGCAGCAAACTCAGCGTCCGCCAAACCTTAGTGCGGTTGCTCACCTGTTTTGCCGGACTCGGCACCTTGTGGGTGCTGGTGGACTTTAAAAACCGCCGCGCACTGCAGGATTACGCGGCCGGCACCGAGTTAGTGGTACTGTCGAAGGAGGCCAACCAGTTGTTCTACTGGCATGAACTTTAAGCATGGTTTTTCTGCATAAAGTAAACCGCCAGGCCGGCAAACACCACACTGGGTAAAATCGCTCCTAACACCGCTGGTATCTGGTACACCTGTGCCAGCGGACCAAATATTTCATTGGTCACGTGGAAACCGAAGCCAGTCACCACGCCCAGCAAGATTCTCGCCCCCATACTGGTTGAACGCAAGGGTCCAAAGATAAATGACATGGCCACCAGCAACATCACCGCGACCGTCAGCGGCGCAAGCACTTTCCGCCACAGCGCCAGCTCATAACGTTGCGAAGACTGCTGATTACTCTCGAGATAGTTCAAGTAATCCACCAATCCTGTTATCGACAATGACTCCGGTTTTACCGTGACGACGCCCAGTTTATCGGGTGTCAATGAGGACTGCCAGGTCATTGAAGGTAGTTGCCGCTCAACAATCTTCCAGTCCTGAATTTCGGTCACCACCACTTGATTGAGACGCCATTTACTGTCCGCAAACAAGGCTGAGCGAGCGTAGGTAACCTGTTGCAATTGCTGTTGTTGATCAAATTCGTAGATCAAAACGCTGTTCAATTGACCGGTATCCTGCACCTCACCGATATTGATGAAGTTTGTGCCGTCTTTGGCCCACACTCCCCGTTGCGCAGAAATCAGGCTACCGCCGGAGATTTCCTGGGCGCGAATTAAGCGACCTTTGGCTTCCATGGGTGGCGCTACCCACTCACCAATCGCCATCACTGCCACCATCATGATAATGGCGGTTTTCATCACCGCAGCGGCTATATTCAGGCGCGAACGGCCTGCCGCCATCATCACCACCAGCTCTGAATTACTGGCCAGCATACCCATGCCGATCAAACCGCCGAGCAAGGCCGCCATCGGAAAAAACACTTCGACATCTCGGGGCAGGCTGTAAAACACAAACAGTGCAGCATCAACCACTTCATAACTGCCACGCCCCACCGCCTTTAATTGTTCGACAAAACGGATCAGCGCCGACAATCCGGTGAGTACGGCTAAACTGAGCAAAGACGTACGCAGTACGGTCATGCCGATATAACGTTCTAATATCGATAGCATCAGCTACGCCTCCACTTTAAGCTCGCTAGCATTTTTAAGCCGACCGGCCGACCTTTGCCAATCAAAATCATACCAAACACCAATAACCCGACATGAATCCACCATAATCCGATTGCCGCCGGTATAACACCGTCACGTACAGCCGACTTGGCCGCCATAAGGAGCAGAAAATAGCCCAGATAAATGAGCAGTGCCGGAGCCATCCGGGCAAACTTGCCCTGTCTCGGATTAACGCGGCTTAACGGTACCGCAATCAGCGTCAGCAACGGCATCGCCAGCGGTATCGCGATACGCCACTGAAATTCAGCGACTGCGGCATTACCGGGCTCGTTCAATAATTCCAACGTGGTATAAGCTTCTAACTTGCGCAGTTGTTCATTGACCGGTTGCTCTTTGATTTGCAGTCGGTAGCTTTCAAACTGCATTAATTGGTAGCTGTTACGATCCCCGGCAAAGCGTTTGCCCGCGGTCAGTTCGAGCCACTGCTCACCGCCCGGTTCAGTGATCACCCGGCCACCGTCCGCCATCACCACACTGCCGCCCTGCAACTCGCCCTGCTCGTGTTGATGCTGGGCAACAAACACGTTATCCAACTGACCGTCGTCGCCCTGCGCTTCGATAAAAATAACCGCTTTCTGGTTACTCGCCTGCTGAAAGCGGCCGGGCATCAACGCGGTGAGGCCACTGTCGGCACGTGCTTTATCCTCAATTTGCTGCTCTTGATCCAGCGCCCAGGGCACAGCCCACAAGGTCAGCACGGCCGTTACCGCAGCTAACACCAGTGACAACACCAGCGTAACCCGGGTTACGTACCACTCACTGACGCCGCAGGCGTGCAACACCGTCATCTCGTTGTCGGCATAGATGCGGCCGTGCGCCAGCAAAATGCCTAAAAACAAACTGAGGGGTAAAATCAGCGATAACAACGCTGGCAAGTTCAGTGACAGCAACTGAAAAATAATGGTCCCGGGTATGTCACCTTCAGAAGCGTCGGAAAGCACGCGAACAAACTTTTGGCTGACAAAAATTGTCATCAAAATGAATAAAACCGCGAGTTGTGACTTAAAGGTCTCGCTGATTAAATATTTAAATATGCGCACTGACTTTCGCTCTTAACATGGGTTTTTACTGGAATAGCTGAGATTTTTAAGTAAACTTGTTATTTTAACAACAAATTTATGCTTTGGGTAAACTATAGCAGGCCTTTAGCCCTACCGAAACAGGAGCCTTTTCATGGAGTTCAGCGTAAAAAGTGGCAACCCGGAAAAACAACGCTCTGCTTGTATCGTCGTTGGTGTGTTTGAACCCCGTCGATTGTCAGGCGTAGCCGAACAACTCGACAACGTCAGTGAGGGGTATCTGAGTAACTTATTGAGACGCGGAGATCTCGAAGGCAAATCGGGCCAGGTGTTATTGCTGCATCATGTACCCAATGTGCTGGCGGAGCGAGTATTACTGGTTGGTTGCGGTAAAGAGCGGGAACTGGACGAACGTCAGTACAAACAAATCATCGCTAAAACCATCAATACCCTGAACGAAACCGGCTCGATGGAAGCCGTCTGTTTCTTGAGTGAACTGCATGTTAAAGGGCGCGATACCTACTGGAAAGTTCGTCAGGCCGTTGAGGCCGCACGCAGCACCATTTACAGCTTTAACCAACTGAAAACGAAAAAAGAAGAGCCCCGTCGGCCACTGCGTAAACTGGTCTTTAATGTGCCAAGCCGCAAAGAACTTGGCATTGGTGAGCAGGCGGTACAGCATGGCCTGGGCGTTGCCGCGGGCATGGATCGTTGCCGCGATGTCGCCAACATGCCACCTAACATCTGTACACCTCGCTACCTCGCCGAACAAGCGCAGGAAATTGCCAGTCAGTACGACAACTTAAGCGTAACGACCGTCGAAGAGAAAGAGATGGAAGCGCTGGGTATGAACGCATACCTTGCGGTAGGCCGGGGTTCGGAGCATGAGTCAGTACTTACGTTAATGCATTACCGCGGCGCGGCTGATGATCAGGCACCGATTGTGCTCGTCGGTAAAGGCCTTACCTTTGACTCCGGCGGTATCTCCATCAAGCCTTCCGCCAACATGGATGAAATGAAATACGACATGGGCGGCGCTGCCGGCGTTATTGGTGCCATGCAGGCACTGGCTGAACTGCAGCTGCCGATTAATGTCATTGGCGTTATGGCTGGCTGTGAAAACATGCCCGACGGCAAAGCCTATCGCCCCGGTGATATTCTCACCACCATGAGCGGACAAACGGTAGAGGTGTTGAATACCGACGCAGAAGGGCGTCTGGTCCTATGCGATACGCTGACTTATGTTGAGCGTTTTGAGCCTGAGCTCGTCATTGATCTGGCAACTCTGACCGGTGCCTGTGTTGTGGCGCTGGGCGCGCACGCTTCCGCGGTGCTTAGCCAACATAACCCGCTGGCCAGCGAAATCCTTAATGCCGCTGCGCAAAGTGGTGATAAAGCCTGGCGCCTGCCGCTGTGGGACGAATATCAGTCACAACTTGATAGCCCATTTGCCGACATGCAGAACATCGGTGGCAAAGAAGCCGGCACCATTACGGCTGCCTGTTTCCTATCACGCTTTACCAAAAAGTACACCTGGGCGCACATGGACATCGCCGGCACGGCCTGGCAAGGCGGTGCCAATAAAGGATCAACCGGACGCCCGGTGCCGTTATTGACCCAATTTTTGATCAACCGCTGCAGCAATGCAGAAAGCGCCGAGTAAGATGCCGAAGGTTACTTTCCTGCTGTTACCGGACGTACCGGAAGACGAGCAAAATCGGTTGATTTGCGATAAAATCGCGGATCTTTTTCGGCACTATCGTAAAGTGCGGGTTTGCGCGTCATCGCAAACCCAGGCCGAGGCCTTAGACGAACTGCTGTGGCAGCGGCCTGCCGATGGCTTTATCCCGCACAATTTGCACGGCGAGGGCCCGGCCAACGGCGTACCGGTAGAAATTATCTGGCCACAGGCCGAAAACGTTAGCCGGCGACCCGGCTACGTTTTATTTAACCTGGCGGAGCAAGTACCGGCGCAGGCACAACAAAGCCAGACACTATTCGATATCGTTCCGCCGGCCGAGGCACAGAAAGCACTCGCACGGGAACGCTACAAACATTATCGGGCCAATGGGTGTGAACTGAACACTCAGCCCTTGAATCCAGCTTAACAGAAAGGTCATTATGGATAAGACGTATTCCCCAAAAGACATCGAAGAAAACCTCTACCAACAGTGGGAAGAAAAAGGCTATTTTAAACCCAGCGGTGAGGGTCAGCCCTACTCCATTATGATTCCGCCACCAAACGTTACGGGTAGCCTGCATATGGGTCATGCGTTTCAGCATACCATTATGGATACGCTGACCCGCTACCAGCGTATGGATGGCAAAAATACACTATGGCAGGTAGGCTCGGACCATGCCGGCATCGCCACCCAGATGGTCGTTGAGCGCCAGCTCGCCGCACAGGGTCAAAGTCGTCAGGACCTTGGTCGGGACGCCTTTATCGACAAAGTGTGGGAGTGGAAAGAGCAGTCCGGTGGCACTATCACTTCACAAATGCGCCGCTTAGGTGACTCCGTCGATTGGGACCGAGAACGCTTCACCATGGACGAAGGCTTGTCCAAAGCCGTGTTAGAAGTGTTTGTGCAACTTTACAAAGAGGGATTAATTTACCGCGGCAAGCGACTGGTAAATTGGGACCCTAAGTTACAAACCGCCATTTCTGACCTGGAAGTTGAAAATAAAGAACAGCAAGGCTTTATATGGCATTTGCGCTATCCGCTGGCGGACGGTGCAAAAACCAATGATGGCAAGGACTATCTGGTGGTTGCCACGACGCGTCCAGAAACCATGCTGGGCGATGTTTGTGTTGCGGTGCACCCGGACGACGAGCGCTATCAGCATTTGGTCGGTAAAGACGTTGTGCTGCCAATCGTTAACCGCCGTGTGCCCATCATCGCCGATGACTACGTTGACGCCGAGTTCGGTACCGGTTGCGTAAAAATCACGCCGGCTCACGACTTCAACGATTACGAGGTCGGTAAGCGCAATCAACTGGGTATGATCGCGGTATTTGATAATACCGCTAAGGTGCTCGCTAAAGCCGGTCTTTACACCAGCACTGGTGAAGAGCTGGATGAGCTGAATGGCTTTACCGGCGAGTTGCCTGAGCATTACGCCGGCCTCGACCGTTTTGATGCACGCAAGCAACTGATCGCTGAATTTGAACAGCAGGAACTACTTGAGAAAACCGAAAAACACACCAACAAAGTTCCATACGGCGATCGCGGTGGCGTGCCGATTGAGCCTCATCTAACGGATCAGTGGTACGTGCGCGCAGCACCATTGGCCGAGCAGGCGACTCAGGCGGTCGAAGACGGTCGTATCGAGTTTGTACCAAAGCAATACGAAAATATGTACTTCAGTTGGATGCGTGACATTCAGGATTGGTGTATCTCGCGGCAGCTATGGTGGGGACACCGGATCCCGGCCTGGTACGATAAACAGGGTAACGTTTATGTCGGCCGTAACGAAGATGAAGTGCGCGCCGAATACAACCTGGGCGACATCGAACTGCATCAGGATGACGATGTCCTCGATACCTGGTTCTCATCGGCGCTTTGGACCTTCTCCACGCTGGGTTGGCCAGAACAAACCGACGATCTTAAAACCTTCCATCCGACCGATGTGCTGGTCACTGGTTTTGACATCATCTTCTTCTGGGTTGCGCGCATGATCATGATGACCATGCACTTTATGAAAGATGAGCAGGGTCAGCCTCAGGTTCCGTTTAAGAAAGTGTACGTCACCGGCCTTATTCGCGATGAAGAAGGCCAGAAAATGTCCAAGTCAAAAGGTAATGTGCTGGATCCTCTGGACATGATTGACGGTATCAGTGCCGATGAGCTGGTTGCTAAGCGCACCGCCAATCTGATGCAGCCTAAGATGCGGGAAAAAATCGAGAAAGCTACGCGCAAACAGTTTCCTGAGGGCATCGCCGCACACGGCACCGACGCGTTGCGGTTTACCTTAACCGCATTAGCCTCAACCGGCCGCGACATCAACTGGGACATGAAGCGCCTGGAGGGGTACCGCAACTTCTGTAATAAGCTGTGGAACGCCAGCCGTTTTGTACTGATGAATACCGAAGACCATGATTGCGGGGCTAACGGCGGTGAGCTGAAGTTATCACTGGCCGACCAATGGATCCTGGCACGCTTTAACGCGACCGTTAAAGAATTCCGCCAGGCGCTGGATAGCTACCGTTTTGATATGGCCGCGTCGATTGCCTATGAATTCACCTGGAACCAGTTCTGCGACTGGTACCTGGAGCTAACCAAGCCGGTATTGCATAACGGTTCTGAGCATGAACAACGCGGTACGCGTCACACCTTGGTACACATACTGGAGCAATTACTGCGCCTGTTGCATCCGATCATGCCATACATCACCGAAACCATCTGGCAACGCGTTAAACCACTTGCCGGTGTTGAAGGCGATACCATCATGCTGCAGCCTTTCCCACAAGTATCCAGTGATACCGATGTACAAGCGATGCAGGACATGGAATGGTTAAAGCGGGTGATCGTTGCGATCCGTAATATTCGCGGTGAAATGGACTTGTCACCGAGCAAGCCACTGCCGTTGCTGTTATCTCACGCCGATGAAATGGCGCGAGCCAGAATCGAGCAGAACCAGAACTTCCTAAGCAGCCTGGCAAAACTGGAATCCATCGAGTTTCTTGCAGAGTCGGACGAAGCACCGGCCAGCATGACCGCGTTAGTTGATAACCTGCAACTGCACATTCCGATGGCCGGATTAATCGATAAAGACGCCGAACTGAAGCGTCTGAATAAGGCGATTGAGAAAGCCGAGAAAGATCTACAGCGCGTCAGCGCCAAGCTCAGTAACGAAAACTTTGTCAGTAAAGCGCCAGAAGCGGTGATTGCCAAAGAGCGTGAAAAGCAGGCGGAAGCTCAGGAGCTGGTTGATCAATTGCGTGAGCAGCTGAAAAAAATAGAGGCTCTGTAACAGAGCCTCTGGCAACATTCGGAACTCACTTGCTCAGTGCCAGTGAGTTCTATTCTTCTTCCCCGAAATCCTCGTCAGCGAAGTCTTCGTCGTCATCCAGCAGAGCACCCCAGCCGTCATACTCAACACCGCACTCATCAGCGATGGTTGCGATTTCACGAATTTGACGAGCTAGCACCGACTCGTCCAGTTCAACATCAACCGATGCAGCAAAGGCAAACCAACGTTCGCCCTGTTCATCTTCAAACTCGTCGGCGTCATCGACGTGGTAGCCCTCTTTTACCAACTCAACGGCCGCTTTTTCCAGCTTAGTAAAGTCCTGGCTGGCTAAGTGATGGTCGATTTCGTAAGGCAGGCTGGGATCCGCACCATCTTCGATCATCGCGGCAATGGTGTCACGGCTCTGCTCCAGCAAAACGTTTACATCCACGGTCATGGGTTATCCTTTTGTTGTTCCAATGTGTTATTCAGCGCAACGATCTTGTCGTTCATCAACTGGTGGCAATGCTTACTCAGCTCTCGCAGCGTTTCCTTGCGATAATTCGCGATATGGATGGGCGCTAAAAACTCGACCAGCAACTCGCCATTATTCCAGCGGTTCATATGGATTTTACCATGTAAATTTGACACGCACACCGGCACAATATCAACACCCGCTTGATACGCCGTATGGAAAGCACCGCTTTTAAACGGCAACAGCCCGCGGCCATAACTGCGGGTGCCCTCAGGAAACATCCACACCGAAATGTCACGTTTTTTGATGGCTGCCGCAGTCTGTGCAATTGTTCCGTGGGCCCGGCCTTTATTGTTACGGTCGATAAGGATGTTACCGGCAAGCCAGTACAACCAACCAAAAAAAGGAATCCATTTTAAGCTTTTTTTGCCGAGTGTTACGGTATTTGGTGGCAACGTGGCCGCTACGGTAAAAATTTCCCAACTGTTCTGATGATTACAGACATAAACATAAGGTCCGTTTGTGGGAACATCCGGATGCACTTTTAGCTTAAGTTTTACGCCCAGAATCCGCGTTGCAGAACCAAACACCCGCGCCCACAGGTAGGTGTTATTGCGGTGAAACGGCCTTAATATACAGAACAAGCAGCCGATAATACCTATCAATACGACAAATACAGCCAATATGAACCAGCGAACCGCAGCTAACATCATTTCTCCTTGTTGTTTTGCCTCGCTAGTATAACCTCTTTAATGAAGAGTAAACGTCCGATCAGTGACGACAGGAACAAACTACGATGACGATTTTTGAACGACCGATGATAGAGCCTGAAGTATATCAGGAGTTGCTCGATGAAATCCGCGAGTTACATCAACAAGCGGAAAACAGCTTGATTGCTCTTGAGCATGACGCAAATAATGAACAACATCAACACAGTGTCTATCGAGCGATTCATACCATCAAGGGTGACTTAGGCATTATCGGGCTAAGCCCGATGGTTCCGCTTATTGGCGCTATCGAAGATCTGCTCGATCTGATCCGACGGGGGCAGATGACCTACAATTCCGTATTCAGCGACATTGTGTTGAGTTTAATTGATCAAGTTACCCAATTCGTTGAGCAATGCCAGCACCAGGCCAGTATGGATATCCCACAGCAACGTTATCAACGCATCATTGATCTATCGGCCGATATTGTTGCCAGCCCGGATTCCCGACGGCCCCCGCTATTAAGCCGCTTACTGGCACTACTGTCGCCTGAACTGGTGCTGGATGCCGACATCCAGCCCGAGCACCATTATCGGCCACCTCATACGGAAGATGATTGGGATTATGATCTGCGCTTTTTCCGGCGGCTGATGGCTGAGGTCGAAAAACGCTCAAGTTACTGGCATGACCGTGCCGATCGCCAATTGAAAATTGCACTGATGATCAACCGTTATGCCGGTAGTCCGGTCGATGAGCGGCAGCTAACAGCGGCCTGTTACGTGCACGACTTTGGCATGGGGTTTATGCCGTTGAAGCTGTTACATCAGACCGCAACGCTAACCAGCGAACAGCACAAAACCATTCAGAACCACGTCTATCTGTCGGCAAAATTGCTGGAGAATCTCGACTACTGGAAGAGTGCTAAGCTGATGGTGTTGCAGCATCATGAACAAGCCGATGGTAACGGTTATCCACTGGGGCTGAAAGATGCCGAAATCAGCGACGGCGCAAAAATACTGGCACTGGTGGATACCTTCGATGCCATGACCCACGAGCGGGCACATCAGCATCACCTGAAACGCCCCATCAGCCGCGCCGTTGCCGAAATCAACCGGTTGGCCGGCACCCAGTTAAGTCCTTACTGGGTGACGGTATTTAACGAAGCGATGAACAATTTAGTCAAGAGTTGGCGCTAAGTGCCAGCCTCTTCCCTGTCGCTAGCCTCGGCGTTTTGCGGCAACTCGACCGTGACGCCGTCCACGCGTTGTAAGCCACGCGGTAATTTGTTACCGCGACGACCACGCTCACCACGGTAATGATCCAGATCCGCCGGTTTCAGTGTTAATTTACGCTTGCCGGCTTGTAGCGTGAGCGTAGCCCCCGCAGGGATCGTGGCCAGCGCCACCACGTACTCTTCTCTCGACTGAGCACGCAATGCCGGAATGCTCAGGATCTTGTTACCCTTACCCTTGCTCAACTGAGGTAAATCCGCTACCGGGAATACCAACATGCGTCCTTCATTGGAAATCGCCACCACGCTTTCACTGCTGACGTCATTCACCGCAACCGGATTCAGTACCTTGGCACCGGTCGGCAACGTCAGTATCGCTTTACCGTTTTTATTGCGGCTGACCAGGTCTTTAAACTGACAGACAAAGCCATAGCCGGCATCCGAGGCCAATAGATAATACTGTTGTTCTTTGCCCATGATGACCTGTTCGATCGACTCACCGGCGACAATGTTAAAGCGCCCGGTAAGTGGCTCGCCCTGCGATCGGGCTGACGGCAGCAGGTGCGCCTCACAGGAGTAACTGCGCCCTGACGAGTCGAAAAATACCACCGGCTGATTGCTCTTACCTTCTGCCGCGGCCAAGAAACTGTCACCGGATTTATAACTCAGTTTAGCGCCATCAATATCGTGCCCTTTGGCACTGCGTACCCAGCCTTTTTTCGATAACACCACGGTTACCGCTTCGGCCGGCGTCAGCTCGCGCTCGCTCAGCGCTTTTGCTTCCTTACGTTCCACCAGGGGTGAGCGTCGTTCGTCCCCATAGGTTTCCGCGTCAGCCAATAACTCCTTCTTGATCAACGTCTTCATACGACGTTCGGAGCCGAGTAATTTTTCCAGTTGTTGGCGCTCTTTTTCCAACTCGCTCTGCTCGCCCTTGAGCTTCATTTCTTCCAGCTTCGCCAAATGCCGTAATTTCAGCTCCAGAATGGCTTCCGCCTGCTTGTCACTCAGCCCAAAGCGCTTAATCAATTCCTCTTTCGGCTTATCCTCATAGCGGATAATTTCGATCACTTCATCAATGTTCAAGTAAGCGATCAACAAGCCTTCCAACAGGTGTAAACGCGCCAGCACTTTGTCCAGCCGGAACTGCAAGCGACGGGTTACGGTCTGCAACCGGAATTGCAACCACTCACTCAAAATACCCACCAGCGGCTTCACTTTCGGACGTCCGTCAAGCCCCAGGATATTCAGGTTAACGCGGTATTGCTTTTCTAAATCAGTGGTAGCGAATAAATGCGCCATCAGCTGTTCGGTATCGACCCGATTAGAACGCGGCACAACCACCAGTCGGGTCGGATTTTCATGGTCCGACTCGTCACGTAAATCCGACACCAGCGGCAATTTCTTGGCTTGCATCTGCGCCGCAATTTGTTCAAGAATTTTCGCCCCGGACGCTTGATGCGGTAACGCCGTAATCACGATTTCGCCGTCTTCGAGTGCGTATTTGGCACGCATTTTTATGGCGCCACGGCCGCTTTCATAGATCTTCTTAATGTCTTCCGCGGGCGTGATGATCTCGGCGTCGGTCGGGTAATCCGGCCCCTTCAGGTGCGCCATTATCTCATCAAGAGACGCGTTTGGTTTATCCAGCAACAGCGCACAGGCATTGGCCGCTTCGCGAGCATTGTGTGGCGGAATATCGGTGGCCATCCCCACGGCAATACCGGTAACGCCGTTCAGCAGTATGTGCGGTAACCGCGACGGCAGCACCTTCGGTTCTTTCATGGTGCCGTCAAAATTAGGAATCCAGTCCGCCGTACCCTGACCCAATTCGCTCAATAGCACTTCACTGAATTTGGACAGTTTGGCTTCGGTGTAACGCATCGCCGCAAACGACTTAGGATCATCCGGCGAGCCCCAGTTCCCCTGTCCGTCAACCAGCGGGTAGCGGTAGGAAAACGGTTGCGCCATCAGCACCATCGCTTCGTAGCAGGCACTGTCACCGTGAGGGTGGAACTTACCCAGCACATCACCGACGGTACGCGCCGATTTTTTGTATTTTGCCAGTGCCGATAACCCAAGTTCCGACATCGCATAAACGATACGTCGCTGCACCGGTTTCAAACCATCGCCAATATGCGGCAAAGCGCGATCCATGATGACGTACATGGAGTAGTTAAGGTAAGCCTCTTCGGTAAAACGGCTTAACGGTGTCTGTTCACTTACTTCCATCGACATGAGTGGTCTCCGTTATAGCTCAGCCAGATCGGCCATGTTGCCTTTGCTTTCCAGCCAGGCACGACGATCCGCGGCACGTTTCTTGGCCAACAGCATATCCATCAGTTCTTCCATTTGTTCCGCATCTTCTATCGTCAGTTGCACTAATCGACGGGTATTTGGATCCATGGTGGTTTCACGTAACGTCAGCGGATTCATTTCGCCCAACCCTTTAAAGCGTTGCACGTTCACTTTACCTTTGCGTTTTTCCGCGTCGATACGTTCTAAAATGCCGCGTTTTTCATCCTCGTCCAACGCATAAAACACGTCTTTTCCTACATCGATACGATACAACGGCGGCATCGCCACAAAAATGTGGCCGTGCTCAACCAATGGCCGGAAATGTTTCACAAACAAGGCACAAAGCAAGGTTGCGATGTGCAAGCCGTCCGAGTCGGCATCGGCAAGGATACAAATTTTGTGATAGCGCAACTTGTCCAGATCAACGGAGTTTGGATCAACCCCGACGGCAACGGAGATATCGTGGATTTCCTGTGAGGCAAGGATCTGATCCGGTTCAACCTCCCAGGTGTTCAAGATTTTTCCACGCAATGGCATCACCGCCTGAAAGTCACGATCGCGAGCCTGTTTTGCCGACCCTCCGGCGGAGTCACCCTCGACCAGAAACAGCTCGCTACGAGATGGTTCCTGTGAGCTACAGTCAGTTAGCTTACCCGGCAAGGCCGGACCAGAAGTGACTTTTTTCCGCACCACCTTCTTACTGGCCCGCAATCGCCGCTGCGCATTGCTAATACACAATTCTGCCAACGCTTCGGCCTGTTCCGTGTGTTCGTTCAGCCACAGACTGAACGCATCTTTAACGACTCCGGAAATAAAGCTGGCCGATTGACGTGACGACAATCGTTCTTTGGTCTGACCGGCAAACTGCGGGTCCTGCATTTTCGTGGAGAGAATGTAACAACAACGATCCCAAACGTCTTCAGGGGTCAGTTTAACGCCCCGCGGCAGAAGGTTACGGAACTCACAGAATTCCCGCATGGCTTCGAGCAAGCCTTGTCGCAGACCGTTAACATGAGTCCCTCCCAGCGCGGTTGGAATCAGGTTAACGTAGCTTTCACTGACGCCCTCGCCGCCTTCAGGTAACCAGGTAACCGCCCAGTCAACGCCTTCTGTCTGCCCGGAAAAACTGCCGTTAAAAGGTTCTTCCGGCAACGTCGGCAAATCACTGACCGCTTCCACCAGATAATCCGTCAAACCATCCTGATAAAACCAACTGTCCTCGCTACCCTCCAGCTTGTTTTTAAACTGGATGGTCAGGCCGGGACACAGTACCGCTTTGGCGCGCAGCAAATGGCGCAGTTTGGTGACGGAAAACTTGGCCGAATCAAAGTATTTCGGATCCGGCCAAAAATGCACCCGGGTTCCGGTATTGCGCTTACCACAGCTGCCGGTGACTTCGAGCTCGCTGACTTTATCACCATTCTCATAGGCCATCTCGTAGACATTACCGTCACGCCGGATGGTCAGCTCAACCCGCGTTGACAGGGCGTTAACAACTGAAATACCAACACCGTGCAGCCCCCCCGAAAACTGGTAGTTTTTATTCGAAAACTTACCACCGGCATGCAGTTTGCTCATGATCAATTCGACCCCGGGGACTTTCTCCTCAGGGTGAATATCAACCGGCATGCCGCGCCCGTCATCAATCACTTCCAACGACTGATCCTGGTGTAAAATGACGGTAACGGTTTTAGCGTGACCGGCCAGCGCTTCATCAACGCTGTTATCGATGACTTCCTGGCCTAAATGATTGGGGCGGGATGTATCAGTATACATCCCCGGACGGCGCTGAACGGGTTCTAGGCCATTGAGCACCTCAATTGAATCGGACTTATAATCTGTCATGAGTTTTCGTCGTTATCGCTTAGCGCTTGTAGTTATGGGAGTCGACGTAATCCAACCGACTGATGTTTCGCTGTTGTCTTTGTTGTGTAACATGTCGTCAGTGACGACGTTAATAACAACAATGTACCGCTAAGCTACGCTTATTTGAAGCCGTGCGGAAGAAATTTGTCGGCAACACCCGGTTTTACCTGTCCTTGTTCCCGGCATAACCACAGCCAGTCCGCCAAAAATTGATTGACCTGGTGCTTTTCGTCACGGTGACGCATGGCCGGATTGGGTTGCTGGTAATGCACGGCCAGTCGCCGCACGCCCTGACTGGCCATGACTTCGGCCATACGCACGTCGTGATAAAGGCGCACTTCGAGCTTCGCGCGTAGATAGTCGGCTGCCCAATGCCCGGGTTGCTGGGTAATTTCGATATCCGTGGTGTAACGTGATTCTGACGTGATACGCAGATCAAAACTCAGGTAATTACCCGTTACTATGGTGGTGATCGCCGACGTTTCCGGCAACAGGTTGACCAACCCGGCGTAATTACGCTCATGCAATCGATGCAAAGCGGCAACATCGACCTGATACTGCTGTTGATGCGACACGGGTTACTCCTGAGTCTTAAATAAGCGTGATTTATTAAGCTGTATCCATTGTAACCCAATGACACTGGCGGCGTTGTTAAATTTTCCCTGAGCCAACATCTGCACTGCATCTGCAAAACCGATGGTCGATACCCGAATGTCTTCGTGTTCTTCGGCCAATCCACCGAATTCTGCGGCCTGGTTGGCGTCCACTTCGGCAATATAAATACTGATGCGTTCGTTGGTGCCGCCGGGGCTTGAGTAATACGTTAATGCCTCGTGCAGCCGTTTCGCCGTCAAGCCCGCTTCTTCCATCAACTCGCGCTCGGCGACTTCCTGAGCGGACTCGTCGCCATCAAACATGCCGGCTACAAACTCAAATAACCAAGGCCCCTGCTCGTTGTTCATGGCGCCTACCCGAAACTGCTCCAATACCACCAGCTCATCGGTCACCGGATCGTATGGCAATACCACCACGGCGTCACCACGATCCATCAACTCACGGTCAATTTCTTCACTCCAGCCACCCGCAAACAACCGGTGTCGCAAGCGATACTTATAGATCGATAAAAAGCCTTCATATTGCGGCTGGATATCCGTAATCTTCACATCGTGTTGGGTAAATTTAGGCTCCACAGTCATCCTTATTGTCTTAATTCTCGTTCAATTCATCGATTAACATACATTCTGTTACACTTAGGCGTGATCTGAAACCATCTTTAGCTTAAAGTTAGAACAAACTCAGGTTAAACTAGTATTCATTCAACGCTGTATGTAAACTATTCGGCCATTGGTGGCGACTACTGTTAAAGTAACATCATCAATCGCTCACATTTAAGCTACGGGACATTACGAACGATGAAAAAGCATTTACTGTCCGCAACTGTTGGTTTAGCGCTTTCCGCAGTTACTTTTACGTCAAGCGCTGACGATTTGGCTCAAATTTATCAGCTGGCTGTACAAAATGACCCAGCGCTATTGCGCGCTGCCGCCGAGCGCGATGCCGCGCAGAAGCAGGTCGACATTGCTGAATCGGCATTTTGGCCGCAGCTAACCGGTCAAGCGGGTTATACCGAAAGTACCCGGGAATCCTATAATTTTGATGACAGCTCACAAAGCTACTATCTTGCCGATTCAAACACTGATGGTTGGGATGCCAGCATTACCCTCAATCAAAGTATCTTTGACTGGAGTACCTGGAAACAAGCGGATATCGCAGAAAAACAAGCCTATCAGGCGGAAGTAGCTTATCGCGATGCAGCTCAGAGCTTAATGTTACGGGTTGTTAATGCCTATTTTGGCGCGCTTCAGGCACAGGACGATCTAGCCTTTGCAGAAGCTGAAAAACGCGCGATTGAACGTCAGTTAGAGCAAACTAAACAGCGTTTTTCAGTCGGCTTGACCGCCATCACCGATGTCCATGAAGCTCAAGCTCAGTACGACAGTGCGGTTGCCGCTGAAATTCAGGCACAAAATGCGGTTGATATTGCCTTCGAAAACATCCGTGAAATAACCGGTCAATACCCTAACCAACTTGCTGGTTTGCAAACTCAGTCATTTGACCCCAGCAAACCGACACCGGAAGATGTGCGTCAGTGGGTTACGAAAGCCGAAAACAACAACCTCAGCTTGATGCAGAGTATGGTTGCCGTTGATATCGCCGAACAGCGCATCAAAGTTGAGCAGTCAGGTCACTATCCAACGGTCGGGCTACAAGCGTCTTATTCTACCGGCGACTCAGAGACAGAAGCTGAGATACCCGGGTTTGGTACACGAACGTCAAACCCGCCAAGACTCGACAATAAATCGATTGGCATTAGTGTTAACGTCCCTATTTTCTCAGGCTACCGCACCACCGCGCTGACCGAGCAGGCGCGTGACAACTATGTGGCCACGAGCCAGACCATGGTGGAAACTCGTCGTACCGTCGAGCGTGAAACCCGTAATGCCTTCTATGATGTCACCGCATCGCTGTCGAGCATTCGAGCCTTCGAACAAGCGGTTACTTCCGCAGAGAGTGCTTTAAAGGCAACCGAAGCCGGCTTTGAAGTCGGAACTCGTACCATTGTTGACGTGTTGAACAGCACCCGTAACTTGTTTAACGCCCGCCGTAACTTGGCCGAAGCGCGCTATGGTTATATTCGTCAGCGGCTGGCACTGGAGCAAGCGGTTGGCGATCTGACACCGGAAGACCTACAAGGTATTAACGCAGCCCTGTCAGAGCAGGCTGACGGCACCGCTGCCGACTAAGTCAACGCGGTCAGACAGCGACAAAGGCATCGTGGAGGTCGGTTCACGGTGCCTTTTGTTTTTGTGCTACTATGCGCAAAAATTCGTTCGGTAAATAAAAGACCATCACAGTGATCGAGAAACCCAAGTTTAAACTGTATTTTCTGCACCCCAAATTTTGGCTTACCTGGCTTGGTGTCCTGTTTTTGTACCTGGTATCGTGGCTGCCCTATCGACTGCAGCTGTGGCTGGGCAAAGGTCTGGGGCGATTGTTTAAAAAGGCGATGCCGCGCAGGGTTAATATCGCCCGTCGTAATCTGCAATTGTGCTTTCCTGATTACAGCGACGAACAAATCGAGCAACTGGTGACCAAAAACCTGGAAAATACCGGCATTGCCTATTTTGAAATCGGTATCGCCTGGTGGTGGCCCGATTGGCGTATCAAGCGCAAGTTGCATGTGCATGGTAAAGAAAACCTGGAGCAGGCTCAGGCTGGTGGCAAAGGCGTGCTGATGCTGCTGTTTCACTTCTTGAGCCTGGAAGTTCATGCCCGTCTGCACGGTTTTGTAAAGCCGGCGGTTGGACTTTATCGTCCACATAACAACGCGGTTATGGAGTTTTTACAAACCCGTGGTCGTGGTCGCTCAAACAAGTACATGATCCAACGACGCGATGTAAAAGGGATGCTTAAAGCCATCAGCAATGGTGAAATTGCCGGCTACCTGCCGGATCAGGATTATGGCCGCCGCCGCGTCGAGTTTGTGCCATTTTTTAATGTTCCGGACGCATCCACAACCACAGGCACTACGCTGTTTGCCCAACACAAAAATTGTAACGTGCTGGTCAGCCGTTGCGTTCGTCGCGAAGATGGCAGCGGTTACGACGTTTACTACGAACCGATGCTGCGGGACTTCCCAAGCGGTGATGATAAAGCCGATGCGGCGCGAATCAACACGTTAGTCGAGCAGGCCATTGAGCAAGCACCGGATCAATACCTTTGGGTTCACCGGCGCTTTAAAACCAGACCCACGGAGGATATGCCGAGCTACTATAACTAGTCAGGCTCGGCAAACACACGGTTCCAACAGTCAATAACGGCGTCACGTTCGCTACTTAAATCGTGCGTCACTAATGCCTGTTCGCCCTGCAAAGCCAGGGCATGACTCTCACAGCGCAGTATTTGGTAAGCATTAATCAGGTTCTGCGCGTCCAGCTCACTGATAATATGCCGTTGTTGCGCCGCCGTCAGCACGCGGATGTTGTCGCTGTAACGACACAACGACGGATGCTCATGCGAGTACGCCAACACCAGGTATTGAGTAATAAACTCAATATCAGCAATACCACCGGCGTCCTGTTTTATATCAAAGGCCTGAGTCGTATCTGAGCGGCTTAGGTGCTGACGCATTTTGGCCCGCATCTCAAGAATGTCTTGCTTTAACTGAGCCTTATCCCGTTGCCGTGCCAGCATCGAGCGGCGAATGTCTTCCAGTTGGCTGCATAAGTGCTCGCTGCCATACACACAACGTGCTCGCACCAAGGCCTGCATCTCCCAGGTCCAGGCGTCCTCGCGCAAGTAACGCACAAAAGAATCAACCTGAGTGACCAGTAGCCCGGCCTGCCCTGAGGGTCGCAAGCGCAAATCCACATCATAGAGGATGCCGGCCACGGTGCGGGTCGTGAACAGATGCAGAATACGCTGTGCCAAGCGCAGATAAAACTGCTGCACCTCGATCGGCTTGGCACCGTCGGTTTGCTCGCTGTAGTCCGCATCGCAGACGAACACCAGATCCAGATCGGAGCCATAGCCCAGTTCCAACCCACCCAGTTTGCCATAGGCCAGAACCGCAAACCCGGTATCGCTGGCTGAGCGACCCGGCGGCGTTCCATGTTTTTGTGCCAACTGCTGCCACGCCATCACGACCACTTCGGCAATCACAGCCTGGGCCAGATAACTTAAATGATCACTGACTTTCATTAATTCCAGTGCACCGCTGATATCTGCCGCAGCGATTTTCAACTGTAATGCTTGTTTAGCCTGTCTCAACGCGTCCATCTGCCGTTCCAGATCCTGTTCCGGAATACGCATCAGGTATTCCCGCAGCAGCGCAGGGTACTCTTCCAAATCGGCCAGTTGATACAATTGTTGCGGATCGATGAGTTCATCCAGCAACACCGGGTGTAAAGCCAGTTGTTCTGACACCCATGGGCTCGCCGCGCAAAGCTTACACAACTGCTCACGTGCGCCCGGATTTTCCGTCAACAACTCGATATAAGCAGTGCGGCTCATGATGGCGCGGATAACCGATAGCACGCGCTCCAGCAACTGCACCGGATGCTGCTGTTGCAAGATCTGTCGTAACAATACTGGCATCAGTCGCGTCAATGCCGCGCGCCCGCGCGGCCCCGAACTGCGTTTGCGCGTTTCCTGCCGAAAGGTCTTAATTTGCTGCCACAGTTCGGCAGCATCCACTTCGGTTTCCTGTTGCAAAATTTCAACCGCAGCGTCATCTTCCAGCATGTCCTGCCACAACACCTGCAGCCCATGCTCCTCTTCATCATCCTCTGACTGCGAGCCGATGACCTGGCGAAACTCCTGGTGGATACGCTGCATAACGTCATCGACACGTTGCTGTAACTGTTGCCACTCGGCATCGCCCATCATGTAACAGAGCTGCTGACGCAACCGCTCATCTTCAGGTAACTGTTGGGTTTGTTCGTCGTTAAGCTGTTGCAGACGATGTTCGAGTTCGCGCAGGTACTCGTAATCCTGCATCAATTGGTTGACGGTCGCTGACGCCATAAGTCCGAGTCGCTCGATTTGTGAAAACGCCTGATAGAGCGATTGTGTTTGCAGCGCTTTTTCCTGGCCACCACGAATCAATTGATGCACCTGCGCAATAAATTCAACCTCCCGAATACCGCCGGCACCGAGTTTTATATTGTTCTTTACGCCCTGACGCCGAGTTTCCTGGGTGATCAATAACTTCATCTTGCGCAGCGCTTCAATGGCACTGAAGTCAATATAGCGACGATAAACAAACGGCCGGATCAGCGACTGAAATAACTGGTTGTAATCCTCGTTCTGATTAATCACCCGCGCTTTGACCATGGCGTAACGTTCCCAGTCCCGCCCCTGCTCCTGATAGTAATGCTCAAGTGCGTTATAACTGGTCACTAACGGACCGGAGCTGCCAAACGGACGCAGCCGCATATCCACTCGAAACACCTGCCCGTCAGCGGTCGACTCATCCAACGCCGCGATCAAGGCCTGTGCCAGCCGGGTAAAATAAACATTATGCTCAAGTGAGCGGCGCCCGCCGCTGGTTTCCCCCTGCTCCGGATAAAAAAAGATCAGATCGATATCGGACGAAAAGTTAAGTTCGCGACCGCCGAGTTTGCCCATCCCCAACACCACCAACGACTGCTCGTCGCCGCTAGCGGTATAGGCGCTCCCGTAACGGGCTTTAAAATCCGTTTGCAACCATTGCAGAGCTTGCTGTATACAGGCATCAGCGATGGCACTGTAATGCGCCAGCGACGTTGACAGCGATACGTCACCGCGCAGTTCACGCCACAGCAGGATCGCCATTTGTGTGTGCCGGAAGCAGCGTAACTGCCGTTTTAACTGTTGTTCAGTGCTGCATTGCTGCAAGGCTTGTTGCAAGCGGTTCGCATAGTCCTGCTCGGCACAGGGCTGCGCCATACCGCTCAACAGCTTATCGCCATAACGTTCCAGTACTCGTGCGAAAAAATCACTGCTGGCGACCAGATTCCGACATTCGTCGTTTTCCTTTGCGGCGGGGTGGAGCTCTACGATGTGCTCCCAGATCCCGGCAGACTGCTGCAGTAACGATTTTGGCGGTAGTGTACTTAAATGATTCTGCATAACGTCCTTACAACTGCCAGTATGGCTCCCGTTTCAACGCGGCTTTACGTGAATACTCCAACGCCGTTAACAAGGATTCACGCTGCATACGCTGCCAATCAATCAGCTTTTCGTCATTGAAATCATCACTGTTTTTTACCGTTTCGTGCAAAATATGCAACGCGGTAATTTCACGGATACCCCGCGCCAAATCCTGCCACGGGGCGCGGAAACTGTCCCGGAGATTGGCGTCGAACAGTTGCCCAAAACAAATACCGAGCATCAGACTGTGCTGTAACTTTGGCAACAGCTTCAGGTAGCGTTCTTCACTCATGTCCTCCACCTGCTCAAACTCCTGTTGCACGTCGCGCCAGTCATCTCGTAACAGTGCCGTCGCCCATTGTTCACAGGGTTGTTGCATGTCGTCGGTTTGCTGACGTTCAATCATTAACCGTGATAAATCCAGCAACAGCAATTGGTAGTCCGACGAGCGCACCAGCTCCAGTAATTGAGTTAACTGAACCACCTGCTGCTGGCTATCCTGTAACGCTTCATAAAGACTGTTGTAGCGCTTCAGCGCACGATGGTAAGCGCCGTCTTCGGCGGTCAATTCAGCCAGTCCTTCAAATCGCTTCAGCCAACCGAAATGGGACAACATGGTGCTGATGCGATCGACCAACCCGGTACATTCGATGCCTTGGTTTGCCAGCAACTCCAGTACTGATTTGCATAAGTAAATGCCGTCAGCCATTCCCTGTGCCGCACGCACGTTGGCATGCCGTTCGAGACAGGATTCATTATGCTGCCAATGTTTTAAGCCATATTCCAACGCCCGGTAAAGCGCTTCGCCGAGACTGTGTTCGGCTTTGGTGCTGACAAAGTGGGTTTGTACAAAAGGTTCAAGCACGCTGCGGCCCGCCAACAGATAACCGCGCGCGGCTTTGCTGAGTGACCCCATGCGCGCGTTGAGCTGCTCTACCAACTGCTGGCCCAGGCGATAAACATCATTGATGTCGCCACCTTGCAACTCCAATTCAATTTCGGCAATGCGCTCAGAGGACTCCTGCGCCAGCACCTGACCCAGATCCAGCACCATTTCGATGACCCCATCACCGCTTTTCAGCAACCAGCGATGGCGTTTAAAATCGGTCACAAACAATTGCTGCAGATCGCGTTGGACGTCATAAACCGGAAAATCGTCGGGCCAAATGTCTTCATCAAATAACGTCAGATCCGGCACCATATCCGCTATCGGAACATTGTATTCCGGGCGTTCATGCATCCCGCCGAGTACTCTTCCCGCCAGCTTGATGGTTTGTTCAAGTTGATCTCCTGAGCGTCTGATACGTAATCCCATATCGAACTGGCGTAAACGCAAGTCGCTCGTGTCGAAGTAGGCATTTTCGAGTTCAAGCTGCTGATAGTCAGCCGCAGTAGCAAAGGTTTCAGCCAGCTGCTGACAAACCGTCAGCGCATTGTCCCGCTGACTGGGTTCGATGACCAGTTTTAGCTCGAGCTCTTGCGACGTATTTTGCGACATACAATTATGGATTCCAGTGCTGTAAGGTGTGCTGCTAAAGGTATCGGCTTGCGCAGTCCGGGTCAACATAAAGCACGTTGACACTGGCTTGACAGCCCTCGTGAAAAGTTGCACCGTGGGCGAGCAAAAAGAACTCTTTACCGGGGCAAAAAGTCATTTATACTTGCGCCCGATTCCCAGCGTTGGGGAAGCACGCCGAGCTTCGGCCTGGCTTTACAGGAGATGCTATGTTTAAAGCGAGTGAGGTGCTATCCAAACAGCATCAGGCGGAGGACCTAAGGTCCTTACAGCAGGCAATCACCGACAACTATATTGTCGATGAAGACGCGTATATGCGTGAACTCTTGCCGCTGGTTCCTGCTGATGACGAAACGATTAGCGCAGTAACCGAACGCGCAGCTAAATTAGTTGAGCAAGTCAGAGAGAACGCAGCCAACGGCGTTGTTGATGCGTTTTTGCAAGAATACAGTCTGGACACCAAGGAAGGCATTATTCTGATGTGTCTAGCGGAAGCGTTACTCCGTATTCCGGACGCTTACACGGCTGACGCCTTGATCCAGGACAAATTATCCGGCGGTGACTGGCAAAAGCACATGGGCCAAAGTGCCTCATGGCTGGTCAATTCCGGTACCTGGGCTTTAGCCCTGACCAACAGTGTGACCAATCCAACGGGTAAAGCCATGGAGACCCCGCGGGGCGCTTTCCGTCGACTGGTACGTAAGTTAGGTAAACCGGTGATTCGCAAAGCCACCTACGCGGCGATGCAGATCATGGGTAAGCAGTTCGTGCTTGGCCGAACCATTGAGGAAGCCCTGAAAGAAAGTCGCGATAACCGCGACAAGGGTTATACCCATGCCTATGACATGCTGGGTGAAGCCGCGCTTACGATGAAGGACGCGGAGTACTATAAGCAACAGTACGTCAACTCCATCAAAACCATCACCAAAGAAGAGTTCAATAACCCGGATGCGCCGCGGCCGACCATTTCGATCAAATTGTCGGCTCTGCACCCTCGCTATGAGGCGGCAAACCACGAGCGGGTTTTGACCGAACTGGCAACCACCTTGACGGAACTGGTTAAATTGGCGAAAGAGGCGGACGTAGGTGTCACCATCGACGCCGAAGAAGCCGACCGCCATGAACTGTCTCTTGAACTGTTCGAAAAAGTCTATCGCAGTGGCGTGTGTAAAGGCTGGCCACGTTTTGGTCTGGTGGTACAGGCCTACTCAAAACGAGCGTTGCCAACGTTATGTTGGATTTCTGCGTTAGCCAAAGAATGCGGTGATGAAATTCCGGTGCGACTGGTTAAAGGTGCTTACTGGGATAACGAGATCAAATGGAGCCAGGAAAATGGCTTAACCGGCTACCCGGTGTTTACGCGCAAATCCCACAGTGACATCTCGTATTTGGCCTGCGCCCGGTACTTGTTAAGTGATGATACCGACGGTGCCATCTACCCGCAGTTTGCCACACATAACGCGCAAACCATCGTCTCGATTCAGCACATGAACGAGGCGGCACAACGACGCATCGAGTTCCAGCGCCTGCATGGTATGGGCGATAACCTTTACGACACCTTGATGGAGCAGGACAGTAAACTGGTCGTGCGCATTTATGCGCCTGTCGGTCCGCACCGCGATCTACTGCCCTACCTGGTTCGCCGCCTGCTGGAAAATGGCGCAAACTCGTCGTTTGTGCACAAATTACTGGATGCAGACACGCCGGTGATGGAGCTGGTTAAACACCCTATGGCTACCGCCTCGGGTTACGAAAAGTTCGCCAACAGCAAAATTCCTCTTCCCACTGAGATTTATGGGGATCGCACAAATTCGTTAGGATTGAATATGAATATTCACTCACAAGCAGATGATTTTATTGCTGCAGTGCAGCAGTACCGTGACAAGCAATGGCAGGGTGGCCCGATCGTTGATGGTAAAACCATTGAAACGGATCACCATGTTAGTATCACCAGCCCACAGGAAACCTCGAAACAAATCGGCAGCATTTACTGGGGTGATAAACAGTTGGCAGACAAGGCGCTGACCAGTGCGAATAAGGCCTACCGCGCCTGGCGTGAGGTTGCGGTCGAAGATCGTGCCAAATGCCTGGAAAAATTTGCCGATCTGATGGAAGCAAACCGCAACGAGCTGATCGCGATTTGCTCGCTAGAGGCCGGTAAAGGTCTGCAGGACGGTATCGACGAAGTGCGTGAAGCCGTTGATTTTTGTCGCTATTACGCCAATCAGGCGCGCAAGCTGATGGGCAATCCGATCAAACTGCCGGGGCCAACGGGTGAAGACAACGAACTGTTTGTTGAAGGCCGCGGAACCTTTATTTGTATCAGTCCGTGGAACTTCCCGCTGGCGATTTTTGTCGGTCAGGTTGCCGCGGCACTGGTTACCGGTAACTCCGTTATCGCTAAGCCCGCCGAGCAAACCGGCCTGATCGCCTACCGCGCGGTACAACTGGCACTGGAAGCTGGCATTCCGGGTAACGTCCTGCACTTTATGCCCGGCAGTGGTGCTGAAGTCGGTAGCTTCCTGACCTCACAGGAAGACATCGGTGGTGTTTGTTTTACCGGTTCAACCTATACCGCGCAAGCCATCAACCGCGCGTTGGCTGCCCGCACCGGTCCTATCGTCCCATTAGTGGCCGAAACCGGTGGTCAAAATGCCATGATGGTGGATTCCACCGCGTTACCTGAGCAAGTTGTCACTGACGTTGTTGCCAGTGCCTTCCAGAGCGCCGGTCAACGTTGTTCGGCATTGCGTGTGTTGTTCGTGCAAGAAGACATCGCCGACCGCGTCATCGATCTGCTGCGCGGCGCCATGGAAGAATTAACCGTTGGTGACCCGCTGTTGCACGAAACCGATGTCGGCCCGGTGATCGATGGTATTGCCAAAACCAACCTGGAACAGCACATTTCCGATATCCAGCAAGCTGGCCGTCTGATTGCTCGTGCACCGATGCCGGACTACACCATGGGTGGAACCTTTGTTGCGCCAACGGCCATCGAAATTGACAGCATCAGCCAACTGGTGAAAGAAAACTTCGGCCCTATCCTGCACGTCATTCGCTACAGCACGGATAACATCGACGAAGTGATCGACAGCATCAACGGCACCGGTTTCGGCTTAACCTTTGGTATTCATAGCCGTAACGAAACCTTTGCGCATGATGTTGCCAGTAAAATCGATGTCGGTAACGTTTACATCAACCGTAACCAGATTGGCGCTGTGGTTGGTGTACAACCGTTCGGTGGCCGTGGCATGTCCGGTACCGGTCCTAAAGCCGGTGGTCCACACTACCTTACGCGCTTTATTACCGAAAAAACACGCACCGACAACATTACTGCCGTTGGTGGTAATGCAACCTTGTTGTCACTGGACGATTAATCGCAATAAAGCCAAAAGCCGGGGCCCCTGCCACGGCTTTTTTGTGCCTAACGGTCACGCCTATCAATCACCGGGATGTCGCTGCCCTGTAATTGCTGTTCGAGCTCCTGATCGTGTATTACAGCGATCTCATAAAGTCGTCCCTGATCGGTAAATTGCAAAGCCGACAAGTCCTCCTCGTAACGCACCAGCTTCGGCGGTTGCGGTAACGAATGGTGCTTAGGCGGCAGAATAAACCGTTTTTCCAGCAATTGATTATCCGCCCAACGTGCTGCCAGCTGTTTCGGTCTGAAGCGAATGATAATGGCCGCAACCAGCGCCATTGTGGTCAGCGCGCCGATGGCAATAATCCACAATGGCACCACCCCACCAATATAGATTGCCATCCAAATGGCCAAAAAAAAGCCGCCCCAACCCTGGGGACGGCGACTGTCTCGATAAAACTCAACGTGGTCAGAATTCGTTGTCGTCATGCAGATATAAACTCTCACTTCCGTCTTTAATGGATGCGACCAGCGCATGTACGCGTGGTAAAATCCGGGCAAAA
Source organism: Idiomarina aquatica (assembly GCF_003987185.1). Lineage (GTDB taxonomy): Bacteria > Pseudomonadota > Gammaproteobacteria > Enterobacterales > Alteromonadaceae > Idiomarina > Idiomarina aquatica. The sequence continues at coordinate 53,935 of NZ_PIPS01000006.1, read as the reverse complement.
TAAAACTTGGCGGTCTTTATCTTGGCGGCCAGATACGGCTTTTCGGCTTGTCGTTGCTCGGCAACGACTGCCATCCGTAGCCACAGATACGCGTAAGAAACATACCCGACTAAATGCAAATACTCAACGGCAACACTGCTGATGATGTTTTCATCGGTTCCGGCTTTTTGCAGTACCTCGGCGCTGACACCCTGCAATGCATCCATCGCTTGCTGCAATTGTGCGCGTTCCGTATTCCAACGATTATGCTGCGCAATTTCTGCAACAAACCCACTCAGTTCTTCCATGAACGGCTGTAACAGTTGCCCCTGCGACCCACAGACTTTACGTCCAAGCAGATCCAACGCTTGAATGCCGTTGGTGCCTTCGTAAATCTGCGCAATACGGGTATCACGAACTAACTGCTCCTGTCCCCACTCTCGCACATAGCCATGACCGCCAAACACTTGTTGCCCGTGAATGGTCGATTCCAGCCCGGTATCGGTCAGAAACGCTTTTGCAACCGGGGTCAATAGCGCCACCATCGCATCCGCCTTCTCACGAACCTTCGCATCAGAGGCGTATTTGGCTCGATCCAGTTGTTGTCCCACCCAGGTCGAAAATGCCCGGCCACCCTCGGTCAACGCCTTCATGGTCAGTAACATACGACGGACGTCGCCGTGGACTAAGATCGAGTCAGCCTCGGCTGCATCATTACGGGTGGCTTTTGCCCCGCGTCCCTGAATACGGTCTTTGGCGTATTCCAGCGCATTTTGATAAGAGCGTTCGGCAGCACCTAACCCCTGAATGCCAACCCCTAAACGTTCATAGTTCATCATCGTGAACATCGCCGGTAAGCCACGGTGAGGCTCTCCCACCAGCCAACCTTTAGCACCGTCGAAGTTCATTACGCAGGTGGCGGAGGCGTGAATCCCCATTTTGTGCTCGACCGAACCGCAGCTCAGGGCATTACGTTCGCCCAGCGAACCGTCTTCATTGGGAAGAATTTTAGGCACTACAAACAGCGAGATGCCTTTAGTTCCGGCCGGTGCATCCGGTAGCTTCGCCAGCACCAAATGAACGATGTTATCCGCCAGGTCATGCTCGCCACCAGTAATAAAAATCTTGGTGCCGCTGATGGCGTAGCTACCATCATCATTCGGCACGGCTTTTGATTTGATGATGCCCAGATCGGTACCGGCGTGTGGCTCGGTCAGGCACATTGTGCCCGTCCATTCGCCGGCTGCCATTTTCGGCAGGTACTGCTGTTTTAGTTCTTCGCTGGCATGCAAATCCAGTGTCATGATGGCACCGGAGGTAAGCCCCGGATACAGCGAAAACGCGATGTCCGCACTGCAGAGCATTTCCTCATACTGAGCTGACAATGCCTTGGGTAAACCCATACCGCCAAACTCCGGATTGGCAGTGACACCGACCCAGCCACCTTCAGCGAGTTGTTTAAAGTTTTCTTTAAAACCATCAGGCGTCGTTACGTCACCATTATCAAAACGGATGCCCTGCTCGTCGGCCTGACGTGATAACGGAGCGACCAGGTTTTCAGCCACTTTTGCCGCTTCATCAAGGATTGCGGTTGCGGTATCCACGTCCATCATTTCTGCTAACTCGGCTGCTTGCTGCCAGTCAGCGGCTACATTAAAGACATCGTGCAAGACGAAGTCCATATCATCACGTGGAGCTCGGTAATCTGCCATGGGGAAACCTCTTAACTAAACGGTTATTTCAAACAGTTGTTTGATTTATCCGGTTAGATTAAGAAGTTCCCGAGCTAATGTCAATCAGCTATTCTTTAAGCCCGTTCCAGTCACTGAGCGCGTCAATACTGAAAGCCTGTCCATCGCGCGACAGCACCAGCCGTTGCGGTTCAATCTGTTCAATACGCAGCCCGTTAAAACGTTCGCCAACGTAATAGCGTTGTTGATTTAACTCCACCCATCGCTGCTCGGGATCGGATAGGTACATGTGCCCGTCATAGCTGAACGGTGCCACTTGCTGTTTAAAGCTGTCGCTCAGTTCCGCCAACGGCGGCACCACGGAAGAACGGTTATCGTCCTGGTTAGCATTGCCGGCACTACTCTGCTGTACGGCCTGCTCAAACTTCGCTAATAATTCCGGCGATACCTGATTAAGATCCAGAGGCTCGCGTTGGTTGTTTCGTGATTCCGGTTCCGGCCTTACCACAATCGGCTCGGCGTCAACTCGGGGGCTTTCTTCAGGTTGCTGTGCCGGCCAGCTCACTGAGCTCACCTCGTAGCTTTCTCCCAGTTGGTAATCGGATAAGGCGCTATTGGATTGCGACGGCTGCTTGTTATCCTTGTCATCAGCGGCCAGCAGTTGCCAGCCAATAAACGCCAACAGCATAATGATCACGAGGCCTAAGGCGACCAACCACACTGTCGCCCTGCCACCCCGCTCGGGCGCATCAACAAGTGATGGATCCAAATCGCTACCACGGTTTACCAACGGCGATTGTTGTTGTTTCAGCGCTTTTAATAAGGATGACATGAGTTACTCCTGCGCCTCGCTCAATCGCGGCACGTTGGCATAATAACGGGCGCTCAACCACGCCAGTGTGGGGGCATCTAACTGACCGGTTACCGGCAGCCCCTGCTGTCGTTGTAACCGAGTAAACTGTTCGCTTGCGGATAGGTTGGCATCAGCGGCCGGCAAGTGCCGCTTAAGCTCCTGTTGCAGCCACTGCTGTTGCTGTTCTTCATCCATCGCCGCGGCCATAAAAGGATGTCGATACAACAACAAGATGTCGCCGTTCCAGCCCTGTGTGTCAACGGCTTGTTGCTGGCTCACCAAGGTTGCCTCACGCTGTTGTCGAAACAGAACTACCGGATAATCAATCGCACGCAACTCACGCATACTGAGCGGTTGCCGTAAACAAGCAAGCTGATACTGCTTAACCCAGTCACAAAACCTTTGTTGTTGCGGTGGTTGTGGTAACTCCCAGGCGCGGGCAAGTGCTGTTGCTGCCTGATAGTCCGTGTTGCGCGACTCACTCTGTGACTCGGCCGCGGCAGATCCTGCCGATGCCGGCAATTCCTTTTGCCATTGCCAACCGGCTACAGCCAGCAACGCCATGACCACAATGATCAGTAACCACAGCAAAAATGAACGTCCCGATGCGCGCTCTGGCCGAGCCGGCCCTTCCAGCTCTGCCACGGCAGTTTTAATGTGTTTCGGTTGTACCGCGGCAGCGCTATCGGTGTAGGCGGCCAGTAAAGCGCGATCACACACCAGGTTGAGTAGCCTGGGGACGCCCTGAGTCGCCTTATGGGCAGCAATACAAGCGGCATGGCTAAACAATGGCTTTACCGCGCCGGCAATTTGCAAGCGATAAGCGATGTAACGCTCAGTGTCTTTTTCGGTCAGCGGCAGGATGTGATAACGCGCGGTGATGCGTTGCGCAAGCTGTCGTAATTCACGCCGCCTCAGTAAGTCCTGTAACTCCGGCTGCCCGATCAAAATCACCCGCAGTAGTTTTGCCTGGTGCGTTTCCAGATTGGTTAACAGCCGCAACTGCTCGAGCACCTGGGGTTTTAAGTGTTGCGCTTCGTCAATCAGAACAACGCACTGTTCACCCCGTTCATGGGCTGCCAGCAAAAACTGGCTGAGCTTGTCGGTTAAGGTTTTACGCGTGGCACTGCGTTTCTGATAACGGATGCCAAACTCATCGCACAAACTCGCCAGTAATTCGTCTTCGTTGAGCATTGGGTTTAGAATAAACGCGGTATTGGTGGTTTCCGGTAACTGCTCTAACAACGCTCGTGATACAGTGGTTTTGCCGGTTCCCACTTCGCCGGTTAATAAAATAAAGCCGCCGCTGCCATTTAAGCCTTGAGTTAAGTGCGCAAGGGCTTCCTGATGGCGCTCGCTCAGATACAGGTAATGCGGATCCGGTGCGATCGAAAAAGGCGCTTCTTGTAAGCCGAAAAAATTTTGATACATAACCTGGTCGCGTCATTTTTTGTTGTCAGTGTAACGACTCACTTGCAGTTGGGCTAGTGATTCGACAAGATCAGGAAAAAAACACAGGAGTTAGCGTGAAAACCTATTTAGTCGGTGGCGCGGTGCGCGATAAATTACTCGGTATTGAACCGCTCGAACACGACTGGGTCGTTGTCGGCGCCAGCGCCGAAGAAATGGAACGACAAGGTTTCCAACAAGTAGGGAAAGACTTTCCCGTGTTTTTGCACCCACAAACTCAGGAAGAGTATGCCCTAGCCAGAACCGAACGCAAAGCCGGAAAAGGCTATAAAGGTTTTACGGTAAACGCTGACCGCTCCGTCACACTGGAGCAGGATCTCAGTCGCCGCGATCTCACCATTAACGCCATTGCCGAGGATCCTGACGGCAACCTGATTGATCCGTTCGGCGGCCAACGTGATATCCGGCAGCGGTTGCTGCGACACGTTTCCGATGCCTTTGTCGAAGATCCATTAAGGGTGTTGCGCATTGCACGTTTCTGGGCTCGGTTTGCTCACCTGGGTTTTCAGGTTGCCGACGAGACGCTTGCGCTGCTTGCGCAGATGGTTGCCTCCGGAGAGCTCCAACACCTAACTCCGGAACGGGTATGGAAAGAATGGGAGAAAGCACTGGCAACGCAGGCGCCGGACAAATTTCTGCAATTGTTGGTAACGCTCAACGCAGAAAAGCAGGTGTTTCCCGAGTTGCAGATTACTCAGCAGGTACTGCAACATCAACGCCAAGTTTCTGCGCTAACCAAGGATACTATTTTGCGCTTTGCCAGCCTATTTATCAGCCAGCCACAACGCTTCGATGTTGCTGCTTTTTGCCGCCGGCTGGCCGTACCCAACCGCTACAAAGAGGCCGCGCAACTGGCTCAGGCGCAGCAAGTGCTGTTACTGCAAACCGATACCATCAGCAGTGAGCAGTATTTTAATCTGCTCGGTGAGTTGGACTACTGGCGCCGACCAGAGCGACTCAATCAATGGTTGATGTTAAAAACCGCGTTACAGCCGGGCATACCCCAACAACGAGTACGGCAAGCGGCCGCTACTGCGGCAACCGTGACGGCACAGGAATTGTTGCAACAGGGGTTTACGGGCAAAGCGCTCGGTGAAGCGCTGACCCGACGTCGCCGGCAAGTTTTTCTCGAACAGCTAGAACGGTAGCCAGCGCTCGTCGGTCAACGGCGCTAATTGTTGTTGTCCCTGATATTCACGCCATAGCTGAGCATAGGTTTTATGCACCAACGGATGTTTACGATTCGGAGCGATGTCGGCGAGCGGCCAGAGTACGAATGCGTTTTCAAGAATTTCCGCACGCGGTAGCTGCGGATGCTCAGCGTTCAGCTCATCATCATAAAGCAGCATATCAATGTCGAGAGAGCGCGGGCTGTACTTAGGACTGTTCGGTGAACGTCCATTGCGCTCTTCGATGTCTTTGCAGCACTGCCAGACCTGCTGTATGGAACAGTCGGTACGGACTTCAACCACCAAATTATAGAAATCGGAGCCGGCAAAACCCACCGCGCGACTCTCGAACACCCGCGAACGCTGACGCCACTCAAATTGCTCTGCTAATGCGATAACGCCACTGAGAATGTGTTGTTCGCGGTCGATATTGGAACCTACCCCTAAAAATACGGTTGCCATAAACGACTCAGAACCTCAACCAAAGGGGCTGTCAAATTGACGCCGGCTAATGCTCACGGCAACATTGGCCGCGCTTGGGACAGCGCCGGGCTTACTGACTTTGACCTCAACTTCGCGCACGCCAAATTGCTGTAGCACCAGTTGAGCGATCCCTTCAGCTACGGTCTCGATCAGTTGCCGCGGTTTTTGCTGGACCCACGCAGTAACGGCTTCTGTCACTTTGGCATAGTCCAGCGCCTGCTCAATATCGTCTTTTTGCGCTGCAGCCTGGATATCCCATGCCATTGCCAAATCAATCAGCAGACGCTGAGTCTGTTGTTGTTCCCACTCATAGACACCAATAACTGTATCTATTTGCAATCCTTCAATATGAACCCAATCAAGATCGGATGCTGACATGCTAATCCACCATTGGTATTTCAATGTAAAAGCGCTTATTCTAAAAGTCGCTGAATTCATTGCAGTCTACACCAAACATTTAGAGAATCGTACCCTATGACCGCACTGACCCTGCTGATGATCTTGGTTGCCTACTTACTGGGCTCAATCAGTAGCGCCGTTCTCATTTGCAAACTCTGGGGCTTACCAGACCCGCGCAAGCAAGGCTCGGGCAATCCCGGAGCAACCAACGTCTACCGCATTGGTGGCAAGGTGCCCGCCTTTCTGACGCTCTGGTTTGATGTGTTAAAGGGGATGGTACCGGTGTGGGGTTCGTACTTTCTCGGCATTGAACCTTTCTTTCTGGGGATTATTGCGGTGGCCGCCTGCCTAGGCCATATTTTCCCGCTGTATTTCAATTTTCGCGGCGGAAAAGCCGTTGCCACCGCATTAGGAGCGATGTTTCCGGTCGCCTGGGAAATGGCATTGCTGCTGATCGCCACCTGGTTGCTGGTGTTTAAAATTAGCCGGGTATCATCACTCGCGGCGCTGATTACTGTATGCCTGGCGCCATTTTATGCTTATTGGATAAAGCCCCAATACACCATTCCAGTGATAATGATTTCCGTATTGATCGTATGGCGCCATCAGGCCAATATTCTGCGCCTCAGCAGTGGTGCTGAGGCGCCGTTTAAACGGCGCCGGGATTGAGCTAACCAACAGCCTTCATCGGTGACAAATCGGTCATTGGCCAGCGTGGAAAGGTTTTGATCGCCAACGGTTGCCGCTCTCCGGCCTGCAAGCGTAACGCGCCGGCCAGGGCGATCATGGCACCGTTATCAGTACAAAACTCGGTACGCGGATAGAAAACCTCCCCCTTTAGTTTTTTCATTAATGCGGCCAGCTGTTCACGCAAGTGTTTGTTTGCGCTGACACCGCCGGCAATCACCAGTCGTTTATAACCGGTTTGCTCAAGTGCACGGCGACACTTTATCACCAAGGTATCAACAACCGCATCCTCGAAAGCCCGGGCAATATCAGCCAGTGTCTGTTGTTCATGATCACTGGCAGCCAGCGTGTTCGCCGTAAACGTCTTTAAGCCACTAAAAGAAAAGTCCAGCCCCGGGCGATCCGTCATCGGCCGTGGGAAACGATACAGACCACTGCGCCCCTGCTCGGCCAATTTTGCCAATCGTGGTCCGCCCGGATAATCAAGCCCCATCAGTTTGGCCGTTTTGTCAAAAGCTTCACCGGCGGCATCATCAATGGATTCACCCAGCAAGGCATAGTCGCCTATGCCTTTCACCTGCACCAACTGTGTGTGTCCGCCGGACACCAACAAGGCGACAAACGGAAACTGCGGCTGGTTATCTTCCAGCATCGGCGCCAGCAAATGGCCTTCCATATGATGCACACCGACGGCCGGTAATTGCCATCCATAGGCCAGACTGCGACCAATACAGCTCCCCACCAACAACGCGCCCACCAAGCCGGGTCCCATGGTATAGGCAACCCCATCCAGTTGCGCAGGGGTTAATTGTGCTTGTTCCAACGCCGCATTAATCAATGGCAGCGTTTTTCGCACATGATCTCGTGAGGCCAGTTCCGGCACCACGCCGCCATAGTCTGCGTGCAGTTTTACTTGAGAATACAGCTGATGAGCCAGCAGGCCCTGCTCGGTGTCGTAAATCGCAATACCGGTTTCATCGCAGGAAGTTTCAATGCCTAATACTCGCATAGGGTTCGCGCTCTGTTGCAGTTAACGTAATCAGGCGACAGTTTACCGTATTTTTTATCGTCAATCTGCCCAAACTGTGTCAGTTTATGGCAAACAAAAATAACCAGAAGGACATTTCCATGAAGACAACGACGTCAACGCTCAAATCCCTGTTTCTGGCCAGTGCCATTGCACTCTCGCTGAGTGCCTGCCAGACAACCGACTCGACGCAGCCGGAACCCTTTGCCTATCAGCAGGCTTCGGTTGCCGATCTGCAACGCGCGATGCAAGACGGCGAACTCAGTGCCGAGCAGCTCGTACACTACTATTTGGACCGTATTGCACGACATAATACCAAGGGTTTTGAGTTGCGCGCTGTCATCAGCGTCAATGAACAGGCGCTGGCAGATGCCCGTCGTCTTGATGCCGAACGCGAAGCGGGTAAACTGCGTGGGCCTCTGCATGGTATCCCGGTATTACTGAAAGATAACATCGACACAGCTGACGGCATGCCCAATACCGCAGGTTCCGTTCTGTTCGCCAATAACTTTCCGGCCGATGATGCTTTCCTAGTTGAGGAGCTGCGCGCCGAGGGCGCTATTATTCTTGGCAAAGCGAACCTCAGCGAATGGGCCAACTTCCGCTCAACGCGTTCCAGCTCCGGCTGGAGTGGCGCTGGCGGCCAGGCCGTGAACCCCTATGATGCAACTCGCTCTACCTGCGGTTCGAGTGCCGGTTCGGCCAGCGCCGTGGCGGCCGACTTTACCGCATTAGCGGTAGGCACCGAAACGGACGGTTCGTTAGTGTGCCCCGCAGCGGTCAACGGTATCGTTACCATCAAACCGACGCTTGGTCTGATCAGCCGTGACGGCATTATCCCTATTGCCCACAGTCAGGACACGGCAGGGCCGATGGCGCGCACCGTAACCGGAGCTACCCTGATGCTGCAGGCAATGGCTGAGTATGATGCCAATGACACTGCTGGTTATGCGGCCAACAGCGACTTTACCAGCCACTTAAAAGCCGATGGCTTAACCGGCAAACGCATCGGTGTGGTGCGTAACCTGATGGGCTATAACGAGTTGCTCGATCAGCAGTTCGAGCAACAACTGGACGTTTTACGGGCGCAGGGAGCCGAACTGGTGGATGTTCGCATGCCAACCTATGGTCAATATGGTGGCGATGAATTTACGGTTCTGTTACACGAGTTTAAGTACGACCTGGAAAGCTACCTCGCCAGTAGCGACCTGCCCTACAAAACGCTGGATGATCTGATAGCAGCCAATCAACAGGCCGCCGATCAGGAGCTGATTTATTTCGGCCAGGAACTGTTTGAAATGGCAGCGGCCAAGTCGGAAGCGGATCAGGAGGAGTACGAAAAGGCGTTAGCCAACAGCAAACGCCTGGCCGGTAAAGAAGGCATCGATGCGATGTTGACCGAGCACAACCTCGACCTGTTAGTGGCACCGACCACGTCACCGGCCTGGAAGATTGATCGTGTCAATGGCGATAACTACTCCGGCTCGGCAAGTTCTCCCGCGGCGGTAGCCGGTTATCCACACATCACCGTACCGATGGGCTTTGTACAAATTGGTGAAGAACCCGCGTTACCCGTGGGAATGAGCTTTTTCAGCACGGCACGTGCCGAACCGGTGTTGATCGAGGCGGCCTTTGCTTATGAACAAGCCAGTCAACAACGGCGCGCTCCGCAACTGGACTAATTAGGAAGCGTTAGCGTTTGTTCAAGCAGCGCCCGGCCATCGACGTCGCGTAGCGACAAAATGAGTTCGGGCGTTTGCTGCCAACGCACTTCAATTTGACCATAACGGGCGTTTTCCTGCGCCTTCCCCTGTCGTTCGTTGTAAGCATAGGGCGGGTTACTTTCCGCTGACAAGTAACCGGACGTTACCTGCCATAACGGATACTCCAGTATCCCGTCAACTTTTACCAGTTCACCGAAGCCCCTGTCGCCGACCGCCAGCACCAAACCGTTTGGCTGTACCTCTTGTAACAACTGCTGCAGACGCTGCTGTTCCTGTGCGTACATGGCCCAACTGTCGTAGCCATTGAGCGGAGCAAAAAAAGGCGTTGCACTCATCAATACCCGCACTTCCGCGGGTTTTTGCAATTGTTCGCGCAGCCACTGCCATTGCTCATCTCCCAGCAAACGACCGCCGGGGCTGGCCTGATAAGGCCCGAGGTTATCGTCAAAAGAACGCTTAAGCCGTTCAAACCAGCCAACCCTGCTCAGCGCATCCCGGTTCCAGCGACCATCCAATAGAATCACCTGCACCCGTTGTGGCGCGTCGCCAAAAATGACCGCCTTGGCGATACCATGCTGTTGAAACATTCGCGGCGAACTGATGGGTTCGCGCCAAAAGGTCAGAAAGTGGTTGCGTACGGCGTACTTGAGCGGATTATTTGCGCCACTATAACCGTCAATTTGGTAATCCATACGATTCCACACGGCCATCACGGCCGACTGTCGACGCAGTAAACGAGGCCCGCGAAAGCGGTTTAGCACCTCATAGGCTTCCAGCATGTCATCCATGTCACCCGCGTCAACATCGACCGTATCTCCTAAAAAAACAAACACTTCAGGATCAGCCAGATTCAGGGCATCAAAGACCTCTTGGCGCTCGCTATGATCCATACAACAACCAAAGGCCACCCGGGTTGACTGTTGGGCGGCAACATTCGACGCAACCGTTACCGTCAATAGAACGCCCAGCAGTAGTCGCAATACCATCAAAACTCCTCTTTATTGACCGCGCAGCGACGCGCTTCCTGTGCTTCTATATCGCCCCGGGCAAGCAATTTCTTTAATGCTTGATCGAGGGTTTGCATACCACGTTCCCCACCGGTCTGAATGGCCGAGTACATCTGCGCGACTTTGTCTTCCCGGATTAGGTTTTTAATGGCGGAGTTGCTGAGCATGATTTCATGCGCCGCTACCCGGCCGCCCCCAACACGTTTCAGCAGCGTCTGCGAAATGACCGCGCGCAAAGATTCCGACAGCATCGAACGCACCATCGGTTTGTCGTCCCCCGGGAACACATCAATGATACGATCGATGGTCTTTGGGGCTGAAGTGGTATGCAACGTCCCCAAGACCAGATGCCCGGTTTCTGCGGCCGTCATTGCCAACCGGATGGTTTCCAGATCTCGCATCTCGCCGACCAGGATCACATCCGGGTCTTCCCTCAAGGCTGAGCGCAAAGCGGCTTCAAACGAACGCGTGTCCCGATGAACTTCCCGCTGGCTGACCAAGCTTCGTTGATTCTCGTGCACAAATTCAATGGGGTCTTCAATGGTTAGGATGTGATCCGAACGTGTGCGATTAATATAATCTACCATCGCAGCCAGCGTGGTGGACTTACCCGACCCTGTCGGTCCGGTAACCAATACCAGTCCACGGGGAGCATCGACAATATCTTTGAAAATTGCCGGAGCTTCCAATTCATCCAGCGTTGTCACTTGGTTCGGAATCATCCGAAACGCAGCGGCAATGCCTTTTCGCTGCGTAAACACGTTGACCCGGAAGCGGGCGATATCGTCCAGCGTAAACGAAAAATCGCATTCAAAGCGCTGTTCATACTCTTGCTGCTGTGGCTCGGGCATGATCTTATATAACATGCGTTTTAACTCAGCAGCTTCGTGTACCGGTTGATTCAGCGGGCGCATATCACCATCTACCCGTATCATCGGCACACTGCCCGAGGATAAATGTAAATCCGAAGCGGATTGCTTCATACTAAAGGCTAATAAGTCAGTAACATCCATAACGACTCTCATGTGCTAAAGGACAATCAATGTGACTAAGGTAGCAGAGAATAATAGCCAAACCATAGCAAAAAACCTGGCGACAGTACGTGAACAACTGCACGATTTGGCGGCCGAGTCGAGCTATGTCAATGAGGTGCAACTGGTCGCGGTCAGTAAACGCCACCCTATCGAAGCGGTTCAGGCAGCGGCCGCCGCCGGACAGCGTGATTTTGGTGAAAACTACGTGCAGGAAGGCGTCGCCAAAATTAACGCGCTTGCTGAGCTATCACTGACCTGGCATTTCATCGGCCCGTTACAATCCAATAAGACCCGTGACGTGGCTGAGCACTTTGACTGGGTACAAAGTGTTGAGCGTGAAAAAATTGCGCGCCGGCTGAATGACCAACGTCCCGCGCATAAGCCACCGCTGAATGTGTTATTACAGGTTAATATTGACGACGACGATAATAAGTCCGGTCTGGCACCGGCGCAGGTAATGGCATTAGCCAAGTTTGTCGACGCCTGCGAGCGGCTGCAGTTACGCGGTTTAATGACCATCTTAAAAGCCGGTACCGAGCCGACGCAACAACGCGAGAGTTTTGCCCGCATGCGGTCGTTATTTGAACAGCTCCAGCAAACCTTTGGGGCCTCCGTTGACACGCTTTCCATGGGAATGAGCGGCGATATGCGACAAGCGGTGCTTGAGGGTGCTAACATGGTACGTATTGGAACTGCAATTTTTGGACAACGGGAGTGATAATGAACGATATCCGTAACATCGCCTTTATTGGTGCAGGTAACATGACGCAAAGCATTGTTGGCGGTATGTGTAAAAGTGGCTACCCAGCGAACAACGTGTGGGTCAGTAACCCCAGCGCCGGTAAATTGGAAAAAATGAAATCGGAATTGGGCGTTAACACCAGTCACGACAATCTAGAAGTCGTCAACGCCGCCGATGTCGTGGTGTTGTCGGTAAAACCCCAGTTGATGGCTGACGTTTGTGCTCACCTGAAAGAAAATATTTCAAATCTGGCTGATAAACTGATCATCACCATTGCCGCCGGTATCCGTATGCCCAAGTACCGTCAATACCTCGGCGATGACATTACTATTATTAGAGTGATGCCCAATACCCCATCGTTGGTCGGCCAAGGCATGTCCGGATTGGTCGCAGAAGATAGCGTCAGCGATACCGACAAAAGCTACGTCACTGAGGTGTTTAACGGCGTGGGCGATACGCTTTGGGTAGCTGATGAAGATCAGCTGGATATACTTGGCGCCGTTGCCGGTAGCGGTCCGGCTTACTTTTTCGAATTTATGGACAGCCTCGCCAAAGGCGCGGTCGAACTGGGCTTTGATCCGGAGAAAGCGCGCGCCATGGTGCAACAAACCTGCTTAGGGGCTGCGCAAATGGCAAAAGAAAGCGACTTATCGCTGGAAGACCTGCGTAAACAAGTCACCAGTAAAGGCGGCTCAACCGCGAAAGGGGTTGAAGTTTATCAACAACGTCACTTGCACGAGATTTCTGCTGACGCTGTCAAAGCGGCGGTTAAGCGTAATCAAGAAATGGCTAAGTTGTTTTAGGAGCGGACATGAACGACGCGTTAACGTTTTTAGTTGCCACCCTTATCGATCTGTATTTGATCGTCATTTTACTGCGGGTGTGGATGCAACTGGTCAAGGCGGACTACTACAACCCCGTCAGCCAGTTTGTCGTTAAAGCGACCCAGCCGGTGGTCGGTATTCTGCGCAAGGCGATTCCCTCAGCGGGTCGCCTTGACACAGCGAGCTTGGTGTTTGCGATCATTATCGGTGTGCTAAAAGCGGCGGCATTATTCTCATTGAATGGCTACGGTGTACCGCTGTTACCGGTGATCATTCAGGGGATTCTGTTTACCGTCAGCAGCTTACTGTCGATGTTATTCTGGATCCTCATTATTCGTGCGATCCTAAGCTGGTTCTCGCAGGGCTATAATCCGATGGAAGCCATGCTGCATCAGTTGACAGAGCCCTTGTTAGCACCGGTTAGACGGATTATCCCACCGCTTGGCGGGCTTGACCTGTCGGTGCTGGTGGTGATTATCGTGTTGCAGTTTTTACGAATCTTGATTGGCGTATAAGGAGCAATAGCGATGTCTGGCGTTATCTTAAGAGTGCTTAGTGGTTTGTTATTAGCGGCCGTTTCTGTCGTGGCTGTAGCAGAGCAGAAACAGCAAATCGGTCAATGGGACGTGCATTACAGTGCCTTTAACTCAACCTTTCTGACGCCAGAAATCGCCGCGCAGTACGGTATTACCCGCAGCGATAAACGTGGCTTGGTGAATATTTCGGTGCTGCACAGCGACACTCAAAGCGCGGTTCGTGCCAAGCCCGAAGGCTACGTCAGTAATCCACGCGGCGGTGTGCAGAACCTGGAGTTTCAGGAAATAACCGAAGGTGACGCCATTTATTATCTGGCCAGTTTTCAGTTTGGCGATGAAGAAGTTATGCGCTTTACCCTTCGTTTTCCTGACAGTAAAAACGCCGGTGAAACGCTCACGTTCGAGCAGCAATTTTATCAAGAGTGAGCCGCGGCTCACTCTTTTGCTTTAATCCCCAGCGATTTAACCTCACCCAGTTCATCAATTTCACGCACAGTAAGCACCACATCCCCAACCGTTATCATGTCCCCGATAACCACGCGCCGGTGAAATTTTTCGGTGAAGTAGTCTTTGAGCATTTTTCCCATCAGCGTATCGTCAACATTACCCAGCGGATAAACCGATGACAGCTCGGTAAAGGTTAGATCGCCGCGTAACGAGAAATCGCCGAAGAAGCCTTTGTCATTCACTTTCAGACCGCGCCCGCCAGATGCCAAAATTCGACTGACCTCATCGATATCACGAGCCGTTGCCGCAACCAACAGATCATCCCCTTCCTCTACCACCGGTTTGGTTTCCGGTTGAATCCATTCACCATCCCGCACCAGACCAACAAAGGTCGCCGGAGCGGTTAGCTTCAACTCACTCCAACTGTGATCACAGGCCGGCGAGTCCTTATCAATACGGTACAACCAGACTTCCAGCGCTTCTTTTGACGGTACCGAAGACAATGGCATGCGTTGTTGCGGTTGTGGCCGCTTGGGCACTTCGAGGTTCAACCAGCGAGCCAGCGGCGCAATGGTCCAGCCTTGGATCAGCAACGAAACCATCACCACCACAAAGGCAATGTCGAAATAAAGCTCCTGTTGTTCAACACCGCTTAGCCAGGGGAACAATGCCAGAATAATTGGCACCGCACCGCGCAGCCCAACCCAGCTCATAAATACCTGTTCGCGCCAGGGGAACGAAAACGGTAACAAGCTGATGAGCACCGCTATCGGACGCGCGACAAAGATCAGTGCAAACGCAATACCTAAGGCGACCGGCAAGTACTCCAGCAAATGTGAGGGGGTGACCAGCAGGCCCAGGATCAGGAACATGGTAATTTGCGCCAGCCAGGCCAGCCCGTCTTGCACATGCAGAATGTGCACCAGTTGCGGCAGCCGTGCATTACCGATCACAAAGCCCATCAAATAGACCGCCAGAAATCCACTGCCCTGCAGGGTCGCGGTGGTGGCAAACACCAATACCGCGCTTGCCACCGCCAATAACGGAAAAAAAGTAAAACTTAACGGCAGCTTACGCGCCGCAATAATAAACAGCCGGCCACCCAACCAGCCGAATAATAAGCCACCAACAAGTTGCCATATCACTTCGGCCAACATCAGGTACCAGACGTCAAAGCGACCACTGGCAACCGCTGCGGTCATCGTCAGCGTCAGGATGACCGCCATCGGATCGTTGGTACCGGACTCGATCTCCAGTGTAGCCCCGACCCGTTCCTTAATTTGCAGTCCCTGCGACTGAAAAATACCAAACACCGCGGCAGCATCCGTCGAGCTGAGAATGGCTCCGATCAATAACGCCGCCGGCCACGGCAGACCAAACCAAAATACGGCGGCGCAGGCAACCAAGGTGCAGGTTAGTGCAACCCCTACCGTTGCCAGGCTTATCGCTGGCCACAGTGCCACCCGGAAGCGTTGCGGATTGGTGCGCATCCCCCCATCAAAGAGGATAATCACCAACGCGGTCGAACCGATGAAAAACGCCATATCAGGATCGTCGAAGTCAAGGCCGATAATGCCGTCCGTGCCGGCGAGCATTCCAATGATAAGGAAGGTCAGTAAAATCGGCGCGCCGAGGCGGTTTGACAGAACGCTCGCAAGAATACTGATCACCAACAGCAAGCCACAAATCAATAACAGTGTATTGGCAGTATCCAAACCAGTATCTCCTTGCTCGTTCCGACGAATCCTCGGTCATGTTATCATGCAATTCAAATTGAGTGATGAATTTAACACTATGCAAAATACCCGCAAAGAAATCGTTCTGGCTACCGGAAACCAAGGGAAAGTCAAAGAGTTACAGGCCATGTTGGCGGACCATCCGACCACCAGCAACTGGCGTATCAGAGCGCAGTCCGAATGGCACTTTGAAGAAGCTGAGGAAACCGGCCTGGCGTTTGTCGAAAATGCCATCATAAAAGCGCGCCATGCGTGTGAACATACCGGTCTACCCGCGATTGCTGATGACTCAGGTCTGGCGGTCGCGGCGCTCAACGGCGCTCCCGGGGTATTCTCGGCACGTTTCGCGGGGGCCGGCTGCAGTGACGCCGATAACATCGACAAGCTATTAACCGAATTACGGGATGTTGCCCCCGAACAACGACAGGCGACCTTCCATTGTGTCTTGGTATACCTGCAACACGCCGCCGACCCAACCCCGTTGATTTGTCATGGCCAATGGCATGGTTCAATCCTGGAAAGCCCGCGGGGAGAAGGCGGCTTTGGCTACGATCCCATTTTTTGGGTAGCACAGGAGCAAGCCTCTGCGGCCGAATTGCCGCGCGAGCGCAAACAGCAGTTGAGCCACCGTGGTAAAGCCTTAGCCCAATTATTGGAACAGTTGACCCAACATGCCTAAAGCGTCTCTTGAACTGCCAGAATTATCGCTTTACGTACACATCCCCTGGTGTATACAGAAGTGTCCGTATTGCGATTTTAATTCGCATAAATTAACCGGGAACATTCCGGAACAGGCTTATATTGGCCGCTTACTGGATGACTTGAAAGCGGACAGTGAATGGGTTCAGGGGCGTGACATCCACTCCATTTTTATCGGCGGAGGCACCCCGAGTGTGATGACCGCCAGCGCTATTCAGCGCCTGTTGGACGGCATCCGCGCGCAATTAACCTTGGCCGAAGGCTGTGAAATCACGCTGGAAGCAAACCCGGGCACCTTTGAAACAGAAAAGTTTGATGACTTTGTCCGCGCTGGTGTCACCCGCTTGTCGATTGGCATTCAGAGCCTCCAGCACCACCAGTTGCAGGCTTTAGGTCGCATTCATGACCCGCAGCAGGCGAGAGCCGCCGCCGCACACGCTGGCGTCTTGCCGTTAACCAGTTTTAACCTGGATTTAATGCATGGCCTGCCGGACCAATCGCTGGCGATGGCGCTCGATGACCTTAAACAAGTCATCGAGCTTAACCCGCCGCATATTTCCTGGTACCAACTGACCATTGAGCCAAACACGCTGTTCGCCAGCAAGCCTCCGCAATTGCCGGACGATGACACACTATGGGATATTTATCTGCAGGGTCATCAATTATTGCAAGCCGCCGGCTATCAGCAATACGAAGTCAGTGCCTATGCAAAACCTGGCCATCAGAGCCGCCATAATCGTAATTATTGGCGCTACGGGGACTACTTAGGGATCGGCTGCGGGGCGCACAGTAAGGTGACTCTAGCCGATCGAAATACCATTTTACGCTGCGAGAAAGTCAAACACCCGCAGGGTTACCTCGACTTAACCCGTAACCCACGCTATCAGCTTACAGAAATTACACCGGAAGAACGGTATTTTGAGTTTTTCATGAATCAATTACGACTACTTGAGCCGGTATCCAAGCATCGCTTTGAACAAACCACGGGGCTTAGCGCCGACGCAGCCTCCGCTAAACTCCAACCTGCGATCAGCAATCAATGGCTGGTTGAATCAGACAGTCACTGGCAACTTACTGCCAGCGGTCACCGCTACCTCAACAGCGTGCTGGAGACCCTGCTATAGCCTTATACCTAAAGGTTGGCCGCCACGTGAATACGCGAGGTAGAATTCGAGGGGGCTAAGCCAGGAATGTTGGAGGCCATGGATGGCCGGAAACAAGCCCTCACGGATGTGCTCATGGCGGCTCCTGGCTTAGCCCCCTCGAGTTCTGCCAACAGCGTATTCACTTGGCTGCTATCTCGCGGCGTTAGCTGACGCCCCGGACAATTTTCCTCGCCATAATCAGCGCTGAAACATCAAATCCCAAACGCCGTGACCTTTGCGTTCGCCTCGTTGCTCAAATTTGGTCTTCGGCCGTGTTGTCGGACGGGGCACATAGTCGTTGGTTGCTGACAGGTTCGTCAATTCAGCATTGGCATTCAGTACGTCCAGCATATGTTCGGCATAATTTTGCCAGTCGGTGGCCAGGTGCAGAATTCCGCCAGGCACGAGCTTTTGTACCAACAGTTCGACAAACTCAGGTTGAATGATACGGCGTTTATGATGGCGTTTTTTATGCCAAGGGTCCGGGAAGAAGATCTGTACCCGATCCAATGAGTGGTCTGCGATGCACTGTTTCAGCACCTCGACGGCGTCTTCATTGTAGATACGCAGGTTATTAACACCTTCCTGCTCAGCGGCCATTAAGCAGGCACCAACGCCCGGCTCATGCACTTCTACCCCGATAAAATTGCGATCGGGCTCATTGTGTGCCATTTCGACCAACGAGTGACCCATGCCAAATCCAATTTCCAGAGTCACCGGGTGGTCATTGCCAAACACCGCCTTAAGATCCAGCTGGCCACCGGCAATACTGAGCCCCATGACCGGCCATTGACGCTCAATCGCTGCAGCCTGGCCCTTGGTCAGACGCCCCTCGCGTTTCACAAAACTACGTACGGTACGTACATATTTACCCGCAGCAGCGGCTTCTTCGGCACTTTTGAATTGAGTCATGAATGGCTGTTATCCGATATTCTGAATGATGAGAAATAAAAAAAACGGGCCTACCCATTGGTAGACCCGTTCTATTTTAGCGGTTTATGGTGCTAAATCGCAACGCTTAGCGTTTAACCGGCACGCGGTTTACCACTTTCAATTCCGCTTCGATGCGACGGTTTTCCTGACGGTCAGTTGCACTGTTCTCAACCACTTTAGGCTGTGACTCACCGTGTCCTTTGTAATCAACACGGTTGGCGGCGATACCAAAGCGCTTAATTAACACATCGCCCACTGACTTCGCGCGGCGTTCCGATAGCCACTGGTTATAGTCTGCCTCACCGGTAGAGTCAGTATGACCGTGGATGGTAATGCTTAGCTGCGGGTGTTCCTTCATAAAGTTTGCCATTTCTTCGATGGCACCCATCGCTGACTCACGAACTTTTGATGAATTCAGGTCAAATTCGACCAGTAATTCTTCGCGAATCACTTCATTTTCATACATCACACAACCGGTTTCATCCACTGAATAATTTTTAGGTGTGTTGACACATTTGTCGTTACTATCGACCACACCGTCACCGTCTGAATCGACCGGTTGCTGTGGCTCCGGCTGTGGTTCCGGCTGAGCCTGTTGAGGTTCAACCTGCGGGCGAGTCTTTGGCGCAACTGTTGCAGGCTCGCCAAACCATAATTGCAAACCGAAGTTCACAAAGGACTCCGTGTGATCCAGTTCCCAACCTTGCTGAACACCACCTTCAACTCGCCAAGAAAGTTGATCATTAATAAACTGTCTATGGCCTACGGTTGCGCGCACCATAGCATCAGATAAGTCACCGACCTCGGTGCCATTAATACCTAAACCAGCGTAAACTAGGTCGTTAAAATGGTACAGAAAATCAGAACCAAATGACTGTCCATAAAGATCGCCGGGACTACCCTCAATTGATGCCTCAACATAGTCATAATAAATTCGAGTTTCCCAGTATTGGGTTAACATAAAACCAATTTCAACGCCGGTGTCTAGTGTGTCAAAGCCGGTATCAACGTTATAAAGTTCACCATTCTTATAACCAACGCGATCCGAATCTAGGTTCAATGCGCCAAAACGCGCCCCGACATAAAATTCTCCGGGTTGTTTTTGGGTCTGTTGAGCCATCGCTGCTGAGGTCATTCCAACGCTGACCAACGCAAGTAAAACAGCATTTAATTTCTTCATTGCAAGCTCCTTGTTACTGCAATAAGCATATTACTTCTTGCACCCTTATACGACATTTTACGTATAACGATCACAATATGAATTACGTTAACCGTTATTATAGTACTAACTGGAAAAATGTCAGATGAGTTTGCAAATATTTACAGATACTTCATGGTAGGCTCATCCTACACTAAAGCCATACAAGTTAAGGAGTAGTTAATAAATGGCAAGCCGTCAACTGCAGGCTGATTTCAGCGGTTTGGTACTCGCCTGGTTTGACCAACACGGGCGTAAAAATTTGCCTTGGCAACACAATAAATCCGCTTACCGCGTTTGGGTATCCGAGATCATGTTGCAGCAAACTCAAGTGACTACTGTTATCCCCTATTTCGAACGTTTCATGGCGAGGTTTCCAACCGTCAATGATCTGGCTACCGCCGATATTGATACGGTACTAAGCCTCTGGAGCGGCTTGGGCTATTACGCGCGAGCTCGAAACCTCCACAAAGCCGCACAATATGTTGTCGAGCACTACGACGGTGTATTTCCATGCTCTCAGCAACAATTGGAGTCTTTGCCTGGTGTCGGCCGCTCCACCGCGGGCGCGATTGCATCACTCGGCTGTGGTGAGTATGCGGCCATTCTGGACGGTAATGTCAAACGAGTACTCGCACGTTATTTTTTAGTCGCGGGCTGGCCGGGCCGCACTGCCGTTTTAAAACAACTATGGTTGCTGTCAGAACAAGTCACGCCGAGTCAACGACATGCCGACTTTAACCAGGCAATGATGGATTTAGGCGCATTGGTTTGTACGCGTAGCTCACCACGCTGTAATGATTGCCCTCTTAGCAAAGGCTGTGGTGCTTTTCAGCAAGGTACGCAAACAGACTACCCGGCTAAAAAGCCAAAGCAAGACAAACCGGTGAAAACCGTCGTCTTTGCGATTTATCAACGCGGCAACCAAGTACTCCTGCAACAACGCCCGGCACAGGGCATCTGGGGTGGTCTCTGGAGTTTTCCTGAATTTGAATCTACGGCACAACTTAGCGATACATTATCAGTGAGCGTAAGCAACCTGCATGCCCTGCCCTCGTTTCGACACACGTTCTCCCACTTCCATTTGGACTGTCATCCTGTCTTAATAGATAATTATGACGAAACATCACCGGCTGTGGCAGAGCCGTCGGGCAGTGACAAACAGCGTTGGCTGAGTCTGGATACCTCCCCCGACGTGGGTGTTTCCGCAGCAACTCAAAAAATTCTTCAACAATTAAAGGAATCATTATGAGCCGTACGGTTTTTTGCGAATATTTACAACGAGACGCAGAAGGTCTGGATTTTCAATTATACCCAGGCGAGCTCGGCGAGCGTATTTTTAACCACATCTCCAAACAGGCGTGGGCAGAGTGGCAGAAAAAACAAACCATGCTCATTAACGAGAAGCATCTGAACATGATGTCTGAAGACGATCGCAAATTTTTGGAAGAGCAGATGGTAGCGTTTCTGTTCGAACGGAAAACTATTGAAATTGAAGGCTACACACCGCCGGAAAACTAAACACGCGAAAAAAGATTGCAAAATCTCTGATTAGGCTAAATTATTGACTAAAATATTGACAATAGTTTCAGGTTATGAGCGTTACTGGAGCTTAAGCATCGATTCTGTTAGACTACTAACGAATTCAACAAAAGGGAGTCTTTATGAAAGCGCCATCCTGGCGAAGAGCCGTGCTTAAAGTTGGTAGTGCGCTCATCGCGCCAGATGAAACCGGAGTTAGTACCAAATACTTACTGCCCATTGCTCGTTTTATCAACGAGTGCCGTGAACGAGGCCAGGAAGTTGTATTAGTATCTTCAGGCAGTGTTGCCGCAGGTCGTAAGCATATTCACTTCGAACACAAGAAAGTTCCGGTCGCTGTTCGCAAAGCGATGTCAGCGGTAGGCCAGAACGAAATGATGGGGTATTGGTCGCGCTTTTTCGATTTTCCTTGCGCCCAGCTATTAATGACTCACAGCGACTTACGTGATCGTGCACGTTATGTGAGTATCAAGAACACCCTAAACAGATTGTTAGAGCACAACGTTTTGCCGGTCGTTAATGAAAACGACGCCTTGGCAACGGACGAAATGAAGGTCGGCGACAACGATAACTTGTCCGCGATGATCGCGACTCTGGTCGATGCCGATGCGCTCTTCATCTGTTCGGATATCGACGGGTTATATGACGCTGATCCGAATTTGAACCCGGAAGCTAAGAAAATACCGGTTGTCGAACAAATCGATGAAAGCATTTTCTCGCTGGCCGGCGGCTCGGTCAGTGCAGTAGGAACAGGTGGTATGCGCACCAAAGTAGAGGCGGCAGAAAAAGCAACCTCACACGGTATCGATACTTACATTGTTAATGGCCGCAAAGGTGAAACCTTTGAATCGCTACTACAAGGCGAAATTCCCGGAACACTGTTCCGTCGCCAGTCTGATCCTATCAGCAACAAGAAACATTGGCTCCGGCATACGCTGGTAGCCCAAGGTGAAATTCTCATCGACGAAGGCGCTGAGAAAGCGCTAATGGAAAATGGCGCGTCTTTATTAAGCTCAGGCATTGTTGATGTACAAGGCGACTTTGACCGCGGTGACGCCGTAGTGGTTCGTAGCGCGAACAACACAGACGCACTGGCAAAAGGCATTTGCCAGTACAGCTCGCACGAATTACTGCACATTAAAGGGCAACAAACAGAAGATATCGCCGAGCAATTTGGCTATAGCCCGATTACCGAAGTAATTCACCGCGACGATTTAATGATTTTGGAGGATTCATGAGCCAGCAGTTAGCAGAACAAATTGCCCAACGCGCAGCCAAAGCCGCTCGCGCCGTTGCTACTTTATCAGAGCAGGACAAAAACAACGTTCTGCAAAAAATGGCGGACGCCATTCGCAACCATAAAGACAACATCCTGGAAGTGAATAAAAAAGACATGGTTGCCGGCAAAGAAAAAGGCCTCAGCGACGCCATGATGGATCGCTTGCAGTTAAACGATGAACGTATCGAGGGCATGGCGACAGCCATTGAAGAAATCATCGCATTGAAAGACCCGGTAGGCGACAGCTATGTCCTGGAAGAGCGTCCCAATGGCCTGACCATCGAAAAAATGCGCATTCCGTTGGGTGTCATTGCGATGATTTACGAAGCACGCCCTAACGTTACCGCCGATGCGGGTGCGTTGTGCTTTAAATCCGGTAACGCCGTTATCCTGCGTTGTGGCCGCGAAGCCATCGAGAGCAGTAAAGCGATTGCAGAAGCTTTGCATGAAGCGTTGGAACAAAGTGGTTTGCCAAAAGACGTGATCACAGTGGTACCCACTCCGGATCGCGAACTGATGACCGAATTACTGCAACAGAAAGATTACATTGACCTGGTGATTCCACGCGGTGGTGAAGGTCTGATTCATTACGTCAGTGACACCAGTAAGATCCCGGTAATTCAGCACTATAAAGGCGTCTGCCACTTATATGTCGACAAAGACGCAGACCTTGATAAGGCGCTGGCTATTCTGCTGAACGGCAAGACGCAGCGTACTGGTGTTTGTAACGCCCTTGAAGGCCTGTTAGTGCATCAGGACGTAGCGGATAGCTTCCTGCCGATGGCAGCGAAAGCACTGGCGGAAAAAAACGTGGTTATCCACGCCGACAAGCGTTCAGTGAGCTATTTTGACGGCGCTGATGAAATTGCTGATGATGCGTTTGGTGAAGAGTATCTGGCGCTGGAGATTGCGGTACGTACCGTTGATGACTACGAAGCGGCGCTGGAACATATTCAGCAATTCGGCAGTGGTCACACCGAGGTTATCGTAACCGAGAATCAAGACACGGCGAAACGCTTCATCCGCGAAGTCGATTCTGCGGTCACCATGGCGAATGCCTCGTCACGTTTCTCAGACGGTGGTCAGCTTGGTTTAGGCGCCGAAATCGGTATTTCGACCAGCAAGCTGCACGCTTATGGCCCAATGGGCTTACAAGCATTAACAACAGAGAAGTTTGTGGTCACCGGCAACGGCCAAATCCGCGAATAACCGAAGCCACCGCTAATGCATTTAAAAAGCCTGCTCAACATCTGTTTGAGCAGGCTTTTTTATTCAGAGTATGGAGAGCGTTTAAGACTTTTCATAACCTGTTAAAAATTCAGGCCAGTCACGATTTTCTTTCCAGAAAAACGACTCGTTCTTACCCTTTTCTTTCACTAATGATCGTTTCAGTCTTGCCAGATTGTCCTGCTTCCATTGATCAGGCTCTTTAAAACCACATTTATCAAAGTCAACAATCCATGCTTTGTCCTGGTCATCCAGCATCAAGTTATGACAGTTTAAGTCTGAGTGATAAACGTTGTGGTTATGCATCTGCTTCACCGCAGCACCAAGAGTTTGCCATTGTTCTGCAGTTAAAGGCTTGTCACGCAGCAACCGGAAAACATCAATAGCCCCCGGGATCACCTCAACTAAAATATCTGCCCGATAACTGAACAGCCCGGTTTTAATCATTCTTGCAGCGATCGGTTTGGGTACCGGTAATCCCAGTTCTACCAATTTACCCAGTAAATCAAATTCATGAATCGCACGGCTTTGCTGTTCAGGTTCGCGCCAAAACCGGTCTTTATTCACCTTGCCCACTAATCCACCACGATAATAATGGCGCAATAACATGCCATGATCACCCTGCTGAATAAACCAGACCGTAGCCCGTCCGGTCGAATTACCGGCAATCGCTTTTTGTTGCTGCCAGTATTTGGGAGAAAAATGTTTCGCTTCACACTCCGGCAAAACCGCTGAATCAAATTTTATAAACTCTTTGCCGTTGGTCTGAGTTTTTACCATGAAGTTTCCTGTAAAAGTTGCTTGCAAGGCCCTTTCCCGGACACGTTGTGTCGCACCTTTGTGTTGTAATAGTACCTTCTGCGCCGCTGCAATCTGTTGCTGACGAGTGTTGCTGTCAGACAGTAACTCAGCGACTTGATCGACAAGGGTATCGCAATCGTCGACCCAACGTACACCTTTGGCACGGTTTAACTGTTGATAGATTTCCGCAAAGTTATACACCGAGCGACCCGACAGCACCGCACTGCCGCCCGCGATCAGTTCCAGTGGGTTATGCCCACCCCGCTCAATCAAGCTGCCACCAACGAAGCTGATGTCAGCGGCGCAGCTCCAAACCAACATTTCGCCCATGGAGTCGGCGATAAGCACCGAGTCGTCGTTGGGCATTTCGGTAATTTCACTGCGCCGTGTAAAATCAACACCGGCTGCATTCAACAGTTCAGCGACGCGCTCAAACTGCTCCGGGTGGCGGGGTGCAATCACCAGTTGAACATCGTATGCCCGCTTAATTTTCGCATAAGCGTCCAGGATGATCTCATGCTCGCCGGGATGCGTGCTGGCACAAAGCCATACCGGCTTGTCCGCCACTGCAGTAAAAAATGTCCGCGCCTGACAGCGCTGCTCATCGGTGACCGTAACATCAAATTTCAAGTTACCATCAACCGTCACAGCAGGTGCACCGAGCGCTCGGAATCTTCGGGCTGACGCCTGTGTTTGTGCGCTCACCAGCGCCAGTTGTTGCCAAACTGGGCGCAACAGTGCCTGTAATCGCCGATAACCCGCGGCCGACGGTTGTGATAGGCGGGCATTGAGCAAGGCCACAGGAATACGACGGCGTTTCAATTCGTCTAAAAACCGTGGCCACAGTTCTGTTTCCATCAACCACACCGCTTGAGGGGCTAGTCGCTCAATGAAACGCTTTACCGCACCGGGATAATCCAGCGGAAAATAGACACAGTTAACGCGGTCGCCAAAGCGTGCTTCGATAAGTCGCCGCGCCGTCGGCGTCATGCAGGTAACGGTTATGGGCAACATCGGGTACTCAGCTAACAACTGTGCTATCAGTCCCTTCGCCGCCAGTGTTTCGCCCACAGATACGCTGTGAATCAACAGGCCGCCCTGGTACTCAGCTTTAGTGGCAGTAAAGCCCAAGCGTTCACCCAGATGTTGACGATAACCTGGGTCCTTGCGACCACGCAGCCAAAAATAAAGCACCAACAGCGGCACTAATGCTGTCATCAATGCCGCGTACAGCCGTCGTAGCATAATTAACGCCAGTACTCGGCAATCCAACGCGTCGGTAATACCTTGCGGTACCATTTACCGCTACGGCCACGCAAGGCATCGTCAGGATGCGGTTTACCGTGGAAAATAATCACCTTAGCTCCCTCAGGGATCCGCGGCTGCTGGAAGAAGCTGAGCGGGAATGGACGCAGGCAGTGGCGTTTGAAGCTGCGGCACCACTGTGCCGGCCAGTATTTCAATTTACCCTGGCGGTCGACGAACTGAGTGATAAATTCCTGTTCGTTGCGCACCGGCTCGGTTGCCTTCTTCGGATCAGCCTTAAGATAATCCAGTGCATCTTCGTGCGCGCCGGCCTCAAAGCGGAACACCGAGGTATTACCGGTTGCATCGGACTTATCCCATTCTTTGATCACCAGGAATTCGCCTTCCGGCTCAAAGAACTCATCCAGGCTGCCGACAATAACGATATCAAGATCCAGGAACAGCGTTGGACCGCTTAAATCATGCAGCGGATTGGCAAAACAGGTCAGTTTTAACCAGCCGTGTGCTTTGGTCCATGGCACTTGCTTGTCAAAGTCCTCAAAACCAATTTTAGGTATCGGTTTAACCTCGACTTCGTTGCGAATGCCTTCATTATCGTCAGTAAGACAAACAAAGCGGAACGGCCGGCTCAAATTGCGGCTTACCATAGAATACAGCGTGTTGACGTAGTCAGAGCCGTATTTATTGCCCCACTTAATGCATAAAACGTTTACGGGATCGGCTTGGTTATTCATAATTGCTCCCACCAAATAAAGTAGCCGCATAATGCCATATTTTTCACTTTTTAGGTATTAGATCTGCTTGCACAGTCTGCTCGTATTAGCTTTTTACACCAGTGAAACGCAAGGAACGTTATGAAGCACTTTAATCAAAAAGAACTGGCAGACATGGAAAACGAGGCAAGAGTAAAATTTATTAACTCCTTGTCGGGTTTCAAAAGCGCAAATTTAATTGGCACCAGTAGCCGCCGCAACGAAGACAACCTGGCCATCATCAGCTCTGTTGTTCATCTTGGTGCTAACCCACCGTTGATTGGATTCATCATGCGCCCTCATTCCGTCAGCCGCCATACTCTGGAAAATATTGAAGAGACCGGAGTCTATACCATTAACCACGTTCATACCGGTATCGTTAAACAAGCGCATCAAACATCAGCGCGGTATCAACGCGAACAATCGGAGTTTGAACAAACCGGTCTCACGCCGGCCCGCTATGATGGCTTTCATGCACCTTACGTTGAAGAAAGTCGCTTATCAATGGGCGTCAAACTGGTGGAAGTTGCCAGCATCACGCACAACGGTACCGAATTTGTCATTGGCGAAATTCAATGGGTAAGAACCGAAGAGTCGGCGATTCTCGATGACGGTTTTATCGATATTGAAGCACTGGAAACCGTCACCGTGTCCGGCCTCGATCGCTACCACACAACATCGGGCTTATGTCGTTTAAGTTACGCCAAGCCCGATCGCGAACCCACTGAAATTCCATTGAGTGGACCTAAGCAGGATGACTAACAAGCGCTATCAAACCCTACGATTGATCTTAGGTGACCAGCTCAACGCCAGTCATAGCTGGTTTCAGCACCAGCAAAAGGACGTACTTTATGTGATGATGGAAGTCGCGCAGGAAACCGATTACGTTCGCCATCATCGGCAAAAAGTGCTGGCCTTTTTTGCGGCGATGCGCAACTTTGCCAAGGCGCTCACCAGCAAAGGTTTTGACGTTCACTATCTGAGACTCGATGATGAACAAAACACCGGCTCCATCACTGACAACCTTGCCGCCTTGTTAGCCCGTTATCCGGATGCCCAATTGCAGTGTCAGCTGCCCGATGAATATCGGCTCGATCACCAGTTACGCTCCTGGGCCGGCGCTGGAAACATAACCATTGAATGGTTTGACAGTGAGCACTTCCTTACTCAGCGAAATTGCCTGGATAAGATCTTCAAAAGTGACGATAGCCTGCTAATGGAAACCTTTTATCGCCATATGCGGCGCCGACTCGGGATCCTCATGGACGGCGATAAACCGCTTGGCGGCAAGTGGAATTTTGACGCCGATAACCGCAAAAAGCTGCCAAAAAATGTAACCGTACCGGAACCTCTTTGCTTCGCCAATGACGTTTCCGACATCGACACCATGCTCTCCAAGTGTGGCATAGCAACGCTTGGCAATGCCCGGCCCCAACGGCTGCTTTGGCCAACCTCCCGCGCACAGGCAAGGCAATTGCTCAGTTATTTTTGTCAGCACTTACTTCCTTATTTCGGCACCTATCAAGACGCCATGGCTTTGCCAGAGCAACATCAGCATGCCTGGAGTCTTTTCCATTCTCGTTTATCATTTGCGCTGAACAGTAAAATGCTCAGTCCTCTTGAGGTGGTCAGCAACGTGGTCGAGCACTGGCAACAACGCTCGGATGAGATTGAACTCAACCAGGTCGAGGGTTTCGTTCGCCAGATTATCGGCTGGCGAGAATATGTTCGTGGTATTTACTGGCGCTTTATGCCGAATTACAAAAACCAGAACCAGTTGCAGCACCAACGCGATTTGCCGGCTTTCTATTGGGATGCCGACACTCATATGAATTGCGTCCGACAGGCGGTTCAGCAGTCGCTCGATTATGCCTACGCACATCACATTCAACGGCTGATGATTACCGGCAATTTTGCGCTGCTGGCGGGCGTGCACCCCGATCACGTTGATGCCTGGTATCTTGGTATCTATATCGATGCCATTGAGTGGGTCGAGCTACCCAATACCCGCGGCATGAGTCAGTATGCCGACGGCGGAATACTGGCGACCAAACCCTACGTTGCCAGCGCCAACTACGTGCATAAAATGAGCCACTACTGCAGCGACTGTTACTACCAACACACCCAAAAAACCGGTGATAAAGCCTGCCCGTTTAACAGCCTTTACTGGCACTTTATCGACCGCCATCAACAAGCATTTGCGCAAAATCAGCGCATGAGTATGATGTATTCAGTTTGGCACAAAAAAACGCCGTCTGAGCGAGAGCAGATACTGCAGCAGGCTCAGCATTATTTGGACAACATGAATACCCTCTAAAGAGTAAGGAATTCGCTATGAAACATGGGCTGCTGGCAGCACTTACCGCGCTCCTCCTGTTAGGCTGCAAATCGAATCCGACGCCTGTTGCAGAGCCGGTTCAGTCATTTCAGGCCGAGCGTTATTTGGGCAAGTGGTATGAAATACTGCGGATGCCGCATGGCTTTGAGGAAAACCTCATTGCGGTAACCGCCGAGTATCGTCTAAACGGCGATAATACGCTGGAAGTCACCAACCGCGGTTGGCATATTAATGACAAAGAGTGGCAAACAGCCATTGGCCGTGCCGAGCCGGTTGACGGTATGACGGCGGCCTATCAGGTGACGTTTTTCTGGCCATTTTATGGTGGCTATTATGTTAGCTGGCTGGACAAAGATTATCAGCTGGCCATCGTAACCAGTGACTCTAAAGACTACTTTTGGCTGTTATCGCGAACCCCCGATGTGGATCAGAGTGATATTGATTACGCGCTGGCGAAAGCCAATGAGTGGGGATTTGATATTGACCGGATGATCGAGGTTGAACATCCGGCCAATTTGCCTTAGCGAGCTACTTAGTTAAAGCGACGCGCTGCGCCCTGGCCACGACGACCATCGCGACGGCGCTCACCGCGCGCACTGTCACGCCCACCTCCGTCACGACCACCAGTACGTGGTGGACGTGGCGCACGACGCACCTGCTCAGAGGTCAGTTCGAGTGACATTGGTTGCTGACGAACACGAGCTTTCTTCAATACTTTTACTACCTCACCCGGCAAACCTTTCGGTAACTGCACTAACGAGTGCTGATCAAATAACTGGATTTGACCAATAAAGCGACTGTCCATTGACGCTTCGTTAGCAATCGCGCCAACAATGTCGCCCGGGCGAGCGCCATGCTCGCGACCGACCTGAATTTTATAGGTATCAAAGTCAGCATCAGTTGGGCGTGGCCCACGTGCCTTCTTACGATCACCGCGATCGGCACGGTCAGTCCGTTCACCACGTTCTGGGCGTTCACGCACGATACGATCTTCTTTCAGGAACAACGGACGCTGCTTGTGTTGTTGCTTTAACAGAGCTAATGCGATTTGTTCCGCGCTCAGATCCGATTCCTGCAACCATTTTTGCAGCAATTGCTCGACCGGTTGATGGTTTTCCTGCTCCAGTGTTGCGCGAATGGTCGTCAGTAATTGTTGCTGGCGATGTTCACTCAACTGCTGTGCGTTAGGCACCTCAAAGTACTCGATCGACGAGTTGGTCAGGCGCTCATAATGACGCAACAAGTGACGCTCTTTCGGACGGAAGAATAAAATCGCTTCCCCTTCACGACCCGCGCGGCCAGTACGACCGATACGGTGAACGTACGACTCAGTATCACCCGGTAAGTCATAGTTAATGACGTGAGTAATTTCAGGAACGTCAAGACCACGGGCAACAACATCCGTTGCCACCAGAATCTCAATGTGACCGCTACGCAATTGACTCACTGTCTGCTCACGTTGCGCCTGATTCAAGTCACCACTTAACGGCGATGCTTTAAAGCCAGACCGTTGCAACAGCTCCGCCACATCCATCGTATCCTGACGGGTACGCACGAAAATCAGTGCACGTTGGTACGGGGTGACTTCCAACAAACGGGTTAATGCCGTCATTTTGGTCAAGCCCGCCACTTTCCACGCTTTTTGCTTAATCGTCGCTTTTTCACGGGCAATCGCTTCGATCTGAATGTTAAGCGGATCGGTCAGGAAGGTTTTCGCCAACTTACGAATAGCGCCAGGCATGGTTGCCGAGAACAACGCACGTTGAGCACTTTCAGGAACCGCGCTAAGAATCTTTTCGATGTCTTCGATAAAGCCCATGTTCAACATTTCGTCAGCTTCGTCGAGTACCGCAACGCGCAAGGCGTCCAGTTTTAGCACGTTCTTATTAAGCAGATCGATCAACCGACCCGGCGTGCCGACGATGACCGGAGTACCCTTCTTAAGGGCCTGGATTTGTGGTCCAAATGCCGAGCCACCGTAAACGGTAGCAACATCAACACCTTTTAGCTGTTGCGCAAAGCTTTCAATAGCTTCCGCAACCTGAATCGCCAACTCGCGAGTCGGAGTAACAACCAGTACCTGCGTTTGACGCACTGATGGATCAATTGCGGCCAGCGCCGGCAAGCCAAATGCTGCCGTTTTACCGGTTCCTGTCTGCGCTTCACCCAGTACATCTTTACCGTCCAGTAACGCCGGAATTGACTGTTGCTGAATAGGAGTCGGTTGGGTAAAACCCAGCTTTTCCAGTTGGTTAAAGATAGCAGCAGGTAGTGCCATGTCGGCAAACGACATCGCTGAAATAGAATTTGACATGAATTTCTCACTCATTCCTGTTTGCCCAAGGCAAACGTACAACAAAAATAAGGGGTCCGGCCCGGCGACAGGAATCAATGACAAGCGCAATCGTAGCTTACGCTGTGCGTATGCCTACGGTTGAATAGAATATCTGGAATCAGGCGCTCAACCCCACGAATCAAGGGTTACCGCAGCCTCTAGATGCCAGCAGTCAGTGCTGGTATAAGCGGATTTCCTTGAAGAACGCGCATTATACGCAGTTTACCGACAAATACAAGTGAGAACGTTAATTATGGTTAATCATTGAGCGACAATGCAGTTTTTACGAAAAAGTTGAACCATTACGTCAATTATTGCCTACATTGTAATAGATACTTTTTTGGAAGGAGGCACTATGTCAGCGCATTCTATGTCGTCGCTAACAAAAACGGATTGTTTTATTGAGGGTCATTGGGTTCCTACCGATAAACGTTTCAGCGTAACTAACCCGGCCACCGGTGAGTCGATCACAGAAGTCGCGGATGCCGGTGAAGATCTCACCCACCGCGCCATCAACGTGGCTGAAGCTGCACTCCCAAAATGGGCTAAAAAGACCGCTAAAGAACGTGCCGACCTGCTGCGTAAATGGTATCAGGCCATGATGGATAACAAACAGGCACTGGCCGAGCTGATGAGTGCCGAGCAAGGTAAACCGGTCGCCGAAGCGGCTGGCGAAGTCGAGTACGGCGCCAGCTTTGTGGATTGGTTCGCCAGTGAAGCCGAGCGTATTGATGGTGACATTCTGCCGGTTGCCGATAACAGCAAACGGGTGTTCGTGATGAAACAACCGATTGGCGTATGCGCTGCCATCACGCCGTGGAACTTCCCCAACGCCATGATTACACGCAAAATCGCACCAGCATTGGCGGCCGGCTGTACCATCGTGGTCAAGCCACCCCAACTAACCCCGTTATCCAGTTTGGCGCTTGCACAGTTAGCCAGTGAGGTCGGTATTCCTGATGGCGTTATCAATCTTATCCCGACAAGCGACGCCAAAACCGTTGGAAAAATCCTGGCGACGTCGCCCAAGGTGCGTAAATTATCATTCACCGGCTCTACCGGCGTTGGTAAAATTCTGATGCAGCAATGTGCCGAGAATGTGAAGAAAATTTCCCTCGAATTGGGCGGCAATGCACCATTCATTGTGTTCGATGACGCGGATATTAATGCAGCCGCCGAACAATTAATGGCCTGCAAATTCCGTAATGGTGGCCAAACTTGTATTGCCGCCAACCGCGTACTGGTTGATGAAAAGGTAAAAGACGACTTCATTAAAGCCATTACCAACAAGGTCAAAGCATTAAAAGTCGGACCGGGCGATGAAGAAGGCGTCGAACTCGGCCCATTGATTGATCAAGATGCCGTCGATAAAGTTCAACGACTGGTGGTGTCAGCCACATCCGACGGTGCGACTCTGGAAACCGGCGGTGAAGTACTGACCCGGCTAGGCGATCTGTTCTATGCGCCAACGGTGATCAGCGGCGTAACCGAGGAGATGGAAATTAACAGCGAAGAGATTTTTGGCCCGGTGATTGCCATCAGCACCTTTGCGACGGAAGAAGAAGCCATCGAGAAAGCCAACAATACGCCCTTTGGGCTGGCCTCGTATTTTGCCAGCAAAGACACCGCACGCATTTTCCGGGTGAGTGAAGCACTGGAATACGGCATGGTCGGCGTTAACACCGGCGGCATTTCTCACGCCTATAATCCTTTTGGCGGCATAAAAGAATCTGGTGTTGGACGAGAGGGGTCAAAATACGGTATAGATGAGTACCTGGAAATTAAGACAGTAACTCTCGGCGGACTCGGATGAACACATGGCAATCGCTACTGGATGACCTCAATCACACCTTTCGCACCGGGCTGACACGCCCGGTGTCCTGGCGTAAAGAGCAA
The DNA here is from genome assembly GCF_003987185.1 of Idiomarina aquatica. GTDB lineage: Bacteria > Pseudomonadota > Gammaproteobacteria > Enterobacterales > Alteromonadaceae > Idiomarina > Idiomarina aquatica. The sequence goes on along the minus strand of NZ_PIPS01000006.1, from coordinate 20,716 downwards.
CTGAAACAATTGTTGCAGTTCCTCAACGACCATGAACAAGACCTGCTTGATGCCTTAAAAAAGGACTTAGGTAAGCACCCCAGCGAAGCCCGCCTGACCGAACTGCAGTTTTTACGCTCTGACATTAAACATACCCTTGCCAGTATCGCATCATGGGTCAGACCGCAGCGCGTTAAAACACCGATGTTAGCCTGGCCCGCTAAAAGTGAACTGGTGCCGGAGCCGCTCGGTACAGTATTGATACTCGGTGCCTGGAATTATCCGGTGCAACTGTTACTGGCACCGCTGATTGCGGCGATAGCGGCCGGCAACTGTGCGGTTATCAAGCCGTCGGAACACGCAAAGCATGTGGCCCAGGTGATGGGCAAAAATTTACCGAATTATTTGGATGCATCAGCCATCCGGGTCGTCAATGGCGAGGTTGACGTGTCATCGGAGCTGACTCAGTTACCCTTTGATCATATCTTTTACACCGGCGGTGAACAGGCGGCGCGTGCGATTCTTGCCGCTGCCGCACCGAATTTAACGCCGGTGACACTGGAGCTTGGCGGTAAAAGTCCGGCGGTCGTTCTCGCCGACAGTGACATCAAGGTCAGTGCCCGCCGTATCGTCTGGGGTAAGTTTTTAAATGCCGGACAGACCTGTATTGCGCCGGACTATGTGTTGGTTGAGGAAGCGGTCAAAGCTGAACTGATCGAACAATTAACCTCCTCCATTAACGAGTTTTATGGTGACGATCCGCAAACCAGCGATGACTATGGGCGGATCATCCATCAAGCCCATTATCAACGCTTAGTCGATAGCCTAAAAGACCAACACATTCTGCACGGCGGCGACTTTTCCAAACGCGAGCGCTATATTGCACCGACGCTAGTGGATAACGTCGAGGCCAGCCACTCGCTGATGAAAGAGGAAATTTTCGGTCCCATCCTGCCGATTGTCAGCATCGACTCTGCGAATGAGGCGATTGAATACATCAGCGCGCGCCCCAAACCTTTGGCGTTGTATGTATTCAGTAAAAATAAACGAACCTTAAAGCAATTTACTCAACGCGTTGCGGCCGGTAACGTCTGTTACAACGACACGCTGATGTTTATGCTCAACGATGAAATGCCGTTTGGCGGTGTCGGCCGCAGCGGCATGGGTCGTTACCACGGGCGTTTCGGGTTTGATACCTTCAGCCATCTAAAACCCGTAATGACGCGTCGCTTTATGCTCGATGTTGCGCTGCGCTATCCTCCCTACAGCCGACTAAAAGACAAAGTTTTATCGTGGTTTAGTTAAAAAAGTTTCGTTAGCGCACCATTGAAATTTATCACCGGCGTCTGCATATCCTTTATTATCATTCAGAACAAAGGAGCGGACGCCCGTTATGGCTGCCGATAACATCGTTGATGTCACGATTCAGAACTTTCAGCAAGTGCTGCTGGAAGGTTCAAAAGAAAAACTCGTCATAATAGATTTTTGGGCGGATTGGTGTGAGCCCTGCAAACAGTTGATGCCAACACTGGAACGCATTGCCAGCCAATATCCAGAACAAGTAACGCTGGCTAAAATAAACTGTGACGACCAGCAGGAGCTGGCCATGCAGTTTGGTATTCGTAGCCTACCCACCGTCGCTTTCTTTAAAGATGGACAGCCGGTCGATAGCTTTGGCGGGGTGAAGTCAGAATCCGAAATTAAAGAAATGCTGAGCAAGCATTTACCCAGCCCTGCCGATGAGTATATCCAGCAGGCGCAACAGGCGATGGCGGAAGGCAACGCCGCCGATGCTTACACCTTTGCCAAGCAAGCGTTCGATATTGATAACCGCAATATGCTGGCATTAAAGCTGTTGGCAGAAGCCGCTGTCGACAATGGCCGGCTGGCACAGGCGAAAGAGCTGGCTGAAACCATTCCGATGGTGGAGCAGGACAATGACTATCAACGGTTAATGAGCAAAATCGAGTTAGCCGAACAAGCCGCTGACTCGCCCGAGATTCGTAATTTACAGCAACACGTCGAGCAGCAACCGGACGACTTTGCGACGCGCCTGCAATTGGCATTGGCACTGCAACAGGCTCACCGCGACGAGGAGGCACTGGATCATGCCTTTTATGTGATGCGCAAAGATCCGGCCAACGCCGATGCAAAACGTTTTGCACTGGACATTATTAATGCCCTGCCAGATGGTGATCCGCTCGCCTCACGCGCGCGTAGAACCCTTTACAGCATGATGTATTAAATGGCTGTTCACTAGCAACGAGTTTAGCCGGCATCCTCTGCCGGCCTTTTTTTACGATGCTCACTCGTTACCAGCAACTCATCGACCAACAACAACTGACCGCCGATCCGGCGCAGAAAAATGCCTGTGCGGCGCTTGATCACCTGGCACAGCGACTCAACCAGGGCCTCACAACCGAGAGTCTTTACCTTTACGGGCCGGTTGGCAGGGGTAAGTCGATGCTCATGGACCTGTTTTATGACAGCCTGTTCATTAATGCCAAGGTACGCCTCCATTATCACCACTTCATGCGCCGCGTACATCAGCAATTGCAACTCAATGAGGGGGAAACCAATCCATTGCAACATATTGCTGCCGCCTGGGCACAGCAATGCCGGGTCATTTGTCTCGATGAATTTATGGTCGAGGATATTGGTGATGCCATGCTGCTGGCAAACCTTTGGTCCGCGCTCTTCGATGCCGGCGTGGTATTGGTAACCACCTCCAATACGCCTCCTTCAGAGTTGTATCGCGGTGGTCTTGCCCGTCATCGATTTGAGCCTTTTATTGACTTGCTGAACCGGCAATGCCGTATTGTTGCTATTGATTCCGGTACCGATTATCGGCGTCTGACAGCAGCGGAAACTCCCTATTACCTCATCGGCCAGTCTCCCACTAAACTAAAATCATTGTGTGAACACTTGTCGGGGCCAGTGAGCCCAACTCACCAAATCACGGTAATGAACCGTCCCATCAATACGCTTTGGTGCAACAGCGCAATCGTTGGCTTTGATTTCCAGCAACTCTGTTCAGGTCCTCGCAGTCATCGCGATTACATGGAGCTAGCAGACCGTTACCGGGGTATTGCCGTTAACGCCGTGCCGCAATTTAGCCTGCAGCCGTGTGCCGAGGCCACGCAAGGTATCGAAGAGGGTTACCAGCGCGACCAAGCTTCGGTGCATCTCAGCCACCTGGATAATGAAGCTCGCCGATTTATTGCTCTGGTTGATGAATGCTATGACCGAAAATGCCTGCTGGTACTAACGGCAGCGGTTGATATCGACCAACTGTACCGCGCTGAACTGCTTAAATTTCCCTTCCAGCGGTGTGCCTCTAGGCTGTTCGAAATGCAAAATTGGAAGTTTGTTGCATAAATGTTGTACACTGAATGAGTCATAAGATAATAAGAATAATTGATATGGATATTGTCTACCATTTTGCCGGCAAAACTTTTATTCCGGCGCGTAACCTGTTAATCGAAGGGAATACCGAACAGGTACTGGAACAACGTGTTAGTGATTTATTACTGGCGTTTTGTCAACAACCCAACCAAGAGCTGAGCAAAAACGAGCTAATAACGCTGGTTTGGCCTGACCGCGTGGTTAATGAAGACAGTTTATCGGTTGCTATCAGTAAGCTACGAAAAGCGCTTGGGGATAATCGTCACAACCCAGTCTACATTAAAACGCTGTCCGGTCGCGGTTACCTTTGGCTGGCAACGGTTGACAGTGAAGAGAACAGCCCACAGCCTACCACATCAGCTCCGCCGACGACGCCAGAGCGCGATTCCCCGCCCACCCCGCGACGCGTGCGCAAACCGCTATGGGCGGGGCTAAGCCTGGTGTTGGCTGTTGGGTTAATCGGCGCATTGCTGTTGCACCAACCGTCATCAACAGACACCACCGAAGCCGTTGTCTCTGCTGAGGTTATCGCGCAGCATGACCAATTAACCAAACAACTGCGCCAGGTAGACCCGGATAATCAACGTGACGTGATCAAAAAAGCGCGGCTGATTACCGAAGATTATCCAGAGTTCCTCCCCGCCTATCTGACCATCGCACAGGCAAAACTTAACCTCAGTATGTTGAACAGTTACCGGGACATTGCCATTTACCAGCCAGAAATCGAGTCCATCGTCGACTTTGTTCTTGCGCGAGATCCTGAAAATGGCCGCGCCTGGCTCTACCGTGGCTGGCTTGCACAAATTGCGGACTGGGAGTATGAAACCGCGGGGTCAGCGTATATGAATGCGCTAAAATACAGTCCTGATGATCCGCTCGTGTACTTGGGCTATTCGGAATACTTAATGGCGCTCGGCGATTTCGAACGAGCTCACGCTTTTTTTGATCAACTGCGCCGCGAGAACCCGGACTATTACAAATACTTGAATATGTCCTTTGTTTATATGCTTCAAGGTGACTATGACAAAGCCCGCGCAGAGGTTCATCGCATCGCCAACTCTGAAGCCGAATCACGGCTTGCACAGCGTGTTTTGAATCGCATTGCTATCCTCTCGGGAAACGATGACGAAGCCTTCGCCACGCTGCAACGGTTAATGCGTAAAGTCGATCTGCCCAAAACCTTTATTGAGCAAATGGAAACGTTGTTCCTGCGCGACGGTTTAGCCGCGGTTTACCAAAAACTGCTGGATGAACGCATCGATAAGAATTTGGGGCATCATCTGCCACCCTTAGCATGGGCTCGTTATGCCGTTATTGCGGGAGACTTTGAGCAGGCTATCCGTTGGCTGAACGAAGCGGTGAATACAAAACAACCGGCCGCGGTCTTTATTCCATTAGATCCGCTCTACCAGCCGCTGGCGTCACTGCCGAAATTTCAGCAAGTGACGCAGCGCATCGAACAGCAAATATCCCGTTAACTGGCTAACGGAAACTCGTTTGCGGTAAGCACTCGCACCGTGGTGCCATCTCGAAGCGTCTCGGCACCGCGGACAATCACCCGCTGCCCCGCCTCAAGAGCTCCCTCGACAGCCAGCCGCTCACCAGCTCCGTGCTTTACCTTAACGCGGATTTTTTTGGCCACGTTATCTTCTCCCAAGGTGAATACAAAACGGCCTTCCTGATTAATCACCAGGGCATCCCGAGGCACTGTAAACTGCGCCGTATCAGCAGCGCTGGGCACGCCCACGCTCACCACCTGGCCGATATCAAATTGAGCGCGCGCTGACTCTGGAATTTGCAGGTACGCAGAGAAGGTTTGCGAGCGCTCATCGCTAACCGCAACCAGTGCCCGGACCGGCAACAGCGTCCGCCCCCCATTGAAGTACACTTCCGCAGACCCTTTTTGCTCAAGGTAGCGACCATAACTCAACGGCCCGTACAGTTTGACCTCCAGTTGATCAAGGTTAACCAGCTGTAACACCGACTGTGTCGCTGATACAGCTTGTCCCACCCGCACAAAACGTTCGGTAACGACACCATCAAACGGCGCTTTGATGTGTGCTTTCGTCAAGTTATCCTCGGCCTGTTGTACTTCTATTTCCAACAACTCAACATCGGATTGCGCCAGCGCCATATCAACCCGGGCATTATTTAGTGCCTGTTCCGACACCGACTGGCTGTGCTCCAGGCGCTGCAAACGCTGATAGTCTTCCGTCAGGCGTTCCAGTTCAACGTTCTTGCGCTGCAGCTGCACTTGCAAGCGACGGTGTGCCAGGCTCAGTTGAGTGGTATCCAGTCTTGCCACCACATCACCTTGTTTTACTTTCGTCCCTGCTTCCGCTGTCCAGGCAACAACGCCACTGACGCCAGAAGAAAGCTCACTGCGATAACGGGACTGCACATGTCCGGTCACTCGAATTGATGGGCTTAATTGTTCCGTTTTTACTTCACCGACGGACACCACAGGTTCGTTCGCTGCAGCCGCACCGCGACTGAATAACAGAGTGACAACAAGCAAAATTAGGTAAAGATAATATTTCATGTGTGCCTCGCAAATTATACGTTGGGTTGAATCGATGCGTTTTCGGTGTTCAGCTTAGGTATGCGTGCGCGTACCAGTTCGGCCAGATACAACAGACTGCTCATACACATAATCATGAACAGCGTACTTACCGTCATACCACTTAAAATAACCGTTGCCAGCCCGCGGTAGAGCTCACTACCCGCGCCCGGAATTACCGCCAGCGGCAACATACCGACCACCGACGTCAGTGAACTCATGTAAATAGGACGCACCCGCAAAGCGACGGCTTCGGCAATCGCCTCACGAATCGACAACCCGCGAGCTTGTGCCTGACGCGTCTTTTCAATCAATAGAATGGCGTTATTAACCACCAGTCCCAGCAAGATAACAAAGCCGATCATGGTCAGCAGATCCAGCGCCTGAAACTGAAATAAGTTCAGGCACCACAGTCCAATCACGCCTCCGGCAATCGCCATCGGTGTGGTTAACATCACCAACAGACTGTCGATCAATGAACGGAAAATGGCGGCCATGATTAAGAACAGAATTAACACCGCAAAGATAAAGTTGCTGATCATGGTATCGATGGTCTCAGCCAAGTCGTCAGCGCCGCCGCTAAGTGCAATAAACGTACTTTCCCCCAGTTGCTCCTGCGCCTCCACTTTGAGCTCTTCCAGCACCGCTATGGCTTCCTCCAGTGACACGTCATCCGGTGGTGTAACACCGATACTCAGCACTCTTTGTCCGTTCAGACGGCGGATTTCATTAGCGGCAACGGTGCGTGTCTGAGAGGTCAGCTGATCAATGGTCTGAATGCCACTATTCGGGGTGTAAACCGGCATCGCCGCCAAGGCTTCCGGTGTCTGCCATGGCTTGGTTTTTAAAATCACGTCACTGCGCAAGGTGCCGTCAAAATACTCGCCCAGATACTGGCCATCGGTCATACTGCGTATCATTTGCCCAACCTGATTACGGGTTAAGCCGGAATTCGCAATGGCGTAGTTATTGGGACGAATGTTCAATTCGGTCTGAACCGATTGGGCATTCGGCACACGACGCACATAGGAGCCGGGAATGCGATCACGGATCTGCGCCATAGTCCGCTCGATAACCAGTTCGGTGGTACCATCCAGTTGTCCGGTAAAATCCAGATAAACGCTTCGCCCCGAGCCAACTTTTACGGTGTTCAACAACGACATTTTGAAAGCGACACCCCGCGTATCCGGTAGGTCTGCAAACAGCTCAGTACGCACGATGTTCAACAGTTCTTCCGCTTTCGACGGATCTTCGGGGTAAATAAATATGGCGCGTCCTCCGGAACTCATCGTTAGGTTAAAGTCTTTTATAGCCGGTGTTTTCTCACCCGTTCTATAGCGGTTCAGACGTGCAATCAGTTCTTTCGCCAGCTCGTTTTCCAGCGTCGTATAGTTGGTGCCAGGTGGCGTCTGCAACACCGCAATGATGCCCTCAAACTTGGCTTCCGGCAGAAAGTCGGTTTTCGGAGCCAGTGCGACAATACTGAATACTGAACCCAAACCAAGCACCAAAAACCAAACCCACGCTTGCCGACGAGTACTGCATAGGCGCTGATAGATAGACGCTATCTTTGTCCAAATTGGCAACGGCTCACTAAAGTGTGTATTACCCCGCAAAACCAAGCCGGCAACCACGGGCAACAATAACAACGCCGTTAGCATCGAGGTAAATACGGCAATGGTCATTGTCAACGCCAGATCAAAGAACATTTGCCCTTCGACACCGCCCATAAAAGCAACTGGCGCAAAAATGGCAACGGTGGTGAGCGTAGCGGCAAAGAGCGCTCGCGATACTTCCTGAGCGCCCTGTACCAGGGCTTTGGCGAGCGGAACACCTTGCTGGCGTAAACGCACAATGTTCTCCTGCACGACAATAGCAGCGTCCAGAACAAGCCCGGTTGAAAACGCCAGTCCTGCCAGTGAAATGATGTTTAACGTACGATCGAGGAGGCCCAGGCCCAGTATCGCAGCACTCAAAGACACGGGAATTGTGATACTAATCAACAGCGTTGAGCGAACGCCCCGAATCATTGCGTACAGCATCAACAGGGCCAGGGCAATACCGATACCTAAATTGCCTTTCACCAAGTTAACAGCACGTTTAATGTGCAGCGAAGAATCAAAGCTTAACGTCATGTCTAAGCCACGCGGATTAAGCTCTTTCTCATTTAAATCCGCAATAATGACCTTCAACTGCTCGAAGATTTCGACGGTATTGGCATTTTTGGCCGCGTCGAGCGTGATATAAAACGCGGGGTTATCATTTCGATAAATAAAGTTTTGTTGTTTTTCGTAACCTCGTACGACGGTCGCAACTTCCCCCAGGTAAACCGGGCGGCCATCGTTGTGGGCGACCACCATCTGGTTCATTTCTTCAGGCTTAAACTGGCCTTCATACCGCACCGAGTATTCACGGCGGCCAACCTCGGCAAAACCACCTGAAAAATCTTTGGATTCCATCACCTGATTCATTAATTGCGGTACCGTGATACCCAGTGCCGCCAACTTATAAGGGTCAAATATGATTTGCAGTTGGTTATTCAGATAGCTGGCCAAGCTCACATTACTTACCCCGGGAATCGCCCGCAGACGCGGACCAACGGTGTGCTTGATCAGCTCTTGGTACGCCGTGAAATCCTTGCTCTTATCCTGACCAACTTTCTGAATCATCATGGTCGCCGTACCTGCTTCGAACTCACCGAGCATGGCTTGTGGCTCATACGCTTCACGCGGCATTCCCTGTACCTGGTTCAGCGCATTAATGACGTTAATGTAGGCTTGCTGCATATTTTCATCGAGAGCAAACTCAATCGTCGTTAACGCCAGGCCATTACGAACGGAGGTCGAAATTCGTTCCACTCCCACGATGTTTTTAAGAATTTCTTCTTGCGGCTCGACGATTTCAGACTCCATTTCCTCCGGAGCCGCTGAGCGCCAGCTATTGATCACCGATATGGTAGGCCGTTCAATATTCGGCATTAACTGAATGGGCATATTGATTAACGTGGTTGCCCCAAGTATCACCACGATTAAAAACGCAACGATGGTTGCGAATGCATTCTGTTGAGTTAATTTTATCCAGCTCATTGTTCTGTCCTATCAGGAATCGACAGGTTGAGCATCGCCTAACCCGTCTTAAGACTCCTGAAAAAGTCCTTAAAGGTTCTTAAATCTTCTAATTAAGCTTATGGTTTACACCTTTAATCGCAGAAACACGTTAGCCGTGCTTGCCGAGCGTCATGCCCCTTGCTAGGATTGCTGGAATTTTCTGCGCACGACAACATATGGGCGCCTGATAATAATAACGATTAAAAGAAGGAAGACCATGAGCGAACAACGCGATCAATTCAGCTCGAAAATCGGCTTTATATTAGCCGCAGCCGGTTCCGCCGTGGGCATCGGCAACCTCGTCGGGTTTCCGGTAGCAGCAACGAAAAATGGTGGCGGCGCGTTTTTACTGATCTACGCGATTTTTGTCGCCTTTATCTGTGTGCCAATTATGCTGGCCGAAATGGGCGTTGGCCGTCATGCGCAAAAGAACCCACTCGGTGCTTACTTAAGTTTGGGGAACGGTAAGAAATTCTGGAGTTTTGCCGGTTTTCTTGCGGTATTAACCCCCTTCATGATTGCCATTTTTTATATGGTCATCACGGTTTGGATTTTTGGCTATCTGTTTTACGCGGTGACCGGTGACCTGGCGCAACTCGCTCAGCCCGGTTACTTTGGTGAATTCGTTAACGACTATAAGTTTATCGGCTTCTTGGTTGCAGTAACCCTGGTCATCAACTTGATCTTGCTGGGTGGTGTCCGACAAGGTATTGAAAAAGCCGCCAAGTTTCTCATGCCAGCGTTATTTGTGATGCTCATTCTGCTGGTGATCTTTGTGCTGTCGTTGGACAACGCAGAATTGGGTGTACAGTTCTATCTGGTACCGGATTTTAGCAAGATTGATGGATCTGTTGTCAGTGGCGCGCTTTCACAAGCGTTCTTCTCGCTATCGCTGGGTATGGGCATTTTGATCACCTATGGTTCTTATTTCAGCCGTTCGGATGACATTGTCACTTCCGGCAAGTTGGTTGCAATAACGGATACCGCGGTGGCATTTACCGCCGGCTTAATGACCTTGCCGGCCATTTTCGCCATCAATCCAAATACCAATCCTGCGGATCTGAGCGAATCTTCGGTCGGCATGATCTTCTCGTTCTTCCCGCAGATCTTTATGGAGTTGGAAGCATCCATCGGTTACGTCGCTGCCAGCGTCGCCGCTTCGGTGTTCTTCTTGCTGGCATTCGTCGCCGCCATCACCTCATTGGTGTCGATTTTGGAAGTGCCGACGGCCGCCATCATGGAACAGCGCAATACCAGCCGTAAGAAAGCGCTGCTGTTCATGGTGATTGCCAATACCATACTGACCATAATCGCCGCGACGTCGTTTGGCTTTATTCCAGCCTTCACCGAGTTTGTAGAGTACGCAGGGCAATCGAAGTCGGTATTCGATGTCATTTATGATGTCTTTTATGACACCATTTTGCCGCTGAACGGCTTACTGATTTGTCTGTTTGTCTGGTTGCAATGGCGCAATAATAATCTCGAGTCAGAACTGACCCACGGTAATCATGCTTATCCCACCACTTTACTGGCCAAGTATGTGCGTGTTTCGATTTCGACCTTTATTCCGTTAATTCTTGCCGTCGTGTTCATCAACACCTTACTCGCTAAATTCTTCGGGGCGCAGTACGCCTTCTTCTGATGCACACGAACGGTTACCGCAGACTGGTAATACGCTCGGTTACCGACAGCTGGCAGCTTCCACTGCCAGCTGCTCAGTCAGGACACTTGCTGCTTTCCGATAGTTTTCCACAAGCCGATGCGCAATTATCCCGTTACCGTGATTATCTGGGACATGAATTCGACCAGGTTACCATTGACTGCCGCGAACAGTTGCATGTTGATGCAATAGCCGCGCTGTCGGGAACGGTGGTTGCCGGCGGCCAACTGCTGTTGCTAACCGGTAGCACAGAGTCGCCTATGCTAAGGCGTTTGCGATCAAACTGGGCGGAACCGACAACACCACCGCCACCACTACCACGATTACCTACGCCCGAGCAGCAGCAACTGTCGCAACACCTGCGCGATACCGAGACCACCCATCTGTTGCTGGCCGACCGTGGGCGCGGTAAGAGTCATACCCTCGGCCAGGCAGTTGCCCGGCAACTGCAGCAGTATCCACAGCAACGACTATTGGTGACAGCGCCCCGCAAAGCCAATGCTAAGGTCTTATTGCAGTCGGCACCGGCAGCACAGTTTGTTGCCTGGGATAAACTGTTGGCAGAGCAAAAAGGCGATGCGCTGCTGGTCATTGATGAGGCCGCCGGTATTCCGTTGTGGGCAACACAGCGTTTATGTCAGTTATACCGCCCCTGGCTACTGGCGACCACCATTAATGGTTATGAGGGCTGTGGTAAAGGCTTCGCGGTACATTTTACCGATTGGGCGCAACAGCAGTTTGCGGCGGTTCGATTTCACCGTCTGGACACCCCGATCCGCTGGCCTGCCGGGGACCCGCTCGAACACTGGCTTGAGCAGGCACTCCTGCTTACGCCCGCACCGCCGACGCTGACGCACATCACCAGTCGGCAAACGGTACACGCCAGCTCGTTGCCCGATGATGTTCTGCATCAGGCGTTCGAGCTGCTGTTACAGGCACACTATCAGAGCAGTCCCAATGACCTGGCCTTATTGCTCAACGACCCCCATCAATTTTTAACCCTGGAATACCAGGATAACCGCGTCGTTGGGGTAACCTGGTCGGCACTCGAGGGGCCACTGCCGGAGCCGATACGCGATGCCATTGTCACTGGTAAACGGCGTCCTAAAGGCAACTTGTTACCACAAGCCATCGGTTATTTTTTACAGCAACGCTGGGCTCTGTCGCACAAGTGGTGCCGCGTGGTTCGCATCGCCGTCGCTGACGCATACCGCCGCCAGGGAATTGCCAGTCAGCTGCTGCAGCGGGTAAAACAATGGGCAACTCAACAACAGTGTCAGTTTATCGGTACCAGTTTTGGTTTCAGTCAGGCGCTGGGGGCGTTTTGGCAACACAACGACTTCCACGCCATTCGTACCAGTACCGCACTGGATCGTGTAAGTGCACGCCATCAGCACATTATGGCGTGCTGCCTGCACGAGCCTGTTGAACAGTGGTCGGCTTTACTGGAGTACGGTGCTGCCGAACGCGACTGGGTACTGCACAAACGTCTACAACCCCTGACTGACAACACAGTCGTTGCGGCCATCGAACAGGGTTTCAGGCAAGGCTACCTGCCAAGAGCATCGGCGGAATTTGCGCTTAATGTTCGTTAACAAACGGTAAAGAACGTTAAGAGCAAAAACACCCCGTGCTAAAGTAACTAAAAAGATAACTGAGACTTTGGTATGCCCTCGCAACGAAAAACATCATTACTGTTATTGGCCGGCTCACTGCTGTCGCTGTTAATTGGCGCTTGTAGCTCCGCCCCAAAAGACTCAGAGCAGGCGCTTCAAAAAGGCCTCGATTATCCGGCAACCCAACGTGGCACAGCCACGGCCGATTACCATGGGCACACCATCAGCGGGCCTTATCAGTGGCTTGAACAACTGCACACGGCTGAAACCCTCGATTGGGTTACTCGCCAGCAGCAGTTTACTCAACAGCAGCTACAACAACTAACGGCTTCCCGGTTCGTCAAAGAGCGCTTAACCGAACTTTGGAATGTCGAGCGTGTTAGTGCACCCATCGAAGTGGCAGGAAAAATCTTTTATTGGCGCAATGACGGTTTGCAGGCACAGGCTGACCTCTACATGCAACAGAGCGTTGACAGCGCGCCGCTTAAAGTGGTCGATGTCAATCAAGTCGACCCAACCGGACTCACCGCAATAACTGACTTTAGTGTCTCACCTGATGGCCGTTACCTTGCCTATGCGCTGTCAGAAACCGGCAGTGACTGGCGGGTTTGGCAGATCAAACATTTAAACAGCGGCGAAATTCTTAATGAGCGTATCCAAGGTACTAAGTTTACCAATATCAGTTGGTACCCGGACAGCAAAGGATTTTATTACAGCCGCTACCCTCGCACAGCGCGCGGATTTGATGATAACGCTTCGGTCGACGTGTTCTATCACTCCCTCGGTACCGACGCCCGGGATGATGTTCGCGTGACAGAACTGGGCTACGAGCCAGGTGTTAACCCCTATCCACAAGTCAGTAGTGACGGGCAGTTTTTGCTGTTACGTGTCCAACAGGGTCCCAATGAGAACCGCTGGTATCGCCGTCCTTTAAGGCAAACCGCCGCGGACTTTGAGCCCTTATTAGAGCAGCCGCAAAGCGAACATCAATACTTAGGGACTGTCGACGATGAGCTGTACTTTTACAGCCATCACCAAGATGGGCTGGGTAAAGTTGTCAGCATTCAGACAACATCAGCCTCCATCGAAACCGTCATTGAAGAGCAAGACCATCCGCTGACTTCAGTCAGTTTGATGGGTAACCAGCTCGTTGCTCATTACCTGGACAACGCACGTTCACGCGTCATGACCTTTGATCTTCAAGGACGTTTTGTGCGCGAGCTTGCGCTTCCCGGCATGGGCAGCATTAGTGGTTTCGAAGGTCACCCTGATTCCACTCAGGCATTTTTTAAGTATTCCAGCTTTACCGAAGCCGGAAAAATTTACCGCTATCAAGTCGAACAGCAACGCACCAGTTTATGGCAACAGTCATCGTTACCCATCGATACCAGCCGCTATCAAACTCACCAGGTGTTCTTTAGCGCGGCCGACGGTACCCAGGTTCCGATGTTTATTGTCCATGCCGATGAGGTTCAGCTGGATGGTAACAACCCATTGTTACTGCACGGTTACGGCGGTTTTGGCAGAACCCTGAGACCAGAATACCAGGCCGATTTTATGGCCTGGCTTGAACTCGGCGGTGTGCTTGCGGTTGCTAATGTTCGCGGCGGTGGTGCCTATGGTAACCCCTGGCACAAAGCCGGTATCCAGAATAACAAAGCGACGGCGATTAATGATTTTATTGGCGCGGCCCAATGGTTGATTAGCCAGGGTTATACACGTCCTGACAAGCTCGCCGTTCACGGCCGCGGACATGGCGCTATGATGGCGGCGGCCGCAATGGTGCAGCAACCGCAGTTATTTTCTGTCGTGCTCGCCGAAGTTGGTGTTTACGATTTGTTGCGCTATCAAACCGCCAATGCGAATGCCCGAGCCTGGCAAACCGAGTTTGGTATCAGCTCCTCCGCGGATGACTTTAACGCGTTAATTCAGTATTCACCGCTGCATAACACCCGTTACGGTCAGTGTTATCCCGCCATGTTACTGAGCACAGGTCAGCATGATCAGCGGGTTGCCCCTTGGCATAGCTATAAATTTGCCGCACAAATGCAATACGTGCAGGGTTGTCCGAACCCAGTCCTGCTTGATGTCGACGAAAATGCCGGGCATGGTGATAAAACTCCCATTTGGATGGAAATTGACCGCACGCAACGGCAATGGGCGTTTGCACTCAATCAACTACAGGTTGGTTGGCTGAAAAATGAAAAGCCGAAATGATGCTTTAGCAAAAATGTGCTATCTTTCGCGACAATTATTGTCCTCAAAACTGCGATTAAAGGATTACTGACATGTCGAAAGTTTTAGTCATTGGCGCCGGCGGTGTTGCCAGCGTTGTTGTTCAAAAGTGCGCTAAATTAGCAGACGTTTTTTCTGAAATTCACTTGGCCAGCCGCACGCTCTCAAAATGTGAAGCTTTACAAGAGAAAGCCGGCAAAGATCGCGTCGTCGGTGTTTACCAGGTGGATGCCGATGATTCAGCCAAAGTGGCTGACTTGATTCGTCAGATTCAACCTTCGCTGGTCATCAATGTTGCGTTGCCTTACCAGGACTTGCCGATCATGGATGCTTGTCTGGAAACTGGCGTGCATTACCTTGACACCGCAAACTACGAGCCTAAAGACGAAGCGAAATTTGAATACTCATGGCAGTGGGCTTATCAGGAGCGCTTTAAAGAAAAAGGCTTAATGGCCTTGTTGGGTGCGGGTTTTGACCCGGGCGTAACCAACGTATTCACCGCCTATGCGGCAAAACACTACTTTGACGAAGTGCAATATCTGGATATCGTTGACTGTAACGGTGGCGATCACGGACAAGCTTTTGCCACCAACTTTAATCCAGAAATTAACATTCGTGAAATTACCCAACGCGGTAAGTATTGGGAAAATGGCGAGTGGCACGAAACCGACCCGATCGGTGTGCGTAAAGATCTGGATTATCCTAATGTTGGTGTACGTGCATCTTACTTGTTGTTCCACGAAGAGCTGGAGTCGCTGGTAAAACACTTCCCGACGCTAAAACGTGCGCGTTTCTGGATGACGTTTGGTGACCAGTACCTGACGCATCTGCGCGTACTGGAGAACGTCGGCATGACGTCGATACAGCCGGTTAAGTTCCAGGGACAAGACATTGTGCCACTGGAATTCCTAAAAGCGGTACTACCAAACCCAGGCTCACTGGCCGAAGGCTATACCGGTAAAACCTGTATTGGTACTTATGTGACCGGGATTAAAGATGGCGAACAAAAAACCATCTTTATCTACAATAACTGTGACCATGCTGAAACCAACAAAGAGTTGGGCGCACAAGCCGTGTCTTACACCACTGGCGTACCGGCGATGATTGCTGCGGCGATGATGTTAGAAGGTCAGTGGATGAAACCGGGTGTCTGGAACATGGAACAATTTGATCCAGACGAGTTTATGAATCGTTTGAACCAACACGGCCTGCCTTGGCAAGTTGTTGAGTGCGATCAACCTTTTGGCGAATAGCATGAGTAAGTATACATCACCGAACATTCCCTCACCGTGTTATGTACTCGATGAGGCTCTGTTGCGTAAAAACCTGCAATTGATGCAGCGCGTGCAAGAGCAAAGCGGCGCTGACATTATTCTTGCGTTGAAAGGTTTTTCTATGTGGTCGGCCTTTCCGATTGTACGGGAGTATCTGAAAGGGTGTACCGCAAGTTCGGTATGGGAAGCAAAACTTGCGGCCGAAGAATTCGGCCGTGAAGTGCACGCTTATGCACCGGCCTATAAGCAAGATGACATTGATCAACTGCTACCGTTGGTTAATCACATTTCGTTCAACAGCTTAGGCCAATGGCAACGCTACCGCGAACAGGTTAAAGCCGCTGGTGTTTCGATGGGTTTGCGCATTAACCCCGAACATCAGGAGGCGGAAACCGAGCTTTATGACCCAAGTGCGCCGGGCTCTCGCCTGGGGGTAAAGGCAGAAAGCCTTGAAGGTATAGAGTTAGAAGGTATCGAGGGCTTCCACGTTCATAACCTGTGCGAATGTGACTCCTTTGCACTGGAGCGTACCCTGGAAGCGGTCGAGAAACGTTTCGGGCACTATCTGAAGCAGATGAAGTGGTTAAACTTGGGTGGCGGGCACTTAATGACGCGCGCCGGCTACGATGTTGATCACCTCATCGAACAGTTGCGCGGCCTTGCGGAACGTTACGATTTACAGGTTATCCTCGAACCTGGCTCAGCCGTTGCCTGGCAGACCGGACCACTCATTTGTGAGGTGGTCGATATCGTCGAAAACGACGGTAAGATCGCGTTATTGGATATTTCTGCAACCGCTCACATGCCGGATGTATTGGAAATGCCTTACCGCCCTGCCATTACCGGAGGCGGTTTACCGCACGAAAAGGCGTTCTCTTACCGTCTGGGCGGCAACAGCTGCCTGGCCGGGGACGTTATCGGAACATACAGTTTTGATCATCCGCTCAGTGTTGGTGATCGCTTGGTGTTTGAAGACATGATGCATTACACCATGGTCAAAACCACCTTTTTTAACGGCGTACAACATCCTGCCATTGGGATTCTGCGTGAGGACGGTTCCTTCGATTGCGTCCGTCAGTTCCGTTATGAGGACTTCCGCGACCGACTGTCTTAACCCATTGAAAGGTTAACCAATCGCTTACCAAGCCCGCCTTAAAGTAATTTTTGGCGGGCTTTTTCGACGGCGGAGGGTGGCATCAATTTAGCCAGTTGCTCGAGCTTTTGTTGAATACGTTGATGTTCCTCACGATCGCCGGTTTCCGCATGATGCAGCCAGTGATAGGCGTGGGTAAAGTCATAAGGACTGCCGTTGCCTGCCAGCATGATATCGGCAAAACGTTTTTGCGCGGCTAAGTTACCTAAAGACGCCGCTTCACGCAAATAGCGAATAGCCCGCTCAGTGTCTTGCTGGACTATAGTGCCCGTATGGTAATAGCGACCAAGCTGCTCAAGCGCCTGAATCAACCCTTGATCCGCAGCCACACGCATATAATGCAGCCCAAGCTCGACATCGCGCTCATAACAAACGCCCCAAGCTAACATATCACCATAGAGAAACTGATACGTCGGACGTTGCTCAAGTTCAGCCTGAGCTTCGATGTCCATGACCAATTGGCAGCGATCGATCTGCTCAACCTGTTGCAAGTGACGATTATCCTCGAACATACTGACCAGCGCTTCATCGGTATAAAGCTGAACCGCCTCTAACTCATCAGCGGGCTCGGACTGTTGAGCAAGTGCAGATGCTGACAGCAGCGCTGCAGACAGGACTAGCGCCGGCGACTGGAGCCATATTTTCGCCATGAAGAAACCTCTTATTCAACCGATATCACTGTTATCGGCAGCGATTGCTAATCCCTTAAATACCAAATCGTCAATGCGTTGGTAACTGACGTTTTCCACCTTTTGCAATGACTTTAACAGTCGTTCGCCATCACCACCGGTCACCACCACCGAGAAGGGTTGTTGCGCAAATACGTCTGCAGACGCTGTTAATGCCTGCGCTATTGCTCCCACCAGAGCATAATGGACGCCATAGCTCATGCCCTGCTGTGTATTCACGGCCGGCACCCTATGGCAGGATTCTGATAACAAATCGGAAAGGTTTGCGGTACCTTTATGCAGGGATTCCTGCATCAGACGCCGCCCTGGCACAATCCATCCACCAAGGTGATGGCCGTCCTGTTTCAGCCAGTCGATGGTAAGCGCCGTACCGGCATCAATAATAAGCGCGTTGTCCTGGCGTAGACTTCGATAGCCAACCAACGCGAACCAGCGATCCGCACCGAGTTTCGACCAGTCCGAACCGTAACCGTTAGTCACACCACCAAATTCCCGTTGGGTATGTAACCAGTTCACCGGACCAACAACGGACGCGAGCTTCGCCTCAATCAACCTCGCTGCCTCAAGAGCACCGACACGGCACCCCCACGCACGAGGCTGCTTACCAAGCGCGCTGCTTAGCTTCGTACACCAGTGCTGATCGAGCTTCTGTGCGATTTCGGTGTTCACGAGTTTTTCTTCGAAGACCACCTTGCCATCATCATATACGACAAACTTGGTCCGGGTATTACCGTTATCAATCAATAACATGTGCCGCCCTCAGCGATACCTCGCCGCCAAAATAACGAATAATACTGCCCTGCTGGTCGAGCAAAATGGCACCATTCTCGTCGATCCCACGGCAAATCCCTGAAACCGTCCGCTGTCCCATCATTAATGTCACCGGTTGATTAAGATAAATGTCATAACTGACCCACTTATTCCGGGTTGGTTCTAATCCATACTGGCTAAAGCGTTCCAGCGCATCCAGAACATTCCGGTAAATACTTCCTGCAATCGCATTACGCGACCAATCCGCGGAAATATGTGCCGCAATATCGGTCCAACGTTGGTCGATGGCTTTAGCGCCTTGTTCAGGCATGCGCAAGTTTACACCAATACCAATTACGCTAGTGCTTTGCCCATCAGAGCGTGAGTCCAGTTCAACCAGAATTCCGGCGAGTTTTTTATGTTCAACGTAAACGTCGTTCGGCCATTTGACACCAACATCTTTTATACCCAGCGCCGTTAACGCGTCCGCAACAGCAACGCCGACAACCAGACTCAGACCCATCGCACTATTAATGCCGTCCGTTAACGGCCAGTAAATGCTGATATAAAGATTACTGCCAAAAGGCGAGAACCAGGGCTTACCCCGACGTCCGCGTCCGGCGGTTTGTGCTTCTGCAAATACCGCGTAACCCGCCGGTAACGCTTTAGCGTGACTGAGGGTACGAATCTCATCGTTGCTTGAGCCAACCACTGACTGTACTTCAAGCTGTTGTTGATTAACTGCGGCAGCCGCAGCGATCGTTTCAGCGTCCAGCAGTTCCAGTCGATGTCCCAGCCGATAGCCCTTGCCATGCACCGAAAAGACCTCTACGCCCAGTTCAATCAGCTTTTGGATATGCTGGTTAATGGCGGCTCGGGTTACGCCCAATTGCTCACCGAGTGCCTGACCAGAATGAAAACGTCCGTCGGCAAGCAACTGCAACACATCATTGATGCGATCATTGATGCGATTATTCATACAACAGGCTCTCCAGCTCAGGTGGACTTAATAACCCGGCTCGACCAATTAATCGGACTTCCGGCTCTAAGCGCACAGCAAATGCGTGGAAAACCTCATGCACAATCTTTCGGCATAAACGAATAACGGCATCTGCAGTTGCAGTGCCCTTGTTGACCAACACCAATGCCTGTTGCTGATGTACCGCGGCACCATTAATCTCGAGTCCTTTAAGTCCGACTCGATCAATCATCCAACCCGCTGCGAGCTTCACATCATTACCTTGTTGGAAATACACAACATCAGGATGATTTTCGAGAATCTGTTGCAGATGTTGCTTTGATACCACCGGATTCTTAAAAAAGCTGCCGGCATTTGGTGTGATCTCAGGATCAGGTAGCTTGCTTTGTCGCACTTCAATCACTTTGTCGTAAACGGCTCGGGCATTAACTTCCTTACCGATCAAGCTCTGTAAAGGTCCGTAGCTCAGAACCGGTTGCCATTGCTTGGGGATGTTAAAGTTGACGTGGGTTATCAGGTATCTGCCTGGGTTTTGTTTGAATAAACTGTCACGATAGGCGAACTGACAATCCTTGGCTGAAAAGCGCTGTTGCTTTGCCGCGTTGATGTCGACAACTTCCACACTATCAATAAAAGTGCCTACTTCAATGCCGTAGGCGCCAATATTCTGCACAGGTGCTGCGCCAACGGTACCCGGAATCAGGGCGAGGTTTTCCAACCCGTTGATGTTTTTAGTGAGGCAATAGTTCACCAGTTGATGCCAGTTTTCGGCGGCGCCAACCCGAAGTTTGTAGTCGGTTGCTGTTTCGCTTTCTTCAATACCGGTAAAGTCCGGGACAACAACGGTGCCCTGATAATCATCTATAAATAAGGTATTACTGCCACCGGCGAGGATGATAACGTTATCCAGTTTCGCCAAGTCCGGCAATTGTGCCAGCGAGGACAACCTAAATAATGCAGAAGCTTTAGCAGGTAATTGAAAGGTATGAAGTTGTTGCAGATCGACCGACATGCGTTACCCAATTAATTTGATTGCCAAAATTGTAGCATAGCCAGCGAAAGAACCGGAACTCTATAAGACAGCAAAGCGACAAGGGTGCGGGTTCAGATCGTCGGTCACCATCGGCTGAAGGTAACGCTGCGGGCCGAGCGGGCATAAAAAAAAGCCCCAAGCGTGAGCTTGGGGCTTTCCTTAATTTGAAGTCTGGCGGTGTCCTACTCTCACATGGGGAGACCCCACACTACCATCGGCGCTGGTATGTTTCACTTCTGGGTTCGGAATGGAGCCAGGTGGTGCCATACCGCTATG
>NZ_PIPS01000005.1 GCF_003987185.1 Idiomarina aquatica | reverse complement strand
CATAGCGGTATGGCACCACCTGGCTCCATTCCGAACCCAGAAGTGAAACATACCAGCGCCGATGGTAGTGTGGGGTCTCCCCATGTGAGAGTAGGACACCGCCAGACTTCAAATTAAGGAAAGCCCCGGGCTCACGCTCGGGGCTTTTTTTATGCCCGCTCGGCGCTCACAACGGGTCGCTTTGAACGCTCTCCGCGGTTCGTTAATCTCGCGCGGTAGACTGTTTAGTCTGGTTTCCAGGAAGGTATGAGGTTAAGATCAGCTTCTCACTGGAGAACGGATAAAACGATGGAATTGAACCCTACAAAACGAGTAGAGGCAGCCCGAGAAGCTGCTGAGCGTGCTTACGCACCTTATAGTAAGTTTAAAGTTGGTGCCGCCATTGAACTTAACAATGGTGACATCATTACCGGCTGCAACGTCGAAAACGTGTCGTATGGACTGTCAAATTGCGCGGAACGCACAGCAATATATCGCGCCATCGCCGAAGGCATTGATCTGAGTAATGTCAAAGCGATAACTATCTATACACCCACCGAACAGTTACACAGTCCGTGCGGTGCCTGTCGACAAGTGATGGCCGAATTTTTCTCCGCCGACACCCAGGTGAGTTCCGCCAACCGTCACGACATCACGCACTGGACGGTCGGATCCCTGTTACCGGAAAGCTTTAGCTTTTAACGCCGACAAACTATTTTTCGATGCTGTAAATCAGATCGCCGCTTTGACTCTCGGTTGACGAGTTTGACTCGATCCAAAAATGATCCGTTAGCTGGTAGCGCAGGAAAAAGGATGAAGTCGACTCTACCAAACCAATACCGTACTTAATATACAGCCTTGGGGTCAGGTATTTACCGATATATAGCGAGGTATCGTTGACGTTGTCAGTGCTCGAGTCTATCGACACTTCATCAAACCCAAAAGTATCTTTTAAGCTTTGCGTAAATGCATCGGCCATGTCACCGGTAAGCAATAAGGCGGCTTGTAATTCGAGGTTAGTCGATTCTGACTGAGAATTTGGTGCCCGGCCAAACAACAAATACGATAATACCGACGCGTCGGGCATCGGCGGCTCGGAAAATAACGACAGAGTTGGCTCTTGCAGGGTACCCTGAACTCGCGCACCTACTTGTTTAGGGTTTGCCGTTGCTTCTGGTAACTTGCGTACCACTTGTAAGTTAAGGCCTGGATTTTGTAGCGGTCCACCGTTATAAATCAGCTGTCCGCGGTCAATTGACAACTCTTGTCCATAAACCTCATAGGTACCGGCTTTAACGCCTATCTGACCATCGCCTCTGGCAACACCATAATTTGCCTGGCTGATGGTTAAGCGGCCTTGCAATTGCCCTTCGAAGCCGTAGGCGGCCACATTAACATTGTCACCTAGCGTGACGGTGATATTGGCGTCAGTTTCCAGTTTTGTCTGACGTTGTTGTTCAGCCTGTTTAATCACTACGTCTGACGACGGTCTGGTTACGTTATCCAGTTGTGGTGGCGTGATATGCGCCTCAGGAACAATAACATCGCCACGTACCGTTAGCTTATTATCGGCCAGCTCTAACCTCACATCCGGGGACACCGATACCGATACCTCCGGTGTGTTCATGACACGTAACGTATCGCCACTAAGGCTTGCTGACAACTGTTGCTGTGGCACATCGTAACGGCCGTTTAGCTGAAACCTACCGTCGCCAATCCGGCCGTTGGCGCGCAAGTCGAATACCGAGTTGTCCGCTCCTGCGGCGGTTAGAACCAGCTCAGTCTCGCTGATATCGGTGCCGGTCTCGCTGAGTACGAACTGATTGATGCTCGCTTCTGCGCTTGGTTTAAGCCGGGGCGCCCTGAGCGTACCAGTGATGCCGATATGAGCTTGCAGGTTGCCATCGGCCTGCGCAACGGCCGGACTAAGGAGTTGTAGGAAACTTAAATCGGATAGTGCGGCCGTCAACCTGCCGTCTAAAGCAGCCGTCGGGGTGAGAGCCGCCAGCGACAGTTCCCCCTTCAGGTCAAGCCCGACTTCCTCTGCTGTCGCCTTTAGGGATACTCGTGTCTGTTGTCGCTGCGGCGCTATATCAATGTTAACGGTGTCCACCGTTATGGTTTCTTCCAAGCCCTCAAGGCGAATGGCACCGGTATTGAATTGACCCGATAACCTGGTCAGTTCAGAATCAGGCCACGACCAGGTCGCATCTAATGAGATGCGGCTTTGACCTTGCACGCGCAAGGGCGAATTGGGCAATAATGGGTTGATCACGGCGAGTTCAAGGTGAGGAGCGTTGAATTCAGCCCTGCTCAGGCCATTCTCGCTGTGTATTTGTACACAGGCGGGTTCGGCTAGCCGTTGTTGAGTTACGCAGAAATTGTGCAACTGCAGCGACGTTGTCTGCCAGTTATACATAAACTGAGCGTTAGTTTGCAGTTCCAATGGCTCGAGACTTTCGTGGTCAATCACCAGCCTGTTGATATCGGCTGCAATGGCCGTTGCTGACCGTTCTAGCTGGGTTTCAATGGACCACGAAGCACCCAGAGTTGTCGCCGTTAGCGCGACATCCTGAGTGTTCAGGTCGCCTTCAACACTGACATCCAGCTGTTCAATGTCGGTATCGGCGATGGCAAGTGCATCGGCCGTTATCTGCACGTTGGCCCAAGGGGCGTTTATATCCCCTTCAATGATTGCGTCCACATCGAGCGCCCCGCGGATCGCAACAGGTAACGGCAAGTCGGCCAGTTGGGGGAGTGTTGCGGATAGCGTTAATTGGCGGCCTGGCGCCATCATTCCCTCTGCGGACAGAGTATTATCTTGCCATTTGGCCTGCAAGCGCGTCACGGTTATATAAGGTGAGGCGTAGCGAATATCCGTGATCAGCGAAAGTGGTTGCTCGAATAATTGCCCGGTGATGTCCGACAACACGTGTAACTCATTTTCCCAATGGATGGATGCAGAGCCTGAAACGCGCCCATCGGTGGCGGTTTCTGCCACTTCTAACTCGGAGATGGTGAGTTGTTCTTGGGTTAATTGAGCCTTAACGGCGGCGGTTAGACGGTGTTCTTCGCTCAGTCGCGACTCGCTTTGGCCTGTTAGTTCAAGTTGTTGTGCGGTTCCATTCACCGTTAACGAGCCTGAGGTTGATGTTTGCTCGTAGTTAAGCTGGTTAGCCTCAATCCCGATATTGACGGTAGGCGTGTCTGCCAGGCTAATTGTGCCGGAAGAGCTTAGTTCCCCGGTGACCAAGCCCGTCAGCGCTGTGGTCAACGAACTGACGGTGAGCTGATTATTAGCGAACGAGAGTAGGCCGCTAACGTCAGCCGCTAATTCTGGAGAGCGAATGCTGAGCTTAGGCTCGGCATTGAGCAAAGCCGTGTCAGCGTTAGCGACCGTTATGGTACCGTCAACCACTAACGGGGGTAACCCGGACGAGTTAACAGCAGCAAGCCAATCATTGAGTTGCGAATCGACGATGTCGACTTGTGCTTGCCAGCGTGGTGTTGCCAGCAAATTCTGAGCGGATGCCTTGATATTGATAACGGCACTCTTACGTATCTGCGCTGTGGCGCTTAGTTGCTCGAGGTTGCCGGAGCTTAACAGGTTTAATGTCGTGGCCGGGTAATCCGGTGAATGTAAGTCAACATCCGTGTTCAGCGAGTAATCAAACGGATAGCTCAGACTTGCCTCAGCGGTGGCGTCTAGGGTGACATACTGGTGCTGCAGGAATAGTTCGTCGATCATTAACTGACCTGACTTGCTGACATTGAGTGCTGCGTCCAGCGCTACCTGCTGCTGTGGGGCATCATTAACGAATAACCAGCTTTCAGCCATGGTGAGTTTTGACAGAGTGACTGAAAACGGTAAGGAGACTGATACCTGCTCAAGGGATGCGGCCGGCTCAGTCGACGGTTGTTGCGCCACCGGGCGGGTTCTGATTTCACCGGCGCCAAGTGCAAGCTCATCAATACGAAGCTCACCGGATAATAAGGTTGCCGGCGACCAGTCTAGGGTGATGTCGGCAAACTCGGCGCTGAACGGTTGTGATTGATAACGAAACTGCTCAAGGGTAAAAGGGCCGCTTAAACGCCCCGAAAAGCGACTGAATTCTATCTGTTCAGGTAAAAACGGGCGGCTGTAGTTCACCAACCATTGACTCAGGAAGGTCGAGTTGATGGTGACCAGCAAGAACAGTGGTAACACAATAAAAACCAATGCTGCCAGGCACAAAAAGCTGTAGGCGAGTTTACGATAAAGGCTCATAAATCTGACCCCAGAGTAAAGTGTAAACGCCAGGGGTCACCAGGTTCATCAATCGCTTGTGCGAGATCCAGGCGAATGGCGCCAACCGGAGATATCCACCGAAAACCAAAACCAACACTTTGCTTCAGCGCTTGGTTAGGCTCTATCATGCTGTTACCGATATCCGTGAACAAGGCAACTCGCCAGTTATCGGCGAAGCGGTAATCAAACTCGGCGCTGGCAACTGCAAGATACTTGCCGCCCGTCACAGCACCACTGTCATCCTTGGGGCCAAGTTGCTCATAAGCATAACCACGCACGCTATTATCACCGCCGGCAAAAAACCGTAGCGACGGTGGGAGCACATCGAAATTGTCGGTGTAGGAAGCACCTATTTCAACACGACTTAAAAGCCGCCAATGCTCGGTTAACGACCAAACCGTTTTTAGTTCAGCATAGCCCTGCAACAGGTTGGTTTCCGATAGCACACTTTCAGCCGCACCGCGCAAGCCAAGTGTTAGCCGCCAGCCATTGCTCACATTAATACGGTCGTCGGCATTCAGATAGCGCCACTCCATGCCCGGGACAAAGAAACTGGAACTGTCCCGCTCATCACCAATTCTAAAGTCTTCGCGCAATAAGCTGATATTATATTCGCGTTGCCACCGGGCATAGGTATACACATCCAACGCCTGTAATTGATAAAGCCGGCTGTCTAAGCTGTCATTTTCCTTATCACCGATCTCAGCACGATATTGCTGGTAATCCATCTGCGGTTTCTTGCCTGGCACATGATAAATGGCGGTTGCCTGGCTTTCGTATTGTGCCAGTTGTAATTGTGAGCGAAACTGATGACCTTGCTTGTTTACCCAACGTCGATCGAGTCCGGCGGTGAGTCGAACACCCGTATCCGTGCCGTAGCCAATACCATAACGGTACTGTGTTTGTTCGTTAGCTTGGGTTTCAACGTTTACGGGAACTTGCTGGTTGCTATCGGCATTTTGCCAGTCACTACGGATGGTCACCTGCGAAAAGTAATCACTGTTGCCAAGATCCACCTGCAAACGACTCAGTTCCGAGTTGAGATAGGGGGTTCCCTGTTTAAAGCGCGCGTAACGGCGGATCAGATCGGCGTCCAGGTGACTGT
Source organism: Idiomarina aquatica (assembly GCF_003987185.1). Lineage (GTDB taxonomy): Bacteria > Pseudomonadota > Gammaproteobacteria > Enterobacterales > Alteromonadaceae > Idiomarina > Idiomarina aquatica. The sequence continues at coordinate 125,722 of NZ_PIPS01000005.1, read as the reverse complement.
CGACCACCGTCAATTCGCCGAAAAAGTAACGTGGTCCGGTGTCAAATATCACTTCAAGGTCGGCACTGTTGCGTTCGGTATCAACGGTTATTTGTGCCTGTTTATAGCGCGCATTTTGATAACCACGTTGGATAGCCTGGCGCAATAAGGCAGACTTTATCGACTCGTAGCGGCTATGAATCAGGGTGTCGCCAGGCTCAATTTTGTTGTTAGCGAGCAGCTTTTGCAGGACCTCATCGTCGCGTCCTTCGCCGTCGATTTGCCATTGCGTTTGGGCAAAAGTGACCGGCTCGTTTAACGTGACTTGATAGCTGGCTTGCCACCTGCCATCATCGGTTGCGGTTAAACGACTGTCGACGTCAACTTGATAGTACCCGAATGGTTGTAGTGCGGCTTTAATTTCTGCTGCTGCTTTTCGGTGTAAATAACGAATTTGATAGTTTACGTAACGTCGCTCTGGGTCTAAATTAGCAATCTGTAAGTAGGCGTTGACATTGTCCAACAGCCGCCCGTCAATACCGCGGATATCAACGCTAACGTGAGTAACGGTAGAGGCTTGCAGTGGCAGCGACGCTGCGAGCAAGAAAAAAAACAACGCCAAATTGGCAAGTTTGGTTTTGGCCAGTGTTATCATCGCGTACACATCTCCGGAGCTTGCGTCCATAGTCGCACGCCGGGTGCAAAAAAGTAAAATGATAGTTGATAAAGGGAGCTTTAGATGGCGATTGTAATCACTGCCGCTGAAAAAAAGCTATTACAAAACGTCAGTATACCGCCTCGACCTCAGACCCTGTTAACGGTGAGTGCCGAGGCTAAAAAGGAAGACCCGGATGTTAGCGTGATCGCCGATGCCATTGCGGCGGATGTGGGTATCGCCGCAGCGGTTCTGCAGGTCGTGAATTCGGCGGCGTATCGTCGCCGTCAGACAATCGACTCGATTCAACAGGCGGTCATGATCTTAGGTTTTCGTCGCGTGTTCCCGATTGTCCGGGCGGTAGCTTTAAAGCGAGCGCTCAGCGGTAATTACGACTTATCCGAGTTTTGGCGTTATAACGAGTGGGTCGCGAGTGCCTGTGCGGTCGTTGCAGACAGCGTTGGATTATCCTCAGTGAAAGACCACGCCTACATGCTGGGCTTGTTTCAGAATAGCGGTATTGCGGTGATGCTGGAGCAATTTGACGATTACGCTGATTTCGTACGCCGTGCCGACAGCACCTCATGGTATGAGTTGCAGGAGCAGGAACAGCGCCAATTTGATACTTCACACACCACCATCGGGGCGCTACTGGCGCAACAGTGGAAGTTACCCAGCTTGTTGGTTGAAGCGATCTATTATTTGTACGACGACAGTTCGGTACTGAGTTCCGATTCAGAACTGCATCCGGTAGCGATTAATCTGGTTTCCATCGCCAAACTAGCTAAGTATGCCGTCGATCTGCGGACTCGCAGTCTGGCCGGTAAAGCCGAGTGGCAACAAGTAGAAGATGTGGTGATGACCCGGCTAAAGCTTGACGAGGTCGAAGTCGAAACCCTGGTTGCAGAGGTTCAGGACGCGTTATTTGAACTGAATGAGGCCTGATTGCTTATTTTATCCGCAGTTAATCAGGCTGAAGGCAGTTTCTGCTTGCGTGCACAAATGAGCTGAGTATAATCCTGAGTTCATGATGCAGGGGCGTAGTTCCAATGGCAGAACAGCGGTCTCCAAAACCGACGGTTGGGGGTTCGAATCCCTCCGCCCCTGCCAATTTATCCCCTTGCTAGCACTCTTTAAACGCTTCGTTTACACTACTCACAGAATTCTTCAACAAAACAGGATGACTGATGCCCGTTCGTTGGCGTGCTCAACAGCGTGATGCGTTAAAGGTAATGGCGATTCCTGCCTATCAGTTAAAGCAACTGCATAGTGCGGAGTCGGACGCCGATAAAACTCAAGCCGCTACTACGCTGCGTTACCATTACCGTCTGGGGCCATTTTATCTAACCGCTGCGGAGCCACTGCCGGTGCAATTGCCGCGCTGGTTGGAAGATTGCTGTGTGCTGCTGGACTGCCGTCCGGTAGCCGTTAAGGCAGCCAGTGACAGCGCCATGGTATGGGATTATCAGCAGTGTCAGCAACAACTGAGCAGCGCCGCCGGGAAACGTGAATTTTGGCACAACATTCGTCAACACATAACGCAACAATAAACCTGTCTGACAGTTCGCCCTCTGTGCCACTGTATGCGATTGAGCAACGTGCCCATCGGCGACCATGGAGCGAGAAGGTTTTTATGGCGAGCGTTGGTACCGGCTATCGTTGGCGGCAGTTAACGCTCCACCAACAAGCCGTCGGCTTTACCGTCTGTCAGCAGGTTGTCGATGAGTTAACACTGCACAATATCGCCGTTGCACCGGACTATCAGGGGCGGGGATTTGGTCGGTTACTACTGAATGATGTGCTGGATCATGCCGCACGACATGGTTTGATCGTATTCTTAGAAGTCCGTGTATCCAATCACGCCGCAATTCATTTGTACACACAAAGTGGATTTGAGACGGTAGGCAGACGCCCTAACTATTACGCCAATAACGACGGTCGCGAAGACGGCCTGGTGATGCGTTGGCAGGCCAACCGTAATCTAACCTAACAAAAGGAACAAACCCGTATGCGCGAGAGAATAGCAACCATTGCTTCCTACATTGATTTAACCAGTTTAAATAATTCTGACACGGTGGCCACCATTGAAACGCTCAGTGATAACGCGAGCTTTGATGGTATTGAGGTTGCGGCATTGTGTGTTTTTCCGGAATTGATTGTGGCGGCCAAACAAGCGCTACAGCAACGAGGTTTGTCGTTACCGGTGGCTACCGTAACAAACTTTCCTGAAGGTCATGATAATGTTGCGCGGGCTGTTGCAGAAACCGAACGGGCCGTGGCGGTTGGCGCTGACGAAGTCGACGTGGTGCTGCCTTACAATGCTCTCATCGCTGGCGATGAGGCTGTGGTGACAGAATTAGTCAGCGCAGTAAAAGCTGCCTGTGGCCAGCAGGCTCACCTAAAAGTGATCATCGAGTCCGGTGAATTAAAAACCCCGGAACGGATAAAACGAGCCAGCGAATTGGCCATTGACGCCGGTGCGGATTTTATTAAAACTTCAACCGGTAAGGTGCCGGTTAACGCAACGCTGGAAGCGACCGCTGTGATGTTGAACGCGATTAAGGCATCCGGCCGCAACGTTGGCTTTAAGGCCGCTGGTGGGATTCGGACGTTAGCAGACGCCGAACAGTACATTAACCTGGCGGCGGATATCATGGGCAAGGACTGGGTGACACCTGAACATTTTCGTATTGGTGCCAGCAGTCTGGTTAACGATCTTAAACAACAGTTAGGATAAGTTATGTTTTTAGCGCAGGAAGCCATTCGGACAAAACGTGACGGCAAACCCCTGAGTGAGGAACAGATTCAGGCGTTTGTGCAAGGAATAACCGATGAATCGGTGAGTGAAGGTCAGATTGCGGCGATGGCAATGGCAATCTATTTCCAGGGAATGAACGAGCAGGAAAAAGCCACGTTAACCCTGTCCATGCGTGACTCCGGTGAGGTACTGAACTGGCAGCAACTCGATTTAGGTGGTCCGGTACTGGATAAACATTCGACCGGTGGTGTCGGTGATGTTGTCAGCTTGATGTTGGGACCCATTGTCGCTGCCTGCGGTGGTTTCGTGCCGATGATTTCCGGTCGTGGTCTTGGTCATACTGGCGGTACGTTGGATAAATTTGATGCGATTAATGGCTATCAGACCAAACCGGACAATGAGCGGTTTGCACGCACCGTCAAAGAGGCGGGGGTAGCGATTATCGGACAGACCGGACAGTTAGCGCCGGCAGACCAACGTTTTTATGCCACCCGTGATATAACCGCGACGGTTGAATCGGTGCCCTTGATCACGGCGTCTATTTTGGCGAAAAAGCTTGCCGAAGGGCTGGACGGCCTGGTGCTGGATGTAAAAACTGGCAGCGGCGCATTTATGGCTGAGTATGAGCGTGCGGTCGAGTTGGCCCGAAGTTTAACCTCGGTCGCCAATCGTGTAGGGGTGAAAACCTCAGCGCTGATCACTGATATGAACCAACCGTTAGCGTCCGCGGCGGGTAACGCGATCGAAGTAAAACTGGCGATTGACTATTTGACCGGTCGCCATCGTGACCCTCGCTTACATGTGGTGACGCATGCCCTGGCGGTGGAAATGTTGTTGCAAGGTGGCCTTTGTAGAACCCACGAGCAAGCCGCGGAGCGTGTTGAGCAGGTGCTTGTCAGCGGGGCCGCTGCTGAACGCTTTGCGAAAATGGTGAGTTTGTTGGGCGGCCCGACCGACCTGCTTGAACGGCCTGAACAGCATCTGGCTAAGGCGAAGATAATCAAACCGTTAACACTGGCCGACAGTGGACTGCCTCAACAAGGTTGGGTAAACGCAATCGACACTCGAGCGGTAGGAATGGCCGTGGTGGCGCTGGGTGGTGGTCGACGGATCGCTTCCGATCCGCTCAATTACGCGGTAGGTTTGACGGATCTGGCGGGTATCGGCTGCAAAGCAGAAGCGGATCTCGTACTCGCGACCATTCACGCCGATTCCGAGGATGATTGGCAACAAGCGGCAGCAACACTGACCGAGGCTTACCGGATTGGCGCAGAAGCGGCGCCGGAACAGCCGGTAATTTATGAGCGAATGGGTGATTAGGCAGGGATTTCAGCGGTCTTAAAGGAGGCAGCAGATGGCACGTGCAATTATTGTGGTGTTGGATTCATTTGGTATCGGCAGTGCGCCGGATGCGGCTAAGTTTGGTGATCAAGGGGCAGATACGTTTGGACACATTGCCGCGGCACGGGCAGCGCAGGCAAAACCGCTGCAACTGCCGAATCTGTGCGCTCTGGGTCTGGCTGAAGCCCATCGGGGTGCTACCGGTGATTGGGCGCCCGGCTTTGCACACCACTCAGCACAGCACAGTTATGCCTGGGCTGCTGAGCACTCCTCCGGCAAGGACACGCCCTCCGGCCATTGGGAACTGATGGGCGTTCCGGTGCATTTTGAGTGGGGGTATTTCGAACAACCACAGCACTCATTTCCGCCTGAATTGCTTAATGCCCTGATTGAAAAAGCCCAACTAAAAGGGGTACTGGGTAATTGCCATGCGTCCGGCACGGAAATTCTTCAACGCCTTGGTAGTGAACACATTCGCAGTGAAAAACCGATAGTTTATACCTCGGCAGACTCGGTATTCCAGATTGCCGCTCACGAGCAGCATTTTGGTCTGCAACGTCTATATGAGGTGTGCGAAATCGCCCGGGAACTGCTCGATGATTACAACATTGGTCGTGTTATTGCGCGGCCATTTGTTGGTAATAGCCCGGCCGATTTCGAGCGCACCCACAATCGCCGCGACTACGCGGTTGAGCCACCTTTACCGACGGTGTTGGATAAGCTTAAGGACAGCGGCGGGGAAGTCATTGCGATCGGTAAAATCGCCGATATTTTTGCGCATCGGGGTATCACCCAAACGATTAAAGCCGCAGGAACTGACGCGCTCATTGACAAAACCCTGGAGACCATGGCAAGCGCCGGCGATCGCAGTTTAATTTTCACTAACTTGGTCGACTTTGACACGCTGTATGGGCATCGCCGCGATACGGAAGGATACGCGCAAGAGTTAGAGCGCGTTGATCGGCGTTTGCCGGAGTTACTCGAGGCTATGAACGCTGACGATATTCTGGTGTTGACGGCTGATCATGGCTGTGATCCGACCTGGCCGGGTACCGATCATACGCGAGAATTTGTGCCCTTGTTAATGGCTGGTGATGCTTTGGCGCCCGGCAGCCATGGTCAGCGCGACAGTTTTGCGGACCTCGGGCAAACGTTGTGTGAACTGTTTGAGTTACCGGCAATGGCGGAGGGACGCGCGTTAACATTGCGGCGCTGATGGGAATAGCACCCGAAACGTTGTGAATCCTGAGTAAATCAGCGAAAATAGCGGGTAATACATTAATGAGTTAATTGAGAAGGTTCATGTCAGACGCCCGCAGTAACAAAATCGCAACCGAAGTCGCAAAACGCCGCACGTTTGCCATCATTTCGCACCCTGATGCCGGTAAAACCACAATTACCGAGAAAGTTTTGCTGCATGGTCAGCAAATTCAAAAAGCCGGGACCGTGAAGGGCAAAAAGTCCGGCCAGCATGCTAAGTCAGACTGGATGGAGATGGAGCAGGAACGTGGCATCTCGGTGACGACCTCGGTGATGCAGTTTCCGTATCGCGATCGGCTGGTGAACTTACTGGATACCCCCGGACACGAGGACTTTTCGGAAGATACCTACCGTACACTGACCGCTGTCGACTCCTGTTTAATGGTCATTGACGGCGCTAAAGGTGTCGAAGATCGCACCATTAAGCTGATGGAAGTGACGCGGCTGCGCGATACGCCCATCATCACCTTTATGAACAAGTTGGATCGCGATATACGTGACCCGCTGGAACTGCTTGATGAAGTCGAAGACGTTCTAAAAATCATGTGCGCCCCGATTACCTGGCCGATTGGTTCCGGAAAAAACTTTAAAGGGGTTTATCACTTATTACTCGACCAAACCATTTTGTACAAAACTGGGCAGGGTCATCGTATTCAGGAAATTGACATTATTGAAGGCCTGGATAATCCCGAGCTGGACCAACGTATTGGTGTTTGGGCGGAAGAGCTGCGTGAACAAATTGAATTGGTCAAAGGCGCTTCTAACGAGTTTGATAAAGAGCTCTTCCTTGCGGGCGAATTAACCCCGGTTTATTTTGGTACGGCGCTGGGTAACTTCGGCGTTGATCATATGTTGGATGGTTTGGTGGACTGGGCTCCGCAGCCACAACCCCGTGAGGTGAACGACGGCGAGCTGATCCATGCCGACAACCCGGACTTTTCGGGTTTCATTTTTAAAATTCAGGCCAACATGGATCCCCGTCACCGTGACCGTGTGGCGTTTCTCAGAATCGTCTCCGGTAAATACGAGAAAGGCATGAAAATGCGTCAGGTGCGTACCGGAAAGGATGTCCGTATCAGTGATGCACTGACGTTTTTGGCCGGTGACCGAGAGCATGTCGATGAAGCTTATCCGGGCGATATTATCGGTCTGCACAATCACGGCACCATCCAGATTGGTGACACCTTTACCGCCGGCAGCGATTTCAAATTCAGCGGTATCCCGAACTTTGCGCCGGAACTGTTCCGCCGTATTCGTCTGAAGGATCCACTGAAACAAAAGCAATTGTTGAAAGGTCTGGTACAACTATCCGAAGAGGGAGCGGTACAGGTATTCCGGCCATTGATCAGTAACGATCTGATCGTCGGCGCCGTCGGTGTGTTGCAGTTTGATGTGGTGGTACACCGTTTGAAAACCGAATATAAGGTCGATGCCGTGTACGAGAACATCAATGTTGCAACCGCCCGCTGGGTAACCGGTGACGAACGTAAAGTGGATGAGTTCCGGCGCAAAGCGGAAGCTAACCTGGCGCTCGATGGTGGTGATAACTTAACCTATATCGCACCGACCATGGTGAATTTAAGTCTGGCGCAGGAGCGTTATCCAGATATTACCTTCAGTCACACACGCGAGCACTAGCATTAGATGCAACTGTTCGATACCCACTGCCATCTCGACTTTGAGGTGTTTAACCGCGACCGGCACGAAGTGGTAGAGCGTGCCAGAGCACAGGGTATCGAGCAATTTATGCTACTTGGCGTGACGTGCGAGCAATGGGCACAACTGCCCCGGGTGGCGTTGGAAATTGGCTCTGCCTATTACAGTTTCGGCCTGCACCCATACTTTATCGAAAAGCACCAGCCCGAGCACCTCGAAGCACTGAAACAACAGTTGTTGGAGCATGGTAGTGATGGCAGGCTGCGCGCGATAGGCGAAATTGGTCTTGATGCAGAGTGCGGTCATATGGAGCGGCAGCAACAGCTGTTACGAGAACAGCTTCGCTTGGCCAGAGAACACCAACTGCCGGTTATACTGCATCATCGCAAAACGCTTGATAAGCTGCTGAAAATGGTGCGCGAATCAGGGCCGCAGCGTGGCGTTGTGCACGCCTTCTCCGGTAGTTACGAGCAGGGCAAGGCCTGGGTCGAACAAGGTTATTTTCTGGGCATTGGCGGCACCATCACCTATCCACGCGCAAAAAAAACACGGGATGCGGTGGCAAGGCTGCCATTGGACGCCATGGTACTAGAAACAGACTGCCCCGATATGCCAGTGTGTGGGCATCAGGGTGAACGCAATGAACCGGCGCGATTACGGCAGGTGCTGAGCGCATTGGCCAGCATAACGTCACTCAGCGAAAAAGACGTTGCAGAACGAACGTATCGTAATAGCTTAGCGTTGTTCGGGCTTAACCGCTGAGCTGCGTTGTTGCCAGAACCGATCGCGGATGCGATTAAAACCAAGCATGATGAAAACCCCGGCCAGCATCGCCAGTAACAGCAGTACTTGACCCTGTTGCATCAGACCATCGTGTGCGCTGGCGCTGATCGTCATCAGCTTATTTTCGTCAAAAATCACTTGCAGGTAACCCGCGGTTGTACCGTTGTCGGTCAGTTCCCGGGTCATTATCCAGGGCTTTGCCGGGGCATCGTCAGGCCAGTCGATCACACTGTCATAATTGCCCTGGGTTACCAGAACCTCGCCGTAAGGATTGCGTACCACCACCGACACCACCGCATGATGTTGTTGAAGATGCTGTGCGGCAGCCACCAACGCCTCATTCTGTTGTTGTTGGATGGCTTGCACTGCTTGATGTTCAAATTGCGACAAGGTCAGTTGCGTCAACTGCCGGGTGTGCTCAGCCAGTTGCTGTTGTGACTGTAAACTGGCAATATTCCAAACATTAAGGATGACCAATAGCAACGCCGCCGCTACGGCTAAGCGAAGTATGCGTTTGGTGATCAATCGCAGCCACGCCCGCGTTTGTGTGTTCGGGTTTAGTACCGATTGCAGTCCACTGTTAATCATCGTTTTAAGCATAGCACCAACTTTTTGATGGAGTCGATTATGGCCGACACCCCAGCCGCCGGATTAGTAGTCTTCGATATGGATTCTACCCTAATTCAAATAGAGTGTATCGATGAAATTGCTTCTTTAACAGGGGCAGGCGATGAGGTTGCGGCAATTACCGAGCGAGCAATGCGCGGCGAGCTTGACTTCGAGCAAAGCCTGCGGGCACGAGTGAGTTGTCTTAAAGGCGTGTCTGTCAGCCAGTTTCAATCGTTATTCGACCCGATCCCGTTTACGCCGGGCGTTCATCAGCTTATTCAAACCTTGCGCGCGCAGGGCTGGAAAACGGCGCTGGTGTCGGGAGGCTTTACCTGGTTTGCCGAACAAGTGGCTTCGCAACTGCAACTTGACTGGTTTGCGGCTAATGAGCTGGAGCAGCAGCAAGGTGTTCTAACCGGTACGGTAGGCACCAAAATTGTGGATGCAAGGTTTAAGGCACAAACCGTTATCGACCTTAAACGTCGTTGGCAGATTGAGTCTGGCCGCACCATCGCCGTGGGAGACGGTGCGAACGACCGCGACATGCTGCAAGCTGCTGATATTGGCGTTGCATTTTGTGCCAAACCAACGTTGAAGGAAGTTGCCGATATCTGTATCGACGACAATGACCTCAGCCTGCTGTTACCGTTATTACAGCAACGGGGCCTGTTACAGGCTGAGCCAGTGGGCTAATCGCTGTTGTTGTTGGCGGATGTGTTCGAGGCTGATATCCGCAAACTTCAGCAGATCATCGGTAACGTCCTGAGTGTCAGCAATGCCATAAACCTGCCACAGTTCTTCCTCTAGCTCATTCGCCCGATGAGCCGCGTATTGCGATAGGTAGTTCATTTCCGCCTGCACAAACTGAATATCCGGACGGCCGGTTTTGCTGAGGTCAACGGCGACGGCCACAAAGACGGCGTCTGGCAGACACTGGTCAATAAACGACAGGATCGCAGCGGTATCAAACTGATCGGCGGCATGCCATTCAGTCCTTAGCACGGCCTCGCCTTGTTCACGATAAAGTTTCAGTAACAGCAGCTTGCGTCGCGGGCGATCGGAGCGAGACAGCCCTTGTAACTCCGGCAACAGCATGGTCGTTAGACTGTCGCCACGCAGCAGTGGCTGTACATTTAGGTTACTGGCACGACTGCCGGGCAAACCTTGTAACAGCGTTAACCAGGCGGTCTGCCAGCGGGAAAGACCGGCCCGGCGCAACGTCACCTGGCGTTTGTTATTTTGATAAAAATACAAGGGAACGGTCGGCGGAGCGTCGCAGTATAGGTTACGTAAACACAGCTCCAGGCCATTTAATGAAGTATTTTCATGCAGTAGCTTTAACTGGTTACGATGTTCTTTAATCAGATAGCGGAAGAACAGCGCGCCATCGTGTTTCTCTGATGAGTCGGGCGTTTTCAGGTTAATTGTCGTCTGGCTGATGTCGATGTTTACCACCAGGTAAGGGATGTCGCGCAGTTGAAATTTGCGGTGATGTTTTTCAAACCCGGTTAATGATACCAGCGCCACTTCACCGGCTTGCAAGGCCACGGCATCGTCCAGTTGAAGCTTTAATCCATGCACCGATAAATCTAAAACCATACCTTCGCGAATGGACTTTCCGACCCGAACACGGCAGCGGCTGCGGTAGCTAAAGCGTTGCTCCTTGCGCAGATCGACAAATTCCAGTCGCACGTCTTTGGTGCGGATGGGCACCGATGGCGGATGCATAAATGCCTTCAAGGATTTAACCAAGCCTTTATCGTAGTCGTCGTGGGCGAACTGACGCATCGACTCGGTGATATCGGTTAGCACGCCAAGGTGAGTTAATGGCTCGATGGCGTGTTTAACTTTGGGCGTCGGCGGCTGCAGACGAAAAGGGATCTGCATTTCGTAAGGCACACTTTGTGGCTGCCAGGCGCTGTTGCTGTCAATACTGCGCAGTCTAAACTGATAGACACGAAAGGATGACTTGCGCGCCGCGAAGTTTACAAAGGTGCGCCATAAATTATTTTTAATCAGCTCTTCAGCCAGCGCCGAATAATAATGAATTTTGCCTCGTGCGGTAATGCTGAAGGTCAGTATGGTAGCCGTCGCACCAGGGGTGTCCGCCAAACGTTTGAGAAAATGCTGTGATCGGCGTGGATTAAATATCGAACCCAGCGCAATCTGGTTGTGTTCGTTGATCCAGTCTTCGACGATGTGCCGGTTATTGTCGGTAGTTAATACGTAATCAGCATGTAGCTGCTTATTGTGTATGGAAAAATAGATTGGCAGAGCGCCCAGGCGCGGCATCAAAAATTGTTCATGCCCCTTATTCATCAGGGTTTGATAGGTGTTATCGATATTCACCCGGTAACGTTTTTTGTAGCCATTAATGAATCGTTTTAAAAAACTGTCCAACGATGACGAGGTAAACTCGGCCTTGCGATTAAGGCTGAAATAGGTTTTTTCGCCCTGTTGGTCAATGGCAACGATCGTATAAGGCACCGCCATTTCAGGATCAATAGTGAACTCACGTGCCAAGCCGGTGAAGTATACATCAATCTCATCACCGACCTGCTTCTGCCAGGCGGCATCGAGTCGAATGCGCAGACCGGTAACCGACAAATCACTGGTGATGGCTCGTCTCTGGTCGCCGTATTCGTCATTGAGTGTTACTTCAACGGTAAAATTCATGCGCTCTTCGGCACGATACGGGTACTGACCGAACTGAAAAGTATCGATGATGTAAGGCGAACGAACGTCGTCGTGTTCCGGAATTTCCTCGCGTGTCGCTATCCGTTCGGCATGCTGAGCTTTACGCTGTAATGCTTGCTCCCGTTCTTTTTCCTGAATGACCCGGTTATTATTCTCGGCGTTTAAAATTTGTTCGAAGGTATCTTGGGTAAATACGCCACCATAGATTTTCAGACCGCGTTCGAAAATGTCTTTGGCAACGTCATCCAGATAATGTTTGCGGCCTAAGAACTCATAGGGTTGGCAACGGCCGCTGACGCGATTGCGCAAATCAACGGTCTGCAGACAGGGCGATGCCAGTCGTCGCAACTCCATTTTCAACTGGAAGCGCGTTGGTCCGTCCTCACCCTCGGTTAGGGTGCGGAAGATTTTGTCAAAGTCCGGCTCATTTACCACGAGTTTGAGCTGTTCGATTAATTGCTCAAAATGGTCATTCGGCATTATGGTATTTTGTTCTTATAATAGATGACTTTATTACGCATCATAGAACGAGTTGGCTAGTCATGGCAAAAACAAAAACCGCTTATGTCTGCAATGAATGCGGCGCAGACTTTCCCCGTTGGTTGGGGCAGTGCACCGAATGTAAGGCATGGAACACGCTCAGCGAAGTGCGCTTGAGCAATCCGAAAGCTCACCCCAGAGTTGCTGAGCGCAGCGGTTTTGCCGGTGCAACCCAGGCGCGGGTGCAAACCCTTAACGAAGTTTCGCTGGAAGAGCTACCTCGTTTCAGTACCACATTTAAGGAGTTTGACCGGGTGCTGGGCGGCGGTGTGGTACCGGGATCGGCGATTTTGATTGGCGGCTCGCCGGGGGCAGGGAAAAGTACTCTATTGCTACAAACCTTATGCCGCTTGGCCGAAAATAAAAAGACGCTGTACGTTACCGGCGAAGAGTCACTGCAGCAGGTGGCGATGCGTGCTCAGCGGTTGTCATTACCAACCGATAAACTCAGGATGTTGGCCGAAACGTCGATCGAAACCATTTGTCAGTTGGCGGACCAGGAAAAGCCGGAAGTAATGGTGATTGACTCCATTCAGGTCATGCACCTTGCCGACATATCGTCGGCGCCGGGCAGCGTTTCACAGGTACGTGAAACCGCAGCTTTCTTAACTCGATATGCAAAACAACACGGCGTGGCCATCATCATGGTCGGTCATGTCACCAAAGACGGTAGCCTGGCGGGTCCGAAAGTGCTGGAGCATTGTATCGACTGCTCGGTGATTCTGGACGGCTCATCTGATTCCCGCTACCGCACGTTACGAGGCACCAAGAACCGCTTTGGCGCGGTTAACGAGCTGGGCGTTTTCGCGATGACCGGCAGCGGTCTTAAAGAAGTGTCTAACCCCTCTGCGATCTTCCTGCAACGGGGCGAGGAGCAGGGCAATGGCTCTGTGGTCATGGTCGTTTGGGAAGGAACTCGCCCACTGCTGGTCGAAATCCAGGCGCTGGTTGATTATTCTGCGTTGGCAAATCCACGGCGCGTGGCGGTAGGGTTGGAAGCTACCCGGCTGGCGTTGCTGTTGGCGGTATTGCACCGCCATGGCGGATTACAGGTGTCCGATCAGGATGTGTTTGTGAACGTTGTCGGTGGTGTTAAGGTCACCGAAACCTCGGCCGATTTGGCGTTGCTGTTGGCCATTGTGTCGAGCTTTAAGGGGGAGCCGCTGGCGCGTGATTTAATTGTCTTTGGTGAAGTGGGGTTAGCCGGAGAAATTCGCCCCGTTCCCAGTGGTCTGGAACGCTTAAATGAGGCGGCCAAACATGGTTTTAAAAAAGCCATACTGCCGCTGGCGAATAAACCCAAGCAAGCGCCTGAGGGGATGACCGTAATCGGCGTTAAAAACCTGCAAGAAGCATTAGATGCGATTTAGCGGGTTATTAAGCGCCGTGGTGTTGCTGTTCAGCATCGCCTTGCCAACCCATGCTGATGAACGCTGGGTGTCGCTGAATCAGTGCGTGGACCAACTGCTGCAACGCTGGGCGCCTGAACAGTTAGCCGGTATTACTTACCTGAGCGGTGCGGACATTGATAAACCCACCCATAACGGCACGCTCGAATCGGTGCTGGCACTAAAGCCTGACCGGGTGGTCGCGACTCAGTTCAGCGATGCTAAGCTGGTGGCACGATTGCGTGACTACGTACCGGTCACCGTGTTGCCTCAACCGCAAAGCTGGTCGGCGTATCAGCAATGGTTGGCGCAGTTGGCTGAGCTGGGATTGACGGAGCAGGTCGTGCAGCATCAGCACGAAACGGAGAAAGCCTTAACACGGCTGGCGCAGCAACCACAAGACGTGGTTATGGTGATGCCAAACCAGTGGAGCTGGGGACGCAACACCTGGGCTAATGCCCTGATAGAACGGTTAAACTGGCGTAACCAGACAGCAACGTTGGGCTCGGGGTTGGTTGCCCTGCAATTGGAACAACTGATCCAATGGCAGCCGGATCGGGTCATCCTGGAAGGATTTAGCGGGCAGACGTTTGCACTGGCCAATCAATGGCAACGGCATCCGTTAATGCAACGCTGGTTGGAGCAACAACGGGTCATGGTCATTGACAGCGCGACGGCGGCATGTCCAGTGGTTAATATCGGAAACTATCTTGAACGTTTGGGAGCGGAACAATGACAGTGACGGCGCGCGGCTGGGGCTGGCTGTTCATACTACTCGCCGTGATATTAAGCGGTTGGCATCTGAATCAGGGCGCCGCCACGGTTAACTGGCTGGACTTGAACGATCTGCAGTACACCATCGTTATGGACATTCGTTTGCCGCGTTGGCTATTGGTATTGGCCAATGGTATGGCGCTGGGCCTGGCCGGTGCAGCACTGCAGCTGTTATTGCGTAATCCGTTGGCAGAGCCCGGCTTAATCGGCGTGTCGTCGATGTCGGCACTGGTGACCGTGACGTTACTGTATTTTGGCTGGTTAGCGGCATTTTCCTGGTGGTTACCGCTGGCGGCCGTTGCCGGTGGTCTGGCTGGTTTGTTACTGGTGGTGTTGCTGGCCGGCCGGCAGCATGACATCTACCGGATTATTTTAGCCGGGGTTGCGGTGTCGTCGTTAGCCGGTAGCGCGATGGGGTTGATCTTATACCTGGCCCCCAATCCGTTTGCCTTTCAGGAATGGAGTCAGTGGACGCTGGGAAGCCTGGCGAACCGCAGTTGGTCACACCTGGGCTTGCTATTACCCTGTTTACTGATTGGCACGCTGTTGCTGTGGTGGACACGGACGTTGCTGACCGCTTTAACGCTATCGGAACAGACCGTCGCTACTCTGGGTTTTCGCTTAGTCAGCCAGCGTAATGGTGTATTACTGGCCGTCGCTGTGCTGGTTGCCGGGAGTGTCGTCAGTGTCGGTATTATCGGTTTTGTTGGACTGTTGGCGCCGCATTTAGTGAGATTATTAGGGCAGGAACATCCGCAACGGGTGTTGTGGCTGAGTGCACCCGCTGGTGCCTTGCTGCTGCTGGCGATGGACATTGCTACACGGCTGATCAGTGGTGCCAGGGAATTACCCATTGGTATCGTTGCCGCATTAGTGGGTGTGCCATTATTGGTGGCGCTGTTGTTTCATCGCTATCAACGTCGTTTCTATGAGTGACCGATCATTAAGGAGCAGGGTACTGTGCTGAGTATTCAACAGCTGTCACTGGCCGGTATCCGCCGACCACGCTTGCAACAGGTGCAACTGCAATTAAGCGCCGGGCAACTGGTCGGTTTGGTGGGGGCTAATGGAGCCGGCAAAAGCTCACTGCTACAAGTGATTGCCGCGTTACTGACACCATCGGCCGGCGAAGTGCGCATTGACGGCACTGTCGTCACCTCGCTCGCGCCAGAACAGCGCGCACAAGTGATGGCTTACTTACCCCAGTATGAGCAGCCGCAATGGGACATTAAGGTACGGGAACTGGTGGATATCGGCTTGTTGCACCACCGTCTTAGTCGCCGCCAGCGGCAACTGCAGTTGCAGCATGTCCTGACGGCCTGTGATTTGTTGCAACTGGCTGAACGACCGCTATCGACCCTGTCCGGTGGCGAGCGACAGCGTGCGTTGCTGGCTCGAGCGATGGTTGGACAGCCGAAATTATTACTTTGTGATGAGCCAACGGCGGCACTCGACATTCAGCATCAGTTACAAACCCTGCAACTGCTGCAGCAACAGGCGCGCCAGGGACAACTGGTACTGTGCTGTATGCACGATCTGAGCTTAGCAGCACGTTATTGTGATCAATTGGTGTTATTGCATGAGGGGAGATTGCTGGAAGTAGGAGCGCCTGCAACGGTGTTGTCAGACGCTCATTTAGCCACTGCGTTTGGTATTCAGGCGCAGTGGTATTGTGACAGCAGCGGTGTGGCCTGGATACCACAACCGCTGCCGGCAACCGATTAACCGATAGGCTTGTATTTAATTCGGTGAGGTTCCATTGCCTGCTCACCAAATTTGTCTTTCATGTAAGCTTCGTAGTCGCTGTAGTTACCTTCGTAGAAGACCACTTCACCTTCATCACGGTAGTCAAGAATGTGCGTTGCGACACGGTCAAGGAACCAACGGTCGTGCGAGATAACCATAACGGAACCCGGGAATTCGAGGATAGCCTCTTCTAATGCCCGCAAGGTTTCAACGTCGAGATCGTTGGTTGGCTCATCGAGTAACAGAACGTTGCCGCCCGCGCGTAACAGTTTGGCCAAGTGCACACGGTTGCGTTCACCACCGGATAATTCGCCAATGCGTTTTTGTTGGTCAGTGCCGCGGAAGTTAAAGCGTCCGACATAGGCGCGGCCGTTAACTTCGAAGTTGCCAATTTTGAGGATGTCATTGCCGTCAGTGATTTCCTGGAATACGGTTTTACTGTCATCCATGTTGTCACGGAACTGATCGACACTGGCTAACTCGACGGTTTCACCGATTTCAATAGAGCCGCTGTCCGGCTGCTCCTGGCCACTGATCATTCGGAACAGGGTTGATTTACCGGCACCGTTCGGGCCGATAATACCGACAATCGCGCCTTTAGGAACGGAGAAACTCAGGTTGTCGATCAACTGGCGGTTCTCGTAACCTTTGCTGATGCCGTTAACTTCGATAACTTTATCACCCAGGCGCGGACCCGGTGGAATAAAGAGTTCGTTGGTTTCGTTGCGTTTCTGGTAGTCGCCGCTTTGCAACTCTTCAAAGCGGTTAAGACGTGCCTTGCTCTTCGCCTGGCGGCCTTTCGGGTTAGTGCGTACCCACTCCAGCTCCTGCTTGATGGTGCGTTGACGAGCTTTCTCCTGGCGTTCTTCCTGTTCAAGACGCTTCTCTTTTTGTTCCAGCCAGCTGGAATAGTTGCCTTCCCACGGAATACCGTAGCCACGGTCAAGTTCGAGAATCCAGCCGGCGACATTATCGAGGAAATAACGGTCGTGGGTAATAGCCACAACGGTACCGTTGTAATCGTGCAGGAAGCGTTCTAACCAGGCAACTGACTCGGCATCAAGGTGGTTGGTCGGTTCGTCGAGCAACAACATGTCCGGTTTTGATAACAGCAAGCGACAAATGGCGACACGACGACGTTCACCCCCCGAGAGGTTACCAATTTTCGCGTCCCAGGGCGGCAGGCGCAATGCGTCCGCGGCGCGTTCCAGGATGTTATCGATGTTGTGGCCGTCTTTGGCCTGCAACAGCGCTTCCAATTCGCCTTGCTCTTTTGACAGGGCATCAAAATCAGCGTTTTCATCGGCGTAAGCAGCGTAGATTTCGTCGAGGCGGGTTAATGCCTGTTTCACGTCAGCGACGGCCTCTTCTACGGTTTCTTTAACGGTTTTGGCTTCATCCAGTTGCGGCTCTTGCGGCAGGTAACCAATTTGAATACCGGCTAACGGGCGCGCTTCGCCTTCGTAATCCTGATCGACGCCGGCCATGATTCGCAGCAGCGTTGATTTACCGGCGCCGTTGAGGCCTAACACACCGATTTTGGCACCTGGGAAAAACGACAGTGAAATGTCTTTTAGAATGGTTTTTTTAGGGGGAACAACTTTGCTCACCCGTGACATGGAATATATATATTGCGCCATGCGACGAACAATCCTTGATTTGGTTTAAAGAGTTGCCGATAGTTTAAAGCCAAATGGCCCAAATGCCCAAATTTGTTTGTCGTTACAAACTAGGCATTACGGGTGGTTTTAGGTTAAAATGGCGGCACTCTGGGCGTATGCCCCAAGTCAAATAGGTAAAGTGGGAGCCGTAATGCAAAAATCGCAACAAAATATCGCCGAGTTTGATGCTGAACTGTGGGACGCAATGAGCAAGGAAGTAGAGCGTCAGGAACAGCACATCGAACTGATCGCCTCAGAAAACTACACCAGCCCGCGGGTACTGGAAGCTCAAGGTTCCCAGCTTACTAACAAGTACGCCGAAGGCTATCCGCACAAACGTTATTACGGCGGTTGCGAGTACGTCGATATCGTTGAAGATTTAGCCATTGAGCGCGCCAAAGCGTTGTTCGGTGCGAAATACGCGAACGTACAACCGCATTCGGGATCGCAAGCCAATACGGCCGCGTTCATGGCGTTGATGGAAGCCGGTGATACCTTCCTTGGTATGAGCCTGGCGCACGGTGGTCACTTGACGCACGGTGCCGGCGTTAACTTCTCGGGTAAACTTTATAATGCGGTGCAGTACGGTTTATCGGAAGAAACCGGCGAAATCGACTATGCGGAAGTTGAACGTCTGGCGCAAGAGCACAAACCTAAAGTGATTGTAGCCGGGTTCTCGGCTTACTCGGGTATTGTTGATTGGCAGCGTTTCCGTGAAATCGCCGATCAAGTGGGGGCTTACTTGTTGGTCGATATGGCACACGTAGCGGGTCTGGTTGCGGCAGGTGTTTACCCAAGCCCGATTCCATTCGCTGACGTGGTGACCACAACCACGCACAAAACCCTTGCCGGTCCGCGCAGTGGGTTGATCCTGTCAGGTAAAGATGATGAAAAGCTGCACAAGAAATTAAACAGTGCGGTGTTCCCTGGTAACCAGGGTGGCCCGTTAATGCACGTCATCGCCGCTAAAGCGGTTGCGTTTAAAGAAGCGCTGCAGCCAGAATTTAAAGCTTATCAGGAACAAGTTCTGAAAAACGCCAACACCATGGTGAAAACACTGCAAAGCCGTGGCTATAAAATTGTCTCTAACGGTACTCAGAACCATTTGTTCCTGGTTGACCTGATTGACAAAGACATTACCGGTAAAGACGCCGATGCTGCCTTGGGCCGTGCTTTTATTACCGTGAACAAGAACGCGGTTCCTAATGACCCACGTTCGCCGTTTGTGACGTCAGGTCTGCGCCTGGGGACGCCGGCGATTACCCGCCGCGGTTTCAAAGAAGCGGAAGCCGAACAGGTAGCGAACTGGATTTGCGACGTGTTAGACGACATTAACAACGAAGCAACCATTGAGAAGGTTCGCGAACAGGTGAAAGCCCTGTGTGCGAACTTCCCAGTGTATCAATAACGTATGATCGGAATTGGATCGTTAAGTTAATCGGAGAGCATCGATGCATTGTCCTTTTTGTGGCACCCAAGACACCAAAGTGATTGATTCGCGATTGGTGGCGGATGGCGCATCGGTGCGCCGTCGGCGCGAATGTAATCACTGCAAAGAGCGTTTTACCACGTTCGAAACCGCCGAATTAATTATGCCGCGAGTGATTAAATCCGACGGCAGCCGTGAACCGTTTAACGAGGATAAATTGCGTAACGGCTTGTTACGGGCATTGGAAAAACGCCCTGTCAGTCTGGAACTGATGGAACAAGCCATTAACAAAATTAAATCAGCGATCCGGGCGACCGGTGAACGTGAAATCAGTAGCGATTTCATCGGTAATCAAGTGATGGATAATTTAAAGCAAATCGATAAAGTGGCCTATGTGCGCTTTGCCTCGGTTTACCGTTCATTCGAAGACATCCGCGAATTTGGCGAGGAGATCGCCCGTCTTAATGACTGATCCTACCCAAGTAATCATTGATCATCAGATGATGCACCGGGCGTTGCAGCTCGGTCGCCGGGGCATGTTAACGACGGCCCCAAACCCTGCGGTCGGTTGTGTCATCACACAGCAGCAAAAAATCATCGGCGAAGGCTGGCATCAGCGTGCGGGTCAACCCCATGCGGAAGTGCATGCGATAGCCGCAGCGGCTGGACAAACTAAAGGCGCTACCGCTTACGTCACGCTCGAACCTTGCAGCCATTTTGGCCGCACGCCGCCCTGTGTTAATGCGTTGATTGATGCTGGAGTTGCGCGGGTGGTGGTGGCAATGGAAGATCCCAATCCGCAGGTGGCGGGCAAGGGCATTGCCCGCTTACGCGAAGCAGGTATCGACGTAGAGGTTGGTATTCTGGAGCAAGCGGCACGCGCACTTAATCCGGGTTTTATTCACCGCATGACCACGCAGTTACCCTGGTTGCGTTTAAAAATGGCTGCTTCACTGGATGCCCGCACCGCATTGGCTAACGGCGAAAGCCAGTGGATCACGTCGCCGCAGGCGCGTGCCGACGTGCAGTATTGGCGGGCGCATGCCGACGCGATTCTAACCGGTGCCGATACGGTACTGGCTGATAATCCGCGTTTAACCGTGCGTGCCGAGCAGTGGCCGGCCTCAAGGCCGTTACCGGATCCACTCAAACAACCGGTGCGTATTATCATTGATGGACAAAACCGTATTCACGATCAACTGGCTTTGTTTGAACAACCCGGGCCGGTCTGGCTGGTTCGTCATGAAGAAGCCGATGCCAGCCGCCACAGTCATTGTCACCAGGTGATAGTGCGGCGTACCGCGAATGGCAACGTGGATTTGCATGACATGATGCTGGAGCTGGCGCTACGTGAGATTAATCTGATCTGGACGGAGTGCGGTGCCCGACTGGCTGGCGCGCTTTGTGATGCAGGTTTAGTGAATGAAGTTTATTTATACCAATCCAATCAGTTGCTTGGTTCGGATGCCCGGGGCGTGGTTGATTTGACGTCACTGACTGCACTGACGCAAGCTCCGCGCATTCGTATTACCGATCGGCGTCAAGTGGGGCCGGATACTCGGATTATCGGTATTCCACAGAATCAACAGTAAAAGGTTAGCTATGGGCTTACACACTACCGAAGAAATAATTGAGGATATTCGTCAGGGTAAAATGGTCATCCTGATGGATGATGAGGATCGTGAAAATGAAGGCGATCTGATCATTGCCGCTGATTGCGTGACGCCGGAAGCCATTAATTTTATGGCGCGCTTTGGCCGCGGTTTAATTTGCTTAACGCTGACGGAAGAGCGTTGTAAGCAGTTAAACTTGCCGCTGATGGTGGACAAAAACAACGCGCCTTATGCAACCAACTTCACCGTTTCGATCGAAGCCGCAGAGGGCGTAACCACTGGCATATCCGCCGCCGATCGTGCGAAAACGGTAAAAGATGCAGTGGCCAAAGACGCAAAACCGGAAGACTTAGTCATGCCGGGTCATATCTTTCCGTTGAAAGCGAAAGCCGGTGGTGTATTAAACCGAGCCGGACATACCGAGGCGGGTTGTGATTTGGCGCGCTTAGCGGGTTTTGAACCTGCCTCAGTGATTGTCGAGGTACTGAACGAAGACGGCACCATGGCGCGTCGTCCGGATTTGGAAAAATTTGCCGCTGAGCATGGCATAAAAATCGGCACCATTGCCGACCTCATCGAATACCGTTCGATGAAGGAAAAAACCGTTCAGCGCGTGGCTGAATGCCGCTTACCCACCAGTGCCGGTGAATTCACGCTGATTACGTTTCAGGATTCTATTGATCAACAGGTTCATCATGCGCTGGTTCATGGTGAGGTTGACCCGAACAAACCGACCAATGTGCGTGTGCATTTGCAAGATACCTTCCATGATACCTTGCTGACTGAACGTGCCACTAAGCGCAGTTGGCCGATATACAAGGCGATGCGCTACCTGGCAGAGCATGACGGCGTCCTTGTAATTATCGGACGTCAGCAGACGCCGGAAGACATCATCGCTCAGGTCAAAGAATTTGAAGCGCAGGATCATGGTGAGCAGAAACCGACTGCGTCGGCGTCAAACGCATCGCGTAACGTTGGTGTTGGCTCGCAAATCCTGGCCGATCTTGGTATTCACAAAATGCATTTGATGAGCTCGCCCAAGCGCTACTCGGCGCTGTCAGGTTTTGGTCTGGAAGTCGTGGACTTTATCGAAGACAAATAAAACCCGGCCGGTGCCAAGCCATTGGCTAACGGAGTGCAGTTACCGCCTCGGTAACTGCACGATGCGTCGGCACATCGATCTGGTGCTGACGTGCCTGTTCAACAATGAAGCCGTTCATGGCATCAATTTCTGTGGTTCGCTGGTGTTCAACATCCACCAGCATCGACGAACGGTTAGCTGCCGTCGCCGTAATCACCTTTGCCACAGCCTGTGAAGCCTGGTGTGCATCAAAGGAATACCCGCACGCTGCGGCAACCTGCACAAACTCCTCAATCAACTGCTGTTTTATATCGCTGAAGCGGGCCGCGGCCAGTTCACCGTTGGCAACCCGATAAATGGCGGTGAGTGGATTGATGACGCAGTTGATCAACAATTTGTGCCAGCGTCGATGCTCAATATCATGAACCAGGTGCAGCGGCGGGAAGCTCTGTTGCAGTATTTCGCCAATAGCGCCCGCTAATGGCTGCGGCTGATTTATGGCCTGGGCGGCAAGCCAGCTTTCCCCATAGCCGTTGTGGCTAATGGTGTGGTTTTCGCGGCTGGCAGCATGAGTTGTAATCAGCGGAAACAGCGGTCGCTCGCTGTGGACGCTCAACATACCATTGTGACTGATGATAATTGGGCAGTCCGTGGCGATTTGGAGCTCGTCCAGCCGCTCTAAGGCGGCGGCAAGGTCGTAGGACTTTACCGCCAGAATCACCGCATCGGGGGGCGGGGCATCAGGGTAGAGCGGGGTAACAAAGCGGGTCGCTTTGCCGTTCTCAGTCAGCGTCCAGTTGACGCTGGTTTCTTCCTGGGTGTGGCGACTGAGCCAGGCAACTTGTTGCTGCTGGCGCAACAGTCCCGCCGCCAATACGCCACTAATGGCCCCGGGGCCGGTGATCAGCCAGTTGAGCTTAACGGTCATCGCGCAGGCTCTCAAGATGAGTCAAGGTATGACGAATGTGCCACAGGAACAGCAGGCTGGGTATTACCATGACCGCTGTTAATAGGAAGAACAACGTCCAGTTACCGTCGAGCGCATCAACCACCACACCGCTGTAGGACGATAGCAGGGTGCGGCCGAGGGTGCCAAGTGACGCCATCAAGGCATACTGCGAGGCGGTGAACGTACGGTTACATAACAGGCTGATAAAGGCGACGAACGCAACGGTCGACCAGGCACTGGTAAAACCATCGATAATGACTGCACTTAAAAACAGCTGCTCACTTGGGCCGACCAGAGCAATCCAGGAGAACATTAAATTGGAGGCGGCCATTGCCAGCCCGCCAAACAGCAGACCCTTGACGATGCCCATGCGCAAATTAACGGCGCTGCCAAGCAGGGCAAACAAAATCGTAACCCACCAGGTTACCAGTTTCGAGTAGGTGCCGATTTGGTCATTGGAAAAACCAATTTCCTTATAAAAGACAATCGACATGCGGCCAAGAAAGGCTTCACCAATTTTAAACAGAAAAATGAACACCAACACGGACAGTGCGAATTTAACGCCGTTGCGTTGAAAGAATTCTTTAATCGGGGCGAATAAAATGTGTTCGAGACGTCCTAGCAACCCGGCGTGGGCAAGTTGCCCATCACTATCTTGCTGGTGGTAGGTGGCTTTGCGGACAACCAAAACCACGGCAGCAATGGTCAACATGATAAAGCCCAGGATGGCGTAGGCGTCCTGCCAGTACCACTGTTGGCTGTCGACGATAAAAAAGGGAATTGCGCCCAGGCCGGCATAGCCGGTCCACCAGCCGGCGGTCGCCATCGCCGCACCGGCACTTTGCAAACGACCTTCGGTTACCGCAAAGGATTCGATGCGGTAGGCGTCGATGGCAATATCCTGTGTGGCCGAACTGATGGCAATGGCCATCGCCAGTAAACCGACCAAGTGTAAGTGCTCGCTAACCTGCAGTTGCGAGAGTGCAAAACAAGCAGCGACAATGATGAGCTGACAGGACAATATCCAACTGCGGCGCTGACCCAGCGAACGGGTCAGTATGGGAATCTTTATTGAGTCGACGAGCGGGGACCACAGGAAGTTAATTGAGTAAGCCCCAAAAACCGCACCGAAATAGCCAATCACAGAGCGGGTCAGGCCTTCTTCCTGCAGCCAGGCTGATAACGCCGAGCCGATCATGACCCACGGGAAACCACTGGCAATGCCAAGAATAAAAATCACCAGTACCCGCGGTTGTAGATAAACGCGCAGATCGTCCCGGAACGACGGTTTAACAGCCATCAGTTGGCCGGTACAACTTCAATCCGCTTTAATACCGGTGGTTGTGCCGGCACATCGCGCCAACCGGTTTCTTTGTCATAAGCTAACGACTCCAGTTGAGCCAGCTTTTCGAGCACATCGAGGCCCTCAACAACACGGCCAAAGACCGTATAACCCCAATCGCCGTTATCAGGGTTCAAGGAGCTGTTGTCGTTGAGGTTAAAAAAGAACTGTCGAGTGGCAGTATGCGGCGCGCGCTCTCGAGCCATGGCGATGGTACCGTACTCATTCAGCAGACCATTCCCCGATTCGTTGACGATGGTTTCAAAGGTTGGCTTTTCCTGGAAGTCTTTGTCGTACCCACCGCCTTGCAAAACGAAATCCGGCACCAGTCGGTGAAAGATGGTGTCGTTGTATTGCGCCTTTTTGACGTAGCGAAAGAAGTTTTCTACCGTCAAAGGTGCCGCTTCCCGGTTTAACTCAACGGTGATATCGCCGGCGGAAGTAACGAATACGACCCGTGGAAAAGGATTATCAGGCTGAACCTGTGCATGACTGTTGAAACTTGCGCTGACCAATACCAGCCCACTTAACACAATAGTTTTAACGAGCGACATGAAACGCATGGTGCCTCCTGATTAAAGATTACGTAGTTTTGGGTCGTTACTGATGTCCGCGAGCACGGAACGCAGAAGTTGTGAAAACTCCCGTTCAACGACCGCCTCATCCGGGCGACCGACACCTTTTGACTGCAAGCGACCACGATAGCTGTTGCTGTAGGTACGGTTTTCTCGTTGTGCTTCGACCCGCAGTACTATGGTATGTTGCAGTTCATAATTAAAAGCACCCAGTTGACCATCGATGAGGGCTTCGTCAATGCTGATCTGCCAACTAAGCTCGCCAGCCTGAGATGACGTCAGGTTTGTTAGTGAGTTCGAGATCACTTCTGTCAGTGGTTGCTGCGGCGGCGCAAATTCGGCTTTATCCTCGGCATGCGTGATGCGATAAAGGTAGGCGTGCGGACGTTGATCGGTGACGCTAATTTGCGCAACCGGTTGATTGAGCGGGTCGTTCACCTGAACCGCGCCGATGATAAGTGGTTGCGGTGGGCTTTGACAGCCGCTGACGAGGATGGTCGCCGCGATAAGTGCAATGGCTGACAGAACAGATCGGATCATTGTGATTCCCTCGAACATGATCATTCAACTGAATAACATTCGTGCTATGATACGGTAAAAAGGTGTTGCGCTTAAATGCTTTCATTCGGTTTTTCTGCCGCGATGTGTGTAAAAGCAACCAATTGCAGAAGTAATAAGGTTTAGCCGTGAAAAAATACGCAGAAATTACCGGTTGGGGGAAATGTTTACCTCCGGCTGTTATGACAAACGACGACCTGGCGACGTTTCTTGATACCTCAGATGAGTGGATCGTATCCCGTACGGGCATTTCTGAGCGCCGGGTCAGCCACGTCGGCACTTCAAAACTGGCAACGATTGCGGCCAAAAACGCATTGGCCGCAGCTGACTTGGATCCCGCCAGTATTGATTTAATTATTGTCGGTACTTGTACACCGGATGAAATCATTCCGAATGTCGCTTCCGCGGTACAGCGGGATATCGGTGCCAAGGATGCCGCAGCCTTTGATTTGAACGCCGCTTGCAGCAGTTTTCTGTATGGTATGCACATGGCGACACAGGCGATTAGAACCGGTGCACACCAGCGGGTACTGCTGATTGGAGCGGAACGCCTGACGAGAATTCTCGACTGGACCAAACGTGAGAGTGCAGTACTGTTTGGCGACGGTGCGGGTGCGATGGTGTTGGAAGCCACCGACAAAGAATGTGGTTTACTGGCCAGTCATATCAGTTGTGATGCGGAAGCCCGTGACGTGCTGAGCCTTGATTTCGGGCTTAGTTTTGATCGTTTCGGCTTTGACGGCATTATGCAGTTTGACTTTGTTGGTCAGGAAATCTTTAAACGCGCAGTGAAAGGCATGAATGCGGCGGTGGAAAATGTCTTCGCTCAGACAGGATTGTCGACGGACGATATCGATGCGTTGATTCCGCATCAGGCGAACAAGCGGCTGATCGACTATCTGGCCAAGTTATGCAAAGTGCCAAGTGAAAAAACCGTAATCAATATCCAAAATTACGGCAATACCTCTTCCGCAACCTTGCCGATTGCCTTTGCTGAAGCCGCAGATAACGGTACCATTAAGCCGGGTGATAAAATCATGTCGGCCGTATTTGGTGGTGGTTTAACCTGCGGTGCCGGTCTTATCCAGTGGGGTGATCGGGTGACTCCTAAGCGTGATAATCAACTGCAGTTAGAGCCCGGCGATCTCTCTGCACTCGACATGATCGTGCCATTACACGAAAAAACGGCAGCGGCCTGGCAAAAGCGTGAACTCTGACTGAAAAGCTGATAACCTCGTTCGTAACAGGTACAACCAGTTACGAACGAGGTTTTTTTATGGCAGAACAACACGTTGTGGTGACCCATCAAGATGGTGTTACACGCATTCGTTTAAACCGCCCGGAGAAAAAGAACGCCTTCACTCAGGCTATGTATAGTGCTTGTGAGCAAGCGTTAATCGACGCCGAACAACATCAGGATATTTCAGCGGTACTGTTTGAAAGTACCGGTGATAGCTTTTCGTCAGGCAATGACCTCAATGATTTTCTCGCCATCGAGAATCTCGACGAAAGCGCGCCGCCGTTTAAATTTCTGCAGACTCTGAATAAAGTCAATGTGCCTATCGTAGCGAAAGTCAATGGCCTTGCAATCGGCATTGGTACGACGTTATTACTGCACTGCGACCTGGTGTATGCCAGCGATGAGGCGGTATTTGCTTTACCTTTTGTCAAACTGGGACTGTTGCCTGAGGCCGGCTCAAGTTTATTACTGCCGCGTCTTTGCGGACATCAGCAAGCGGCAGAATTGTTGCTACTGGGCGATACCTTCAATGCCCATAAAGCGCAGCAGTTAGGCTTGGTGAATGAGGTACTCAGCGCGGAACAACTCGATGCCAGAACCGAGCAGGTGCTGACGCAGTTAACCACGCTGTCACGACAGGCGTTGCGAACCAGTAAACAATTACTGAAAGCCCCGCAGCAGTCGGTGGCCGAGCGCATCAGTCACGAAGCCGGCTTTTTTGCGAAAGCACTCAGTTCTGCTGAGGCACGCGAGGCGATAGCGGCAAAGCTGCAGAAAAAGTAGGCATTCGGCTAGGGTAGACAAAGACAAACCTTGTATCTGCCGAGCGAGTGAGTGATAATAGTCACGCTTATTCGTAAGCGTTATGGTGACTCTGCGGGTCCCCTCGCAACGCTAACTGGCGAACCCGGTCAGGCCCGGAAGGGAGCAGCCGTAGTCAGGGATGTGTGTGCCGGGGTGTGGCTGGTGGAGTCGCCACCCAATTTCTTAAGCTTTCCATACTTCATAAGCCGCTCTTAATAATTGAGCATGGGCTCTTATTAATCGATCTAACTTACGTTGATAGCCTCCGCCAATCACGGCTGCGAGCGGGATATTCTGTTCACGGGCCAGCTTCAACACCCCAAAATCGCGGGCAAAAATACCGTTAAGGCTAATTGACAAGTGCCCCAGATCGTCCTGGCGGTAGATATCGACACCGGCGTCATAAAGGATTAAATCAGGCTGCTCGCGCTCAATTAATGCTCGCAACGCATGGTCAACGGTTTCAAGGTAATCGTTATCGGTGGTGCCTTTAGGCAGCTCAATATCGACATCTGAAACCGCTTTGGTAAAGGGAAAGTTGTTAGCCCCATGGATTGAACAGGTAGTCACCCGCGGCTCGTTGGCAAATAACGTCGCTGTGCCATCACCCTGATGAACATCAGTATCAAAAATCAAGATCTTGCTGGAGGGGCGCTGGTCAAGCACCGCACGGGCAGCGAGCGCCAAATCATTGATCAAACAAAAGCCACTGCCCCAGTCGTGATGGGCGTGGTGATAACCACCCGAAAAATGAATCGCACAGCCTTCCTCTAACGCCAGTTGAGCGGTACGAATGGTGCCGGCGGCGGAGGTCAGTGTGCGCAGTAGTAACTGTTCAGACCAGGGAAAACCGATGCGCCGCCAGCGTTGCTTATCCATCCGGTTATTGGCGAGCTCGGCGATGTAGTGGGGGGCGTGCATGGTAGCCACCGTTTGCCAGTTAATGGGCGCTGGCTGAACCCACTGCGAACGGCGCGCACCATGTGCGTCGGCCCACGCTTTTAACAACTGATATTTCTGAATCGGGTAGCGATGACGCGGCGGCAATGCAAGCGCGCTGTAGCGTGGATGATAAATAAAAGGTACGGGCATCTAGCGTCCCTCTTCTAAGCGCTGAATGTCTTGTTCCAATGCCTGGATAGCCTGCTGACAACGATTTAAGCGTTTTTCCTGCTGTTGCGCTGCCAGTGTATCGTGACGGTCGCGGCACGCTTTAACGTTATCAAGCAATCGTTGTTCGTAGCCGCGGTAAGTCACCAATTTTTGGTGCAGCGCGGCGATGCGGGATTGTTGACGCAGACGACTATCACGCTTTTCGAGCGGTAATTGATTACCCCTTAATGCGGTTGATAATGCGGTTAGCTGCTGGCTTATCTGTTCGGCGATAAACGTCCGAATGTGTTCATTATTACTGTGCTCGAGCTGCGTGGCCAAGCGTTGGGTTTCTGCAACATAGTCTACCGCGAGATTAGAGCGACATTTAAAAAGGCTATGCGCAAACCATTGTTCGCTCAATTGCTTGTGGCGACGACGATTGTCGGCATCCAATTGCTCCGCCTGTTGCATTAAGTTTTGCAAGATGTTACTCAATTGTTGCACGCGCTAATCGCTTCTTTTATTAACATTTCAACCGTATTTTATAGTACCGGAGCGCTGCTACGAAACAAAGTCATCTTTACATTCAACATAGTTGGAAATAAAGATGTTTAAATTACGTTGAAATTTGTAACGAGCTGTTGTCCGCCGATCAAAAAGTGATACTATGCGAGTAGGAGCAGTATCCAGAAGTGGGTGGTTTTTGTGCCACACTAACACTGGAATGTTACCAAATAGAGATGACAGGATGTTATCTAATGCTGTTTTAGCTGGCATAAAAAACTCGGGTATCATCTAGCCCACGGCTGTTATAACGCAGTTGACGCTGGTCATCGTCAGGTTGACAGCGTATAGCCATCGTGGGAATATTCTTGAGTTATTGCTTGTTCAGCTAAAGCAAGCAACTATTGGATTTGATCTTTTCGTCACTCAAAACTGGTGTTTCACGCCATCAACGGCGTTGAAGCGGAAGTTAATTAAAATTGGTTGGGAACTATGACCAAAGTAATCAAGAGAACCAAACTCGCTGCAACCCTGATGGGTGTGATGGCGTTTGCTGGCACCGGCGTTGCCGCTGCACAGCAAGTTGATGTAGCGAAGCTACAGAACGAAGAGCAAAAGATTCTAAAGGCTCAAGAACAATCTCAAGAGAAAATCAACTCTCTGTTTGAACAAAGCCAGGATCTGCTGATCGAGTATCGCTCAGTTGTTGCGGAGTACGAGAACTTGAAGGTCTACAACGACCACGTTGCTAAACTGGTTGCTGACCAGCAGGCAACAATCGACTCGCTGCAGCGTCAAATCGATGGTATCGAAGAAACGAAACAAGGTGTCGTACCATTGATGTACGAGATGATCGACGCCCTGGAAGAGTTTGTCGAACTTGACTTACCAATCCAAAAAGAGAAGCGTCTGGAGCGTGTTGCCCGTCTGCAAGACATCATGGGTAACTCAAACGTTTCAACCTCTGAAAAATTCCGTCAGATCATCGAAGCCTACCAGGCTGAACTGGATTATGGTTCAGGTTTGATCTCGTATCAGGGTAACCTGAATGTTGACGGTCAAGAGGTTGCTGTTGACTTCTTCCACATGGGTCGCGTTGCATTCCTGGCACAGTCTCTGGACTTGAAAAATGCCTGGATCTACAACAACGAATCCGGTGAGTGGACAGCGCTTGAAGATGAGTACCTTAACCCTCTGACGACAGCGATTCGTATGTCTCGTAAGCAAACAGCTTTCGATCTTGTGAAACTTCCAGTATTCGCAGCGGAGAGTGCAGAATGAAACAATTAGTAAAATCGTTAATGATTGCAGCAGCAGTCAGCCTTTCTGCAGGTACGACTCTCGCTGCTAACGCGCAGGACAACACAGAAGCGAAAAGCTTGGAAGAGCTGATGCAGCTGGTTGAGAAAAACCGTGTGTCTTCGCGTCAATTGAGTGCCGAGCGTGAAGCTGAATTCACAGCGGCTCGTGCTGACAAGCAAGCGCTGTTAAACCAGGCGAAAAAGCAGCTTTCTGATGAAGAAGCTCGTGGTAAGCGTCTGCAAAACCAGTTCTCTGAAAACGAGATCACATTGGCGAACAAAGAACAAGAACTTGAAAATGCTAAAGGCACTTTGGGTGAAATGTTCGGTGTTGTTCGTGGTGCAGCGACTGAAACCATCGGTCGTATCGCGACGTCAATTGTTAGCTCTCAATATCCAGGTCGTGAAGACGTTCTGGAAAGTTTAGCAGAAGCAAAAGAATTGCCTACACTGCCTGAACTTGAAGAGCTTTGGATGGCATTGCTGACGGAAATGATCCAGTCAGGCAAAGTGGTGACTTACAACACAGACGTATTCCAGTTGGATGGCGGTGTTGAAAATAAAGAAGTGACTCGTGTTGGTGTATTCAACTTAGTCGCTCAGAACGGTGAATACCTGACTTACAATGACACAACTGAACAGGTTCAGCCATTAGGCCGTCAGCCTGAAGGTTATGTTATTAGCCAAAACAGCGAATTCACTGGTACATCAGAAGGTTATGCAGGTCTTTACCTCGACCCTTCACGTGGTCAAATCCTGGGTCTGTTAACACAGAAAGCAACGCTTGAAGAGCGTTATCACCAAGGTGGCACGGTAGGTTATGTCATCACTGTTGTGCTGATCATCGGTCTATTGATTGCAGTTTACAAGCTGGTCACATTGACGGCTGTTGGCGGCAAGATGCGTTCGCAACTTAAGAACATCGATAACCCTTCAGACAAGAACCCACTGGGTCGTGTCCTGAAAGTTTATCATGCGAACAAGAACAGCGATGCTGAGAACCTTGAACTGAAACTTGACGAAGCGATTCTTAAAGAAACGCCTAAGATCGAAAGCGGCATTAACGTTGTTAAGATCTTTGCAGCTATCGCTCCGTTATTAGGTCTATTGGGTACGGTAGTTGGTATGATTGGTACCTTCCAATCAATCACACTATTCGGTACCGGTGATCCGAAAATCATGGCAGGCGACATCTCAATGGCGTTGGTAACAACGGCTATGGGTCTGATCGCAGCAATCCCATTGATTTTGGCTCACAGTATTGTGGCAGGTCGCAGCAAGTCTATCGTTCACATCCTGGACGAACAGGCTGCTGGTATCGTAGCGGCTCACTCGGAGAAGGAGTAATCCCATGCTTTACCTGATGGAACTTTGGGAATCTATCAGGGATTTTATTGCGACCGGTGGTGATGTTTTATACATCATCATGGGGGTACTCTTTCTAATGTGGGTACTAATGATTGAGCGTTATTGGTTCCTATCGGGCTCGTTCCCTAAACTCCGCAAAAAAATTATTGCGGAGTGGGACGCCCGGAAAGACACCACCTCATGGTACGCACATAGAATCCGTGAAGCATGGATTTCCGAAGCTAACGATAAACTGAATGCACGTATTCTGTTGATTAAAACCTGTGTTGCGCTTTGTCCTCTCGTAGGGCTGTTAGGTACTGTGACCGGTATGATTACGGTATTTGAAATCATGGCAGTGCAGGGTACGGGTAATCCCCGTTTGATGGCGTCGGGTATTTCGATGGCAACAATCCCGACAATGGCGGGAATGGTTGCAGCGTTATCCGGTATGTTTTTCGCGACACGTTTAGAAAGTAAAGTGCGTCGCGCGAAGCAAAGCCTGGTCGACAGTCTGCCACATCACTAAGAGAGTAAAATTATGGCACGTAATCGTATTCGCGAAGAGGAAGATGCGGCGATTGATATGACGCCGATGTTGGACATCGTCTTCATCATGTTGATCTTCTTTATCGTAACGACCTCTTTCGTTAAAGAAGCGGGTATTCAGGTCAATAAGCCTGAAGCTAACCAAGCGAACAAGGAGCCTTCAGCTAACATCTTTATCGCGATTCGCGATAACGGTGAAGTCTGGATGGATAAACGTCAGGTTGATGTTGAACGCGTAGCAGCAAACTTAGAACGTATGCTTGCTGAGCAGCCAACGGATCTTGTTGTTATCCAGGCAGACAAACAAGCTGAACATGGTCGTGTTGTTGAAGTTATGGACCAAGTTAAGGAAGCGGGTATCGATAAGATATCCATAGCAGCGGAGAATAACTAATATGGTGCGCTTTTTAGTATCTTTACTACTAGGTGCCGCCGTTACGTTTGCTCTGTTTGCTTTTATGGCTTACTTAATCGGCGGGGGGGCGAAAAGTAATGAAGCTCCGCCCCCATCGCCGGTCATCGAGATCGTAACGTCGCCACCTGAGTCCGACGTTCAACAACGGCAGCGGACACCACCGCCGCCGCCACCGCCGCCGGAGCAGCCTCCTGAGACACCTCAGGCAGAACCTGATACCAGCGACAACAGTGGTATGAACATGAATATGGGCTTTGACGTAGATGTAGGTGGTGCTGACACCGGTTTATCGGGTCCAGGCAACCTTCTGAATCAAGACGGTGACGCAACACCGATCGTGCGTATCGAACCGCGTTATCCACCATCAGCTGCCCGTAACGGCACCGAAGGTTGGGTACAACTGCGTTTCACCATCGCACCTGACGGTAGTGTGACCGATGTTGAAGTCATAGACTCTGAACCACGTCGAGTTTTTGACCGAGAGGCACGCCGCGCATTATTGCGTTGGAAGTACAAGCCTAAGGTCATAGATGGTAAAGCGGTTAGTCAACCGGGTATGACCGTGCAGCTCGACTTCACTATGGATGGGCAATAAGAAATGAAAGCAGCAATGAAGACATTTGTTAGTGCCCTTGCCTTTGCTTCTGTGCTTGCGACCGCTCCGGTTGCAGCACAGGACCTGGGACTTGATATCCCAAGCAAAGAAACCGTAGAGGCGCAAAAGAAAAACCGTAAGAACCAAGCCGCAGGTCAGAGTACCGGGCGGGCGATTATGGATGCTTTTGAGCTGTACGAGCAAGAGCAACTTCAAGAGGCGATTGCCATTCTTGAAGAAGAGTACCCCGATCTGGACCCTGGTTACGACCAGGCCTACATGGGGCGCTTCTTAGGTACCCTGTATGCGCAAGACGAGCAGACAAAACGAGCGTTAGATATCCTGAAAAACTCGGCTGACCAAGATATTCTCGGTTGGAACGATCAGGCCGCGGTATTGAAATTGGTTGGTCAGTTGGCACTTCAGGAAGAACGCTACGATATGTCGATTGACTACCTGACGCGTTGGTTAGAGTTTACCGGTGATCTTGACCCGCAAATTCTGACTTTCGTTGCGAACGCTTACTATCAGAAGAAAGAGTTTGCTGAAGTGGTGCCGTTTGCACGTGCAGCCCTGAACAACTCTGAAGAAGCTGACAAGAACATTTATACGTTGCTGATGGCGTCTTACTACGAACGTAAGATGTATCCTCAAGCAATCGAAGTTCTTGAAGAGGGTATCAATAAGTTACCTGGCGTTACGCAGTGGTGGCCTCAATTGGCGCAGTTCTACATGATTGAAGAGAACTACGACAAGTCGCTGGCTACGATGGAAATCGCCTATCTGGCGGGTTACCTGGATAAAGAGAACCAATACAAAATGCTGGTTCAACTTTATGACAACTCAGGTATTCCATATAAAGCTGCAGTAACCATGGCGAAGCACATCGACAACGGTGATATTGAGGGAACGGCGAAGAATTTCGCGACCGTTGCCAACAGTTTCCACCGTGCGAAAGAGTTCGATGAAGCTGTGGCTTGGTATCTTCGCGCTGCTGAAGCCGCTGAAGATGCTGACGACAAAGGCGAGTACTATCGTAAACGCGGTAACTTGTTAATGCTTAACGAGCAGTATGCTGAGGCAGTAGCCCCGCTACGTCGTGCGCTTGACTACTTAGAAGGTGCTGACGAGGGTCGTGTGTACATGTCACTGGCAGAAGCTTATTTCTACAGTGAACAGTACCCGGAAGCCCTGCGCGCAGTAAACCGCGCAGCAGAGTTTGACGGACAGCGTCGCAGCGCCCGTAGCTGGCGTGGCTTCATTCAGTCAACAGCGGAGCGCAAAGGCGTTAAGCTGTAACGATTGAAAGTCGCTCAACGATAAAAAAGCCCTGCCTTATGGCGGGGCTTTTTCTTTGTAAAGCGGTTTGTTAAATCGGAGATTATCGAGTATGATCTGCGCCGACTTTCATAAGAGGAATGTATTATGGCTGCCGATAATTATAAAGAACCTGCTGGCTTTAAGTTTTTACTGGCTGGATTGGTTTTATTTGTGGGCATTAGTTGCCTGCCGCTTGTACTTCGGATTGTCCAATTTTTCTCAGCGTAAAACATCCCGTTTTACCATCGCACTTAATAGGTGAATACTGACATGTCAGTCTCTATACTCGTTGTCGAGGATAAAGACCGTACGCGCGAGCATGTGCTCGATGTATTAGCGCCACTCAACTTCCATATCGTTACGGCCAAAGACGGCCTTGATGGTTTGAGCAAAGCCAAGACTGAGTCGTTCGATATGATCCTCACCGATCATAAGATGCCAGTGATGGATGGCTTAAGCTTATTAAAAAATCTGCGTGAGCTTGAGCCCTATCGAGACGCACCGATATTCTTTATGACCACTCAGGATTTAACCGAGGTTGAACCCAAGGCTCTCAAGGCCGGCGCAACCGCCTGTTTTAGTAAGCCATTGCAGGCAGAGCCGGTGCGTGAACAGATTAAAACGCACATCCAACGCTCCGTCGCCTGATCATTTAATTATCGTCTTAACGACAAGGGAAACTACCGGGTCATGACGCTTGAGCAACTCAAAAACACCATTGCTGCGATTGAAGATTATCCTAAGCCGGGTATCACCTTCCGTGATATTACACCACTGCTGCAAAATGCTGAGGCATTTTCAGCGTGTATCGATTTTTTTGTCGAGCGTTACATTCAACAGGGCATTACCCAGGTTGCTGCCGTTGAAGCGCGCGGATTTATTTTCGGTGCCGCGATTGCCAAGGCACTGGGCTGTGGGTTGACACTGCTGCGCAAACCGGGGAAATTGCCGGGTAACGTCATCACTCAACGCTATCAGCTGGAATACGGCGAAGATCAGTTGCAAATGCGATCGGACTCGTTGAAGGCGTCTGATAACGTCCTCATTGTCGATGACCTGCTGGCGACCGGGGGTACCGTAGAAGCGGCCGCAAAACTGATTAAACAGACACAGGCACGGATCCACGAAGCGGCTTTTTTAGTCACCCTCGATGGTTTGCCGGGTGAACAAAAATTGCAGCAACAAGGGTTAGCATGCTATACCTTGTGTCGGTTTTAACGATTAAGTGAGCTAAGCAAACATGAGCTACCAGGTGCTGGCACGAAAATGGCGTCCGTCACAATTCAATGAAGTGGTAGGACAAACCCACGTGTTAGAGCCATTGCGTCATGCACTGGAGAACAATCGTCTGCATCACGCCTATTTGTTCACCGGTACGCGAGGTGTTGGGAAAACGACCATTGCGCGCATTCTGGCTAAGGCGCTTAACTGTGAGCAAGGGGTTTCGGCGACGCCTTGCGGAACCTGTCAGTCATGCCGTGAAATTAACGAAGGCCGGTTTGTCGATCTGTTAGAAATCGATGCGGCGTCGCGGACCAAGGTCGAAGATACCCGTGAACTGTTGGACAACGTTCAGT
The DNA here is from genome assembly GCF_003987185.1 of Idiomarina aquatica. Lineage (GTDB taxonomy): Bacteria > Pseudomonadota > Gammaproteobacteria > Enterobacterales > Alteromonadaceae > Idiomarina > Idiomarina aquatica. The sequence goes on along the minus strand of NZ_PIPS01000005.1, from coordinate 89,581 downwards.
ATCGGCCTTCTCAGGGGCGTTTTAAAGTATATCTGATTGACGAAGTGCATATGCTTTCACGGCACAGTTTTAATGCACTGTTAAAAACCCTGGAAGAGCCCCCCGAACACGTCAAATTTTTGCTGGCGACGACAGACCCACAAAAATTGCCGATTACCGTGGTTTCACGGTGCCTGCAGTTTAATCTGCGCGCATTAACGCCAGATTTAATCACACAACAACTGCAAACGGTATTATCCGCCGAAACCATTGACTACGACGCTGAGGCATTGCCGCTATTGGCCCGCGCCGCGCGAGGGAGTATGCGGGACGGACTCAGTTTGACCGACCAAGCCATCGCCCAGGGCAGTGGTGCGGTTAACCTGCAAAGTGTGCAACAAATGCTCGGCAACGTACCGCGCGCGGATATGATTGGCTTATTGAGCAAGATCGCCGCGAACGACGCCAACGGTGCGTTCGCGCTGCTTGATGAAATGGCAGCACTGGTGCCTGATATTGGCATGGTATTGGCTGAATTACAGGCGTTATTACACCGTCTGGCGTTAGTTCAGCAGTTACCGGAACTGGCAACGGATGAGGAGCAGCAGGGCGGCTTTAAACAGCTGTTAAGACAACTTCCTGCGGAAGTCATCCAACTCTATTATCGATTGGTACTTGAAGGCCGTAAAGAGTTACCGCACAGCGTTGATGACCGCAGCGGTGTTGAGATGACGCTGTTACGACTACTGGCGTTTCGTCCGGTCGACGGACTAACGGTCGATGCTACGATCAACGAAACGGATGAGCGCACAACCGCGACACCCTCTGCGGTATCCTCCGATGCGGTCGCTGAAGTGACTCCTGAGCCATCGCCGTCGGCGAGCCCGACGGCAGCGTCGACACCGCCAGCGCCGGACACTCCGCCGGAAACTGAGGTTGCCGGGGACTTAAGTGATTTATTGCAGATGCGAGAGCAGTTGCGTTCTGCTGATCGTGGTCAGACCGACGGCGAAAAAAAAAACGACATTGAACCGGCCACAGTAGAGGCCACATCCGTAACCGATACGCCTTTTGCGTCGCCTCAGGCACCATCACCGGTAACAACAACAGCCTCGGATCCGGAGGCCGTACCGAATCAACCTGAGCTCACGTCGCTGTTACCGCAACTCACCCCCGATATTCGACTCGCGGAGCAAGTCGATGATTGGTCGGCATTAATTGCGGCGATGGATATCAGCGGGTTAGGGCGGCAATTGTTGTTAAACTCAAATTTGGTGAAGGTCGCCGACAACCATTGGCTGATTAATGTCGCCCCTGCGCAGCAAAGCCTGCTGAGCGACGCGACGGCTGAATCGGTGCGACTGGCGTTGCAACAAAGTCTGGCGGCACAAGGAAAATTTGAGTTTAGGGTTGAAGAGCCCCGGGTACCAACCCCATTAATGATTCAACAACATATCGATGCCTATCGCCATCAGCTTGCGGTAGAATGGGTACAGAACGATGCAGCGGTGCTGGAATTAAAACAGCGCTTTGCCGCAGAAGTTGATGAATCAACGATTAAAGCCGTTTAAAAAGAGGAAAACAACATGTTTAAAGGTGGTATGGGCAATATGATGAAGCAGGCGCAGCAAATGCAGGAGCGCATGCAGAAAGCTCAGGAAGAGATCGCCAACCTGGAAGTCACCGGTGAAGCTGGCGCGGGACTGGTTAAGATTACGATGCTCGGCAACCACAATGTCAAGCGCGTCAGTATTGACCCTAGCCTGATGGACGATGACCAGGAAATGCTGGAAGATTTGATCGCCGCTGCAACCAATGATGCGGTGCGCCGCGTTGAAGAGACCAGCAAAGAAAAAATGGGCGAAGTGACCGGCGGTATGGGTTTACCCCCGGGTTTTAAAATGCCGTTTTAAGGACAGTACAGCATGGCACAGGGTATCAGTCCGGCAATTGACGCATTAGTCGATGACCTAAAGCGCTTGCCGGGTGTCGGTCAGAAAACAGCGCAACGTATGGCCTTTCACTTGCTCGAGCGGGATCGCTCCGGTGCTGCGAGTTTAGCAAGCAGTCTGCAGCGTGCTGTTGAGCAGGTCAGTCATTGTCAACAATGCCGAACTCTGACCGAAGAGCCGCTGTGCCGCATCTGTGCCAACCCCGGGCGTCGTGAGAGCGGCTTCCTCTGTATTGTTGAGACGCCGGCGGATGTGTTAGCCATTGAACAAACGTCGCAGTTTAAAGGACGTTATTTCGTGCTAATGGGTCATTTGTCACCGCTGGATGGCATTGGTCCGGCCGACATTGGTTTGGATGAACTTGAGTTACAGTTAAAACAAGGGCCGATAGAGGAAATCATTTTGGCCACTAACCCAACCGTCGAGGGCGACGCAACGGCGCATTATATTGCCGATATTGCTGAGCAGTTAAACATCAACACCACGCGTATCGCCCATGGGGTACCGGTTGGCGGTGAGCTGGGTTACGTTGATCAGACCACCTTAGGACACGCATTTAGCGGTCGAAAGCAATTTTCTCGTTAACAAAACGCTTGAATTTCTCCGACTCATCCCCATTTCTACAGCAGATTGCTAAGATGATAGGAGAAAACCACTATGGCGGAAGCCGGTCAAACCGAAAAACATGGATTTCAGACAGAAGTAAAACAACTTCTGCATTTGATGATCCATTCGTTGTATTCCAACAAAGAGATTTTTCTGCGCGAGCTGGTATCAAATGCCTCTGATGCCGCTGATAAATTGCGCTTTAAAGCGCTGAGTGACAATTCACTATACGGCGATGACAGTGAACTGCATGTGCGGATTTCACTGGATAAAGACGCTCGCACCATCACCATTAGCGATAACGGTATTGGCATGACCCGTGATGAGGTGATGAACAACCTCGGTACCATCGCAAAATCGGGCACGGCTGAATTTTTTGGACAGCTGTCGGGTGATCAAGCTAAAGACAGCCAGCTGATTGGTCAGTTTGGTGTGGGTTTCTATTCGGCGTTTATCGTTGCAGACGAGGTGGTGGTGCGCACTCGTTCGGCGCTTGATAAAGGCAGTATAGGCGTTGAGTGGCGTTCAAAGGGTGAAGGTGAATTCGAAATCACTGAAACCGAAAAAGCTCGACGTGGTACGGATATTATCCTGCACCTGAAAGAAGGCGAGGATGAATTTCTGGATGAATTCCGTTTGCGCGGTATCATTAATAAATATTCCGAGCACCTGAGTATTCCGGTACAAATGTGGAAAGAACCGGTTCCTGAACAGGAAGGCGAAGACGGTGAAAAGACCCCGGCAGAACCCGGTAAATGGGAAACCGTTAACTCAGGTAAAGCGTTGTGGACACGTGACAAAGCCGAGATTTCCGACGACGAATACAAAGAGTTTTACAAGACCGTTGCGCACGATTTTGATGATCCGTTACTTTGGAGTCACAACAAAGTTGAGGGTACCACTGAGTACACCAGCTTGCTGTATATTCCGAAACGAGCGCCATGGGATCTGTGGAACCGTGAACAGCAGCACGGTGTTAAGCTTTATGTAAAACGCGTCTTTATCATGGATGACGCAGAGCAGCTGATGCCAACGTATTTGCGTTTTGTTAAAGGCCTCATTGATACCAATGATCTACCGTTGAACGTATCACGTGAGATCTTGCAGGATAACAAGATCACCCGTGCGATGCGCAACGGCAGCACCAAAAAGGTACTGCAAATGCTGAAGAAGCTGGCGAAAGATGACAGCGAGCAATATCAGCAGTTCTGGGATACCTTTGGTAATGTCCTGAAAGAGGGCCCTGCGGAAGATCACGCCAACCGAGAGCGCATCGCCGAGTTGCTTCGTTTTAGCTCAACGCATGGCGATTCATCGGCTCAAACGGTCAGTCTGGATGACTACATTGAGCGCATGAAAGAAGGTCAGGATAAGATTTACTATATTGTTGCTGACAGCTATGAAGCGGCGAAAAATAACCCGGCACTGGAAATTTTCCGTAAGAAAGGGGTTGAAGTGTTGTTGTTGTCTGACCGCATCGACGAGTGGTTGATGAGTCACCTGACGGAGTTCAAAGACAAACCGTTGCAGTCGGTCACCCGTGGCGATCTGGACTTGGGTGAACTGGATGATGAACAGGATAAGCAAGAACAGGAAAAAGCCGAAGAGGCCTTCAAAGATCAGTTGAAGCGTTTTGAAACGGCTCTGGGCGATAAGGTGAAAAAGGTGCGGGTAACCCACCGTTTGACCGACTCGCCGGCGTGTATCATTACCGACGAACACGATATGAGCACGCAAATGGCGAAACTGATGGAAGCGGCCGGACAAAAAGTACCTGAGACCAAGTACATTTTTGAGGTCAACCCGAATCATCCTTTAGTCGTAAAAATGACGGCCAAAGATGACGATGCGTTTAAGCAATGGGCGGAGGTCTTACTGGACCAGGCAACCCTTGCAGAGCGCGGTAGTCTTAAAGATCCGGCGTCTTTTGTCACTAAGCTGAATAAGTTAATGCTTGACGCTTAACCCACCTTAATGCCGTCGCAGCAACCGCGCTGCGACGGCGCTTCTTGCTTGTAATAACGGCTTCATCGGGGTAAAGTTCCCAACAAACTTTTAAATCAAAAAATGAGGCTGTATATGCGCATCATTCTCTTAGGCGCTCCCGGAGCTGGGAAGGGAACTCAAGCTCAGTTCTTGATGAACACGTTTGGTATTCCACAAATTTCAACAGGCGATATGCTTCGTTCTGCCATCAAGTCGGGTTCAGAACTCGGCAAAAAGGCAAAGCAGGTGATGGATGCAGGCCAGTTGGTGTCGGATGAGATCATTATTGAGCTGGTGAAAGAACGGATCGCTGAACCCGATTGCCAAAACGGTTTTTTATTGGATGGCTTTCCGCGCACCATTCCACAAGCTGACGCTATGCGAGAGCACGGAATCGAGGTCGATTATGTGCTTGAATTCGACGTGCCGGACGATGTTATCGTTAAGCGCATGAGTGGACGTCGCGTCCATCCTGGCTCAGGCCGTGTTTACCATGTTGAGCATAATCCGCCGAAAGAAGAAGGCAAAGATGATGTTACCGGTGAAGAATTAGTCGTTCGTCCGGATGACCAGGAGCAGACGGTACGTAAACGTCTGGCGGTCTACCACGAGCAGACAGAGCCATTGGTTGAGTATTATCAAAAACTGGCTAACGAAACAGATACTGAGTACCATAAGATCGATGGTACCAAAGCTGTTGAGCAAGTCAGTAAAGAGCTGGGTGAATTGCTTCAGCAGTAATCCCGGGGTTTAACCGACTTAACCTTACCAGAAAGGCTCACCGCAGGTGGGCCTTTTTACATAAAAGGAACAAACGATGACACCGTCATTCACTCCTTCGTTAACCATAACCGGCTTTTACGCCGCTCTGTTAACGCTGCTCTATCTGATTCTGGCTGTACGAATTATCCGTCTGCGCTGGAAGCACCGCGTGGGTATCGGTACCGGTCAGGCCGAGGATTTGAAAGCCGCCGTGCGCGTGCATGGTAACTTCATTGAATACGTACCACTGGCGCTGATTCTGTTAGCCATTATCGAATTCAGTGGTATCGCGACGCTGTGGGTGCATGGGCTAGGTATCGTGCTGGTGATCGCGCGGTTGGCTCATGCGGTGGGGCTCACTCGTACGGTCGGAGCGTCAACGCCCCGCGCCATTGGGGTTGCAGGAACGTTCGCCGTGTTGATACTGGAAGCAGGGATTTTGATCGGTCGTTATATTGGCACACTATGGTGAGGTGGTGATGAAGGAATTGCAGGCAGGTGTGTATTATCGTCCGGCAGCGCAGCCGGATGCCGATACGGTGTTGCTGTTACACAGTTCGCAAAGTGCCAGCTCGCAGTGGCGTCATTTCATTCAGACGGTGGGTGAGCGGGTGAACGTGCTGGCGGTGGATTTGCTGGGCTACGGCAATGCGCCACAGGCATCGATAACGACGCATTTTCGTTTACAACATGAGATTCCTCGGGTGCAGGAAGCCATTGCCGCGGCGGCGGTGCAACAGCCGTTAACGGTCGTTGGTCACTCTTATGGTGGTGCGCTGGCGTTAAAAATTGTCGCCGACCAAGCGCTAGCCGTAAACAAGGTGGCGGTATACGAGCCGGTTTCATTTCATGTGTTGCCGGAGGACTCGCCCGGCATGATGGAAATTCGCGCCATCAGTGATGCGATGCACGGAAAAGACGCAACCGCATGCACCCGTACTTTTGTCGACTATTGGAATCAACCGGGCTATTTTGACGCGCTGCCGGCTAAGATTCAGGCGCTGATGGTAAGTCAGGCAGAAAAAGTCAGCCTCGATTTTGACGCCTTACTGAACGAACCATTGCAGCTTGATGATTACGCCCGCATAAAGCAGCCGGTATTATTGATCAGCGGCGAATATACCCGGCGCAGTGCACAGGCCGTCGTCCGGGCCTTGAGCTCGGTATTACCTAACCTGACGGAACAGCAGGTTGCGGCTGGGCACATGGGACCACTGACGCATCCGGCTGAGGTATCTCCTTTGTTATCCGACTTTATTTAGAGAGTGATGTCGTTAAATGACCCGACCAACAACTGAAATAACCAAACTTGCGCGCCTCACCGGACCCATTTTAATCGCGCAGTTGACGCAAATGTTGATGAGTGTGGTTGATACGGTTATGGCCGGCCGTAAAGGCGCCGTAGATTTGGCTGCGGTATCCGTTGGTGGCAGTATTTTTGTGCCGGTGACGTTGTTGATTTTTGGCCTCGCGCTGGCACTAGCTCCGGTCATTTCGCACTTTGACGGAGCGGGTCGGCACCGCCGCATTGCCAATATGCTGCAACAGGGATTCTACGCCTGCGCCATTATCGGTCTTTTGACGTTGTTATTGATGAGTGGCTCGCCTTACATCCTGGATGCGATGGAAGTTGAGCAACAGTTCCGGCAAACGACGCTCGACTACTTGTTTTACATTGCTTTTGGTGTGCCTGCCTTTGTTGTTTATGCGGTACTGCGTAACTTCTGTGAAGGCCTATCGAACACCATGCCATCGTTGGTGATTGGTTTTATTGGTCTCATGATCAATATTCCGGCGAACTACATTTTTATTTATGGCCATTTTGGCGCTCCCGAACTGGGTGGGGCCGGTTGTGGTCTGGCGTCGGCATTGGTGTTGTGGGGCATGGCGATTTCGATGGCGGTGTACGTACTCTACGCCAAGCGCTATCGCAAACTGCGTTTGTTACGACGCTGGTATCCGCCGAACTTTGATGATGTAACCTATATCATGCGACTGGGCTTTCCGATTTCGATGTCGCTGTTTTTTGAGGTGAGTTTGTTTGCGGCTGTGGCGCTATTGATCTCGCCGCTTGGCCCAACCGTGGTCTCGGCGCATCAAATTGCACTCAACATCAGCTCATTGGTTTATATGGTACCGCTCAGTATCTCCATGGCCGTTACCTTACGAGTGGGCTTTGCGCTGGGCGCCGGAGACCCGAAAAATGCGATGCTGAGCTTTCGTATGGCGCTTTGGATAGGTGGCGTTTTTGCCGCGGTTAACGGTCTGATCATGTGGTTAGGCGGCGAATGGCTAGCCAGCTTATACACGCCTAATCGCGAGATCATTGAGCTGGCCGGAACCCTGATGGGGTTGGCGGCAATCTTTACCTTATCGGACACCTTTCAGGTGGTGGCGATGGGCACGTTGCGTGGTTATAAGGATACCAAGTACCCGATGCTCATGGCGTTTATCTCATACTGGCCGTTTGGCCTCACCGTTGGGGTGGTGCTGGGGCTGACGGACTGGATTGTACCGGCGATGGGAGCGGCTGGTTTCTGGATTGGTTTTATCAGCGGTTTGTCCGTTGCGGCGGTGCTGCTGACGATACGACTGCGTCATATCGCCAGCAACTACGAGCGCCGTCACTATCAACAGCAACTCAATGCGGACTAGCTCTGGCGTTGCTTTAACACCTTGAGCACGGCTTCCAGATCCGTGTTTGAGGCTTGCAGTACCACCAGCAAATGATAGAGCAAGTCGGCACTCTCGTTATGCAGTTCGTCGATGTCACGAACGGTGGCGGCGAGGGCGACTTCGACACCTTCCTCGCCGACTTTTTGTGCGGCCCGCTTAATGCCGGCGGCAAACAGCTTAGCGGTGTAACTTTCGCTCGGGTCGGCGTCTTTGCGTGAGCCGATCAAGCGGTCAAGTTGCTGCAGCAGTGGTGCCGGCGCTTCGGCGAAACAACTACGGGTACCGAGATGGCAGGTCGGGCCATTCGGGAGCGCCAGCGCCAGCAACGCGTCATTGTCACAATCACTGTACAAGCCCTGTAGCTCCAGTGTATGCCCGGAACTTTCACCTTTGGTCCATAGGCGCTGTTTACTGCGGCTGTAGAAGGTCACCAGCCCCTTGTCCAGCGAGGCGGTGACGGCTTCCGCCGACATATAGCCGAGCATCAAAACCTCACCGGTCAGCGCGTGCTGTACGGTACAGGGCAACAAGCCGTCCATTTTGTCCCAGCCCAACTGCGCCTGGTTTTGTTGTGTTAACTTCATGAAAATGCCTTCCTGTCTGCGTTTTTTAAGGCTGCTCAAGCGGGCGTACAACCACATGATTGGCCAGTAATTGCTGCTTCAGTTCTGCCATGCTGATGATGTTTTTATGAAACACCGAGGCCGCCAATGCGCCGTCCACATTCGCCTGTTTAAACACATCAATAAAGTGTTCGATGCTACCGGCACCGCCGGAGGCGATCAACGGTATATCGCATTGCGCGCGAAGCGTACGCAGTTGTTCGATATCATAACCTTGGCGGACGCCATCCTGATTCATGCAGTTCAGCACGATCTCACCAGCACCGCGGGCGACCACTTCTTTCACCCAGTCTTTGGTTTGCCAGGCGGAGCGACGTGATTTACTCTCGTCGCCGGTGAATTGGTGGACTTCGTACTCGCCGCTCTCGGCGTTGAAAAAGCTGTCGATACCAATCACCACACACTGCTGACCAAATTCATCGACCAGTTCATTGATCAAATCTGGGTTTAACAGTGCCGGTGAGTTTATCGATATTTTGTCCGCGCCCATCGACAATAACGTTTGTGCGTGGGCTTTACTGCGGATGCCGCCGGCGACGGTAAAGGGAATATCAATCTCGCGCGCAACACGCTCTACCCAGGACTTGTCGACCGTACGGCCATCGGAAGACGCTGTGATGTCATAGAACACCAACTCATCAGCACCGATTTCGGCATACCGTCGCGCCAACGGTAAAATATCACCGATTAACTCGTGGTTACGAAACTTAACGCCTTTGACCACCTGACCATCGCGAACATCAAGGCAGGGAATTATGCGTTTTGCCAGCATGCGATCGCCTCCTGCAGCTCAAACTGTCCGGTTAAAAGAGATTTGCCCAAAATGGCGGAATCACAGTTGACGCGTTTCAAATCGATCAAATCCTGAAGATTACTGACGCCCCCGGATGCCTGCCACTGAATTTGTGGGTACAGCGCTTTGTAGCGCTGATAGAGCGCCACATTGGTGCCGCTTAGAGTGCCGTCTTTAGCGATGTCGGTACAGAGTACATGGCGACAACCCACATCAAGAAAACGGTTTAACACGTTGTCAAGGGTCAGTTCGCTGCTCTGCTGCCAGCCGTGCGTTGCGACCATGGCTTTGCCGTCATCGGCAATGTTGACATCCAGAGCCAGTACAATGGCGTCGGTACCGTACTCGGTAAACCAGTGACGGACGCGGTCAGGTTGATTGACGGCGGTTGAGCCTATCACGACACGCTCAATACCAGCGGCAAAGAGGTCGTCTAAATCCTGCTGAGTACGAATACCGCCACCGGCCTGACAGCGTAGTCCGGATTGTTGGGTAATCTCTTTTAACAGCGCCTGTTGGCGTTTGGCCGGATCTTTGGCGCCGTCCAAGTCGACCAAGTGCAGCCACTCAGCGCCCGCCGCTTTGTATGCTTGAGCCTGTTGAACGGGATCCAGAGGGTATTCCGTCTTCTGTGCGAAGTCACCCTGGAAAAGGCGTACAACACGGCCATCGATTAAATCAAGCGCAGGAATTAACATGTACCTAGCTCCAAAAATTGTTTCAACAATTGACGCCCGGCTGCGCCAGAACGTTCGGGGTGAAATTGCGCCCCGATAAAGTTGTCTTTTTTGATCATTGCGGCAAAAGGTTCACCATAGTTGCAACGGGCAATGGTGTACTGATCTTCGGCCACGGCATAACTGTGAACAAAATAACAGTAGGGCGTTTCCGCGGCGGCCAACAATGGATTTTGATTAACCGCACTGATGGTATTCCAACCCATATGCGGCAGAGGAAGTCCTTCGGCCTGCATACGTTTGGTCTGCGCCGGAATAACGCCTAAACAATCGACGTCGCCTTCTTCTGAGTGCGCGGTCATCAATTGCATTCCCAGGCAAATCCCCAGTACTGGTTGGGTGAGGTTTTGCAGTGGTGCCACCAGTTGTTTACGCTGCAAATTGCGCATCGCTGCGGCGGCGGTACCAACACCCGGTAAAATCACCCGATCAGCCGCGGCGATGAGCGCTGCGTCATCGGTAATCAGCGGTGACACACCGAGTCGCTCAAAAGCGAACTTAACCGAGGTTAAGTTCGCGCATTCGGTATCGACAATGACGACCTTCATGCCAACATTCCTTTGCTCGACGGTAATTGATTGTCGCCAGTACGGGCAATGGCCTGACGTAGCGCGCGACCAAACACTTTAAACAGACTTTCGACCTGATGATGGCTGTTGCCCTCAGTGGTTGAAAGGTGCAGGCTCATTGCCATGGCGTCGGTCAGTGAACGGAAAAAGTGTTCAACCATTTCGGTTGAGAGTTCACCGACTTTATCGCGGCTAAATTCAGCGTCCCACTTAAGATAAGGACGGCCGGATAAATCGATCAAACATTCGGCGCGGCACTCGTCCATCGGCAGTGCAAAACCAAAGCGGCCGATGCCACGCTTATCACCCAGTGCCTGCCGCAGTGCCTGCCCGATAGCCAGCGCGGTATCTTCTACGGTGTGGTGATCATCGATGTGTAAGTCGCCCTGAACCTTTACCTGTAAGGCAAAACCTGCGTGGGTCGCAATTTGCTCCAACATATGGTCGAAGAAACCAATGCCGGTGGCAAACTCACGCGGTCCCTGTGCGTCTAGGTCCACGCCGATAAAAATATCGGTCTCGTGTGTGGTACGAGTAACCTGTGCGGTACGCGGGCGAGTAATCAGTTGCCGGCAAATGGCGTCCCAGTCACATTGCTTACGATCGTAGCGAATACCGCGGATGCCCATGCTTTGCGCCAGTTGCATATCGGTTTCCCGATCGCCGATAACGTAGCTGTCGGTGAAGTCGATAAGACCTTCCTGCAAATAGCGCTGTACCAGGCCCAATTTAGGTTTACGACAACTGCAGTTATCGTCATCAAAGTGTGGGCAAATCAACACGTCCTGAAAACGAATGCCCTGCGATTCAAATACGCTCATCATTAATTGATGAGGACCTTCAAAATCAGCCGTCGGAAAGCTGTCGGTACCCAGCCCATCCTGATTACTCACCATCACCAGTTGGTATCCGGCTTGCTGCAATTTAAGTAAGGCGGGAACCACATTAGGTTCGAACACCAGTTTGTCGAATCGGTCCAGTTGCTTGTCGACCGGCGGCTCTTCTACCAGGGTGCCGTCGCGGTCGATAAATAACCAACGCTGCTTACTCATGCTGATACTCCAAAATAATCATTCAATTCGTTTAAAAGTGCCTGGTTTTGCGCTTCATCACCAATACTGATGCGCACGCATGAGGGCAGATTGCGCTGCGCTGACTGGTTGCGGATCAAAATACCCTGGCCGGCTAGAGCCTGGATAAGTTGCTCAGCATTGTCGACAGCATACAATAAAAAGTTGGTATCGCTATCGGCAATCCGTCGCATGGGTAATGGGTCTAATGCCGATGTGAGACGCTCGCGCTCGGTGACCAAGGCGGAAACTTGTTGTGTTAAACGTTGTAGCCCCTGTTGACTCAATGCCTGTGTGGCAACTTGTACGGTCAGATCCGGCAACGGATAAGGCGCCAGAACTTTTTTCAGAACAGTAATGACGTCACTGTTCGCTAACGCAAAGCCACAGCGAGCCCCGGCTAACGCAAAGGCTTTCGATAACGTACGCAATACCACCAGGTTGGGGTATTGGTTCAGTTGTTGCGCAACCGATGCTTGTGGGCAAAATTCGATGTAAGCTTCATCAACCACCACCAGGGTATCCGGACATTCCGTCAATACCCTATGCAGGTCTTCAGCCGCCAGACGTTGTCCGAGCGGATTCGAAGGTGAGCACAAAAATACCAGTTTGGCCGCAGCGGCACGGGCGATCAGCGCCGTCATGTCCAGTTGCCAATTGTCCTGCAGTAAAGGTACTTCGATCACCTCCGCGCCATGAGTCTGTGCGGAAATGGCGTACATACCGTAGGTCGGCGGGCAAATAACTACCGCGTCCCTGGCTGGCTCGCAAAAGGCACGGATGAGTAACTCGATGGCTTCATCGGAGCCACGGCAGCTCATAACTTGGTCCTGCTCGACACCGGCATAATCGGCATAGGCCTGGTTCAGTGCGCTGGATTGAAACGCCGGGTAGCGATTGAGCTGACTGTCATCCAGTTGGTAGCTGTTACAGTAGGGTGATTCATTGGCGTTTAACCAAACGTTGCCACCGCTCATGCTGCGACGGGCGGAGGCGTATGGCACCAGCTCAGCCAGGTGCGGGCGTTGCAGTTTATCAGCTAACTTCATGAGTTCACCTCTGTACGGATGGTAACAGCTCGGGCGTGGGCATCCAGACCTTCCAGTTCGGCCAGTGTGGTAATCGCATCAGCCAGACCTTGCAAACCTTCGCGACTGGCTTCTTGAACCGTATAGCGACGGTAAAAGTCGGTCAGTCCCAAACTGCTGTAATTGCGGGCATAACCGTAAGTTGGCAACACGTGGTTAGTACCGGTGGCGTAGTCACCGCCGGACTCCGGTGTGTAGTGACCAACAAAGACGGAACCGGCTCGTGTTAACTGCGGCAACGCTTCGCGGGCATCATTAAACTGCAGCGACAAGTGTTCCGGCGCATAACGTTCAGACAGCGTTAATGCTTGCTGTAGCGAATCAGTAACCAGCAACCGGCTGTTGGTTAGTGCCTGAGCGGCAATGTGTTGGCGTGACAACTGTGCGCATTGCTGCAGCAATTGCTCGCGAACCTGAGCCGCTAATGATTCTGACGGTGTTAACAGGATTACCTGCGAGTCAGCACCATGCTCTGCCTGCGACAATAAATCTGCCGCAACAAACGCCGGACTGGCGCTGTCATCAGCGATAACTAAAAGCTCTGAAGGGCCGGCCGGCATATCAATGGCGACGCCACTTTGATCCTGACTGACCTGTTGCTTGGCTTCAGTGACAAAGGCGTTACCCGGGCCAAAGATCTTATCGACGGGTTCGACCGACTCGGTACCGTAAGCCAATGCCGCGATCGCCTGAGCGCCACCGCATAGCAGGATGTCATCGATCTCGCACAATTCGGCAACATAGGCAATGGCTGCCGGAATCGAACCGTCTTTGGCCGGAGGGGTGACCAACACTTTACGCTGGCAACCGGCAATCTGCGCCGGTACACCGAGCATTAGTGCGGTTGACGGCAATGTTGCGGTACCACCGGGAATGTACAACCCGACCGACTGCAAGGCAACGTAACGTGACTCGCAGACTACGCCTGGGGCCGTTTCAACCTTGAGATCACGGGGACGTTGCTGCTGGTGGAACCGACGGATGGTTGCGTAAGCGGTATCGATGGCCGCTTTGACCTTAGGCGTCAGCGCAGCAATTAATGCCTGACGCTGTTGTGCTGTCATCAGCAGTTGACTGGCATTGGCGTCATCAAACTGGCGGGTCAGCTTAAGTACGGCGTCATCACCACCCTCGCGAACCTGTGCCAGAATGTCGCTGACACTCTGTTTTAGCTGTGCTGAACGACTTTGTTCCGGGCGTGCAAGACGCGCAGATTGTTGTTCAGCGGATAACTCATTCCAGCGTTCAACTGCAATCGTTAATGCGGACATCGACGACCTCCTTAGCCCATCATTTTCTCAATTGGCAGCACTAGAATCGAGCTACAACCAATCGCTTTAAGATCTTCCATAGTTTCCCAGAACAGCTTTTCGGTACTGACCATGTGTACCGCAACTTGTTCATCGGTGTGGCTCAGCGGCAACACCGTCGGGGTTTCCGCACCCGGCAATAAGGCAATCACTTCGTCAAGCGCGGCTTTGGGGGCGTGCAGCATGATGTACTTACTTTCTTTTGCCAGTTGTACACCATCGATTCGTGGCAGTAATTGGTCAATCATTGCCTGTTTTTCCGGTGATAACGGCTCGTTACTTTGAATCAATTGCGCCTGCGAACGAAAAATAACTTCTTTTTCCACCAAGCCATTGGCTTCCAGCGTGGCTCCGGTAGACACCAAATCACAGATAGCATCAGCTAACCCAGCGCGCGGCGCCACTTCAACGGAACCGGTAAGGTTGACGTTCTTAGCACTAACGCCGTTGTCTTTTAAATAACGTTGCAACAGGTAGGGGTAGGTGCTGGCGATACGCTTACCGTTAAGGTCAGACAGCTTTTCAAACGGCGTTTCGCGGGGCACGGCGATGGATAACCGGCAACCACCAAACTCCAGTGGCCGTAGCGGCTTGTATTCGGCAGCGTCGCCGACGGCTTCGCGCTCTAAGCGAACTTCCTCTAACACGTTCTCGCCGACCAGTCCTAAGTCGACGACGCCGTCCATGACCAGACCCGGAATGTCATCATCACGTACACGCAATAGATCGATAGGGTGGCTGGTGCTGTGAGCAATTAAACGCGCTTCGTTGATGCTGAACTTAACGCCACAGGCGTTCAGCAGTGCCAGCGACTCTTTACTCAGTCGTCCCGATTTTTGAATGGCGATGGTTAAACGTTCGGTCATAATTGCTCCTAAAATTAAAAAACCCTTCGAAAGTCGGCCTTTCGAAGGGTTGTATAGTCATGCGAAAGGCTAGCGTTATTCGGCTAGCCCATAGACAAACTGATGGCTAGCCCATGTAAAACCAATGATGATGGTGGTGCTGGCGCATTTCAGTTTGCATTTCGCGACTCCAATGTGGGTGATTAACAAATAAGTTGTATAGCATGATAACGACTCACAGGATAAATGCAACCCTCAGGTTAAATTTAATCCAGCCGATAAGGTTGAAAAGAGCCGGTTAAAATTTGTACAAATGGAAAAGGGTCTGTATACTCAAAACGAGGTCTGAGCCTGAGCTCAGTCCTACCGAGGCAACCCGTCAGCAGAGAGAACGAACGTGGCAAACTTCGATGCAATGGTACCTTTGATTCCGCGTGATGCGCGTATTCCGATCGATCAGGATCGCGAGCAATTGCGCGTCAATCAGGTAGAAAAAACCAAAGAAGTGGCTAAAATCAGTGATGAGGAAAGCAATACCATCACCGATAACGACGCTCGTCGTCAGTCCGGCAAGCAAGGGTCACAACAGCAGCAAAATGCGCCGCAGCAGGATGCTGACGGCGATAATGATGGTCATATTGATACCTACGCCTAAGCCATTCTCCCGTTATCTGCCGTCAACCGAGCCAGGGCGGCTCGAATCAATAAACACAATTGCCAGTTCGATCACGCGTGTTGCTGTGTCATAATGCCCGCCTAATTTGAGTGTTCAGATAAGACCTTAGGAAGCAGTGCCTGTTATGAGTAAAGTCGCCGACGTGTTTAAACCGGGTGGGCAACTGTCGGCCGCTATTGATGGCTTTCAGCCGCGCGATGCGCAGCTTGAGATGGCTACGGCCATAGAAAAGACCATTCGCGCCGGCCGTCAGTTAGTGGTGGAAGCCGAAACCGGCACCGGTAAGACCTTTGCCTACCTGGCGCCGATTCTGCTTGCCAAAGAAAAAGCCATTGTTTCGACGGGCACTAAAAACCTGCAGGAACAGCTGTTTCATCGAGACCTGCCAACGCTGCGTAAAATTCTTGCCCCAAAGAAAGTGATTGCGCTGCTAAAAGGCCGTGCCAATTATTTGTGCATTTATCGGCTGGAACAGGCGCAGCAGCAGGCAGGGCAGTTGCCAAAAACAACCCAGCACCAGTTGTTAAAAGTTAAGCGCTGGTCAACCATGACCCGCAGTGGCGATATTGGCGAACTCAACGAACTGCAGGAAGACGCACAGGTGATGCCGCTGGTTACCAGCACCAAAGATAATTGTCTGGGCCGTGACTGTCCGGTTTACGACGAGTGTCACCTGGTTACCGCCAGAGAAGAAGCCAAAAAAGCCGATATTGTGGTCGTCAATCACCATCTGTTTTTTGCGGATCTTGCGGTGAAAGATACCGGCTTTGGCGAAATCATTCCTAACAGTGATGTGGTGGTATTTGATGAAGCGCATCAGGTACCGGACATTGCCAGTCAGTATTTTGGCGATGCGATATCATCACGCCAGCTCACCGAACTGTGTGAAGAAGTAACTCGTTTGTGTCTGACTGAGCTGAAAGATTTGTCTCAGGCGACGCAAATGGCACGTACCTTTGAACAGGTGGTGAAGGATTGGCGACTGCAGTTTCCCCGCGATCCAATGCGCGGCAACTGGCGGGAATGGCGGCAGCAGGATGCCATGCAAGAAGCCACCAGTCGGGTTCAGGAAAAATTAGAAACCTTGGTGCAAGTGCTGCAGACGGCACGTGGTCGCCACAAAGACATGGATAACCTGATTGAACGAGCCGAAGAATATTTAAGCTTGTGGCAGCAGTTAATGGATACCGACGAAACCGGCTATAGCTACTGGTTTGAGACCACGGTTCGGCATGTGGTGCTGCACCAGACGCCGTTAAGTGTGGCAAAAAAATTCGGCGGCTTAGTGCGGCATAGCCAGCGTTCCTGGGTATTTACCTCGGCAACCATCGCAGTCAACGAAAAGTTTGAGCACTTTACCCATCGGCTCGGTATCTACGATGCTGAAACGTTATTATTAGCCAGTCCTTTCAATTTTGCCGAGCAGGCGCTGCTGTGTCTGCCGCGCTACTTGCCGGAAGCCAATGACTATAATCGTCATACGCTGCTGGCTGATATTGCGCAGCAGTGCATAGACCATAATCACGGCGGTACCTTTTTGTTATTTACCAGCCACCGAATGCTGCAGCAAATGGCGGACTTTTTACGCGATCGTATTGACCGTAAAGTACTGGTGCAGGGCGACGCCGGTAAAACGGAGTTGATTAATCAGTTCACTAAGGCCGCCAACGCGGTATTACTGGGAACATCCTCGTTCTGGGAAGGGGTCGACGTGCGTGGCGATGCGTTACGTTGCGTCATTATCGATAAACTGCCCTTTGCATCTCCCGATGATCCGTTGTTAAATGCCCGCGTTGAAGACGCGCGCTTACGTGGCGTCGACGCGTTCAGTACCATCCAGCTACCACAGGCTATTATCGCGTTAAAGCAGGGGGCCGGACGGTTAATCCGTGACCAGCGTGATCGCGGTGTGCTGATTGTCTGCGATAACCGGCTGGTAAACCGCTATTACGGCGCACGATTTTTAAAAAGCCTGCCGCCGATG
Organism: Idiomarina aquatica; assembly: GCF_003987185.1. Classification (GTDB taxonomy): domain Bacteria; phylum Pseudomonadota; class Gammaproteobacteria; order Enterobacterales; family Alteromonadaceae; genus Idiomarina; species Idiomarina aquatica. Next base: position 71,925 of record NZ_PIPS01000005.1, on the reverse strand, counting down.
GCGCGCACCCGGGATCTGCAGAAAGCTTTAGATTTTTTAGACGAGAGCAACCATGACAAACACACTACTGGCAATTGATACTTCAACCGAAAATTGTTCGGTTGCCCTGTTGGCCGGCGATCAACTCTATCAGCGGGTACAAGAAAGTCCGCGGGAACATTCACAACGGCTGTTGCCTTTTGTGGATGACGTATTGGATGAAGCCGGCTTAACTCTTGCGGATGTGCAGGGGCTGGTGGTTGGCAGTGGCCCGGGCAGTTTTACCGGCGTACGTATAGGCGTGTCGGTTGGTCAGGGGTTAGCCTTTAGTGGTCAGTTTCCCGTGTATCCGGTGTCGAGTCTGCAGGCGCTGGCGCAAAAGAGCATTCGTTGTAACAGCGCGGCTACCGTTGACAAAGGTCATCAGCCGCCGCAACTGGTGTTAGCCTGTATTGACGCGCGGATGTCAGAAGTTTATTACGCGCTGTACGAAAACGTAAATGGTATTGCCGTGGCGATAACCGAACCGGCCGTCGCCAAACCTACCGCGGCGTTGTTCAGGGAACCGCTGCTGGCGCTGAATCTGAACGGTGACGAGAAGGTAACCACCGCCGGAACCGGGTGGGATAACTACAGTGAGCTACTGACGGCTGATTTACCGTTAAGCGTCAATTTAAGCAACGATTGTCGTTTGCCCGAAGCGCGCGATATGTTGACGTTGGCTCAGGCCGGACAAGCGAATGCGGTTGATGCGGAGGCGCTGGAACCTTTATATGTACGCAACGAAGTGACCTGGAAAAAGCTACCCGGACGTTAATTTTTGTGGATGACTTGGCATAAGCAGCGGAACTCGCCATAATGAGATCAGTCAAAGTAATGAGTAGCGAGCGGTGAATATAAACAGTATTGGCCTACAACCCGTTGATCGCTTTGCGTCCAAGGCGCCGCAGCGAGCGCAGCCGGTTGCTGATAACGCCGAGCAACGCGCATCGGAAACGGCACGGCGCAACGATGTGGTTGTGCCGGCTGATAACGGTCGTCAGCGCGCACAACGCTGGCAACAGCTTAATACATTTTATGATGCACCTCCGCCGTCATCGCGGCGCGCGCTGGAAGCCTATCAGGGCGTCCAGTTGAACGAGCGCAGAGAAGAAGTGAAATCAATGTTTGGCGTTGATCTCTACGCCTGACAGGTCGTCATCAACAAGGGTGGTTATATGAAGAACAGCTTGATTTTTGTTACGGCGCTTTTGCTGGCGGGCTGTACTACGATTCCTGAACCTATTAACACAGCGGAAGACGTACCGTTAGTGAGCTATTCCGCCGCGCTGAATAACCCCGAACAAGTGGTCGGGCAACAGGCGCGTTGGGGCGGTGTTATCGCGGATGTACGCAACGCTGAAGATGAAACCATTATCGAAATGGTTAACTTCTCGTTGAAAAGTTGGGGACGTCCGTTGGTCAGTGATGACAGTAATGGTCGGTTTCTTGCCATTATCGATGGTTTTGTCGATCCGGAAGTGTATCAACCGGGACGCAGCTTAACGGTGTTAGGCACCGTTCAGGAAACGCGTATCGGTAAGATTGATGAATATACCTATCGCTATCCGGTGTTGAAGGCGACAGGGTACTATTTGTGGCCGAAGGAAAAACCAAAAATTGAGGCGCAAATCGATTACTCACCACTGTGGTTCCGGCATAACTTTTATGCCCCTTACCCGTATCGTCCTTATTATATCCCGCGGCCGCCCATTTCCAACGACGGTGGGTCAGATAAAAACTCCGGAAGTCCGAGTAAAAACCGTCACTAATGGCTGGACAGTTTCGTGAAACGCTCGCCGCCGCGACGGCGGTGAGCTATAAGTTGCCGTGGGGAACGGTACGCGGACTTTGCTGGGGAGATCCTAAAAAAGTACGGGTTATTTGTACTCATGGTTGGCTTGATAACGCCCACAGTTTTTTACCCATAGCACATCACTGGTCACGCAGAAAGGGTGGTTTATTGGCGTTAGACTGGGCCGGACATGGGTTATCCGATCACCGTCCGCCCGGCACACATTACCATTTTATTGATTATGCCTATGATCTGTGGACATTGCTGGAACAACAGAACTGGCAGGATATTGTATTAGTCGGGCACTCGATGGGCGGTTTTGTCAGTAATGTGGTAGCCAGTTTATGCTCACAACGATTGCGTCACCTGTTGTTGATCGAAGCCTTTGGGTTACTGGTCAGTGACGGTGAAGACGCGCATCAACAGTTGCTCAGCGGATTTCAGTCACGGCAAAAACTCAGCGGGTCTAAGTGGCGGGACTACAGTGAATTGAGCAGCGCGGTTGAAGCGCGGATGAAATCTGCCGATTTTTCTCAACCGTTGGTCGAAATACTGGTGCAGCGAGGTTGCTATCGAAACCCGCAGGGGCGCTGGCAATGGCGCGCCGATCCCCGGGTAAAAGCGACTTCACCGTACCGTTTGCCGGCGTCGACGTTAGAGCAACTACTTCAGCAAATTTCTACCCCTATCACCTTGATTCGCGGTGAAAAAGGCTATGACAAAGTGGAACCGGCGATCGCTCGCTGGGGACATTGCGTGGAACAATTGAACGTTCACCGCGTTGCCGGTGGACACCATGTACATATGGAAAATCCAGAGCCTTTTGCGCGGCTTATCGCCGATATTACTGCATCTTAGCAACTAGGATTAACTGGTCGGATATGCGATGATGCGCGTACAACTATAAACATAATAATAGAAACTATTCGATTCGGAGCCTGATATGGATAAAATTTGGCTGAAAAACTACCCTGCAGGGGTGCCAGAAACTATCGATCCAGACCACTTTGCCTCGCTCGTTGATATTCTCGAAATGAGTGTAGACAAGTACGCTGATAAAGTTGCTTTCGTCAACATGGACCGTGAGATGAGCTTTGCCGAGTTGGGTGAAAAAGCTCAGCAATTTGCAGCGTATTTGCAAAGTACGGGCTTGAAAAAGGGTGACGCCGTTGCCGTAATGATGCCTAACTTGTTGCAGTACCCGGTCGCTTTATTCGGTATTCTGGCGGCAGGCATGACGGTGGTTAATGTGAATCCACTATACACGCCACGGGAACTCAAGCATCAACTGACCGACTCCCATGCGAAAGGCATCGTGATTCTGGAAAATTTCGCGCATACCCTGGATAAAGTGCGGGCTGAAATTCCCGAATTGCAGCAGGTGATTACCACACAAATTGGCGATATGTTACCGGCGCCCAAGCGTTGGATCGTCAACGTTGTGGTTAAGTACGTGAAACGTATGGTAGAAGGACACAACCTTAAAAAAACCATCGACTTCAACGGAGCCTTGGCGAAAGGTGCTTCGGCGTCTTACCAGCGACCAGAAATTAGCGGTGACGATTTAGCGTTTCTGCAATACACCGGTGGCACCACGGGCGTGGCCAAAGGTGCGATGTTATCGCACCGTAATATGGTGGCGAACCTGGAACAGGTTTCCTCGGTTATTACGCCGATTATGAGCGACGGTGAAGAGATCATCATCACCGCGTTACCGCTGTATCATATTTTCGCGTTAACCGCGAATTGCCTGACTTTTATTAAACACGGCGGGCGCAATATTTTGATCACAAACCCACGTGATATGCCGGGTTTTGTGAAAGAGCTTAGTAAGTACAAATTCTCGATGATTTCTGGTGTGAATACCTTGTTCAACGGCCTGTTGAATACCCGCGGCTTCAAAGACCTGGACTTTTCCAATCTGAAGGTAGCGCTGGGCGGGGGAATGGCGGTACAAAAAGCAGTCGCTGAACACTGGGAGCGGGTAACCAAGTCGCGCTTACTGGAAGGTTATGGCTTAACCGAGTGCTCGCCGGTAGTTACCGTTAACCCATACGACATCGAGCACTATACCGGTAGCATCGGTTTGCCGGTACCCAGTACGGAGATGAAAATCTGCGATCCTGAAACGGGTGAAGAACTGCCAATTGGCGAGCCGGGAGAACTGCACGTAAAAGGTCCACAGGTTATGGTCGGCTATTTGAACCGCCCTGACGCGACTGCAGAATCCATCAAGGACGGTTGGTTTGCAACCGGCGACATGGCCACCTGTGACGAGCGCGGCTACTTCAAAATTGTCGATCGCAAAAAAGACATGATTTTGGTGTCCGGTTTTAACGTCTACCCTAATGAAATCGAGGACGTGCTGGCGGAGCATCCAAAAATTCTGGAGTCGGCAGCCATCGGCGTACCACACGAGTCATCGGGTGAAGTGGTAAAAGTCTTTATTGTTGCCAAAGACAAATCATTGACCGAGCGTGAAGTCATTGAGTTCTCGAGAGAAAACATGACCGGCTACAAGGTGCCGAAACTGGTTGAGTTTCGCGATGAATTACCGAAATCGAACGTCGGTAAAATTTTACGTAAAGAATTGCGCGATGAGGAAAACGCTTGAGTCTGATAGATGTTCCTAAGTCGGTACTTGATTATCAGTTAATCGATACGACCGATGCCTTGCAGGACTTTTGTGAATCAGCCCGCTCTGCGGGCTGGTTTGCAATTGACAGTGAATTTGTACGACAACGTACCTATTACGCCAAACTGGGGTTGCTTCAGGTTCATGCGGCCGGCACCACGGCGGTGATTGACCCGTTAGTGAAACTGAATTTGGCGTCGTTATGGCAGTTGATTGCGGACCCGGCTGTGACGTCCGTATTGCACGCGGGTGGTGAAGATATTGAACTGTTTTACAATCAGTCCGGTAACGCGCCGCAACGTATTTTTGACACACAAATTGCTGCGGGCTTTTGCGGGCTCGGTAGTGCCATGGGCTACGCCAAACTGGTGGAGCAATTGTGTGGCGGAGTGGAGTTGGATAAAAGTTTATCGCGCACCGACTGGCTGCGGCGCCCGTTAACCCCGCAACAATTGGACTATGCGGCTGCCGATGCCAGTTACTTATCAGCGATGTATCCCTATTTGCTGCGCTTGTGTGAAGATAAAGACGTATTGGACATTGTGCTGGCGGAAAGTCGGCTGCAAGTCGAAAAACGTACTCAGGAAATCGCGCCGGATTTACTCTATCTGTTCATTGGCAATGCCTGGCAACTGAACCCGCAACAGCTAGCGGTGTTACAGCGCTTAACGGCGTGGCGTCAGCGTAAGGCACAAAGTCGTGATATGCCGATTGGCTTTGTCTTCAAGGATGGCGTGCTGCTGGAGTTGGCGCGTCGTCAGCCGAGCTCAGAGAAGCAACTGCACGGGATTGATGGACTGCCACCGTTGACGCGGAAGTATTCCGGTGCCGAACTGATAGAAGTGATTCAGGATAGCCGACAACGGCCGCAGAGCGACTATCCGGCGCCGTTGCAACGCTTAGATGACATGCCGGGCTACAAAGACGCGGTGAAAACAATAAAACAGGGTATTCAGCGAGTGGCGACGGAACTGGATGTTGACCCGGTGCTGATTGCCTCACGCAAGCAAATCAATGACTTTTTAAACTTCCATTGGCAATTTTCATCGCATCAACAACAACGGCTACCGCAGCCAGATTTAAAGCAGGGTTGGCGCTGGCGCCTTCTTGAGGCAGAATTAAGTGGTTTAATTTAGGTTGTACGGGAGGTACCACGGATGCTGTGTGACGTATTTAGCAGTCGGCGTAAGGCGGATACCTATCTGTATTTGCAGCATGGCGCTGACTTTGACGATGTGCCGGAACCGCTGCGAGAGAGCTTTGGGCCACCGACAAAAGTATTGACGGTTAACTTGGCCAAGCGCGATCAACTGGCGCGAATTTCTTCGGCGGATTTGATAAAACACCTCAAAGAAACTGGGTTTTATCTTCAACTCCCCCCTCAGCAGGAGTCACTCAAGTGAATAAATTTTCGATGTTAGGCGCGGCGGCGGTGGTCGCCTCGCAATTATTGGTCATGCCATTAGTGAATGCCGCAGGGCACGATCCTGAAGACGGTGAAAAACACAGTCACGAACAGGATCAAGCACAGGTTCAGCAACAGTTTAACGACTATGTTGCCAAGCTCAAACAGGAAGCCCTGGCAGCCGGCTATCAGCAGCAAACGTTGGATTTAGCCTTCGCCGACGTTGAGTACTATCAGCGAGCGGTTGAACTGGATAAGAATCAGCCGGAATTTAAACTGACGTTGGACACCTATCTGCCGCGCGCAGTGCCAGAATGGAAAGCCGACAAAGCGCTGGAAAAATACCGTGAACACCAGCAACTGCTGGAAAAAATTGGCGCAGAGTATGGGGTTCAGCCTCGCTTTATCGTGGCCCTTTGGGGGATCGAAACCAATTTCGGGTCGTTCACCGGTGGCTTTAAGGTGGTTTCTGCGTTAACCACGCTGGCGTTCGACGGCCGTCGTGAGGCGTTTTTCAAGAAGCAGTTATGGGAAGCGTTAACCATCATTGAAGAAGGGCACATTAAGCCTGAACAGATGAAAGGCTCATGGGCCGGCGCTATGGGACAAACTCAATTTATGCCGAGCTCGTTTATGAGCTATGCGGTCGATTATGACGGCGACGGTAAAAAGGACATCTGGAACAGTTACGGAGACGTGTTCGCGTCGGCGGCGAATTACCTGAAATCCGTTGGTTGGCGTGATGACGTCACCTGGGGCCGGCAGGTACAGTTGCCTGAAAATTTCGATACCACGCTGGCGGATTTGGATGTCAAAAAGTCACTGGATGAATGGCAGGCACTAGGGATCACGCGCATGGATGGTTCGGCACTGCCTAACCGTAATGATATCAAAGCTTCTGTGGTGATTCCTGACGATAAAGAAGGACGCGTTTATCTGGCGTATGCTAATTACGACGCGCTGATGCGCTGGAACCGTTCACATTATTTCGTTGCCGCGGTTGGCTATTTATCTGACCGTATTCGCTTTCCTCGATAGTGGCGGTAATGGCCTGGTATGACAAGCCACTTGAGCGCCTCTCCAACGATGAGTGGGAGGCGCTGTGTGACGGCTGTGGCCAGTGTTGCTTAAATCAACTGCAGGACGAGCAGGACAACCTCTATCAAACCGATGTCGCTTGCCGTTTGCTGGATACCGGCAAAGCACTTTGCAAAGACTATGCAAACCGCACCCAACGGGTGCCGGAATGTGTGCCGTTAAGCCCCGATAATCTGGCGCAAGTGTATTTCATGCCGAAAAGCTGTGCTTATCGATTGCGGGCGCAGGGTCAAGCACTTCCCGATTGGCATCCGCTTCGGCATGGAGGAGATAAAACGCCAATGAAAAAGGCCGGCTACCACGTTGCCGGCCGTTGCATCAGCGAGTCCGAGTTTGCTGGCGAACTTGAGGATCGGATTGTAACCTGGCCGCTACTGCCGGCCTCGGATTAAGTGCAGTAACGCAACAATCACCGCTAAGCTCAGCAAGCCGGCGAAGATAAAGGTCATCCAGCCGGGCATGCCCATCCCTAAAAAGGCCCAGTCGATATCGCCACACAGGCCCGGTGCGGCAAAAAAGCCAGGAATCCACTCGTGTAAGGGTAACCAGGCCGGAAAATTAGGCGCGCTTTCGCACACCGCAAAGAATGCGTTTTTCGACGTTTGTAAATCCCAGTGATCGTAGGCGATGCGCAGGCCTTCAAATGCGGCATAGCCCCATCCTAAAAGCCCCAGCCAACGTGTCAGCCAAAATTTATAACCTAAGCCGCCAACCAGTGCCGCCAGTGCAATACCCAACACCGCTGCACGTTGATACACACATTTTACGCAGGGCTCCAATCCCATGCCGTGTTGAAAATACAGTGCGATAACAAACAGCAACATGGTGCCGAGAAAAAGCAGCAGCCAGGGAGTCTGGCGGGCAGGCCATTGGGCAAGCGGGGTCATGATCAGTCCTTTTGTTGATTTGGTTATAAAAATGCGCCTAAACCTTACCGAACTGACGTCATGATGTCGATATAAAGCGTGCGCCTTGCTTGTCCGACCTCATAGAAGGCTGGTAGAATTCAGGTATTGTTTCGCAGACAGGCAAAAGAATGATTATAAAAGCAAAAAGCCCCGCGGGGTTTGCTGAAGAATATATTGTTAAATCAATTTGGAATGGTCATTTTGCACCGGGCACCATTTTGCCGGCCGAACGCGAGCTGTCAGAGTTGATTGGTGTTACTCGAACCACGTTGCGCGAGGTATTACAGCGGTTAGCCCGTGACGGTTGGCTGACCATTCAGCACGGCAAACCGACCAAGGTGAATAACTTCTGGGAAACGTCCGGCCTTAATATTTTGGAAACGCTGGCACGGCTGGACGAAGACGGCATGCCGGAACTGGTTGATCAACTGTTATCTGCACGCACCAACATCAGTGCTATTTACATTCGTGCTGCAATTCGTCATAACCCGGCACGGGCTCTGGCATTGTTAGAGCAGGCCGCGGATCTGGATGATGACGAAACCGTATTTGCGGAATTTGATTATCAGTTGAACCACGACATGGCCATGGCGGCTGATAATCCGATTTACGTACTTATCCTTAATGGCTTTAAAGGGCTTTATTCGCGCATTGGTCAATATTATTTTTCCTCGCCGGAAGCGCGTCAGCTCGCCCGCGATTATTACGCGAATTTGGCGGCGGTGGCCAAACGTGGTGATTACAACGAGTCAGTTAATCTGGTGCGTCGTTACGGTTACGAATCGGCAGAAATTTGGCACAGCTTACGTGGTGATATGCCGGAAGATTTGGTCGATTAGGCTTTGCGCTTTAGGCTGCGCGGTATAGGTAACTTGCGCCTGGCGGCGCAAGTTACGGTATGGGGATTACGCGAAGTTTTTGTTCACGAAGTCCCAGTTAACCAGTTTCCAGAACGCTTCCAGATAGTTAGGGCGTGAGTTGCGATAGTCGATGTAATAAGCGTGTTCCCAAACATCAACCGTCAGCAGCGCTTCTACGCCGTCATGAGCCACTGGGGTGTCGGCATCGTCGGTGTTCAAGATGTCAACAGAGCCATCAGATTTTTTCACTAACCACGTCCAGCCTGAACCGAAGTTACCGGCCGCGCTGGCGTTGAATTCTTCCTGAAACTTCTCGAAAGAACCCCATTTGGCATTGATCGCATCAGCGATTGCGCCAGTAGGAGCGCCACCGCCGTTTGGCGACAGACAGTTCCAGTAAAAGGTGTGGTTCCAAACCTGTGCGGCGTTGTTAAACAGACCACCTTTTTCAGATTTGATGATGTCTTCCAGTGATTTGCTTTCTAAATCAGTACCTTTAACGGCATCGTTGAGCTTGCTTACATAAGTAGCGTGGTGCTTGCCATAGTGGTATTCAAGCGTTTCTTCAGAGATGTGCGGTTCCAGGGCGTTCTTCTCGTAGGGAAGAGCGGGAAGTTCAAATGCCATAATGTCCTCTCCATAGTTTTCTTTTTGCAAAAAGCAACTTACACAATAGCGAAAGTGCAAGCTCATTAGTAGTACTCACTACGATATATAGGGACGATTGGTTTCATTTTCAAGGCAGAAATTGTAACTTGCGTCTGCTATAATACTTGAGTATTTTAATCAACCATTAGCAGTCACCGAGACGTTAGAAATAGAGGTCCTATGGAAACCATCGATAAGATTAAACAGCAAATTGCTGAGAACCCAATTCTTTTATACATGAAAGGTTCGCCTAAGCTACCAAGCTGCGGCTTCTCATCGCAAGCTTCACAGGCGCTGATGGGCTGTGGTCAGCCGTTTGCCTATGTCGACATTCTACAAAATCCGGACATTCGCGCCGAATTACCGAAGTACGCTGACTGGCCAACGTTTCCACAGCTGTGGGTAGAGGGTGAGTTAATTGGCGGATGTGATATCATTATTGAGATGTTCCAGAATGGCGAACTACAACAATTGATCACAGAAGTTGCTGAGCGCCACCCGGAGCCAACAGAAAAGGAATAAATCAGCAAACAGGTTGGGGCGGGTCTTGAAATCGATCCAACTGACCCCCATCCTCGTACTGTACTGATTTAACGCTTTAGTTAAGCTACTTTCATATCAACAAATGGAGAGAATCAATGGCTGTATTAGTAGGTCGTAAAGCACCTGATTTCACTGCCGCAGCAGTATTGGGTTCAGGCGAAATCGTTGAGAATTTCAAACTGTCTGACCACATCAAAGGCAAAAAAGCGGTAATCTTTTTCTACCCGCTGGACTTCACGTTCGTATGCCCTTCAGAATTGATCGCATTCGACAAGCGTTTAGAAGAATTCAACAAACGTGGTGTGGAAGTAATCGGTGTCTCTATCGATTCTCAGTTTACTCACAACGCATGGCGTAACACTTCAACTGACGCTGGCGGTATCGGTCAGGTTAAGTACCCACTGGTTGCTGACGTTCGTCACAGCATCTGCAAAGCGTACGATGTTGAGCACCCAGAAGCCGGTGTTGCTTTCCGTGGTTCATTCCTGATCGACGAAGACGGCGTTGTGCGTCACCAGGTTGTTAACGATCTTCCATTAGGTCGTAACATCGACGAAATGCTGCGCATGGTCGATGCTCTGAACTTCCATCAGAAGCACGGTGAAGTTTGCCCTGCAGGCTGGGAAGAAGGTAAAGAAGGTATGAAAGACAACCCTGAAGGTGTTGCTGCTTACCTGTCGAAGAACGCTGACAAACTGTAAGTTAGCGTTGAGTTGATAAGAAACGCCGCTGATGAGCGGCGTTTTTTTATGTCTAGTCGTTGGCGCGTGGCCAACCACCCAGCACTTTCCACTCATTGACCATCCAACAGAACAGCTCTGCAGTGCGCTCGGTGTCATAAATGGCCGAGTGAGCCTGTTGTTGATCAAAGGCAATGCCTGCCGCTTTGCACGCCTTTACCAGCACCGTCTGGCCCAGGGTTAAAGCTGCCAACGAGGTGGTATCAAAGCTCACAAAGGGATGAAATGGATTGCGTTTAATGTTGCTCCGCTCAGCGGCTGCCATCATAAAACTGTGGTCAAAGTTGGCGTTGTGACCGACCAGTACTGAACGTTGGCAACCTGCCGCTTTCTGCGCTTTACGAATGGGTTTAAACATTTCTTTTAATGCCACATCTTCGGCGATGGCGCCGCGCAGCGGTGAGTGAGGGTCGATACCGTTAAAATCAATGGCTGCCTGTTCGATGTTGGCACCTGCAAAGGGCTCAATATGGTAATGCAACGTTTCCGTTGGTTTTAACCAACCGTCATCGTCGAAGTCCAGCAACACCGCGGCGATCTCCAGTAACGCATCCTGGCGGGGGTTAAAACCGCCGGTCTCGACATCAATAACAACCGGTAGATAACCTCTAAATCGCTGTTTCATTAAAGACTCTGTTGAGTCGGACATGCGCGCTCCATTTGCCTGGTAATTACGAAAGTTGCCATAGTATGCCAAAAACCACCGGTGGTTGTCGCCTTAACCGTTAAAGGATTCGCGGTGACGGCCGATAGCACTGATAGAAAACCGGTGAGCTTAAGCATTTAATTTGTACGGTAGGAACCAATATGCCAGTAATTAAAAACTGTCGCCTCAAACACACTCTGGTCGCCAACACGGTTGTTGCGGTGCTGGGGTTGCTGACTGTTCCTGCAGGTTCGGCAAACGCGGTACGCCATTATAGCGCTAACCTCGACAACTCTATGTGGTATCTGGCCGAAAACAGCCGTCTTGAGTGTGGTCTTGAGCACACCATTCCGCGGTATGGCAAAGTAGAATTTAACAGCGAAGCGGGTAAGCAGCTCAATCTGCGTATGCAACTGGATATGCAGCAACTGCCGGATGGTTATGGGGTTGCAAAAATTGAGTCGGTAGCGCCGCGTTGGCAGCCAGGACAAGCGACCTACGCGCTCGGTGATATGCAGTTTTACAAACAGTTTGACGGTGAGATACAAAAGCAAATGGCGTGGACACTGTTGTCTGAATTGGAAAAAGGACGCTACCCCACGTTCTATTATCAAGATTGGTATAACCAAACTGATACCGTAGCGGTGGCTTTGTCCTCGGTTAATTTCCGAGATGCCTATGATGCCTTTCGCAGTTGCATTAACGCGTTACTGCCGTTCAGTTTTGAAGACATTGCTTACACGGTGTTGAATCATGAAGATGACAGTGAAAAACTGACGCCGGCGTCGCAGCGTAAACTGGAACAGATCAGTCAGTATCTCGCCGTAGACGACGAATTGGAGCTGGTACTGGTGAATGCCTACACCGACGCCCTTGGCGCCCGAGAACCCAATCAGGAATTGTCAGAGAAACGCGCGGAAGAAATTAAAAATTTCTTTGTCGAACGTGGCATCGCGGAACAACGCATCGAAACGGTTGGGCATGGCGAAGACCGGCCAATAGCCGGCAATGCCAATGCGCTGGATCGGGCGAAAAACCGCCGCGTGGTGGTGCGGCTGTCAAAACCTACCGGGGTGCAGCTCTAGTCGCTGGTTTTCTGTTTAAATTCGCAGAGGTCTTCGATCACGCACGAGCCGCAGCGGGGTTTCCGCGCGACACAGGTGTAACGGCCATGTAAGATCAGCCAGTGGTGCACATCCACTTTAAATTCTTTGGGCACTACTTTTATCAGCTTTTCTTCAACGTCTTTGACGTTTTTACCCGGAGCCAGTCGGGTACGGTTCGACACGCGGAAAATATGCGTGTCAACGGCGATAGTGGGCCAGCCGAAAGCGGTATTGAGAACGACATTCGCGGTTTTACGCCCGACACCGGGCAGTGCTTCGAGTGCCTCGCGGCTTTCTGGTACCTCGCCCTGATACTTTTCCACCAGGATCTTGCAAGTCTTATAGGCATTCTCGGCTTTCGAGTTAAACAAGCCGATGGTCTTAATGTGTTCCTTGATGCCATCAACGCCTAATGCCAGCATTTTCTCGGCGGTTGGCGCGACTGGAAATAATTTACGGGTGGCTTTATTAACACCGACATCCGTTGCCTGCGCCGACAATAACACCGCAATCAGCAACTGAAATGGCGTTTCGTATTCCAGCTCGGTGGTGGGGTTTGGGTTGTGTTCCCGTAAGCGACTTAAAATTTGATAGCGTTTTTCTTTATTCATACTGTTACGACTCTGCGGTGACTCGTGCACGAGTGACCGTTTTCTCAATTTTTTCTGCTTTAGCCTCACGTTTGGCATCAATCCAGTTCTTACCGGCAATAATAAAACCCAGCCCGATAAAGGCTCCCGGTGGTAAGATCGCCAGCAGCAACGGGTAATTGACTTCAAATAATTCAATACGCAGCTGCGCTGCCCAGTCGCCAAGCAACAGTTCAGCACCATCAAACAGGGTGCCGTTGCCGATAATCTCCCGCATTCCACCCAGTAACATCAACACTAAGGCAAAACCGACGCCCATAACCAAACCGTCAAAGGCTGCTTTGGGCCATGGATTTTTCGAGGCGTAGGCTTCAGCACGACCAATGATCGCACAGTTGGTCACAATCAATGGAATGAAGATGCCAAGTGACTGGTACAACTCGTAAACGTAGGCGTTCATCAGCAGTTGGATGATGGTAACAAAGGTTGCGATGACCATCACAAATACTGGAATTCGAATTTCTTGTGGTACCCATTGGCGTACCAGCGACACGGTAATATTCGAGCCGACCAGTACGAACAAGGTGGCTAAGCCCAAGCCCATGGCGTTGGTGATTGAAGCGGTGACCGCCAGCAGTGGACATAACCCCAGCAGTTGCACCAGCGCCGGGTTATTTTCCCACAGCCCCTGGCGGGTAAGTTCTCTAAATTCACTCATCGCTGACCTCCATTACCTGCTCCTGCTGACAGCGGGGCAAGTCGGCGGCAAACAGCGTGTCGCTGTTTTGCTGTAAAAATAATGTTGCCCGCTTAACCGCCTGAACGACGGCACGAGGTGTGATGGTGGCACCGGTAAATTGGTCAAACATGCCACCGTCACGTTGCACTGCCCAACGTTTATCGTCGGCCGAACGAACCCGTTTACCACTAAAGGAACGGATCCAATCGCTTTTTTGTGTTTCTATTTTGTCACCCAGTCCCGGCGTTTCCTGATGCTCTAACGTGCGAACGCCCAGCACGGTGCCATTGGGATCGATAGCCAACAGCAAACGAATAGCCCCTGAATAACCGTTAGGGGCGATAATTTCAGCGGCCAACGCACTGCGTCGGTCATCGTTAAATGCACGATACAGAGCGGTAGGCTCTGATGTGCCCAACGCCGGTTCTTGGATCAGCCGGCAAGACTGATAAAGATCGTTATCGTGTAAGGTTGATGGAATAATTTCATTAAGACTACGAAGCGTCTGAGCGCGCTGCTGTGCCTTTATACGATCCTCGGTGAGTGCTTCTACTGCCAACACCAAAAACGTCGCTATAATCGCAAATAGCGCTAATAACAGCCCATTTTTTTGCATTGTTTTAGTTGCCATTATGATCTCCCCGCGCATGACCATAGACCGTTGGCCGAGTGTAACGATCGATCAGCGGCACACTCAGGTTCGCCAGCAGGACGGCAAAGGCAACGGCATCAGGATAGCCGCCCCAGCTTCGAATCACCCAGATAAGGAAACCAATCAACAGGCCAAACACCAGGCGTCCTTTCGGTGAGGTAGCCGCTGAGACCGGATCGGTCGCAATAAAAAACGCACCAAGCATGGTGGCGCCACTGAGCGCGTGAAACAGCACTCCGGGCATCACCGATGGGGCCAACAGGTGAGCAACGAAAGCCGGGATTAATAAGCCGGCCAGCAAGCCGACCGGAATATGCCAGCTGATGATCCGCCGTTGCAGCAGGATTGCCCCGCCAAGCAGAAAGGCCAAGTTCACCCATTGCCAGCCGACACCGGCGAGCACACCAAACTGCGGGCGTTGAAAGATTTCGTCCAACGTATAGCTTTGCGAGAGAGCGGTTTTGACGCTGTCGAGCGGGGTTGCCATGGTCACTCCGTCGATGTTGGTGCGCAGTTGCTCGACGCTGTAGCCCGCCGGCGTGTATTCAAACAAGATGGTGTGCAGTGTCTGCCATAAACTTAAGTCGTGGCTGCTGATGGTTGCAGGCGGCAGCCAATTGGTCATTTGTACGGGGAAGGATACCAACAGCAACACATAGCCGGCCATTGCCGGATTAAACAAGTTCTGTCCCATTCCTCCGTATAACTGTTTTACGACGATGATCGCAAAGGCGGTACCGATGACGATGATCCACCAGGGGGCGAGGGAAGGAATGGAGATGGCCAACAGTACGGCGGTGACCAGCGCGGTATTATCGCGCAGCGCTGAGCGTGCATCACGATTGCGTGCCATCATGCACAAGCTTTCAGCAAGATAAGCGGTGACGATGGCAAGGATCAACTGAAACCAAACACCGGCACCGAAAAAATAGCTTTGTACTAAAAGGCCCGGCAGCAGGGCATAGCATACCCAACGCATCATTCCGCTGGTGCTTTGCTGGCTATGCCCGTGCGGGGCGGCGGCAATGCGAAAACTCATGTTCAGGTGTCCTTATCACTGGATTCTTGCTGAGCGGCTTGCTGTGCCGCTTTTTTCGCTTTAGCGCGGGCAATGGCCGCGGCTACCGCGCTGGATTTATCCTGCGCTGGCTTGGTAGCGGCAGGTTGGTCTGCGGCTGGCGCAGATTGTTGTGCCTTTTCCTGTTGCATTTTTTTACGCGCTTCGGCGGCTTTACGGTGGCGTTCAAGACGCTCCTGTTTTTCCCGTTCAAGCCGTTGCTGACGGCGTTCAAAACGTTGCCGGGCCAGTTCTGCTTTGGCTTTTTCACGGGCAATGTTGCGTATCTCCGCTTTCGCTTTGCGGTAGTAATGCACCAGCGGAATTTCGCTGGGACAAACATAGGCACAGGCACCGCATTCGATACAGTCAAACAGATTATGCTGCTCAAGCGCATCGTAATCTTTGGCTTTGGCTAACCATTGCAACTGCTGCGGTTGCAGCGTAGCAGGGCAGACTTCAGCGCAGGCGCCACAGCGAATGCAGGCCATTTCCGCTTGCGCCGGCGGTAATTCCTCCAGCGTTGGTGTCAGAATGCAGTTGGTGGTTTTAATCACCGGAACAGCCGTCACCGGAAGCGTAAAGCCCATCATAGGCCCGCCCATGATAACGCGGGTTTCTTCCTCGGCCTGAAAATTACCCTGTTGCAACAGGTGGTCGATGGGGGTACCTAACAAAGCCCAGACATTACCTGGATTATGCATGCACTCACCGGTTAGGGTCACCACGCGTTCCAGCAAGGGTTCGCCGTCAATGATTGCGCGTTTTACGGCGTAGGCGGTACCGGTGTTCTGCATCAACAGACCGACATCGAGGGGCAGCTGATTGTGCGGCACTTGAGCACCGGTAAGCAGTTCGATCAATTGCTTCTCACCGCCTGAAGGGTATTTTGTCGGCACCACGCGCAAGCTAATATCGTCGATGCCGGTAATGGCATTACGCATGCTCTCGATCGCTTCCGGTTTGTTGTCTTCGATGGCTAACAAAACCTGTTCCGCATTACTGATGTATTGCAGAATCTGAATGCCGCTGACAATCTCGTCGGCCTGTTCACGCATCAGCCGGTCATCAGCGCAAATATAGGGTTCACACTCAACACCGTTAATGATGAGGTATTGGATAGGCTTTTGCGACGCCAGTTTTTGTGCCGTCGGAAAGCCGGCGCCACCGAGGCCGGCAATGCCTGCAGCCTGAATATGTTCTATGAGGGTGGCACGATCCTGTTGCCGAAAGTCCGGCAACGGCTGTTTGGGTCCCCAGCGGTCGTCACCGTCGGGCGTGATCACTATCGCCATTTCCGGTAACCCCGATGCATGGGCCGTCGGACGTTCTTCAATGGCGCTGACGGTGCCGGAGGTCGGTGCGTGCAATGGCAATCCCTGGCTGAGCTTTGCTTCGGTCAGTTGCTGTCCTTTTAAGACGTTGTCGCCCACCTTGACCAAACACTGACCGGAAGGACCGATGTGCTGACGCAGTGGTAACACCAGTTCGGCCGGTAATGGCAGGCGTCGCAGGGGTTGCTGGTTGGCCGGTGATTTGCGTTCCGGCGGGTGAATGCCGCCCGGGAATTGTCCGATCAAGCCGGCTTCGACAAATGACTTTATATCTCGCATACCGTTCCGTTACTCCACCATTTTGACCGGAATGTTATCTGCCATCGATACATTAGCTTTCACTGACTTGAGATCCCATTGCCAGGTTTCCGGCTTCGCTTTTACCGGTACCATGTCAATACAGTCAACCGGGCAGGGTTCAACACAAAGGTCGCAACCTGTGCATTCGTGTTCAATGACGGTGTGCATTTGCTTGGCCGCACCAAGAATGGCGTCGACCGGACAGGCTTGAATGCATTTGGTACAGCCAATGCATTCATCTTCCCGAATCACGGCTACTTTTTTCACGTCCTCGGTACCGTGTGCAGCGTCGAGGGGTTTTGCTTCCACGCCCATGAGATCGGCAAGTTGTTTAATGGTTGCCTCACCACCGGGTGGACACTTGTTGATGTCATCGCCATTGGCAATAGCTTCAGCGTAGGGACGGCAGCCGGGGTAGCCACATTGGCCACACTGTGTCTGCGGCAAAATCTCATCGATCTGATCGACGATGGGGTCGCTTTCGACCTTAAACTTAACCGCCGCAAAGCCTAAAATAATGCCAAAGATCAGTGCCAGAACACCGATCGCTATCAATCCCACGACAATACTCATGAACTAACCACCAAACCACTAAAGCCCATAAATGCCAGTGACATTAATCCCGCTGTTACCATGGCAATGGCAGACCCTTTAAACACCTGAGGCACATCCGCTGCTGCCAAGCGTTCGCGCAATGCAGAAAATAAAACAAGAACTAGTGAAAAACCCAACGCAGCCCCTAAACCGTAAACAATGGACTGGACAAAATTGTGTTGTTCGTTGATGTTCAGGAGAGCGACACCCAGTACCGCACAATTGGTGGTGATGAGTGGAAGAAAAATGCCCAACAGGCGATACAATGTAGGACTGGTTTTATGCACAACCATTTCGGTAAATTGCACCACAACGGCAATGACCAAGATAAAACTCAGTGTTTGCAGCGCCATCAGATCCAATGGCTCCAATAAATATTGGTTGACCAGATAACTGCAGACCGAAGCCAGGGTTAATACGAAGGTCGTGGCGGCCGACATCCCAATAGCGGTGTCGAGTTTATTAGAAACCCCCATAAACGGACACAATCCCAAAAACTTCACCAACACGAAGTTATTGACGAGTACGGTCCCAACCAATAGCAGTAGATAGTCGGTCATGGCTCCTTCCGAATGGTTAAAAAACAGTGCGTATTATCGGTGTTTTAACGCGGATAAACAACAGACAGAACGCCGCGCTACCGGGTTTTTTGTGGATTTGTCACGATTTTGTCAACAAAGTGTCGCCCTAATGCAATATCTGCCTCGCATAGTACCGTTACGAACGTGCAATTCGAGGAATCATCATGTTGATGTTATTGACGTTGCAACGTCGTGTTCATCAGTGGGATCAACGCCTGTTTTTTCGCGTCTCACGCTGGCGAACCCGCCGCTTTGGCGCCGGTGCGTTTCGACTGTTATCAGCAACCGGCGATGGCTACTGGTATGGGATATTGGCACTGGTCATTACGCTGTCGCTGCAATTGAGCTGGCAGTACTTTCTGACGCTGGCCTTAGCGTTCGCGATTGAGCGCCCGTTGTATTGGGTACTGAAAAACAGTTTTAAACGCGACCGTCCCTCAGCCCATGCACTACCGGTAAAGGCATTATTCAATGCCCACGACCGCTTTAGCTTTCCTTCCGGACACACCTGCGCCGCGTTTGTCTTTGTAACGGTCAGTGCGCTCCATTTTCCCGACGCTGCGCCATTGTTATGGATATGGGCGACCGCCATCGGCATTTCAAGGGTCGCTGTTGGCGTACATTACCCGACCGATGTTGTCGCCGGAGCCTGCCTCGGTACGGCAATTGCTGAATTCACCTTGTTCATTATCGCTACCTACCCATTGTTCTAACCAACCGACGGAGTTGCTATGCGCATCCTATTTGGCATCCAGGGAACAGGAAACGGCCATTTGAGCCGCTGCCATCGAATTGCAACCGAGCTACAAGATTTGCCGGTCGACGTTGATTATTTGATTTCCGGACGCAAGCCATCGCGGCTTTTCAGTACCGAAGTTTTTGGTCACTTCAGTCACCGTCGGGGGCTGACCTTTGCAACTGAGCGCGGACGTTTAAGGCCGATGAAAACGCTAATGAGTAATTCATTGCCACAATTCATGAGCGAAGTGCGCCAGTTGGACCTCTCGGCTTATGATCTGGTGGTTTCTGATTTTGAGCCGGTAACGGCTTGGGCAGCAAAGCTGCAGCATAAACGTTGTATTGGTTTGGGTCGGCAGTATGCGTTTCGCGAAGCGGCTCTGTATCGCCAGTTAAAACCCTGGCATCGCAGCATCATTGATTACTTTGCTCCGGCCTCAGAGTGGTTAGGTATGCATTGGCAACCTTTGGGCGATTGTTTACCGCCGGTGGTGCGTCGTCATGAGCAGGCGCCGGTATCAGAAAAGCAGATCTTGGTTTATTTACCGTTCGAGGATCTGTATCAGGTGATTGACGCCTTATTGCCCTATACCGATTACTCGTTTTCGGTATTTCATCCTGCCATTCATCGGGCAAAATATTTCGCCAGTGACCATATTATGGGGTTTCCGGGATCTCGCGAAACCTTCGCAGAGCAACTGGCGCTGGCGTCAGGAGTTATTGCCAATGCGGGCTTTGAAACCACCTGTGAGGCGTTAAATCAAGGGAAGCAATTAGCGGTTAAGCCATTAGCCGGACAATTTGAGCAAGCCTGGAATGCAAGGCTGTTAGCGCAGGATCATCGCGCACAGATTTTAACACGGATAGACGATACGGTGATTGGTGATTGGTTAGCACAAATAAATCATAAAGCTGCGCCTGCGGCATTACAGTGGAGTTATGTCGATAAAGCCGTCGCTGAGTGGCTTGCCGATGGTGCCAAGCAATCTAAACAGGATTTGTGTAATACACTTTGGAGTGGCTCCCCAGGTTGGATTCGAACCAACGACACATGGATTAACAGTCCACCGCTCTAACCAACTGAGCTACTGGGGAATCGCTATTGAGATGATGTCGGGAGTGATTGGCTCCCCAGGTTGGATTCGAACCAACGACACATGGATTAACAGTCCACCGCTCTAACCAACTGAGCTACTGGGGAACAACTCTCAACGGCTGCGAATATTAAAGAGGTTGGGCGGGGGTGTCAACTACTAGCAATGGATTTTTTGCTGCTTTTGGTTTGATTGGCGAATATTTCTCCGTTACTAAAGCCCAGACGTTGTTATGTCTACTTTAAGCTACAAAAAGATGGGTTTTGTATCGTAGCCTCTATTAATCCGATTAATAGACAATGTCAATGTTCTGTCACAAAGCTGACTATGATCATGATCATATAGGCTGTTGGATGTTTATTATCCACAGTTCGCTGAATCCTTTGTCAGCAATAGCCTACAGGATCTTATCCACGGATTCTGTGGATAACCCTGTGTTTAACTCTGTGAAAGAGTATGTTTGATGCGGGATGCAGCGATAATTTTGGTCTGGTTAGATTTTGGCTTAATTAAAATATATGCTTGTAAAACAATTAGTTAGATTATTTTTCTGGAATTCGCTATTGACAACTCGCGGACTCCGGCTAGATAGCATGAAGTTTCAGCAACTTGTGTATTTCTTATAAAAACTGTTGTTTTTCTAACCGCTGATTATGCCATTAGGAGCGTCGTATAAATGCGATGGGCGGGTGCTGAAGGAAGCGTTAACGAAAACGAAACGATGAAAATAAATTGTTAAATTGTAATAAAAATGTCGCAAGAAAACGGCGGATAAAATGCTTCTTTTCGTCTGCGAAGCTTAAATTAAACACAAAAAAATAGGCAGTTAATCGTCTTAACTGCCTATCATGAGTATTTTATCTTGTTTTCTCAGACTTAACCGGCCTGTGCAGCGGCAAACTGACTGATCCGCTTAACCGCTTCCTGTAGCACGCTCAGGCTGGTCGCAAACGATAAACGACAGTAGCCGTCGGCACCAAAAGCTGAACCCGGTACTAATGCCACTTTCGCTTCCGTTAATAGCTTTTCACAAAGAGCAACATCGGTACTGACACCGGCTTTTGCCATCAGTTCTTCAATGTGGGCAAAGGCATAAAACGTTCCGTCACCGGCGACACAGCGAATGCCGTCAATGTCATTGAGGGCATTGACCAGATAGTCATGGCGCTTTTTAAACTCAGTGATCATGGTGTCAATACAGGATTGGTCACCGTTGAGAGCTGCTGCCGCAGCGTATTGGCTGATGCTGGTTGGGTTTGAGGTGCTCTGCGACTGAATTTTTTTCATTGCCGCAATAATGGTTTTAGGACCTGCTGCGTAGCCAATTCGCCATCCGGTCATGGCATAAGCTTTGGAAACACCCGACAAAATAACGATACGGTCTTTTAAGTCGGGCGCAACCATGGCCAGATTCGCAAAGGTGTTTTCCGGCCATAAAATGTGTTCATACATGTCGTCAGTGGCGATAAGAACGTGCGGGAAATCACGCAAGACGTCAGCTAACGCGCTTAACTCTTCTGCCGTGTAAGCTGTACCGCTCGGGTTTGAAGGGCTATTGATGAACATTAACCGTGTTTTAGGGGTAATGGCGTCGCGCAACTGCTGTGGGCTAATTTTAAAACGTTGCTCAATACCGGCACTGACAATGATTGGGTTGGCACCGACCAGTTTGGTCATGTCCGGATAAGAAACCCAGTAAGGTGCCGGGATCACGACATCATCGCCCGGGTTAAGCCAGGCGCTGAGCAAATTAAAAATGCTGTGTTTGCCGCCGGCCGAAACAATGATTTCATCAGCCTGATAAGTCAGTTGGTTGTCACGCTTAAATTTATCAATGATGGCTTGTTTCAGTTCACTGATGCCATCAACAGCAGTGTACTTAGTGTGGCCATCCTGAATCGCTTTGATGGCGGCATCTTTGATAAACTGAGGGGTATCAAAGTCCGGTTCACCCACACCAAGCCCAATCACATCATGACCCTGTTGCTTCAGTTCATTGGCTTTTTGAGTGACAGCGAGGGTCGGCGAAGGTTGGATCGAATTGACGCGATCCGACAGTTGATAATCCACGGCACATCCTTTTATCAAAGTAGGTTCGTATGAGCTCTCTATAATACGTACGCGGTCAACGAAAGTCTATCGGCATAGCCAAGAGACGGGCAGATAAGGTAGACTATAACGCTCATTTTTAGAGGAGGTATTCATGTCATCAGCCGACGCTTCACGTAGCTTAATTCATGCGCCGGTTGGAAAAACCCTATGGGAAATGACATGGCCCGTCATTTTTGGCGTGGCAACATTAATCAGCTTTAATGTTGTCGATACCTTCTTCATCAGTTTACTCGGCACCGACCCACTGGCAGCGGTCAGTTTCACCTTTCCCGTCACCTTCACGGTGGTCAGTTTAACCATTGGTTTGGGCATTGGTACCTCAGCGGTTATCGCCCGTAAATATGGCAGTGACCGACCCGCGGAGGCTCACTTTGATGCCTTCGGGGCGTTGTCCGTGTCGGCATTATTGGTGCTGATACTGGCATTCATTGGCTACCTGTTAATGGAACCGATATTCAGTTTGTTACAGGCTCATGAGCGATTGATGCCGTTGATCCGTGACTACATGTCGTTGTGGTATGCCGGCTGCGTGATGCTGGTGACACCGATGGTAGGCAACGCGGTATTGCGAGCCTCAGGAGATACCCGTACGCCCTCGATCATTATGGCTACGGGAGGACTGGCCAACGCCATTTTTGACCCCATCTTGATTTTCGGCTGGGGGCCTATCCCGGCCATGGGGGTACAGGGAGCGGCGCTTGCCAGTGTGATTTCATGGGCGAGTGGACTGCTGCTGATTTTCTGGCTGCTGAAACGTAAACAGCTGGTCGCGTTTCGTCCCGCTAATGGCCTCAGCTTTGCTGCCGCCTGGCTAAAATCAGCCCGCGAAATTTTAAAAATCGGCATGCCGGCAGCGGGTGCGAATATGCTGACGCCGCTGGCAATGTCAGTGATGACGGCAATCATTGCCGCCTATGGTGCTCCGGCGGTCGCCGCATTCGGTGTGGGGACCCGGTTAGAGTCATTGGCCAGCATCATCATTTTGGCACTTTCGATGTCGCTGCCACCACTGATCAGTCAAAACTTTGGTGCCGATAAAATTACCCGGGTTCGTTACGCCTACAACACCGCGCTAAAAGCAGTGCTGTTAATTCAGGCGGGCATTTACCTGTTGCTGGTGTTAACGGCACCCTGGATCGCCGCGGCGTTTGCTGAGGAGCAGGAAGTTGCGGAAATCGTCGAGCTGTTTATTTACATCATGCCTCTGGGGTATGGTCTGCAGGGCTGGATTATTCTAACCAACTCCAGCTTCAATGCCATTCACAAACCGATGCGGGCATTATGGCTGAGTATCATCCGCTTGTTTGTGTTTTTCGTACCACTATCGTACTTGGGCAGTCTGTTGGCCGACTTAACAGGGTTGTTCATGGGCGGCGTGCTCGCCAACCTGATCACGGCCAGCATTGCGTACTTTTGGTTCTCGCGTGAATTGAGGAGGTTTGGTGAGTAAATCATTCGAACTGGTTTCTAAATACCAACCGGCGGGTGATCAGCCCGCGGCGATCGAAAAAATTCTCGATAATCTGGACGCCGGCCTGGCTCATCAAACCTTGCTTGGGGTTACCGGTTCCGGGAAAACCTTTACCATGGCCAATGTGATCGCAAAGTCACAGCGACCCACCTTAATTCTGGCGCATAATAAAACCCTGGCGGCGCAGTTGTACGGCGAGATGAAAGAGTACTTTCCGAATAATTCGGTGGAGTACTTTGTGTCTTACTACGATTACTATCAGCCAGAAGCCTATGTACCGACAACCGATACGTTCATCGAAAAAGATGCATCGATAAATGACCATATCGAGCAAATGCGATTATCCGCCACCAAAGCCCTTATGGAGCGACGAGACGTGGTGCTGGTGGCGTCGGTTTCCGCCATTTATGGTTTGGGTGACCCTGAGTCTTATATGAAAATGATGCTGCACCTGCGACGCGGTGACATCATTGATCAACGAGATATTCTGCGGCGTCTGGCGCAACTGCAATACAAACGAAACGATGCTGCGTTCGAGCGCGCTACTTATCGGGTGCGTGGGGAAGTGATTGATATTTTCCCGGCAGAATCAGAAGCCATGGCAGTGCGGGTTGAACTGTTTGACAACGAAATCGACCGTATCAGTTATTTTGAACCATTAACCGGCAAAGTCACCGATGCCGATGTTGCGCGAACCACGATTTATCCTAAGACGCACTATGTAACACCGCGCGAAGTATTGGTGGATGCCATTGAGCACATAAAGGAAGAGCTGAAGGGACGGCGCGAGTTTTTGATCAAACAAAATAAATTGATTGAGGAACAGCGAATTGCTCAGCGCACACAGTTTGATATCGAGATGATGCTCGAACTCGGCTACTGTTCGGGAATTGAGAACTACTCTCGCTATCTGTCACGGCGTGCGCCCGGTGAGCCGCCGCCGACGCTGATGGATTACCTACCCGATGATGCCTTGTTGATCATCGACGAGTCGCACGTCACCGTTTCCCAGGTGGGGGCCATGTATAAGGGCGACCGTTCGCGCAAGGAGAATTTGGTAGAATACGGTTTCCGGCTACCTTCGGCGCTGGACAACCGGCCGCTAAAGTTTGATGAATTTGAAGCCATTGCACCGCAAACGCTGTATGTCTCGGCAACACCGGGTAAATACGAGCTTGAACGCAGTAGCGGTGAGGTGGTTGAGCAGGTGGTGCGTCCGACCGGACTGGTCGATCCGATTATCGAAGTACGCCCGGTAGCGACTCAGGTCGATGATTTAATGTCCGAAGTACGGATTCGGGTCGAGAAAGGCGAGCGGGTGCTGGCCACCACGCTAACCAAGAAAATGGCGGAAGATTTGAGTGATTACCTCGATGAGCACGGCATTAAGGTACGCTACCTGCATTCCGACATCGATACCGTGGAACGGATGGAAATCATTCGTGACTTGCGGTTAGGGGAGTTTGATGTGCTGGTTGGTATTAACTTGCTACGGGAAGGTCTGGATATGCCGGAGGTATCACTGGTGGCAATCCTTGATGCCGATAAGGAAGGCTTCCTGCGTTCTGATCGTTCGTTAATTCAGACCATTGGCCGGGCGGCCCGTAACGTGAACGGCCGTGCCATTTTGTACGCAGATCGGATTACCGGCTCGATGCAACGGGCCATCGAAGAAACCGATCGGCGCCGTACTAAGCAAATCGAATTTAACCAACAACACGGCATTACGCCAAAAGGACTGAATAAATCCATTACTGACGTTATGGATCTCGGTCAGGGGCCGGCGCGCCAGAAGAAATCGAAATCCTCGAGCGCCATTGCGGAAGTGGCGGCGGGCTATGATCCGCGGGTGACGGTGGTTAAAGACACCAAGGCATTGATGAAAGAGCTCGAGGCGAAAGAGAAGGCGATGTACGAAGCGGCCCAAAACCTTGAGTTTGAGAAGGCCGCGCAGCTACGCGACGAGGTCGCCAAAATGCGTGAACAACTTAAACGTGCTGTGTAAGCGTGGTAAAGCGAATAGGTTAATCGATATTTACAATTAGATATCGCTGTAATAATCGATAATATTATCTCTTAGACAGGAAGCATTAAGGGATAAGGTTATGAAAAAGACATGTTCGTTCGCAGTAATGCACTTTACCATTGCCTTTGGCGTGGTTTGGATAATGACGGGTGATGTTGTGCTTGGAGGCGCAGTAGCGCTGATTGAACCCTTAGTAAATACGGTAGGTTATTACTTCCATGAAAAGATCTGGCAACGCGACAGCGTTCGTGGAGAAGGTGCGCTATCTGGATAAAGAAGGGCGGGCAAGTATACCGCTGGTGTTGATGCTGGTGATTTTGTACCAAATGCGCGGTTACGTTGCCGGTATCATTTCACTTACCTTCTCGGAAGACCGTACGCGGTTGTTAAACTTGTTTTACAGCAATGCCGAGCAGTTTGGCCTGATGCTACTGGTCGGTTTGCCGTCGCTACTGGTGTTGCTGGCCAGTGCTTTTGCCGCGGAAGACGACCGTAACTGGGGCAACCGGGTTATGGCAATCGCACAGCCTTTGCTGTTATTTTCGCTGTTCCTGGATGCCTTTTTGATCGCTTGGCTGTTCATTGAGCATCAAGGCCATTTCTCGTTTGGGCGCGCGGGTATCATCATGGGTTGGTTTATTTCGCTCTGGTATTTGCTCAAATCGAGACACTGGCGTTTCTACCGTAACCATTTGGCAACGCGTGAAAAAATGGTGTGATCATTTAACAAAATTGATCATTGTTTGAACACTCAAAACTGTCTATTATTCCGCCAGTTTTGTAAAGAGAGTCCCCCCTACGATGTCGATTAGAAGTAAACTGCTATTGGTCGGCGGCGCTACCAGCCTCGCCTTTATTGCTCTGTTGTTATTAATGATGTTATTTCAGTCCCGGGTTGGTGAATTGCATCAGGCTAATGCGTTACGGCAGGAAGTGAATACCAACCTGCTTGAGTTACGCAGTGCGGAAAAAAACTTTTTGATGCGCAAAGATCGCTCAGAACAAGAGCGCTTGAATAACGTCGCAGCGAAGGTTGAACAGCAGCTTGAGCAGTTGCAACTGCTGCTGGGTTCAGCCAGTGGGGCTACCCTTATTAATAGTCTGAAGCGTGATATTGACGGGTATCAGCGAGCCTTTAATCAGCTGATAACAGCCTTTGAACAGCGCGGCCTGGATGAAAACCAAGGTGCTTATGGCGCGTTACGCAAGGCAACTCATGAGTTGGAACGGGAAGTCGCCGCAAACGGTCAGGACAACGCGTTGATTACGCTGTTGCAAATCCGCCGTAGTGAGAAAGATTTTATGTTGCGGTTTGATAACAAGTACCCGCTCAAGGTGGAAGCGTTACTGCAACAGTTAAGCCAGCAATTGGGTTCTGACAGAAGCTTGCAGAAACGCGTTAACGATTATCGTACGGAATTTAATCGTTATGTGGATTTGAGTAAAAGCATCGGACTAACCGAGAACGAGGGTGCGAAAGCTAAGTTGCGTCAGGCCGCTGCAAATATTGAGCACGATCTGATTGAACTGGATAAAGAAGTCGATGACCGTCTGGCCAAGCGTCGGGCACAGATGAATTGGGTACCCGCAACCTTGTTTATTGTTGTTGGCTGTATGGTGATGGGCTTGTTGATCTGGGTTATCCGTTCGATTAACAAGCCACTTCAGCAACTGAGAACTGACATGAGAAAGGTAAGAAGTAAACACGACCTTACCTTGCGTTCAAGTAAATACCGGGACGATGAATTCGGTGAGCTGGTAGATAGCTTTAACGAGTTGTTGGGGTATTTTCAGGGAGTGATACAGCACATTAATCGTTCAGTGGATCGAGTGAATGAATTGACCGCGAGCGTAAATGATACCGTGGCACACACCTCTTCCAGTCTGGAAAACCAGTCGCTGGAAGTCGACCAGGTGGCGACGGCTATGAACGAAATGGGCACCACCGCGCATGGTATAGCAAATGATGCGGAAGAAACGGCCAATCAAGTCAATGAACTTTCGACTCGCGCGCAAAGTGGCCGGACATCCGTGCAAATTGGTGTCGAAAAAGTCCGCTCCTTATCAGAGCGGTTGAGAGGCAGTGTTAATGAAGCCAACATTTTGGCGGAGCGAAGTGGCGCAATCGGACAAATTGTTACGGTTATCAATGCCATCGCAGAGCAAACCAATCTGCTGGCGCTGAATGCTGCGATTGAAGCGGCTCGTGCCGGTGAACAAGGACGCGGTTTTGCGGTGGTCGCCGATGAAGTAAGAACGCTGGCATCGAAAACGCAGCAGTCGATTGCCGAGATTGAATCCATCACCAAACAGCTGGATCAACAGACGGATATCATTGTTTCGACCTTAAAAGACTGCAACGAGCTTGGCGAAGAAAGCGCACAGCACTCTGATGAATCCGATCAATTGTTCAAATTAATCCATCAGGAACTGATGAACATTAATGATCGATCGGCCTCGATTGCTACGGCGGTCGAAGAACAATCGGCCGTGGTCGATGAAACCGCAGAAAACGTCACCCGTGTTCGAGATGCGGGTATAGAGGCTGCTAATGATGCCAAGCTAAATGCCGAAGCCATGCAGCAAGTCACGGCACAAACGCAGAAGTTACACGAGGCGGTGATGAAATTCCGGATTTGAGTGATGGCGGCAAAGCGCCATCACTCTGGTAAACACACCACTAAAGATACTGCGCATGGAAGCGCAACTGCGCTTCAATAAAGCTCGAGATAAAATAGTAGCTGTGGTCATAGCCTTCGTGTAAATGAATTTCAGCGTCGCCATTGACCTCAGCGATAGCCGCCTGTAGCGCCTGTGGTTTTAGCTGTTCATCAAGAAAACCGTCCGCCAGCCCTTGGTCGACGCGGATAGGTAAGGGTTGGCCATGGGCTTTAATCAGTTCCACGGCATCGTATTGCGCCCATTCTTGGCGATCGTCACCCAAATAGTTGCTGAAGGCTTTCTCACCCCAGGGACAATCCGTCGGGTGGGTGATCGGAGAAAAGGCCGAAATACTGCGATACCGCTGTGGGTTTCGTAATCCAATCACCAATGCGCCGTGGCCGCCCATAGAGTGCCCGGCAATGGCACGGCGGTCAGTTATCGGCAGCTCCCGCTCGACCAGTTCAGGTAGCTCACTGACGATATAGTCATACATTTGATAATGTTGTGACCAGGGCGTTTGTGTTGCGTTGACATAAAAGCCGGCACCTTTGCCAAAGTCATAGGCGGCTTCCGGATCATCCGGGACGTCATCCCCACGGGGGCTGGTGTCCGGCATTATCAATGCGATGCCGAGCTCATTGGCGACGCGCTGAGCGCCGGCTTTGGTGGCAAAGTTTTCATCGGTGCAGGTTAGTCCCGACAGAAAATAAACGGCTGGTACGGGCTGCTGTGTTGCCGCTTCAGGCAGATAAACACTGAACTGCATAACGCAGTTCAGTGTTTTAGCATCGTGCTCAAAGCGGATCTGGCGACCGCCGAAGCAGCGCACATCACTCACTTTTTTCATGCTCGACTCCATTAGTAATGAATCACCGAACGAATGGATTTTCCTTCATGCATCAACTCGAACGCTTTGTTGATGTCTTCCAGCGGCATGGTATGGGTGATAAAAGTATCCAAGTCAAATTTACCGTCCATATACTGCTGTACATAATCAGGTAACTCGCTGCGGCCTTTCACGCCACCAAAGGCACTCCCACGCCAAACGCGTCCGGTAACCAGTTGGAAGGGGCGAGTGCTGATTTCTTCGCCGGCACCGGCCACACCAATAATGACCGATTCCCCCCAGCCTTTATGACAGCACTCCAGTGCCGCTCGCATCACGTCGACGTTGCCGATACATTCAAAGGAGAAGTCGACACCGCCATCGGTCATCTCGACAATCACTTCCTGGATCGGCTTATCGTATTGGCTTGGATTGACAAAGTCAGTCGCTCCGAGCTGTTTGGCAATCTCGAACTTATCTTCGTTAACATCAACGGCAATAATGCGAGAGGCACCAGCTTGTACGGCACCAATGATGACCGCCAGACCAATGCCGCCGAGACCAAATACCGCAACAGTATCGCCTTGTTGTACTTTAGCGGTGTTTTTGACGGCGCCTAGGCCGGTTGTTACCCCACAGCCGAGCAAGCAAACTTTTTCCAGCGGTGCTTGCTTAGGAATTTTCGCCAACGAAATTTCCGGTAACACGGTATACTCAGAAAACGTTGAGGTACCCATGTAGTGATAAATGGTTTCGCCGTCCTTAGAAAAACGTGACGTCCCATCGGGCATCAGGCCTTTACCCTGAGTCGCACGGACAGCCTGGCAAAGGTTGGTCTTACCGGACGTACAGAACTTACACTCACCGCACTCGGCGGTATAAAGAGGAATAACATGGTCACCTACCTGTAACGAGGTTACTCCCTCACCTACGGCTTCAACAATACCGCCACCTTCATGACCCAGCACCGCCGGAAAAATACCTTCTGGATCCTTCCCTGACAGAGTATAGGCATCGGTATGGCAAACGCCGGTGGCGACAATTCGAACCCGCACTTCACCTTTTTCGGGAGGCGCAACGTCAATAATTTCTTCTTTTAGCGGTTCGCCCGGTCCCCAGGCGACCATTGCTCTTGATTTGATGGTTTCCATAACTTACTCCCGTGTCAATGAGGCTTGTTAGCCTTGTGTCGTTTATACGCATAACAATAGCGAAAGTTTAACTTTTTCTGATTTAAAGGTAATCTTGGTTTTATACAAATAACTTTTGCATTAATGAAAAAGGATTGGCGCGTGAAAGAATGGCAAGGGATCAGTGAATTTGTGGCCACGGCCGAAACTAACAGCTTTTCCGCGGCGTCGCAGCGTCTGGGTCTGTCGGTGGCGCAAGTCAGTCGCAACATTGCCGCCCTCGAAAGTCGGCTCAAAATGCAGTTGTTGTATCGTTCCACCCGCAGTGTCAGTTTAACCGAAGAGGGCAAGTTGTACCTGCCGCACTGTCAGCACTTGGTTGCGGCTCTGCGCGAAGCAAACCAGTTAATTCAGCAACGCAATGAGCAACCGCAGGGGCTGATAAGAGTCACCGCACCGGTTTACTTTGGTGAACAAATTATTGCACCGTTGCTCAACGATTTTATGCAGCAATACGATGACTTGCGGCTGGATTTGAATTTAACCAATGACACGGTCGATTTGGTGGAAGGCAGTTATGACCTGGCGATTCGGCTGGGCCATTTAGGCAACCCCAGGTTACGCGCCCGGCGACTGGGTAGCCGGCGTCATTTTGTGGTCGGTGCTGACAGCTATTTTCAGCGCTTTGGGATGCCGTTACAACTGGAAGACTTGTCACAACACCGTTGTTTTACCGGTACGGTAAGACAGTGGCGTTTTATGGTTAATGGCAAAGCACAAGCGCTGACCCCGGTCAGTCATATTCATTGTAATAACGGTATTGCCTTGCGAGACGCGGCGCTCAAAGGATTAGGTCTGGCCATGTTACCCGATTACTATGTCCAGGATGCATTGGCAACTGGTCAGTTACAGGAAGTGCTGGCCGATTATCGACAGCCCGACGACGGCATTTGGGCGCTGTACCCGGAAAGCCGGCAACAGATACCTAAAGTTAGGGTGCTGATTGACTATCTCGTTGATAACTTGCAAAGGTAAAAAAGAAATGGTGGTTGCTACTGGGCTCGAACCAGTGACCCTCGCCTTGTAAGGGCGATGCTCTCCCAACTGAGCTAAGCAACCACTCTAAAGGGTTACAACGAATGGGGATGAAGTGAGTGGTGGTTGCTACTGGGCTCGAACCAGTGACCCTCGCCTTGTAAGGGCGATGCTCTCCCAACTGAGCTAAGCAACCATCTTCACTGTGACACTTCTGCGTCGTTGCGAGGTGGCATTATAGGGAGCTGAACAAAACTGTCAAACAAAATTTTGAAAGTTTTGTTTAAGTGCTGATAATTTAATCGTTTTTGCGATTGTCTGCTGTTCGGCAGATGCTTTAGCCGCCAGTTCTTGCTAAACTTCGCGGCAATTATTGTCTTTTCTGAACGAATCAATTCAAAGGAAGTTAGCATGAGTGTGGTAACGCGTTTCGCGCCCAGCCCGACTGGGTATTTACACGTTGGTGGTGCTCGTACCGCCTTGTATTCTTGGTTAGTCGCCAAGGCACAAGGAGGTGAATTTGTATTACGCATTGAAGACACCGACCGTGAGCGTTCAACGCAGCCGGCTATTGATGCCATTTTAGAAGGAATGCAGTGGCTGGGTCTGAATTGGGACAAAGGTCCTTACTATCAGACTCAACGTTTCGATCGTTATAAAGAATTGATCGATCAGTTGCTTGCCGAAGATAAAGCCTATAAATGTTATTGCTCCACAGAACGTCTGGAAAAAATGCGCGAAGAGCAAATGGCCGCCGGACAAAAACCGCGTTACGACGGCCATTGCCGTGATAATCCGAATGTCAGTGGTGACAAATACGTGGTGCGTTTTCGTAATCCGCAACAAGGCAGCGTAGTATTTGATGATCACATTCGCGGTCGCATCGAGTTTTCTAACCAAGAGCTGGATGACTTGATTATTGCCCGTTCTGACGGTACGCCAACCTACAACTTCTGCGTTGTTGTGGACGACTGGGATATGGGCATTACCCATGTTGTTCGCGGCGAAGATCACATTAACAACACACCGCGTCAGATTAATATCCTGAAAGCGCTCGGTGCACCGGTACCCGAATATGCACACGTGTCGATGATCTTAGGCGACGACGGCAAGAAATTGTCCAAACGCCACGGTGCCGTCAGCGTCATGCAGTATCGTGATGATGGCTATCTGCCGGAGGCGGTGATCAATTATCTGGCGCGCTTGGGTTGGTCACATGGCGACCAGGAAATTTTCAGTGTTGAAGAACTGATCCAATATTTTAAGTTGGACGACGTTAATAAAGCGGCGTCAGCGTTCAACACCGAAAAACTAAACTGGCTGAATCAGCATTACATGAAAACCCTGCCAGCAGAGCAGATTGCGCCGCAGTTGCAATGGCAGTTTGATCAACTCGGCATTGATACTCGCAATGGTCCAGCGCTGGAAAAAGTGATTGGCCTGCAGGCTGACCGTGTTAAGACGTTAAAAGAGATGGCGGATATCAGCCGTTATTTCTACCAGGCCGTGACCGAGTTTGAAGAAAAGGCCGCGAAAAAACATCTACGCCCGGTTGCTAAAGAGCCGTTGCAAAAAGCCAGAGAACTGCTGGCCGCTGTCAGCGACTGGAATGCCGCCAATATCCAGGCCGCGATTAACCAGACCGCAGAAGTGCTTGAAGTGGGTATGGGCAAAGTGGGTATGCCATTACGGGTAGCCGCAACCGGAGGAGGTAACTCTCCGTCGTTAGATGTGACCCTGGAACTTATACCCCAACAGAGTGTATTGCAGCGTATCGACCTTGCTTTACAATTTATCTCTGAACGTGAAGCAAACAGCTAAGCTGTAGCGGCTAACCGAGGTCACATGCCAACCATAAAACATTTAATTGACAACAACCGTGAATGGGCTCGACAGCAAGTCGAGCGCGATCCCGAGTTTTTCCAGCGACTGGTGGGTCAACAGTCGCCGGAATACCTTTGGATCGGATGTTCTGACAGCCGCGTGCCGGCGAATCAAATCGTTGGTATGGATCCCGGTGAGTTGTTTGTGCACCGTAATGTTGCGAATCAGGTGATACAAACCGACTTTAACTGCTTGTCGGTTATTCAGTTTGCGATCGAAGCGTTAAAAGTGAAGCACGTACTGGTCGTCGGTCATTACGGCTGCGGCGGGGTAAAAGCAGCAATCGAATCCAAACCTCACGGTTTAGTCGACCACTGGCTTTATCCTATCCGTGATATTTACCGTGAACATGCGGTGGAGCTCGAAGCGCTGGATGAACAGGCTCAGATTGATCGTCTGTGCGAATTGAACGTGATTGAACAGGTCAAAAACCTGGCCAAAACAAATATGGTGCAGGAAGCCTGGGACCGCGGTCAGGAACTGAATATCCACGGCTGGGTATATCGCCTTGATAATGGATTAGTGAATGACATGAACGTTTCTGTTGCAAGCCGCGAAGGTTTGGAACAGGTCTATCATGTTTACCATAAAAACCTGCCAAAGGGCGTTCGTTAAGCAATTTGAACGTTAATTGTGCAGATTGCGATATTTTTCATCAAACAGATGGTTTTTTTCAAAAAACAGTTGACACATTAACGCCCCTCGCAATAGAATGCGCCCCGCTGTCAGGGCAGTTTTGCTGCCAAGGTAGAGGGGCTATAGCTCAGCTGGGAGAGCGCTTGCATGGCATGCAAGAGGTCAGCGGTTCGATCCCGCTTAGCTCCACCAAACCTACTGCGACAGTATTGTGAATGAACTGCGTCCCCTTCGTCTAGAGGCCTAGGACACCGCCCTTTCACGGCGGTAACAGGGGTTCGAATCCCCTAGGGGACGCCACTTCATCCACAGCAGATGCAATACGAGATTGCGTCCCCTTCGTCTAGAGGCCTAGGACACCGCCCTTTCACGGCGGTAACAGGGGTTCGAATCCCCTAGGGGACGCCACTTCGTAACGCATCAAACCACAGTCCGGGTCCCCTTCGTCTAGAGGCCTAGGACACCGCCCTTTCACGGCGGTAACAGGGGTTCGAATCCCCTAGGGGACGCCACTAATTCTGCAAGTAAAAATCCTTACCCAAGCTCGCATGCCGTGAGGCGTTGTCCAAAGGACACCGCGCTCCTATTTGGCACGGCGGCAACAGGGGTTAGAATCCCCTAGGGGACGCCATACTGCACAAACCGCCATCCGGCGGTTTTTTTGTGCCCAAAATCCGTAGCTCGCGCCTTGGCGCGAGGGGGCCTGGCAGGGGATTAAATGGCTGCTCTCACAAAGTTGAGCTGAAGCAATGGTATGGGCTAATTGCTTTTGGCAGGCACCGAGGGGGCTTTAGCCAGAAACCGCTCCAAGCACATCCGTGTGGCTTGTTTCCGGCCATCCATGGCCTCCAACATTTCTGGCTAAAGCCCCCTCGATACCTACCACGCAATTAGCCCATACCATTGCATCGCTGCAATTTTTTTACCAACGCCATTTAATCCTCTGCCAAGCCTTTGTAATACGGAAACGCTCTGATAGCTTAACGAATAAAATCCATAATAGCGGTCCTTTGGTATGGGCTAGCGTCAGGATTTGCGTCCTCGTTTTCAAAGGGTGTTGGAGGCCATGGATGGCCGGAAACAAGCGTACATGGATGTACTTGCAGCGTCCCTTTGAAAACGAGGACGTAAAGCCTGATAAAGCTCGTCCGTTCCAAAGGGCCGCTATGCTGCTATGTTTGTTAAGCTATACCCAACCCTCGCGCCGAAGGCGCGAGCTACTTCGCGCGTTGCAGTAGCTCGAGTAGGTGGGGCTCGAGGAAGTCGGCTATTTTGGGTTGTGCTTCGGCGGTGGGGTGGATGCCATCGTTTTGTACGTAGTCGCTACTTTCTTCGATTAAGGGCTGCATGAAGAATGGGATCAGTGGTACGTTTTTTTCTTTTGCGATGTCCTCATACAAACCCGTGAACTGTTGTGCAAATCGTTGGCCATAGTTAGGTGGTACCATCACTTGGCTTAAGGCCACTTTAACGCCTTCTGCACGAGCTTGGTCGATAATTTGTTCCAGATTGGCGCGTACTGTGCTGAGGTTAAAGCCACGAAGTCCGTCATTGCCTCCGAGTTCGATAAATAATGCATCGGGCTTATGACGTTCGAGAATGCCTTCTAGCCGACGCAGGCCGCCGGTGGTGGTTTCGCCGCTGATGCTGGCGTTGATAATGGCATAGTCGGGGTGGCTTTGTTGCCAGCGACGTTGTAATTCAGCGACCCAGGTTTGTTGGCTGGAGAGGCCATAGCCGGCACTCAGGCTATCTCCTAATACAACCAGTGACACATTTGCTGAAACCGTACGTATAGACAGTAACAGAACGACTACAAGACTTAATTTAAAAAGGAAGTTTTTCATCATATGCTCATTCAAGCCCAACAACTGGAAAAAATCGTCGATACCTCAGAAGGTAAGCTACAGATTCTGCAGCCAATTAACGTATCAATCAACGCTGGCGAGACCGTTGCCATCGTTGGTGCGTCCGGCTCTGGTAAATCCACCTTATTGTCATTACTTGCAGGGTTGGACCTCGCAACGGCCGGAGACGTTCTCATAGAGAACGAAAAACTCAGCGAATTGGATGAAGAGCAGCGTGCAAAAGTGCGTGCGGATAAAATTGGCTTTATCTTTCAGCAGTTTTTGTTAGTCCCCAGCCTGACTGCTTTAGAAAATGTCATGTTGCCGGCGGAGCTGGCCGGGCATAAAGGTGCCGAGAAGGAGGCGCGGGAGCTGTTAGCAAAAGTGGGGCTGGCGGATCGTTGGCATCATTATCCGAATCAGCTTTCTGGTGGTGAACAGCAACGTGTGGCGATTGCCCGTGCGTTTGTTGGTCAGCCAAAAATTTTATTTGCCGATGAGCCGACCGGTAATTTGGATACCCACACGGGTGAAAAAGTCGAGCAATTGCTGTTTGACTTAAATAAAGATTATGGCACGACTCTGATCATGGTCACCCATGACAATCAACTGGCTGAGAAATGCCAGCGCGTGTTGCGTATGGACGCCGGTAAATTAACGGAGGCGACTCAGGATGTGGCATAAAATTTCGTTTCGGTTGTTAAAGCAGGAGCTGAAACGAGGTGAACTGACCATTATGGCGCTGGCCATTATTTTGTCAGTTACCGCGGTACTGTCGTTATCGTTGTTCAGTGAGCGCCTGCAGTCGGGGTTGCTTGAACGCAGCAGTGAGTTTTTGGCGGCGGATCGGGTGCTCAGTTCACGCCGTGACATTCCGCAGGAATGGTTGGATGAAGCGCAAGGTCGTGACATCCAAACGGCCTGGCGGGTGGTGTTTAATTCCATGGCGTTTGCCAATGACTCATTGCAACTGATTGATGTTAAAGCGGTTTCCGACGGTTATCCGTTGCGCGGAGAACTGCGCGTGGCGGAGCAACCGTTTGTTGAAGGGGAGGTTGCACGAGGCTTGCCTGAACCGGGTGAAGCTTGGGTCGCGTCGTCATTATTCCAGGCGCTACAGATTGAGTTGGGCGATTCCATCGAAGTGGGGAACAGCGAGTTTAAAGTTACCAAGGTGGTGACTTACGAACCCGATGTGGGCTTTTCGGTGTTTACCGACAGTCCTAATGTCATCATCCGTTACTCTCAACTGGAACAAACGGGTTTGATTCAGCCGGGTAGTCGTGTTCGTTATAACGTGCTGATGGCGGGATCGCAGCAGGCTTTGGCAGACTATGAACGTTGGCTGTTGCCGCGGCTGAATGATGATACCCACAGTTGGCGTAGTATTGAAGACGGCGATAGTCCACTGGCGCGCTCGTTAAACCGGGCGGAGCGTTTTATGATGCTGGCCAGTTTGCTCGGTGTGGTGCTGGCAGCAACGGCGGTTGCGGTTGCTGCACAGCGCTATTGTCAGCGCAATTATGATGTGGTGGCGATATTCAAAACCTTAGGTGCTAGCCGCCAGCAAATTCGCCGTATTTTTATTCTTCACTTACTGCTGCTGACCGCGCTCAGTGTCGGCATCGGAATGATCTTAGGCTGGTTGGTGCAGTCGTTTGTAATAGACTGGGTTGCCCAGCAGTTGGACGCTGAATTGCCCGGGGCAAGTTGGAAGCCTTATGCGTTAGCGGCGGCAACCGGTGTTATCAGTGCGGTGATGTTTACGCTCTATCCGTTGTTCCGGTTGGTGGAAATTCCTCCTTTACGGGTACTGCACCGGCAACTGGTGGGGGCGCAGGCGGTGCGCTGGCTGCAATGGTTGCTCAGCGGTGGCACCATCTATGCGTTATTGGTGCTCTATTCTCAACAGTGGTGGTTGTCCACTGCCTTATTTGCCGGTGGTGCTTTTGCGGCGCTGCTGCTGTTAGGGATTGGTCGTCTGTTAATCCGGGCCAGTCGTCAAGCCGGTATGCAGGCGGGCAGTGCGTGGCGTCTGGCGATGGCCGGACTGCAACGGCGCGCGGCCGCAAACAGTGTGCAGATGCTGGCGTTTTCCACGGCGATCATGTTGTTGTTGCTGGTCATTGTGCTGCGTAACGACTTGTTGGCTGACTGGCAGCGGCAATTGCCGGAGGATGCGCCGAATTACTTTGCGCTCAATATTGCCGAAGAAAAAGTGCCGGAATTGCAGGCGATGTTTGAACGGGAAAATATACGTTCAACCGACCAATACCCAATTGTGCCTGGACGAGTCACCTATCACAACGGTGAACGACTGCTGGCAGAAGTCACTAAAGAAGATCGTGAAGCGCAGCAGGAGCAAGAGCAGGGCAGGGAAGGTTTTGGCCGGGAATTGTCGATGACCTGGCGTGATACGCTGCCACCCAATAATGATATTGTGGCTGGATCCTGGTGGGGCGAGGACGCTGAACCGCAGGTGTCGGTCGAGTTGAACGCTGCTGAGCGTCTCGATATTCAGGTCGGTGACGAGCTGACGTTCAATATTGGTGGTGAGGAGTTTACGGTACCGGTTACCAGTCTCCGTGAAGCTGACTGGAGCACGTTACAGCCGAACTTTTACATGATATTCAACACAGCGACCCTGAAAGACTTTCCGGCCACTTATATCACCAGTTTCCATCTCGATGAAGAGCGCAAGGACGAGTTGTATCAGTTATTCCGGCCCTTTCCGGAAGCCTCGCTGATCGACCTGGATGCGATCATTGATCAAATCCGTGAGGTGATTGCACAGGTCAGTCTGGCGATTTTATTTGTGCTGGTGCTGGTGATTATTGCCGGCTCCTTGGTGTTGATTGCTCAAGTTCAGGCGAGTATGGATGAGCGCCAGAAAGAGTTGGTGATTCTGAGAACACTGGGAGCGCCGGGTAAATTACTGAGTCGCAGTATCACTTATGAGTTCCTGGTCTTAGGGGCCATCAGTGGCTTTATCGCCACCATTGCGATGGACATTGCGCTGTTGATTTTACAAACCCAGGCATTTGGAATGGACGCTACCTGGCACTGGCGGTTATGGCTTGTTGGACCGCTGAGCGGTGCTATTATTGTAGGTGTGTTGGGACGTTTGTCGTGCGCTCGGTTAATTCGCAGAAATACCGCGCAACTGATCCGCAAATTGGCCTAACCCGCAGTCCGCCGGCCTGGTTGTAAGGTTGGCGGCTGCAACAAGGAGATATTATGAACATCTTGATGACCGGTGGTACAGGCTTAATTGGTTCGTATTTCATTAAAAAATATGGCAACAAACATGAGCTTACCGTGACCTCGCGAACGCCTGCTAAAGCGCGACAGCAATTAGGTGACAAGGTTAAGGTCATTGCGTCGCTGGATGAGGTTGAGGATATCGGCCGCTACGATGCCGTCATTAATTTACAGGGTGCCGGTATTGCTGATAAGCGCTGGAGTGCTCACCGAAAACAGGTGTTGCAGAACAGCCGCTGGCAAATAACCGAACAGCTCGCCGAGAGGATTAACCGGGCGCAAACCAAGCCGACGGTGTTTATCAGTGGCTCTGCCATTGGTGTTTACGGTCCGCGTGATGCGGCTCCGGTGAATGAGGACGGCACCGCCAATAGCGTCGACTTTGCGGTCGAGTTGTGCCGGCAGTGGGAGCAGAAGGCATTAGCTGCCAAGGACAGTACTCGGGTGGTGTTACTACGAACCGGCGTAGTGCTGGCGCCGCACGGTGGAGCCTTGGCGAAAATGATGCTGCCTTATAAGCTGGGACTTGGTGGTCCGCTTGGCAGCGGCGAGCAGATGATGTCCTGGATTCATATTGACGATATGGTGCGGGGTATTGACTATTTGTTGGCCGAACCGGAATTGTCCGGACCGGTTAATATGACCGCACCAGGTCCTGTCAGCAATAAAGCCTTCAGTCGCACGCTGGCGTCGGTGCTGAAACGACCTCATGTGTTTAAAGTGCCAGCCTTTGTGTTGAATATGGCAAT
This sequence comes from Idiomarina aquatica, assembly GCF_003987185.1. Taxonomy (GTDB): domain Bacteria; phylum Pseudomonadota; class Gammaproteobacteria; order Enterobacterales; family Alteromonadaceae; genus Idiomarina; species Idiomarina aquatica. The sequence goes on along the minus strand of NZ_PIPS01000005.1, from coordinate 32,203 downwards.
GGGCGAGATGGCGTCGATGCTATTGGAAGGTCAGGCGGTGGTGCCTGACAAACTGCGGCAGCATGGCTTTGAGTTTTATTATCCCACCCTTCGTGAGGCGTTGACGGACATCAGTGAGCGGCAGTGACCGCCGCTTACTGAGGTCACCCTTTACCAGCCCTGGATCCGTTGCCATTGACTGTGAGAACCGTCCGCCATAACGATATGATAGACGTTGTGCATGGCGGCGGTGGCGCAGGCGTGGTTCGGCAATATGCGCAATGTTGTACCGACCGGGAAGTCGCTGATTGAGTGATTCCCGCTCAGCTCGATGACGCCATGCTCCTGTGAGGTACTATTGACACAAAGCCCGTCGAGTACCTCGCCCTCGATGCTGCAAACTTGTCCGTAGCCATAGTCCTGAGCCTGACCAGCAGTGCCGCGATCGCGCGACAATGCCATCCAACCGCTGTCCGTTAGCAGCCAGTTCTTTTCTTTGTTATAGCCGATGACGCTGGTAACAACCGACATGGCAAGATCCTCAATGTTGCACACGCCAATGTTTTTCATCACCAAATCAAAGGTGGTATAAACACCGGCGCGGACTTCGGATATGTCGCTAAAGTCCTCTCCAAAATGAGCCGTTGGTGTTGAACCTACACTGCTTATGCGGCACTCAATACCCGCTTGCAATAGTCGCTCGCGGGCGCGTCGCACGGCATCGCATTCCTGTTTTGCAAAGTCTTTCAAAGCCTCAGGTGTTGAGCAACCGTAGGAGCCGCCAGCGTGTGTCATTAAACCGCTGAAATGACTGCCCAGTTGTGCAGCGATCGCCGTTAATTCAGGCGCGTCAGGTTTAATACCGCCCCGGTGATCGTCACTGTCAATTTCAATAAATACCGAAAACGACTGTTGTGTTTTACTGGCGTAATCGACCACGGCTGTTGCCTGTTCGGGCGTATCCAGCAGGATGTGTAAGTTAACGCCATGCTGGCGTATTGCGGCGACCCTTGGCAGTTTAGCCGGAGCCATTCCAACGGCATAGAGCAGATCGGTATAACCCGCTTGTGCATAGGCTTCTGCCTCCGCCAGGGTCGATACTGTGGCGGGTGCGTTTTTATCGGGCAACAAATAAGCGGCGGCTTCTAATGTGCGTAGCGTTTTCAGGTGCGGCCGTAACTGACAGCCCAAAGCGCTGATACGCTCCCTGAGACGATCAATGTTGCGCTGTAACTTAGCCTCATCGATGAGTAAATAGGGGGTATCCAGGTTTTTTACCCAAGCAGGATTAGCGGTCATTGAGTGAGCTCCTTGCTGAGTGGGATGAGAGCAGTTGGGCGTAGCGGTTGATGTCGACATTACCACCGCTGACGATAATACCCACGCGTTTTCCCTGCAGTTCTGACTGCATGGCACGGGCTGCGGCAAAGCTCAGGCAGCCGGTCGGTTCAACCACCATTTTCATGCGCTCTGCGAAAAAATGCATGGCGTCGATCAGTTGGTCGTCCGTGGCGGTTAAAATATCATCGACATTGTCACGTATGATCGGAAAGGTGTACTCCCCTAAAAACTGCGTCTGGGCGCCATCAGCGATGGTTTTTGGTGTTTCGATACGGACAATTTCACCGCGCCGGAACGACTGCTGACCATCATTACCTGCGGCGGGCTCAACCCCATAAACTTTGCAGGCAGGATCAAAATGCCGTGCTGCCAGCGCCGAACCAGAGAGTAAACCACCACCACCGAGGCAGACAAACAGAACATCCAGTGAACCGGCTTGTTCGAACAGCTCTTTTGCGGCGGTTCCCTGACCAGCCAGAATGTGAGGATGGTCGTAAGGTGGAATGAGGGTATAGCCGTGTTGCTCGGCCAGTTGACGACCAATTTGTTCACGGTCTTCGGTGTAGCGGTTGTAGCTGATAACCGTAGCACCGTAGCCCCGGGTGGCTGCAACTTTTGCTGTCGGTGCGTCCTCGGGCATAATAATGGTTGCTTTGATACTCAGTCGTTGTGCTGCCAGTGCAATAGCCTGGGCATGGTTGCCTGAGGAAAAGGCGATGACGCCGGCCGCTTTCTGCTCTTCGGTAAACTGCAAAAGCGCGTTCATGGCGCCACGAAACTTAAAAGCGCCCATGCGCTGAAAGTTCTCGCACTTGAAAAATAATTCAGCACCACACAGTTCATTTGCGGTGCGCGAGGTCATCACCGGTGTCCGGTGGGTATAACCCTCGATACGCGCGGCGGCAGCTTCAACGTCTTTATACGTAGGTAACTTCAGGCTCATCGGTTTCTCAACTACGGGATAACTTGTTGTTAATGGTATTGGGATTCTAACAGCCAATACCTGCGTCTAGCTACTGTTGGTCTGGCTTAACCGACACTGAGCAAATAACCCAGGGTTGGTTTTTCAAGACTTCTTACATTTTAGCAGTGGATCGAGTGCCGATTTGTTCTATGCTGGTTATGGGATAGACAGTATAAGGAAATAGCCATGTATTTTTTTAATATCGAGGCGCTAAAACAGCAATTGCGCGACAAACAATTGACTCAAGCTCATGCGCTCAGCTATCTGGTTGCGCTACTGGTGTTGTGGTATCTGCCCATCGGACAGTTGGGTGATGGTACTACCGCGTGGGATCAGGCCTCACTCTGGGCGTTACTGGTGATTATGGTTAGTGGTACTGTAATGGCTTATCGTGCTAACGGAGGTTCGCAGGGTGATCAGTTTCTGGAACGCTTTATCTCATTGTCATGGGTCGTTTTTTGGCGGATATTACCGATGTTGTTCCTGCTTGCTTGGCTCGCCGTCATTTTGCACACAATGACCTACGGCGATAGCCACTATCAATTGACGGTGTATGGGTTTGGCTTTTCGGTAGTCGCTGAGTTGCTTTATTACCAGCGTCTTTGTTCGCATTTACGGCAGCTTAATGGCACTGAAACGGAGGGACATTATGTCCACAGTTAAGCTTAAGCGGTGGCTACCATTAACGGTTTGTTTAATCGTCGCATTGCTCTTTTATGGTGCCGGGATGGCAAGCGGGGCGCTCAGTTTTGCGCTTGCGGGCGCGCTGTTTGAACTATTATTTTGGTTCGGGCTATTCAGAAGGTCTTCGCAAACCTAGGGCTGTGTTACCTTCATTTGTTGCGTAACTGTTAATTTTAGTTTAACGTTAGCTTAAGTGACGATGAGGTAGCCGACGCCATGAATAAACGTGCGAAAATTGCAGTGCTTAGCGTATCGTGCGTTTATGTTGTGGTGTGGTTTTTGGTCACCAATTATGCCGCCAATGCTTATGTCTCATCGCGATTTTCTGCGCAGCAGGAGCAGGCTCGACAACAGGTTTCGCTGGCGAAATCGACCCTTGAAGCCATCCTGTTCAAAGACGTTTATCTTGCAGACAGTCTTGCCACCGTCGTCAATATTGAGCCTCAGTTTGCCATCGATAACTGGCAGTCCATTTCCAAAAAGCTGATGGCCGATTCCTCACATGTTCGCAATGTAGCCATGGCGCCTGACAATACCATTCAATACATTTATCCGTTAGCCGGGAATGAGCAAACACTCGGCTTTCGTTATCAGGATCGTCCCGACCAGTTTGAATATGTGCAGCGCGCGCAGCGCAGCGGTAAAGTGGTTATTGATGGCCCTCGCGAATTGATTCAGGGCGGTATTGGTTTGATCGTCCGCTTTCCGATTTTCAGTGACTATCCGATTTCGCTGGAATACTGGGGCGTCGTCAGTGTGGTGATTGATTATGATGCCATCATGAAAGAAGCCGGCTTTAACGATTTTGAGCGCGTTGAAGTGGCACTGCGACATGATCAAGACCAACAACAGCAGAGTGTCTTTTTTGGTCGTCCTGAAACCTTTGAGACGGCAGACTTTACGCTGCCCGTCACGCTTCCCTCGGGTCGTTGGCAAATGGCGGCAAAATATAACCTGGCGCTCGATAGCAACGAACAAACACTGCTCTATGGTTTGTGGGTAGCCAGCGCGGCGTTAGCGCTGTTAATTTACCTCGCTATCCTAACCCTGTTTCGGTCTTTCCATGCGGCTCGCCAACATGCGCTTCATGATGAACTGACTAAGCTTCCCAATCGTCGGTTCCTCATGAATTACATCGAGGGCTTAATTTCGCGCCGGGGAGCACCACCACAGTTTGCCATCATTAATGTCGATTTAAACCACTTCAAAAAAGTGAACGATGAGTTAGGACATGATGCCGGTGATGCGTTACTCAGACACATCGCAAAACTCATGCTGATGCAGGTTCGGGCGACGGATCTGGTGGCACGTATTGGTGGTGATGAGTTCATTATTGTGTTGAATCGAATAACCGAAGAAGCCTCGGTTAGGCAGTTTGTAGACACATTAAAAGCGAATATCGAGCGCAGTCCGTTGCCGTATAAAGACCAGCTTATTTACCCCTCCTTGAGTGTTGGCTTCGCGCTTTCCGATGGTAAAAAATCGCGTGAGGCATTACTGTCGGAAGCGGATGCCGCCATGTATAAGATGAAGATCGCGCACCGAACAGGGCACTAGGCTTTGACGGTAATTAATGCGTTAGCGTAATATACGCCAATGCAATGCACTCTTTGTTCATCAACGGCCGTGGAATACTGCCGGGATCGCAAGCGCCGTTATTTTCGCTGTGGCAGCTGCGACCTGGTGTTTGCTGATCCTCAATCGCGCTTAACCGCCGCCGATGAAAAAGTTATCTATGACTTTCATGAGAACGACCCCAACGATCCCGGCTATCGTCGCTTTTTAGCGCAGCTATCGACACCATTAATCGAGCGTTTATCGCCGGGTATGCGAGGGTTGGATTTTGGTTGCGGCCCTGGACCTACGCTGAATCTGCTGTTGGAAGAGCAGGGCATGTCGATGGATTTATACGATCTGTACTATTTTCCGGACAAGTCAACACTTCAGCCGCAATATGATTTTGTGACGGCGACTGAAGTGGTTGAGCATTTTCGCCAGCCTGCTGAAAGTTGGCGCGAACTCGTTGAGCTGGTCAAGCCGGATGGTTGGCTGGGGGTGATGACCGCCTTGATGAACAAGGCTAGCATCGCAGAATTTAAGAATTGGCATTATAAAAATGACCTAACACACGTCAGTTTTTACTCCCCCCAAACCATCGCGTGGTTAGCGCATGCATTTAAGTTAGACTGCCATGTTCTCAGTGAACGCGTGGTTTTGTTTAAACGCAGGCGTTTCGAGTAAAAACGCAAAGCTCACGCCAGAGGCGCGAGCCATTCGTCGATTAGCGTAGAATCAGCAACGGCGTTTTACTGGCTTCAATCATTGCCGTGGTGGTACTGCCTACCAAAAACTGACGGATTTTTGAGTGGCCGTAGGCGCCCATCACCATCATGCCGATTTGGTGTTGGTCCTGATACTGATGCAATGCTGGTTCAACGTCGCCGGCAACAATAGCGGTCTCGACCTGATGACCACCTTGCTGCAACGCTTCACGCGCCCAGTCAAGGGCTGCGTTGTTGCTATCGGAATCGGCACCGACCATCACGACATGCACCGGCATGCCGGCAAATAACGGACTTTTAGCGAGCAGTTCGATGGCTTTTTTGGTTGATGCGCTGCCATCATAGGCGAGCATGACCGAATTCGGTGCGGTAAACTTATCCGGCGTCAATAAGATGGGTTTATGTACCCGCCGCAACACGGTTTCCAACTGACTGCCGATGTGTGAGCCAGCGCCATGATCTTCGCCATGAACGCCCATCACCAACAGCCGTGTTTCAGCTGCTAATGCCAGTAATGATTCGACCAACGCACCATGACGCTGGCGCATGGCAACATCAGTGACCTTACTGTTAGCGAGCACCTGACGTTTGGCTTCATCCAACAGTTGGTGACCGTGCTCAAGCAGGAGTTTACCTTTTTGCGCATCCAGCTCCGCCAGTTCTTCGAGCAACCGTTCACGGCTACCGAGGCCAATATGGCCGGTCATATCCTGACGTGCTGCGGCATGACCTTCTTCGATAACATGCAACAGTGTTAACGGCGCGGTTAACTGTGCTGACGCCCAGGCGGCCGATTCAACGACCGCTGACATCGCACTCGAGCCGTCGATACAAGCGATTACGTTACTCATGTTGTTCTCCTTATGACTGAGTGCTTAATGGCCGCTTAAAATGTCTTCGGCGTCAGCTTTATCATGCACGCCAAAACGGTCGACGATGGTTGCGCTGGCTTCGTTAAGACCAATGACTTCGACCTCGGCGCCTTCGCGACGAAACTTAATGACCACCCGATCTAGCGCATTAACCGCGGTAATGTCCCAGAAATGCGCATGAGACAGGTCGATAATGACCTTATCAACGGCTTCTTTCAAATCAAATGAGGCAATGAACTTTTCAGAAGAACTGAAAAAGACCTGACCAATGACGTCGTAACGACGAGTCTTGCCGTCGTTATCAATGCTTGAACGCACGTGCATGTAATGACCGACTTTGTTGGCGAAAAACAGTGCGGCCAGTAACACACCAACTGCAACACCAATCGCCAGGTTATGGGTGGCGACAACGATGGCAACGGTGGTCACCATGACGATGTTGGTGGAAAGCGGATGCTTTTTCAGATCGCGAATGGAGCCCCAGCTAAAGGTTCCAATCGAAACCATGATCATCACGGCAACCAGCGCTGCCATTGGAATGATCTTGAGCCATTCGTCTAAAACCAAAATCATGATCAGCAAAAACACACCTGCGGTGAGTGTTGATAAGCGACCTCGGCCACCGGATTTGACGTTGATAATGGATTGACCAATCATCGCACAACCGGCCATGCCGCCGAATAAGCCGGCACCAATGTTGGCGATGCCTTGACCGCGACACTCTTTGTTGCGGTCGCTGGAGGTATCGGTCAGGTCGTCAACAATGGTTGCGGTCATCATCGATTCCAGCAAACCAACCACGGTCAGACCAATTGAGTACGGCAAAATGATCCACAGTGTTTCCAAGGTTAATGGAACGTCCGGCCACAAAAATACCGGTAGCGTATCCGGAAGTTGACCCATATCACCCACGGTACGGATATCGAGTCCCAGCGCTACGGCGACGATGGTCAGGGTAACGATGCAAACTAAGGGGGATGGGATGGCTTTCCCAATCACCGGCAGATACGGGAAACCATAAATGATCGCCAGTCCGGCAGCGGTCATTGCGTAAACGTGCCAGGTCACGTCGGTTAATTCCGGTAACTGCGCCATAAAAATCAAAATGGCGAGAGCGTTCACGAAACCAGTCACAACTGAGCGTGACACAAAGCGCATCAATTCACCCAGTTTCAAATAACCGGCGACGATTTGTAGTACGCCGGTTAACAGTGTTGCTGCCAGCAGGTATTCGAGCCCGTGTTCCTTGACCAGGGTAACCATGAGCAGCGCCATAGCGCCAGTCGCGGCACTGATCATGCCCGGTCGGCCACCGACAAAGGCAATAATTACTGCGATACAGAACGAAGCGTACAAACCCACTTTCGGGTCAACGCCGGCAATGATAGAAAAGGCGATGGCCTCAGGAATAAGGGCAAGTGCGACAACAATACCCGAGAGCAGATCATTTTTGGTGTTAAAGAACCAGTGTTCTTTTAAATACTTAAACATAGACAGACGTGTTCCAGCTAACGTTAAAAGTTACTTTGAGAAGTCGTGAATACAGCGAAATTTTTTACAGACAGGCGCACAGGGGCGCCGAGCGCTACAGGGGGTCAGCAGCTAGGGTGGCGTAAGCAAATTGTTATTAGCAATTCGGGCGCTCATAAAAAATGGGAAAGTGACTAAAATCAAAATTTGCGCGGATAATACACGGATAAGCCCTGAAAGTAAAACTTTGTATGATAATTACTCACCGGTAAGTGATCGGTAAAATGATCTTGCTGGTGTTAAATATATGGAATACCATATATATGGTAATTCGAATGTATTGGAGTCTGAGGTGTCTCGCTCAAACTGTCGTGTGTTATTTTTGTGCACTGCTAATTCGGCGCGTTCGTTGATGGCAGAGGCCATATTTCGCCACCTGGCGGATGACCGTTTTCAGGTGGCGTCCGCCGGAACTCATCCTTCACAGCCGGAACCACGCGCGCTAAAAGCCCTGGAGGCGATCGGAATAGACTGTACTGGATTGCACTCGACAGCGTTGGCTGATGTTGACGTCAATGACTTTGATTACGTCATCAGTTTGTGTGATCGAGCCCGCACCGAGTGTCAGACGTTAGCCGGTGAGCACCGCTTTATTGCCTGGGATTTTGCCGACCCGGTTGCCAGTAAAAAGCAGGATGCATTCCGGAAAACGGCGCACGAACTGACCGAGCGCATCAAAATGTTTTTACTGATCATGCGTAAGCAAAGCACTCGTCCGCAACTGTTCGATGAGCCGCATGAGTTTTTTAAAGTGCTGGCCGATCCGTTACGTTTGCAAATGATTTTGATGTTGCACCACTACGGTGAACTCTGTGTCTGTCAGTTTGTCGAGGCGACCGCTATGTCACAGCCAAAAGTCTCACGGCATCTGGCCCAGCTACGTGAATACGGCCTGCTGACCGATAGGAAAGATCAGCGTTGGGTCTACTATCGAATCAATCCGGCGTTACCGGACTGGATGGCCAAAGTGATTGCCACCAGTGCTGCGTATCATGTGCAAAAAATACCACAACAGATCAAGGACGTAACAAATGGGTGTATTTGAACGCTGGCTGTCGTTATGGGTCGCCATTGCGATTCTCGCCGGTACCGTATTAGGAAATATTATCCCCGGCGTGTTTGAATGGTTATCGGGGCTCGAGTTTGCGCAGGTTAACTTTGTCATTGCCGTATTGATCTGGTTGATGATTTATCCGGTGATGGTGCAGGTCAACTTTGAATCCATCAGCCAAATCGCTAAGGAACCCAAAGGCTTGATACTGACTGTGATCATTAACTGGTTGGTTAAGCCGTTCACGATGGCATTGGTTGGTTGGCTATTTTTTAACGGTGTTTTCGCCGATTACATTCAACCGTCAACCGCTAACGAATACTTGGCCGGGGTCATTCTGCTCGGTGTGGCGCCTTGTACCGCAATGGTGTTTATCTGGAGCCAACTGACCCGAGGTGATGCCAACTATACGCTGGTGCAAGTGTCAGTAAATGATTTGATCATGATTTTTGCTTTCGCACCGATTGCCGCACTGTTGTTGGGGGTAACCGATATTGTGGTGCCATGGCAAACGCTGTTGTTAAGTGTGGTTTTGTATGTGGTGGCGCCACTGCTGGCCGGTTTAATGACCCGGCGTAGGTTATTACAACGCGGTGAAACGGCACTGGAAGGTTTTGAACGAGGCATGAAGCCCTGGTCTATCGTCGGGTTGTTGATGACAGTGGTGTTGCTGTTTGGTTTTCAGGCGGAGATCCTGCTGACGCGACCTCTGGATATTGCCATGATTGCGACCCCATTGCTGGTACAAACCTATGGCATTTTTGCATTGGCATTTGTCATTGCTCTGTTGATTAAACTGCCGTATCGGATTGCCGCACCAGCTTGTCTTATTGGTACCTCAAACTTCTTTGAATTAGCCGTAGCGGTCGCCGTTTCGCTGTTTGGGTTGCAGTCCGGCGCAGCGTTAGCGACGGTTGTAGGGGTGTTGGTTGAAGTTCCGGTGATGTTGTCGTTGGTGTGGTTTGCTAACCGCACTCAGCATTGGTTTAGCACAAAATAAAGAGGCTATTATGGCGATAAAAGTAGGTATTAACGGATTAGGGCGTATCGGGCGTTTGGCACTGCGCGCGGCATGGGACAATCCCGAATTGCAAATTGTGCAGGTGAACGATCCCGGTGCCGATGCGGAAACCTTCGCGCATCTGCTTAATTTCGACTCGGTGCACGGGCGTTGGAGCTATGAGGCTCGGGGCGAAGACGGAACACTCATGATCGGATCCGAGCGTATTCGTTTCAGTCAGCATAAGTGCATTGCTGATAACGACTGGAGCGGTTGCGATGTCGTGTTAGAGGCCTCGGGTAAAATGAAACAAGTTAAGGTACTGAATGACTACCTCAGCCAGGGAGTTAAGCGAGTGGTGGTCTCGGCGCCGGTGAAAGAGCCGGGCGCGTTAAACATTGTGGTGGGTGTGAATGATCACTTGTTCGACCCGCAACAGCACCGGATCGTAACCGCGGCGTCCTGCACCACCAACTGCTTAGCGCCGGTGGTTAAAGTGTTGCAGCAAAACATTGGTATCAAACACGCATCGATAACCACCATCCATGATCTGACCAATACGCAGAGTATTCTGGATGCACCGCATAAGGATCTGCGCCGTGCCCGTGCTTGTGGCATGAGTTTGATTCCGACCTCAACCGGTTCAGCCACCGCGATTGTAGAGATTTTCCCAGAGCTGAAGGACAAGATCGACGGCCATGCCGTGCGAGTGCCGTTGGCCAACGCATCACTGACCGACTGTGTGTTTGAGGTGGAAAAGCCAACCTCTGCTGAACAAATCAATGGCTGGCTGAAAGAAGCCGCTGAAGGCGAGCTAAAAGGGATTCTGGGCTATGAAGAGCGGCCGCTGGTCTCTATCGACTATAAAACCGATCCTCGCTCCAGCATTGTTGATGCACTATCAACGAAAGTCATTAATGGCACTCACGTGAAGATTTATGCCTGGTATGACAATGAGTGGGGCTATGCCAATCGTGCTGTTGAACTGGTCGAAAAGGTGGGCTGATGCTGGCTAAACTGTCTCCGGCAATCCGCCAATACTTAATGGTTACCGGTAATTACTGGGCGTTTACTCTGACCGATGGCGCACTGCGCATGCTGGTGGTGCTGCACTTTCACCAGCTTGGCTACAGTGCGCTGGAAGTGGCCATGCTGTTCCTGTTTTACGAGTTTTTTGGGGTGGTTACTAACTTGTTCGGCGGTTGGTTGGGCGCGCGCTGGGGACTTAACCGTACCATGAACATCGGTTTGGGGTTGCAGATCGTGGCGTTAGCGATGTTGCTGGTGCCGGCTGCCTGGTTAACGGTGGTCTGGGTGATGGCGGCTCAGGCGCTGTCCGGTATTGCCAAAGATCTGAATAAAATGAGTGCGAAAAGCACCATTAAATTGTTGGTGCCGGATGACCAGCAAAGCCAGCTCTATAAGTGGGTAGCCATTCTGACTGGTTCGAAGAACACGCTCAAAGGCGTTGGCTTCTTCCTCGGCGGGTTGTTGTTAACTGTGATTGGCTTTCAGGGCGCGGTGCTGGCCATGGCGATCATGTTGAGCCTGGTCTGGATCGGCAGTTTAGTGTTTTTACGCAAAGAGTCCGGTAAGGCGAAGTTTAAGCCCAAGTTTAAGGACTTACTGTCAAAAAGCCGTCCCATCAACATTTTATCGGGCGCACGCTTTTTACTGTTTGGTGCACGTGACGTCTGGTTTGTGGTGGCGTTACCGGTGTTTCTTGCCAGCCAGCTAAACTGGACGCACTGGCAGGTTGGCAGCTTTCTGGCGCTGTGGGTAATTGGTTACGGTGTTGTCCAAAGTGTCGCACCAAGGTTTACTCAGTCACAGCGTGTCGCGCCCCATCGTCAAGCGGTTGTCTGGGGGGCTTTGCTGACACTCAGCCCATTGTTGCTGTCGATAGCGTTGTGGCAGTCGGCACCGGTTGCCGCCAGCATCATTATTGGACTGGGTCTGTTTGGAGCACTGTTTGCGGTTAACTCATCGTTGCACAGTTATCTGATCGTATCCTACTCACGCAGCGACGGTGTTTCGTTGGACGTTGGTTTCTATTACATGGCCAACGCCGCCGGGCGGTTGCTGGGCACGATACTGTCCGGCTGGATTTATCAACAGTGGGGGCTGGTTGCCTGCCTCGGGGTATCGGTTCTATTACTCTTGGGCTCCACCATTGCCGTGAGCGCATTACCCGCGCGCAAATCGCTTGCTGAGGCAGCAAGCGATTAGTTGTCGAGGGTTTGCAACCAGTCGGGGATCGGGCTGGGCTTGTGAAAGTGGAAGCCTTGTAACAAGTCGACGCCGCTGTCACGTAGATAATCGGCCTGTAACTGCGTTTCGACGCCCTCAGCAACGATCGACAGACGCATGTGGCGGGCCATCAAAATCATTGAATCGAGGAGGTTGCGGTCGCGGTGACTTTCAAAGGCGTTTTGTACGAATTCGCGATCAATCTTCAGCTCACTGACGGGTAACAACTGTAACCGGCGAAGGTTCGAATAACCGGTGCCAAAATCATCCAGAGAAAAATTCACACCTTTACTGTTAAGCTGGTGCATGATGGCGCGCACTTTGTCATGATCGTGGAGTAATAAATTTTCAGTAATTTCGATAAATAACAATGACAGCGGTGCATTGTATTCACGCATCACCGTTAACACGGTGTCGGCAAACTGTTCATGCAAGAACTGTTTGGGACTGACGTTCCATGCAATCGGTAATCCGGTCGCCTTGATCACCGGGGCTACCTGCCGCAGCATCCACTCACCGATAGGAATAATAAGTCCGAGCCGCTCCGCCACCGGAATGAAGTGATCGGGTCTGATCAACTCATTGTCATGCCGCCAGCGGATCAGGGCCTCGGCTCCGGCGATGCGATACCTGTCGTCGACTTTGGACTGTAGCCAGCACTCAAAACCGCTGGCTTTACCGGTTTTTATGTTTGCCAGTTCCCGTCGCAGGGCGTTCTCCAGGCGATAATCCTGCTGGATCGAAGAAATCATTTTATCCCGGTACTGCTGCACCTGGTCACGCCCTGATTGGCGCGCGTTTTCCAGCGCCGACTCCGCATTCAGCAAAGCGTCATTAGCTTTGGTGTAACGACTGACGAAGGCAACACCGACACTGATGGTTAAATGGATATCGGTACCACAACTCAGGGTAATGGGTTCGCGTATTGTCGCTAACAGCTCATGAATCCGTGCCACAGTACTTTCAGGCTCGCAGTAGGGGGCGCGGCAGGCAACGATAAAACGGTCACCGAGATCTTTGGCAACGATAGCTTCTTTTAGGGCGATTTCGCGGATAGTACGGGCAACATATTGTAGCGCTTCATCGCCGGCGCGTTCGCCCAATACGGTATTGATGCGGCGGAAGTAGTCGATGTTAATGCAACCAACGGCTACATCCGCCTCGGCCAGCCATTGTTCAAGTTGTTCCAACAGCCGCACGCGATTGGGTAAGCCGGTCAGGCGATCGAAATAAGAAAGAAATTCGATTCGCTCGGCGGTGTTTTTTTGTTGGGTGATATCGCGGACGGTACCGATAAAGCGTTTACCCTCATGAGTTTCGGTTTCTGAGACCGCCAAATCAATAGGGAATATGGTACCGTCTTTATGCCGAGCATTGACTTCACGACCGGTGCCGATGATCTTTCGTTTACCGGTTGAGAGGTAGTTGGCCAGATACTGGTCATGCTCGCGGGCGTAAGGGTTTGGCATCAACAGCTTAATATTTTTTCCCAGCACCTCATCGGCCCGGTAACCAAAAATGCGTTCGGCCGGACGGCTGAAGCCTTGAATAATGCCATAACTGTCGATGGTGATGACGCCATCGAGAATATTATCAAGAACGGTGTTCAGTGATGCTGAGCTTTGTTTAAGCTGGTTAAGGGTATCGTTGGTGACCGAAATATCCTGCACGGAACCGAATAAATAGGGACTTCCCGCTTCTGTTCGATACAGAGCGCCGTTATTTTTTACCCACTTAACCTGGCCCTTGGCGGTTATGATTTTACTCTCAAACTGCCATGACTCTTTACCGGTTAACGCTTCATCGATTGCCTGCAGTACCTGTGCGCGAAAGGGGTCGGGGTAATAGCCGAGTGCGTCATCGAGGTTGATGGGATTATCAAGCGGGCGCTCGAATAATTGATAAGTCTGTTCGCTCCAAAGCAATTGATTCGTCGCGAGGTTTAAACACCACGAGCCACTGCCGGTAAGGACTTCGGTCTGTTGTAACAGCTGTTCAGCCGATACCGGCCAGCTACTGCGTTTCATCATGGTTTAGTGTTTACTGCTAAATCGTTGAATCAATTGGTGTAATTCATCCGTTGTTTGCTGCAGACGTTCACTTGAGCGTGACGTTTCGTTCGCGTTATCGCGCGCTGTACGAGAGCTGTCGGCAATATCCGTTACTTGTTGGTTAATGTGTTCGGCCACGTTACTTTGTTGCTCAACGGCTGATGACATCTGGATGGTCATTTCATTGATTGATTGTACCGCGCGGCGAATTTCTTCCAGTGCGGTTTCCGTTTTGCCAACCATTTCGACGCCTTCTTTGGCTGCGTCCTCGCCCTGCTGCGAAACGCGTACCGCATTTTGAGCTTTTTGCATCAGGTTTTCAATAATCTTATGAATGCTTTCGGTTGAATTGCGGGTTTTTGTGGCCAGTGTACGTACCTCATCGGCTACCACACTAAAACCGCGGCCATGTTCACCGGCCCGAGCCGCTTCAATGGCAGCGTTTAGGGCAAGCAGATTGGTCTGTTCGGCAATGGTGGTGATGAGATCCGCTGCTTTACCGATTTCGTTGGTGGAACCCGACAGTTCTTCTACGGTCTTGGCGATGGTAGCGACCGAGTCGCTTAAGCGGTTAATGGCTTGCAACGCCTGTCCCGCAACGGCGACGCCCGTGTCAACGTTACGGGCTGCGGTTTCTGATTTTTCCGCATTATTCTCGACACTGTCGGCCACTTCCTGGATGGACGTGGACATCTGGTTAATCGCCGATGCAACGTCCTGGGTTTTACTGGTCTGTTCTTCAATTAGTGCATTACTGGCAGCGGCTTGCTCGCGGGTGGCGCGGACAATGCTGCCCAGTTTCTCAACCGAGTCTTCAACGCGGGTAATGGCGGTGCGTGAGCGCGCGGCCTCGCTGCGTATCATCATTTCCAGCTGTGCCTTGGCGCCACCGTCTTTCGAGTAGGTGTATGCCACAATTCTGTTGGTGAAGGCGTCAGGGCGCAACGCTATGAGTTGTTTGAAGGCGCTTTCGTGATGCCAGCAGGTGGTTATGCAGGTTACAATCGCCGTCACCAATAGGATGGCCGCCGCACTCCAGCCAATCAGCAACAGGCTGATTATGATAGCGACTAGGGCGGGTAACCAAACCGGTGCTAATTGACGGGTGTAGTAACGGATAAAGTCAAACAACGAGAACGGCTTTTTGCCCTGGCGCATGCGCGCGTAAACCCGTGCCGCCCGCTGCTTTTGCTCCTCGCTCGGTAACACGCGTACCGATTCATAGCCGGTGATGGTGTTGCCTTCGAAAATGGGGGTGACATAAGCACTGACCCAATAATAATCACCATTCTTGCGGCGATTTTTAACCAGCCCCATCCAGGGTTTGCCCTGACTGATGGTCTGCCACATATTTTCATAAACCGCCGGTGGCATATCGGGATGACGGACAATATTGTGAGGCGCGCCAATCAGTTCTTTGTGACTAAAACCACTGACTTCCAAAAAGGCATCATTCACGTATTCGATATTGCCGCGTCGGTCGGTGGAAGAGATTAAGCGTTGGTTTTCAGGGAAGCGATATTCCGTTTGGGTAACCGGTTGATTGTTGCGCATATGTTACAAGTCGCCTTTGATGTATGTCATATCACTGTTGCACTATAGTATTCATTTCGGCTGAATCAATCTTTTATTGAGCTTTTATTGAAATAATTTTTAATAAATTTTGAAGTAGCTGTCGATTAGGACAATCTGTTTTTCCAATGAATTTTGCACTCTCATTTTTCCACCGGTCGTCTATAGTATTTGCGTGGCTGTAACGTTGTTGTAATTAAACCAATAACCGAAAGGACTTCAATCATGAACGCAAAAAAAATACCGGTACTGTCGGCGGTCGCGCTGGCGGTGACAATGGCGATGTCAGCAGGTTCTGCGCACGCTCAGGACAAACCCTCATACCATCACAATGGCGCGATGCAGGAAGCGAAAGAAAACAGCTTCTGGTGGCCGAACCGATTAAACCTCGAACCCTTGCGTCAGCATAGCCCGGAATCGAACCCCATGGGGGAAGACTTCGACTACGCGGAAGCCTTCTCGCAGGTGGATTTGGAGCAACTGAAGAAGGATATTGAAACGCTGATGACCACCGAACAGGATTGGTGGCCGGCGGACTGGGGTCACTATGGCCCGTTCTTCATTCGTATGGCGTGGCACGGTGTTGGTACCTACCGGGTACAGGACGGCCGTGGTGGCGGCTCCGGTGGTCAACAGCGTTTCGAACCGCTGAACAGTTGGCCGGATAACGTCAGCCTGGATAAAGCCCGTCGCTTGTTATGGCCAATCAAGCAAAAATATGGCCGTTCGATTTCCTGGGGTGACTTGATGACCCTGACCGGTAACGTTGCGTTGGAAAGCATGGGCTTTAAAACCCTTGGCTTCGCCGGTGGCCGCGTTGATGCGTGGGAGCCGGATATTGTTTACTGGGGACCAGAGTCAGAGTGGTTAGGCGATAAACGCTATAAAGGCGATCGCGAGCTCGAAAACCCACTGGCAGCGGTGCAGATGGGCTTGATTTATGTGAATCCGGAAGGTCCTAATGGTAACCCGGATCCGCTGTTGGCAGCGAAAGACATTCGTGACACCTTCGCGCGCATGGCAATGAATGATGAAGAGACGGTTGCCTTGATTGCCGGCGGCCATACTTTTGGTAAAGCACACGGCGCTCACAGTCCTGAGGAATGTCTGGAAGCAGAACCCGCGGCGGCACCGGTCGAGCAACAAGGTCTTGGCTGGAAAAACAACTGTGGTAAAGGAAATGCGGAAGACACCATCACCAGTGGCCTGGAAGGGGCATGGTCGGCCGCACCGACCCAGTGGACGATGCAATACCTGAATAACTTGTTTAATTTTGAGTGGGAACAGACTCGTAGCCCGGCCGGAGCGATTCAGTGGATTCCGAAAGATGGTCAGGCATCCAACTTAGTGCCTGACGCTCATGTCGAAGGTAAACGCTCAGCGCCGATCATGTTTACCACCGATTTGTCGCTAAAATTCGATCCTGAATACCGCAAGATTGCAAAACGCTTCCAGGAAAACCCGGAAGAGTTCGAGCAGGCCTTTGCCCGCGCATGGTTTAAACTGACTCACCGTGACTTGGGTCCAAAAGCGGTTTACTTAGGTGATGATGCGCCGCAGCAGGACTTCCTGTGGCAGGATCCGATTCCTGAAATCGACTATACCCTCATCGATGACAATGACGTAGCCGAATTGAAGGCGCGTATTCTGGACTCTGGTTTAACGGTTTCAGAATTGGTGCGTACTGCCTGGGCAGCGGCGTCAAGCTTCCGTGCTACGGATTTGCGCGGTGGTGCCAACGGTGCTCGCATTGCGCTGGAGCCACAACTTAACTGGGAAGCCAATAACCCGGAAGAGTTAAAGCGGGTACTGGCCACACTGAAAGAGGTGCGCGCCGACTTCAATGATGATTTGTCCGGTGATAAACAAGTTTCACTGGCCGACACCATTGTGCTGGCTGGTGCCGCAGCGATTGAAAAGGCCGCTGCAGATGGCGGTTATGAGGTGAGTGTGCCCTTCGTTCCGGGTCGCAATGACACCACTCAAGAGCTCACCGACGTGCATTCGTTCTCATTCCTGGAGCCAACTGCGGATGCCTTCCGTAACTACTACAGTGATGAGAGCCGCCTGAACCCCGCACAGATGATGGTCGATAAAGCGGATACCCTTGATCTGACGGTGCCTGAAATGACCGTTTTGATTGGTGGTTTACGCGCTCTGGACGCCAACTATAAAGGGTTGGATCATGGTGTGTTCACCGATCAACCGGGTACGCTGAGCAACGACTTCTTCGTCAACCTGCTGAGCATGGACACCGAATGGTCGAAATCAGCGAATGACGAGTCGATTTTTGTCGGCCGCGATCGCAACACCGGTGAGCAAAAATACACCGCAACCACCGTTGATCTGATCTTTGGTTCGAACTCGGAGCTTCGTGCTGTGGCTGAAGTTTACGCGTTAGACGACAGTAAAGAGAAGTTTGTTAATGACTTCGTGCAAGCTTGGACCAAAGTGATGCAATTGGACCGTTTCGATTTGAACAAATCGTAGCAAAGCAACGGGTAAAACATAACGGCGGCCTGCTTTCGCAGGCCGCTTTTTTATACCACGCGCGCCAGTAAGACTTCTTGGTTAGCGCGGCTGCGCAACCAGCTTTGGGCGCACAGCAACTCGAACTCACCATTACAGTGTTCAACCACGGCAGAGCAGGAATCCTGCCAGTCGCCGGTATTCAAATAATGAGTGTCGTTAAGCTGTTTATCGGCCGGAACGTGAATGTGGCCGCAGATGATGCCATCGTAACCTTTGCGTTTGGCAAATTCGCTGGCTGCGAGTTCGTAGTCGTTAATATAGTTTAATGCACGCGCCGAGCGTGACTTAACCGCGGATGCCAGGCTCCAGTAGCCATGCCCTTTATGGGTACGGGCTTTATTCCACCAACGATTAATTCGTAATAAGGCGCTGTAAATTGAGTCTCCCAGCCAACTGAGCCAAGGGTGACAGTGCACGTCCTTGTCAAACTGATCACCATGAATAACCAGGTAACGCGCGCCGCAACGGCTGACGTAGTCGTGACGATTGCACAGCTTAATATTGGTTAAGCCGTAATCAAATGGGTAGGCCTTAAGAACATGGCGAAAGCCTTCGTCATGATTACCGGTAATGTAGATAACTTCAGTGCCGTCACGGGCTAGCGATAAAATCTTTTTTATTACCTGCAGGTGAGCTTCGGGCAGTCCAAGGCTGCGGCGTTTGATCACCCAAAGGTCGAGTATATCGCCAACCAAGTACAGTTGCCGGCAATCGATGCTATTCAGTAATTCCATCGCCGATTCGGCGTGACAGGATGAAGTACCAAGGTGCAAATCGGATAAAAACAGTGCGTTGACGCGGTATTTTGGCGCTGAATAAGGCATGCTCATTCCTCGTTGCTGTGCTCGCTGTATTACTTTCACTGACTAAGGTGACAGTCGCATGACAGTTAAATGATGCTGTGATGAAATCCGCGCGGAAATAAAAAAGCCCCTTACAAAAAGGTAAGGGGCGAAAAGGTCTAATCCAGGGAGTGGATTGTCTTTAACGAGCAACAGTCTGCCAGAGTTATGTGACAGAAATACGACAATCCATTCACTAAATTATTACTGTTTACAGGGTAAGTTGGATCAATGCTGTGATCACTCCCGGTGTGATGCCCAGTAACATCAACAAGGCGTAGCGAAGGTGTTGTCGGAAGCCAGCAATGGCCGCGAAGACAAAGCCTTTCAACAGTGTATTGCTGGCGCAGGCCAGGACAATGGCCAGCGCTGCCACTCGATCAGCCAGATCGTTCTGTGCTGATTTTGACAGCGACAACGTGATCGCATCGACGTCCATGAGTCCGGACACAACCGCCAGCGTGTAAACACCGGCATCGCCAAACCAGGTTTTCATGGCTTCGGCCAATAACATGATGAGTGCCAGGAATATGCCAAACTTTAATGCCGTCGATAGCTGCAGAGGGTTGTTCAGCTCCAGCTCCGGCGACTCAGGTTGACCGTTGCGTTGGTGTAAACGATATAACCAGAGTAATACCAGAATCAGTCCGGCCAGCATCAGGGCAATCGGTAACCACAGTGATGCAAGCAGTTGACGGTTGACCACAAACACTTCAATCAGGACACGTGGAAACATAATACTGGACGCCAGTAGCATGGCGATAACATAAAGCACGTTGCCCTGTTGCTTTTGCGCAAAGCGAGCCATGGTCAGCGTAACCGCGGTGGACGAGGCTAAGCCGCCGGCAATAGCGGTTAACAGTGTGCCGCGTCGTTGCCCCAGCAACTGTGTCAGCAAATAACCGACAAACGACAGACCCGAGATAAGCACCACCATCCACCAGGTCCAGTAGGGATTGAGCGTCTGCCAGGGACCGTAGCCTTTATCGGGAAGGAGTGGCAGCAACACCACCGAAATCAGTAACAGAGTAATACCGGAATAAAATGCCTGAGGGGTGATTTTTTTTAACAATAAATGCAAACGTTGCTTATGGCCGAGCAACGCCACGACGACCGCGCTGACACTCAGCGCCGGTAACGGATTTCCCGACGCAGCCCAAACTGCCAGGGCAAAGGTGATGAGCATCGAGAATTCGGTGGTGATACCAGAGTCATCGGACTGTCGTGTGTGACCAATGTAAGAGGCAGCGATCAGCAGGCTGGTGACGATAAAACCGGTGACAATCAGTGCGTTGCCGAACAGTTGACCCAGTATTGCGAAAATACCCCCCGAAAGACCAATCAGGCTAAAGGTACGAACCCCGGCGAGACGTTCACCGTCACCACTGTCACGCCCACTCCAGCCCCGCTCGATACCGATCATCAAGCCAATCGCCAGTGCCGCCAGAAGGGATAGTGCAAGTTCGAGCTGGTAGTGCATACTCACTCTTCACATTGTAAAAATCATCGTCAGAATGATGACTTTAGTCGAGGCGCAAGGCCGGAAGCAAGTGATTTTGCCAAAGACTGTGCTTAAATTCGGAGCGAAACAGATTAAAGTGTCCGATCCCTTCGTGCGGGGTCATCGACGGCGTTAAGTCATTGAGTGTTGAGGGTGCATTGGGGTAATGCGCCAGTAAGTTCTCGATGTTATCACGCTTTAACAGCTCATCGTCACTGATATGAAAGGCGGTTATGGGACGGTCAAAAGCCGCATAACGTTGCTGTTGTTGTGCATCGAGGTGGTCAAATAAATAGTCTTTACTGCGGCACCAACGGCTCCATTGACGCATGGCATTGGCCGGCATATCACCCACCATGCGAAGTTTTTTGCCGGGAAAGTAGCCGGCTATCGGGGTGGAGATAGGTACCGCAAAATACCAGAGTAACCAAGAGGTTCGGCGCACTTGTTGGCTGGCGTTACGCCAATAACCGGTGCCGCTGGCGACGGTGACCATTTTATCGATGGCGGCGGCATTATCTGCCAACGCCACGATTTGACCGCCGAGGCTGTGAGCCAGATAAAGCAACGGTTCATCGTCCTGACAGTCGATGGCGTACGCAAGTACGCGGTTAATATCCTGTTCTGCCCACTGGATGATGTCGGTATCGATGCGCTGAATGGGTTTGTCGAGCGACTGACCAATGCCGTAATAGTCAAATGTGATGACCCGGTAGCCTTGTTCACACAACCATTTTGCCAGCGGCTGGTAAAAGCGCTGCTTAACCCCGAGCGCTGCGGCAATCACCAGCGTTGCACACGGCGGCTGTTGCGGCTCAAAGCGAACGCAATGTAGATAGCGTTGATCAGCCGTTAGCTCAATGCTTTGCATAGAAGATGCTGGTCAGTCGGGTAACACGGCGTTAAAGGGTTTTACGGTTGCTTTTTTGTAGACACCAGCCGCCCAGTAAGGGTCATCATTGGCCCATTGTTGGGCTTGCTCAAGCGAATCAAACTCGGCAATGACGACGGAGCCGGTAAAGCCCAGCGCGCCGGGATCTTTTTCAGCGATGGCAGGGCATGGCCCCGCGACCAACAGACGTCCGTCGGCTTGCAATGCTTTTAAACGTTCCAAATGAGCCGGCCGCGCCTGTTTTCTGGCGGCCAGTGAATCTTCATGGTCTTCCGCAAAAATGACAAACCACATCATTGCCGTGCTTCCTCTTGTTCTGCATGGCGGTACATATACACACCAGTGCCAATGGTAAACACCAGTGTGATACCGAGAATGCCGAACACTTTAAAGTTGACCCAGGCTTCCTGGCTCCAGAATTCGGCAATGTAGAGATTGAGTGCCGCCAGTGCGGCACAAAAGATAACCCAGGCGTAAGTAAGGCGCTTCCATGCTTGCGCCGGCAGTTGAATGTCTTTACCGAGCATGGCCTGCAGCGGGCTGCGTTTTTTCCACAGTAAGCCGCCCAATAACATCACTGCGATAGCCAGATAAACGATAGAGACTTTCAGCTTGATGAACCAGTCATCACGGAGCAGCAGAGTAACACCACCAAACACCATCACCACCGCCAAAATGATCCAGTGTCGGGTTGTCAGCGGGTGTTTTAGCAGTTTTAGCCCGACCAACTGTAGCACCGTACCTGCCATAAGCACTCCGGTTGCGACATAAATATCTGCCAGTTTGTAAAACACGAAAAACGCAATAATTGGCAAATACTCTAAGATCAGGGCCATCGACTTCTCCTACTACGTGAATAACGAATCTAGGTTGCCGCTTTCATCTCGGCAACAAATTGTTGCAACTGCTGCAACTGTGCGGGCTCATTGTCGAGGTTTTTCTCGATGATCGCAACTACCGCAGAGCCACTGATAGCGCCCTGTGCGCCGGCGCTGATGGTTTTGCTGACATGGGCGGGCTGAGAAATGCCAAAGCCGAGCAACACCGGAGGAGCGCCATAGGTCTTTAATTTCTCGACCAGTTCAGCGGCCGGTGCCTGCATTTGCGTTTCCGCTCCGGTTACACCGGCACGGCTGAGCAGATAGACATAACCGGAGCAATGCTGCGCAACCTTTTGCAACAAGGCGTCACTGGCGTCCGGCGGGCAGATAAACACGGCATCGATGTCGTGCTGCTTGGCCAAATCGGCAAAACGAGCGGCTTCTTTGGTGGGAACGTCAGCGATTAGCACCGAATCGACACCAACTTCGCTCATTTTTGCATAAAAGTTGTCAGCGCCCTTAGCATAAATAAGGTTTGCATAGACCAGCAAGCCAATTGGGATATTAGGCGCATAAGCCCGTACTTCACGCAAAATGTCGACAATATCCTGAAATTTAGTGTTGGCCGTTAATGCCCGTAAGTTGGCGCGTTGAATAACTGGACCATCAGCCACCGGATCAGAAAAGGGCAAGCCCAACTCCAGTGCGTCTGCACCGCCATCGATCAAAGCTTTGATGATCTTCAGACTTTGCTGAGGGTTGGGGTCACCGATGGTAACGAACGGCACAAAGGCACCTTGCTGACGTTCCTTTAAAGCTGAGAACATAGCGTCATAACGGCTCATTACGGGGTCTCCTGTTGTGCTTGTTGTTCTGCAAATATGCGACGTACGTGGTCAATGTCTTTATCGCCTCGGCCGGACAAGTTGATCAGCAGGATCTCCGGCGCATCCGCTTCGGCTGCTCGTTTTAACGCATAGGCCAGGGCATGGGCCGATTCTAACGCTGGGATGATGCCTTCGTGACGGGATAACAACTGAAAGGCCTCTAATGCTTCGTCATCCGTCACGGATTCATAACGGGCGCGACCAATGGCCTTTAAATGCGCATGTTGCGGCCCGACACCCGGATAATCAAGACCGGCCGAAACGGAATACGACTCTTCGATCTGGCCCTCGTCCGTTTGCATCAGGTACGAGATGCAACCGTGCAGAATGCCTGGTTTGCCGGCGGTCAGGGTGGCGCCGTGATGTGGCGTATCGACGCCTTTGCCGGCTGGTTCCACGCCCACCAGTGCAACGTCTTCGTCATCGATGAAATCGGCAAACATACCAATCGCATTGGAACCGCCGCCCACACAGGCGATAACTTCATCCGGCAGACGGCCGGCCTGCTCAATGATTTGCGCTTTGGCTTCTTCGCCGATCATGCGGTGAAATTCGCGCACAATGGTTGGAAACGGGTGAGCGCCGGCGGCAGTACCTAACAGGTAGTGGGTATTAGGATAACTGGCCGTCCAGTCGCGTAAGGCTTCGTTAACGGCGTCCTTTAAGGTACCGCTACCGGTATCAACAGGCACCACTTTAGCGCCCATGAGTTCCATCCGGAACACGTTCGGCTGTTGCCGTTCAGCGTCCTTTTTACCCATATAAATAATGCATTCTAAATCCAGCAGGGCACAGGCCAACGCGGTGGCTGTGCCATGTTGGCCAGCGCCGGTTTCGGCGATAATCCGAGTTTTTCCCATACGTTTGGCCAGTAACGCCTGACCCAGAACCTGATTGGTTTTGTGGGCACCACCGTGCAGCAGATCTTCACGTTTAAGGTAAATTTTCGTGTTATTCGGTGATGTTAACGGCAAATTACGACATAAACTCAAGGGTGTCGGGCGCCCGAGATAGTTTTTTAGTAGACCACGGAATTCGGCCTGGAAGTCTTCATCCTGCTGAGCGTCGATAAAGGCCTGTTCTAGCTGGTCCAATGCCGGTAACAAAATTTCAGGTACGAACTGTCCGCCAAAATCGCCAAAATAGGCTGAGAGAGAGCGACTCATACTGCCTCCTGATAACTGTCTGAAGATGATTGTGCAGAGGTCTGTCCGGCAAAGCGACCATAACCCCGAATCGTAGTAAATAGCTGTTGTATTCTGGCGGCATCCTTGATGCCTGGTGCGGCTTCCAATCTGGAGCTACTGTCGACGCCGGCGATGCCGTGTTGAACCGCTTCGGCAACATTTTCCGGACTGATACCGCCGGCCAGCAGGCAGCGTTGACGTGCGCTCACCGGCAACCTATCCAACGCGTTCCAGTCAAAGGTTTTGCCGGTGCCGCCGGCACCATTGTCGAGCACCAGTCGATCAATACGGTCAGCGCCGGGTAAATGTTCAAGATCCATCGCATCATCGACGCGAATAGCCTGCCATAACTGAATGTGCTCGGCGCCCGCCAATTTCAGTTTGTGCCGCAATTGACTGAGGTAGTCGAGATCCTCATGTCCGTGTAATTGAATGGCGTGCAGTTGCAGTTCTAATGCGGTTTGTGCCACTTCATTGAGCGGCTGATCGGCGAATACGCCGACAAACCGAAGGGTGTCCGTTGCACGGATGATGTCACGTGCTTGGGACAGTGACACACAACGCGGTGAACGTTTGGCAAAAATCAGCCCACCGTAGCGTGCACCGGCCGCTGCTGCATTCAGAGCGTCTTCGGCGCGGGTGAGGCCACAGACTTTATTGTCGCCAAAAATGAGCGTGCGGCAGGCCGCATCAACATCATTGTGGGCGCTTAATGCGCTGCCAACCAAAAAGCCATTAACATAAGGTGCAACCCGACGAATATCCTGATGTGTGGAAAAACCGGACTCGGCAATCAGCAAAGCGTCGGCAGGCGCCAGCGGAGCCAATTCGGCGCTGCGGTCAGGGTTGATGGTTAAATTGGTCAGATCACGGTGATTAATACCGATAATACGCGCGCCCAGCGCGCTGGCGCGCTGCATTTCGTCAGCGTTGGCCACTTCTGTCAGGACATCCATCCGCAGTGATTCGGCGACGGCAGCCAACTGTTGGTACTGGTCGTCGTCCAGCACCGACAACATCAGCAAAACGGCATCAGCACCAAAGTAGCGCGCCCGGTACACTTGTTCTTCATCGATAAAGAAGTCTTTACACAGTACCGGCTGATGAACACTGGCGCGGACGGCGGATAAATAATCCAGGCTACCCTGAAAATGGGCTGGTTCGGTTAACACGGAAATGGCCGCCGCGTATGGCTGATAAGCTCGTGCCAAGGTCACTGGGTTGAAATCCGGACGAATCAGGCCTTTTGACGGAGACGCTTTTTTGCACTCGAGAATAAAGCCGGCCTGAGGTTGTGATAATGCCGCGTAAAGACTGCGATCACTCGGTTGTAACCGCTCGCGGTAGCTCGCCAACGGATAACGCTGTGCCTGCTGTTGGTTTTGCTCAACTTTGTCGGCGACAATGCCTGCCAGGATGTTCTCAGACATGATAGGTCTCCTGCGCTTGTTGGATTTGTTCTAAGTGGGTTAATGCCTGACCGCTTTGAATGTGTTCAAGAGTGGCGGCGGCCGCTTGTTTCCGATCGTCAAACTGTTCGGTCAGACACAATAACGCGGCCACGTTCATAGCCACCGACTGTTGCTGGGCAACACTGCCGGCGCCGGCCAATACCTGCTTTAAGATGCGCGCATTACAGTCAGCGTCGCCTCCTTTTAGCTCACTCAGGTCGGCCTGCTGTAAACCAAAATCAGCAGGGCTCAACGGGTACTCGTGCAATTCGCCATCCTTTAATTCAACCACCTGGCTGGGGCCATGCAATGCCAGTTCGTCAAGGCCGCTGCCGTGCACCACCATGGCTCGTTTAACACCAAGCCGTTGCAAGGTTTCAGCCATTGGCCGCACCCACTCGGGGCTGTAGACCCCCAGCAACTGAGCGTCCGGACGCGCCGGATTGACCAATGGTCCTATCAGGTTGAACAGTGTACGTGTTTTTAGTGTCTGGCGCACCGGCATGGCGTATTTAATACCGGGATGATAGTGCGGAGCGAACAGAAAGCAGAAACGGTTATCGTCGAGTTGACGTGCGGCATCACGCGGATCCAGGTTGGTACGCAGTTGCAGAGTTTCCAGCACGTCGGCAGAGCCGGAGCGGGAGGAAACGCTGCGATTACCGTGTTTGGCCACACAAACGCCCATTGAGGCTGCCACCAACGCGGCAGTGGTGGAGATGTTCATGGTATTGCTGCCGTCACCACCGGTACCGCAACTGTCGACAACGGTTTGTTGCGGACGTTGGAACGGTTTGCACACTTCCAGCACCGCCTCCGCAGCGCCGGCTAGTTCGGCCGGTGTTTCACCGCGCATTTTCATGGCGACCAGCGCGGCACTGATCTGCGTGTCATTCAGTTCGCCTTTTACCAGGCGCTGGAAAAACGCTTTGCTGTCCTGTTGCGACAAGGTTTGTCCATTAAGAAGTTGATCTAAACTTTTCATACTGTCTTTCCTACACCTGTTGTGACAATAAATAGGTCATGCTGTTGGCCAGTAACTGCTTGCCTTTGGGCGTTAACAGAGATTCCGGATGAAACTGAAAACCAAGCGCCTGACAGGCGCTGAATTCGGCCGCCATCGGGATGCCATTAACATCGCCGATAACGTTAACGGTGGCCGGCAGGTCATAGCCGCTGAGGGAGTGATAGCGCGCGACAACACAGCGGTTATTGCTGCTGACACCGGTAAAGATCGGATGTTCGCGGGTGGTCATGTCGGCGGTTTTGCCGTGTACCACTTCACCGCAGCGGGCGACCCGACCGCCGCTGAACTCAATCAGTGCCTGAAAGCCCAGACAAATGCCCAGTAGCGGGTAACGCCCGGCGCAAAATTCAAGCAGCGTCATCAGGTTGCCGGCACTGCGCGGGTGGCCCGGGCCGGGTGACAGGCAGACCACTTGTGGACCGTTGAATTGTTGCAGGTCAGCGATGACAGTTTCAGCCGGTACGGTATTTCGATACACCACCAGTTGATAATTCAGCTGCGACAGCTCATCGACTAAGTTGTATGAAAACGAGTCAATATTGTCGATAAGTACGATGCGCGCGTTAACGGTGGCGGATGAGTTAACGTTATTCATAAGGCTCCCTCCTCAGCGTATGTTTGCTGAATCGCCATCAGCACCGCTTTGGCTTTGTTTTCAGTTTCTGCGACCTCGGCATCGGCATCAGAGTCATAGACCACACCGGCGCCGGCCTGCACGATGGCCTGCTGATCCTTGACAAACGCTGACCGAATAACGATGCAGGTATCCATGTCACCGTTTCCGGCCAGATAACCTACCGCTCCGCCGTAGCTACCGCGTCCCTGTTGTTCAACCTCACGGATCAGGCGTGCAGCACTGACTTTCGGTGCTCCGGTCAGGGTTCCCATGTTCATACAGGCGCGGTAAGCGTGTAACGCATCGCAATCCTGTCGCAATTGGCCGACCACGCGTGATACCAGGTGCATCACTTGTGAATAACGGTCGACTTTCAATAGATCGGCGACATAACGACTGCCGGGTTGGCAAATTCGCGCCAGGTCATTACGGGCTAAATCAACCAGCATCAGGTGTTCGGAGAGCTCTTTCTCATCGAGCCGTAATTCCAGCTCCATTCTGCCGTCAATATCCAGGTTAATTGAGCCATCCGCATTGCGTCCGCGAGGACGAGTACCGGCAATAGGGTAGAGCTCAACCTGATTACTCTGCTGTTGATATTTAAGCGCGGATTCGGGCGAGGCGCCGAACAAACAGAAATCCGGGTGGCTAAGAAAAAACATATAGGGAGACGGGTTGTTCTGCTTCAGTCGCTGATAGGCCGCTAATGGATTATTGCAGGGCAGTTTAAAACGACGCGATGGCACCACCTGAAAGATGTCACCGTCAAGAATGTTTTCCTTAAGCTGCATCACTATCTGCCGGAAACGGTCAGCCGATGGACTCACTTCAGTGATCGCCGGTGTGGCTGGCGGTTGTGCCGTCGTAGACATTGGCGGCGACGGTAACTGGCATTGAGCAGCCAGTTGACCGATCCGCTGTGTCAGTTGATGGTAGCGCTGTTGGTCGCTGTCGTTGCGAGCACCACCCTGGCTGAAGAAGCTGGCAATTAACTCGCTGCGTTGTTGCTCATGATCAACGACTAAGAGGGTTTCCGCCAGATAAAAAACATAGTCGGGACAGTTGTTTTCGCCCTCGGCTACCGGCGGCAGTTGCTCATAGCTGGCAACGTAGTCGTAGCCAAACACACCTCCCAGGAAGATAGAAAAAGGGTTGTTGCGAGCTTCGTCATTAGCTTTTGTCAGGCGTTGCTGTAATAGCCGCAGCGGTTCCATATTGGATAACGCTTTTAAACGTTGTTCTTCGGTTTGATCGAAGGTCGGCTGCGGAAACTCAAGTTCCAGCGTGGTGGCTGTTTGTTCACGCTGTATCGACGGTGTCAGTGTGGCGGCCAGAAACGGCAGGAGTTGTGCACCATTATCACTGTTGGCCTCGATCATGACCCGTTGGCCGCGGCACGTTAAGGTCAGCGCGGTATCAATAAGCAACAGGCTTTTGAGTGCACGTTTAGTGCCAATATCGGCGGAGTCGAGCAATAAGTGGCGGCCTGTGCCGGCGCCATCATCATTGCTGCACAGTGCCTGATAGACCCTGTCGGTATCGGCCTGATAGGGGAGATCAACCCGTAAGCTGTCAACCTGTCCTTCGATTTGTTCGTTATTCACCCTACATACTCCAAGCTGAAATTTTTGTCGGTTGCTCCATCGAAGGACATAAAAAAACCCGCTCGATGGAGCGGGTTTTTGTTGACTACGATGAGTAAATTATACGCACGACGTCACGACCCGCTCTTGCGAGAAGTGCCACCACCAATGTTGTACAGTCGTTTGGATTTGCGTATTCAGCATTGCTCTCATCTAACTTGTATAGTTACTTATTGACTGACAAACTAACCAGTTGTGGTCAGCTTGTCAACCCCCAGTTCGGGCTATTTATATTCCGCTGGTACACCCGCAGCCGGTAACGACTGCTGGATGAACTCGCGCAAATCATCGTTGGATTTTTCCAGATCAGCACGGCGCAAGTACATCATATGACCGCTGCGATAGCCTTTAAAGCCAATGCGGTCTTTCATCAGACCACTGCGATCCAGTTGCCACATCGTGTATTTGGCGTCAAAGTAGTTCGTTGCACCGTCAAAATAACCTGCCTGAATCAGCACGTTCAAATACGGGTTAGCGGCCATTGCCTGGCGCAGTTGTTCACCGGTATTGTTGTTGCTGCGATCCCATGGGTGCACCGGACCAAACATGTTGTATTTTACGTCGGTAATGAAGTTAAGTTCTTCCCGCAGATAATAGTTTATCGCTGGGGTGAACGAGTGCAGCCAGGAACTTAACTCCGCGTTATAGTCAGGGCGGTCACCGGCACGGCGGCCGTCGATGCCAAGGTAGCGCGAGTCGAGACGACCAATGGTACGGTCGCGGTCACGCAATAACTCTTTCCAGAAGTAAGACGTGCTGGGTGCCAGGTTATTGGATAACACCGCTTCTTTTGACAAGCCAGAATAGCGGGCAACGGCGGTGGCGACTTGATCCTGTTGCTGTTCGGATAGACGGGTTCCCTGCGCCAATGCCGGCAGGTAGGTGTCAAAGGTATAATCTTCAACTTCGGCAAGAACGTCGAGTAAATCTTTGCTCTGTAGGTCTTCCGGCAGGGCATCGTGATACCAGGCCGCTGCGGCAAAGTAAGGCAGCTGATTGGCGTCTTTTACTGGACCGTCACGGTCTATGCCGATGTCCGTTGGTGAGACCAGAATAACGCCATTAATGTACATCCATTGGCGGTTTTGCAGCGCATTGGCCAAACCTGACACTCGCGTCGTACCGTAACTTTCACCAATCAGGAATTTAGGCGATTGCCAGCGGTTGTAACGGCTGGTGAAGGTTGTCATCCACTCGGCCAAATACTGGACATCCGCGTTGACACCAAAAAACATGTCCTGTTGCTGTTGTTTTGACGGCATTTCACCATTTTTATTGGGTAAAACCCGCGAATAGCCGGTGTTAACCGGGTTAATGAAAACAATGTCGGCAACGTCCAGGATAGAGTGCGGGTTATCCTGCACGCCATAAGGCTGAACTGGGTAGCCTTCGTCACTTAAGTTAAGGACTTTAGGGCCGGTATAGGCCAGATGCATCCACACCGAGGCTGAACCCGGGCCGCCGTTAAAGGAGTAAACAATTGGACGCTCGGCTCGGTTATCAACGTCCTCGCGTTGATAATAGGTGTAAAATAACGTTGCGGTCGGATGCCCTTCGTCATTCCAAACCGGCAGGGTGCCTGCGGTTGCCGTGTAATCGACCGTTTCGCCATTGATTTCAACGCTGTGTTCCGTAACAGAGGTGGTTTCGATGGCGATTTGGCGCAAGTGTTCTGCGGGATTTTGTTGTGCGTATGCGACCGGCGCTGCTGCTACTGAACCCAGCAGTGACAACCCGGCAACTAACGCGAGAGATGTTTTCATTGAGCTTCTCCTTTGTTTTTGTTGTCTCAGATTAACAAACTTTTACGCGCAGGCGTCAAAGATTATGCGATTATTACCCGGGCTTTTACGATACGTGGCAACTAACAGGTAAATCAGACCATGCGATACGCGACTTCCTTATTTTTTCTGTTCGTCAGTTTGCTGAGCTTTGCCGGACATGCCCAGCAAAGTATTTCGCAGCGGCTGTCTCAACAACTGACCGAGTCAGCGGCAACGCAATTAAATGCCGATCTGCACCTCGGCGAGCTGACGGTTAATGGACTGACCGATGAACTGAGCGCACGCCAGGTGCGGCTGGCAACCCGAGTGGCACAATTGTCCGAGCCCTTGAATCAATTGATCATTGCCGACCAGATCGAACTGGCCGGAGACTGGCAGTCACTCGGGCAACAGCGGGTTGCGATCAAACAGTTGCGTTTATCGGGAGCGCAGTTAACGCTGGCCTACTATGGCACTGGGCAGTCTAATCTTCACCAACTGTTGGATAAGCTGCAGCAATTACAGAAACCTCGCTATCAGCCGGCACAGGCGAGCGACGAGGCCGTCAGTTGGCAGTTAGAGCAACTGCAGTTTACCGATGTCACCATTAATCTGTTCGATCGCGGTGAACCAATCGCCAGTGTGCATGTACCCGAGCTTATTATTGAGGAACTTGATCGCAGCAACAGCACGGACGCCGAAATTAAAGCACTGATTTTTCCGATCATTGAACAGCTATTGCGGCAATGGCGGCAAGGTTCAGATACTATTCAGGTTAACGGACCGGCACTGACGCGGTTTTTAATGCGTGAAGCATTAGCAATTTCGCCGTAAACCCTCGCCCAATTGGGCGGGGGTATAAAGCGATTGAGGTGAAGCCTCAACTTCCTTGACAAGCAAAGTTATATCAGGAGAATACTGGTTATCTATACAGTTTCATGATTTAAATGTTAAGAGCGACAAAAGTACGCATTTACCCAACTCAAGAGCAGGCTGAGTTTTTAATAGCTCAGTTTGGCGCTGTGCGTTTCGCGTACAACAAGGCTCTGCATTTAAAGTCTCATATGTATCGCAAGCGCAGGATTACGCTGAACCCCAAAAAAGACATAAAACCGCTGCTTGCCGTTGCTAAGACATCACGAAAATACCACTGGTTGAAACAATATGATTCAATCGCCTTACAGCAGGCGGTCATCAACCTTCACCAAGCCTTTGACAACTTCTTCAACCCGAAGTTAAAAGCCAAATTCCCGCAATTTAAACGCAAGCACGGCAAACAGTCGAGTTACCACTGTGTGGGTGTTAAAGTGCTGGATGGGGCTGTTAAGTTGCCCAAGGTGCAGCCTGTAAAGGCAAATATTCATCGTGAAATTACGGGTGCAGTAAAAAGCATTACTGTCAGTTTGAGTAAAACAGGTAAGTTTTACGCATCAATTCTTGTGGATGATGGAGTCGAAGCGCCTGC
>NZ_PIPS01000004.1 GCF_003987185.1 Idiomarina aquatica | reverse complement strand
CATAGCGGTATGGCACCACCTGGCTCCATTCCGAACCCAGAAGTGAAACATACCAGCGCCGATGGTAGTGTGGGGTCTCCCCATGTGAGAGTAGGACACCGCCAGACTTCAAATTAAGGAAAGCCCCGGGCTCACGCTCGGGGCTTTTTTTATGCCTGTTCGGCCCGCGGCAATGGCTCGTCTCCGAACGATCGCCCTTCTCTACTTCCTCATATATTTCTTAATTGTTCTAAAAATACGAAAACTATATCCGATAATTAACCATTTTATTTCTAAATAATAAGACTATATTTGTTGTATCAATCGCATAAAGGACGCCCAATGCTGAAAAATACGACAAACCAATACGGTTGGGTGAGTATAGTGATTCACTGGACCACAGCGCTGGTTGTGATCGCCATGTTTGCTCTGGGTTGGTGGATGTTAACACTCACTTACTACGATGAATGGTATCGACTGGGCCCTTGGTGGCACAAGTCGATAGGCATCTTGTTACTGGCTTTGACGTTATTTCGCTTACTCTGGAAGGTCGCTGTCGGGGTGCCCAATCCTGATGGAAAACGATGGGAACAGAAAGCGGCTAAGCTAGGTCATGGTGCACTGTATTTCATGTTATTCGTAGTGATGTTAAGCGGTTACATGATTTCAACCGCAGATGGGCGTGCAATTAGCGTATTTGATTGGTTCGATGTTCCCGGTATTAGTTTCGGTGTTGAAAACCAAGAGGATATCGCAGGACTTGTGCATTGGTATGCGGCGGTTGTTTTGATGATTCTGGCAGCGGGACATGCGCTTATGGCGGTCAAGCATCAAGTTATCAATAAACAACCAACGTTGAAAAAAATGATTTCTCCAAACGTTGTTTCAAAATCCGTTTCAAACGATAAGAGGTAAACCATGAAAAAGTCATTAATTGCAGCTGCAATTGTTGGGTCAGCGTTGTTTACCAGCGCATCTTTTGCAGAAGACTATAAAATTGATATTGAAGGTCAACACGCGTTTATCCAATTTAAGATAAAACATCTTGGTTATAGCTGGTTGTATGGCCGTTTTAATAAGTTCGATGGTTCTTTTTCGTATGACGAAAATGCGCCGGAAAACGCATCAATACAGGTAACCATTGATACGTCCAGTATTGATACCAACCACGCCGAGCGTGATAAGCACTTGCGCAGCGATGACTTCTTAAATGTCGGAGAGTATCCAACAGCTACCTTTGAAAGTACGCGCTATGTTCCGGATGAGGATGATGCTGGTGAGGGTACATTGTACGGTAACTTTACTCTAAACGGTGTCACCAAAGAGATTGCCATCGACGTCGCACATACCGGTGCGGGTGAAGACCCTTGGGGTG
Source organism: Idiomarina aquatica (assembly GCF_003987185.1). Classification (GTDB taxonomy): domain Bacteria; phylum Pseudomonadota; class Gammaproteobacteria; order Enterobacterales; family Alteromonadaceae; genus Idiomarina; species Idiomarina aquatica. The sequence goes on along the minus strand of NZ_PIPS01000004.1, from coordinate 300,239 downwards.
GCTTTCGCCGTGGCTTTGAAGGCGAAGTCGACCTAACGTTGGCCGACTACAATATTGACTACAACTTGGGTCCGGAAGCAAAAGAAGTCGAACTGTTCTTCTCAATCGAAGGCGTTCGTCAGTAAAACCTCATGCCAACGCCTTTTTGTAGGCGTTGGCAGCCAGTTGAGTGTCTCCTAGCGCATTATAAATGTCTCCCAACAGCTTATAGTCTTCGCTGCGAGCTTCACTGTCGACGAGTTTTTTCAATGCGCGCTGAGCCAGCGAATAATCCTTACTGTCATAAGCTAATTGTGCCAAAGCGCGAATGTAACCCGTATGCTGAGGATTGCGCTTAAGAGCATCTTGAATATACTCGACAAGCTTAGGATAGCTGGCGGTTAACACATGGCTTCGGTTAACTTGTTCGATACTGAGCTCACCGCGTTTCAACCCCTTATAAATGACTTTGGCGCACGCTTCTTTCTTATTGAAATGCGTTAACGCTGCTGCGTAGCTGAGCCGTACCGTGGCATCACTGCGATAGCTTTTATCCAGTGCACGCCAATAATCGTATAAGCCGTTATCGCCCTTCTTACCTTCCTCGATAAATCGCTTTTGATAAACCCGGCTTTTGAGCTCGTCAAACTCATCGGCCGAGTATAATCCGGCTTGTTGCAGTTTCGGTAACAACTCCAGTAACGCTTGCCATTGTCCTGTGGCTTTGTAGAGCTCCGCGGCCAGTCGTAATGTAGCTGCATCGGCTAAGCCCGCAGCCAATAATGCATCCAATCTTTTCACAGCGACATCAGGTTCTTTGTTTTTAATGGACTCAATATACTTAATCTGGATGACCCGATCGGCCTCCTCATAAGCTTTACCAGCCTGAGCTCGCCAAAACTCGGATTTACCAAGTTCTCCACATTGCTGTGCGGCGTAACTTGCCAGCGCCGCGAAGAGGGTCGACGGTTGCTGTTTGTGGCCCTGCTCGAACGCCTGCAGCGCCGCCAAATAATCCTGTTGCAATAACGCCAGCTGACCCTGTTCAAGCAGTCGTTCTGCCTTACCCTCGCGGCGCTTGGAAAACCATTGCCCGCCCTTTTTGGTTTTCGACGCAATAGCGCGAAACAGGGCATAGATCAGACTGATCGCCACGGCAACAACAATCATGATGATGGCCAGTGCAATTACTGACGTTTCCAATGACCAACCCGCAAATTGCACCAATACATAACCGGCATTGCCGGATGAAATCGGGCCAAGAATAGCGCCTGCAACCAGCAGCGCAAAAACAATGATTAACCACTTCATTGCAAGCCTCCTTGCTCTGTCGCGGCGGTTAATGCTTCCAGAGCATCCAGTCGTTCAATAGAGTCTGAGCCGGGTTGTTGTTGGCGTAGCTCGGTTAAACGCTGTTTGATGTCGTTGGCTGCATCGGTGTTACCTTTTAGGGCGTCGATGAGGGGCAGTGCCTGATCAATATAACTGCGCCAAAGCGAGGCGTTATCCTGCAACGCTGCGTGTTGTGCCATGGTCATTAATAAATCGAGTCGCAGAGTCATGGCATCGCGTTCACTCGCGTTTAGCAATGGTTCGGGATTACTGGTCGCAGGCTGGATACGAATAAAGGTATCCAGAAAATCGTTCCAGTTGGCCCGTAGGTTCTCACGCCAATTTTCGGCGTCGGTTGAGACAGTCTTGTCCGTCGCACGCTCATCAAGGCGCTTTTCAGCGACACGATTAGGCAACTCCTGCAGGCGTTGCTGTAAACCCGATAACGTTAATACCAGTTGATCCGGGCGCGAACTCAACCGACCCTCAACGCGGGCAATATCACTCGCCAGCACTTGGCGAATTTGGATTGCCGCAGCGGACTCGATACCGGCAAGTTGTTGGTCTGCTATTTTTAACAACGCCAATGCACTGCGATAATCTTCGGTTCCCCACAACAAACGTGCTGCTGCACTGACCGTTTGTTTTGCTTCAAACAGGCGCCAATGACTCATGCGTTCGAATTGTTGTTGCGGTAACTGGTCCGCTAATTGACTCAGCTGCTGTCGTTGTTGTGAAAGATCGCTACGTAACGATTGCAACTGCTCTTGCAGCGCGGCCAATTGCTTGTCAGATGAGAACGACTCTGTTTGCTGGTTGAGCTGTCTCAACTGACGTTCTGCCGCGTTCAAACGTTGTGCTAATGCGTTTACTTGTTGTTCGGCATTAAAGCGCTCAGCCGGCGTATTGGCATTGTCGGTTGCTGAGCTTTTGTCGGATAAGTCCAGGCCGAGCTGTTTATAAGGCTGTTCTACAACAATCCAGGCGATGGTAGCGATTATGATGACCAATACCAGGTACCAAAACGCACGTTTAAGCTTGCTCCCACGGGGCTTCTTGCTCGTGCTGGTGGTACGGGTTTTGCCCTTTTCCGTGGACGCCTTACTATCCTTTACCGGCTCTGCAACCTCATTTGTTTTGGGTTGTTGCGATTCCGGTTGTTTGTTGTCATCGGTCATATCAGTTTCCATCTTCCAGTAATGCGTTAATCATAGCGTTTTCAGATGCACTTTGCGTAACTGTAACCGCGTCATCCTGCACAAAAGGAATTAACAGGCTCAGGCGCTCGCTTGGCACAATCCAGTGGCAACTGCGCAGCCAGGCATCGGCGTGGGGGGGCAACTCAGACAGAAAATAAGCGAGTTGCTCGGCACTGCTGACCATGATCCTGTTAACCTGCTGCATCCAATCTTGCACAACCCCGGCATCTGATAAAGGTTTTTTTACCCGTTGATAGACTTCCAGTGAACGCACCGAAGCGCCTCGTGCCACCAGGCTATCAGCAAGCAATTCGCGTCCGCCCTTACCTTTGATCAAACACCACTGCTGTGCTTCGACGTCGGTCAATTGTGGCAGTTTTAATAGCCCTTCCGAGCTGTGTTCAAACGTTGGGCATTGGCAGGGCCGTTTAAATTGTTGGCATGCGTACTGTGCGGTGGCCGGACCGACGGCATACATAGCAACCTGTCGCGGTAATTTCAGACCCGCTTCGAGTGCGTATTTAACCGCATTTTTACTGATCCAGATGACAGCATCGGTAGTCGTCAGGTGAGTTACGGCCGGGCGAAGGGCTTGGATATCAATAAAGCTTTGTTCAAAGTAAGGGACGTCGGCAGCCTGTAGCCGCTGCAATAATCGTGGTCGGCTGCCGAGCGGTTGAATCAGGAGGAGCTTATTCATCAGCTTGTTGATAAACGGCGGCGAGAATGTCGCCTGCGCCTTGTGCCAGCAACTTCTCAGCCAATGTGATGCCGAGTGCTTCAGCGTCTTCCACGGGGCCCCGTACCTCATCCCGAATCACTTGCAGACCATCGGGATCCCCGACCAGGCCGCGTAGATAAACTTGATCGTTTGTGATTTCCGCAAAAGCACCAATCGGCACCTGACAGCCACCCTGCAAGCGGCGGTTCATTGCCCGCTCGGCCAATACGCGATAGCGCGTCTGCTGACACTGAAGTGGTTCCAGCAATTGTTTTATCTCGTCGTCATCACTACGGACTTCTATACCTAAAACACCTTGTCCATTGGCCGGTAATGATTGTGTCACTGGAATGAACGAAGTAATGCGCTCGCCAAGCTCCAGCCGGATCAGTCCAGACGCGGCCAGAATAATGGCATCAAATTGTCCTTCGTCCAGTTTTCGCAGGCGCGTTTGCACGTTGCCACGAAGATCTTTAATTTCAAGCTGCGGAAACGCTTCTTTTATCTGACAGCGACGACGTAAACTACAGGTTCCGACCACGGCACCAGCCGGTAGCTCGTCAAGGTTTTTGAACGTGTTCGAGACAAAGGCATCACGCGGGTCTTCACCTTCACAGATGGTGTGTAACTCGAGGCCCGGTGGAAACTCAACCGGTAAATCCTTCATGGAATGCACCGCCAAGTCAGCACGGCCTTCCATCATAGCTGCCTCTAACTCTTTAACAAACAGACCCTTACCACCGATTTTAGCCAGTGGAGTGTCTAAAATCACATCGCCACGAGTCGACATCGGCACCAGTTCTACCGTTAATTCCGGGTATAACTGCTGCAGGCGAGCTTGTATATGCTCTGCTTGCCACATGGCTAGCTTACTCTTCCGTGTCGCTATTCTGACGGTTTTGCTCATATCCTACCCCTACAGCTTAATGACATTTGGTGCGCGCAGTGCGATGATACGCATAGCTTGTATTTTTTAGTGAAACGATAGTTTAGCGATGATCAAACAAATTATAATCAAGGCAACACGAACCATTCTACCATTAATGATGGCGATTGTAGTCGTGGGATGCGGTCAAAAAGGCCCACTGCAACCTCAACCTTTGCCAGAGCAGAATGAGCCTGCCCAAGGCGAACCGGAAACGAAAGTAGACAGCTTGGAAGCGCAATGACGTTTATTGACTTTAAAAAACAACAATTTCATTTGGAAGAATGTTCAGCTACGGCGCTTGCTGAACAGTATGGTACGCCATTATATGTCTATTCAAAGGCGCAATTGCTTGATAACTGGCAACGTTTTACGCGTTATTGGCCAGCCCCGCACCGCTTGTGTTATGCGGTAAAGGCGAACAGTAACCTAGCCATTTTGCAGTTGCTGGCAGCCCAGGGTGCCGGCTTTGATATTGTCTCCGGTGGTGAGCTTAAGCGAGTACTGAAAGCCGGTGGCAAAGCCGAATCGGTGGTGTTCTCAGGGGTTGCAAAGTCGGTAGAGGAACTGACGTTTGCATTACAGCAGGGGATTGGCTGCATCAATGTTGAATCGGCGGCAGAGCTTGAGCGGATTCAAATGGTTGCGCAGCAACTAGGCTTAATGGCACCGGTTTCACTCAGGGTAAACCCTGATGTCGATGCGCAAACACACCCCTACATCGCTACCGGCATGAAGGCGAACAAATTTGGTATCGCTATGGCGGATGCGATGCCGGTCTTTCGCCGCGCGCATGAATTACCGAATATTCAGTTGCTTGGTGCAGACTGCCATATTGGTTCGCAAATTATGACTCCGGCGCCATTCCTGGACGCGGCGGAGCGTATGTTTCAGTTAGTTGAGCGTTTGCAGAGCGAAAATATTACCCTGACCCACCTCGATTTGGGCGGTGGTTTCGGTGTCAGCTATGAAGGTACAGCGTCGCTGGATCTTGAGGCGTATCTTACCGGTGTCCTGAAGATGGCTGAAAACTATCCGCAGCTTACGTTGGTGCTGGAGCCAGGCCGCGCCATTATTGCGGATGCTGGTGTGTTACTGACGCGGGTCGAATACTTGAAAGAAACCGATGATAAGCGGTTTGCCCTGGTCGATGCGGGTATGAACGATTTATTGCGTCCCTCACTCTATCAGGCATGGCATGATATTGTGGCCGTGGATGAAGCCAATAATGGCCGCGGCAAGTTGGTTGATGTGGTTGGTCCGGTTTGCGAAACTGGCTGCTTTTTAGGTCATGCAAGGCATTTAACGATAACTGGCGGTGATCTGCTGGCGGTTAAACATGTTGGTGCTTATGGTTTTACCATGAGCTCTAATTACAACACACGGGCGAAGCCGGCCGAAGTTCTGGTCGATGGCGCTAATAGCTTTTTAATCCGGGCGCGTGAAACATTTGATGACTTGATTCGTGGCGAACGACTGTTAGATAGGACATAACTCAGCGATGTTACTGCAGTTCTCGAAAATGCATGGACTAGGTAATGATTTTGTGGTGGTTGATAATGTCACCCAGAACCTTTACGTCAATCCGGAGCAAATCAAACAATGGGCTAATCGGCACACGGGTATTGGCTTTGATCAGCTGTTGTTAGTTGAACCGCCGTACGATCCGGATCTCGACTTTCATTATCGAATTTTTAATGCAGATGGCAGCGAAGTTGCTCAGTGCGGTAATGGAGCCCGGTGTTTTGCCAAGTTTGTGCGCCTCAAAGGGCTAACGAACAAAAACCATTTAAAGGTCAGTACCAAAGCCGGCAAGTTGGTGTTGCATCTGGAAAAAGATGGTCAGGTCACGGTGGAAATGGGGTTACCGCAATTTGAACCGGCAAGTGTGCCATTCAAGGCGCAAAAAGCTGAGCAAACCTATGTGCTAAGAGCGAATGAAGAAACGGTGTTATGTGGTGTTATGGGGCTGGGTAACCCCCATTGTGTGATCGAGGTCGACGATGTGGATACCGCACCGGTAAACCGACTCGGCACCTTGATTGCCGCCCACGACCGTTTTCCCGAGAGCGTAAACGTTGGTTTTATGCAGATCGTTGATCGCGATAACATTCGTTTACGCGTGCATGAACGTGGCGTTGGCGAAACCCAGGCCTGTGGTAGTGGTGCCTGTGCGGCGGCCGTGATTGGTATGCAACAGGAAAAATTAAATAACCAGGTGACCGTTGAATTGCCCGGCGGCAAACTGGTGATTCGCTGGCAGCCCGAGCAACAAGTTAAAATGACGGGGCCGGCCGAACTTATTTTTGATGGACAAATGTTGTTATGAGTACAGAACCCGAGAAGCAAGCTATGCAACGCATTGACGATTCGCTGATACGCGAATATCTGATTGAAAATCCAGACTTCTTTATGAATAACGACGATTTGTTAACGCACCTGCGTTTCCGTCATGAAGAGCGCGGCGCAGTGTCTCTGGTTGAACGCCAGCAGCAAAAATTACGCAGCAAAGTAAAAGAGCTGGAAGAAGAAATCACTGAATTGATGGTTAATGCGCGTCGCAATGAAGAAATCTTTACAGCCTACAGTCAGCTTTATGTAAGGTTGCTCGACTGCAGAACGTTACCGCAAGTTTTGGATGAGCTACAGCTTACCTTCGAAACGCAACTTAACATGCCAGCATTGTCGTTAAAATTCTTTAACAGCCCAATAGAGTTGGAGGAACAATACACCTTCGCCTCGGATACGCATAAGCAATTACTGAGCAAGCGCTTTAGCGATGACCCGATTTACCTCGGTCGGCTGACGGAGCAGGAACATAAACTGCTGTTTCGTGATGAGTCGGTAGCGTCAGTGGCTTTGTTGCTGCTGGGTAAAGAAGGCGATATCGGTATGCTGGCGGTCGGCAGTGCCAAAGCCGGACATTTTGAACCAGCGATGGACAAATTGCTTATCACCCAATTACAGGCCTTACTCAGTGCGCTGTTACCCACAGTACTGGTGAACGATGACGCTGCTTAACTGGCAGCAAAAGTGGCTTGATCATCTGCGCGGTGAACGCGGACTCGCAGACCTTACGCTAAAAAATTACCAACGCTTGGTATGCCAGGATATTGAGCGTTTAGCCGCACAACAGATAGAGCAGCCGCAACAGTTAACCGTTGCGGTGCTTGAGCGACAGTTAGTCAATTGGCGTCGGGAAGGCCTGGGAGAACGAACGATTGCGTTAAAATTGTCGGCCTGGCGAACATTCTGTGACTTTTTACTACACAATGATGCGTTAGCGGATAACCCGGCTTTGTCGGTAAAAGCGCCTAAAATACCTAAAAGACTACCCAAAAACCTTGATGTTGATAGCATCACACACCTATTGGATCTGCCCGATGATGAACTGGCCGTCCGGGATGCGGCGATGATGGAACTGCTTTACTCCAGCGGTATCCGCCTGGCGGAGCTGGTTAGTCTGGATATGGACTCGGTTGATTTGCGCATGGGTCAGTTGCGGGTAACAGGTAAAGGCAGTAAAACCCGGATTGTGCCGGTTGGTCAGCATGCAATCAAAGCAATCCGGCGCTGGCATAAAGTACGTACTGCTTGGCTGGGGGCTAAACCCGAGGTGGCGTTGTTCGTGAGCAAACGACTCAATCGCATCAGCCCGCGCACGGTGCAGCAACGGCTTAATTACTGGGGCCAGCAACAGGGCATCGTTGGCGACCTGCATCCGCATAAATTGCGGCATTCGTTTGCGTCCCATATGCTGGAGGCCAGTGGTGACTTACGAGCGGTACAGGAGCTGTTGGGTCATGCCAATCTGTCGACCACGCAGATTTATACCCACCTCGACTTCAAGCGTTTAGCTGAGGTCTATGATAAAGCCCACCCGAGGGCAACCAGAACACGCAAATAAAGGTCATCAAATTATGGCGCTGAGCTTCTACCGTCGACTGAAACGATTTTCGGTTATTAGCTTCGATCTGGACGACACATTGTACGACAATGTCCCGATCATGCAGGCTGCAGAACACAATGTGCAGCGCTTCATCGAACAACATTATCCACAGACCCGGCACTGGCAACTGGAGCACTGGCGTCAACGCCGGAACCAGTTGATGACCCGTAACGTGGAGCTCGCGAGTAACATGACGTTACTGCGTTTGACCACGCTGCGGGAAGGCTTTGCGGAGGCTGGTGTGAAAGATCCGGAGCGTGCCGCTGAACGAGTGATGGAGCAATTTCACCGGCATCGCAGTGATTTTGAGGTTGCTGCGGAAACCCATCAATTGCTGCAACAATTGTCTCAACGTTATCGCTTGGCTGCTATTAGTAACGGCAATGTCGACTGTCAGCGTATCGGCCTAAGTCAGTGGTTTGATATTATCGTGCAGCCCACTCAAGGGTTGCGAGGCAAGCCGCACCGCGACATGTTTGATGCGGTGCTGGCGCACTATTCGATCGCGGCAGAGGAACTGTTGCACATTGGTGATCATCCAACCTCCGATATTCTGGGAGCACACCGTGCCGGCTGCCAAACCGGCTGGTTTGGTGGTGGTTTGGGGACATTCGATCAATTGCGTGTCTTACCGACCTTCCGTTTTAATCAACTCCAGCAGTTGCACGAGCTGCTCGACACTGGTTGCGTATACAGTGGTTGACGATTACACTTGCGGTTTAATCCGCTAAAAGAGGAGCCCACATGAGCAGTACGCACCCTTTGATTTCAGGACTCAACGATAAACAACGTCAGGCGGTTAGTGCTGATGATGGTCATATGCTGGTGCTGGCAGGGGCAGGGAGTGGTAAAACGCGGGTGTTGGTGCATCGTATTGCCTGGCTGATCCAGCAACGTAATTATTCTCCTTACAGTATTTTAGCGGTTACCTTCACCAATAAGGCGGCATCCGAGATGCGCGGCCGTGTAGAACAGTTGTTAGGCAGCTCGGTGCGCAATATGTGGATTGGCACCTTTCATGGTCTGGCTCACCGGTTATTGCGCGCGCATTATATGGATGTTGGCTTGCCGCAAAACTTTCAAATCCTTGATAGCGATGATCAACAGCGGCTGATTAAGCGACTGATAAAGTCGATGAATCTGGATGAAAAGCGTTGGCCGGCCAAACAGGCGCAATGGTACATCAACGGTAAGAAAGACGAAGGTTTGCGGGCGCAACACATCGAAACCTTCGATCCGAACGAACAGACGTTAAAGTCCATCTATCAAGCCTATCAGGAAAGTTGCGATCGGGCGGGGTTGGTTGATTTCGCAGAGCTTTTGTTACGCGCTCATGAACTGTTGCGTCATAACAAATCGGTAAGAGAACATTATCAGCGTCGTTTCCGACACATATTGGTGGACGAATTTCAGGATACCAACGCCATTCAGTACGCGTGGATCAGGTTGCTTTCCGGTGCAGAAAATTTTGTCACTATTGTCGGCGATGACGATCAGTCCATTTACGGCTGGCGTGGTGCGCGGGTTGAAAATATACAGCAGTTTATGGACGACTACCCGGCGGTAACCACTATCCGACTGGAACAAAACTATCGTTCAACAGGAACCATACTGAGAGCTGCCAATGCGGTTATCGCCAACAACGCAGAGCGTCTTGGTAAGGATCTCTGGACGGATGGTAATGAAGGCGAACCGGTCAGCCTCTATGCCGCGTTTAATGAAATGGATGAAGCCCGTTACATCGTTGGGCGTATTGAAGAGTGGCGTGATCAGGGTAATGCGTTGCAGGACGTTGCGATTTTATATCGCAGTAACGCGCAGTCGCGCGTGCTGGAGGAGGCCTTGTTGCACGCCCGTATGCCCTACCGCATCTATGGCGGGCTACGCTTCTTTGAACGTCAGGAAATTAAAGACGCGTTAGGGTATCTGCGTATTTTATCAAATCGTGATGATGACGCCGCCCTTGAGCGAGTCATTAATACCCCCACTCGGGGGATTGGTAACCGCACGTTGGACATCATTCGTCAGACGGCGCGAGAAAACCAGCAATCGCTATGGCAAGCGGCGAGTTTAATGGTTGCTGAAAAAGCACTGGCAGGACGAGCAAGAAACGCCGTTGCAGCGTTTATTGACTTTATTGAAGGGTTAGACGACGAAACCGAAGACTTCACGCTGGGTCGTTTGAGTGACGAGGTGATCCGTCGCTCAGGTCTGTTGGCGATGTACGAAGCTGAGAAAGGCGAAAAAGCAGAAACCCGTGTTGAGAACTTGAAAGAGCTGGTCAATGCCTGTCAAAACTTTAACCTGGATGACAGCGAAGAAGACATGAGTCCGCTTAACGCATTTTTGGCGCATGCAGCACTCGAGGCTGGTGAAGAACAGGCGGATGAGTATCAGGATGCTGTGCAGTTGATGACGCTTCACAGTGCCAAGGGCCTGGAGTTTCCGTTGGTGTTTATGACCGGTGTTGAGGAAGGCGTCTTTCCGTCACAACAGTCGATGGACGAACCCGGGCGACTCGAAGAAGAACGTCGCCTTTGTTATGTCGGAATGACGCGAGCCATGCAAAAGCTGGTACTGACTTATGCGGAGCAACGACGCATTTATGGGCAAGAATTCTTCCATAAGGTGAGCCGGTTTGTCTCTGAAATACCAGCTGATACCTTACATGAAGTGCGTCTTCAGACTCAGGTCCAACGCCCATCCAGCTACAGCCGGTTTAATAACGCAGCAAGCCATGAAGCCTTTGAGCAAACCGGTTATCAACTCGGTCAGCGGGTACGGCATCCGAAATTTGGAGACGGCACGGTATTGAATTATGAAGGCACAGGACCACAGAGCAGAATCCAGATAAACTTCGATCAAGTGGGCAGCAAATGGTTGGTTGTCGCCTATGCGAGACTGGAACCTTGTTAATTAACATAAAAACAAATTGAACGCATACTGACATTTCCGACTATACATAGACACACGCTTTAAAAACGGAGGTGTTTATGAAGCGCAATGCAAGTGCAGTATGGAAAGGCAGTATTAAAGAAGGTTCCGGTGTTGTTTCGACACAAAGTGGTACGTTGGATAACACGGCTTATTCATTCAAAAGTCGATTTGAAAGTGGCACAGGAACGAATCCCGAAGAGCTTATTGGTGCGGCTCATGCGGGCTGTTACGCGATGGCATTTTCGCTAATGCTTGGCGAAGCCGGTTATGAGCCGAGCGAAATTGACGCTAAAGCTGAAGTGTCATTGGTAGAAGATGATGGCGGCTTTAAAATCGATGCCATCAAGTTAACGGTAACAGCTACGATTGATGGCATCAGTGACGACGAATTTCAGAAAATTGCCAACCAAGCCAAAGAAGGTTGCCCGGTTAGCAAAGTACTGAATGCCGACATCTCATTAGATGCAAACCTCAACTAACGGGCTCTTGCACCACGGCTCGTTTATTGCGCTGGCGCTGTAATACGGAATCCACCGTATACAGAGCCAGCGCTCCCCAAATAATAATGAACGTAATGAGTTTGCTTTCCTCCAACGGCTCTCCGTAAGCAAGAACCGCCAGTAAAAACATCATGCTTGGTGCAATGTATTGAAAGAACCCCAGGGTGGAATAACGGATACGCTGCGCCGCTGCGGTAAAGCACAACAACGGCACCGTAGTAACCAGTCCGGCTGCAACCAGCAACAGGTTCAAATGCCAGCTGTTGGCGGTAAGATCGCTGGCAGACGAGTTGGCAAAAAACATCAGATAGCCCAGCATGATCGGGGCTAATAACGCGGTTTCCAACCACAGCCCGCTGATTGAATCGACCGGCAGTCGTTTGCGAATGGCACCGTAAATGGCAAAACTCGAGGCCAGTGCCAGAGCTACCCAAGGTACAGCGCCGAAGGTTATGATCTGAATCGCTACGCCGAGAACGGCCATAGCAATAGCCACCAATTGCAGACGACGCATTTTTTCGCCAAAAAAGGCCATGCCGATGGCGACATTGAGTAATGGATTAATGTAATAACCTAAACTGGCATCGAGCAGGTGATCCGTATTGATGGCCCAAATAAATAGAAACCAGTTGCCGCCAAGTAATACGGTGGCCAGTGCAAGTCTAAGAATCAGTTTGGGGCTGCGTACAATCGGTAAGATCCGGTCCATCCGGCGCATCGCAATGATGAGAATGAGCACCAGAACAAACGCCCAGATAATACGGTGCGCCAGTATTTCAAACGCCGGGACTTGTTTAACGAGTTTAAAGTAGACAGGAGCTACGCCCCAAAATGTGTACGCAGCCAGCGCAAAGATTACGCCCTGCTTAGCCCGCACCGCTTCATCGGTCATTGCTTTATCCTACTAGGTATGTACCGGTGCCAAACGCGATGTGTGTGCCATCCTGGTTATGCAGTTCCATTCGCGCTACGGCAACTTTATTGCCGGATCGAATGATGGTGGCGCTGGCAATAAATTCCTCGCCCCGGCCCGGTCGTAAATAATCAACACGCAAATCTATGGTACCACAGCGTGACAGTCGCTCCATGAGATATTCTTCGGTCGGATTATCCAATCGTGCCAGCATCCCGGCAATCGCAACGAGTCCCCCCGCTGTATCCAGTGCGGTGGAGGTTACACCGCCGTGTAGTATCCGCTGTGGTACATTACCCATCAGTTCGTCACGCCAGCGAAACCGGACTTCGCCCCGCTCTGGGGTAAACTCAGTGATTTCAAAGCCGAGCATGCGTTGAAACGGAACTTGGTCGTTCATAAACTCGGAAACTTTCGTCAGCAATCGTTGTATATCCATTTTTATCATGGTGATCAGGGGCTAGGACGCTTACAATAGAGCGATGATGTTAATCAAGTCAACAGAAGCTTGCTCAAGGTGCCCATGTTAGCCAAAAATGCCGAAGTTAGTGACCAATCGCAGCACAATCAAGATCTGATCGCGAAACTTAAGCAGCAGCTCCAGCGTGTATTCGGTTATACCAGTTTTCGTGATGGCCAACTGGATGTGATGCTGAATGCGCTGCAGGGGCGAGATACCTTGGTACTGATGCCGACCGGCGGCGGCAAATCGCTTTGCTATCAATTGCCAGCGCTGTGTCATGAGGGGCTTACTGTCGTGATTTCGCCGTTGTTGTCGCTCATGCAGGATCAAGTGGAAGCATTGCAGGCGATGGGGATATCAGCGGCTACCCTGCACTCGGGGTTGTCTTCGGAGACGGCATTGGCGACTTTGCAACAGCTCCAGCGGCAACAAATAAAAGTACTCTATGTCAGTCCTGAGCGGGCACTACAACCAAGCTTTATCCAACGACTGCAGGAATACCAGCCGGGTTTTATTGCCATTGACGAAGCACATTGTATTAGTCAGTGGGGGCATGACTTCCGTCCGGAATACGGTCAGCTTGGGCAACTGCGTCAGTATTTGCCGAATGTTCCTTTTATGGCGTTAACCGCTACCGCTGATGCAGCGACTCAACATGACATCATGGAACGGTTGCAACTGCAGCAACCCTATTGTCACCGTAGCTCTTTTGACCGGCCTAACATTCGATACGTGGTACAGGAAAAGTTTAAGCCGTTAAAGCAAATTAAAGACTATGTGAAAAAACAAAAGGGCTCAGCCGGCATTATTTATTGCGGCTCACGTAAGAAAACTGAAGAAATCTCCGAGAGTTTGCAACAAGCCGGCATAAAGGCCGCACCCTACCATGCCAAACTAGAGCATGCGTTAAAGGAGTCGACGCTGCGGCAGTTTTTACGTGACGACATTGATGTTGTTGTGGCAACCATTGCTTTCGGTATGGGCATCAATAAGCCTAATATTCGTTTTGTCGTGCATTTTGATATCCCCCGTAGTATCGAGTCTTACTATCAGGAAACGGGGCGAGCCGGCCGTGATGGCTTACCGGCTGAAGCACTGATGCTGTTTGATCCGAGGGATGCGCAGTGGATTCAACGGATGATAGAAGAGCAGGACAACGAACACCGCCGGCTCGTGGAAAAACAAAAATTTGCCGCCATGCAAGCGATGGCGGAAGCACAAACCTGCCGACGGTTGGTGCTATTGAACTACTTTAATGAGTTTACCGACAAAGAGTGTGGTAACTGTGACTTGTGTCTGGACCCGCCACAACGGTTTGACGCTCTGGAAGATGCGCAAAAAGCGCTGAGTTGTGTCTACAGAGTGGGGCAACAGTTTGGTATTGCTCATATTGTTGAGGTATTGCGAGGGTCTAAAAACCAGCGCGTGCTGGAATTAAAACATGATCAACTGAGTACTTATGGCATTGGCCAGGAACAGAGCCATGAGTACTGGTTCTCAATTTTACGGCAGTTAATACATCGTGGCCTGATTGTGCAGGACATTCGCCGCTTTGCGGCCTTGCAACTGACCGAAGCCGCGCGATCGGTTTTGCGCGGAGAAGTGACACTAGAACTGGCGAAACCACGTATTAACCTGACTGCGACGCGAAACAGTATCACTGATCGCGGTGACTATAATAAGGTATTATTCCGGCGCCTGCGGAAACTACGAAAAGACATTGCCGATCGCGATGGCGTGCCACCGTTCGTTGTTTTCAGTGATGCCAGTTTGGTTGAAATGTGTATCGACTATCCGACCTCCGATGCCGATATGTTGGCAATTTCGGGGGTAGGCCAGGTTAAATTAGAGCGTTACGGCGCAGAATTTATTGACGCAATTAATCATTTTTTAAACGGAGCGAGTGAACGACAGTTATTCAATGGCTGATTTAGACACGTTGATATTAAAGCATCGTCCGACAGCAGAAACGGACATCGACAGTTGGGCGTCTGACGTCGCAGCTGCGCTGGACGCGACCATTCGCGAGTCTGAGCTGGCAGCCGATCAGTATTGCTGGCGGTTGTCGATCCGTAACCGTCACTGGCTGTTGTTTTACTCGCACCTGTGCGAAGCCGCTTGGCTGCAGCCACTTGAGGGTGTCGACAAAGGGGTGATGACGGCGTTGCAAGCAGAGGACTATATTTGATGTTATTTAGGCTTCTGGCGTTATTGGTGTTGCTTGTTTCTGTCGAGAGTGTGGCAACTGAAACTCGCCAAGTACTGACGGTTTCGGCACAAACAGAACGGGTAAAGCTCAATCAGCAATTGGCATTCCGAGTCACTCACGACAACTTTTCATTATCCCGAATCGGTTTGGATAGCCCCGAGCGATGGGAGTCGTTCGAACAATTGCGCTCGCATCAAATTGGAAGCGATAAACCACTCATCTGGGCTGCGGTAAAAGTATTCAACCGAAGCCGCTCATCACAACGTTATATCATTGACTTCGGCGACAGTTACATCGATGAAGCCAGTGTCTATCTGTTGAACGCTGAATTTCAGGTACTGGACTCCGAACGGGTTGAGTTCGATGACCCTTTGGTAAACCGTCCACATATTTCGCAACAGATCATGTTGCCGGTTGATGTTCCGGCCAATCAGACGATGTGGTTGGTCATGAGCATGAAACAGTGGCCAAAACAAATAAACACCTTGTCACTTTGGGCACCGCAGCCATTACAACTGCACTTACAGCAAAAACAAACGGCGCTGGGCGTGAATGCCGGCGTGCTGTTGTTGCTTGCGGTAGCTGCTTTTAGCCTGGCGCGCGGCACTCAGCGCAAACTGCAGATAAGTACCGGTCTTGTTGCCACCGCGTTTATTCTGGTCATGCTACTGCACAGTGGTATTTGGATCACTTATTTCTCACCGTTTAGTCCGGCCATTGCCGGCGTGTTACTCCCATACTCTAAACAGTGGTTATTGTTGGCACTGACGTGGGTGCTGAGGGAGTGCGTACGAAGTTGGCTGAAAAGCGTTAACTGGAACCGCTTTTTTAATGGGCTTATGGTGCTTGAGCTGTTGGTTAGTATTGCTCAGCCTTGGTGGCCTGAGCTGCAGTCGAGCACTTGGCTGTCATTGCAAATCAGTATCCTCGTCGCGATCACGGCATTGGTTGGCTGGCGCGTGGTTAACAGTGACCATGACCGTATCGTAAAGTGGTTTGTACTGCTGTTATTGCCGCTATCGGTCATTGCCTGGCTACTCATTCTTCCGCGTGTTAATACCTTATGGCAGGGTCTCTCGGGCATTGTGTTGTATAGCCTACTGACCGCAAATATGTTGGCGCTGATACTGGCACAATTGGATAAAGCGCTGGTGCGTCTGGATCGCAGAATTGGCAGCTTACGCCGTATGAAGGACTATTATCGGGACGCTTACTGGCGGTTTATCAACCGCAGTAATGAGGGCTGGTTTGAGCTTGATGCGGATCATCATTGGCGGCGGGTTAGCAAACGCTTTTTAGCCATTTTAGGTTTAAACAATGCCGATTTCCTGCGCCGTCATTGGCCAACGGCGGGTGCCTTGTTTAACAGCCAGTGCACGACCTGGAATGAACCACAACGGCGAGAGAGTTGGCAACACCTGCAATCGGTAGAACGGATTGACGGCAAAACAATTTGGTTGCAGATAGAGATTTTCGCTGACGGGCGCGGCCGTATTTTGGAAGTGACCGAGCAGGTTGAAGCGGAAATGCACCTGAATTTCCTGGCAAAGCACGACCCGTTGACCGGGCTGCTCAATCAGCGAGAATTTCATCGTGTGTTGCAACGACAGGTCGATCAGCAAAAGGACTGTGTGGTGATACTGCTGCATATTAATGGTTTGCAGGTAATCCATGATCAAACCGAGCCGGCCGTCCGCGACCAGGCCTTATTGCAAATGGTATTGAATCTGCGGGAGAAATTGCCGCAAAGAGCGCGTATTGCCAGGGTGGCTGAGCAACGTCTCGGCATTATGATCAGCGACACCGAGCAAGCCGGTTTTGCGCTTGCGTATCAGCTGATTCAGGTTTGCCGGGAATTTCGTTTTTCAACTCAAGACCGTGTGTTTCAGTTTACCGCTCATGCGGGCATTGCTTGCGCGACCGCAGCGACCCTTAATGGAGTAAGCCTGTTACGGCGGGCAGAGGGCGCGTTAAAGCTTGCGCAACAGTTGGGCGATTTCAAGGTACACAGCGCAACGGCGGACGATCAGCAACGCCTGTTGCGACGCGAAGAACAGAACTGGGAACAGCGATTACGAGACGCCTTGGTCAACGAAGATTGGGTTTTGTATCAACAAGTGATGGTCAGTGCCGATCAGAATCGTGACAAGCATTGCTATGAAATCTTGTTGCGGTTGCCCGAATCTGGGCAAACAGATCCAGATGAAGCACTGGCACCGCAACAGTTCCTGAGCGCAGCGTTAAATGCCGGCATTATGGGTAAAGCGGACCGCTGGCTGGTGCGACACGTTCTGGATTATTTTAATGATAACCCCTTTATTGCAACCCGAACCTGGCGTTGTCACATTAATTTATCGATTCAAAGCCTTGAGGACAGTGAGCTGATTCATTTTCTAGAGCAAAAAATTGAACAGTCGAATATGCGACCCGAGCAATTGGCGTTTGAACTCGCTGAACCGGTTGTCGCGGAAAACTTTGAGCGTGCTTATGAGCTGTTTAAACAACTGCAACAGTTGGGCTGTGTTACCGTAATCGACCAGTTTGGAACCGGTTTCAATTCGTTCCGTTTACTCAGACAAATGCCGTTGACGCAGATAAAAATCAATCGTTTCTGGGTGCAAAATATGCTCCTCGATGCGGTCGAGGCAGAGCTGGTTTTATCCTGTATCCGGTTGGCGAAAGCCGCGGGCGTTGAAGTCAGTGCGGTTGGTGTCGAAAATGAGGAAACGCGAACGGCATTGATCGATGCAGAGGTAGACTATTTACAAGGGTATGTGTGCGGGCGGCCAACACAGTGGCAACCGGCTGAAAATACACCATAGCCATAAAAAAGAGGCGGTTTACCCGCCTCTCTTAATCGCTGTTAATGTATCCAGGGAAGTCGTTTTAACAGCTTAGCTATCGCTTTTGCTCGAGCGAACTTCAAGTAATTCCTTGGTCGAGTTACCGATGCTGATGCGTTTCGGTTTCATCGATTCAGGAATGTTCTTAACTAAGCCAATGGTCAACAAACCATTTTTCAGCGCTGCACCGGTTACTTCGATGTGCTCAGCCAAGCTGAACTTACGTTCGAAGGCTCGGTTGGCAATACCACGGTGCAAGAATTCGCGTTTTTCTTTTTCTTCCGGTTTGCTGCCGGAAACGCGAAGTACGCCATTTTCGACTTCAATCTCAAGATCATCCTCTTCAAAACCTGCAACAGCCAGCGTGATCGCGTATTGATTTTCAGCGATTAACTCGATGTTGTAGGGAGGATAACCACTTGCGCTGGTGTCAGAACGCAATGCTGCATCAAGCAAAGAAGCCATGCGGTCAAAACCAACACTGCTGCGATAAAGAGGGCTTAAATCGATAGTTGCCATAGTCATTCTCCTTAGAAGCAATAACTTTAATGGTTTAACAAAATGACACGTCTGTGTCGGTTGTCAGCCGACTCTCTGAGAGACGCCGGCTTCACTACCTTATGTGTGAACAGAGCCAATAATTTTCAAGAGAAAAAATAAAATTTTTGTTTTTACGGTACAGTGTTTACTATGAATTTATCGCGTTACCGCAGGGAATGCCCGGATGTCAGAGTCGCCAGAACCACAACAATTACAGCAGCAGGATTCTGTTTGGCAATGGGTTGCCAGCAGTGATTATCGCTGCCCGACAACACCAACGGTGATTACCATAAAACGTTGGTGGCATTCGTTGCGTGCCCAGTCGGGCAAGGACAATGAAACGGAACAGCCCGAGCAAAGCGTGGATGTGCTGAAGTTTAGTATCAATGAAGGGCTACAACAGCTTGATCATATGTTGCAGGAATGGCGTGACGATGATGAGGATCAATCCGTACGCTGGTTGATCAGCCCACCCCATTCACCCGTTAATGAAATCGCAAAAACATGGGCTAACGCCAACAATATCGTCGATTTACAAACGCCAAAGCGAGATGAGCTTTGCCTCGATACGCTAAACGTTGAATTACCTCAGGGTAATCATGCGGCTCCTTGGTTTGTGCCGGAGTTGGCACATTGCTATTTGCGGCAGTCAAAAGGGTTGCGCTGGGTACGGGCGTTTTTTGCTCAGGCTCTGAGCGGTGATATTGGTAAAGGACTGGTGGTTTGTGACAGTTGGGCCTGGAGTTTTCTGCGTAAATTATGGCCCGTATCACAGCCAAAAACGTTGACGCTGCAAGCCTTTGATGCCGAGGCGCTGCAGACACTGGGTCTTAACCGAGACGTTGAACATCTCAAGCACCTGGCTTCGTTATCGCGGGGTAACCTCGGAATCGCCTGTGCGTTTTCGGGGAGCCGCTACCGACGGCAGCTGCAGCAACAGCAATCACCGTTTGAGTTGCCGTCAATGCCGGCAGAAACAACGGACAGTACCGCCTTTATCCTGCACATGCTGCTCCTGCATCGCGGGCTTGCGTCGTATCAACTGCATCAGGTGTTGCCGATTGTATCGCCGACGCATTTGGATATTGAACTGCAAAGTCTCAACTACTGTGGTTTGATTCGTAAAACCGAATCACAGTGGTACGTTACGCCGACCGGTTACCCCGTTGTACGTCAGGCATTGAGTGCCAGAGGACTGTGGCTGGATCACTTTTAGAGGCCAACATGGAAAACGAATCTGTGAACGAAGTTGCCGGTCTGTTCAAAGAACTTAATACGGCAGCGTTAATTGAAATCGCGGCGATTTTGCTCGCGGCCTGGTTTGTGGTTTGGTTGTCTCAGCGTTTGCTGCCGTGGCTCGCTAACCATCTGCATGGCAAGCAGCGCCTGTATACACTGGCACTGGTGCCCATGGTTCGTATTTTGGTGTTGGTGCTGGCGCTGGTACTGATCATTCCCCGCATCATCGAGCCGACTCTACAAAATATGGTTGCGACTCTGGGCGCCGCCGGCCTGGCCATCGGTTTTGCGTTAAAAGATTATGTCAGCAGTTTAATTGCCGGCGTGGTCGCAGTGCATGAAATGCCCTATCGCCCGGGTGACTGGGTGTCCGTTGATGGGGTTTATGGTGAAGTTAAGCACATCGGTATGCGCACCGTGGAGTTGGTGACCAATGATGATACCGTCATATGGGTACCACACTTAAAGCTCTGGGATAATCTGATTCACAACGCCAACAATGGCGGGCCGAGTTTAATGTGCGTGGCTGAATTTTTTATTCAGCCTGAGTTTGATGCCTTTATGATTCGTGACGCGCTGGAAGACATTGCCTTAACCAGTCCTTATCTGCAACTGTCAAAACCGATAGTCGTGACGGTAAACGAGGAACCCTGGGGGACTCGGTATCGCTTAAAAGCTTATCCGATAGATCCTCGGCAACAGTTCCTGTTTGTGACGGATTTGACCGCTCGCGGTAAAAAGCGACTGCTCGAACTGGAGGTGAAATTCTCGCGCGTAGAGACCGCGCGAGAATGTTAACTCGCTAAAGGTGCTCCGCCAGAAAGCCACCGGACTGATGACGCCAGAGTTTCGCGTAGAGGCCATCCTGAGCCAGTAATTGCTCGTGGCTACCCTGCTCAATGACTTCACCGTTGTCCATCACTACCAACCGGTCCATTGCGGCAATAGTCGACAGGCGGTGGGCAATGGCGATAACGGTTTTACCCTGCATTAATTGATAAAGATTATCCTGAATCGCGTTTTCCACCTCGGAATCCAGTGCCGAGGTCGCTTCGTCGAGGATAAGAATCGGTGCATCTTTTAACATCACCCGGGCGATGGCAATACGCTGGCGCTGACCACCAGATAACTTGACACCACGTTCGCCGACATGGGCATCCAGTCCCGTGCGGCCTTTACTGTCCGACAAGTCAGCGATGAAACTGGCGCAGTGAGCTCGCTCGATGGCATGTTGTACATCGTCAGCGCTGGCATCGGGACGGCCATAAAGAATGTTATCCCGCACCGACCTGTGCAGTAATGAGGTGTCCTGCGTCACCATGCCGATTTGTGCGCGCAGAGAATCTTGTTGAACCTCACTGATGTTTTGTCCGTCAATGCGTATTGCGCCGCCTTCAACGTCGTAAAAGCGCAACAGCAGATTAACCAGGGTCGATTTACCGGCGCCTGAACGGCCAACAATGCCGACTTTCTCACCCGGTTTAATATGCAGGTTAAAATTCTCCATAACACCGGAGCCTTTACCATAATGAAAGCGCACCTGGTCAAACTGAATATCGCCATTGCTGACGGTCAATTGTGGCGCATTCGGCTTGTCGACAATGCGTTGTGGTACCGATAGCGAGCCGATGCCGTCTTGCACCGTTCCGATGCTCTCAAACAGCGTCGACATTTGCCACATCACCATTTGCGACATACCAAATAACCGCAGTACCAGGCCAATCACTACAGCAACAGCACCGAGGCTGACCATATCGCCGCGCCATAGCCAAATGGCGGTTGCTGCAGAACTGAACAGCAGCGCACAGTTAATGAAGTAGAGAAAACCATACAGTTTGGTGACCAGTCGCATTTGTGCGTGCACGGTATCAAGGAATTTATCCATGCCTTGTTTGGCAAATGCCGCTTCTCGTTGCGAATGTGAGAACAGTTTAACCGTTTGAATATTGGTGTAGGAGTCAACGATGCGTCCGGTCATGATGGAACGGGCGTCAGCTTGCAACGCTGAAACTTTGCCCAGCCGCGGGACAAAGTAACGCAACAGCAGGGCGTACAGGACCAGCCATGATGCCAGCGGCAACATCATACGCCAGTCGGCGCTGCCGATGATAAAGAACATCCCTAAAAAGTACACGACCACGTAGTTTACAATTTCAATAAAGGTCATGATGCACTGCCGAACGGCGAGAGCCGTTTGCATGAGTTTTGTGGCTACGCGACCGGCAAATTCGTCCTGATAATAGGACATCGACTGTTTCATCAAGTAGCGATGACCCAGCCAGCGGATTCGCATAGGGAAGTTACCCAGCAGCGTTTGGTGTGTCAGTAACGAATGGAACCAGACCAGTAAGGGTAACCCGACTAACACCAACACACTCATGCCCAGTAGCGGCCAGAACTGATCGTCAATAAAGGTTTCCCGATCTTGCTGTGCCAGCCAGTCGACGATCTGACCGAGAAAACCGAACAGCCAAACTTCGGCGATGGCAATTGCCGCCATTAGTAGCGCCGTGGCAACGATGTAAGGTGTTGCTCCGCGGGTAAAGTGCCAGCAAAAAGCGAAAAATCCCTGCGGCGGTTGAGTGGGTTCCTCTGCCGGGAATGGATTAAGACGTCGCTCAAACCAAGAAAACATGAGTGTTAATTTCCTAAATACTGGTCAAGGGAGTCGCGCCAAGCTTCCGTCTGGACAACCCGTAATAGCTCCCGATTGACAGGTTCGCGAAAATGGCTGCCTTGTGGCAGAACAAAACCATAGTCCTGAGGCAGCACTCGATCAGGCAGTAAACGAATATTGTTGAGCGCCTGGCTGCGCATAGAATAACGCAAAATCGGCTCATCGTAGATAACCGCATCGAGTTCCCCAGCATTAAGTTTCTCAAGCGCCTTGGTAAGGTCGTCAAAACCTTGGAAGCCAATGTTCTTTTGGCTTAACCATTGAGCTGTAGCGGAGTTGGACAACGTGGCAACTCTGGCGCTGGGTAAGTCACCCAAACCGCTGACTTTGGATTGAAACTGAGATACCGTAAGTGATGATGCGATAGACGCGGTGAAGCTCGAAATAATAATCACGCAAGTGAACATCCAGATCAGGCTTATGATGCGTCCGCCGAGCGAGCGCGGTGATTTATCGCCATAGCCAACCGTTGTCATAGTAACTGCAGCCCACCAGAATCCGGCACCCAGGCCGGCAAGGGGCTTATCGGAAAACTCGTCACGGTTTTCACGGCGCTCAAACAACCAGACTAAAGCGCCGGCGATAAACAGCACGGCACCAAGGATTAGAACGACCTTTAAAAATTCAAATGAAACAAAGCGTTTAGTCACCGCCCACCATGTCGCTGTATTATTGGCCGGCACCGCTATGGCAAGTCCGCCATTATGAAATGGCTGAGAGAAGTCCAGACGGGACTCACGAGCCGCGGTGATGGTTAATGCACCAATGCCGATATCGTAATGTCCTTGTTCCACTTCACTTAACAGCTGCTCCAGGGGCATTGGGTGCAATTCATAGGGTCTATCGAGCTGTCGTGCGATGTCTTCCCACAATTGCATGGCCAGCCCCTGATACTCGCCCTCGCGTTGCATCACAAAAGGCGCATTCATGCGAACGGCAACTTTTAACGTTTGCGCTTGCGCTTCGTCCTGCGCATGAGCGGGCGGGTGAGATAACATAATAAGGGTTAGCGAAAGCCAAAGAACCAGGCGATAGAGCATTGCGTACTCCCTGATGTAACAGTAACTTGAGTTTGATCAAAACTATCGTATCAGGTTTCGCTCGAAAACGTTGACCTGACAAGCGATTGAATAGAGAATGAGAATTGTTATTAACAATAGAGAGGTTACAATGAAACGTTTACTGGCTGGATTATTTATTGTGGTGATGTCGCTTTCAACCTCGGCAATTGCCGATGATGACGAGCAGAAGTATCAACATTTCAAGCCTGAACCAGCTGAAAATCTGCAGCAAGCCATCATGAATCTGGTGGAATACAATGCCAAGCTGCAAGAGATCGTGAACGGTGATTTAAGCGCTCAGGATATGGCGAAAGTGCATGAACTGACGTACACGCTGGAAGTTGCACTTGCCCGTTTAAGCAAAGAATTGGATGTCGCGGCAAATTCACTGGAAGAAGTACATTTGGGCTCAGAGCAAATGAACAAACCGCGTGTTAAAGGTTTTGGTAAAGATTATTTAAACACCTTAAACCACTTGCTGGGTGAACATCACAAGCATCATGACAATCACTGATCATTAAGTGATTGGATAAACGCCCTGATATGTCGCAACCAAAAGTCCTGCGGTTGCGACAGGGCATTTCTCCCTATCGAGATTTCACAGACGCTGTGGTGCTCATCTCCTGCCCTTGGCAAGGGCAAAATCATCACGCCATGGACCTGGATATAATCGGCTATTTTGTCTGCCAGACAATTCGGTGACAACGGAAAGTGCAGATGAAACATCGCAGCTTGTGGCGGGTTTGGCGTTACCGTAACACCGTCCATTTTTTGTAATTGCGTGCCTAAACCTACCGCATAATGAACCGCGTCTTTCATCACCGGTAGGTTATCCTTCAGGCCCTGTCGTGCGGCCACGATTTCCGGATACAGTGAAATAGGATTGCCACCGGCGCGGCGCGCCCAGATACGGGCTTGTTCAATAAAATCGCGGTCAGCCGCGAGCACCGCACCACTGATACCGCCCAGATCTTTGTAGAAACTGACATAAACGGAATCAAAGAGTGCGGCAATTTCCGCTAACGACTTTTGGTAATGCGCCGGAGCCTGCCATAGGCGCGCACCATCCAAATGTAAGCGCACTCCGTGTTGTTTTGCCCACTGGTGTTGTTGAATCAGCGACTGCCAGGTTGGCAACTGGCCGCCAATCTCTCGCATAGGCAGCTCCAGTACGACGGCGGCGAGACTATCGCCGTTCAGGCTCTGCAAATCACTGATATCAATTGGCTGATCGCTGACTCCGACGGTGCAGCTGTCAAGTTGCCAGAGAGCCTCGATACCCATGTGTTCATGTAACAATAAGTGCGATGTCGGGTGCATGGCGACCCGTTGACGTGCTCGCTCGAGACTGTGCAGTTTTAGCGCTAGTGGCTGTGCCAGGGTGCCGGTGGGCAGGAAGATCGCAGCCTCCTTACCAAGTCGACGGGCGACCTCCTGCTCAAACTGCTCGATCAGCGAACCTTTACCATAGACATCACGTTGTTCTTGCGGCTCGATACTGTCGGCGAGCTGTCGTAATTGCTCCGCCATGGTTAATTGCGGATGCCGCAGGATTGAGGGGCCTGCCTGTTCACAGGCTCGTTGGTAGCGCAGTTTAATGTCGGCGTCGATCATCCATTTTCCTTATTTCATATGCACTTTTCCGCCAATGATTTTGTAGGCCGGTGTGCCTCGAATCATCGTCTCTCTGGCGAACTCCTGACCACACCCGGGACAATGACAGGGTGTGGTGGTATGGTCCTCCACAATACGCTCCATAAAACATTTCACTAATGCGCCCTTGCCGCCTTTCCGATATTTAAAGATCGGAGTTTTGCACTGTAGGCATGAGATTTGTACGGTGCGCTTTGGACCTTTTTTGTTCGGCTTTGCCATAACTCGAAAAGTCCTCTTACAACTTATTGGTTAAAAACTATTCCATACAGTGTATCAAGCGCGCTATAGTTTTTCTTCATTATCGCCCTAACGATCAAAATGGAAGGTTCGCTATGAAATACTCACTTGTTGCTTTAGCACTGGCGGGGTTGCTTGCTGGGTGTGGTCAGCCAGCAGAGCCGCAGTCACAAACGACCGCCAATACCGAGCAGACGGCAGAGCAGGCTCAACAGTCCGAGACAGAGCGTTTAAATGCCTGGTTTGAGCAAAAATATGAAGAGCAGCTGCAACAAAGCCCAATGCAAATGACTTTCCTGGGGCGAAAAGATCGCTACGGTGAAATTGATGACTTGAGTATCGAGGCGGAGCAACAACAGCAGCAATGGATGAAGCAAACCGTCGATGAATTACAGGCTGAATTTGAGTACGAGCAACTGACGGATGAGGCAAAGACCTCATACGATGTTTGGGTGTACCAGTACGAACAAGCAAAACGTAACGCCGATTTTCGCAAATACGATTACGTGTTCGATCAAATGCGTGGGGCACATACCTTTATGCCGCAGTTTTTGCTTAATTTTCACCGTGTTGAAAACAAAGAGGACATGGATGCGTATATCAGCCGCTTAGGTGAGTCAGCACGTGCACTTGAGCAGCTATTAGCGCGCGCCGAGCAGCAAGTCTCTGAGGGCATTCGCGCACCACGCTTTGCCTATGAGCTGATCATTGAAGAATCTGAAAAAGTCATTACCGGAGCCCCTTTCACGGAAGGCGAGGACTCTGCGTTTATGGCGGATGTGAACAAAAAAATAGACGCGTTGTTAGAGCAACAAACAATCGACCAGCAGACCGCTGATGCGTTGCGCACTCAAGCGGCTGACGTTTTGTACAAACAGGTTATGCCGGTTTACGAACAAATCATCGCGTTTTATCAGAGTGACATCGAAAATACCCCGGAAATTGCGACCGGTGTGCATCGTTTTGACGGTGGCATTGAGTTTTACAACGCAATGTTAAAAAACTACACCACCACGGATATGACGGCCGATGAGATTCATCAGTTGGGTCTGCAAGAAGTAGAGCGCCTGAACAATGAAATGCTGAAAATAAAGGATCAAGTGGGCTTTGAGGGCGACTTACAGGCGTTCTTTACGTTTATCCGCACGGATGAACAGTTCTTTTATCCAAACAATGATGAAGGCGCCGAGATGTATATCGAGGACTCTAAGAAGTACCTTGACTTCATCAATGAGCGCTTACCCGACTACTTTGGCATCTTACCGAAAGCCGATTTGGTGGTGAAACGGGTAGAACCCTTCCGTGAACAGGACGGCGCCGCACAGCATTATTATCCGGGTACGCCAGATGGTTCACGTCCGGGCATTTACTACGCCCACTTATCCGATATGACAGCAATGCCAAAAAATGAGATGGAGGCCATTGCTTATCACGAGGGTAATCCTGGCCACCATATGCAGATCTCAATTGCCCAAGAACTGCAGTCTGTACCAGAGTTTCGCACCCAGGCCGGCTTTACCGTCTATAGCGAAGGCTGGGGGCTTTATGCTGAGCAACTGGCGAAAGAAATGGGCGCTTATCAAAACCCTTATTCAGACTTTGGTCGCTTAATTACCGAAATTTGGCGCGCCGTGCGGCTGGTGGTTGATACCGGCATGCATGCAAAAGGTTGGACCGAGGAGGATGCGGTTAAGTATTTTGAAAAATACACGCCGATAGCAGAAGGAGCGGTGCGCTCAGAAGTCCGTCGCTACCTGGTGATGCCGGGTCAGGCGACTGCCTATAAAATCGGTATGATTAAGATTCTGGAATTGCGTGAGAAAGCCAAGCAACAATTGGGTGAGAAATTCGATATTCGTGGTTTCCACGATACCGTGCTCGGCGGCGGAGCTTTGCCGTTGCATATCCTCGAGCGTCGAGTTGACCAGTGGATTGCGTCACAGCAAGCCTAACTCAATTGCCTTTAGCACAGCTCGGGTGCGATCACGCACGCCGAGCTTGGCCATGAGCGACGACACTTGATTTTTTACGGTGCCGGTGGATTTAAACAGGGACTCAGCAATTTCTTGGTTGCTGAGTCCTGCCGCTATCAGCCTGAGAACGGCCAGTTCTTTGTCCGTCAATGGTTCGGTTAATTCAGCAACCGGCGTATGAGGCCGGACAGACTGCAGTCCTTTGATGATACGTTCGGTTACAATGGGCTGAATCCAGGACTCGCCGCGATGCAAGGTTTGGATCGCTTCCACTAAGGTTTCTAACGACACGTCTTTCAGCAAATATCCCTTTGCACCAGCCTGAATTGCTGCCATCACTGAGGCGTGGTCGTCAAAGGTAGTGAGCATCAACGCCGGCCGTTTAGGGTGTTGCCTGGTAAGTTCTGTGACGGCGGCAATGCCATCCATTTCCGGCATTCGAATGTCCATCAACACAACGTCGGGCTGGCATGTTTCAACAGCCTCCAGAGCGGTCTGTCCATTCTCCGCTTCGCCGACAACCACGACCTCCTCGCTTAAATCCAGCAAACTTTTTAGCCCTTGTCTTACCAGGGTTTGATCGTCAACCAGCAGTACCTTAATCATTGTCTGTCATACGCCTGAATTGTGCGGAGATAGTAAAGGTTGGCGACTCAGTGAATGCGATATCGCCTCCGGCAAGAGCGACTCTTTCACGCAAGCCGCGAATGCCGTTGCCCTCATTGATTGGCTTGGTCATTTTGCCGTTATCAGAGATGTTAACCTTAATCCAGTCATCCGTTTGCGTCACGTTAGCCTGGTAGTGGTTGCCGGTTGAATGGCGCATAAAGTTGGTGAGTGACTCTTGCACCAAGGCGAGAATGGCTTCTGCTGTTTCGACGTGTTGTATGTTGAGCGGACTTGGATAGTTTATGGTGACGGTTTTGCCTGCAATATCAACATCCAGCGCTTCCAGTGCCGCAGCGATATCCATCGAATCGGATTCGCGTATCGTCGAGACGGCCTCGCGGACGTCCGCTAATAGTAATTGCGCGATACTTCGGCTTTTCGCAATCAATGCTCGGGCTTCACCTGAGGATTTGTGTTCGGCAACCTGCAGGTTAATCGTGAGCGCGGTTAAATGGTGACCCAGCAAGTCGTGAATATTGCGAGCAATTCGGGTACGTTCGGTTTGTTTAGTGGCTTCTGCCAATAGCGCCTGAGTCGCTCTTAGTTCTCGGTTTATACGTTGTTCGTTCTCTTTTGCACGAGCTTCTTTCAACTGTGTACCCATCATCGTCATTGAAAAGATAATGAAGGTCCAGAATAGCAACGCGGATAGCCAGGCTAAATCATCCTGCCAGTAAATCTGGTAAACCAAAAAGTGCGGTAACGCAATCACCGGTGACGCAGTAATCGCTTTATTCAGCGGCATAAAATAGGGCAACTGCGCGGCCCACAACACCATTAGAATGGCAACAAAGTTATAGGGGACGAGAAAATACAAAACGACAACCAAAACAAATTGTATCGCCACCAGCACGATTCGCGTTGTTGGTTCACCCGGCAACGGTTCATCACGGGTTGCTACGTGAAAGCCCAGGTAAAATACCACGAAGCATGATGCTGTAAGTAGCCAGTGCAGACTAAGGAAAGGAGAGCCCGGACGCTGAGCCAAAAAGTACAGGCAAGCGGCAGTTAACAGCGCCCACGTCAACAGAGCAACCCAACGATCAACGCTGTAGTTGTTATCGACCAGTTTATGCAATAACGACATATTCATCATTGCAGTATGCCACCATCTGATATCTCAGCAATAGGCCAAAAGTCACGATCAATAAAGTGACTTTTGGCACCTGTCGAAGGGCTCCTAAAGGCTTAGCATGATGAGAGCTCATTAAGGAGGCATGTTATGCTGACAATTCATACCAGTTTACTGTACTTACATATTTTGGCGGGTGTCATCGCAATGATGTTGTTTTGGATACCGATCACTACCCGGAAAGGGGGATTAAATCATCGCCGCTTCGGCCAAGCCTACACAATAACAATGTATACCGTCGCGGCGTCCGCAATCCTGATGTCGGTTATGGTGCTGATTGCGCCTGAGTATTTTAAGGCGGGATGGTACGCAGAAAGTACAAATCCAGCACAGTTAACACGAAATATATACGGTTTCTGGACACTACTATTGGTGTTGTCGTTACTGACTTACACCGCCGTTAATCAGGCGATGCTGGCGCTTAAAACAAAGCGTGATAGATCGTTAGCCCGCCAGGCTCATCATATCATCGCGCCAGTGGCCTTATTTATTGCATCCCTGGTGTTATTGGCACAGGCCATCAATGGTACTGTGAACCAGATTTTAGGTTACGTATTCTCTATTTTTGGCATCATCAGTGCCATTCAGGTACTTCATTATGCCTACTCAAAAAGAGTTGCAGCTAACCGTTGGTTAATTGAACATCTAAGTTCAATGTGTGGTTCCGGCATCGCGGTCTATACGGCGTTCTTCGCATTTGGTGCCCGTCATGTCTTATCGGAGCTGGGTCAGTGGCAACTTATTTTTTGGATTGCACCGGGCCTCTTAGGCGGAATTGCCATTCACGTCTGGACACGGAAATATACCGTGCAATCTGGCGTCAAAAAGACCGTGCCCTAGCGAAAACGAATGCAATTACGACCGTCGGCTTTCGCCTGATAAAGGCCTTGATCCGCATTATCGATAAGCCTGGATATGGTGCTGGCGACTTCAGCATCGGGTTGAGGTAATTCAAAGTAGCCGCCAATGCTGACGGTCAAGTAGGGTTCTGTTGGTGAGTTTTTATGTTCGATGGACAGTTGCTCAATCGCATCCAGTAATTCATTGGCTTTGCGCAGTGCCTGCCAGGCTGAGTCTGTAGAAATCAGTACCGCAAACTCCTCGCCGCCATAGCGGGCAACAAAGTCGGTGCTACGTTGCATAACGGCGTCCAGGCAAGTTGCAACTTGCTTTAACGCTTCGTCCCCCTTCAGGTGGCCATAAGTGTCATTGAACGCTTTAAAGTGATCAATATCGATCAGCAGAATGGCTAGGCCAGTACCCTGCCGTTTGGCTCGCCGCACTTCTTCGAGCAGTTTTTCGTCGAGCGCCCGACGGTTGGGAATCCCGGTTAGGCCATCCCGTGTGGCAAGAGCCTGTAGTTTACTGTTGGCTTCTTTTAATTGGCGCTGCGTGTCAATCAACTGCTGATAGGTGCGTTGTCGTTCAAGCGAATTTGCGATCATGTCGGCGACAAGGCTGAGGTGGCGAACATCGTCGTCGGTCCAGTGATAGCGTTTATGAACCATGTCGCAGCCGACAAAACCCAGTAATTTTTGGTTCGCCACTAAGCCAATACAAACTACCGAGCAGATATCTTCACGCTCAAACTCAAGCTTTTCATTGCGGGCTGCTTCGGGGAGTGTACGGACATCGTGGACGATAAAGCGAAACGTGTTCTTCATTAAATTGAAGAAATACGGCAGTTCCTCTTCGGTAATTCCTTGCAGATCATCGATATGCGCAGACAAGCCATCACGAACCCATTCATGGGTATTGCTCATGCTGGTCATAGTGTCTGAAAACTCGAAAACATAACAGCGATCGGCATCAACATAACTGCCGAATGCCGCAATGGCCTCAGCGATGCAGTCTTGTGTCTCAGCCGACTCACTATTAATTAAGCGAGTAGAAAGTTGTGACAGCAACTGATCAAATGATCTGTGATTATTATGTGTGCACACGAGCGTAACTTATTTTTTTGTATGGTTAATATTTAACCATACAAGAAGCTACGCGTATAGAGATACAATTTTTTTACACCTTAAATGAAAAATAATCGATAAGATTGTGCAGTTGAACGTCATTGCCGGCTGTTTCACTTTTATTAAATTGCCAGAGTGAACCTTCGCGACTGTCCGGCCAGTTGACGAGTGCAGGATTGTTGCCCACCCGTTCAATCGGCGTGGCTTTGAGTCGCGCCATCATATACCACCAAAGATCATCGGCGTAAGGAGCCAGCTGCTGAGCCAGTTGAATGTCGGTAACGCGCTCATCAAGAGCTCCCGGTGGAAATAAAACACCGCCGCCACTGGTAAAGAATAAATCATTGGACGGGCCACGGTGCTCGGTCTTTGGCTCCCAACGCCGGTATGCTTTCGGCTGACCATCTTTGTAGCGCGTGATGCGGTGCGCGCGCCAACAAAGAATACGGTCTGTGGTAGCCGACAATAAGAGTTGGCACAGCCAGTCAGGTCGATAGTAAATATCATCATCGGCGGTAACATGGTAAGCGTCGGGGAATTGTTGCAGTGCCGGTATGAGCTTCTTGTACGAACGAATATCCTCATCGACCGGATAAATAGAGAGTCCGTACGGTGTTAACGCTTTGACATTATCTGGTAGTGCATCAATGTCGTCCCGGAACAACCACAAATTAAGCTGAAACGGGGCGATATCCTGCAACAGCAGTGACTTCAATGTAAGGTGCAGATGTTTGTAGCGTTTTGGGAATGAGGTCAGGTTAACCATCACCGGGGTAGTTAACGGATTCTCGTGCAAAGGGTTCTGACCTTGTAGCCATTGTCGGGCAACAACCTCCTGGGCACGTTTTTTCAACGGTTTCGCCTCTAAAGACTTCAGTTTTCTCAGCCCGCGGTAGCGTAAATATTGCAGTAATGACACGTTCGTTGTTCCCGTTGGTTAATTTACAAGCGTTCATTTGATGGGTTGAATACGTTATGCTCGTAGCCTAACACAGACTGAAGTTTCAGAATTAGAGGTTGGTCGATGGTACTTCAACGAAAAACACTTGCGGTTCAAGAGTTCTTAATGCGTTTCGCTGCCTCAGGCTTAATGCCCGCCAACTGGCTGTTTGACGCTCCCCGTGAGGTAAATCTGGAGCAACCAGCAGGAACGCCAGAGACCATCGAAATCGTAAGCCACTGCTGGAACTACGCTCATCTCCTGCAGTACCAAATACAGTCGTTGATTGAAAATGAACCTGCGGATGTACGGGTCATTTATACGGTGTTCTATGCTCCCGAAGATGCAAAAACGACGAAGTTACTCAGAAGTACGGAAAAAAACCGACTAAAAAACATTGATTGGAACTTTATCCCTTTAGATGCTCCGGACCTAATGCGTCGCGCGATTGGTCGCAATAAGGCGGCTAAATCAACAGTTGCAGACTGGATTTGGTTTACTGATTGTGACTTGTTGTTTGGCAAAGATACGTTTCCGTCCCTGGTTGAGGAGCTAACTGGCCAGGACAATATCCTGGTCTTTCCGGAAACCGTGCTACGAACGTCGCTATTGGATAAAAACGATGAACTCTTGTGTGCCGAACGTTTTAGCGCCTCCGACTGTATGGAGCGCGATTGTGTAAAATCCCACCAGTTTGAAAAAGCGACAGGCCCTGTGCAGATTGTTCGTGGTGACGTAGCTCGAAAATATGGCTATTGCGATCAAATACGGTGTTACCAACAACCTAAAGAACGCTGGGTAAAAACGTATGAAGATCGAACCTTTCGTTGGTTGTTGGGGACTCACGGCCAGCCTATCGAGGTTGAAGGTGTTGGCATCATCCGTCATGTTGAAAAAGGTCGCTACCATAAACGCTCGCCGTTCTCAAAATTGCGGGAGGCGAACCGAAAAGTAAAAGATAAATTGTTGGCGCGCTAGCCAATGCGGCATAAAATGTCGCAAACTCAGGTAACATGGATGTTAGGTTGAGGTAACAAGGAGTGGACGGCGTGAATAATTTGACCCCTGGTTTTATCGTGGCACATGGTCACCGGTTGGAGGATCTGACCGAAGTTGCCGTGAAGTTCACTCAGAACTACCCGTTGGCGCCACTCGAACAAGAAACGGTGTTGGTGCAAAGCAACGGTATTGCCCAGTGGCTGAAAATTAATTTGGCCAATGCCAGTGGCATCGCCGCAATGGTCGACGTTACCCTGCCCGCGCGGTTTCAATGGCAAGCGTATCGCGCAGTACTGGGTGATGACATTCCCAAAACCTCGCCGTTTGATAAAGACCGGCTGACCTGGCGCATTCTGCGTCTGTTACCGTCGCTGGTCGAGCAACATGCCAGCTTTGCGCCGTTAGCCCATTATCTAGAGAACGATGAGGACGGGCGAAAGCTGTATCAGTTAAGTGAGCGACTGGCTGATTTATTTGACCAATATGCGGTGTATCGAGCCGACTGGCTGGATCAATGGGTTTCTGGTAAAGATTATTTAGATCATGAACAACAGGTACCGACGGAGCAACAGTGGCAACCTGAGTTGTGGCGAGCGCTGAGCAACGACATCGGTATTGAAGATTACTGGAATAACCGAGCCGAACTGCATCGGCGTTTTGTCGAGACCGCAAAATCGTTGCCAACCCGCCCGCCCGCG
The DNA here is from genome assembly GCF_003987185.1 of Idiomarina aquatica. Lineage (GTDB taxonomy): Bacteria > Pseudomonadota > Gammaproteobacteria > Enterobacterales > Alteromonadaceae > Idiomarina > Idiomarina aquatica. Next base: position 266,484 of record NZ_PIPS01000004.1, on the reverse strand, counting down.
TTACCACCGCGTATCATTGTTTTTGGTATCTCATCGTTGCCGCAGCAAGTGTTAGAAGTGCTGGACGCGCTGAAAGGCTACACACAGATTTTATTATGTGTACACAACCCCTCTCAATTCCACTGGGCAGACATTGTTGATGGCAAAGAGGCGCTGCGGGAGGCAGTTAAGGCTGCCAGCCGACTGAAGCAGAAAGATGCGTTAGCAGATGATATTAACGATGATGAGTTACATCAGTTGGCCCAACCGCTACTGGCATCCTGGGGTAAACAGGGTCGCGATTATATCCGGTTGCTGGATTTATATGACGAAACTCTGGAAAAACAGGAACAATTTAATAACGTCAAGCTGGAGCTGTTTGAGGCTCATGATAGCCATCATCTATTGGGCCAGTTACAGGACGATATTCTTAATTTGCGGCCGTTGCATGAAACTCAGCAACAGTGGCCACGACCGGCCCGTTCGGATCGGTCAATACAGTTTCATGTCTGTCATAGTCCGCAGCGTGAACTGGAAGTGCTGCACGATCAGTTACTGGACGCATTTGCCCGCGACCCCGACCTAAAACCGCGCGATATCATGGTAATGTTGCCCGACGTCAATACCTACGCACCCTATATTGACGCGGTGTTTGGCCGTTATCACCGTCAACAGGGCGAGCGTGACCCGCGCGCAATTCCGTACACCATTGCTGATCAGGGAGAGCGTCATCAACGGCCACTGATGATTGCGCTCGAGTTGCTGCTGCAAGCCGATCAACTGCGGTTTTCGCAAACAGACTTGTTTGATCTTTTGGCGGTACCTGCGGTGCAACAGCGCTTCGGTATCGATGACAGTGACCTGCCGTTGCTAAAACGGTGGGTGCAGGATGCCGGCGCTCGCTGGGGCTTGAGTGCGGAGCAGCGGGCACCATTCTTTATGCCAACGGATGCGCACACCAACAGCTGGTGGTTTGCATTGAAACGCATGATCAGTGGTTATGTCCTTGGTGATTCCGCTAGCGCTGATCCATGGATGCAGATCGAACCCTACAGCGAAGTAGCGGGTTTGTCCGCTGAGTTAGCAGGACGTTTGGCTGATGTTATTCGCACACTGGAAGACTGGTGGCGGCGAGCCACCCAGAAACAAACGGTGCAGCAGTGGGTTGAACAGAGCGAATGGTTGCTTCAGCACTTTTTTGCCGCTGACGAAGACGCTGACCGATTGTTGCTTGCCCGCCTACAACGGGAGCTGTTCGAATTAAATGACATCATCACAGAAGCTGAAAATACGACCGAAATTGAGCTGACGATTTTTAAAGATGCGTGGTTGGCTCGGGTCGATCAGCAAAACCTAAATCAGCGGTTTTTAGCCGGTGCGGTTAATTTCGCTACCCTCATGCCGATGCGGGCGATTCCTTTTAAGTACGTCTGTGTACTGGGCATGAACGAAAGTGAATACCCACGTTCGACGTCACGTGTCGACTTTGACTTGATGACTGATCGCTATCGTCCGGGAGACCGTTCCCGCAGAGACGACGACCGTTATCTGTTTTTGGAAGCTTTGTTATCCGCTCGGCAAAGTTTTTATGTCAGTTGGGTGGGGTTCAGCGTAAAAGATAACAGCGAACGCACGCCTTCGGTGCTGGTAGCGCAGTTACGCGATCATTTGGCGCAGGGCTGGCGCATCCCTATCGAACAGCTAACGACCGTGCACAAACTACAAGCGTTTAACCCCGCCTATTTCTCGGCAGTGGATGCGGATTCAGAAGCGTCGCTGTTCAGCTATGCCTCCGAGTGGGTGAGTGCACACCGGGGCCAAGTCGCCACAACCGGGCAACTAAGGCTGCGTGAGCGCACCGAACGAGAGTTATCACTGACGGATATCGGGCGTTTTATCAAAGAGCCGCCGCAGCTCTACTTTAACTGGATGCTTGATACGTATTTTCATATCCAGCAAGAAAGCCTGCTGGACAGCGAAGCCTTTAATCTCGACGGTTTGGCCAACTGGGCGTTAACGTCACGGTTGTTGGAGGCCGGTAAATCGGCATTGATCGTTGATGAAGCGGGTGTCGAGGCGGCACTGAATAATGAAATACACAAAATGCAACGCGAAGGACAACTGGGTGTCGCTGCTGTTGCCCATCTTAATGCCGCTGATTTGTTGACGCAGGCGACGGATATCCTGACCGTTTATCAACAGGTGGTCGCCGACTACCCGCACGTTAATGAGCAACCGATTGAAGTTCGGTACCAGGCGGCAGGCCTGACCATCGATGATACCGTGAATGGTGTACATCATAATGGCCAGGGCGATCGTGTTTGGGTGGCAACGTCGAGCAGCAGTATTGTTTCGAATAATGGTAAAGGAGTAACCCCGAATGGTTGGAAGCATGCGGTTACTTATTACCCCGGCTACCTATTACTAAACATGCAGCAACCTACCCGTTTATTGTTGATCTCTAAAGGAGGCTGCCAGATGACCGTCGGGGCGCTGGACAGGGCTCAGGCCGAGCAGCAGTTACAACAGTTACTCACGTTGATGAGTGATGCCATCAGCGAGCCACATCCCATGCATTGGCAGTTGGCATTTTGCTGGCTGAATGCTCGTGAAAGCTTCGATAATAACGAAGATAAAGCTCACCAGGCCGCAGGCAAACTCTACGAAGAAGGCAACTATAACGACGCTGCGCTGATCACCGCTAGCGATTACTGTTCTCGAGTAGCGAAAAGTTACCAACAACTAAAAGACTCACCGATGTTTCGTCGTTTTATGGATGAACTTTATGAGCCCATTCGGCTTACGTTGGTCAAGGAGGGCAGCTGATGAGCCATTTACTGTCGAATCCGATGGATTTTCCGTTGTACAGCAGTCGTCTGATTGAAGCCAGTGCCGGAACCGGAAAAACCTACACGATCGCTGCGCTGTTTGTGCGGCTGGTGATTGGCCATGGTAGCGAAGAAACCGCCTTTGCGCGGGAACTGATGCCGAAAAACATCTTAGTGATGACATTCACCAAAGCGGCAACAGAAGAACTGAGTGATCGCATACGTGAACGTCTGGCTGAGGCTGCAAGCTATTTCCGCGACCCGGACAGTATAAAAGACGATCCCTTTCTCATCAGTTTGCGCGACGACTGTGTTGCTCAGGGTCATAATCTTAAGCATCTGGCTCGGTTGCTGGATTTAGCCAGTCAATCGATGGATGAAGCCGCGGTCAAAACCATTCACGGCTGGTGTCAGTCGATGCTAAAAGAGCATGCGTTCGCCAGCGGTAGTTTGTTCAGCCAGAGCGTTGAAACCGATGATGAGGCATTGCGACTGCAGGCGGCGGAAGATTACTTCCGGCGTTTTATTTACCCGGCCGATGCCGACAGCGGGCAACGCTTGTTGGCGACCTTCAATACACCGGAAGCGTTGCTGGCGCTTAGTCGGAGTGCTGGCAAAGGGGGGTCAGTTCAGGCGAGTGCCGATGTGGTGTCGTTATTGAATCAATCGGAACAAGGGCATAGACAACGGATTGCTGCGATTAAACAGGAGTTTGAGCCGATCTTCGCTGAATTGGTTGATAAAACGGCTCAGGTGAGTGGTACAAAAACCAAACTTGGACAATTTCAGAAGTTTCTCGACTGGTGTCGAGGCGATGATATCGACGACAAGCTGTTTACCGACGCCAACCGCAAAAACATCTCGACGGCGGAGCTGACAAGTTTTGCCGAGAAGAAACTCGGCGGTATGCAGCCGCAGTGGCAACGGTTGTCGCAATTTATTGAGCAAATTAACGCAAGTAAAGCACAGCAACAACAGGAGTTGGCTGCCGTTAAACAACACGCGGCTAACTGGGTTAACGAACGCTTTGCAGAGTTGCAACGACAACGGGCTGAAATGGGCCATGATGACATGCTGACGCGCTTGCGGGATGCTCTGAAAGGGCCAAGCGGTGAGGCGCTTGCCAGTGCCATTCGGGCGCAGTACCCCGTGGCCATGGTGGATGAGTTCCAGGACACCGACCCGGTCCAGTATGAGATATTTAACCGCATCTATCGGTTGGCGGAGCCCTATCCTGAAACGGGTATTTTCCTCATCGGAGACCCGAAACAGGCCATTTACAGTTTTCGTAACGCGGATATTTTTACTTACCTTAAAGCACGTCGTGATACAGCCGGCCGCCATTATAATCTGGCGAAAAACTTTCGGTCATCACAGGCCATGGTGGACAGTGTTAATGCGTTGTTTGAAAAAGCTGAGCAGCAACCCCGCGGCGCGTTTTTATTCAAAACCGAGCAAGACAACGAGTTACCGTTTTACTCCGTGGCCGCTAATGGTCTGAAAAGAACCTTTAAACACTGTTTGCTGTCGTCGCAGTTAAAAACCGCGCCGGCATTACTCTGGTCGGTGTCGAATGAGGAAAAGCGTAACAAAGACACGCTCTTTAATGCCGCGGCAAATCATCATGCCAACATGATAGCGCAATTGCTTAATGATCCGCAGGCCGGCTATTACGACGCCGATGATGCCTTGGTTGAACGCGTTAAGGCCGGCGATATCGCGGTATTGGTGAATAATTTTAATGAAGCCAATACGATAAAAAGAGCGCTGCATGAGCGCGGCCTGAAAAGTGTATATTTGTCAGATCGGGAATCCGTGTTTGCTCAGCGAGTGGCTAAAGACTTGTTTTATCTGGTCAGCGCCTGTGCCGAACCGCGTAATCCAGACCGTATTCGTAGCGCATTAGCTTCGCAGCTTGTGGATTTATCCTTTAGTGAGTTGAACTTTATCCACAGTGATGAGCAGGAATGGGAGCAACGTGTTGAACAATTTCTGAGTTACCATGAGCAGTGGCAGCGTCAGGGGCTGTTGGCCATGTTGCACCGCTTGTTGCACGATTTTCACATTCCTGCACGGTTGCTGGCCGACCGCATTAATGGTGAAAGGCAGTTGGCGGATGTTCTTCATATTGCGGAATTGTTGCAACAGCAAAGCCTGCTGCTGGATGGTATGCCGGCGCTCGTCAATTATTTTGCCGAGCAGATCAATGAACGTCATGGCTACCAAGCCAACAGCCGCACGCAGGCCGATGAGCAGCAACTCCGGCTGGAAAGTGACGATGCGTTAATAAAAATTGTCACCATCCATAAGTCGAAAGGTCTTCAATATCCGTTGGTGTTTATGCCATTTGTTGCCTACACCAAGCCGGACAGTCACCGGATAAAAACGCCGGCCAGTTATCACGATGAAAACGGTGAACTGCAGACGCTGTGGACTGCTGAAGGCGACGGTAAACAGCGGTTGAGTGATGAAATTCTGGCGGAGGACATTCGCAAAATCTATGTTGCCGTTACCCGCGCGCAGTACGCCACGTTTATTGCGCTGGAGAAAACCAAAGACCACAACGTTAATCCGTTGTTCTACTTGCTCAATGGCGGCGCCCCGATCAGCGAGCCATTGTATCAGGTCGTTAACCAGCACTGGCAGCAAAGCCCACACACGGCGGTAACGCACCTGACTGAAGATGAACCCAAAGTACAGGTAATGGTCAGCCAGGAGGGCATGGCGGAATTGAGTGCGCGGCAGATGCCGCCGGGGCGCCGAATGGAGCATTGGTGGGTGGCGAGTTATAGCGCCCTGTCTCACAGTAGTTCAGCAGCAGGCCCTATACCGGCGCCGCAAACTCCGGACGAAATGAACCAACGTGATGAGCGTGAAGAGGAAGAACGCGAGACGCCAGCCAGCGTCAGTCAGCCGAGCGCCGACAGTATTCATCATCTGCCGAAAGGTGCGGGGCCGGGAACCTTCTTGCACAACCTGTTGGAGGAGTCTGCCAAGCTCGGCTTTGATCACGTTGCGACCGATGCAACGGCGCGTCGTGCCCTGATCGATCGTTTTTGTGTTACTGAATATTGGCGGGCGCATACCGACAGCCTTGACGCGTGGCTTGCCGCCTATTTACAGCAGCCCTTTGCCATTGATGGTGACGCTCATACAGTGAGTCTGCAACAATTGCGTACTTATAAAGCGGAACCGGAATTCTGGTTCGGCGCCGACAGTGTGAGCACGTTGCAACTGGACAAGTTGGTTAGCCAGTTTATTCAGCCCGGCTTTAACCGACCGGCGCTGGATAACAACCGCATCAACGGCATGCTAAAAGGCTTTATTGATCTGGTATTTGAGCATAACGGACGCTATTACGTTGCCGACTACAAATCGAACTGGCTGGGTGAAGACGATAATGCCTATAGCCTGGAAGCGATGCGCGAGAAAATACTCAGCAGCCGTTACGATCTTCAGTACGTCATTTACACACTGGCGTTGCACCGGCTACTAAAAGCCCGTATCGGTGAGGAATACGATTACGACACCCATGTCGGCGGTGCCGTATATCTGTTTTTGCGGGGGCATCGCGCAGCCACTGCCGGTGCCTTCTTTGACCGCCCCGCGCGGGCATTAATTGAAGCCTTAGATGAGTTGTTTGCCGGCCAGGAGGTGAGTCATGACTGATACATTGGTACCGACGCTGGAAGATGCGCTACAGCAATGGCGCGATGCCAACTGGATCCGGTCGATTGATGTCGCTTTGGTCGAGCTGTTGCAGCAAGCCGGAGAGCAAAATCCGGCAGTGCTCTTAGCCTCCTTATTTGCATCCCATCAGGTCGGGCGCGGCCATACCGTGTTGCACTTGAACGCCCTGGCTGAAAACCCCAATCATACGCTCGCCTTGCCGCCGGTTAACAACACCGCCGGCGACTGCGTCACACCCGCAGAGCTGTTAGAGCAGTGCTGGCCAAAGGCCGAACCCAGTGTGCTTGAGTCGACACTCTGCGTCGATACGACAGGAGAAGGTCAGCAGCCTTTGGTGCTGATAAATGATCAGCTTTATCTGCGCCGTTACTATCTTTATGAGCGCTTTATCGAGGCAGATTTGAAGCAGCGCATGGACGATGAGCCGGTGGTCAACGAAGAATTGTTGCAACAGACACTGGCGCTGCTGTTTGCGTCCTCCGCCGACGATAAAATTAATTGGCAACGGCTGGCCTGTGCTAATACCGTTAAACACCGGTTTAGCGTTCTGACCGGCGGGCCAGGTACTGGTAAAACCTATACTGTTGTGCGTTTGCTGACCGCTCTGCAACATCAAACCTTAAAACTGGGGCTGCCACCACTGCGGATTTCACTGGCCGCGCCGACCGGTAAAGCGGCCGCTCGTTTGCGAGAGTCGATCGAAGCCGAACTGAAAAGCCTCAAAGACACCTCCGCGCTGGCCAGTTTAACGGCAGCGTTTGACGCGATTACGCCAAACGGCAAGACACTGCACCGACTCCTCGGAGTAATGCCCAACTCGCGCCAGTTTAAGCATAACGAGCGCAATCCACTGCGCACCGACGTGGTCATTGTTGATGAAGCCTCGATGATGGACATCGAAATGATGGTGGCGCTGCTTAAGGCTACGCCAAAGCACGCACGATTAGTGTTAATCGGAGATAAAGATCAGCTTGCGTCGGTAGAAGCCGGTGCGGTGCTGGGTAATCTGTGTGCCGGAGCGGATCAGGGTCATTACCATCCCTCTACTGTCAGTTGGCTGGAGCGGGTGGCGCAGAGTCCGTCATTGCCTCGGGAGTTTATCGATGCGGACGGTCCGCAACGTTTACAGCATGTCGTGATGTTGCGTGAAAGCCGGCGTTTCTTTGGGCCGATTGCCGATTTGGCAAACGCCATAAACTATCAGCAACAGGAACAAATTACTGAAGAGCTGGCGAAGGCGGGTCGAGCCGAGTCTGATTACCCGGTTCGGGTGCTCGACATAGACAGCCTTGATGCACCGGAATTTAAACAATTAGTACGAGACGGAATACCGCGACTGCGGCGTGACGATTTCGACAGCTTTGACGACTATGTAAAAGCCACGCTGGACGCCAATACCCAGTTCCAGATACTCACAGCGCTGCGTGAAGGGCCGTGGGGAATGAAAGCAGTAAACCAGAAGGTTGGTGAAATACTGGGTGTGAACGCCAACAGTTGGTACGACGGGCGCCCGGTAATGGTGACCAAGAACGACTACGGATTAAAACTAAACAACGGCGATATCGGAATCGCTTTTGCCGACCCGGAACACGGACATTTGCGGGTTGCCTTCCCCGACGACAGCGACAACACGCAGACCGGTAAAAGCGGCATTCGCTGGGTGCTCCCCAGCCGCTTAACCCATATCGAAACCGTTTACGCCATGACCGTGCATAAATCGCAGGGCTCCGAGTTCAAACACACCGTGATGGTGTTGCCCGACCACGACACACCGGTGATGAGCAAAGAGCTCCTGTACACCGGTATCACCCGGGCAAAAGAACGGTTGAGTTTGGTGGGGAATAACCTATTCAGTCAGGGAGGCAAGCGTGTCTGACTTGCACCGAGGCCTCTATGATTTGCTGCAAACCTCAGCAGTTAAACAAGAGCTTTCAACTCAGGATGAAAATCTCGTTGCTGATCTAGAAAACCTAAATGTTGAACGTAGTCATGAACGATTAGTGGACGCCTTAACCGATCAGTTATCTCAGTTACTAGCAGCCGTCGGTGAGGGTGAAAGGCTTTCAGATAACGATAAGCTTTTGGCTCAAGTCGACTTATTGAATAATCTACTCAAGTACGCGCGGCAGCAGCTAAAAGAGAATACTGCAGAAGCACTTATCGACGAAATCGCTGCACCACCAAAGGTGTTACGCTCGATTTATCGCCAAGGCGAGCAGCCCGACTTGCCTCAAATTGGCTTATCGCAGCCGTGGCTATTTACTGCGGGCAAAGACTCACCAGCGTTACTCAACGAATTAATCTCAGAGCTCTCTAGCTGTGATCACGTCGATATTTTAGTGAGTTTTATCACGGTTTCTGGTGTTCGGAAAATTTACGACATACTAAAGCAAATTACCGCAGCCGATGCTGATGGCCATAGTAAAACATCCATTCGAGTGCTGACGACAACTTACATTGGCGCAACAGAGAAAAATGCGTTGGATATGTTAGCCCGACTCCCGAATTGTGAGGTGCGCGTATCATTAGATGGGCGCCGAACGCGACTGCATGCGAAAGCTTGGATGTTTGAGCGAAAAACCGGGTTCGGCAGTGCTTATGTTGGTAGTGCGAATTTATCGGGTGCAGCTTTAATGGGAGGCTTGGAGTGGACGGTTAAGTTTACCGAACACGGGCAACAAAACTTGTATGAACGTGCCAAAGCACATTTTGAAACGTTGTGGGAAGACGGTGAGTTCCAACCGTATGATCCGAACGACAGTCAACATGTCGCGGCATTGAGAGATGCGTTAAGCCGGGAGTCTGGTGGGAGAGCTTTACCTGAGCATGTCACTACAACCTTCTTCGATATCACACCCAAACCGTTCCAGGCGGACATTCTTGAACAGCTAGATAATGAGCGTGCCCACGGGCGCTTTAAAAACCTACTGGTAGCGGCAACGGGCACTGGGAAAACCGTTATGGCCGCCTTTGACTACCGACGTATTTGTGAGCGGGAAAAAGGACAGCCGCGACTACTTTTTATCGCCCACCGCGAGGAAATTTTAAGCCAGTCGCTGACTACATATCGACAAATTCTAAAAGACGCAAACTTTGGCGACTTGCTGACAGGGCGTCACGAACCTAAGCAATATGATCATGTGTTTGCGACGGTGCAGAGTGTTCGTTCGCAAAAGCTGTTAGAGCGTTACCCTGAAAATCACTGGCACGTTGTAGTGGTTGATGAATGCCACCACATAGCGGCGCAAAGTTTTGATGAGGTTGTTTCACGCGCAAAGCCTAAATATTTGTTGGGTCTGACGGCTACACCTGAACGAGCAGATAATAAAAATATTTTAGCCTATTTTGATGCTCGTCCCGATGGTTCGCCATCGGTACAAATGCGTTTATGGAATGCGCTTGATCAGCAGCTACTTGCACCATTTGAATACTATGCGTGTGACGACGGCCAGGATTACCGGAACGTTAACTGGAAAAATGGCGATGGCCGTAGCGACCTTCACGACATCCTCTCTGCGAATGATGCTCGTGCACGTAACGTGGTGAGGGCTTGGGATGAAGTCGTTAACAATATAAAAGAATCTCGCGCGCTGGCTTTCTGTGTCGACGTTGATCACGCGCGTTTTATGGCCAAAAAGTTTAACGAAGCGAATATTCCAGCGGCATTGATTTATGGGGAAAGCTCACGTGAGGAACGGGTGTCTCTGCCGAGAAAATTAGCGAATAAAGAAATTAACGTGCTAGTTACGGTCGATCTATACAACGAAGGTGTTGATTTGCCTTTTGTCGACACACTGTTGCTATTAAGACCAACGCAAAGCGTCACGCTGTTTCAGCAACAAATTGGTCGAGGGCTTCGCCTCCACCCAGAAAAGGAAAGTTGTTTAGTACTCGATTTTATCGGCCAACATCGAGCGGGCTTTCGTTTTGATGTGCTGTACAGTGCAATAACAGGATTAACCCGTAAAGAAGTTTACGACGGTGTGAATAATGGTTTTGGCAAGTTACCAAGTGGTTGCTACTTGCAGCTTCAAAAGGAAGCGCGTGAATCGATATTGGGAAGCCTGCGTCAGGCGATCAATCAGCGTTGGGATCAACTGCGCAATGAGTTGAACCACTTCGCTCGAATAAAAGGTAACAATAACGTCTCGTTATCAGAGTTTATCAGTGAACAGCAGCTGGAACTGACGGATGTTTACCGTGGAAATGGTAATAAAACCGGCTGGACCAATTTAAAGCGTGCAGCTCAGTTGATTGCTGGCGATGCGACGGAGCAGGAAACCTACCTAAGCAAACGCTTTACGAGCCTACTGCATATTGATGATTCTGATTATCTGCAACTCATTCAAAAAGCGACAAGTGGCGATTTAAGTGACGCTTGGACGAGTATCGATAAGCAATACGCGCAAATGTTGGCTTATCAAATTGATCACCAGAACGAGCGCGTGGGTAGCGGTGTTGAGTTTATTGAAGCCTTGAAGCAGGAACCTGAAGCTCTCACTGAACTCAATGAACTTACGCGTTTATTAGATGCTAAAACAAACTATGTTTTTGAGCCTTTGCCTGGGCTCGAAGATACACCTTTGAAACTTCATGCGTCTTATCAAATACGTGAAATTTTGACTGCAGTTGGCTTTTTGAATGAGCAGGAACGTCGAGTATTTCGAGAGGGCGTACTCCGTTTTCAAGATAAAAAGCTTGAGTTGTTGTTCGTGACGCTGGATAAAGCTGACGCAGTACACGAAGGTGTTGCCTACAATGACTACGCGATCAGTCGAGAGAAGTTCCATTGGCAGTCACAGAATACGGCTTCTCCAAATACGCCTACCGGGCGTCGCTATATCGAGAGCAACACCAATGGTTGGCAGTTCCAGCTTTTTGTTAGAGAAAACAAGCAATCAGCTTATAAAGCCTGCGGGCCAGTGACTTTTATTAGCAGCCATGGTGAAAGGCCTATGAATGTGACTTGGAAACTCGAGAACAAATTGCCTACTAGGCTTTATCAATCGTTTAATATTTTGCGATAAGGTTGAGTGAAAGAAGACCAGAGGGTTAGCTTTAGTCTTTAAAATGGTGCTAAAATTTACACAATACTTCGTAACCCACTGATCTAATGACTATTTATCTGAAAGCCTTCAGCTTCTTATGTGTCTTTTTATTCTGCGCTTCAGCTCAAGCCGCAGAAACCTTACGGATTGACTCCAAACTCATTAACGAAACCGTCACGGCACGTGTTGTACTCCCAGAAAGCTATCACCACTCCGACAGCTTTGAGTATCCGGTAATGCTGGTCATGGACGGCTCGACGCAATTCGAGCACATTGCGGGTAACGTTAATTTCTTAAGCACGTTTTCGATTGTGCCGGAAATGATTGTGGTTGGGGTGAGTGCCAAAAGCCGCATAAAACACTTTACTCATACCGAACTAGAAGGCTATGAGGGGCGCTCTGGTGGTGCTGAGCTTTACACGCGGTTCTTGAAAGACGAACTGTTGCCTAAGCTAAAAGAGCAGTATCGAATTTCGCCTTATACGCTGCTTACCGGGCATTCGCTGTCGGGACTTTATACCAGTTACCTGGCGACTCATCATGCGGGTTTTATCAATGCGTCAATATCGGTGAGCCCAAGTTTATGGTGGGATGATTTTGCGCTTATCAACGATATAAAGACGGCAGAACAACAAGCAGAAAAGTCGCCGGTGCGCTGGTTTGTCAGCATGGCGAATGAGCCTAATGAAATGGCTGATGGTTATCAGCGTTTAATGAATGTGCTAGCGGAAAAATCCGAAAGCGTTTTTGACTGGGAGTCTCAGCAGTTTCCTGAGGAAACCCACGACAGCACACCATTGATTGCTAACGTTGAAGGGCTTAAATCAATTTTTCGCGGCTACAACGCTGTGCCGAATATCGAAATTAAGTCGCTGGAACAGTTACAGGCTTACTATGGCAATTATCAAAAGACGATGGGTTACAAATTCCCCATGTCGGTGCATCAGTACAATGTTTATGGTTTGAAAGCGGCCTATGAAGGTAAGTTGGAATGGGGCACCGAGATCCTTGAGAAAGGCGTCGAGGTGTTCGGTCAGTCAGAAATCCTTTGGGACAGTCTGGCTACAGTGTATTCAATGAATGATGACACGGAAAGTGCGTTTCAGGCATCGAATAAGGCGTTAAAGCTGGCTCGTCAACATCAGTCAAAATACCTCAGTGAAATCGAAGCACAAAATGCTGATTTGAACGGTTGTAATTGATAACACTTCAATCGAAAGTCTATTGATTAAACCCGCCGCAGTACGTCCAATATCCCCTGGTGTCGGGCTTTTTGATCGGCGGGCACGTTAAAGTATTCGTTAGCTTTTACCCGTTCTTCCCAAACGTTTACAAAGTCCATTGGCTCGCTGGGATCGACTTGTTGTGATTCAGGAGCATGAGTTTTATAGAGGTGCGTTTTCACGAACTGAAAGCTCATGCGGCTGCTTCGTGGAGGTCTTTTGCCAACAAACTCATATCATCAGGGAGATAGCCCGAGGGTTGTATTTATTGGCAATTTCCGTGGGACTGCTGTTGCTGTTAACGGAGGACTGACTTGAATTACCTTCCTCAGTTTGACGGCGCATGGCTTCCTCAAACAATTGATCACGGGCTTTAATCAGGCTTTCAAGCTTGTCTTTTTCGTCTTTTGTCAGGTTAGGCTTACTCTCCAGCTCTTCGATTTTCTGCTCTATTGCTTCAAGTTGTTCGGTGTCCACACCCATGCGGTTAAGTACCAAACTGCGGTAGGCTTTATCGATAAAGGTGTCATCATTGCCAAGTTTCGCTTTTCTCGCCTCCGGTGCTGGCGGCTGCTCGGCCTGACGGGTCTGTTGTGATGAACTGGTTTGGTTCGTTGCTGTGTTCAGTAATGTGCTGACGTTCATATTCTCCTCCTAGTGTTTTAGCGGCAAAAACGGCAATGACTTGCCGAGATTATTGGGTATTGGATTACTATGAGTTAACCCAGCAAGGGATGTGCCAGTTCATTTGAACTTTCACTGGGCAAACGGCTGAAAATTTGTTTTGCTGTGGGGTAGTTATTTTCAATCTAGTGCCACTATGAATAAAACGATGCACCAACGCCGTTCAGGAAAGACCACACCGTTTAATGCCGCCACACCCGACAGTGATGCACAGCGTGACCGTGCCCGGATCATCCATTCATCGGCGTTTCGCCGGCTGCAGTCGAAAACTCAGGTACTGGGTGTCGGCGATAACGATTTTTATCGCACGCGGTTAACGCACTCGATGGAAGTGGCGCAAATCGGTTCTGGAATTTGTGAGCATTTAAAGCAAAAGTACGCAAATAACTTGACCGTTTCGCAGCAGATACCCTCATTTTTCCAAATTGAAGCGACATGTTTGGCGCACGACTTAGGGCATCCGCCGTTTGGGCATGGCGGCGAGGTGGCACTGAACTATCACATGTTTGGTTATGGTGGTTTTGAGGGTAATGGGCAGACGCTGCGCATTTTAAGTAAGTTGGGCGAGTACTCGGATAAGCATGGGCTGGATGTGACCCGGCGCACGCTGTTGGGTGTGCTCAAGTATCCGGTGATGCACAGCGAGGTGCAGTCGACCGAGTTAGGCCATGATGCCCCGTTGCCGGCGTTTAAACCGCCTAAGTCGATTCATGATGACGAAGAAGACGTCATAAACTGGATTTTATCCGAGTTTTCGCCTCAGGATCGCGACACATTTCGGGCAATTGATGATCAATCCGGCAAGCGGCGCGCACAGTTTAAAGCTTTCGACACGTCGATCATGGAGCTGGCAGACGATATTTCTTACGGTGTGCATGATTTAGAAGACGCGTTGGCGCTGGGATTAGTTACCGAGCGACAATGGCGCGAAGATGTATTGCAACAAGCGCATGAAGACAGTCCCCTGATAACCGATGGGAAGTTTTATAACGACAAACTGTTCTCGCCGGACAGCCGCGATCGCAAACATGCCATTAGTAAGCTCATTGGCTATTTAGTGCCGCAGATAGTTGTCGAACGACAGCAACAGTTTGAGCACCCACAACTGGATTTACAGGCAACGTTGCCTGCCGACGTTGAACATACGCTCGAGTTATTGAAGCGGTTTGTTTTCAAGCATGTGATTCGCAGTGCTGATGTAAAAGCTATGGAGTTTAAAGGCCAACGCATCATTATGGCGCTGTTTGAAGCATTGAGTGATGCGCCCGAGCAGTTACTGCAACCATCAACATTGCAAAAGTACCAGCAAGCAACGAATCCAAAACGCGTTATCTGTGACTACATATCGGGCATGACAGACCACTACGCTCGTAAGCAATTCAACCAATTATTTGGTACTGGAGCATAACGGCAATGACCATTTATTGGATGCTGCTTTTGGCTTGGGGCGCTGGTTTGATGGCGTTACTTGGCGGTGTAATTGCTCATATTGAAGGTTCTGCGAATACTACCGGTAAGCGCGAACTCGTACATGGTATTACTGCCTTTGGTGGCGGTATTTTGATGGCCGCTGTGGCGTTTGCGTTGGTGCCGGAGGGCATGAAAGAGCTAAACGAGTGGCAGCTCGCATTGATGTTCGCATTAGGCGGGGTGAGTTTTGCGATTGTTGATGCGTATCTTGCTAAACATGGAGGGCATGTCGCCCAATTTATGGCAATGTTGCTGGACTTTTTACCCGAGGCGATATCGTTGGGAGCACTATTCGCTGCAAGTCCCAATACTGCCATTTTGCTGGCGGTGTTTATTGCAGCTCAGAACTTGCCGGAGGGCTTCAACGCCTATCGCGAGTTACGCTTTGCTCAGTTAAAAGCAAAAACAGCGTTGGTTGGTTTATTCGGTGTGTCATTATTTGGTCCGTTGGCTGCTTTGCTTGGCTATATTTGGTTACGCGACGCGCCGGAGGTTACCGCAACCATCATGAGTTTTGCTGCGGGCGGTATTCTCTATTTGGTATTTCAGGATATAGCACCACAAGCGCGGATGCGGCGTCATTGGACACCTTCGCTAGGAGCCGTTTTAGGCTTTATTGTGGGGATGCTGAGTAAGCAGTTATTGGGATAAGCAGGAGGTAAAGCGATGATTAATCCACATCTTCTACGTTGCGTTGCGCTGGCGGAAGAGGCACTTAAAGCAGGTGATGCGCCGTTTGGTTCGGTGTTGGTCGATGAAAACGGTAACGTGTTAAAAGAAGACCGGAATCGTGTGAATAGTGTGGATAGAACCTACCATCCCGAGATTGAGCTGGCGCGTTGGGCGGCTAAAAATCTGACACGAGAGCAGCGCCGAAATACCATCATGTATACTTCTGGTGAGCACTGCCCTATGTGCTCTGCTGCCCATGGTTGGGCTGAGCTAGGTAAAGTAATTTATATTCATTCGACTGAACAGCTGACCCAGTGGCATAAGGAATTTGGTTTAGGAGAGTCTCGTGTGAGTCAGCTTCCGATTAAGGATATCGCACCGGAAGTTGAAGTCGAGGGCCCAGTCGATAACTTACTGCCCCGAATGTATCAACTGCACAAAGCTTATGTAGCAGCCGAGAAAAGTTAGCGGTAAGCCGATCTTGGTTCGTTCACTGAACTTTGCCCGTTGCGGGCGAGTCATCAAATTGCTATAACTGCGCGCAAATTTATTAGCCCGAAAATCTTATGAAGCAGTCGTCCGATACCGTTGTTATGGTGCGTCCGCACCACTTTAGGTCGAACCCGGAAACATTAGCTGATAACACCTTTCAGTCGGTGTCGCAGGCAAATGATGTGGCGCAAAAAGCCTATGACGAAGTGACTGATGTGGCCAATACGCTGCGGGAGCAAGGCATCACGGTTCATCTGTTTGAGGATGAAACTACTTACACACCGGATTCGGTATTCCCTAATAATTGGTTTAGTACTCATGCGTCTGGTGAATTGGTGCTGTATCCGATGTTTAGTAATAACCGCCGTAAAGAGCGCCGCGCCGACATCATTGAGTTTCTGCAAAGCCGCTATAAGTACTCAACTACGCTAGATCTCTCCGGTTTAGAGCAAAAAGAACAGTTTTTAGAGGGAACGGGGGCGATTGTCTTCGACCATCAGGCTAAATTGGCTTATGCGGCGCGTTCTAAACGAATGCACGAAGCAGCGTTGAATTCGCTGTGCGAACGTCTGGGTTACCAGCCCGTGGTTTTTGATGCAAGTAACAGCGCCGGCACGCCGGTTTACCACACCAATGTTATCATGGCGGTGGGTACCGAATTTGTCATGGTAGCACTTGATATGATTGAGGAAAAAGCACGGCAACGCGTTATTACTGCGATTCAGCACAGCGGTAAAGCGTTGATTGAGCTGAGTGAAACACAGATCGCGCAGTTTGCTGGTAATACGTTGGAATTAGATGCCAAAAACGGCAAGTTGTTAGCATTATCAACCACGGCTGTCGAAGCGCTGACCAATGAACAAAAAATCCATTTAGCGCAGTGGGTTAAGTTGGTGCCAATGCCAGTCCCCACCATAGAATTAGGCGGTGGCTCCATTCGCTGCATGCTGGCACAGGTGTTCAAGCCAGCATAAACCACTTTTATAAAATTAATTGATAATATTATTTGACTTTATATTTAAAGCGCGTAAAGTGGGCGGCGTTGGATAAGAAACAGTTAGTTAAACACTCCTCTACGTTGCATTATTAGAAGTAATCGTCTCGTCCTGTAGTTTTAAGTTTCACATTTTTTACCCCGCACGATCATCGGCGTCGAGATTGTCTCGGTCCGGTACTTATATATTTTAAAATTTTCAGGATATGATTATGTCTAATTCAGTAAACGGTGTTGTTAAGTGGTTTAACGAAGCAAAAGGTTTTGGTTTCATCGAGCAGCAAGGTGGCGCAGACGTATTTGCTCACTTTAGCGCTATCGTTAGCGATGGTTTTAAAACGCTGACCGAAGGCCAACGCGTTTCTTTCTCAGTAACCCAGGGTCCTAAAGGTCCTCAAGCTGAGAACATCCAAGCGCTGTAATGCGTCTGGACTAGCTTTTAAGTAAGCAAAAATTATGAAGAGCAGCCCACGGGCTGCTTTTTTTGTGTCTGAAATTCATCATAAAACTCTTTAGAATGGTATGATACATTGATACCAGGAGCACAACGTGACGCAAGCTCTGACAACCCTTATCTGTCCGCTCGACGGTACCGCGCTGAGCTTACATGAACGCAGTTGGCGCTGTCCCGACGGTCACAGTTTCGATGTGGCAAAGCAGGGCTACGTTAATTTACTGCCGGTACAGAACAAACGGTCGAAAGACCCCGGAGACAGCAAAGCGATGGTGCAGGCGCGCCAGCGTTTTCTGGCGCGGGGGACTTATCAACCGCTGGCGCAGGTGATAGCAGATGCCGTGCTAGAAACTGGCGAGCAGAGCTTGCTGGATGCTGGCTGTGGCGAAGGGTATTACTTACGCCATATTATTGATGGTGCTGAGCAGGTGTCGACGGATGTAACGGTTGCGGCACTGGATATTTCCAAGTGGGCCGTGCAGGCAGCGGCAAAGCAGGACAAGCGTATTAGCTGGCTGGTGGCGTCAAATAATTCGATTCCATTGGCTGATCATAGCGTCGATACCCTGTTGTGCGTATTTGGGTTTCCGGTCAGTGCGGAGTTTAAGCGGGTGTTGAAGCCCGGGGGGCGTCTATTGATGGTGGATCCTGCACCGCACCATCTCATCGAGTTAAAGCGGATCATTTATCCAGAAGTTAAGACTAAGGCAGACGATTTGCCCGTTAGTTCTGCTGAGTGGGCACTTAGCTCGGAGCAACGGCTGACATTCACCGTAGAATTGACGGATAACGACAGTATCCAGGATTTGTTGATCATGACCCCGCACCTCTACCGTAGTAGTAAAGAAGGTCGTGAACGCGCCGGTCAACTTGATAAGTTGTCGCTGACGGCCGATATCTGGGTCAGAATATTTACCGCCAACTGAGGCCGCCTTGCGATGCGCGTTACTCTGCTATCCAGTGTTACTGCAATTGCTCAGAGCGACTGGGATAATTTGGTCGGTCGTTGTTATCCGTTTATGCGCTATGGATTTTTTCTGGCGCTGGAACAGGGCGGAAGTATTGGTCAACAGCGAGGCTGGTTGCCGCAATACGCCGTGGTCTATGATGACTCGAATCGGCTGATCGCAATAATGCCCTGGTTTAAAAAGACCCATTCTTACGGTGAGTATCTGTTTGACTGGGCGTTTGCTGAAGCGTTTGAGCGTTACGGCTTACGCTACTATCCCAAGCTCATCAATGCGATTCCGTTTACGCCGTGTCAGGGGCCGCGATTGGCAGTTGCCAAGGGCATCAATACTGGCGAGGTGCTGATGCGTATCGAAGCGGCGTTAGCCAAAGCGCACGATGTCAGCAACATACAATGTTTATACGTTGAGTCGGATTTCAGTGCCGTGCTGGAAGCACAGGGCTGGTGGCAACGGTTTGATATTCAGTTTTTGTGGCAGAATCGAAGTTACCGCTGTTTCGATGACTTTCTGGCAACGCTGGTGTCGCGCAAACGGAAATCGATCCGTAAAGAGCGCCGCCAGGTCACTGAGCAGAATATAGAACTGCGTACATTGCACGGTGAGGAACTGGATGCGGAATTTTGGCAACAGTTGAGTGTGTTTTACCAACGCACCTACCTAAAACGGTCGGGTCACGGAGGTTACCTGACGCCCACTACATTGCGGCTTTGGGGCGAGCAATTGACACCATACATCGTTGTGTTTGCGGCGTATCAAGATGGCATTCTGGTCGCCGCGTCATTGTGTTTTAAAGGTTCTGATACCCTTTACGGCCGTTACTGGGGCTGCCGACAGGAACTGGAGTTTCTGCATTTTGAAGCCTGTTATTATCAGGGCATCGATTATTGCATCAAACAGGGTCTGCGCTACTTTGATGCCGGCGCACAGGGGGAGCATAAATTGCATCGAGGCTTCGAACCGGTGCTGCGTGAGGGCTTTTATCGCTTCGCGGAATCGCCGTTAAACGACGCGATTGCCGATTACTGTCTGCAAGAGCGCCGTGCTTTGCGTGAGCATTTACACACATTACACGGTTATACGCCTTATAAACAGCCGGATCAGTAAAGAGGCCATACCCACATGATTAACACCAGTGCAACCGCGCACACTAACAGTGACAACGGCAGACCGAGTTTCCAGTAGTCGCTGAAACTGTAACCGCCCGGCCCCATGACGAGAATATTAGACTGATGCCCTATCGGTGTTAAAAACGGCACTGCCGCGCCTATTGCAACGGCCATCAGGAAGGGGTCGATGCTAGCACCAAAGCTGTTGGCCATACTGATCCCAATCGGTGCCATCAGCACCGCGGCAGCGGCATTATTGACGATATTTGAGAGGATCAGAGTGACTAACAGCAGTAAGCCGACGGCAATAAATTCAGGCGAACCATCACTGAGAACCAATACCGCATTGGCGATGGTGTCCGCGGCACCACTGCGCTCTAAAGCGCTCCCCAGAGGTATGGTTGCGCCCAACAACACGATGATGGGCCAATCGATGCTGTCATAAAGCTCGCGCAAGGGCAGGATATTGGTCAGTACCATTAACCCGGCGGCAAGCGAAAAGGCAACCGGAACGGATAATAACCCCAGGGCTGCAGCTACGATGGTGCTGACAAAAATACCCAGCGGCAGCAGTAGTTTTTTGCTAGAGCCGATACGCAGGCTCCGTTGTGCCAGCGGAAAGCAGCCAAATCGTTGGAATACGTCGTTCAATGTTTCTGCATCGCCCTGCAGCAACAGGACATCACCGGGTTTAAAGCGGATGTTGGCTAATACCGTGCCGAGCTTTTGTCCCTGCCGGGCGACACCCAGTACGTTAATGCCGTACCGGCTCCGCAGGCGGATGTCGCCGGCAGAGCGGCCAATAAGGCGTGAATCGTGGCCGACAATCCCTTCGAGCACCGTGATGTCATCGGATTTTAAAAAGCGGTCATCGATTTCCTCGTCGGCGTTAAGCTCAAGGCCGGTGCCATCAATGACTTGCTGAATGGTTTCAGCGTTTGCTTCTACAATCAGTACGTCGTCGGCTTTAAGCCGTAAATAACGGGCGGGGGCTGACCAGCGTTGTTCGCCGCGTTGCAGTGCTACAATCACGAAATCGTCTTCGCTGCGGTTTTCCAGCTCGAATAACGTTTCGCCGATAAAACTCGATTTTTCGGGTACGTAAAGCTCGGTCAAATAACTACTGACATCGTATAAGGATTGCGACTTACTGCGTCCGGATTTCGCCGGCACCAGCCATTGACTGAGCAGCCACATGAACAGCAAGCCGGCTACTGCAATGCCGAGCCCTACCGGGGTAAAATCAAAAATACCGAAGGCATCACCAACGGTGTCGCGGCGGATGTCCGAAATAATAATGTTGGGCGGTGTACCAACCATGGTAATAGCACCGCCGAGCAGCGAGCCAAAAGCCATCGGCATCAGCAATTTAGACGGATTGTTACCACTGTTTTGGGCAAGTTGCAGGGCAACCGGGATCATGATGGCCATGGTACCGGTGTTGCTGATGAAGGCCGAGCAGACCGTTGTGACAGAGGTTAATGCCACCAGTTGCAGAAACCCATTTGAACCGATGTTTTTCATCCAGCCGGCAAGCGCGTCGACGACGCCGGAGCGCCACAACGCCTGACTGATGATTAAGACGGCGGCCACGGTAATAACGGCCGCGTTACCAAAGCCACTGAATACCTCACTGGTGGGAACCAGACCGAGCACAGCAGCCGTTAATAGCGCCATCATAGCGACCAGATCGTAACGCCACTTATCCAGCACCAATAAAATTAACATAGCGATCAAAATACCGCCGATGAGCCACTGATCCAGCATCTGGTTTTGTTCCTAATGATGTTTAATCGTCAGATTACACAGTTGTTTTACGTTGTACTAGCACCAGAGTTTAACTATACCTAATAGAAACGTTCACAAGAGGAGCGAACGAATGAAACAGCTTACCTGTTCTGCATTATCGACGGCGAGTCTGGCGCTGTTAATGAGTGTGCCAGCGCTAGCGGACGATCACCGTGGTTTGGCAACGGCCGAGATACAAGAATGGAAAGTGCCGTGGGAGGATTCCCGTCCGCGGGATCCTTGGCTGCACGAGGGGACGGTCTGGTTTGTCGGTCAGTCAGGCAATTATGTAGCGACATTGAATCCAGAGTCCGGTGAGTTTAAACGCTATGAAATCCCCGAGGGAGCACACCCACATACGGTTATCGTTGACGATCGCGGAGCTTGGTATGCCGGCAACCTTGATGAGCACATCGGCCTGGTGAATCCGGAAAACGGTGAGGTAAAACGTTTCGAGTTGCCGGGAGCCGGTACCAAAGACAGTCACACCATGGACTTCACCAGCGATGGTGATATTTATTTTACGGTACAAAACGGTAATCAGCTCGGCTTTCTCGACACAGAAAGTGAGCAAATTATGCTGTGGGATGTGCCCACCGACAGTGCCCGTCCCTATGGCCTCATTGTCGAGAATGACAAACCCTGGGCAACATTATTCGGTACCAACAAGTTGGCAACCATCGACAAAGGTCAGCTTAAAGAAATCGAACTTGATCGTGAAGACAACCGTCCTCGTCGCCTGGGTATGAGCAGTGATGGTGTGATTTGGTACGTTGATTATAATCAGGGCTACGTTGGGTCGTACGATCCACAAACCGGCGAAAATAACGACTGGCGAGCGCCCGGAGAAATCAATTCACGACCTTACGGGATGGCAATCGACAAACGTGATGACGTGTGGTTTGTGGAAACGGGTATGCAACCAAACCGGTTGGTGGGTTTTGATACCGACAGCAAAACGTTCTCCGAGCCCATGCCTATCCCCAGTGGCGGTGGCACCATTCGCCATATGTATTACGATGAAGCCAGCGACGCCATCTGGTTTGGCACGGATGTTGATACGGTAGGGGTCGTTAGGTTAACCCCTTAAACCAGGCGCCGATTACAACGGTAAAATTTCGAGTACGGCGACGTAAGAACCCTGGCGCTGCGTTGCCGGTGCTTCGCCGTTATTGTCCTGGTACTCGGCTTCAAGCCAATACATGCCGGCTTCGCTCACACTGAAGCTAACTTCACCTTTTTTATCGGTGGTCAGTTGAAGCGCGTTGGTTTGGTCACGATAGCGTTCGCCGTCTTTGACCAAAACCAGCGTTGCGTTTGCTGCCGCTTCACCGTCAATGGTGAATCTAAAGGTGATGTTCTCGCCGGTGTATAAGTCGTTAGGGTGGGTTACCGGTTCCAGCTCCAGTCCTTTGCCGGTCGCGCCCAGGGTATCGTAAGTCGGTGCCCCTACCGTCACAAAAGTCTCAACACGACGTGAGCGTTCACTGACTTGTAGCTCTCTGGCATTTTTTGGCACTTCCTTATCGAAGTCCTGGTCGGTTTTTTGCACGCCACGAGGTGGCCAGAATTTTTTCTCACCCTGCTCGTCGACCCAGCGTGCGGTCAGCCCCGAGCTGGCGGAGTATACGGTGTAGGTGCCTTGCTGCTGGAGTTCCAGATCGAACACCGAGCGGTACTTACCTTTATGGTCGTTCTGTAAACTCAGTTCATTACCATCAGGACCCATAGCGTTTACGCGGTCGAGGCCAAGCGGGTAATGATCTGGGTAAAAAATGCCGTTGGCAATGGCGGCATCAAAGGTGACCCATTCTGAGTCACCGGATACCACGGTGGCGCTGGGTTTAATCCAAACACGATGAGCCGTGCTGCTGGTGCTGGCGAATAAAGTCAATACCGCCAGGCTGGTGGTTAGCACAGATGATAGTTTCATGTTCAAGGCTCCAAAGTCAGGGTAATACGGCCAAGCTCATGCTCGCCGGAATCAGAAAACTTAAGGGGTTCGGTAAGCGGAAGCTGGAGCGGGATGCGAATCAGTTCTCTCCCGCCAACTTCCCTGGCGGCTTCGATGTAGAGGTAGTAAGTACCGTCGCCGAGTTGTTTAAATGAGCGTGTAAGCGCTGACAGATCAATGCGCTGGATGCCGGGGCGACGAGTAGCTCCGGAAACACCGTCAATCGGCATATCAGCCATACGGCCACTGCGGCGCCACCATTGGCGCAAATCTTTCAGCCATTTCTCGCCTTCTTGGTCAGCCAGTTTGAGATCGTACCAAACCGCAACATCAACGACCCGCTGGTGTCGCTTATCGGCCAGCCAAACGGCGAGGTAGGGAGGGTGATATTCGGCAACCTCTAGTCGCGGTATTTCAACGGTCAGCTCCGCTTGCTTAACTGCTTTGGCGTGAGCCGAACCGATGATGGCAAATAACGGAATCAAGAAGCCGGCCAGGACCAGTGGCCAGGTGGATTTTCGGCCCTTGCTGTATTTACTCAATAGTAATAACCCCGTAACCGTAAAAATAATGCTCGCAAGTGCAAAGAGATCGATAAACAGGCTCCAGATAGCGCCGGTGTTACGGGCTTTGTGGAGATCATTAAAATAAGCAATCCAGCCGCGGTCGGTACGTTCGCCGTAGACAGCCCCGTTGTCGAGATCAACGCTAAACCAAGCATCACCACCTGGCTTCGGCATGCCAACGTAGAGTTCGTAATCGTTCCACTCGATTTGTGCATTGTTACTGATGGCGGCGCCCGTGATTGATTCAAACCAACGATGAAATGCCGGCGGTAGGTTATCATCGCCTGATGCGTTGGAAAGCTGTGCTAACTCAGCCGGCGGCAGCACGCTGTCAAAGCTTTCCACCGTTGGGCTGGATTCGATCCAGCCCGCGTGGTTGAGCGTAATACCAGTAATTGAAAACAGCAGGATGCCGATGAGGCAGACCGCCGAGCTTATCCAGTGCCAGTCTTTTATTGTCTTCGCGCGCATGTTTAATTTGGGAACAAAACAACTTAGTGTTACTCTATATGAAAACAATTCGCATTTACAATTTAGAGTTTGTGGATGGATTTTTAAGTAACCGTTAAGAGAAGGTGCTATGAGAAGTATTATTTCCGAAACCGTCACTCAAGTACGTCACTGGAATGACACCTTGTTCAGTTTTAAAACTACCCGAAAACCGACGTTTACCTTCGAGAATGGGCAATTCGTGATGATGGGGCTGCAACTTGAGGACAAACCGTTATTGCGTGCCTATAGTATTGCCAGCGCCAATTACGAGGATGAACTGGAATTTTTTAGCATTAAAGTGCCGGATGGTGCGTTAACGTCACGCCTGCAACACATTCAGGTGGGTGATGAGGTGGTGCTGTCGACCCGGCCGACAGGGACGCTGGTGCCCGGTCATTTGTTGCCTGGAAAAAACCTCTATTTACTGGCTACCGGCACGGGGCTGGCGCCTTTTATGAGCGTGATAAAAGATCCGGACATGTATGAGCGATTTGATAAGATCGTGCTGGTTCATGGTGTCCGTTACGTGTCGGAACTGGCCTACCAAAAAGAAATATGTGAGGAGTTACCGAACAACGAATTTTTTGGTGACTGGGTTAAAGAGAAACTGCTTTACTACCCTACCGTAACACGCGAGCCGTTCCGCGATGAGGCGCATCAACAACGTATTACACAACTACTGGAAACCGATACCCTGACGCAACAGCTCGGTCTGCCAGCCATCAACCCGGAGTCTGATCGCTTTATGCTTTGCGGAAACAACGCTATGCTTGAAGATATCATGGCCATATTAGATCGGCGTGGATTCACCAAAGCGACTTCCCGGAAGCAGGGTGACTACGTGATTGAACAGGCTTTTATCGAAAAGTAATCGTACGGAGAGCACCATCAGCTGGCACCAACTGTTAACGGACATACGTGCTTGCCAGCTCTGCGAAAAGCATTTGCCATTGGGTGCGCGGCCGGTTGTGCAGTTTCATCCAGACGCGCGCATTTTGGTTGCAGGGCAAGCGCCCGGACGCCGAGTACACGCGTCCGGAAAACCTTTTGACGACCCGAGCGGGGATCGGTTGAGGGACTGGATGGGTATCGATAAGGACAGTTTTTATGATCCCCGCCAGTTGGCCATCGTCCCCATGGGGTTTTGTTATCCGGGTACCGGTAAGTCGGGTGACCTACCACCGCGAAAAGAATGCGCCGACACTTGGCGGGCCACTATTCTGACAGAGCTTCCTAATATTCAATTGATACTGGCCATTGGCCAATATGCGCAACAATGGCATCTAGCAGCGCAGGGCCGACAAACACTGACTGAGCGTGTAAAAAACTGGCAAAACACCTTACAGCAGGGCGTATTGCCATTGCCACACCCCAGCCCGCGTAATAATCTGTGGTTGCGAAAGAATCCCTGGTTCGAGGCTGAAGTTGTGCCTGAACTAAAACGGCGTATTGCACAGCTGAGGTAACCCATCATGCGAATTATCTATTCTTATGGCCGCTTAATACTGTTCGTGTTAGGCGTCCTGGCCGGTGTGCAGGTCCCTCATTTTGTCGATCAGTATGGCAAAGCGTTGCAATCTCATTATCTTGAGATACAACAGAATCTGGCACAGTTTCAGCAGGAAGCGGATAAATACTTTGACGGTGACCTGGAAAAGCTGATTGTGTATTACAAGGCATCGGACGACCACGTATTTAAAGACGGTGGTGACAGCATCGACAATATTTATCAGCGTTATCAGCAACTGCAAATTGCTCATCAGAACTTTCAAAGTGGCAGTTTGGCGGCCTATCAACAGACCTTTTTAAGTCCGGTTGGATCGATTCGGCAGGAAGTCAGGCAAAGCTATGATTACGCGATTCGCTTAACACCGGATGCCATAATTACGGCATTAATCATTGGTTTTCTACTGGCTTGTGTCGGCGAACTGTTACTGAGGTTGCTATTGTGGCCAGTTAACCGCAAACCACGAGGAGAACAGCATGGATAAGTTTATGGAAGCTGCGCTGGCAGAGGCCAAAAAGGGCATGGAAACCGGCGGAATACCGATTGGTTCGGTGATTGTGCATGACGGTGAAATCATTGGTCGTGGTCATAACCAGCGAGTGCAGAAAGGCAGTGCAACATTACACGGCGAGATGGATGCGCTGGAAAATGCCGGGCGTCAGCCAGCCGCTGTTTATAAAAACAGCGTGCTGTATACGACGCTTTCGCCCTGCGCTATGTGCACAGGGGCGATTTTGTTGTATGGCATACCTAAGGTTGTCATCGGTGAAAACAAAACCTTTATGGGTGAAGAGGAACTGTTAAAATCCCGTGGCGTTGAAGTTAACGTGTTGCAGGCAGAACCCTGTATTGCGTTGATGGAAAAATTTATACAGCAGTCGCCTCAGCTTTGGCATGAGGATATCGGCTGCGAATAATCTGAGGAGTGGTAATGCCTTACGATTGGGTTGTTTTTGATGCTGATGAAACCCTCTTTACGTTCGATGCACGGCAGGGGCTTGAAGCGTTATTCGGCCGCTATGAACTGCCGTTTGACGATGCGACCTTTACCGAATTTAAGCAGGTAAACCAGCCTCTTTGGCAAGGATTTCAACGCGGAGAATTAACCGCAAAAGACATCAAGCAACGGCGCTTTGTGCCGTGGGAACAAAAGCTTGGCAAACCGTCAGAAGCCATTAACACAGAGTTTATGAGCTGTATGGCGACTATTTGTGAAACCATTGAAGGCACTGAGCGGCTGCTTGAGTCACTGCACGGCAAAGCGAAAATGGGGATAATCACAAATGGTTTTGTTGAGCTTCAGCAGGAGCGGTTAGAAAAGACGAAGACCGCTAAGTATTTTGATTTCCTGGTGGTTTCCGAGCAGCTCGGAGTCGCTAAGCCGGATCCTGAAATCTTTCACTATACCCACAAAAACCATATGAGCGAGCAGCCAGCGCCTGAGCGTATTTTAATGGTTGGCGATAACCCGCATTCAGACATTTTGGGCGGCCTCAATGCGGGCTGGCATACTTGTTGGTTTAACCGTGACAACAGCCAGTTACCCGAGGATATTCGGCCACACCATACCATTACTCACTTAGACCAGCTGACATCGTTATTAAACGAGCGCTGATATCACAACCAGCGCTTTGTCTTTTGGCGATACTGGGTGTAGTCGCGGCCAAACTTTTCAGCGAGGGCGCGCTCCTCTGGCTTAATCTGAAACTGGTTCATGTAAAACATATAGGCGGGCAAGCCAAACAATGTTGCCATGTTGGCCAGGTACAGACCCCACGCCAGTAACAGTAGGGCAAACCCAAGATACATGGGGTTGCGGGTATAGCGGTAGATACCGGTAGTGACCAGACTATTGGTTTTTGTTGGATCCCGAGGATCCGGTGTGGTGGCAGCGCGTTTGAAACTGATTACCCCGATCAATGGGATGATGACCCCGAGGGCCGCTATGATGGCGATGATCCAGTTGGGTAACGGCTGAAAATGGACCTGTGGGAACAAGGGCGATAGTAGCAACATGATACCGGCGATAAGAATGACGAGTACCACCGGTGGTACTTTAAGTTCGAGCGCTTTCATTATTTAGGAGCTTTTGTGTCGAGCGATGAACTGATTATCAGCCAAACCCAAGCGTGGGTGCAACGGCTGATCGTAAAATACACCATTTGCCCTTTCGCGCGACGCGAACTGGAGCGTCGTTCTATTCGTTATGTGGTGGACAATGGCAACGACGTTGAGGCGCATCTGGAGCGGGTGGTTAGCGAGTGCCGTATTCTTGATGAACAGCCGGCCGTTGAAACAACCCTACTGATCATACCCGGGCTATCGTCGTTTGCTGACTTTCTCGACGTAATCACCGTTGCCGAACAACTCATGTCAATGAGCGGTTATGATGGCGTGTACCAATTAGCACACTTCCATCCCGATTATTGTTTTGAGGGTGAGCAACAGGACGATCCGGCTAATTACACCAACCGTGCGCCCTATCCTACGCTGCATTTACTCCGTGAAGCCTCAATGGAGGAAGTGCTTAAACAAACCCCCGACCCTGAACAAATTCCGCTGCGGAACATCGAGTTTGCACGGCGTAAAGGCGCGGACTTTTTTGAGCGCATACTGGCAGACATTCGTAATTCAGGAGGTTGAATTACAGCACATTATTCAGCGCAATGCCGAGTCCGAAACGAGTTTGCTTGTGGTTGTAGTCAATTAAGCTCTCGCCGTAGCCAGTGAAGACACTGGTGTAGCCGGTAAACTTACCCCATAACGGGAAGGTCCAGCTAAGCTCAGCAGAGCCACGGCCGGTGTCAATAGCGTGCCGCAGTCGTAAAATGTACTCAAAGTCACCGTCATTATAGGCACTGGCAAACTCGTAGTTACCGACGTAATCTTCAATGTTGGGGTTGTCATCGCCCTTAGAATCCAGAGGGTCTTCTTTGGGATCTTCTTGCACTCTAATCCACGGCTTTAACGAAAATACCCAGTCACCCTTTTCGACAACAAACTGCGCATAAATTCGGTTCCAGCTCCGTGACAGCGGCTGGCTCCGGCCGTTAGACAGATGCTCTGCTCCTAACACAACGGCGGTATTGGTGCCAAAAGGGTGCCAGCCAGTTGGTGTCGCATAAAAAATTTCCGGCATGTAATTGGTTTCCCGGAAGGGCTTGGAAATATTGTCGGAATAAACCTGCCACCAAGACTGCACGGTGAAGCCAAAAAACAGTTTATCCTTTTCGAACAAGAGACTTTCCTTGTTGAAAGGGACTTTAAAACTGAGTTGGAATTTCGCCTCGTACTCTTCCAGGTTGCTCTCATAGCCATCAACTTCTGCGTATTGAAGACGGTTAATGTTATTGGTGGTCAGCACCGGTAAGATATAGTTACGTCGATGTGGCGTTAGTACGTAAGGATCGAACTCGGTGACCTGTTCACTGCGAATGCGCTGCGTTAATGCGCCAGGTTGTTCTGCAACGGCGTCAACCTCGACCACGTCCTCTGCCGGCTGCTGTTGCTTCAGTGATTCACTGCACCAGGCCTTTATTTCAGCAACGGTGACTTCATCACTGGCGCTTTGTAAGCGATCGATCAGGCACTTTTGCTGGCTGCTGATGTCCTGCGCATGCAGAGGCAAGGATGCGAACGCTGACAATAGCGTTGCCAGCGATGCTGTCTTCGATAACGGCATAGTTGTTTTTTCCTTAACGGCGAAATCAAACCCTGAGAGTTCGGGCGGTGCATAACAGTTATTACTTTATCTTAGTCTGATATCGATCAGTTTACGTAAGATTTACAGAATTTTTATGCTATAATTCAGGATCTTTTCGTCGGTACGGTGTGAGCCGTTCATTACAATAGAGGGGCGGGTTTAATACGTTGCAGTTTATCAAGCAAGCTATCAAATCAAGCGTAAACTTCTTCGACCGGCTACCGCTGTATGCGCGTTTTGGCGTCGCGCTGTTATTCCCCGTTATCGTTATTGTCTGGATTTCTGTTTTCAATATTTTAGAGCTACGCCAATCGGTGGCGCAGTTAAGTCGTTTAACCACAGACCTGAAACTGGTGACCGAAGCAGGTCAGTTGGTCGGTAACCTGCAGCAGGAGCGCGGTTACAGCGTGTTGTCACTCAAAAGCGGCGATCCCAAATTTCAGCAACGCTTGTCGACCAGCCGGCAAGCAAGCTCTCAGCAACTGCAGCAGTTACAGCAGGCTCTAGCTGAAACGCCGGTGGATGATCAACAGAGCGCTATTTATAAGAATCTGGTCGAAATTCTGCGGAGTTTAGCGCGACTGGATGACATCCGCGAGCGGGTGGATAACCGCTCAGTCACTGCCGGACAGATTGTTGGCTACTTTTCCGCCCCGGTTGACCAGTTTAATGCGCAAATCAGTCGCTTATCCCGTGATACCAATGTATCGAGCTTTGCTCGCCAGCTTAATGCGTATTTTATCCTCAACCGTCTGCGGGAGCTGTTGGGTCAGGAACGAGTGCTTATCGGCACCGCGTTGAGTGACGGAAGCATTGAACATCACCAACTACGAGACTTGATTTATTTGACGGGCCGACAACACAGCTTGTTGGTTGGTTTACAAAACCAGACACAATACGCCGATAAGATAAACCTCGTCGCCACATCGACTGATTTAAGAGCAGAGCTGGTTGAGAGTGACCAACCGGCAAGGCTGTTAAGCGAGACGGAATTAGACAATTGGTTTGTGCAGCAGACAAAGCTGATTGAACAAGTGCAGCAAGTGGAAAACCGTATCATTGCCTCGATTCAGCAGCAGGCTGGTGATGCTTACGCGAGTGCACACAATGAATTGTGGCGGTACCTGATCATATCGCCGTTGGCGTTGTTCAGTAGCCTATTTTTTGCATGGCTTATCGTGCGTTTTGTGAAACGGCGGATGTTACTGCTGGATAAAGTATTTATGCACAGCCACGACCGCATAACCGTCAGTGACGCCGAGGGTAATATCGTTGACGTTAACCCGGCATTTACCCGCATGACGGGCTACAGCAAAGAGGAAGTGCTTGGCAGAAACCCGCGTTTTCTGCAGTCCGGCCGACAGGACAAAGCGTTTTATAAAGCCATGTGGAACAGCATTATCCGGCACGGTGTCTGGCAAGGGGAACTGTGGAACCGACGCAAGGACGGTGAATTGTATGCCGAACTGTCGTCTATCAGCGCCATTCGCGATAACCATGGGCAAATTCAGAATTTTATTTCGATGTCATCAGATATCACCGAACGGGCGGTCGCGCATCAGCGGGAATTGGAGCATCAGGCCTATCATGATGCACTGACCGGGTTGCCCAATGTGATGTTGGTGCGCGACCGTCTTGAACATGCCCTGAGCCTGGCATCCCGGGGAACCGAAAAAGTTGTTGTCGCATCACTGGATATCGATAACTTTAAACGCATTAATTCGCGCTTTGGCCATGTAATTGGCGATAAAACCATTGAATGTATGGCCAAGCGATTGCGGGCTATGCTACGTGATGGTGATACGTTGGGGCGCGTCAGCGGCGATGAGTTTATCTTCATCATTGAGGGCGAAAAAAACCAGCGTAACATCGCGGATCTACTGGACCGTATTCGTCGGCGCGCATCACAACCAATGTCCATTGATGACCGTGATGTTGTTATTACCGTCAGTCTGGGCGCTACCCAATACCCAGAAGATAACCACGATGCGGATACGTTGATTCGTCATGCTACGCAAGCGTTGCATTTATCCAAGCGCAAAGGCCGGGATCAGGTCAATTGGTTTGACGCTGAGCGAGAGCGGGAGCAGACCCAACTGACCCAACTCATTAAAGATCTAAAAGGTGCGATGCATCGACAGCAGTTGGTGCTTTACTATCAGCCGAAGGTGGACATGAGAACGTGCCGGATCGTCGGTGCCGAAGCGTTACTGCGCTGGCAGCGGGCAGATGGCAGTCTGGTGCCACCGGGTGACTTCCTTCCGCACATCGAAAATCATCCGTTCTCGATTGAAGTGGGTGATTATGTGATTAATCAGGCATTGAGTCAGATTGAAGCCTGGCAGCAGCAGGGTATTGAGCTACCGGTTAGTGTTAACGTCAGTGCTCAGCAATTGCTTGCAGAGGGCTTCGTCGAGTCGCTTCAACGCCAGCTAAACCGTTACCCGAAAGTTGCAGCCAGTGCGTTTGAAATTGAAATCCTCGAAAGTGCCGCCATTGGTAAGATTGATGAAGCGGCAAAAGTGATTGAGCGTTGTAAAGCACTGGGAGTGAGCGTGTCGCTGGATGACTTTGGCACCGGCTACGCTGCGCTGGATTATCTAAAACGACTGCCTGCTCAGGTGCTAAAGATTGACCAAAGCTTTGTCCGTGACATGCAGCGAGATGATGCTGACATGGCCATCGTTAAAGGCATTATCGGGCTCGCCAGAGCCTTCGGATTCGATGTGATTGCGGAAGGTGTTGAAACCCCGGAACAGGGACGGGTTCTGATTGAACTGGGCTGTTATGTTGGCCAGGGTTACGGTATCGCTCGACCCATGCCAGCCGCTGAGTTACCGCAATGGCTCAATACTTGGAAGTGCCCGGACGGCTGGCACAGTTAATCCTTACAAAGCCTCAGCGGCAGCATAGGCACTCGCCCAAGCCCATTGAAAATTATACCCGCCCAGCCAGCCTGTGACGTCGACGACTTCGCCGATAAAGTAGAGCCCCGGCTGGCACTTACTTTCCATGGTTTTTGAACTGATCTCATCAACGTTGACACCACCAAGGGTTACTTCAGCCGTGCGATAGCCCTCAGTACCATTGGGTTTTAATGACCAACTATTGAGATTGTCAGCGATGGTTTCGAAGCGAGCATGGCTGATGTCGGCCAAGCGCTGATTCAGTGGCCAGTCAAATTCGCCGCCCAGTGCGTTGACTAAGCGCTTAGGAAAAACGCTTTGTAATAGTGTGCTCAACTGGACTTTGGGCTGCTCACTTTGCTGATTTTTAAGCCATTCAAACGCATCCATATCAGGCAGCAAGTTGACCGTTACGGCGTCGCCCGGTTGCCAGTAGGAGGAGATTTGCAAAACGGCGGGGCCACTGACACCGCGGTGAGTAAACAAGAGTGCTTCGCGAAAATAGCCGTCGTTTGCGGCGGCAGTAACCGGCACCGAGATGCCCGAGACTTCGCCGAAACGTTGCTTTTGGTCATCCTGTAAGGTGAAAGGAACCAATCCGGCACGGACTGGTATGATGGAATGCCCAAATTGCTCGGCGATCTGATAACCAAGTGGTGTTGCACCCAGTTTTGGCATGGATAAACCGCCACAGGCGACCACTAACTGCTCAGCCTGGTAGTGACCGGCACTGGTTTTAAGCAGGTACTGACCATTATGCTCAACAGCAAGAACCTCAGTTCTTAGCTGCACTCTTGCACCGTACTGGTCGCATTCTGCCAGTAGCATTTTGACAATATCTTTGGCACTGTCGTCGCAAAACAACTGCCCCAGTGTTTTCTCATGATATGAGATCTGATGTTTGTCGACGAGCGCTATAAAATCCCACTGGGTGTAACGGCTAAGTGCCGATTTACAAAAATGGGGGTTACTCGACAGATAGTTCTCCGGGCTGGCATAGAGGTTGGTAAAGTTACAGCGCCCTCCACCTGAGATAAGAATTTTTTTTCCGGCTTGCTTGGCATGGTCGATGACCAGTACTCGCTTGCCACGACGAGCCGCGTTGGCGGCGCAGTGAAGACCCGCTGCGCCGGCACCGATGATCAAGGTATCATATTGCTGTGGAGAAGGCTGTGTCATGCCGGGACGGTACCTTTTATTATGCGGTTAGTTTATCCAGTACGTATTCGGCTTTACTGACTTCAAACTGTTTTTCGTCTTCTACGAACAGGTGCTCGACAATACCGTCTTCAACCACCATGGCGTAGCGTTTTGAGCGAATACCGCCAAAGGCACCGGTATCATTAGCCAACCCTAAGGCTTCGCTGTAGGCGCCATTACCGTCCGATAATAACCGAACTTTATCTCCGATCCCCAGTGCGTCGCCCCAGGCTTTCATCACAAAAGCATCATTAACTGAAATGCAATTAATGCTCTGTACCCCTTTATTTTTAAAGGCATCAGCTAGTTCAACGTAGCCAGGCAAGTGCTTCTCCGAACAGGTCGGAGTAAATGCGCCGGGTACGGCAAAAATAATATGACGCCCTTTGGCAAAAATTTCGCGCGGGTCATAGTGTTGAATGCCCAGATCGCCTTTACTGGTCAGTGCGCCTGTCGGAAGTTGATCGTTCTCTTTAATCATGACTCAAATCCTTGGTTTATATAAATATCGAAGCGATGCTTTTTACTCGATAACTGCTGGTTTGGTTCAATACCGGCTAAGAAAGGAGCGGACGCCGGACGCTTAACCACCACCCGGTATCGCGCGACGTCCAGTGCAGGTTGCAAGAGTTCATCGGCATCTTCATCGCTACCCACCAGCTGCTGAAACATTTGCATGTCTTTTTTAACCTGCGCTTTACGTTTGCCGGTTTTGGGGTACATCGGATCAAGGTACACCACATCGGCGATGCCGCCCTCAACCTGGTTAATGTGAGTGGCTGCCAACAGGGTCATGCGGCGCGCGGCTTCGGCGATACTGTCGGTTTGCTGTTGGGCACGGAGCAAACCGTCGGCGAGCAAAGCGCGTACACTGGGGTGGCGTTCAATTAACTGCACCTGACAGCCAAATCCGGCCAGAACCATGGCATCACGGGCAAGTCCGGCCGTGGCATCGATAACAGAAGGCTTACGCTTGCCGGTAACACCCAGCGCTTTGGCGATGGCTTCTGACTTTAGTGACGTATGCAGCGCTCGATAAGCACTTTTACCTTGATGGAAATCGATCCGTAATGGCTGCAGTTTCGGCTCGGTTAACCACACTAAAGCGAGTCCGTCGTCGGTTTGTCGTAGTTCGAACTCGCTGCTCATTAACGTTCCATATCGATGTGCGGAATGTCGTCTTCCAGGTATTCTTCGCTGATGGCTTTAAAACCAAAGCTTTGGTAAAACGTCAGCAAGTAAGTCTGGGCACCGATCCGAATGGGCGTGCCGGGAGCTCGTTGCTCTAGGTAGTCGATCGCGCGAGTCATCAGCTCGCGGCCAAGCCCAGAACGCCGCACAGACTGGGCGGTAAGTACACGGCCAATACGGGCATAAGACTGTTGCTCGGAGGCCTGAAAGATACGCGCATAGGCAACCATCTCGCCGGCTTCGTTACGGGCGAATAAATGCTCCGCATGACTGTCTGCGCCATCCGCATCAAGGTAAGGACAAGTCTGTTCGACAACAAAGACCTCTTGGCGCAGTTGCAATATCTGGTAAAGCTGATTGAGGGATAGCTCGTCAAATTTACGTAAAAACCAATTCATGTGCCCACTTTCTTAATTTTTCTGGATAAAGGAATAACCTGCCCCCGTTTTGCCGTTAAGGTCGAGGGGTATAATGCCAACAGCTCTTTCACCGGTTTTCTGCCGTCGGCTTTTTGGCTAATACTGCGTGATACCGACAGTTCACTAATGGAAGCGGGTTGATAAAGAGCCCGGGTTAATGGCGTGTCGTGGTTACTTATTAGTACAGGTATTTGCCTTTTACAAGCTGCCCGAAGCGCATGCCTGGCAAGCTCACTCTGATCATCTAAACCGAAGCCTCCGGTGGCATAACTGGTAAAGTTTGATGCTTGTACAAGTGGCGCATAGGGTGGATCGCAATATATCACATCACCCCGTCGGGCGCGTCGGAAAACGTGTTCGAATGAACAGCAGATAAATTTAGCGCGCTTGGCCTTTTCGGCAAAAAACTCAAGTTCAGCTTCTGGAAAGTAAGGCTTGCGGTAATCACCGAACGGCACATTAAAAATGCCTTTGCTGTTATAGCGACACAAACCGTTGTAGCCATGTCGATTCATGTAAAGGAACAATAATGAACGCACATAGGGGTCGGTGCTGGCATTAAATTGCGCCCGCAGCGAATAGTACGCATCACTCTCGTTATTACGGCTAACGAACAGTTTGCGCGCATCCTCGATAAAGGTTTTCGGGCGTCGTTTCACAAACTGATACAGCGTGATCAAATCTGCATTGATATCATTGAGCAGATAGCTGTCGTAGTCAGTGTTCAAAAACACTGAGCCGGCACCGACGAAGGGTTCGATGAGCTTTTTTCCGTGCGGTAATTGGTTTTTAATGGGTTCTATCAGCGAATACTTGCCGCCCGCCCATTTTAAAAAAGCCCTGTTCTTCTTCATTGACCGACCTTTGGTGGATCTTACCGCTAGTGTACCCGAAAGGCCGGATGATGAAAATTACTCTTGTTCTGGCTGGTTGATTTCTGCCTGCATGGCGGCAAAAGACTTAGCCCAGGGCTCCATCTGTTGAACAGCTTCAGGTAACTGGGCAACACCTGCGCGAGCCTGTTGCAACGAGTCAAAATTGCCGTAACTGATTACGAAGCGGCCGTCGTTACGCTGATAAACCTCGGTGATCTCGGCGAGCTGGTAGTCGCTACGAAATTCTCCCAGCAGCGCTTCGGTGCTGATCACGGCAATTTGGAGGCCGAAACGTTGTGGATCGCGAGCGGCAATGTCATCCGTCTGATAGGGTAGTTTCGGGGTTGCGACCGGAGCTTCAGCCTCGTTGGGTTGAGCAACCGGCTGTTGCTTAATCAATGCCACGTCTAATTCGCGCGGATCGTTCTCTGCCGCAGCAACACGGTTAAGATCACTCAGTGCATCGCGATAGGATATGGCCAAATCAGCCGGCATTAACTCCAGCGTCTGCTGGGTTAAGGGTTCAAACTTAGGTAACTCTGGCCGTTCTGCTTCGGGTTGAGGTTCTGCCGCCGTTTGTTGCGCGACGGGCTGCTGTGGCTCCGGCTCTGAAGCGGTTTGTGCCTGCCACCAGTCAAGCAATGGTTGACGGTTTAAATAGGCGCCCATAACCACGCTTAACGCCAGTGCGCAAGCGATGATGTAGCGTAATTTAATGGAACGGCCGCCGGTCGGTGCGTTGTCGCTCAGCGTAACGTCATCTTCGGAGATAGAATCATCATGCTCTTGTGGCTCCGCGGGGGCGTCTTTGTAGCGTTGAGCTTGAGTCGCCAATGCCAGTTGTAACCGCTGTTGAATTTCTCCAGGATAGCCGTTGATGGTGCTAAGGAACTGTTGAATTCGGTCAAGGCTCCAAAGACGTTTTAGGCGGTCCGGCAGCAGTGCTTGCACAAGACGTACCTGTTCGTCTTTACTGAGAGGCTGAATTTCCAACATCACCGGCCCCTGCAAACGCAGATGAGGGGCGGGTTTTTGCTGGTAAGCCCAACGGCTGTCAGCCGCAATGATGATGCTGACGCGCTGGCCGATGGCGGACAACTGACTGACGGTCGCGACGCACTCCGCCAGGAATGAATCGGG
Organism: Idiomarina aquatica; assembly: GCF_003987185.1. Taxonomy (GTDB): domain Bacteria; phylum Pseudomonadota; class Gammaproteobacteria; order Enterobacterales; family Alteromonadaceae; genus Idiomarina; species Idiomarina aquatica. The sequence goes on along the minus strand of NZ_PIPS01000004.1, from coordinate 229,132 downwards.
CAGTTGCTGGCCATTATCAATCACGATAACGGCGTGACGTAGTGGTTGCTGGCGCTGAATCTGACGACTCAGTGTTTCGTCGCTTAAACTGATGGTACCAAAGAGTTGGTTCAGTATTTGCGCCCGCAATCGGTCGACGGTCGAACGCTCGTTAGCGGTGACAAAGGCGCACTCTGCATAGTCAGATGCTTGTTCCAGAAACAACTCTGCAATGGTGGTTTTGCCGTAGCCGTCACCACCGTGCAACATAATGAGCGCGTCATTTTGCTGACACTGCTGATGCAGTTGATCGATGATTTGTTGTTGACTGTTTTTTACTTTTACCGGCGCTGCGACGATGTGTTGTTGAGCCATTGCGTGCATAACTGTGTTCCTGTTTGATGCGTTTTTAGCAACATTCAGTGATCACAGCCGCTACCGTCTTTGAATCAATATCTTTTACCACTTCGGCCGAGCCAATGCCGGTTGGTAAGATAAAGTGCAGTTTTCCGTCTTTGACTTTTTTATCCCGTTGCATGTAGTCAAGCCATTGTGACCAGGGCATTTGCGGCCCCTTAACGGGCAACCCTAACGCATCGAGTAACGCATAAATTCGACGGAAATCTGACGCAGACAGTCGCTGTGTCACTTCCGCTAATTTAGATGCAATAACAGTGCCAGCTGCAACACCCTCGCCATGCGTCCACTCACCGTAGTTTGTCGCTGCTTCAATTGCATGGCCAAAGGTGTGACCCAAATTCAGCAACGCGCGAATGCCGGCCTCGCGTTCATCAGCTGCGACCACTTTCGCTTTAATGTCACACGAACGTTCAATCGCATGAATCAAGGCATGGGTGTTTCGCTGTTTCAGTTCGGTGGCATGGTCTTCTAGCCATTGAAAGAATGCAGCGTCATAGATGATGCCGTACTTGACCACTTCGGCAAGCCCGCTGAGGTAGTCTCTTTCCGTCAACGTTTGTAGGCATTCTGTATCAATCAGAACGGCCTGTGGTTGATAAAAGGCGCCAATAAGATTTTTTCCCCGAGGGTGGTTTACCGCTGTTTTGCCGCCGACAGAAGAGTCAACTTGCGCCAACAGCGTGGTCGGAACCTGGAAGAAATCAACGCCGCGTTGGAAAGTAGCGGCAACGAAACCGGCCAAATCACCGACGACTCCGCCACCAAGCGCTAAAATAGCGCAATCACGGTTAAAACCGCGAGCTATCAAACGATCCATGACTTCGGTGTAAACCGCGAGGCTTTTGTATTGTTCGCCATCGGGCATTTCGAACACCTCGACCTGATGGTCGGCAAGTTGTTCCAGCACAGGCGCTAAATAAAACGAAGCTACGGTAGGATTGGTAATGATCAAGACCTGGTGTCTGAGGCCTGTTAATTTTTGCTTGAGCAGTGTTAGGAAGCCTGCTCCGATATGAATAGGGTAGCTGCGCTCGTCCAGTTCAACGGTTACTTGTGCCATCGCGCAGCTCCTTGTATTAATTTAGCCTAACCCATTAACACCGAGTTTTTCGATAATTTCATTGACCACCACTTTCGCACTCTGCTCGTCGGTGCGAACGGTTATGTCGGCAATTTCCTCGTACAGAGGGTTACGGACTTCAGCGAGCTCTTCCAGCACTTTGCGCGGGTCATCGGCCTCGGCAATCAGAGGACGGCGCTTGTCGCGTTGTGTCCGAGCCAGTTGTTTGTCGATGGTCGTTTCCAGATACACAACCACACCACGAGCAGATAAGCGGTTGCGACTTTCTTTGCTCATGATTGAACCGCCACCGGTCGCCAGCACGATACCCATGTGTTCGGTGAGGTCTTCAATGACTTTTTCTTCTCTGGCACGAAAGCCTTCTTCGCCTTCCAGCTCAAATACCCAGCTGATGTCTGCACCCGTCCGGCGCTCAATTTCTGTGTCAGAATCGTAGAAGTCTAAATGGAGTTGTCTGGCAATTTGACGACCAATAGTACTTTTGCCGGCACCCATAGGGCCGACAAGAAAAATATTACGTTTCTCAGCCATATTCCTGCTTACATCACTGTTTAAATTAGCTGTAACTCACGAATCCGGAGTGTCTAGAGACGTCCCCCAACCCAACGAAAAGAAGCGCGATTATCGCAATTCAACACCGTTTTAGCAACTCTATTCGGAACCCGTTAAAATCGTGGGCGTGACGAAGATAACAAGTTCGCGCTTTTGGCGTTGCTGTTGTTGGTGCTTGAACAAATGCCCAACGACCGGCAGTGACGATAAAATAGGGACACCACGGTCGTCGTTCAACTCTAAGGTTTGAAAAATTCCACCTAACACGATGGTCTCGCCGTTTTTGACTAACACTTGGGTTCCCATTTCCTGAGTGTCTATAGCAACCGCCGGGCCGGTTGGTGTGCTGACGGTATCGCCGCGTGTATTTTGGGTAATGGTTAAGTCGAGTAAAACGTGATCATTGGGGGTTATCTGAGGTGTCACCCGTAACCCCATGACCGCCTTTTTAAACTGTACTGCCGTTGCCCCGCTGGCTGCACTCTCGACATAGGGAATCTCAGTGCCTTGTTCGATGTAGGCTGGCTGCTGATTGGCCGTAAAGATTTTTGGGCTGGCAATGATGTTGCCTTTGTTCTCCTGCTCCAGAGCAGTCAGTTCGAGATCCAACAGCAAGTCGTCACTCAAGCGAGCCACATTAAGCCCAACGGTTGCGGCTGGCTGCGTTGTCGGCAGTTCTAAGCGCATGCCTTTAATGAACATTGACGGCTCCGTTTCAGGATTTGTCAGGCCAGTGCTTGAGGCACCCCAGCGCACGCCAAATTCCTGCGCAATATTGGTTTTTAGGCTAACCATGCGGGCTTCAATCATGACTTGTTTGACCGGCTTATCTAACTTAGCGATTAACGAGCGGACACGGTTAACGTGATTAGCGGTATCGTTAATGAGCAGGGTGTTGGTGCGTTCATCCACGGATAACGAACCGTGCTCTGACAGAAGTCCTTGGTGGTTAGTGTTCAGTAACTCGGCCAACTCCGCTGCGCGCGCAAAGTTCACTGGGATCAGTTCGATGGCCAGGCCACTTTGCGCGGTTGCATCTTGTGGTTGTCGAGTTACCCAGAGCACATTATTGGTCAAATGCAGAAAAACATTGTGGCTTTTCGCCAAACTGTTAACGGCATCGACCCAGTTAACCTCATTCAACTTCAGATTGCTTTGACCCTCAATGCCATCATCAATGATCAGGTTGAGATCAAGCTGGTCTGCGAGAATTTGGAACACGTCCTGGACACTGGCGTTGTTCAGGTGAATGTTGACGGTAGTTTGACGTTGTTCCTCAGTGAGTAACCGCGCCCAAGTGTCGGTGGCAACCGAGCTGGCCTTTGCCGTTACGCTAGCAACGACTAACAATAGGGTAATTACAGCAGTAGGGATAAATCGAAACGTCATTAATGCTCCTGCAGGCGTTGATAGTGTTTACGTGTTAGCCAGCAATCCTCAACCTGTGTCCAGTGGGTGAGTTGCACATGATCGGCCTGAATGTCGGTAATCTGCGCGAGCGGTTCGCTAAACCAATCATGGATTTTGGTCGCTATGCGGTCACCGTCGGCAGTACGCCAATAAACCAGACTGTTCTGCTGAACCGCACTGGATTGAATGATCGCCAGTAGTTGTAACTGATTCAATGACGGGTGGTGTTCAGATAAGCTGGGCGACGAGTCGCTGCAAATACCGTTCACAGAATCAACCTGGCTCACCTCCGGTGCGTTTAGTGAGGAGTTGGCGTCGACGGTTGCAGCCATATTGGCAGTGACTTGCCAACTGACTTGCGCGGAACCTGCGGCAGCAACTTTCCAGCTCAGACGCTGTAGCTGCCAGGGTTGCTGCCAGCGACCGTCGATACTGTATTCCATTATCAGACTCAGCAGTTGTTGCAGTGCCAGCGGTCGGCCGTTAGCAGTGACGGTTAGAGTGGTGCGGTCGTGACTTAACGGCTGTAAAGTAAGTTGCAGAGACAACTGATTTGCCCATGCGGCAATTTGCCAGTCGAAGCGGAGTTTCCGTTCAACCGGCGGCTGTTGTTCGGAGAGCACCTGCTGATAGTGATGAAAACGTTGTAACTGGGCTTCTTGCTCAGCAATACGAGTCGTTAAGCGAGTCACCTCACCATGAGTAACGACCCAAGTGATGATGGCAACGAGCACCAGCATCAGCGTGATAACGATGTGCGGGAAGTAACGGATAATGCAGGTTTTCAAGCTCATGTGCCAGTTACTGCTGTAAGCCAAATTGAGAACTGTTGGGGGCGGGGAAACTGAATGTCTGCCTGAAACCCCGGATGAATGCCAAGTAACTGTTGTTGCAGCTGCTTAACGACAGCCACTTGGTCATAGTGGCCAGTTACTTTAATTTCGCCGGGCAGCCAATGGATGCGTTCGATTCGAATACCGTTTTCGTTCAGTTGCACTAACCGGACGAAATGATGCATCGCCCGGCCATGCTGTAGGTGTGTGTTACGCTCGGTTTCCTGTAATTGTTGGTGTCGGGTCAGGGTTTGATAAGCCTGTTCGACGTTGGCAAGCTCCCTGAGGGTTGTCGCTTGAGTGGCCGCGATGGCTTTCATCTCATGCAGTTGTGCTTGGGCGTACTGGTAGTAAGCTCCTGCTACCAGGATAGCAAGCAATCCGATACTGACGAATAAACGTCGGTAACGACGGAGTTGCCCGGCGATACTCGGGTTGCGCCAGTCAACCAGGTTTAATGATGCCACTTAATAAACCCCCTCAGTGCGCAACCAAAGAGTGGCAATAACTGATCGCCCAATGCAGTCGACATGTTTTCCTGCAGATAGCTTGGTAAGGCGAGCGTTTGCAACATCGGCTGGCTGCCAAATTGATGACGGTTCGAGATGTTGCGGTTACCGAAGTAAAATGTTGGCAGCGGCGAACCGATAATCGATGTAAGATCGGATTCGCTATGAAAACTCAATGCCGAGATGCTGCCGTAATGACAGCGGATAAGCGTCGACAATGGCTCCGCCAGTTGCAGAATTTGCCACTCCGGCGACAGAACATGACTTTGGGTAGGACTGTAGTGCTCCGCGAGCAGAAAGTTTGTGGCTCGGATAACCGCTTGAAAGGCGGGTTCGACGATACTAACCGGACACTTCAGTACTTCAAATTGTTGTTGTTTTTTACGTACCTGAGAGCAGTGTCCGCTGACGACCTGTGTGCCAAGCGGTGTATGCTGATAATCTAAGGTTAGGGTATCAAGCTGGGTGTGTTCCAGTCCCAGCGAGGCATGCACTGACTCCCGAACCTGGTGCAACTGCTGGTGCTCACTCAGCTGTTGATAATGAACCGCCCGATGATCCATGACGGTCATCAGGGCGCGACAGTGAAGTTTTTGCGAGCAGGCCTGGGTCGCAGGTTGTTGGTGCCATTGATGGACCCATAGGCGACCCTGTGCTGAAGCCAACTGCAACACAACCAGCTGTTTATCGATGATATCAACGGCGGCGAACGGAGCCACGTAATGTGCCATAAAAGGAACTCTGTAAAAGTTACGAAAAGAGTTTCAAAGCGTAGTGTTCCGAACAAAAATCAGCCATAATGAGAGGTCGTGAAACGCTGTGCGAAATCAACGACAACCGTCGTCCTAAATGGAGTTAACGATTGAAGTTTTTTAAACGCCTAATTTTGATATTGGTCATCTTCGCTGTACTGGGTGTGGGCGCGATAGGTGCGCTGTATTTGTACGTGAAACCTGAGTTGCCGAGTGTAGCGACGTTGCGGGATGTCGAGCTACAGACGCCGATGCAAGTATTCACCAAGGATGGTCAGTTAATTTCTCAGTTTGGCGAGAAACGCCGTATTCCGGTGGATCTAGAAGATGTTCCGCAGCAGATGATAGACGCTTTTCTGGCGACAGAAGACAGTCGTTTTTATCAGCATTTTGGGGTTGACCCTATCGGTGTCATGCGCGCCTTCTGGGTATTGCTGACAACCGGTGAAATTAAAGAGGGCGCCAGTACCATTACCATGCAGTTGGCGCGTAACTTCTTTTTATCGTTTGACCGCGCCTGGATGCGCAAGATTAAAGAAACCTTCATCGCCTTACACATTGAACAGTTGCTGGACAAAGATGAAATTCTTGAGCTGTACCTGAATAAAATTGCTTTTGGCCATCGGGCCCATGGTGTCGGAGCGGCGGCTCAGGTGTATTACGGCAAGTCCTTGGATCAACTGACACTAGCCCAGATTGCAACTATCGCAGGGTTACCCAAGGCTCCTTCAAATTTGAACCCCATTAGCCATCCGCAGGCATCAAAAGAGCGTCGGCGAGTGGTGCTGCTGCGCATGCTCGACGAGAAGAAAATTACTCGAGCGGAATTTGAACAAGCGGCAAACGCTGAAGTTACTGCGCGCAGGCATGGTGCCGAGGTAACCGTTGATGCGCCGTATTTGGCAGAAATGGTGCGTCAGGAAATGGTTGACCGCTACGGTGAAGAGCGTGCCTACAATGCCGGCTTTAACGTTTACACCACGGTAAAAAGTCATGTTCAACTGGCTGCCCGGCAGGCTGTGTGGGACAACCTGCATGCCTACGATGAGCGGCACGGCTACCGAGGTCCTGTCAGTGTGCTTTGGTCGGAAGAAGAAGGTGAGCCTGCCTTGAGCGAGGCCGAGGTCGCTGAGTATTTGCAACGACTGAAATCTATTGGTGCCGTGACCCCGGCAGTGGTGTTATCCATTGCTGAACAATCGGCAACGGTGGCGGTGAAAGATCACGGTATTCTCGAGCTGCCATGGGAATCGATGCACTGGGCACGCGCGTACGTCAACGAGGAGCGTCAGGGGCCGCCGCCGGAAACCACTGCGGATATCATGCAACCAGGCCATGTAATTTGGTTGCGGCAAGTCGCTGAAGCACGCGACGATAATGGTCATTGGCGCTTGGCGCAAATCCCTGAGCCAAGTTCTGCGATTGCTTCATTGCGTCCGGATGATGGCGCCATTGCGGCCGTGGTGGGTGGTTATAGCTTCCAGTTAAGCCAATACAATCGCGCACTGCAGGCCGAGCGGCAGGTCGGTTCAAACATCAAACCGCTGATTTATTCTGCCGCGTTTGAAAAAGGATTGACGTTGGCGACCCTGGTTAATGATGCGCCCATCAACCAATGGAACCCGGGCTCCGGTATTGCCTGGCGACCGAAGAACTCACCCGATGTGTATGAAGGTCCGATTCGACTGCGCAAAGCGCTGGCGAAATCAAAAAACGTCGTTTCAGTGCGGTTGATACGGGAAGTCGGCGTTAAAGAAACGGCCGATCATATTGCCAAGTTTGGGCTTGATCGAACGCAAGTGCCGGAGAATGAGTCGATTTCACTTGGCTCGTTGTCGATGACACCGATGCAGGTGGCGCGGGCTTATGCGGCGTTTGCCAATGGCGGCTTCTTAGTTGAGCCTTACGTGATTGAGCGCATTGAAGATGGCAATGGCGAAGTCATTTACCAGGCGGAGCCTAAACTGGCGTGTTTTGATTGCGATAATCCAGCGCCACAAATTATTTCTGAACAAAATGCGTTTCTCGTCGCTCAAGCCATGAACTCGGCCATCTGGGGCGGTGGTAGTTGGGCTCATGATACCGGCTGGAACGGTACCTCGTGGCGCATTCAACGTTCGAAACCCATTGTCAGTGAAGTTGGGCGGGCAATTGCCGGTAAAACCGGTACCACCAACGATGTTCGAGATACCTGGTTCTCAGGCTTTACCAGTGGACTGGTGACGACAACCTGGGTGGGTTTTGACGATGTTTCCCGACAGTTGGGCAGTACGTCGATGCACCCGCTGCTGGACAGCGCTCAGCAATCCATCTCCGGTGGTGAAGCGGGTGCGAAAACGGCGCTGCCGGGTTGGATTCTGTTCATGGAAAAAGCGGTCTCTGAGTATCCATCAGACAACCTGATGATACCCCCGGGTGTTGTTAACGTCCGTATTGACTTGGGGACCGGTAAATTATCACACCGGACCGATCATACGACCCGGTTTGAATATTTTATCAGTGGTACCGAACCGACTGACTACGTCGATCGCGACAGCGGTAACGGCAATATTTTTGAGGACAGCGGCGACGACTTGTTTTAAGTCGCCGCGCTGAGCCGCGCGAGCAGCTGATTCAGGTCAGACTGCACGCCGCCTGCGGTAACGTGCTTACCAGCGCCGGGTCCGCTGATGACCAGCGGCATTTCAGAGTACCAGTCGGTATAGATCACGAAGATGTTCTCGCCGGGGATCAAGTTCGCCAGCATGTCGCCCTCCGGTATGTACTCGATACCGATTTGTGCTTTTACGCGCTTTTCGTCTGTGACTGAGAAACTGGCTAATAGTCTCGGTACCTTGCCGTCTTTAGCCGCCTCCTGCAGCATCGCATCCATTGGCTCATCGAGCTCATTCAGCCGTTGCATGAATTGTTCAGCCGAAATGTTCTGTAAATGCTCCGGTACCAGGCTGTTGACATTGATGTCTTCCCAGTCAAGATTGAGGCCAATTTCGCGCGCCAGGATCAGCAACTTCCGGACAAGATCCTGACAGGACAGATCTTCGCGGGGATCGGGTTCGCTATAGCCCCGCTGTTTGGCCTCAGCAACGAGGTCACTGAACTTGGTTTCGGCGTTAAAGTTCTCAAATAGCCACGACATCGTACCGGAGAAAATACCTGAGATACTGCGAATTTCATCGCCCTGCCCGCGTAAATCGTTAATCGCGTAATTCAGCGGCAATCCCGCCCCAACGGTGGTGTTATAAAGCCATTCACGTTTGTACTCATGCTGGATGGTGCGAATCTCACGATACAGTGACTCTTCCGCGGAGCCAGCCCGCTTATTGGCGCTGATGATGTGCAGACCGTTGGCAAACAAGCTTGGGTAGAGCTGTGCTACCGGCTTGGCGTCGGTGAGGTCGAGAATAACCAACTCATCGTACGGAGCGTTGGGCAGTTCGCGCAGCAGCTCGGTCAAAACATAGGGTCGTGCCAAGCGGTCAAAATTGCTTGTCCAGTCACTCAGTTCAACACCGCTGTAGTCAAGCCACAGGCGCTTAGAATTTGCGATACCGATAACACGAACGTCCATCATTTGGTTGATGCGGTCACGTTGCTGTTTGAACAACTCCAGCCAGGCAGTACCAATATTTCCGCGACCAAGCACAAGCACGCCGAGGCTGCGACGGTAGTTAAACAGCTGACTGTGTAGACGGTTTAATAAGCGGCTGTCTAACTGCTGTTCAAGGATCGCAATGGCTGAGTTACCGTTTTCACCGAGACCAAAGCGGCGAACTTTCTGCTCACCCAGTTGCAGTTTGAACGTGGTGTATTGATCCGTCTCCTGAATACGATTACCCACCAAGGCAACCATCGAGTAACCGCGTATTTGCGTGACTGTGTTACCAACGTCAATCTGCTCTAGCCAGCGGCTGATGTACTCTAAATGATTTTGGTGGAACACCAGGTACTGTTGGTGGTTTTCGGGTTCTGTCCAGGCGAACAAGGGTTCTAAATCGAGCTCGTTAAGCTTATCAACCAGCGCTTTGTCATTCAGTTCAACTTTAAACAACACCACCTCGGAGAGCGACGTAAAGACTTTGCCGCGTGGTTCGGTATGCTCGAACTGACCGATTCGGGTTTGTTGGTTTTCGACTTTTAAACTGGAGCGTACTGAAATCACCATGCGTTCGCGGTTGACCGGTTGAAACGTACGCGGGTGCAGAACAGGACTGCCCAATCGAGCCAGCTCTTCGGCTTCGGCCCAATCTAATGATGGTAAGCTGACGACCCGCTCAATTTTGCGGGGATCAGCGGAGTAGACGCCGGCTACATCCTTCCAGATGGTCACCTGCTTTACGTTCAGCAGACTCCCAACCAGAGTGGCGGAATAGTCACTGCCATTGCGTCCGAGGGTTAGACTTTCGTTATTCAAGCCACGGGCAATAAAGCCGGTAACGATAAACCGCGTGCCCGGGAAGGGGGCAACGCGGCGCAATAGCTCGGCGCGCGACTCAGGTTCCTGAATGATAGGCTCCGGTGCGTCCTCGGCACGCAGGAAGTCGCGTGCATCAATGTGCTCGGCACGGGTTCCCTGTTTACGCAGTAACGCTGCCAGCAGCCGTGCTGACCACAACTCGCCGTAGGAGAGCAGCTCGGCATCGCCGGTGATGGTTTCCTCACCGGCAACGAAACGACGGAAGCGTGCAAAATCTTCTTTCGATAAGGCCAACAGTTGTTGTTCCAGCTCACCGCTTAACAGTTCGCTGATTAAGCCCTGCTGAAAACTTTCCAATTGATCGAGCAGTATTGTGGCAGTATCACCGGCTTGTTGACTGGCCCTAAGGATGGCGAGAATGCGGTTGGTGGTATCTCCGGCGGCAGAAACCACGACCACGTCGCTGGCTCCCGCGTACTCGGTAACGATACGGGCCACGCGACGGTAACAAAAGGCATCAGCCAAGCTACTGCCGCCAAACTTATGGACCTGCACGCTTTCCGCTGCAGCTTGAATCTGTTCCTCAGTTAGCCCTTCAATCGCCATCTATCGCTTCCTTTATACCTATTTGCAAATCGTCATTAACGCTAAGGCTAAAATATTGCGAAGCAAATGTCAGCAACTTTTGGCCATCTAGATGGATAAAATTTGACGTGGCTATCGTGATGAGTACAATTCATTATATCTTATAAGGGTTTTTCATAAAGCGAGATACAACAATGAAGTGGAACGGTGAGTACATTTACCCGTACGCAGAGCATGGTCGAAAAAGTCAGCAAGTAAAAAAAGTGACTGTGTCGATTCCGACCCGAGTGCTTAAGGTACTGACCGATGAGCGCACAAGACGTCAAGTCAATAACCTGCGCCATGCTACAAACAGCGAACTGCTGTGTGAAGCGTTTTTACACGCCTTTACCGGTCAGCCGCTACCCACCGATGAAGACTTGGAGAAATCAAACCCGCATAAGATTCCGAAAGCGGTGCGTGAGGAATTGGAAGCCCGCGGCTTGCCTATCCCCACGGATGAGGAGCTGGATCAACCTTGATCCAGCATGTAATTTTTCGGTAACGGAATTTTCGCCACGCCCGACTCTACAGCGGCCACGGCAACGGCACGGGCAACTCGCTGACACAAGCGCGGATCCATCGGTTTTGGAATAATGTAGTCAGCGCCAAAACTCAGTGCGTTATCACCCGAAGCCTCCAGCACGGCAGCGGGCACTTCTTCCTTGGCTAACTGCCGAATGGCTTCGACCGCCGCAATTTTCATTTCATCCGTTATCGCTGTCGCTCTTACGTCCAGCGCGCCACGGAACATGAACGGAAAACATAACACGTTGTTGACTTGGTTGGGGTAGTCGGAACGACCGGTGCCGATAATGACATCATTACGGGCTTTTTTGGCCAACGCTGGCTTAATTTCGGGATCCGGATTAGAACAAGCGAAGACCACTGGCTTGTCGGCCATCAATTTTAGTGCATCCGGTGACAGTAAATCCGGTCCGGACACACCGAGGAATAAATCGGCGCCTTCGATGACTTCTTCGAGTGTGCGCTTGTCGGTGTTGTTAGCAAACAAGGCTTTGTACTCGTTGAGATCGTCACGGCGGGTATGAATGACACCTTTCGAATCCAGCATATAGATGTGCTCGCGTTGAGCACCACACTTGATCAAAAGTTCCATACAGGCGATAGCAGCCGCGCCTGCCCCCATGCACACTATACGCGCACTGCGCAGCTCTTTGCCCTGAATTTCCAGTGCGTTGAGCATACCGGCGGCGGTTACAATGGCGGTACCGTGTTGGTCGTCATGGAAAATGGGTACATTGCATTTTTCGATCAGTGCTTGCTCTATTTCAAAGCATTCCGGCGCTTTAATGTCTTCTAAATTAATGCCGCCAAAGGTATCCGCGATATTTGCAACCGTATTAATAAAATCCTGTGTCGTACGGTGACTGACCTCAATATCAATCGCATCCAACCCGGCAAAGCGTTTAAATAATAAGGCTTTACCCTCCATAACCGGCTTCGATGCCAGTGGACCGAGATTACCAAGACCAAGAATGGCGGTACCGTTACTGATAACACCGACTAAATTGCCCTTAGCCGTGTATTTATAGGCGTTATCGGGATCTTCAGCGATGGCGCGCACGGGTTCTGCAACACCGGGACTGTAAGCCAGAGACAGGTCTTTGCTGGAATTAGCCGGCTTGGTCAGCTCGACTGAGATTTTACCCGGGGTAGGATACTGGTGGTAATCCAACGCTTGTTGGCGAAAGTCAGACATAGAGAAAGCGCCCTATAGCAAGTTAGCAATGACTCTATAGCATAACGACTTAATGCCTAATAACAAATCTTACCTGCTGGTGAGAGCCTGAATGGCGAAGTTAATTTATGGTGTGTATAAAAACGCACCAGTTAACTTTTCTTTAACAAATGGGGCTGTGAGCTGATAGGGAAACAAAAAAGGCGCTTTATAGCGCCTTTTTCTAGAAACTGACAACAAAGCGTTGTTTTCAGTAGTTTTCTTATCTTGCCGGGGGCATGTATTCGCTGTTGCGAATTACTTCTTACCCAGAGTACCGAAACGCTTCTTAAATTTGTCAACGCGACCGCCGGTGTCCATTACACGCTGCTTACCAGTGTAGAATGGGTGACACTCTGAACAAACGTCGACCAATAAATCTTCAGTACGGGTAGAACGAGTTTCGAACTTGTTACCGCACGAGCAAGTGACCGTGATGGCCTCGTACTTAGGATGAATACCTTTTTTCATGGGATTACCTCAATTATGGGCCGCATCGCTATCCGGTCATTGGTTGCCGGACACCATGCGCAAAAAAACAACAATCGTTAGGAGCGCGGCATTCTATGTGATCATGGGCACTTGATCAAGTAAAATATCGTTGCTTGTATTCTTGCTAAGAGCATCTCAAAATAGCCTCATGCCCAGCGAAAACAATAGCCCTCAGCGGCTGATCCAAGTTGCGTTACCGGTTCCGATGCGGCAATGCTTTAGTTATCGTTACACTGGTTCATTACCGGAGCCAGGCGTGCGCGTGCGCGTGCCTTTTGGCAATCGACACCTGGTTGGCATTGCGATTGGCGAAACCGACGAGCAGCCGGATTTTGTGGTTAAGGACATTGACTCGGTCATTGATGAGCGGCGGGTCTGGAGCGATGACATTTGGCAGCTGATCCAGTGGAGCGCCGACTACTATCATCATAGCCTGGGTGATGTAGCCGCAAATACGTTACCGGTGTTGCTGCGTAAAGGCGCAGCTGCTGAGTATCCGGCGACGGAGTATTGGCAACTGACTGAGGCGGGCAGGGAAATTGCGCCGGAGCAGTTAAAGCGTGCACCGAAACAACAACAACTGCTGGAGTTGCTGGCCATCGAGGCACAACCCCGTTCAGTGATAACGGCCGCCAATATCAGTAGCACGGTGATTAATGCCGTGGTCGAGAAAGGCTGGATTGAAGCGCAACAGCGGCAGCCGCGGATATCAACCGAACCCTGGCGGTTAGTACAGGATAACGAGCCGCTCACGCTTAACTCGCAACAGGCGGTAGCGGTAACCACCATTAACCAGCAACAAGGACATGCAGCGATGCTGCTGCAGGGCATCACCGGCAGCGGTAAAACCGAGGTGTACTTGCAGGCCATTACACCGGTTCTGCAACGAGGACAGCAGGTGTTGGTGTTGGTTCCTGAAATTGGTTTGACGCCACAAACCCTAAAGCGCTTTCAACAGCGCTTTGATGTTCCTATTGTCATGCTTCATTCCGGATTGAATGATAGTGAGCGCTTACAAGCTTGGCTTGACAGCCGATCTGGCCAGGCAGCGATTATTATCGGAACCCGGTCGGCGGTTTTCACGCCCTGCAAGCAGTTGGGGCTGATTATTATTGACGAAGAACATGACCTCTCGTTCAAACAACAGGATGGCTTTCGTTACCATGCCCGCGATGTTGCCATCAAGCGCGCGCAGTTGCTGAACATTCCAATTGTTATGGGCACGGCGACGCCGTCTCTGGAAACACTCAATAATGCGGTTAATCAACGCTTTAACTGGCTTAAGCTGGAGCAACGGGCCGGCGGCGCTGAACAAGTTAAGCATCAGTTGCTGGATCTTAAAGGACAAAAGCTGGAAGCCGGAGTTTCGCAGCCGCTGCGAGAGCAAATGGCAACAGAGCTGGCGAAAGGTAACCAAGTGCTGTTGTTCCTCAATCGTCGAGGCTATGCGCCGGCGCTGATGTGTCACGAGTGCGGTTGGATAGCACAGTGTCAACGTTGTGATGCGTACTACACTGTGCATAAGAGCCTGCATCAACTGCACTGCCACCATTGTGGTTCCCAGCGCGCCATTGCAAAACAGTGTGGTGACTGTGGCTCGTTGCATTTGATGACCCACGGGGTGGGAACGGAGCAACTCGAGAACCGTTTAAAAGAACTATTCCCGGATTATGGCGTGTTACGGATTGATCGGGACTCTACCCGCCGCAAAGGAGAACTGGACCGGCAACTGGAAGCGGCAGCCGCAAGTCGTTATCAAATACTGGTTGGCACACAGATGCTGGCCAAAGGACATCACTTTCCGAATGTGACCCTGGTCGCTTTGTTGGACGTTGACGGCGCCTTATACAGTGCCGACTTTCGTGCCGCAGAGCGGTTGGCGCAATTGTTTACACAGGTTGCGGGGCGAGCTGGCAGAGCCCGCAAAGCCGGTAAAGTGGTGTTGCAAACCCACCACCCTGAACATGACCTGATCCAGGATTTGCTGAACAACGGCTATCAGGACTTCGCGTTGACCGCATTGGCAGAGCGTCAGAGTGGCTTGTTACCGCCGTTTGGTCACATGGGACTGTTCCGAGCTGAAGCCACCGATCGCCAAGCGGTACAGTTCGCTCTCAACGAATTGGCGCAGCAGGTGCCGGTGGTTGCCGGCGCGCAATTGCTGGGACCAATGCCGGCCTTGATGGAACGTAAAGCGGGTCGCTATCGCTATCAACTGCTGTTACATTGCAACAGTCGCAAATTGCGTTATCAATTGCTTGAGCACATTCTGCCAATTGTTAATGAACTACCCAGTTGGCGAAAAGTGCGTTGGTCGCTGGATGTTGACCCTCAGGACTTCACATAAGACCCACAAAACGAGTAAACTAGCGGGTCTTGCATTCATTATTTTTATCTAACGTACAGGTAGTCGAGTCGATGAAAGAACAACTGGAACAGTTACTTGCTGATGCTATTGGCAAAATCAAAGCCGATGGCGTGTTACCCGCAGATCATTCGGTGAACATTCAGCTCGACCGACCACGAGACAAGTCACATGGTGATTTTGCCACTAACCTGGCGTTGACCTTAGCCAAGCCGGCTAAGTCAAACCCGCGGCAACTGGCTGAGCAGATCATTGCAGCCTTGCCGCAAAACACCCTTATCGCAAAAACGGATATTGCCGGACCGGGTTTCATTAACTTTACGATCGCTCAGGATCAGCTGAAACAACAATTGCAGGCGATGTTCGACAGCGATCGCCTCGCCGTTGACGAAACCTCCGATAAACGCACCATCGTTATCGATTATTCATCACCGAACCTGGCTAAAGAAATGCATGTGGGTCATTTGCGTTCGGCGATCATTGGTGATGCCGTATCACGGGTCAGTGAGTTTTTAGGGCATAAAGTCATTCGTCAGAATCACGTTGGTGATTGGGGTACCCAATTCGGTATGTTGCTGGCGTACATGGAAGCGCTGGATAACCAGGAAGCCGAATATGAACTCAGTAACCTGGAAACGTTTTATAAAGCCGCAAAACAACGTTTTGATGACAGTGAAACCTTTGCCAATCGTGCCCGTGAGCTGGTGGTAAAACTGCAGTCCGGTGACGACTATTGTTTACGCCTGTGGAACCAGTTTATTGAAGTATCGCTCAGCCACTGTCAGGAAGTTTACGACCGACTCGGGGTTAAGTTGACGCGCAACGATGTCATGGCGGAGAGTGCGTACAATGATCGTTTGCCCGGCGTGATTGAACACTTGAAAGCGCGCGGTTTGCTGGTTGAAGACCAGGGCGCTCAATGTGTCTTTTTAGATGAGTTTAAAGGTAAGGAAGGCGAACCGCTGCCGATTATCGTGCAGAAGAAAGGCGGTGGCTACCTATACGCTACTACCGACCTGGCCGCCATTCAGTATCGTCAGAAAGAGCTGGGCGGTGATTACCTGATGTATTTTGTCGATGCACGCCAGTCGTTGCATTTTGAGCAAATTTTTACGTTGGCGCGCAAAGCTGGATTCATTGAAGGCGATATTCGCACGCAACACTTTGGTTTTGGCACCGTTATGGGCAAAGACGGCAAGCCATACAAGAGCCGCGACGGCGGCGTTACTAAGCTGGCGGATCTGCTGGATGAAGCTGAACGCCGTGCGCTTGAATTGTTGCAACAGAAGTCGTCGGATCTCACCGAGCAACAGCAGCAAGAAATAGCGAAAGTGGTGGGTATCAGCTCGGTGAAATACGCTGATCTTTCGAAAAACCGTACCAGTGATTACATTTTTGACTGGGATCTGATGCTTACGTTTGAAGGCAATACTGCCCCATATCTCCTGTACGCGTTTACCCGCGTTAATAGCATCTTTTCGCGTCTCGGCGAGCAGGGTTTTGATGAGTCGGTGCCATTTGTTCTGGAAGATGAGCGTGAATTGGCTCTGGCAAATCAACTGGTGCGTTTTAATGAGGTTGTTCATCAGGTTTATGATAAAGCGATGCCGCATTTCCTTTGTGGCTATTTGTTTGATTTGGCCGGGCGCTTCTCAAGCTTCTATGAGGCCTGCCCGATCCTGAACCAGGATGATGCGCAGCTGCGCAATAGTCGCTTAAAACTGGCGCGTCTAACCGCTAATACGTTACAGCAAGGTCTGCAGTTACTCGGTATTCCGACGCTGGAGAAAATGTAAGCAGTGGACTACGCCAACCGTAAGCCGAAAAAGCAGCCTAAACGCAACGCGTCGAAGAAGAAACCGGCAGCGCGTGGCGCTACACGTCGACAGACTGAGTCACGGCAGGTACCGTGGCTCGTCATCGTCATTGCTATCGCGCTCATCGCCGCGTTCACTTACGGTTTGGTATCGATCAACGGTAGCTCTAACGGCTCAGCACAAACGCCCGTGGTGCAGCCTCCGCCGAAGGACTTATTGCCGGAGAAACCCCAGGAACGCTGGCAGTACATCGAAGAGCTGGAAAGCAAAGAAGTCGAAGTGGATGTGCCGGAACGTGAGCTGGGTCCACCGAAGTTAATGCAATGTGGCTCATTTCGTCAGCAAGCCGACGCTGAGCGGCTGCGTGCACAAATTGCTATGGTCGGCCTGGAAAGCCAAGTGCGGGCGACTACCGGTAGCAACGGACTCTGGTATCGTGTCATTTTAGGCCCCTATCAGACCAAGCGAGACGCCGAGCGTGATCGGCATAAATTGCAACGCGCCCAAATCTACGGCTGTGCTATCTGGAACTGGAATTTAGATTAATCACACCTTGAAATCTGCGTCATAGACCCTCACCTACTTGTCATTGACGTCGCTTAGCGACTTCACAAGACAACAAAGAGGATGACGTTTTGACGACGATAGTATCTGTTCGCCGCGGCGATAAAGTGGTCATCGGAGGCGATGGCCAAGTGTCTCTCGGTAATACCGTAATGAAATCCAATGCCCGTAAAGTCCGCCGCTTGTATCACGATCAAGTGCTGGCTGGCTTTGCCGGTGGTACCGCCGATGCCTTCACCTTATTTGAGCGCTTTGAGTCTAAGCTGGAACAACATCAGGGCAACTTGATGCGGGCCGCGGTCGAATTGGCGAAAGACTGGCGTACCGATCGTGCGTTACGGCGACTGGAGGCATTACTTGCAGTCGCTGACAAAGAAACGTCGCTGATCATCACCGGCAACGGTGATGTCGTGCAGCCGGAAAACGATCTGATTGCGATTGGCTCAGGTGGCCCGTTTGCGCAATCAGCCGCTCGCGCCTTGTTAGAAAATACCGAACTGGACGCACGTAGCATCGTCGAAAAATCATTGACCATTGCGGGTGACATTTGCGTTTACACCAATGGCACGCAGACCATCGAAGAGCAGCAGTCGATTGTTGCCAACAAAGACAAATAACGGAAGGGGATACCAACAGATGTCCGATATGACCCCCAGAGAGATCGTAGACGAATTAAATCGCCATATTATTGGCCAGGAAAATGCGAAAAAGGCGGTTGCGGTTGCGCTACGTAACCGTTGGCGGCGAATGCAGCTGGACGACGATTTGCGTCAGGAAGTAACACCGAAAAACATTCTGATGATTGGACCAACCGGTGTTGGTAAAACCGAAATCGCTCGACGTTTGGCAAAGTTGGCAAACGCCCCGTTCATCAAAGTAGAAGCGACCAAATTCACAGAAGTCGGCTATGTTGGTAAAGAAATCGAGTCGATCATTAAAGACTTAACCGACGTTGCGGTGAAACAAAAGCGTGAAGAGATGAAGCAGAAAGTGCGTTATCGCGCGGAGGAAGCCGCCGAAGATCGCATTTTGGATGTGCTATTGCCTCCGGCGCGTTCAACCAATTCCGGCTGGGGAGCCCAGCAGGAAGAAGCGCCGTCCGATGAAGAACGTAAATCACGCCAGGTATTTCGTAAAAAACTGCGTGAAGGTCAGCTTGACGACAAAGAGATAGAAATTGATCTGGCAATGCCACAAATGGGCGTTGAAATCATGGCTCCTCCGGGAATGGAGGAAATGACCTCGCAGCTACAAAATATGTTTCAAAACATTGGCAGCGACAAGACCAAAAAACGCAAGATGAAAATCAAAGACGCGTTTAAGCAATTGGTTGATGAAGAAGCAGCCAAACTATTGAATCCGGATGAGGTAAAAGAAGCTGCGATTCATTCGGTTGAACAAAATGGCATTGTGTTTTTGGATGAGATTGACAAGATCTGTAAACGCGGTGACACCTCTGGCCCGGACGTTTCTCGCGAGGGTGTACAGCGTGACCTGCTGCCACTCGTGGAAGGTACGACCGTTAATACCAAACATGGCATGATCCGTACCGATCATATCTTGTTTATTGCATCCGGAGCGTTCCAGATGAGTAAGCCATCGGACTTGATCCCAGAATTGCAGGGTCGACTGCCAATTCGGGTTGAGCTGGATGCGCTGACAAGCCACGATTTTGTGCGTATTTTGACGGAGCCGAATGCCTCGCTGACGACTCAGTACAAAGCCTTGTTAAAGACCGAAGGCGTGACGGTAGAGTTTACCGAGGACGGTATACAGCGTGTTGCAGAAATTGCGTTTCACGTTAATGAAACGACCGAGAACATTGGCGCCCGTCGGTTACATACGGTGCTGGAGCGTTTAATGGAAGAGGTATCCTTCAATGCCACCGATCACAGTGGTGATACCATCAACGTTGACGCGGCCTATGTTGATAAGCACATCGGCGAACTGTCTAAAGATGAAGATTTAAGTCGCTTTATTCTTTAATGGGTAGCCGCTGCCAGGGAACCTGGTAGCGGCTTTCTCCCTTCATTCAATTCGGCCTCAATTAACTGCTCCGCCAGCTCAACCCGCATTGGTGGCGCATAAAAATAGCCTTGCATCATGTCGCAGCCTAATTGCTGTAAAATGGTCTGCTGGTCTTCGGTTTCGATGCCTTCTGCAATGACACGTTTGCCCAGACCATGGGCGAGCCGGATCATCGCTTTTAAAATGGTCGCATCGGTTCGGTTTATCTGCAATTCGCGAACAAAGCTACGATCGATTTTAATTTTACTGATGGGTAACGAGCGCAGGTAAGCGAGTGACGAGTGGCCTGTGCCAAAGTCGTCGATGGCTACGTTGAAGCCAAGGTTACGTAACTTGTTAATCACACTCATGCCATTATGCAGATCGGACATGGCCACCGTTTCAGTAATCTCCAGTTCCAGCGATGCTGGTGTTATGTTGTGTTTCTGAACCAACGACTGCAATTGTTCAATCAACTGAAAATGCTGGAATTGCTGTGCCGACAAATTAACCGCAATCGGCCAGCAATGATTAAACTCTGCTGTCCATCGGGTAAGAATGTTAGCGGCCTTGTCCAGTACCCAGGTATCCAGCGTTTCCGATAAACCCAGCTGCTCAATATACGGCAGGAACTCGGCTGGAGCGAGCAAACCCCGCTCGGGGTGCTGCCAGCGGATCAGCGCTTCAAAGCCGCACAATTGCTGATGATCAAAGTCGAATTGGGGTTGCAGGTAGAGCAAAAACTCATCGTCCTGAAACGCTCTTCGCAGTACCGGCTCCATATCCATCAACTGGGTAAACTCATCATCCATACCGCGTTCGTAAAACACCACACTCGCCTGATGTTGACGCTTGGACTCGGTCAGCGCGATGGTTGCTTTGTTAAGCAATACCTCGGCATTGGTGCCGTGTTGAGGATAGCGAGAGATTCCCACACCCACACTGATGCTCAGGTTTTTCTCACCAATAGCAATGGGTGCCGATAATGTGTTCTGGAGTTCACCGCCAAGGTCGTTGATCAGTTGGCGGCTTTTGAGGTGATCAAAGACCACCGCGAAGACATCACCGCTGATGCGGGCGACCGATAATGGTGTTTTGTCGAAGTGTTGCAGCCGTCTTGCGACTTCTTTTAACACCAAATCACCGCCTTTGATGCCAAAACTTTCATTAACCGACTTAAAGCGTGAAATGCCAATCAGGCAAACGGTTAGCTGGCGGCCGTTGGTGCGACAAAAATCAATCAACAGCGGTATTTTTGACACCAGTTGTGAGCGGTTAGAAACACCGGTTAACGCATCATGCGTGTGCAGGTATTCGGCGCGTTGGATGGCATGAATGGAGTTACTGCGTTCGGATTCCAGTAGCCAAATAATGATTCCAAGCATGACGATGGCGAGGAAAATAACGGTAAATACGGCTTGTACGCTTAACACCCAGTCCAGTGCTGGTGACGTCATGGTTATGTTGGCGCCAACAACAACAAAGTTTTTTGCCGCAACAAATAAGAAACCAAAGGCGATCAGCCGTGGGCCAATGCCCTCTTTTACGTTAAACCACATGGGCAGGCCGATGGCGACAAACAGCGTTCCCGGCACCAGAAACCGCATCACACCGCTGTCACTTTGGCTGGTGTGCAGTGAAACACTTGGCTCTAAAAGCATCAATGAGATCAACCCGCCCATCAACGCCAGCGAGTAGCCCAAATAACGCAGTGAACGCCGCGGTAATTGTTTGCCGACGGCGCTGTAGGTACCAATCCCGATATAAACAATAGCCAGATACTGGAGTGTCAATGCAAGGCTGTTGGTAAAGGCGGCCAACTCGTTGATCTGCAAAGGCTGAGTAATAGCCATGGCACCGGTGACGACCCGAGTTAGCTCACTCGCACCATAAGACAGACAGGCCAGAGACCAGTAATGTAAATGGGGATAACCGTATGATGCGAAATAAAACCGCAGTAAAGCCGCAAATCCGATTAACAGTAGTGTCTGGACTGAGTGCGTGATGGTTTCAATCGCCAAACTAGTGATCACGTCGAGTATTGGCATGAGCTATTTTTTATAATTATTATTCTTATTTACCCTAGAGTAATGTGCCTTACGGCTAAAATTCAAGTGTATATTATCGTCATGTTTCGTTATTTGACGCCAATTCTTGATTTGGGTTTTTGAAAACGTGAATTGCCGTTATACTCAAAGCCATAACTTCCCCTACAGCCTGGATAAAAGCCATGGAATACAATACGTCTGAATTATGTGACCTCTACCCCGATATGGTCGATGTGGTCGAACCGATGTTCGAAAACTATGGTGGCCGTACTTCGTTTGGCGGCCAGCTGGTTATTATTAAAAGTTATGAAGACAAAGGCTTAATTGAGGAAACGTTAAATCAAGACGGTGGCGGTAAAGTGCTGCTTGTCGACGGCGGCGGCTCGGTACGCCGGGCGCTGATTGACCTCGCCATTGCCGAGCAAGCCATGGATAACGATTGGGAAGGTATTATTTGCTATGGCTCCGTGCGCGACGTTGATGCACTTGAGGAACTGGATATTGGCATTTTAGGGGTTGCCTCAATTCCTGTCGCGGCGCCCAGTGAAGGAACGGGTGAGGTTGACGTACCGGTTAACTTTGGGGGCGTCACCTTCCTGCCGGAAGACCATATTTACGTGGATAGCACGGGCGTCATTTTGTCACCTGAAGCGCTTGATATTGAATAATGTCTGAACTGTCTTATTTACAGCTTGTTGAGTCTAATCACTGGGTTAAGGTTCGCGAGCATGAGACGAAAATTGGACAGGCTATTCATTGCCTGTCCGCCGAGGGTTCTTACGAACAAAGCTTAAAGGACGCCTGGGACAATGGTCAGCGGGTTGCCATCGTCGGTATTCCTGAAAGTATCGGGGTAAAAGCTAACCTGGGTCGGCCGGGTGCTGAAGGGGGATGGCAGGCGTTTTTACACAGTTTTCTCAACCTGCAAAAAACAGGACTGCTGTCGACTCATGAGTTGCTGTTGGTGGGTGCAGTCGACTGCCACGACTTGATGCGCCAGAGTGACGCATTAGACGCGTCGGACAAACATGACTTGGCAGAACTACGACGTTTATGTGCGATGGTTGATGCGCGTGTGGCGAGTGTCGTTGAGCCGTTATTTGCTCAAGGTTTTGAAGTCATCGTCATCGGCGGTGGTCACAATAATGCTTATCCATTGTTACGTTCACTTCACCAAGTGAGTGGCCATACTGTTGCGGCCGTTAATTTGGATCCCCACGCGGATTTTCGTGCAACCGAAGGGCGTCACAGCGGTAATGGCTTTAGTTATGCTTACATGGACGGTGCGCTCGAGTTTTATCATGTCGTCGGTTTGCATCCGGGTAAGAATTCGGCCAGCAGTTTACGTCAGTTGAGTGATGCCGGGATGCGTTATCATTCGATGCACCGGTTATTTGAACGGCCTTTTCATGAAGTGATGGATGAAGTGGTGGCCAAAGCCGATTCATGGCAACGGCCGCTGGGCATCGAAGTGGATGTGGATGTGCTGACAGCCGTGCCGGCCAGTGCCATTAACTACAGTGGTTTGTCGCTGGCGCAGGGGTTTCAGTTTGTAAAGCGCCTGGCAGAACTTCCGGATGCGCGCTATGTG
Organism: Idiomarina aquatica; assembly: GCF_003987185.1. Taxonomy (GTDB): domain Bacteria; phylum Pseudomonadota; class Gammaproteobacteria; order Enterobacterales; family Alteromonadaceae; genus Idiomarina; species Idiomarina aquatica. Next base: position 205,933 of record NZ_PIPS01000004.1, on the reverse strand, counting down.
CACTTAGCTGAAGCCGCACCGGCACTTTGCAGCGCCGGTTTTGAGGAAGGTTTAAAACAAGCCGGTCAAGTTCTGTGTGAACTGACTACCGCGTATTTGCATGGTCGTGAACGACGCCGTTAAGCCATAATGTAGTCAGCGGGTTGACCCCAAACTGGTAGGTCAGCTCAGCCGGGTCGTTGACGTCCCAGAGGGCTAAATGCGCTTTCATACCGGCTTTAATATGCCCATATTCGTGCTCAATTCCCAGCGCCCGCGCGGCGTTAACCGTCACACCTCGTAAACACTCCTCCGCCGTTAAGCGGAACAGCGTGGCTCCCATCTGTAACATCAGCTGCAAATTATGAATAGGCGATGAGCCTGGGTTTGCATCAGTGGCTACGGCGATCGGCACACGGTATTGCCGCAACAAATCGATGGGTGGTACCTGTTCATCGCGGAGGAAGTAAAATGCGCCGGGCAATAGCACCGCGACGGTGCCGCTCTCTGCCATGGCTTTGACGCCATCCTCGTCCAATTGTTCCAGATGATCGGCGGACAATGCTTGGTAACGAGCGGCCAGTTCAGCGCCGTGTTGGTTAGTGATCTGTTCAGCATGAAGTTTAACCGGCAAACCATGCTGTCTTGCTGCCTCGAAGACACGCTCCGTTTGCGCAACGCTAAAGCCAATCTTTTCACAAAAGGCATCGACGGCATCCACTAAGCCTTCGTCGACAAGGCTCGGTAAAATCGTAGTTACGATGTGGTCGATGTAACCATCGGCATCATTTTGGTACTCCGGCGGGAGCGCGTGCGCCGCCAATAAGGTGGTTTTTATGGTGAGCGGAAGGCGGCGGCCTAATTCTCGGGCAACCTGCAACTGTTTACGCTCGTTGGTGAGATCGAGTCCGTAACCGGATTTAATTTCGATGGTACCGACACCCTGCGCCATCAATGTCCGAGCGCGCTTTTCAGCGAGTTGCAACAACTCTGTAAAACTGGCCTGGCGTGTTGCTCGCACCGTGCTGGCGATGCCACCGCCTTGCTCCGCGATTTCAGCGTAGCTTTTGCCGTGTAGCCGTTCGGCAAACTCGTTGGCCCGAGAGCCGGCCCACACCAGATGAGTGTGACAGTCAATCAGTGCCGGTGTCAGTAGTTGCCCGGCACCATCAATAATGTCGGCGCTTGGAGTGGCTGGTGCCTCAAGCGCATTGCCCGCCCAATAAATGGATTCGTTATCGATAATAACCACTGCATCAGCGATCAAACCATAATCGTTTTGTTCGTCACATAACGTGGCTAACTTAATGTTTTCAATACGTTGCATAGGTTATCACCCCGTTTGAAGCTTTGTTATTAGCATAGCAGTCACCGGCTCTCTTGTATAGACAATTGGAATGATCTAAACTCTGAACAAATCACAACATTAGGTTGGGTTCAACGTGGCAAAATTCTCTATCATCAAACAGCACATTTACCAAAAGATCGAGTCTGGTGAGTGGCCGGAAAACCATCCGGTCAGTTCCGAAAACGCGCTGGCTGAGCAGTTTTCGGTTAGCCGTATGACGGCGCGCCGAGCGCTGCAAGAATTGGCTGACGAAGGGCTGGTCATAAGAACCCAGGGAGCGGGAACCTTTGTTGCGCCCATTAAGTCGCAAACGTCGTTTATGGCGATACGGAACATTGCCGACGAAATACGCAGCCGTGGGCATGATTATCGCGCCAAGGTTCATCATATGCGTACTCAGGATGCCTCCAGTCAGGTTGCTGAAGCGCTGTCATTGACCCCCGGGGACGAAGTGCTGCACTCGACCATTGTGCATTACGAGAATGATATACCGGTACAATTAGAGGAACGATACGTTAACCCGAACCTGGTGCCCGATTACCTTAAGCAGGATTTCACCAAGGTAACGCCGCATGAGTATTTGTGTGTGGTAACGCCATTGACGGAAGCCAGCCATCAAATCGAGGCCATCCTGCCAATTTCATCCGTTTGTCACCTGCTCAGCATTGATCGTCACGAACCTTGCTTGCGCATCATTCGCCGTACCTGGAGCTCGGGTGGTGTCGTCAGTTACGCCATTCTTACGCATCCCGGGTCGCGGTTTAAACTGGGTGGTCATCTGAATTTTTCTGCATCTTAGGAGCATCTCATGAGTCAACAACGTATGGACACTTCCCGAGTCATTCGGGCTGACCGCGGTAGTGAATTAACCACCGCGAACTGGCAGATAGAAGCAGCGAAGCGCATGCTCATGAACAACTTGGACCAAGAAGTCGCTGAACACCCACAGGCACTGGTGGTGTACGGTGGTATCGGACGGGCAGCGCGCAATTGGGCGTGTTACGACAAAATTATTGAAACGCTGGAACGCTTAAAGCCGGATCAGTCGCTGCTCATTCAATCGGGTAAACCGGTGGGTGTGTTTCCGACCCACGAAGATGCGCCGCGAGTGCTTATTGCTAACTCGAATCTGGTTCCCGAATGGGCAACCTGGGATCACTTTAATGAGCTCGATAAAAAGGGCTTGATGATGTACGGGCAAATGACCGCGGGTTCATGGATTTACATCGGTTCGCAGGGCATTGTGCAGGGCACGTATGAAACTTTTGGCGCCGTCGCACGGCAGCATTTCGATGGTGACGCTAAGGGTAAATGGATTCTCACCGGAGGACTGGGTGGTATGGGAGGCGCGCAGCCTTTGGCCGCTACCATGGCAGGTTTCTGTATGCTCGCGGTTGAATGTGATGAAAGCCGTATCGACTTTCGTTTGCGCACCGGTTACGTCGATCATAAAGCGACACAACTGGATGAAGCATTGCAGTTGATTAACGACGCTAAGGCTCGTGGTGAAGCGGTCTCTGTCGGTTTACTCGGTAATGCTGCGGATGTTTACCGTGAACTGCAACAGCGCACGATTATCCCTGATGTGGTGACCGATCAGACCTCGGCACATGACCCATTACACGGCTACCTGCCACAAGGCTGGACGCTCGAGCAGTACCAGCAACAGCAAGAAGCCGATGCCAGTGGAACGGTTGCGGCCGCAAAAGCATCGATGGCCGTACAGGTGAAAGCGATGCTGTTTTTCCAGCAACAAGGGGCAGCGGTGCTCGATTACGGCAATAACATTCGACAGATGGCGAAAGATGTCGGTGTTGAGAACGCGTTTGATTTTCCTGGCTTCGTCCCAGCCTATATTCGGCCGTTATTCTGTGAAGGCATCGGACCATTCCGTTGGGTGGCGTTATCCGGTGATCCTGAAGACATTTATAAGACCGATCAGAAAGTGAAAGAGCTTATCCCTGATAATGCGCATCTGCACAATTGGTTGGATATGGCGAAAGAGCGTATTTCTTTCCAGGGTCTGCCAGCGCGGATCTGCTGGATCGGTCTGAAAGACCGCGCCCGGATTGCCAAGGCTTTTAACGACATGGTGAAAAGCGGAGAATTGAAGGCTCCCATTGTTATTGGTCGAGATCACTTAGATTCAGGTTCGGTTGCCAGTCCTAACCGCGAAACCGAAAGTATGTTAGATGGCTCGGATGCGGTATCCGACTGGCCACTGTTAAATGCATTACTCAATACCGCCGGCGGCGCGACATGGGTGAGCTTGCATCACGGTGGTGGTGTAGGCATGGGCTACTCACAACATGCCGGTGTGGTTATTGTTGCTGATGGTTCGGAGGCCGCGGAAAAACGTATTGGGCGCGTGTTATGGAACGATCCCGGTACCGGTGTGATGCGTCACGCTGACGCAGGTTACGACATCGCGAAACGGTGTGCTAAAGAACAAGGGCTTGATTTGCCCATGCTTGAAAACGAATAAGGAGTGGTTATGAGTCGTTTTCCGTTGAATCCGGGACAATTAAGTTTAAACGCGATTCGCCAATGGTACTTCCAGCCGCAGCAGCTGGATTTAAGCGAAGCCGCCGTCAGTGCGATTAATGAGTCAGCGCAAACCGTGCAAAACGTGTTGCAACGGGGTGAAACCGTGTATGGCATCAATACCGGCTTTGGTTTATTGGCCAATACTCGTATTCCGCCAGAACGCTTGACCGATTTGCAACGTCGTATCGTTTTGTCGCATTCGGTAGGTACCGGTGAATTATTGGCGGATGACGTCGTGCGGTTGATGTTATTACTGAAAATTAATTCACTGTCGCGCGGTTTCTCCGGTATTCGGCTAAAAGTGATTAATGCGCTGATTGCCCTGCTCAACCACGAGGTTTATCCGTGTGTTCCAAGTAAGGGATCCGTGGGTGCTTCCGGTGACTTGGCACCCTTAGCTCATATGGTGTTGCCGCTGTTGGGTGAAGGAGAAGTGCGGGTTAACGGTAAGATTATACCGGCTACCGAGGGTCTTAAGCTGGCCGGGTTGGAACCGTTTGAGCTGGCACCCAAGGAAGGACTGGCGTTACTGAATGGTACTCAGGCATCCACAGCATTGGCCTTGGCCGGCTTATTTAAAGTTGAGCGGGTATTCCACAGTGCGCTGATCATTGGGGCGATGTCCGTTGAGGCGGCGATGGGATCTCGTTCACCTTTTGATGCGCGGATTCATGAGATCCGTGGCCAGCACGGTCAGCAACAGGTTGCTGCGGCATTCCGCGATATTCTGACCGATACCTCAGAAATTGCAAAAGATCACGAACACTGCGAAAAGGTTCAGGATCCCTATTCCTTACGGTGTCAGCCGCAGGTGATGGGCGCGGTTTATGACAACTTGCAGCACGCAGCGACGATATTAGAACGGGAAGCTAACGGTGTGACCGATAACCCACTGGTGTTTAGTGAACAGCAGGATATCTTGTCCGGCGGTAATTTCCACGCTGAACCGGTTGCAATGGCGGCGGACGTTATTGCCATTGCTGCCAGTGAAATCGGTGCGATATCAGAACGTCGTGGGGCACTGCTTATTGATAAGCACTTAAGCAATTTACCGGCCTTCCTGGTTAACGACGGTGGCGTTAACTCGGGTTTCATGATGGCTCAGGTTACCGCGGCGGCGCTTGCGTCAGAAAACAAAAGCTTAGCCCACCCGGCTTCGGTGGACAGTATTCCGACGTCCGCCAACCAGGAAGACCATGTGTCCATGGCAACGTTTGCGGCACGCCGGTTAAGTGATATCGCTGACAATATCGCTGATATTGTTGCTATCGAGTGGCTGGAAGCAGCACAGGGATTGGATTTCCGTCGCCCGCTTAAGGCCTCTGCGAAAATCGAGGCCGCTTATCAGTGTTTGCGCGAGCGAGTGGCGTATTACGACCAAGACCGTTATTTTGCACCGGATATCAAAGCCGCCAGTGGCTTAATTAAAGACGGCGCGCTCGGTATGACGCTAGCCGACTTTACGCCCTTGGATTAACACGCGAGCTTAGTGCTCGCGCTTAGCCAGTACCACAAACCGGCCGGTAAACTCCGCGACTGGCCGGTCATCATCGAGGATTTGCGACTTCATGGTTAAGCGGGCGTTCTTGCCCTCTTTTAATGCCGAAAAATCGCCGGTGACATCACTCAGTCTGGCAATGGCACGAGGCTCTTGAGTAACCGGCTTATGATAGTGGATATTACCATCGCCCAGTACCACAGCGCCGTCGAGCTCTCGTTCCAGTAACTGCAAGTGCAATAATCCCCAGCAGGTCAGTGTGCCAAGGGAATAAATACTGCCTGCGAACATGGTGCCATGGACATTAATATTACGGGATAGGGTTGCCCGGGTTTCGAACATACGGCCGGTATACTGATGGATCCTTATCCCCATGGCGTCGGATATGGGTATGTCGTTTTGCCATGTTTGCTGGAGTTCAGCACACCATTCTGGCCGATAGATGATACGGTTTTGTTCACTAAATGATTTCCGTAACTGATGTTCGGCCATCGGATTATTTACCGTATCGGCTTCTTCGGCCACCTGATAGCCACATTTTTTATAAAAACCAATGGTATTATCGCGAGAGTTTATCACCACATGTTTGGCACCGTCGTTGCGAGCCGCCAATTCCAGCGCGTAAATAATTGCGACACCATGGCCTTCGCCGCGATACTCCGGCGCAACCGCCATGAAGCGGATTTGTGCTTCTTCCGCACTGTTAAAGTGCACCCGCCCTACGGCAACGGCGTCACCCGCTTGGTTGATGACCATACGGTGTTGGCCGACCTGATCGTATTCGTCTTGTTCGGATCCTTTGGGGCGTTGGAACGGTTCGCGCAGTACACGCCAGCGCAAATCGTAGTATTTATCCAGCTCTTCCGGCGTGGTCGGTGTAATCACTTTGTACATTAATCCACCCTCAACTGAAAGGTTACGGGACCATCGTTAACCAACGAAACTTGCATATCCGCCGCGAATTTCCCGGTTTCTACCGGTACACCGTGCTTGGCAAGTGCCTGGCAGAACTCCTCATACAACGCTTCCGCCTGAGTCGGGGTCGCCGCTGACGAAAAGGACGGTCGTCTGCCCTTGCGGGTATCCGCCGCAAGCGTGAATTGTGACACCACTAAGGCGGACAGTTGCTGATCGAGCAAGCTGTTGTTCATTTTGCCGTCGTCATCGGCAAACACACGGTAGTTCGCAATGCGCTCCGCAAGTTTGTGGGCTTTGGCCTCATCGTCGTGATGCTCGACGCCCAGTAAGATCAATAAGCCGCCGTCAATACGGCCAATGGTTTGCCGATCAACGTCGACTTGTGCATGGGTAACACGCTGTATTAAGCCAATCATAATGTTGTGATTTTACCGTCTTATCATCGCAAGCTATCTATAGTTGTATAAACTGACGGACAGATCAATCGCTGTCAGGTTTTCCTTTGCGGCGATTCAGGAACTGATATTCCTCAAGGCTGACCGTAAGCTCGGCACCTACTAGGACAATATTCCAGGATAAATATATCCAGACTAAGAGAATAGGAACCGTAGCGAGTGCCCCGTAGATCGCCTGATAGGTGGGAAAGTGCGTGATGTACAACGAGAATACTTGTTTACTCAGCTCGAACAGCACGGCGGCGATAAGTGCGCCAAATGCGGCATAGCGAAATCTCACAGGACGATTGGGTACCAGCTGATACAACAATACGAACGCGAAGAAACTGGTAATCACCGGAACAAACCAAAGCGCAAAACTCCGAACACCGGAAACATACTCCTCGGCAAACTGAGTTAAGGAAATCAGGTAAGAGGTTGCGGCAAGTCCCGAACCAATCAGCACCGGACCAAGCGTCAGGATCATCCAGTAGATGGCTAATGAAACCATCAGCCGGCGTTTACTGGTATCGCGCCAAATCGTATTGAGCGTGCTATCTATGGCGGAAATCAGCATAACAGCGACGACGAATAAAAAGGCGATACCCACCGCGGTCATTTTCGAGGCGTTTGCCACGAACTCGTTAATGTATTCCTTCAACTGTTCGCCGGAGGTGGGTAATAAATTGGCAATCAATGCGTCTTCGATATTACGTTGCAGTTCCTCAAAAACCGGAAAGGCTGAGAATATCGTGAACATCACCACGATCAGCGGTACCAGTGATAGCAGACTAACGTAGGTCAGATGGCCGGCGGTCACATTGATTTTATCGGCTGCGCAGCGCTTACCGAAGTACTTAAAAAAACGCGCGCTGTGGTGCAACGAGTCATGCCAGTTCATCGTCAATCCTTAGTGTCTGAGGCTGAGCTAAAATCATGTCCACTCCGTAATGGTTGTTATCTTATCATGTTGGAGTTTTCTTATTATGGCAATGGTGGTGTTTGGTGCGGCAGGAGGTTTAGGTCAGGCGTTGACGCAACGTTTACAGGAAGTGTACCCGCAGCAACAGATTGTCGCAGTGAGCCGGCAACCACTCGATAATCGCCTGCCGGGTGTGCGTTACACCCAGTTGGGTTGTTATGACGACGAAACCCTGTCGCGTTGGGCCGAGGATTTTAAGAACAGTGGCGCCACCCTCGAAGGGGTCGTTTCAACCATCGGGATGCTGCATGATGACGAAACCTTCCCGGAAAAACAATTGAGTGAGTTGCACAGTAGCAACCTGGAAAAACTGTTCCATGTGAATGCGGTCATTCCGATGTTGGTACTCAAACATTGCCAGCCGTTGTTCGATAAAAAAACAAACGCGTTTTTTGTACAACTGTCTGCCAAGGTGGGCAGCATCGAAGAGAACTACCTCGGCGGCTGGTACAGTTACCGTGCCTCGAAAGCAGCACTCAACATGTTATTGAAAACGGCGGCCATCGAACTTAAACGAAGCCACAAAAAATTGGTGTTAGCGGCTGTGCATCCGGGCACAACAGACACGAAGTTATCAAAACCATTTCAAAAGCGTGTTGCTGAGGATAAACTCTATGAGCCCCAATTATCTGCAAAGCGAATTGTGGATGTTATTAATGGCTTAGAGCCAAGTATGTCAGGAGGACTGTTTCACTGGGATGGAAAAAAATTACCTTACTAAGCATCGCCAACTTACCTTATTAATCGGCTTGCATGGACTGGCGATGTCCAACGCGGTTGCAGACGATATCGACCTCAGCCACTCGCTGACCGTTGATGGGCACTACCTTAATACCGATGACGATGACGCGTTCGACTGGAACGGATTGTATCAATTTGACCTCAGTCACACACTAAACGAGCGCCTAACTTTAAACGGTGGCGCGTTTTTAGCGACAACCAATCATCCGTCGGCGGTTATCGGAGATCGACAAGGCTTTTCCAATATTGAGAGTTCGGATCCGCTGGCGCTAACGGCGTTCAATTTGACTTACCGCAATGACGACACTCGCGTGCTGGTCGGAGCCTTTGATGAAAACAGTGAATTTGCCGGAGTTAATGTTGCCGGAAATTTTTTGAACTCATCGATGGGGTACAGCCCAACACTGACGCATTTTATTTCGTATCCCGAAGCAGCGACAGGGTTGGTGATTGATTCGAAGCTGTCGGCAAACGCGAGCATCAAGGCGGCTTATTTGACCCGAGAGTTAAGCTTTGGTGACCAACAACACCTCAATGCCGAATTCGAATGGCAGCCTAATGCCGGGAGTCGTATCGTTGCCGGCCTATCCGATGGCCATTGGTATGGTGTGGGGGAAACACGACTGGTGCGCATGGAAGCCTGGGATTGGCACGGTTTTCTGCAGTGGGGTGATAATAATCGTTATGCAGACTTCCAACGCCACCTTGGTATGGGTATTGTAGTTAACAGCACAACAAACGACCTGTCGTTTGGGCTTGCAACAACCGCAGCAAAAACGCAACGCGATGTTACCGAGCAAGTATGGGAATTATATGCCCGCTGGCAGGTCACAGATAGTATTGCGCTGCAACCTGATGTGCAGTGGATAACCTCAGACCATGACGTTGTCGTTACTGGTTCAGACTATCCCGATGATGATGTTGCAGTCACCATGCGAATGGTTCTAACTTGGTAACCAATTAAGGAGCGCATTATGCTTTATATCCTGGCTGTATTACTACCACCACTGGCGGTGCTGTTCACCGGTAAAATTTTTCAGTTTATTTTTAACCTGATCCTGGCTGCCGTTGGCGTTATCCTGGCTATTGTCACCTTTGGCGCGTTTGGCCTGGTTTACATATTGGCCATTATCCACGCCATCATTGTTGTGCACGGTTATCGTCAGGATAAACGTGATGAACGGTTAGTCCGTGCGGTACGGGGAGACCGAAAATGAAATGGCTGACGCTGTTGTTCGGAGTGATGCTGTTGACAGGATGTCAAACGGCATACTACTCGACGATGGAGAAATTCGGCATCGAAAAACGTGACATTTTGGTTGATCGCGTTGATGACGCGAAAGATTCGCAAGGTGAAGCGCAGGAAGAATTTCGATCAGCGCTGGAACGGCTTGATGCAATGCTCAAAATCGACGGTGGAGAACTGGAGCAGCAGTATAATGCGTTGAGCGATGATTACGAGTCGAGTAAAGCAGCAGCAGAACGAGTTCGAGAACGTATCGCTGAAGTGGATGACGTTGCTCAGGATCTGTTTGACGAATGGAGTGACGAGCTCGAACAGTATTCTAACGATTCAATGCGTCGTCAAAGCGAACGCCAATTGCGAGAGACTGAGCGCCGTTATGCCGACTTGATTCGCTCCATGGAGCGAGCCGCAAGTAAGATGGATCCAGTACTGGCGAAACTCCAGGATAATGTGCTGTATCTGAAACATAATCTGAACGCGCGGGCGATTACTGCGATTCGCGGAGAATTTGATAATCTGCAGGTCGATATTCGTGACTTGATTGACGAGATGGAACTTGCCATAGCGGAATCGGACAAGTTTATTGAGGCAATGAACTCAGGCGGTTGATTGTTACGTAGTAAGTAGAACGATGACTCATCAATAAGGAAATGTTCATGTCGATTTTAGTACTTGGCGGAAGTCGCCGCAAAGCCTCATTGAATGGCAAGTTAAAACATCGAATTGCCGAAGTGGCTGACAAATTTGGTATCCGTTATAAGCTGTTAGACGCTGATGCGTTGGATGCGCCGATTTATCACGGTGATTTTGAAGACGCAGAGGGGGTACCTGCATCCATGCAGGCGTTGGCGAAAGACATTCACGCAGCGTCAAAAGTGGTGTTAATCAGCCCAGAGTACAACTCTTCGGTATCGCCGCTGGTAAAAAACGCCATTGACTGGGTATCACGGCTGGAAAACCAACCGTGGCAAAATAAAAAGGTGCTACTGGGGGCGGCATCGCCGGGAGGTTTAGGCGGTATCCGCGGACTCATGCATTTGCGCGATATTCTCGGCAATGTGCAGGCCTGGACAGCCCCGAATTTTGCATTATGCCCGAAAGCCAGCGATGCCAGCATTGCGCAAATGGATGAAACCTTTCTGAAAAACTTTTTGCTGCAGGGCGACTAATATCAGTTGCTTGATTGATTAAGGCCATCAAGGTAAATGGTGATGGCCTTCTCACCGTAATCGACCAGATCAAAATAATCACTGTCCAGTAGCCAGTTATAAATTAATCCATCCACCATTGAAAAAAGCCCAATAACGGCCATACGTGAATCAATACCGTTTTTTAACTGGCCATCGCGCTGTGCTTTGTGGAACAACTGTTCGAAGTCACCAATGCACTCGTTTCTGCCGCTGACATGGCGCAACTTAATGGGATTCACTTCGTCGATGTATTCGCATTTGTGCAGCAGGATACTGGCCAGCGCCTGGACACGGTCATTGGTTTTTATACGGGTAAGAAATTCAATGGTGCGCTGGCGCACTTCTTCCAGTGCATCGTAGTTATCCAGCTCGGCGATTTGCTCGCGCATTTCATCGATCGGTAACCGGACACGATCCATCAGCGACTCAATCAGATCCTGTTTATTACTGAAATGATGATAAATCGCACCGCGGGTGACCCCCGCCTGTTCCGCAACTTGCGCCATAGAAGTACGGGAAACCCCGTTTTTACCAAACAGATACTCGGCTGCATCCAGCAGTTTCGCCCGCGTCTCCATGGCATCTTCTTTCGTACGTCTAACCACAGTAGCGCCCTTCTCAGCTTCTTTGCATTGACTATGCTTAAGTATACCGCAAATTGATTAATCATGCACCAGCGCACGTAAGCTGTCTATTGATGCAAGTGGTTAAATTAGTAGCAAAAAGCCTTGTCGTGATAGTCTAGCTGTGCCGATAATACGTAATGATAACAGCAGTTGTCTAAATCACTGGAGGTGTTTATGAAAAACGAAATTGATTTTCGACTCATTCTCGATGCGTACGAGAAAATTCACGAACACGGAGAGGCCAAGCAAGGTAAACATGTTCTTGACGGCATTACTGCTTTTACGGATCACGATGGCTACACGGTGTTTTTGGAAGGGCATGGCGTTAAATTACGGCTAGAATTCCATAATAAGTATCATCTGGATTATGAAAAAGGCGACCAATTGGACAAGTTTATTCGCGCCTTGAAAAATATTTCAGAGGGTTATGAAACCCCCGGCCTGGAGCGAGGATGAGTAAAAAACGTTATACCGCCTGGGAGGAAGTCGCACACGCCCTGACGCACGGAGTAGGTGCGGTGCTCAGCATTGCTGCATTGGTGGTCATGTTGACCTGGGCAGGGGCCTATGGTGATACCTGGCATATCGTTGCAGCTAGCATTTACGGTGTCAGCCTGATCATTTTGTACACGGCCTCGACGTTATACCATGCGTTCCCGTGGCCGAAGTTGAAAGGGTATTTTCAACAACTGGATCACGCAGCCATTTTCTTATTGATTGCCGGAACCTATACGCCGTTCCTACTGATTAATTTGCGCGGAGCCTGGGGCTGGAGCCTGCTGGCGGTTATTTGGAGCATCGCCCTGATTGGGGTGGCCATAGAGTTGTTTGTTAAGACGGCGCCTAAGTGGCTCTCGTTGACGCTATACCTTGGTCTTGGCTGGATGGCACTGGTCGCCATCAAACCGATGCTGGATAATGTTGCTCCTGCGGGACTGCTGTTACTGCTTGCGGGAGGATTGGCTTATACCTTCGGTGTGGTTTTCTACGTTTGGAAGTCGCTACCTTATCATCATGCCATCTGGCATTTGTTTGTGCTGGGTGGCAGTGTGCTGCACTTTTTCTCAATTTTTTACTACGTATTACCGCAGCCGGACCTGCTGACACTGAGCGGATAAAAAATTGCCCGCACGAGGCGGGCAATCAATCAATTATGGTCGTTCAGAGGCTTAGCTCTTTGGCTCTCGGCTCAGACGCTTACGTTCATTTTCAGTTAATGCACGCTTACGGATACGGATAGAAGCTGGTGTCACTTCAACCAATTCATCGTCGTTGATGAATTCCAGGGCCTGCTCCAGCGTGTAACGAATGGGTGGGCTCAATACCTGAGCGTCATCCGTTCCTGAAGCACGAACGTTCGTCAGCTGTTTACCTTTCAAACAGTTAACGGTTAAATCGTTCGAACGGTTATGAATACCGATGATTTGGCCTTCATACACTTCGTCACCGTGAGAAGCGAACAGCTTGCCGCGCTCCTGCAGGTTGAACAAGGCGTAGGTCAACGCTTTACCCTGAGCGTTCGAGATAAGAACACCGTTTACACGTTGGCCGATAGTGCCACCTTTGTGCGGACCATAATGATCAAACGTGTGGTACATCAAACCGGTGCCTGAAGTCAGTGTCATGAACTCGGTCTGGAAGCCGATCAAGCCGCGGCTTGGTACTTCAAAGTCGATACGTACACGACCTTTACCGTCCGGAGTCATGTTGGTCATCTCGGCTTTACGCAAGCCAAGTTTTTCCATCACCGCACCTTGGTGCTGTTCTTCGATGTCGACGGTCAGTGACTCGTACGGTTCCATCTTTTGGCCATCTTCGTGCTTGATGATAACTTCCGGACGCGATACCGCCAGCTCAAAGCCTTCACGACGCATGTTTTCGATCAAAACACCCAAGTGCAATTCGCCACGGCCAGAAACGCGGAATTTATCCGGGTTATCCGTTTCTTCAACGCGCAACGCAACGTTGTGGACCAGCTCCTGCTGCAGACGCTCAAGGATCTGACGAGAGGTCACAAATTTACCTTCTTTGCCGGCAAACGGTGAGGTGTTGACCTGGAAGGTCATGGTCACTGTTGGCTCGTCAACGGTCAGCGGCTTCAATGCTTCTGGTTTACCTAACGCACAAACGGTATCGGAGATTTTTAATTCACCCAAACCGGTAATGGCGCAGATGTCACCCGCGTGAGCCGATGTGGTTTCAAAACGATCCAGGCCAAGGTAGCTAAATACCTGACCGATTTTACCGTTACGTTTCTCACCATCGGCACCAACAATGGTGACTTGCTGGTTAACTTTAACGCTGCCGCGTGTCACACGACCGATGCCAATAACACCAACGTAGCTTGAGTAGTCAAGCTGAGAGATCTGCATTTGCAAATCACCGTCTGGGTCAGCGTCAGGGTGGCTCACTTGGTTAACAATGGTTTCGAACAGCGGCGTCATGTCGGTGCCGACGGTTTCTTCTTCCCGCGTCGCCCAACCGTTTAATGCTGATGCGTAAACAACCGGGAAGTCCAACTGCTCATCGGTAGCGCCGAGGTTGTCAAACAAATCGAAAACCTGATCCATAACCCAGTCAGGACGAGCGCCCGGACGGTCAATTTTGTTGATAACAACAATCGGATTCAAGCCGTGCTCGAACGCTTTTTGCGTTACAAAGCGGGTTTGCGGCATAGGACCATCGACCGCGTCGACCAACAGAAGGACAGAGTCAGCCATTGATAATACACGTTCTACTTCACCACCGAAGTCCGCGTGTCCTGGCGTGTCCAGAATGTTAATTCGGTAGTCCTGCCAGTTGATCGCGGTGTTTTTTGCCAGGATGGTAATGCCGCGTTCTTTTTCCAGGTCGTTGGAGTCCATGATGCGCTCTTCGAGCTCACCACGACTTTCTAACGTGCCTGATTGTTGAAGTAGTTTGTCGACCAGTGTTGTTTTACCGTGGTCAACGTGCGCAATAATCGCAATGTTGCGAAGTTTATTGATATCAAATGCCTGAGTTGTCATTAAGAAAGCCTGTGTTTGTCGGAGTAAACCCTCCGACAGAGGGTTGATAAAAAAGAGCGCCGTATTCTACCTGTTTGCTTGGCAATTAAAAAGGCCTTGTTCGTTTTTTACGCAAAAGATTCATAATAGAAATTAGCTGGTTTGCACCAAATTGGTTTATTATGTTTCATAATGGTGCAATTAAAGTCGGTTGCGGTATTCCGGTTAATAGTAAGTGTTTGATATTAAAGAAAATGAATTTTTGGTACGCAACTTGCTCTAACTGGAAAAGCTAGAAAAGATCATGACAGACATCACGCCAAAAGTGATCAATACTGTCAAACGTATAGATACAAACTACAGTTATTCTGTTTTTATTCATTGATTCCGCTGGAGGAAAACATGTCAGCAAGCAAGATTTTCGACGCCATAAAAGAGCATGACGTCAAGTTCGTCGACCTGCGTTTTACCGATACCAAAGGTAAAGAACAGCACGTAACGATTCCGGTGTCGCAAATCGACGATGATTTCTTCGAAGAAGGCAAGATGTTCGATGGTTCATCAATTGCCGGCTGGAAAGGCATTAATGAGTCTGACATGGTGTTGATGCCAGACGCCGACTCTATGGTACTTGATCCGTTCACTGATGAAATGACGCTGAATGTACGTTGCGACATCCTTGAACCAGAAACCATGCAGGGTTACAGCCGCGACCCACGCTCCATCGCAAAACGCGCGGAAGAGTTCTTGCAAGCATCAGGCTTTGCTGACAATGCGTTCTTCGGTCCGGAACCTGAGTTCTTCTTGTTTAATGATGTACGTTTCCACACCGACATGAGTGGTTCGTTCTACAAAATTGATGCTGAAGAAGCGAAGTGGAACTCAGGCCGTGAATATTCGGAAGGTAACCTGGCACACCGTCCAGGCGTCAAAGGCGGTTACTTCCCGGTTCCTCCGGTTGATTCGGCACACGATATCCGTGGCACCATGAGTCTGGTCATGGAAGACATGGGTCTGGTGGTTGAAGCACACCACCACGAAGTGGCAACCGCTGGTCAAAATGAAGTAGCGACGCAGTATAATTCACTGACCAAGAAAGCCGACGAATTGCAGGTTTACAAGTACGTTGTGCACAACGTCGCGCACTCATACGGCATGACAGCGACCTTTATGCCGAAGCCGTTAGTCGGTGATAACGGTTCAGGCATGCACGTTCATATGTCGTTGCAAAAAGACGGTGAAAACCTGTTTGCCGGTGACCAGTATGCCGGTCTGAGTGAAACCGCGTTGTATTACATCGGTGGTATCATCAAGCACGCCCGTGCCATCAATGCGTTCTCAAACCCATCGACGAACTCGTACAAGCGTTTGGTTCCGGGTTTTGAAGCACCGGTGATGCTGGCCTACTCAGCGCGTAACCGCTCTGCGTCGATTCGTATTCCATTGGTTTCAAGTGCAAAAGCACGCCGCATTGAAGTCCGTTTCCCGGATCCAAGTGCCAACCCATACCTATGCTTTACCGCTCTGTTAATGGCCGGCCTTGATGGTATTCGTAACAAGATCCACCCGGGCGATGCGATGGACAAAGACTTGTACAACTTACCGCCGGAAGAAGCACGTGATATTCCTACCGTTTGTCACTCGTTGGAAATGGCACTGGAAGCGCTGGATAAAGACCGTGACTTCCTGAAACAAGGCGGTGTCATGGATGATGACATGATCGATGCTTATATTGGCCTGAAGTACAACGAAGTTGAAACACTTAAGAAGACAACCCACCCGGTTGAATTCGATATGTACTACAGCTGCTAAAGGCGTTGGGGGAGGGTTCGCCCTCCCTTTTTTAGCGATCAATATGCACTATTTTGGTGCAGTACTGAGTTGAGGACAGCTTATGTCGCCACAGAGTCACGAGATCCTGGATGCGCTAATGACCGCGGTGGTCGTGTTGGATGACTCATTGAACATTCAGTACGTCAATGCGGCGGCTGAGTCTTTGCTTGATCACAGTGCCCGACGGCTGGTGAATGAACCATTTGCCAGTAGTTATGTGTCGACAACATTAGCGATGGAACAGCTCGACGATTGCCTGACTGATCAGCAAACGGTGGTCAACTCGGAAGCAGAATTCGTGCTGCACTCCGGTCAGAAAGTAACGGTAGAAGTCAGTGTGCAATGTATCGCATTGACGGGGGCGGAGCAGCTTCAGTTGCTGTTAGAGCTGCGGCAAGTTGACCTGCAACGGCAAATTTTACGGGAAAATTCGCAACGTCAGCAACTTTTTGCAACTCAGAGTCTGTTGCGTGGCATGGCGCATGAAATAAAAAACCCCCTTGGTGGGCTGCGTGGCGCTGCACAGCTGTTGGCAAGACAACTGACGGCACCGGATCTTATCGAATACACCGATTTAATTATTGCCCAATCGGATCGCTTGCGGAGCCTCATTGACCGATTGTTAGGGCCGGCGCGACTGGAACAACCTCAGCCGGTCAATTTGCATGAGCTGCTTGAGCGTGTTGCGCAAACACTGTCCTACGAATACGACGAGACACTTAAGTTACGGCGTGACTATGACCCTTCGCTGCCGATGTTGCGTGGCATCTCGGATTCCCTCGAGCAGGTATTTCTGAACATTGCCCAAAACGCCGCGCAGGCGATGAATGGTGACGGCGAGATTCATTTAAAAACCCGCGTGGAGCATCAGTTAACCCTATTTGGTCAGCGTTACCGGCAATGCGCGGTGGTTACTATCAGTGACAATGGCCCCGGTATCCCCGAGTCACTGCAAGCACAAATTTTTTACCCGATGGTGAGCGGTCGTACCGGCGGCACCGGTCTGGGATTGTCGCTGGCACACAGTCTAGTGCACCAGCATGGCGGTAAAATCGAGTTTGAATCCAACGCCGGCGCGACACGGTTTCAAATCTATTTGCCCTATCGAGAATTAGAGGAGCATGGCGATGGCACAAACCGCTAAGCTTTGGGTGTTGGATGATGACGCTTCAATCCGTTGGGTATTGGAGCGAACCTTTGCTGAAACAGAGTTTCAGGTACGTTGCTTTGAACAGGCGGGCGAGTTGTATCAGGCACTGGAAACGGAGCAACCGGATGTGTTGTTAAGCGACATCCGTATGCCCGGAGATGATGGGCTGGAGGTATTGCGTCGCTTGCAAAAACAGTTACCTGAGCTACCTATCGTCATTATGACGGCTCACTCCGATTTAGACACCGCGGTCAGCGTTTTTCAAGGTGGGGCTTTTGAGTATTTGGCCAAACCGTTCGATCTTGATGAAGCTTTAGCGATGGCGCGGAAGGCACTGCAACATGCCCGCGCAACGCCGATTGCCGATACGGGAACCACTGCCGAGACCCAACTGATTGGTGATTCGGCAGTGATGCAGGATGTGTTCCGGGTTATCGGGCGGTTATCGAAATCCAGTGTCAGTGTACTCATTACCGGCGAAACCGGAACGGGCAAAGAGCTAGTGGCCAGAGCGCTGCATCAGCACAGCCCGCGGGCAAAGCAACCCTTTGTCGCACTGAACATGGCGGCGATTCCAAACGAATTGATTGAATCGGAGCTGTTTGGGCATGAAAAAGGGGCTTTTACCGGAGCGGATAAGCGTCGCGCCGGGCGTTTTGAGCAAGCCAACCATGGCACCTTATTTTTGGATGAAATCGGTGATATGCCGTTGACCGTGCAAACCCGACTGCTCAGGGTGTTGGCTGAAGGACAGTTCTATCCGGTTGGTGCGCACCAGCCAGTCAGTGTCGACGTGAGGGTTATCGCGGCCACGCATAAAGACTTAAAGTTGGCGGTGCAACGGGGCGAATTTCGTGAAGATCTTTATCATCGCTTAAATGTGATTCAACTGAAATTACCGGCGCTAAGAGAACGTGGTGACGACATTCGTCAACTGACTCAGTATTTTTTAAAAAGCGTGGCACAGGAGCTCGATATCAGCGCTAAGGTGTTGAGTGCGGATGCGATGCAGGCGTTGATGGATTACCAATGGCCGGGCAACGTCAGGCAACTGGAAAACGTTTGTCGCTGGTTAACGGTCATGGCTCCGGGGCAGACGGTGCAACGCAGTGAGCTACCGGAAGATATTTTGGTGCCGGCTAAGGTGGTTTCGGAACCCCAGCCCGAATCGGTGGTCAACACTTCAGATGGTTGGTCAGACAGTATTGAAAGGGAGCTCAAACGTCGGACAACCCAGCACGATGTGTTAAATCAAATGAGCGAAGAGCTGGAGCGTCAAGCGTTGGTTTTTGCCTTGCAAAAATTTGATGGACATAAGCAAAAGGCGGCGCGCTGGCTGGGCTGGGGACGAAATACCCTAACCCGCAAAATGAAGCTATTATTAACGTAAATCTTTTGTAAAAGGCATCGCTCTAACGCCGAGCTTTGTAGAAGATAAGAGCGATGTTTTCTAAACCAAAAGGCTAACCATGCACTCTGTACTACTGATTGATGACGATCACGAAATGTCAGCGATGCTGACGGAGCTATTCAAACGCGAATCAGTCGAGCTCAGTGTCGTCGATGATGGCGTAAAGGGTCTTGATGCTGCGTTAAATGGCGATTATGAGTTGATTCTATTGGATGTGATGTTGCCGGGCATCGATGGTATGCAATTGTTACAACGCCTGCGTCAGCAGCACCGCGATACGGCTGTACTGATGCTGACAGCTCGTGGCGATGACGACGATCGAGTCATGGGGCTGGAGTTGGGGGCCGATGATTATTTACCTAAACCGTTCAATCCGCGGGAATTGATCGCTCGTGTGCGGGCGTTATTGCGCCGTACCGCAAACACCACGATGCAGGCTGAAAAGCTGGTTGCCGGTGGCTTTGAACTGGACCCGGCAAAAGCTGAAGTCAGCTGTGATGGTCAGTCGTTGGTGATTACCCCCACAGAATTTGATATTTTACGTTGCTTAATGCAACAAGCAGGGCAAATGGTCAGCAAAGATCAGCTGTCAGTCGCTGCACTGGGAAGAAAAATGGGACCTTTTGACCGTAGCCTTGATGTGCACATCAGTAATATTCGTAAGAAATTACCAAGCAAACCTGAGCGCATTCAAACGGTACGTGGTCGCGGTTACCGCCTTACGACACAAGTATGAATGAAGCCCGTAAACGGCCGAAAAGCCGCTGGTATCACTCGCTCACTTGGCGGCTTTTACTGTTATTTTGGGCGCTCCTCTTTTTTACCGCCAGTAGCGGTTATTTTCTTGCTGTCTGGAATCGTGCAGCGCCGGAGCCTAAACCCGTAGCGGAACCCATTCGCCGCACACTGCAACCCTTATTAGAAGACCCCGCGACCTTTTTAAGCTTGCAGCCAGGACGGCTACTGGCCGGGGATTATCGTGTGGCAGCCAGAGTGTTGGAGAGTGGCCAGCAAAAACTGATGCTGGATGACTTTTTAGGGGAGCGTTACAGCCAAACCCTGTTACGCTTTTTGAACTACGACAAAACCATGCAAATGCCGCTGGATGACCGGCTGTTAATTGGGCCGTTTGAGTTGGGTGGTAATAAGGTATTGATAACCAGACCGCTACAAGCCCAAGAGTGGCAAGATCAAGCCAAAGCCGAACGTGAACTCACCCGCGCCCGCGCCTGGACCATTCTGAGCGGCAGTTTAGTGATAGCGATTTTACTGGGTATTTGGCTCATTCGACCGATTCGGCGGCTGAGTGCGGCGACTCGTGAAATTGCCGAGGGCAGTGCGGAACCCCATTTAGCGAAGCTACCTCAGCGACGTGATGAGATTGGTGAGTTAGCACGCTCGCTCGCACAAACAGCCAAAGATCTGGCCACTTCCCGCGATGCTCAACGGCGATTACTGAGCGATGTATCCCATGAGCTGCGCTCGCCCATGGCGCGCATGCAAGTGGCGCTGGATTTAACCGATGCCGCGGCTGATGATCGGCACATGCAGCAATTGCGGCGGGACACTGAGCGCCTCAACTCCATCATCGAGCGCATTCTGTCCTTGTCTAAGCTGGAAAATGGTCTGGTGAATTTAAACCGTGAGGACGTTCATGTCGGCGAGTTGGTTACGCAGCTGGTTGATGACATTCATTATGCCAACGCGGAGCTGGGTCAGCGGCTGCAACAGCACGATGGCGACTGGCCGATATTGCAAACCGATCCTGAGTTATTACGCATGATTCTGGAGAACCTGGTGCGCAATGCGTTGCACTATACAGAAGGTCCGGTTGAGCTGGACTATCGAAGCGTCGGTAACCAGCATCGTATTGCTATTCGGGATCACGGTCAGGGAGTTGCTCCGGAGTTGTTAGAAAAACTGTTTGAGCCCTTTTATCGAGGGGATCCCTCCCGTACCCACAAATCCGGTGTCGGCCTGGGTCTTGCCCTGAGTCAACGAGCGGCGACCGTGTTAGGCGGCGAATTGTCTGCCTTCAATCGCGATGAAGGCGGTCTTGAGGTTGTGTTACTATTGCCGCACTATTGATGCTTTCGTAACAAACCTGAGACAACTTGTGATCATTAACCGCCCAAATGACGGCAATTCTGACTGGCTAACGTTTTATCGGGATACCGTAAAGCCTTTCTGGCAGCGGGTCGAGCACCGCTCATTGAACAGCTTTGATAACACCGAGTTACACTGGTGTTTTTATAAAGTCAGTGAGCAGGCGCCGCTGATTGTTATCAGTCCAGGCCGTATTGAAGCGACCGTGAAATATCAGGAACTGGTTTGGGAGCTGGCTCAGGCGGGCATTTCCTGCGCGGTTCTCGACCACCGCGGACAAGGCGAATCGCAGCGCTTGAGCGCTAACCCACAGCAGGGACATGTGCACCGGTTCCGCGACTTCGTTGACGACTTTGGAGAGTTTGAAGCGCAGCTCAGCGCGGTATTCCCGCGCAGTCAAAAACGCTGGCTATTGGCGCACTCTATGGGCGGCGCCATTGCGACCCTCTATTTAAAGGACCATCCCGGTCAATTTGATGAACTGATTTTGAGTTCGCCGATGTTTTCCATCAACACCGCAGGGGTTCCGGTTGCGGTTGCTAAAGCCATCGCGGCAGCGGGAAGTTGGTTGAACAGCACGTTGATGCCTAACAGACCCTGGTACTTTTTTGGTATGGGCGATTATGCCCCGCTCAGTTTCGAAAAAAATGATTTGACCCATAGCCGTAATCGCTATCGCGTTTTTCGTGAAGTGTATGAACAACAGCCCACGGTACAACTTGGCGGACCAACCTTTAACTGGTTGCATCAGGCTTTGATGGCTTGTGAGCAAACGACCGCGAGTGCGATGGATACCGGCTGCGCGGTTACCTTGTTTCAGGCGGGGGCCGATACCGTTGTTTCAGCCGCAGGGCAAAATCGTTTTGCCGAGCAGAATGCGCGGGTGGAAAAAATCGTCATTACGGGCGCTCGGCATGAGCTGTTGATGGAAGCGGATGCCTACCGTCAGCCCGTGGTCGACAAGTTACTCACCATTACGGGTTAGTAGAGCCTTCGACCTGGGCAACAATCTCCGGATCCATATGCACGATAATATCGGCATAAGGGAAGTGCTTCATCAGTTCTGCCTCGACCACATCAGAAATGGCATGGGCTTTAAGCAGGGACAGGCGGTTGTCGAGTTCAATATGTAACTGAATAAAACGGGTTGGACCCGCCTCGCGTGTTCGTAATCCGTGAATGCCAAGTACCCCGTCGACGGCAGTGACGATGTCGACGATCTGACGCTGTGTGGACTCTGGCAATTCCCTGTCCATCAGTGAGTTGAAAGCCTCCGAGCCAATGCGGATTGCGCCGATGATTAAATAGATGGCGATACCGATAGCGAATACGCTGTCCGCCCAGAGTAGTCCCCACCCGCTCAGCAACAGCGCGACAATCACCGCGACATTAAGCAGGATATCCGACTGATAGTGCAGGTGATCCGCTTTAACCGCCTGTGAATCGGTGTGCTTTATTGCCATTCGTTGGATGGTAATAAGCGCTAACGTCAACGCAATCGCGACAACGGATACCCAAATACCGAGATCAATCGATGGCAATTGCGGACCCTGAATGAGCTGTTCGACACTGTGAAAAATCAACAGCATGCTTGAACCGGAGATGAACGCGCTCTGCGCCAGTGCCGCCAACGATTCGGCCTTGCCGTGACCAAAGCGATGCTCTTCATCCGCAGGCTGGAGGGCATAGCGAATGGCAAAAAAACTGAAAACGGATGCACCACTGTCAAGAATCGAGTCGGTCATGGATGCCAGCATGCTGGCCGACTCGGTTTGTAACCACGCCAGTAGCTTCATGACGATAAGCGTAAAAGCAACCAGAACCGACGCGGTACTGGCCAGCTTGACCCAAAAAGAATACTGGTTTTGATAGTTTTTTTCTGGTTTCACGTTACAGCCAAAAAGTTGCGAGTACGGCGGGCGTTATTTTGATATTCTAGCGCTCTTTAGGCTGTTAATAAAATTATCATGTTGCATTTAGTCCTATTTGAACCCGAAATTCCGCCGAATACCGGTAACGCCATTCGGCTGGCAGCTAATACCAATATGAAACTGCATTTGATTGAGCCGCTGGGGTTTGAACTCGATGAAAAAAAAGTACGTCGAGCCGGCCTCGATTATCGAGATCTGGCCAATGTCAGTATTCATAAGAATTGGTCGGCGTTTTTAGAAAACGTTGAACATGGCCGCATCTTTGCTTGCACAACACGTGGTTCGACACGTTACACCGACGTGCAGTACCAAGCCGGCGACGTGTTATTGTTTGGACCGGAAACACGCGGGTTACCGATGGAGGTGTTGCAGACCTTTGATCAACAACAATGGTTACGCTTACCTATGGCGGGTAACAGCCGTAGCCTGAACTTATCGAATTGTGTTGCGATTTTCGCCTACGAGGCCTGGCGGCAGTTGGGATTTGAGGGCGCGATCTAAGTGCGCCTTTAGCAATTGCCCGATTTCATTGTTATTAAATGCCAGGTACAGCGGTACGGGATCTCTCAGACGCTCGCGCCGATATGGCTTTTCAGTCCAGTCAGGCAAGTTGTGTTTATAGTCGATAACACCATCGACACGATTTAAGTCCAGCATAGCAAAGCAGTCCAATGGCGCATTGGCTTTATAATAGGACACGTGCTTGGGCAAAAATGTGCGCTGTACGTCACTGCCCGAATAACAAACGGTATGGTCCTGGTTGCCGCTGAGCAGTTCTTGCTCGACCGTGTCATCCGTTGTGAACAGGTATAAAGCGTCGTCCATGGCGATGGGCAGCTCAGAATAGATGAAATCAGCCTCGAACTGATGCTTCTGTACACCAACCAGCAGGTGCGCGCGTTGCTCCACTAACAAATTGCGTGCGCGAGGCCAATTACTGGCTGAGGTTTCAAGCTCGTCTACGGCATTGGCCAGCAGTTGGCTTATCAATTCCCATAAACTGCCGCTGCCGTCGGCATTGGTCAGGCCCGGCTGAATGGAACTGGCGGCGACGAATTGCGTTGGCATATCGATCGGGCGCAGTTGATCAGGTAGCTCCAATTGATACTGTTTTTTCAACGCCGCCAATCGACCAGATGCTTTCATTGCGCTGAGGCGCTGATAGAGCGGCTCAATCAAGTGTTTATAGCTGTCATGCAGGTAATGGTACCCGGCTTCATCTCGTAAACGGTAAATCACATAGTCGCCGGGATTTTCCAAGGTTAGGTTGCGTAATTGAAAATCGGCGATTAACGCGGCATCGATGCGCCCTGAATTGAGCAGTTTCGCGACCTGCTCGAATTTCGTTTGTTGAAATACCGGCCGGTCAAAGTCGGCATCCTCCAGTACTTTTTCGGCAGCTCGCATACCGCTTACGTGGGCGACGCTATCAATCGCTTTTATTGTGCACAGGCCACACTCGCTGCGCTTCGCCACAAGCACAATGGAAAATTCGTACAAGCGAAAGGGTACCCGGTTTAACGACGGCAGTTGTTCTTCTAAGTTGGCCAGGCGGCCAAGTTCACCCGCAATTTCACCGCTTTCTGCGAGTTGTTCCGCACGCAAACGAGGCAGAGGCTGATAGTTAAGCTCTACCCCTAAATCGGCGTATGCCTCTTCCAGTACCGCAGTGACATAATTCACCATCGGCCCGGGAGTAGGCTCGCGAAAAGTCAGTGATTGTTGAGCTCCGGCAGAGAACACCGATAGCAGGGTGCTCAACAATGCAAGTAAAACAATAAATTTCATACAACAACGGGTCTTTGGATGACAGAATAAGACCGAGTCAGTATACCAGTTTACGGCTGAAAATATCCACGTTGCAAAATTTCGCCATTATTCATCATCCTACGACCCCGGTACCAGACATCGGTGAGTGTGAAGCTGTCCGGGCACAGCAAGTTGAGGTCGGCATCAGCACCGATTTCAATGGTTCCCTTGTGGTCTAACTTAAGCCGCTTAGCCGCATTGCTGGCCGCCACAGCAAAAACCGTTGCCGGTGGAATGCCGTCACGCAGACATTCCTGTACGGTTTCTAGCAGACTGACGGCGCGACCAACCTTTAACCCTCGTAATTGTCCATGGGCGTCAAAGTCCGGCAGGCTGGCATTGGCGTCGGTACTGATGCTGATCTGTGAGACAGCGACACCAAGATCAAGCAGTTTCGCGACGCATTTAGCGGCCGGGATCTCCCCTTCAGCGACAAGCTCGGGTGTCGTCGAGCAGGTAAGGTCGAGCATCATACCTTGCTTGGCAAGGTGAGCTCCCTGCTGCACAAGCCCGGTGTGGCGATTAATGTGAGTTGGATAGAACTGATTAACGTCAACGTCGAAGTCCTGCGTTACCTGCTCGATAAGAGAGAGTTGGCTTTGTTCGTCGCCGACATGCAAAAAGGTAACGCCGGCTTTCCCGCTCAGCAAACCACCAACTTTTGCTTCACTGGCGACCCGGGCGAGTTCGGCAGCAGTAAGCTGTGAGCCGCGCTTGTCAGCGATCGCCAGTTCACCAATGCCTATCATCTTATCGATCAGGATAAGGTCATTGCGAATGCTGCCGGTCACGGTCACGACAGGATACTGGTAGCTGCCGGTATAGCAATAGGTGGTTAAGCCCAGGTTGGACAAACCATGGGCGTTCGCCAGCATATCTTCTAAGGTGCGGGTCGACGCGTCGGTGCCAAGCCCGGATACCATGGTTGCGATACCTGCCTCAATGGCGTCGGTAATTGGCATAACCGGCGTGCGAGTGTGAAAACCACCCTCGCCACCGCCACCGTTAAAGTGAGCGAGCGGGTCAACAAAGCCCGGCACCAGCCAGCGTGCTTCTGCATCTATCGTTTCGACGTCAACGCCGGAACCGGTTAAGGTCAGCTCAGGTGCGATAGCGGCAATACTACCGTTGGCCATCAAAACATCGTTTAGGCCCTGATCGGCGGGTGAAAAAACACGGGCGTTTTTAATCAGTGTTAACATAAACTACTTAAATCCTATCAGTACAGCGATAACGATGGCGGCGACAGACATTAACATGAGCAAAAGCTGGAAGCGCCAAATCACTTTCAGCCAGTCACCCCAGCCTAATTTGACGGCGCCGAGACAGCCAATTAATGAAGCAGACGTTGGAATCACAATATTAGTCAGCCCATCACCAAGTTGAAAGGCCAGTACGGCGATTTGACGACTGACACCGACGAGGTCCGATAACGGTGCCATCAGCGGCATGGTAAGTGCCGCCTGACCCGAACCGGATGCAATAAAGAAATTAAATACCGACTGGAAGACCAACATCAACACCGCACTGCTGGCGGCTGAAAAATCACCGATGGCGTTACTGGTATGGTGCAAAATGGTATTTAGTGTTGATGGCGTAGCCGGGTCGTCGCCGCCAAGCAGCAGAACCAGCCCTTTGGCAAAGCCTACGATTAGAGCCGCCGGCAACAAGTCTTTAGCGCCCTGATTAAACGCGTCAGCGACACCATTGGCTGTCAAGCGTTTACCGACTATGGCTACGAGACCGGCAATAATCCCAATAACAAAGAATTGTGCGGCAATTTCGGGAATGTAATAGGCACGGGTGGTTACGCCCCAGATAACCCAAATTAAGCCAACCAAGAACACCAATAAAATACTGCCGTCGGTGGCGCTAAAGCGTGCGTTGATGGTTTCCGCCTGGCCTCTCGCCGCCTGTGACTTGGTTCGTTCGCTGTACCGCAGCGTAAAAACCAATCCCAGCAAGGTAAAGCAGAACCACAATAAACCGCGGTATGCAGCACCGGACAACAGCGGTACTTCGGCGATGCCCTGAGCGATGGCGACGCTGAACGGGTTCATCCATGACGTAGCAAAGCCAATTTGTGTGGCAACATAGGTGATGAGTACCGTCGTGGCGGCGTTATAGCCCAACGACCGCATCACCGGATACAGCACCAGACAAAATGCGATGGCTTCTTCTCCCATACCAAAAATGGCGCCACCCAGTGAAAATAAGAGAAACATGGCGACTAAAAACGCGCGGTCAAAGGCCTGCGTTTTTTGAATCAGACGCAATACGCCATTCTCAATGGCCTGTGTTTTTAAAATGATACCGAAGGAGCCACCAACGATAAGAATGAAGGCAATAACGCCAATGGCAGAACCCCATTTGGTGCCGGACACCAACCCTTCGAAGGCAACATTAGCCAGGCCCATGTCACCACCTTCGGCAAATAGCGGTGGTGCACTGGATGCTTCGTCGGCGTATTGAAAACTTCCGGGTTCGATAACGGTTCTTGAGGTTGTGCCATTGGCACTGTCTTGCTCAACGGTTTGTACCGTAAAAGCGCCCGCAGGCACTAACCAGGCGGTTAGTGCTGCGAACAATGAAACGAAGAATAAGATGACCAACGCATCGGGCATGGCCATCTTTTGGTTATGATTTGTCATCGCGTTTGCCGTTAGAAGTTAACGGTGTAACGTAAACCGACTTCACGTCCCATCCAGTCATGAATTGACGACGCATAGCCATTGGTTGGCGATGAGGCATAAGGAGGCTCCTCGTCCAACAGGTTACTGACCGTTAACAACAGTTTGTGGTTGTCCATAATTTGATAACCAAAGCTGGCATTCCAGGTTAGCCAGGAATCGACCTCAGTGTTGCCGCCCCACTGGAAGTCACCGTCGCCCATACTGCTGACATAATGGCCGATCAGGCTGGCATCAATTGCGCCTTGATACCACTGCACACCGAAGTCGGCAACAAAATCAGGACGGGCAATTTCGGCAGCCCCGCTCAAACGACCGAGCAAGTCTT
Organism: Idiomarina aquatica; assembly: GCF_003987185.1. GTDB lineage: Bacteria > Pseudomonadota > Gammaproteobacteria > Enterobacterales > Alteromonadaceae > Idiomarina > Idiomarina aquatica. The sequence goes on along the minus strand of NZ_PIPS01000004.1, from coordinate 178,179 downwards.
CGGGTTCGGCATCCTCGGTGGCCTTACGCTCATAACTGAAGGTCTTTGTGGCCGTTGCAAACAATTTGAATTGGCCATAAGCGTCTGTGTCGAGATCGTAATTGGTGTTGATGTCGAGGCCATCGGTGGTTTGCTCACCAACATTAAAGTAGCCGGTGCGCATATAAAAAATATCACCGTCACCATCGACCACACAGCCAAACTCACCGTTTAATTCAGCAATGGTGTTGACCACAGGCGCGTTACCGGCAACACAGGCGTCCAACGTTGTATTGGCATCGATATCGACAATATCTTCATGGTCGTAACGCCAGTAATCGGCGGTAACTTGCCAGTTTTCAGTAATGTTCCATGACACACCGGTATTATAGGCGGTTGAGTTTTCGGCTTTGAGATTAGGGTTACCGATGGTTTCCTGATCCAGCTCTAATTCGCCCAACGCTGCGCCATTGTCACCACATAAGCTGGCATACGGAGAACCTGCTTCACAGTCAACATAGGCCGCGGATAATGACGTTCCGGCACCCAACTGGTTAAGCGATGGCGCGCGGAAACCCGTACTTGCCGAAGCACGCAGGACAAGATCATCGGTTGCACGCCAGCGAATCGATACTTTTGGATTGGTGTCGCCGCCAAAGTCGGAATAATGGTCATAGCGCAACGCCCAAATGGTATCAATGGTATCGGTTAACGGCACATGAAACTCACCGTAAACAGCATACTGGTCACGATCGGCAGCGGCCTGACTCGCACCTAACGCAAACACACCGTTGTTGGCGGCAATATCAGCGGGATTATCCCAAATTTCTTCGGTACGATATTCGCCCCCAAAGACGGATTTAACGTAGCCGGCGGGTAATTGGAACAGATCGCCACTGAGGTTAAAATCAAAAGAGGTAAGCTCCGATTCACCACGACGCGGCGCTAATGTGCGTAGCGATGCCAGCACAGCCTCGCTGTTGTCACGCCCCAAGTTGAATGGATTAAACTCGCCAGCCGCCGTTGCCGCATCGACCGCGGCTACTGAATAAAAGCCACCGGTATGCAGAATTTCATTTTCGGTCTTGCCGTAGGCTAACGCGGTTTCCCATTGCCAGTAATCGAATTCACCACGCAGGCCGGCCAATACCCGGATTGATTCATCGGTGTAACTCTGTGTTCGGCGATCCGGAAAACGGGAATCAACATAGATAGGGTCTTCGCTGCCGTCCTGCTGATCGATTTGCTTAGCCCAATCGGGAATCATCGGTGAGTCAGCAGGAACGGTAACCGAAAAGGCCGCACCCGAATCGTAGGCGTGCCCTTCATTCTGTTGGTACATCGCTTCAGCAAAAAACTCAGTGGTGTCGTCGATACGATAAATGTGACTGAGCGTAGCCCCCATGTTGTCATAATCCGGTTGGATCGCACGCTGTATGACGTAGTCATAATCACAACGCTCGCCGGCTACCGCGGTACCGTCGTTGCAGTACGGTTCGGCGTATTCGGTGCCGTCGATTTCAACAAAGGTATTTGACTCATAAGTAACATCGATGGGGCGGTCTGAGTTAAATAGAGCATTTTGTTTGACCACATCAAGAATGACCGTGGTGTTTGAATTCTTGGTGGAGAAACCACCGACATAAGTGGCATTGACACGGCTGGCATCGGAACTGGCGGTGTCATCACCGTACATCAGCGAGAGTTCGTGGCCTTCGTAGTCATCGCGTAGAATAAAGTTAATGACACCCGCGATGGCATCAGAACCGTAGACACTGGACGCGCCGTCGGTGAGTACATCCACCCGTTCAATCGCCGCCATAGGGATGTTGTTCACATTGACAAACGAATCGGAGCCATTGGCAAACGAGCTGACGTTAACACGGCGACCGTTAACCAGCACCAATGTCGAACTGCTTCCTAAACCTCGTAAACTAACCCCGGCTGAACCCGCCGGCGCACCATCAGCACCACCGACGTTGCCGTTGGTGGTAAACGTGCCGGCTGTTGCCGCCTGAGGTAAATCGCGCAGAAACGAACCGATGGTAAGGTGACCACGATCGACAATATCTTCCTGGCTAAATACTTGAACTGGATTAGCACCTTCCATGTCCACCCCTTTTAGGCGTGAACCGGTGACCTGGATAGTTTCAACGTCTTGTTGTTGTTCGGTTTGTTGTGCGTCCTGCGCTTGCTGCATAGCAGCCGCGATCGGGGATAGGCACAGACCCGCTACGGGTACGATCAGACTCCACTTGGACATAATAAATCTCCTTTGTGGTTTTTTAATTATTTTTAGAGAAACCTGCTCAACGGCAGGGAATTTTATGTCACGAGTCCTGTCACAAATCGGACAGACGGCGGCTCATGAATAACGATGAGTTGGCTAGATAGCCAAAGCGGAAGAGGTGATTCGACACACGCTCGCCGCAGTAACCGGGCGGTTACCGTGGCCTATTCGTCAAACCATTCTGACAAGTAGAAGCTATCGTAGTGATAGCTGGATAGTTGATAAGCTTTTTTCAGCATAGTCGTTATAATGTTCTTATTATCGCAGTCAGCATTGACTGTTTTATAGGGATAGCATTAGCGTGAAAGGCTGTCAATTTTACTAAATAGCATAGTAGTGTCGCTCTACGTATGCGGTGATGTATCAACAGAGGTCTGAATTTATGTTCAAGCGCGTTACTCAAAGTCTTGCGTTCGCTGCATTAACGGCAGCCGGAATGTCGAGCGCGGTAGCTCAGGAAAATGACGACAACTATCGCCATTTATTCATGGCAGGTGGTGCACTGACGTTGTGCTCAAGCTTTAATTCCAACAACTGTGATGAGGTTGACTGGATTGATAGCGAAAAAATGCGCACTGACCGTTATTTGAATCTATCCGAGAAATTTCGTCTTGAGGCCACCTCTGACCGAGTCTGGAGCGCTTACCGTGAGGAAACCCGGAAGAAAGTCGTCGATGCCTTGGAGTTGATTCACGAACGGGTGAATGAAGACATCATCTCCGAGCGTGTTTTCGAACGCGAGTTTACCCGCCGGGCGACACTGCCAACGTACAACCTGCTGTCTGACGCCGAGTATGCGAAGATCATTGATCTGCTGGAAGTACCGATGTCGAGTGACTTCCCGGAAGTGGTCAATGTCGACGAATCATTGAACCAAGAGGCTGCATCACTGTACCGCCGCTTCATGGACATTGCCGCTCAAAATGTCGCAGAAGGTAAGCAGCCGGTCGTTTACTTTTCAACCTCAGCCTCTCGTGACCCATATGAAGCCATCGATTTCTATCACAGCTTATTTACCCAGCTTGGCGCCGATGCACGCTGGTTGCCGTTGGATTCAGCGGTGGTTGAAGCGCGCGCAGAAGGCCGTTGTGACGAACTCAACGAGGTTCAGGAAGAAGTGCTCGGTGCGTACGATCGGGATCGGGTCCATCGTGACGATTACCAGCAACAGGTAGAATTTTGTAAGTCCGCGGAAGCAGAGTATGAAATGCTCGCCAATGCCGACGCGATATTTTTTAATGGCGGTGACCAGAACCTGACACGTAATACGTTCGTCAAGGACGATAACAGCCCATCAGATCTACTGCGTATGATCGTCGCCAGAGTCCAGCAGAAGAAGCTGGTGGTCGGCGGAACCAGCGCAGGTACTGCGGTGTTAACCGCAAAACCAATGATTTCCAACGGTACCACAGCATCGGCAATTAAAGATGGCAGCGTCGCCACCAATCCACCGCCGTTCGGCTGTGACCTGGATAACACCTGCCCGGCTAATACCGGCCCTGATACGCTGACTTATCACCCGTTTGGTGGCCTGGCACTGTTTCATTTTGCCAGCCTGGATACACACTTCTCAGAGCGTGGCCGGCAGGGCCGTTTAATTCGATTAGCTGCTGACAGCACCACGCCACTATCCATCGGTATTGATGAGAATACCGCCATGCTGGTAAATCTGGAAAAAGGCGATTTCGATATCATCGGTGAACGTGGGGTGTTCTTCGTCGAACATGCGCAAGGTGCAGCAAACGCCGTCGCGGCAACGTTTCATTATTTGGTCGCTGGAGCGTCCGGTATGATGAACCCGTTTGGCCTGCAAACGGCAGAGTTTTCGAAAGGCAGCAACATCGTTAAAACCGAGCCAACCACCAACTTCTTGAGTGATCGCGGCTTAATCGATTCGATGCGAGTATTGTGTGGCGATCGTAAAGAAATGACGTTATTAAATAACGACTACCGTCTGGTTGCACGCATCGATGACAGCAGCCGTACGGCCAGCGCAGGTGGTGAATGTCAAATCATTAACGGCAAAATTGGTATTGCTTACCAACCAGAAGAGCAGCTATAACCTGCGTTAATCGCGCTGAAAAGTGGGCGGGGGTGGATTGCGTTAAGGCATCGAAAACCCCCTTTTTCAAAAGTGTCTGGCGCCAGGGATGGCGCCAGTCAAGCCCTACAGGGACGTACTTGCGGGCGTCTTTTGAAAAAGGGGTTAAGATGCCCAGCAATCCTCCCCCGTCCGCTTTTGTGTTGCGCCAAAGGCGCAACCTACACGCCGTATTGCTCGCGGTAGGCTTGTACTTTTGGTAAGTGCTCGTTGAACTCCGGATCGTCTTTCAAGAATTCGATGATGTCATTAAGGCCAACGATAGAGATAATGGTCGCACCAAAGTCGCGTTCCACTTCCTGAATGGCGGACAATTCGCCTTTGCCCTTTTCCTGACGATCCAGTGCAATCAGCACACCGGCCAGGCTGGCGCCATTGGCTTCGACAATTTCCATGGATTCACGAATGGCCGTGCCGGCGGTAATGACGTCGTCCACCAGCATGACCTTGCCGGTCAGTTCAGCGCCGACCAGGTTACCGCCTTCGCCGTGGTCTTTCTTTTCTTTACGGTTAAAACAGTACGGCGTGTCCTTCTGATGATGGTCGTATAATGCTACAGCGGTTGCCGTAGCAATGGGAATGCCCTTGTAGGCTGGGCCAAAGAGCACATCAAAGTCGACATTTGCATCCATCAGTGCGGCCGCGTAGAAGCGTCCCAGCTTGGCAAGGTCCGAACCTTTGTTAAATAAACCCGCATTAAAAAAGTACGGGCTGGTGCGACCTGATTTTAACGTGAACTCACCAAATTTTAGCACGCCTCGCTCGATGGCAAACTCAATAAACTGTTTTTGATAGTCTTTCACTGTGTGACTCCTGACCGCTTACGCCAATGCCGATTTCTGGATATCAATCAGCTCTTTGATGCTGTGGCGGGCAATTTCCACCAGGCTTTGCATTTCATCGTAGCTGAAGGCTTCGCCTTCGGCGGTGCCCTGAATTTCAATAAACTTGCCGGCTTCGGTCATGACCACATTCATGTCGGTCTCTGCTTTTGAGTCCTCAATGTACTCGAGGTCGCTGACCGGTTCGCCATTGACGATGCCGACAGAAATGGCCGCAACCATTTCCTTTAATGGGTTCACTTTAATTAAGCCTTTGCTGCGCATGTAATTAATTGCATCGACCAACGCCACACAGGCACCGGTGATCGACGCCGTACGGGTACCACCGTCAGCCTGTAACACATCACAGTCCAACGTAATGGTGTTCTCACCCAGCGCTTTTAAATCGAGGCAGGCACGAAGAGAACGGGCGATCAGCCGTTGAATTTCCATGGTGCGGCCGCCTTGTTTACCACGTGCGGCCTCGCGCTGCGAACGAGTGTGCGTCGAGCGTGGCAGCATACTGTATTCAGCCGTTACCCAGCCTTGTCCCTGACCTTTTAAGAAACGTGGTACGCCCGTTTCAACGGTAGCATTGCAAAGTACTTTGGTATCGCCAAACTCGATAAGTACTGAGCCTTCCGCGTGTTTGGTGAAATTGCGAGTAATGGTAACCGGACGAATTTGTTGGGCAGTACGGCCGCTTGGACGCATGGCATCTCCTGTGATTGGCTTGAAGGTTTATGAGCACGTATTGTAGCAAATTCGTGCAGTTAATGGATCGCTTAACCTCCATCAACGTATTACACTATACGACAAGCAACGATGAGCGGGAGGCAGTATGTCGCGTTCAGATGACGAAGAGTTTGAATTGTTCCGCCAGGAAATGAACGATGTAACGCCCTTAGTCGGCGATGAGGTGGCGGATATCCGCACAGCGTTTGAGCCGACATTAGCGCAGAAGGAGCGGCGTCGGGCGGCGGAAGCGGAAGAACAGGAAAATGTGAATTTTCTTTCGACCGAATACGTTGAGCTGGTTGAGCCGGACGAAGTGATTGAATATCAACGTGATGGCGTGCAAACCGGTGTTTTTAAACGCCTTAAACAAGGCCGTTATGCGATGGAGGCGAGCCTGAATTTGCACCACCACACACTACGGGAAGCCCGTACAGCGGTGTTTAACTTCATTCAGGACTGTCACCAGGCTGGTATCCGTACCGCGTTGGTGATTCACGGCCAGGGCAAACACAGCAAGCCGCATCCGGCATTAATAAAGAGTTACACCAACAAATGGTTGCGCGAGATGCCGCCGGTATTAGCCTTTCACAGCGCGCAACGACCGCACGGTGGCCGCGGTGCAGTGTATGTGATGCTGAAGAAAAACGCCGAACAGAAACAAAAAAATCGCGAAAAACACGCGAAAAAATAAGGAAAGACCATGATTCAAAGTATGACGGGCTATGCTCGCTACGAACATAAAGCAGATTGGGGTACCGCAACGTGGGAGATACGCTCGGTAAACCAGCGGTATCTGGAAACCTTTTTCCGCTTGCCGGAAAACTTCCGTGCGTTGGAAAACACCCTGCGCGATCAATTCCGTAAAAAACTGCAGCGCGGCAAAGTCGAATGCAAGCTGTATGTCCACATGGACGAAACACGTCAGACCGAACTATCGATCAATAAAGAGCTGGCGAAAAGTGTTATTGCCGGTGCTAAATGGGTCAGTCAGCACGCGGCGGCCGGACAACTCAACCCGATTGACGTATTAAAGTGGCCCGGCGTGGTGAGCGCCGAAGAGCAGGATATGGACGCTTTGCAACATGAAATCTTGCAGGCGCTGGATAAAGCCACCGCTGACTTTATTGATAACCGCAAAAGCGAAGGCGCGGCCATTGACCGGATGTTGCAGGAACGCCTTGATGGTGTCAGTAAACAGGTAACTTTTGTCCGTGAACGTATGCCAGAAGTGATGAAATGGCAACGTGAGCGCTTACTAACCCGTTTCGAAGAAGCGAAAATCGAACTTGACCCTCAGCGCCTTGAACAGGAAATGATCATGCTGGCGCAAAAAGTCGACGTTGCTGAAGAGCTCGATCGTTTGGACGCTCACGTAGAAGAAGCCCGCAAAATCCTCAAAAAAGGTGGGCCGTGCGGACGTCGCCTCGATTTCATGATGCAAGAGTTCAACCGCGAAGCCAACACCCTCGCCTCTAAATCCATTAACGCCGACATCACCGCCGCCGCCGTGGATTTGAAAGTGTTGATTGAGCAGATGCGTGAGCAGATCCAGAATATTGAGTGATGTTCGCTTGTGTTCGTGTCATACCGCAGAACCCTTATTATTAAGGGTTTTTAGCTTCAGGTTGTTCGCGGTTATTCGCTTTTTTTCGTGGGTAGCCAGAAAAATATGGTGGGTAAGGTGGTGGGTGTGCTATGGTTTGTAAATATTCAGGTGGTGGGTAATTTGCCTGGTTAAGTAAAACCATAGGAATCAAGACGTTGGCAAAATTAACGGTTAATGGGATTAAGTCCCTAGCTAAGAATAAGGTAGGGCGTCACCCTGATGGTGGTGGGTTATATTTTGTTGTTCCGGCCACAACTTCAGGTGGACCTGGAATCCCCTACTGGATGCTTCGCTATAGCTTCAATAAAAAGCGTCGTGAAATGACTCTCGGAAAGTATTCTGACTTGTCCCTTGCGGAGGCAAGGGCAGAAGCCGCCTTGAAAATGAAGCAGGTGCGAGGGGGACAAAATCCGCTGGCGCTCAAAAAGCAGTCTGAAATGCAGGAGATTAAAACAGTTAACGATCTGTTTGAGGACTGGCAGGAAGACAACCGTAAACGGCTGAAACATTGGAATATCCCTGAAAGAGTTTATCGAAAGGACATAGCCCCTTTAATTGGAGAGTTGAACCTTGACCAAGTGACTGCGAGAGATATTCGTAGGATCATCACATCAATCAATGAGTCCGGGCGTCCAACCATATCGAATGACGCGCTCCTATACTGCAAGCAGTTGTTTAACCATGGGATTAAGATAGATGTTGTGGGGGCTAACCCAGCAAGTTCATTTAAGGTCAGTGATGCTGGTGGGGTAGAGAAAAGTCGTGATAGAGCTTTAACACTGGATGAAGTAACGACAGCATTTAAAACTTTTCGCGAGCATCAACACGTATTCACTCGAGATAACTACCTTGCGTGTGCTTTGCTAGTTTTGCTGGGAGTAAGAAAGTCAGAGATATGTGAGGCTAAGTGGAGCGAGTTTGACCTTGATAAGGCCATATGGGAATTACCTAAAGAACGAAGTAAGTCTGGGGTAGGCCTTACCATACCTTTACCGGAACTGGCCTTAGAAATGATTACAGAGCTTAAAGTGCGCTCTTCAGATTCAGAGTATGTATTACCTAGTCGAAGACAAGCGAAGAGACCTCATATGGGGGAAGATACGCTGAACCGCGCAATTGGGAAAATGTTTGGTTACGAGCCAGGTAAGAATACTAACCCTCCTAACCTAATGGGAGACATGGAGTACTTCAGAGTGCATGATTTACGAAGGACATGCCGAACACTATTAGCTAGTATTGGTGTTCCTGGTCATGTTGCTGAGCGCTGCCTCAATCACAAACTGAAGGGAATTGAGGGGATTTATGATCGGCATGATTACTTTGAGGAACGAAAAAGTGCCCTTACTAAGCTTTCGTTACAACTGAGAGATTTATTATGAAACTATACAAAACCCTTCTCTACCGAATAATGCAAAGAGAAGACGATTAAAGTGAGAACTAGTGTAAAATGCTACTAGAATTGCAAAGTTATCTTAATGACGGATGAAAAATGACCCGAGCACTTACATTCAAAAAAATAGCCGAATCAGTGACCCCTACCTTTATTGAAGGTAATGCCTCCGTCTACCATGGCGACTCGATTGAGATTTTGCGTAAGCTGCCTAGTGAATCGGTATCTTTAATACTGACGGATCCCCCGTATCATGTAACAAAAAAGAAGAATATAAAAGGAGATACACGGTTTAAGGAGGATGGTGAGTACTTAAATTGGCTAAGAGAGTATGCTCAAGAGTGGCGCAGAATTTTGAAGCCGAACGGCTCTCTTTACTGTTTTTGTGACTCCGAGATGGCTGCTCGTATCGAAGTGCTATTTAGTGAGCAATATAATATTCTGTCGCACGTAGTATGGACCAAACCAAACCAACCGGGTTATGACGGATGGAAAGGAAAAATGAAAAAGTCTTCTTTGCGCCAGTGGTATGGTCATTCTGAACGAATAATATTCGCTGAACCTGCATTAGATGGTAATCTACACCGCTCATGTTTTGCTCACTTTTTGAGGGAAGCAAGAAAAAAATCCGGTTTGAGTGGCCATCAGTTAACTGAATTGGTTGGAGCTTACGGCAAAGTCAATCACGGTGGCGCGGTATCGAATTGGGAGGCAGGAAGAAATACGCCAAGCAGAGAGCAATATGAAAAAATAAGACAGGCTATTCTAGGAACAGACAAAGTTGACTACATGCCACCTTATGAGGATGTAGTCCGTCCATTTTTCGTTAATAACGATGTGGAGTATACAGATGTCTGGCACTTTCCTTCCGTAAGACAGTACAAAGGTAAACACCCCGCAGAAAAGCCGCTTGACTTGCTATCTCACATTATAAGATCGTCTACATTTGAAGACGATATAGTTTTGGATTGCTTTTCGGGTTCTGGTAACACGCTAGTGGCAGCTTTGGATGAGGGCCGTTATGCGATTGGCATTGAAATTGATGAAGACTGGGTCGAGTCAAGTATTAGAAAGGTTACTACTCACAACCAAATTGGCAGGAGTAGTGATCATACACAGCCGAACGTAGAAAATGTGGACTCAACTAACACAGAAACAGATTCTGTTGTCACACAACAATATGCATTAGAGGGAACCTAAGAAGCTATTCTTCTAGCTTCTTGTTGCGCTTTAAAACTTCGGCCATCCAGTCTAAAGTTTCTTCAATGCCTGAGTCTTTAACTACGACATTACAATGATGGTGGCCCCAACCCAAGTTGTATGGCTTATGGTTATAATCGCCATATTTAACTTCGTTTATGTGAAATAAGTTTACTTCTGTAACAGTAAGGTCGTGAACTTCACGGCCTTCAGCTTGAGCCATTCGTGCGTAAAAACCTCTCGCAGACAATGGCTCCATGCACAAAGGACAAATAGTGAAGCCCTCTTCGTTAACCATTCTCTGTTTTTTCATAAGCTCGTAATTTGAAAGCTCTTTAGACTCTGCTTTCTTTTTACATTCTTCACGCCTTGACTCGGCTTCTTCCTTCAACATTGCAAACTCTTCTGCAGCTTCAAGGGAATCAAAACATAGCCAATACAAAAGTTCGAGCTGAGACCGACAAAGTGCAATAGTTTCTCGACTCGAGTACTCATATAGCCTGATTCCTGCGCCTTTTAACCCTGTTTCTGTATAACCTAAACGAATTGGGTCACCATTTTCCTGAGCTGTTGTGCCGGCAATTCTTGCTACATACTCCCCGCCGAGAGGAGCCGTCCTGGAGGTGGGGATTTGCCATGACTCCAGCGGAGGGAACTGCATCCAATCTACTCTTTTTTGGTAGAAAACTAGCGCATTTACCCCAATCTCTAAACCCATAGATTCAAGTTTGTCAGTAATATCTTCGTCAGTGAAATATTCTTCTGGGGTTAGTAAAACGATTGAGCCATTATCGAAGTCTTCTTCACCCTGCGGAGGGTTACCGTATTTAGTGAAAAGCGATAAAGGAATTAGCACGGTGCTATTACGATTTACGCGGTTTTGGTATATGACATCATCATCCGCCCCCCGAGTTTGTCCAGTTTTATATATTTTTCTCTGAAGAAGTTGAGGTAACTTTGCCATGTTTTAATCAGCGTCCCTTTGTATTAGCACGTTTCGAAGCTCGTCGAAGAAATCTGGCAACGTCATTGATAAAGCGTTAGATAATTTTTCTATCGACGATAAAGATACGTTCCTAACGCCCCGCTCTATGCCAGAGATGTATGTCCTATCAAGCTCTGCTGCAGCGGCTAGCTCCTCTTGAGTAAGGCCTGAGGACTTCCTCAAACTCTTAACGGTTTCTGCTACAGCGGGTATTAGCTTGGATGGCAACGAGTTTATTCCTTTTTTAGTTCTTTTATGCTGAGTCTATAGGGACTTTAAGTCTACGGACTATAAGTCACATGCTTGTTATCTTGGGTCTTTCTTTGGTGTTTGATCACGGGTTGCGTCATCTGTATTTGAACTTAGTCGCTGACTCACTTGAGCTCTTCCTATGGTTGTAACTAACGAAGTAATTTCAATCATTAGCATAAAACCATATACGAGCAAGAACCCTTGAATTGAAGTTACTAACCGTGTTTGAGGAAAAATGGTGAGTATAACTGAAGCAAAAAGCATAAAAATAATACTAATTATCGGATAGCCAAGGTTAGAAGGTAGTGCTTCATACTTTTTCCTTCCCTCATTTAACGATTGCTTTGTTACAGTAGAGGGTAGAATGAAAGTTAGTGCATATACCCCGATTGCAAAGCCGATGAAGCTTGGGAAAAACTCTTGAATTAGGCTACTGTAATCTATTGAATTGAGCTGAAAATAGCAGATAGTTAATTCCAAGCTTAACGAAAATATAGCTGCAGAAACGATATCGGAGCCAATTGAACGGGCCCATTTTGACAATGGAGCTAAGCGCCAAGTGTAATCGCCTTTACCTTGCCAGACATATGAATTCGCGTGTTTAATCCACGGTCCAATTATAGGGAGACGGAAAACCGATTTTACTATGCTTTTCCGGGTATCAGTCATCGCTAACTTGCTCGGTTTAGAGCTGAATTAATGGCACTTTTAATTTTTCCAAAAATGCTCTCTGTAGTATCTTTACGACCATGACGTAATTGGATTTTTACGGGGTGCTCCTTCATTTGATACGTTTCAAGCTTATTTTCTTCATTAAGAAAACGAGCGGAAGCATCCCCAAATCTACCAGCAAGTTTGAACAGTGCTTTTTCACGGTGGTTAAGCTCAGTAATGTGCCCCCCGCTTGCCGCTTTCTCCTGGACGACTAACTTGTCTACATTTCGATCTCTTAAATCTTTTTCTATTTCAGCCTCGAACTCATCTTCTAAGCCGTTCGGGTTAGAAAAAGTAAGTTCAATTTTTATCGACTTAAAACCATCAGAATTCATGAGTCTACTGAGGGAAGATGTCTCCTTTAGAACATTGCAGGATGTCGACGCATCTGATCTATGCCTGTGTACAAAAGGCTCTAAAAGATCGATAACTGATTGCTCAACAGACGAGGGGTTAGGGAACTTGTTGTCTACGTCTTCTATCGCGAGGATATGGCTTGAGTAGTCGAAAACAAATTTGAAATCTGTTGCGCTGCTCGAAGCTGCTTCTCCTGGTGCTGCCTCGTATATAGGGTTGTCTGTATAAAAATCCTTTAACGAGTTGATCTTGTCATATTTGCGAATCAAGCCTTGAGCATACCCATCGAGCACCTCGACCTTCCTGAAAACAAGGTGAAATTTTGACTTGTAAAGCTTACTTCCCAGGTTATGTAATTTTTTAGTTTTCACTGCTTCTGAAACAGAATCAGATAAAAATTCGAATACTGCGTTATAACCTGCCTCTCCTATGAAACCATCCGATGTTTTCAACGGCTTTACCTGAGTATTGAAAAAATAGATTTTCGCCATTTAAGTCCCTGTCCTGTATTGAAGAAAGAAAAAAGTGCCGTTAAGCCAGCGCCTATCAAACAACAGAATCCCAGATATATATTATTCAGTAGGTAAAGGCTCTACCTTTATGTTCCCAAAATACAATAACGGGAACAAGCAAACCCACTAAAAACGGGCTATTTCCCCCTTTATACCCTCTTAAGTACTCAAAATCACGTTTTACAGCAAAAAAGGAACCCGATCATGGCCGAAGTACAAGCGGTTAAAGATCTGGATACCGTGAAGCTGATTAGCTACCTTCTCAAACGAACCTATGGTCAGCAAATTGCCGACGTTTGGGATGTGGGCTTGAATCTGGCGTTACGGATTTCAGATTTACTATCCATCAAGTTTGAAAACATACACGATGAGCGTCTGACTCTGGTTGAAGGGAAGACATCGAAACAAGCAACCATTAAATTGAACGAAAAGGCACGATCGATTGTTGCTCGTATTAAAGACGAGCATCCAGACCATATTTACTTGTTCCAGTCCTATCGAAATCAATGGTCCAAAGGCTTGGACGAGGCCCCGATTAGCCGCCGCTACGTTTCGCGTGCGTTCGCGGCGATAGGGGAGGAGGTTGGCATTAAACTTGGAACTCATTCAATGCGAAAAACCCGAGGCTACCACCTTTATAAAAACACAAACGACATCGCAAGGGTAATGAAGATGCTGCGTCATAGCTCTGAAGCTGTGACGCTTCGTTATATCGGAATTACTCAGGAAGATGTTGATCGGGATTTTGTAGAGTTGGAAATATAATTTTTGGAGATTAGCATTAAATTATGAAGTGACTAATCTGCCGCTCTGTTTCAGTAATTGCGGTTACAGGCGTAACGAAAGGAGCCGACTTGTCAAACAGGTTCTTGTTTGCCTTGTAAGCAGTAAAATAAAAATTCCTAACGATAAAAAGTATGAACTTTCTTGGGGTAACTGGCATGGTTACTGGCACTCTGCAATTTGTATATTGTCCGAGAGTCATGTGAGATGCCGGATGCATTATTCCTCTTGCATTTACCGGATCATAGTCAAATCGCATCGGAAATTTTACTAAGCTTTCATCGTGTGCATCTATATAAATATCGTCACAAAGATATTCCTCGTAAAGTTGATCATACTCGGGAAGCTTAGGGCTGGGGAAATAGGTTAGTCGATGCTTCTCTAGCTGTTCCCCACCGGCATTAAATGTGTACTGAAAACTTAATAATGAGCCGTCTACCATCATTACGTGGTAAGAGTTTTTTTCAAGTAAGCTGTCATATATATCTTGGTAAGGAACCGACTTCATAGCTAGAGTTTCTCTTACTGCTTTTATACTTCCGTAGGTTTTAGAGTTAGCCCCTGTGCCGGTTGAGGGACGAAACTGCCGTACAGATAAGCTGGATTCTATCAGCCTATCAATCATAATCTCTGCTTGTCTACGAATTTCTAAGTACTTCATTTAAGCGCTTTTAGTTGCTCTCGAATTGTTGAAGGAATTTCATCTGGTTCGATCTCTCCATTTGTTATCGCCTCAGAAAGTTCATTCAAGTACCTCATATAGCGCATTTTTTTTGTTTTTTCGCTAGTGCTTAAGTCTTTATTTATTAGTTTGAGCTGCGACTTTTGCTGATCAGTTGGATATTTAAACTTGAGCTCAAAGTTATTACTTTTAAGCCGTTGCCACTCATCTTTTAATTCTTCCATTTTTGGGCCTATTCCCCAAACTCTGACCCACGACTTACTTCGAGTTATTGCAGTAAACAACCGATTCCGGCCCAATGCTAAGTTACTGGGAATTTGACTATTGTTGCAGTCATGAGCGTTGATAACATAGACCATACCGGCCTCATTGCCTTTGGCTCTAAATATTCCTGTAAAAGTGACTGCCCCTTCAACTTTAAATGTGTCCCTAGATGTAGAGACTCCGGCAAGCTCTGAATTGATATCATAATCCATTAAATCAGCTCTAATCCTCCCAACATTCTTTTTTGTTGTGAATGGATCTGGATTGATTACCAAAATATCCTCTGGTTTTAGTTCTTTTTCGCTAATATCCTTTCTTATTGATTCGATTAAAGCCTCATCCATTTCATCTTGATTGTCGAAGACTCGAATATCTATTAATTCGTCTACAGATGAGTGCTGCTCTAGAAACTTCGGGCTCGTTTCTTCAGTACGAGTGAGTACGATGTTAGAGTTACCGCTTAGGCTTCCCGATTTAACCGTGTAACCGACATCGGTCCACAACTCATCTTGATCGAAGAACTGAATCAATCCGCTTTTTCTATAGATCCCAAATCCAAGGGCATGGGCTGATGTGAGAAGAGGGCGTGAATTTCGATAGCATTTTTTGAGCATTATATCTCTTTTGCCCATAGTACTTCCTTCACTCTCAAGAGTAACGAGCGGTGCTCCGTCGCTATTTTTCCCGAAGATCTCCTCTGGTGGCGCCATTGTAGCACCTGTTAGTGATTGCAATTCGTCATAGGCGTACACAAGCCGTTTAGGTTTCTTTAGAAACTGGTAGCAAACTCTCAAAAAGCTAGCGGGAAAATCCTGAGCTTCATCAACTAATATTGAGTCATAAAGTTCTTGCGAATCAGTTTTTTGAAACTCAGACAAAGCAATTTTGCAGACTTCGTTAAACGCGGATGAAGCTCCGAAGTTATTTTTAGCAGAGGTATAGTCGTAATAAGTTAGGTTATGTTGAGCACAAAATTTGTGATACAAACCATCATTGGTGGCTCTGCCAGGCGCCCCCCATGCATTGATTATATGTAACTTATCCCAGTCTGGTTCGCTACCGGTTTGTTCAATGGTGAAATTATTGATGAGCCTGAGAAATTGATCTTTCAACGATCTAGTATTAAATGTTACAGCAATGTTCCAGTCGGGGTTTTGAGCATGTAGGTATGAAGCTTTCAAGGCGAGTACAATGGTTTTTCCTGAGCCAGCTAAGCCTCTAATACGCTGAACGCCTTCTACACTCTCAATCACAGCTTCAGACTGCTGCTGATCTAAATTTGCAATAGACTCTTCAAGCTTTTTTAGCCTTGCACCATAAGAGTTAGGCGAGACTCCTTGGCGTTTAGAGGAACCTGCTCTCAAGCTAGTAACCGATTGTATCGCTGCAGTAAGGTGCTCGAAAGTTTTATCTTCTTTGGTTTGCCACGATAAAACCGATATTTCTTCAAGTAGGCTCTCTAAATTCGCTACTCGAGAAACTGAATCCTCTGAAACTTGAGGCAGTTTTGCGGTTGGGGCAAATGTTATTGTATTTATAGCGAACTTAAGGTTACGACGATCTTTCAACTCTGGGAAGGGTTTTAATTTTACTTCAAGCATTGTCGCTATTTCGTCTTGTCGTCCCTCAAAGTCGTCAAGCTCTTTCCCTTCAACAAGATCAAAAGCAATTAACCCGTGAGTTTTGCTTAAAAGGAGAGCATCACATTTCATAGGACCTCTAGGAGTCCCGACTATAGGGTAACCTATATACAAATAGCCATCATCTTGCGTTAGCTTTTGAACTTCATTAGCGAGTTGCTCAGATACGACGGGGGCTGACTGGTTTGATCCCCAAACCACTTTTATCATCATACACTCCAAATTGGCCTAACATGCATTTTAATGGCTGACAGCAAGGCTTTGAGATGAAATTTATCGCTCATATTAGCATCTAGAACATTAATATCTACTTGAAAATAGTATTCTGAAATTGTGAGTAAATAACCTCTTTTCAGGAATATATCACCCATTGGCAGTTACAGCTGCAGTCACTTAACTGTCACTAGGAGATTAATTATGTCGGATGTAACAATAGTCCACACCAAAACCGAACTGGAAAAAGCAATAGATCGGCGTGATAAAAGGATCGTCATAAAAAGCCGTGCACTTGCGAGTGATGTGCAAACAATTAAGTCAGCATCGTCGGGTGCCTTTGCTTTAGCTATTGGGTCAGTAGGTGTATTTGCAACTAACTTTTGGAACCCGCTGGGATGGGGCTCAGGTATTATCGGTACACTATCAACCGGTACGTTGATCACTGCGATTGTCGCTATCGGGCTCAGTACGACTCTAATTTTTGCGGTATACAACGACTACTCGATTAAAGGTAGCTCCTCAATCAAGTTAGCTGGAGGTAATAGCATTGACGCTGATCTAGTCATGGAGAGGACTGATCATGGCTAAGATGAGCAGAAACATTATTGCAGTGAAAACCCGACCCGGTGAAGTTCGGTTTGTCGCTATTGCGTCTATTGAGCGTATTGAAGCGTTTGGTAACTACGTGAAAATCTACTTCGGTAATGAGCGTGTTCTTCATCGTGCGACTTTATCCGAGATGGAAGCCATGCTTGATGACAGGTTCATCCGAATTCATCGCAGCCATATTGTGCGACGTGACCAACTGAGAAAGCTGCTATCTGAACTTGGTCGCTACCAGGAAGTCGAGCTGGCTGACGAGACGGTGCTTCCATTGGGAGGGCATTACAAGCGCCAGCTTATGCTTGATCTTGGTTTGTAAGTAGTGAGCTCAGGGAGACTGAACCCTGGGCTTATTTTTTGTTTTGGGTACGTTTTTAACAACGTCATCCCGTAAAATTGGTATGTCTGCTGGGGCATCTATCCCGAGCTTAACTTGCCCGTCTTTTATTCTACGGACGGTGATTTTTATGTCGCTTCCAATCGTTAGACTCTCGGAAGCTCTTCGGCTTAGTATGAGCATATGAAATCCATTTCAGTGGGTATCCATAATTAACATATCCTATTCACCCGAATTTTCTACTGTTTATTTTAGCGACAACGTTCTGGATCAAAAAAAGCCCACGTTTACAAATGAGAGTGATGTACTAAGCTCAAAGCGCCAATACAGGCAAATAGCGTTAAGGATAATGATATGAATGTAAGACACTCACCACCAAGCGGCGAGAGCGTAGTTCATAAAGGAAAAGAGGGTGGTAAAACGGGCTGTGGCTTCAACACTCGGGAAAACGCCTCTCACTGGAAGAACACTAACGACAAGGTCACTTGTAAAAAGGATGGCTGTAAAAATTAGTGTTTTGATATGAGGGCCAAAGGCTGTAATGCCCTCAAGTTTCAAGCCCTTTTAAGAAAAAATTACCATCAAAGTTATTGGTCATCTTTACTTTTCATTTGAGCATCGGAGTACCCTCTTTTTCTCAAGATACTCTTAGCTACGCTTTGCTCCTTGCCCTCTGTTTTCCAAAGAGGCTTTTTAGCGATATCTAATAGCTCTCGGTCGCTTTTTCCTCGAAGGCGCTTCACTTCGTCAGATACGTCAGAAGCATGCTCTGACGTCGTTGAGAGAACTTCCTTGCCGACTTTAAATACAGTATCCCAAAACCCCATTGTAATCCCTCAATGTAATGCGGAGCAGTGAACTCCGCGACAATCCTTATTCGTCGTCAATTTTTCCGCTGCCATCACAATATAGACACTCGATACGAACACGAGAGTCTCCGCCACACGTCGGGCATGTTTCTGGGTGGGGGCCTCCTCCGTATTCGAGTGGACATGGAATTTCACCTCGACCTCGACATTCAGGGCACTTGACTTGTGACATCGTAAATCTCCTTTTGATGTAGGTAGGAAGATAGACTGTCAGCAAAGCAGATAGGCCGTCAAGTGCATGAATTTACTGGTTTTTAGCAACCGTTACATCTGAAAGCAATAGTGTTGCTTTTATCCTTTAAATGGGGGGTTCTGTCCCCGAAAATATTTTTGGCAGGTTGCCGATAGGCAATTTTAAAACGGGGAAGGCTCACAAAAACTATGTGAGCCATTTACACTATTTGTATATACTAGAAGCGCCACTCACTTTAAGCTGTTCATCGTCTTTAATGTTTGGTTCAACTCCAACGGGGAAGTCCCAATGCTCATGTTGAACTGATATTTGATGACCGCAGTCACACTCTACTGTGTTTTCGCCTTTCAGATATACCGCCTCACCAGAGCCTCTAGTGTCCGAGTCGATAGTTTGATATGTGCCGACACTATCTATTAGTTGCTGTCGAGTGAATAGCTTCTGGCATTTGTCACACGTAAACTGTTCCATGTGCCTTCCTTAAGTTAACTAATGGAACAGTCAACGCTAGCCCAGCCAGACTTAATTTTCAATGACGAGTTTCAGTAACTGTTGTGTTTATCAGTGTTATTGTTGTGTTGGTCCGCAGGCATTGCTAACTATTGATATCAATCTAATGCCTCGGCATATCGTTTTGCATCAGTTGCGCGAATTCTTTTTCTTACTGTTACTGCTGGGACACCGTCGCTTAGCTGCTCTTTTTCGTTCAGGTATTTTTCCAATGTCTTGATACCTATCTGAATGTGCATGCCTTTGATGATCTTGTCGATCCGTGTCGCCGAAGCGCTAGCAATAGCTTGAATCAGAAGGGGATAGATTGTGTTTGGCATGTAGTAGCCATTAGACTGTAAATATACTGTCACGACGCGTGCAAGGTATTCCCTGAAGTACTTAGCTGACTCAGATGCTTTGGGTGCATATTTATTTGCTTGGTAGGCATACGATGCAATGAAAACAAATGGATCGGGTGCTTGCACGGCGGCAATTAAATGGCTGTAGGATACCGATCCTAATTGTGTCATTACTACTCGTTCGCAATCAGCATCCCACTTTGCCGAATTCACTGAGTCTTTGATAGCCATTAAAAACTCTTTAGTCACTGGCGTAACATTGAGTTCAGCCACCTGTACTCCGGCATCATAAGCCTCGTTTAACCTCATGGACGTCATGCTGTTAGACGCTGTATCGAATACGTCGATATATGGCATTGATTCGTGACGAAGTCCGGCTATATAACCTTCTTGGGGATCAAATTTCAAAACGTTACTCCTTGTTTTGGTTTAACTGGAGTAATCGATTTGATGATTAGTGTTGGTTAATTACCCCAGTGCGAGAGGGTGACATTACTTGCTTACTTTCACAGATTCAATGAGTTAGTCGTTAACGAAGTTATCCCACTGAACTCCTTTGCTGCCCGATACCGTAAAGTGTTTCCGTAAGCTTGGTAAACCTCTTGTCAGCGGTCGAAGCCGAATTGTCGACTGTATTGACCGCTTTGTCATTTCGAGCGCTTCTCCAGCGGTTAGAGGCTCAACTGAGTCATTAATGATAGTGTTCGCATACTCTAACATGAGTCGAGGTGCAAACTTGTCAACGGTTGTCCAGCCATCACGCATGACGTTGAACAATATCTGGTCGTTACCTTTCATTGGTATACCGTACTGGTTTAAAAATAGCAGACAGACGGCGAAAGCCGTTTCAGAGGCGCGGTTGATATCCTCCGTCCAGTGGAGGTGTGCCAAACGCACCCCATATTCGGCGGCTATTGAATATGTCGAGTCTAGGTTAACGCTGTAATCACCATACTTGCGGTCAATGGCTTCGCAAATATCGACCAGTTGAGCAAAGTTCGGTTGATGAATCGTTTCGGGGTGCATTGCGTTGTGTACTTTGATGATATCCATAGGCGTGAATAGGCGTATAATCATAATTTTCTCCGAGTGATAAGTGGCGGCTAAGTGGTGCCATTGAGTAATGAAGGGTTAGTAATTGATGTTGGGAACGGCGTCACCTCGCTCGTCGGCAATGCGCTGCATCATCCACTCGTCTATCTCTGAATCTATCCAGGCAACGTTCCGCCCTAAGACATGAACGGGTTTTGGGAAATTGTTTTCATTGACTAGCTTGTAAATCGAGGTGCGCCCGAGGCCAACTCGCTCTTTCACTTCATTCAGTCGCAAAAATCTCATCATGAATTCCTCTACTTTGGTTTGTCTCAGAGGATGGGGAGATCCTGTAACGAATAACCATGAACAACGAATCCACCGTATTTCAGGCCTATATCACGCACGTGCATACAAGAATCGAAAACATGGAGACACAAAATGCACGAGCAAAACGCTGAGTATGTAACGAATGGGCCAATGACTGAGGTTGATGTGCTGAATAAAGCGTCTGAGATACTCGAGACAAAGTTTTTAAAGGGGGAGGGCTTTACCAGTCCGTCTGCGGCCAAAGACTTTCTTAGGTACAAGCTGGCGCATCAAAAGCGTGAAGTGTTCGCCATCCTGCTGATGGACTCGCAGCATCGCCTGATTGAGTACAAGGAGTTGTTCTTTGGGACCATTAACGCCGCCCCGGTTTATCCCCGTGAGGTGATGAAGGAAGTGCTGCAGCAAAACGCAGCTGCTGTCATCCTGGCGCACAACCACCCATCGGGTGTGACTGAGCCATCGGAAGCTGACAAGCGTGTGACCAAGCGTATCAAGGATGCACTCAATCACATAGACGTCCCCGTGCTTGACCACATTGTAGTAGGCCAAGACACGGTTTCGTTTGCTGAAAGGGGATTGTTGTAGTTGTAATGCCGCTAAGCGCGTAGAAGAGGTTTTCCCTGGGCCTCTTTTACGTTGCTTGGTGACTTATGCTGGCGCTTTATTTTTTGCATTGCTGCTGTAAAACGATTGACGCTTGCCCTGGTATTTAGTCGTCTTCTCTTTACACAGGTAACTAAAGTGCAGAAATGCGTCTCTGTGCACTGGGTCATATGTGCTGAGTGGTCCTTGCAGAACCCTAAACACTGGCGTTGATGTGTGAAGGAGCGCTACCCGCGAATCAGCCGATAACCCATGCGTCTTTAACCACGCCTGTCGGATAATTTGACCCAGCTTGGTGGGGTCCTCATGGCTTAAGTTACCAACTGGGTATAGCGTGTCCTTGTTAGTGAATAGTACGACATGGTAATGCTCTAATTCGCTGTCTGTTGTCTGCTCAACTTTAGCAACGTATTCGACCTCCGTTGGGTAAACCCTTTGATTACGACGTGCTACAGCGTTTTGGTAGCTAACGATACCTGCTTTAACTCGCTCAATAAACTCCGTAATCGCGTTACGTTGCAGGTAAGGGTTCGTATGAGTAGGTAGGTGCAGGTCGAACTTTACTGCCAGTACTCGCTTATGGCTCTGAAGCACTCGCTGCATGACCGTATGGAAGCGGTCTAGAAACGGCAGGATGTATGGTGCATTAGCGGTATGTAAATCAAAGCCCGCATATTCAGCATCGTAATGTAGCGTGTGGTTGTGGTTGTTGGTGTTACGTTTTGTCATTTCAGACCTCTATCTCGTTATGGGTTCATATGAGATCTGATCCTGTAATTTTTAACCATCAGTCAGACGGTAAGCTTTGAGGCTTACCGATATCAGTGGCTAAGTACTGGTTACTAGACGTACCAATGAATGATGCAACCAGTAGTAGTGAGGGTTGTATATATTACTAATACCAACTTAGTAACGAATGGCATTTACGGTGCTTTCGTTTCAAGTAGTTAGCAGGGGCCTAAGATTCTTATAAGTTGGTTCTGGGATAATATAGAAGTGTTGTCGATTGATCTAAAAAACTGTAGCGTACAAGAGGCTTGATTGGGCAATTAACTAGATAGACCCTATAAAAACAGTGTCTAAAGAACGAAAAAGTAAAGAATATTTGTGTGTATCCCTTGTGTATTTCGTGTGAATAGTTTGTGTTTTTAGTGTGTTTACTGTATGTGTTCGTTGTGTAACGCGTGTGATTTTCACTCCAAAAAAGCAGTTGCTTGTCTGCTTTTTCGATGTGATTTAGCTAGTGATTTGAATGTAGAGGTAAAAGTGTCTGGTGATAATGGGCGAGTAAAATTTCCACAAAAGTTACTTCCGCATAGTGATGCTCAGTGGATATGGTTGTATAACGAGTTTGTTAGGATCGGGAAAATCGATAGGACAATATCGCCTCCTGATTTAAAGGAGCGTAAAGAGAAGCTCACAAACTTCTTTGACCTTGAGTTCGGTGTAAGCGAGCAAAGGCAAACAGAGACATCCCGTCTCGCTGAGATGTACCATAATAAATACTTTGTGGTTGGCCTTTCCGAGAGTGATTTAGGTTGGTTGTTAGCGAAAGACGTTGAAGCAGAGTTGCTTTATTTAGCTTGGCTCATCATCGTAAGGACGACCTCAATGGATCAACAAGCGACACAGCAGTCAGCCGGATTTGATTTAAAGAAATATAGAGATGCGGATGAAGAGCATGAGTCAGTTTTTTTTGAGCCTGGAAAGGGTTCCTTACCGTTGACGATATTCAATCAGGCATACCTCATGATGAAGTTACCTAAAGCTCTCGATTCCCGCCAGTCATTGAAGTGGAGTATTTTAGATTTCGTGTCTTCTTGGCATCATGATCAACGACCTAAACGAGATTACATTCGCTATCTGAAAAGAATGATTGATGACAGTAAAGCTTCCAAATGGTGTCTTTTTGCTAAAGGTTCAGACGAAAAACTGCTCGAGTGGCTTTGGGCTTACTTAAGAGGTAATGACTCAAAAATTGGGCAGCGCCATCGAATGCCTGGCATCTTAAGTGATGGTATGGATAAGTTTAAATTCGAGCGAATTTATGCGGAGTTTTTTCTTTGGGATCGTAGCCCGGAATTCCGTGAGGGCGTTCAAAAACAAGCTAATAAAGCACTAAAACAAAAGGCAAAAGAACGCCAGGATCCCTCTGCGAGAGTGAGAAAGAATTTCTCACTGTCACGGCATACGTTGCTATTAATTGATAAGCTGTCTGGTGGAAAAGGCAACTACAGTAATTATTTAGAGGGGTTAGTTGCTGCAGATTATGCGCGGGCCAGAGGTCTTGAGCAGAGCGTAGTGAATGAGACGCAACCGAGCCAAAAGTCAGACCCGGTAATGGAAGAAACTCCCATAACTGACTCGATAACTAAAGAGTTTAAGGATAAAAGAAGCTAATCTTTACTGAACTGATTAGTCTGATTCAGTTAGAATCTAAATGGTGGGCAGATTGGTGGGTAAAAAGATAGTCAGGTGCCTTAAATTGACTTAAATGCATTTAAATTCACGTATTTAAAATTTCAATCAATGAGAAGATCCAAAACATTGAGTAGGTCGCGCCTTTGGCGCGACTCAGCTACCGCCGCTTCTCAAACTGCAACAAAGGCGTCATTATTTAGCGAAGACGAATTGAGTCGGTAGGCGACCATTTTACCTCCAGCCGCGACAGACCAGTCGACGCAGGCGATACGGCTGGATTAAAGGCAAGGCTCTCCTTTCATCCAGTAGTGTCCGATGAATAATGGTTTTTGGTTGTCGTAGCCAGGCATTGATGAATCCAATCAAGTCCGTATAGTAAAAAGTAACTTGTCTTTGCTTTTCGGGTTTAGCTGTTTATTCCACCGCTTGAACCTAAGGCATTCCGAGAATCGGCATCTCTATCTAGCGAAAGGGGGTGTCGATAAGGCAGAAAGTATCATAAATCACCTCAAGGCTTTTTAACCATGCCCCCAAAACACAAACACACCGAACGTGACATTATTCGTGCGCTGACCGAGGTCTGCGAAGATGCGAAGGTTGAGCATGAGGGCTTCGTGTGGCTCACGCACGAGGTGAATTATCAGCGCTTTCCACAGAGCTTGGTGGTGACCTTGGTGTTTGATGAGTATGTCAGTGAGCCAGCGATGTTGTCGGCTTTGGCCGCGTTAGTACCAGAGGTACAGCGCGCGTTGAAGCCCATCGTGGGTGGTGAGTTGCCTGCACGTCAGATTGAGGCGCGCTACGAACACACAATGCATTAGCGGATAAAAACGCACCATCCGAGCTCTTAAATCACTCATAGCGATGCTCTGTTGCGGTTCACGTAATCGACAATGTCTTTCGCCAAATTTGACGAAAAGAGCTTGTCAGAATTGTTAAAGATAACGACACCGTTTCGAGTAGTGGGGTCGAACTCTACGTATGAAAGGAAATCCCCGTTATTGCCTGAGTGATAATATTTCAGTCGTCCATCGACTTGCTTGGCAGCGAAGCCTATGGCTCGATGAAGCTTTCCATTTTCATGCGGAACATTCGTTTGGAGCTCAAGTAATTCTTCAACGACCTTCTGCTTTTCCGCTGTGTCAGGTACTAAAATATCGGCGATAAATTTAGCGTAGTCGCCAGCAGTGGTTATTAGACTGTATGAGGCACCAAAGTTGTGATCATGCTTGTGATTATCGGTTGGCTTGCCCTCGCGGTGACCAAAGGCTTTACGTTCGGTTATCTCGTTATCCCAGATATATTTAATGAAGTCTGCGCCAATTTCATGTGTTATTTGCTCGTCGATTAGAGCCTGCAGCCCACTGTCATCAACGTTTAGTCGTTTCTGCAGAACGCGTCTTAAATACTCATAACCTTCACTTGAGTATTGAAACTGTGTACCGGGCTTGAACAACAGTGAGAGCTTACCATTCGCGCTAGAGCGCCAGTTGGGCAAACCTGAGGTGTGCGTTAAAAGCATCCGCGCGGTGATTAATTGATGCCATTCATTTTCCGCAAGATCAGGGTGGGGTAAGTAGCTATAAAGCGGTTGGTCGAGTTCGATAAGGCCTTTTTC
Organism: Idiomarina aquatica; assembly: GCF_003987185.1. Lineage (GTDB taxonomy): Bacteria > Pseudomonadota > Gammaproteobacteria > Enterobacterales > Alteromonadaceae > Idiomarina > Idiomarina aquatica. Next base: position 152,792 of record NZ_PIPS01000004.1, on the reverse strand, counting down.
AGCCTGCAGTAACGTAAAATACGCAAAAACGGGTTTGGATAAAGACGCCGCTTCAAATAGGGTTTGCGATGAGATGTTATCGCCAGTATCTTTATTAGCTAAACCAAAACCTTGATTAAATACGACCTCGCCGTCCTGAATCACAGCGACCGCGAGTCCCTCTACGTCAGCCTCAACCCGACGTTTATGAATAAAACTTGTCAGTGTCTGCTGTCTCGGTTGGTCGTAGTTGTAACCGCTTTCTAAGGTTACACGTACCCAGTTCACTTCACCCGTTTTGCTGGGCAGAAACTCAAATGTGGTATTTGAGGCCGGGTCGATAAACTTATAGTCACCGACAGCAACGAGTGGGGTGGTGCCACTTTCAAGATTCAAGGTTAAATGCAACTGGTCGTTATTCACTGCAAAAGTGTGCTGCGCCTCATTACCCGCTGGTTTACCAAATGTCCCGGCTAACTTGGGAAACAACTTAGAATCAATATCATATCGTTGGTAAACTTTGGGTTGAATGGGCTCCCAGCCATACTGCTGTGCAACCGTTCTGGCAATAGCGGCCATTAAGTTAAAACCACTATCACTATTGGTCATGATGACTAACGCCTGTTTGTTTTGAACGGAGCCAACCATATAGCTGGTAAAGCCCGGAATACTGCCCCAGTGGTCAAAAATAATATCGTTAGAGCCGTCAACGTAGTGCTTTTTGAAACCCAGCCGGATCGGGTCTCGAGTAAACATCTCCCTGGCAATTTGTTGCGAAACCAATTGACCTTGATCGGAATGATAATCGTCGATGAGAGCCATCGTAAACGTGGCCAAGTCGGTCGGCGTTGCCCAAACGCCGCCAGCGCCTTTAAAAGGGAAAAGTTGGTAGGGGTATGGAGCCACGTCTTCGGTATACCCCGTCGCGCGGCGAACCTTGAGGCTTGCCGGTATGGGCTGCCTGAATGAACTGCTTTCCATATCAAGTGGCTCAAATACCCGGTTTTGCACCGCAGCTTCAAAGCTTGTTTTTGTGACATCTTCGATAAGCTGTTGAATTATCGTATAGCCAGGGTTCGAATAGTGATACTGCTCACCGGGCTTGGAAAAAAGTGTGATCCCGGGGCCGTTATAGGGTGATTCGCCTTTCAGCATTTGAGTCACGGTGGGCACTTTTTCACCGACTGCGTATGGAGCTGGTACGTAGTTACTAATCCCTGCGCGGTGACCAATAAGCTGCCGAAGCGTTACTGGCTGGGTATTGATGAACTTATTGTCGGGCAACTGCCACGAGGTTAGATAGTTGTTTATATCTTCATCCAGAGAGACCTTGCCGGCGTCAACCAACTGCATTGCAGTGACTGCTGTTAGCGGTTTACTGAGTGAGGCGCCGGCGAATACAGTCTGAGGTGTCACTGGCGAAAGCTTACTGAGTTCTGCATAGCCGTAGGTTCGCCGCCAGGCAATTTTCCCGTTATCGATAAAGGCCATACTGACACCCGCAATGCTGTCACTCAGCATGACCTCGGCGATTGACGTGGTTTTCAAATGGCCTTCTAAAAATTGATTTGGCAGCAACTGTTGTTCAATCGATTGAATGTGCTTTATCGGTTCGGCTGAAACGGAACTTCCGATAATCGTTAACAGTAACAGCGCAATTAGCATCTGCTTTTTCATTGTCACGGCTCCTAATTTAAGCGCACCATCGTAAATGCCTGGTCTCCAAACCGTAATGTCGCATCAGCCTTATTGGTAGCGCCTTTAAATGAAATGACTACCGGCAGATCGGCTAATTCAAAGGTTTGCGCGTCAATTGCGTGTAGTGGTGTTTGTCGAACGGTACTACCGTCAGGGGCCAGCTCATGATAAACGAGGCGGTTAGCCGAAATACTCAGTTGTATTTGGTTTCCACTGTCATCATCTTGCAGTTGATAGCTTCCCTCATACAGTGTCAGTGTTTCTTCCGGCAACTGTTGACGTGGGCGGTGATCAAAGTTTGGTAAGTCCATTCTGGGGTCGATGAAATGAAGGGCAATATCCTGTAGTGCATCGTCAGAGGTTGAATTACTCAGTAACACGACACCGACATGATTGTCTGGACGGAACGCAATAAATGCCTGGTGACCATTGCCGTCTCCACCATGATAAAACGCCTCAAAAGTGTCGTTTTGATAGTGCTTCCAGCCTAAATGCTCGGGTTGTTGCATTTCGTGTTTTAAAAAGCTCATCAAATCCTGGGCGGTGGAGTAAAGGCCGCCGGCTCCGTAGGCAACATCCGGTATCTCGGCAGGGGCGCTGATAGGAATTGTGGTTTGATGGCGAGTGGCGAGAAGGTCCGGATGAGGTTTAAAGCTCGTCTCGTTTAGTTTAAGTGGCGTCAGGATTTCTGTGTTCAGTTGCGTGTTAAAATCTGAGTCGGTTATTTGACCCAACGACAGCCCAAGTATGGCCATGCCAACACTGGAGTATGAGTCATCGGCAGGTAGGTTTGCTTCACGTGATAGGGTTGCGAGCAAATGCTCGGTACTGTTTTTGGATAATGTTTCGTGTGATAGATCCCGAGGCAATGCTGCGGTGTGATTAAGTAAGTACGCGAGGCGGGTATTGGCGTTGTCTTTAACATCTGGCCAAATATCAGTAAGCAACGTTTGGCGGGTTACGATGCCTTTCCTTTCGAGTGTCTCGAAAAGCTCTGCGGTAAAGAGTTTCGCTAATGAACCAACCGCAAACTGTGACTGATCGGTTAGCTTTTGCGATCCTCCCGCTTGCGACACGCCATAACTGTAAAAATGGGTGCCTTTGGGATTAACCAAGCCGATAACAACACCGGGTCGGTGCTGATTGTCGACGGCTGAATGAATGCTTTGCTTAACGTCTGGCGGGATATCGGTGAGCGTCGCGACATCGTAGTTTTGGCAGCCTGAAATGAACAGGCACAGCCATAGGAAAGAGAGCCGTTTCATGATTTATCCTCAATGTATTCAAGTAAATCACCCGGTTGGCAATCCAGCACCTCGCACAACTTCTCTAAGGTATTAAAACGGATACCACGCACGTGACTGTTTTTTAACAGCGACAAGTTGGTTTGTGAGATGCCAATGGCGTCGGCAAGATCTTTCATCTTTATTTTCCGACGAGCCATCATCACATCTAGGTTTACAATAATTGGCATTAGATAATCTCGTCGTTTTCGGTTTGTAGTGACAGTCCCAAAGTAAATGCTCGTGAGATGGCCAAAAGAAATAGCCCGGCAGCAAGCAAGCCCCAATAAAACGAGCCAAAAATATAAAAGCTCTCGCCATGCGCAGGCGATACTTTGATATGCGTGACATAGAAGGAAGCAATCTCAAAGGCGTCGGGCATAAACAGATAAAAGCGAATAATGACTTCGACGTAGAGCAATACGGCGAGCGCGATAAACGAGGTAGCCACTTTCTTCAACAACGTGGGAGTGGAGATTTTAAAGGGCCTGTCCGTTTGCAAGTCATTCATGAATTGTCGTAGACCGCATAAAGCGTAACTAATCAGTCCACCAATCAATAAAATGGTCAGTGCACGGCTGATCGCGAATCCAAACCCAGATGTCTGAATATATAGGGTGCCTTGATTGCTCTCTATTCCCCACTTTCCTGCGGGAAGAACGTCATGATAAGACCCTGCTGAGCTGGCAAACTCAATGTGCCAAGTCGTTAGCATATGCTCGCCAAACGCCGGCAGGATGATGGCGACAACGGCTAAACTTAGGGTAGCGATCACCGTAATAACGAGAGCGAAATTGATTAATCGGTATGAATGAGTGGTTGTCATAACGAGCTTCGGATATTGGACGATGGTCAAAATCTAGTCTAAAAATTAATCTTTTGCAATAAAATATTTACGTAAAACGTAAATATCTTTAAGTTTGATGCTGTATTGCGAATCCAGGCTAATGGAACAAGGAGTGCTGAAAACAGCTATTTTTCGACCGCTGAGAACAAATGACTTTTCAGGGAGGCGCTATAGGTTCGGCTGACTTTAAGCGTTTTTTCATTGGTCAGTTCAATGCTGTACTCGGAGTTTCTGAGCGCCTCGATGTGCTTGATGTAGCGAATATTGACGGCTGTCGATTTATGAATGCGAACAAACTCGGGGGGTAATATATTTTCGACTAAATGCTTAAGTCGGGCTCTCATAACATAGGTTTCGTTATGCGTGTGAATACACATATAATCACCGGCGGCATCAACCCAAACAATCTCATTAAAGGGCACGAATTGGCCTGAGTTACGTCCATCCGTAATGATCAGTTTTTCACTTTCTACCCGATAGCTGGATGAGGACGATGAGCCAGCTCCAGGGCTGCCATCCAGGGCATCGGAAGCGGTCAGTAGTTGTTGCTTATACAGCGGATCTGGGCGCCTTGCTCTAACCCGTTCAATGGCCTCATTCAGACGGGCTTGGCGTACGGGCTTTAGCAAGTAATCAACCGCTTCAACCTCGAATGCCCGAACCGCGTATTGATGAAATGCGGTCACAAAAACAATGGCTGGATGTTGCTCGGGTTGAAATTGCTTGAGTAGGTCAAAGCCGCTTTTTCCCGGCATTTGAATGTCGAGAAAAATTAAATCCGGTAGATCATTTTTAACGCACTCAATGGCTTCATCGACACTGGTCACCATATCAATAATATGAATACCATCCACTCGTTCGAGTCTTAGCTTCAGGCCTTCAATAGCACTCAGTTCATCGTCAACTAATAACGTGTTTAATGTTTTCATAAGGCGCTACTTTGTAGTTCGCGAGGTATTAAAATGTTCACCCAAGCACCCCCTTCGGGTCGGTTTCCCATAGATAACTGAGCGTCGTCCTCATAAGTCAGTCGTAGGCGCTGTTGGCAGTTGTCTAAGCCGATGCCGCGTTGGCAATGGTACTGCTCCTCAAAGCCTTTACCATTATCCGTGACCTGGATGTGAATACCTTCTTGGCTGGCGCTAAAGTCAACGGCAATTGACATGGTTTGATTGGCGAGCATGCCATGTTTCAGTACATTTTCGACCAATGGTTGTATTAATAAAGGCGGAATCAAGGCTGCTTCGCAATCGGGATCGGTTGTTATCGAGACATCCAGCGCCGTCTGAAATCGATTTTTCTCAATTTCCAGATAGGTCTTAAGCAGTGCTGCCTCCTCTGATACCGGAATCTTTTTTAGCGGATCGGTATATAAGCTGTAGCGTAAGAAATCACACAATTGCTCTAACATATCAACCGCACGGTCATTTTCATGTTTGAGAATAAGCGTGCAGATCGCGTTGATGCTGTTAAACATGAAGTGAGGGTTTAATTGATAGCGGAGCATTTTTAGCTGAGCTTCTTTGGCCAGGTGTGTCGCGCGCTCGGCTCTTTCGCGTTGCTCTACGTTGTCGAGATAGTTTTTGATGCTGTAATACACTGCGGTCCAGGCGGACAGCATGGTTAGTGAAGCGCTGGTCCAGGTACCAAAGTCAAACCATGACATTGGATCCCATGTTCCACCATACAGCGCTTGCAACGCATACCATTGAAATTGTGTCCAGACCAGCGCTGCGACGATGATCAATATAACGTGTGCAGCAACGGTATATTTATCAAAGCGCTTTGCCCGCTTGTAAAACGTATGCAGGCCCATTGTAATAAGAAAGCCGGAGCTGACATCAAGCAACAGATGGGGAACGTGGATCTGCCACGGTTCATCACTTGGCAGTTTGATCAAGAGTTCGGTCAATAGCGCATAAATAGACCATCCGCAGAACTGACAGAACCAAAACAACCGCAATCGCTCAACTAATTTTGACATCACCGGCTCACTTATCACATACGACTGTGGGCAGTAACTCGGCTGCCCACATCATGATTGCGTTAGTTACACGGCACCGTCAAGGCTTGTTCGCTCGGTTTGCTCACCAAAGCGACGTCAGCAATCGATAAGCTCGCTTGCGCGGAGCTATCCAGGCGTAGCATTATCGATGCCTTCTGATTAAGGTTCGAATTATCGCATCCTGTTTCAATCGCCAGCGTATTCCAGTCTCCCAGTTTCAATTGTGGCGTCGACTCCCTTAACTGCACTGCGTTAGTACACTGTTGTTGGTGACATAGCACACCCAGTCGAACCGGCTCACTGAGGTTATCGCTGAAACGGACTTTTGCCTGCAGAAAACGAGCTTCGCCATTCGTAAGCGATTCAAGCGGCTCTTCTCGGGCTAAGATCGCGGCAACAGACGTGTTGGCTTTATGCCAGACAAAGCGTCGCCCGTCTTCCTGATAAGCCAGGTTGACCGACTGCATTGTCACTGACTGTTTGTCAGCACTGGTTCCTGAAGGACCTGAGATGGGTGTCAACGCGTTATTAACCTCTGCAAAACCCCAGTACCAGCCTTTTGCTAAGTTCCGTACAAACAACGGAACGCTGTTCGATTCCGAAGGGTTGTCAGCGAGCCGCTTTTCTTCGTTCAGTAAGCCAATGTGCTGCTCACTTTCATAGGTGAGCCCATAACCGTACGGAAACAGTGGATCGTAATTGTCATCATAACGATTTAAGGTGAATTGGTCGTCATACTTGGGCCAGGAAAAACTCAGCTTACCTTTAAAGTCATGTTGGATTGCGCCATTGGCATCTCGCAAAATGACATCGGCTACGCCTTGCCCTTCCGAACCAGGTAGCCATGCGGCGACAAAAGCATCGGATACATTCAGTTCTTTATTGACCCATAAAGGACGTCCACTCAGAAACACGGAAACCGTTGGAATGCCCTGATCGTTGAGTTGTTTAAGTAGCGCATAGCTCTCGCTATCCACCTGGCCAAAATCTAATGATTGAATATCACCAAACCACTCAGCATAAGGCTGCTCGCCAAAGACGACGATAGCGACATCGGGCTTTTCATCAAAGCTGCCGTCCTCACTGAGCGTGACCGAGCCACCCGCAGCAACAACTTGCTGCTCGATACCCTCGTAGATTGAGGTCGCATTTGGAAAATCTGCGTTGGTGTTGTCAGTACCCTGCCAGGAAACGCTCCATCCACCGGCCTGCATAGCGATGTTATGTGCGCCTTTGCCAGCAACGAGAATATTGGCTTTAGGAGATATCGGCAGGACTTGCTTGTTATTTTTTAACAACACCAGCGATTCACGCACTGCTTGAGCGCCAAGCTCCCGGTGCTGTTTTGCATTAAACCACTCTGCGTGCTGGGTTTCGGGGCGTAAGGATGGCTTGTTGCGCTCGAACAGTCCCCAGCGTACTTTAACCCGGAGAATACGAGTTACAGCATCGTCGATACGTGCTTGTGGGATGACGCCTGATTTTACTTGTGCAACGGTATTTTTATAGAGTGCCTCAAAATGTTCCGGTGCCATTAATACGTCGATACCGGCATTGATAGCGGCGGCACATTGTTCCAGGTCGCATCCGTCAACAAACTTATGTGCGTTCCAGTCACTGATGACAAACCCGTCAAACCCCACTTGATTTTTCAGCACATCGGTTAATAAATACTTGTGACCATGAACTCGGGTGCCATTCCAACTATTAAAAGACGCCATTACCGACTGCACACCCGCCTCAAGCGCCGAAAAGTATCCGGCTCCATGAATATCACGAAGCTCGGCCTCATCAACGCGAGTATCGCCGCGATCGATACCAGCGGTGGTTCCGCCATCACCGATAAAGTGTTTGGCCGTGGCAATCCGATGATAGCCTTTCAAAAAGTCTTTGCCGACGGTGCCTTGAATACCTTCAACCACGGCTTTAGCGTATTGTTTTACGACTTCCGGGTCTTCCGAGTAACTCTCATAGGCTCTCCCCCAACGGTCATCCCTGGCAACGGCGACGGTGGGCGAGAAACTCCATTCAATACCGGTTGCTGCAACTTCCTTGGCTGTTGCCTCACCTATCATTTTGATCAGCTCGGGATTACGAGTAGCCCCTAAACCAATATTGTGCGGAAACAGCGTTGCACCAAATACGTTACTGTGACCATGCATGGCATCGGTTCCCCACATGGTGGGTATTGAACTGCCATCGATAGAATCATCGATGGACGCTTGGTGCATTTCATCGGCGTATCGTAACCAGGTATTTCGATCCGCCTGCTTATTGCCGTAGGGGGCGGTATTACCGCCATTCAAATAGGAGCCAAAGCCGTAGGTGCGCATTTGTTCCACGGTCAAGTAACCAATCTCCGGTTGAATCATCTGCGCAACTTTTTGTTCAACCGTCATGTTTGCCAGGAGTTCCTGAACTTTCTGCTCAACGCGGGTGCTATGGGTTTGGGGTTGCTTTTCTAAGGACCAGTCTATTGTTTGGGCTGACGCTAGGTTGCTAAAACTCATTAAACCCATCGAAACCAATAGGGGTATCGATCTTCTAGTGAACTTGCGCTTTAGCATTTAGGTTCTCCTCGTGGGTATTCGGCTGATATAACGACTAAATTTGGTGTTAACGAGTGACCTGCAATCACTTTTCTCAAGTGACTGCAGGTAGGTGGGGTGAGTTTTTAGAACTTAATACCTGCGCGGATGCCGTAGTATCTCGGCATACCGAAACTACCTTTAGCAAAGCCTTTGGTTGTATTGTTCCAGTATTGAATGACTTCATCGGTTGCGTTATTGACAAAGATCTCAGCAAACCAGTTTTGATTTTGTGGCTCATACTTCAGTGAGGCATTCACTACGGCAAAAGCGTCACGTGAGTCATCCATGTAGGCTACCGCATCATCCGGCACTGCAAACGCCATATCATCCAAATGTTTGTCGACGTTCCAGATGGTTGAATAAGAATCATCCTTCCAACTCACGTTAAACCAACCATGGATGTATCCATAATCGCCCAAATTAACGGTGTGGGTGTAACTTAAATTGGCGGTGTACTCTGGTGTCATCGCCAGGTTGTTGCCTTTTAAATTGGTGGTAAGCAACGTATTAGTCGGGTCGATGGACTCCTCGTAGGATAAGTTAAACAAGTACTCTGGATCGTAATCCCATTTGGTAATCCAGTCTTCCGTGATGGTGGCATCTGTCCAGGTAACATAACCATTCACGCGGCCGTTTTCGTAGGGTTTCCAGTCAAATTCAAGCTCAATACCTTTGATGGTTGAGCCCGGCACATTTTGTGTGTAGTAGGCAATAACCGGTTGGTTTTGGTAGTCGAGAATCGGGTTGCCGTCGTCATCGAGGATCGGCGTACCATCTTCACCTTCAACCGGTGACAAACGCTCGACGTTGCCAATAGAGCCAACCGATGCGTATTGCATATCGGTGTAATCCGTATAGAAGAACACCGCCTGAAGGTTTAATGAGTTATCCAGCAAGCTTGACTTAGCTCCCACCTCCCAGGTGAGAACCTCTTCGGGATCGAACTGGGTCTCAAAGCGGGTGGTTTCGCCGGTTCGGTCATTGACCACCTCATACACATCGCCAATACCGCCGGCTTTAAACCCTGAGGCGACATAACTGTAAATCATGGTCGCATCAGTTAGGTCGTAATCAAGCCCAACGCGAAAGTCATTACGTGTCCAGCTTCCCTTATTGTCATTGGCAAAGTAAGACGCGTAAATCGATGGGTCTTCGAAGTAGTCCACGGGTAAATCATTCAGTGCCGTGCGGTTAAGCCAGCCCGGTGCGCAACCGTCGGCATTGGAACAACGGTAGGTTCGCCCACCTTTGTCTTCCTTAGTTTCGTCGCTGAACCGATAACCTAAGGTTAAGTGCAGTTTCTGCGTTAGATTGTAAGTGGCTTGGCCAAACAACGCGTAGGCATCGGTAGAGCGATCAGGCTGATCCCAAAATGACTTGTCGTCCATGGGGTTGTCGTAATAACCGTAGGTGGTTGTTTGTTCATGGAAGTAATTCAGTCCCGCTATCCAAACTAAGTCACCGTAATCATTCGACTGCAACTGCACCTCGGTAGAATAAGATTCTGCGCCAGTGCCATCAAGGAAGTAGGTTGCTCCATCCCATGGATCCAACGCCACTTCACTGTCTTGGGCTGAGGCGCGTTCCATGTCCTCATAGCCGAGCAACCACACGACACTCATGTCGTTGTCAAACGTATAGTTAAAGGTGTTTCGAAGGTAAGTTATGTCTAGGTTGAGCTCACCCGGTACGTTGACGACCGCTTGGTAGGTATTGTCGCTGGGTAAAAACGTTGAGCAGTCACCGCCGTACTCGGTGGAACGTCCTGATAATTTTTCACAATTAACGAGATCAACGTTGTTGCCGCTATCATTTATGTATTGTTGGAAAACGGTGTGATTGGAGAAGTTGCTATCGAGCGGTTCCCAAAGCGCACTGACCCGGTAAGAATACTCGTTCGCATTGTTGTAGAAATCATCTGCTCCGGCACGAGTCAGGGCTCTAATGCGTTGTCTTTCGGGATCGGTACCGGCACCATCAATCCACCAGTTCTCTCGCTGAGTGAGTGTTGAGCCGACACCGGAATACGAGTCTTCGGCGATAACTTCTGCATTGATAACCTCATCGGATAAACGGCGTAGGTCATACTGATTCGGATCCCAGTAGCCTTCAAGATACGAATCACGTTTGAGTCCTTTACCAGAAACGCGGATTGCAAACTCGCTGTTTACTGGAATGTTGATAAAACCTTCAATGCTACGTGCATTGAATCGTCCCAGTTCGCCGCTCACGCTGCCAAATAGTTCACCAAATTCAGGTTTTGCAGAGATAACATTAATGCTGCCGACGGTTGAGTTACGGCCGAACAAGGTTCCTTGTGGCCCGCGAAGCGCTTCGATTCGGTCAACGTCGTACATCAGTGCCAGCGCACCTTGCATCCGGGGTGAGTATATACCGTCGAGATGGACGCCTACTGCCGGGTCACCCAGCTCAGTAATGTTTGTTGAGCGAACACCACGCATGGAAATAACAGGGGCTGATTGATCGGTTGCGGTTGAAATATCCAGACCAGGAACTAAGTCTGCGATGTCTCTAATATTATTTACGCCATTTTGCTTAAGTACCTCTTCGCTTAGCGCTGAGATTGCAACCGGGGTTTCCATTAACTTGGTTTTTCGTTTCGTTGCGGTCACCGAAATAACTTCTAAACCGCTCTCTGTTGCTACTTTTTCGTTATTGTCACTTTGTTCTTGAGCGTCAGAGTTTTGAGCTTCTGCTTGTTGTGCCTGTGCGAGCATTGGCATTGAACAGGCGAGCAATATGCCGAGGGTGATACCATTAAGTCGTTCCATTATTCTTTCCCACTTTCCTTTGATTGTCGGGTACTTGCGATACCTACTTAGGTGTTTTAAGTGCTGGATACTGCCTACGGATACATCACGTATTGTTAACAAATTACACAGTTCTACTGGGTGGGAATATTGGCTTTCGATAATGCGAGTGGTAAACGCTATGACCCGTGCAGACCTGTCACAAAATTTACACATATTGTATAAAAGGTTAAGCGGGGGATAACGGGACTTTAAACGTTAAACCTGGCTGAACATCAGCCACACACCACCCATATAAAGTAGCGTTATCAGCAGGCTTTCGAGGCCAATACGACCCGGACCCTGGCGCTCTCGCCGAATCAGCCCCATGAGCAAAACGGCGGACATTAACAGGGTAAGACAAAGCCAGAATAAGATGTCGTCGGTCATCGAGTGATAAATTGAGCCGTTACGGTAGGCGATATCCGACGCGGCGGTAAATAACGTATCAAATGCGTTGCCACCAATGATGCCGCCGACTGCGAGCGTTAAGGCGCCACGGCGAACGGCAGCGACTGATGTGACCAACTCCGGTGTGGAGGTACTAATGGCGGTTAGCATTACACCCACCACAGTATGGGTCAGCCCGGTTTCGGCGGCGATCACAGAGGCGGAAGGTTCCAGTAAATAGCCGGCAAAACCCAATACCACAAACAGCACAAAAAACTCGCTGACCAGCCGCACCATCGGCGGCATTTGGCTAATATCGTCCGGCTTGTCCTCACGGGTTTCCCGAGTTTGTGTTGGCGCCCACATAGGCGCATGGTGCGCGCGATGCACAAGGGTAATACCGTAGACATAAACCAGAAAAAGTAGCGGCGTGACCGGGTGTATGTTCCAGATCGTGACGTTAGGTAACAGCGGGGTCATCAGAATCAGCGACAGCAGCATGATGAGCAGTGCGTTTTGCATCATGTTCGGCGCTGACGCTGCGGCATGCTCGAGGTTCGCGCGGCGATAGACCATATCGGCCACTGCCAGGAAAAAGGTTTGCACCGCAATGCCGCCAAGGGCATTACTGAGCGCCAAATCGGCATTACCGTTCCAGGCAGCGGTCACCGACAATACCGATCCCCCCAGTGAGGTTGTTGCACCCAGCAACACGGCACCTGCTGCCGCTTCTCCGATCCCTGTGCGGTCGGCAAGCTGATCAACAATGCGTGTAATACGAGTACCGGCAATGGCAATGACGAGGGCACAGAGCCCAAATACGGCCACGCCTTGAAGTAGTGTCCAATTCTCAGGGTTTAACAAATAGCCATTTCCCATACGACGGCTGATTGCTTCAGTATAGTAATCAAAATTGGCGAGTCCAACGGCATCGACTCGCTCTGATGAACGAGGTCAGCATAAAAAATTTCACTGGCGAACAACCGTACCGTCGCTATACTCCGCAACAGATCGCCTTGTTGTTTCAAACGGGGCTGGTAGACCGGAGACTGTGATGATTAGATTTTGTATTGCCGCGTTACTGATACCCATGACGTTTGCAACGGTAGCGCAGGATGAACACTTAAAATGGGCTGGACATGTTGCGTTGCCGAATGGCCAGCAGATGCCATTAGAACTCGAGGTGTTTAAAACCCCTCATACTACAACGGCTAACGTGAGAAGTCCGGCGCAAGGTGTACAGAACATTCCGGTCACTGCATTCCGTCAAACGGTGAACACGTTATCAATGCAGTTACCGACGCTGGGCGCGGCATTGCAGTTACAGCCAAATAATGAAGGTTGCCTGGCCGGAGCGCTCAATCAGGGTATGGCGTTGCCGGTTGAGTTATGCCCGACTCAAAGCCTGACCCATGATGATTATTTGGCTTCTCTGCCCGAAGGCGTCACAGAGCTTGATGAGCTGCGTTTCCAGTCCGCTGATGGTTCGTGGTTGAGCGGCACCTTGTATCAGCCGGTGAATCAACCGCAAGCGCCGGTGGTTATTCTCTCCGGCGGCAGCGGTGCGAGCGATCGTGATGGCTCTTTTGCCGGCAAAAAGCCCTACCGTAACTTTGGTATTGAACTGGCGAAACAGGGTATTGCGCTGTTTACCTTCGATAAGCGAGGCGTCAGACGTTCTGGCGGCGATTATACACAGGCAACGGTTGAGCAGTATGCGCAGGATATCCAGGCAGCGTACCAGTTGATTCGTAGCATGAAGGCGATCAACCCGGAAAAAATTGGTTTTGTTGGTCACAGTGAGGGGGCAACAGTGGTCGCGATGGCGCTGGCTGAGGTCAATGCCGATTTTGTGATCTCACTGGGTGGCGTCGGACTTAATGGTATCGATGCCATTGTCTTGCAGGATAAAACCGAGTCGATGGCGCGTGGCGCTTCCGCAGAACAGGCTGAAGTGCTGCAGCAGATCGCACGGGAGTATTATGCGATTGTGCTTAATGCGCCGGATGATAAGGCTCGGGAGCAACAGGCCAAAGCATGGTTGGCGTCGCTGAGCGAGCAGCAGCGAGACGTCTATCAGCAATACGGAGCAGACACTTATACGCTGGCCGTCGATAATGTGAACGATAAGGCGTTATTTTCAATTTTGGCGACGGACCCCACCCAGCATTGGCAACGAGTCTGCGTTCCTGCTTTGATACTAAACGGGGATAAGGATGTGCAAGTGCCGGCGGTTGAAAACGTTGCCGGCCTCGAGCAGGCGCTAGCCTCTTGCCGTCATCCCGCTACTAAGGTAAAGATGTTGGCTAACTATAATCATATGCTGCAACCGACAACGGATGGCAACATTGAGTTATACGCAGAGCTACCGGAAGGATTTGACGAGAACCTAAGTACTGACATTGCGGCCTGGATTAGGCGCTTGCGTTAACCGCCCAACGTAACAATCGCCCCTGCGGTCGCCCTTGCGTTGACATCCCGCGGCGTAACGGTTATCAAGTTGGCAAACTGATAGGAGATGACACATGTTCGAATACAAACGAATTGCGCTGGCGGTGTCGCTGGTGCTGATGACAACCGCCTGTTCAGAGGCAAGCAAACAAGAAGCGACGTCGGCCACGGCTGAGCAACAAACAGCGGCCGAGCCGGCTCAGCAAGAAACGCAGCAAAGTGAGTCGGAAAAAGCGAACCAGTTATTCGAAGACATTTTTATGGAAAATGTCATGCGCAGCCCGATGTATCAGTCGTATTTGGGTATTAAAGACGATCAGGACAAGTGGGATGATATTTCTGAAGAGCAGGCGCAAGAAGACTTAGCGCTGCAGAAAAAGCATTTGCAACAAGTGCTTGCGATCGATGAGTCGAAGCTTGATGAGCAGACCAAGATCAGCTGGATGCTGATGAAGCAGAAGCTGGAAAACGAGATTGCCGATTTCAAATGGCGTCATTATAACTACCCGGTAAACCAAATGTTTGGCCTGCATTCGAGCGTAGCGTCGTTGCTGATTAACCAGCATGGCATTAGCTCGGTGGATGATGCCGAAGATTATATTGCGCGTCTTAACGGCCTTCCGGCGTTATTTGAGCAGCTAGGGGAGAACCTTGAGCTGCGTGCCGAGAAAGGCATAATCGCGCCGAAATTCGTCTACCCGTATGTGATCAGCGACAGCAAAAACATCATTACCGGCGCGCCATTTGACGATGGTGAAGCGAGCGCGCTTTGGGCTGACTTTACGAAAAAAGTTGAAAACCTGGAAATCGAAGAAGACCAGCGTGATGCGCTTCTGGCAGCGGCTGAAAAAGCCATGCTGGAATCCGTGAAGCCGGCCTACGAGAACCTCATCGCGTCGGTAGAAGCGATTGCCGAGCAAGCGGACACCAAAGACGGTGCCTGGAAATTCCCGGAAGGTGAAGCGTTTTACAATAATGCCTTGCAGCGCACAACAACGACCGACCTGACGGCCGACGAGATTCATCAGATCGGCTTGAGTGAAGTTGAGCGCATCCACGAGGAAATGCGCGGCATCATGAAAGACGTTGGCTTTGAAGGCACGTTGCAGGAATTCTTTGTGCACATGCGCAACAATGAAGACTTTATTTATCCGAATACCGAAGAGGGGCGTAAACGCTACCTGGACGAAGCAACCGCATACATTGATAACATGCGTGGTCGTCTGGACGAGTTGTTCATTAACAAACCGAAAGCGGGTTTAATTGTGAAAGCGGTTGAACCTTTCCGTGAAAAATCGGCGGGTAAAGCGTTTTATCAACAACCGTCGATGGATGGAACGCGTCCGGGTACTTACTATGCCAACCTTTATGATATGGCGGCCATGCCGACTTACCAGATGGAAGCACTGGCTTACCATGAAGGTATTCCGGGTCACCACATGCAAATCGCGATTCAACAAGAGCTGGAAGGCATTCCTAAATTCCGTCGCTTCGGACGCTATACAGCCTACAGCGAAGGCTGGGGACTTTATACCGAGAAGCTGCCAAAAGAAATTGGGCTGTATAAAGACCCGTATTCGGACTTTGGTCGTTTAGCGATGGAGTTATGGCGTGCGGTGCGTTTGGTTGTGGACACCGGCATTCATGCGAAGAAATGGACGCGTGAAGAAGGTATCGACTTTTATGTGACCAATACGCCAAATGCAAAATCGGATGCGGTGAAAATGGTCGAACGTCATATCGTCATGCCAAGTCAGGCAACAGCTTACAAAATTGGTATGAATAAGATTTTGGAGTTGCGTGAGAAAGCGAAAACGGAGCTTGGCGATAAGTTCGATATCCGTGAATTCCACGATGTTGTGCTTGGCAGTGGTCCGGTACCGTTAAACATCCTTGAGCAGTTCGTTAATGACTACATTAGCGAGAAGAAAAGCGCTTAAGTAAACCGAGTGAGCCGCGTTGCTGCTTAGACAGCAACGCGGTTGCCGCCATTACGCTTGGCGCGATACATAGCCTGGTCGGCATGGTGCAGTAATTGCTCGATGGTATGGCCATGCTCCGGCCACCTGGCGATGCCGATACTGGCGGTAATAATGTCTTCACCGTGCGGAAGTTGTAACGGTTGACATAAGGCATCATGGATCTTGTCTGCCACTGCCGTTAACGCGTCCGGCGTATCAATGGCATCCACCAACACCACGAATTCATCACCGCCAATACGTGCGACGCTGTCCGTTGCTCGAATGGCGCTTTGAATGCGCAAGCCCGCAGCTTTTAATAATTCATCACCGGTTGCATGCCCATAGGTGTCGTTTATGTGCTTAAAGCGATCCAGATCCAGATACAGCAGGCCGATATCATTGCCGTCACGCTGCGCCCGAGTGGTTGCCGTTTTAATACGATCATACAACAATACGCGGTTGGGTAATCCGGTCAAAGCATCCGTTAGCGCCATTTGCTCAAGCCGCTTGATCAGACGTTCTCGTTCGGCTTCTAACTGTTTTTGGCCGGAGATATCACGGGCGACACCGACACGCATCTGATCGCGTTCGGACCACCGCGCCGACCATAAAATGTGCACAACGGAGCCATCTTTACGGAGATAACGGTTCTCGAAGTGTGTCACCTCCCCGCCGTGATTAACCCGGTGTGCGGTTTTTTGAGTCATCAAGCGGTCGTCGGGATGAATAAAGTCAAGCATGGAGCGACCAACCATTTCGTCGGGGTGGTAACCGAAAACCCGTTCAGCACCGGGACTGAGATAATGGAAACGGCTGTGCTCATCGACGACGCAGATGGCATCGAGCAGAAGATCCATGTATTCAGCAATATCAGCAAACGAGCTTGTGATCATAGTAGTACGATAAAGTTGCCATTTGTTCCGACAGCGATACACTGCAGGGAATGAATTAAAAGCATGTTCTATGGGCTTTTTAGCACAGAAAATGCTTTTTTGCTCACACTTACTGTGGTTATTCGAGACAACGGAGCAACGATGAAGATTTGGGTCGACGCCGACGCGTGTCCTACGGTTATTAAAGACATTTTGTATCGAGCGGCTGAGCGCAAGCAACTGCCACTGATTTTGGTGGCCAATCAGCCGTTGCGTGTACCGCCGTCGAAATGGATTCGCACCATGCAGGTATCGTCCGGTTTTGATGTTGCGGATAACGAAATTGCTGAACGTTGTCAGCCGGGTGACTTGGTGATCACGGCGGACATTCCGTTGGCCGCTGATGTGATTAAAAAAGATGGGCTGGCGTTAAGCCCGCGAGGTGAATTATTCACTAAGAGTAACATCGGCTCGCGACTGAATATGCGCGACTTTATGGACACCATGCGCAGTAGTGGTGAACACACCGGTGGCCCACCGCCGTTGCACCAACGCGACCGTATGCAGTTTGCTAATGAACTGGATAAAATTTTGGCGCGCGTTTAACGGCGCGCCAAATGGCGTGGTTAGCCTCGGGAAAGCGTTTTAATCAGATGCCAGCCAAAGGCCGTTTTTACCGGGCCGTGAACTTCCAGTGTCGGTTTACCGAACACAACCTTGTCGAAGGCCGGTACCATTTCGCCACGTCGGAATTCACCCAGGTCACCGCCTTTTTTGCCGGAAGGGCAAAGTGAGTGTTTACGTGCCAAATCGGCAAATTTAGCGCCGCCGGCTAGCTGTTTCTTAAGATCTTCTGCTTCATCTTTGGTTTGTACTAATATGTGTAGAGCGTGTGCGCGTGCCATGATGCCTCCTTATAATGCATGCGCTAGTTTAACAATTTTGAACCTAAAAGGTGATAGCATCGTTTATTCAGTCGGATGACAGAGCGGATCTAACCATGGCTAAAATCCCAGATTTCTCGATATTTTATGACCGCGCGTGCGAACGCAAAGGCGGCGAGCAGAATATGCTTGCTCAAATGCCAACATTGGCGTCTGATGAACAATTGATGCAGTTAACAGACGATCGCGTTTTATCACTGCTCACTCGATGCATTTTCCGCGCTGGCTTTGTGTGGCAGGTTATTGATAATAAATGGCCGCAATTTGAACAGGCCTTCAGTGGTTTTGTGCCGCTGTACTGGCAACAAGTGCCGCCGGAGCGTCTTGAAGCGTTGGCAAACGACGAACGTATTGTCCGTAATTTTCAAAAAATTATAACGGTGCCGATTAATGCCCGAATGATCGTCGAGGTCGGCGAAGAGTATGGCAGTTTTGGACGCTTTTTGGCGCAGTGGCCTAATAGCGATCAGGTTGGGCTATTATTGTTGTTAAAGAAAAACGGCGCAAGGCTAGGTGGTAACACCTCGCAGTACGCGTTACGAATGCTGGGTTGGGACGGTTTTGTAACCTCACCTGATGTTGTCAGGGCGCTCGCTAACTATCGCTTACTGGATGCGTCAGTCACCAGCCAGAAAGGGCTCCGGCAGGTGCAGACCGCAATCAATCACTGGCATGAAAAAACAGGCTTACCCCGCAGCCACATTTCCC
Source organism: Idiomarina aquatica (assembly GCF_003987185.1). GTDB lineage: Bacteria > Pseudomonadota > Gammaproteobacteria > Enterobacterales > Alteromonadaceae > Idiomarina > Idiomarina aquatica. Next base: position 134,253 of record NZ_PIPS01000004.1, on the reverse strand, counting down.
GAATTTTGTCCTACAGTGTAGGGTAGATGCACGTCACAGAATGTTCGCAAAGCGAGAAAGGATGGTGGTATGTATAACGTATTAATCACGTTATTGGCGTTATTGTTGGTGGGGTGTGCGTCGCCCACGTCAACCACACTGGTGGGTGAGAAACGTGCTGCCATTGCACCTGAACAGGTACAGATTTATACCGAAAAGCCAGAAAATTACGAACCGATAGCCTTGCTGTCGGTGACCAGTGATGGTTCCTGGAGCTTTGGTGAACAAGCCAAGATGGATGCAGTCATCAGGCTGTTGAAACAAGAAGCCGCCAAAGTGGGTGCCAACGGGGTCTTGTTACAGGCAACGGCTGACCAGCGCGATAACTCGATCTACGTTGGTACCGGTGTTGGTCGTTACAGCGGCAACGTTGGGCTCAGTGTGCAATTGGGTCGGGTATTCGGGTTAACCGACAAAACCGCCGAAGGCTTGGCCATTTATGTGAAACCCTAGCGTGCGCCGGGGCGCACGTAGACAGTAGCAATAACTTAGCGGGTGCCAAATATTTTATCACCGGCATCACCCAGTCCAGGCATGATGTAACCATTGTCATTAAGGTTGCTATCCAGTGCGGCGGTAAAAATGCGTACATCGGGGTGTTTGGCTAATACCGCTTCTACGCCCTCTGGTGCTGCAACCAATACCAGCACACGGATGTCTTTGCAGCCGCGTTGTTTCAGCATGTCCAGCGTGGCTATCATACTGCCACCGGTAGCCAGCATAGGATCAATAACCAGTGCGATGCGCTCATCAAGTGCACTAACAAATTTGTCAAAGTAGCTGACTGGCTCTAGGGTTTCTTCGTTTCGGTATAAGCCAACCACACTGACTTTAGCACTCGGAATTAAATTCAAAACCCCGTCAAGCATACCGATGCCAGCACGTAGAATCGGTACCACGGTAACTTTTTTGCCTTTGAGTTGCTGTACTTCAATGGTATTGCCACTCCAACCGTCGATGGTTGTACTTTCCAGCAAAAAGTCGCTGGTTGCTTCGTAAGTAAGCAAGGTGGCAATTTCGTTGGATAACTCACGAAAGCTTTTCGTTGATATGCCGGATTTTCTCATTAGACCCAGCTTATGCTGAACCAATGGGTGCTTGATAACTTGTAATCCCATAGTAATGTTTCCTATTCCTTAGCAATTTCGGCAGACACGGCACGCAAGCGAGTTACCATTGTACTGGTGTAAAGGTGCTTAATGAAGCGATAAAGATATCGAAGGTGCAGTCCACTAAGGCGAACATCCATCAGCGTTAATGCCAAACGATGGACTCAGATGACTTCATGGTAGTATGTGGCGTCTGTGAATGTCGCTCACTGAATACTGAACAACGAAAAGGAGAATCTCCATGAAACTGACGGTAGAAATCAGCAAATACCCATTGGCGGATGATTACATCGGCCCAATAAAAGGCTTTATTGATGAGCTGAACAAAACCGCTGACGTTAAGGTAATCACCAATACCCTCAGCACCCAGGTGTTTGGTGATTATGATGACGTGATGGAAGCGCTGCAGCGTTGTATTAAGTGGTCGTTCGAGCGCTATGGTAAGGTGGTGTTTGTGTGTAAATTCTTACATGGTGACTTAAGTCCGTCGACTTGAATTTATGAAGCCGGCGATACCGGAACTGGAGTTTAGTGGTGATTAGCAGAGCGCAAAAAGAGCATTTAGTAACCGCATTGACATGGCCGGAGAATGAGGCTGAATTTGCTTTTTGGTTTGGTGATAAGATCGTGTACGGCAGTTCTGCCGATACCATTTGGCAGCAAATCCAAGCGGACTCGCGGGACACGTTTGTGTTTACCGATGAGACGGGTCAGCTCGGTTTTGGTCAATGTTATGAGCGCGAGGCCAATGCCCGTCATATTGCTTGCCTGATTGTGGCACCACAAGCGCGCGGGCAGGGTGTTGGGCGTCGGTTTGTTACCGACCTCATGAATCATGCGCTGTCCATTTCGGGTGTGAACCGCATCACCCTCAACGTTTATCCGAATAATGCGCCAGCGAGAAAGCTTTACCTGAGCCTTGGTTTTAACGAAGTGGGCGAAAACCGCGGCATGGTCGCGATGCGTTACGACCATGCCCAAGACAATTAGTCTTTGGCCACGGTTGCATTCCAGTTAATCGCTTGCCAGCGGCCGTCTTTTTTGATGAAAACACCACTGTTATAAAAGCGATCAGTTACTTTGCCGCCTGTCGCTGAAGTGAGCGTGAAGTTAACGATTACCACCTCGCCGATGGGCTTAATTTCGATGTTCTCTGCGCCGTACCAGGTATCCACCTGCTCCGGGTCATTCGCTTCAACGCCTTCAAGGCCCTTCATTAATGTGGCTTTACCATAGCGAGTGCCACGCGAACTGGTGTAGGTAAGGTCATCGGCCCAAAAGTTGGCATGAACCTCGGGGTCGTTAATGCTGGCACCGTAAAGAAAAGTTTCTAGTGTTTGCGTTAACTCTTGTTTTAAATCCGTTTGAGCGGATACTGAAAATGAGCTTAACAACAGTAACATCGATACGAATAGGGCACGCATGGCTTGGTTCTCTTTGATAAACTAACATGATATTAGGCTGGCACTGAAATGCCGCAAAAGCAATATAATAAAGGTCAATTATGTTCACACAAACAGAGCTGACACTATCTCCAAAACGCCGGGGCTTCCACTTAATCACAGACGATGTTGAGCGTGCGCTCGCGGAGTTACCCAGAGTGAAGTGCGGATTGCTGCATGTATTTATACAGCATACGTCGGCATCGTTAACCATTAATGAAAATGCCGATCCTACGGTGCGACAGGATTTTGAAAGCCATTTCAATGTCATGGTTCCGGAAAACCAGCCCTATTATAAACATACCTTTGAAGGGTCAGACGACATGCCCGCTCACCTGAAAGCGAGTTTGCTGGGCACAAGTGTCACCATTCCGGTTACCGATGGTCGTCTGAATATGGGTACCTGGCAGGGGCTGTATTTGTGTGAGCACCGTGATAATGCAGGTGCCCGACGGCTCGTCCTCACCTTACAGGGCGACTAGTCGGAAATAAACTCGTCGAGCAGCCCGACAACCCGATCCGATGTGGCAATCAGTTCTTCAATCATCGGCTCTAGCGCTTCGTGATGGTTGCCTTTCTTGGCGTTATTGAAAATATCCCGACCTAACTGATGCACCTTAGGATGAACATGGTTGTACAGTTCAGCGAAGTTATTTTTACCCGCAAGCATCGTTTGACCTCGATCAGAGTCAAGGAATTTACCCAGTCGACACTGAGTATGATCCTTGAGTTCGCCCTCGGTTAACGAAGTTTGATTGAAAAGTGCGTAGCGAATGACTTTATCGACCCACACGATATGGTCAGCCTTGGCCAACCGAAGTAGCATCGCGGGGTCGTCATCGGGTAGCATTTGTAATTCGTGCAGTTGGTTTTCGCGCAGCTGGCGCATGACTTTGGCAATATCATTAAAGGATGCATTTGCGACCTTTACTGCATCGGACATGTGTTGAAGCCGGGCAGCCATGTCCCGCGCCACATTCGATTGTTCTCGTGTTGCCGAGGACACTTCGGTTGTGGCTGAGAGATTTTCTTCTGCCGAGTTTCGTGCACGCTCGAGAATGTCGCAAACTTGCGAACGATCGTCACGGGATTCGGTTAATGCTTCGTTACTGGTTTCGATAACGGCTTCAATATCGCGCGCTCCTTTAACAACATCGGTAACGATAGTATCAATTTCGGTAGCCGCTTCAGAGCTACGGGTAGCCAGCTCACGAACCGCGTCGGCGACAACAGAAAAGCCCCGTCCGGCCTCACCGGCCCGCGCGGCTTCGATAGCTGCGTTGAGCGCCAATAAATTGGTCTGGTCGGCAATTTCGTTCACGGTTTGCGTCAAATGAGTGATGCGTTCGGTCTGATTAACGAATGCTCGGGTGTGTTCAGTAACCCGTGAAATCGATGACTCGACTTCCCCCATATGCTGCACCAGGGTTTTTAATTTCTGTAAACCACTGTCCGCATCCTGTGCGGATTGCTCAGCGGCCGACAGTACTTGTTCTGCATAGGCGGCAACCTGTGTTGCTGACGACGATAACTCTTCGACGGCCGTAGCCAACTGCTCAGAGTCCGACTCCAAACCGTTGATTTGCTCCTGGAATGTCAGCCCTTCTCGGCCAAAACGGACGATGTTGCGGATCGAGTCGATGCTGCTATCAGCAAGCCCAAATGCATCCATGCTACTCGAATCATTCCGAAATAGGGGAGCCATCCAGTCGGGAGCCTCGTTTGCGTCGAGGCTACCTTCTGCGAAGGCCTCTAAATATTCAGTGACTTTACCTTTGGTTAAGAACATGACTGACGACCTTTATCCTTACTTTTAATATGGTTATTGTGTCACAATTGCGTCACTTTCCAAGTAAAATTATCGTCGTTTTCATGCCGTTTTCTGATTACACTATCGACACCTTTTGCTCGATTTCTAAACACGGGATAGATGCATGGCAGACAAAGACGAACTGCACCGCCGTCGGCTCGCGTCGGCGAAGGAGTCTGACGAAGCGGTTGCTCGCATCGAGGGACAAGGCTCTTATAAACTGGCATTTGCCGATAATGAGTTCTTGTTGCGGGATGATTTACGTGCCGTGAGATTGCAGTTGGAGTATTTAAAGCCGCAATTGATCATGGAGCAGCACAATATTGATGCGACCATTGTGGTATTTGGTAGTGCGCGTTTTTTGCCGCCGGAACAAGCTTCTCATGATTTACGTATTGCCGAGGCAGAGTTAGCCAAAAAGCCGAATGATGATCGGTTGCGGGGACAGGTAAAACGAGCACAGATTGCCGTTAAAAACAGCTTTTATTATCAGCAGGCGCAGGAGTTTTCCCGACTTGCGACAGAACATAGCCTTAAACGGCCGGACGAAAACTTGATGATCGTCAGCGGCGGAGGACCTGGCGTGATGGAAGCGGCTAATCGCGGTGCGATGGATGCTGGCGGTGAGAGTATTGGGCTCAACATTGTGTTACCCAAAGAACAGCGTCCAAATCCCTATATCACCCCTGAGTATTGCTTTCAGTTTCATTATTTTGCGATTCGAAAAATGCATTTTCTGCAACGAGCGCGGGCTCTGGTTGCCTTTCCTGGCGGATATGGCACGTTGGATGAGTTATTCGAGACACTAACGTTAGTACAAACGCAAAAGTCGGAGCCGGTGCCAATCGTGCTGGTCGGCAAGACATTTTGGTCGCGTTTGATCAATTTTGAGCTGTTGGTCGAAGAAGGTACGGTAGAACAGCGAGACCTGGAGCTTTTTAGTATTGTGGATACGGCAGAGGAAGCCTGGCGAGAAATCTGCCGATGTTACGATCTGAAAAATGGTAACCATCGTTAGGCCATTTGCGCGATGCGCTGGTGAAAATTTCGCCACGAAATGATAAAGAATACCAGGCCAATGGCCAGCAGCGCGGTCAACTGTGGCCAGACGATATCCAGCCCTGCGCCACGAAATAAAAGTCCCTGACCAAATTCGGTAAAGTGAGAGGTGGGCGCCAGTGACATGATCCACTGCACCGCGATTGGCATGCTGTCAAACGGTGTCATGCCTCCGGAAAGGATTTGCATTGGCAGTATAATCAGTAAGAACAATAAGCCAAACTGCGGCATCGAGCGCGCAAAAGTACCGATAAAGATGCCCATTGACGTCGTGGCAAACAAGTGCAGAGCGGTGCCGAACAAAAACAATCCGGCGCTACCCAGGGTTGGAATATCCAGCACTTGTTTGATCACAATAAATAACGAAAATGCCGCAGCGACCAGCACCACCAACCCCATCGACCAGACCTTGCTGAGCATAATTTGCATGGGGGTAACGGGCATTACCATCAGGTGTTCAATGGTACCGTGTTCACGCTCACGTAACAGCGCCGCGCCGGTCAGTATGATCGACAACATGGTGATTTGATTGATCAACTCCATGATGGCGCTGAACCAACCACTGTTCAGCTCAGCATTGAACCGCGCTCTAAGTGCGACAGTAACGGGCATGATGGCTTTCTGCTGAGTGAATTCCGCGACTTCGGTTTGGATAATGGCTTGCACATAGCCGTTGCCGGTAAATGCCTGACTCATGCGGGTAGCATCGACGATCACCTGAATTTCCGGTTGTTTGTTGGCGAGTAAGTCGCGTTGCAGGCCTTCGGGAATGTCGACAATAAAAGTGAACCGGCCGCGGTCCATATCGCGATCAGCCGTTTGAGCGGATACATACTCGGGGGGTAAAAAGTAGGGCTCGGTAAATGCGTTGACGATTTGTTGAGACAGTTGTGAACGATCATTGTCGATGATCGCAATAGGAGTTTTGTGCAGCGTTTGTGGTGTTGCTGAGGCGGCGGTGTAGACAAAAACAGTAAACGCCATGACGATAAACAGCAGCAACATTGGGTCCCGTGACAGGCTGACCAGCTCTTTAATGCCAAGGTTAAAAATGATGTTTATGCTACGCACATTTAGCGCTCCTGCTTTTTCACCAACATAATGCCAATCATTGTGAACAACACGGCGGCAACGGCTAGACCGATCAACATCACTGTCAGGTCGCCAAATCCCAGTGCTTTCGAGAAAGCGCCTCGACTCGCGATCATGTAGTAGCTGGTTGGGTAAATTTCGCCTATCCAACGTGCCAGTCCGTCGAGCGACGTAACCGGAGTGATCATGCCGGAAAACTGCGATGCCGGCAGAATGGTTGCTAAGGCGGTGCCAAATAACGCCGCGATTTGGCTATTGAGAAAGGCGGACATAATAAGCCCTAACGCCGTCGCAACGACGACATAAAGCAGCGAGGCGAGCGTCAGTGCCATCAGGCTGCCCTTGAGCTCGACGTCAAACACAAAGATGGCCTGCACCAGTAAAATAAAAAAGTTAAGCATTGCCAGTGCCAGATAGGGCAACTGTTTACCGAGGAAAAATTCGCTTTTACGGGTCGGGGTTACGTAAAAATTAGTGATAGAACCGAGCTCTTTTTCGCGCACTACTGACAGGGACGTGAGAATGGCAGGAAACAGCATCAGTAACAGCGGAATGACCGCAGGTACCATGGCAGCGAGGCTCTCTATGTCAGGATTGTAGCGATATCGGCTTTCAACCGAAATTCGGCCGGGGTTAGACGGCGCGCTTGGCTGCAGACTCAGTTGATAGTTTAACCATTCAGCGTGCATGCCCTGCACATAGCCCTGAATGGTCTCGCCCCGCATCGGCATCGAACCATCTATCCACGCCCCCAGTTCGACCTGATTGCCGCGCTGCAGGTTGCTGGCAAAGTTTGTCGGAATTTCGATGGCCAGGCTAATGTCGGCCGAGCGTAACCGTTGCTCCAGTTCGGTGTAGTCGGTGAGCTCGTCCTGCTGATGAAAATACGGCGAGCCCGATAAATTGAGCGTGTAATCGCGACTGACACTGGTTCGGTCACGATCCAGCACGGCAAAATCGATTTCATCGACATCCATGTTGATGCCATATCCGAGGACAAACATCAGAATCACGCTGCCAATCAATGCCATGGCAAGTCGCACCGGGTCGCGCATCAATTCAATGGTTTCACGATGGCTGATACTGAGTAGGCGCGACAGGCTAAAACCGCGACGTTGTACCACCACCTCATCCCGCTGCGTTGGTGATGATACGCGGGGTGTCGCCGTATCAGGCTGAGCCTGTGCAAGATAGTAAACAAAGGCGTCCTCTAAGCTGTCTTTACCACTGGCTTGTGTGATGGCCGCCGGAGTATCGGTGACCAGCACTTTACCCGCATGCATTAGCGAAATACGGTCGCAACGCTCAGCCTCATTCATAAAATGGGTGGAAATGAATAACGTCACGCCGTGTTGCCGTGCCAGCACCTGAAGCTGGCGCCAAAACGTGTCTCGGGCAACAGGATCAACCCCGGATGTGGGTTCATCGAGAATGAGAATGTCCGGTTCGTGGATAAGGGCAACGGCCAGCGATAAGCGCTGACGTTCGCCAACCGGAAGCTGTTTCGCGAGTTGTGGCATCAGTGCGCTGAGATCCAGTTGTTGCGCCAATATTTCTATGCGCTCGGTTAGCTGTTCATGACTCAGTCCGAAAAGCTTGCCGTGCAGTTTCAGGTTTTGCGCAACGGTGAGCTCTTCGTACAACGAAAACGTTTGCGTCATGTAGCCGACCCGTTTCCGCGTTTCGATATCGTAATGGGTGATCGGCTGACCAAACAGTGCAGCACTGCCGGAGGTTGGTGGTAGTAGCCCGGTAAGCATTTTCATGGTGGTGGTTTTGCCGCAACCGTTGGAACCGAGAAAACCAAAAATTTCGCCTTTATTGATCCGAAAACTGGCGTCATCAACCGCCGTAAACGCTCCAAACTTAAGCGTCAGGTGCTGTGCTTCTATGGCGATAGCCCGGTCGTGTTCGGGTCGGGGTTGCGGTGGATTCGGGGTTGCTTGAGACGTTACCCCAAGCAGCCGCATAAAGGCCTGCTCCAGCGAGGTCGTCTGGGTGTCTGCCAATAATTGCGCAGGTTTGCCACTGGTGAGTAATTGGCCGTTGTTAATGGTGGCCAGCCAGTCGAACTGTTCAGCCTCTTCCATATAAGCGGTGGCAACAATAATACTGATATCAGGCTGCTGTTGACGTATTTCACTGATCAGTTTCCAGAACTGCCGGCGTGAAAGGGGGTCAACACCCGTGGTGGGCTCGTCTAACAGGAGTAAATCGGGGTTATGAACCAGCGCACAGCAAAGGCCAAGCTTTTGTTTCATTCCGCCCGATAATTTGCCACTGGGGCGGTGACGAAACGACCACAAGTCAGTCGCGGTTAGCAGCCGTTTGACCCGTTCGTCTCGCTGCTTGGCAGGAATGGCGAAGAGTTTGGCAAAAAACGTTAAGTTCTCCAGTACCGACAGCGTTGGATAAAGGTTTTTCCCGAGCCCTTGTGGCATATAGGCGATCTGCCGCATCAATAGCTTTCGCGATCGTCGCGAAGTAATGTCCTGTGCAAGGACTTGCAACTGGCCGCGCTGAACTGCGCGGGCGCCGGCGATTAGGGATAATAACGTCGATTTGCCGACCCCGTCGGGGCCGATAAAGCCGCAAAGTTGGCCTCGCGGAATCGCCAGCGAGATGCCATTGAGCGCGGTGGTTTTTCGATAGTGATAACACAGGTCAGTCGCCGAAACGACCAATCCAGCATGCATTAGTCGAGCTCCGTTTGTAACTCTGGGGGCCAGCTTGTTCTGCTGTCAAATTTTACGTAGGCGATTCCGGGTAGCCCCGTTTTCACCTGCTCGAGGTGTTTCTCCAATAACGACTTTTTAATACTGGCGCGTACGCGGAACATCAGCTTTTCCCGTTCTTCACGGGTTTCGACAGTTTTCGGGGTGAACTGAGCGACGTCGGAGATAAAGCTGATGTAAGCAGGAACCTTGTATTCCGGCAGGGCATCAAGAACAATTCGCGCTTCACTGCCTAAGGAAATTCGACCAATCGCCGAAGTTGGCAGGAAAAAGGTCATGTAGACATCGCTGACATCGACCATATTAATGATGCGGCCTCCCGCAGGCACAACCTCGCCGGGATGAGCGACAATGTATTGAATACGACCGTCGCGGGGCGCGTACAGCATACTATCGTCAATTTCGGCCTGAACACGATCGAGCGTGGCAGCCGTCGCTTCAGCCGCTGCTTCGGCGCTGCTGAGTTGTGATAAGGCGGTTTGTATTGCTGCGTCACTGGCTGCAAGCTGTGACTGAGCAGCGGCAATGGCTGCGTCGGCACTGATAACAGCTGCCTGAGCATCATCTAAATCTTGCGATGACACCGAACCTTGTTCTGACAGCGTTTTGATACGTTGCAATCGTTTTTGGCTGAGCGTCTGTTCCGCCAACCGCTGCTTTACCAATGCCTGCGCTGCTTGCTGTTCAGCCTGTCGTTGCTTAACCTGGCTGGCCGCCGCCTCGATTGCAGCCTGCGCTTGTCGCAGTTGAGCCGCAGTCTGGTGATGTTCCGCTTCAAGGGTTGTGGTATCCATTTTAGCAAGCTCATCGCCGGCCAACACAAAATCGCCCTCGCTGACCCATAGTTGCTCAAGTCGCCCGGCGACTTTGGTGGCAATATTAATTTCAACGGCTTCAATACGGCCATTACCACTGACGATATCGGGATAGGCGGTATCGTCATCTTGTAAGCCAAGATAAAAAAAGGTCGCAATCAACAGAATGCCAACCGCGATAGCTAATGATCGTTTGTTCATGCGCCCATGCCGCCGTCAACACGATAAGCGCTGCCGGTGATATAACTGCTCTCGTCAGACGCTAAAAACAGAACCAAATTAGCGACTTCTTCGGACTCGCCATAACGCCCTAAGGGTACGCCGCGCTCCAGTTTCTGCTTGGCCTCTTCGGGGTGCCCCGGGCTGAATAATTCTTCAATAGAGCGCATCATGCGGGTATTAATCGGCGACGGGTGTACGGAGTTAACGCGAATATTGTGGCTGGCCACTTCCAGAGCCGCACACTTTGACAGGCCGGTTACCGCATGCTTCGAGGTGACATAGGGGGCAGCCGTTGCGGTACCATCCAGTCCGGCCACGGACGACATATTAATCACGCTACCGGAACCTTGTTTCAGCATTTGCTTGAGAACGTATTTAAGCCCCAGAAATGCACCCCGAACGTTCACCGCCATAACGCGGTCAAAATTCTCCATGCTTTGTTCGGTGATAGGGCCCATTTTTCCTTCAATGCCCGCATTGTTGAAAAACACGTCAATGCGACCGAACTGGTCCAGTGTCTGGTTGACATAATCTTTAACCGCCGCTTCGTCAGCGACGTCTGCAGCGACCCAACGAACATCAGGACTGTTTAGCTCATCGGCTGTTGCGGCTAATTGTTCGGCGTTAATGTCGACTAACATGACGCGCGCGCCGTGCTTTAAAAACAGCTCTGCGGTTGCCTTACCAATCCCCGCGGCACCGCCCGTGATGATGGCAACTTTGTTGGTTAGACGTTGGTCCATAGCCCATTCCTTTGCTGGTACATGTTGTACTTAGTCTTGTCGAAATCGGCCAAATATGCAAAGGCCCTATCAAAAATAGGGCCTTTGTTTGATTTAACACCAGGGTGGGGTTTACACCATCGGTTTGGTGCCCTTGCCACTGTGGCCAGAACGTTGCCACAGGCTGGTAATACGAGCGGAGCGAACGATCAGCCAGGTGAGTGCGAACAGGCCAACCGCAAGCCCCAGTGCTAACCAACGGTTGTAGGTGGTTGCTGAATATATACCGCCATTCCCCACGGGTACCGCTTGCTGCGGCATAAGCGGCAGGCCGTGGCGTTCTGCCATGGTTTTGATGCCAATAAAGTGGATGCCCGGAATGTCCTCTTTAAGGAAGTAACCCATTACGGTCTCGACGGCAAAGGCTCGCGCCGGCGCATCTTTTTGCAAACCGGAACTGAACATGTCGTCGATACCGGGGGGCCCAACCACTGTGGCGCCGCCGCCGACATTAATGTAAGCCTTGTAACTTCTCTCGGCGGAATACTCACGGAAAATCGCGATACGGTCCGCTACCGCTTCCTGGTAATTGGCCGGGTCAATGAATTTTACATCGGCGCGATTAATCGACTGCTTGATGGACTGGAGGCCTTCCTCAGGAATGCCGACGCCCCGGTCTTCAATACCGCCGATGGATGCGTATTCAGCGTGTAAAGAAATGACGCCGGCGTCGCGAAGTTTGCGCTCCATATCAAGCCAGAGGAAATTGGGGACATTCGCGCCCCACTGTGACGACGATGCTGAAGCGACAATCACAGCGTTCGCTTCCATTGCTTCAAGTGCTGAATACACCGCTAGATTTAATGCCGGGAACGAACCGGAAACCGTTACCGCAACCAAGTCCCCTTTTTGTACGCCAGCTTCGGCCAGTAATTTAACCGCAACAGCAGCCCAGTTGGGGTTGATGGTGGTTTGCTTTGACTCACGGCCGCCGTGGTTGGTGGTCACGATGCTGTTTTCCAGCCCGACCAGCCCTGAACGTTGTGGATCAAACTCTGGGTTGATAGGCGCAAGTTGCGCCCGCAATGGTTGCAGCACATTCATACCTTCGCGCATAATTTTTGCTGCATTTACCATGGTGGCATAGTTTTCTTCAACCACAGGGTCGCGTTGTTTCATATTCTCGGCGGCGACCATGGTGACAATGGCCACAACGATTAAAAAGATAAGGCCCCAGGTTGGAACACCTGAAGAGCGCCAATAAATTTTAGTAAAACTGCTCATTTCGGGTCTCCTGTTACCAGCCGGGCATTTGGAAAGCTTGGCTTGCTTCGTACATTTGTAGGGATTCGGGCATGATGACGATCAACGCTAAGCGCACCAATACCGCCGTTACCGCCAGTCCACACAGAGTTTGCAGTACGCCTTGGCGCTCGAACCAAATGGCAATCAAACCGGGGATGATATAGCCGATGATGCTACTTTCCATCACCGACATCAGCATGGTCGACTCAAGCATGCCGACTCGCGCTTGTTCTCCGTCGCCGCCGGCGATCATTTGTAAATCGGCCCAGTTGACCAAGTTGCCGATAAACAAGTCAAACAGTCCGGCAATCAGGTAGCCGGTTAGAATCATAATGATGGTCTGGCGACGGCCATAAATGATGGCAAAACTGGCGATCACTTTAACGATGAGGTAGGTCATCAGTGCGGCTAATAACGTGATGGCAAGACTCAGAGGGTCGGTGAGTTGTAATGCCACATAACCCGGTACGACAAGTCCTCCTGCGGCCAGTCCTAAGGTATGGGTAAGTAACAAGGTGAAAAACAAACCGATGCCGATGGCAACGGCCAGAATATTAAGCGCGATCATAAATCTTCCTCTTTAACGGCTCGGTTCTGGAAGAAGCGTGCGACCTCTTCGCCGCCGCCGTGAATGTTACACATGCCAACCACCAGTGCGTTGCCAGCAGATTCCTCAAGTAATGTCTCGGTGATATCGGTGGTTTCACCGCCTTCAAGCACCAATACCTTTTCTGGATCCAGCCCGTGTTTAACGGCGCTTCGAACAAAGACAAAACAACCCGAGCCCATCAGTATGACTTTATCTGCCTCGCTCCAGTTAACGGCTTCTTCGGCCATTTGCTGTGATCGGTGAGGACGGTCGGCGCGGCAGTTGATCAACATGATTTTGCGGCGTTCATCGCCAAACTTAGTGACCATGTTCTCCCATATTTTGCCGGTCGATTCTGGGTCATTGGCGGCAAAGGCGTTAACAAAGATGATTTCGCGACGGAAATAATTGATGTGCAGCACTTGCATGGCACCGGCTTCCGGCTGCAAGTCGGTCATCCCTGCGAGCGCTTTGTCACGGTCAACCCCGAGGTGTTCACATATTTTCAATGCGAGGGCGACGTTTTCCTTGTGTTCGGCATAACGAAAGCGACTCATGGTGTCGTCTGAGATCGCATCGACTTCGTCCAGCGTAACGCCGTGTAAGTGCGACTTACGATCCTGACAGGCGTGCTCAAAGATGGCCAGTAAATCGCGCTCGGCGGTAAATAAATTGCCGTTTACCGGTGTACTTCCGGCCAATGCCAGAGCGACATCTTCCTCACCGGGCCCCATGACATCGAGGTGGTCAGCGCGGGCATTGGTGATAACACCAACATTGGAGCGAACCATTCTGAGCTCGCTCAACGACTGGTACTGTGGTTGCAAAGCCATGCACTCCATGACCACAATTTCTGGTTTGAGTTTGGCCATGCGTTTGAGGGTTCGCATTTGCTCGATGATGTTGGCACCGCTGATGCGGTAGATGGGAAACTCGCGGCCATCGGGGTCAGTCACTGCGGCGGCGGAGCCAGTAGTTTTGGCGCAAACCCTTTTACCACCGGCTCGCAGGCCTGCGGCTATCAGCCGAGTAACGCTGGTTTTGCCGCGGGTGCCATTAACGTGAACTCTTACTGGAATACGGTTGACCAACAAGCGGTGCTTGAGCGCTTCTAATCCACCGGCGAGCACGAGCAAGAGCCATAACCCCGCAACAATGGCCAGCAGAACCGGTATTTCCATAATTGCTCTCCCTAAACATACAAAAGTGTATGTTTAGGTTTTAGCGAAATTTTACAAAAAAGACCAATGAATTTAGGCTTCTTTACAATTAAAGGTAATTTAATCGCTTTTGATTAATGGAGCCAGTACGGCGCTGTCGCCGTCAATCGGTGTCATTAATTCAAGCCCCAGCAACTCCGCCATAAACGGATAAATGTGAATATTGCTAAAACGTTCCAGTGTGGCCGAAGCATTGATGCCCGGGCCTGCGGTAATAAAGATGCCGTCCATGTCGCGGTTGGAATGAAAGCCATGGGTGCCGCCGTCAAAGCGTTTTTCCGGTGGTCGATCGGTAAAGGTAGCCGGTGCTTTAGTGGCGAGTACGATATCCGGTCGCCGCGGGCCTTCCGTAACGGCTAATGCTGCAAGGCTTTGCTCGGACTCGAGATAAAAGCGTTTTTGCGGCATCTGTTCCAGCTTGCTCCGCAATTGTTCAATGTGTTGCTCGGTGGTATCCGGCTTGGCATAAATCATAAAACGCGTTTGTGAATTTACCGTTTCGAATAAGCTTTCATTGATCGGCAGGCTTTGTGTTTCGATCATTTGGTCAGCCTTGATACTGGCCATACCGTGGTCAGATACCAGGATAAGGTTGACCGGCATATCGACTTCCGTGTTAAGACGGTGCCAGAGCTCTCCGATCAGTTCGTCAACGTGTTGCACGGCGCCTTTTACTTGATGGGCATCGGGGCCAAACCGGTGTCCCATCGAGTCCACCACGGAAAAATAGCCGGTTACGATGCGTGGTCGTACCGCTTCCGGTAATTTGAGCCAGTCGATAATTTGATTGACGCGCTGGCGGTTCGGGGTGGGCGTATTGTAATGATAATAGTAGCTCGGCGTACGACCATTGATGCGTGCTTCTGATTCAGGCCAGAAAAAAGTCGCTGCTTTTACCCCCTGGAATTCGGCCAGGTTCCAGATTGGAAGCGTTGTTAACCAACTGCTGTCCTCAACGCCATCACCCATCGAATAGCGTTGCTGGCGCTCTTTATCAAAAAAATTGTTATCAACAATACCGTGCTGGCTTGGGTACTGACCCGTCACGATAGACAGGTGATTGGGAAATGTTTTTGAAGGATAAACCGGAATCAGACCCTCGGCACGAACCCCCGACTCTGCTATTGCGTTAATGTTTTTGGCGTCGTGTTTTTCGACGTAGTCGTGACGGAAGCCATCAATTGAGATCAGTACAACCGCTTGCTGTTCTTTGGCAAAGGTAATGGTTGAGACTAACAGGAGCGCGGCGACGCAAAATCGTTTCATGAGTTTATCCATTCGTAATATCACTCAGACCTTTTTAACAAATTCAGATTTCAGTTTCATGGCACCAATACCGTCGATTTTACAATCAATATCATGGTCACCCTCGACCAGACGGATGTTTTTTACTTTGGTGCCGACTTTTACGACCGACGATGAGCCTTTGATTTTAAGATCCTTGATCACCGTTACGGTATCGCCATCGGCCAGAGGGGTACCATTGGCATCACGGTAACTCGGTTCCTGGCTGACTTCGCCGGTGTCGTTTTCCGACCATTCATGACCACATTCTGGGCATACGAGCAGGTTGCCATCATGGTAGGTGAAGGTTGATTGACACTCCGGACAGGCGGGAAAATCACTCATCTTGGTTCCTTAAGATAAAAATACATCATGTAACAGAAAGCGCTAGTGTATCCAAAAACCGCGACCACTGCAGAGCTTTACGCAAATAACACCACCACAACGGTGGTAACCACAGCTAATAGAAGGTTCAGCACAACACCTTCACGCGCCATTTCTTTAATGGTAATCCGGTTAGACGCAAACACAATCGAATTAGGTGGCGTAGCCACCGGCATACAAAACGCGCAGCTACAGGCGATGACCGCCGGAATCATCAGTATTTCGATGGGTAGATGAATGGCGCTTGCGGTGGCTGCCAGTACGGGCATCAACAACGTTGCAGTAGCGGTGTTGGAGGTCACTTCAGTGAGAAATGAAACACTGACGGCGAGTACCAGCACCAGCAACCACACCGGTAGCCACTCCAGTGCCGTTAATGAGTTTCCGATAATATCGCCGAGACCGCTCTGCATAACCCCTCGCGCCAGACAGATGCCGCCGGCAAACAACAACAGGATGCCCCACGGGATATCCTTGGCTAACTCCCAGTTCAACAGCTTATCGTTGCTGCCGCGTCCGGACGGAATGATAAACATGGCGATCACACCGGCTAAGGCCACGGTGGCGTCATTGAGGCTACCGATACCCAGCAGCCCGGTCCAGCCGCCGAACGGACTGGTGCGTGTTATCCACAGCGCCACAACAACCGCGAATACGGCCAGCACTCGTTTTTCGTAGTGGCTGATGCTGGTGTTTTGCGGCAACGTCAGAGGTTTATCAAGTTTGACCTTGCGAGTCAGCCACAGTGCGACAATCGGTAAACCCAGCAGTACCATCGGTAAGCCGATACCGAGCCAGCGGGTAAAACCGAACTCCTCGCCAGTGATGTTTTGATAAATAGAAGCAAAGATCAGGTTGGGTGGCGTCCCCACCAGAGTCGCAATGCCACCCAATGACGCTGAGTATGCAAGGCCCAGCAGCAGCGCACGCTGAAATGCTTTATCGTCGGTTGCGTCAATCAGTGCCAGAGCGACCGGCAGCAATGCCAGTACGCTGGCGGTATTGGATATCCACATGGACAAAAACGCCGTGGCTATCATAAACGCGATGATAATTTTACGACCGTTACTGGTACCGATAGCGCCAATCAGTCCTAATGCAATCCGTTTATGCACACCGCTGGCTTCGACCGCTTTCGCCAGCATAAAGGCGCCCATAAACAGGATAATAATATTGTCGCCCAATGCAGCGGCTGCCTGACCTGTTTCCAGGACTCCCGCCAATGGCAGTAGCACAAACGGCAGCAGTGAGGTCACCGGTAATGGAATACATTCCGTAATCCACCACCAGGCTACCCAGATAACGACAGCTAATGCCATCGCCGCACTGGCAGGCATTGAAAACGACAAACTAATAAGCAGTGTGGCCAGCGCAACTAAAGGGCCAAGAACAATATGCGTCATGTTTCTTTTATTGATCGTTCAGCGTGAGTCGAGTGTAATGTAACAGACTGGAAAAGTAACCTTTAGAGGAATACATGAGAGAGATTGTCGTACTGCATGAAAATGAAGAGTGGCTGGTACCTTTGCGTGAAGCCTTTAAAGCACGAGGGGTTGTCGCCAAGGAATGGTTTTTGGATAGCGGTATCGTGCCTTATACCGAGACCCCTGAAGATGCGGTCTACTACAATCGCATGAGTGCTTCGTCACACACCCGGGGGCACCGGTTTGCACCCGAGCTGACAAAATCCGTACTGACTTGGCTGGAAAGTAAAAACCGCACGGTGGTTAACGGCAGTCAGGTGCTGGCACTGGAAATCTGTAAGTTATCGCAGTACGCAGCTCTTGAACGAGCGGGCTTGAAGGTACCGAAAACTCATGCCGTGGTTGGTAAGCAGCACTTAGTGGAGGCGGCGCAGCGGTTCGCTCAATGGCCGCTCATTGTAAAGCCAAATCGCGGTGGTAAAGGCCTTGGTGTGCAACGCATCGATAGTATCGAGCAACTTCAGCAGTATGTACAACGAGACGATCTGGAAGAGCCGTTGGATGGCACTTGGTTGTTACAGGAATACATTCAGCCAAAGCAACCGTTCATCACCCGGGCAGAGTTTGTTGGACAGAAATTCGTTTATGCGGTGCAAGTCAATACCGAGGACGGCTTTGAGCTATGCCCGGCGGATAACTGCTCGATTGAAGCGGCTTTTTGTCCCACCGATCAGCAGTCACATAAATTTACGATAACCAAACGATTCAACGATCATGAGATCATTGTTGCCCTTGAGAACTTCCTGCGCAGTAATGATATCGATGTCGCGGGTATTGAATTTATCGAGGATGAGCGCGGCGATTTGTTTGTTTATGATGTCAACACCAACACCAATTACAATCAGCCCGCTGAACAGCGTGCGAAGGTTAAGAATACCGGCATGGGTGCTTTAGCGGATTATTTAATACGCTTGGCTCAATAAAAAACCGGCCCCCGGAGGGGGCCAGCTGACATGCCAGGGAGAGGTTGGCATTTAGAAAGTGTATTCAACCCCGAATGAGGCGGTTTGCGGTTTGTTCGGGCGTGCACCGTGAGGTGAACGGGCAACAATTTTCTGTTGATCAAACACGTTTTCTACTTTCAGGTAGACCGTCATGTTGTTGTCCACTTCATAGCGGCTGACAAAGTCGGTCACGAACACCGATTCGGTTCTGTCGAAGCGGCTGTCAGAGCGGTTACAGCCAACACTAACGCACATTTCGTCGGCGTACTTCGCAACAACGTAATTAATCCAGCCATCGTTATTATCCAGCGTTACGCGAACACTAAAGGTGTTTTGCGGGATATCAGCAAGCTCATCACCATCCATGTAATTGAGGTTGTCTTTGCTGATTTCACCTTTGGTGTGGGTGTAGGTGACATCGACCGGCACCAGGAAGCTACCAGCTTCAAAGGTATTGCTGGCTTGGAATTCAAGGCCACGAACGACGGATTCACCCAACACGTAGTTACCGGACTCGGCACCATTCGGGCATGGGTTGGCAATCGAACATACCTGCGTGGTATCGCTGAAGTCGCTGTAGAAAGCAACCGCTTCAGCAAACAGCGAACCTTGGTTAAAACGTACACCGGCTTCATAGTTGACGCTGGTTTCCGGTTGTTGGTTTTCTTTAGCACCGCCGCCTAAAGGAGAGAAACCTTTATGTGCGCCGGCAAGAACTTGCCAGTTATCGCTAACATTGTAAGTAAATGACGCGCCCGGTAACCACTCGCTGCTGTTGTTAGAGCGTGCACTGTCTAATTCGCTGCGATCAGGCGTTGCGAACTGGCGACGTGAAGAGTCAACGTCTTCGTGACGCAGTGCGAAATGAACCAGCAGGTCCTCATTGACTTGCCAGTTATCGGTCACCCAGAAGCTCATGGCTTCGGCTTTTTCTAATCGGTTGTCACCGCCAGTTGGCTGAATAAATGAATCAAAAACCAGACTGCCGTTAATTTGATCGTAGACTTCTTTTAATTGGTAACGATCCATCTCATCGGTATGGTCACGTAAACCGACTTCGATAACGTGTGAAGCCAGCTCAATACCGCTGTTAATTTCTACGCCGTAGGAATCATAGCCACGGTTACCGTTGGTCCAGGTGATGTCCTGGTAATCTTGTTCGCCGTGCAGCACCGCCAAGGCATCCAGGTCGCCGTTGTTTGCCGCGTTAATCAGGCCTTTAGCGACACCGGCTTTGAACCAGTTACGTTTAAAGTGGTTCTTGTAGCCTAAAACGTTCAGTTCAACCGCATCACTCAATTCCAGGTTGTAGTTAACGGTAATTGAATCATGATGGTTATTCATTTGATCGATTTCAGAGATACCGTAGCGGCGATTCGGGTTTTCCGCAAAGTCAGCATCAGTCAAACCGGCATAGGTCTCGTTGGAGGTTTCTTCCGAGTATTGGAATTTTGCCAGGATGCTCTGACGATCACCGGTCCATTTCAATTTCGCCACGTAATCTTCGATATCGAAGCCAGCGTCACGGCCACTGCGATCAATCGTTTTGAAGCCATCGCTGCTGCGCTGAATGGTTTCCAACAAAAAGCCGAATTGGCCATCGGTGCCGCCAACATGAGCATGAATATCACGGCTGCTGTTTTCACCGAATTCGGTCAGCACTTGGCCACCAAAGGTTTCCGGCACCGGTGTGGTGACCAGGTTCAAGACACCGCCGGTCGTTTGTGGACCATAGCGTAACAAAGGTGCGCCTTTTAATACTTCTACGGATGACATACGGAAGGTGCTGGGGAAGTAGTAAGCGGCTGGATTCGAGTATGGCGCCGGCGCCATCATCACGCCATCTTCAAGAATGGTCACTTTGCTGACGCGACCCGCTGTTGCCGCGCGAATACCGATATTGGGACGCAAACCCTGGCCATCTTCCTCACGAACATAAACGCCCGGTACGGTTTTCATCAGTTGGTTGATGTCCGTTGCAACTTCTATGCGCATCTGTTCTTCATCGACAACAGCACTTGAGCCGGCAGTTGCGCGTGACTCCTGTTTGCTACCGATGATTTTTATTTGCTCGATATCCGCATCGAGATCAATAGAATCATTAGCAAACGATGGCGCTGAGACTAGCAGTGCCGCGATAATGGACGAGGAAAGCAGTGATTTTTTCATAAAAAGTCCTGTTTACAACATTTAAAAGGATTGTTTAATTTGCGTTAAGAAACTGCGCGTAATACTAATCATAATGAGAATAATTCGCAATATCATAATTTGCTTTTCAGTAAATTTTCTTTAAATAAGTCAAGGTACAAGTAGAATGAAGACTCAAATTTGACTAAGGAGGCGCAGTGGAACCTGCTCAGATACCGACAAATGAGCCTAAACGGCTGGATGTTCTTCGCAGTTTGGCGATATTAGATAGCGAATCCGACGCTGGTTTTGACGGCTTGGTTGAACTGGCTAAAACGCTTTTTGACTTACCGATGGTGGCGGTGTCGTTGGTGGACGAACAGCGCCAGTGGTTTAAGGCCAGTATTGGCTTAGGCGTGTGTGAGACTCATCGAGAAGTGTCATTTTGTGCGCACATCGTGGAAAAACCTAAGGTCATGGTGGTCGAAGATGCCATGTTGGATGACAGGTTTTACGATAATCCGTTAGTGACTGAAGAGCCTTTCATTCGATTTTATGCTGGCGCGCCGCTACGGCCGGTTGGCGATGAAGTTCTCGGAACGCTGTGTGTTATGCATACGCGACCGCGCTCGTTCAGTGATGATGAACAACAACTGTTGAAACTCCTCGCAGGACAGGCGGAACAGCTGATCCAACTGCATGCGTTGCGGCACAAAAAAGAAGGTAACTAACCCATGCGAATGCGCTTCAAACCCGTTATCGGAATGACTTGTCTGGGACTCTTGTTGTCGAGTTGCTCGGTAATGAAAACGTCACCGGAACCTACAGCTTACGACTGTGGTATACAGCCGATCACGGTCGTGTATGACGATCAGAACGTAACGTTGTCGATGCGCTCGGAACAACAAGTGTTGGCACCGGTAAAATCCGCTTCCGGTGCGCGTTTTGTGTCGACAGATGAACGTACGGAGTATTGGTCGAAAGGCCACGAAGCACAGGTGACGTGGAAAGGCGAAGCACTCCCACAATGTATTGAACGAGGATATCTGCCGCGTGCTATTGCGTTGCGTGGCAATGAGCCTTTTTGGTTGTTGACCATCAATCAACACCAGGCCAGCTACACCACACCATCCGGTGAAGAGGAATTTGCCGTTGATCAGATGGATAAAAAGCAACAAACTGGGGGTTGGCAAATCGAAATCGATGACCTGGGTCATCTCACAATGACCCAGAAGGTTTGTTATGATTCGATGAGTGGTAAGGCGTTCCCTTATCATGCCTCCGGTAAATTCAATGGGGTGTCGGTACAGGGCTGTGGTGGTGACACCGAGCAACTGATCCAGGGACAGCCTTGGCAGATTGAGTCATTATCGGGGATAGCGGAGCGATTACTGGCTAAACCAGAGCTTCAGTTTTTACCACAAGGACGTCTGGTCGGGAGTGATGGCTGCAACCGTTTTTTTGGTCACTATAGTGTTCAGGGTGAAATCCCGAGGCTGAATATAGTGGGTTCGACAAAACGGCTGTGCACGCAAGAAACCATGGATCTTGCACAAAAATTCACCGAGCTATTGAATAATACCGTGAAAGTTGACATAAAAGATAACAGCATCGTGCTAGTAGCCAATGATGGTCAGCAACTTTCACTCAAGCCAGCCTATTAAGAGCTGACCCAGAGGACGACCGTGCAATTAAAGAAGTATACCGATTATGGCCTGCGTGTATTAATTTACCTGGCCGCCAAAGAACAGACACGACTGGTCACCATCGATGAACTCAGTCGCACGTTTAACGCACCCAGAAACCACTTAAACAAGGTGATTCATCACTTGGGAAAAGAAGGTTTTATTGAAACCCGGCGCGGTAAAAACGGCGGTTTTAAGTTGGCTATGGCGGCTGAAGACATTCGCCTTGATCATCTGATTCGCAGACTTGAAGGGGACGAGCATTGGATTGATTGTCATAACCCGCAGTGTGCGATTTTTCCAGTCTGTGAATTAAAACACATCATTAATGAAGGTAAAGAAATTTTTTATCGCCATCTGGCTCAGTTCACGATTGCCTCGTTAACCAAGCAACCTGAAAAAATACGTGTACTTTGGCAGACCGAAATTGAAAACTCATAAACCCGTGGAGAATAACAATGATTAAGAAAGCTGCTCTGGGATTAAGTATCAGTTTACTCACCTCACAAGCTGCTGCTTCAGACTGGTTGCATTGCGGCAACTTGTTTGACAGTCAGGCGGGCGAATTACGCGGTGAACATTATATAGAGGTTGATGGCGGGCTGATCAAACGTGTAACCCGTGACCAACCTGATGGCGCTGAGATCATTGATTTGAGTGACAAGACCTGTTTGCCCGGGTTAATTGATCTGCATGTACACCTGGATGGTCAGTCTGGACCGCAATCCTACATGAACCGTTTTACGGAAGGCCCGGCCGACCTGGCGCTGACCGCGCAAAATTATGGCATGAAGACGTTAATGGCGGGCTTTACTACGGTGCGTAACCCTGGTGACTCATACAACGTTACTATCGCCTTACGAGACGCAATTAATGCCGGTACTGTGCAAGGGCCACGCATCTATTCGGCGGGCAAATCACTTGCCACGACCGGAGGCCACGCCGATCCGACCAATGGCGTTAAGCACGATCTTATGGGACGTCCTGGCCCAACGGAAGGGGTCATTAACAGTCCGGCTGATGCGAAAGAGGCGGTACGTCAGCACTATAAAGAAGGTGCTGACTTCATAAAAATCACTGCCACCGGCGGTGTATTGAGCATGGCATCCAGTGGTGAAAATCCACAGTTTACGCAGGACGAATTGGAAACGCTGATCGATATTGCCAACGACTATAACTTCCACGTTGCTGCTCATGCGCACGGTAAAGAAGGAATGCTGCGGGCGGTAAAAGCCGGGGTCAAAACGGTAGAGCACGGCACCTACATGGATGATGAAGTCATTGCCGCCATGAAAGAAAACGGTACTTACTTAGTGCCAACGATTCTTGCCGGCAAGTTTGTTGCTGAGAAAGCTAAAATTGACGGGTACTTCCCCGAGGTTGTTCGCCCTAAAGCCGCGGAAATTGGTCCGTTAATTCAGCAAACCTTTGCTAAAGCCTATAAGGCGGGCGTAAATATTGCGTTTGGTACGGACAGCGGTGTTTCTGCGCACGGTGATAACGCGTTAGAGTTTGAATACATGGTTGAAGCTGGTATGCCTGCCGCAGAAGCCATTCAAACCGCAACGACGGTCGCCGCAGAGATCTTGAAGAACGACAAGCTGGGCGAAATTGCGGCTGGCAAGTATGCCGATATCATTGCCGTTGATGGTGATCCGTTAGCGGATGTTAAGGTACTTCAGGATGTTGATTTTGTTATGAAAAACGGTGAGGTCGTTAAGCGCTAATCAGCGCTTAACACGACTTTTCCGTCAAGCTGAGCATGGGCATGATCAGCACTGCGTACTTCATAGCGGTGTTGATCATCTTCCTCACAAAGCCACAGTTGCACCCGTGCCGGTAGCACCACCGGACGTTTAAAGGTCACGTCAATCTGGGTTGCGGCTCGACCGTGACGTTTCTCAATTTCTGCCTGCGCTCGCGCCATCATGTACATACCGTGAATAATCGGTTTTTTGAAACCAAACCAACGCGATGTCATGGGGTGTAAGTGAATCGGATTAAAATCGCCGGAAACACGGGCGTAGCGACGACCCATACCCGATCCCAATTGCCAATGACAATGATGAAACCAACCGGGAGCGGGTTCAAAGACCTTGGCGGGCTTCTTGGACGGACGTTCCGGTGCCTGCCCCTTCATCACCTGATAGGTGCTTTTGCAGGTGACGACCAGCGTGTCATCCTGGAAGAACTGTACCGTGAATTGAGGACGCAAACGTCGTGGAGATACATCGGGTCCGCGGGCTGGAATGGTAACCTTGGCATCAAGCCGAAAGCCCTGTGATAGGTCAATCGGATGGTGTTGTTGGAGACTGTTGTTGACGTGCACGAGACCAGGTGCCGGCCAAGGGAACTGCGGATCCAACATTTGCGCCAGGTGAGTGCGCTGGGCCATGCAGTAAAACAGGGCTAATGGTAACTCACTGACAAAGCCATCAAAGATACGGTGATAATTGCGGCGCTGTCGGTCACTGACCGCCTCGATTAAAAACTGTTGATGCAGTTCGGACTTGTCGGCCTCAACGTTATCAACGCGATTTAACGTCAACAGAGATTTTGCCAACATGCCGGGCATTGCCGGTAAGTGATCAATCGGGTGGTTTACCGTTTCCATGCGTTACTGAGTCCTCATTACTATCCTGCTGCCACTGCGTTCACGGATGACATCAATACGGTCTTGCAGGCGATCTTTTAATTCTCGCACATGCGAGATAATTCCAATAGTCCGACCACTGGCACGTAATTCTGCCAGGGTATTAATGGCCATATCGAGCGCCTCATCATCGAGGCTACCAAAGCCTTCATCAACAAACAAAGTATCTAACCTGATGCCACCGGCATAACTCTGTACGACATCTGAAAGACCCAAAGCAAGTGCTAATGCGGCCATAAAGCCCTCGCCACCAGACAGCGTTTTTGTACTGCGTTGCTGGCCGGTATAGGCATCTTCGACCAATAGGGTTAAGCCGCCGGCTGAACGGGCATCGGCAACGGTCTGTTCGCGTAATAGCTGATAGCGGCCATGAGTCATCTGCTGCAGGCGCTCGGAAGCTACGTTTAATACATCATCAAGCAAGACGCTCAGCACGAAGCGGTGAAGGCTAAGCCGTTGTGTGTTTTGTCCGCTGGCGACATCAGCCAAAGTTCCTTGCACAGCATAGCGCTTATGTAATTGTTCTGCTTGCTTTTTACTGTTATTAACACGTTTTAAAACGTTTTCCAGCTGGATGCACTGATCGCGGAGAGCAAGCCAATCTTGTTCGGATCGTTGTAGCTCGGATTCAGCGGCTTGTTGTTGCTGCTGTAACGCATCAATATCGGGCGCTTGCTTACCATCCAGCGCTTGTTGCAGTTCAAATAACAAACTGTCGACGCGAGTAACTTGCTGTTTAAACTCAGCGATCTGTTGTTCGAGTTGCTGGTACTCGCCGCTGCTCAGGCGGGCACTTTCATAGTCATTGTTACTGGCAAAACCCAGCTCTTGCAACTGTTTCTGGAACTTTTGTTCAACGTGTTGGTGTTGCTGCTGCACATTTTTGGCTTGTTGGCCGGTGCTATCGAGCTGAGAAGCGACGGCGGAGAGCTGCTCGAGCAGTTGTTCGCGCTGTTCGGTGGCGCGGCGCTGACGGCTTAAGTTTTGTTGTAACTGATGCTCCAAAGCGCTCATTGATTGTTGTAACTGTTCTGCCGAACGCAGATCTTCCGGAATCTCTTGGCGCAACATGCGCAAACGTTCATCGGCCGTCTGCTTTTGCAACTGCTGCTGATGAATACGTTCGGCTAATGTCCGCTGTTTCGTACCCAGCTGTTCTAATCGCTGTTGGCCCTCCGAAATTTGTTGATTCAGTCTTACCAACTGCCGGCGCTGCTGTTGATAATGACTCGCTTTGGCGGCCAGTTGCTGGCGCAGCTGATCCAGTTGTTGTGGCGCTTTAGGCTCACCATTTTCATGCAACTGCTGTTGCACCAGATCCAACCGGTTTTGGCTGTGACTCAACTGCTGTTCCAGTTGCTGTTGCTTTTGTTGTTCCTGTTGAAACGTTTTACGTGCAGCGATGACTTGCTGGTGTTCTACTAATTCCTCATTCTGATTGTGCGCCGGGCTGGGGTGTTCGGTGGCACCACACACCGGGCACGGCTTACCGGACTCAAGTGTTCGAGCCAGTGTCAGCGCTTGTTGATCGTACCATCGGTTTTCCAGATGCTGGCTCTGTTGCTCCGCGGCGTGGGTGGTTGCGCGTTGAGCCAGCAGTTGTTGCTGCAGTTGTTGTTGCTGTTGGCGCAGTTGCTGTTGCTGGCGTTCGAGTTCTTCATGCCGCTGGCGTTGCTGCTGCCACAGTGTTAGCTGATGCTGTTCGGCTTCCAATGATGTTTGTTGATCCAGTGCAGTACGAAGCTCATCCAATTGCTGTTGAGCATGGATGTTGTTTTCGCGCTGTTGCTGAAGTTCTTCATCGATTTCAGTCAATTGCCGTTGATCTTGCGTTAACTTGGCCGCCAATTGCTGTTGCTCTGTGGCCATCTGTTGCAACGATTCGAGTTTGGGTAACCATTGCCGTTGTTGTTCAAGCTGGCGGCGTAGTGTTTGGTTATCATCGTCGAGCTGAAGTGCCCGCTGATAGGCCTGTTCCACCTGTTGTTTACTCTCACTGAGCTGTTGTTGCTGTGTTTGCAACTGCTCGGTACGACTGCGCAGCTCTTGCGATTGCTGCTGTAACAATGCCAAATGTTGGCTGTCGGCTGCCAACTGTTGTGCTTTTTTGGCACGTTCAAGGCGCTGCTGTTGGGTGTTTATTTGCGGTTCTCTGTTGCGCAATTGATCGCGCTCGCTCAGCAACTGTTGTTGTTGTGCAAACTGCTTTTGCACGTGTTGAGCCTGCAACAATTGCGAGCGCAGTTGCTGCACCGCTTTTGCCTGCGACGTCTTCTGTTGCTCTAGTTGGCTTAGCTGCGGGCGCAATTGTTGTAATCGCTCGGTCAGCTCCTGTTTGCTGGTGACTTTTGCATCATCCAGCAGGGCTTGTAAGTTTTGTTCGTGCTGACGCATCTGCTGGCGCAGTTCACGAGCAGACTCTTTTAACTGTTCTTCAATCAATAAGTAGCGATGTGTTTGGAACAGCTGTGCAAAAATGTCTTCTCGTTGGCCGGCATCGGCCGTTAAGAGTTCACGAAATTTGCCCTGGGGTAACACCACCACCTGTCGGAATTGGTCAGCCTTTAAGCCAATAAGTTGCTCAACGTGCTGAGTAACGTCATTAACTTTGCGGCTTGCCAGCAGTTTTTGTTGATCCGTATTGAGATCGAAGGCCGGCTCCGTACCCGCAGTGATTTGCCAGAGTGTGGCTGTCGCTCGGTCTTCCTTTAAGCCCTCACCGCGAAGTTTTGGTCGCCATTGAGTTGGTAAACGCTGGACACGGTAGATGTTTGTGCCTATCGCAAAAATAAAATCCACTTCGGTTGCTACATCAAGGCCCGCGTGGTGACAGCGCATTTGTTCGCCTTGTCGTTCTGCGCCAGTGGTCTTTCCGAATAACGCATAACTGATGGCATCCAAAATGGTCGTTTTACCGGCTCCCGTTGCGCCATTGATCAGAAAAAGAGGATGTTCTCCGAGTGCTCTGAAATCGATAACTTCACGTTCGGCGAACGGCCCAAACGCCTGCATGGCGAGCAATATAGGCTTCATGATTGGCGCTCCTGGTCGGCGATTTGGGCAAGCACCGCTTCAAGTTGTTGGCGTTGTTCATCATTAAGTTGTTGATGATGAACTTGACTGAAAAAGTCCTCAAATATGTCGAGTTCACTGCGTTTTAGCTGTTCACCGGCAGCTGCCAGTTGCTCTCCCTGACGGACTTGAAAGCGCTCTTTCTTCAATTCCATAACGTTTGGATAGTGCTCCCTGACTCGCGCCATTGGGTTAAGCAATGCCTCATCGTCGGTGAGGATGACCTGTACATAATCGTTACTGCGCGCGTCCTCTTTAGCCTTGGACAGAATTTCCTCTAACGTGCCTTTCAATACGCGTAAATCATTGCGTGGCTGAATCGGTAATAACTGAATCGAGCAGTTGCCGTCGGCATCCATATCCACCAGGGTGAGAGACTTCCTCTGATGTTGTTCAGAAAAGCTGTACTTGAGCAGTGAGCCGCTGTAACGAATGTTCTCGCGGCCTTTGTACTGTGGTTGGTGCAAATGCCCCAAGGCCGTGTAATCGAAGTCGCTAAACAACTGCCAGTCAACCCGGTCGGCACCGCCCATTGAGAGTGGCCTTTCCGAATCGGATTCGTTGGCACCGTCCAAATAGCAATGACTGACCAGCACGGAACGACGGTCATTTGCCTTTTTTAAGGCATTCACTAAGGTTTCATGGGCGTGGTTGTAATCGCGCTGTGGCTCGCCGGTGAAATCGGTTACTTGAGCCGGGTCATGAAACGGAACCGCCCAAAAGTCGACAGGCCCATGCTCATCGTCGAGTACGATCGGTTGTGTCATTTGCTCCAGTGTTGTGACCAGATACATACCGGACGTTGCCAATTGGCGGGACGCAAAGCCAAGTCGCTCGGCACCGTCGTGATTACCGGATATGGCAATGATTGGCACACCCAATTGGCTCAAACAGGTATCGACAAAGTCATCGAACAACGAGATTGCGGATGCCGGCGGAACCGAACGGTCATAGATATCTCCGGCAATAATTACCACGTCCGGTTGATAGTTTTTGATATAGTCGAGCACTTGCTCTATGGCGCAGCGCTGTTCGTCAACAAGCGATATTTGATGAAATAGCCGCCCTAAGTGCCAGTCTGAGGTATGCAGAATTCTCATGCGATCGTTTTTGCTAGAGAGTGATGTGACTACTATACATCATAAAAAAAGCCGCCCGAAGGCGGCCTTTAGTCGATACGAATTATTTTTGTGTTTCCGTATCCTGTAAGTCTGCGTCATGTTTTTCCATCTCCCACGGCAACACGCCGGGGCTGTGGTGACGGAAGTGCAGATAATTTTCAAACTGATTGATGACGTCGTTGATGATGTCGGCTTTTTCCCAGCCATACAAATCATAAGACTGTCCACCCTGACGCAGGAACACTTCAGCTCGATAATAAACCTCACGGTTTTTATCGTTAGTGAGTGCAAACTCCGGCAGCAGGTAGTCACGTAACCGGACTTCATAGGCAAAGTCGAGCTCTTTGTCGCGCTCTACGGTGAGCATAATACGGTTATGCTCTTTATCTTCCTGAAATTCGGCCGGCCAGTCCTGTTCTTTTAGCTCGTCGCGAACCTGCTTAAGTGACTCGGCCGCGGCTTTGTAGATAAAATCGAGTACCGGCTCTTTTTTAGGAAAGTCCACCAAGCCTGACAACCGTTTCTTCCAGTAGTCGGGGCCTTCATTCACGCCACGACGGTGAAACTGACGGTGACTCTTGAGACTGGTGTATTGGTGCCCTTCAATGATCAAAGCACGCCACATACCAACGGCAGCGATGAGGATGACTACCGCAAAGGGTAAGGCACTGGTAATGGCTGCGGTTTGTAAAGCGCCAAGGCCTCCGGCCAGCAGTAGTACAGCGGCAACGATGCCTTCGGTCGACGCCCAGAACACACGCTGCCAAACCGGTGTCTCCAGCATTCCGCCGGAGGACAAGGAATCAATCACCAATGAGCCTGAGTCAGAAGAGGTAACAAAGAATGTGATGATCAAGATAACCGTCGCAAAGCTGATGATGCTGGTCAGTGGCAGTTGTTCATAAAGCTTAAACAGTGCGATGGCCTGATTATTCTGCACTTCGCTGATGAGCGCGGTATAACCTTCATTCATGATCATATTCAGGGCGGTGTCGCCGAATACGGCAAACCAAAAGAAGGTGAAAATCGACGGTACCAGCATGACACCGAAGACGTACTGACGGATGGTGCGACCACGGCTGATCTTAGCAATGAACAGCCCGACAAACGGCGCCCAGGCAATGGTCCAGCCAAAGATAAACAGCGTCCAGTTACCAATCCAGTCACTGCGTGTGTAGGCTTGTAAGTTAAAGGTACGCTCAACGATACCGCTTAAATAGGCGCCGGTATTTTGTAAAAAGGTCTCCAGAATATGCACGGTAGGGCCGGCAAAAAACACAAACAACAGTAAAAATAAAACCAGCGTCATGTTGATCAGCGATAGTCGTTTGATGCCCTTATCCATACCGGCGACCACGGATGCGATAGCGGCCAGAGTAATGACCCCGATGGCGATGATCTGAACCGTGGAACCAATCGGGATATCTTCCCATAGATAATTCAGGCCGGTGTTAATCTGGATGACCGATAAGCCCAGCGTAGTGGCAATGCCAAACATCGTGCCGAGGATGGCAAAAGTATCTACTGCATGCCCGGCTGGGCCGTTAATCTTTTCGCCGATCAGCGGATATAAGGTGGAACGCATTGACAACGGCAAGCCGTGACGGAAGGAGAAATAAGCCAGCACCAGACCGACCAACCCGTAGATGGCCCAAATGTGGAAGCCCCAGTGAAAATAGGCGATTTGCATGGCCTGTTTGGCTGAGTTAACGGTTTCTGCGGCTCCTGCCGGTGGATCGGCATAATGTAACACGGGTTCTGCGACACCAAAGAACAGCAGTGCAATGCCGTAACCGGCCGAAAAAAGCATCGCAAACCACGACGTAAAACTGTATTCCGGTTCACAATGGTCGGGACCGAGTTTAATTCTCCCCCATTTGGAGATGCCGACCCCGACGATGAAAATAAGAAACAGCGCAACGGCAAGCATGTAGAACCAGCCGAAATGTTCGGTGATTCCGGCGAGCGTGCTTTCAAACAGTTTACCTGCTTGCTCCGGCGCACTCAGTGTCCCGACGACCAGCAGTGCGATAACAATAATCGCAGGCAGGAACACCGGGAATAATATGGCGTGATGCCATGGCTTTTTCTCGCTAGACATTTAACACTCCTGTTAATCGAGTAAGTTCCTAACTAACACTTATAACCTACTAACGAAAAGGCATAAAGGCTCACTTTTTATAATAATCCACTTTAAAGGCATAATTAGCTTGTCTATACTGGAGGGTGTATTTTGATGAACAAACTGTTTTATACAGGGAACAAGTATGGCCAGAACGCCACAATTTAACCGCGAAACAGCGCTGAACAATGCCATGAGTTTATTCTGGCGAAAGGGTTATCATGCAACCTCAATGAAAGACATCGAGCAGGCAATGGATATGCGGCCGGGCAGTATATACGCTGCTTTTGGCAGTAAAGAACGCTTGTTCGGTGAAGCGCTGGCCGTTTACGGTGAGAGCACTAAGGCCAGTTTTAGCGCCGCACTGAGTGAAGGTGATACTGAGTTAGCAGGCTTTGTTCAACTGCTGCAGAATATTGTTGAACCGAAAATACAGGGTAATACTCCCAGCAAAGCCTGCATGTTGATCAAAACCTTGCTTGAACTGAGTAACCATCAAACATTAAATAATGAACCGGTAAAAAACTACATGAACGAGCTGCAGCAGCTGTTCGAAGTGAAGTTTTGCCGGGCAATTGCCGCAGGAGAGCTGGCACCTCGCGCGGATGCCAAACGACTGGCACGGCTTTACCAGTCTAATATCTTGGGCTTGAGTGTGATGTCTCAACGGGACTTACCGAACGACCAGCTGAAGCAACTGGCCGATGATATTTGTCAACAGATACTGCCGGCGTCGGCGGTGCTTAACGTTTGAACAGTGAGGCATAGTGACTGGGGTTAAAACGAAGCGTAAACACCAGAATAACCAGTCCGACGGCGATGTGCAGTTGCCAGCCCAAGCTGTAATCGCCGCTGACATCGCGGAACCAACCGGTCAGTAACGGCATCAAGCTGGCAAACATAAAGCCAATTCCCTGCATGAACGACACTAAACGTCCGGCCTGAACCGGGTTGTCCAGATGATCCAGTGCCATAACAATACAGAGCGGGAACGCACCACCCAGGCCAAAACCGCACAGTGCAGACCAAAGCCAGGGTGAATACTCGGGCCAAAAGCTAAGGCCAGCAAAGCCTACCATCTGGGTCAGTACCGCCACAATCAGCCAAGGGCGTCGATCCTGGCTGTGCGAGAGTGCCGGCAGAATGAGTGCCCCCGCCACCTGCACCAGTGAGAACAGCGCCAACAAATTGCCTGATTGCTGCGCCGGCCAGCCAAATTCACCGTAAAACGGCGCAATCCAGGCGATAAAACCGGCGTAACCGGCATTAACCAAAGCAAAGTAGGCGCCCAAAAACCAAGCTCTCGGATAACGAACCGCTTTCAGAAGCTGGTCTCTGGGTGGGATATTGGCAAGCGGCACGCGATTTTGCGGGGCCCACCAGATAATCAGTGTAAGAATCGCTAGCACGGCCCAGGCGGCGAGTGAATAAAATCGTTCCGGTAACTGTTCGGCAAACCAAGGCGTTAATACGGCGCCAAGCGCTGCGCCTCCCATTAACGCCGCGGACCACAAGCCGGTGACCATACCCAGCCGATGTAAATAGCGATGCTTGGTTAACTCCGGAATAATAATGTGCAGCAGCGCAATACCGAAGCCTCCGATCAACGCACTGAATAACAACAGCTCAATGGTTGGCGGGATAACGCGCAACAGCAGTCCTGCGGTTAGTATTACCAAACCGAGCGTAATGCCTCGTTTATAGCCAAGCGCCATGGTCAGGCGCCCGGCAAATAGCGCCAGTACACCAATCATTAAAATGGGCAAGGTGGTGAGCAGCGAGATGCTGCTGAATGATGCCCCTGTGGCTACAATCAATTCATCGGTCAGAGGACCGATGGAGGTGAGCAGTGGGCGTAAGTTGAGGCCGAGTAAAACCAGTAGCGCCAGTCCAAACATCAGGCTTTTGCGGGCAACCTGGGGTTGCGTAGTTGAATTTACAGACAACGTTATCGATTCCTTTAAACGGTCAAGTGCCGCCACTTTACTGCTTTTTTTAGCAAGAGTGAACGATTGTACTTTTACCATTCAGGCGTAAGCATGGTATTCTTTGATGCCATTAGCGGCAACTCAACTTCTTGCAGATGACGACAAGCATGGCAACGCAATCCGGAAATCTCTTTATTATCGCGGCTCCCAGCGGAGCCGGTAAGTCCAGTTTGATCAAAGCGCTGCTGGAGCGTCATGCAGACGGAACCATGCAGGTATCAGTTTCCTCAACAACCCGTCCGCCCAGACCGGGTGAAGAGGATGGTATCCATTATCACTTCATGAATGTCGCCGAGTTTGAACAGCGTATTGATGCTGGCGAATTTTATGAGTGGGCGCGTGTTTTCGATAACTATTACGGGACCTCAAGAAAGGTCGTTGAAGAAGCGTTACAGCAAGGCATCGATGTGTTTCTCGATATCGACTGGCAAGGCGCACAGCAGGTACGTGAACATCACCCGGAAACCCGTTCGGTGTTTATTGTGCCGCCCAGTCTGGAGGTTTTGGAGAGCCGACTGCGTCACCGTGGCCAGGACAGTGACGAGGTGATTGCCAAGCGAATGGCAAAAGCGCAGGCCGAAATGTCCCATTACCATGAATTTGACTACCTGCTGGTGAATGATGACTTTAATGATACACTGGCCCAGCTTGAACATATTGTACTGGCGCAGCGCAGCAGAATGTCGCTGCAACAAGTGCGACACGCAGAAACTCTGAAGGAATTGCTTGGCTAATGGGCCGAGTTTCCGTATAATTCTTAGCCTTTCGAAAAATATCACTCAGGCTTTATGGGGAGTAAACCATGGCTCGCGTAACCGTTGAAGATGCCGTAGACCGCGTTGGCAATCGTTTTGATTTGATTTTATTAGCGGCCCGTCGTGCGCGCCAGTTGGCAGTGCAAGGGAAACAACCTTTGGTTGAAGTAAAGAATGAAAAGCCAACGGTCATTGCTCTACGTGAGATTGAGCAGGGTTTGATTGATAATGATCGCCTGGACGCAGAAGACCGTCAGGCGGCTCAACAAGCAGACGCAGAAGAGATGCAGGCAGTGAACGCATTGCGTGGCGTCGAATAACAACAGCTTTTGCTGAAGCTACAGAGCCAACGGTACTTGTGCCGTTGGCTTTTTTGTTGGATTGCTCGTATTCTGATCATTAACGGACTTTTCTGAAAGTGCGATACGTTTATCCTGTTGCGGAGAGAGTCGGTGTATCTATTTGAAGGCTTAAAAACGCAAATCAGTGACTACTTGTCTGCCGAGCAGGTAGAACAAGTGCAGCAAGCATTTGTGGTTGCGAACGATGCGCACAGCACGCAAAAGCGCAGTAGCGGTGAACCCTACATTACCCACCCGGTGGCCGTTGCCAGTTTGCTTGCTGACATGCGTCTGGATCAGGAAACCATCATGGCAGCGTTGCTGCATGATGTGATCGAAGACACAGAAACTCGGCGTGAAGACCTGGCAGAACTGTTCGGTGCGACTGTTGCCAACTTGGTTGAAGGTGTTTCGAAGCTCGATAAGCTGCAGTTTGACTCCAAAGAAGAAGCGCAGGCGGAAAATTACCGCAAAATGATCATGGCGATGACACAGGATATTCGTGTCATTCTGATCAAGCTCGCCGACCGTACCCACAACATGCGCACAATTCAACATTTGCGCCCTGACAAACGCCGCCGTATTGCCCGTGAAACCTTGGAAATTTATGCGCCGCTGGCGCACCGGCTAGGTATCCATGACATTAAAAATGAACTGGAGCAACTTGGCTTCTGGGCTTTATACCCTTGGCGTGCCCGGCTGCTGGAATCGGAAGTCAAGAAAGCCCGCGGCAACCGTCGGGAATTCATGGAGCGAGTTCACAGTGAAATTGCGTCGCGTTTAGAAGGCAATCAGATACAAGCGCGGGTGCTGGGCCGGGAAAAACATCTGCACAGTATTTATCGTAAGATGCAGAGCAAAGAATTGCGCTTTAATCAGGTCATGGATATCTATGCGTTTCGAGTGATCGTTGATAGCGTTGACACCTGTTACCGTGTTCTGGGTGCGTTGCACAATCTGTATAAACCGATTGAAACACGGTTTAAGGACTACATCGCGATTCCCAAATCGAACGGTTATCAATCCTTGCATACGTCGCTTAAGGGGCCGCACGGGGTGCCGGTGGAGATTCAAATTCGCACCGAAGAAATGGATTTGATGGCCGATCGCGGCGTCGCCGCACATTGGCTGTATAAAAATACGGACGATGCCGGTACCACGGCTCAGGTGCGAGCGCGCAAGTGGATGCAAAGCTTGCTCGAACTGCAGCAAAGTGCAGGCAGTTCCTTTGAATTTATCGAAAACGTTAAGTCGGATCTGTTTCCGGACGAGATTTACGTGTTTACTCCCGATGGCCGCATTATTGAGCTGCCGCAGGGCGCAACGGCGGTTGATTTTGCCTATGCCGTGCACACGGATGTCGGCAATACCTGTGTTGGCGCGCGGGTAAACCACCGCACCTATTCGCTGAGTAAACCCTTAGAAACAGGCCAGACCGTCGAAATTAAAACGGCGGTTGGGTCGCGGCCTAATATTGCCTGGCTGAATTTCGTCGTGACCGGAAAAGCGCGAGCCAAGATTCGCCAGTATCTAAAGGGACAGGAAGCCTCCGAGGCTCAGCAATTGGGTGAACGATTGTTGCGCTCAGCGTTGGGGCCAATCAGTTATGAAGACATTCCAGCCTCGGAGTTTGAACGCGTGGTACAGGAAACGCGGGTTGAGAACAAAGAAGAGCTGTTAAAGCAGATCGGCCTCGGCAATATGATGTCCGTTGCCATTGCCAAACGCTTATTGGGCGAGCTGCAGGCACTTAAAGATGATGCGCCGTCGCAGCGAAGTCTGTCGATAAAAGGTGCGGAAGGGCTCCTGGTTAGCTTTGCGAAGTGCTGTCGTCCGATTCCGGGCGACGATATTATTGCCCATGTGAGTCCTGGCAAAGGGTTGGTCATTCATCGTCGCGAGTGTAAAAACGTGCGCGGTTATGAAGATGAACCCGGACGTTATTTCCCGGTCGAATGGGATAACAAGCCAGAAGCAGAGTTTATTTCGGAAATTCGCATTGAAATCGTCAACCATCAGGGAGCATTGGCTAAGTTGACGTCTGCCATTGCAACCACTGGATGTAACATTGATGGTCTGAAAACCGAAGAAATTGATGCGAATATTTATTTCATTGATGTGGCACTGACGATTCGTAACCGCAAACACCTTGCGGACGTGATTCGTCATATTCGTAAGATGCCTGATGTTCAGCGCGTGACGCGCTTAAGGAAGTAATCATGTCAAAAGTTATTATCTCAACCGATAAAGCGCCAGCGGCGATTGGCACTTATTCACAAGCAGTAAAAATTGGTACCACGGTGTATTTGTCGGGGCAGATTCCGTTGGTTCCGGAAACCATGGAGCTGGTCAGTGAAGACTTTACCCAACAGGCCGAGCAAGTTTTTAAAAACCTGACCGCCGTTTGTGAAGCGGCCGGTGGTGAGCTACAGGATATGGTCAAAGTACAGATTTATCTGACGGATTTATCCGAGTTCGCCATTGTTAACGAGGTCATGGCAAAATACTTTAAAACGCCTTACCCGGCTCGCGCCGCTATTGGTGTTAAGCAGTTGCCTAAAGGCGCTCAAATAGAAATCGACGGTATTTTGGAGCTACCCAGCACCAACTAAACGTCGGCACTGAGTAACATCCCGGAGGCGGCTTAAACAGCCGCCTCTTTGCTTTGCGGTTCGCGATCTTCCAGAGGTCGCCGCCAGAGAATCATCAGTAAGGCGACACTGCCGAGAATAAAGCAGTAGCCGGTATGTAAGCTGACCGACAGTGGCGATATACCAAAGCTTGCCCCCATTAACAGTGCCTGGGCGCCGTAAGGCAATGCGCCCTGAACGGTACAGGCGAAGATATCCAACAAGCTAGCGCTTTGCCGCGGCGCCAAGTTGCCCTGTTTGGCCAGGCGCTTACTGACTTCGCCGGCCAGAAGAATACTGACCGTGTTATTGGCGACGCAAAGGTTCGTCAGCGAGGTCAGTCCGGCAATCCCAAATGCTGATGAACGTTGTTTGTGTTTACTGACGCGGCTCGATACGGCTTCAACCACGCGGGCAAGGAAGGCAAGCCCACCTTGCTGGCGGATTAAGCCGGACAGGCCGCCGATCAGCAGTGACAGCAGAAAGATTTCTTGCATGCTGGTAAAGCCGTCGTAGATATCCTGACTGAACTTAACCCATTGGTAGTCTACCGTGACCATGCCGAAGGCCGCTGCCAGCACAATACCCAGCCCTAATACGGCAAAGACGTTCAGCCCCATCACCGCCAGCACGATGATGACAAAGTACGGCAGACACAACCACAGGTTGGCTTCCGGGATTTTGATCGGAACGTTACTGGTGTCGTAACTGACCAGCCAAAGCACGGTGATGATGGCTGCCGGAATCGCAATCTTAAGGTTGGCGCGGAACTTATCCCGCATACTACAGCCCTGTGTGCGAGTGGCGGCAATGGTGGTGTCCGAGATAATCGACAGGTTGTCACCAAACATGGCACCACTGACCAATACGCCTGCCAATAACGGCAGACTGATATCGGTGGCCTCACCGATGCCCAGCACCACAGGTGCTAACGCCGCGAGCGTGCCCATTGAGGTGCCCATGGCGGTAGAAATGACGCCGGCGATCAAGAACAAGCCGGGAATCAGAAAGGAAGCCGGAATTACATTCAGCCCGAGTGCTACCATCGCATCGACGCCGCCCGTTGCTTCCGCCACGGTCGAGAAGGCACCGGCTAACAGATAAATCATACACATGGTGACGATGTTGCTGTCACCGACACCGGCCACGAAGGTGGCAATGCGTTCTTCAAATGCCTGCTTGCTTAGCAAAATGCCCAACGCAATAGCCGGCAAAATCGCCACAGGGCTGGGTAATTGGTAAAACGCGTACTCGACACCCTCAGACTGAAAGTAAATGCCGGTTCCTAAAAAGAGCGCCAAAAACAACGCCAGCGGCAGTAGTGCCTTAGCACTTGGCGGCTGGACGGCGGCCGATGAATTCATACCACTTCCTTTTATAATTTATTTTAGACGTCCAGAAGTTTATACAGCTAATCGTTCTGGTGCAACCCTGATCAATTTCCGTGTAAACTACCTATAACATGATTTTACGTTTGGGGAAGCCATGAGTCCGGAGAATTTGAATCTTCAACTGCGCAATTTGCGGTTGGAAGATTACGCACAACTTAAAGCATTAATGGATGCTGTTTACACCGATATAGGCGGAGCCTGGAGCCAGTTTACGATTGAAAAACTGATCAAGGATTTTGCTGAGGGGCAGTTTTGTCTGGAGGATAACGGCCAGATCGTCGGTGTCGCTTTGACCGTAAAAGTTGCCTATAACAAGTTCTCCAACCCGCACACGTACGATGATTTAATTGGCCATCGTGAAGCCATCCTTAACGATAAGAAAGGCGATGCGCTTTACGGTTTGGACGTGCTGATCCATCCCGATTACCGCGGTTATCGGTTGGGGCGGCGGTTGTATGATGCGCGTAAAGAATTGTGCCGGCAGGCGAACCTGCGCGCCATTTTGGCCGGTGGTCGCATTGTTAATTACCATAAATACTCACAGGAACTGACACCAAGCCAGTATCTGGATAAGGTTCAGCGCCGTGAAATTTACGATCCGATCCTGACCTTTCAGCTGGCCAATGACTTCAGTGTGAAGCGCTTGTTGGGCAAATACTTGCCAGAAGATGAAAAGTCGCGTGGCTTTGCCACGCTGCTGGAGTGGAACAACTTCCTCTACGATCCGTCCACCAGCATTCTGACCACGCGTATTCAGAATGTGCGGGTGGGCGCGGTACAGTGGCAGATGCGTTCGGTTGAGTCGGTTGATGAACTACTCCAGCAGGTCGAATACTTTGTCGATGCGCTGTCGAGCTATCAAAGTGACTTTGCGGTATTGCCGGAGTTCTTCAACGCGCCGTTGATGGGATTAACCGATCAGAGCCAGCAGATGAACGCGATTCGCTTTCTAGCCGGTTACACCGAGCGATTTAAGCGTGAAATGTCACAAATGGCGGTCAGTTATAACGTCAATATCATTACCGGTTCAATGCCATTGCAGGACGGCGACAGCATTTATAACGTGTCGTATTTGTGCCGTCGTGATGGCTCCGTCGAAGAACAGCGCAAAGTTCACATCACCCCGCATGAGAAACGCGACTGGGTTATCGAAGGCGGTCATGAGGTGAATGTCTTCGATACCGACGCCGGTCGGGTCGGCATTTTGATTTGCTATGATGTTGAGTTTCCGGAGCTTGGCCGGATCATGGCAGATGAAGGGCTTGAGATTTTATTTGTACCGTTCTGGACCGATACCCGTAACGCTTACCTGCGAGTGCGTCACTGTGCGCAGGCACGAGCCATTGAAAACGAGTGTTATGTGGTTATCTGCGGCAGTGTTGGTAACTTGCCGGAAGTTGAAAGTCTGGACGTACAATACGCTCAATCCGCGGTGTTCTCACCGTCCGACTTCGCCTTTCCACATGATGCGGTGATGTCAGAAACAACGCCGAATACGGAGATGTTGATGTTTTCTGACTTAAACTTGGATGAACTTCGTTACTTGCATCACGAAGGGTCGGTGACGAATAAGAAGGACCGCCGTACAGATATCTACGAAGTGTCAAAAAAGTTTCGTGGTTAATGGCCAGTAATAAGGAATAAAACAGCATGAGTCCAGAGCGGTTTGCGCGCATTAATCAACTGCTAGATCTGCGTCAGCCGGATTTA
This sequence comes from Idiomarina aquatica, assembly GCF_003987185.1. Lineage (GTDB taxonomy): Bacteria > Pseudomonadota > Gammaproteobacteria > Enterobacterales > Alteromonadaceae > Idiomarina > Idiomarina aquatica. The sequence continues at coordinate 94,403 of NZ_PIPS01000004.1, read as the reverse complement.
ACGGTGGTGATGGAAAATGTGCACAAAAACCATAACTTATCAGCGGTGGTGCGCACCGCTGATGCGGTCGGCGTGCATCAGATGCATGCGGTATGGGAATCGCCAAAACGAAAACTGTCGGCGGGAACGGCGCTGGGCAGTCAGAACTGGGTTGGGGTCTCGCATTACAATGAGCTCGCTGATGCGATCAGTGCGGTGCGGTCGCAACGGATGCAGGTGGTCGTTACGCATTTGTCGGACAGCGCGGTGGACTTTCGTGACATCGACTATACCCAACCTACAGCCATTTTACTGGGTCAGGAAAAATACGGTGTCAGCGACGAAGCATTGGCGTGTGCTGATCATCATGTGATGATTCCGATGGTGGGTATGGCACAATCGTTGAACGTATCTGTTGCCGCTGCTGTGATGCTGTATGAAGCGCAGCGCCAGCGCAAGGCGGCAGGTCGTTATCAGGGTAACCAATTAGATGCCGCCGAACGCCACCGGGTATTGTTTGAAGGCGGCCATCCGATTTATGCCAAGGCTTGCAAACGCAAAGGGCTAAGCTATCCAGAGCTTGATGAACAAGGACAAATCGTCGCCGATGAACAATGGTGGCAGGCCATGAGGGCGGCGAAGTAAATGCCGGGTTCGGGTGCCGCTCTTGCCAAAATACCGCTGACAACCTTAAAGGGAGTTGGCGATAAAGTGGCGAAGAAACTGGCCAAGCTGGGTCTGGTTACCGTTCAGGATGCCATTTTCCATTTGCCGTTACGCTATGAAGATCGTACCCGGATTGCCAACATCGCCATGGTCCGTCCCGGACAGTCAGCCAATTTGATCGTCGAGGTGCAGAACGCGGATATAAAGTATGGCCGCAAGCGGATGCTGCTGGTGCGCACCAAAGATGACAGCGGCACGCTGACATTGCGTTTTTTTCAGTTCAGTGCCGCTCAGTTAAAGCAATTCAGTGCCGGTACCCGGCTATTGGTGTTTGGTGAGATCCGCCACGGGATGGCGGGTGCTGAACTGATTCACCCGGAATATGAACAACTCAAGCCGGGTCAGCATGTCGAGCTGGAACCCACCTACACACCGGTTTATCCGACCACCGAAGGGGTTTACCCAACCACCTTGCGTAAAATTATTGAACAGGCCCTCGGCTATTTATCCGAACAGAGCGTCGAGGAGCTGTTGCCAGAATCATTACGGCCGCACCAACTGTCGTTGGTGGAGGCCCTGCAGACGCTTCATCATCCGCCGGTCGAGAGTTCACTGCAGGCGCTGGAACTAGGACAACATCCTGCTCAGCAGCGGTTGGCGATGGAAGAGCTGGTGGCTCATCAGCTGAGTTTGTTGCAACTGCGTCAGCAACGGCAAAGTGAAGGCGGTATTGCCATTGCTGAGGGCAGCAAATTGCAAGATGAGTTCCTGGCGACCTTACCGTTCGAGCCGACGGCGGCGCAGCAACGCGTGGTGAGCGAGATTCACGCGGATATGGCGCAACCTGTGCCGATGATGAGGTTGGTACAGGGAGATGTGGGCTCGGGTAAAACGTTAGTCGCAGCGCTGGCGGCATTACGGGCGATTGAGGCGGGTTATCAGGTGGCGCTGATGGCACCGACCGAACTGTTGTCCGAACAGCATGCTTTATCGTTTTCACAATGGCTGCAGCCGCTTGGCATCGAGGTTGGTTGGCTCAGCGGGCGCACCAAAGGGAAAGCCAGACGAGAGCTCCTCGAGCGGGTTGCCTCGGGTCAAGTGGCGATGCTGGTCGGCACCCATGCGTTGTTTCAGAGCGATGTGGATTACCACAACCTGGCGTTGGTTATTATTGACGAACAGCATCGTTTTGGGGTGCATCAACGTTTACAATTGCGCGAAAAAGGGGTCAAGGCGGGCTTTCAGCCACATCAGTTGATCATGACCGCGACACCGATCCCGCGAACGCTGGCGATGACGGCCTATGCTGACCTTAAAACCTCGGTGATTGATGAATTGCCACCGGGACGAACGCCGGTTACCACCGTCGCTATTCCGGATACTCGCCGCGATCAGGTGATTGAGCGGGTGCGACAAGTGTGTCGAACCGAGCGCCGGCAGGCGTACTGGGTGTGTACGCTGATTGAAGAGTCGGAAGTACTGGAGTGTCAGGCAGCGGAAGACACCGCCAATGAATTGCAGGCGGCGCTGGCGGATTTGAAGGTTGGTCTTGTGCATGGACGGCTCAAAGCGGATCAGAAAGAAGCCGTAATGCAGGCGTTTAAAGCCGGTGAGCTTGATTTACTGGTGGCAACCACGGTCATCGAAGTGGGTGTTGATGTGCCGAATGCCTCGCTCATGATCATAGAAAACCCAGAACGGCTTGGGCTGGCGCAGTTGCACCAGTTGCGAGGGCGTGTTGGCCGTGGGTCAACCGCCAGCCATTGTGTTTTACTTTATAAAAGTCCACTGTCGAAAACCGCTGCGGAACGATTAGGCGTATTAAGAGACAGCAACGATGGCTTTGTCATTGCTCAGCGTGATTTAGAAATCCGAGGGCCGGGCGAGTTATTAGGGCACCGTCAAACCGGTTTGACGCAGATGAAAGTGGCGGATATCGAACGTGATGCTGACTTAATTCCATCCGCACAAACACTGGCAGAGCGTCTGCTAAATGACTATCCGGCAACGGCAGCTGCGTTGATCGAACGCTGGTTACCACGGCGAGATCATTATGCGCAAGTTTAACGACAACACACTGTCGCACTGACGCTTAGCATCAAGTACACTAGAGAAAATTCAGTTCAAGGTGTCTGTATGAACGATAAAAAGCAAGATTCCATCGATTTTGGTTACCAACAAGTTGCCCGGGAACAGAAAAAGGGACTGGTTGCCAACGTATTCAACTCCGTTGCAGCCAAATACGACGTGATGAACGACGTTATGTCGTTCGGTATCCATCGTCTGTGGAAGCGTTATACCATTGACTGCAGTGGTGTGAGAAGCGGCATGAAAGTGCTGGATATTGCCGGCGGTACCGGTGATTTAACGGCACAGTTCTCACGCCGTGTTGGTCCCACCGGTGAAGTGGTCTTGGCAGACATTAACGATGCGATGCTGAAAGTTGGACGCGATAAACTGCGCGATAAAGGCTATGTCGGCAATATTCGTTATGTCCAGGCGGATGCCGAACAGTTACCCTTTGACGACAACACCTTCGATATTATTACCATCGCTTTTGGGTTGCGAAACGTGACCGATAAAGACGCCGCATTACGCTCAATGTTCCGGGTACTCAAGCCGGGTGGTCGACTGTTGGTGCTGGAGTTTTCTAAACCGGTTGCACCGGGGTTGAACCAAATGTATGACTTTTACTCATTCAATGTGTTGCCGAAGATGGGACAGTTGATCGCGAATGACGCTGACAGTTATCAATATCTTGCGGAGTCGATTCGTATGCACCCGGATCAGGACACCCTTAAAGGGATGATGCAGCAGGCGGGCTATGACAATGTTGATTATCAAAACTTGACCGGCGGCATCGTAGCGTTGCACAGAGGTTATAAGTTTTGATGAAAAGTCTGTCGCTGATACCCTGGATGTTGCTGGAAAAGCTGATTAACGAGCTCTTGGCGCGCGATCCTGGTTCGCTACAACGGCGCCAAAAACTGGTTGGTAAAAGTCTGCGCTTTGACATCAAAGAGTTACCGTTTGAACTCACCGTCAGTATTGACGAGTACGGTCTGCGGTTAACCACCGTGAGTGAAGGCGAAACCGACTGTTGGCTGCAAACCGAACTGGGCGTATTGCCCGAGCTCAGCGACAGCTCCAACCTTACGCGGTTGATTAAAGCGGGTAAATTGGATATTGAAGGCGACCCGATGTTGGCTCAGCAGTTGGTGGCGCTGATAAAAGAGCTGGATATCGACTGGGAAGCCGAGCTGGAAGCTAAAATTGGTGCTGTGCCAGCTCATTGGCTAAGCCAGATCTGGCGCAAAAGTCGGCAGCAAGTCGCAGATTCCCTGCAGCAGAGTCAACGGTGGGCAACCGGGGTATTGATTGATGAGAAAAAGATACTTCCGGCGCGAATTGAGTTTGAGCAGCATAAACAGCAATTGCAGCAATTGCGCGCCAAAATTGAACGACTAGAGCGTCAGTTAAGAGAGGACAGTTAATGCGAAGCCGGCGCCTGTATGCCATCACCAAAACCCTGTTAAGTTACGGTCTGGATGACTTGATCCCGGCGAAATGGTTGCCATGGTCTTTACGGCTAGGCCGTCACGCCCTGTTTTGGCTACCAAACCGGCATAAAGATAAGAGTCCTGGTGTGCGCCTGCGGCTAGCGCTGGAATCGCTCGGGCCGGTATGGGTCAAATTTGGTCAAATGCTGTCTACCCGGCGCGACTTATTGCCGCCGGATATCGCCTTGGAGCTGGCTTATTTACAGGATCGGGTGGCGCCTTTTGATGGTCAGGCGGCGCAAGCCATAATCGAAAAATCGCTGGGGCTAAAGCACATCAGCGACTTGTTCGAAGATTTTAATACACAGCCATTGGCATCCGCCTCAATCGCACAAGTTCATACCGGTAAGTTACGTGTTGCCGACGGCGACGTGAAAGACATTGTCGTCAAAGTCATTCGGCCGGATATCCGTCGCACCATTGATGCCGACCTCGAGTTAATGGAAACCTTAGCGTCGGTGATGGCTCGCCACTTACCGGACGGGCGACGGTTGAAACCAAAGGAAGTAGTGCGCGAGTATCGCAAGACGTTGCTGGATGAGTTGGATTTATTGCGTGAAGCCGCTAACGCCATCCAGTTAAAACGTAACTTCGAAGACTCAAAGCTGCTGTATATCCCGACGGTTTATAGTGATTACAGCCGTAATAACGTTATGGTGATGGAACGTATTGACGGCATTCCCGTCAGCGACGTAGAGGTATTAAAAGCTCGCGGCGTGGACATGAAAAAATTGGCCGAACGTGGTGTCGAAGTGTTTTTCACACAAGTTTTTCGGGACAGCTTTTTCCATGCGGATATGCATCCGGGTAACATTTTTGTCGCCAAAGATGACCCCTTGAACCCACGTTATATCGGTATTGATTTTGGCATTGTGGGGACGTTGAACCGGGAAGATAAGCGTTATCTGGCGGAAAATTTTCTGGCGTTCTTCAATCGTGACTATCGAAAAGTTGCGGAACTCCACGTGGACTCCGGTTGGGTGCCGCGGCACACCAACATTGAAGAGTTTGAGTCTGCGATCCGTACGGTCTGTGAACCAATTTTTGAGAAGCCGTTGGCAGAAATCTCGTTCGGTCATGTGCTGGTGAACTTATTTAACACCGCACGCCGATTCGAAATGGAAGTTCAACCGCAGTTGGTGTTGTTGCAAAAAACCCTGCTTTATATCGAAGGCTTGGGTCGTCAGCTCTATCCGGAGCTTGATTTGTGGAAAACCGCAAAACCGTTCCTGGAGCGTTGGATGAACGAGCAACTGGGCTGGCGAGCGGTAGTTCGTTCCGTTAAGGAAAATGCGCCTTATTGGGCTGAGAAATTACCGGAATTACCGAACTTACTCTATGAGAGCCTGCATGCTCAGCAACACGTTCAGCGACAACTTGAGTTACAGCATCAACGTCAGCTACTGCAACAACGTCAGGCGTCGACCAGTTCGTTTTGGTCACTGTTGACAGCCAGTGGTGTTATCAGCACAACCTGGTTGGCGACGGCGAATATTGCGCCAGGCTGGCCGATCACTTCTGCTGTGATTACTGTTATACTCGGCGCACAAGCGTGGCGGTCGCGACCCCACGTCATAAATCGTTAACGTGGAAAGGTGACTTATGGGCATCAGTATTTGGCAACTGCTAATTCTTCTAGCTATCGTAGTATTGTTATTTGGTACCAAACGTTTGCGCAATATCGGTAGCGATATCGGCAGTGCGGTAAAAGGGTTTAAAAAGTCGGTTAGCGAAGACGATGACAGCAAACCCGCTTCTGAAGATGAGAAACTGACTCAAAACGATAAGAACGCTACGACCAAGGAACGGGCAGACGCTGATAACGAACAGTCGCGGAAGTAACGATGTTTGATATCGGCTTTTGGGAGCTGTTGCTTATTGCGATAGTCGGGCTACTGGTGCTCGGCCCGGAACGCTTACCGTCGGCGCTACGAAGCCTGCAGCGGACGCTGGGGAGTATTCGCAGCTACGGTCAGCGCATGCAAAATGAACTGGACCATGAGCTGCGTATTAAGGAGTTGCATGAACACCTTAAGAAAGCAGAAGCTCAGGATTTCAGTGACTTGAGTCCAGAATTACAACGTTCAATTGTTGAACTGCAAAATGCCGCGGCTGAAGTGCAACGGCCCTACCAGAAGCAGACAGAATCGAAAGACAATGACGAGGAGCAGAAATGAGCGACTCGCCGTTGCTTGATCATCTATTGGAATTGCGTAACCGTTTGTTGCGCGCCCTTGTCGCCATTATCCTGGTTTTTGCCGCATTAGCGTATTTTGCCAATGATCTGTATCGGTTGTTGGCGGAACCGCTGATCAAGCATCTGCCGGAAGGCACACAAATGATCGCCACGGATGTGGCTGCGCCATTTTTTACCCCGTTTAAGCTGACGTTTGTCGTGGCAGTGGCATTGGCTATCCCATTTTTGCTGTGGCAACTTTGGGCTTTTATCGCGCCGGGCCTTTATAAATCCGAAAAACGCCTGGTGGTTCCTTTGCTGGCCAGCAGTACACTGCTGTTTTATGCCGGAATCGCCTTTGCCTACTTTGTCGTATTGCCATTGGCGATGGGCTTCTTCACTAGCGTAGCACCGGCAGACGTCGCTATCGCAACGGATATTTCACGCTATTTAGATTTTGTATTGGCAATATTTGTTGCCTTTGGTATTGCCTTTGAAACACCAGTCGCTATTGTATTACTGATATGGAGTGGCGCCAGTACGCCTGAGTCACTCAGTAAAAAGCGTCCATACATTATTGTTGGCGCCTTCACGGTCGGGATGTTATTAACGCCGCCGGACGTAATTTCGCAGACATTATTAGCGATACCAATGTGGTTGTTGTTTGAGCTGGGCCTGGTCATTGGCCGATGGTATCGTCCCAAAAGGAAACGAGACTAAACACTGCTCATGTGGTTTGATGCCGGAGTCAATTTAACCAACGCACGTCTGTCAAAGGATGTGGATGGCGTTATCGCCCGAGCACAGGAAGCGGGTGTGCGCCGGCAGTTGATCATTGCGACCAATGAACAAGAGGCAGAGCGGGCAATAGCATTATGCGAACGCTACCCTCGACAACTTTACGCAACCGTTGGCGTTCATCCTCATGACGCTGCCGGCGTCAGCAGCGACTACATCGATAAGCTGGAGGCGCTGGCAAAGCACCCGGCGGTGGTCGCCATTGGTGAATGCGGACTGGACTTTAATCGCAACTTTTCTTCCGAGGACGATCAAAAGCGGGTCTTTTCAGAGCAGATCCAACTGGCTAACCGGCTTGGTTTACCCTTGTATTTACACGAACGAGAGGCGTTATCCACACAGTTGGAGCTGCTGACACGCTATTGTGCTGATCACACGCCCTGCTTGTCCCATTGCTTTACCGGCGGGCCAGACGACGCAAAAGCTTACCTTGAGCGCGGGCATTGGTTTGGACTGACCGGCTGGTTGTGTGATGAGCGCCGCAATCAAGCACTGCTGGAAGCGTTACCGATACTGCCGCGGAATCGTATTGTGCTGGAGACCGATGCACCTTTCTTATTACCCAGAACGGTAAGACCGCGGCCTAAAATGAATGAACCGGCGTTACTACCCTATATCGGTAATGAGCTGGCGGTACACTGGCAATGTTCGGTCGCCGCGCTGGCCGAACAGACAACCACGAACGCACTGCGTTTGTTCGAACTCGAGCAGGAACGCTCATGAAACGCTGGGTCTACCTGTTGACGTCAGCGATTCTGCTCACGCTACTGGTGGGTTGGTACACGGCGAATGCCAATACCGACTTATCGAACAGCGAAGAACCTATTGAACTGTGGTACTTAAAGTCTGAAACACCATTAAGCCTCTCCGATGTCTATGAAAACGACAACGTTCAATGGCAGCGGCTGGACAGCGCCCGGGCATCATTTGGCTACACCCGGGATGAGTACTGGTTGCGGTTATTTATTGATGCAAAAGACTACGACCGCGTCTTACATGTGGGCTATCCATTAATTGATGAGCTCGATATTTATTGGGTTCAACCGGAAACCATTAAAACTTATGAACTGGGCGACCGTCAGCCTTATTACGAGCGACCCATTTTGACGTCAGAGTTTTCGGTGCCTTTGCCGGCTGGTGAATCCGGCACTCTTTACATGAGCGCGCGTACCGAAAGTTCAATGCGGCTCCCGGTTTCAATCCGCAGTGAGCAGCGCTTTTTTGACGCGCAAATGCAAAAGCGTTTGGCCGAAGGCATTTATTTTGGCGTGTTGTTGTGTATGGCGGTATACAACCTGTTTGGATTTGTCGCCTCCCGCGAACCTGAGTTTGGTCTGTATTCGTTGTATACGCTGTTTTTCGGGGGGCTGATGCTGTCGCTGGACGGTCTCGGTTTTCGATATTTGTGGCCCGATTCGTTATTTCTGCAAGACAAAGGAATACCGATTTTTGGTAGCCTGACGTTTTTAACCGCGGCATTGTTCGCTTATCAGTTGCTGCGTTTAAAGGAATATCGCACCACCCTGGCCCGCGGGCTGTTTGTTATGGCTGGATTGTCGGTACTGACGTTTTTGGTTGCCATATTCGCAAGTTACCGGGTAAGTATTCACGTGCTTCTGGTGATGGCCGCACCGGGTTGTTTGTTCTTATTGATCGTCGGTGCTTATTTGTGGCGCAAAGGTTTGGTTTATGCGCGCATGTTTACCATCGCCTGGGGAACCTTATTGTTGTCGGTGATGGCGAATTCGCTCGGCTATTTGGGTGTCATCGACAGTATGTTCATTCAGCGCCATGCCATCATGTTGGGGTCTGGTATCGAGATACTGTTGTTGTCGTGGGTACTGGCCGTGCGTTATAACGAGCAACGACGAGAGAAGTTGGAAGCTCAAGAGCGCTATAATGAAGAGTTGGAAGGCCGCGTAGAAGAGCGCACCTTCGAATTACAAATTGCGTTACGCGAGTTGCAGGACGTCAACACCGAACTCGAGAAGCGCAACTTCGAAGATTCATTGACCGGGCTGTACAACCGCCGCTACTTTACCCAGCAACTGGAAAAAGAGTATCGACGTGCGTTCCGAAATCAACGACCGCTTAGCTTATTGATGGTCGATATTGATCATTTCAAAAAAGTGAATGACACTCACGGTCACTTTATCGGTGATCAGATCCTGCAGGGGCTGGCAAGCGTGCTGAAGCAGAGTGCTAAGCGCCCGGGAGACATTGTCTGTCGTTACGGCGGTGAAGAGTTTGCTATCATTTTGGCAGATAGCCTGCAGGAGCAAGCGGAAGCCTTTGCTGAAAGCTTGGTCAAGCGTGTTCGCAAGACTCGCTTTGCGACCGATTCCGGGGCCAGAAACATTACCATCAGCGTCGGTGTTGCAGAACTCGACAGCGCGGCGGGGCAATCGACAGAACGTTTATTTAAAGCCGCGGATGAGGCATTGTACCGAGCGAAGCGCGAGGGACGTGATCAAGTCGTTACGGTTTAGCCTACCGAACTTACGTTGTAACTATTAGGAGTGATCGAATATGACCGAACTGGGTAAATTCCCAATGACTCGTATGCGCCGCAATCGCGCGACGGACTTTCGCAGACGTTTAGTGGCAGAAACTTCGGTCAGCGTGAATGATCTTATTTATCCGATGTTCGTGGTTGAAGGCGAACAACAACGCCAACAGGTAGCATCAATGCCGGGTGTCGAACGCCTTAGCATCGATTTACTGGTAGCGTCATGCCGCGAACTGGTTGAGCTGGGTGTGCCAATGGTGGCGTTGTTTCCGGTGACGCCAGAGTCAGCAAAGTCATTAATGGCAGAAGCCGCATATGATGATGAGGGCCTGGCGCAAAGAGCGGTCAGAGCGATCAAAGCCGCCTGTCCGGAGCTGGGCGTAATGACCGATGTTGCACTGGATCCCTTCACCACACATGGACAGGACGGCATTATTGATGATCAGGGTTACGTGCTTAACGACATCACGACCGACGTGCTGGTTAAGCAGGCGTTATCGCACGCACGTGCCGGTGCCGATGTGGTTGCACCGTCGGATATGATGGATGGTCGTATCGGCGCGATCCGCAAGGCGCTGGAACACAACGGCTTTGTTAATGTGGCGATCATGGCTTACTCGGCCAAGTATGCCAGTGCGTTCTACGGCCCGTTCCGCGACGCGGTAGGTTCGGCTGGCAATTTAAAAGGCGCGGACAAAAAAACCTACCAAATGGATCCGGCAAATCGGCTGGAAGCCATTCGTGAAGTCGGGTTAGATATTCAGGAAGGCGCTGACATGGTTATGGTGAAGCCCGGTATGCCTTATCTGGATGTGGTGCGTGAAGTCAAACAACAGTTTGGCGTACCCACCTTTGCTTATCAGGTGAGTGGAGAGTACGCGATGTTAAACGCAGCCATCGAAAACGGTTGGCTGGGCAGTGACGTGATTGAAGAAAGTTTACTGGCGTTTAAACGTGCCGGGGCCGACGGTATTCTTACTTATTTTGCGAAAGATATCGCCCGTAAGTGGCAGCGTTAAGCGGTTTCTGTTGCTACCATTTCCGCCAGGAGCCCTTCTCGCAGGGCTCCGTTGGTAACCCCAAAGACATCGATTCCCAGTTCGCTGAGAACTCCCATCAGAATGGCTATACCGCCGCACAGAATCGCTTTGCGGTCGTCCCGTAAGCCGACAAAGTTTAACCGCTCAACCTGTTGTGTTTGTACGCAACGTTCGATCAGCTGTGCCAGCCAGTCGCGGGTTAAGTTGGTCTGCCCTTCTGCCATCGCGATTTCTGCAAGTGCACGGAAGGTACCAGATGCACCGAGTACATGATCCCAACCTGCGGCTTGATAAGCGCTGGTATAGCTACTGACCTGCTGGCGCGCCTGGTTTACGGCGTGTTCAAAACGCTGCCGAGTAATTTGGCCATCGGCAAAATGATGATTCTGGAACACAACGCAGCCCATATCAAAGCTGTTTAGTACGCTAGGCGACAATGGTCGTCCGGCAATCACTTCGGTGCTGGCGCCACCAATATCAATGACCAGGATGTTGCCTTTTTGCTCGGCAGCCGCACAGACCCCCGAGAAAATCAGCTCGGCTTCGCGCTCACCCGATATCACGCTAATCGGGTGCCCGAGGGCTTGCTCGAGTTGTGGCAGGATCTGGGTCTGGTTTTTTGCTTTACGAAGAGCAGCCGTAGCTACCGCACAGACAACATCGGGATTAAATCGGAGCAATTGGTCAGCAAAGCTGTGCAGGCACTCAACGCCGCGCTGGACGGAGTCATGATCAAGCTCAAACTGTTGGTTAAAACCGTCAGCCAGCCGCACCTTGTGCTTGTAACGGGCAACGATGCGAGGTTTAGGGTAAAAGCCTCGCATCGAAACCTCTGCCAGCAACAAATGAAAACTGTTGGAGCCCATGTCGATGGCAGCGAGGCGTTTATAACCGGGTTTCATACTAGTTTTTGCGCTGCGCTCCAGGTTTACGTTGGCGAGGCTTACCACGACCGCCGGAATGACTGCGACGTCGACGATGGGTAGGGCGTGGACGTTTTAAATCGCTCAGCAATGCCGTTTCGTCGTAATTGGTTACCGGAATCGGATGGCCAATGTACTCCTCGATGGCTGGTAAGTTGTAAACATACTCTTCACAGGCCAGGCTAATGGCTGCGCCACTGGCGCCGGCACGGCCGGTACGACCAATGCGATGAACGTAGTCTTCGCAATCGTCCGGCAAATCAAAATTATAGACATGACTGACGGCCGGGATGTGCAGGCCGCGAGCGGCAACGTCGGTGGCGACCAGAATGTCCAGTTGCCCCTGGGCAAAGTCCTCGAGGATCTTCAGGCGTTTTTTCTGCGGCACATCACCGGTGAGCAAGCCAACACGATGATCGTTTACCGCAAGCCATTGGTAAACCTTATCGCAACCGTGCTTGGTGTTAGCAAATACGATCGCTTTATCGGGCCAGTCCTCTTCAATCAGTGTCAATAACAGCGGCATTTTATCCGGCTTGGATGGATAAAAAAGCTCTTCACTGATGCGGACGCCGGTTTTTTGTTGCGGCTCGACTTCGACCTTCGCCGGAGCGTTCATGTGCTCGTATGCCAGCTCCTGCACACGGTAAGATAGTGTCGCGGAGAACAATAAATTCAGCCGTTGCGCCGGCGGTGGCATCTTGCTGAGCAAATAGCGGATGTCATTAATAAAGCCCAAATCGAACATACGATCGGCTTCATCCAGCACCACCACCTCAATATTATCGAGGGCAAATAAGCCCTGCTTATAGAAATCGATCAGGCGGCCGGTGGTACCCACTAAAATGTCCGGTTGACTGGCCAGCTGTTCTTTTTGAACCTCATAGCCCTCACCGCCGTATATAACGGACATGTTCAGGTCACAGTTCTTGGTCAGTGGCTCGGCATCATGGGCAATCTGAATGGCTAATTCGCGTGTCGGCGCCATAATCAGTGCACGGGGGCCGTTACGGGTTGTAGACTGTGGCTTGTTCATTAAGCGGTTGAAAGTCGCCAGCAGAAATGCCAAGGTTTTACCGGTTCCTGTTTGCGCTTGACCGGCTACATCTTGACCTGCCAGTGCAACAGGAAGACTTAAAGCCTGAATCGGAGTACAATACTCAAAACCAGCGTGCGTCATAGCTTGCTCGACTTGAGGATGTAACCCAAGTTCGGCGAAGCGTGTTTCTGTAAGATGTGTTTTATTCATAAGTTATAAGCATATCAGTTTGCGCTTGTATTCAAAAACATAAATAATAGTATTTTAAAATATTTCCACGCGAAGAAAGTAGCGGAGAGTACCATGAGTGACGTAATTGTTCAGCTAAGCGATGACAGTTTTGAAGAAGATGTCATCAAATCCGATAAACCCGTTCTGGTAGATTTTTGGGCGGAATGGTGTGGCCCGTGCAAGATGGTTGCCCCTATTCTGGATGACATTGCGGATGACTATAAAGACAAATTAGTGATTGGCAAGCTGAACGTAGACCATAATGACCAAACACCTCCTAAGTATGGTATTCGCGGCATCCCGACACTGTTGTTGTTTAAAAACGGTGAAGTGGTGGCGACCAAAGTCGGCGCATTGTCACGTGCACAATTGACCGAATTTTTGGATCAACATATTTAAGAAAATCAAAAAACGGCGCAACATGCGCCGTTTTTTATTGCACGAGAGCTACCGTTGGTCGCGAAAACTGGACGAATCCGAAATTTGATGATAGCTTTTGCTTATTAACTAGACATCTGGGTGATGCTTGCCACCGAATCGCCGCAGATAGAATGTAAACGAATCTTTCAGTCGTTGGCTTCGCACCTCGCGAAATCCAGACCCAAGCAGTAACCGTAACGACTTAACTTTAGCGATAAGAACCCTTAAAGCGAGTCACACTGACTTAACCATTAATCGATAACTCGAAAACCCTCCTATGAATCTGACAGAACTTAAAAATAAACCTGTAAACGAACTTGTCGAACTTGCCGATAGCATGGGCCTTGAAAATATGGCGCGGCTGCGTAAGCAAGATATCATTTTTGCCATTTTGAAGGCGCACGCGAAAAGCGGCGAAGACATCTATGGTGGCGGCGTGCTGGAAATTTTGCAGGATGGCTTTGGCTTCTTGCGCTCAGCGGATTCGTCATACCTGGCAGGGCCGGATGACATTTATGTATCGCCCAGCCAAATCCGTCGCTTTAACTTACGTACGGGTGATACCATCGGCGGCAAAATACGCCCACCGAAGGACAGTGAACGTTACTTTGCGTTACTGAAAATCCGTGAAGTTAACTTCGACAAGCCTGAAAACTCCCGCAATAAAATCCTGTTTGAAAACTTAACCCCATTACACGCCGACGAGCGTTTCCGTCTTGAGCGAGGCAATGGCAGCACCGAGGACATTACCGCGCGGGTGTTGGATTTATCAGCGCCAATCGGTAAAGGTCAGCGGGGCTTGATTGTGGCACCACCAAAAGCCGGTAAAACCTTGCTATTGCAAAACGTTGCAACGTCGATTGCTGCCAACCATCCGGAAGCGGAGCTGATCGTTCTGTTGATTGACGAGCGTCCGGAAGAAGTGACCGAAATGCACCGTTTGGTGAAAGGTGAAGTGGTTGCCTCGACGTTTGATGAGCCGGCAAACCGCCACGTACAAGTTGCGGAAATGGTCATCGAAAAGGCCAAGCGCTTAGTCGAGCACAAGAAAGATGTGGTTATTCTGTTGGATTCAATTACTCGTCTGGCGCGTGCATACAACACCGTTATCCCAAGCTCAGGTAAGGTTCTGACCGGTGGTGTTGATGCTAATGCATTGCACAAACCTAAGCGCTTCTTCGGTGCAGCCCGTAATGTTGAAGAGGGTGGCAGTTTGACCATCATTGCGACGGCGCTTATCGACACCGGCTCAAAAATGGATGAAGTCATTTATGAAGAGTTTAAGGGCACCGGTAACATGGAACTGCACTTAAACCGTAAAATTGCAGAACGCCGTGTGTTCCCGGCCATCGACTTTAACCGTTCGGGTACCCGTCGTGAAGAGTTGCTGACGACTCAGGATGAACTGCAAAAAATGTGGATCCTGCGTAAAATCATGAATCCTATGGGCGAGGTAGAAGCCATGGAATTCTTGATCGACCGGTTACAGATGACCAAGACTAACGATGAGTTCTTTGAGTCAATGAAGCGTCAGCGCAACAGCTAAGTAACGCATGAAATATCAAGATCTTCGTGACTTTATTAAGCAGTTAGAGGCGCGTGGCGAACTGAAGCGCATTACGCAGCAAATTGACCCCTATCTGGAAATGACAGAAATTGCGGATCGCACGCTAAAAGCGGGCGGTCCCGCGTTACTGTTCGAAAACGTCAAGGGCCATTCTATTCCGGTACTGGCCAACTTGTTTGGTACCCCGGAGCGGGTTGCCCTGGGGATGGGACAGGAGTCGGTGACCGCGCTGCGTGATGTCGGTAAACTGTTGGCATTTCTAAAAGAACCTGAGCCGCCAAAAGGCTTTAAAGATGCGCTGAATTTGCTGCCGACTTATAAAAAAGTGCTCAGCATGTCGCCGAAAATGGTAAAAAAAGCGCCTTGTCAGGAAGTGATCGTCAGCGGTGATGACGTCGACTTGACGCAATTGCCAATTCAGCATTGCTGGCCTGGCGATGCTGCGCCACTGATTACCTGGGGTTTGACGATAACCCGCGGACCGCATAAAGAACGCCAGAACCTGGGGATATACCGACAGCAATTGCTGGGTCGTAATAAACTCATCATGCGCTGGTTGTCCCACCGCGGTGGCGCGTTAGATTATCAAGAGTGGTGCCAGCAACACCCGGGCGAACGCTTCCCGGTTTCGGTCGCATTAGGCGCTGATCCGGCGACGATTCTCGGAGCGGTGACGCCCGTGCCTGACAGTTTGTCGGAATATGCGTTTGCCGGTTTGTTGCGAGACAGCAAGACACAGGTAACGCAGAGCGTCAGTAACGACCTGCAGGTGCCTGCGCACGCAGAAATCATTCTTGAAGGTTATATCGAACCGGGTGAAACCGCGCCCGAGGGGCCCTATGGTGATCACACCGGCTATTATAACGAAGTGGATGAATTTCCGGTATTTACCGTCACCCACGTGACCCACCGACGCGATCCGATCTATCACAGCACCTATACCGGCCGACCGCCGGACGAACCGGCCGTGCTTGGTGTTGCTCTGAATGAAGTGTTTATTCCGTTATTGCAAAAGCAGTTCCCCGAGATTGTTGACTTCTATCTTCCACCCGAGGGCTGTTCGTACCGGCTAGCGGTAGTGACCATGAAGAAGCAATATCCTGGCCATGCGAAACGCGTGATGATGGGTGTGTGGTCTTTTTTACGTCAGTTTATGTATACCAAGTTTGTTATCGTCTGCGATGACGACGTCAATGCTCGTGACTGGAAAGACGTTATCTGGGCAATGACCACGCGGATGGACCCCGCTCGCGACACGACACTGGTCGAAAATACACCCATTGATTATCTCGACTTTGCTTCGCCGGTATCTGGGCTTGGTTCAAAGATGGGAATGGATGCGACCAATAAGTGGGTCGGCGAAACTGATCGCGAATGGGGCGAACCCATCACAATGAGCAAGGACGTTAAACAACGCGTCGATGAGCTCTGGGACCAACTGAATATTCTGGAGAAGTAAATGTCAGAACAACTCACTTGCCAGGCCAATATTAGTCGGCAATTGGCTGATTACGTCTGGGAAGTCAGTATCAAGCTGCCTAAAGCCGTTGAATTTAAAGCCGGACAGTATTTGCAGGTGGTAATGGGCGAAACCGATAAGCGCCCCTTCAGTATCGCGTCGGATCCGGCTGAACATCATCAGTGGTTACTGCACATCGGTGCTCCTCCAGATAACGCCTACGCGGGAGAGGTACTGGAGCGGATCAGACAGCACCAGCAGCTCGATATCGAAGCACCGGCGGGTGAGGCTTTTGTGCATCTGCCGCAACAACAGCCGGTTGTGCTCATTGCCGGCGGCACCGGGTTTTCCTACACCTATTCTATCTTGCAAAAACTGCTTGCGGATGGGTTGAAACAGCCGGTTTACCTCTACTGGGGTGCAAAGCAAAAGCAGGATTTATATTTGCACGAGCGGTTACAGCAATTGGCGCAGCAACACCCACTGTTCAGCTACCGTCCGGTGCTGGAACAGGCGGATGAAAGCTGGTCTTACGCGATCGGCTTGGTGCATCATGCGGTTATGGCTGAACGCACAGATCTGGCTGACTGTCAGATTTATATGGCGGGGCGGTTTGAAATGGTCCGTGTTATTCGTGACGATTTTGTTGCCCGTGGTGTGCCGCTGGCACAGTTACACGGAGACGCCTTGTCGTTTATTTAAACGGTTGAACAATATGACCGTCGCGTTATACTAGCGCGGCATTACCAAGGGGTGCCCTTAACGGGCTGAGATGCAAGACAGCGAACCCTTTGTACCTGATCCGGTTAATACTGGCGTAGGGATGGTAGACAACTCCGACTTGCTATCCATTGAAGCCTTACCGGATCGTTTCTTTCTTAAGCTGAGGAAATGATCCATCATGTTAAAACACAGTCTTTTTGCCCTGACCGCGCTTTCGTTAGGGTTTGCGGCGAATGCCCAATCCGACCAGGAAAACATTGAAATTATTACCGTGAATGCGGACTTTCAGTCGCAGACACTGAATGAAATTCCGCAAAGTATTGCCATCGTTGATCCACAAACCATGCAAGAGCGCAGTGCCGAACATTTACAGAATGTGCTCAACAGCGTAGCCAATATTAATTTTTCTGGCGGTACGTCAACAGCCCGTTTTATTCAGATACGGGGCATCGGTGAACGTTCACAGTTCGTTGACAATGTTAATCCGTCGGTTGGTTTACTTATCGACGGCATTGACTATTCCGGTTTGGGTGCCGCGGCCACCTTGTTCGATATCGGTCAACTCGAGGTATTCCGCGGGCCACAGAGCGGGCGCTTTGGTGTTAATTCGTTGGCCGGGATGGTGGTATTGGAAAGTGAAGCGCCATCGGCGATCACCCAAGGACGGCTGTTGGCAGGTATGGCTAATTACGATGAGCAGCGCTTTGGTGTTGCGGTCGGCGGAGCCTTAGGTGAGGCAACCCAAGCGCGCTTATCGGTGCTGCAGTTTAATCAGGATGGCTTCACCAGCAACGCCTTTTTAGACCGTGATGACACCGAACAGCGTGATGAACTGTCTGCCCGTCTGGGTCTGTCGTCAGCATTGAGTGACGACTGGCAGGTTAATGCCAATCTGCACTACTTTAATATTGATAATGGCTATGATGCCTTTAGTCTGGAAAATGACCGTGTAACGCTATCTGACCAGCCCGGTTCAGATGCGCTGCGTTCTGCAGCCGTGCGCCTGGCAGCCGTGTACTCCGGTTGGGGGGCTAGTGAGCTGGAGCTGTCCGTCAGCGGGCTGAACGCCGACAGTGAATACAGTTTTGATGAGGACTGGACCTACGTCGGTATTGCTCCTGGGTGGGAATACTCCTCTTTTGATGCGTATTTCCGAGACCGCGAAGACACTACCGTTGAAGGACGTTTGCGCTCCACAGAGCCGGTTACGTTGCTGGGTCTTATGTCTGAGTGGACGCTGGGGGTTTATGCCTACCGTAAAAACCAGCAACTTACCCGTGATTATTTTAACTGGGATATTGGCGCTCCAGCGCTATTTAGCAGTGACCAAGAACGCAATCACTGGGCGCTTTACGGCGAACTGATTCAACAACTGAACACTCGCTGGAGCCTGCTAACCGGGTTGCGTTTGGAACGTTACACGACGGATTATCTCGACAGCAATCAGGTGGCTGAAGAACCCAGTGATACGATGATCGGTGGTAACCTCAGTTTGCGTTACCAGTACACTGACAATAGTCGCTGGTACACCACGCTGGCGCGCGGCTACAAAGCAGGCGGTGTTAATGGTGAGGCGTTGGGAAGAGCCAAAGATCAGCAACTGGAAAGCATCGAGCAGTACTTGTTGGAGCGTGCGACGTTCGCACCGGAATTGTTATGGAATCTGGAGTCAGGCCTTAAGTGGGCGAGTCCGAACCAAGGTTGGACAGGACGTGTGGCGGTATTTTATAACTGGCGTGATGACGTGCAGTTGAAAAGCTGGGTTAACCGCGACCAATCGTTTGTGGGCTTTCTAGAGAACGCCGCCAGTGGCACCAACTATGGTGTAGAAGCTGAGCTCGAAGGACAGTTGACCGATGGGCTGAGTGCGTTTGCATCGCTTGGTTGGTTGAACACAGAAATCGACGGTTTTGTGACCGAAGACGGCGAGGATATGAGTGGCCGGGATCAGGCACATGCTCCGAATTATACCGCTAACATTGGTTTACGCGGCGTTCTCGGCGAGCACTGGTACTGGAGTGTGCAGACAGATTTGAAAGACGGCTACTATTTTTCCAATTCACATAACCAGAAAGCTGAAGCGGCCACGCAATGGCATGCTCAGATTGGCTATCGCTGGGACAACTGGGAACTGAAGCTGTGGGGACGTAACCTTACCGATGAGGACGTCGAGGTACGAGGTTTCTACTTTGGTAATGATCCGCGTGACCAATACGTCACCGAGACTTACTTGCAGTACGGTGAGCCGCGCCGCGTTGGCTTGACTGCCGAGTATCAATTTTAGGAACAATGATGGTGGAGCAGCTTCTTGATGCATTACTCATGAGCTCCGGATGGGAGCTCATCGCGCTGGTGTTAGCACTGGCGTATCTGCTGTTGGCGGCTCATCAGCGCCAATGGTGCTGGCTCGCCGCTGCCATCAGTTGCTCCATTTATGCCGTCATCTTTTGGCAGGCACGTCTTTATATGGAGTCTGTGTTGCAAGTGATTTACATTGCAATGGCCGGCTACGGCTGGTGGCAGTGGCATCAGGCCAACATCAGTGAAGAGCAGCCGGAGTTGCGGTTTAGTTGGCGTTGGCACCTGCTTCAATGGGCTTGGCTGGTACCTCTGGCTGTGTCAATTGCGCTGTCATTGCAACATTTCACGGATGCTGATGCGGTGTGGTTAGACACCTTCACAACCGTGTTCAGTTTGCTTGCGACTTGGCTGATTGCGCAGAAAGCCTTCGAAACCTGGTGGTATTGGTTGGTTATCGACAGTGTTTATGTGTATTTGTACTGGAGCAAGGGATTCGTCGCAACCGCCCTGCTTTTCGTGCTTTACGTTGTGTTGGTGGTTTACGCAATGTATCGTTGGAAAAGTGATCAGCAAGCGGAGTTGGTAACTAATCATTGAAGATCGAGAAACCGATTGAGGTTCGGGCGCTTCGTTCGGGCGTCGCAAATGAGGTTTGGTTATTGCGGGGGGCCAACGCATCCTACGTGTTTAAATGGCTAAATCACAGCGACTGTCTGGGCCTGAGGCGGAGTGACGAGTTTCACCTACAACAGCAGCTCGCCGATGTTGGTCTGGCGCCTGAGGTTATTGCGCTTGATCCGAGCCGGTGGGTGTTACAAGAATACATCAGTGCCACTCCCATCAGTGCCAAGCCCATTAAAACCACCGAAAAACTTCGCATCACCGCGCAGGCATTGGCACAAATCCATCGCCAGAAACCGGCCTGGCAAGGGACTACGCTGTGGCAGAAAGCGGACCATTATGCACATCGCCTAGGGGAAACCGAACAGCAACAGCTGGCTGCGTTTAACAAGACACTGACAACGGACGAGCCTCAGGTGTTGTGCCATTTTGACCTGGCTTTCGCCCATATTTTGACCGGCCACTCGCTTAAGGTTATTGACTGGGAGTATGCGGGCTGGGGTGATCGCTTGACAGATATCGCCAGTACTATTGAAATAAACGGCCTGGATGCTAATGGTTGTGCAGAATTGTGTCACCATTACAGCGAGCAGACGGGTATTGAGATAGATAACCACTGTCTGCATGAGCACCGACAATTCGTTCGTTGGCTCTATCGACAATGGTCAAAACTGCTGCAGCAAGGAGCACTGAGTGAGTGACAAAGATTTAACCCACCGCGTCTATGGCTATTTGGCAGAGGACGAAGACGCCCGCGTTTGTAAGGATATCCCTGAGTCGGCGTGCCATCATCAGCCTCGCTCATTTGTGCTGATGTTGCTGTCGCTAACACTAACGAAACTTGGTGACACTCTTGTCAGTGCACGATTGGTGTTGCCGTGGATGCTCAGTACGTTAGGAGCGCCGGCTATTTTCATCAGTGCACTGGTGCCCTTGCGTGAATCGCTGGCGCTGTTGCCGCAACTGTTTGTTGCGCAAAAACTCCGTGAACAACCCGTACGAAAATGGTTCTGGGTGGCAGGCAGTATTGGCCAGGCATTATCGTTGGCGTTAATGGTCGTGGCGGTAGCCACGCTGAATAATTCGGCGCTGGGTTGGGCTGTGGTGATTTTATTAACCACCTTCTCACTATCTCGCGGCGTTTGCTCGGTCGCCAATAAAGACGTAACCGGTAAGACGGTATCGAAAACCCGTCGCGGGCGTCTTTCCGGCGTTGCCGCTTCAGCGGCGGGGTTACTGACGTTGGGTACGGCACTGGTGATCATGTTTTCGCCTGAGGTTGAGGGTGAACGCTGGTTATTCCTTGCGTTACTGGGTAGCGGCGTGGTGCTTTGGACCGCTGCAGCTTTGCTTTATGCGGGGATTCCTGAGGTAGCCGGTTCTACGGAAGGCGGTGGTAACGCCATTACCGAAGCCCTTAAGTCGCTCTCGTTGTTATGGCGCAATGGCCAGTTTGGTCATTTTGTTTTAACCCGCGCGCTGTTGGTTTCAGCTGCTTTCGCGATTCCCTACATCGTGGTGCTGATTCAACGTGAAGGTGATGCTGAGCTGACCAGTCTTGGCAGTTTGCTATTGGCCAGCGGGCTGGCCGGGTTACTCGCCGGGCGTGTCTGGGGGCGTTGGTCTGATGCTGCCAGCCATCGTGTTATGGCCGCCGCCTCGGTGATGTCGACGTTGGTGATGTTAATGGCATTAGGCGTCTATTATTGGGCTCCTACAGCACTCGCCTGGCCCTGGGTTGCCGGATTGTTGTTGTTCTTGTCGGCGGTAGCTCACCACGGAGCGCGGGTAGGCCGAAAAACCTATTTGGTGGATATGGCTGATCAGGATAACCGAGCGCAATTAACGGCCGTTTCCAATACCGTTATGGGTATTATTTTGTTAGCCGGTATCCTGCTAGGTTGGCTGGATGCGGCTTATGGTGCTGCGGCGGTATTGTGGTTTCTGGTCGCTGTTGGTGTGTTGGCGTTCCTTTCAGCGCTGGCACTGCCGAATGTCTCCGGGGACTAACCCCCGGAGCAGCCCCTTTGTTGATGAGTTATTTGCCTTTAAGTAAGGCGTACAGCCCAATAATGACCGCCGCGACACCACCGATCAGATACCAAAGTGTGCTGTCGGTCGGTTGATTGGTAAAGACCTCAGATGCTTCCGAAGCGATTGATTGCGACGCCTCGTACGACATATATAACAGTATTGCGCCGACAATAATGAGTACCAGTCCCACCACTTTATTCATAAGTTGCTCCTAAACAGGGGTTATTGTTCTGTCGACTTTCAATGTAGCACAGGGTGGTGACCAATCAAGACATTGACATATGTCATACGCGTACTGACATATGTCAATCTTTGTTCATTCCACGTAGATAATAAAATGTGTTTAAACAAAACGTGGGCGTAGAACAATGAGAAAAATCATCAAACATACCAGCATTGCATTAGCTGTCAGCACCGCCTTATACGGACCGGTCGCTATGAGTCAACAAGCAGAAAGTGCTGCCGACTCAGAAGATATGGAACGAATTGTTACGCTAGGCTCACGAGTAAATGGCAGAACCGCGACCGAGTCAGCCTCGCCGGTCGATATCATCTCCGGAGAGCAGCTGGTTAGCACGGGTGCCAGTGAATTAGGTAAAGCACTGCAGATGAGTGCGCCATCGTTTAACTTTTCAACCACCACGATCTCGGATGGCTCGGACATTATTCGTCCGGCGACGTTACGAGGCCTTGGCCCTGATCAAGTACTGGTTCTTGTTAACGGAAAGCGTCGTCATCAACAGGCGTTGGTTAACGTACAAGAAACCATTGGTAAGGGTTCTGCCGGTTATGACATCAATGCGATCCCGATTTCGGCCGTTGCGCGCGTGGAAATTTTACGGGACGGTGCCGCGGCACAATACGGTTCGGACGCCATTGCCGGGGTTATCA
The DNA here is from genome assembly GCF_003987185.1 of Idiomarina aquatica. Lineage (GTDB taxonomy): Bacteria > Pseudomonadota > Gammaproteobacteria > Enterobacterales > Alteromonadaceae > Idiomarina > Idiomarina aquatica. The sequence continues at coordinate 71,466 of NZ_PIPS01000004.1, read as the reverse complement.
ACATCACCCTGAAAAGCGGCGATGGTGGTAGTTTGAGCGCCGAAGTAGGTCAGACTTATGAGGGGGATGGTGAAAATAACCAGGTTGGTTTCAACATCGGCACGTCGAGTAGCTCCGGCTTCGTCAACCTGACCCTTGAATACCGTGACCGGGGTATGACCAACCGGGCATCACCGGCGACTCTGGAAGCAACGGGCGGTCAATTGATCGGTGACTGGCTTGATGAAAATGGTGACCCCGTGGTGCGTTTGCACGTTGGCGATGCCGATTCTGAAAACTATTACGCGTGGCTTAATGCAGGCTACTCGTTAAACAGTACAACCGAACTCTATGCGTTTGGCGGGCTATCCACACGTGACGGTGGTTCTGCCGGGTTTTTCCGTGGTCGCGGTCATCCGCGTACCATAGAAGCGCTGTATCCGGACGGTTTTTTACCCCAGTTAAAGACCGAAGCGGATGACCAATCCATCGCGATTGGTGTGCGCGGAGATCTACCTAACGCATGGATGTGGGATGCCAGTGTTGTGCACGGTATGAATGAATTTCGCTTTAATTCCGCAAATTCGGCTAACGTAAGCTGGTACTACGAGCCGGATGGCAATGGCGGGATTTACGGTGAAACGCCGACCGAAGCGTTTGACGGCGAACTGATCTTTGAGCAAACGACCTTTAACCTCGACTTTAACGGTACCGTTGATGTCGGCAACGAACTGCTCTATTTGGCAACCGGCCTGGAATACCGAACCGATGGTTATACCATTAATCCAGGTGATCCGGTGTCGTGGGCCTATGGCCGCACTAATGACCCAAGTATTGAGATACTGACACCGTCAGGGGCTCCTGCCGAGGCCGGCATTCAGGGCTTCCCGGGTTTCAGTCCGGGTCAGGCCGTGGATGCCGAACGTGACAGTTATGGGGTTTATGTCGACGCGGAATATTATGTCACGCCGGAGTTCTTGATGGCCGGAGCGTTACGCTATGAAGATTATGATATCGCTGGCGATAATATTTCCGGAAAACTCTCAATGCGCTACGACATTGACGCGGATTTTTCGGTTCGTGGCACCTTAGCGACGGGCTTCCGCGCACCTGGCGTGCAGCAAATCTACTACAGCCAGGTACTGACTAATATCGTCAACGGTACTTTGGTACAAACCGGCACCGTATCCAATGATGACGACGTTGCCCGGCAGTTTGGTATTAATGAGCTGGAAGAAGAAACTTCCGAGAGTGTCAGTCTGGGTTTGATCAAGCGCTGGGACAGCGGCTTTGACCTTACCCTGGACTTTTATCAAATTAATATCGATGACCGGATCGTGATTTCGGAGCCATTAACCGCCTCGATTGGCAGCGATTTTGCTGACATCCTCGCGGCCAATAACCTCGGTGCAGCGCAGTTCTTTACCAACTCGGTGGATACTAAGACCACCGGCCTGGACATTATTGGTTCTTACCCCACCAAACTCTGGCAGGGCGATTTAAACTTAACCGCCGCCGTCAGTTTTATGAATACCAGCGTTGAAAGTGTTAACTCGGTGTCCTCGTTGATTCCTGCAGAGGAAATATTCAATGAGACTCAGGTGTTACGTATCGAAGAGGGACAGCCTAACGAGAAAGCCACGTTTAGCGGCCAGTGGCAGCGTAATGACTGGACCGTTAATGCGGCGCTGAACTACTTTGGCTCCGTTGAAGGACAGGCGTTTACCGGCGTACGTCACGAATGGGGGGCAAAATGGTTAATGGATTTATCGGTCGGCTATGACATTAGCCGTGACCTGTCCGTGATGGTCGGTGCCAATAACGTATTTGATACCTATCCTGATGAATGGGGTGATGCGGGTATACCGTTCTCTCAGGCCGGTTTTAAGTATGGTTGGGAAACCTTGCCATTTGGCATTAATGGCGGCTACTACTATATGCGCTTTAATTATTCGTTCTAAAGCAAAAAGCCCGCGGCCTCGGCCGCGGGCTTAAGTTGTTCATGTCACCCTATTAACCAAGGTATGACGTTAACATCCATGATGTTTTTTCTTGTTCACGAATGTAATCGCTCATCAAGGCTGATGTACCTTCATCTCCTGCATCATCGGCAAGCGCCTGGATGTCGCGTTGAAGACGAATAATGGTCTGGTAACTGTCAAGGATATTACCGACGCAGGCACGACCTTCATGCACATCTTTTACTTCCTCAATGTCACTCGCCTTGATGTAAGTTGAATACGCATGCATTGGGCGCTGACCCAAAGTCAGAATACGTTCAGCAATTTCATCAATTTTCAGCAACAAGTCATCATAGGTTTCTTCGAACTTCGCGTGCAGTTGGAAGAACTGTTCACCTTTGATGTTCCAGTGGAAACCACGAACATTCATGTAAAAAATCTGATAATTGGCCAACAGCTCATTCAATTTATCACCTAAACTGGCTGCTTTTTTCTCATCAAGACCAATAACTTTTAACTGTTTCATTACGTCCTCCAGATTGACTGACTCCGTACCCACTTACTACGAATTTACTGCAAATTTGATCATTTCTGAAGGATTGTTTCGCGTTTACCATCACGAATGTGCTGTTCGCCGCGCTGTTTGGCCAACTGAATTTGACGCTCACGCTCAGCAAACCGTTGTTTTTGCTCGGGTGTGGTTTTATCAAAACAATGGGGACAGCTTACCCCTTTCTGATACTGCTCAGATTGCTTCTCTTCTTCGGTGATTGGCATCCGACAGGCGTAGCACTGATCGTACTCACCCTGTTCAAGCCCGTGTTTCACCGTCACGCGTTGGTCAAACACGAAGCATTCGCCGTTCCATTTGCTGCTTTCTTCCGGCACCATCTCCAAGTATTTAAGAATCCCCCCTTTCAGGTGGTAGACTTCATCAAAACCTTGTTCTTTCAGGTAGGCGGTTGATTTTTCACAGCGAATACCGCCTGTGCAGAACATCGCGACCTTTTTGTGCTTGGTGGGGTCCAGATGCTGCTTAACGTATTCAGGAAACTCGCGGAAAGCTTCCGTTTTTGGGTTTACCGCACCTTCAAATGTACCAACAGCGTATTCGTATTCGTTACGGGTGTCGATGACCAGCACTTCAGGATCGGAAATCAGATCATTCCATTGCTCAGGTTCCACGTAGGTGCCGACGGTATTTTTAGGATCAACCCAGTCGATACCCATGGTAACGATTTCTTTCTTAAGCTTCACTTTGGTCCGATAAAACGCTTGTGTATCACTGGGGGATTCTTTGTGATCAATATCAATCAAACGTTCATCGCTGCGCAAGTAAGCCAGCACATTGTCGATACCTTCACGAGTACCGCAAATGGTGCCATTGATACCTTCCCGAGCCAAAAGGAGGGTGCCTTTGACATCGTTATCAATTAGAGTTTGATACAGAGGCTCACGAAGTTGTTCAAAGTCGTTGAGTTCGACAAATTTATACAGTGCCGCGCAAATAAACATAAAAAGACTACCTTTTTCAGCTGCCCGGAACGTAAATCCGGTGCGTTAAAATCGCGCGGATTATAACCGTTAGAGGAATTTTGCTCAATGCCCGCAAGTGATTGGATGTTTTGGGGCTTGGTGTTGCTTTCTGCAAGCACCTCGTTGTTGACCGCGATTGCCGGTGCCGGCGGTGGCGCGGTATTGATAGCCATGCTGGCACTGGTGTTACCGGCGCCGGCGATTATCCCGGTGCATGGGGTGGTACAGATGGGATCCAACGTCGGTCGCACGGTACTGGCCTGGCGCCACATTGATTGGTTCACCGTTGCCTGGTTTGTGCCCTTTGGATTGCTCGGCACGACAGTAGGCAGTCTCTTGTTGGTGCAGTTTCCGGCTCCCTTGCTGCAACTGTGTATTGCGTTATTTTTATTGTATCTGACCTGGGGGCCGAAGCTACCGCAACTGGTATTGGGCAAAGCGGGACTTGCCTGTGGCGGTCTGATCACCGGTTTTATTTCGTTGTTTGTCGGAGCATCCGGACCCGTGGTGGCGGCCTTTATTAAGTCACGCTTTTCCGAACGCATGACCACAGTAGCGACGTTTGCCGCCACCATGAGCATGCAGCACGCACCGAAAGCGCTGGTGTTTGGCTTAGCCGGGTTTGTATTTAAAGACTGGCTGTTGTTGATCGCAGCGATGATGGCGGCGGGCTTTATCGGTACCTGGGTGGGCTTAAAATGGTTAAAGCGGATTTCGAATCACCGCTTTAACCAAATTTTCCGCTGGGTGATTACGCTACTGGCTTTGCGTCTGCTGTGGGTCGCGTTTGACGCGTTTGACGCGTTTATCCCAGCGTTGTCGGGCATAACGTCGTAAACTGGCGACGTTATCGGTTTCGTCCATAATTGGTGTGCCGAGAATGGTCTCGATAATATCTTCCAGGGTAATTAAGCCCAGCCAACTGCCATGCTCGTCGTATACCAGGCAAAGATGTTGACGTTCTTTCAGCAGATACGCCATTAAGCTTTCGATACTCACGGTTTCGGTAACGATTTCGACCGGCCGTGCTAAATCAACAACCCGTTGTTGGCGGTCTGCATCCAGTGCATCACTGCGGAATAATAGACCCTGTGGCTCTTCGTCGGCATCGATGATCGGAAAGCGCGAGAACGGCAATGGGCGAGCTTTCTCGGCAAATTCAGCAACGGTCATATCGGGCGGAATGGTCTCACACACCGTACGGGGGGTCATCACGTCCTTAACACGGATATCGTGTAAATCGAGAATATTCCAGATAACGCGGTGTTCGTCTTTGTCGAGCGCCTGTTGTTCGAAACCCATGGTGGCCATGGCTTTAATTTCTGAGCGCACATCAATGTCCGGCTCGTTGTTACCGATGCGACGGGTAATTTGATCGGACAACCAAATGAAGGGGCGTAAGGTGAAAATCATAAAACGCAGGGTGGGCGCCAACAGCGGTGCCAGGGCACGCCAGAATTTCGCGCCGATGGTTTTCGGTATGATTTCCGACAACACCAGAATAAGCAGTGTCATTACCGCACTGGCAACGCCTAAATAGCCATCGCCAAACACGACGCCGACTTGCGCGCCAACCCCCGCAGCACCTGCGGTATGGGCAATGGTGTTTAAGGTCAGAATGGCTGCCAGCGGCTGGTCTATATTGCGTTTTAAGGCGGCCAGCTTATCGTGCAGGACAGGCTGTTGTTCTTTTAGTTGAGCAATGTAGCTGGGGGTGATCGACAACAGCGCTGCTTCGAGCACCGAACAAATAAAAGACACGCCAATGGCTAGAAAAGCAAAAACAATCAGTAAAAACATAGTATTCCGCGTTAGCTAAACTGAAAAACCACGAGGGCAATGGCGGCAATAATAGCAACCGACCAGCCTAAACGCGACGCATTTTTTTGCCACCATTGCTGCGCATAGGGACCTAGCCACATCGCCAGTAACGCCAGCCCATAATAACGAATGCCGCGTGACAAACCTGAGGCAAGTAAAAACAAGGGCAGTGAGAAGCCCGTAACGCCCGCCGCGAGCATCGCCGTCTGAAAGGGAACCGGCGTTACCCCAACCAGAAACACCGCGATAAAACCGTCGGTTTCCAGTGTTGCTTTAAATGATTCATAATAGTCTTGCAGGCTAAGGTAGTTGATAAACCACTGCCCGATGCTATCGAATAAGGCGTAACCGATAAAATATCCCGCCAGCGCTCCGGTCAGGCAACCCGCCAGTGCCACGCTGGCAATGGACCAAATGCGATCGCGTTCCAGCACCATGAAAGGAATCAGTATCAATTCCAATGGTATCGGTATAATGGTGGCTTCCAACGCCGACATAAAAAATAAAATCACCAATGCGTGTGGCGAGTCGAGCAAGCGTTGCAGCCATTTTTGTGCGGATTTATTGTCTGGTTTAAGGGTTTCGTTATCCACGAGCGCTGTTTCCGATTAAAGCAATCGTTGCCAGTTTAACGCGAAATCTTTGCAAAGGGGGATCGAACCGTTTAAAAAGGACGTAAATAAGCGGCACGTTGTTTTTATAAGGAATACAGTGAAATGAACTATCGCGGCAGTCCAGCATTTACTCATCAGCAGGCCGATAAACTGGGTGTGCTTGTAACGAACCTCGGCACCCCCGACGCGCCCACCAAGGCAGCATTAAAACCTTACCTGAAAGAGTTTCTTTCCGACCCCCGGGTGGTCGAAGTGCCGCGTCTGCTGTGGTCATTGATTTTGAACGGCGTGATACTGCGGATACGGCCTAAGCGCTCTGCTGAGGCCTATGAAACGGTGTGGACAGAACGCGGTTCGCCGTTGCTTTACCACACTCAGGATCAGGCTGCGGCAATTGATAAGCAACTGAAACAACAGTTTGGCGATAAGGTGGTGGTGGACTTTGCGATGCGCTATGGTCAGCCGAGCATCAGCGACCGCATCGATAGAATGCTGCAGGCAGGGGTGCGTAAGTTGCTGGTACTGCCGTTGTATCCCCAATACTCAGCTTCGACGGTGGCCTCGACCTTTGATGCCGTCGCGAAGGATTTCAGTAAGCGCCGTTGGTTGCCAGAGTTCCGTTTCATCACTCATTATCACGACTTTGAACCTTTTATTGCGGCGGCGGCCGAACGTATTGAGCGCCATTGGGCAACCCACGGTCGCGCCGATAAACTGATTTTTTCGTATCATGGTGTTCCCCTTCGTTATCTTAAAAACGGTGACCCTTATCATTGCGAATGCTACAAAACGTCTCGTTTATTAGCGCAAAAGCTTGGATTGAGCGATAGTGAATACTTAACCACGTTTCAGTCACGGTTTGGTCGCGAAGAGTGGCTACAACCTTACACCGATGAAACCATGAAAAGTTTACCGGCGAAGGGGGTAAAATCGGTGCAGGTGTTCTGTCCGGGTTTTTCTGCCGATTGCCTGGAAACCATTGAAGAGATTGGTGAAGAGAATAAAGAGTATTTTATCGAAAATGGTGGTGAGCGTTATGAGTACATCAGTGCATTAAATGCGGAGCCACAACATATTGACGCACTGGTGCAGTTAATTCAGAACCACCTGAGTGGGTGGACCGTTGCTACGGATCAAAGCGAGGCGCTGGCAGTGAGACAGGCGCAGGCAGATAAGGTCAGCAACCAACAATTACCTTATTAACAGGAGGGCAGTGGAAAATGGATAACGAATTTAAACTGAGCCTGGAACTGCTTGAAGATTATAAGTTTGTCATTGATTTTGGGCAGTTTGGTGAAGTTATCAGTGACGAACCTGAACCCTTAGGAAGTGGTGAAGGCCCGAATCCGTCGCGGATGCTGGCAGCCTCAGTGGCTAACTGCCTGGCGGCGAGTTTAATTTTTGCACTGCGTAAATACAAAGATGATCCGGGCAAAGTGAGTGCTGACGTCAGTGGCAAGCTGGAACGTGTTGATGGCCGGTGGCGCATAACCAATATCGGTGTTGAGCTGTTTTTAGGCAATGATCAGGATGCCTTACCGCATTTATCTCAGGCGCTGGAGAAGTTTGAAGATTTTTGTGTGGTCACGCAGAGTGTCCGCAATGGCATCGACGTTGATGTAAAAGTTTATGACAGCAATAACACCAAGGTGAAGGATGTCTAGTCGCTCCGGCTTCGGTAAACCCTTTATGTTTATCGCCTGGGGCCTGGCTCTGGCATTACTGGTATGGTTTTTCGAAGACAAACTACAGCAACAGTTCAATCCTAATCAACAGGTTTCGACACAACAGTTGGGCAATCAATTGGTCGTTCAACTCGAGCAAAACCGCATGGGTCATTATGTTGCGAAAGGTCGGGTTAATGGTCAGCCAGTCACCTTTTTGCTGGATACCGGTGCAACCTTAGTGGCTATTCCCGAGCCATTGGCTCAGCGGCTGGGGCTAAAAAAAGGCCGTCAGGGGATGTCACAAACCGCCAATGGCCGAGTCATCACCTACCGTACCGTGATTGATCAATTGCAACTGGGTGACATCGTGTTAGACGATGTGCAGGCCTCAATCACCCCCGGCATGGATGGCGACATTATTTTGTTGGGGATGAGCGCACTGAAACAGTTTGAGTTGACACAGAAGGGCGATACGTTAACGATACGGTACTAGTGCAGAGTTTCGTATTGAATAAGAGGTAGCAACATGTTTTCTCGTGTAAGTTTGGTTTTAGCACTTGCGGCGGTAACGGCATCGATGCCGGTGAGCGCGCAGCAGGATGAATTGCAACGCTGTGCCACCATTGAAGATTCATTGCAGCGTCTTGTCTGTTTTGACAAGTTGGCGGAAAAATACAGTGATAACCCGCCCCAAGAACAACCGCAAAAGGCCGTAAAAGCCGAGCGTCAGCAAACTCATCGCGATGCTGCCGCACGCTTTGGTATTGAGCATAAAAATGCCAAGGACATGGAGAGCATCGACAAACTGACCGTCGAGATTGCCAGCCGCAGACAAGATCCTTATGGCAACTGGATTATTACGCTGGCCAACGGACAAGTTTGGAAACAAACTGAAAGTGTCGGGTATTTCAGTTGGGATGAAGAGGACACTTACTACATTGAACGTGGTGCCTTGAACTCTTTCTTTTTTGGACGGGAAGGCGCTAATCGCCGCTTCCGCGTTACTCGTGTTGAGTAGTCTCCGCCGCCAGCGTTTTATCGAATTCGTCAAAAGGCATGGGTTTATAGAACAGAAACCCCTGTAGACCCATGCAGCCCTGACGCATAAAGAAATCGGCCTGTTCCGGTGTCTCGATACCTTCTACGATAACCATCTTGTTAAGGCCATGAGCCATATCAGTAATGGCTTTACAAATTGTAGGGCTGGCTGGATCGGTAAATATCGATTGGCTGAACTCACGGTCAATTTTTAGTGTATCAATGGGTAGCCGGCTTAAGTATGAGAGCGAGGAGAATCCGGTACCGAAGTCATCAATCGCCACCCGGCAACCGATGGTTCTGAGTTCAGCCAGCTCCCGGAATACCTTTTGCGCATCCTCGACCATAACGCTCTCGGTTAACTCAAACTGCAACTGTTGCAGTGGCACCTGATATTCTTGGGCGAGTTCGGAAACGGTTCCAATAATGTTCTCGCGCTGAAACTGCTTGACCGATAGATTAATCGATAACGTAAAGTTTTTACCAACTTGCCATTTAGCGAGGTCGGCGATGGCAGCCCGCATGATCAATTTAGACAGTGGAACGATTTGTCCGGTTTGCTCCGCAATGGGGATGAATTCCGCCGGAGAAATAAAGCTGCCATCCGGTTGCGGCCAGCGTACCAATGCCTCTGCACCAATAATACGCTGCCCTCTGGCGGATACGTAGGGCTGGTAGTAAACTTCAAACTCTCGCTGTTCGATGGCCTTTTGCAGTTTATTACGTAAATGCAGTTCGTGTTCGTATTGTATTGCCATTTTGTCCGCGAACACCTCGAACGTATTACCACCACTGCGTTTCGCGTGACTCATGGCGACGTCGGCATTTTGAATTAACAGTTCTGCATCGGTGCTGTGGAATTTAGAAACCGACAGACCAATACTGGCGGTTAAATACAAATCGAGTTCATAAAAGTCGAACTTCTCTCTGATCTGACGCAAAAACGTTTTTGCCAGCTCCCGACCTTTCTGCAGATCCGTATCGGGGGCAAAGACGATGAACTCATCACCGCTAAAGCGAGCGATTTGCAAATTATCCTGCTGGTTTTGCTGTAAGCGTCTGGCGACACTGTGCAGGAGTTTATTGCCTATGCGTAGCCCGAGGTTGTCGTTGATCGCTTTAAAGCCATCAAGATCGATGAACAAAACGCAACAACTGAGATGCGGGCTTTTTTGCAAGTATTCGGTCATGCGTTGCTCAAGCACGTCTCTTCGGATCAGTTGAGTAACACTGTCAAACTGTGCGACGGTAAACAGTTTTTTGCGTTCCCGGTTTAACCGACGGTTGATGTCAAAGGTTGCCAGGAATAACGCTGCAAGCAGTAATCCCACCAATAGCACGGCTTGGTTAATCGCCGCATTTTGCCAGAAAATTCCAGGTTCATTGAGGACCGCATGAAACGTCATCGGTTGCTCGCCAAATACGGGCAGTGATGTCGATAATTGGAAAAAATGTTTCTTCGCTAGCTCATGTTTAGATAACGGAGCAAACGCTTGACTGTTTATCGGTAAAAAGTAATCGTCGGAGAGCTTTAAATAGGTGTCAAAATAATCGAGGTAGCTGATTTTGCTGACGGACAGCAACTTTTTCAGATTCAATACCACCAGCAATTGGCGTGCAGGATAATGCGGATTATTGATCGGAAAAACCAGAATAAAGCGGGGTTCGTTGGTGGCCAGAGAGTCTTCAACGACAACGGCACCCTGTTGCTTGAACTGCTGTTGGCGCCAGGTTTTGATGCTATCGATATCCGCGATTAACAATTCGGCCGGAGCGGTTGCCTTGGTCAACAGCGGATTGTCGAACTCCTGTTGTTGGTAGAGCATCATGGCCTGGATTAACTCAAAATCATTGAGGTAGGTTGTGGTGTCGACTTCAATCAACTGTTCCCAACTGTCCTCGGCGACATGATTCCAGCGACTGACCAGCCGCACCAATGCCTTATTTTGTATATCCAACCGTGAGCTTATGGCTTCACTGGATTTTTGCAGGTTCAGTGCGCCGCGGCTTTTAATGTTATCGATGTGTTCATTGGAGAGTATGCCCCAAATGACTACCGTAGCGATTACGATAGTGGCCGCAACAAGAATACCGGAAAAATTGCGTTTTGTTGGTTGCTCCAATGCTTTGGGCAGTAATAGAAAAGCGCCTCCGACTAACAGTATGATCACCATCGCAGCCGTTACAGCAATAGGGTTAGTGGCCCAGGAGGTGGTGTAACCGCGCAACCAAAGCGATACAAACAATCCGGTTGCGAAGAGTAACAAAAGCAGTCCGCTCCAGCGGCAAATTTGTGCGGATAGCGCACGGTTTGACGACGCCAGCAGTACCAAACCAACGACCATAGATGTGGTGGGCAACCATAACGAGATTTGCAGGGTCAGCCAGCCTGCTGCATAAACGCCAAGGACTATCAGAATCAGTCCCAACAACCGCGTGATGAGCCATTGTTGCAACTGATAACTCACAATTGCCACACCGGTTATTAACGTGGTGAGTGACAGTAGCGGCGTCATGATCGGCATAATGTCCGCGTTATCGCTGACAACAAGGTTGCTAAAGCCGGCCATCCCAAGCATTACACAGCTAATCGCTATGAGTGTAACGAGTGAGGAGGCAACGTTCTCCGTTAATTGCTTTAGCACCCGGACTCCTTGGCGTGGTCAGCAGTTGGACAGTGTCGTAAACCCCCATATTAGCGCGCTAGCAGGTGATGTAAACCAATTTTAACAAGACGCACCTGGTTACAGTTTATTACGTTGTTAAACAGCAATTCTTTTCGTATGGACTAGTCTAACGTCAGGTTGGTAATTATTTGCAGTTCAATACAACCTTTTGGGTCATGACAACGACTTAATGTATACCGTTAGAGGCCGTCACGAGGTGTCATATGAAAGCAGGTATTGGAAGTTTGGTATTAGCTGTCTCTTTGGTTTGTGGTTCTGCGTTGGCAGGTGAAGTACGAGAGCCATCTCACAAAGTGGAACAGACCTTTAAGGTCAGTCCGCAAAGTTACGCAAGCGCTACTGGTTTGCGCGGATCTGTGCAGCTCGCGCAACAGGAAATTGCGTTGCAACTGTGGCAAAGTAATCGGGCATTAACCGCTGCCGAGATCATGGCCGTCGGCGCACGAGCTGAACAGCAGTTCCGGGTCGCCGCTACACCGCAGGGCGCCGGCGGTAAGTTAGTTAATGGTGCATCGCAGAAATGAGCGCTTATCAATAAAAAGGCAGCCACTGAAGGGCTGCCTTTTTCTGTTGTTCCGAAACGTTTATTGTTTCGGCATCTCCGCATGGAAATCCGATAACTGTTCAATGACCTCCATATTTGGAATGTCGGCAAACGGCTGATCGGCAAACTTTTCACCGCGCAGTTGTACAGAAATGCGCGCCGCATTTGGATCCAGTAACGTGGCCTGGTAGAACGCCTTTGCATCGTCCAGTGTAAGTGTTTCGACCGCATCGATAAGCTGTTGCTTACTGTTAAAATCGAAACGTTGCATACTCCAGTCCGACAGTAATGGTGCTACCTCTTCATTAAGGTTTTTCGGAGGCTCATTCAGGGTTACCAAGGTACTGGCTTTGAGCTGCTCGAATTTTTCTGTCGATAACTCGCTGAGCTGAGTCCAGTATTCTTGCTTAAACTCGTCGAAACGAGCCTGCATATCGGCCACATTTTTCACCGGTGTCTGAATATAGAGGCCAAAACCACTGTACGTATCCAGTGACGGCGCGAAGGCACCGACGGCATAAGCCAATTGTTCTTCGGTTCGCAGCGTATCGAACGCAGCGGTCCGGAAATGGTTCTGCAGCACGGTACCGGCGGCTTGAGTGGCAAAACCCGGCTCAGGGTGCATGTGTACATCGACGATACCGACGTCAGCCACTTCCAAGTCTTTACGTAATACCACGGAGGTATTAGCCTGGGGCTCGTAAAAACGAGCATAGCGGTAATCGCTGATGGTGCGATCCGCCGGCAGTTGAGCGCGGATACGTGCAACGGCGCGATCAACGTCTTGCTGGTTATAGTTACCGAAGGCAAAGGCTCGAACGTTGTTGGACGACAGTAATTCTGACATAAATTGTTCCAGATCGTCGGCGGCCAATGACTGGGCGGTGTCGATCAGCGCATCCTCCGCAAAACTGCCTTCGCGAATAACACTGCCATAAGCATCAAACGATTGGTACAGCGGGAACTGTTGCCCCCGGTTTTTTAAGCCCCGGACATAGCGATCAACGGCCTGTTTGAAGGCTCTTTCGTCCACCTCGAAGGTCAATTGTTCGAGTGCGCGGCTAAGCAGTTCGGGTTGCTTATCGGTAAAGCCCGATACCGTTAGCGTCATGCCAACGCCGTTTGCCAGGCTCAGGTTCATACCAGCAATACCAGCTTCGGTATCAAGTGCGCTGGTGTTTAAGCTGTAGAGGTCGCGCCAGATTGCAGCAAGTACATGCTTATCAATATCCGTTATGGTGGCCGGATTATTTAAGTTAACGGTAAAAATGCCGCGCGGCTGGTCAGCAAACTCCTGACTCGGATACTGCCAGACCGTGAAACCGTCTTCGTCGATGACAACCTCTGGTTTATCAAAAGCTTCGTTATCACGCAGAGCGAAACTTTCCGGCAGCAGCTCATTGACTTTCGGCAGCGTGACCGCAATCTTCGCGGGCTGTTGATATTGTTTCAACTGTTCGTTATCAAGGTTGACGACCTTGTACTTACCATCATAGAACTTCAGTTCGCTGTCATGCGGCTCCTGTTGGCTGATATACCAGATACGCAGCCGTTCAGGGGTGAGTTGATCCAGCACATCATTGATGGCGTTCGGGTTAAAGCGCTGGAATTCGAACGGTGCGCTGATCACGTATTCCGCCGGATAATTCTGCATGGCTTCGGCAAGGGATGAAACGTAGCTGAACTCATCACCTTTCTCGAGAAAGCGGAAGCGGTTTTGTAAGCTGGTACGAATTTCTTTGAAGTATTTTTCGTCAACGCCGTTTTCTTTAACTTGCTCGATGTAGTTCATCATCACGCGAATAATCTCTTCACGTTGCTGCATACCGGCATCGGTCAGTTCAAAATCAATCGAGAGCACGCCGTAATTTTCATAATAATCTGGTGCTGCCGACGCATTGAGGCTGGAAATCAGGCCTGCCTGCTTCAGTGTTGCAGCCGGTGTGCCAGGCATTTCAGAGCCGAGCAAGTAAGTGACGTATCGGTTGGGCTTAACCGCAAACTGATCTTGGTTGTTACCAATAATAAATTCCAGTTTAAGCTGTTTGACGTCTTCGTTTGGCACATAGTGAATGCGTTTTGAACCCACTTCGGTAAAGTCGATGGCATCGGTTACTTCAGGGTTTTCGATGTCATCATTTTCAATGCTGGCAAAATGTTTACGAGCCAGTGCTTCCATTTCATCCAACGAACGGTTGCTCAGCATGGCAACTGTCATGATATTGGCGGAATAATACTGGTTGTAAAATTTTACCGTTTCTTCGTGTAGCTTACTGTCTTCTTTGTCGCTTAACGTTTCCAGGTTTCCGATCAGGAACCGGTTAGCGGGATGATCGCCCAGTAGTGCGCGGCCCAGTTTAAACTGACCGAAGAAGTCCATTTCGCGGCGCATTGACCACTCAGCGTTAACGGCATTACGCTCTTTATCAACATATTCCGGGTAAAGCATCGGTGCTTTAAAAAAGTCGGAGAAACGATCAAGACCTTCGTCATAGGCGTTGTTGTTCACCTTAAACATGTAGTTGGTAATATCCAACCATGTGTACGCGTTCTGGCTACCGCCGTTACTGCTCATGAACTCGCTGTAACCGTTGGTATCCGGGTATTTTTCGGTGCCCAGGAACAACATATGTTCGAGATAGTGCGCCATACCTTGCTGGGTCATGGGGTCGTGTAACAAACCGACATCGACACTCAGCGAGGCGGCTGATTTTTCGGTCGAGGGGTCAGACACCAACAGGATTTGTAGCTCGTTATCTAATGTGATGGTGCGGTATTCGCGTTGGTCATTCGGGCTTTTAATGACGCTCTCGACAGCCTCTGGAGCGGTGGTTAATGCGTTTTGTGCGGTTGTACTATCGGTGGGTGCACAACCAGCGGCTAACAATGCGCTGCTAATGGCAGTAGCAAGTACTAGTTTTTTCATGATGATGGTTTCTCAATACATGGGGTCATAGTGGTTAGTATGACTCTAGCATTAAGGCTTAGACAATCGCAGTGCTTCTGGCAGAAACTTTGTAACAGAGTTTTAACAACGCCTTACGGGCAATAAAAAGCCGGCATTATAGCCGGCTTGTGACAACGAGGAGTGCGGCTTAGCGCAGCGTTACGAACTCTTCGGCAGAGGTCGGGTGCAAGGCAACCGTAGCATCCAGATCGGATTTGCGGGCGCCCATTTTCACCGCTACGGCGAAGCCCTGTAAGATTTCATCCATACCTTCGCCGATACCATGAATGCCAACCACTTTTTCTTCCGGACCGTAGCACACCAACTTGAAATAACTGAGTGCACGGTGAGGTGTGACCGCGTTGTACATGGCGGCGAACGATGACGTATACACTTTGATATTGCTGGCGCCGTATTTAACGATAGCATCTTCTTCGCTCAGTCCTACCGTACCAATGGTGGGGTGACTGAAAACGACGGTTGGAATATTGTCGTAATCCATGTGCGCATCCGGCATGTCATTGAACAGTCGCTCAGCCAATTGCCGGCCAGCTTTGATTGCGACCGGGGTCAGCGCGGCAGCTCCGGTATTATCACCAACGGCATAAATACCCTGGACGTTGGTATTCTGGTACTTATCAACCTGAATAAAGCCGTCGGCATCCAGTTCTACACCCGTACACTCGATATTAATACTGTCGGTTGCCGGAACTCGGCCGATGGCCCAAACCAGACAATCAACGCCTTGCAGTGACTGTCCATTTTCATAGTGCAGTGTCAGTGTTCCATCGGCTTCTTTCACCACCTCTTTGACCGTGGTTTCGGTATGCAACTCGGGACCGTCTTGTTTCATCCGTTCGAGCAGGCCATCGGTGATGTATTTGTCAAAATTCCGTAGCGGGCGATCACGACGTACCAGTAAATGCGTGTCAGTACCTAACGCGTGAAACACGCCGGCGATTTCCACGGCGATATAGCCCGCGCCTACGACAGCGGCTTTCTTGGGCTGTTCTGTGAGAGCAAAGAAGCCATCTGAGTCGATGCCGTATTCCGCACCAGGGATCTCAGGAATCAGAGGACGGCCACCGGTTGCGATGGTAATGTGATCGGCGGTGATGTGCTCGCCATTCACTTCTACGGTACGATGATCGACAAATTTTGCGAAGCCTTCGATAAACTCAACCCCGTTACCCTGAAAGCCACGATGATAACCACCATGGATTCGTTCGATGTAGGCTTCACGATTTTTCACCATGGTGGCCCAGTCGAATCCTTTCTGCTCGACGTCGAAACCATAGGCTGGTGAGTATTTCAGAGCTTCTGCAACATGAGCGCCATACCACATGACTTTCTTGGGAACACACCCTACGTTAACGCATGTGCCGCCAACCGCTTTGGCTTCGATAACCGCCGCTTTAGCACCACGAATAGCGGCGCGGTTGGCTGATGCAATGCCGCCGCTGCCGGCACCAATTGCAAGGTAGTCATAATGTCTGCTCATACTGCTTAACTCCTGTAAAAAACCTATAAATGCGCTTATCTTGAAGAAAAACCCCGCATCATGCAATGCAGATACGGGGTGATGTTATGTGTTAATACCGATTGCGGTTATCGAAAGATCAGCGGTTAACGGCCGCCGGCAGGCAAATGCTCCTGCACAAACTCGGTCATCATGGTGCGTAAATGGGGGACGGTTCCCTCACCCTCGTAAATACCATGTGAACGATTTGGATACGCAAAAAACTCAAATTGCTTACCGTGTTTTATGAGCTCGTTGACCAGTCGTTCAGAACCCTGAAAGTGCACGTTATCGTCCCCCGTGCCATGTACCAGTAACAAGTCGCCCTGTAAATGTTCGGCATGCGTGATCGCCGAGGTTTCTTTATAGCGTTCGGCCGATTCCGGTAGCAAGCCGGAATAGCGTTCCTGATAAATGGTGTCATAAAGCGTTAAATCCGGTACCGGAGCCAGCGCCATGCCCATGTGATAGGTGTCGGGATAACGGAATAGCGCATTGAGGGTTTGTGAACCGCCACCGCTATGACCCCAAATACCGACTCGGTCAGTATCGATAAATTCCCAGCGCTCGGCCATTGCCTGCAAGGCGTCGTACTGATCACGTACGGTGATAACACCAAGATTTTTGTAAATGGAACGGCGCCATTCAAAGCCGCGTGGAGACTTAGTACCGCGGTTGTCTATGGAGGCAACAATATAGCCCTGTTGCGTGAGCATGGTGTGCCACAGGTAGGTTGATCCTCCCCATTTATTGGCGACGGTTTGACCCCAGGGCTCGCCGTAAACATAAAACAAAATGGGGTATTTTTTGCTGGGATCAAAATCTGCCGGACGCATAATATAGCCGTCCAGCGCAACGCCATCGCGCGCTTCGACGCGGAAAAACTCGAGTGGCTGACGCTGGATGTTATCGACAGCTTGCTGTACGTCCTGGTTAACAACAACCGGACGAATGACGTCGTGTTCAGGCAGTCGAACCATATGGGTTTGCGGTACCTGGTCAACGGCACTGAACGTGTGCTCGGCATAGCGACCGTCCTGAGAAATGCTGTACGCATGGGTGCCAGCCTGATCCGGAGTTAACCGCTGTAGCACTCCGCTGCCGTCTAAGGTCGCCCGGAATAAGTAGCGCTCAAGAGGGTTCTCCGGTGACGCGATAAAATAAACCCAGCCACTGGACTCATTGATTCGCAGGACTTCAACCACATCCCATTTGCCCTGGGTTACCGCCGTCATTGCGCCCGAAGATTTATTGACCACGTAGAGGTGGCGGTAACCCGAGCGTTCGGACAGCCAGGTGAAACGCTCACCGTTGTCCATAAATTTAACGTCATCGACATACTCTGCCCATGATTCTGTGGTTTCGCGGATCAGTTCCTGGGTTTTGCCGTTGTTAATGTCGCTAAGAAATACGCGATTAATGTGTTGTTTCCGGGTTAGCTGTTGAATCAGGAGTTGCTGATTGTTGCCCGCCCACTGCATACGAACTAAATAGTGTTGGCGTGGGTCACCGGGCGTTTGCATCCAGGTGGTATCACCGCCATTGGCGTCAACGACGCCGATGCGCATTGATGCATTGACCTCACCCACTTTCGGATAAGGAAACTGCTTGAGCGTCGGATAGAGCTCATCGGTATTGTTGATCATGGTGAATAACGGAGTGCCTTCGGTATTCAACTGCCAATAGGCAATATGCTCACCGTCGGGACTCCAGCGGAAACCATCACGAAGGAAAAACTCTTCTTCGTTCACCCAATCAAATGTGCCATTCACGATAAACTCATCGCCATCCGCGGTTATCGGCGTAATGTTAAAGTCAGTCAGGTCCTGTACGTAAATGTTGTTCTGCATCACGTAGGCGACTTTATCACCCTGCGGATTAAATTTAGCAAACTGTAGCGTTGATTCGGGTGCGTTACCACCTAACTGCCGGAGCTCGTTGCTGTTGCGATCAAGAACCCAGTAGTCACCCAGTGTATGAGTACGCCATGAACGCTTGGTGTTGGTAAAAATTAATACTTTGCTACCGTCGGCAGACCACTGATAATCGGCGATATCAAGGGCTCGTTCAGCCTCTTTAGGTGTCAGTTGTTCGGCACTGACCAGAACATCGCGTTGGTTGGTTTCCGGATGGTAACGAACAATATCCCGACCGTTAGCAGAGTCTGACGCTTCGAGAGTGGTATAGCCTGAGCCATCTTCCAACCAGCGAGTGGGCGCCGGATACTCTAAGCGGAAAGTATCACTGGCATAAATGGACTCAATGTTCAGGGGCTGGCGGTCAGTCTGAGCGATCTCAGTGACTGGCACCGTATCGGTACTACTGCAGCCGCTCAGCGAGATAACCGTAAAAGCACCGGCCAGCAAAGGAAGAATAAATGGTTTACAAACGGACATTGGTAAGCCTTTTTATTATTAGAAAACGATAGTTGGCACATGGGTGTCGAAATTTTTGTGCCTATGATGATAGCTTAACCGAACGCGAAAGTCAGAGGCTTGACTTGAAGATGAGACAAATAGCCCAATATCCAGAGTTAATCCGTAGATTATTACGTTAGATAAATTGATGAGGCAAAGATGAGCGATAACCCACTGTTAGCGGTGCACGAAAGCGGCGAGAGCCTGCCGGATTTTGAAGCCATTAAACCGGAACATATCGTGCCAGCGGTTAAGCAACGCTTGGCAGAGGCCAGAGGTACGATTGACGATGTGCTGGCGGCCGGTGACTTTAGCTGGAACGGGTTAGTGGAACCATTGACCGATGCCGACGAAGCTATTGAAAAAGTGTGGGCGCCTGTATCGCACCTTAATGCCGTGGTAAGTACGGCAGAGCTGCGCGAGGCTCATGATGCCTGTTTACCGCTACTATCGGACTACAGCACTTTTGTCGGTCAGCATCGGGGCCTATTCGATGCGTATCAGTCGTTGCGTCACAGTGATGAGTTTGAAACGCTGAGCGAGGCGCAACAAAAGCTGATTACCGATACCCTGCGTGATTTTCATTTGTCGGGCGTTGATCTCGACGACGCTGATAAGCAACGTTATGCACAAATCACCAGCCGGCTGTCGGAGTTGTCATCGCAGTTCAGTAATCATCTGCTCGATGCGACCCATGCCTGGACCTGTCACATTACCGATGAGGAACGCCTAGCCGGTCTCCCGGACAGCATCAAAGAAGCTGCTGCAGAAGCCGCCGGGGAGCAGGGTGGGTGGTTATTCACCTTGGACATTCCAAGTTATCTACCGGTGATGCTGTATGCCGAGGATCGGGAATTACGGCGGGAAATGTATTACGCGTTCACAACCCGGGCATCCGAGACCGGACCAAACGGTGGACAGTTCGATAATACAGAGATCATGAACGAAACACTGGCATTGCGGCATGAGTTAGCCAAGTTACTGGGTTTTAATGACTATGCCGAGATGTCGCTGCACACGAAAATGGCAGACAGTCCTGAACAGGTGCTGGCGTTCCTAAACGACCTCGCCGACAAATCATTACCGCAGGCGAAACAAGAATACGCTGAAGTTGAACAGTACGCTGCTGAGCAAGGGGTGACAGAACTAGAAGCCTGGGATGTGCCCTATTACAGTGAGCAACTAAAACAGCAACGTTATGCCATTTCTGATGAAGTGTTGCGGCCTTACTTTCCTGAGCAACAAGTTTTAAATGGGTTGTTTGAGGTGGTTAAGCGGCTGTTCGGTATGACGGTCAGCGAACAAAAAGACGTTAATAAGTGGCATCAGCACGTGCGCTTTTTCCGCATTCATGATGCCGATGGCAGACTGCGCGGTAGCTTCTATCTTGACTTATACGCACGCGCCGGCAAACGTGGCGGGGCGTGGATGGCCGACTGCGTTGGCCGTCGTAAAAAGCCGGATGGCGAACTACAAAACCCGGTTGCCTTTTTAACCTGTAACTTCAATAAGCCCGTGGGCGGTAAACCGGCGCTATTCACTCACGATGAGGTGGTGACATTATTCCACGAATTTGGCCATGGGTTGCATCATATGCTCACGCAAATTGATACCGCGGGCGTTTCTGGGATTAATGGCGTGGAATGGGATGCCGTCGAGTTGCCAAGCCAGTTTTTAGAAAATTGGTGTTGGGAGCCCGAGGCGCTGGCTTATATCTCCGGGCATTACGAAACCGGTGAACCGTTGCCAGAAGAACTGCTGGAGAAAATGCTGGCTGCAAAAAACTTCCAGTCGGCCATGCAAATGGTTCGACAACTTGAGTTTTCGCTGTTTGATATGCGCCTGCATTGCGAATACGACGAACAGCAGGGAGCACGTATTAATGACGTACTGCAACAAGTCAGAGAGCAAGTTGCCGTACGCATGCCACCGTCTTACAACCGTTTTCAGCACAGTTTTGGACACATTTTTGCCGGTGGTTATGCCGCAGGGTATTACAGTTACAAGTGGGCTGAAGTGCTCTCCGCAGATGCTTTTTCTCGGTTTGAGGAAGAAGGTATCTTTAGTGCTGCAACCGGACGTGATTTCCTAACGTGTATTCTCGAACGCGGTGGCAGTCGCAGTGCTGCTGACTTATTTGTCGAATTCCGTGGCCGCGAGCCGGAAGTAACGCCATTACTCCGACACAGCGGTATCGCGGCATAAGCCTTGATCCTAACTGGGGCTGGCGGCAAGCACCCAATTGACGATGCCGACCAGTCCCAACACCATAATAACGGCCAGAACCACGCCAATAACGATGTAGATCAGTGGGTTTCCATGCTGAAAGTCGCGTTGGCGATTGGACTCACTCTGCACCCCAAAAAAGGCGGCAATAACACTCAATATTGCGCTGATGATCCCGGGGCGTGACTTCCGCTCAGACATCACAGAGACGATTGTTGATTAAAACGTTCGGTCGATTTTTTGGCAGAGTCTGAACTGCTGAACAGCAACTCAAACAAATCAATAAAGTGAAATTGTGCAGAACGACTTTCACCCTTAGCCCAATTACTCCAAGTCACCTGGTTTGATGGCGCTTGGCATTGTGCCGCGGTATGTTGCGTTTCAGAGGATGACAATAACTTCTCACATTGCTGTGTAGAATTACTGACGGAGGTCACTGGAGAAGCTGGCGCCCACAACAAAAATCCGGCTGCAGCAAGGCTTAGCGCGGCGCTCGTGATTGTTATGGTTTTTATCGTAGTAGACATCGCTATCTTTCTCCTGTGTCTAGTGCTGATTAATTTATCAGCGATTTGTTACAATTACTAGCAATTTAAGAGAAATTTTTTTGTCGCAGTTTACCTGCTATAATCCGCGCACAATTTTTAGGAAGGTTACCGAAGAGGCATGAGCATGCAACCATGGATTGCGCCATCAATTTTATCCGCCGACTTCGCCCGTTTAGGTGAAGAAGTAAGCGCGGTGTTAGATGCCGGGGCTGACGTTATTCACTTTGATGTGATGGATAATCACTACGTGCCAAATTTAACCATCGGCCCGATGGTGTGTAAAGCGCTTCGGGATTACGGCATCACGGCGCCCATAGACGTACATTTAATGGTAAAACCGGTGGATCGTATCATCCCTGACTTTGCCGATGCCGGGGCGTCCATTATTACGTTTCATCCGGAAGCGTCAGAGCACATCGACAGAACCTTGCAAACGATCCGCGAGCACGGATGTCAGGCAGGGTTGGTGTTCAACCCAGCGACACCCTTGCACTATCTCGATCATGTGATGGATAAGCTGGATGTGATCCTGCTGATGTCGGTGAACCCGGGCTTTGGCGGGCAGTCGTTCATTCCGTCAACGCTGGATAAGCTCCGTCAGGTGCGTCAACGTATTGATGCCAGTGGCCGCGATATTCGTCTGGAAGTCGATGGTGGGGTTAACGTCAATAACATCGGCGAAATTGCTGCAGCGGGTGCCGACATGTTTGTGGCGGGCTCCGCAATTTTTAATCAACCGAATTATGCTGACGTGATTCAACAAATGCGTCAAAAAATTTCTCAGTCAAGTTCAGGAAACTAAGATGTCAAAACCCGTAGTACTCAGTGGATGTCAGCCCTCAGGGCAGCTTTCAATCGGTAACTATATTGGTGCAATCAGTAACTGGGTGAAAATGCAGGATACGCACGACTGCAAATTCATGTTGGTTGATTTACACGCCATAACGGTGCGCCAGGAACCACAAAAGCTGACTGAAGCCACTCTGGATGGCCTTGCCTTGTACCTGGCTTGCGGACTTGACCCGGATAAAAGCACCTTGTTCATTCAGTCGCACGTACCCGAGCACGCTGAACTCGCCTGGGTACTCAACTGCTACACGCAAATGGGTGAGCTGAACCGGATGACGCAGTTTAAAGACAAATCCCAGCGTCATTCGGGCAACATCAATGCAGGTCTGTTTACCTACCCTGCGCTGATGGCGGCGGACATTCTGATTTATCAGGCGAACGAAGTTCCGGTTGGTGATGATCAGAAGCAGCACCTGGAGCTAGCGCGTAATGTTGCAGAGCGGTTTAACAATTTATACGGCGAGGTATTTACCGTACCTGAGCCAATGATTCCGAAAGTCGGCGCGCGGGTGATGTCGTTGCAGGATCCCACTAAAAAAATGTCGAAATCGGACGATAACCCTAATAACTATGTAGGTCTGCTGGAAGATCCGAAAAAGATCGCGAAGAAGATAAAGCGTGCGGTAACTGACTCTGATGAACAGGCTAGAATTTATTTTGATCCTGCGGAAAAAGCAGGAGTCTCCAACCTGTTGAGTATCTTGTCGGCGGCGAGTGGACGAGCAATTGACGAGCTTGTGCCGGAGTACGAAGATAAAATGTACGGCCACTTGAAGACGGATGTTGCGGACGCTGTTGTGGCGATGCTTGAACCTATCCAGCAGCGCTATCAGGAGATGCGTAACGATCCGGCGTTTCTGCAACAAGTGATGAAGCAAGGTGCGGATAAAGCACGTGCCAAAGCGGCCACAACGTTGGCAGAGGTCTATAAAGCCGTAGGCTTTGTCCCCTACCCGGGCTAATACACCATGTTGGTGTTAATTGATAATTACGATTCGTTTTCACACAACCTGGCTCGCTACTTTAGAGAACTCGGTGAGCAGGTTGTGGTGTATCGTAATGACCAAGTGACGGTGTCGCAGTTGCAGAATCTGGCTATGACCGCGTTGGTGATATCGCCGGGTCCCTGCACGCCCAACGATTCGGGCGTTTCATTGGCGGCTATCGAAGCTTTTGCCGGGAAGCTGCCAATTTTAGGCGTGTGTCTCGGTCATCAGGCTCTGGCACAAGTATTTGGTGCCGAGGTTGTTAGAGCAAAGCGTGTGATGCATGGTAAAACATCACGGGTAACGCATACATCTAAAGGACTATTTAACAATTTGCCGGCGCCGCTGACGGTCACGCGCTATCATTCGCTGGTGGTTGAACCATCGTCACTGCCTAGCTGTTTTAGCGTCGATGCTTGGGTTGATAGCATGCAGTTCGGTCGGGAAATCATGGCAATTCGTCATACCGAGTTGCCGTTATACGGTGTGCAGTTTCATCCCGAATCAGTCATGACAGAGGCAGGGCATCAATTGTTGCAAAATTTTCTCGAAACACGGAATTAGCGGGAGCGTCACGCGTAAATGTACGATTTTTTTGCAGTATCAACAGAAGGGGGCAGCAAAGATCCTGCCATCCGGCTTGAAAAACGCTTCATCAACTATCTGATCAGTCTGCCTTTTGCCCGCAAAGGCCGCGATAAAGCGGACGGCAAGGAAGAGGAAAAGCAGGAACAGCGGCGACGCTTGTTGCAGGTTGAGCAGATTAATCATGATGAACGGGAACGTCTTAAGCAGGCACGCCAACGTTACGCCGATCGCGTTTCCGACGAGCTTCATGAAGCCATTTACCACCGTATATTGGAGCGTATTGAGGACGCCACTTACGTGCGTGAACGGTTAATTCCGCTTCCTGAACAACTGCCCGAATTACTGGATATTCTCAGCACTAAGGCGGCGTCAATGCGGCGCATCGAAAACGTCGTACAGGGACTCGACTGGTTCCATAACGGCGTTTTAAAAACGGTTAACCAACCGCCTTTTATCGACAAACGGCGTAAACAAAAGCAAGTTAAAGTAGAAAATTTGCGCACCGCAATGAGCTTTATGGGGCCGGAGAATCTAAGAATTCTAACGCCCGCGTACGTGATGCAATATTGGTTGCCGCCATCAACCCACCCGTTTACGTTATTCCGCCGGAAGATCTGGGATCACAGTTTAGGCACAGCCATTCTTGCGCATGAAATTGCGACTCAAGACGGCCTGAAAGATCCGGTACTGGCGTACACCCTGGGGATGTTCCATGAACTGGGTAAAATTGCACTCACCAAATTGTATTTGCGGGTATTTGATGACACTCAACGCGAAATGGCGATGAAGTCAATCAAGGACAGTACGCCTGATAAACACAATGCCCTGGTCGAGTTGAAACCGGATGAACGTTTTTTACGTAATTTAATGCTCGAGCAAGATAAGAAAGTGAGCTACTTGGTGGCTGAGGGCTGGGGCTTACAACGAGTTCCGATAAGCCAGCACCTGTTGAGTTTCACCCAGGCGAAGACGCAGGACGATTACACCGATTATGCCCGTGTGTTGGGTCAGGCTAACGCGTTTTGTGAGTTTCGTTTATTACGCGAGGTTGATCTTGCTTCGGTTGAAGAAGGTTTGATCTTACTGAAGAAACACGACATTGGTGCCGAGCGCGTCAAAACGCTGAATAATGTTAATTTAAAACGTCCCAAAGTGATTGTTCCTGAATAAGTTCCCTTCTGTTTATGACTAATCATGCGCCGTAATGGCGCATGGCTGAATAGTTATTCCGTTCTTTTGAAAAAACGCCCGAGGCCGCGCATAGTCTGGCGTCAGCGCCTAATTAAAACAGACAAACTGATTAAAATTTGGCATAATTACGGGCTACTCTATTAATCCATGACTCTTATCAATTAATTCGCACAAGCGATAAGGAAGTGAGCAATGGCCGACAACCACAACGCAATTTCAGTCACCCGTGACTTGTTTAATGAAGTTATGGTGCCTAACTATAACCCGGCAAGTATGATTCCAGTGAAAGGTGAAGGATCACGTGTCTGGGACCAGGAAGGTAAAGAATACATCGATTTTGCCGGTGGTATCGCGGTAAATTGTTTGGGTCATTGTCACCCGGCAATGGTGTCTGCATTGCATGAACAAAGTAAGAAGCTTTGGCACCTGAGTAACGTATTTACCAACGAGCCTGCTATTCGTCTGGCAAAGAAACTGACGGAAGCAACCTTTGCCGACCGCGTTTATTACGCCAATTCGGGAGCAGAAGCCAATGAAGCGGCATTAAAACTGGCTCGTCGCTGGGCGTTGGATGTTCATGGCGAAGATAAGCAACAGATCATTGCGTTTAGCAAAGGCTTCCATGGCCGCACTTTCTTCACCGTTACCGTTGGCGGGCAGCCGGCCTATTCAGAAGGTTTCGGTCCAAAGCCAGGCGCTATCGATCATGTCCCTTACAATGACATCGACGCACTGAAAGCGTTGATTTCTGACAAGACCTGCGCCGTCATGATGGAACCATTACAAGGTGAAGGCGGTGTAGTGCCTCCGGATATGGACTTTGTAAAAGCCGTTCGTGAACTCTGTGACCAACATAATGCGCTATTGATTTTTGACGAAGTTCAGACCGGCTTTGGTCGCACCGGTACGTTATATGCCTACGAGCAATTGGGTGTGACGCCGGATATTTTGACCAGTGCAAAATCGCTCGGTGGTGGATTCCCGATTGGTGCCATGCTGACAACTGAGGCAATTGCAGAGCACTTGAAGCCGGGTACCCACGGCAGCACTTACGGTGGTAACCCATTGGCTTGTGCGGTGTCGGAAGCAGTGTTGGATGTGGTTAACACCGAACAGGTGCTCAATGGCGTCAAACAACGCGAGCAATGGATGAAAGAACAGTTAACGGCGATCGGTGAAAAGTACGGTGTTTTTAAAGACGTGCGCGGTAAAGGCTGCCTGCTGGGCGCTGAGCTGAGCGACAAATTTGAAGGCCGTGCGCGTGACTTTTTACTGGCAGGACAGGAACACGGTGTGATGGTTCTGGTTGCCGGTGCGAACGTTATTCGTTTGACACCATCGTTGATCATTCCGGAAGAAGACATCAAAGAAGGTCTTCAGCGCTTTGAGAAAGCGGTCGCGCAAGTCATCGGCGAATAAAGGAGCTGAGCTATGTTGCTGATCCGACCGATTGAGTCAGCTGATTATGAGGCGCTATACAGCTGCGCCGTAGAATCAGGCCATGGCTTTACCTCGCTGCCGGTAGATCAAGCCTTGCTCGAGCGAAGAATCGCTCGAGCCAAGCAGGCGTTTACCAAAAAAGACGTGGTAACACCGGGCGATGAAAGTTACTTATTTGTGATGGAAGACACCGAGTCCGGTGAAATTGCGGGCGTGAGTGGGATCGAAGCAGCAGTCGGCCTAACCGAAGCGTTTTGGCATTATCGATTGGGTAAAGCCGTTCACCACTCGGAAAAGCTGAATATTTATAATTCCTTAGAAACGTTGACGTTGTGTAATGACTACACTGGCGTATCGGAATTATGCACGCTGTTTTTACGCGAACCCTATCGTCATAGTATGAATGGGCGTACGTTATCGCGTTTTCGGATGTTGTTCCTGGCGCAGTTTAAACAACGTTTCAGTGATTGGGTTATTGCTGAAATGCGCGGTGTTTCTGACGAAAATGGTGACTCGCCGTTTTGGCAGTGGTTGGAGCAGCACTTCTTTTCGATGGACTTTCCAAAAGCTGATTACCTCAGTGGTGTCGGCGACAAGACCTTTATTGCCGAGTTGATGCCACGTTTTCCGATTTATACGGCGTTGCTGTCGGATGAGGCACGTGCGGTTATTGGTAAGGTGCATGACAATACACGTCCGGCACTGCGGTTACTGGAGGCGGAAGGATTACGTTTCCGAGGTTTTGTCGACATTTTTGACGCCGGACCTACGGTAGAAGCTGAAGTGTGTAACCTAAAAAGTGTGCGCAATAGCAGGCTGGTACCGGTTGAAATTGTCGCGCGGCTACCCGAGCAAGGTTTAGAGCCGCATATTGTCTGTAATACACAGCTTGAACACTTCCGTGCGGCGCAGCTTATGTGTCAGCCCGGCGCTGAAACGCTACAAGTTACCGCAGAACAGGCACAGCATTTACAATTAGAACAAGGCGACGATGCACGCATCGTGGCCATGTAACAGGAGATTCATTTTATGAGTTCCAGTGTACAGTTTATTGACGGCAGCTGGGCTGCCGGTAAAGGCAAATTGTTTAAATCGATTGACCCGGCTCGTAACGAAGTCGTTTGGTCTGGCGAGGCGGCTGACGAGAGCCAAGTGGACGCTGCGGTTATGGCGGCGCGCAAAGCGTTCCCTGAATGGTCACAGCGCAGTTTTGACGAACGCCTGGCGATTTGTAAACGCTTTTCAGAGCTACTTGGCGAAAACAAGGAAGCTCTCGCGCGCACGATGGCAGAAGAGACGGGCAAACCGATTTGGGAAACACGCACCGAAGTGGGCGCTATGATCGGCAAAGTCGCAATTTCTGAAAAAGCGTATCATGAACGCACCGGCACGGTTGAGAATGATATGCCTGGTGCGAAAGCCTTTATTCGTCATAAGCCACACGGTGTCGTTGCAGTGTATGGTCCTTACAACTTCCCTGGTCACTTACCCAACGGACACATTGTGCCAGCACTGATCGCCGGTAATACCGTGGTATTTAAGCCGTCAGAGCTGACCCCAAAAGTGGCTGAATTCAGCGTTAAACTCTGGGAAAAAGCGGGTATTCCTGCTGGCGTTTTAAACTTGGTGCAGGGTGAAGTTGAAACCGGTAAGGCATTGTCCGTGCACCCGCAAATTGATGGGCTGTACTTTACCGGCTCGTCCAATACCGGGCATTTGTTGCATAAACAGTTTGGCGGCCGCCCGGACAAAATTCTGGCGTTGGAAATGGGCGGTAATAACCCACTCATCGTAACCAATGTGTCGGATGTCGATGCCGCGGTACACAATATCGTGCAATCTGCGTATATTACCTCAGGTCAGCGTTGTACCTGTGCGCGCCGTCTGTTTATCGAAGCCGGCGAAAAAGGTCAGGCGGTACTCGATCGTTTGGTGGAAGTCACCAAGAATATTGTGGTTGATGACTACGAGGCTGATCCACAACCCTTTATGGGTGCCATGATTTCAGCTAAAGCTGCTGCTGGAATGGCCGATGCACAAAGTGAGTTGTTGCGGTTAGGCGGTAAGTCATTGGTTAAGTTGACGCACCGGGATCCGCAAACTGGATTTGTCACACCAGGTATCGTTGACGTTACGGGTGTTGAAAATATTCCGGATGAAGAATATTTTGGACCATTGCTAAAAGTTTATCGCTTTTCATCACTGGATGAGGCGATTAAAGAAGCAAATAACACGCGCTATGGCTTATCTGCAGGCATTTTGTGTGATGATGAGGCAACCTATCGTTACTTCTTCAAGCACATCCGGGCAGGTATTGTGAACTGGAATAAACCGATTACAGGAGCCAGCAGTGCTGCCCCGTTTGGTGGTATCGGAGCGAGTGGTAACCACCGCGCCAGTGCCTATTACGCGGCTGACTACTGCTCGTATCCGGTCGCATCCGTTGAAGCATCGAGCATGACAATGCCCGAGAGCCTGGCGCCGGGATTAAAATTTTAATCAAGGCCTTTTATGATTGTTGACACCGACGGGTATATTGAGCTGGTCCAGTATTTAACGGGCCAGCTACCGCTGTTTGCGCAGAATACCGGTACTACGTCTACCGCGGATTATACCCTGCGCGAACTGCTTGAAGAAAAGCTGGGCGAAAGCATGATCACGGTGTTTGAGCAGAACCAGTTGGAGCAGGAAACACGGCTTGATATCGTTCGTGAGGCAGATGCCATCATGTATGATTTAGAGGAAGTCCTGTCGAGTGTCCTCAACAATCATCCCACCACCGAGCAAGAGGAATTTGTGGTTGAATTCGTCGGACTCGTGAAAAATCTTTTTGATCAGAAATTAAACAGTTAGGGTTCCCATGGCAGACAATCGTTTAACAGCCTCGGTAAAGTGGGTTGATGGGCTTACCTTCGTCGCCGAATCCGGCAGCGGACACCAAACGGTGTTGGACGGCAACAGTCCGGGAACAGCGCCCAGCCCAATGGAAATGATACTGATGGCAGCGGGCAGTTGCGCCTCGGTTGACGTGGTCAGTATCCTTGAAAAAGCCCGCCAAAAGGTGGTGCGCTGTGAATGCACCGTTACAGGTGAGCGTGTTGGTGCAACACCGAATGTGTTTAAAGCGATACACCTGGAATTTATAGTGACCGGACACGATGTCGCAGAAAAGCACGTTGAACGCGCGGTTGCGCTGTCAGCCGATAAGTATTGTTCCGTCGCCAAAATGCTAGAAGCAAGTGTTGCAATGACACACAGTTATGTCATTCGTGCCGCATGAATTATCGCCATATTTATCATGCCGGTAACTTTGCCGACGTTTTCAAACATCTGTTGCTAACCCGCGCAATTAGCTATTTAAATCAGAAAGCCAAGCCTTACCTGGTGCTGGACACTCATGGTGGTATTGGCCGTTATGATTTTGCCACGGAAGAAGCGCAAAAAACCAATGAATACCGCGACGGCATCGGTCGCTTGCTCGCTGACGACCATCGCCCGGCATTTACAGACGACTACGTTGCTTGCGTGAATGCGCTGAATAATGGCTCGGCAGACCCCGCTCATTATCCGGGCTCACCCTGGCTTGCTCATGCATTGATGCGAACTCAAGATCGGCTTGTGGTGTGTGAACTGCATCAGCAGGATGCGGTCACCCTGCGCAAAAACTTAGTGACCTTGGGTGATAGTAAGAAATTACAAATTCTGGCGCCCCAAAATGGCTACCAAGCGCTGAGTGCAAAGCTACCGCCGAATGAGAAACGCGGACTGGTGTTGATTGATCCGCCGTTTGAACAAGTCGATGAGTTCGATCAGGTAACTACGGCGCTTGAGCAAGGTTTAAAGCGTTGGCAGACCGGCAGTTATGCGGTGTGGTTTCCCATCAAAGATCCGGTCAAAATCGCCGCTTTCTATGATGCGGTCGCTGCCATACCGGATGTGCCGAAAACATTAGCGATAGAACTGATGATTCGTTCAGCGGATGAAGCGAAAGGCCTAAGTGGCTGCGGTTTTGTCTGGATTAACCCACCCTTTGGCATGGTTAACGAACTCAACGAAATCCTGCCTTATCTGACGCGGCTACTGGCTCAGAGTGACGGTGCCAGCAGCGATTATCGGTGGCTGGTCGCAGAATCCTGACGGCATTGGAGCTTATTTGGAGCTGATCCAGTCAAGCTGGGTTCTGGCTTTGAGTTTCCGCTCCATAATCTGTTCGATCAATGGCGTTAGAATGAGCTCCATGGCCAGCGCCATTTTACCGCCGGGCACCACCAAGGTATTCGTGCGCGACATAAAAGAGCCCTCAATCATTTGCAGGTAATAGGGGAAGTCAACGTTTTTGATACCGCGAAAGCGGATCACGACGAAGCTTTCATCAAGTGAGGGAATGTCTTTGGCACTGAATGGGTTGGACGTATCTACCGTCGGTACCCGTTGAAAGTTGATGTGTGTTCTGGAGAACTGCGGCACGATATGGTGAATGTAATCTTCCATACTGCGCACAATACTGGTGGTGACGGCTTCACGTGAGTGGCCCCGATCCTGAGTATCGCGGATGAGTTTCTGAATCCATTCCAGGTTTACAATGGGAACCATGCCAATCAACAAATCGACGTGCTGTGCAACATCATAACCTTCACCGGAAACACCGCCATGCAAGCCTTCATAAAACAACACGTCGGTATCGCTGGGTAAATCTTCCCAAGGGGTAAAAGTACCCGGCATTTGGTTGTAGGGCACGGCATCGTCGAAGGTGTGCAAGTATCGGCGGATTTGCCCTTGCCCAGATTTGCCATAGCAACGAAACAGCTCCTGCAAACGCTCGAAGTCGTTGGCCTCCTGACCGAAATAACTGATGTGCTTACCCTGTTCCTGCGCTTTACGGATCTCGAGCTCCATCTCGGGGCGCGAGTATCGGTGAAAGCTATCGCCTTCAACGAAGGCGGCGGCAATCTCCAGCGACCGGAAGATGTGGCGAACTGCCTGTCCGGTCGTGGTTGTGCCGGCGCCGGAAGAACCGGTCACCGCAATAATGGGGTGCTTTGCAGACATAATGTTCCATTAACAAAAAGTGAACATCTGTTATACATGACAGACGTCGTTGTTTCAATAATGCGGTGGAGGCGGTTCCTGACTTGGGTCGGCATCAGGCCCTGACTCATTATTTTGCAACTGATTCAGTTTACGGCCGAGCCAGCGCATGCGCTCGCTCATTGTCTTCAATTCATTATTTTGTTTAGTTACCAACTGGTTTAAGGATTCGATGGTATCTTCCTGAAAAGCTAGCTGCGTTTCTAAACTCTCTAGACGTGAGAGAAGTTCGTGGATATCGGTCATTACTTACTCATTCCAATTTGATTCAAGTTGCCACCATTCGGCCAGCCCGGCTGAGCTCTCGCTCAGAACGATGTTTTCATTGTCATAAAAATGTACCGCCAATACGACGGCGCTATTGGGGTTACGTTCTTCGACCAAACCCACATTCCAGTGTTTCAGTGACTTGCCGGTTTGGGTGTCCCACAGTGTGATTCGGCGTGAAGGTGCACCTGTTATCAGCACGCTGCCATCTTGATTAAAGCGCGCGCTGCTGAAGATTTTTTGTCGATCAATAAATTGCAGCCGGCTGTACTCACTGCCGTCGGGCAACTGCCAGATTTTGGCGTTATCGGTACTTCCGGAAGTGAATACATACTTTGCGTTAGGGTGAAGAGCTACCTGAGTTACGCGGTTTTTATGTTCCCACTTGTGGACAATTTGGCCGCTGCGGGTATCCCACAAAATGGCCGATGCGTCATTACTGCCGCTGAGTACGTAAAAACCATTTGCAGAGATATCCACGACATTGACGCGCTCGGTATGACCGTAAAATTCGATACGCCGACCTGAGCTCGGATTAAAGGCGATTTGCGTACCATCCCGCTTTGCTAAAACGATGGTTGAACCGCCGTTACTTACTGCAACGTCCTGAATACCACCACTGCCGATTTTCCAAAAGCCAAGGTTCTCGCCACTTTTTGCGTCCCACAACGCGAACTCCACCCGGGTCGAGGTGGCGACAACACTGCCATCAAAGCTTGCGTCTACCGCGATAATTTGGGAGGTCTGGTCATCATGTTGCCATTGAAATTTGGCATCATTCGCATAGCGTGGCCAAAGTAAGATACCATTCTCATTGGTCGACACGACACTGAAGGAGCCATCATCTGCTATATCAGCGACATAGGTTCCCTGTTGTGCATGAATTTTTTGATGCACTTTATCCGGTGCCGGGCTGCAGCCTGTCACAACTAAAGCCAGGGCCACAAGGTAGAGTTTGTCGCGAAAAGTCATGGGCAAGCTTCCTGTGGTTGTGTAGTATGGTGCTGACCTCATTTAGGAATTATGGCATAGTCCGTAGCAATACGGGACCAAATTGGAGAAAAACATGAATCGAGTGATAAAGCCTTTAGCGCTGTCTGCTCTGACGTTAGCGCTGGCGGCCTGCTCACAGCAAGAGCAATACCCAGTCAGTCAGGAAGAGCTAAAAACCGAAGAACAAAAACAAGCCTACGCGCTCGGCTCATCCGTGGGTCGTTTTGTTGGCCGTAACCTCGACCAGCAAGAAGAAGCCGAAGTTATGCTGGATCGTAACATGGTGATTGCAGGTTTTGTTGACGCGGTGAAAGGTGAAGTGAAGTTGAATGAGGAAGAAGCAGAGAAATTGCTGAATGACCTCCGTTCGACGGTTATGGAGCAACGTCAAAATGTATTGGGTACCAAGGCG
Source organism: Idiomarina aquatica (assembly GCF_003987185.1). Taxonomy (GTDB): domain Bacteria; phylum Pseudomonadota; class Gammaproteobacteria; order Enterobacterales; family Alteromonadaceae; genus Idiomarina; species Idiomarina aquatica. The sequence continues at coordinate 38,148 of NZ_PIPS01000004.1, read as the reverse complement.
GCAGAGCAAGGTACGGCTTATCAGCAGGAAAATGCGAAGAAAGATGGCGTAACCGTAACGGAATCAGGACTTCAGTATGAAGTGCTGGAAGAAGGCTCGGGTGTCAGCCCTGCGGCGGACGATACCGTCGAAGTTCACTATGAAGGTACCTTGGTTAACGGTGAAGTATTTGACAGCTCTTATGAGCGTGGCGAACCGACCGTGTTCCCATTAAACCGAGTGATCCCAGGCTGGACCGAAGGCCTGCAGCTAATGAAAGAAGGCGCGAAGTATCGCTTCGTGATACCGGCTGAATTGGCTTACGGTGACCGTGAAGTGGGTGGCGGTCAAATTCCACCTAATTCAACGTTGATTTTTACCGTTGAGCTGCTTGATGTGAAAAACGACGAAGCAGAGAATGCGGACGGCACCGAGCAAAATAACTAATGGTGCTTAAATCACTAAAAAGCCGGCTTCGAGCCGGCTTTTTAATACGTGCTTTTAACTTTTAATCAGTTCATGCTCGTGCAGATGATTGAGCAGCTGATCTTCAAATTCCATCCGTAGTTCAAGTGCTTCCCCCAGTGCTGAGAGGTCGCGATCAAATTTGTTCAGCTCGGTGGTGTTATCGATCTCGCCATAATGGTCATTAAAATCGAGGGCAATGTCCGTCGTATCAGAAATAAGCGGAAACAAGTCATCCATCAAATCATCGAGCTTGATGTGTTTATCGTTACCGGCTTTGATTAACTGGCCGTATATCTCGAAATGGCCACTGGAAACGTAATCCACCAATTGGCCACAAAATTCGCGGATGTCGGAAATATCCGGTAGGCCGTTACGTACGGTTTCGTAGGGCGGCAGCGCCGCAAGTTTAAAGTAATTGACCAACAGATCCTGACGTTCAGTCAACCACTGGTCAATACTGTCGTTGGCTCCACCCCATTTTCGCTGGGCTTGTTCGCCTTTCCTTAACATGTGCTTCTCCGAACATCCGTTATCTGTCACAATCACTACTCTCACATGACGTAAAAAGTCGTCATCGCTCTTATCTCATCATAGGAGAGTCCAATGGTAAAGCCTTATTCACGACCTGCTGACGACGAACCGGCTTGGTGGTGCGTGGTCAGTTCGGATCAGATCTTAGTTACTGAAGATAATGATTTACCCTTTGGCTGTCTACAGGATATGTCATTTCCTGATTTAAACGACTACACCACCGTGTTTATTGGCGAACTGCGTGAGCGTTCATGTTACCTGGTGGTAGCGGATTATCTTGATGACAGCTTTGCGGATGGTAGCTTCCAATCGTTGCGAGCGTTGCTCGACACTCAGGATCTGGAGAAGTTCGCGTTGGCGGGACGCGCTCGTCAGTTTAGTGATTTTCTGAGCACCCATCGGTTTTGTGGCCGCTGTGGCACACGCATGCAAGCCGTCGACTGGGAATTAGCGATGCATTGTCATCAGTGTCAGCATCGCTGTTATCCGCGCGTGTCGCCCTGTGTCATTGTTGCGATTACCCGTGGTGACCGTATATTGTTGGCACAAGGGAAACGTCACAAAGAAGGTATGTACTCCATTCTGGCGGGCTTCGTAGAAGCGGGTGAGTCGCTTGAACAGGCACTTGAACGGGAAGTTCATGAAGAGGCTGGTATTACCGTAAAAAATATCCAGTATCAGTTAAGCCAGCCATGGCCGTTTCCCCATTCGCTAATGATGGGCTTCACCGCCGAATGGGCGGCCGGCGATCTGCATATTGATCCGCACGAACTGGTTACCGGTGACTGGTTTGCGTTTGATCAACTGCCAACCATTCCCCCGCATGGTACGATCGCACGAACCTTAATAGAAAAGGCTATCGGCAAAGATTCGCAATAGTGGTAAAATCACCGCTTTATTGTTGTGCTAATGGAATCAATCACATGCAAAAACCGGCGTTACAAAACGATCGTTACTTAAGAGCCCTGCTAAAGCAACCTGTTGATCGCACTCCCGTGTGGATGATGCGTCAGGCAGGCCGGTATTTACCAGAGTATAAAGCCACGCGATCGCAAGCCGGTGATTTTATGTCGCTGTGCCGCAATACCGAACTGGCATGTGAAGTTACTTTACAACCCTTACGTCGTTACGATCTGGATGCGGCGATTCTGTTTAGCGACATCCTCACCATTCCTGATGCTATGGGATTGGAATTGTATTTTGAAACCGGAGAAGGTCCAAAGTTTGCGAAACCGGTAACAACGATTGAGCAAATTGAGCGCTTAAGTGTGCCGGATATGGGCAGCGACTTAAAATACGTGACCGATGCGGTTAGCTTAATTCGTCAGGAGTTGCAGGGTAAGGTGCCACTGATTGGCTTTTCGGGCAGTCCTTGGACGCTGGCGACATACATGGTTGAGGGCGGCAGCACCAAGAATTTCTCCAAGGTTAAGCGTCTGATGTTTGCCGAACCAGAAGCAATGCACAAGTTACTGACGGTGTTAGCAGACTCGGTTATTGATTACCTGAACGCGCAAATTGACGCCGGCGCACAAGCCGTCATGGTGTTTGATACTTGGGGCGGGGTACTGTCACCACGAGACTACAAATTGTTCTCGCTGGCGTATATGGAAAAGATTGTTGCAGGCCTGACCAAGACCTCCGAGGGACGCAAGGTGCCGGTCACCTTGTTTACCAAGAACGGTGGTCAGTGGCTTGAAGCCATGGCAGCGACCGGAGCCGATGGGTTAGGCGTTGACTGGACAACCGACTTGGGCGACGCTCGTGCACGTGTCGGTAGTAAAGTAGCCTTGCAAGGCAATATGGATCCGAGTGTGCTCTACGCCAGCCCGACCCGCATTGAGGAAGAAGTGCAGACCATTTTGGCCAGTTATGGTCAGGGTACTGGCCACGTGTTCAACCTTGGTCACGGTATTCATCCGGAAGTCGATCCGGAACATGCCGGCGCCTTTATTGAAGCGATACATAAGCATAGCCCGCGCTACCATGAGCAGGACTAAAGGGTCTGACGCACACTTACTTTTGCGATTAATACCCACTTATCCTCGTTAGATGCACCGCCCCCGTGGCGGTGTTTTCCGTACAATGGGCTATGTTTTAATTGTCTCCTGATGCCAAGAGGTAAACATGGCCCGACGTTCCTGGATCAACCCACTGACCGTTATCGTTCTCGTTCTTATTGCGTTAGCGATTTACTTTTTTGGATTTCCACCACAACAGCAAGAGCAAGAGCGGCAACAGCCGAGTGTGCCAGTACGTGTGCAGGTTGCTGAACTCAGTGAGTTTCGCGATGTGATTCAGGCACTGGGCACAGCACAAGCCAACGAAACGGTCGCCATCACCGCACAAACCCAGGACGTGGTTGAGAAGATTTATTTTGAAAGCGGTGACTTCGTTGAGCAAGGTCAGTTGATGGCAGAGCTGAACGCGCGCAAAGAGGTCGCCCGGGTACAGCAATTGAAATTCAGTTTAGGAGAAGCGCAACGTCAGTTGGATCGTCTTACCGAGTTGCGCCGAGGCAATGCGGCGTCTCAACAGCAGTTGGAAGAGCAGCAGGTTGCTGTGAATGGGCTACAGGCGGAGCTCGAGGTAGCTGAAGCTACCTTGGCTGAAATGAAGATTTATGCACCGTTTTCCGGTCGAGTCGGTATTCGGGAAGTCAGTCCGGGCGCATTAGTGGCTCCGGGTGATGTATTTACAACACTGGACGACATCAGTCCGATTAAAGTCGATTTTAGTGTGCCGGAGCGTTACTTTGCCAGCCTGGCCGTGAATCAGGAAGTGATTGCACGAAACAGTGCCTACCCTGGACAGCAATTTATTGGTCGTATCAGCAGTATTGACTCGCGTGTCGACCCGGTTACTCGCTCGGTCCGGGTTCGGGCACAACTGCCGAATGACGGTGACTTATTACGCCCTGGTATGCTACTGGAAATCACACTGCTGCGGAGCATCGATGAAACCTTGTTGCTCCCAGAAAAAGCGGTGATGCCGATTCAAAGCCGGCAGTACGTGTTTAAATTAACACCGGATGGCCGGGCACAGCGTGTTGAAGTAACCATTGGACGACGTAAACCAGGTATTGTTGAAATTACCGACGGGGTAAAACCGGGTGATCAAGTGATCGTAGAGGGGCTAGTGCGCCTGCGCGATGGTGTTCCCGTAGACGTGCAGGAGGACTAACGCGTGTTTTTATCAGATGTATCGGTAAAACGACCGGTTTTTGCCACGGTCATTAATGTCCTATTACTCATTTTCGGTATCGTTGCGTTTACCATGTTGCCGTTACGCGAATTCCCCGATATCGATGCGCCGGTCGTCAGCGTCAGTACGGATTATCCCGGCGCTTCCGCGGAAGTCGTGGAAACGCAAATTACTCAGCTTATTGAAGAACGTATCAGCGGCATTGAGGGGATAAAAAACATCAGCTCAAGCAGTCGCCCGGGCTATTCCAACATCAGCATCGAATTCAATCTGACCCGTGATATTGATGCCGCATCAAACGACGTGCGGGAGCGTGTATCCCGAGCATTGGATAACTTACCGGAAGAATCCGATCCACCTGAGGTATCCAAGGCGTCGTCCGATGAAACGACCGTAGTTTGGTACAATTTGCGTAGTGAAAGCATGTCGATTCTGGAGCTCACTGACTATGCGGAACGCTATATTGTCGACCGTCTGGCCGTTGTCGACGGTGTTGCGCGGGTTCGTATCGGTGGTGATCGCCGCTACGCGATGCGGGTTTGGCTGGATCGCGATGCGATGGCGGCCAGAGAAGTTACGGTAACCGACATTGTTAACCGGTTACGGGAAGAGAACATCGAGTTACCTGCCGGAGAAGTCGAGTCAACCGAGCGCGAGTTCTCCGTACGTATGGCACGTTCGTACTTGTCTGAGGAAGACTTCCAAAACCTCGTGATTCGTCGCGGCGATGACGGTTATTTGGTGCGGTTAGGTGAGGTCGCACGGGTTGAGCTGGGTGCAGAAAACGATAAAACCGACTTCCGCGGTAACGGCGTAAACATGGTCGGTATCGGCATCATCAAACAGTCGAAGGCGAATACGCTGGCGGTGGTCGAAAACGTACGCGCGGAGATGGAGCGGCTGGAAAAAACCTTGCCGGAAACCATGTATCTGGCTACCAGTTACGACTCATCGGTATTTATACAAGGCTCGATAGACGAAGTTTACAACACCTTGTTAGTGGCCATGTGTCTGGTGGTGGTGGTGATTTACCTGTTCCTCGGTAATGTCCGCGCAACCATCATCCCGGCGTTAACGGTACCGGTTGCGATCATAGCCTCGTATATCGTGCTGTTTGCCCTAGGCTTTTCAATTAACTTGCTGACCTTGTTGGCGTTGGTGCTAGCGATTGGCTTAGTGGTTGATGATTCGATCGTGGTGTTGGAAAACATTTATCGTCGTATTGAATCCGGTGAACCGCCGTTATTGGCTGCCTACCGCGGTGCGCGAGAGGTTGGTTTTGCGGTCGTCGCAACCACTCTGGTATTGATCTCGGTGTTTGTCCCCTTGGCTTTTCTGGAAGGCAATATCGGTAAACTGTTTACCGAGTTTGCGCTGGCGATTGCCGCTGCGGTCGCATTCTCCAGTATTGCCGCGCTTACCCTGACGCCGATGTTAAGCTCTAAGGTGCTTTCGCATAAAGAGCGAACCAGTAAGTTTGGTAAAGCGTTTGATGCCGTTTTCGCCTGGCTGGAAAATGGTTACCGAAAACTGCTGGAAGCCAGCGTCGCTCGCCCGGTGTTTGCGTTGATATTGGTGATCCTCGCCGGTGTTGTCAGTTTTGGTGCGTTAAAACTTATCCCCCAAGAATTTGCGCCGCCGGAGGACCGGGGAACCTTTTATATCAGTATCCGTGGAGCTGAAGGTGCCAGTTTTGAATCCAACTCGCGGCATATGGATGAAATCGAGCAGATCCTATTGCCTTACATCGATCAAAATAAAATTGATCGGGTGATTGTAAGAGCGCCGGGCTGGGGTGGCTCAGCGGGTATCGCGATTGTCGGTGCCATTCCATTTGAACAGCGTGAGTGGTCAACCTTTGAGTTGATGGAGGAAATGCGCACCAAGTTAAACCAAGTTGTCGGTGTACAGGCATTTGCCTTTATGCGCAGCGGTATCAGCGGTGGCGGCGGCCGGCCGGTGCAGTTTGTGTTACAGGGGAATACCTATGAACAATTGGCTGAATACCGCGATGTGGTGATAGAAGAAGCCATGAAGAACCCAGGCCTGCAGGAGGTCGATAGCGATTATAAAGAAACGCTACCGCAGCTGTTGGTTGAAGTGGATGAAGCTCGTGCCGCTGATCTGGGCGTTTCCGTACAGGATATCGGCATCACCTTGCAATCGATTCTGGGACAACGACGCGTCACCACGTATCTTGACCGAGGTGAAGAGTATTACGTGATGCTGGAAGGGGAAAAAGCGGATTATCGTAGCCCTGCAGCGATTGATAACATTTACGTACGGTCGAGCCGTAGTGGCGAATTGATCCCACTGTCGAATGTGGTCAATGTGAGTGAGCGGGCGACGTCCGGACAACTGAACCGCTATAACCGCATGCGCAGCGTTACCATCGAAGCGAATTTGGCAGAAGGCTATTCACTGGGTGAAGCGTTAGCGTTTCTGGAAGGGGTTGTCGATGACAAATTACCGGATGACGTTTCAATTGATTACAAAGGTGAATCCCAGCTTTATCAGGAAAGTGGCAGTTCGATCATCTTTGTGTTTGGCCTGGCATTAGTCATTACCTTCTTGGTCCTGGCAGCGCAGTTTGAAAGCTTCGTGCATCCGTTAGTGATTATGCTGGCGGTACCAATGGCGATTGTCGGTGCCTTTATTGGCCTTTATGTCACCGGGCAGACCATCAATATCTACTCTCAGATAGGTATTGTCATGCTCATCGGGCTGGCGGCTAAGAATGGCATTTTGATCGTCGAGTTTGCTAACCAGCTGCGTGACACCGGATTGGATTTTAAAGAGTCGGTGCTGCGCGCATCGCAACAACGGCTACGACCCATTGTCATGACCGCTTTTACCACGTTAATGAGTGCGTTACCGCTGATTCTGGGCTCGGGACCCGGTCACGAAAGCCGCATGGTGATTGGTATTGTTATCTTCTCGGGCGTCGCGGTGTCAGCCTTCTTAACGCTGTTTGTGATTCCGGCTCTGTATTTATTAATGGCAAAACGCACAACCTCGCCATTGGCGCTGACACGCCAGCTTGAATCCATGCAGGAAGATTATCCGGATCATCGCCATTAACGCGTCGCTGAGCGAGATTAGCGATAGTGATAAAGGGGCTCGTTACCGCGCGGTGACAGCCCCTTTAATATATTCTGGGCAAATACAGGATTATTGGTAAAGATGCCGTCAACGCCCATGGCGTGAAGCTCCTCAATGTCGTGCTGTTCGTCAACGGTAAAGACATACACTTCAAGATTACGGCGATGGCCGTCATCGACCAGCTCCTGAGTCACAAAATCAACGTCGATGTGGGCGGCAACGGCGCTCAGACGGCTGGCGAACGCGCAGTAATCCAATGGGCAGCAGGTAGTGAGTGCGCCAATGTTCACCTCAGGACGGCGGTGTTTTAAGCGCTGTAACCAATGATGATTAAACGAAGAAACCAGTATCTGTGTTAATTCAAATTGCGTGTTGGCAAGGGCGTAGTCGATATCAGACAGCAATTCCGGGCTGGGGACATCCCCTTTAAGCTCGATATTGACGTGACACCGACCGTTGATGTGCATGAGCGCTTCGCGCAGCGTCGGAATGGCTTGTTGCCCAAACACCCGCAATTCGCGGATCTGTTGTTGGCTAAGGTCTTTCAGACGGCCCGGGGTTGCTGTAAGGCGTTCAAGGTAACGGTCGTGGAACACGAAGCGCTCGCCGTCAATGGCATAGACGTCCAGTTCAATACCGTGAACCTGCGCGTCCATCGCGCGTGAAAAGGCCGCCAGAGTGTTCTCCGGCGCCTCCGCGCTGGCACCACGGTGCGCCCAGATTTTCATTTAGTCACTGCTGCCGTTGATGGACGCCATAACCTGACCCATGCGGGTGACAGAGCCAGCTTCGAGTGACTCGTCAAACCGAATACTGTCTTTGGCAAAGGTCATAACCACGGTTGAGCCTAATTTAAAGTGACCCATTTCTTCCCCCTTTTTGAGCTCAATCGCTTCCGGCCCGGAGCTGGGGTAAGACCAGGAATGTACGCGCTTAGCGGTCGGTGGTGTAACGGTGCCCGACCATACGGTGCCAATACTGGCTACGATGGTTGCGCCCACCAACACCATCGCCATTGGCCCAACCTCAGTGTCAAAAATAGCCACAACCCGCTCGTTACGGGCAAACAGGTTCGGTACATTGGCAGCAGTCAGTGGATTCACGGAAAATAAGTCACCCGGCACGTAGATCATTTTCTTCAGCGTTCCGTCACACGGCATATGAATGCGGTGGTAGTCTTTCGGCGCCAGATAAATGGTCGCAAAATCACCGTCCATAAATGGCTCAGCATCTTGCTGCTGACCGCCTAGCAGAGCCTGTAATGAGTAATCGTGACCCTTAGCCTGGAAGATACGATCGCTGTGAATCGCGCCAAGTTGACTGACGGTTCCATCGACAGGATGAGCGAGCTGACCATGGGTTGCCGTTAAAGGGCGCAGCTCAGGCTTGAGGCGGCGGGTAAAAAAGCTATTGAAGGTTTTATAAGCCGATGGCTGTTCTTCGATCGCCTCGCTCATGTCGATACCATACTGTTTAATAAACCAGCGAATAAACAATTGCGTAAAAACACCGGCTTTGGCGGCCGCAAATGACCCGACTAAGCGGGACAGGAGATGTTTTGGCATTGCGTACTGTGCCGCAATCTTGATTTTGTCGATGGATGACACGTGATTTAACCTCGTTGCATGGCCCGATTGGGCTTTTGTGAGTTCATAGACTCAATAATTCGATGATAGTTCTGTAATCGCCAGCTCGCGATTTTTCCAGCTTCCACGGCTTCCTGCAAGGCGCAACCGGGATCGTTTTGATGTTTGCAGTCGCGGAATTTACACCCACCTAAGACGTCACGAAAATCTTTAAAGCCCCAGGCCACCCGCTCTTTCTCCAAATGCCACAAGGAAAACTCACGAATTCCCGGAGAATCAATCAGTGCGCCGCCTTCTGGCAATTCGTACCAGGTGGCCACGGTGGTGGTGTGCTGACCCAGTCCGGAGTTGTCCGAAACGTCGTTAGTGATCGTATCGACATCGGGCAGTATGTTGTTCACCAATGAGGATTTACCAACGCCCGACTGGCCTACGACAATGGATGTGTGTCCGGGTAATTGTGCGATTAACTCGCTCAGGCCGTCGGTTGTGGCGCTGCTGACGCGCAAGACCTGGTAACCCATACTGGCGTAATAACTTAGGCAGGTTTCGATCTCCTGCTGTAATTCGCTATCCAGTGTCGCCAGGAGATCGGTTTTGTTTAAAACAAGAATGGGTTCGATGCCAATATCTTCACAGGCGACAAGGTAGCGATCGATAATTTGTGAGCTGAACGCGGGAAGCACACTGGAAATCACTAAAATTTGGTCGATATTGGCAGCCACTGGCTTTAACCCGTCGTAAAAATCCGGCCGAGATAGCAGTGAGTCGCGATCATGAACCGCTTCGACCACACCTTGCATACCATCCGTAGAGGAAGTGGCGCGGCGCCACTGCACTCTATCACCACAGACCAAGCTATCCACGGCACGCCGAATATGACAGCGAACAACGTCCCCGCTGTTGTCCATGATGTCCGCGTGTTGGCCATAACGACTGATAACCCGGCCTTCCTGCGAGGGACCGAGTTGGTCGTTGTCCCAGTCGACATCGGGCTGTTCGAGCCGTTTGCGCTGGTTCAGCTTGACGCGTCGTTGCTGACCTTTATTGAGGCGACGTTTTTTAGCCAATCGTTGCGACCTGTTGTTGTTTCTAAATTGACGCTATCATACCTGAAAATAACATAAGTTTAGAGTGGGATTATGAGTGAGAATGAGAAAAGCCAACGCTTAATTTGGATCGATTTGGAAATGACCGGGTTGGATCCTGAGCAAAACCATATTATCGAGATAGCGACCATCGTAACGGACCACAACCTGAATGAGTTGGCGCAAGGGCCTGTCATTGCGATTAACCAGCCGCAGGAGTACCTTGATCGGATGGATGACTGGAACGTCAAAACACATACCGGCTCGGGCTTGGTGGATCGCATCAAGGCCAGTGAATACAGCGAACAACATGCGGTACAAGCAACGATTGCGTTTTTGCAGGAATGGGTTGAGCCGAATACCAGCCCGATGTGTGGTAACAGCATTTGCCAGGATCGGCGTTTTCTCGCCAGGCATATGCCGGAACTGGAAGCGTATTTTCACTATCGCAACCTCGACGTAAGCAGTTTAAAAGAGCTGGCAAAACGTTGGAACCCGGAGGTGTTGAACAGTTTCAAGAAGAAGGGTGTTCATGAGGCACTGGAAGATATCCGCGAATCCATCGCTGAACTTCGTCATTATCGCGATAACTTTTTAAAGCTTGCGCAACCGTCTGACTAAATGTTCGCCAAGTGGCGTTAATTTTGCAGAAAAAGTGTTGACGAATGCGGCGTAATGGGTAGAATACACGCCGCACTGACGAAGCGGGAATAGCTCAGCTGGTAGAGCACAACCTTGCCAAGGTTGGGGTCGCGAGTTCGAATCTCGTTTCCCGCTCCAAGTCAGTCCTCCAACGAATAGCAATACCTAGTAAAGACGCGGGAATAGCTCAGCTGGTAGAGCACAACCTTGCCAAGGTTGGGGTCGCGAGTTCGAATCTCGTTTCCCGCTCCAATTTCTAATACGCATCACTACCCAACATCCCCTTGAGATGAGCGACGACACTACGTCCTAACGCACTGAGCGCATAACCGCCTTCCAGCGTTGAAACGATCCGCCCCTGGCAGTGTTTATCAGCGAGCCGTTTGAGTTGTTCGGTGACCCAATAGTAATCGTCTTCTTTCAACAAGAATTGGGACATCTCGTCTTCAATGTGGCCGTCAAAACCGGCCGAGATCAGAATAAGTTGCGGTTTGAACGCATCAATTTTGGGGAACCAGCGTTGGTAAACCGCTTCCCGCCATTCATAGTTTTTACAGCTTGGTGGTAAACCAATACTAAGAATGTGCTCGTTGTTGTGATTTTCATCCACAAATGGGTAAAGTTGTTGCTGAAACGAGGAACAGAATAAGACCCGCGGATCGTGTTCAAAAATATCTTCGGTGCCGTTACCGTGGTGTACGTCAAAATCAACAATAGCCACCCGCTCAAGGCCGTAATGATCGATGGCATAACGAGCGGCAATGGCGATGTTGTTAAAAACACAAAAGCCCATGGCCTGATTACGCGTGGCATGGTGACCTGGTGGACGGACGGCGCAAAATGCCTGATGATTTGTATGCGACATGACATGGTCAACCGCATTGATGTTGGCGCCGACCGCCATCAATGCCGACGTCAGGGTTTGGGACGTCATTGGTGTATCTGGATCGAGCCAGATGTGGCCGTCGGCAGGAACTTTAGCGAATAGGCCATCAACATAAGCACGATCATGTACCTGATAGATGGGCGCCAAACCGGAGGCGGTTGCTTGTTCGCGGACGATAACAAAATCAAGGCCAGAACGAATGATTTGATCGTTAATGGCATCCAGTCGAGCGGGACATTCCGGATGGTGTGGGTCAGGATTATGCAGCGCACAATCTTTATGAGAAAACAACGTAATTGACATTACTCTTCCTTGTCATCATGCAACGACAGTTTCAGCAAAACTTCGCCGGGCTCATCAGCCGGTAAACGTTTAAACCCGGCTTTCTCAAAGACGTTAAGCATGGGCGTATTATTTGCCAGTACGACTGCCTGCATACTCTGCAGGCCGCGAGATTTGGCGATACGTATCATCTCATGCAGTAACATGCTGGCCATACCTTGTCCCTGGTAATGCTCACGGGTTACGAAGGCTACCTCACAGCTGTTTTGTGATTCGATGAAGTAATAGCGACCAACGGCCATAATTTTGGCGGCCGAGCCTTTTTGGCGCACAATGCAGAGGGCGAGATCCTTTGACTGATCGATGCTGACCAGGGTGCAGGACTTCTCCCGGCTCATGCTGGTTGGTACGGCGTTGTACCTGAGCTGCAGGGTTTCCTTGGTGTGCGAATAGAAAAACTCCTGCAAGCGTCGTTCATCCGACGGGTACAGTGGTCGCAGATCAAATTCTTCCCCTTTAAACTGGATCTTTTTAAAACCTATTGCGCCCAGTTCAGGCACGTCGACCGGTGTCTGTTGCTGATAATGAGGTACCCAGTAATGTTGGCGTACCTGTTGCAGCAACTGTTGGCGGAACTTCGGATGGGCAACACGAATAAGCTCCAACGCCCGCTCGCGGATGCTTTTGCCGCGCAGTGAGGCGACGCCGAACTCGGTTACCACATAATGAACGTGGCCGCGTGACGTAACCACACCGGCACCTTCCTTGATGTGTGCAACGATACGAGACACTTTACCATCCGCCGTTGTAGAAGGTAGCGCAACCACAGGCTTTCCACCTTTACTCAGTGACGCACCACGGCTAAAGTCAACTTGTCCGCCGATACCACTGTAAAATTGGTGACCGATGGAGTCGGACACGACCTGCCCAGTTAAGTCCACTTCAATGGCACTGTTGATGGCAATGAGATTGTCATTTCGAGCAACATTGGTGGGTGAATTAACGTATTCGCTCGGGTAAAAGCCGACATGTGGGTTTTGATGTACGAAATCATAGAGCTTTTTTGTGCCCATGCAAAAACTGGTGACGATTTTGTTGGGGTGAAATGTCTTCTTGCGGTTATTGATGACCCCTTTTAGCATCAGTTCCATGATGTCGTCGGTAATCAGTTCGCTGTGTACACCCAAATCTTTATGGTTACTGAGGTATCTTAATGCCGCTGCACAGACGCGCCCGACACCAATTTGCAAGGTGCAGCCATCACGCACCAGTAGGGCAATATATTGTCCGATACGCTCGATGATCTTGCTGTCTTCCGTCGCCGGTGGTTCAAGCGTGGGTAATGGCTCTTCATGTTCCCAAAAGTAATCAATTTGACGTTTGTGCAGAAAGGACTGGCCGTAAGTGACTGGCATCTGCGGATTGACCTGCGCGATAACCGTATTGGCGAATTTGGCCGCTGCTGAAACCACATCCACGGAAACGCCCATCGAGTGATAGCCGTATTGATCGGCCGGGCTGACCATGATCAATGCCGCATCGAGGGGCAAAATGCCATTCTCGAACAAGTTAGGAATATCGGAGATAAAACAGGGTGTGTAATCAGCGCGCCCTTCATTAACCGCGGTTCTAACTGTTTCACCACCAATAAAAAACGTATTTACCTTGAACAACTGTTGATGTTCTGGCTTGGCCCATTCGTTATCGGACAACGTCATTAGCTGGACGATTTCGATATCATGCAAGTTTTTCGAGTGGGCAATCAGGTCTTTAATGAGCGCTGTCGGTACGCCGGCATGGGAACCAATAAAGATGCGCTGTCCGGACTTCAGTATTTTTGACCAATCGAGCTTCTTGTCTGCCATATAAGCCTCAGAGTATTCTGTTTAGAGTACTTGGTGATGATGTTAAAAATCGGTTATTATTTGCTGATACTTTAATCAAAGCGCAAATGCCACTCGAGAAGAGCCAATGACAATAAAAACAATAAACAGGCTCCACCAGCCCCCTTTGCACGGCTCACGGCTGCGTCCAGTCACGCAGTCATTACTCTACATTTTTATACTCCTGTTCAGTATGTATGGCTATGCCCAAAAAGTCGTACACGAGCAATTTCTTGATGCACGTCTGGAAGATAAGCTGGATAACTATCTTGCCGTGGCAGGCGAGTCTGAAGCGCAGGCGAAAGCTTTACTGGCAGACATTGTGGCGCAGGTTTCTACGGATACGCCGCTGATTACGCGCGTAAGAGCGATAGCTTATCAAGCGAGCGAACTGGCTTATGAAGAGCGTTTTGAACAGGCCTATGCGCTGTTGGATGACCTCCGACAGGCGGCTAATCAAGTTGGGTTGGCAGATGCTCAAGCCGAAATACTGGCCTCACGCATAGACTTCCTGGTGATGGAGGGTAAACGCGGCGATGCTTTTTTACTGGTGCCCAGGTTGGAACGACTGCTGGACGAGACACGCACGCCACGGATTCGCTATTACGGCCATAACTTGCTGTCCTCTATCTATGTTGACTGGGAGCGTTTTGATTCAGCGCTTCAGCACTTACTGCAGGCGCAGCAGGCGTTGGGAGAAATGGATTCATCGCTGAATGAGGGCCGGCGGCTGTATTTGCTCAGTCGCATTGCCAACATTCAAATCTCATTGGAACAGTGGGATGCTGCTATTTTAACGGTTGAGGAAACCGTGCCAGAAGCCGTGGAAAAAGGCTATCAGGGCCTCGCTTATGATTTGTGGTTTTCGAAATATTATGCCGAAATTTCGATTGGCGATTACGAGCGGGCACTGCAGTCATTAAGACGGGCTTACCAGCTGGCGCAGGAACTGGAAGCTGATTACCAGGAAGTCATCATTCTCAATAACTTCGGTGATACTTATCTCCGGCTGGATCGGTTTGAGCAGGCGCGTGAGCATTTGCTGGAAGCTCGTGATAAGGCGGAAGCACTGGGATTTGATGAAATGCTCAGTACCATCGATTTTAATCTTGGTTTCATTGCAGTGAAACAGGGAGACAGTCTGGGCATCAAGCAGATGGAAGAAGCGACCCAGATCTTTCGTGACAGCTTGTCGCAATCGGAACTCGAGATGGTGCTCGGTGAATTAGCTCAGGCCTATGCATTGATAGGTGACTATGCAGCCGAGGCTGAGATTTTGCGTGAGCGTATCAAGTTGAAAGAGCGCATTCTGAAGGACGCGCAATTAGAAAAAATGACGGAGTTGCAAGCCGTCTACAAATCACGCGACGATGCACAGCAGATTGAGCTGTTGGAACAGCAGAATGAATTAAAAGAGCAAATCATTAAAAATAGTGAACAACAACGCATTGTATGGATCTTGTTTACCGCATTTTCTGCCGTTTGTCTGGTGCTGGTATTTTTGTTGTACCGCAAATCGAAGCGTGCCAATCAACAGTTAAATCGCGCTAATGAGCAACTGGCCGATCAATCATTGAAGGATCCGTTGACCGGTCTTTGGAACCGACGAGCGCTGCAAGAGCGCATGCTCGACCGCGCTCGTTCCCTAGACAAGAGTCAGGATGGCTTACTGTTGCTTGATATTGATCGTTTTAAGCAGATTAATGATCGGCATGGCCACGCCGGTGGTGACAAGGTTCTCACCGAATTAAGCAAGCGGTTACAAAACATCTGCCGCGATTCAGACATTCTGGTGCGCTGGGGTGGAGAGGAATTTCTGTTTTATGTGAAAGGCATTAAACAGAGTAGCCTGCTCCAACTGGCCGAACGTATTTTGCGTACGGTTGCCGAGAACCCAATTAAAATAAATGATGAGTTGATCAGTATCACCACCAGCATAGGGTTTATTGAACTGCCGTTTGCTGATCTCAGCGAACAGCAAGTGGACTGGGAACGCGCACTACAGATTGCCGATATGGCGCTCTACACCTGCAAGGCAAGAGGCCGTAATCGAGCGTGTGGCGTTACCGAGTTGCTGGTTGATTATGATACGGCGTGCAATGCACTCGAACACGACTTAAATGAAGCCATGAACAACAACTGGATCACGCTGACGGTGATCGAAGGGCCACAACAATGAAACTGTCGCAGTTTGGTCCGGGCGCGCTGGTAGCGGCAGCCTTCATTGGTCCGGGAACGGTAGTAACGGCGTCGTTGGCGGGCGCCAATTTCGGCTACGCGCTACTATGGGCTTTGCTGTTTTCCGTGCTCGCCTGTCTGATCCTGCAAGAGATGGCGTTACGTGTTGGTGTGATTACGCAAAAAGGGCTGGGTGAGAATATTCGGGAAAATTTAACGCATCCCGCCAGTCGCGGTTTTTTCATCGCCTTGGTTTTTGCGGCCGTTGTCGTTGGTAACAGCGTCTATCAGGGCGGTAACTTATCGGGCGCCAGCCTGGGCCTGGCCGGACTGTTGGGGGATTTCAGCTTAACGTCGTTAGGGCTTGAAAATGCATGGCCAGTGGCGGTAGGTGCGGTAGCGTTCGCGGTGCTGTGGAGTGGTAGTGCGAGGCTCATTGAGAAAGCACTTATTGGTTTAGTACTGCTAATGAGTCTGGCTTTTATTGGCACCTTCGTATTAACCCAGCCTGACGTGATGGGGCTGTTGAAAGGACTTTTTATCCCGTCAATGCCAAGCGGCGCAACGCTCACGGTAGTGGCGTTGATTGGTACCACAGTGGTGCCTTACAACCTTTTTCTGCACGCATCCAGTGCCGCTAAAAAGTGGCAAACAGCGTCACAGCTGAAACAGGCACAACAAGACAGTCTGCTGTCGATTCCGTTGGGCGGGTTAATTTCGATGGCGGTGTTGGCGACTGCGGCATCGGCTTTCTTTGGTCGCGAGAGCACCATCGACAGCGCCGCTGATCTGGCGCAATCGTTGGAACCGCTGTTTGGCGTCGGAGCTCAGTATCTGATGGCGATAGGGCTGTTTGCGGCTGGGATCTCCTCTGCTACCACGGCGCCGTTGGCATCGGCCTACGCCCTCAGCGGTATTATGGGTTGGTCAGGTCACTTAAAAAGCCGTTCGTTCCGGGCCACCTGGAGTATTATCTTACTGATCGGGATTGTTATCAGTAGCGCAGGCATCAAGCCTGTCAGCGTGATTTGGCTGGCGCAGGTAGCTAACGGCATTTTGCTGCCAGTAATGGCCGGCTTCATCTGGTGGTTATGCAATAAGCCACATTTGGGCAGTTACCGCAACAATACCCGGCAGAATCTATTGGCTGGCGTTATCATGTTGGTGTCACTGCTACTCAGTGGTAAGAGCCTGATGGCGGCTTTTTTTTAGGTCCTTCACATATTTTAATTGACAAAGTCTGAATATCGCTCTATATCGTCTTTGTCGTTTCTGAGCGACAGACTTTTTGTTCGGTTTTAGTCTGTAGGAAGGGCTTGCCATGACCACTATGACTCGTGAGTCTCTGTTAAAGAGATCATTTAATGACTTTCGTAATTATCCTTACGGCTTTTCTCGCTCCGGTGATTTCTCTATTCGCGAAAGTGATGCTTTGACCCAATACGGCTGTCTGATTACGGCATTACTGAACGGTGATTACCAGCCTCAGAACCAAGAGGATGAGGCTTTATTGGCTTCGGCTCGCGGTGAACAGGCGCCACAGACATTGGTTGAAAAAGCGTGGGCCAAATATCAGGCGCGCATTCATCGCCCCAAAGTGGCCAGCATGTATGGCCGGGGTAAGTTTGCCGATGAGAGTTTTGGTTCGGGTTCCGCTGAGGACAGTGAAGACGATTTGATCGTTGAAGATTAATTGAGGTCAGCGGCAGTCAACGTAACAGTAACTGCCGCTTTCCTGTTTTGCCTGCTTTTTGGCCTCGCTGGCCAGAGCCGCTACCTGATGATGCGATTGAATCGTGTCAGCACTGACAATCACCAACCCAACCGCCAATGACGTTAGCGGAAAACTCTGCTGTTGACCGTTACGGCCGGTCGCCAACACATACCCTCGTTGCTTATCCTGCGTTGAATAAAAGGTCGTAATGTGTTGTTCAAAGGCGTCGATGACCTGTTTGCATATGACTTCGGCGACCTCTGTTTTACGGAAAATCACCACAAAATCATCACCCCCGATATGGCCAATAAAGGTATACGGGCTGTCCGCATACTGAACCAGTAGTTGGCCGAGTTGACGAATGACTTCGTCACCTTTGGCATAGCCATAATTGTCGTTGAAAGGCTTAAAGTGATTAATATCAAAGTAAGCGATGGCAAACGATTGGCGAGCGGCCAGCAGTTCATCCAGGTGCTGATGAATGGGAACGTTACCCGGCAGTAACGTCAGTGGATTAGCGTAACGCGCGTTCTGTATGCGCAGTTCAGTAATGCGCTTTAACAGATCCCGAACGGATGCAACGCCTAAAAACTGTTGCTTTTGAGTAACGATAAACTCGCGGAATATATCGACGTCATCGTCATCGGTGATAATGGTCGATACGGTATCAATGGGGGTGTTACAGTCAACGACAACCGGGTTGCTGTCCATCACCCTTGAAACCTCCTTGTTCGCATAAAGCGCCCGCCCATAGGAGCCTGAAAACAGCTCCATTAATGACTCCCGACGTAACATGCCGACCGCTTTGCCATTGTCAACGATCGGAATTGAACACAAGGTCCTACGGTTACTGAACAACTCCAACGCATTATGGGCTTTGTCAAAAGGCGATAACGTAATGGCATCGCGAGTAACGCTGGCAATGGTATCCGGGTTGGGCGCAATGGTGTTACGGGCTTGCGGCAATAAGTGCTCAACGGGCAATGTTTGTGGTGGATTTTTGGTGGGTCTGGCAAACAAAAAACCCTGACAAAGGAAAAGATTAAGGTGGTGCAGTTGGTGAAACTCTTCGATGGTTTCAATACCTTCAGCAATGACTTTCGCATTTACCTTGCGGGCTAAAGAGGTAATCGACTGTACAAATTCACGCTTGGTCGGCTGGTTGTTTAAGTCACTGATGAAGTAGCGGTCGATTTTGACAAAATCAGGTTTAATTTCCGACCACAGTTTAAGGCCCGAATAGCCCGCGCCTAAGTCGTCAATGGCGACTAAAAAACCTAATTGTTGGTAATGGAGTACCGCCTCCTTTAGCAGCTCAGGCTGCTGTATTGGGTAGCGTTCAGATAATTCAATGACAATACGGCGAGGGTCAATCCCCAGCTGCTGGGAGAGCCTCAGCGTGGTACCGTGAGGATGATCACTATCCTGTAAGACATTAGGATTTACGTTCAGAAATAAGCGCGCGTCGGTATCTAACAGTAAGAATTCCCTTATTGCGGCTTCGCGGCAGGCCAGCTCCAGCTCTGACAGTAAATCATGCTGTTGCGCGGCACTGAACAGCGCATCAGGAAATTCGAGGGGATGACCCTGCGGACCACGAATCAGTGCTTCATAACCAATAATGTGTTCTTCTGCGGTATCGATTATTGGCTGGAACAGCGGAAACAGCTGTTTGGATTCAATAAGTTTGAGCAGTTCGCGCGCAGAATTCATAACCCTCAGGCGGTTTGTTAATTTAATGGCAGAGGGCAGTTTACTTAATTTCTGTGACAGAGCTGTTACAGCTAAAGGTAAAGGCGAGGCCGGCACAGCAGCAAAGGCTGTGCCGGAGGTGTTGATTATTGTTCGCGGGCAATGGCACGATGGGCAATGTCGGTGCGGAAGTAGACGTTATCCCACTGGATCTGTTGCACCAGTTGATAAGCACGCTGTTGCGCCTGGGTTACGTTATCACCAAGTGCGGTACAACATAAAACACGTCCGCCGCTGGTAACGACCTGACCGTCTTTGATGGCCGTGCCGGCATGGAATACTTTGCTGTCTTCGGTAGCGGCCGGAATACCGGTTATCACATCGCCTTTGTTGTAGCTCTCTGGATAGCCTCCTGCGGCCATGACCACACCAACCGCGGCGCGGTTATCAAACGCAACTGGTGTTTGCTTAAGCTCACCGTTAATCGCCAGTTGACACAGTTCAACCAGGTCGGACTGCAGGCGCATCATGATTGGCTGAGTTTCCGGGTCTCCGAAACGGCAGTTGTATTCAAGCACTTTGGCACTGCCATCTTCGGCAATCATCAAGCCAGCGTACAGAAAGCCAGTATAGGGATGACCTTCCGCTGCCATACCATCAACGGTTGGCTTAATCACGTGTTGCATCACCCAATCGTGTACCGTCGGGGTAACGACAGGGGCAGGAGAGTAAGCGCCCATACCACCTGTGTTGGGACCCTTGTCGCCGTTGTCACGTGCTTTGTGATCTTGACTGGAGGCAAAAGCAACGGCGTCTTTACCGTCAACCATGACAATAAACGATGCTTCTTCACCCTGTAGAAATTCTTCAATAACCACACGGTGACCGGCTTCGCCGAAACGGTTACCGGCCAACATATCGTCAATGGCGGAATCGGCTTGTTCAAGCGTTTCGGCTATGATGACGCCTTTACCCGCAGCCAAACCGTCGGCTTTAATGACGATCGGTAACGGTTGTTGACGAACATAAGCCTTAGCAGCATCACGGTCGGTAAAGTTCTGGTAGGCGGCGGTTGGAATGTTATGACGCTGCAGGAAGTCTTTACTGAACGCTTTTGAGCCTTCAAGCTGAGCCGCTGCTGCAGTCGGCCCGAAAATCGCAAGGCCCGCTTCGGTAAAGCGATCAACAATACCGGCGACAAGCGGCGCCTCAGGACCGACGATGGTCAGATCAACCGCCTGCTGTTGTGCAAATGCCAGTAACCCATCGACATCTTCTGCGTTAATGTCAATATTTTGCAAGCCTTGCTCTGTTGCGGTACCTGCATTGCCGGGAGCAACAAAGACTTCATCCACTTTTGGCGACTGCGCCGCTTTCCACGCCAGGGCGTGCTCGCGGCCACCACCGCCGACAACCAAAACTTTCATGGGTATCCTTATTCTATCGGTTTTCTGAATTTTAATGTGAAGCGATCACTCTCACCAATCGCCTTATAAATTTCTGCGTCATCACCTTCCTCCACATTCAGTGTCGGTGGTAAGTTCCAAACCCCATTGGGGTGGTCTGCCGTATCTTTCGGATTGGCGTTAATTTCACTGCGCTCGACCAGCTCAAAGCCCGCCTGTTGCGCCAGTTCAATCACCCAGCTCTCTTTGATGTAACCACTGTTTGCCATGGCCTCATCGTCGGCTGACTCCGGTAAGCGATGGTCAACCACACCAAGCATGCCATCTGGTACCAGAGCCTGATGGAATTGACGGAAGGCATTTAATACCGCTTCTTCGCCACCATTCATGTACCAATTGTGCAGGTTACGGAAGGTTAATACACGGTCGGCACTGTTTGGCGGTGCGATATCCGAGCTCAGCTGAGTCACCGGTGAAAACTGGGTTAATTGCACATTACCAAACACCGCTTCGCTGGCAAGGCGTTCTTTAAACTTGCTGAGTGAACGCTGATAGTAGTTGCTGTCGCTCTCTTCAGGGAAGTGAGCCGCATAAAATGTACCTTCCTCGGCTAGGTAAGGAGCCAGGATTTCACTGTAGTAACCACCGCCGGGCCAAATTTCTACCACAGTCATGGAGGGTTCCAGTTCAAAAAATGCGAGCGTCTCAGCGGGATGCCGGAAAGCGTCTCGTTGAACGAATGCCGGCGTACGGTCACTGTGGCTGACCGCCTGTTCAATGGTCATGGCGGCGCCCTGTTCGGTACTGGCGGGCGCCGCAGATTGTGGCGCCGAGTCACAGGCTGATAAAGCGAGCAATGACGTCATGGTTAATGCGATTGCAGAATATTTCATATAACTGCCTCTTTAGTTGTTATAAGTGTTGGTAAGATTAGCCCCGAATGTTCGGGGCGGCAAATAACATCACTTATCACTACGCATTAATGACGGAAATGGCGCATTCCGGTAAAGACCATCGCGATACCATGTTCATCCGCGGCGGCAATGATTTCTTCATCCCGAATTGAGCCACCGGGTTGGATGATGGCTTTGATACCCGCTGCGGCGGCGGCATCAATACCGTCCCTGAACGGGAAGAACGCATCCGAAGCCATCACGGAGCCTTCGACTTGTAAGCCTTCATCAGCGGCTTTGATGCCGGCAATCTTGGCACTGTAGACACGGCTCATCTGACCGGCACCAACGCCGATGGTCATGCCGTCTTTGGCATACACAATCGCATTTGATTTGACGAACTTGGCGACTTTCCAGCAGAACTTAAGATCCGCCAGCTGTGTCTCGGTCGGCTGTACCTTACTGACGACTTTTAGTTCGTCCGGGTTAAAGTCTTCGAGATCGGCTTGTTGTACCAATAAGCCACCGTTAACCCGCTTAAAGTCCCACTGAGCGTCAGTTGGTTGCCACTGCCCACACTCCAGTAAGCGCACGTTTTTCTTCTCGGCAACGATACGAACGGCTTCGTCGGTCACTTTAGGCGCGATGATCACTTCGACAAATTGTTTATCGATGATGGCTTTTGCGGTGGCTGCATCAAGTTCTCGGTTGAAGGCGATAATACCGCCAAAAGCCGAAGTCGGGTCGGTCATAAATGCGCGTTGATAGGCATCGGCAATGCTTTCGCCAATGGCTACACCGCATGGGTTGGCGTGTTTAACGATGACACAGGCCGGCTGCGTAAAGCTTTTCACGCATTCCAGTGCGGCATCGGTATCGGCGATGTTATTAAAGGATAACGCTTTACCCTGCAATTGCTTGGCGCTGGAAACCGTACCCGATGGACTCTCCGCTTCGGTGTAAAAAGCTGCTTTTTGGTGGCTGTTCTCACCATAACGAAGGCTTTGTTTGTGTTGAAACTGCATATTATAAGTGTTGGGGAAATCAGCTTCACCGCTTAACTTACCACCTAGGTAATTGGCGATCATGCCATCGTATTGAGCGGTGTGCTCAAACGCGGCAACGGCCAGCTTGAAGCGTGTTTCCGCCGATACCGCGTTGGCGTTCTCTGACATTTCGTCGAGTACGCGTTGATAGTCATCGCTGTTAACCACGATGGTGACGTCTTTATGGTTTTTAGCCGCTGCGCGAACCATGGTTGGGCCACCGATATCAATGTTTTCAATGGCATCCGCTAAGGTGCAGTCAGGCGCAGCGACGGTTTTTTTAAAGGGATACAAATTAACCACAACCAAATCGATGGCAGCGATTCCCTGCTCTTTCATGACATCCTGGTCGACGTCACGACGCCCTAAGATACCGCCGTGAATTTTTGGGTGCAGTGTTTTGACACGCCCCCCCATGATTTCTACCTGGCCAGTGTGTTCTGATACATCTTTAACATCGATGTTGGCGTCACGAAGAAGTTTAGCAGTACCTCCGGTTGAGAGGATTTCTACGCCTTTTGCCGCCAGTTGCGTCGCGAATTCGACGATACCAGTTTTGTCAGAAACACTTATGAGAGCGCGTTGAATCGGTTGGCTTTGCATCACTTAACCTTAACTTTCTGTCGTAATATTAAAAACATTATAAAAAAAAGAGCGCCAAAAGGCGCTCTTAATCACAGGGATCAGTTCATTCCGTATTTCTTCAGCTTTTTGCGAAGCGTACCACGGTTAATGCCTAGCATAGTAGCGGCGCGGGTTTGATTGCCGCGAGTGTAAGTCATCACTTCTTCCAGCAACGGAGCTTCTACCTCAGACAGCACCAGCTCATACAATTCTTCAGGGTCTTGACCGTCAAGTTGACGTAAAAAGCTGTTGAGCGCTTGCTTTACCGAATCGCGTAAAGGCTTCGGCTGTGAGTTATTACCAATGGTAGTTAAAGGTGATGTGTTCTCACGGTTAGGATTTTGATCAAACATAGTGCGCTTATCTCTTCTCTACAGTGACAAAATAATGTTCTAGCGTATCGAGCTGCTCGTTAGGCTGCTCGATTTGGTTAAACTGTTGGCGCATTTCGCGACCGCCAGGGCGTTCATTCAGATACCATCCCACATGCTTACGGGCAATACGGACCCCTTGATAATCACCGTAAAACTGGTGCAATCGTTTGACATGTTTGAGCACTGTCTCAGCCACCTCATCGTTTGATGGCTTTGGATGGTGCTCTCCGTGTCGGAGGTAATGATCAATTTCACGGAATAACCACGGGTTTCCCTGGGCTCCGCGACCAATCATAATGGCATCTGCTCCGGTATTATCTAATACCGATTTTGCTTGTTCCGGACAGGTAATATCTCCGTTTGCAACAACCGGAATGGAAACCGCTTGTTTTATCGCCCGGATGGTGTCGTATTCAGCGTTCCCTTTGTACATACAGGCGCGTGTGCGACCATGTATGGCAAGTGACTGAATACCACAACGTTCTGCGATTTGTGCGATTTCGATGCCGTTCTTATGCTCTGGATCCCACCCTGTACGGGTTTTTAAGGTCACCGGAACATCAACTGCCTCGACCACCGCGGTGAGAATCTTCTCAACCAACGCTGGATGTTGCATTAACGCAGACCCTGCCAGTTTTTTATTCACTTTTTTCGCCGGACAGCCCATATTGATATCAATAATTTGGGCGCCCATCGCGACATTCACGCGCGCAGCTTCGGCCATCAAATGCGGCTCAGAACCCGCTATTTGAACAGCTCGAATACCTAGCTCACCAGAATGATCCATGCGTTGCCGCGATTTGTCGGTATGCCAAACCTTCGGATTGCTGGAAAGCATTTCCGAAACGGTCATTCCAGCCCCCAGTTCATGGCATAACTGCCGGAACGGCTGGTCAGTCACACCGGCCATCGGAGCAAGGATCACATTGTTGATTAATTGGTATTGGCCAATCCGCATCGGTCAAAAACTACGCAGCGAAAAGGGTGAAGAATTTTATGGAATTTAACGCCTAAAGAAAAGGCTAAAAAGTATGCAAATTTAGCCTTTTTTTAAGTTTTTACTATTGACAAAAATAGAGGATGGCTAAGCCATAACGCCTAGCGAGAGCGTACTCCCGATAACATCACCCAATCGCCATCGACAACCACAGGGTCAAAGTCAATGGCATGCTGATACGCCGCCATAACATCGTCAGCCTGGCGTTCTAAGATGCCTGACATCACTAAGCGACCCTTTGGTGCTACATAGTCAAGGATGACTGCAGCAAGCTCGCGCAGAGGCCCTGCCAGCACGTTTGCCAGCACCAGCTCCGCTTTCGCGGTCGGTTGTTCAGACGGTAGGTACACATCAAACGCATCAGCGACGCCATTACGTTCCGCATTTTCAACGGTTGCGATCAGTGCCTGACGGTCAATATCAATGCCAATCGCGTGCTTGGCGCCAAGCATCAACGCAGCGATGCCCAAAATGCCTGAGCCACACCCGAAATCGACCACACTTGCGTTCGTTGGCGGGTTTCCATCGAGCCAACGTAAGCACATGGCCGTAGTGGGGTGCGTACCGGTACCAAAAGCCATGCCGGGATCGAGCAAAATATTGACGGCACTCGGCTCAGGAACCTCTCGCCAACTGGGGCAAATCCAAAGCCTTTCACCAAACTGAATCGGGTGAAACTTGTCCATCCATTCTCGTTCCCAGTCTTTGTCTTCCAGACCGTCGAGTTTGTATTGTAGCGGTGAGGGTAGCACTTTCGCCTTTTCGAGGTTGGCGATAACCGGTTTCATATCGACGGCGGCGTCGAACAGCCCGGTAACCAGACTGTGCTTCCACAATAACACTTTGCCAAGCGGCGGTTCGAAAATGGGATTATCCGCCGCATCGCGATACGTGACGGCCTGAGCACCATTAGCCATGAGCATGTCCCCGACCTGCGGGGCATGCTCTTCAGTACTTGATAGGGTAAGTTGGATCCAAGGCACCGGCCTAATGCCCTCCAAGACCGAGTTTTTTCTCAAGATAGTGGATGTTGGTACCACCATGCTGGAAGTTTTCATCGGCCATGATGTCTTTCTGTAACGGCACGTTGGTTTTAATGTTTTCAATGATAAGTTCGCTCAGTGCGTTACGCATACGAGCGATAGCGATATCACGGTTTTCTCCGTATGTGATCAGCTTACCGATCATTGAATCGTAGTTAGGCGGCACGGTGTAGTCGGCATAAACGTGAGAGTCCCAGCGTACACCAAATCCACCTGGCGAGTGGAAGCGAGTGATTTGGCCCGGTGAAGGAATGAACGTATCGGGATCCTCAGCATTGATACGGCACTCAATCGCGTGACCACGAATCACCACATCTTCCTGATTAATCGACAACTGACGGCCGGCTGCGATGCGCAGTTGTTCTTTGATCAGATCGATACCTGTCACCATCTCAGTGACCGGGTGCTCTACCTGAATTCGGGTATTCATTTCGATAAAGTAGAACTCGCCGTTTTCATACAGGAATTCGAAGGTACCGGCACCCCGGTAGCCAATTTCAATACAGGCTTTCGCGCAGCGTTCACCAATAAATTTACGCATTTCCGGCGTGATACCTGGTGCTGGAGCTTCCTCCACGACTTTTTGGTGCTTACGTTGCATAGAACAGTCACGTTCGCCCAAGTGAATCGCGTTGCCCTGGCCGTCGGCTAACACCTGAACTTCGACGTGACGAGGGTTTTCCAGGAACTTCTCCATATAAACCACAGGGTTACCGAACGCTGCCCGCGCCTCGTTCTGGGTCATGGTGATCGCGCTCAACAGTTCACTTTCCTGACGCACAACACGCATACCACGGCCACCACCGCCGCCGGCCGCTTTGATAATAATCGGATAACCAATGCGTTTGGCCAACTTAATATTGCGCTCGTCGTCGTCATCGAGAGGACCGTCTGAGCCAGGTACACAAGGAACACCGGCCTTTTTCATGGCTTTAATGGCGGATACTTTGTCACCCATCAAGCGAATGACGTCAGCGGTCGGTCCGACAAAAACGAAACCGGATTTCTCAACTTGCTCGGCAAAGTCCGCGTTCTCTGCAAGGAAACCGTAACCTGGGTGGATGGCTGCCGCATCGGTGATTTCGGCGGCACTGATAATGCGTGGAATGTTCAAATAACTTTCCGATGCCGGTGCTTTACCGATGCATATGGACTCGTCAGCCAGCAGTACGTGCTTTAAATTTCTGTCTACGGTCGAGTGCACGGCTACGGTTTTAATCCCTAGCTCCTTACACGCCCGCAAGATTCGTAAGGCAATTTCGCCACGGTTGGCGATAACCACTTTATCTAACATGATAAATTCCTGAACGTTGGTCGTTGTTTAGCGGTTAATGTTGCTTGGCTTATTCGATGACGAACAGAGGCTGGTCAAACTCAACCGGCTCTTCGTTCTCGACCAGAATCTGCTTAACAACGCCGCTTTTATCGGCTTCGATTTGGTTCATCATTTTCATTGCTTCAACGATACACAGTGTGTCGCCGACATTCACTTTTGAACCTACAGTGACAAACGGGCTGGCGTCAGGAGAAGGAGCTTCGTAGAAGGTGCCAACCATGGGTGAGCGCACGATATGACCGCTTGGTTCTTCCGTTGCCGGAGCTGCTGCAGCGTCCTGGTTTGCCGGTGCCGCCGCAGGAGCTGCTGCGGGTGCTGGTTGTGGTGCCGCATATTGCATAGGTGCAGGTTGTGCGCTGTAGCGGTTGATGCGCACCGACTCTTCGCCCTCAGTGATTTCAAGCTCTGCGATACCGGATTCTTCTACAAGTTCGATCAGTTTTTTAATTTTACGAATATCCATGATAACCGTTTGCCTCAATTAGGATTGTAATTGTTTGATGATCGCGAGTAACGCCAACGAATAACCGTAGCTGCCAAAACCACTTAACGTGGCTTCTGCGGCATCGGCTAAATACGAATGGTGACGAAAGCTTTCGCGTCGGTAAATATTAGAGATATGTACTTCATAAAAGGGGATGGCAACCGCCGTCAGGGCGTCGCGCAACGCAATACTGGTATGCGAGTAGGCTGCCGCATTAATAATAATGTAATCAACAGTGCCACGCGCAGCATGAACGGCGTCTATCAGTTCGGCTTCATTGTTGGACTGAAAGCAACTGAGGGTCAGCGAGTGCTGTTGTGCGAGTAATTCCAGTTGCTGCTGAATGTCACTCAGCGTTTCGGCACCATAAATGCCCGGCTCACGTGTGCCCAGCAAATTTAAGTTGGGTCCGTTAAGCACCAGGATATTAGCTTTTTGAGACGTTTTTGGGTTCATTTTGCTGCCAAATGTTGCGAACGTGTCGACTTAATAGTCTATGGTTAACATGTCGACTATTCAAAACAAAAAAAGTTTCTATGTTCCGCATTATAGAACACTGAGCGGTGATTGCAGTAAAATACTGGTCTTATCACCGCTTTTAGCCGCAAGTTCCCGATTATTAATCGGCTTTCATGGCTTCGAGGTGCTCTAAAAATCGCTCGGCGTCCTGAAAGCCTGTGACACGCCAACCGGTTAACTCAGTTCCCTGTGGATTAAAGAACAGCACCGTGGGTAGACCCATAACCTGATAGTGCGTCAGGATTTGCTGATCGACGGCGTCGTTTTTGGTGACGTCGGCTTGGAGTAGTCGCATCGAGCTGAGCTCAGCTTGTACTTCGGCGTTGCTGAACGTGTATTGTTCAAACTCCTTACAGGCGACACACCAGTCCGCATAGAGATCCAGCATCACCCACTGACCATTTTCCGTTGCCTTGGCAAGCTGCTGTTCAATATCGCCTAATGAGTTAACGGCGGTGAATAAGGCGTGAGACTGTTCAGCGCGCTCGAGTTTATCAACCTGCCAGAAAATACCGCCGACGGTGCCACTGACCAAAACCACAAACAGTATGGTTTGGGCGCCGCGATGAGTCAGGGTTTGTAAATGCTGACCCATAAAAACGGCGAGTGCGACAAAATAACCAATCCATAACCAGAATGCTTGTTGTGTGGACAGCAGTCGCTCTATCAGCACCACCACCACCGCCAGTAGTAACCAACCAAAGGCGTGCTTGATGGCGGTCATCCAGGCACCGGCTTTGGGTAATAACTTACCGCCGGATACCCCGAAGATCATCAGTGGGACGCCCATGCCCAGGCTCAGTGCGTATAAGATTGCAGCGCCGGACATGACATCGCCGGACTGCGCAATATAGAGCAGCGCACCGGATAATGGGGCCGTTGTGCAGGGTGAGGCAACCAGACCGGAAATCATGCCGATGACAAAGACACCGGCGACGTTACCACCGCGCTGCTGACCACTGATTTGCTGTAATTTACTCTGCCATGAACTTGGTAACTGCAGGGTAAATAAGCCCAGCATGCTAAGTGCAAAGATACCAAACGCAACGCTCAAAACGATCAACACGGCGGGATGTTGAAAGTAGGCTTGATACTGCATTCCGGCCATCGCAACCAGTAACCCCAATAATGAGTAAGTGATCGCCATGCCCTGTACGTAAATAAAAGAAAGCCATAATGCGTTTTTGAAGGTGCGCGGCTTGTCGCCGATCACCACCGATGACAAAATCGGATACATCGGGAACACACAAGGGGTGAAGGCCAAACCAATACCGAGCGCGAAAAACAATGCCAGCGATAGCAATAACGACTGTTGTTCAAGGCCAAACAAGCCTGGTCCAGACGAGGTTGCAGGTGCGGCAGCCGGTGCCGCTGCAGAACGTTGTTGGTCCGCCCCGGCCAGAGTGATTGTGGTCGGTGGATAACATAAACCGGCGTCAGCACAGCCCTGATATTGTAGTTCAACCCTACTGCCTTGGTAGTCTGACGACAGCTGTACCTGGAATTCAAGGTAATCACGAAAGATCTGACTTTCGCCGAAAAACTCATCGACATGAGATTCCGAGGGCGGGAAATTAATGGGCTGAGCTAACGCATCCGCTGGCTTTACTTTGAATTGATGCTTATACAAGTAGTAGCCGGGTTGAACGTTGAAACTTACGGTAAGCTCACCCTTATCTTCACGCAGTTCTGGTGAAAAAGCCTCTTCAACGGGCAAAAATTCGGGCTCCGACTGGAACGGGTTATTGGACTGTGAAAACTCCGATTGTGCCTGTGCGGCAGAGCAGACTCCTAAAACGAGCCAAATTCCGAATACCCAAAACCACTTCTTCATTTTGTCTGTGCCTCAACCCAATCCAAATACGCCGGTAAACCATCGTCAATTTCAAAGCTTATGAGTTCAGGAGACTCATAGGAGTGATGTGTCTGAATCGCTTCTTTTAACGCCTCAAGTTTTAGTTTCGAGGTTTTGATGATCAGCAGGACTTCGCTATCGTCTTCGATTTTTCCCTGCCATTCGTAAACCGAACGAACGTGCGGCACAATGTTCACGCAGGCCGCAACACGCTGCTCAACCAGCAGATGAGCCAAGCGGCCGGCTTCATCATTATCGGCACATGTGCAAAATAGCATTCGGGTTGCATGTGACATGGTTTACCTCTACTCAAGTCCGGTCAATAGCCAAAAACGCACGCCGTCAAAATAACACAGTTACAGAAGGGGTTCGTGCTCAGGCACAAATTTTTTATAAAAATTTTCATCAAGACCTTGATAACGCAATTTCTTACCCCATCTATAGTGCACATTCATTTTTAAACGCCCCGAAGGGGTATTAACCACAAACATAACAGGTTGAGGAGTTATCAACGATGAAACTTCGTCCTTTACACGATCGAGTCATTATTAAACGCATCGAAGTCGAAGCAAAATCGGCGGGCGGTATTGTATTGACCGGTTCGGCGGCAGAAAAGTCTACTCGCGGTGAAGTTGTTGCAGTAGGCAATGGCCGCATTCTGGATAACGGTGAAGTGCGCGCGCTGGACGTAAAAGTCGGCGACAAAGTACTGTTCAACGAAGGTTACGGTGTGAAAACTGAAAAAATCGACGGTGAAGAGTACTTAATCATGAGCGAAAGCGACATTCTGGCGGTAGAAGAGTAAGCCGCTGTCTTGGGTCGTAGCAAGTTACACGCACAATCGTTAAACCGTATTTAAGAGGAAAGCAAAAATGGCAGCTAAAGAAGTTAAGTTTGGTAACACAGCGCGTCAAAAAATGCTGAAAGGCGTCAACGTTCTGGCTGACGCAGTAAAAGTTACATTAGGTCCGAAAGGCCGCAATGTTGTTTTGGACAAGTCGTTTGGCGCTCCGAACATCACTAAAGATGGTGTTTCTGTTGCAAAAGAGATCGAACTGGAAGACAAGTTCGAAAATATGGGCGCACAAATGGTGAAAGAAGTTGCGTCTAAAGCAAACGACGAAGCCGGTGACGGTACGACTACTGCTACCGTGTTGGCACAAGCCATCGTCAATGAAGGCCTGAAAGCCGTTGCGGCAGGCATGAACCCGATGGACCTGAAACGTGGTATCGACAAAGCCGTCATCGCCGCGGTTGCAGAACTGAAGAAAATTTCTCAGCCATGTGCCGACAGCAAAGCTATCGCTCAAGTAGGTACTATTTCTGCTAACTCCGATGAAACCATCGGTCAAATCATTGCTGAAGCGATGGATAAAGTGGGTCAGGAAGGCGTTATCACTGTTGAAGAAGGTCAGGCACTGACTGACGAACTGGACGTTGTTGAAGGTATGCAGTTCGACCGTGGTTACCTGTCTCCTTACTTCATTAACAACCAGGAGAGCGGTTCGGTTGAATTGGATAACCCGTTCATCCTGTTGGTTGACAAGAAAATCTCTAATATCCGTGAGTTGTTGCCGGTATTAGAAGGCGTTTCAAAAGCCGGTAAGCCTTTGCTGATCATCGCTGAAGATGTTGAAGGCGAAGCGTTAGCAACCTTAGTGGTAAACAACATGCGTGGCATTGTTAAAGTTGCTGCGGTTAAAGCGCCTGGCTTCGGCGACCGTCGTAAAGCCATGTTGCAGGACATTGCTGTATTGACTGGCGGTACCGTTGTTTCTGAAGAAATCGGTATGGAGCTGGAAAAAACTCAGTTGGAAGACCTGGGTACGGCGAAGCGCGTTGTTATCACTAAAGATAACACCACCGTGGTTGACGGTAACGGCGACGATGCAGCGATTGAAGGCCGCGTAACGCAAATCAAGCAGCAAATGGAAGAAACCACGTCTGATTATGACCGTGAGAAGCTGCAAGAACGTCTGGCGAAACTGGCTGGCGGTGTTGCGGTCATCAAAGTTGGTGCTGCTACCGAAGTTGAGATGAAAGAGAAGAAAGCTCGCGTTGAAGATGCACTGCACGCTACCCGTGCTGCGGTTGAAGAAGGCGTAGTCCCAGGTGGCGGTGTCGCACTGGTACGTGCGGCCAGCAAACTGGCTGACCTGCGTGGCGACAACGAAGAGCAGAACGTTGGTATCCGTTTGGCACTGCGCGCGATGGAAGCGCCTCTGCGTCAAATCGCGACTAACGCTGGTGCAGAAGCTTCTGTGGTCGCTAACAACGTTCGTGACGGCGAAGGCAACTTCGGTTACAACGCGGGTAACGACACTTATGGCGACATGCTGGAAATGGGTATCTTGGATCCAACCAAAGTAACTCGTTCAGCACTGCAATTCGCTGCTTCTGTTGGTGCGCTGATGATCACCACCGAAGCAATGGTTGCTGACCTGCCAAAAGACGATGACGCCGGCGCTATGGGCGGCGACATGGGCGGTATGGGTGGTATGGGCGGCATGATGTAATGCCGGCCTACTGGCCTTATCTCTAAAAAGGAGCCTGCGGGCTCCTTTTTTATTGGCAACCGTAAATCTTCAGTTAATTCCCTTGAGCTGTGGAATTTTTATGCTATCTCTTTGTCTTAGGAGTGATAACAAGTTTAGTCAGGAGGTGACTATGCGAACAATTCCAATGATTGCCGCTACCGCTGCGCTCGCACTACTGTCGACCACAGCTATCGCGGGAGAAGCGAAAGTAAGTTTTGAAAAAGTAGAAGATTATACCGACTTCGAGCCGGCCAGTGGTATTGAGGAACGTTTTCAAAAGCGTCAAATGGACGAATTAACGGCGTATTTTAACGAGCTGTCACAGCAACTACCGAAAGATCAGGTGCTAAACGTAACGGTAACGGATATTGATTTGACTGGACGTCTGGAGCCAACTTTTGGCGAAGGTGGCTCGAATTTCATCCGGGTTGTCCGTTCGATCGACTTCCCGGTGTTACATTTTAACTATCAGTTGCATGGCGCAGATGGCGCTGTCATAAAAGAAGATCAGGTTAAATTAAAAGACATGAGTTTCGATTTTGGCAGTATGGCAACCAAACGCTCGCAAAACGACGACTTATACTATGAGAAGAAAATGCTCAAAAGCTGGTTTGATGAAACCTTCTCTGAGCATCTAAAGACTAACCAGCCTGGCGAATCTGCTTAAGGCGGGCGAGCGTCTCGGTCATTAACTGGAGCTGCTGTACGATTGTTTGCAGCAGCTCTTCATCGTTTTTCTGTTGTTGCCATAACTCAACGTTCTCGGTAACTTCCTGAAGGTACGGCTGGAACCGGTTGCTTTTGGTTTTGAAACAACTCTGTTCAGCAAAAACATCCTGAAACTTCGCTTTACCTTGCTGGCGCAGTCCGTCGAGATAGGCATCAGCGTCCACCGTCTGGCGGTAAACAACCTGTAAATGTTGCTGCAGTTTTTGCTCGACTTGATTCATTGCTTCGCTCATAACATTCCTTCATTTATTCAAAAGCTGATAACTTAGTTACGTTGCCGTCTGGCATGATGGGCGTCTTACTGTGTTCTCCACCGACCTCTCGTACAAGTTTTGGTACCAAAAAGCCGGGTAAACGAATGTTCATTTGTTGCCATAAATATTGCGCTTTAGTATCCGTAACTTCAAAGTGCGCAGCACCGATTACCTTGTCCAGTTGGTGCAGGTAATAGGGTAACACATCAATATCAAATAGACGTTCACTCAGGTTAACCAAGGCGTCCGGAGTGTCATTGACGCCTTTTAACAGGACGCTCTGATTGAACAAATGAACGCCTGCCTGACGGAGTACAGCCATCGATTCGCCCAGTGAGGGCGAGATTTCGTTCGCGTGATTAGCATGAATCACCAACGATGCTTTTAATCTTGTCGCGGTTAAAGCGACCACCAGTTCCTGAGTGATACGTGCTGGAATAACGACCGGCAGACGACTGTGAATCCGGACTCGCTTCAGCGTTGGTATGTCGGCTAGCGCTGCAATGATTCGTTGTAATTGGTGGTCGCTGGCCATCAAAGGATCGCCCCCGCTCAGGATGACTTCGTTGACATCGGGGTGGTTAGACAGGTAAGCCAGTGTCTGTTCTAACTGATGCTGGTCAAAACGAACCTCGTCATACGGGAAGTGCCGTCGAAAACAGTAACGACAGTTAATCGCGCAGCCGCCCTTTAATATGATCAAAACCCGAGAACGATATTTATGCAGCAGCCCTTTAGCTTCGTCTTTAGCGGTATCAGCAGACTGCTCATGCAGCGGGTCAGTGCTATAGCCTGCTGGCGCATGAAATTCCTGCCGCAGCGGAAGCACTTGACGCAGCAGTGGGTCGTGGGGGTTGCCGGCTTCCATTAAGTGTACGAACGGGCGTGGAACACGCAACGGAAACAGTTGCCGAGCTTTAACGTCGGCGGAAAAATCGGCAGGATCTAACGCGACCGCGCGTAACAGTTCGTCAGGGCGAGTGAAAGCCCGCTGCAGCTCCATACGCCAGTCCGGACGAGTCAAAAGTCGAGCTTGATTCAAAATTCCCCCATTATTTGATCGACTGGGTCATTATTTTACCTGAAAATTTTCCTTGATTGTTTTATTATTGCCGCCAACAGAGTTATCGATTAAAGGAACGATATCATGGCAAATTATAGTACCAACGAGTTTAAAGGTGGTCTTAAGATCATGCAGGACGGCGAGCCGTGCAGCATTATCGAGAATGAAATGGTGAAACCTGGTAAAGGTCAGGCATTTAACCGCGTAAAAATCCGTAAGTTGATTAGCGGCAAAGTGGTTGAGAAGACCTTCAAATCCGGTGAGTCGGTTGAAGGCGCGGACGTTATTGAGCTGGAACTGGCGTATCTGTACAACGACGGCGAGTTTTGGCATTTCATGAATAATGAGACCTTTGAACAAGTTGCTGCAGATGCCAAAGCGGTTGGTGAGGCAGAAAAGTGGCTGGTTGAACAGGACGTATGTACTTTGACGCTGTGGGAAGGTAACCCAATTAATGTCCAGCCGCCGAACTTCGTGGAACTGGAAGTGACCGAAACCGATCCTGGTTTGAAAGGTGATACGGCGGGTACTGGTGGTAAACCTGCAACCTTGAGCACAGGTGCGGTGGTCCGTGTTCCGCTGTTCGTGCAAATTGGTGAAGTGATAAAAGTTGATACCCGTTCAGGTGAATACGTTTCGCGTGTACAGAAATAAGCGTTGCGGATAATGGACTGGCGATCTCAGGCATCAATTGAGGTTCTGCAACAGCGTGCAGAGCTGATGCGCCGAGTTCGCCAGTTTTTTTATGACAGAAAGGTGCTCGAAGTTGACACGCCAGCGCTGAGTCAACGGGGAGTAACCGACTGTCATTTGGAAAACCTCGTGACAACCCTCTCTGCCGATGCAACCGGCCAGGCGCTCGAGCTGTTCTTACAAACATCGCCAGAGTACGCTATGAAGCGTCTCTTAGCTCAGTATAAAACCAGCATTTACCAATTAAGTCATGTTTTTCGGGATGACGAAATTGGCCGACACCATAACCCTGAATTTATGATGCTGGAGTGGTATCGCATCGGTTTCTCGATGAATGATTTGATCGCTGAAGTGGCCGAGCTATTAACCGACTGCATTAATGCGCCTGCGACTGATATCATCACCTACCAACAGGCGTTTCTTGAACACACACAGTGTGATCCACTGACGGCCGCTGGTCGAGATGCGTTACATCAGCGGTTAAAACAACGCGATGACACGGCAAGCTGGATGCAGGCGGAAACAGACACCGATACCATGTTGCAACTTGCGTTTTATTTATGGGTTGAACCGAACTTACCCGCTGATCGTCCGGTTGCGATTACTCACTTTCCTGCGACACAGGCGGCACTAGCTCGGTTAAGTGAAACCGATGATCGAGTCGCGCTCCGCTTCGAAATCTATTACCAGGGGATTGAGCTGGCTAATGGGTATGATGAGTTGATCGATTCCGCCGTGCAGGCACAACGCTTTGCTCAGGATAATGAGCTCAGGCAAGCGCATTCGAAATTGATGAAAGCACCGGATGAACGATTATTGGCGGCATTAGAACACGGCATGCCAACGTGTGCTGGGGTTGCCCTCGGTTTTGACCGGTTGTTGATGATTGCGACCGGTGCCGATCATATTGCTCAAGTTCAGCCGTTTTCTGTTGCTAATTGTTAGCGCCAGATCAAACACTTCGATAAAAACTTAACCGATCCTCTTGGCAGTCGAAAGCGTATGTTATAATATAACAGCATTAAGTAAAGCGAGGCGGTTATGACACTATCAAAACAGAAAAAGTTGGACAGGGCGGGGATGTGGATCACCACACTTTGCGCGATCCACTGTCTGTTATTGCCTCTTATTTTGCCTTTGTTGGCACTGACCGGTATGGCATTCATCGGTGAAGACCTGTTGGAAAACACCATACTGGGTTTAAGCGTTGTGGTTGGCTTGTGGTCTTTAGTCGGAGGGGCTCGCCAACATGGTGAATGGCGCCTATTGATTCCACTGCTGGCAGGAGCCGTCATTTATTCCCAGCGGGACGTATTTGGCCATATCGGCGAACCTTTCATTATTTTGTTCGGTGCAGGTCTTATCATTTACGCTCATTGGAGCAACCTGCAACGCTCGCGAAAGCAGAGTCGCATCGCAGCCGCAACCGGCGCGATGCCAGAAGTTAGCTCTTCTTCTCTATAATGACACCAGCTTCAATATGGTCAGTGTACGGGAACTGATCAAATATCGCTGCTGCGGTTACTTCAAACTGTTCACCTAACGCCTCGATGTTTTCAATTAACGTCTCCGGATTGCACGATATGTATATGATCCGTGAATACTGGGCGACTAGCTCTAAGGCCAACTGATCAAGCCCTGCGCGCGGGGGATCTACTAAGACGGTCTGGCAATTAAACCGCTCAAGTTGTGCGTCGGCAGCGCGTTTGGACGCAAGTTTTCCCTGCATGGCCTGGCTAAAGTCTTCCGCCGACATTCTTACCACCGTAACATTATCGATCTCATTAAGCCTTGCACCCTCGCGTGCCGCGTGCACAGAACTCTTGCTGATTTCGGTTGCCAGTACCTGCCGAAATTGCTGTGCTAACGGCAACGTGAAGTTGCCATTACCGCAGTAAAGTTCTAATAAATCGTGTTGGGCGTTACCCGCATGCCGACTTACCCACTCAATCATTTGCTGATTGATACCGGCATTCGGTTGGGTAAAGCTGTTTTCGGTTTGAATCGATTGGTAATCTCTGCCATTCACAGTAACGCGTTCGGTAACGGACTCCTCACCGAATACCACTTTCTGCTTTCGTGCTCTGCCAATCAGATGAACAACATCGGCATAGCTTTGTAAGTGTTGGTGTAATCCTGCCGCGGCTGCTTGCCACTCGTCATCGAGAGGACGGTGATAGAGAACAGAGACAATAGCCTGTTGAGTGGTCGTGGTTAAGAAGTCGACTTGAAACAGTTTGCGCCGGAGTAATGGTTTATCGATGACGTAATCGCGTACGGCCTGCATCAAACGATTAATGAGCTCACTGCCCGGCAGGAACTGATCCATACGCACTTTTTCACGCGTCTCTGGGTTAAACATAATGTAGTAGAGGTCGTCCCCTTCGTGCCAAAGCCGAAACTCGGCACGCATACGGTAATGGACGGGAGCGGATGGAAACACCTCAAAATCCGTTACCCCGACTTTGCGGTACTGTTGGCGCATGCTGTCGCGCTTAGCATTTAGTTGTTGCTGATAGTCGAGCTCGCCAATGGCTTTATGCGTCATTATTCCTGCCTGCTGTGATAAAGCGAATTAATATCAGTCTATTGTAAGGTATATAAAAGGCCGCTGCGAGTGGCGTAAACGAGCAATAAAACAGCGAATGATGTTAATTTTGATCACATTTGCTGATGAAGTAATCAAACGGCAATAAAACCAGTTAAAATTGCAAAAAAGGCCTTGACGGTGCGAGATAAATCTCTAAAATGCGCTCCACGTTCGAGGCAGGCAACGAAGCCGCCGAAAACAGAAGTTTTCTAAAAAATCTTTTTTCAAAAAAGTGTTGACGGAAAACTTCAGGTGTGTAGAATACGCACCTCTCGCAGCAGCGCTGCTGAGAAACGCTCTTTAACAATATATCAAGCCAAGCAAACTGTGTGGGCACTTGCAGAAGTTAAGCAAAACGAACTATGTATTGCAACTTTTGAATGAGTGTTCAGCAAGGTTTCAAATTTGAAGCTAAGCAAAAACGCGTAATTCATTGAGTTGATTGAACTACTTTTAATTGAAGAGTTTGA
>NZ_PIPS01000003.1 GCF_003987185.1 Idiomarina aquatica | reverse complement strand
TCAAACTCTTCAATTAAAAGTAGTTCAATCAACTCAATGAATTACGCGTTTTTGCTTAGCTTCAAATTTGAAACCTTGCTGAACACTCATTCAAAAGTTGCAATACATAGTTCGTTTTGCTTAACTTTTGCAAGTGCCCACACAGTTTGCTTGGCTTGATATATTGTTAAAGAGCGTTGCTTCTTTCCGAAGCAGGGACGCGTATTTTACATCCCTTTTCGTTATCGTCAAGCGCTTTTTTCTGCTTTTTGATAACTCTTTTTTCTTCCGTTGTCGGAAGCCGGCTACTCGTCTCGCGTGCGCCTTTCTCCCTGACAACGGCGGCGAATTATAGAGATCTTAGCTCGCCTTGCAAGCACTTTTTGGGAAAAAGTTTTCAACTGCTCAGTTATTGTTCAGAATCGCTTTTTTCCGTTGATTTTTTAGCCTCTTTGGCATCATTTTGCCCTTCAGCTTTAAAATCTGCGTCATTACTGTCCTCGTCACCAACCACATGTTCTAATTTTAGCTTCTTCACATTCTTTATGGTCAGCACCGGGCCTGACAAGGCATAAAGGAAGAAGATTCCAAATAAAACCAATGACGGCTGGGTTGCTACGATGACGAAAGCCAACACAACGACCAGGATAACAACAAAGGATACCTTTCCTTTCCAGTCGACATCCTTAAATGAATGGTAGCGGAAGTTGGTAACCATCAATAATCCCGCACAAATAGTAACGAGTGCCGCAAAGCTGCCCATATCGCTGCCATCAATACCGTACTCGGTACCCACCCAGACTAAACCTGAAACGACAGCGGCTGCACTTGGAATGGCGAGCCCCTGGAAGTAACGCTTATCCGCTGTTCCTAAATTGGTGTTAAACCGCGCCAGTCTTAACGCACCACCAGCAACAAAGATAAACGCCGCGAGCCAGCCGAGCTTACCGAGGTCACTTAACGCGTAGTTATACATCACTAATGCCGGCGCCATACCAAAAGAAACAATGTCGGCCATACTGTCGTACTCGGCACCAAAGTCACTTTCGGTATTGGTCATGCGCGCGACCCGGCCATCGACTCCGTCAAATACCATGGCAATGAAAATCGCAACGGCCGCTTCTATATAGCGTTCATTCATTGACGCCACGATCGCGTAAAAGCCAGAAAATAGCCCGGCTGTTGTAAAAAGGTTCGGTAAAAGGTAAATGCCGCGGCGTTTATTACTGTCTGTTGCCATGCTTGGACGTTCCTTAGTGTGTCAATTCAATAATGATTTAGTCTAGCACAGTCGCTACAAACCTTGAAAACCCAACTTTTCAACAGCCAGAAATCAAAAAGCCCACCGCAAGGTGGGCTTTAGCGATTAATGAATGACGAGTTTCTCATCCTCGACTGACACTCGAATGGTCTGTCCCGGCGTTAGTTCACCCGCCAGAATCTTCTGCGCCAACGGATTCTCCAACTCGTGCTGAATCGCACGTTTTAAAGGTCGTGCACCAAAGACCGGATCAAAACCGGTTTTCGCCAGATGATCCAACGCGGCATCATCCAGTTCTATCGCATAATCACGTTCTTCCAGACGCTTGTACAATAGTTGCAGTTGCGCCTGCGCAATCGAGCGAATCTCCGCCTGTCCGAGTGGGTGGAATACCACCGTGTCATCAACCCGGTTGATGAACTCCGGACGGAAGTGCTGGCTGAGCACATTCATCACCATCGCTTTCATCTGCTCATAGCTATTTTCATGAGCATGCTCCTGAATTAAATCCGATCCCAGGTTCGAGGTCATAATGATCACCGTGTTTTTAAAATCAACGGTACGACCCTGCCCGTCCGTTAAGCGACCATCGTCCAGGACCTGCAACAGAATATTAAAAACATCCGGGTGCGCTTTTTCCACTTCGTCCAGAAGAATCACCGAATAAGGTTTACGTCGCACGGCTTCGGTTAAATAACCGCCTTCTTCATAGCCAACATAGCCCGGAGGCGCACCGACCAAACGTGATACCGAATGTTTTTCCATAAACTCGGACATATCGATGCGTACCATTGCGTCATCGGTGTCAA
Source organism: Idiomarina aquatica (assembly GCF_003987185.1). GTDB lineage: Bacteria > Pseudomonadota > Gammaproteobacteria > Enterobacterales > Alteromonadaceae > Idiomarina > Idiomarina aquatica. The sequence goes on along the minus strand of NZ_PIPS01000003.1, from coordinate 348,604 downwards.
ACAAAAAGTTCGCTAGTGCCTTGGATAACTCGGTCTTACCAACCCCAGTCGGACCAAGGAATAAAAACGACCCAATCGGACGGTTCGGATCGCCCAAGCCCGCTCGTGAACGACGAATTGCATTGGCTACGGCATCGACGGCTTCATTTTGACCGACCACACGTTTATGCAGATTCTCTTCCATCTTAACCAGCTTCTCGCGCTCTCCTTCGAGCATTTTACTGACCGGTATACCCGTCCAGCGCGACAACACATCAGCAATCTCTTCATCACTGACGCGATTTTTCAACAGACTCATGTCCTGCATTTCGGCCTGTAGCGCAAGATCCAGTTGACGCTCAAGCTCAGGGATACGCCCATATTGCAATTCCGACATGCGATTGAGATCGCCGGCACGACGGGCAATGTCCATATCAGTGCGTGCTTGTTCTAGCTGCGATTTAATGTGTTGAGTGCCTTGAACCGCCGCTTTCTCCGAGTTCCAGATTTCTTCCAATTCTTTGTATTTGCGTTCCTGATCGTCAAGCTCTTCGTGCAGTGCTTCTAACCGCTTCTTACTCGCATCGTCTTTTTCCTTCTGCAACGCCTGACGCTCCAGTTTTAACTGAATGATGCGGCGCTCCAACCGGTCCAGCTCTTCGGGTTTGGAATCGATCTGCATACGAATACTTGATGCCGCCTCATCAATTAGATCAATCGCTTTATCCGGCAGTTTGCGGTCACTGATGTAACGATGCGACAACGACGCTGCCGCGACAATAGCCGGATCGGTAATTTCAACCGAGTGGTGAATTTCGTAGCGCTCCTTCAGGCCACGCAGAATGGCGATGGTATCCTCGACCGTGGGCTCGTCCACCAGCACTTTCTGGAAACGGCGTTCCAACGCCGCATCTTTCTCAATGTATTGACGATATTCATCCAGCGTAGTGGCACCAACACAATGCAACTCGCCGCGCGCCAGCGCCGGCTTTAACATATTACCGGCATCCATAGCACCGTCAGCTTTACCCGCACCGACCATGGTGTGCAGCTCATCAATAAAGAGGATGATGCGTCCTTCTTCTTTTGACAGTTCGGTCAATACCGCTTTTAACCGTTCTTCGAACTCACCGCGGTATTTCGCCCCGGCCAGCAGAGCCCCCAGATCCAGTGATAACACCCGCTTATGTTTAAGACCTTCGGGAACCTCACCATTAATAATACGCTGCGCCAATCCCTCAACAATCGCCGTTTTACCGACCCCGGGTTCACCAATCAGAACGGGGTTATTCTTGGTGCGACGTTGCAACACCTGAATGGTGCGACGGATTTCTTCGTCACGACCAATGACCGGATCCAGTTTGCCCTGCTCCGCGCGCTCGGTCAGATCAATGGTGTACTTATCCAATGCCTGTCGCTTATCTTCGGCATTCGGGTCGTCAACTTTTTCACCGGCACGCACATCATCAATCGCCTTTTCCAGCTTCTCTTTGGTGATACCGACTTTTTTCATCAACTCACCAAGGGCGCCTTTATCTTCGGTTGCTGCTAATAAAAACAGCTCAGAAGAAATGTAGCTGTCATTGCGTTTCTGCGCATATTTATCACAGAGGTTTAACAGTCGTACGGTGTTTTGCGAAATCTGTACATCGCCGCCGGTACCCTCGACCTGGGGCAATGTATCCAGTGCCTTTGCCAAACCAGAGCGGAATTGCGGAATGTCGGCACCGATCATGGTAAATAACGGGCGTATTGCGCCACCATCCTGATCCAACATCGCCTGCATCAGGTGTACGGGTTCAATAAACTGGTGATCACGGCCGACCGCTAACGACTGCGCGTCCGCTATCGCCATTTGAAATTTGCTGGTGAATTTATCGTGTCGCATAGGTACTTCCTCAAATCTGTTTCATTACCAGAAATGTGGGTACTTTTTACGCAAATTCAAGTAATGCCTTACGATTTTCGCCAAATGATTGACGCAAATCGTCCGCAGTCTTTGTGTCGACGGTAAGAGTAAAACTGATCGGAACGGCAGGATGTGCACAGCCCGCTTTGGGTTATTGATGCTATACCCAGCACACGCGCCTGGTGTTCGGCGAGTCCGGGCAGATCGGCGCGCCAACGGTCTTGATCGGCGCTAAAATGACGGTTAACGGCAACATCACCCAATGCGGTTAGGAAGCTATCACGGACATCGTCACCAACCTGAAAGCAATTCTGGCAAATCGCTGGCCCAATCCATAACATCAACTGCGCCGGCGATGTCGGCATCTGTGCCACGGCGCGACTAAGAATACCGCTGGCAAGGCCTCGCCAGCCAGCGTGCACTGCGGCAATCTGCTGACCATCACGTGAGCATAACAGCAATGGCAGACAGTCGGCCGTTAACACCGCACAAGCCGCGCCGGGCTGGTCTGCGATGATGCCATCGGAAGGCGTTTGAATGACTGGCCAGGTAGAAACAATGCGGGTGTGTTGCTGAGCTAAATAGGCAACGGGTCTTGCGATCGCTAGCTCCCGTATTAACCGCCGCCGGCGCAGCACAACTCCGGCGGGATCATCATTTACGTGCGCAGCAACATTACCGAATTGACGAGTGGTAAAGGCGGCGCCGACGTTATCAGGTAACGCCCAATCAGGTTGCAGAATGCGCTTTGGCATCTTCTCTCATCGCATCCAACAGCGCTTCAAAATCTGCCGGCCGCGGTGCTTCAAAGGTCATCCAGTCGCCGCTGACCGGATGATGCAATGCCAACTGTGCAGCGTGCAGCGCCTGCCGGTTGAAGTTTCGTAAGGTCTGCAAAAAATCATCGGAAGCCTGTTTTGGCGGGCGCGGGCGTCCACCATAAGTAAGGTCGCCAACCAAAGGATGACGAATGTGTGCCATATGCACACGAATTTGGTGTGTCCGCCCGGTTTCCAGGCGCAGTCGCAACAGCGTATGGGCACGTAACCGTTCCATCACCCGATAATGAGTGACTGCCGGCTTACCACTGGCAACGACCGCCATGTGTGTGCGCTTAGTCGGGTGCCGACCGATAGGCTCATCGACCATACCACCCGCAGTCATTACACCATTACAAATGGCTTCGTATTCGCGGCGGATCTCACGCTTTTGCATCATATCGACCAGCTGTGTTTGTGCCGGTACGGTTTTAGCAACCACCATCAAGCCGGTAGTATCTTTATCCAGCCGGTGAATAATGCCCGCGCGAGGGACCTGATCGATCTTAGGGTAATGATGCAAAAGCCCGTTCAGCAACGTATTATCAGGAGCTCCTGCGCCGGGATGGACCACCAGTCCCGCTGGTTTATTAATAACGATGATGTCATCATCTTCATAGACGATATCCAGCGTGATCGGCTGCGCCTCATGACGTTCTTCTGCTTCCAGCTCCGCATCCACTGCCACCAGTGCACCGAGTTCCAATTTTTCCCGCGGTTTTGTTACCGTTTCGGCATCAACGGACACTTGCCCGGCAGTGATCCACGTTTTCATACGAGAACGGGAATAATCCGGGAACAACTCTGCAAGTGCCTGGTCTAATCGTTTCCCTGCGAGTTCTTCCGGGACAATGGCTTCTAGTTGAATGGTTTCGCTCATAAATTGGTTTTTGCTGTGAAAGCCCTTAATGCTGAGTTAGAATGCCTAACTATTAAATTCTATGCTAGTGTAACCCTTTGCACGGTTAAATGCACTGTAATGTAACGTTTTGAGGTTTTATGAAAGGTCGTATTTTATTGCTGTCGGCTCTGTTGAGTGTGTCCCTGGCGGGCTGCTCAAGCAATTCTGACAACTCAAGTGAAGATTTAAAATACTCGCAAATCGAGTTGATGTACGAACAGGCCCAGGAACAACTGGAAATGGGCAACCTCAATCTCGCCCAAGAGCAGCTGAGCACATTGAATTCGCGCTATCCGTTTGGGCCGTTTGCTCACCAGGTGCAATTGGATCTCATTTACGTCAACTACAAACTCGACAATACCGATGAAGCGCTGGCGGCTATTGACCGTTTCATCAGTTTGAACCCCAACCATAAAGACGTTGATTATGCCCTATACATGCGCGGCTTGGTTAACCAGCGTGCTGAATACAACGCCATTCATGAAATTGCCGGCATCGATCGTTCGGACCGTGACTCAACGATGGCGAAAGAAGCCTTCAAGGATTTCGCTGAGTTAATCCGTAAATTTCCTGACAGTAAATACGCTGCGGATGCCAAGCAACGCATGATTGCACTGAAAAGCCGGCTGGCCAAGAAAGAACTGGCGGTAGCTCAATATTACATGGAGCGCCAAGCGTACCTAGCGGCAGCAAACCGCGGCCGATACGTGGTTGAGCATTTTGGTGATATGCCGGAAGCCGAAAACGCGCTGGCCATTATGGTAGAAAGTTATGAACAATTGGGGCTGGATGAGTTGCGTCAGGATGCCCTAACAGTATTAAAAGCGAACTACCCAAACAATCGACTGATTGATTAAGAGTCACCAACGTGGGTGAGTGGCGTTAACAAACGCTACTCACACCGCTTGTTCGTTTTCTTCTCCGGTACGGATACGAATGACCCGTTCTACGTCCGAAATAAAAATCTTACCGTCGCCGATTTTGCCCGTTTGAGCGGTTTCCATAATCGCTTCAATACACCGTTCGACATCACTGTCAGCAACCACCACTTCGAGTTTTACCTTAGGCAGAAAGTCCACCATGTATTCGGCACCGCGATACAATTCCGTATGACCTTTTTGACGCCCGAAGCCTTTCACCTCAGAAACCGTCATGCCTGCAATGCCGACTTCCGACAGTGCTTCACGCACATCATCGAGTTTAAACGGCTTGATAATGGCTTCGACTTTTTTCATCACACAGCTCCCGTCTACAGTTGACGTTGAATTTCATAGCGATAATGACTGGTTATCGGATAACGTCGATCTTTACCAAAGTTACGCGACGTTATTTTCGGACCAACGGCCGACTGGCGCCGCTTGTATTCATTGATATCAACAAGTTTAAGCACTTTTCTGACATCATCCTCGGCAAAGCCCGCAGCGACAATTTCTGCCAGTGACCAATCCTGTTCAACATACAATGCCAGAATCCGATCCAGATCGCTATAGTCCGGTAATGAGTCGGTATCGACCTGATCCGGTGCCAGTTCGGCCGACGGCGGCCGCGTAATTACGCGCTCTGGAATCATCTCTGAACGGCTGTTGCGGAACTTCGCCAGTTCAAAAACTAACTGCTTTGGCACGTCTTTAATCGGCGCAAAGCCACCGCACATGTCGCCGTATAACGTCGCATAACCGACGGCCATCTCACTCTTATTACCGGTCGTCAGTACTAACGCGCCGGTTTTATTCGATAACGCCATCAACAGCACTCCACGACAACGTGACTGCAGGTTTTCCTCCGTGGTATCGGTTTTACTGCCCTCAAAGAACGGCGCTAACTGGCCCATAAAGGCATCAAACATCGGCTCGATGGTTACCACGTCGTACTGTACCCCGGCTGTTTTCGCCTGTCGCTCCGCGTCTTCCAGACTCATACTTGACGTATATTTAAACGGCATCATCACCGCCTGAACCCGATCGGCGCCAAGCGCATCTACCGCCAACGCCAGGGTCAGCGCTGAGTCAATACCACCGGATAAACCAAGGATAACACGTTGAAAACCGTTCTTATTGACGTAGTCGCGCACCGATAACACCAATGCGTCATAAACGTGTGCCAATCGTTGCTGTTCAGTAACTGGTTGCTCCTGTTCAACTCGAAATGACTCACATTGCACGCCATGATCATCCAGCACAACCGTCGCCAAGGTCATTTGACAGTGCGGCAATTCGGCGATCAACTGACCACGGTCGTCAATCACCAAGGAATGACCGTCAAATACCAGTTCGTCCTGACCGCCACAGTTGTTTAAATAGATAATGGGCTTATTGATTTCGGCGACTCGTTGTCGTAACACCGACAAACGTTGCTGATGCTTATCAATTTCATAAGGTGACGCATTAACCGAAACGATCGCGTCGATCTCATCATCAAGCATCTTGGCGAGCGGTTCGGGGTGCCAGAGATCTTCACAAATCATCAAGCCAATACGTTTGCCCTGCCACTCGAACACTTCCGACTTATTACCCGGAATGAAATAACGCTGCTCATCAAAAACACCGGTATTAGGCAGACGTTGTTTCTGATAGCGTTGCAGACACTCACCACGATGCAATACCGAGACTACGTTAAACAGCTGTTCACCGGTTTTGCTCGGGTGCCCGACAATGACAACACAGTCCGACGCAGCAGCACTGATTTGTTCAACGGCATTGTCGACGGCACGCTGATGATCCGCCCGGTTCAGTAAATCTTCCGGGGGGTAACCCGTGATGGCCAGCTCAGGAAACACAATGATGTCGTGTTGAGCACTTTGCTCACGAATTGTTTTTAAAATAATCGCTGTGTTGTTATCAATGGCGCCGACGGTAAAATCCAACTGTGCCAGGCAAATTGAGAGCTGCGACATAAACTGCGGTTCCGCTTTATCAATAAAATAGTGGAGGCGAATAATATAGTAGCGCGGAACATTGCGCAAATGACGGTCAGTATTTCAGATCGTCCGGTATCGGCAAATCGGAGGCAGGCTTTTTCGGCCGCTTGGCTTTGCCTTTCTTGTGCATTTTCAGCTGATAAACGTAAGCCAGTACCTGCGCTACCGCGACAAACAGGCCTTGAGGAATTTCCTGTTCGAGCTCAGTGGTGTGGTAAATCGAGCGCGCCAGTGCCGGCGATTGCACCAGTGGAATATCATACTCCAACGCGATTTCGCGGATCTTCGCCGCGGTTTCGTCACTACCTTTCGCCAGTACCACCGGCGCGCGAGCACCGTTATCTTCATACTTCAAGGCCACAGCATAGTGAGTAGGGTTGGTGACCACCACGTCGGCTTTTGGTACTTCCTGCATCATTCGGCGATTGGCCATTTCCATTTGCAGCCGTCGTATCCGCCCTTTGACTTCCGGACTACCCTCACTGTCCTTATGCTCGTCTTTTACTTCTTGCTTGGTCATTCTAAGATCTTTTTGATGCTTCCATAGCTGGAAGGGCGCATCGATCACAACAATCAGAAAGATCGAGCAGCACAGCAATAAAAACATCCACATCAGGATATCCAGTGCATTTGCCATCATGTTTGGCATCTGCCCCATCGATATCTGCAGAATATTGTCGTACTGCCAGGCCAACAACAGAAACGCACTCACCGCAACGACGAGAAACTTTGCCAAGCCTTTAACCAGCTCCACCAGCGCCTGCACACCGAACATCCGTTTAAACCCATTGAGCGGACTCATGCGTGAAAATTTGGGCGCCATTGCCTGCCAAGAAAAGTTTATCCCTCCTAGCCAACTGTTTCCAAAAAAGGTAAATACCAGGATAAAAGCAAATATTATTGCCAACGGCCAAATGATTGCACTAAATGCGGTTGCAAAGGCCTCAAACATTTTTGTCGTATCAAACGCTTGGTGCCGGTCCAGAATAAAGAGTTGTTTGAACACCGTGCGTAAGCCGTTAAAAAGCGACTCACCAAACCACATGAAAGCCACGGCTGAGCTGACCAATACAAACGCTGTGCCCATTTCCTTAGAACGGGCAACCTGGCCCTTTTCTCGAGCCTGTTGTTTTCGTTTCTCTGTGGGGTCTTCTGTGCGTTCCTGATCCGTCTCAGCCAAGGCTGCCTCCTAGCACTGACTGCCGATGACTTGGCACATGGTGGTTATCACCTGAGCCCAAAGGTTCTCGAAATGAAAAATAAATCCGCCTAAGGTTAACCAAAGAACGATAAGACCACTCACCATGGTAATAGGAAAACCTATCGCAAAAATATTTAATTGAGGGGAAGCTCTTGTCATGACCCCAAAGCTCAAGTTAATCAGCAACAACGCGATGATGGCCGATAGCATTGCCGATAACGCCATTGAGAACATTAAACTGCCCCAGTCGGCAATCATCTTAAAAGCATCGGCGTCAAGCCCCGTTATACCTACAGGAACAGAGTCAAAACTGGCGACAACCATTCTTATCATCAGTAAATGCCCATCTAATGCCAAAAAGATGAGACTCGCCAGCATTAAAAAAAACTGAGCCACCACGGGAACCTGCTGCCCGTTTGATGGATCGACCATAGAGGCAAAACCCAAGCCAATTTGCATTGCTATGATCTGGCCACCAAGTACAAAGGTTTGTAAAAATATAACGGACAGCGTGCCCAATGCTACACCGATGACGACTTGTTGAGCGGTAACGACGAAGCCACCCACAGACATCATCTCGTAAGGGGTTGTTATTTCCGGTAAGGCAGGCGCTACGGCAAAAATAATCGCAATTGACATCAGCGTTTTTAAGCGGGCATTAACCAGGGTTCCGGAGAAAAGCGCCATACTCATGATCATCGACGAAACTCTCGTCAACGGCCATAAGTGATGTTCCAGCCACTCAATGACTGTTGCGGTAACAAGATCCATTAGCCCACGACTTCAGGAATGCGCCGGTACATTTCAAGGGTAAAATCCATCACCATTTCAACCAGAAAATGCCCCCCTAATCCTACGACTGCAAGTGTAACAAGCAATCTAGGAAGAAAGCTCAAGGTCTGCTCGTTTATCGATGTTGCCGCCTGAAATACAGCAACAACCAAGCCCACTAGCAAACTTGGCACGATAATAAACGAAACCATAATAACGATGACCTTTAATGCTTGTGAAAATACATCCAGAAATACTTCAGGACTCATAAGACTCCCCCTATATTCCAAAGCTACCGGCAAGTGTTGTCATGGTTAGACTCCAGCCATCAACCAAGACAAACAACATCAACTTAAACGGTAGGGAAACGATCATCGGCGACAACATCATCATCCCCATCGCCATCAACACACTGGCAACCACCAAATCGATGATCAGAAATGGAATAAATAACATAAACCCTATTTGGAAGGCCGTCTTAAGCTCCGACGTGATGAACGATGGAATCAAAATAGACATCGGAACGTCGTCAGGCTCATTAATCCCTTCTGCACCAGAAATATCGATGAATGTCTCCAAGTCAGTAAGCCGCGTCTGCGCAAGCATAAACGCCTTGATCGGTGCCTTAGCACGATCTAAGGCTTCCATCGATGTTACTTCTTCATTCAAGTAAGGTTGTAACGCTTTGTCGTTTACCTCGTTCAATACTGGGGTCATGATAAAAAATGTCAGAAACAATGTAATACCCAGCAGCACCTGGTTTGACGGTGATTGTTGTAGACCTATTGCCTGACGCAGAATTGCCAGCACAATAATAATCCGCGTAAAGGAGGTCATCATAATGACCATCGCCGGAATGAACGTCAGCGCGGTCATGATGGCAAGAATTTGCAGCGTTACAGAATACTCTTCGCTTCCATCTGGGTTGGTCTTAACCGTCACCGCACTGATATCCTGCAGAGCCCAGGCGCTATCAGGCAGCAGCAACAAAACCATCGCTATCACGAAAAAGCTCACTCGGTTCATGATTTTTGTTGTCCTTTTAATTCTACCGAGTCAGGTAGTTCTTTTAAGCAGTCGATGCGTTGGGCTGTCACGCCGAGCAACAGTTTCTTACCGGCCACTTCCACAATCATTAATCGCTCTTTGGTACCCAGTGACATCGCACTTAGTACCTTCATGTCGGCATTTCCCTGTATCTTAAGGTTAAGCCGCTTAGCGATCATGGCTAAGCCAATAATCACCGCTAAAACGACAATAAGCGCCAATAACATGGCGCCTATGTCTGCTCCCCCGATGGGAGAGTTCGCTTGCGTTTGCTGAGCGCTTGCCGAGGTACTGACAAGCAGCGTAAACGCGCTAGCGAAGCTTGCGTATACGCTCGATTTGGCTAATAACATCTGTAAGGCGAATCCCGAATTTATCGTTTACAACCACGACTTCACCGTGCGCGATGAGTGTCCCGTTTACCAAAACGTCGAGCGGTTCACCGGCCACTCGCTCAAGTTCCACCACAGAGCCTTGGTTTAGCTGCAGCAGGTTACGAATGCTGATTTGGCTACGACCCACTTCCATCGAGATGGTGACCGGAATATCGAGAATCGCGTCAAGTTTGCGTTTGTCGTCATCGCTGACTTCATCATCACTTAACTCTTCCAGCTCAGCCGTTTTGATACCGTCCATGCCCGAATGGCTCGAATTTTTTTTCTTTTTACCGGATTCTTCATCTTCTGCCGCAGCCTGCTCAGCCATTGCAGCTTCCCAATCGTCCATATCTTTATCATCATTACTCATCAGGTAACCTCATTCATGCTCAGCATACGCTGTTACAAATCAATATCTTCTTCCAGTTGTCGCAACTCGGCATCACCACCAATACGACGTCCGCCGCGAGTCAGCATATGGATATCGGATTTCACGGTTTCAGGCCGTTTGATCTTATCGGTAATTTTCAACGCGACATTTTCTCGTGACCGGCCTAACTTCGCATGGAAGGTTGGCAAATCTTCAATCAGTACGGTCAAATTGTCAGGCACTTCCAGTGGAATGATATCGCCCGCCTGCAAATCCATAACCTCACGCAACGACAGGTCAAGATCCGCCAGTTTAGCAATCATTTCTACCGGTACGTCCATGATTTCGTCACGTAGCGCCTTACTCCAGCGCATGTCGGTATCTTCTTTGTCCGACTGCACACCGGCATCCAACAATTCCCGGATCGGCTCCAGCATCGAGTACGGCAGTGCAATGTGAAAATCACCACCACCGCCATCCAGCTCAATATGAAACGAACTGATAACAATCACTTCGGTTGGCGACACAATGTTGGCCATGGCCGGGTTAACTTCCGAGTCAAGGTACTCAAAACCGACATCCATAACCGGCGCCCAGGCCTCTTTGTAATCTTCGAAAATCAGCTTCAGCAACATCTGAATGATGCGCCGTTCTGTCGGGGTAAACTCACGCCCTTCGATTTTCGCGTGGTAACGGCCGTCGCCACCAAAAAAGTTGTCCACCAGAATAAAAACCAGGCGCGCTTCCATGGTAATCAGCGCCGTTCCTTTTAATGGACGAAAACGCACCATATTCAGGCTGGTAGGCACAAACAAGGTGTGCACGTACTCACCGAATTTGAGCATCTGCACACCATTTATTGACACTTCTGCCGTGCGCCGCATCATATTGAATAAACTGACACGCATATGCCGCGCAAAACGCTCATTAACGATTTCCAGCGTTGGCATGCGCCCACGAACGATTCGATCTTGCGATGAAAAGTCGTAATCTAACGCTTCCGACGCCGCTGCCGAGGACTCGGCATCCTCCTCCTCAACATCATCGACACCGTGTAACAGCGCATCAATTTCATCTTGTGATAATAAATCGCTCACAATTTAATTCGCTCTGTTATTGCATGACCATGCTTGTGAATAAAACTTGCTCGACCAATCCACGGCCCGCCACTTTCTCCAGCGCGGCCTGAACTTCACGCAACGCAAGTTCGCGTAATTTTTCTTTACCCGCTACTGTCTTTAGCTCTTCTGCGGTCGACGAACTAAAAACTTGGTGCAAAGTTCCCTCAATCAACGGAATATGGCGCTTAGCTAACTCTTCGTTTTCCTCACCGCGCACCATCAACTGAACCTTAATCTGAACCGTGCGCTCACGCGCATCACCCGGTACAATAAATACGAACGGTCTTGGCATACCAACATACAACGCGTTACCCACTTCGGGGGGCGGCCCAACATCAACTTCGGCTGGGGAGGTTTCAGCAGAACCCGCCGAACGGTTAGGGGTTTCAGGGGATGAGCCCGTGAACAGCCAGATGACGACCACAACGATCAATATCACACCGACACCAATACCGCCGAACAATATCAGCTTCTTTTTGCCGGCTCCACTTTGCTCTTGTTGTTCTTGTTGTTCTTGGTTGTCTTCAGCCATTTTGTCTTCTCGCTTAGTTCAGAGCGGATTGTCTCACACTATAGCGCCTATTAAACGATGATTGCAGTACTCAGACGTAGAAATCTACGCCACCTAAGCCAATGGGCCGACCGTTATCTAGAGCAATTTCATGTTCTTCGACCATTTCAGCACGGCCGCCCATTCCGCCATCACGCTGGCTGGACTCCTGCTGACCGGCGGTTTGCTGCTGTTGTTCTTTAACATCGGTATCGGCTAACGCCACACCTTGCTGCTCTAACATCTCACGCAGTCGCGGCAAGGCATTTTCTATTGCTTCGCGAGCCTGGGGTGACTGCACCTGAAACTGCACCGTGGCTTGTTCAGAGTTCATATTAATACGAACCTGAAGTTGACCCAGTTCGGGCGGATCCAAGCGTATATCGGCACGCTGTATATTTTTACTCAGCATAATGTTGATGCGTTCCTGCAACTTCTGTGACGCTTCACTTTGCTGCGGATCAAACGGTTTTTGAATCGACTGCATACTGCTCTGCAGCGTTGACGACATTTCCGTCGCTTTCACGGTACCGGTCTGTGTCGATACCGCGGCCGTTTGCTGATTAATCAATTCTTCACCAAAGCTCGTCGGCGCCTCGGTACGTGACGGTGCAGCTCGCTCTGCGACCCCGTTCATTAGCGCATTATCGGGCTTAACGTCAGCACTTTTTTCCGTATTGGGCTTGTTGCTGGCAACATCCACTGGCTTGTCTTCAACAGCCGCTTTAGGGTCTGCCATCTTGGTCGTTGTCTCAGTTGCTTTTGCTGAAGCATTCAACACAGGTTGCGCACGTTCGGTGCGTTCAGCCGGGGCGTCGTTATCGGTAACTTGAGCCAACAGTTTTTGTAATTCGCTCAAGGCAGCAGGCTGACTTGTCGTGGCTGCCGCGGTCTGCGATGGCTGCATCAGTTGTTGTTCTATTTGGTTCAGAAGCTGCTGCACTTGTTGCTTTTGCTCAGTACTCAAAGAACGGTCATCATCGAGAAGCTGTTGTAGCTGCTGCAATACCGCCTGTCGTGCGTCATCATCACCGGTAGCAGCACTAGATTCAGCACTAGATTCAGCCTTAGCCCCACGTTCTAATTCCTGTAACTGCTGAGTCAGCCATTGTAACGCCTTGGCATCATCGGAACGCTGCGCGTTCTCGCTCAAGCTTGGTTCTTTAGCGACTATTTCGCCGCCGGCGACCTTTACCGCCGCGTCAGCAAGTTCACTTAGCCGGCTCAGTCGAGACAATAATTCGGCATCGACGCTGCCTTTAACGGACTCCTGTTCGGCCACATCGGCAACGGACAATTGCATGATTTGCCGCTGTTCGTCCTCAGACAAGGTAGCAAAGACTTCACCGGCAAGTTGTTGCCGCTGCTCATCCGACAGCGACTCCGCACCAAGCTCGGCCAACAGCTCAGATAGCTTCGCCAACTGCGCTGCCATCTCTTCATCGTCAAGGTCGGATAATGCGGTTAGTTGTGCCGCATCACCCTGACTGTCACTGGCCTCACCGCCAGGCTGCAACAATGTCTGCATCTCCTCCAGCATCTCAAGAATCGGGGCTTCAACCGGTTCGCCAACGTCACTGTCATCAAACTGAAAGCGCTGCAACGCTTTGCCGTCCGATTCCTTTAGCCGCAACTGCGCCGTTGTTTGCGACACTTTTAGTTGCTGTTGGGTTATTTCACTGTCAGCACTTTTATTCAGTTCCAGCCCGGCCAACAACTCACGAGCAAAGTCGCCGCCTTTGCTTTGGCTCGCCGACGAAGGCTCCAGTCGAACATCACCGGAAGCTTTTAGGAATTGCTCGGATTGGGCCGTTAGTGTTAGCAGTTGTTGCATAATAGTGTCTCAATTTTGACGCCGAAAAGCGTTTGGTTTCATTGCATTTAGTAAAGCAATTGCCGTGCCAGTTTTATTGTGTCGGCTTCCGGGCCTTTAACTGCATTTCCCGAATAAAGCGCTGGCTGGAAAAATCATCTAAGTTCTTTTGTTCGCGGCGGGCGCGCTGATGTTCTTCACGCTTTTGTTGCTCGGTTATCAAATGCTTGATCGATTCTTTTTTGCGGCGCTGCGCCAGCCACTGTTGACGTCGCTGATCAGCGACCTGCTGCAGTTTTACCAATGACCGGTGAAGTTGCTCAACCCCCTCATCCAGCTTACCGACAAAGGCATGGTACTGACCAAACTGACGCGACACGATGCCTGAACTACCGCGCTGTTGTAATTGCTGCAAGTAATCAAGCCGATACTGTGATAGACCCTCGAGTCGCGAGCGTTGGTCGTCAACTTGTTGTTGTACCTGGGCATAGTTTGCCGCCGCTTCGTCTTCACGTCGCTGCTCAAGCTCAAGTAACATTGCCATCTGTTGCAGATCCGCCATAGCCTAATTAACCCTGACGTTGCTGTGGGTTGATAACCTGCTGCAACAACAGCAGGCTCTCATCGTAACTGACCACTTTGCGCATTGGTTGCCGCAAAAACTTCTCGACTCTGGGATGCATCGCAATCGCTTGATCAATGGCAGGATCAGAACCTCTGCTGTATGCGCCAATCGCAATTAGGTCGCGGTTACGGCGATAATTTGAATACCATTTCCGCACTTGCACTGCTTGCTTCATATGTTCTTCCGACACGACCTGTGGCATAACCCGACTGATCGAAGCTTCAATATCAATGGCCGGGTAGTGACCCGAATCGGCCAACTCACGACTTAAGACAATATGACCGTCAAGAATCGCTCGTGCCGAATCAGCGATCGGATCCTGTAAGTCGTCACCTTCCGTGAGTACCGTATAAAATGCCGTTACTGAGCCTTGTCCGTCACCCCCATTGCCTGCCCGCTCTACCAGCGCCGGTAACTTTGCAAATACCGACGGCGGATAACCTTTGGTCGCCGGGGGTTCACCGACGGCCAGTGCGATCTCCCGCTGTGCCATCGCATAACGGGTCAGTGAGTCCATCAGTAACAGTACGTTTAGACCCTGATCCCGAAAGTACTCGGCAATTTCTGCGGCCGTTTCACAACCGCGCAAACGGATAAGCGGTGACTGATCGGCCGGAGCGGCTACTACCACCGACTTCTGCAGTCCTTCCTCGCCTAAAATTTCCTGAATAAACTCTTTAACCTCTCGTCCTCGTTCACCAATCAGGCCAACCACGATCACATCCGCATCAGTACCCCGGGTCATCATTCCCAAAAGCACACTTTTACCCACACCACTGCCGGCAAACAGACCCATACGCTGCCCTTGTCCAACGGTAATACAGGCATTAATTGCGGTCACGCCGACATCAAGGGGTTGTTTAACCGGACGACGATTAAGCGGATTCATGGGCTGGCTACGATAGCGACGGTTCTGTTCGGTATGAATAGGTCCCCGCCCATCGAGCGGGTTTCCGCGCGCATCAATGACGCGCCCCAGCAACTCCATGCCAAAGGGGATGGTGGTTTTCTCTGAGCGAGGCTTTACTTTTGCACCGGGCACAACACCATCGGCGTCCTGAGTCGGCATTAAATAACTGATGTTGTTTTCAAAGCCGACGACTTCGGCCTCAATATCACCGTTGGCCGACTCGACCAGACAGCTCGAGCCAATCGGCGCACGCACGCCAACGGCTTCAAACATCAGCCCGACAACCCGGGTGAGATAACCGGACACGAGAACAGGAGGTTTCTGAATGCGCTGACGAGCTTTTTTAAGACCTTTTAAAATGGACTCGCTCATTATCAGCCCTTAAGTTTATCGAACACACTTTTAATACGACTGCGCAAGGTATAATCAACCGACGAACTCTCGGTCGTCACCCGACATCCGCCACGCTCGAGCAAGTCATCTTTATTTAATAACCAACCGTGTTCTCGTAACTGCTCCTCACTGTACATGTCCTGCACCAGTTCCAGATCATCGGGGTTGAGATGGATAACCACACGTTGATCGGTCACCGGCAGCACTTCCAGTGCGTTGCGGACAGCAACTTTAACAAGCTCGGGTTGCTTGTAGGGGACGTCCAAACAGATGGCTTCGGTCAGTTGCATGACCATTTCCAGCAGTTCCGCTTCGACGTCGTCGGTAATTTTTTGCTCCGGATGAGATAAGCTGTCGAGTAGCTTTAACAGTTCTCCGGCTTGTTGTTCCATTTTGGCCTTGCCATCCGCCAGGCCTTGTTCAAAGCCTTTATTGAAACCGTCCTGTTGGCCCTGTTCAACACCTTCCTGATGGCCGGCCTCCAGCCCCTCGGCATGGCCTGCGTTATACCCTTCTTTAAAGCCCTCTTCGCGAGCCGCTTCACGGATTTGTTCCAGTTCCTCAGCCGTCAATGGCTGCAGTTCCTGCTCCTCATCGTCATCAGCTTCAGGCGGTTCATACTGCCAACGGCGCGGCTTGTTGAGCGCATTGGTTTTCTCCCCCCGCAGAAATTCTTCTGAGGTAATATCAGGAAACTGCCACTTCTCTGTCGTGTTAGAACCGTCGCTCATAATTGCTGTTTACCACGTTGCCTTACAGGAACTCATCGTTACCGCCACCGCCAAGCATAATTTCACCTGCATCCGCTAAGCGGCGAGCGACAGCAAGAATGTCTTTCTGGGCGGCTTCCACATCGCTAATGCGCACCGGCCCCATCGCTTCAAGGTCGTCTTTCAACATGTCCCCTGCGCGTTTTGACATATTTTTGAAGATTTTCTCTTTGACGTTGTCATCCGCACCTTTAAGTGCTTTTTGCAACACGTCGCCTTCCACTTCACGCAGCAAGGTCTGGATACCCCGATCGTCGACTTCGACGAGGTTTTCGAAGACGAACATCAGATCCTGAATTTGCTGGCTCATCTCTTCGTCCTGCTCGCGGATGGCATCCATCAACTGACCTTCGATGTTGGTATCGAGGTAGTTCATGATATCCGCAGCGGCTTTCAGGCCGCCCATCTTCGCTGCCTGAGCACCGGCCTGACCGGCGAACTGTTTCTCCATGATTTCGTTCAGTTCCTGCAATGCTGCTGGCTGTACTTCTTCCAGGTTGGCAATTCGCATCATGAGATCCAAACGCACCTTCTCCGGGAACTGTGCCATAATTTCCGCGCTTTGCTCGGCATCGAGATAGGACAATACAATGGTCTGAATCTGCGGGTGTTCGTTGCGAATGATGGTTGCAACCTGCTTCGAGTCCATCCATTTCAATGAATCTAGACCCTTCGAGCCACCACCCATTACAATTTGCTCAATCAAATTGCCGGCTTTATCTTCACCCAACGCTGAGGTAAGTGCCTTACGCACAAACTCTTCACTCTTGAAGCCGATGTTGGTGAATTTCTGGATCTCTTCCAAAAACAGGTTATGAACTGCGTTGACCTTATCTTGGTTAAAGTCCTGCAAACTGGCCATTGCCATACCGACCTTTTGCACTTGCTTTGGTTCTAAGTGCTTCAGGATCTGCGCAGCATCTTCTTCCGATAGACTCAACAGCAGGATAGCGGCTTTTTCTACGCCCTCAAGGCTGTGCACATCGAAATCGGCTTCACGCTTTTTGGTCTGTAATTGTGTATCAGGCATCTTCATTCAACCACGCTTTTACGACTTGCGATGACAGTTCCGGTTCATTCGCCACCAGTGCACGAACTGCCTTCAGCAAATCTTCGTCTTTATGTAAGTCCGGTAACTGCAGGCTACCGTCCGGACCAAAGCCCACCGAATTCTCGTCAAACTGTGATGACAATAAGTCGATGGTTTCATCGCCCATGTGCTCGTCATCATCCAGTAATGCATGCGCATCGTCCTCGAACTCTTGCGTTGGGTTCATCAGTTTCTTCAGCATTGGCCGCACCACCGCAACAATCAGCACAATGATAACCAACGCACCCATGACCAGCCGGAATGCGCGCCAGAACCATGGCTGATCCCACAGCGCCTGCTCGCCTCCGCCTAAATCCGGTAGTTGTGCAAACGGCACCGAGACCACTTCCAACGTATCCCCACGAGTCAGGCTAAAGCCCAAGCCACCCTGCAACAAGCGACGGATATTATCGAGTTCTTCCGCAGAACGAGGCTCTTGCACCGTCTCTCCTTCTGCATTCTGAAGGGTATTATGATTAACCGCAACCGAAACACTCAAGCGATCGATCACACCTGTTTGGTTTTGGGTGTAACTGACGGTATTATCCAATTCATAGTTACGTGTCGCTTCGCGATGCATACTACCGCTGGCATCGCGTTGCGATGACCCACCGTTAGCCTGTTCAGGAATATCCGACTCCAGTGGCGGCTGATTACTCAGAGCGCCGGGAATACCGCCAATAGCCGTACCACTAGAACGGTTTTCTACCGTCATTTCACTGCGAATCGCCGGCATATCTGGGTTGTACTGACGCTGTGTGGTTTCTTTTCGGGTAAAGTCCATGGTTACGTCCACTTGCGCGGTATAATTGTCGTAACCCAGTACCGGGATCAGTATGCTGTCAATTTTCTGACGTAATTCTTCTTCACGCTTAAGTTCCAACTGATACTCACGGCTGCTTTGCGCCGCCAATGCACTTTGCGAACCCGAGTTCAGCAAGCGACCATTTTGATCGGTAACCGTCACATGTTCAGTTTGCAGACCGGTAACCGACGACGCCACCATATCAACAATGGATGCGACTTCTTCTTCACTCAACGACTGATTACCGCGCACATTCAGCATCACCGAGGCTTTCGGCTGCTTCTCACGACGTGCAAATACGTTCTCTTTTGGTACGGCCAACAACACGCGTGCGGCGGAAACGGCTTTCATTTCTTCGATGGCGCGGGCGAGCTGTACCTCACGGGAGTGAATGAGGCGTTCACGCTCAAGTCGCTGACTGACACCAAAACCCGGTTCGCTCATTAAAATTTCCGAGCCGTTGCTTTCGGTTTGTCCGTAATCAACACCGGCGCGCGTGAGCTGCAACTTGATGGCATCGTATTGTTCTTCAGGAACCGAAACCGTATTGCCGGACACTTTGTATTCGATGCCATTGGCATCCAGGTAGTCGAGTGTGCTAACCAGTTGCTCGGTTTCCAGCTTGCCGATCGGTCGGTAGGTTGACTCTTGCGCCCACAGCATAATAAAGACGGCTATCGCAACACAGATTGCCAGAGCCAGTACAACCACAACCTGGCGCAACATATCAAAATTGCCGATCATGTCCATCAGGCCAGATTTACCCTCGGCATTGTCTTTGCCGCTGCCCTGATTATTGACGTTTGGCTCGGTTACCATCAAGTCTGTAGATTCAGCCACGGTTTAACTCCCTAAGTCGCGCGGTTAGACCGGCATAGACATAATTTCTTTGTACGCTTCAACAACCTTGTTTCTTACCTGCACGGTTGCTTCGAAGGCAATGCTTGATTTTTGACTGGCGATCATGGTTTGTTCCAGCGTGACATTCGGGTCACCCAGTTCCATGCGTGTTTTTAGGTCGCCGGACGTCTGCTGTAGCTCATTGACGTTATCAATGGCATTTTTCAGCATGTTGGAGAAATCGGCTTGAGCCGTATTACCCGGCAGGGCATTGACATTGGTTGCCTTATCCTGGCTGGCATTAACGCCGGATAAAGCTTGCCATTGTTGGTAGGCTGCGTTGGCATCGACTTTCATCTTTTTCTCCGTCAAAATTTCCACAGATGGATTTTCTAACGTTAGAAATGCAAGTACGATGCCAACTTTTAGGAGAGCGCGATCCGATCAGATCGGTAATCCGTTCTCTCTGATCTTTGCCAGCTTGTAGCGCAGTGTTCTGGGGGAAATCCCAAGCTCTTCGGCAACCGGTTTACGTTTGCCCTGATGACGCTGAAGCGCCTGTTTGATGATTTTATACTCCTGATGAAACATAGACTCGCCCAGGCCATCCGCAACTGTCTCAGTATTTGAGGGTAGTTCCGATGGGTTACTATCCGCAGAATCAGCAACTTGCTCAGGAAAAACACTGTCTAAATCAAGCTCTAGCATGAGGTCCTGAGGCTTGATTTCACCATCACTTTGCAATACCAGAGCACGTTGGATAACATTCTCCAGTTCACGAATGTTACCCGGCCAAGCATAGTGCTCCAGCGCCTGTTTAGCCGCGCTTCCAAAACGCACCTGCTGCTTTATTCCCAAACGCTGCCGATGCCTTACCAGCAGAGCCTCGGCGATCGGCACAATGTCTTTGCGCCGTTCAGCCAGAGCCCGCCACTGCAACGGGAAAACGTTCAATCGATAGAGCAGATCCTCGCGAAAACGCCCTTCAGTTACCGCCTGCTTTAAATCACGGTTAGAAGTTGCAATCACCCGCACATCCAACTGGATGGATTTTCTTGCCCCCAGTCGTTCGACCTGCCGCTCTTGCAAAACCCGCAACAGCTTCGCTTGCAGGTTAATATCCATCTCGGTTATTTCGTCCAGTAAGATGGTTCCGCCCTGTGCTAGCTCAAATTTACCGGGGGTTGCCTGAGTCGCTCCGGTAAAGGCCCCTTTCTCATAACCAAACAGCAATGACTCGAGCATATTTTCGGGAATCGCTGCACAGTTAATTGCAACAAAAGGCTGCTCTTTGCGATTTGATTGCTCATGGACGTAGCGCGCCAGCACTTCCTTACCGGTACCGCTGGGGCCGGTGATCATCACCGTCGCATCGGTTGCCGCTACTTTTTTTGCCATCTCCAGTAATGCCTGGCTCGATGGGTCTTCAGCAACAACCGAACACTGATCCTGTTCGGTCAAGGGCAATTGTCGCTGCACAAGCTTTAACAAGGTTTCGGTCGAGAAAGGTTTGCTTAAGTAATCAATGGCTCCTTCCCGCATCGCGATAACAGCGTCATCGACTTTCGCAAACGCGGTCATCACGATAACCGGCACATCAATACCTTGATTATTCAAACTACGCAGCAGTTGCAACCCATCGATACCCGGCATCTGTACATCACTGATGATGAGATCCACCGGTTGCTGCTTCAGCATGACCAACGCCGCTTCACCGGAGTCGGCTTCCAGACAGCAATAATCGGCCAGTTCCAATGTATCAATGATGGCCTCGCGCAATGCCGCATCATCCTCGACAATTAAAATTTTTGCTTCAACCATAACAAACCTCCTTGGCCACCGGCAGCACGTCATCCACAGGGAACGACAAGGTAAATTCGGTGCCTTTGCCTTCTTCGCTCTGCCATTGCAACTGCCCTTGATGCGCTTTCACCACGGTGTTGACAACGGCCAGGCCAAGCCCGGTGCCATTGGCTTTGGTGGTAACAAACGGGGTGAATAACTGGGCCTGAATGTGTTGTGGAATTCCGCCGCCCTGATCAACGATTCGGCACTGCCAATGGCCATTGGCCTCGCTCAATGTCATGGTCACCTGCTGACCCGCTGTCGAGGCATCAATCGCGTTGGTTATCAAATTCTGAATGGCACCACTGAGCGCCGTGTGATTGGCGCGGATACAAAGCGCCCGAGCATGACGTTCGACTCGCAGTAAAACCCCTTTGCCTTTGGCGTAGGGCTGCACTGAAGCAAGTACCGAATCCACCAATTGATCGGCGCTTAACGATTCAAGCACCTGCTGATCGCCGCTTTTGGCAAACAGCAACATATCGTTAACCTGCTGTTCCAGTGAACTGAGTCGTGATAAGAGTTTGTCAGAGAAGCGGCTGCGACGAGTGTCGTCGAGCCCCGGCATCGCCAGATTCTGAGCATAGAGGATAGCCGCCGATAACGGCGTCCGAATTTGATGCGCTAACGAAGCGACCATTCGCCCCATTGATGACAGCCGTTGCAGGTGGCTGATTTTTTGTTGTAGGCGCCGCGTTTCCGTCAAATCCGTAAGAACGATTAGCTGTCCCGTGCCATCGTGCAGTGCCGAAATATCAACCTTTACGCGACGTCCGCTGTGCAGCGAGACCTCGTGCCAGTCATCAGCCTGTGGTGCAAAATACTCTGCAACACAGTCGCGCCATGGGCGTCCAACCAACGCAGCATTCAGCAGTCGATGCGCATTATCATTGCAGTGCTCTACCACGCCTGAGTCATCCACTAAGATGACCGCGTTTGGCATCGCATCAATTAATGATCGATGTGCTTGCATAGTTTCCCCGTTTTGACATCAACGTTTCTAACTATGACTATGCAAGCAGCATGCCTATTTTTTATTTATTATAATCAGTAGGTTACGTAGTTTTTGACCGTGTCAAAATACCGACAACTATTGCTTTATCTGGTATTTCTTCATTTTTTCAACCAGCGTGGTACGGCGCATACTCAACAGATCCGCTGCTTTCGCCACGACCCCGTCGGTCTTATCCAGCGCCTGCTCAATCATGGCAATTTCCAGTTCACTCAACATATCCTTCAGGTTGACGCCGTCGTCCGGCAATGACGTATTAACGTTGGCATCCATCATCTGTTCATCCAGATCATCATCGTCATCATCGGCAAAAATCGAATTGAGTGCGTCGCGTTCAAGCAACTCATCAGGGTATTCCGGCGTCACGTCAGGCTGGTCTATATGTTGGTATTTAGGCGGTAAATCCTGCACATCCACCAACTGATCCGGATGCATTATGGTCAATCGTTCAATCAGATTGGTTAGCTCCCGCACATTGCCTGGCCAGCGATGCAACGACAGTGACTCCAACGCCTTGTCGGAAAAGCGGACACCGACGCCACGCTCCTTTCTGAATCGCGCCGTGAGTTCTCTTAACAACATCGGTACGTCTTCCTGCCGCTCGCGCAACGCCGGCACTTCAATCGGAAAAACATTCAGTCGGTAATACAGATCCTCACGAAACTTGCCTTCTTCGATCATCGTTTCAAGCTTACGGTGCGTTGCCGCAACCACGCGCACATCGGCCTTCAGGCTTTTGCTACCGCCAACCCGCTCGAACGTCCGTTCCTGCAATACCCGTAATAGCTTAACTTGCATCGCCAGTGGCATATCACCGATTTCGTCGAGAAACAGCGTGCCTCCCTGAGCTAACTCAAAGCGGCCTTTGCGCGTTCCGATGGCACCGGTAAAGGCACCTTTTTCGTGACCAAACAGCTCGCTTTCGAGCAAATCACCGGGGATAGCCCCACAATTGACGGGCACAAAAGGTCCATCTTTACGCTTGGACATTACGTGAATGCCGCGGGCAACCACTTCTTTACCGGTTCCTGATTCGCCAAGCACCAATACATTAGCGTCGCTGCCCGCAACTTGTGCGATCATACGGCGAATGGTTTGTATCGCCGGCCCCTGACCAACCAACATCGTCTCGAGCTGACCGGTTTTATGATTATGCGAGCCGTGGTGCTGCGCCAGATTACGATGGTAGGTATGACAGTAATGCAGCCAGCGCGACAGTTCCTGGTAGTCAACGTCGCTGTCAATCGGGCCAATAACGTTGGCTCTTGTCAGTGCGGGCTGGTGTGAATCACATGCAGAAATAAACGGGATAGCCGGCAACGCACGGGCGTGGTGATCGAGATCACTGACTCCCGTACCGGCGATCACACAGAGTACATCGTCCGTCCCGTCAAGTTCATCGACCGACGCGATGGTCGCAACCTTTTCGCCAACGAATGTTAAAATGGTTTTAAAGCGTTCGCGTCGGTTGTTGTCCTGCTCACATAAGTAAACGACTTTGGCGTTATTCATCATGCCTGACCGCAGATTCCCTATTAATTAAGCTTGTCCAAGCGTAAACGCCTGACCTGCACTATGGATAACAAACTCGTTATTAGGCGCATGCTGAGCCAGCTCTGCCCATTGATAATATACGTTACGGTGGACTTTGGCGGTCATACCTCTTGGTAAGCACACGTAGGGTACACCCTTCTCCACAACCAGTGGTGTCCGCGCCGAAAGAATATATCGCTCGCCAATATTTGTCGCAACTTCTATTGCCGGTTGTCCGGCCACTTCAAGCTGCCGCCATTCGGTTACAATGAAAGGCGCATCCTCTACCTGGATCTTCACCTTTTCGGCCGGTGTCACCAAGTAGTAGTCCTGTTGCTCACGCACCAACACCGACGCAAATAGTTTTACCAACCGAGGCCGCTCTATCTTACTGTTCTGGTATTCCCAGTCCCCGTTGGCTTTGATGCACAGCGGTATTTCACCACAATAAGGTGGATCCCACTTTTCGGTCGGGGCATGCTGACAGGATTCAAGTTGTTCCAACAGCTTATCTAAGCTCATAAGGCTCAATCAACAAGCTTTTTCTGACGCAGAAGATACCAAAGTGTGGCTTCAGTACGATTAGACACCTTGATCGCCTTAAAGATGGCCGACAGATGGACACGAATCGTACCTTCTGTAATCCCGAGGATATTAGCAATTTCTTTATTGGATAAGCCCTGCGCCAACAACTGCATGATTTCCAGTTGTCGAGGCGATAGAAAGGTTTCAGCACCACTGCTGCGCTGACGTGGTTCATTCAGCGAGGGGTCATCCGGCAAGTAGCGATCGCCGTTAAGCAGACTTTTTATCGCTAATTTTGCCTGCTCTGCAGAAGAGTCTTTTGGCAAGTAACTGCGCACCCCGGCAGACATTACCTGGCGCACATCACTCATTGCACGGGCTTGGGTAAAAAGCACTAAATGGGCACGCGGAGCGAGCCGTTTTAAACGTTGCAAAGCAGGACGAATTTCCTCGTCCGGCAAATCCATTTCGATGAAGACCAAATTGAATTCATCAGAGGACAAGTAAGTTTCTGCAACGCTAAAGGACTCCGCTTCAAAAATCGACGGTTGCGTCGCATAATTCGTCAATACTTGTATAAGGCCCGCGCGCATGAAAAACGACGGGTCAATAATCAGAATTTTCATGTTTTTTTCCAAATCTTGCGACAACCACACTAACTTTTAGCATACCTGAATTCGCTCTCTGAGCAAGAGTGTTTGTTAAACTATCGACGAATTACATGATAAACGTTAAAAAGACACACAACTTATAATACTATCTCCTGATACAATTTTACGCCATTAGGATTTATAGTGGCTTTAAACACCAACATGAGGTTGTGTATGTTCAAAAAATTCCTGTGTGCTGCCGGTGGTATCGCGGCATTGACGCTCATTTCTTCGCCCGTTGCGGCACAAAAAGTGTACACCAATGCCAACGGCTACACGCTGACCAGTCCTGCGGGTCAAGATGCGGTATTAAAGCAGTTTCAGACACTGGTGGTTCAAAACGGCCGCATCATTGCTTTGGGTGACCGCGAACTCGTTGGCAAATACCAGCAATTTGAGCAAGTCGATTTGCAGGGCAAAACCGTACTGCCGGGACTCACCGACGCCCATGGCCACGTTCTCGGTCTTGGCATGAGTCTGTTGCAGGTCGATCTGCGTGACGCGACATCCGTCAATGATGCCGTCAGCCGTGTCGCCGATTACGCGAAAGCACAACCTGAATTAGCCTGGATTACCGGTCGCGGCTGGAACCAGGAGCAGTGGCCAAGCCGCAGTTTCCCGAATGCCAGCCAACTGGATGAAGTGGTTAGCGACCGTCCGGTTTACCTTACCCGTGTTGACGGGCATGCCGGCTGGGCCAACCGCAAAGCCCTTGAACTGGCCGGCATCGACGCCGGCACCGTTGCTCCCGATGGAGGAGAAATCATCAAGGATGCTAACGGCGAACCAACCGGGGTGTTGATCGACAATGCCATGGCGCTGGTGGAAAGCATCATTCCAGAGCCTACCGCAGCGGAAAAGAAAAAAGCCTTTGCGCTGGCTTTTGAACACTTATTGGCGTTGGGGATTACCAGCGTTCACGACGCTGGCGTTCCGGCAACTGACTTATCGATTTATAAGGGTCTGCAACATCAAGGGCAATTACCGCTGCGTATCTACGCCATGATCGCCGCAACCGAACCACAGTTGCCCCAATTGCTTGCTGAGGGCCCGTTTGTCAGCGCCGATGATAAGCTGACCATTCGCAGCGTAAAAATTTATGCCGACGGAGCGCTGGGAAGTCGCGGCGCCGCCCTACTCGAACCTTATAGCGATGACCACGACAATCATGGTTTACTGGTCACCTCACCGGAAGATATTGATGCACTCTATGAGCTCATCATTCCGCACGGTTTCCAAATTAACACTCACGCTATTGGTGATCGCGCCAACCGTCTTGCCCTTGATGCCTTCGCTGAGAAATTTGGCAGCATCGGCGGCCGCAATTTGCGTAATCGCATCGAACACTCGCAAATTGTACACCCGCAAGATCTAAAACGTTTTAAAGACCTCAACATCATTGCCTCAATGCAGCCTACCCACGCCACCAGCGATAAAAACATGGCAGAAGATCGCCTTGGTAAAGACCGTATGGAAGGTGCCTATGCCTGGCAAACCCTGCTTGAACAAGGCACCATCGTAGCCGCAGGTTCTGACTTCCCGGTTGAACTGGCGAATCCTTTTTATGGCTTACATGCAGCCGTCACCCGTCAGGACCGCCAAAATCAACCGCAGGGCGGCTGGTATGCAGAAGAAGCCATGTCGACCGAACAGGCACTACGAGCCTTTACCATTGATGCTGCGTATGCGGCTTGGCAGGAACAGGATTTAGGTTCACTGGAACCCGGTAAATGGGCCGACTTTATTGTGGTTGACCAAGACCCGTTTGCGATTGACAACAGTGCGCTGTGGCAAATTCAAGTTGAGCAAACCTACATAGCCGGCGAAAAGGTCTATCAACAGTCACGCTAATATCGGCCATCAGGTGAGGGAGACACAGAACCATGAACGACGACTTTTTGTTTTCCGAAGACGAACCGGAAATCGAAATCAAGGACGAAGCTGAGCCTTTCCAAATCCTCATCGTCGATGACGATGAGGAGATCCACACCATCACCCGCATGGCACTCAGTGACTTTAAACTTGATGGTCACCGGCTGAATTTTAACTCAGCCTATTCCGGCAGCGAGGCGAAGAAAATCCTTCGTGAGCGCAGTGACATTGCCATGACGTTGCTTGATGTAGTGATGGAAACGGACCACGCCGGACTGGAAGTCGCACGTTGGATCCGACAGGACTTAAAAAACAAGCTGATCCGTATCGTATTACGCACCGGTCAGCCCGGTCAGGCTCCGGAAGAAGACGTCATTGCGCGCTACGATATTGATGACTACAAAGAAAAAACTGAGCTGACCTACCGCAAGCTGGTAACCTTAATGTATTCCTGCTTGCGGGCCTATCGCGATCTGAACGCCATCGAGCGCAACAAACGCGGGTT
This sequence comes from Idiomarina aquatica, assembly GCF_003987185.1. Lineage (GTDB taxonomy): Bacteria > Pseudomonadota > Gammaproteobacteria > Enterobacterales > Alteromonadaceae > Idiomarina > Idiomarina aquatica. The sequence continues at coordinate 321,455 of NZ_PIPS01000003.1, read as the reverse complement.
GGAAAAGGTCATTAACGCCTCTGCCGAGGTGTTCAGTGCGAAGTCCATGCACGGTCTGTGTCAGGGCATACTGGAACAACTGGTGGCGTTGATCACACACTCCGATGACGCCATGTACTGCCGAACCGACTCGACGGAAGCAGAAGGACTGACCGCCACGCTTGAGGGCAATCACCATTTCGAGATCATTGGCGGCACCGGCGACTACGAACTGGCGATAGGCAAACCGGTAGAGCAGGATATTGACTGGGACTTAATTCAGCAGTTGCAACGCAGTCCAAACCACGTCGAATTCCGTATTCACGATAATAATTATTACGGTCTCTACAAGACCAAAGGCGAACGCCAGTATTTACTGTTTATAAAAGGTGTTCGCGAGTTATCTGAGCTGGATCAGAACTTACTTGGCTTATTCGTGAATAATAGTTCGATTGCTATCGATAATTTGTACAGCCGTGATACTGAACGGGCGCAACAGCGTGAACTGCTTTACAGCGTTGGTGAAGCCATTGATAAACGTTCGGTGGAACAAATCAGCCACCATGTTAAGCGTTCGGCCGAAATGGCCGGTCAACTGGCCATCTATACCGGCGCTTCATTCGACGATGCCGAGCAACTGAAACTGGCGGCGTCGGTGTATGACATTGGCAAGGTTTCGGTGCAAATGGAGTTGGCCCAGCGCGCCGATGCACTGAGTATTCATGATTATGAAGACATCATGCAAAAGGTCATAAAAGGCCATGACTATTTAAACCAGACCGATACCGAAATTGCCCATCTTGCCGCCAAAATTGCGCAAGATATTCATGAGCGCTGGGACGGTTCAGGCTTTCCAAGTCAGAAGAAAGGCCGTGATATTGATCTGAATGCACGAATTTTGGCCATCACCAGCCAATACGATGCCATTCGCACCGATCGCACTTATCGAGAAGCGCAAACGATGGAATCGGCGGCGGATTATATTCTGCAACACAGCGGTAAGTTTTTTGACCCAGAAATCGTCGGGCTGATGCTGGATAACCTGGATGCCATCGAAAAAATCCGTCAGCGCTATCCTGATCAACGCTAACGGCAACCGTTTTTTATTAAGAGGTACGGAATGGATCTTGAGCAAATTCGCCGCGACTACGGTCTCGGAACGTTAAAACGCGAGCAATTACATGATGACCCGCATCAACAGTTTGCTTTATGGTTGCAACAGGCGATTGATGCAGAGTTGAGTGCCGACCCAACGGCCATGACCATTGCCACCGTTGACGGTGAAGGTTGTCCAAGCCAACGGGTGGTGTTGTTAAAAGGCCATGACTCGCAGGGACTGCGTTTTTACACCAACAAGCAGTCCCACAAAGGCCGCGATCTGGCACTAAACCCCAATATCTGTGCCCATTTTTCCTGGTTGCCGCTGGAACGTCAGGTCAGCATCAAGGGTCAGGTTGAGCCATTAACGGATGAGCAGAACGATCGCTATTTCCATGCCCGTCCAAAGGCCAGTCAGGTGGGCGCGTTAGTGTCACAGCAAAGCCAGCCAATCAGTGGCCGCGAAACCTTGGATCAACAATTTGAACGGCTCATGGCACAGTACGCAGACCAGGAAGTTCCGCGTCCCGGGCATTGGGGCGGTTATTTGATTAAACCCACCGAATTTGAATTCTGGCAAGGTGGCCGCAACCGTCTGCACGATCGTTTCCTTTACCAGCTCGACGCGGGACAATGGACAGTACAGCGTTTGCAGCCATAAATTCTTAAGCTCCGTCTGACAGCGCTGTGGGTAACGTTACCCCAACCAGTTCCTCACAGCGTTGCAACACCTTCATCGTTGCTGCGCTGTAGGCAACGCCCTGCTTCAGTTGTTGCGCTTTGCGTTGTAACGCTCGTTGCCCGGGAATGCGCACAGGCTCATTAGCATCAATTGGGGTCGCCTGACGACAATCCTCCAGCATATCGTCCACTTGCTGTAGGAACGCTTTTTGTGGACCAAATGCACTGGGGTCAATCACTTGTACCCAAACCGAGTTGGCGTCGCCGTCGTTGCCGCCCTGACGGCGACCGTACTGGCTCAATGCCATCGTCAGGATCTCACTGAATAATGTCAGCCCATAGCCTTTATAACCCAATTTTTGTCCACCTAACGGCGCAATAGCACTGGGTGGTTCGGCGAAGAAACTGGCCGGATCGTCCGTCCATTCGCCTTGTTCGGTAATTAACGCTTGATAAGGCAAGGCGACGTCATTGGCTTTAGCCTGGCGAACTTTGCCCGCCGCTGTCATGGAAAAACTGATGTCCAGCAGCAGCGGTTGACCGGAACTGGGAACCCCGAGGGCAAACGGGTTAGGTGAAAATATCGCTTGCTTACTGCCAAATGGTGCCACCGCTCGCTGCCCCGGAGTTGAACACATCAGACTCACTACCATGCCCTGCTCTGTCGCCAGGCTCAGGTAAGCCGCCAAGGCTGCAATATGTTGACTGCGGCGAATCACAATAGTGCCGGTACCGGCCTGCTTCGCCATGGCCGTTGCCGCTTCGATGGCCTGCGGCACCACATAAGGACCCGGCAAATGATTGGCGTCCCAGTGTGCCACCGCGGCGCGCTCACTGACCACGGTCGGCTGGCCTTTACCCAGGCTTTTGCCCTGCTGTAACCACTGGCAGTTATTCAACAAACGAATCAGGCCATGGGTCGAATAGCCCAGCAAATCGCCTTCCAGCAGATAGAATGCCACATGACGGGCAATCTCTCCGGAAGCGCCGGCCTGTTGCAAACTTTCATCGGCCCATTGTAAAAGTTGTCGGTAATCAAAGCGTGTTACTGCACTGGACATCAAATTTCCTCTTGGTATGCCATGACACTATAGGTAAGCTAACGCTAAGACATTATCAAGGAGTAAAGATCGTGTCATCTTCTGACGCTATTAATCGAATTGCATTAATTACCAGTGGTGGTGATGCACCGGGAATGAATGCCGCCATTCGCGCGGTGGTGCTCACGGCCGAACATTACGGTATCGAAGTCATTGGTTTTCGCCATGGATATGAGGGCCTGCTGACCAATGACTTTGTGAAGCTGGGCCGCGAGCAGGTTGAACATATCCTGCAATACTCGGGTACCATCATTAAAAGTGCCCGCAGCGAGCGTTTTAAAACCGACGACGGCGCGCGTGAAGCGGCTGAGAACCTCGATGCCCATCAGATCGACGGTTTTATTGTTATCGGCGGCGATGGATCATTTCGTGGCGCAAATCATCTTGCCAAATTTTGGCAAGGCCCTATTATTGGCGTCCCCGGAACCATCGACAACGACTTGTATGGTACCGACAATACCATTGGCTATGACACCGCCGTAGAAACGGCCATGGATGCGCTGGATAAAATCCGCGATACTGCCGAAGCGATGGACCGTGTGTTTATTGTCGAGGTCATGGGCCGCAACGCGGGATATATCGGCATCAGCAGTGCGATGGCCTGTGGCTCAGAACGCATGATTTTGCCGGAGTTGCAAAAAGACAAACCGCTGACCGTCGATGCGCTGGTTAAACACATCGAAGCCGTACACCGGGTTCGCGGCGATTCCAGTTATGTCATGGTATTATGTGAGAACCAATGGCCGGGCGGTGCCGTACACTTAGCAGAGCAGTTGGAAGATCGGCTGAATTTTCCCTGCCGGCCTTGTCTGTTAGGGCACGTGCAGCGTGGTGGAAGACCGACAGCCATGGATCGTATTTTGGCCACGCGTCTGGGTGTGCATGCCGTGGAACTGATCCGCCGCGGTGAAACCGGCGTTATGGCCGGTGTTGAGCGTAATGAGTTAACGCAAACGCCATTACAGGATACCTGGATGGAGCGTAAAAAACTCAGCCAGGAGTTGATCGATATACAGACCAAACTGTTTAATCCGGTCAAAAAGGAACGCCATAAGGCGACACAGAAATAATCAACAGTGAGGTGAGAGCGTTTATGTCTCAGATCCCTTTGCCGGTTCCGACCAACGATCCGAGCCGCCCTTTTTTTGGCGCCGAGCGTGCGTTTTCGATTCGCCCGGGCCATACTCATTTAATCGGTTTCGGGTTTGACGGCACCGCTTGCTTCCGTAAAGGCACGAAAGAAGGCCCTGACGGTTTACGTGCCGTATCTGAAGACATCGAGTCGTACTCACCCTACTTAGATGCCGATCTTGAAGACTATGAGTTCTTCGACCTCGGCAACCTTCGCCTGGGCTTTGACGACGACGTCGAAGCCCAATGGCACCATGCCGTCGGAGACTTTAACGCCATCTTCGAACCGCTCCAGCTAAAAGGCACAAAAACCAAGGTGCTGACGCTCGGCGGCGAGCATTCGATCTCCTATGCACCGATCGTCAAACACCTAACAGAGTTTCCGGACTTGGTGTTATTGCACCTGGACGCGCATGCTGACTTACGCGATGGGTTCCTCGGCTATCATTTTTCGCACGCCTCGATTATCCGTCGCGCCTATGACCACTTTGGTGATGGCCATCAACTGATACAGTACGGCATTCGTTCCGGAACCCGCGATGAATACCAATGGATGAAAGAGCACGGCACCATCCGTCAGTCACGCCAGGCGTTCCTGGACAGCGTACGTGACATCGCAGCGCATCGTCCTATTTATCTGACGCTGGACTTGGACTACTTCGATCCCTCGTTTTTGCCGGGCACCGGTACGCCGGAACCGGGCGGTGAAGACTTTCACTCCTTTGTCAGTTTAATGAAAATCCTGTGTGGCAAAAACTTTGTCGGCGCTGATGTTGTTGAGCTGTCACCGAAAATTGATCCAACCGGTAATTCCGACGTTTTTGCAGCAAAAATTGTTCGGGAAATTTTACTAACACTTGAGCAGTCAGGAGCAAACGCTTAATGTCAGACTGGAATATTGAACAGGCCGAAGAACTCTACGGTGTTAACCGCTGGGGTGCCGGCTATTTTTCGATTGGCGAAAACGGCAACATCAAAATTGCGCCGAACCATCGCTATCCGGATATCACCATCGACATGAACGATGTGGTGGAAGAAATTAAAGCCGAAGGCATCGAGTTTCCGGCGGTTATTCGGTTTCATGACATTTTGCGTTCACAAGTTGAAATCATCAACGAAACCTTCGCACAAGCGATTGCTGATGCGGACTATCAGGGCGAATACTGCGGTGTATTCCCAATCAAGGTAAACCAGATGCGCGAAGTGGTCGAAGAGATCATGGATGCCGGTGAACCCTATGATTATGGCCTGGAAGCGGGTTCAAAACCGGAGCTGATGGCGGTATTGGCATACAATGACAACCCTAACGCACTGACCATTCTGAACGGCTATAAAGATAAAGATTACTTAACGCTGGCGTTGTTAGGCCGCCAGTTGCGCCGGAAAATGATCATCGTGATCGAGAAATATTCCGAATTGGAAATGCTGATCCCGCTCGCCAAGCAGTTGGGTGTCGAGCCAATGATTGGTCTGCGTTCAAAAATGATGGTGCGTAGCTCGGGCAAATGGGCAGGCTCCAGTGGTGACCGCGCCAAATTCGGTCTCAGCATTGCCGAAATTCTTAACGTGATTGAACGTCTGCGTGAAGAAGATATGCTGCATTGCGCCAAATTACTGCATTTTCACATTGGCAGTCAGTTGTCGGACATCCGTAAGATCAAAGAAGCGGTGACCGAAGGTGCTCGTTTGTACGCAAAATTGGTGCAAGAAGGCGTTCCGCTGGAATATTTGGACATCGGCGGCGGCCTCGGTATTGACTATGACGGTACCAGTTCCACCACCGACTCCTCGCGCAACTACTCCACCGAAGAATACGTCGCCGACGTCGTTTGGGGCGTTAAACAGATCTGCGATTTGGAAAACGTCGCCCATCCGAACATCGTCAGCGAAAGCGGACGAGCCATGACCGCCCATCATAGTTGCGTGGTGACCAATATCGTTGGTGAAATCAAACCCGCCGGAACCGATTTTGATGTCAGCGCCAGCGACAATGAGCATATTCTGGTTAAGAATATGCGTGAGTTGTATTTATCCGGTGACCAGTACCATCCGCAAGAACGTTACAATGACGCCGCTGGTTATAAGCAGAATGCCTACGAGGCGTTCAAGCTCGGCATTTTGTCGTTACCGGAAATGGCCAAGCTGGACACCATGTACTGGCGCATACTGACAGACATTCATCACTCACTGGACGAAGAGAATCAGTTTATTCAGGAGTTGGAAGAACTGGAAGACATGCTCGCCAGCCAGTATCTGTGTAACTTCTCCATTTTCCAATCGGCCGCGGATACCTGGGCGATTGGTCAGGTACTGCCGATCGTCCCCATTTCCCGGCTTGATGAGAAGCCGCAGGTACGTTGTTCGATTGCGGACATTACCTGCGACAGCGACGGTAAGCTGAGCAAATACATCGAAGGCACCGAAATCAGCGATAACATCCCAATGCACACGCTGAAAAAGGGCGAGGACTACCATGTCGGGTTGTTCCTGACCGGCGCCTATCAGGATGTGATGGGTGATATGCATAACCTGTTTGGCCGCCTGACCGAAGTTCATGTTTATTGCCACGACGACGAACCAGGGGACTTTTACATTGAAGAGGTGGTTCCGGGCACTTCGGCCGAAAAAGTACTGCAGACCATGCAATACAATACCGAGTCGATGGCCAAAACCGTGAAAAAGCAAATCGACCGTCAGGTTCGTAAAGGTAAGCTGGCACCGCGTGAGGGCGTGCGCTGGACCAACTTTTACGAGCGTTGCCTGGCCGGAAGTACCTATTTGAGCGTCGATTAACCGCAAAACGGTGATTTACTGAGCAAACAGTAAAAAACCTTAGAAAATCGGTTGACTCGGAACTCAAAAAAACGTTTAATACGCCTCGTCGCCCGGATAGCTCAGTCGGTAGAGCAGAGGATTGAAAATCCTCGTGTCGGTGGTTCGATTCCGCCTCCGGGCACCACTATTCTGAAGAAGCCCTGCACTTTGTGCGGGGCTTTTTTGTTGGTTCAAACCGACACGAGTGTCGGTGCTGTTCCAGCATGCGTTCTATTCTATAGCTCTCACAAATACGCCTTGAAGATTTGTTTTCAGCCGTAGAGCTTTAATCTAAGAACAAACTGTTATTCGCGCTTGTGGACAAGCTTTAATTCTATTTCACCGGTATTGCTTTCAATACGCCCGTATTGATGCACGAAACCATGGCGTTGATAAAACATTAATGCCCTGTCGTTCTTCTTAAAAACACAAACGCTTAGATTTTCTTCCTGCGTTAATGCCCAGGTTAATAGCTTACTTCCAATGCCATTCCCCTGAAGTGACGGTAATACAAAAAGAGCATCCAAGTGATGCTCAAACAGGGAAACAAAGCCGACTACTTTGGATTTTAATACCGCCACCTGCGTATCTCTGGAGGGAAGATACTCGGTGGTGAGTGTTGGCAGCAAGGCTGACCAAAACTCCCGCGGCACAAAATCATGCGACTGAACCGATGCTGCGAACCAGATATCTGCTACAGCACTCATTTCATGGGCCTGCATCTTACGAATGACGACGTCTGCTGTTCGGGTGTGTTGGGGGCGGTTACTCATGACTGAGTTGACTTCCTCTACGTTGAAAACATCAAAGGTGCAAAGGTTAACGACTTTTTAGCCGTTGCGCGGGTTAAGAAAGGCAAAACCTCGTGATTTATACTTCTTTATGGTCTTTAACTCGCCTTTGAGGGAGGAATGCTTATTCTCATCAGCTTGTTTATCGACAATCGTAGGGAAATAACGTTATGGCAACCATATTGAAAATCATAGCTATTATATTATTGCTTTGGCTGGAGATCATGAAAGTCTCTCTGGCAAAAGAAACACATGACGAAAAAGCAGAAGTGATCATTTTAGGTGTATCGCATTCTGCGCAACTGTTTGTTAAAGAGTATCGTCCCGCAGTGCTCCGAGCCTGGTTGGCTGCTGCCGAGCCCGATGTTATCGCAGTTGAATTAACACAAGAGCGCTTTAACTCAGGCAATTATTATGACTTCACTCATGAAATTCAGGGCATCATAATACCATTTGCGGACGAACTGGGAGTTAGTCTACAACCTTTTGATTGGGAGCCGACGGCTCAAGACAGCCAGCTTATGTTTGGTTTCGATTTATTCCATACGCCTTTAATTCGGCCAAGTGCCGGCTGGCGCAGTTTTCTAAGTTTTAGTGACGAAGAACTCGACTGGGTTAAAGGCTTCCACATTGCCGATCAACAAGCGATGAGGAAAAAATTGACCGCCTGGATGGATACACCTGTCTCATCGTTACAAGCTGAAGCTGCCCGTCGGCTTTATCTTTACCGAACGTTTTTTCAAGCGAGAAACATCGAAGCGATCGCAAAACGTAACCCCGGGAAAAGAATTGTTGTGGTCGTGGGTTATATGCATCAGCCCGATCTTGAACGGGTATTAAAAACGAGTGACATGGTGACGTTAACGCCCTCATCACAATTTCCTCTGCCGGCGGCGAGCACTATAGAACAGTATGAGAAAACAAAAGACCTATACGCCATTGCCTGGGCCAATCTGTTTTCCTCGCATGCGCATAGCCGGGGATTTGACACGGACTGGTTGAGAGACATTCTCAAACGCATCAAACGCGTCGATAACAATCTCGAGTACGATGTTTTAAAGCTCAAATATAACCAGTTCCACGAAGCGCCATCTCTCTCGCTTTTAAAGCGTTGGCGTGATCTCGCGGAGTCTATTCCAGCAGGTCAATCCCCCTCCTGGAGAGCAGGACTGAACGAGCAACGAATAGACTCGGATTTCGAACCCTTCTCAGCCATGGGGCTGCGCGCAAGGGCGTTTCATGAAGCGGCTGTAGTTGCCTGCCGACTAAAAAAGACTGAACACGTCAGGTCTTTTCAACAGGAAGTCTCGACAACACTTTCAAAAGCAAGGGCTCGACATTACTTTGACTATTGGGAAGCTGTCTTTCCACAATGCTAGTTCTGGCGCTCGCTCAGCACATAAAGCTCTCCAGCCGTGCTCAACAGGTACAGCTTGCCTTCTGACCAGGCTGGAGAAGCGAGAAATCCCCCACTTGCCAGCACCCGATGCATAAGACCGTAAAGCGCGCTATCACGGGTGCCATTATGCGCATTCGAGTCGAGTTTACTATCTTGGGTTAAAACCTGATAAGTGTCCGATTCAAGAGCACCTAACTCCAATTTCCACAGCTCATCACCAGTATCTCGCTGTAACGCAACAACTTTACCTAAAGCCGAACTAAAGATAACGGCGTTGTTGAACAGTATCGGTGAACTGTAGTTCCAGCCACCGGTTTCATAGCGCCACACCTCTTCACCGGTTAGGCGATTAAGAGCGATAGCGAAACCAGTATCGGATGAACCGATATAGACAAACTCATCATCCACGGCGGCTGTTGTCAAAACCCATGAACGCGCCATATCATATCGCCACACTTCCTGCCCCGACGCCGCATCAAGCCTATACATAAAGCCGTCCCGGCTACCAACATAAATATGGTCTCGGTAAACCGCAGGGCTAGCCTGAATACCTTGCCAAATTTTCGTATCTGGGTCTTTGCCGGTTTCAAACTCCCAAACTACGCGGCCACTATTTAGGTTTAACGCCAGCAACGTACCATCCCAGCCACCGACAATAAGTAACTCACCCCAGATGGCCGGAGAACTGTGTATCAAGTCTCGCGCTTTAAAACGCCATACCTCACTGCCGTCGGTTTTATTCAAGGCGTAAATATGTTGGTCACTACTACCAAAAATGACCAGTTCGTTATGAATAACCGGTGATGACGAAAAGTAATCCCAAGGATCGGTAATAGGCTCATCTGCTTTAATACCGAGATAGCCATGAGCAGTAAAACGAGATTCGCCTTGGGTCACAAATTCCCAGCTAATTTTTCCTGATGCCGTATCAAACGCAAGAAATTTTCCGGCTTCATTCAACACATACCCAGTACCATCGACGATGGTGGGCGTTGACCGAATCGCAGCACCTGTTGGCGTCAACCAATTTAATCGGTAACTATCGCGCGAAAAACTATAAATCACCCCATCTAATCCGCCGAGGATAATCTGTTCACCATGAATCAGCGGCGATGCGACGGTCAGCGTTGGTAAATCAAGTGGCTTTGCTAGCCGTGGACTGGTGATAACGGGCACATTCAAAGCCAGGTTACGCTGTTGATGACCTTTGAAACCTAGCCAGTCTGCTGATACGCAATGACTGAATAAAAAAGCGACGAGTGCAATACAAACCGACAATGATGTTTTCATGACTTTCTCCGTTTAAGAAAGCCATAAGGATTCCTCTTTGCGCAAAGAAACCCTAATAAAGGTCGATAAAGAAAAATTAATAATTGTTAATGTGCCTTTGTCAGCCTTTTAAATTCGGCAACCAGAGCGGTATACCCTGGGTGAGCTTGCAACGGGTCATAATGGGGATCAGCAAGTAGCCAAAGCACTTCCCATTCACGGTTTTTTATGGCTTCAGATAAAAACCGAATGGCGTCGTCGTAGTACCCCGCAACGATCGCATGACGAGCATTGGATACTGGCGACCGGTAATGACCCAGTCGCTCGGAGAGCGGTTTTTTCATTAACTCAGCATGCACGCCCACGAGTCCCTGCTCTTGATAGACGGCTTCGAGCCTGTTTTTCTGCTGCTGAGGAATATCCGCATCATCAATCAGAGCTTTTAAGTGGTACCAGGCTTTTCCATAGTCACCATTAAGATATGCCGTATTCTGCGCAGAAACGTGCAAATTATAGCTGTCTGGTTCAGCAGCAAGTATGCGCTCTATCTCTCTCGCCGCTTTTTGATGTTGATCTTGCATCAAGTGCAACCAGGCCAGCATGGGAGCCGAGTAAAATTCAGGGTGATTTTCCCGAAGGCTACGAATTGCGCTACCCACTAATTCGGACTCACCTAACGCCAGCATAACTTCAGAAAACTCGAGCAAAAAGCGCGGGGTGCGGTTGCCTCTATTGTATTCATTAAGCAACAGCCGTTTGGCTTCCGGAAAATTCCAGTCACCATAAAAATACAGCATACCTAACAGCCACTCGCCCTCATTTACGTCTGGATTTTCTTCGAGCGCCCGTTTCATAAGTTGGATCAGTTCTTCCGAGTGAGCAGGGATATCGTGTCGCGATATCCTTGCAAGTTTTGCGCGGGTAAGACCTAAATATGCATCAGCATTTGGCGCATCTTTTAACACCGAACGATACAGGCGAATGGCTTCATCATTATCACCTCCATTGGCGACCAGCTCATTAGCCCGACGTAATTTCTCTTCGAACACGGTGTTTGCTGACGCGTGATGTTCAACCGGCCCATCGGGTATCAATAACAACATGAGCGTAACAGCTACGGCAATCACGGCCAGAGCCATGCCGGCAATCAACGACGTTGAATAACGCGTTTTTTGTTTTGATACGTCGACTTTTTCTGTGGTTGGTTTCCACAAGTACCCGTGACCGGGAATGGTTCGGATATAAGCTGCTGAGTTTTCCGGATCAAGTTGTTTTCGCAACTGACTGATGGCCACCGTCAAGCTTTCTTCTGAAACCACACGGGGCGCCCAAACCTCGCGCAGTAGAAAGTCTCGACTCAGTTTTTCTCCGGGATGAGTACAGAAAATTTCGATAAGGCGTCCGAGCCTCGGTTCAATAGTAACACGCTCTCCATGACTGTTAATGAGCTGAGAGTCACTCGGTACATATTGCCACTGACCGAACTTATAGCTGTGAGACACCTTACACCCGCTTGATTGTTAAACTAAGTAGCTAATTATTACTAAAATCGCGATGGGTTCCAGTTTAGTTTGCTTTGCTTCTGGCGACAATGTCGGCAAAACGCGACAGATGCGATATTAAAAAATGTTAATCCGGATTATTAACCCTTATTAACTGCACAATATTTGTTCGTTCCACAAGAATAGACGTGTTATTAACCATCGTGATGAGGATCACCTATGAAACGCTCTATCATTTTTTTTGCGATCAGTTTTGCTGCATTAATGGCGACCTATACCGTCGTTGCAAAACCCATTGATGCTCCGATACGAGAATCTTTTTTCGTCGAGAGTGAAAATGAGAACCTTTATTTACAGGTCTCCCGACCCGCTGAATCTCATGAGCCCGGACCGGTCGTTCTGTTTCTTTTTGGCTCTGGTGAGTTCTCAACGACACGCACCTATGAAAAGTTCTTACGCTTCTTTTTTGAAGAACCACTGCTTAAAAAGGGGTTCACGATAGCGTCGTTTGACAAGCGGGGAACGGGAAAATCTTCTGGCACCTGGTATAACACGTCGTTTGAGCAAAGAGCCGTTGACGCAGCTAACGTCGCCCGGTTTTTGCATAACCAAGACTGGGTTGACCCTAAAAAGGTGTTTGTTGCCGGACATAGCCAAGGGGGGTGGATTACACAAATCGCATTAGCGGAATACCCTGCGCTGTTTGCCGGTGGTATTAGCATGGCCGGCCCAACCTTCAGCGTCCGTGAGCAGTTAATCAATGACTATGCCAGCGGCTATCAGTGCGACGACGATCTTGATGAGAAGGCCGCCTACCGGAAAGCCACAAGCAATGTGGATTGGACGCTCCGCTTTGTTTCTTGGTTTGGTTGGTGGGGCAACCTCAAACAGTTAAAGATAATCAAAGATTTCTCGCCTGATAGTTACCTACAAGCAACAACGGCCCCATTGCTTCTTATGTTCGCGGAAAACGATCCATTGGTGAGTCCGGAACACAGTATCCAGACACTGAATGAACTTTTTCCTGCGGGAATACCGCAACATATTCACTACTTTGTTGGAGCCAACCAAGAACATGCGTTCAAAATTGCACCTAAATGCTACTCCGGTGACTGGCAAAAGGTTCATTACTCAGAAACAAGTCGTGACCAGATGATTGAATGGTTACTCTCACAAGTGTAACCCCTGTAGTCGCGTCGCTTGTATGAGTACTGACACTGAACCTTACTAAAGGCTATACTGGCGACTTATCCTCAACCCATAAGTTTCGTCATGTTAAAACGTATTTACGAGCACATTAAAATCCCCTTGCTGATTGTCCTGGTGCTGTTGCCTTCGATGCTGTTAGCACTTGGTATGTATTGGCTGGTCAGTGAGCTTTTACTGGGCGACGACGACTTCTGGAGCTGGTCCACGATGGGGTGGACGACGTTAATTTTCTTCGGCTTCTGGTTGCTTGTGGCACTGTTCAACAGCGACAAGATATTGTTTGGCGCAAAGCGTTAATTCATTGTTGCGAACGATTCTCATTTGTACTATTGTTGGGTCATCGTCAACCATCAGTAGGGTTTTACTATGTCATGCGCTATCGTCGAGAATCATCGCTTTCATCAAATGTTCCATGCGGCTTCCGGCAAATTGCAGCAAGGGCAACTTGATAATGCCCTCCGGCTGTTAACGAAAGCGCGCGCATCGGCTCTTGCGGCCAGTGACGATGAGGTGCTCGGCGCCAATGCACAGCAAAATTACGTCACTGCCAGCCTCATCATCATGGGCGTGCAATTTCGCCTGCAACACCATGCTGATACGCTGAGTACCTACCATGCTCTGTTTAAACAACTGGCGCATTGGCTGGAACAGGCCGACTCGGACGACAATCTAAAGCGTTTGCGGGGATTTCAGGCGTTAGCCGAAAAAGCTTGCCGGCATTTACATCTGGAACGTTTTCGCGAGGAGACAAGGTATGCGTCCTCAACAAAATAACCGTGTCCGCCTGGAAATTGAATCAAGCCAGTTGATGCGGCTGATGCAACAACGGCAGTTGGTTGCCAGCGACATTCGCTGCTGCGACAGCGAGAGTCGCTGTGTATTAAAACAGTTGTTATTAAAATGCTCGGCAAACAGCCTTAATGAACAACTGAAGTAACGGGCAATGACTGATGGACTCTGATACCAGCGCCAAACGCTCGCTCCAGGTTTTCGACAATGAACGTACGATGGTCGGCACCGGTCACAACGACCAGAGTGCCGCCGCTGCGCGCATTCATGACGCGGACGATGTTTTCCGCTATCTTTTCATCGCGTCGCTGGTTAAAGTCCAATATTGCCTGGTAACGAGTTTTGCCGAGCCACAGTTGTTGTTGCTGATCAATGGCACGTGTCAGTTGCCCATAGCGTCCGTCCATCAGACTTTCGACCGTCGCGCTCTGCAACAACGCTTGCTGCTGTGATTGCAGTTCATCTAATTTCGGCGGTCGTCGCGCCATTACGGCTTGCTCTTTATCTAACTCCCGCTCAAGTTTTTTAACCGTTAGCGTCTGCCAATAGTTTTTGGGGATCGGTTGTCCGGTAATCGCATCACCGAGCCAATCAAAACCAAACACTCGACCCGAAAAACGTTGCGCCAACTCGACCATTTCGAGCGGATAATTGGCGTTTAGGTAGCGAGAGTCCTCACCGATATCTTCGGGTCGGATCTCAACCCCCACAAGGTCGGGCTCCAACCGCTCAACCACCTTATAAAGATGGTCGTAATTAAAGCTTGGGTGGTCTTTATGGTAGCCGTGCATTGCGCTGATGACATAGACATCCCAGCTTTTCGCCAGCACCGTTGGCACCAGCAATACCAGTATGGTAAGTGACAGTAACACCTTGCGCATAAGCACCTCTTGTAGGCAAAACGACGTTATAACCAAGCATCATAATAAATCCCAACGGTTATTGTATGTCCATTTGTAAGAACTTGTTATGTATATGTTTTATAAAAAGAAAGCTGTTTTGCGTTTATCGGCATAAGCACCAATAATAAAAAAGATATCCATAACCGGGGAACATTATGGCGGTAACCTTTGAAGATCGCCCGCTTGAGCAGGTACGGGAAGAAACCATCGACCAGTTGGTCATGAATTACAGTCACGGCATCATTTCTGCGGAGGCCTTTGAACGTCGTCTTGATGCGGCAATGGACGCAACCTCGCATGCCCAGCTTGCTGATTTAGTGGCAGACCTTGAGCTCAAGCCTGACTCCTCTTACGACAACATCAAGGCCCGCCAATTTGCGCCGCATTATGGAGCAGGTCGCGTTGAAGCGACGGAAAATATTGTCTCAATCTTGTCTTCCAATGAACGCTCCGGAGTTTGGACCGTACCGCGAACCATCACCGTTTATGCGTTACTTGGCTCCGTCGAGCTGGATTTTAGTGATGCGATTTTTCAGCAACCAGATGTCACCATTAAAATCATCGGTGGCTTATCCAGCATCGAGATCTTTGTTCCTGAGGAAGTCACCATCAGCACCAATGTGTTTAATATTCTGGGGTCAACCGAGAATAAAGCACCTTCTATGGGCCACTTACAACAGCCCCCTCACCTGAACATCGAAGGGACACAAGTATTAGGCTCACTGGAGATTAAAGTGAAGCGCACCATGAAAGAAAAGTTTGTTGCCTTCGCCAACAGCCTGAAAAGCACCTTTCAATCTCGTTAAAGTCGGAGTAAATTGGAGCTAACACCCAGTTTAACAGGAGGTTAGCTCATGAAACTTTACGAAATGGCGAAAGCGCCAAACCCGCGTCGCGTGCGCATGTTTTTAGCCGAAAAAGGATTGCTGGACAAGGTCACCCGAGTCGAAATCGATTTAGCCAAAGGCGAAAATCTCAGTACCGAATTCTGCAATAAAAACCCGATGAAAAAAGTGCCGGTATTAGAACTGGACGACGGCACCTGCATCAGCGAAACCACGGCGATTTGTCGCTACTTCGAAGAACATTACCCGGACTCTCCCAAGCTGCTTGGCAACAACGCCAATGAAAAGGCCATCATCGAACAATGGACCCGCTGGGTCGACTTTTACTTGTTCCTGCCCATCGGCATGGGTTTTCAACATACCACCGATTACTTTAAACACCGCATGAACCCGATTAAGGAATGGGGCGAGAGCAACATCAAAGCAGCCACCGAGTTTTTTGACTTTCTGAACCAGCACCTACAGGACAAAGACTACATTGCGTTTGGTCGCCTCACCGCAGCCGATATCAACGCGTTTTGTTCGGTCGATTTTGGCAAAGTCGTTAACCTACGTGTGACCGACGCCTACCCGAACCTTAAACAGTGGTATGAACGCATGAAGGCGTTACCTTCTGCTAAGGTGTAGGATCGACGAACATGCAAATGAACTGGCAGGATATTGCTGACTCAGTAGCCTCATTGTGGCAGACCGAGCTGTATAAAGCGGGTGACACCCCGATTTATCTGTCGCAGGTCATCATTGCGTTAACCTTGATCATGATCGGTTTCGTCGTGGTGCGCTGGGTTGGCGCGCGTCTGGTTAAGCGGGCGTTGCGCTCCAGCGGTGCTTCCGAAAACACCGTCTTTGCGTTTCGACGCCTGATTTCGTTCGTTGCCTACGTCATGATCGTGCTGATCGCGCTACCAATTGCGGGTATTCCTATCACCATTTTCGCGGTGCTCGGTGGCGCTCTGGCTATCGGTGTAGGCTTCGGCGCACAAAACCTGCTGAACAACCTCATCTCGGGCATCATCTTAATTGCCGAGCGCCCTATCCGTATCGGCGATATCGTCGAACTGGAAAAAGAACGAGGTCGCGTTGAAGAAATCGGCAACCGCTGTGTTCGCATTCGCCGTTACGACGGCGTACACGTACTGGTACCAAACAGTTACTTTCTTGAACAGCGGGTGGTGAACTGGACGCTGGTGTCGGCGGATATTCGTTCGGTTGTTTCCGTTGGTGTCGCTTACGGTTCGCCGGTAGAGACAGTGCGCGATTTATTGCGTCAGGCCGCCGAAGAACACGAACAGATATCGACCGATTATCCTATTGAAGTCATTTTTGAAGACTTTGGTGACAGCTCGCTGCTGTTTAATTTGTATTTCTGGACCAGTGTTCATCAGCCGATGGATATCCGCCGCATTCAGTCGGATGTTCGGTTTAAGGTGAACGCGCTGTTCGATGAACACAACATTGTCATTGCGTTCCCCCAGCGCGACATTCATCTGGACACCTCAAAACCGCTGGAAATTCATTTAAAAGAACCTTCTGCATAGCATAAAAAAAGGGCTCCTGACGGAGCCCTTTTCGTCACTGCAGTAGTCGTTAGAATTCGCGCTTATACGTAAGCGAGAAGCTGATACCACGAGTTTCTGAACGTAACAGCGTATTATCAAACTCAATTTCTTTATCCTGATTCAGGATGTTCTGAACCTTTAAGGTTACTTGAGAATTGAAGTCCGGGTAATAGCTGTACACGGCATCAAGTGAGTGGAACGGTTGCTCAAAGGCATCACCACGGCCGTCGATTCCCGGAATGATGATACGGTCACCAAACACGTTATAGACTAATGAAGCCGAGTGCATGCCGTCGTCCGAGTCGAAACCAAGTTGGGTGTTAACGACCCATTCTGAGTGGCCGGTTAAGCGCCGTTCAGTGTTGGTAATCGACGTAGAAACGCCAGTTTGCTCAACAATGTTCTGCGTATCCAGTGTGATGCTAGAGTCACTCAGGGTGACGTTACCGGATAAGAAGAAGTTGTTGCTCAGTGTTTTCAGCCATTCCACTTCGGTACCATAAACTTCACCCGTTTCAGCATTGGCGATACGTACCAGTGGTGGACCATCCTGAGAAGGCGACTGCACCGATTCAATCGGGTTGGTCATGTCTTTATAGAACAAACCAATCGACAAGGTATCGCCGTTATCCTGATACCACTCCCAGCGGGCGTCGAAGTTATCGATGTCCGTGGTGTTAAGACCCGGCGTACCACCGACGGGGAACAAAGTCAGCGGATCCAGGTAGGTTGAGCTGGACACTTCACGCAGATCCGGACGTACCACGGTTTTACCGTAACTAAAGCGCAGTTGCTGTTCATCGCTCAGGAAGTAGGTCAATGCCAATGATGGGTAGAGATCATCTTCCTGGAACGCCAGATCCGCCAGATCTTCCACAGTCGGGCTGGTTGGCAAATCAATCTCGCCGGTTTGCGGAACCAATGGTACCACCGCCTGGCGGAAATCTTCCCAACGAACACCGGCGGTTATGCGCCATTTTTCATCGAAGAAAAAGTCACCTTCGAAATAGTACGCATCAATTGTCTGAGCGGAAATATAATCATCACCCGCAACGGTGGTGTCGTTCAGAATCGGCAAGAAGCCAAGCTCTGCGTTTGCGATGA
The DNA here is from genome assembly GCF_003987185.1 of Idiomarina aquatica. Lineage (GTDB taxonomy): Bacteria > Pseudomonadota > Gammaproteobacteria > Enterobacterales > Alteromonadaceae > Idiomarina > Idiomarina aquatica. The sequence continues at coordinate 303,283 of NZ_PIPS01000003.1, read as the reverse complement.
CGTCATCGTTCAGGATTTCACCCAGTTGATAGCCTTCCAGGATGCTGGAATCGCTAAACGCACGAGTGTTGATGTCGAATCGACGGTTGGTCGCGTAGCGTGTCTTCTGCACGAAATCAGCGCCAGCTTTCAGGGTAATGTCCCAGTGATCCAGCATGATTGGCAGAGTCACGTTACCACCCCAGTTCTCAACTTCGTCGTTCAAGTCCTGGAAGTTATAACGGGCTGCGGTGGTGGCGTTGGTCAACACGCTCTCGTTCTCACGGTCAAAAACACCGTCATCATTGCTGTCGGTTAGGATAAAGCGAGTTTCGATATTACCCGGAGCATAACGGCTGGAGCGCGATTTAGAGTATTTCCAGTCAACCCCGAGGAAGTTCCAGTCGGTAAAGGTATGCATACCTTTAATCTGGTTCGCGACCATGCGACGTTCCTGATACGTCACGTCATAAGAACGGATACGCTGGTCAGAACCAAAGTTAATGTTGTTGCTGTTACCGAGCTTTTCGCGGAACTGATCTTCGGTGTCGTTCAGGATGACATGGCTTAAATCAACACGGTGGTTACTGCCGTAGTTGATGCCTGCGGTCAACATGCCTGACCAGGTAACTTGCTGCTCAGTTGACTCAACATCATCCCAGCCACGCAGAATCGTGTAAGTTCCGTCCGGATTGCGACTCCAGTCTTCACCCAGATACTGTTCAGAAACTTCCCACTCGTTGTCATAGGCTGCCGTGGCCAAAAAGCCGACCGCCCACTTGTCGTCGATGTCGTAACGGTTACCGTACGTCAGGTCGAGGCCGTAATCCGGATCGACGCTTTGCAGGGTTGGATCATAGTCGCGATTTAGCGCCAGAGCGACATCGCGGTTTTGTTCCAATGAGATATCATCCAGAAAGGTACGCTGATCCCACAGGTCTTTCAGCATTTGCGGCGCTGCCCGAGTGCCGTCGTCTTTACCGTTCCAGTTACTGCCGCCGTCGTACCAGTAGGCGTCGTTAAAGTTTTCGCTGTTTCCGCCCACTTTAATGGAGGCGTTAAAGATCTCTTCATCCGGTGCTGATTTCAGGCGAATATCAACATTACCGCCGCCGAAGTTTGCCGGCATCGAGGCAGAATACGACTTCTGCACCGCCAGGCTCTCGATGATATCAGCCGGGAATAAATCCAGTGGAATAACAGCACGGGTGGGATCCGGGCTTGGTACTGACATACCATTCAATTGGGTACTGGAGTACCGCTCACCCAAACCACGAACATAAATAAACTTGCCGTCAACCAGGGTCAAACCGGTCACCCGGCGAAGGGCTGCTGCAGCGTCGCTGTCACCGGTACGGGAAATTTGTTCCGCGCCCATGATATCAGCAACGAACGCCTGCTCTTTACGTTCCTGAACAACCGCTGCCGCACTGCCCTGCAAACGAGTACCTGTGGTCACCACTTCTTCGATAACCGCTTCCGGTGAGGATTGTTGTTCAGACGCGGATTGTTCCTGCTGTTCTTGTGCTGCAAAAGCGCTTTGCGATGACAAGCCAGTTAAAACCGCAAGAGTAAGGCTCGCCAGAGGAAATTGTTTGGCTCGCATGATAGTAACTACCTCTTTTATACAGTGAAAACCGGGGCACACAATCCTTTGCGTACCCTCGGTTTATAGTGCGGTGTTATTCCAGACCAACAGTCCAGCCTGCAGTCCAATCGTTATCGCTGCTTACTGCGCCAACGAAGTCTGCGTTGTCAAAGAAGGTGTCGCCGCTTAAATCAGCTGCTGCAGCGTCAGATACCGTAAAGATACCGTCCAGTGCTTCTGCTGCTGTCACAACGCTGTTGCCTTCCTGACCCAGGAACCACTGCTCCAGGTCTACATCTGAAGAACCAAACTTGAAGTTCTCACCGTTATCACAGGCCATCAGTGAGTTCGTCATGCTGATACCGCCGTCCTGCAGGTGACCCTGGCTTACCGGGTTACCTTCAACTTCTAAGCACTCACCCATACCGGCCGGGCCTGATACGATGGTGTTGTAGAACGTTGCCTGAGTACCTTCGCGCAGGTAGATACCCTCTGAAGCGTTTTCGCCAGAGAAGGTGTTACCAATGATGGTCAGGTTAGCGATGGTCGGGCTAGACATTGGTTCAGCACCTGGGTTAGAGCCATCGTTATCGGCTTCGATACCACGGTTAGCGTCTGAGTTGTCTGGGTTTTGACGTACCAGTACGTACTGCAGTTTACCTTGGTAACCGTTATCCCAGTCGATGCTGTCGTCTTGCATGTTGGTCAGTACAACGTACTTGAAGTTAACGTTGCCGCCGAACATTTCAATACCATCGTCAGAGTTGTTGTGAACTTGCAGGTACTCAACCGTTGTGCCTGAACCAACACCACCGAAGGTGATACCGTTAAGTTCGTTGTCCGGTGCGATTTCAAAGCCACCGTTCATGACACGTACATAGCGCAGCGTACCTGAGTTATCAGCGGTATCGGTACCACCAAATACAGCGCCTTCCTCAGCACCTTCTACCTGCAGCGCACAGTCTGAACCGTCTGACGGACACTTGTTGCTTGGCGCGTTACCAAGAATAATCAAACCACCCCATTGACCTGGCATGCCTTCGCCACCTTCAACATCAATTGACGATGTCAGTGAGATAGGTTCTTCGGCAGTACCCTGAGCGTCGATATCTGAACCACGGCTGATGACCAGGTAGTCATTACCGGTACGACCGTATACGGTAACACCAGGTTCGATGGTCAAGGTTGCTGAGTCAGCATTGTCACCACCGATGAACACGGCACCCGTTAATGCGTAGTAGTTACCCGCGGTCAGGGTCAGATCGTCTGTGTAACGACCTTCCAGTTCACAGGTCGTCGTTGAGCCGTCAATAGGAGTAATCGCTTCTGTGCCGGCCGGGCAACCTGCTACTGGGGCTTCTGAGTCACCGGCAGTCACTTCACCACCGCCAAAACCAAAGGCCCAGCCTTGACGCCAGTCGTCATCGCCGCCCACGGCGCCGATAAAATCAACCGATTCAAAGAAGCTACCGTCTACGGTGTTCGATACGTCTTGTCCTGCACCCAGTAACGGTGAGCCGCTCATTGGCTGACCATTGGCTGACAGCATCACAGAATCGCTGATGAAGTTATTGGCTTGATCGTTCAGGAACCAGTCTTCCAGGTCAACGTCGGTATCACCAAACTTGAAGTTTTCACCGTTGCTGCAGGCAAAAACCGAGTTTTCCATGCGAATGGTGTTATCGGTTAAGTGACCTTGAGATACTTCGTTGCCTTCAACTTCAAAACACTCGCCCATTTCTGATGGGCCGGTTACTACGGTGTTGTAGAACTGCGCGCCAGTCCCTTCACGTAAGTAGATACCTTCTGATGAGTTTTCACCCTGGAAGTTATTACCAATGATGGTTAGGTTCGCGAGAATGGGGTTAGACATTGGCTCAGCAGCTGGGTTAGAACCGTCGTTGTCGGCTTCGATACCACGGTTAGCGTCGCCACCGTTTTTGTCATGCTCAACGTAAACGAACTGCATGCGGCCCTGGTAACCGTTATCCCAGTCGATGCTGTCGTCTTGCATGCCGGTTAATACAACGTGTTTAAAGTCGACGTTACCACCGAACATTTCGATGCCGTCGTCCGAGTTGCCGTGAACCTGTAAATATTCAACCGTTGTGCCTGAACCAACGCCACCGAAGGTGATGCCGTTTAATTCGTTATCTGGTGCGATTTCAAAACCACCGTGCTTAACCACTAAGTAGCGTAAAACACCAGAGTTGTCTGTTTCGTCGGTACCACCGAATACGGCACCCTCTTCAGCGCCTTCAACCTGAAGCGCACAGTCAGAACCGTCAGAAGGACATTTGTTGCTTGGCGCGTTACCCAAGATGATAAAGCCACCCCATTGACCCGGAGCCGTTTCTTCACCCAGCACGTCCTGCGAAGACGTCATGATAATCGGCGCGTCCGCTGTACCTTCAGCGATGATTTGTGAGTCACGGCTAACCACCAGGTAATCGTTACCTTGACGACCAAAAATCACAGTGCCCGGTTCAACGGTCAACACCGCAGAATCGGCTTTATCACCACCGACAAAAGTAGGTCCGTCCAGGGCATACATTACTGTTGTACCGTCTTCCAGGCTATTTACCAGCGTGGTATCTTCCGTGATGCGTCCAGAAAGAACCTGTACCTGAACTTCCTCACCCAGCGCTTCACTTGCTGCGAGTGAGAGTGAACCACTGGTTTCACCTGGTAAGTCAGCACCGGTATCACCGCCACCGTTGTCGCCACCACCTGTGCCTGGATCCGGTTGTTCAACCGTCGCACCAGTGTCGATGTTGATGTCACCACCACAGCCTGCCAGCGCAAGCGCTGCGGCAACAGCAGAAGCTTTAAATAGAGTTTGCAGTTTCATTGAGTTCTCCCGACCTTCATTTTTCGGTTTTGAATTGACGGAAACGAGAGTAGTGATTCTGCATGACAGATATGTGACAACTTCAAACTGTCACAAAAGATTCACGTTTTTGACACGTTGAATTGATCCCTTTCTTTGTCTACAAAGTAATCAGGTTAAAACCCAATCAGGAACCCTTTATGAAAAAACTTACCCTGCTGGCAGCCCTTGCTCTAAGCGCTGCTGCGACTGCTCAAGATCGTTTTGCTGACGTTCAGGTAAGCGCCGATGCCGTCGCCGATAATATTCACATGCTCAGTGGTGCCGGCGGCAATATGGCACTGATGCATGGCGCCGATGGCGTGCTGCTGATTGATGATCAATATCAGCAGATGGCGGAAAAAATCAGCGCCAAAATTGACGAGTTGACCGGCGAGCCGGTTCGTTACGTCATCAATACACACTTTCACGGCGATCACGTCGGCTCTAATATGTGGCTACGGGAAAACCATGATGCCACCATTCTGGCTCATGACAATGTACGCAAACGGTTAAGCAATGACAGCGACTTTAATGCCGCCGGACTACCGCAGTTAACCTTTGATTCAACCGTTACGTTACACATCAACGGTGATACGGTGCATGTGTTCTATCTTGCCAATGGCCATACTGACGGGGACGTCGCCGTATGGTTTGAAAAAGCGAATGTATTGCACCCGGGTGACCTGTTCTTTAATGAGCGTTTCCCATTCATTGATTTAGGCAGTGGCGGTGACGTTGAGGGGTATATCAATAACGTCACCACACTCATCAGTAAGATTAATGACGATACGGTGATCATCCCTGGCCACGGTCCGAAGGCGAGCCGCGCCGATTATCAGGCGTTTCTGGATATGATTAAGGCCACCAAAGCGGAAGTGGACAGCATGCGCGAGCAAGGTATGGCGCTAGAGGATGCGTTGGGCAACGGCCTCAGTGATAAGTGGAAACCATGGGCCTGGAACTTTATCACCGAGGAACGCTGGATTAAAACCTTGTACTAACACCGCGTAAACGGCTTACAGCAACCGAAACTCCATGGCCAGCTCATCGCAGTTGGCCTTGCGCGGACACAGCTCACAATCTTTCATCACCTTCTCCGGCAAGCTGTCCTTCGAGCAGTGGTAAAAACCCTGCTGCTCAAAGAAGTCCGGCACCCGGGTTAACACAATCACCCGCTTTAAATGCAAGTCGCGGGCTTTGCGCAGTAGCTTTTCCACCAGCAGTCGTCCCTGCCCTTTAACCTTGCTTTGCGGGTTCACGCCAAGCGAACGAATTTCTGCCAGACCCGTGGTGTATATGTACAATGACGCACAGCCCATGACGTTGCCGTCAATTTCACTCACCGCAAATTCATTGATGGAATGAATGATATCATCCTTGGCGCGCGGCAAGTTTTCACCGGCTCCCGCCCAATGACCGACCAGCCCGACAATCGCGTCAATGTCCGATAGGTTTGCATCACGAACACGTATCTTTTGCTGCTGTTGATGCTTTTTCAGTGCCTCTTTGACGCGCTCCGGTGAGGTGCCGCCCAGTGCCTGTCGTTTTTCCAGCAGCGACTGTAGCGACAGCCACGGGTAGACATCCTCTTCAATCGTTTCAGTAACCTGCTGCATCTGTGATAATGACAACTGCTCCAGCGGCTTGCCCTGTTTTATCGCCAGTTGCACCAGTTCGCCGACTTGGTGGTGCGCCTGCCGAAAGGGTACGCCTTTACTCACCAAATAATCCGCCAGCTCAGTCGCGTTTGCATAGCCCTGTTGAGCCGCCTGCCGGCAACGTTCGCGATTGACGCGAATCCCTTGTAGGCACTGGCTGCTGATGTTGAGCGCCGCACGCCAGTGTTTTAATGCGTCAAAGAGGCCTTCTTTGTCTTCTTGCAGATCTTTGTTGTAGGCCAGCGGTAAAGATTTTAAGGTCACCGTCATTGCCATCAGCGCGCCGGTCACACGTCCGCTTTTACCCCGCACCAGTTCCAGTGCGTCGGGATTCTTTTTCTGCGGCATCAGCGACGATCCGGAAGTCACATCATCGGCCAATTCGATAAAGCCGGCCTCACCACTGTTATAGAAAATCAGATCTTCTGCCAGCCGTGACAAATGCAGCATCGATAATGACGCAGTACTGAGCAGTTCCAGCACAAAATCACGATCGGAAACCGCATCAAGGCTATTGCGGCAGGCAGAATGAAAACCCAGTTGCTGCGCCAACTGCTCGCGATCAATCGGGTAAGCCGTACCGGCCAGAGCACCACACCCCAGCGGCGACTGGTTCATACGCTCTAAAGCATCCACCAACCGCTCGTGGTCACGCTGCAACATTTCCACATAAGCCAGCGCCCAATGCGCGAATAACACGGTTTGGGCTCGTTGCAAATGGGTATACCCCGGCAATACCGTATCGATTTCACGCGCCGCGAACTCCGTCAACGCACCTTGTAACGTCGTCAGTGCCTTCAGCACCGCCTGGCCTTGTTGACGACTCCATAAGCGCAAGTCCGTAGCAACCTGATCATTACGGCTGCGCCCGGTATGTAATTTTTTGCCCAGATCACCCACCCGCTCAACTAACTTCCGCTCGATGAATGAATGGATGTCCTCGTCGCCGGCGACGGCGATCTGCTGCGGATGCTGTTGCAATTCCTGCCACAGCTCTGTCAGTGCCTGCTGCAGTTGTTGACATTCCTGGGCGGTTATTACGCCAACCTGGCGCAATCCATCAGCCCAGGCTACCGAGCCCTGAATATCCTGTTCGGCTAAAACATGGTCAAAAGGCAACGAGTCGTTAAACGCCTGAAAGGCTTCGCTGGGTCCGTCCGCAAAACGTCCTCCCCAAAGTTGCGCACTAGCCATCGCCGCCTCCTTGCTGCTGCAGTGCCGCTATCCGGCTGGGCAGCGAGAACAGACGGATAAAACCCTCTGCATGCTGTTGGTTATAGACCTCATCGGCACCGAAGGTGGCGAAGTCTTCACTGTACAAGGAATAGGGCGAGCGCTTTTTCACCGCTGTTGCCTGGCCTTTGTAGAGCTTCAGCACCACCTCGCCAGTGGCTTTTTCTGCCAGCGCTTCAGCGGCCGCCAAAACCGACTGTTTTAACGGCGTAAACCAACGTCCGTCATAAAGCAATTGCGCAAACTGCTCACTCAGTTGCGACTTCCAGCTACGGCTTGCTTTATCCAGTACCAGTTCATCGATTGCCTGCAACGCTGCCATCATCACGGTGCCCCCGGGCGTTTCGTAGCAACCACGGCTTTTCATGCCCACCAATCGATTTTCAACAATATCAACCCGTCCGACACCATGTTTGGCAGCCAGTTGATTGAGTGTTTCCAAACAGCCAAGCGGCGACAAGGACGCACCGTTAACCGCCGTGATTTCACCTTTTTCCAACGTCACTGACAGATATTCCGGCTCATCCGGCGCCTGTTCAGGTGAGTTAGTCAGTGTCCAGACTTGTGCGCTCGGCTCGTTCCACGGGTCTTCCAACTCGCCGCCTTCGTGCGAAATATGCCAGGCGTTGGCGTCACGACTGTATATTTTGGTAGCAGACGCAGAGCACGGAATATCGCGTTCTGCCAGGTAGTTTAACAACGATTCACGGCTGTCTAGCTGCCACTCACGCCAGGGCGCAATCACGGTTAGATCTGGGGCCAGCGCTGCGTAGCAGGATTCAAACCGAACTTGATCATTGCCTTTCCCGGTGCAGCCGTGCGCCAGCGCATCAGCACCCACTTTTCGTGCGATCTCGACCTGCGCTTTGGCAATAATCGGGCGCGCCATCGCGGTTCCCAGCAGATAGGTTCCCTCGTACACGGCACCGGTTTTTAGGGTGGGATAAATATATGCCCGGGCAAACTCTTCTTTCAGATCCACCACATAGCATTCACTGGCACCTGAAGCTTTGGCTTTTTCTTCCACTCCGGCCAGCTCTTCTGCCCCCTGCCCGACATCGGCGACAAAGGCAACAACGTCACAGTCGTAATGCTCTTTTAACCAGGGAACAATGGCGGAGGTATCTAACCCTCCGGAATAGGCGAGTACAACTTTATTCATGAGGCATTCCTTAAATCAGTAGCAGCGGCAAAAGCACAACTATCACTGAGCATCATGCTCAGTAACGCATTCTGGGCATACAGGCGGTTTTCGGCCTGTTGCAGACAAAGAGACAAATCACTGTCAATGACCTCCGAGGTCACTTCGTAACCGCGGTGTACCGGCTGACAGTGCATCACTGCACGGGGCTTAAGCTGGGCAACCCGTTGTGCATTAATTTGATAGGGCAGAAATTTTTCTTTCACCTGCTGTAGTGGGGTATCGTCTCCCATCGACACCCAGGTGTCGGTATATAAGACATCCACCGCGCCGAGGTCATCAAAGTGGGTGGCGTTATGCGCCTTCCCGCCGGCCTGTGCATTAATATCGTCCAGCCAGCTTTGCTCAATGGCCCGATCAGCCGGCGTCACGGATGTCACCTTGGCGCCAAGCATCGCCGCATACAACATCAGCGAGCGGGTTACGTTGTTGCCATCGCCGCAATACACCAGATGCAACCCATCAAGTGAACCGAATTGCTCCTGCAGCGTCAGGCAGTCAGCCAGCGCCTGGCATGGGTGATAGCGATCACACAAGCTGTTGATGACCGGCACCGATGCGTGTTTGGCCAGTTCCTGCAGGGTCTCGTGCTGAAGCACTCGTGCGACAATCGCGTCACACCAGCAGGATAAGTTTTTTGCGTAATCCGCAATACTCTCGCGCTGTCCCAGCCCTTGCCCCTGCTCATCCAGGTAAATGGCCTGCCCGCCCAGCTTTTGCATGCCAACGGCAAAGGAAACCCGGGTACGCAGGCTTGGTTTTTCAAAGATTGTCGCGATGCTTTTGCCGGCCAACAGTTGTTGATAGGCCTGCGGCCGGGCTTTCTGTTGTTGTGCGATGCTCAGCACCTGCTGCAGTTGCTCAGCGCTGAGTTCGCAACCCGACAATAGGTTTGTCGGTAGGGTCGTGGTGTCTTTCATGGTAAAACCTAAGTCAATAAATCAGTCAACGATCGTGGTGCCGGATTCTGGGCGGGTGAGGCACGCGCACCCGCAGATTCGCACACTGCGTCGCAACTGCCTGGCGGTCGCCAGGGCACTGTCCACTTTTACCTTCATTCCCCCGGAAATGACGCCCTGTTGGCACAGGTGCCGGTACCTTGCCGAATCGAGTTGCGGGATCAACTGTTGCTGCTGGTCGTAAACACCATCTACGTCAGTAACAAAGGTCAGTTTGGCCTTCAACATTTGCGCGAGTGCCGCTGCGGCATTATCCGCGTTAACGTTGTACCAGCCGCCGTTAGCGTCAAAGCCGATGCAACTGATGATGCTGAGGTGTGAGTGCTCGAGTAACCAGTTCATCCATTCAGATACCTGGCTTTGCTCCTCGTCGCAAATGCCCACTTGTCCCAGTTCACTCGACAGCGCTTTGCACCGCATTCCGGTTTCCCACAAGCTGAGACCGGTGGGCTGCAGTCCGGCTTCAATCGCATAACTCATGAGCTGTTTATTGGCATAACCGGCCAGAGCTCCGACAATCAGCGGCATCTGTTGCTCGTGACTGACCCTGAGCCCGTCACGCTTTTCGGTTTGTAGACCCATGCCTGCCAACCAGTTGTCAACGGCAGCACCGCCGCCATGCACGATGACGGTGCTGTGCTGTTGCTGTGCCAGCCCCGCAAATAAGGCTCGTAACTGTGCAGGCTGCGCCAGCAAACTACCGCCTATCTTGATCACTTCAACAACGCCGCTCATAACGGCACCCCGGTTGTTTGCGGCTCACCAAAACGCAGGTTAAGACACTGCAAGGCCTGGCTTGCGGCCCCCTTTAGCAAGTTATCAATGGCAGCAAAAACAATCAGTTGAGTCCCTTTACGATGCCAGCCAATATCGCAGTAACCGCTGTGCTCGACGTCCTGAATCGCCGGTGTATGTTGGTATCCAACCCGCACGCACGGATGTTTTTGATACACGGCATAAGCCTCGGCAACGTCTTGACACGATGTCCCTTCGGCAAGTTGCAGGTACAGCGTGGCTAAAATGCCCCGTTTAAACGCCCCCAGGTGCGGCGTGAAGACCACCGCTGTCTGCCCGTGCTGCTCAATTTCAGGCTGATGACGGTGATTAAATACCCCATAACCCTGCAGCGATAGCTCGGCTCCCAGCGTTTTATGCGTCGGCTTGCGGCCGGCACCCGTTACTCCGGATACCGCGTTGACAATCACCGGTTGCGACGCCAATAGATGCTGCACCGGCTTCAATGCCAGTAAGGTTGCGGTGGGGTAGCAGCCCGGTACCGCGATAAGATTAGCGTTTGCCAGTAAGCCGGTATGCCATTCAGCAAGGCCATAGACGGCTTCGCTCAGCAATTGCGGATGCGGATGAGAAAAACCGTAATGGGTGACATAGTCCTGTGCCTCTGCTAAACGATGAGCGCCGGATAAGTCAATGATAATGCGTTTGTTGTCATATAACTGATAGGCCAACTGCGCGGCGGCCTCATGTTCAGTGGCAATAAACACCACCTGCGCTGTTGCTTTGATTTGCTTCAGTGACAGGCTGTCCAGCCCCTGTAATGGCAAATCCACCACACCCCGAAGCTTTGGGTACAGCACCGACAACTTCGTACCGGCATCAACACTGCCTTCAGAAACAAAGCAGCCAGCAAGGGTCAATAATGGATGCCGCGCCACCAAACGACACAGTTCAGAACCAGCGTAACCACTGGCACCGATAACAACGGCAGTTAAGGACGAGTTTTTCTTCACGCGGCTATTTCCTTTACGACGATTTTCTGCTTCAGTGGTGAACAAGTGAATTTTTGTGCAGAATATCCGAATAAATATATTTATGCAACTTTTATGGATAATTATCTATGTCGATACCTTCCTTTTTTTCCATGTACCAGCAGTTAATTGCTACTCCTTCCATCAGCAGCATGGATCCAGGTTGGGACCACTCCAACAAAGGTGTCATTGATTTGCTCGCAACCTGGCTGGAAGCGCTGGGCTTTCAATGCGAGATCAATGAACTGGAAAATAAACCGGGTAAGTACAACCTACTGGCACGTCGGGGTACTGGTGCCGGCGGTTTGCTGCTGTCCGGACACACCGATACGGTTCCCTACGATGCCCAGCGCTGGAGCCTGGACCCATTTCAACTGACCGAGAAAGACAATCGCTGGTATGGCTTGGGTAGTATTGATATGAAAGGCTTTTTTGCCTTTATCATCGAGGTGTTAAAAAACCTGCCCAGTGCTGCTCAGCAAAAACCGCTGATGATTCTGGCGACGGCGGACGAAGAAACCACCATGGATGGCGCGCGCCAATTGTCGATGTTCAACAACCTTAAGCCGGACACCTGCATTATTGGTGAACCGACCAGTATGCGGCCGGTTTGCGCTCATAAAGGGCATTTAAGTGAAGCCATTCGGGTGATCGGGCGTTCCGGTCACAGTTCGGATCCTAAGCTAGGTATTAACGCTATTGAGGTGATGCATCAGGTGATCGGTAAATTGTTACAAGTCCAATCGGAATTTTCGCATAACTATTCAAATCCGATGTTTGCCGTACCCGAACCCACGCTTAATCTCGGTAGCATCCATGGTGGTGATAATCCCAATCGGATCTGTGGCTGTTGTGAGCTACAAATCGATGTCCGACCATTGCCTGGCATGGCCATTGATGACCTGTACGGTATCATCGACCGCCACTTGACGGAGCTCAAACAACAAACGGAAGCACAAATCGAGTGGCTGCATTTGCATGAACCCATTCCAGGCTTTGAACAAACCACCGATGCCGCCCTGGTCAAGCTCGCTGAAAAAGTCAGTCAACAGGCAAGTCAGGCCGTTAACTACTGTACCGAAGCCCCCTTTTTACAAGCATTAGGCTGCCAAACTATCGTCATGGGGCCTGGTTCGATCAATCAGGCACACCAGCCCGATGAGTTTTTGTCGATGGATTCGATAGATTCATCCAAGAAAACGATAGAAAGTTTAATTCGAGCCTTATGTTTTTAGAGCATGTAGCCGATAATGGTCAAAGCGTTCATGATCTAAATCAATAATAATTAGGAAAAGTTTATGTTTCGACAGCTTTCTATCGGCGTGCGTGCGTCCGCAGCCTTTGCCATCATTGGCCTTTTAGTGCTGGCATTGGGCATTTTTGCACTTAATCGTCTCGCAGTAGTGACTGACCAAATGGACTTTATCACCGACGTTCAGGTTCCCGCGGTCGACAACGTCAATGATCTCGATCGAGAGTTTCTTCGGGTCCGCATTCATTCGGCTAACGTCACCAATTTTGTTAACGACCCGAATCGCTTACCCGGCTACATGGACAAACTCAATGAAGCCATTGAAAGCTTGAAACGCAATCAGGATGAGTACTCCAACAGCATTGAAAATGCCGAAGCCCGTGAAAAGTTCAATCAATACATGGCGCTAGATAAGGAATATTGGACGCTTCATGATCAGTTCGAAAAACTCGTCGACGCACAGCTGACCGATCCAATTACGTCGCTGCGGGAAAATCGCATATTACCACTGACCGATGAGATCTCAGCCGCGTTAGACGAAATGCTGGCGCTGGAAATGGCATTGATTGCTGATGCAACTGAACAGGCCGGTGATGTCGCCACCTCAGCGAACATTGGTGTAATCACCGCGCTTATCGTTGCACTGATTCTGATGATCGTGTTTGCACTGGTACTCACGCGCAGTATTGTCGTACCGATTCAACAAGCGGTCGAATTTGCGCAGACCATTGCCGCTCGTGATCTTACCGCTAGCGTAGAGATTGATGGCAATGACGAAGCGACGGTGTTGCTAAAACAGTTACAACGAACCCAAAACGAGCTGCGCGAGTCGATTGCTAAGATTTCTGAGTCGTCTGAACAGTTGGCGTCAACTTCCGAGGAGCTGAGCTCGGTAACCGATGACTCTACCCGTACCATTCAACAACAAAGTGAAGAACTGGAGCAAGCTGCCACCGCCGTCACTGAGTTAACCACGGCCGTAGAAAACGTTGCGTCGGATGCCCAGAGTGCCTCTGAAGCCTCTGAGTCGGCTGATGAGCAGGCGCAGTTAGGGAATGACCGAGTCCGCAAAACCGTCACCGCGATCGAAGAGTTGTCTCAGGAAATTGGCGACTCGTCTAATAGCGTGACCGAGCTGGCCAATAAGGTTACTGATATCACCAAAGTGCTGGAGGTTATCCGTGGTATCGCCGAGCAAACCAACTTGCTGGCACTGAATGCCGCCATTGAAGCCGCTCGCGCTGGTGAATCAGGACGAGGCTTTGCCGTAGTAGCCGACGAGGTTCGCTCTCTGGCGCACAAAACACAGCAGTCTACGGTCGAAATTGAAGACATGGTGAAGGCCATTAATCAGTCCAGTGATATGTCTGTTACCACCATGAAGCGGAGCATGGAAAAAGCCACCAGTACCCTGGATATCGCCCGTGAGGCCGGCGAAGCGCTGAAACAAATCGCACAGGCTGTGAGTGAGATTAATACTCACAATACCTCAATTGCGTCAGCCGCAGAAGAACAAGCGAACGTCGCACGCGACGTTGATAAGAACCTGGTCAGTATCCGTGACCTGTCGAACTCAACGGCATCGGGTGCCGAACAGACCAGCGCTTCCAGTCAGGAACTGTCACGCCTGGCTGTCGACCTCAACGGTCTGGTCGCGCGCTTTAAAGTATCCTAACCCATTCACCGTCACATCAGCGGGGCTTATGGCTTCAGCGATAAACGCCCCGCTGAAATATTAACCACAGTTTGTCCACCTTTTAAATTACTCTAGTGAATACCCGCAATCAGCTTGATAAATTAGACTGATATAAAGAACAGGGTCTAACCTTAATCCGTGTTAACAAGTTAATAACAACGGATTCAAAAATGACCACCCAACTCGAATTTAATCAACCACTGAACGAACAGGCGAGCGCCCTGTTCACTGATGACGCCATCGCCTTCTTGACCGAATTGGTCGAGCGCTTCCAGCCCGAATTGCACCAGCTACTCGCGAAACGCAAGCAACGTCAGGCATCCTACGATGCCGGCCAATTACCCGACTTCGATCCGGCCACTCAGGCGATCCGGGACGGTAACTGGCGCATTGCTGAATTACCAAAGGACCTGACCAAACGGCGGCTGGAAATTACCGGCCCGGTGGATCGAAAAATGGTCATCAACGCCCTCAATGCAAATGTGGATTGTTACATGGCCGACTTTGAAGACTCACAGTCGCCAACCTGGGACGGTTTGCTCAACGGTCAACTCAACCTGCGTGACGCCAACCTTGGCGGCATGACCTACGATGATCCTGACACCGGCAAGCACTATGCCGTTAAGGAAAACCCAGCATTGTTGATTGCCCGGGTTCGTGGCTTGCATCTGCCGGAAAAGCATATCCATGCGGGCGGCAAACCCATTGCCGGCGCCTTAATGGATTTTGCGCTGTACTTCTTTCACAACTACCAAACTCGCCTGCAACGCGGCAGCGGTGTCTATTTTTATTTGCCCAAGTTGGAGCACAGTGATGAAGCCGGCTGGTGGGCAGACGTTTTTCACTACACCGAAAAGCGCTTTAACGTAAAAACCGGTTCCATTCGTGCCACCGTGCTTATCGAAACATTGCCGGCAGTATTCCAGATGCACGAAATTCTGTACCGCATGCGTGAGCATATTGCCGCGCTGAATTGTGGTCGCTGGGACTACATTTTCAGCTACATAAAAACCTTGAAAGCTCATCCTGATCGCGTTTTACCCGATCGTCAGGTGGTGAGTATGGATAAGCCCTTTTTAAACGCTTACTCAAGGCTGCTGGTACGCACGTGTCATTTGCGTGGCGCTCTCGCCATGGGCGGTATGGCGGCGTTTATTCCCAGCAAAGACGCGACCGAAAATCAGCAAATTCTGGCCAAAGTGCGTGCGGACAAGACACTCGAACGGGACAACGGACACGATGGCACGTGGATCGCCCATCCCGGCTTGGCCGATACCGTGCGCGAAGTCTTCGTCGAGGGAATGGCTGCTGACAACCAATTGCAGGTGCTGCGCGACCAGGACAACGACATCGATCAAGCGTTGCTGCTGCAACCCTGCGAGGGTGAACGCACCGAAGCCGGTATGCGCACCAACATTCGCGTTTCACTGCAATACATCGCGGCCTGGCTGGACGGTAAAGGCTGTGTGCCCATCTATGGATTGATGGAGGATGCCGCGACCGCCGAGATTTCGCGCGCCTCAATCTGGCAGTGGATTCGCCATCAAAAGACACTCAGCGATGGCACCATTGTCAGTAAGCAGCTGTTCCGGGACTACCTGCAGCAGGAGGCGGCTGTGGTTCGCCAACACGTTGGTGAACAGCGTTGGCAAAACGAGCCTTTTGCCGAGGCTCTGCAGTTACTCGAAGACATCACCACCGCCGATGAGCTGGTCGAATTTCTAACCTTACCCGGCTACCAAAAGCTGGCCTAACGATAACAAAACGCTATACAGGACAACCATCATGACAACACAATCTCTCTCTCAAGCGGCACAAGCCAAAAAGCTCCAGGAACAATGGCAGTCAGATCCACGCTGGCAAGGTGTCGAGCGTCCCTACTCCGCCGAAGAAGTGGTACGCCTGCGTGGCTCGGTACAACCGGAATATACCTACGCGCGTAACGGCGCCAATAAATTATGGCGACTGATCAACGGTGAAGCGCAGGGTAAATTTGGTAAAGACTATGTCAATGCACTTGGCGCGCTAACCGGCGGCCAGGCGGTACAGCAAGTGAAGGCGGGTCTGCAAGCAATTTATCTGTCCGGCTGGCAAGTAGCGGCTGACAACAACAGTGCCTGCAGCATGTACCCCGATCAATCCTTATACCCGGTTGATTCGGTACCCACGGTGGTTGAACGAATCAACAACTCGTTTGCCCGCGCGGACCAGATTCAGTGGTCAAAAGGCATAACTCCGGAAGATGACCGTTACATCGATTACTTTGCCCCCATCGTTGCCGATGCCGAAGCCGGATTCGGCGGGGTGCTGAACGCTTATGAGTTAATGAAACGAATGATTCAGGCTGGCGCTGCCGGTGTTCACTTTGAGGATCAGTTAGCTTCGGTGAAAAAATGCGGTCACATGGGTGGTAAAGTGCTGGTTCCCACCCAGGAAGCGGTACAGAAGCTGGTTGCGGCCCGGTTGGCTGCCGATGTTGCCGGTATCCCAACGCTGATTGTCGCGCGTACCGATGCCAATGCCGCCGACCTGCTGACCTCCGACTTTGACCCCAATGACAAACCCTTTATTACCGGAGAGCGCACCGCGGAAGGTTTTTACCGCGTCAAACCCGGAATTGAGCAAGCCATCTCCAGAGGCCTGGCCTATGCCCCTTATGCCGATTTGCTCTGGTGCGAAACGGCAAAACCGGATCTTGACGAGGCGCGGCAATTTGCGCAAGCGGTTCACGCCAAATACCCAGGCAAATTGCTTGCTTATAACTGTTCACCGTCGTTTAACTGGCGCCGCAACCTTGACGATGACACCATCGCCAAGTTCCAGCGCGAACTCGCTGCCATGGGTTATAAGTTCCAATTCATTACGCTCGCCGGTGTTCACAACATGTGGTATCACATGTTCGAACTGGCTTACGATTACGCCCGCAACGATATGTCGGCTTACGTTCGCCTGCAACAGCAGGAGTTTGCGGCGGCCGACAAAGGCTACACCTTTGTCGCACATCAGCAGGAAGTCGGTACCGGTTATTTTGACGATTTGACCAACGTCATCCAGGGCGGTGTTTCATCCGTCACCGCCTTGACCGGCTCAACCGAGGAAGACCAATTTAAAACCTCCGCGTAAAACGCAGGTGTTGCTCATAAGGAAACACATCCGTCAGGCGTCCCTCGCGGATGTGTTTCTGTATTTTTCGCCAATAACCCGGGTCATTCAAATCCGGGTGATGCTTAAGTAAAACCTCACGCAAATGCGGCTGTGGCACCGCAAATTGCGCTAATTGCTCAGGGAATACGTCATCTGGCGCCGCAGACACTTCCGCATCCATAAAGCCATCCTGTTTTGGCAGTGCGCGAAAACTCATGTCCGTTAGGTAACGAACCTCATCGTAGTCATAGAACACCACTCGCCGGTGGCGGGTCACACCAAAGTTCTTCAGTAGCATATCGCCCGGAAAGATATTGGCCGCTATCATTTCCTTGATCGCCAGACCGTAGTCATTCATGGCCGCATCTATCTCATCGTCACTGGCGTATTCCAGGAACAAGTTCAGTGGCGTCAGACGTCGCTCGACGAAGAGTTGTTTGATGATCAGCGTCTCGCCCTCAATCGCGATTGACCCGGCAACCGTTGACTGCAGTTCCTGCAGCAAATCCGCAGCGATTCGCTTGAGCGGAATGGCGACGTCGGCAAATTCCAGTGTATCAGCCATACGCCCGACCCGGTCATGACGCTTCACCATTCGGTAGCGGTCAATCACCGTTTGTCGGCTAAATGCCTTAGTGGATCCAAGTTTGTCCTTAATCACCTTAAACACATAGGGAAACGACGGCAGTGTAAATACCGTCATTACCATACCTTTTACTCCCGGTGCCGCCACCAACTGATCATCAGTCCGTTGCAGATGATGCAAAAACTCGCGATAAAACTCGGTTTTACCCTGCTTATGAAACCCTATCGAGGCATAGAGCTCGGCCAGGGTTTTGCGGGGCATCAGATCTTTTAAAAAGCGTACCAGCGCCGATGGTGCTTCGGTTTCCACCATAAAATAAGAGCGTGCAAACCCAAAAATGGTCGCCATTCGGTTGGAGTTGGTAATGAACGCATCGACATAGAGTTTGCCCTGGCTGTTCACCAGCACCGGGACAATAAACGGATAGTGATGACGCTCGGTGACAATGCGCCCAACCAGGTAAGCGGCTTTATTACGAAAAAACGGCGAGTTTAAGACATCGATACGAATGTCATGCGGTTCAATTTCGGTTTCCTGTGACCGTTGCAAAAAGGCATCTCGCAACTGCTCCAGATCGTTTTCGAAATGCTCAAACTCCCCGTTTAAGCCGCTGTCCAGAAAGATCGTTAAGAGTACCTGTTGCAGCCCACCTTTTACCGGAAAATAGCTGCGGTACTGGCTTTGTACGGAAACCGGAATGTGGCTGTGTAATAAGGTTTCAACGAAAATAAAGTCGTTATTAAAATAACGCCGTTCGAACGCCCGGCAAAACACCGAATTATAAAAGGTTTCGGCCAGTTCAGCCTGCGGGTGAAACTTGAGTAAGGATTGATAACGCTGACGCGTTGCCAACCATAACGCCGCATCAAAGTCTGCTCCCACCGCACGTTGCACGGCAACGCTGGTTTCCTTTACTTGCCGGTCATAATAGGAAATGCGTTCGGCGGAGGCATTCACCACACCTTGCCATTGTTGTTTTAAAAAACGCGAGCGGGCGCCGCGTGTGAGACGCTGAAAACGGTCATAGTGACAATGAAAACCCTGCAAAATTTTCTGTGCTAAATACTGACTATCAACCGCCAAAATCACGCTCTCCACGTCGTTTTTTAAGCTCTACCATAGCGGTTTGATACATTCTGTTACAGTCCTTTTTATGCTTTTCACAACCCTTTTCGCGCCGGCGGCGACTTAAGTTAACAATGACAACCAATTTGTTAACCGTCGAGGGTAGAGCAAATGACAAAAATATCGGATACCAGTGGGCAGGATAAAGTGCTCACGAAAACAAAACGCAGCTACTGGCGCTGGGGGATCGCCGCCGCGGTTGTGGTGAGTGTGTTTACGATCGCAGCTCCCATGGTTTCGCAGTGGTCCAGCGCTGAAGCCTCGGTGGCAGCAGAAGACCTGCGCATTGCCACCGTCCAACGCGGCGAATTCGTCCGCGACGTTTCCATTCAGGGCCGCGTTGTCGCTGCCGTCAGTCCAACACTTTACGCGCCAGCCGAAGGTGTTATCACCTACCATGTTGATGCTGGCGATGCGGTTGAAAAAGACCAACTACTGGCCGTTATCGACAGTCCAGAACTGAAAAATCAATTACAGCAGGAGCAAGCCACACTCGAAAGTTTGCTGATGGATTTGGATCGCCAGCGCATCCAGTCCAAAAAAGCGGCACTTGAGAACCAAAAACTGGTCGACCTGGCACAAGTCACACTGACCGCTGCCGACCGGGAAAAGCGTCGCGCCGACGCCGCCTGGGAAAAACAAGCCATCAGCCAGATTGACTACGAGAAAGCTCAGGATGACTTGGAGAATGCCAAAGTGGTGCACCAACACGCGGTTCAGGATGCCAGGCTCAACAGTGAGAGCCTGGCGTTTGACATCCGCTCTTTGCAATTAAAAGTCGATCGTCAACAGTTGCTGGTTGACGAGTTGCAGCGCCAGGTTGATGGCCTGCGGATTTTATCACCGGTGGCCGGCATTGTTGGTAACCGCGAGGCCGACCAGAAAAATCAGGTGGCGCGCAACCAAGCCATTATCGGCGTAGTGGACTTGTCTGAGTTCGAAGTTGAGCTTGGTATCCCGGAAAGCTACGCGGACGATTTAGCGATTGGTATGGCGGCAGAAATTAACTACAACGGCCGTATTCATGACGCTACGCTGGTCGCCGTGTCCCCAGAAATTCGTGAGAATCAGGTCGTCGGTACCGTCCGTTTCAGTGGCCAGTCACCGGCCGGCCTGCGTCAAAATCAGCGTCTCACGACCCGCATTCTGCTGGACAAAAAAGATAATGTACTGACACTGCAACGCGGTCCTTTTTTACAGGACAGCAGCGGCACGGCTGCTTACGTTGTGCGTGACGGAGTTGCTGTGCGAACCCCCATCGAAACCGGTTCCAATAGTCTTTCCAGCATTGAAATCATCGCCGGCCTGCAAGCCGGTGACCAAGTCATTATTTCTGACACACAGCGCTTCAACGGGGCGCAATCTGTCGTCATCAATCAATAAGGAATTCATCATGCTAACCATGAATAACGTCAGTAAAGTGTTCCGTACCGACACCATCGAAACCACCGCACTGCAATCCTTCAGTTTGCAAGTTAATGAAGGCGATTTTGTTGCAGTAACCGGCCCATCCGGATCGGGCAAAACCACCTTTTTGAATATCGCTGGATTGCTCGAGAGTTTTGAAGACGGTGACTATTTGCTCGATGGCCAATCGGTTAAACACCTAACCGATAAGCAGTTGTCGCGCCTGCGCAACGAAAAAATAGGCTTTATTTTCCAGAGTTTTAACCTGATTCCGGATTTGAACTTATTCGATAACGTCGACGTGCCGTTGCGTTACCGTAAGTTAAGCAAAGCCGAGCGCAAACAGCGCATTGAACACAGTTTAGAGATCGTCGGCCTGGCGAACCGCATGCAGCATCTACCCTCGCAGCTGTCCGGTGGACAGCAACAACGTGTTGCCATCGCGAGAGCTCTGGCCGGCGATCCACTTTTCCTGCTGGCGGATGAACCCACCGGTAACCTGGACTCGAAAATGGCGGACAGCGTCATGTCGCTGCTGGAGGACATTAACGCCAACGGCACCACCATCGTCATGGTCACTCATGATCACGCGCAGGCAGAACGCGCTCAACGTCACATTCAGGTGCTTGATGGCAAGGTTACCGAGCAGCACAACGGTCCGGTAACGGCCGTACCGCTGCGCGCTTAAGGAGAGTTGCTATGTTTATGTATTATCTTCGCCTGGCCTGGCTCAGCATTCGGCGCAACCCTGTGCTGTCAACTTTAATGATGGCTGCCATTGCGTTGGGTATTGGTGCAGCAATGACAACCTTAACCATCAATTATTTGATGTCTGCCAACCCGATTCCCGACAAAAGTGAGCAGCTGTTTTATGTGCAACTGGACAGCTGGGATCCCAACCAACCCTACAGTGAACCGAATGAGCCGCCGGATCAGCTGACCTATCGGGACGCGACTCAATTAAAAGAAGCCGGAGCCGCAAAATATCAGGCAGCCATGAGTCAGTCCGCCGCCGTTGTTGAGCCGGAAGGACTTGGCAAGAAACCGTTCATGGCGCATTTACGGTTAACCCATAACGATTTCTTCGACATGTTCGAACCGCCATTTTTATACGGCCAACCATGGTCTGACGAAGCCGATAAGCAAGGTCACCTGAGCATTGTGTTGAGCAAGAAAACCAACGACGAGGTATTCGACGGCGCCAACTCGGTGGGGCAAACCATCACTCTCATGGACAAGCAGTTTGAGGTGGTTGGCGTGCTCGATAGCTGGGAGCTTAAACCGCGTTTTTACGACGTTACCACCGGCGCTTTCAATAATATGGAACACGGCTATGTGCCGTTTAAGTTAAGAGAAACCATAGAGATGCCCAACAGTGGTAACACCAACTGCTGGAAGTCTCCTGAAGGCGAAGGTTTTGCGGCTTTTCTGCAGTCTGAATGCATTAATTACCAATTTTGGGTGCAATTGGATAGTGCTGCAGCCGAACAGGACTATATGAGCTTCCTGAATGCCTATGTCGAACAACAAAAACAATTGGGTCGTTTCCCGCGGCCGCTGAACAACCGTCTGTCGGATGTGATGGAATGGATGGAAAACCAGCAAGTCGTTGACGACGACGCGCAGGTGATGATGTATCTGGCACTGATGTTCCTGGTGGTCTGCCTGCTTAATACCGTTGGTCTGCTGCTAACCAAGTTTGTCGCTAAGTCCGGCGAGATCGCATTGCGTCGCGCCGTCGGTGCCAGCCGTACCGATCTTTACTGGCAGCATCTGGTGGAAACAGCACTCATTGGCGTGGGCGGTGGCATCGGTGGTCTGTTACTGGCTTGGTGCGGGCTACAGGGTATTAAAACGTTGTACGGCGACAACCTTGCCGGTCTGGCCGAACTGGATCTGACCCTGGTCGGTATTGGTATCGCCCTGGCGATTATCAGCAGCTTGCTGGCGGGTGCCTACCCAACCTGGCGAGCCTGTCGTATTCCTCCGGCCTCACAACTGAAAACACAATAGGGAGAACCTGCCATGAATCACATTGGACCGATTTTTCGCGCGTTATTGCGCAACAAGGTAGGTGCTGTTCTTATCGCGTTGCAGGTGGCCGTGACGATGACGATCATTGTCAATGCCATCCATCTGATCACCAGTCGCGACGATCTGATGTCGCGAGACTCTGGATTGGATGAAAGCAACCAGTTTTACATTACCACCATTGGTTATGATCAAAACTACGATGCCCGTTATGTTACTGACAGCGATTTGGACCTGTTGCGCAATGTTCCGGGCGTGGTTGATGCCATCCAGATCAACGCCTTACCCATGTCCAACAGCGGCTCTTCGCGTACCATAAAAAATGCCGCCGGCGAAGACGCCGGTGATGCCGGCGCCGCGGTTTACTATGTTGACGACCATGCCGTTAATGCCATGGGTATCGAACTGTTGGCCGGTGAAAACTTCAAGCCAACCGACATTACCTGGCGTGAAATGAACAAAGGCGACTGGCCGCAAACGGTGATGATTACCGCGACCTTAGCCACGTCTTTATTCCCGGATCTGGAGCCACAGCAAGCTGTCGGCAGAACACTCTACACCGGCGATGACGAGCCGATGACGGTCGTTGCCGTGATCAAACAACTGCACGCCCCCTGGGTTGGCTGGGGAAATATTGAGCACGCCATGTTGGTACCGCAAAAGTCCGACTCGGTCTATGCCCACTACTTAGTGCGAACCAGTCCGGGCAGCCGCGATGCAGTTATGCCACAAGCAGTGGCGCAAATGGAACAACGCGATGTCGGACGAATGGTACTCGAGCACGACACCGTCAATCAGTTGCGCAGCGACAGTTATCGCAATGACACGGCACTGCAGTCGATTCTATGGGTGATTATCGTCACTCTGATGATCATAACGGCGCTGGGTATCGTCGGCTTGATCTCATTTACCATCAACCGTCGTCGCCGTCAGATTGGTACCCGTCGTGCGTTAGGCGCCAGTCGTGGTGATATCATCAGCTACTTTTTAACCGAAAATGTGTTAATCACCTTTACCGGCGTTGTCATCGGTTGCGCCGGCAGCGTCGCACTGAATATGTGGCTGGTCAGTACCTTTGATTTACCACGGCTCAATCTCATCTACCTGCCCATCGCCATGCTGGCATTACTTGCTGTCGGATTGTTGGCTGTCTATGGTCCGGCGTTACGAGCCGCTCACATTTCGCCGGCGACCGCGACGCGCAACATCTAGACTGGCGTTAACTATTCACTGCGCTTATAATCCCGATACATTTTCTGTATCGGGATTATATTCAGGCGCTCTATGAATACCATTAAAGACATCGATCTTAACTTACTGGTTTATCTGGATGTGCTGTTGCGCGAACGCAATGTAACGCGTGCCGCAGCGCAGCTTAACATTACTCAACCGGCCATGAGTAACGGCCTTAAGCGCCTGCGTAACCTGCTCAATGATCCCATTTTAGTGCGCACCAGCGAAGGCATGGTACCAACCCAACGAGCACTGGATATGCAGGAATCACTGCGTACGGTCTTGTACTCGGTGGAAGAAATGATCCAGCCGGTGCGTGAATTCGAAGCCGCAACCAGTGACCGGGTATTCCGCATCATGGCGTCTGACTATGCGGCCTCAACCCTGATGCCTCGTTTACTGGAAGCGCTTGATGAGCAGGCGCCCAATGTGTCCCTTGATATTATGACCCCCAGCGACATCAGCTTTCACGACGTCGAAAACGGTAAAGTTGATCTCGCCATCAACCGCTTCGAAAAACTGCCGCAGTCCTTCCATCAGAAGGTGCTTTGGCAGGATGATTTTTCCTGTCTAATCCACAAAGATCATCCGTTGCTGAAAAATTACACCCTGGATGAATACTTAAAAGCGCAGCACGTTTGGGTCAGTAAAACAGGGTTTGGGGTCGGTGTAGGCATGGATCCACACGATGTCCAGAAACTGGGTTGGGTTGATGAAGCGTTAGATCAACTTGAGTGCCGTCGCCACATTAAGGTCTTTACCCGTAATTATCATGTCGCTATGTATTTAGCACGGCAGGGGCTGGTTGCAACGCTACCGACGCGGGCGGCGTCGTTGTATGAAGGCGATGAGTTTTTGGTGATGAAAGAGCCACCTTTCACCATCCCGGGGCTTACCCTGACCATGATCTGGAGCCCATTGCTGCAACACGACGCCGGCCACCGCTGGTTCCGCCAAATTGTGGCCGATACCGCGGCGACCGAAGCCTGAGGGGGTCGCCCCCCTATTTTTTAACTAGTTTTTCTCCCAGAAGAACGGTTCCCGTTGCTGTACTGACGGTAACAACTGATCCATCGTTTTGGCGTCGTACAAGACACCATTGACCATCGTATGAGTCACTTTGTCGGTGTCACGAATGTTCTCCAGCGGATCACCGTCAATCACAATGATATCAGCCAGTTTTCCGGCCTTGAGCGAACCAACCTGATGATCCATACCAAACACTTCTGCCGGCGCAATGGTTGCCGTACGCAGTGCTTCTAATGGTGTCATACCACCCTGTGCCATCATCCAGATCTCCCAGTGATGTGCCAGCCCTTCGCGCTGACCGTGGGCGCCTGAGAGCACGTCCACACCCAGATCCTGCAACTCCGCCGCCACTTCGGCATTATTAAAGTGGTTGTAATGGTTATGAGGCGCTTTTTCGCGACGCATCGCCTTACCCACTAAAAACTCCTGCGGCACAAATGACGACAGCTTAGGGTGCTTCCATACGTCGGTTTCCGCGTACCAGTAGTTTTCACCCCAAATGCCGCCGTACGCCACGCCCAGGGTCGGTGTATACGCAACGTCCGTCTGATCCCATAACTGACGAATATCATCGTAAATGGAAGCAACCGGCAGCGAGTGTTCAATCGTTGTATGTCCGTCAACCACCATCGTCAGGTTGTGTTGTAACAGCGAACCGCCTTCAGGAACCACCATCATTTCCAGTTGACGGCCGGCTTCTACCACTTGTTGACGCTGGTTGCGGCGCGGCTGGTTATAACTTTTCACTGAGAATGCGCCCACTTTCTTCAGACGCTCCAGGTGGAATTTGGCGTCCTCAAGACTATCAACATGAGAGGTATAGCCCGGACCATGCGCACCGTACAAAATGGTTCCGGTTGAATACAGACGAGGTGCCGCAATCAAACCGGCTTTTTGCATTTCGGCAGCGGCAAAAAACTCCGTAGTATCGTTGGACGGATCGTGAATGCTGGTTACGCCGAAGGCCAGGTTGGCATATTGTCCCCAGTTTTGTTCAGGGATAATTTCATTAGCCCCCTGGGCACCGTGCGCATGGGCATCAAACAAGCCAGGCATCACCGTTTTACCACTGGTGTCAATCACTTCGGCACCCGCCGGGATGTCAACCTCTTCGGCCGTACCGACCGCGGTAATGCGGTTGTTTTCAACCACTACCACACCATTTTCAATGACGGTGTCACCTTCCATCGTGATCACCTGACCACCGACAAAAGCAACCGTGGTATCAGGTACCATGGCGTCGGCAGTAAACCCGATATTCAGACCACTGTCGGTTTGTAAAGTCTGCTCATCGACACCGGCGTTGAACGCACCACTGACGTCGGTATGGTAAAGTTCCGGGCCCAGTGTCCAGTAGATTTGTGCACTGTCCGCTGTCCACGACAAGCTCTCGCCGGCGCGAACCGACAGCTGTTTGACCGGCATTTGTTGATCGCCCGGACCGACATTAATCACTTCACCACGCTCGACCAGCGGCGTTACAAACACTTTGAAGCGTTCCGCAAAGGCCAGCTGTTTACCGTCCGGCGACACCCGGTATTCTGTCGCTAACTCAGACTGGTACAACGGGCGTGCCTGCAAGGTTTCCAGATCCACCACACTTAAGGTTGGCTTAGCCGCCGGCGTCATCAAGTACAGCCGATCGTTGCGCGCGCCAAACTGCGGCAACCAACCGTTGTCGGCGATTTTGCGTGGCTGCTCGGCATCCAGTGCGATCTGATAGATCCCGGTTTCCAGTCCATATTTGTCGCTGGTGATATAGCCACCACTGACTTTGCGATACACCACACTGCGGCCATCCGGCGAAAATACCGGTTCGACAAAGGTACCGCCGCCGGTGTTCAGGACGGTTTCCTCTCCGGAACTCAGATCACGGACAATAACTTGCCCCAGTGCCTGATCGTCCCAACTGACAAAAACCAGCTTATCCCCGTCGCGCGAGTAGCTTGGATAGAGTTCCATCCGATCCGCATCGGTAAGGCGCTCAACCTCACCATCCGGCAGACTTTTACGATACAAGCGACCCAACGCCTCATAAATGACTTCGTCACCGTCCGGTGATACCTGCGTCATTCGCAGCATTTTTACCGCAAAACGATCCTGATCGATGTCCTGCTCAAAGCGCAGCGGCTTCTGTACTTGCTTGCTGGTTTCCACAGAAAATGGAATGATACGGGCGTCACCCGATGCCACATTCAGCCGTTGAATATGACCACCGGCCCAAAACACCAGCTCTTTACTGTCCGGCGTCCAGTCCATTTTTGGATACACACCGTGAATAGCCCAGGTTTCCTGCATGTCGCGTTCCATATTGCGATAGACACGACGATGCTCACCGGTGGTCAGATCCATCACGTACAGGACGCTGTTAAAGTCTTCCCGCTTAATGTAGGCCAAATAGCGCCCATCCGGTGACGGGGTCGGGCGAATCGCCCCACCAGCACCGGCAATTAACGTCTCAATGTCACCGCTTTCTCGTTCAAAGCGTTTGATCTCATAAATGCCTTCCAACGAATCTTTACTGTAGTGGAATGTTTTACCCGGGGTATCATCCTGAGAAAAATAGATGTATTTACCGTCCGGTGAGAAAGCCGGTTCGCCAAGATCTTTTTGATCGTTCGGGCGTTCCGTTAACTGCACTCCGGTACCGCCACTGACGTGATACATCCACACTTCGCCGGCGCCCAGTGAACGCGTTGCAGTATAGTGTTTTCGGGCAACGATAAACTCGCCGTTAGGTGACCATGCCGGCGAATTTAGCAGCCGGAAGGTCTCATTGGTCACCGCACGCTGATTAGAACCATCGGCGTCCATCACCCAAATGTTGTCACCGCCACCCTGGTCAGAGGTAAAGGCGATTTGGCGACCGTCAGGTGAGAACACCGGTTGCATTTGCCAGGCGATGTCACTGGTCAGACGCTCAGCCTTTCCACCGTTGGCTGGCATACGATAAATGTCGCCGAGTAAATCAAAGACGATGGTTTTACCATCCGGACTCAAATCGACGTTCATCCAGGTACCGGAATTAACCTTAATATCAACGGTGTCGAACACCCCTTTAGGTTGATCGACATTCCAGCTCTCGGCATTTTCCTGCTGTGCATACGCAACGCCAGAAACTAAAGCAGTTACGGCCAGCGAAAGTAGTGTTTTTTTCATTGTATTCACTTTGCTTTTGAATTTATCTTTTTGTAAAACGAATCGGCAAGAATGTCTAGCCGGGCTCGGCCAGTTCGTCGAAATGGACGTTCAATAGACAATAACACTGGCTTCTGTATAGTTACTATCAGGAAAACTTCGGAACGCAGGTATGCAGGAAAGACTGGAAAACATATTGCTCGCTGTCTCACGATCAGCCGATATTGACGGCGGCCAGCTGGATAAAGCCACGGAAACCATTTTAGAAGCCATCATGGACGGGCTTCAGATCACCCGCGTTGGCATCTGGCTATTTAAAGGCAGTACGCATGAGATGAGTTCACAACTCATCATCGATAAAAACAGCAGCGACACCTCGCAGACACTAAAAATCAGCGAGGATGACTATCCTGATTACTTCGCGACCCTGCGTAACGAGCGCACCATTATTGCGAACAATGCAAAGCAACACCCGGCAACCCACGAATTAGCGGAGTATATGACCGCTTATGGCATTTACGGCATGTTGGATGTGCCGCTACGCCATAAAGGCGAAATGGTCGGTGTGTTGTGTTGTGAAAGCCGCAAAGCGGAACGCAAATGGACGGAGGATGAAGTCGCCTTTGCCGGAATTCTTGCCGATATCTACGGCCGCGCCATGAGTTCGGCGGAGCGGGTACAGTTTGAACAAATGCTGCTTAAACAAAACGAGCAGCTGGAAGCCATTGTCGAACAACGCACCAAGTCCTTGCAGGAGGCGTTGGATAACTTTAAACAGGCTCAGGACCGGCTGGTCGAGACCGAGAAAATGGCCGCGTTGGGCAAACTGGTTGCCGGCGTTGCCCACGAGGTAAATACACCGCTTGGTATTGCGGTGACGGCAACCACACACTGCGAGCATCGGTTAAAAAAATTGCGTACGGCGTTTGAAGACGGCAGCATTTCCCGCAAACAACTGGCGACCTTTATTAGCGACACCTTCGATGCGTACACGTTACTGAGCAGTAATCTTGAACGTGCCGCCAGTCTGATTCAAAACTTCAAAAAAACGGCCGTCGACCAATCAAGCTTTGAACTGGTCGAATGCGCATTGGCCGATTACCTTAATGCACTGGTTATCAGCCTAAAGCCGATGGTGAAAAAGAAAAAAGTCAGTATCAGTATTGATGCTGACGAGCGCATCAAAGTAAAAACCTATCAAGGCGCACTGGCTCAGATCATTACCAACCTGGTCTCTAATTGCCATGAACACGCGTTTACCGAGGCCGATGAAAAACATCACATCAGCATCAGCGTCGAAGCTCATGAGGACGGTGCCGTGGTGCGTTTTAAAGATAACGGCAAAGGTATGGAAACCCGTACCTTAAAAAGTATCTTTGAACCTTTTTATACAACCGCTCGTGATCACGGGGGATCCGGACTGGGCTTGTCCATCGTTTATAACTTAGTGACCCGGAAACTCAAAGGTCAGATTGACGTCCAATCAACACCAGGGGAAGGCAGTGAGTTTATTCTACTGATTCCTAACCTTTAACGTTATAGAGAAACGGTTATGCCATGCTAAAGAGACTGCAACAATTGATTCAAGCCAAGCTATCGCAGCCACAGGCGACGACTGAACAAACCATTGAAGGCCTGAGCCAAAGCCAGACCCTGAGCTTGATATTGATGGTGGAAATCGCACTCGCTGATGGCCAATTCTCAGCCGATGAACACGCATTTTTACGCGGCGATCTCATGCGCGACTACGCGCTAACCGAGCGTCAGGCTGAAACCGCCATTGAAGCAGCCCGTAAGGAGGTCAGTGAAGCCGCGTCGTTGCAACATTTCACCGCCCCACTGAAAGACCTGCCATACGCCGACAAGATCGATTTACTGGAAAATCTTTGGCGCCTTGCCTATGCTGACAGTATGTTAGATCCACACGAAGAAAGCATGCTACGCAAATTGGCCGATTTACTATACATCTCTCACGCAGACTTCATCAAAACCAAGCTAAAGGTTGCAGAGCGATTATGAACCGTCCGCAGCGCCTGTTGCCGATAGCACTTATTCTACTAGGCATCAGTCAGCCTGCGGCCGCCGATACACAAGCCGGTATGGCGACCGGCTATCCACCTTATCAATTTTTTTACCAGGGTGAGCTCACCGGTTTTGACGTGGCTGTTATCAACGCCATCTACGCGAAACTTGATGAACCTCTAGAGCTTAATCAGTACGATTGGGACAACGTCGTCAGTTTATTACGCTACGGCGAACTGGATATCGCCATCGGTATGGAAGCGACCGCTATTCGTCAGCAATACTTTGATTTTTCCACGCCTTACTACGAACGTCGCCCGACACTTTTTATCCTGTCCTCTAATCAACAGATTGAAAATGTTCGCGATTTAATTGGCAAACGCATTAGCGGCGATCGTCACTCAGCGCTGGAAACGCACTTGGTCGAGCTCGGCTTACGTGACGCCATTCGTATTGAACAAGCCAGCTCTAAAAAAGAAGCGATGGCGCAACTGGCGGTGGGTGAGGTGGAGGCCGTGATCATGCCACAACGGGTAGCACACTACCTGGCAGCACAGTATGGCCTTGAATTAAAAATACTTTGGCAACCAAAGGAGGTTACCCCTGTTGCAATGGCGGTTAATAAGGGCAACCAGGAATTATTAAATAAGCTCAATCAGGCATTGGCAGCGCTTGAGCAGGACGGCACCTTAGACCGCCTGCGCAAGCAATGGGATATTAAGCCGATTCGTTAGCTTCCTCAAGCTCGCGGCTTAAACGCGCCGATTCATCCGCCCGTGGCTTGGTAAAGCGAGCCAGCCACAAATAAAGCACCGGTGTCAGATAAAGCGTAAATACCGTTGCCAAACCAAGACCACCGAACACCACCCAACCGATGGAATTACGTGCTTCAGCCCCGGCACCGGTCGACAGGATCAACGGCAAACCACCAAGGATGGTCGACACCAACGTCATCATAATTGGCCGTAACCGAATCGATGCTGCCTGTTCAATCGCATCACGTACACTGTTACCACGATCTCGAAGTTGATCCGCAAACTCGACCAACAGCACCGAGTTTTTCGCCAATAGACCAATCAACATGACCAGGCCAATTTGCGAATAGATGTTGAGTGAAATACCGGTCAGGAACAACGCATAAATGGCGGCCGCAATACCAAAAGGTACCGTTAACATCACCACCACCGCACTGTTGACGCTTTCAAACTGCGCGGCTAACACCAGCAACACAATCAAAAACGCCAGAATATAAGTCATCGCGACTTCACGATTGGTGTCTTCGAAGGTTTGTGCTTCACCGAGGAACAGCAGCCCCATACCCGCCGGCAACTCCTCCTGTGCGATGTTGCGCAGAATTTCGGTTGCTTCAGATAATGGATAATCTTCGGGTATCTCAAACTGCACTTCGATAGCACGCCGTTGACCATGACGTTCCAGTTCCGCCGATACGCCCTCTTCGACAATCTCAGCCACACTGGAAATCGGTACCAGTTCGCCTGAGTTCGAAGAGACATACAGGTTTTGCATGTCCTGAGGTGACTGGATGCTGCCCACTCGGGTCTGCAAAATCACCGGTATACGTTGGTCGCCGACATTAAGGTCGGCAACGTCGTCACCATTAATCGCCGCCCGCAGAGTGGTCGAAACATCACTCAGCGAGACCCCTAGCTCCGCGGCACGGCGGCGGTCAATCTTAAACCGCAGTTGCGGCTGCGTTGGCTGATAAGAAATATCCGGATTGGTCAATTGTGGCGCCTGTTGCACCACTGCC
Source organism: Idiomarina aquatica (assembly GCF_003987185.1). Taxonomy (GTDB): domain Bacteria; phylum Pseudomonadota; class Gammaproteobacteria; order Enterobacterales; family Alteromonadaceae; genus Idiomarina; species Idiomarina aquatica. Next base: position 271,593 of record NZ_PIPS01000003.1, on the reverse strand, counting down.
GCGGTAAATTCCTGTGCGGCATTAAAAATATCGGTGTAGTTTTCACCGGTGATGGCCATCTCCACGGCACCACCACCCTGACCTCCTCTCACATCCAGTGAGTTGGAGCCAAACGCTCGACCGGGTGCTCCCGGGATTTGCGACAGCGGGCCACGTATTTCCTCAATCACCTGCTGTTGTGAAATATCACGTTCTTCCCATGGCTGCATATTGGCGGTGATGAAGCTCAGGTTTACATCCCACTGGCCAACCACGGTATAGATGGAATCGAAAACACCAGCTTCCTGATAAGGAATCAGGATATCTTCCAGTTGCCGAGTCTGCCGATCCATAAAGTTAAGTCCCACACCGTCCGGGCCTCGGGAAAACACCCGCACCACGCCGCGGTCCTCTGATGGCAATAACTCTGAGGCGACGCGATCGTAAATAAACCCGGCACCGATTGCGGCCACCAGCGAAGCGGCAACAATCACCCAGGAAAAATTCAACGCCTTGTGCAATGTTTTCTCATAGCCCCGTTTAAACCAGTGGCCAATTGGTCGAAAAATATTTCGCCGTCCGGCATCCTTCGGGAGTTTCGCGGTAAAAGCGGGGACCAATGACAGTGCCACAAACGAGGAAATGATCACCGCGGCGGCCAGTACGCCCCCAAATTCCCGGAACAAACGCCCGGCGGTGGACGGTAAAAACGCTATCGGCACAAATACCGCAACCAGTACGGCGGTGGTCGCAACCACCGCAAAAAACACTTCCCGAGTCGCCAAAACGGCCGCCGCTCTGGGACCCAGCCCCATGCCCCGGCGACGCTGAATATTTTCAGTGACGACAATGGCGTCATCGACAATTAAGCCGGTAGCCAGCACTAACGCGAGCAACGTTAAAATATTGATGGAGAATCCCATCAGCCAAATCGCCGAGATTGCGCCAAACAGCGCCACCGGAATCGACAGGGCAGGCACAATGGTAGCCCGGAAGGAGCCAATAAAGACCCAGAGTGTGGCTACCACGAGCGCAATGGTAATTGCCAGTGTGGTAATGACTTCGGTAACCGATTTGCGGATAAACAGCGCATCATCATTGGTCACCTTCATTTCCATATCCGGGAAACGCTGCCGTAATCGCTCCAACATCGCCAGCGCCTGGTCGGAAATTTCGATGGTATTGGAGCCAGCCTGACGAATCACCCCGACACCGACGACCGGTTTGCCGTTAAGACGTACAAAGCTGCTCGCATCGGCCGGTCCAAAATAGGCCTGTGCCACATCGCCGACACGAGTATCGGCCTCGATGATGATGTTCTCAACCTGTTCGGCGGTAACCGACGTGGCGTCGGCGCGAATAATGATGCGCTGATCGGTTGAGCGCAGACTACCGGCTGGAACGTCAAAAGGTGCTTGCCGCAGCGCATCGGCCACATCGGTGACAGAGAGCCCAAAGCTACTGAGTTTCAGCGGATCGATGGCAACCCTTAGTACCCGTTCACGAGCGCCGTTAAGGCGTACATCGGCAACGCCGTCAATTGACAGAAACTCCGGCGCCACGTCCGTTTCCAGCCGGCGGGTTAATTCTTCTAAACTCAGCGAGTCACTGCTGACCGCAATGTCTAACACCGCTCTGGCGTCATCATCCGCTTTAACAACGTTAACCTGCTCGACTTCCTCGGGCAGTTCTCGCCGCACCTGGTTAACTGACTCTCGCACTTCACTGGCGGCGACGTCTAAATCGACACCGGGACGAAATTCGACCACCGTTCGGGCGGAGTTTTCTTCGGACTGTGAACGAATGGATTTAACCCCTGAAACACGTGCCGCAGCACCTTCCAGGACGCTGGTAACCTCGGCATCAACGGTTTCGGGAGCGCCACCGGGTAAATTGGCACGCACGGTCACCACCGGACGGTCAACATCGGGTAACTCACGCACCTCAACGCCCATGATGGCGGCGATACCGGCAATCGCGATAAGAATATTGAGAACAACGATGAGTACCGGCCGGCGAATCGACAGTGACGGTAAGTCATTCGCCTCGGCAGGTGCAGGATGCTTGTTATCAGCCATCAGTCTGCCACCTCTGCAGAGTCAACACTGCCGACATTTTTAAACTTAATGTCCTGGCCGTCGCGCAAATTCTGGATACCCTCAACGATTAAGATATCGTCCCGCTGGATGTCACCGGACACCAATACGCGGCCTTCGAGACGTTGTTCGATTTGCACTTCAATGCGTTTCGCCTGCTGATTTTCTGCTAACCAGATGTAAGGGGCGTTAGGTCCCCAGGATAATGCCGCTTCGGGGATGGACACGAATTCCTGACCAAGCAATTCAATTTCTGTTCTGAAACTGCTGCCCGGCAAAAAGTCATCTTTACTGTTATCAAGGGCTGCGCGAGCGCGAAACATACGGGTTTGTGGGTCGATCCGTGAGTCACGCTCGACAATTTCTGCCGTAACCGGCGGTCCCGAATAACGCCATGGCTGAACGGTCAATTCGGCGCCTTCCTGCAACAGGTTGACAGCCGCTTCAGGAATACGAAAGTCAATCAGCAACGTATCGCGATCGTCAATGGTGGTGACAATGGTCTGTTCGGTGATGCGATCGCCCTCTTCAATATCGGTGAGGCCGACAATGCCCTCAAACGGTGCGATGACTTTGCGATCATCCACTTCGGTCTTGGCGCGGCGCACTTCAACCTCGGCCAGATCACGCAATAAAATCGCATTATCTAACTCAGACTGCGGCACAGCACCCTGTTCAAAACTTGAGCGCAACCGTTCAACCGTACGTTCGGCATCCTGTAAATTCAGTTTGGCTTGTTGCAACGCGACCTGTTGCCGGCGGTCATCCAATTGCACCAGTATTTGCCCCGCCTGCACCTTGTCACCCGGCTTAAAATTCACCGCTTCGACACGATCACCGACGGCCGGATAAAGCGTGACAGACCGTCGCGCCTGTGCCGTACCAACGGCCTCAACCCGGTTTGATTCACGTTCAAATTGAACTTGTTCCGCTATCACTAATGCTTCCCGCGGGCCAAATCCTTGCGCCACTGATAGCTGGCTCCAACTGACGGTTAAAACGGTCAGCGCCATGCCTAATACAACACCAAAAACTTTCATCGATACTCCATTTAAAAGCCCGTGAATGAGGGCATACACGGGCTTTTACTCTAGCGTTTTGAATCAGCGCTAGCTATTTAGTAATTTTGAAAACACCTTGCATGATGGCTGAGTGTCCAGGGAAGGTGCAATAGAACTTGTAGTTACCGTTTGCATCCATACCCTCGGTTGAAAACGTGATTGACGTTTCTTCGCCGCCACCAATAACGTCCGTTGCTGCCAATACAGCGTCAGAGTCAGGGGTGTACTGGTTGTCGAGTCCAGCAGCCATACCTTGTTGTACAACCGACTGCATGTCCGATGCTTTACTCAGCACCCAGTTATGACCCATCACTTTTTTGCCCATCTTACCTGAGTGAGTAAGCGTCAAAGTGACTTCTGAACAACTTGCCGGAACGGACAGTTCCTTTTTATCGTATCTCATCTGATCATTGCTATCGATGGTCAGCTCACATTCGTTCGCCAGCGCAGAGTTTGCGACAAACAACAATGAACCCAGTACCATAGTTTTTAAAAATCGCATTGCATTACTCCTGTGGTTACTATCAAATAACACCCATAAATACGTGTGATTTCCTGTTTAGATTACTTTATGGGCCAGTTTATGACGCAAAAACTTCCGTTCGCGCCGCAGTCGCTGCTTGCACAAGGCTCTCCTTGTCAGCAACAGCACGACATCAACGACAAACAAGCGCTGATACCACCAGTATATAACTCAACCACTTATTTGCGTGATGAGGATAATCAATATCGCAGTGGCCGGGTTTACTCACGGGCAGACAACCCGACTTACCGTGCACCGGAAGAGCTTATCATGGCACTTGAAAATGCCGCCGATGCGCGCATTTTCAGTTCCGGCATGGCAGCGGCGACAGCTATATTTCTGGCTCTTAAGCCCGGTGACGCCGTCATTGCGCCTACGGTCATGTATTGGGCCTTGCGCAACTGGTTACGAACCTTTGGGCAAGATTTTGGCTTAAAGGTTCGATTTATTGATACCCATATTGACGGCGCGGTCGAACAGGCGTTAGCGCAGCAACCGGCACAGTTGGTTTGGCTCGAAACACCGGGCAACCCGCTCTGGAACGTTTCCGATATCCAAGCCATTGCCGAGAGTTGTCGGCGTCACGGCGCCATGCTGGCGGTCGACTCAACCGTCGCTACACCACTGCTGACTAAACCGTTGGAGCTTGGCGCTGACCTGGTTATGCACTCGGCAACCAAGTATTTAAACGGCCACTCCGATGTCATTTCTGGTGCTTTGGCGTGTCGCGACAACAATGCTTTCTGGCAACGAATCGTTGCCTTGCGGGCGCAAAATGGCTGTGTTCCCGGCCCCAATGATGCTGCGCAATTACTGCGCGGTATGCGCACTCTGCACCTGCGGGTGCGCGAGAGTTGCGAGTCGGCGTTATGGTTGGCGGAACAATTACAGCAACACCCTCAAGTTAAAGAAGTGCTTTATCCGGGATTACCCAGTTTTGCCGGCTATCACGTTGCCTGCCGGCAAATGCAGGGCGGTTTTGGCGGTATGCTGTCGATACGTTTACAGGGTGGCGCTGAGCAAGCGATTGCGACCGCCGCTAAAACTCAGTTGTGGAAACGTGCAACCTCACTGGGCGGCGTCGAGAGCCTGATTGAGCATCGCGCCAGCATCGAAGGGGCCGGAAGTCCGGTTCCGGATGATTTACTGCGCCTTTCGGTAGGCATTGAATGTAAAAAAGACCTGCTCCGGGATCTGGAACAGGCCTTCGGATAACTTCCGTCAGTAACCCCATCGGGCGTTAGCATCATGCCAACGGCACCACAGGCTAGATGCTGACGCGCTTGTAAAAGCGGTATTCGGGCTTCCAGAAATTGTTGTCAATGCGCTCACGCAGTTGTTCATCATCAATTTCCAACGCATAGCCCTCTTCCTGAGCGACCTTGCCAACCGCAAAGGCGATGTCTTTAGACAGTTGTGCTAAATCATCAAAGGCCGGCAACAGATGCTCGCCTTTGCCGTTGGCCGAGGGTGATGCTTTGGCCAAGGTCTTACTGGCAACGCGGAACATCTCATCACTGACTCGGTTTGCTTTTACGGCAATCACACCGAGGCCGATCCCCGGGAAAATATAGCTGTTGTTACATTGCGCAATGGGATACTGCTTGCCATCGTATTCGACAGAACCAAACGGACTGCCGGTCGCTACAATGGCTTTACCCTTAGTCCATTTCATCACATCAGCCGGGTGCGCTTCCACGTGTTTTGACGGATTACTTAACGGGAAAATGATCGGCTGTTCAACATGCTTAGCCATCGCTTCAACGACCTGTTCGGTGAACAAGCCTGCCTGACCAGAAACGCCAATCAAAACATCCGGCTCTGCACAGTGAATCACATCCAACAACGATGGATAGTCACCACTGTATTGCCACTCGTTAATACGCGCCAGCGGCTGTGCCAACGCCTGCTGGAAGTCGCGTAAATCGTTCATACTGTCGACCACCAGGCCGTAACGATCGACCATGAAGATGTTTTGCTTAGCCTGCTCTTCGGACAGACCTTCCGCCATCATTTGAATCATCACTTGTTCGGCGATACCACAACCCGCTGAACCCGCACCGACAAAAACGACTTTCTGCTCACTCAGCTTCTTATTTTTCTTGCGGCAAGCGGCCAGTAAGGTACCGACGGTAACCGATGCAGTGCCCTGAATATCATCATTAAAGCAACACACCTGGTCACGGTAACGGCGCAGCAGCGGCATCGCGTTAGGCTGGGCAAAATCCTCGAACTGCAGCATGACGTTCTGCCAGCGACGCGTCACCGCTTTAATAAATTTATCAAGGAATTCATCATACTGTTCCTGATTAATACGCTTGTGGCGAGCGCCCATGTACATCGGGTCATTCAACAGCTTTTCATTGTTGGTACCAACATCCAGCATCACCGGCAGCGTGTAGGCCGGGCTGATACCGCCACAGGCGGTGTACAGCGACAATTTGCCGATCGGGATACCCATGCCGCCAATGCCCTGATCACCGAGCCCCAGAATGCGCTCTCCGTCCGTCACCACAATCACCTTGACCTTTTGTTTGGTCGCGTTGCGAAGGATGTCATCCAACTGGTCACGCTCGGAATAAGAAATGAATAAACCGCGTGAACTGCGGTAGATGTCAGAGAACTTCTCGCACGCATCACCGACCGTTGGTGTGTAAATAATCGGCATCATCTCTTCGAGATGATCAGTCAGCAAGCGATAGAACAACGTTTCGTTGTTATCCTGGATAGCACGCAAATAAATGTGTTTGTTTAGCGGCGTTTCAAAGCTCTTGTACTGCATGTAAGCGCGTTCAGCCTGTTCCTCTATCGACTCGTAGCGCGGCGGTAACAGCCCGGTCAGGTTAAATGCTGCACGCTCTTCCTTTGAAAAAGCGCTGCCCTTATTCAACAGTGGCGTTTCCAACAACGAAGGGCCCGCATAGGGTATGTATAACGGGCGTTGTTCAGAATCTGACATAAGTACTTACTCCTAGAACAGTACAGGGTAACTGAGTGCTAATCATAGCAAATGTTAAGGCCGAAAGGGCAGCTCTCTTCGGTGCCGGCATAAATTCTTGAATGATTGAACTAAATCGAATGCAGATAAGTAATTAACTGCGTATAATTCAATTAAATCGAACACACGAAGATAGACCGCCGGTAACGGCTCAACCAGGGACACATACACCAAGTAACGTTATGTACGAATGCTCCATGTCTGACGAAGACTTTTTAATACAACTTGAGCAACGTTCATTTGGCAAAGATGATATCGATCACCTTTGGCACTTGCGTGTGGCCTGGGTTTATCTAAACGCCCACCCGTGGCCGATCGCGCTGTCAAAAGTGGTGGAGTTACTGCGCACCGAGCGCAACTTTGGCTTAGGTGAGATTCCCTATCACCACACCTTGACGGTTGCTTCACTGCGTATCATCAACGTTCGCATCCGCAAAGCCAATTATGCGGATTTCTGTGACTTCATTAATGACAACGGTGACTTGGTGGATGACCTGAAAGGCGTTATCAACCGCTACTATTCCCAGCAGACACTCAATTCAGCATCGGCTACGACAACCTATGTGCCACCGGATTTACGCCCCATTGAATAACGTCACCAGCACCATGACCAACAACGCGATATTGGCTAACAGCCCAAGCATAAAGAAGTAACTGCGGGGGCTTGGGTTTTTCTCGGTTGCTATCGCGTAATACAGTACCATATGAGCAATGCGAGCCACCGCAAACACCGCCGTCGCTGACGCCGTCCATAATGGATCAACATCGGCCAATATCGCTAACACCACCGTGCCCAGCATTGGGCTGAGATTTTCCAGTGAGTTCTGATGCGTGCGCCAGGCACGAAACACAAAGTCCTGATGGCTCATTTGCTGCGGTTCTTTGCCGGGAATAGCACCTGCTTGTCTGGCTTTGGTGCCACTGGCGACAAACCACTGCACCAACACCGTGGCAATAATGACGGCCATCCAGATCAACGTTGCCCGATAATCAGTTAAAAACATCGTTTCGTCCTTATTACAGTTGTAGCTGCCAACGCGCCGCCACTCGTCTTACCGCCTCGACATTTTCGGACGCCAGAATCTGAATCGGCGTCTGTGAAAACTGCGGCTTCAGTTCCAGTTGCTGTTGCAGCCAGTGCAACATTGCCTCACCCGAATGAATGGTTTGCGCACCGTTAAAATACGCCGAAATTGGCTCCGCTATCAATGGAAAATGAGTACACCCCAGCACCACCACTTGCGGTGGTTGCAGGTTACCGAAATAATGCGTGAAGGTTTCCTGTAAAATAGGGCCTTCATACAGCTCTTCTTCGACGATTGGCACAAACAACGGGGTAGCCAACGCGGCCACCTTTTGATAACCCAGTTCGTTCAAACGCCGTTGATATTCGCCCGAACCGATCGTTGAACGGGTCGCGATAACCAGAATCGATGCCGATTGGTCAATTCCCGGCAATTGTTGCAGCGCCATAACGCCTGGCTCCAACACACCATAGACCGGCTTATTGGAATAACGTTGCATCTGCTCCAGCGCCACCACGCTGACGGTATTACACGCCACCACCAACGCATCCACATCTGCACCGTTAAAAAACTCAACCGCCTCCAGCGCGTAACGAGTAACCGTATTCGCATCTTTGCTGCCATAAGGGACCCGAGCGGTGTCGCCGTAATAGAGCAAATGACTAAAACACCCACTGCGTTGCAGTGAGCGCGCTACCGTTAAACCACCGACACCACTATCAAATATTCCAAGCTTCATGCTGGATTAACTCTCCAACGTCATTCGTTTTAAACGCAGCGCATTCGTTAGTACAAACACACTCGACAAGGCCATCGCACCGGCGGCCAGCATTGGTGACAGCAAAATGCCGAACCACGGAAACAGCACACCCGCGGCGACCGGGATCAGCGCGGTATTGTAGGCAAACGCCCAGAACAAATTCTGCTGAATATTACGCATCGTGGCTTTAGACAGCGCAAACGCCTGCTGCACCACGTTCAGATTGTCCGACATTAATACCACGTCGGCGGATTCGATCGCGACGTCAGTACCGGTTCCTATCGCAAAGCCTACGTCAGCCGTAGCCAGAGCCGGCGCATCGTTAATGCCGTCGCCGACAAAAACAACACGACCCCACTGGCTTTGTAACTGCTTCACCGCATCAACTTTGCCATCGGGTTTCACTTCGGCCACGACTTTATCGATACCCAGTTCAGCCGCAATACGCTTTGCGGTCGACTCCGCGTCGCCGGTTACCATCGCCGTTTTCAGACCGCGCTGGTGCAGCGCGTGGATCAGCGCCTTGGCGCTTTTACGAACAGGATCGCTGACACAGAATATCGCCTTTAACTGACCATCAATTGCCACGTAAATAGGCGTCAAGCCAGAGTCAGACCACTCTGCCGCCTGCTCAGGGGCTTGCTGCAGATCAACCGCTCGTTCAGCCATCAATGTACTCGAGCCAACCAGTACTTGCTTGTCGTCGGCTTGACCCACCACACCTAAACCGGACAGTGCCTCAAAGGACTGCACGTCCTTCAACGGTCGCTGTTGTTGTTTGGCAAACTCGACTAAGGCTTCTGCGGTGGGGTGTTCAGAGCGTTGCTCAACGCTTGCCGCTAGCGCAAGTGTCTGTTCGTCATCCGCATCAACGGTTACCCAGTCCGTTAATTGTGGCTCACCTTCAGTCAGCGTTCCGGTTTTATCAAACACCACCGCATTAGCCTGCTGCAATGCCTGCAATGCACTGCCCTGCCGGAATAATACGCCCAGATCGGCACCACGCCCGGTTCCCACCATGATAGACGTTGGCGTTGCCAGCCCCATCGCGCAGGGGCAGGCAATGATTAATACCGCTACGGCGTTCACCAAGGCAAAGGTAAGTGAGTCTTCACCTGCGGCAAACAACCAGACGACAAAGGTCAACAATGCAATCAGCATGACCGCCGGCACAAACCACAGCGTAATTTTATTAACGGTGTCCTGAATCGGTAACTTCGCCCCCTGCGCCTGCTCCACCATGCGGATAATTTGTGACAATACCGTGGTTTCTCCAATCGCCGTCGCTTTGAATCGCAACGTGCCCCGTTCGTTGACGGTGCCGCCAACCACTTTATCATCAACTTGTTTGTGCACCGGTTCGGCTTCGCCGGTGATCATGGCCTCGTTGACGTAGCTGTCGCCACTGGTCACCGTGCCATCGACCGGGATTTTTTCGCCGGGTCGTACTTCGATTTCATCACCCTTGGATAATTCTTTTACCTCAACTTCCCGCGCTTCACCGGCGGTGATCACCCGCGCGGTTTTGCTTTGCAGACCTAGCAGACGCTGGATGGCGTCGGAGGTATGGCTTTTGGCGCGCGCTTCCATGTAGCGTCCGGCCAGAATTAAGGTAACGATGACCGCCGAAGCCTCGAAATACACACTGATTGATTGTTCCGGCAGCCATTGCGGCAACACCGTAGCGACCACCGAATAGCCCCACGCGGCTGTCGCACCAATCGCAACCAACGAATTCATGTCCGGTGCGCCCTTAGCTAACGCCGGCAAACCAATGCGATAAAAGCGTCGGCCGGGTACAAACAAGACCACTGAGGTCAACACCAACTGAATCCACCAACTGGTTTGTAAGCCAAGACTGTTATGCACCCAGTTAGAAAATGCCGGCACCATATGGTTGCCCATGGCCAAAATAAAAACCGGTAGCGTCAGTAAGGTTGCTACCAGGAGTTCTCTGCGCAAGGTACTAAACTCGTGCTGTTGCCGCGCTCGCTGTTCACGCATTTCTTTGTCACGATCAACGATTTCATGAGCATCATAACCGGCATCTTTTACGGCCTTTATCAATTGTTCGACGGTGACGTTATCGGCCTTTATTTCAGCTGAGTCCGAAGCGAGATTAACCGCAACCTCATTGACCCCTTCAAGCTGATTCAATGCTTTATCAACGCGCCCGGCGCATGACGCGCAGTTCATCCCGGAAATACTGAGTCGGATAAGTTGTTCACTCATAAGCTGTCGTCCTTATCGGGATTATGGGTTAGAAACAGCAACAACCAAAATACCGCCAGTTGAGCAATTTCTGTATAGCGTTGGATGGCACCACGAATTTCCACTAACGGATAAGACGTCATCAGCAAAAAGCCCAACACAATCACGACCGCCAGCAACACCAACGCTAACCGTACCGGCCACGAGGCTTTGGGGGTTAAGGCCAACAATAGAGCACCCAACGCGAAACCATAATAGCTGGCTGCACTGACGACATTGTGGATGGCTTGCGAGCTGCTGCCATCAGCCGGGCAGCCGGCATCACAGGGTGCCAATGCTGCCGCCAGGTAGCCAAACGGCCAGAGAAACAGCAGCAACCAGCCACAGTAACTGATGCGGTTCAGCGTCAGTTTGCTGCGTATCGATACCAACAGGCTAAACGCAATCATTGCCAGCGGAATAAAACCAACCCAGCCAAGCACGCCAGCTTTTGGGGTGCCGGTCGCATTAATTTCGCTGATGTACTGGCCAATATGATCAAAGCCCGGTTTTACCCAACTGGCCACCAGTTGCAGACCAACCCAAAAGAGCGTCAGAATGATCAATTGCGGAATAAAGCCCTGTGCTTTATCGGTATTGGCTTGAGTAGCTGTTTGCAAAACGGCCTCCTGGAGAATGTTTTCGGCGACGGACAATTATCATAACACCATTGTTGCGCAAAGTTTTGCTATGCTTGCGCTATCATAGATGTGCAGTCAACCATAAGGATGATCCGGTGTCTCTTCGTGTATTAGGTTGTAGTGGTGGTTTGAGTGGTGAAAATCAACAGGGTTCAACCTGCATTCAAATCAGTGAGTCCACGCTGATTGATGCCGGTACCGGTCTGGCAACGCTGTCACTGTCCGAAATGCATCGCATTCGGCATATCTTTCTTACTCATGCACACATGGATCATATTGCGGCACTACCGACGTTTTTGAGCAATCAGTTTGAACAGCCTAATCTACCGGTCAAAGTCTATGGTTTAGCGGAAACTCTGCAGCGATTGAAACGTAATATTTTTAACGACGAAATTTGGCCAGACTTTACCAAAGCTATCGGCAGCGCTACCGCCGTTGTTGAACTGGTTGAACTCAAGGCCGGTGAGCGCATCGAGCACGAAGGGATGTTGATCGAACCCTTTGCCGTGCAACACAAAATACCCACCGTTGGCTATTCGGTAAGAAGTGAACACTTACACTATGTTTTTTGTGCGGATTGTACCGAGTCTGCACAGTTAGTCACGGACTTAAACCGGCTGGCACCGATTGATGTATTAATGATCGAATGCGCTTTTCCTGATCGGCTGACCGAAGTTGCGGAGAAAACACAGCACATGACCCCGGCGATGCTACAACGCACCTTACTGCAGGTGCAGGATATTAAGCACGTCTGGGTGACTCACCTTAAACCGAGTTATGAATCAGAACTACGCCAGACCCTCAGTGATGGCCCCTGGACCATACTTTAGCTGGCGCCTCGCATCACACAGCGTGCCGCTACTGCGTTCTTGCTTTCGCTATCGCCTGTTCCAGCTCGTATGGCTGGTAAATGGTTGATATCGCGTAATAGCGTCCACCTTTGGTATTAATCGTGATGGTGCCATAATTAAACCAGCGCCCGACAAAGCCCTGATTAATGAAGACAGAACTTAAGTCATCCCATTCTACGACTACGGTTTCCCGGAACAATGCACCGTATTTGGCCAATAGCCGCTGATTGGTCACCACCACACGGGTACCGCTGTATCGTAAAGCGACTTTGACCGCATCAATGATAACGAACAGCAGCCAGGCTATCGATAACGTATCATCATAGGAACTCGAGACCGCACTGAACAACAACCCAATAGCGATGAACAAAAATGTTTCGCCGAGAATGACATAACTCAGCCAAGATCGATGAATAATGTGCTCATCGTCACGTAACTTTATAGCCATTTGCTTCCCTGCCTGTCACTAAACCTTCCTCCAGTTTTTACTAATACCAAACAATATACAAGCCATTCCCTCAGCAAATCACCACTGCGACAGCCAATCTCGCCAGACTGGCTGCAAACCCTGTGCCCGAATGGCAGCCGCCACCTCAGACGTGCTGCGGCTGTCATCGATACGAAACTGTTCCAGCTCGGCAGTGGCATTGGCATAGCCGCCCGGCTGTGTTTTCGACTCAGCGCTGACCGCGGTCACGCCTAAGTTAAACAGGCCATCACGAAGTCTAGCCTGTTCGCGTGTTGATAAGCTCATTTCAACGTCATGAAAACGCAATCGATAAGCACAGATAAGCTGCACCAACTGACGATCGCTGATGACATGAGTGTCAACTTGAGTCCCGGCACACGGGCGTAACCGCGGAAAGGACAAGGAATAACGACTGCGCCAGTAACGACGTTGTAAGTAGCTTAAATGCATGGCGGTAAACACGCTATCCACGCGCCAGTCAGCAAGACCAATAAGGCTGCCTAAGCCGATTTTATCAATGCCGGCAGCCCCCAGCCGATCAGGCGTATTCAGTCGCCATTCGATATCCGCCTTCTTGCCCCTAAGGTGGTGCCGGCAATAAGCAGCAGTATTATAGGTTTCCTGATAAACCATCACAGCGTTGAGGCCGAGCGATGACAGTTGAAGATATTCTTTCTGGCTCAGCGGCTGTACTTCAAACATCACATAACTAAAGTACGACTTAATGATGGGTAACGCCTGCGCAAAGTATTGCCGCCCAACTTTGCGTTCATGTTCGCCGGTTACCACCAGCACCGAGTCGTAACCTTTCGCTTTAATCGCCGCGCATTCCTGTTCAATTTCAGCCATCGACAAGGTTTTACGTCGCAACCGGTTGCTCATCGAGAAGCCGCAGTAACTGCATTCGTTGGCACAGAGGTTGGATAAATATAAGGGAATGAATAAGCTCAGAGTGTTGCCAAAACGTTGCCGCGTAAGCTCCTGCGACCGTGTCGCCAGAGGCTCAAGGTAAGCCTCCGCGGCCGGCGACACCAACGCCATAAAATCATCATCACTGAGGCTCTTCTTGGTCAGTGCGGCTTCAACATCGGCCGCCGTTTTGCTGTACAGCGTCAGGCTTAACGCATCCCAGTTCAGCTTCTGCCAATGCGCAAAAAAGCTCATAGAGACTCCAGAAAATTGGTCATTGGACTGGAAGCCTCCGCGCGCCCGATACTTGGCGCCCGGCCCCCGGCCTGACGCCCCTGATAACCCGCCAGTACCGCGAGCTTAAAGGCTTCAGCCATCGCCACTGGATCCGCGGCAGTGGCAATGGCCGTATTGACCAGTACGGCATCAGCCCCCATTTCTAAAGCTTCGGCAGCGTGACTTGGCGCGCCGATACCGGCGTCAATGATCACTGGCACCTGCGCCTGCTCGACGATTATCTGCAGAAAATCACGACTGATCAGACCGCGATTCGATCCTATCGGCGCTCCCAGCGGCATCACCGCGGCACAACCTGCTTCCTCCAGCCGCTTACACAACACCGGATCAGCGCCGCAGTAGGGCAACACCACAAAGCCCTGTTTAACCAATTGTTCAGCGGCAGTCAGGGTTTCGACCGGATCCGGCAGTAAATAATTGGGGTCAGGGTGAATTTCCAGCTTCACCCAGTCAGTACCTAGCGCCTGACGCGCCAGTTTGGCCGCGAACACGGCCTGTTCGGCAGTTTTCGCGCCGGACGTATTCGGCAGCAACTGCAGCCCCAACTGCTGTATCGGCGTGACCAAATCATCCTGCGGTTGTTCCAGTTCAACCCGTTTTAAGGCAAACGTAATTAGCTCACTGCCGGAGGCGGCAATCGCATCGTGCATAACCTGCGCGCTGCGATATTTACCGCTACCAACCAGTAGCCTTGAAGAAAACGCCCTATCCGCAATCTTAAGCATCTTCAACCTCCTGCGACGACGGTAACCAGAGTGACACGATCACCCGGTTGAAGTGTGAGCGTTGGCCACTGCTCGCGGTGTACCACGTCATCATTAATCGCGACCGCAATGGCTTTGCCATTAACGCCCTGTTGCTGCAGCAATTGTTGCAGCGAGAGATCGGCTACTGCGGTCAGTGGTCGTCCGTTAACGTTAATTTCCATCGTTACCTCCACATCGCGGGCACTGCACTGAACGCGGCAGATTCAGCGACTGCCAGCTCAGGTTTAGCCCGTCAAAAAGAAACAGTTTGCCCCACTCAACTTCAGTGCCGGTGAGTACTTTAACCGCCTGCAACGCCTGCAGGGTGCCCATCATGCCGACCACCGCGCCAACAACACCCACTCGTTCACAGGCCGCGCTCTGTTGCACACCACTGGGGTACAAACATTGGTAGCAACCATGGGCGTGCTGTGGGTGCAGACACAATAACTGCCCGTTCATCCCCTCGGCTGCCGCGCTCAGTAGCGGTATGCCCAGCGCATAACACTGGTCATTGATGAGATAGCGGGACGCCAGGTTGTCGGTACAGTCCAGCACCAGATCGCTGCCGCTAAGCAACTGGCAGACGTTAGCTGCTGTGACTCGTTGCTGCATTGCCTGCAGGGATATTGTCGGGTTAACGGCAGCCAACCGTTTCGCGGCGCAGTCCGCTTTCGCGTGTCCGACATCCGCAGTGCTGTATAACGTCTGTCGCTGCAAATTACTCAGTTGAACCACGTCAGCGTCGAGCAGCGTGAGCCGGCCAATACCGGCACCGGCGAGATAATGTGCGGCCGCACAACCAAGCCCGCCAAGCCCAACCACAGTAACCTGCGCCCGGGCTAACGCCTGTTGGCCATGCTCACCAACTGTGGCCGTCGCGATTTGTGCGGCATAGCGAAGGTACTGTTCGTCACTCAGCACAACGAACCTCCAACCGCGCCATTAGACGCCGCACAGCGTCCTCAACGGATTCCGCCTGAGTGATAGCCGTCACCACAGCAACACCATCCACTCCGGTAGCCATCACCTCGTCGAGGTTAGCAAGGTTAATCCCGCCAATCGCGACCGTTGGAATGTCGGTTGCAGACAGCAATGCCACATAATCCCGCAATCGCTTGGTGCCCTGAGGCTGCGACGGCATCACCTTGGTTCTGGTCGGGAAGATATGTCCCAACGCGATATAAGACGGACGACAGCGCAGGGCTATCAGCATTTCGGTATAGCCATGGGTAGAAATGCCTAACCGCAGTCCTGCCTGGGCGATGGCATTAAGATCAGCATCGGCCAGATCCTGCTGCCCAAGGTGCACCCCAAAAGCGCCGTATTTAAGCGCCAACGCCCAGTGATCATTGATAAAAATTTGCGCATCGTAGTGTCTGCTAAGGGCTACTGCGGTTTTTATTTGTTGCTCTAACGACTTATCCGGTGTGCGCTTGATGCGCAATTGCAAGGTCCGCAGCCCCAGCTCAAGCAATTGTTGCAGCCACTCAACCGAGTCCACCACGGGGTACAACGCGGGTGAGTACTTCAGTGGCGCAAAGCGGACATCGCTCACCGGCAACGTCTTACAACAGACTTGCGGGAAGTTTTCCAATTCGGTAGGCCAGCCCGTGTGAGCGACGGGTCCCGGCCCAGAGCCAACCCCTTCCGCGCAGCGTAAACCCTTATGCACGTATGCATGAGCAAGCACCAGTGCGTCCTCCAGCGGGTAGCCATGGGCAACTGCGGCAGCGATGGCCGCCGACAGCGTGCAACCGGTGCCATGGTCATGAGTGGTACTCAGGTACTCATGACAAAAGCGTTGCTGACGGTCGCTGCGATACAAATGATCGCAAACACGACCGCCGTCGTCGTCAACGTGAACGCCTGTCGCCAGCACCGCTTTACAGCCGCTCTCCAATAGCATACCGCTGGCCCGCACCAGCGATGGCTGGTCAAATACCGCTGTCCCGGACAGCCATTCTAATTCGTCCGTATTAGGAGTCATCACGTCCACTTCGGTCATGAGTGCGCGGCATTCATCGGGCGTGAGCGACGACAGACAGTCCCGCTGCGTACTGATGTTCACCGGATCCCAGACCACAAAGGGACGCTCAATCCGTTCCGGCCACCGGTTCAGAAAGTCCGCAATCGCCTGCAACTGCGCGGAATTACTGATAAGTCCGATTTTGATGGCCTGTGGCGGCATGTCATCCAGTAAGCACGTTAATTGCGCTTTGATTTCTGTACTACTGAGGCCATAGATACCCCGCGTCGTCACCGAGTTTTGTGCGGTTACCGCGGTAATGACGGAACACCCATGCACGGCAAAATCAGCAAAGGTGTGCAGATCAGCCTGAATGCCGGCTCCTCCACCGCTGTCAGAGCCGGCAATGGTCCAAACCACCGGTTTGCTCATGGGCTCACCTCTGCCGCGTCTTTCACCTTGATGTTAATCCGCTGTGAACCATACTGTCGCACTTCATGGGAAATCTTCATCGAACAGAATTTAGGCCCGCACATCGAACAAAATTGTGCGGTTTTATTCGATTCCTGCGGCAAAGTTTCATCGTGATAAGCCCGCGCCGTTAACGGATCGAGCGCTAAATTAAACTGATCGTCCCAACGGAATTCGAAACGCGCTTTTGACATGGCGTCATCACGCGCCTGCGCCCCGGGATGCCCTTTTGCCAAGTCCGCGGCATGGGCAGCAATTTTGTAGGCGATCAGCCCCTGCTTTACATCCTCTTTGTTAGGCAGGCCCAGGTGCTCTTTTGGTGTGACGTAACACAACATGGCACAGCCAAAGGCCCCTATCATTGCCGCGCCAATGCCGGAGGTAATATGATCATAGCCGGGGGCAATATCCGTGGTCAGCGGTCCGAGCGTGTAAAACGGTGCCTCATGGCAGTGTTTCAGTTGCTCATCCATATTCTCTTTGATTTTGTGCATGGGAACGTGCCCGGGTCCCTCAATCATCACTTGCACATCGTATTGCCAGGCAATTTTGGTCAGCTCACCCAACGTTCTGAGTTCTGCAAACTGTGCCTCATCATTGGCGTCGGCAATGGAGCCGGGGCGCAGCCCATCGCCCAGTGACAGCGAAACATCGTACTCGGCACAGATCGCACAAATTTCATGAAAATGCTGGTATAAAAAGTTTTCCTGTTGGTGAGCCATGCACCATTTCGCCATAATCGAGCCACCACGCGAAACAATTCCGGTGACCCGGCGGGACGTCAGCGCAATGTAGTCGTGCAATACGCCCGCATGAATCGTAAAGTAATCAACCCCTTGCTCTGCTTGTTCCAGCAACACCTCCTTAAAGGTTGTCCAGGTTAACTTCTCAGCGATACCGTTAACCCGTTCCAGCGCCTGATAAATCGGTACCGTACCGATAGGCACGGGGCTGTTACGTAATATCCACTCGCGGGTTTGATGAATATTGCGACCGGTGGACAAATCCATAATGGTGTCGGCGCCCCAGCGGGTGGCCCAGACCAGTTTCTCCACTTCTTCTTCAATCGAAGAGCTAACGGACGAGTTGCCAATATTGGCGTTTACTTTGACCAAAAAGTTGCGACCAATGATCATCGGTTCCGATTCGGGATGATTGACGTTGGCCGGCAGAATCGCACGACCCTGGGCTATTTCGTCACGCACAAACTCGGCGGTTATTGGATTTGCCAGGTGTTCACGGCCAAGATTTTCCCGCAACGCGACGTATTCCATTTCTGGAGTGATAATGCCTTTGCGGGCATACGCGAGTTGGGTTACCCCTCTTTCCTGGCTACTCTGGCGTTCAGCTATCCAGCGCTGACGTAATTTGACCAGCCCTTGTTCGATGTCGATGTTAGCTCCAGGTTCGCCGTACACGCTGGAAGTATCGTAAACGTCCAGCGGTGGGTTATCTGGCATCGCAATTCCGGGCGAGGGCTGGTGCAAACTTTTACTCAGATGAATGCGTCGATAGGGCACACGAATATCGGCTCGCGAGCCATGCAGAAACTCACGTGTTGAGTTTGGGAAATAAGCACCGCTGAGGTTTTTTAAAAAAGATTCGGCCTGTTGCCGATACTGACGTTGGTTCGATGACATAGCATACTCTCAATCGTTAAGGTTAGAGTTGCTTGTCAGGAGTGTTGAACGGAGTGACACAACCGATCGACGGTTCAGAACCATCGTAGCTGACACTCTCTTGTTCCCTTCGCAGGTATTAGCCTGATCAGGTTCAACGGATCCCGCAGTGCGGTCTCAGCCTGCTTGTTTGATAAGCGAGGCACTCCGACAAGATTTCCTTTTTAGTGAAACAAAATCACGCCAGGGGCGCAAGTACCAATAGGCTAAGAACCGAAGAAATGGGTTGATTAAGCGACAATAACAGCCTATAACCACCACAAAATGGGTATGGTGTTTAGTGGCACTATATGCCACGATTCGTCTATTTTAAACGGTATTAACAGGACGTAATGAAAGTCGATCGCGCCTTTAAGAAATTAGCAGATTCACTGCCTCTGATGATGGCTTACGTAGATAACCAAGGACGGTATCAACACGTCAATCAGGCTTATCGAAACTTCATTGGTCTTGAGCTTCATCAAGTTAAAGGTAAATTCATCAGCGAAATCATTGGTGCGGAATCTTATCAACAGATCACGCTGTATCATCAGCGCGTTCTTGCCGGTGACGAAGTCAGTTTTACCGACAAGGTAACCTTTGTCGATGGTCGCAGTTTCCAGCTTGACGTAAAGTACGTACCTAACATCGAGAACAAAACCGGCCGGGTTAACGGCTTTTTCGCGATCATTAATGATGTCACCGAGTATGCCAGTGCCGCCGAAGTTTTGCGGGCGGTTCACGATGTGGTCAATCGACAGACGCAAACCCTGTCCACCGACCGCATTAACGAATTACTGAGGCTGGGGTGTCATTACCTGAACACTCAGTACGGTATCGTCAGCCAGGTTGAAGATACCCTGTATACCGTTAAATTTTCATACGCCGATCACGACCCTGTGCCGCCGGGATCACGCTTTGACCTAGGTGACACCTATTGTTCGATTACTCTGGAAGCTGAAAACGTCGTTGCCACCACGCACGCGTCCAAAAGTAAGCCTTATGCCGGTCATCCCTGTTATCAACAGTTTCAGCTACAAACCTATCTGGGTCTGCCAATTACCATTAACGGCACAGTGTGGGGAACCGTCAACTTTTCCAGTCCGCAGGTGCGTTCACATCCGTTCTCGGAACTGGATATTGAGTTAATGGGACTGATCTGTTCGGCAATCGAAACCATATTAATTAACTCGTCGAAAACCAAGCGCTTGGAAAAGCTCGCTTATACCGACTTTTTAACCGGCTTGAGCAACCGCCTGTACTTAACCGAACGCTTTAACGAGTTAACCTTGCAGCGCCACACCAATAGCAAGAGCTGTTGTTTTGCGCTCATTGATATCGACCATTTTAAAACCATTAACGATACGTTTGGCCATGATATAGGTGACAAAATGTTGCAGCAGACGGCGCTAAAAATCGCCGGTCTGATACGGACTACCGATACGTTGACGCGCATTGGTGGTGAAGAATTTGCCTTAATCATTACCGGCCTTAATCAAGCTCAGGCCGATAGTGTGTTGGAAAAAATTCGGCGGGGTGTCGAGAACAACAAATTTCAATTGGCCGATGGCTCAAGCCTTGCGGTCACGGTATCCATTGGCGCCACCCTGATCAGTGACGCTGAGCCCTTTAAAAGCGCTTATAAACAAGCAGATTTAGCACTTTATAAGAGCAAACGAGGCGGTCGAAACCGCACCACCTGGAGCCAACAATCGCTAACGATGGCTCAATAGAGCGGCCGCTTCAGGTCAACTAAAGGTTACTAGCGCTTATTTGTCGGAGTCGTCATGAGGTTTACAGCAGCAGAACAGTCACGCATCATCGAAATGGCCTGGGAAGATCGTACGCCTTTTGAAGCCATCGAGGCGCAATTTGGTTTATCCGAGCAAGCGCTGCGAAAATTTATGCGCCAACAACTGAAACCCGGCAGTTTCCGGCTTTGGCGAGCGCGTGTAAACGGGCGCACAACCAAACATCGTCAACTCAGACCAAAGGCCGTCGAACGCGGCTACTGCCCCACTCAGTATAAACAGCGCTAAAGAAATGTTATTTTTTTAATAACATAGCTCCATAACAACTATCTTCTTACAAAAATAATTGGCAGTGTATAGTAGTCAAACAGACTCACGTTTAATGCGAATAAAAATGATATGACGACGCTGTCACAACGCGACTCAAAATTCAGCCGGCTGGCCAATGCCATGACCCGCACAGGTTACGAGGATTTTTTGCCTCAACTTGCACACGAACTTGCCAATATTCTCGATGTTGAGTACGTCATGATTGCGCGTATCGCCGACAACGACAATGTCGCTGAAACGCTCGCCGTATCAGGTCGCGGTAAACTGTTAGATAACTTCAGTTACCCGTTGACCGGAACACCCTGTGAAACCATCCCTGAACGTGAGCCTTGTCAATATCAGCGAGGCGTTGCCAAACAATTTCCCGACGATTTACTGCTTGCCGATCTTGGTGTCGAAAGTTATTTTGGGATGCCCATCGTAACCTCTGATGGCCGCAAAATTGGTCTGATTGGAGCCATGTCGACTTCAGCAACCTTTATGGACACCGACAACGTCGAGATTCTCCGTATCGCTGCCGCACAGGTCGGTTCAGAACTCGAGTTATCGTCAAAAAAGAGCCACATCCAGACGCTAACCTACGAAGACGAAGTCACTGGCCTGCCCAATCGCCAGCAATTGCGCGAATACCTGCGCCACCAGAATGATGTACACACCGTGTTATTGGTTGATTTGCGTCGGTTTAAAGACATTAATGACCTGCACAGCCATAGCACCGGCGATA
This sequence comes from Idiomarina aquatica, assembly GCF_003987185.1. Classification (GTDB taxonomy): domain Bacteria; phylum Pseudomonadota; class Gammaproteobacteria; order Enterobacterales; family Alteromonadaceae; genus Idiomarina; species Idiomarina aquatica. Next base: position 250,085 of record NZ_PIPS01000003.1, on the reverse strand, counting down.
CGGTGCTTTATGCCGTTGCTGATCGTTTACAATCGCGCATCGCGTCACGTGGCTTTATTGCACGTTTTTCCAGTGATGAGTTTGCCATTGTGCCCAATCCACGTTGGCAAGCAACGGTGGAGGCGATGGCCGCTGAGATCGATCAATGGTTTTATGAACCCATAAACTGTGGCCAGCACGAATTCTTTCTGGATATCTGTATCGGTGCCGCCAAGCGTGATCCTTCAACGCTACCCGTCAATGCCAACGAGTTGTTGCGCAAAGCCTCCGTAGCGCTGGCCGAAGCAAAGGTCGCGAACTGTAAGTTGATGCTGTTTGCCGAGCAGATGGTGGAATCGTTAAAACAACGGCAGCGATTATTTGATCGCTTTCTGCGCGCTCTGAGAGACGATAAATTCAGCTTACACTTTCAACCACAAGTGGCCCTAAAAGATGGTGCTATTGTCGGCGCTGAGGCACTGTGCCGCTGGTATGATGAAGATTTAGGCTGGGTCAGCCCGGCAGAGTTTATTCCGCTGGCCGAAGAGCGAGGGCTTATGCCTGCACTCGGTGACTGGGTTCTTCAGGCCGCCGTCAAACAGCTTAAGGACTGGCAGGCAGCAGGCTCGCCACTGCCTGGCCCACTCTCGATCAACATCTCTAATAAGCAGTTGGAGTCGAGCAGTTTCTGTCAACGGGTGCTTGAACTGACGCAAGGAATCGCACCGGATGCCCTCATTTTCGAACTGACCGAGTCTGCGGTTATGCGTTCACCAGAGACCAACATCAAGCAAGTCAACACGCTCAAAGACAAAGGCTTTCGCTGGGCGATTGATGATTTTGGGACCGGTTATTCCTCGTTATCCTACCTCACACGACTACGTGCCGACGTGCTTAAGATTGATCGCTCTTTTGTTGCCAGAGTGCCCGGCAGTCAACACGATGAGTCACTGATAAAAACCATTATCGCAATGGCAAACAGTATGCAGATGAAATTAGTCGCCGAAGGCATTGAACACCCGGAACAAGCACAATACTTGCATCGTACCGGCTGTGAATTCGGGCAAGGTTATTATTTTTCTCATCCACTCCCTGCCGAGGCCTTTTTTGAAAAAATCCGCAATCAGTAAGAGATCTCCGACAAACGGATAAGATTGACGTCCTCTTCCCCCTGCTTTAAGTTATAAAAGTTGTTAAAAAATAGGGAATTAGACAATGTCGGATTTTACAGAATATAAAGTCATTCATGTTGCCGAAGGCGGTTGCGGTACCTTGCTTCTGGGCTCCAGCGGTCTACCATTAAAACGTATCGAGTCGGTACTGAATGAAGAAGCTGCGAATGGTTGGCAACTGGTCTTTCAGGTTATCGAACAGAAGCGTTTCTGGTTGTTCTGGACTCGCGAGGCGGCCATTTTAACGCTGGGACGTAAATAACATTGATGCAACGGGCGTTACTTTCTGCGATTCGCTGGTACCAACGACGCGGGGGCTCCAGGCGGTTTTTTAATACCGAATGTAATTTTGAGCCTTCCTGTTCAGAATACACCTACCAGGCCATCAGCCAGCATGGTATCGGGCGCGGGCTTAAGCTCGGCTGGGCCAGAATTCGTCGCTGTAACGACCCCGACTGCGTCAACAAAACATATGACCCTGTAGGGTCTCATGAACAAGGACCGCATCAGGATGCAAGATCTTAAAGACGAAGAGGACCGGCTCCGCGAAAAAATACGGGCGTTGAGCGATGAACAACGCAAACAGTATTACCGGCTTGAACGTGAACGACTGAAAGATCCGGATACCTATGCCGTATTAAATTATTTTTTTGTTGCCGGCTTACACCACTTTTATCTGGGCAAAACCACACGAGGCATGATCAATGTTGTACTGATGCTGGTCGGACTGCTACTGCTGCCGATGTTTGCGCCGCTGGGTATTATTCTGTTGCTGACCGTGCTGCTGATAGAATTACCACAATTGTTTAAATCGCAGCGCATTGTGTTTGCACACAACTTGGAACTGATGGAACAGATACTGGACGAAGTCACCGATGAAAAAGCCCTCTAATAATGAGAGGGCTTTTCGCTTTTTCGGTGTCACCTGCTGGTGTCGCAGGGGCGTCAAACGCACTCGCTACCGATACTCTTCAATGCTCGGGCATGAACACATCAGGTTACGGTCACCAAAGACATCGTCAATACGGTTAACCGTTGGCCAGAACTTGTCGTAGCCGACGGCTTCAACCGGATAGGTTGCTACCTGACGGTCATATGGACGATCCCATTCGGCATCGGTAATGTCAGCCAGTGTATGCGGTGCATTGACCAATGGGTTGTTGTCCTTCGGCCATTCACCTGCGGCAACTTTATCGGCCTCTTTCTTAATGCTGACCAAGGCTTCGATAAAGCGATCCAGCTCGGCTTTCGACTCCGACTCGGTCGGCTCGACCATAATGGTACCCGCTACCGGGAAACTCATGGTCGGTGAATGGAAGCCGTAATCCTGTAAGCGTTTGGCGACGTCGATTTCGGCGATACCAGCGGCTTCTTTTAACGGACGTAGGTCGATGATGCACTCATGGGCAACCCGGTTATTGCGGCCGCGGTAAAGGATCTTGAAGTGCTTGCTCAACTGCTCGGCGACATAGTTAGCGTTTAAAATAGCTACTTCTGACGCTTCACGCAGGCCACGACCACCCATCATCGCGATGTACATCCACGAGATTGGCAGAATGCTGGCACTACCAAATTGTGCTGCAGAAACCGCACCGTTGCCGGCTTTTGTGCTATCCAGAGTAATCACACTGTGGTTTGGCAGAAAGTCCTTCAAGTGCGCCTTGACGCCAATCGGACCCATACCAGGGCCGCCACCACCGTGTGGAATACAGAAGGTTTTATGCAGGTTTAAGTGCGACACGTCCGAGCCAATATAACCTGGCGAGGTAACTCCAACCTGAGCGTTCATGTTGGCACCGTCCATGTAAACCTGACCGCCATAGCTGTGCACCAGATCACAAATTTCGCGGATGCCTTCTTCGTACACACCGTGAGTCGACGGATAGGTGACCATGATGCACGACAGGTTGTCGCCCGCTTCTTCGGCTTTCGCCTTAAGATCGTCCATGTCGACGTTGCCGTTTTTATCACAGTCTACGACAACTACTTTCATGTTCATCATTTGTGCCGACGCTGGGTTGGTACCGTGCGCTGAACTCGGGATCAGGCAGATATCGCGATGGGCTTCGCCACGGCTTTCATGGTACTTCTGAATGGCCAACAGACCCGCATACTCGCCCTGTGCACCGGAGTTAGGCTGCATCGACAGCGCATCGTAACCGGTGATGTCGATTAACCAGTCCGACAGAGTTGCAACCAGCTCAGCATACCCTTGTGCCTGTTCTACCGGACAGAACGGGTGTAACTGACCGAATTCCGGCCAGGTCACCGGAATCATTTCGGCGGTAGCGTTCAGCTTCATGGTGCACGATCCCAACGAAATCATCGAATGGTTCAGTGCCAGGTCTTTGTTTTCGAGCTTTTTAATGTAACGCAGCATTTCGGTTTCTGAGTGGTATTCGTTAAATACCGGATGCGTCAGAAACTCTGACTGGCGCACTAATACCGCCGGGATAGACTCCACTTCGCCACTGGCAACACGGCTGTCGAGCACGTCAACATCAAGACCGTGATCGTCACCAAACAGTACCTGGAACAGGACTTCGACATCCTGGCGGGTCTTCGCTTCGTCCAGGCTCACGCCAAATACGCCATTGCCGTCGTTACGTAAGTTGATGCCAGCATTCTTCGAGCGCGCCAACACCTCAGTGGCGTTATCCGCCAGTTCGAACGTCAGTGTGTCAAACCAATGACCGTTGTTGATTTTGACGCCTTTGTCCTGCAGACCCAGCGCAACGATGTCGGTTAAACGGTGGATGCGGTTGGCGATGCGACGCAGACCTTGCGGGCCATGGTAAACGGCATAAAACGACGCCATATTGGCCAGTAACACTTGCGCCGTACAGATGTTGGAGTTGGCTTTCTCGCGGCGGATGTGCTGTTCACGGGTCTGCATAGCCATGCGCAGTGCAGGACGACCGCGGCTGTCTTTCGAAACGCCGATGATGCGACCCGGTAGCGAGCGCTTGAACTTATCGCGGGTAGCGAAAAACGCCGCGTGTGGACCACCGTAGCCCATGGGTACGCCAAAACGTTGGGCGTTACCAAACACCATGTCCGCACCCATTTCCCCGGGCGCTTTCAGCATCAACAGGCTCATCAGATCCGACGCCACGGCGACAATGGCTTTGTTTTCCTGCAACTCGCCAATTAACTGTTCGATGTTATGCAGTTCACCGGTTTTGTCCGGGTACTGCAACAATGCACCAAACACGTCGTGATCGGAGGCTTCACGAGCCGGGCCGACAATGATTTCAAAACCAAAGTATTCCGCTCGCGTTTTCACCACGTCGATGGTCTGTGGATAGACGTTGTCGGCAATATAAAATGCGTTCGATTTTTTGTTCTTCGATACACGTTTTGCCATCGCCATTGCTTCGGCCGCTGCGGTGGCTTCATCCAACAACGACGCGCTGGCCAAATCCAGGCCGGTCAAATCCATAGTCATTTGCTGGAAGTTCAGCAGCGCTTCTAGACGACCTTGTGCGATTTCTGGCTGATATGGGGTATACGCGGTGTACCAGCCCGGGTTTTCCAGTACGTTACGCAAAATGACATTCGGCGTAACGGTATCGTAGTAACCCATGCCGATGTAAGAGGTGAAGATCTGGTTCTTCTTAGCGATGGCCTTCAGCTGCGCCAGCGCTTCACGCTCCGTTTTTGGCTCGCCAACCTGTAGAAAAGGTTCACGTAAAATGCTGCCGGGAACCGTGTCTTTGGTCAGCGCTTCCAGTGATTCAGCGCCAAGCACGTCGAGCATAGCTTTTTGCTCGTCGGCACTTGGGCCAATGTGGCGGCCAATAAATTCATCATGATGTTCTAATTGCGTCAGGGTAGTACTGGTCATTTACCTCGGCCTCGTACAAATAGGGAAATTTCTGTTTGAGAAAAACAACGAACCCCGGCTGAGAGCTCCGGGGTTCGCGACGTTCCATGTCTGCTATTACATAATGACGTTAGTCTTCGTCGATAGACGCTTCATACGCGTCTGCATCCAGCAGGTTACTTAACTCACCGCTGTCATCTGCTTTAATCTTAAACAGCCAGCCGTCGCCGTATGGGTCGTTATTGACGGTTTCTGGAGCGTCTTCTAAATCTTCATTGACGGCCACGATTTCACCGCTGATCGGTGCATAGATGTCAGACGCCGCTTTCACCGATTCTGCCACTGCGATGTCATCGCCGGTTTCTACTTTGTCGCCTACGTCAGGCAGCTCAACGAACACCATATCGCCCAGCAGGTCCTGTGCGTGTTCGGTGATACCTACGGTGAAGGTGCCGTCACCTTCGTCACGAACCCACTCGTGGGTTGATGCGTATTTCAGATCGGCTGGAATGTTGCTCATAATGACTTCCTGTAGTTCAACTTTAAAACGTTATTATAAAACAGATTGACCGTTTCGCACGAAGCTCGGCTTGACCACTTTTACCGGCACTTGCTTCTTCCGCATTTCTACTTCGGCGGTTTCACCGACGGTTGCAGGAACACGCGCCATCGCGACTGAGAAACCAAGTGTAGGCGAGAATGTACCAGATGTAATGACACCTTCGCCACCCTCAACGGTCACTTTTTGACCGTGACGTAATACGCCTTTGGTTTCCATCACCAATCCAACCAACTTATCGTGGCCTTTTTCTTTCAGCGCTTCTAATGCTTTGCGACCAATAAAGTCGCGGTCGGCCGGCTCAAACGCCACACTCCAACCCATGTTGGCTTCCAACGGAGTGATGTTTTCATCCATATCCTGGCCGTACAAATTCATTCCGGCTTCCAGTCGCAGCGTGTCGCGTGCGCCCAGACCACAAGGCGCAACGTTGGCCGCTAACAGCGCATCCCAAAGATTGACCAGTTGCTCGGCCGGAACCACAATTTCATACCCCTTCTCGCCGGTATAACCGGTGGTCGCGATAAAGTAGTCACCGACTTGTTTGCCGACGAACGGTTTCATACCGTCGATTTCAGCGTACTGCTCAGCGCTCAGCACCTGTTGAATTTTTTCTGCCGCATTCGGCCCTTGCAAAGCGAGCATGCCCATGTCATCGCGTTCTTTGGTGGTAACGTCAAAGTTCGCGGCGATCTTTTCGATCCAGGCCAGATCACGGTCACGGGTCGCTGAGTTCACGACCATACGGTAGGACGTCTCAGAGAAGTGGTAAACGATCAGGTCATCAATAACACCGCCGTTTTCATTCAGCATACTGGTGTACTGTGCTTTACCTTCCGTTTTCAACTTGGCGACATCGTTGGCCAGCAGGTAACGTAAAAAGGCCTGAGCTTGAGGGCCTTCCACATCGACGATGGTCATGTGCGACACGTCGAATACGCCGCAGTCGCGACGCACAGCGTGGTGCTCTTCGATTTGCGAACCATAGTTCAATGGCATGTCCCAGCCATGAAAATCAACCATCTTCGCACCGGCTTTTACGTGTGCATCGTACAGTGGCGTTTTGCTACCCATAACGCGATCCTTTTTTAAGAAAAGTTTTACTGACGTAATGGGCGCAAATTATAGGCGGGTTCGACTTAAACTAAAAATGAATATTGCTTATAATGGCATTAATTTTTTAAATACCTGACGCATACATTATAAGGTCTTACAATGAAGCACCTGTCTCTAGAGGCGTTGCGCAGCTTTACCACCGTGATTGAGCTCGGCAGCATGACCGCAGCCGGTGAGCGCATGGGACGTTCGCAGCCAGCGATCAGTCTGCAGTTAAAAAAACTGGAGCAACAAGTCGGGGTGGAATTATTAACCCGTCACGGCACTGGATTCGCGTTAACAGCCGACGGCGAAGTATTATTCGATTACGCGCAACGGCTGTTGGCCTTGAACGATCAGGCCTGGGCGCAATTCGAGCCCCAGCAGGTCAGTGGTAAAGTGCGATTGGGCATTACCAGTGAATTTGCCTCCAGTTTGCTACCCAGCGTGTTAGGGCAGTTCGCGCAAGTCTATCCGCAGGTAACTCTGCAGGTTACCTCTGCATTAAGTAAAGACTTACTGACCGGGCTTGGTCAACAGTTTGATATTATCCTTGCGCTGCGTGAGCAAACCAATAAGAGCGACGTGCTGATTCAGCGCGAGGAGTTGGTCTGGGTGGGGTCATCGGCGTTAATGGAGCAACCGAGTTTTCCGTTGGTTGTGGCGCCGGAAGGCTGTATTTACCGGCGCCGTGCCGAGCAATGTTTGCAACGAATTCATCAACCGTACCGTATTACTTACACCAACACCGACTTTTCCGGTCTCACCGCGGCGTTAAACAGCGGGCTGGGTATTACCGTACTGGCACGCAGTACCGTACCTGAAAACATTGCCATTATCGATCTGCTGCCCGACGGCAAGCGCCTGCCGCACCCGGGTTCCGTCAATGTCATCATGCGACTCGCCGGCGGCGCCTCCAGCGCGGCATCGCAACTGGCGGATTACCTGAAAGCACGGATCTAGCAATACCCTTGCGCCAAAGGCGCAAGCTACCGCAGGGCGATTTCGGCGAGCTTCCGTTTGAGTGGCGTCACGTGGTTAGGGAGTGCGAAAGCGATGGCGCGCAGGCCTTTGAGAATCGGGTTGGCGGTTCCAAAGCCGCGCTTGAACGCTTCCATAGCGGCAATCATAAGCTGGGTTTCAGCTTTACGGGTTCTGACATACGCCCCCAGTCTCCGCGACAGCGCGCGCAGGTCTTTCAACTCAACCTCGGCCAACACCTGCGCCAGTTCCTGCACATCACCAAACCCGAGGTTTGCCCCCTGGCCTGCCAACGGATGAATGGTGTGCGCCGCATCGCCTGCCAGGACAATGCGTTGGTGTTGCCAACGGCGCGCATACTGCATACGCAACGGAAACGCTTTCACTGGCGATGCCGTTTCGCACGCACCAAGGATCCGACCGGATTCGGCCTCAACCCATTTCGCCAAACGTTCTGGCGACTCCGCCAGCAATTGTTCGGCAAACGGCTGATCCGCTGACCAGACAATGGACACCGTGTGCGCTTCGGGCGTCGGCAACAATGCCAATGGCCCGGTCGGCAGAAATACCTGCCGCGCAACGCCCTGATGCGGTCGCTCCGTTTTGATATTGGCGACAATTCCCTGCTGCTGGTAATCCCAGAATGTGATCGGCAATTCGGCCCACTGTCGCACCTGCGAGCGGCCACCATCGGCACCAACAACCAGTTGTGCACTCAGCAGCTCATTACCCAGACTGAATTCCGCCGGGCTGTCTTCATCCCCCGCATTTAATAGCTTCCAGTCCTCAGCCTGCCGGATGTCGACCTGCAACGCCTGCGCCCGCTGCCAGAGAAAATGCTCAATCACATTGTTTTCGACAATAGCCCCCAAGTCATCGGCGTTGACGTCCTGCGCACTGAACTCGATGTGTGCCGGGCTATCTTTATCCCATACCTGCATACGGTGATAAGGGCCGGTGCGGTGTTGAGCGATCAATGCCCAGGCGCCGCATTGCTCCAACAGCTTTCGGCTGCGGGCGTTCAAAGCACTGACGCGCAGTGCCAGTTCGTCTCCCAACTGAGGTTGTGTGTGGCGCTCCAGCACCGTTACCCGGCGCCCTTGAGTCGCCAGCAGGCAGGCCAGTGCGAGGCCAATCATGCCACCGCCGACAATAGCGATATCGGTTTGCTGACGTATCATGCGCGCATCCCCATGGTTAAGCGGGCAAAAGCTGATTTTAACGGCCCGCAATGGTGTAACCCAAGTAGAGCAAGGTTACGTGGAACCACCATAGGCCAATATCGATTGGAAAAACCACGCACCAACAGATCGGTCAAATTGATGATGGCGTTGTAATCTTGCTCACGGCGCCGATGGTAGTCATTCAGGGCGGCAAAAGCGCCGGCATCGTCGACACCGGACAGCACCTCGACCAGGGTTTCGACATCCCGCAGGCCGAGATTAAAGCCTTGTCCGGCAATTGGGTGCAACGCGTGCGAGGCGTTGCCCAAAATCACGCAGCGATGATGAATCGAGCGATGCGCGCGGCGCAATTGTAGCGGGTAAAAAACCCGCTCCGAGGTTGCTGTAATGGCGCCGGCTCGATAGCCGAAAGCGCGCTGGCAGGCGTCAATAAAGTAATCATCGTGCCAGCTTTTCACGTCGTCGGCCACTTCGCCTTTAAACGTCCATACCAGTGACGCCTGTTGTTTTGGCATCGGCAACAGCGCGATGGGGCCGTCTTCGGTAAAACGCTCGTAAGCCCAGCCCTGCAGCGGTCGATCCAGAGTCAGGGTGGCAATGCAGCCAACCTGATTGTAATCCTCGACTGAGCTTGCCAGCCTTAGCGTTTCCCGCACGTAAGAATTTTGCCCATCAGCTCCCGCCAACAGTTGCGCTTCGATGGTACGCCCGTCACTGATGGAAACGGCGACAGAGTCACTTTTTTGTTCAATCGCGGTGACTCGGCAACCGCTCAGCCAGCGCACATTAGCCAGTTGCTGACAACGTTCAAACAAGGTCTGTAACAGTTCTGCGGCTGGCACCACAACGCCCAAGGCGGCGACGTTCTCAGCGGCCGCATGTAACTCCATCGCGCCGAGATGACCGCGGTCGCTGATATGAATGTGCTCGATCGGCGTCTGTGTCTGCGCTGCGCCGAGCACTCCAAGCTGCTCCAGGCGTTTGGCCGAAGCCGCCGCCAGGGCAATGATTCGTTTGTCGTTAGGGGGCCCGCTATCACGCGGTTCAACCACAACGATGGGCCAGTCGGGACGTTGCTGCGCCAGCATTAATGCCGTCAACGCACCGACCAAACTTCCGCCTGCAATTACAACTTTTGCATCCACGCTTCTATCTCTTCAACCGTCTTAGGCACCGATTCGGTGATGTTTTCATAGCCGTCTTCGGTGATGATCAGGTCATCCTCAATACGAATACCAATCCCGCGCCAGCGTTCATCCACGCCGGATTCACGCGAAATATAAATGCCGGGTTCAACCGTAATGACCATACCCGGTTCCAGTTTTACCGGACGATTCTGCGCGTCTTTATAACGACCAACATCATGTACGTCGAGCCCAAGCCAATGGCTTAAACCATGAATAAAAAACTGCTTCCAGCGTTGCCCGTTAAAGTTTTCCTCGGCGTCGCCTTTTAGAATTTCCAACTCGGTCAGGCCATCATTAATAACACGAGCGGCTGCCTCGGTCGCTTGCTGCAAATCAGCCCCCGGCTTGATGCAGGCAAAGGCTGCCTGCTGTGCCTGCAACACCAGCTCATACAACATTTTTTGTTCATCCGAGAACTTACCATTGACCGGAAACGTTCGGGTAATATCGGCGGCATAGCCCTGATATTCGGCACCAGCGTCCACCAGCACCAGATCACCGTCGTGTAACTGATCCCGGTTGTCTGTGTAATGCAGTACACAGGCATTAGCGCCACCGCCACAAATCATGCCATAGGCGGGATACAGCGCACCGTTCATGGCAAACTCATGGTGTAGCTCGGCGCCAAGCTGATATTCATAAACTCCCGGCTGGACAAATTTCATGATGCGTTTAAACGCTTCACTGCTGATCCGCGCTGCTTCGCGCATGACGCTCAGCTCGTGCGCTGACTTAATTTGCCGCATTCGGTCAAGCCGCGGCCGCAAGTCATCGATCCTATGGGGTACTTTGTTACCGCGTTTTTCGGTTTCCCGCAAAAATGCCATGGCCTCATGGACTTGATGCTCAAGACCTTCATCCTCACCGAGGATGAGATAAACGCTCTCAGCGCCGTTAAGGATCTCTGGTAAGCGGTCGTCCAGTTCCTCAATGTCATGAGCGGTATCAATTCCCAGAGCGTTCGGTGCGTTGTGATAACCCAGCCGCAGACCGTGCCAGACCTCGGCACTCGGATCCTTATCCTGACAGAACAGGATACTGCCCGCTTGTTCCGGCAACGTACTCAACACCAACACCGCATCCGGTTCGTTAAACCCGGTCAGGTAATGAAAGTAGCTATTTTGCCGAAAGGGGTACTCGGTGTCGTTGCTACGGGTCAATTCTTGGTTCGCTGCCACCAGCGCTACAACGTTGGCCGGTAGCTGCTGCAACACACGTTTACGTCGTTGCAGAAATTCATCCTGCGGAATCACGGGCTTCATTGACACACCTCGGTTTAATGTAAGGTTTTATTTTTCTCCGGCACAGTCTGCTGATGATGACCCAGTTCGGTAAAGCACATCATTGCCGAAATGCGCAGATATTCGGCCACTTCAAAGTAAGCACGCTCGGCATCTTCGCCGTCTTCATCATCAAAATCGAGTTTGGCAATTTCAATCATGTCGTCAAGCGCCTCGCGCAGGTCTCCGGACGTGTTAGCCACATTGGCCTGGTTTACGCCAAAACCGACCAAGAAAGACTGCACCCAGCCACCGAGCGCCTGCAGACGGTCACCGAGTGGCGCCTGATCATCGGGCAATAACAACTGATAGCCCATATCACGGTCGCCCAAAGCCGCCTGAATCTCTTCGGCCTGTTCCCGCAGCAAGTTTTTTAACTCGGCGGGCATAGTATTGCCGTCGTAGGCCAAATCGGTCATCAAGGTCATCAGCTCGTCACTCTGGGCATCACTGCCCGTTGCGATGAGTCCGGTTAGCATACCTTGTACTTCCGCAGCAGATGGCGTCATATCAAATTGCGCGAGCAATTCCGCCAATCGATCGTAATTAAAACGTGTCGGCATTGTAAAAATCCTTGAATTTACTTGCTTACATCCTAACACTGGCCTTTATAATACGCTAGCTGACAAGCACCGGCGGCTCGTGTCATAATAACCGCCGTTGGCACAAACACTGTGTTTTAAAGAATGATAAGCAGGGAGTCTGCAAAATGGCGGGTCGTACTATGGACATAACCTTACTGGACAGAAACTATCGGGTGAATTGTCCTGCCGGTCAGGAAAGTGCGTTGCAGCAAGCCGCCGATGCACTCGATAAGCGCCTGCGTGACACCAAAGAACGCACCAGCTTAACCAACGTCGAGCAAATTGCGGTAATGACCGCCCTGAACCTGTGCCACGAGTGGATGCAGGATCAAAACGACCAGGCGGCACGCACCGCTAAATTGGAAGAAAAGATCCAATTACTGCAGGCAACCATAGAACAAGCTATGAGTGAACAGCGATCGCAGCGCGGTTCACGCTAAACAATATAACGATTTCTGCGGTTTCCTGGGGCGTACGACAGGTAGGCGAATGTCCCTGAGCCGATGCTTTTATCTAAAGGGGACCACTGGCCCGTCATGAGCAAGCCCGACACGTATCGGGAAGCCTACGACGGATACCAATTGCTCCCCGCCTTGAACCAATGGGTTCAAGGGCTAACGCCCAACAACGGCGCCTCCGGGAAACCACCCTATCGAGTAAAAAGCATCACTGACGTGATGCTTTTTCTTTGGCAACAATACCTTTAACGTCTTCCAGCAATTGCTGGGCATCGTACACAATACCGTCTTTGATCGTGTACTTAACGCCCTCTGTGCGCATCGGCTTATTGTTATCGTCCAGCTTAAAGTGGCCGGTGCCATAAAGTACTTTAAAGTTGGCCAACGGATTTTCTTTTACGATCACCATGTCCGCCTTTTTGCCCAGTGCGATACTACCGATGTCGTCTTCCATGCCCAGTGCTTCAGCACCGGATACCGTTGCGGAATGAATGACTTCTAATGCATTCAGGCCCGCTTCGCGCAGCAGTTCCATTTCGCGAATGTAACCAAAGCCGTAAATTTTATAGATGTAACCGGCGTCGGAACCCAGTGTGATGCGACCGCCATTGGCATGATAGTCCTTCAGGAAGGCCATCCATTTGTCGTAGTTATTCTTCCACGCAATTTCGTTGTCGGTGGTCCAGTCAAACCAATAGGAGCCATGTGCGTAACGGCTGGGTTCAAAAAAGTCCCACAGTCTCGGTAAGGTATACTCATCATGCCAAATCGCCTGGCGCTCTCGCATCAAGTCCCGCGACGCCTCATAAATCGTCAGTGTGGGGTTGATGGTAAAATCCAACTCGATCAGCTCATCCCGCACAGCCTTCCACTTGTCGGAGCCCGGCTCGGCAGCTTGTTGCCAGAGTTTACCCGCTTCTTCAAAGCGGTTCTGTTCGTTGTTGTAGTTGTAATGCGCGGGGTAGTCCTGGATACGTTGTTGTTCAAACAGTGCTTCCGGTAAGCCGTACCAGTGCTCCATGGAGGTAAGTCCGAGCCGCGCTGAATCCAGAGCGTTCATCGACATCACGTTCAGTTGAGCGTGGTGCATCATGGTACCCAGACCCTGTTTATTGGCCTCATCCAGGGCCGCTTCCATCACTTTACGCGAGGCACCGAAAAACTTAATCCCGGCAGCGCCCTGGTTTTTTATGTAACGCACCCAGTCGCGTGCCTGTTCTGCGTTGTATATGGGCTTATCCCAACCTTGTCCAAACCCCACATAAGGCACAATGCGTGGCGCTGCAATGTCGTTGGTCTGCGCGTTTTGTTGGTGCCACTTCACCCAATCCAGTCCGTTAAAACTGCCAGGTTCACGAATGGTGGTAATACCATGACCCAACCATAACTTCAGTACATACTCTGCCGGAATTCCCTCGGCCGAGCCACCAATGTGGGCGTGCATATCGATAAAACCCGGCAGGATATAATGCCCGCTGACATCCATTTCTTTATCATCCGCGCCGGCTTTGGGGCGCCGCGATTCAATCACAGGGACGCCTGGATTACCCACACTGACAATTTGCGTGATCCGGTCGTTCTCAATCACAATATCGACCGGTCCCTGTGGTGGTGCTCCTTCGCCGGTGATGACAGTGCCGCCGCGCAATATCAGCCGTTCATAAGGACCATCGCCCCGCTCCCGCTCTGGTGCTTTCGGTGGCGCTTGCCAAGCCAGCGCTGCGCTACTGACCGTGAGTAGAGCCAGTCCAGCCAACATCGTTTTTAATGCTCGCATCGGTTATCCTTGTTTTGTTGTTATTTTAGCGTGGTACTAGCATGACCCGAGACGAATTAAGACGCAAGTTACAGCAGGCCAGAGCCGCTCTTTCTGAGACCAGCCGCCGACAGGCTGCCGATGCGGTTGCGCAACGTGTAGCGCAACGCGTGACCGGTCAGCAAGGGGTTGCTGCCATCTTTCTCAGTTTTGCTAACGAGCTCGACACGACCCCAAGTATCGATGCGCTGTGGCAACAAGGCATCCGCACCGTGTTGCCAGTGTTACACCCGTTTGCCAAGGGCCATTTGTTGTTTTTGAATTACCAGCCTGACACGCCGCTGCTGAACAATCGATACGGGATTCGTGAACCCCGGCTCGACTGCCGACAGGTGGTGCCATTGGCCGCAATTAATTGGTTGTTTATGCCGCTGGTCGGGTTTGACCAACAGGGCAACCGACTCGGTATGGGCGGCGGCTATTACGATCGCACGCTGGCGCAATGGCGACGTGGTGCCTTACCGCGCTTACAACCCATTGGTCTGGCTTATGATCAACAGCGGGTTGAAGCGATTCCTACCGCCGCCTGGGATGTGCCGATTAACGAAGTGATCACTCCATCCAGACATTGGCAGTTTACGTGAATTGTTTTGTGCAACTGCACGTTAAACCTCTTATACTAATTAACCAAATCCGTTTTTATTTGGAGCCCTCTGATGACAAGCAGTGACGAAATGAAAAAAGCAGCCGCTGAAGCGGCCATGGAATACGTACAAGAAGGCAGTATTGTTGGTGTTGGCACCGGTTCCACCGTTAACTTTTTTATCGACGCATTAGCGGCGAAGAAAGACGACATCGAGGGCGCCGTTTCAAGCTCTGAAGCCTCGACCGAACGGTTGAAAAAACACGGTATACCAGTATTTGACTTAAATTCAGCGGGTCCGGTTCCGGTTTACATTGATGGTGCTGATGAAATCAATGAGTTTGGTCAAATGATCAAAGGCGGCGGCGCTGCGCTCACCCGCGAGAAAATCATTGCCGCGGTCGCCGACCAGTACGTTTGCATCGCCGATGACAGCAAAATGGTACCCATTTTAGGGCGCTTCCCATTACCGGTTGAAGTGATCCCGATGGCGCGTTCCTATGTTGCCCGCGAAATTGTTAAGCTCGGCGGGGATCCCGTTTGGCGTCAGGGGGTAACAACCGATAATGGCAACTGGATTCTCGACGTTCACAATTTAGAAATCATGAAACCGATGGAGCTTGAAGCAAAGCTCAATAATATCGTCGGTGTGGTTACCAACGGCCTGTTCGCTGCGCGCGGCGCTGACGTTGCCCTGCTCGGCAGCAAAGAGGGCGTGAAGAAATACACGTTTTAACCTTGCACAAACACAATAAGAATAACAATGACTGCAATAAAACAATCTCTGTCAAAAGATAAAATAAAGGTTCTGCTGCTTGAAGGCGTACACCACAGTGCCGTGCGCCTGTTCGAACGACAGGGTTACACGAACCTGGAAATCCTGCCTCACTCATTGTCCGATGACGAATTGATCGAGAAAATAAAAGATGTGCATATTGTCGGCATTCGCTCGCGTACTCAACTGAGCGAGGCCGTCTTCGCCGCCGCTGAAAAACTGATCGCGGTTGGCTGCTTTTGTATCGGCACCAATCAAGTTGATCTGGCAGCGGCAAAACGCCACGGCGTGGTGGTTTTTAATGCGCCATTCTCAAATACCCGCAGTGTTGCCGAACTGGTCCTGGCCGAGATCATCATGTTGTTGCGCGGCATTCCGGCCAAGAACGCCTCAGCACATCGTGGCGGCTGGTTAAAATCGGCGAAAAACGCCTACGAAGCACGCGGAAAGACCTTAGGCATTGTCGGTTATGGCCATATCGGCAGTCAGCTCAGTGTGCTGGCTGAACAACTCGGTATGCAGATCATATACTACGATATTGAAGACAAATTGCCGCTGGGCAATGCACAGCCGGTTCACACGCTGGATGATTTGCTCAGTCAGGCAGATATTGTCACCTTACATGTGCCCGAAACCGAGCAGACACAAATGATGATGGGCGTACGTCAGTTTACCCGGATGAAGGCGAACAGCTTATTCATCAATGCCTCACGCGGCACCGTGGTTGATATTGATGCCTTGGCAGCGGCTCTACAGGGCGGCCATTTAGCCGGTGCAGCAATTGATGTATTCCCGGTTGAACCGAAAGGAAATAACGAGGAATTTATTTCACCGCTGCGGGGTATCGATAACTGTCTGCTGACACCGCATATTGGCGGTTCGACCATGGAAGCTCAAGAAAATATCGGTACCGAAGTGGCCGGCAAATTGGTTCGTTACTCAGACAATGGCTCGACTCTGTCCGCGGTTAACTTTCCGGAAGTCAGCCTGCCAACGCACGACACCACCCGCCGACTGTTACACATTCACAAAAACCAGCCTGGCATGTTGAATGCCATCAACGGTATCTTAAGTGAGTATCACATTAACGTGGCAGGGCAATACTTGCAGACCGACGAGAGTGTCGGCTATGTGGTCATGGATATCGACAGTGATAATGGCAGTGAAATTTTAGCGCGGATGAAGCAGATACCGGGCACGATTCGCGCCCGGCAATTATTCTGACGTTAATCTGGTTTTTTGTTACCCATCACCGTGCGTTGCATGCTTTCAGCTGAAACATGGCGCACGTCTTTGCCTTTAACAAAGAAGATGATGTACTCGGCGATGTTCTGACAACGGTCTCCCATGCGCTCGAGCGAGCGTGCTGACCACAATACGTCCATGATTTTTGGAATCGAACGTGAATCTTCCATCATGTAGGTCATCAGTTGACGCGTCAGCGCCTCGTATTGGCGATCCGCCTGCTCATCCTGCTGGTGCACTTCGTATGCCGCTTCAAGATCCATGCGGGCAAAAGCATCCAGCACTTTGCGCAACATACTCAATACGTGCAGACCGAGATTCTCCAGGCTCACCAGCAACTGCTCCTGATCTTTGCTGAAGCTCTCTTTCGCCACTTTAGCAATGCGTTCGGCCTCATCACCAATGCGCTCTAAATCAGCAATGGTTTTGATGATGGCAATCACCAACCGTAAGTCACTGGCGGCCGGTTGGCGCTTGGCAATAATGTGCACGCACTCTTCGTCAATTTGCACTTCCAGTTTATTAATTTTGTGGTCGCTGTTGAGCACTTTCTCAGCCAACTCAACATCCGCCTTTTGAATCGCTTCAAGGGCGTCGCTGATCTGTTGCTCAACCATTCCGCCCATACTGAGCACACGGTTACGGACAGCTTCCAGCTCTTCATTAAACTTACCGGAAATGTGCTTCCCCATATTCATTTTGTCCATCACTGTCTCCTTAACCGTAACGACCTGTAATATAGTCTTCTGTCTGCTTCTCTGACGGCGTGGTAAACAAGGTGTCGGTATCAGCGTACTCGATCAGTTTACCCATATACAAAAACGCGGTTTGGTCAGAAACCCGGGCAGCCTGTTGCATATTATGCGTAACAATCACCACGGTAAATTTCTTTTTCAGATCGGTGATGAGCTCTTCAATCGTCAGCGTTGAAATCGGATCCAGTGCCGACGTTGGTTCGTCCAGCAGCAGGATTTCCGGTTCAATCGCAATCGAACGGGCAATGACCAGACGTTGCTGCTGACCACCCGACAGGCTGAACGCACTTGCGTTCAGACGATCTTTCACTTCGTCCCATAATGCCGCGCCACGTAACGATGTTTCTACCGCTTCGTCAAGTACGCGGCGATCTTTAACCCCCTGCAGACGCAGGCCGTAAACCACATTCTCATAAATGGATTTCGGGAATGGGTTAGGACGCTGGAATACCATACCGATACGACGGCGCAGCGCTGCTACGTCGACGTCTTTGTCGTAAATATTCTTGCCGTGCAGCTCAATATCGCCTTTTACTTTACAAATCTCAACCAAATCGTTCATGCGGTTGATGCAGCGAAGTAACGTTGACTTACCACAACCGGAAGGACCGATAAATGCGGTAACCCGGTTTTTAGGTACGTGCATTGAGATATCGTACAACGCTTGATCCTCTCCGTAGAACAGGTCGAGGTTCTTGATGCTCAATGCCGTCTGCTCTGGCGCCAGGTTGGCCAGATCCAGCTTTTCTGCGTTAGTTGTAGTCGGATTTACCGAAATCATAATTTAAAACCTTCTCGACAATTCAAACTTAGTGTTCAAGCGAACGATATTTTTCACGTAAGTGGTTACGCACACCAATAGCCGTTAAGTTAAGTCCCACGATAACCGTGATCAACAAGAACGAGGTTGCATAAACCAACGGGCGAGCCGCTTCGACGTTCGGGCTTTGGAAGCCTACGTCGTAAATGTGGAAGCCCAGGTGCATAAATTTACGATCCAAGTGGAAGTACGGGAAGTTACCATCGACCGGTAACATCGGTGCCGACTTAACCACACCCACCAACATCAGTGGTGCCACCTCACCCGCAGCACGAGCGACCGCCAGAATCAGGCCGGTCATGATCGCCGGTGATGCCATCGGAATGATGATACGCCAAATGGTTTCCCACTTGGTTGCACCCAGTGCCAGCGAGCCTTCGCGTAAGGTGCTCGGAATTCGCGCCAAACCTTCCTCGGTGGATACTATCACCACCGGCAGCGTCAGAATCGCCAGCGTCACCGCTGACCATAATACGCCCGGGGTACCGAAGGTTGGATTCGGCAGTGCCTCCGGATAAAAGATTTGGTCAAGGCTACCACCCACCATGTAGACGAAGAAGCCTAAGCCGAATACACCATAAACGATAGACGGTACACCGGCGAGGTTAATCACAGCAATACGGATTAACTTAGTGATCGAGTTTTTGCCCGCGTATTCATGCAGATAGACCGCTGCTACGACACCAAAAGGCGTCACGATAACCGACATTAACAATACCATGAACACGGTACCGAAAATGGCCGGGAAGACCCCGCCCTCGGTGTTGGCTTCACGAGGATCCTCGCTGACGAACTTGCCCAGTTGCTGGAAGAAGTGAGCCAGCTTGGCGAAAAAGCCCATATCGTTCGGGAAGTTAACGTCTAACACCCGATACATAGGTACTTTTACCTCTTCACCACGGAAGTCTTTCACCAACAAGGCATCACGCTGCGCCTGCTCACGCAGTTCAAACAGCTCTTTTTCGTAAACCTGATAATCCGCATTCAGTTGTTCACGCTGAGCTTGCAAGTCAGCAATGGCTTGCTCCGTTAGCTGATCGTCCAGTTGCAGACGGCGGCGTTCCAGTTCCAGCTCATTGAGCTGGTAGTTAATGGAAGAAATCTCGCCTTCCTGCAAGCCCATGGCTTGCAGGTTCAGTTCTACCGCACGCTCTACCCGTTGGTACATCAACTCACGAAAGTCGGCATCGCCTTGACGCGCAATCACTTCGCCATTTTCAGTCAGCGCCGTAATCCGGCCATAAAAATTGCCGTCTTTACTGCGCTCAATCACAGCTAAGTCAGCCGGCGTTGTGTCCTCAGAAACCAGCGACTCCAGTACCCAGGTAAAATCAAGAGGTACGTACTCGCGGTTACCGATTTTCATCAGGTAACGGGTGACCGTCTCTGACTCGATTTGCGCCAGGTCAATCATCGACTGCGGCAAACGGGTCGTCGGCACGGTTTCGGTGTCATAGACTTCACCGATGATGTGCTTGGTGCTACCGTCAGCCTGCAGTACATCCATTTCATGAATGGCGGATGGCCAGAAGAAAGACAGTCCGCGCCAACCAATCATGATGACCAGCCCAATGACCGCGATAAGACTGACACTGACAGCGCCTGCGGTTAACCAAATCCAGGGTTTGCCGGTTCTAAACCACTTATTCATTGTTAAACCTCAAGTCCGGATTACATTGAGCTGTATTTGTCGCGCAAGCGTTGGCGCACAAATTCAGCAATGGTGTTAAAGAAGAAGGTGAAAATAAACAACACGAAGGCCGCCAGGAACAGAATGCGATAGTGTGAACTACCCACCTCTGATTCGGGCATTTCCACGGCGATGTTTGCCGACAGCGTGCGCATACCTTCGAAAATGTTCCAGTCCATAATTGGCGTATTACCGGTCGCCATTAATACGATCATGGTTTCACCAACAGCACGGCCTAAGCCCATCATTACCGCGGAGAAAATACCCGGGCTGGCGGTCAGTAATACGACCTTGGTCAGCGTTTGCCATGGTGTTGCGCCAAGTGCCAGCGAGCCGTTGGACAAATGCTTAGGCACACTGAATACTGCATCTTCAGCAATCGAGAAGATGGTCGGAATCACCGCAAAGCCCATCGCGATACCCACGACCAGTGAGTTACGCTGGTCAAAGGTGACGCCCAGTTCATTGGTAATGTATCGACGCGCGTCGCCATCGAACAGCACTTGCTCGATCCACGGACTGATTTCGAACGACAGCCAGCCCGTCAGCATTACTACCGGTATCAACAGCAGCGCGGCACGACCGTCATGAACTTTGTTCTTAATGTTGGTTGGCATCTGGCTCCAGATGGCCGCCATTGCGATAACTGCCAGCGGCATCAACACCAAGACCGCAATAAATCCGGGTAAATAGGCCTCCACTAACGGTGCCAGCCACAACCCGGCAAGAAAGCCAAGAATAACCGTGGGTAGCGCTTCCATGATTTCTACGGTTGGCTTAACAAACTTACGCACCGAAGGAGACATGAAGTAAGCAGTATATACTGCCGCAGCCAGACCAATAGGTACCGCGAACAGCATCGCATAAGCCGCTGCCTTTATGGTACCGAAGGAAATCGGCACGAGGCTGAATTTTGATTCAAAGTCATCGGAACCAGACGTTGACTGCCAGGTATATTCTGGCTCGGGGTAGCCCTCATACCAAACTTCCTGCCACAAACCACTCCAGGTCACTTCCGGGTGCTCATTGTCGACATCAAACAGACCGTAACCATCGGCTGTTTTCATCAACAAATAATTCGCCCGCGGATCAACCATTACCCGTTCGATACGTGACTCGGTAGGCTGCCCCTGGAACAGATCGGCCTCGGACGTGGTGTGGAAAATATTCATGTCGCCGTTTTCTGACAAGGTGTAGAAGGTACGGCGATAATATTCCACTTCGATACTGGTGACCGGTGAGCCTGCATCAAAGCTACGGATGTATTGATACTGACGACCCTCATCACCCGGTACTTCGAACCACTGTGATACTTTACCACTGTCATGCGTGAGCAAAATCGACGAAGCGCCGGCCAACAAATACATGCCGGTTGCGTTACCCAACTCACGGGTGCGCATCGGCAACAACTCGCGTTCACTGACCGTACCGCTGATCGAAATGTCAAACACATGGACGCGGTTCCCACGGCGCACCAACACCTGACGCAAGTCCGGTGTGACAACGATGTTATCAATCGCGCTGTTAAGTGGGATTTCCGTGTAATTTGGCGTTAACGTGACGGCTCCGGTCATGAAGTTTTCTTCAGCAACGAAGTGCGTGATCAGCAACGTGTTTTGCTCAACCGCTGCAGCAAATAACATACCTTCGCCATCGGTCTCGTAGGCCAGTTTCTGCAACGCTCGTTGCTGCTCATCGATCAGCAATGGCTCACCGTTATTTTTAACCTCGATGCGCGGCGTAATGACCCGCTCAACGCGGTCTGTCGCAGCGGTGGCAACGGTTTGCGGAAACGTCACTGAGAATTTCGGTTCAACAACAACGGCTTCACCAGTGGTTAAACCGTAGGCGTACTGATGGTTAACCGGCAGAGTGCGAGCAAAACTGCTGATTTGCTCGGGCTGAGCAAAGCTTTCGCGTAATAAAATATCGCCTGACTGACGTTCGTTTTTATCAATCAATGAGAAAAACTGCAGTTCGCCATCGCGCAAAAAGCGATAACCAATTTCCGCTTGCTCTTCCATCCCCACGGCTTCAACCTGACCTGATTCTGGTAGCGTGAAGCTGTTTACTTTTTTAAGGCTGACCGATTCAAAAATCGGTTGCACCACGTAAAGCAGGTAAAAGAAGATCAAAAGCAGAGCGACCAAGACCATCACACCGCCGGCGGTAACGCCATAACGGGCAAAACGGTCTTTCAGTAATCGAATCCTATTGGCCGATAACTGCTGGGCAGATTGTGTTGCCATTGTGACCTCAAGCTTCTTAAAGTGACTACAAATTAACTGTACCTAGTTTAGTAAAGTTTTATGACAGTACTGTTACAATGCTGTCATATTTTCTTCACCAAACTGTAAAAATACAAAAAGCCGGCAGTCTATAGCAGACTGCCGGCTTGCTCATACTTACCTATTAGTGGCTTAAGCCCAGCTTTTTAAGTTCAGCTTCAACAACCGCTTTCGGCAGACCAATGTAACCGTCTTTGTTGACGATATCCTGACCTTGCTTAGAAAGAATCATCTTCATGAACTCAGCTTCCGCTTTACCCAATGGCTTGTTTGGGTGCTTATTGACATAAACGTAGAGGAAGCGAGCCAGTGGGTATTGACCAGCCAGCGCGTTTTCACGAGACGCGGCGATAAAGTCGTCGCCGTCACCTTTCGCGATTGGCACAGCTTTCACACCAGAAGTTACGTAGCCAATGCCTGAGTAACCGATGGCATTCAATGAGGTTGATACAGACTGTACCACCGATGCCGAACCAGGCTGTTCATTAACGTTCGAACGGAAGTCGCCGTCACATAAGCCGACTTCTTTAAAGTAACCGTAGGTACCTGATACCGAGTTACGACCATACAATTGCAGATCGCGGTTTGCCCAGTCACCTTCAAGACCTAAGTCACCCCAGCGATTAACCTGCTGATTGGCCCCACACTTACGGGTTGACGAGAAAATCGCGTCGACTTCAGTAATCGACAAACCTTCAATCGGGTTATCTTTATGAACAAACACCGCCAGTGCGTCGATAGCCACACGGACCGCCGTTGGCTTGTAGCCATGGCGCTTTTCAAACGCTTCGATTTCTTTTGACTTCATCGCCCGGCTCATAGGTCCGAAGCTTGATGTTCCTTCGGTTAGGGCTGGTGGCGCCGTCGAAGAACCTGCCGCCTGAATTTGAATGTTAACGCTTGGGTACATGCGTTTAAATTCTTCACCCCAAAAGGTCATCATGTTAGCCAGGGTATCTGAACCAACTGAAGATAAGTTACCCGAAAGTCCTGAAACTTTCTGATACTCTGGCAAGTCATCGGTGTTAGCGGCAACAGCGCCACTAAATGCTACACCGCCGGCCAAAGCAACAACGGAAAAAGACTTACTTAACGTTTTAAGTGATTTGAACATACTGTTCACCTCTCTGTGAGCATCGCAAGGATGGTTCGATTCGATGCTGTTAAGTGTAGGTCAGTAATGTGACAGTTTGATGACAAATATGACAGATTTTTAACGCTTTTGTGATTTCGCTTTACCCAGGCGTTCTTCGATCAATCCGGCCGGCAATCGGAACCAGAAGCGCGAGCCAGCGCCAGGCTTGCTGTTCACTTCCAAATGGCTGTTATGATGTTCCAGTGCCTGTTTCACAATGGAAAGCCCCAAGCCGGTGCCACCACTGTCACTGTTGCGATCGGCATCGACCCGATAAAACCGTTCTGTCAAACGCGGAATATGTTCGTTTTCGATGCCCGGACCATTATCCTCGACACTAAACTCCACTTCGTCACGAACTTTTCTCCAGGTCACACGAATGTTCCCGCCCGCCTGGGTGTAGCGTACCGCATTGGTCACCAGATTTTGCATGGCGCTCCGCAGCAAATCGCTTTTACCGTACACACGAATGGGTTCAACATCAAAGACCAGCTTCAGTTGTTTATCAGCAGACAGCTTTTCTGCTTCCTGACGCAACTCGCCCAGTACCGTCGGCACATCGACAACGTGTTCAAATACGTCATGGCTGGGCGTTTCCATCCGTGATAACTGCAACAATTGATCGACCAGATTCTTCATCCGGTCACTTTGTTGCTGCATTTGCGTCAGCGCTTTTTGGGTCATCGCCGGTGGTGTATTTTCGACGTCACCGAGCATTTCCAAATACCCCTGCAACACCGTTAGCGGCGTTTTTAACTCATGCGACACATTAGCCACAAAGTCACGGCGCATATTTTCCAATTGTTTTAATTGCGTTACGTCACGGGCAACCAGCAAAAACTGATCGTCGCTGTAGGGCATCACCCGGATCTCAATATCAAGACTGTCCCGCATCGGTGACGGAATGGTCAACGCTTCGCTGAAGTCACCTTTATTGAGGTAAGAAAAAAATTCAGGATGACGAATCAGGTTGGACAGCCGCATACCAGCGTCATCCGGCCAACGTAAGCCGAAGTAGAACTGCGCCAGCTTATTGCTCCACAACAGTGAGCCGTCTTTGCGGAACACAATGGCAGCATCCGGGAGCGCTTCGGCCGCTTCCCGAAAGCGTCGTAGCAAACGCGCCAGCGAGCGGCGACGGTGCTGGCTGCGACGCTGATTACGGTAAATACCGTCGTAAATGTAACTCCAACTGCCCGGCGCGGTCGGCGGCAACAGGTTACGACTTTGCCACAGCCATTTGGTTAGCCGCTGTTGGTAGTAGTAATGCCAAACCACCAAGCCGGCAAGCCCCAATGTCAGTGTTTCCCAGAGATAACCGATTAACCAGCCCAAAATAAAAAATGGGATCAGGTATAAAACCAGTCCACGCAGCGCGAATAAATTCGAGTAATCACGATCCATGCAGCAATCTTCCCTCTTTATTCGGCCACAACCGACATCAATTAACGGCTCGAGAAACGATACCCCACACCGCGTACGGTCTGGATAAGACGATCATAACCATGTTCTGAGAGCGCCTTACGTAAACGTCGAATGTGTACATCAACGGTACGGTCTTCGACGTAGACATTGGTACCCCAAACATGATCCAGCAACTGTTCACGGCTGTAAACACGCTCCGGATGAGTCATAAAAAAGTGCAGTAACTTAAACTCGGTCGGCCCCATGTCGATGCTTTTATCGTTGGCGGAAATACGATGTGAGACCGGGTCCAATTTCAGGCCTTCAAAGTCCAGTGGCTCATCGAGCACGGTTGGCGCCACGCGTCGAAACACCGCGCGCATCCGCGCCATCAACTCTTTTGGCGAAAATGGCTTAGTGATGTAGTCATCGGCTCCGACTTCCAGCCCTTTCACCTTATCTTCTTCTTCGCCTCGTGCGGTCAGCATGATAATGGGAATATTGCGGGTGAAGTCATCACCCTTAATTTTCTTTGCCAGTTGTATACCTGAGCCACCCGGGAGCATCCAGTCCAATAACACCATATCAGGATACGGCTCGGCAATTTTGCTCACCGCAGTGTCAAAGTCTTTGGCCTCTACCGCCTGGTAGCCATGCTGCTCCATAACAAAACTCAGCATCTCACGGATGGGAGCTTCATCTTCAACAATTAAGATTCTGCGTGACATTTATGGGTTCCTGCTTTTTTTGGATGTCCCAATTATTAACAAATAATATGACATTTTTATGAAAACGCGTCACTTTTATGACAATAAGTTGGCTCACCGGCTTACGCCAACCATTGCAATAATTGGTGCACCAGCGGCAACGTAATAAATGCGATCAAGATGCCATAACCCACCATCGCCGCCGACAGACTCGGTGCCAGCCCTGCCATAATGGCAACCGCCCCTGCCGTAATCATCGGCGGCATCGCGCTTTCAAAAACCGTCACTTGCACCAAATGGGAGTCAAACCCAAAACTCCAGAGTAATACAATCGTAATAGCAGGCATCACCACTAACTTAGTAAACAACCCCACAGCCAACGGGGTTTTACTGCCTTTCGGCAGGCGAAACTTCAACTGAAAACCAACCGCCACCATAATGACCGGAACCAACGTTACCGCCAGCGATTCAACCAGCACCGTAAACACGGTCGGGTAACTCATATCTTTAATCAACAAGGCGATAACGAGTGCGATGAACGGCGGAAATAACAGGATTTTCTTACCAATTGCCAGCACCGACGGACGTGTTCTCTCACCCTGTGGATTCTCGGCAAACAGGGCGATAATAATGGTTGAATAAATGGCTAACCCGAAAAAGGAGCCAAACTGGTCATAGAACAGGCCATAGACGATCGCGTCACTGCCATAGAACGCCTCGATCATCGGGAACCCGAAAAATGACGTATTACCCAGTGGCACACAAACCAGTAACGCGCCAATAATCGGGCGACTCCAGTTCAATAGCTTGCCAAGCAGATAAATCAAAGACGCACTGATGACGAGCAGCACCCAAGGAATGATAACCGGTATCAACAACTCAGCCGAAAACTCCAACGACGGGACTTTAGTAAAGATGACGCCGGGTAAGGCAGCGTAAATCACATACAGGTTGAGCACTTGCGCGGTGTTATCAGGAAACTTACCTGCGCGCTTGATGACAAGCCCGATAAGCAGATAGATACCAAGTACGACGAGGTTGGTCATATCGGGTTAGCTCCCGTAGCTGAAAAGAAAAAACGGGAATAGTGTAGCCTCTCAAGGATTAAGAGGCTACTTCCTGACCGGTATCAATTACCAGGAAAAGTCGTGGCGAATGCCCACCGCGAAGAAGTCTTGTTCAACGCCGGCTGCGCCGCCGCAACCACGGCTGGTATAAGTGTCGATGTCACAGTCACGGCCGGTATACCAAGTGTACACACGGGTATCGCCGCTGAAGTGATAATCAGCACCAAAAGAGAACGAGGCATCGGTATCGCCGCTCTCATCAAGCGACTGGTACTGACCTTTAAATACCCAGTTATTGTAAGGATAGGCCGCACTCAACAAGTAGCCGTCACCGTCGTAAAGCCCGTTGACACTTTCAAACTGTTGCAACGCCGCGCCCAGTTTAAACTTGCCGGCTTTGGTGTACACGCTCAGTTGTTCAATGTCATAGCCCGCGACATCACGATCGATAGCGATAGCTGCATACACCGGTGTGCTTTTCAGTTTTTCATCACCGTACAACAACCCGAAGGAAACACCGTCATCCTGGTTTTCCGTTTCTGCAGCAACGTAAGTTACGCCGAAACTGATGTTGTAAAACTCCGGAGAATAATAGGTTACGGTATTATCTTCACGGTTTTCACCACGGAATAAACTTTTTAAATCCGCTTCGTAATCTTTGAACTGATCAATGCTTCCCTGAGAGTCCTTCAGAAAGGTGTCATAACGGCCAATCATGACTTTACCAAAGTTACCACGCAGACCAACCACCTGATTACGATTGGTAACGGCGTCGCCTTCAGAATCGGCTAGATCGACGCCAAACTCCAATTGGTAAAACACTTCAAGGTCATTCTCAAGCTCGGCAGAGCCTTTAAAGCCAAAGCGTGATGAGTTACTGACGACATCCGTTTCTGCGCCATTACCTTCGTCATTGCTTTGCAATGAGACATTGGCACGTCCATACACGGTAAGAGCATCACTATCTTGCGCGAACGCCGCAGGTAAAAAGGCCGATGCCAATGCAACCAAACCAAGCAACTGTTTCATAAAAAAGACCCTATCTAAACGCAAACTTAATGGAACATTAAATTGTGCTGAAAGTATACTGCATAACAGCACAAGTTACAGATTCATTACTGATCTGTGTCCATGGTATGTCTTTTTTATGACAACTTTATGACAATGTGACAGTTAAGTGACGTTTTGATGTCAGTTAGATGTCGTTGTTAGCCAATTGTTGTTGAAACTCCAGTTGCGATTTGGCATAGCGAACCCACTGTGATGCCGCTGCTTCGGTGGCCTCATAATCCTGCGCCGACTGGAAAGCCGCTACGGCCTTCTGGTACTGTTTTTGATTAACATGCACCATGCCCTGCACCAGATACATGTTGCCCGGATTTTTTAGCTCACCGGCCGCCAGCGCTTGTTGTGCAAGCTCCAGCGCAACGTCATTGCGATCAATATTCAGCGCCAGTTGAGCGGCCTGCGCCAGCATGTCGCCACGATCACCCAGCTCTGCTGCCTGCTGATAGGCTTCGATTGCAGCATCATACTCTTTCGCCTGCATCAGACTCTGGGCGTAAAACTTGCGGTTACTGAGGGTATTGTCCAGTTTGCCGTTACTTAGGCCCTGTTCCATAATCTCAGCCGCTTTATAGGGCAGTTCGTTTAAATAATAAACCTGCGCTAAATTACGCAATTCGGATGGTTTTTCGACAAAGCCCTGTTGATAGGCTGCTTCCAGCACCGCCAGTTGCTTGGCATTTTTTTCCAGTTGCCCATAAACACCGGCCAGTTGCAGCCAATATTCGGGTTTGCTGTAATTCACCACCAGCTTCTCCAGCATCTTCGCCACGCCGTCCGTTTGGCCCAGTTCGTAGTGAATCGCACGAGCCAGGATCAGCCAGTTTTCTTTTGCAACATCACCTTCGTCTTCGGCTTTCGCAATGGCCTTCTGAATCGGCTCTAAAGCATCCTGGTAACGGCCGTTCTGGTACATCGCCTGCGCTTCGAGCACCCAGGCTTTGGGCAACTCATCAGCGTCAGCCAGTTGCCGCCACTGCCCTAAATAATTCAGTGACTTATCATACTGGCCGTCGCTCAATGCCAATTGCGCTAAGCTGAACAAGGTGCTTTTCTGCAGTGATTCCGGAATCGGTTGTTCTGCAACAACCTTACCGAAATAATCGATGGCTTTGGCGGTATCACCATTGTCGTAATACATGAAGCCAAAAAAGTTCCACAACATGGCTCGTTCATAGCTGTTCATGCTGTCCGCGCGGGACGCCACCTCATTGAGTACTTCAATGCCTTGTGCGTTGCCCTGTTCGTCAGCGACGGTCTGCGCCCGCGCCAATTGACTGTACACCTTTTCACGTAACGCCGGGACGCGCTCAGTTTGCTGTGCGAGCACGGGTTGCGCGGAGATAAACAGCGCAACACCGGCCATTGCCATTGTCTTCAGGATCGTATTCATGGCCAATTCCTTAGTTCATCTCAAACGTCATGCGATTTTGAACCCCTTCCACTTCAACCGGTTCGCCATCAATAACGCGAGGTTTGTACTTGAACTTAACGACGGCATCCAGCGCCGCTTGCTCAAATATGCCCTGCGGTTCTGCCTGAACCACGCGCGGATCTCTCACGGTACCTTGCTTAGTGACGGTAAATTCAACCACCACAAAACCCTCAATACCACGCTGCAAAGCTCGCCGTGGATAAGTCGCCTGCACCTTCACAATCGGCAAGTACTCACCGTCAGACGCCTGTAATGAAGCACCATTGCCAATATCGGCGCTGGCATCAACATTGGCGGAAAAGTCATAGCCGCCGCTGGTGTCCGCATCCACATCACTGTCCATCTGTGGTTGCGGCAAGTCTTCCGGTGGCTGCTCAGGTTCCGGCGGACGCTCTGGCTTGCGCTCCTTTTCCTGAACTTGCTCCGGCTCCGGCGTGCGGACAAAGTCCAACACACTGCCGCGTACCGGTTCGGACATCGCCCCCTCGCCACCACTGATCAACGACTGCATCAAATAAAACAGTCCGATAGTGATGGTGGCAGCGGCGACAATCGCTGCTAAATAACGCATATCACTGCTCGTCCGTTGCTACAGAAACATCAAACACGCCAGCCGACCGCGCCGCATCCATCACTTCGATTAGGGTCTTGGTATTGGCCTGTTCGTCGGCTTGAATCACCACCGAACCTTGCGGGTTCTCCGCATACAGACGTTCGATGTTAGCTTGCACGGCACGAATATCGATTTGCCGTTTATTTATCCACACTTCATTATTCTCGCTGATCGCAACCAGAATGTTGGCACGGCTTTTCTGCACCGCAGTTGATGCATCAGGGCGGTTCACGTCAATACCAGCCTCTTTTACGAAAGAGGCGGTAACAATGAAGAAAATCAGCATGATAAAAACAACGTCGAGCATCGGCGTCATATCAATCTGGCTTTCTTCTTCTTCCACTAAGTTGGCAAAATGCTGTTTCATCGTTGGCGCTCCAATTAATGACGCTCAAGTAAAATTCGGTCTTCTAACTTCATCTTTTCACGGCGCGTGGTGCGCTGTAGCCAGGTCGCCGCAAACACGCCGGACAACGCGCCCACCATGCCGGCCATTGTCGGGATGGTGGCTTTTGATACCCCCGATGCCATCGACCGCGCACTACCGGTGCCGGTGATCGCCATCACGTCGAATACTTCGATCATGCCGGTAACGGTTCCCATCAATCCCAGTAACGGACACAGTGCAACCAAGGCTTTAATGACCGGCAAATTTCCGCCTAGCCCCAACGCGACTCTGGAAATCATCGCCTGCCGAATCTGTTCGGCATTCCAGGACGATTTATCTTCTCGCTGCTGCCAACGCGTCAGAGCCTCTTTTACCCGAGCCCGATGACCGCGAAGGAAGTAGAAAATGCGTTCCAGAATCATCAACCACATGGTGAAGATGAGGATTCCGATGACCAGCAGGACTTGCCCGCCGGCCTCGATAAAGTCACGCAGTGCGTGACTGAATTCAATGAGGAATAACATGCCTTATGCTCCTCGCTCAGAACGCTCCGCAATAATGCCTGAAGCTTGCTCTTGCAGGATGTGGATCATGTTCTTGCTGCGCGTGTGAAGCATCGCGAACAACAAGGTCATTGGAATCGCAACCACCAGACCCAGCACCGTTGTGACCAACGCCTGTGAGATACCACCGGCCATCAGTTTCGGGTCGCCGGTACCAAACAAGGTAATGGCCTGGAAGGTGTTGATCATACCGGTAACGGTACCCAACAGACCCATCAGCGGTGCTACCACCGAGATGATCTTAATGAACGTCAGGTTACGAGTGATCTTAGGCACTTCACGCAAGATGCCTTCACTGAGTTTAAGCTCCAGCGTTTCGGTATCTGCTTGTGGGTATTTGTCTTTAATTAACATCACACGACCCAGTGGGTTATCCGCACTCGGCTGCTCTTTCTTCAACTGACGTTTTACTTTGTTGCCGATAAGCATCAGCGACACAAAACGCTCCAGCGCGAATAACAGACCGACCACACCTAATGCCAAAATGATGTAACCGACCGTGCCACCTTGTTGCACACGTTCTTTCAGACTCGGCGCCTGCACCAACAAGCCCAGGATCGAACCACCGGTTGGGTCCAGACCAAAGGTCACAACGCCCGAATCCGCCTCTTGCAAGGATTCCGCTGACTGCAGGTAACGCCCTGCCGGCTGACGGACTAATTCGGCGATATTACCGGTGGTGCTGTTGTATTCGAGGTATTTGCCGTCTGCGACAAGGTTAAAGGTACCCACGCGAACCACGTCTTGTGTTTCCTTTTCACCGTCCGCTTCGGTAACCATAGCTTCAAATTCGGCGATTTTGCCGGACTCGGTCATTTCCTGTTGCAGCGCAAACCAAACGGTTTCGATTTCTTCGATGGTTGGGAGCTTCGACGAACTGCCGATCTTCTCCGCCAACTCGGTCAACTGCTCTGCACGGCCAGGGAACTGTGCGGATACCACAGAGTTTTGGAATTTGCCCGACGCATCACTGGTCACTTGTTGTAAGACACCGAACAACTCTTTTAATGAGCCCATGCTCTGAGTCAGGTTTTCTTCTAAGTTTGCCAACTGGGTTTCGTTGCCTTCAAACTCGGTTTCCAGATCAGAAGCCAGCTGTTCCAGTTGATTGCGTTGTGCAATGGCGTCTTCAAGGATCTGCTTTTGCTGGGCTTCCTGTTGGCGAAAACGGGCTTCACGTGCCTGGTTTTCTTCGCTTTGCGAAAACTGCCCTTGCTGCAACTGTTGCAACAACTGATCCAGGTTAATAGGTTCTTGCGGTGCCGGGGCTGCGCTGACCGATGCGGTCATTAAGGTAGCCGCCAAAGCCGCAGTTATCTTTTTCATCGAACGACGTAACATAGCGAGGCTCCTTTACTGACCTGATGTTTTATTGGCTAAAAGCGGTAACATCAGCAGATCCGGCGCTTTCTGTTTCCGCGCAATGCTGATGGCTTGGTCGATGGCAATAAGGTGACTGCTGTCGAGTGGCTTCCACTCGCGTTGTTGCTGGTCCCAGATGCCTAAGTGTTGGCCGTCGCGGGTCTTGTAAATCAGCGCTACACGACCGATACGCAGGAAGGTAACGTCCTGTTTTTCGCCGCCATTCACCGAGTGCTCAGCGGTGTAAGCTTCGATGTTGCGACCGTAATCGGTTTCAATTTGATAGGCTTCCATGACCCGACGGAATTTCTCGGATACCTCAACGTTGGCACGTTGCATCAGCTCTTTCAGTCCATTGATACGTTGTTCGCGTTCCTCGGCCAAAAATGGCACATCGAGCTCAACAAAGGTTTCCAGTGATTCGATCATGCGCATCATCAGCGGCGTAACCTGACGCTCAACAAAGCTCACCTGATCGATGGATTCGTTCAGGTCAGACATTTCCTGTTGTTGATTATCAACTTGCTGCTGTAACTGACGGCTATAGACTTGTAAACCGTCAATCTCTTTCATGATCTGTTTGTATTGCTGTAAACGCTCTTGCATTGATTCAGCAATATTATCAACGGTCAGCTGTGACTGACGCGCTGATTGGTTTATCTCCGCGGCATTCTCAACTACCGGCTCAAGACTCTGATCTTGTGCCTGCGCTGGTAGAGACAATGTGGCTGCGAGAGCTAACGCGGTACCTGTTGCTAACAACCTCATGATGTGGACCTTTTCGCTTGAATGAAGGTGATGTAAACCACCTGAAATTAGAGATGCGACAACTTTAGTGAATTTTCGTGACAACTTAATGACGGCTTTATGTCAGCTTTGTGACAACCCTTTTTATTGCGTTAGCTTTCGTAATGCTTTAGCTTACTCACTATAACGAGTGATCATAATAACCAGCGATTGTTACCCTTTTATGGCCAATAAAAGTATTTCTACCTCTCTTCTAACCCGCGTTCTGTCAGTGTATTTTTTGCTGACACTGATGGTGACAGCGATCCAGATTGGAGCGGAATACTTTGATACCAAGCGTGCCCTTATTTCCGAGTTACAGAACCAGCAAAGTACCTTCAGTGGTTCGTTAACACGTTCTTTATGGGAATTTAACAACCCCCAGATCGATAGCATCGCCGATGGACTCATCAGCATTCCTGCCATCGCCGGCGTGCTGATCCGGGATGACAGCGGTAATATTGTCGTGCAACTGGGTGAAACGCTGTCGGTGGAAGAACTGCCGGAACAGACGGTTGATGGCTATATGTTGCCGGAGCAAAACGGAATTTTTGGTTACTTTGATACGTTAATTTTTGAATTCTCCGGGCACTCTACCCGGGTCGGCGATGTAACGCTGTTTTCCACCCGCGATATCGCCATTGACCGGATCAAACTTAGCCTCGCGTTCATTATTGGTAACGCCATCATTAAAAGCACCTTTCTGCTGATTTTGTTCTCGCTGGCGTTCAGCCGGATGCTCAACCGCCCACTGAATGATCTGACCCGGCAGATTCGCTCGTTTCGGCTGGATAATTTGGAAGCCTCGCGCGTACGCCTGCACGACCAGCACAATAATGAACTGGTACTGATCGAACATGCCTATAACCAACTGATTGATAATATCGAGGAATATCAGGACGACCTGGAACGAACGCAGCATAAGCTGAAGCTCGCCAATCGACAGCTTGATGAACAGAATGCCATTCTCGAACAAGAAGTCGCGCGTAAAACATCTCGATTAAGTCAAGTAATGCTGGATCTCGAACAACGCAAAAACGAACTCGAGCTGCGTCAGGAAAAGCTAGAGCGAGAAATCAGCCAGCGCCGCACCATTGAAAAAACCCTGCGTGAATCCAATCAACGCCTGGAAGCCTCATTACAGCATCTGAAAGAAACGCAACAGCAGTTGGTCGAGTCGGAAAAAATGGCGTCTTTGGGTGGACTCGTTGCCGGCATCACCCATGACGTGAATACGCCAATCGGCATCAGTGTCACGGCAACGTCCTTTTTGCAGGAAAAACTGGACGAACTTGCTCACGCGCTGGAATCCAAACAGCTTACCCAGCCACAGTTGCAGAAATTTATCAGCGAAGGACGTGAAAGTCTTAACTTACTGGATAATAACCTGCAACGTGCGTCTGAATTGATCAGCAGTTTTAAACAAGTCGCTGTCGACCAGGCGTCTGATGCGATCCGCGATATCAACCTCAAGCGCTACATCGAAGACCTGATCCAATCACTACAGCCTCAACTTAAGAAAACCCAACACCAAATTCATGTAGAATGCCCGCAGGATCTATACGTTCGCTGTCCAGCCGGCGCCATCTCGCAAATTTTCACCAACCTCATTATGAACTCGTTAGTGCATGGTTTTGAAGGCATTGAAGCGGGTAATATGTGGATTAGAGTGACACCGCAACATGACGGTCAGCAGGATAGACTGCATGTCCACTACAGTGACGACGGCCGCGGCCTTGATGAAAGCAAGTTGGCGCACTTATTTGATCCTTTCTTTACCACCAAGCGCGACCAGGGTGGCAGTGGTTTAGGCACGCACATTGTGCGAAACCTGGTAACGCAGACACTAAAAGGCGACATTGACGCCAGTAGCGAAGCCGGTAATGGGCTAACCTACGAGTTTTCGTTTCCGATTATTATTCTTAGCTAATCCAGCTCTTAGTCTATCAATAGAGAGAACCTATCTATGTGGTTTAGGAATTTACGTTTTTATCGTTTCAGCGATGAGTTTGCATTGCCTGACGACTTCGAGAATAAATTAGGCGAGCACTTATTTCGTCCCTGCGGGCGTCA
This sequence comes from Idiomarina aquatica, assembly GCF_003987185.1. Lineage (GTDB taxonomy): Bacteria > Pseudomonadota > Gammaproteobacteria > Enterobacterales > Alteromonadaceae > Idiomarina > Idiomarina aquatica. The sequence continues at coordinate 215,210 of NZ_PIPS01000003.1, read as the reverse complement.
GGAGCAGTCTACGTTTGGCTGGTTCTCACCGTTTGGCGCTGATCACGAAACACTGACTCATGTTCTCAACGATTGCCATTTACTCTGTGCACGACGCGAAGAGAAGGTTTTGCCGGCGGCCGTGATTAATGCCGAACTGGAAGAGAAAGTCCGGCAAATACAAGAGGCTGAGGGACGCCCTGTTAATCGAAAAGAAAAACAAAACCTCAAAGAGGATTTAATCCATCAACTGTTACCGCAAGCCTTTAGTCGTTATCGCTTGAGTTGGGGCTATATCGATTTGAAGCGTCAGTTAGTCATCATTAATGAATCGGCCGCAAATAAAGCCGAAGATTTTCTCGGCTTGTTGCGTTCTACGCTGGGCTCATTGCCGGTGCAGCCGGTGAGCCCGGCAGAAGCCGCCGAATTGACCATGACTGACTGGCTAAAACGCAACGACCTACCCGCGGCCTTCGATTTTGGAGACGAAGCCGAGTTGCGGTCACCACAGCAGGATGGCGGTATCTTACGGTGTAAAAACGAAGACCTGACCCGTGACGATATCCAGGCTCATATCGAAGCCGGCAAACAAGTTACCCGTCTGGGCTTGGTGTGGCAGGAAAACATTGAGTTTATTTTGGAAACCGACTTTGCGTTGAAACGGGTAAAGGCCACAGACATTCTGATGGACGCCCAGGATGACTTAGTCGACCCAAGCCCTGAGGAAAAGCTCGACGCCGACTTCATGCTGGTGTCTGCGCAAATCGGTGAACTCTACGACGATCTCGTCAGAGCCTTTACCAGCGACGCTAACTAAGCGTTTCGAGCATGTCACGATAATCTTGTACGATAGCCTCTTCCTGCCAGAACCCGCTGGCAGGAATCACCTCACGCTGTTCGTATTCAGCCACCGTCATCGCGTTTACATCGGGTTCGGCATTGCCGGTCAGAAGGCTCGCCAAATGCACAATATCGCAATAGTTTATGACAATGGCATCATCCAGTAATTTTATTCTGCCGCAGCGGAAATAGTGAGGAACACGGATCAGATTTGGCGTGAACTCCCAGTGTTTAAGCACATCCACACCCAACCGCGCACCGAAACTCTTCATGGTCTCGTTAATCAACGATGGATTAGCAAAACTGTCGTCAAATTCGTCGGCAAGCTTTAGTATCGGGGCTAACCCAATACGCGACACCATACCGGCTAATAATGCGACATCCTGGTGTAACCGGTGTCCAATACCACGCTGTTGCAAATGTCGCGTGATAATCACCGATGCGGCAGCAATTTCCCGAGTCTGGCGAACGTAGTCCGCCGAGAACTCTTGCACAATGTCATTCTTTGGGCAAAATACCTGCTCTACCGCCATCGCCAGCGCCAGTGTGCGGATACGACGCAAACCGATCCGGGTCAGTGCCTGCATCAAACTCTCGGCTTTACTCCGGCCCCCCAAGTAGGCGCTGTTTGCTAACCGAATCAACCGTGCCGATAACGCCGGGTCATGCTGGATGATGCGCGCCAGATCTTGCAGGTTGCAGTTAGGGTTAAGCGTTGCATCACGAACTCGTTCAGCCGTTTCAGGCAATCCCGGCAGTTGCAATTCATCACGTTTTAAACGATCGTCAATGAGAGAGTAAAGCGCATTCGGCGCAGCCATTACCTTGTCCTTTATCTTGTTTATGTCGCTTGCGCACACACGGAGTAAGCAGTATTTTATACATTCATATAACACTTACTATAACGAAAAAAGCTAAGCTATGTTAAAACAAATATTTACCTTAACGCCATTGTTTCTTGCGCTGGTTGCGTGTAGTGATCAAGAAGCCGCGACCACAGTAGCCAGCAACGATGCCGGCAACGCACAACAGACCGTCACTTACCAATTGACTCCCAATGCAGAGCAGCGCTTTGACATTTATACCGATTATGAATTGACGACCGATCTCAGCCACCTGAGTGCTGACCAGAAACAGATGTTGTCGTTGCTTATCGACGCCGCAAAAATCATGGATGAATTGTTTTGGCGGCAGGCATTCCCACGGGATAAAAACGAATTTCTAGCGGCTCTGCCTGAGTCCGCAAAAGCGTTTGGTCAAATTAACTATGGTCCCTGGGATCGCTTAAACGGCAATGAGCCTTTTGTCCGCGAGTTTAGCGACAAACCTGCGGGTGCTAACTTTTATCCTGCCGATATGAGCAAACAAGAGTTTGAGGCGTTCGACAGTGAAAGCAAGCGTAGTCTTTATACGCTGATCCGGCGTGATGACAATGGCCAACTTACCACGGTTCCCTACTCAAGCGCCTATCAGCAACAACTCACAAAAGCATCTGAGTTGCTGCGTCAGGCCGCTGACTTGGCCGAAAGCCAGGCGTTTGCTAATTATCTGCGCCTGCGTGCCAATGCCTTTTTAAATGACGACTATCAACCGTCCGATTTGGCCTGGATGGATATGACCGATAACGATATTGATGTGGTCATTGGCCCGATTGAAAACTACGAAGATCAACTGTACGGCTATAAAACCGCATTTGAAGCCTATGTGCTCGTAAAAGATAAGGCCTGGAGTGAGCGTTTAGCGAAGTACGCGCAGTTTCTGCCGGTGTTGCAACAGGGCTTACCGGTTGCCGAAAAATATAAAGCAGAAATGCCCGGCGCTAATGCACAGTTAAATGCCTATGACGCCATCTATTATGCCGGCCATTCCAATGCCGGCAGTAAAACCATCGCCATTAACCTGCCGAATGACGAAACGGTACAGTTGGAAAAAGGCACGCGCCGGCTGCAGTTAAAAAATGCGATGCAAGCAAAATTCGATAAAATCCTGGTGCCTATTGCCGAGGAGCTTATTGTCCCTGAACAACGCGACAATATTACCTTCGATGCGTTTTTTGCAAACACCATGTTCCACGAAGTCGCTCATGGGCTTGGCATAAAAAATACCATCAATGGCAAGGGTACCGTGCGTGCAGCGCTCAAAGAACATGCTTCGGCTTTGGAAGAAGGCAAAGCGGACATACTTGGGCTTTACATGATTACGCAACTGTTTGAACGCGGAGAAATCGAAACCGGTACTCTGGAAGACTACTACACCACCTTCATGGCCAGCATTTTCCGCTCGGTAAGATTTGGCGCCTCAAGCGCACACGGCAAAGCCAACATGATTCGCTTTAACTATTTTGCCAATCAGGGCGCTTTCACCCGTAACGCAGAAGGACAATACGCCATCAACATGGGCAAAATGCGCCAAGCCATGAATGATCTCTCAGAAAAAATTCTGACGCTGCAGGGTGATGGTGATTACGAGGGTGTGACAACATTAGTTGATAGCCTGGGTGTCATCAATAACCAATTACAGAATGACCTGGATCGCTTGAGCGACAAAGGTATTCCGGTTGATATTAATTTCATTCAGGGTAAACAGGTATTAGGACTCCAGTGAGACAAAAAAGGGAGCCTTTCGGCTCCCTGTTCTACGCTAGTTGTTCAACAAATCCAGAATAAACGCATACTCCTCGGCAATTTCTTCCAGCCTTGAGAAACGTCCCGAACTGCCACCATGGCCAGCTTCCATGTTGATACTGAAGACCAGCGGATTATCATCGGTTTTCAGATCACGCAGTTTCGCAACCCACTTGGCCGGTTCAAAGTACTGCACCTGTGAGTCATGTAAACCGGTTGTCACCATCAACGCCGGGTAGTCCTGTGCGGCTACGTTATCGTAAGGAGAATACGACAACATATAGTCGTAAAAGGCTTTTTCCTTCGGGTTACCCCATTCATCGAACTCGTTGGTGGTCAATGGAATCGATTCATCAAGCATGGTCGTTACCACATCCACGAACGGCACATGAGCAACCATACCGCGGTACAGATCCGGCGCCATATTGGCCACGGCCCCCATCAACAGTCCACCGGCGCTGCCTCCCATAGCAAACACCTTGTCCGGATGCGCATATCCTTCCTTGACCAAATGTTCGGTAACATCAATGAAGTCGGTAAAGCTGTTCTTCTTATTCAACAGCTTGCCCTGTTCATACCAGTCACGCCCCATTTCCTGACCACCGCGAATGTGGGCAATGGCGTAAACAAAGCCACGATCCACCAGGGATAAAACCGTGGAGCGAAAATAAGGATCGGAAGATGAGCCATACGAGCCATACGCGTATTGGTATAATGGCGTCGTACCGTCATGTTCGAAATCACTGCGCATCAGCAGCGACACTGGTATCTGAGTGCCGTCATCGGCGGTCGCCCACACACGCTTGGTGCGATAATCCGACGGGTCAAAGCCCCCCAACACTTCAGTTTGTTTAAGCACCTCTCGCTCGCCCGTTTTCATGTTGTAAGCGAACACGGTTGTCGGTGTCTTCAATGAGCTGTAGGAATAGCGCAACACGTCGGTATCTTGCTCGACGTTACGTTCAAAGTAGGTCACATAAGGTACTTCATCTGACTCGATGTAACGCTGTTGCGAGAAGTCCTGCCACGGCAACACGCGAATACGGCGCAAACCGTCGCTGCGTTCGTTAATGGCCAGGTAGTTATCGAACGCTTCAAAGCTCTCAATAAAGACCTCATCAGAGGTTTCGACCAGCGGCTGCCAATTGTCACGGCTGCCGATGGCATCATCAGCAACTTGCATTAGTTTAAAATTCGGCGCGTTCCAGTCGGTGCGGACAATCCAGCGTCCGTCAAAATGTTCAGCGCTGTATTGCACGCCGCGCTCTCGTGGCGCAAACACCTGCAATTCGGCGTCTGGAGTGGTCGCATCCAGAATGCGTAATTCGTCAGCAACGGTGCTGCTCATCTGCACCTTGATAAACGCATCATCCTTGCTGTTGCTTAGCCACATGTAGAACGATTCATCATTTTCTTCATAGACCAGCGTTGCCTGATCCGCCGGGGCATCGAGCTGATGCTTTAACACCCGCTTAGACAACAGCGTCTGAGGGTCGTTTTCAATGACAAACAAGGTGTTATTGTCGGCCGCCCAGGCAATACTCGACGATAACCCCGTCAGGCCTTGCGCCTTCATCTCGCCGGTCGTCAAGTCTTTAACCCACAGTTCGTATTGACGTCGCCCGGTTGTATCGACCATATACGCCAACAGGTTCTGATTGGGACTGATGGATAAATTGGCGGCATTGAAATAATCATGCTCAGCGGCCAATTCATTCACATCTAACAGCACTTGTTCTTCACCACCGGCTACCGGCTTACGCGCATGGATAGGATACTCACTACCCTCTTCGTAGCGCGTATAATACTGATAGTCACCCTTGGTGTAGGGGACTGAAGCATCATCCTGTTTGATACGACCAATAATTTCATCGGTCAAAGTTTCTGTCAGCGCCTGATAATCGGCACGGTAGGCGTCATAGTAGTCGTTTTCTGCTTCCAGATAAGCCAGTACTTGCGGAGCTTTGCGCTCGTCATCACGAAGCCAGTAATAGGTATCGACGCGGTCGGCAACCGGCGACTCAACAATAAACTCTTTTTCTAAGGCATCGGGTGGAACCGGCAGTTCGGATTTATCCGCTGCCTGTGATGTGTTGTTAGTAGACTGTGCCGTTTGCTCACTACAGGCACTGACCGACAGCCCTAAAATCAGTGCAATGGTCAGCGTTAAGGTGGAACGTTTAATATCCATCAGGATCCTTCTCTTTGTTGCGATTTTGTTAAGTAATGTAACGACTTTTCAAAAAAATGAAAGCTCTGCTGCGATGACTGGAACTATTAGCGCGAGTAAGCATCCCATGATAGACTTTGCGCCGCGAAAGAGGACGATATGATGAAGCACGTTTTTGCCTGCCTTGATGGCTCAGCCTCAACTATTGCTGTCTGCGATTATGCCTGTTGGGCGGCTCAGCGGTTAAACACGCCGTTAACGTTATTTCACGTATTGGATGAACAGCGCTATCCAGCCCCCACCGATTTATCCGGACAACTTGGTTTTGGTAGTCAGGAAGCCTTACTCAATGAACTAACCGCTCTTGATGAAAAGCGCAATCGGTTGGCATTGCAGCATGGCCAAAACATGTTGGATGCCATACAACGCCGTGCCGAAGAAAATGGTCTGCAAGAAATTAGGCAACAACAGCGGCATGGCAGTCTGGTTCAGTCATTAACCGACGTCGAAGCAGACATCCGGCTGTTGGTCATCGGTCAAAAAGGTATCGACAGTAATGACAGTGTGCGCATGGGAAGTCAGCTGGAAACTGTGATCCGGGCAGTACGTCAGCCGATTCTGGTGACGCCAAAACAGTTTCGTTCACCACGCACTGTTATGTTGGCCTTTGACGGCAGCGACACGTCACGTAAAGGCGTAAAAATGTTGGCTGAAAGCCCCATTTTTAAAGGTATGCCAATACGGCTGGTAACGGTCGGTAATAACGACAACGATACCAAGGCCGCAATTGAGGCCGCCGCCAACCACTTACGCGAATACCGACACGACGTTGACTTTGATATTATTTCCGGAGCCATTGAACCGGCTTTGCATCAGTATCAAAAGCAGCACAATATTGACTTGTTAGTGATGGGTGCCTACGGTCATTCACGTATGCGTCATTTGGTGTTAGGCAGCACCACGCGCAAAATGATTCAGGCATCCGACACCCCGCTATTACTTTTACGTTAAGGCTCACCATGGCTATCGATTGGCAAGATTTAGAACTCGACGACGCGTTAATTCACCCGTTATTGGAACTGGGGCTTAAAAAGCCGGCCAAAGTTCAGCAACAGACCATTCCGGTCGCACTCGACGGTCTGGATGTACTGCTCAGCTCCCCCACCGGCAGCGGCAAGACATTAGCGTTCCTGCTACCGGCATTGCAGCACCTGTTAGACTACCCGCGCCAATCACCGGGTCCGGCCAGAATTCTGGTGTTAACACCCACGCGCGAACTCGCCGAGCAGATCCATCAGCAAGCCAAAGCGTTCGAGGCCAGTACGGGGATGCGCTCGATTGTTGTTACCGGAGGCATCAATTACGGCAGCCAACTGAGCCAGTTGGAAAAATCACACGAACTACTGATTGCCACGCCCGGCCGTTTATTGGATCTGCTGCAAGCGGAACAATACGAACTGGAAAGCGTTGAATGGCTTATCATCGATGAAGCAGACCGGATGCTGGATATGGGCTTTACCAAGTCCGTCGAGGAAATTGCCCGACGTGCCCGTCACCGTCAGCAAAACATTCTTTCTTCTGCCACGCTTGCCAGCGGCGGCGTTGAGATCTTTGCTAAACGACTGCTGAATGAGCCAGAACGAATTGAAGTGCAGCCACCAAAACGCGAACGTGGCAAGATTCTGCAATACGTCTACTTGGCGGATACCGCCGAACACAAACAACAGTTATTACTGCGTACATTGTCCGAGTACGAAGGTCGTCAGATCGTGTTTGTCAAAACTCGGGAAAAAGTTGCCCAGCTTGCCGGACTTTTGCAAGCGCAACTAACGTATCCGGTACTGCATTTGCGCGGCGATCTGCCACAGGCCGAGCGCCAGCGTATTATAGAGCAGTTTAAACAGCACCCTAAGGCATTGCTGGTAGCAACAGACGTCGCCTCTCGGGGTCTGGATATCGAAGACGTTAGCGTGGTGGTAAACTTCGACTTGCCAAAACAGGCCGATACCTACGTACACCGTATTGGTCGCACCGCTCGAGCCGGCGCTAAAGGTGTCGCCGTCTCTCTGGTTGAAGCTCATGATGCACTGCTGCTAGGACGTATTGAGCGCTATACCGAGCAAAAACTGGAACGGCGTGTGTTTGATGACTTACGACCCAAGTATAAGTTTCCTGCAACGGATAAGAAACGCAGCAAGAAGAAAAAAGCCGCGAAGAAAAACAAAAAACGCTAACTCAGTTAGCGTTTTTTTTGTATTTCTGAACTAAAAAGACAATCGCGAAATAACCCAGTACACCCGCGCTGTCGGCCAGCCAATCATACACATCAGAGCCGCGCCCCGGGATATAGCTCTGTGCCACTTCGATAAACAGACCGTACAAACCGAGCCACAAGAAGGATGCCCTCGCTGACAGGGCAAACGCCTGATGAAGGGTAAAGCTCAGTAAGAAAAACACCCCGAAATGGACGTATTTATCGATGTATGGAATACGACTGGCGCCGGTACTCGGAACCTGCCAAAAAAAGGCAATGGTGGCGCCAATCAACAGTAAAATAAAGGCTATCCGTGCCACGGTTTTTGAACGCTGTGAACGTAACAAACTTACTTCCTTTACTCAGGTTTATAGACCGAAACATTGGTATGACCAGACTCTTGCAACAGCAACGCCTGCATCTTACTCATCACGCCCTGCGAACAATACAACAGGTAATGCGTGCTGGCATCAAGTTTTACAAATTCTGACTGCAGTTTAAAAAACGGAATTTCCTTAACCTGCAGATCAACGGATAACGGCTGCTCATCAATTTCGTCCTGATTGCGGATGTCGATAATCACCCGTTCCGTGCCCTCTTCAACCGCACTCGGTTGCAGCTCTGTCTTCTCTGCTGCCTGCGCGGCGATATCGGCCATACTCAATACCTGTGCGTCATCGACAACACGCTTCAGTAAACTCATGTCCAGCTTAGCTTCTTCCGCATGCACATCATCGACAGGCGCCCGCACGGTCGGCTTAACAGAAATCACTCCGCAATACTCCGGGATCGATTTCGCCAAAGGCTCGGTACCAATTTGCTTGGCAATATCGACGATCTCTTGCTTATCACGGGTAATCAGCGGCCGAAGTACCACCGCATCCGTTGCGGCATCAATAACCCGTAAGTTTGACAACGTCTGGCTCGACACCTGGCCGATCGCCTCTCCGGTCACCAATGCCTGCGCTTTTAGATAACGGGCTACCCGCTCTGCAGCTCTTAGCATTTGTCGCTTTAATACCACGCCCATAAGACCGTTATCGCAGTGGGTCAGAATATCCTCGACTACCGGCGCAAAATCAATACTCACAAATTTTATCGGGTGAGAAGAGCTATAGCGTTGCCAGAGGTAATGGCTGATTTGCCTTACCGCGACTTCGTGCGCGTCGCCGCCAAGATTAAAGAAACAAAAATGGGTACGAGCGCCGCGCCGGATAAATTCAAAGCTGGCAACACTGGAGTCGAAACCTCCGCTCATCAGGCTGACTACGGTTTCCTGCGTTGGAATTGGGAAACCGCCTAAGCCCTGCTGCCGTTTACCGACTAAGTGCACAATGTTATCGGTGATTTGAATCGGGATTTCAACGTCAGCATCCTTCAGTTGCACCCGACTGCCCTGGGTCTGTTTTAATAAATAACCTCCCAGGTATCTTTCCAGTTGCTGTGAGTTAAAGTCATGGTGGCCTTTGCGCTTTACCCGAACCGCAAAACTCTTACCATGCAACTGTTCGATCCAATGTGCACCGACCCAAGTGGCGATGCTGTCAAAATCACTGAGTTCGCGTTCCTCAACTTCGGCGAACCATGAAATCCCCGGAGTGCAAGCGAGTCCCTCTGAAATGGTGCGACGCACGTCGGTTGAGGATGCGCCGGCGTGCGCAGTGGCCGTCACTTCGATGCGATCCCAAAGCCACTTTACATAAACATCGGCATCGTCCCGGGCCAACACCTTGCGCAGATTATTCGTTAGAACCTTGCCGTGGCGTTTTCGCACCGTGCGGCTTTTAATGGTGATTTCTGCGTGTAAGCGTGCGACAAATTTCATAAACCAGACCCGTATTAACAAACAACAAAGCCGCCCCGCGCTTTGTTAAGCACATGGCGGCTTGAAAATATAGCGTTGCGTATTATACGGAATTTTATCGCTGTCGGCTATTCGACCACGTTAACGGGGTCTGACTCTTTCGCTTTGCCCTGCATAATGGCGATATCAACACGGCGGTTTTGCGCTCGGTTTTCGGCCGAGTTATTCGGTACGATCGGCTTGGTATCGGCGTACCCCATGGTCACCAGACGATCTTCCTCAAAGCCTTCGGTTTTCAGCATTTCTTCGGCAACAGCTACGGCTCGTTTTGCCGAGAGATCCCATTTCGAGGTATAGATCTCAGAAACCAGTTGCTGATTATCGGTGTGACCGGACACCGTGATTTCGCCCGGAATATCCTTCAGTGCCTCGGCAACAGCACGAATCACAGATTTAAATTGTGGTTGTAAAAATGCTGACCCTTCAGGGAACGAGCCACGTTCCCGAATACGAATAATAATTTGCTGGCCAAATTGCTCCATTTCCAACATACCGGCCTGCATTTCCTGCTGCAGTTGACGCTGAATGCGCTCCAACAACTCTTTGGTTTTTTCACTCGCGGCTTCAGAGTTACGCTCTGACTCTGCGCTTTTCTTATCGTCTTCACTTTCGGCTTGTTGACCGCCCCGCTCGGTTTGTTTACCACCGGCAAAGTCGGATTCTCCTTCCTGAAACTCCAGCATCTGCTGCGTCATTTCGACGGTTTGCTGCTGAATCGTTTCAATCGGGGTGGGTTCAGGTCGGCCGGGACGGAATTCCTGCGCAATGACGCTGGTACCTTTGGGGATATCTTTCACTTCAATTTTATTCTGTACACCCAGCGCGAACTTCATCGAGCCAGCAATCTGCTTGAACTTCAATACATCCATTTCGGAAAACGACAGCAATAACACGAAGAAACACATCAACAGTGTCATCAGATCGGCAAAGGTTGCCATCCACATCGGCAGTCCCGGTGGCGGGCATTTGCATTCTTCTTTGTCGTCAGCTGCCGCGGCCATAGTTACTCGTTTTCCTCGCTTTCACCCGCGCGTTTCGATTCTGCCAGGTAATTACGTAACATACCTTCGATAACCCGAGGGTTTTGGCCATCCTGAATGCCAAGAATGGCATCCAGAATCAATTGTTGATTGAGTTTTTCCTGTTCGGCACGCAGCAACAGTTTATTTTTTACCGGAATACAGATTACGTTCGCCATAAAGGCACCGTAGAGCGTCGTCAACAACGCAACCGCCATCGCCGGACCGATCGCCTTCGGGTCATCCATGTTGGATAACATCCCTACCAGGCCGATCAAGGTACCGATCATGCCCATTGCCGGGGCGATATCACTTAACACGGTAAAGAAGCGCGCGCCCTCTTCATGGCGGGAGAAGCTCATCTGAATATCTTTTGACAGCGTCTGCCGCACCACTTCAGCATCGTGTCCATCCACCAGCATATCAATGCCCTTGCGAAAAAAGCGGTTGGGTATTTCGGCTTCTTCTAGCGCCAAGAAGCCGCCTTTGCGGGCGGAATCCGCCATTTCTACGGCCGTATCAATGAGTTCCTGAGGATGCTCGATTTTAAAAAAGAAGGCTTTTGCCATCACTTTGCCGGTGGCAAAAAACTGACCCAACGAAAAGTTGGCCAAAGTGACAAACAGCGAACCACCCACCACGATCAAAATCGACTGCACGTTAATGAACAGGCCAATATCTCCGCTTAACACGATAGCTGCAATAACAAAACCTATTGCACCGATAATTCCTATCAGCGTTGCGATATCCACTCAGCGTCCCCCACAAAGTTCTTCGTTTTTACAGGCGTCTGCGGCCAGTTCCATTGCGTTCATTTTTAATCATCCCGGCGTCGCTGACAAGCGATTCCATTAAGTTCTCGCAGTAAGTTAGTCTATCATCGGCTGACATTGCTAAATCTTTATTAGATAATGGTCAGCAAACAGCAGCCCAACGCACAACCTATGGCGGGAATACCATGACAGACAGTAGCAAACAGCCGTCCTTCGAACAGGCATTGCAACAACTCGAACAATTGGTTAACGAACTGGAGCAGGGTGACTTGCCGCTGGAAGAGTCGCTGAAGAAATTTGAACAGGCCATCGCACTTTCTCGTGCCAGCCAAGCGCAGTTGCAGCAGGCTGAGCACAAAGTCAAACTGTTGATCGAACAAAATGGCGAACAACAATTGCAGTCTCAAGAGGCGAATGAGTGAGTATTAAAGCCGTTACCGAAGCGGTGCGCACACAAGTTGACGCCGCACTTGAGCAGCGTTTACGTGAGGCCAGTATCGACGCGTCTCTGGCAGACGCGATGCGCTATGGTGCCCTGCTCGGTGGCAAACGCATTCGCCCGTATTTAACCTTAACGATTGCCGACATTTGCAGTGCCGATAAGGCGGCTGCATTGGATGTGGCCTGTGCGGTTGAATGTATCCATGCGTATTCGTTAATCCACGACGATCTGCCGGCCATGGATGATGACGATCTGCGCCGCGGCAAACCGACTTGTCACATTGCCTTTGATGAGGCGACCGCCATTCTCGCCGGCGATGCCTTGCAAACGCTGGCTTTCGAATTACTCAGCGCTGCGCCGCTTGCGGCAGTACCGGCGCAACGCCAGCTTGAGATCATTCGTCTATTGGCCGCCGCCAGCGGTGGCAACGGTATGTGCGGAGGGCAGGCGCTGGATTTGGCGGCTACTCATCAATCGTTATCGGAGTCCGCACTGGAGCGCGTCCACCGTCATAAAACCGGAGCGCTAATCCGTGCCAGTGCCGAGCTTGGGGTGCTTTGCGGCAAGGAACAAGCACAGCCCTACCGGTCGGCATTTACGCAATTCGCCGATGCGCTCGGGCTGGCGTTTCAAATCCAGGATGACATCCTTGATGTCACGGCCAGCACCGAAACACTGGGGAAACCTCAAGGTTCCGACGAGCAAGCCGAAAAATCGACCTATGTTAAGTTGCTGGGGCTTGACGGAGCCCGGCAAAAACTGCTGTTATTGCACCAACAAGCACTACAGTCGCTAGCTGATATACCGTACAATACCCAGCAACTGGAACAATTCTCGACGGTCCTGCTGACGCGGGATCACTGATATAAAGAGCACTATGACAACACTTCTGGACCGTATCGAACTGCCATCGGATCTTCGTCGTATCCCTAAACCGCAACTGCAACAGGTTTGCAGTGAAGTTCGTCAATTCTTACTTAACTCAGTAAGCAAAAGCAGCGGTCACCTGGCCTCAGGCCTTGGCACCGTAGAACTCACGGTTGCTCTGCATTACGTTTACAATACACCGGAAGACAAGTTGGTGTGGGATGTTGGTCACCAGGCCTACCCTCATAAGATTCTGACCGGACGTAAACACCAATTACATACCATTCGCCAAAAAGACGGCTTACACCCATTTCCGTGGCGTGAAGAAAGCCCTTACGATGTGTTATCTGTCGGTCACTCCAGCACATCCATATCAGCCGCTTTGGGAATGGCCGTAGCCGCTGAACGCAGAGGCAGCCGCGAAAAGGTTGTGTCCATCATCGGTGACGGCGCGATAACCGCGGGGATGGCGTTTGAGGCAATGAATCACGCCGGTGACATTAAGCCAAATATGTTGGTGATTCTGAATGATAACGACATGTCGATTTCAGAAAACGTCGGTGCGCTCAACCGGCATTTTGCACGGCTTTTATCCGGTAAAGTCTATACCTCGCTGCGTGAGCAAGGGAAAAAACTGCTGAAGCCACTACCGCAGATCCACCACCTCGCCAGCCGTGCGGAAGAGCACATGAAAGGTATGATGGCTCCCGGCACCATTTTTGAGGAGCTTGGCTTTAATTACATCGGCCCGATTGACGGTCACAACGTCGACGAATTGGTGGAAACCCTGACCAATATGCGTGATCTCAGCGGTCCGCAATTGCTGCATATCGTGACGCAAAAAGGGAAAGGTTACCGTCCCGCCGAAAATGACCCGATCGGTTATCATGGCGTGCCAAAATTTGACCCGAAATCGACTCAGCTACCGGTTAAACCTCCGGGTATACCGTCCTACTCCGATATTTTCGGCCAATGGTTATGCGACCAAGCCAAACATGACCGTCAACTGATGGCCATCACCCCGGCCATGCGTGAAGGATCCGGTATGGTCGAGTTTTCAAAACGCTATCCGGAACAATACTTCGATGTTGCGATAGCCGAACAACACAGTGTGACCTATGCGGCAGGACTTGCGATAGCAGGCATGAAACCGGTTGTTGCCATTTACTCGACATTTTTACAGCGTGGTTACGATCAACTCATTCATGATGTCGCTTTGCAAAATCTGGATGTCCTCTTTGCGATTGACCGTGCCGGTATTGTCGGTGCTGACGGGCCAACGCATCAGGGCGCTTTTGACATCAGTTATCTGCGTTGCATTCCGAATATGGTGGTAATGACTCCAAGTGATGAGCAGGAATGCCGTGACATGTTGCAGACAGGCTATGAATACCGAGGCCCTGCCGCTGTCCGTTATCCTCGCGGTAGTGGTGTAGGCATTGAGTTGCGTGAGCAGGACCAGCCACTCGCTATTGGCAAAGCCAAACCAGTGCGCGAAGGGTCTACCGTGGCAATTCTAAACTTCGGTATTTTGTTACCTGAATGTATGGAAGTCGCCGAACAACTTGATGCGACGGTCATCGATATGCGTTTCGTCAAACCGTTGGACGTTGAAGCTGTGATTAATGCCGCTAAAACACACGATTTACTGGTCACGGTAGAAGAAAATGCCATTGCCGGCGGTGCCGGTAGTGCCGTGTTAGAAGCTCTGGCTGAACAGCAACTGGCCACAAATGTGTTAACCTTAGGCTTACCGGATCAGTTTATTAAGCACGGTTCGCAACAGGAAATACGCACTGAGCTCGGTCTGGATGCCGGCGGCATCATCGACCGTATCCGCACACGGTTAGCCGACTAAAGCCACATCAAAACCGCATGAATGACGACGCTGCTGGCGACGCCTGCCAGCACATCGTCCATCATGATGCCACTACCACCCGTCAACTGTTTGTCCACCCAGCCGATAGGCCAGGGTTTGACGATATCAAAAAAACGGAACAACACGAAGGCTGCCAGAACATAGGGCCATTCGAAGGGTAACGCGAACATGGCAATGGCGTAACCGACGATTTCATCCCAGACAATCGCCGGGTGGTCGTGCACACCCATTTTATCGGCCGTAAAACGGCAGATGTATATCCCACCAAGTGTGCCTAAAAGGATAAATAGCGCCAGCGCAGTTGTTCCCATCAGTGACAGCAGTGCCACCACCGGAATCGCTGCCAGCGTGCCAAAAGTGCCGGGCGCTTTGCGCGCTAGGCCGCTGCCAAAACCAAGCGCCAAAAAATTGATTGGATTAAAAAAGTTAACCCCTGGCCAACGCTTCAAGAAGTCGCTCCTGCATCATCAAGGAAGTGATTGAAACCCGGTTGCTCAAGCGTTAGCGGATAATCCTCTCCTTCCAGCTTAAAACTCACCGTCGCCTGCTGCGATTTTTTTATCCGGCCAATACAAACCGGTTTATTCTTTAAGTGCGCTGTTAGGGTTTCCAGCTTACCGCGGTGGTGCTCAGCGACCGTGAAACATAATTCGTAATCATCTCCGGCCGTGAGAGCCTTAGCATAAGCCTGCTGCTGGCTTAACGTTTCGGTCATTGCCAGCGACAACGGTAACTTATCCAGTTCGATTTCAGCGCCGACCTGAGAGCTCGTTAGAATGTGCCCTAAATCCGCAAGCAAGCCGTCAGAAACATCAATACAGGCATTAGCAACCCCTCTTAAGGACTGCCCAAGCGCTACCCTTGGGGACGGATAATGCAGACGTTCAATGAGCTTCTGTAAATGAGGACCGGCCTCAGGATAGCGCTGTTGAGTAATATCCAGCGCCAGCCCGGCATCACCCAAAGGACCGCTGACATACAACCAATCCCCCGGCATCGCCCCCTTACGAGTCAGTGCCTGACCTTCGGGAACCTGACCTTGTGCGGTGATGGTCACCGTTAACGGCCCGCGGGTGGTATCGCCGCCAATGAGGCTACAACCGTAATACTGACAAATCTCATGCAACCCGGCGCTAAATTCCTGCAACCACTGCTCATCAGCCTCGGGCAGGGTTAACGCCAAGCTGATCCAACAAGGCTCAGCCCCCATTGCAGCAAGGTCACTCAGATTAACGGCTACCGCTTTATGACCGATGGCACGTGCTGGCGTTGTGTCATCAAAATGCACACCAGCGACCATGGTATCCGTGACGGTTACCAAGTCATGTTGCGGCTGCACGCGCGTGACGGCACCATCATCGCCTATGCCAATAAGCACGTCGTCGCGCGTACGCTGATGTTGCTGAAAGTAATATTCGATGAGGCTAAATTCGTTACGCATAGTGGGTATTGGTATGGCCAAAGCGCGCACCATACGATGCGCGCTTTGGCAAAAAAAAGATTACTGGCGTACGGGTCGCAGCGAGTCGACGGCCTTATCCAATACGCCGTTGACGAAGCGATGACTGTCATCGGCGCCAAACGACTTGGCCAATTCAATGGCTTCGTTAATAGCGACCTTGTAAGGCACATCGAGCCGTTCTTTCAATTCAAACGCGGCAATACGCAGTACCGCCAATTCAACAGGATCAAGATCCTTAATCGGGCGATCCAGGAAAGGTTCCAACGACTCATCCAGACTCCGGAAATAGCTGCCGACACCTCGTAGCAAATCCAGAAAGTAATCCACGTCGACTTTGCTGGTGTCCGTATCGGTCAGGTACTGAGCCTCAATTTCAGAAAACGAATTCTGAGACAGTTGCCAGGAATAAACGGCCTGTACGGCCAGTTTCCGTGCTTTTCTTCGTGCTGCAGGTTTCATCTCTTACTCCTTACAGCTGTTCAAGAACATTGACCATTTCTAACGCGCTAAGGGCTGCTTCAGAGCCTTTATTTCCCGCTTTAGAACCACTGCGCTCAATGGCTTGTTCAAGGTTTTCGGTGGTAATGACACCATTCGCAACCGGTAAACCGTATTCGGTCGCGACACGGCCTAGTCCGCTGTTACATTCGCCGGCGACAAAGTCAAAATGCGGTGTACCACCGCGGATGACAGCGCCTACAGCGATGATCGCGTCATAGCGGCCTGATGCTGCCAGTTTCTTCGCCGTTACCGGCATTTCATAAGCGCCTGGCACACGAACGACCGTGATGTCGCTCTCATTGACCTGGCCGTAATGCTTTAACGACTGTATCGCGCCATCCAGTAAGCTTTCGACAACAAAGTGATTAAAACGCGAAACGATGATGGCGAACTTTTTGCCCTGAGCGGCGATACCGCCTTCGATGACTTGCATAGATTTTCCCTTGTTCATTTTGGCGCGGATAATAGCATAATTTTAACGGCTTTGCGGGTTATTTGCGCGCCACAGTATAGGAGTAAAAACGTTCTTTTGTATCTCGGTTTTCACCGATAAAACGCGCCGGACTGTTCTCGAGCACGGCAATTGCAGGGCGGTTAGAGGCAGCCACTGGGAACAGCACCTGTTCCCACGGCCAGCTACTGCGCAACCACCCGGATAACACCTCAAATAGGTCATTATGCAGACTGGCATTCACGGCTGGTTCAGTCAGCCACCAGGTGACCTCGGCGTTAAAATTGCTGCTGTTAATGATACCAGAGCTACCGCGTTGTTCTGCCACCGGCACCAAATAAACCGCACCAACAATCATCTCGCGTTCGCGATCAATCACCAGGTAGGTGAACGCCGTTTGATTTTGCCACTGTTTTAAATGCAACTGAACCATCGAATGATTCTGCTCCAACGTGCTTTTTTCTGACGGCCAGCTCCAGCCAAGGCGTTCGTAGAGAAATTTTTGCGAACCCATATAACTGTGAAACAGCCGTTCAGCATCCGCAGCTTCCAGTGGACGAATCTGAATGCGACTTGACTCAACGTGTTGTGGAGCCGACCAGCTTTGCCGCCAGAACTCCGCGCCGAACGCTGTGGTACAAACACACCAAAGCATGGCACAGCTGATGAGGTAGGCGGTCAGCCGCATCATTAACTGTACTCCGCCCGTTTGCCTTGAGCATGTGCAAAATAACTTTTGACCCGTTCCAATTCTTTTTCGATTTCACCCGTTATCATTATGGCTGGACCAATATCGATGGCCTTACGGGCAAAATCCATCGCCACCGGTATGATGGGTACATTGGCTTGCTTGGCCATATGCAGAAAGCCTTTTTTCCATTCTTTAACTTTCTTGCGAGTCCCCTCCGGGGTAATCACCAGAATCAATTCATTCTGTTGTTTAAACTCAGCAACCATCTTGCCAACCACGCCATTTGGTGCGCTGCGGTCAATGGGAATACCACCCAACTTGGTCATTAAACTTTTAATCGGGAAACGGAACAAACTGGCCTTGCCAAGGTAGTTCAGTTTTAATCCCAGTGCCAACATAACAAACACGCCTACCGGGAAATCCCAGTTAGACGTGTGCGGTGCAACCGGCAAAATGGCTTTTTTTACATCCGGCATTTGCCCATTGATTTTCCAGCCGCCGGATAAACGTAGGCCAACCCGGCCTACCCATCGCAAAAAGCGCCCGTCACGTGTCGGGAACTCGCCCTTCACGTGCTCAGGTAAGGTATTGCTATCATTCATAAATTTGCCTGAAACACCTGTTTTAGTTCACGTAGTTTATCTTTAATGCGCTCTATATTATCCGGCCCCATACGCAGTAATTGTTTCTGTGCCGGCGGCAACGCTTCGTACGCCGGATTAGCGTAGGTGTACATAACCTCATCGTCTTCAACTTCGACTAAGGTTTCCGGCACCGGTGTCGCCAGCAACACATCCATCGCCTCATACAAGGCATCACTCACTGCCGCATCGGGATAACCAATTTCGGCAAATGCGTCCTGTAGCAGCGGTTCAAATAAATCAAAGTTCTCTGCCAACGCTTGATTATCCATACTGATAAACCAATCCACTAAAGCGTCGTAACGCTGATAGCTGCGTTCATCAATATAGAGTTTTCCGTCGATTTCCATCACGCTAAAACGTCCGTCGGGGCGCTGTACAATAGTACGGTCGCGCACCAAGGTGCCATTGCGTAAGTTATCGATGATAACCACCGCATCACGCACCAACTGCGAACTTTTAAGCGGCTGAATCACAATTCCACTAGAGTCCAACGTCTGTAATACCGTTGGCGTACTCTGATCAAGAGGTGGTAACTCCGGTTCTGACTCTGGTTCTGGTTCTGGCTCCGGTGCAGCCTCAGCCACCGTTTCAGGCTCCGGTGCAGGGCTTGGTTCCTCGGGCTCTTGCTCAGGTTCTGGTTCCGCTTCTGGCTCGACGGTTTGCGTCACCGGCTGTTGTTGCTGTGGTGCTGGTTCGGGGGTCATTTCCGTCGGCTTGTCCGCCGTTAGCCACCATATCACCGCGGCAATTACCGCGATGACGATAATAGCGACAGCTGTCCAAGTTACCGCTTTTCCCGCCCCACTTGGTTCTTCGTGTTGTTCTGTTTGATTGTCCGTCATAGTCCTATCCGCCATGCAGTGAGTTTCGGCAAGTTATCCGTATCAACCACGCGCAGCTTCAGAACGTTTAAACACCAATTTGTCTTCGCTCGATTCTGCTGCGTTAAATTGATAGCCAGCAACATCAAAATCCTTTAAATCAGACACAGACTTGGGCGTTTGGTTCACCATAAAGCGAGCCATTAACCCGCGCGCTTTCTTGGCGTAAAAACTGATCACTTTATACTGACCGTTCTTTTCATCTTTAAATACCGGCGTAATGACACGAGCCTTAAGCGCTTTCGTGTTCACGGCCGAAAAATACTCATTTGATGCCAAATTCACCAATACATCGGTGCCTTGTTGTGCCAGATCCTGGTTCAATAACTCGGTAATGGTATCACCCCAAAACTCATACAAGTTTTTACCACGAGGGTTGTTCAGCTTAGTGCCCATCTCCAACCGGTACGGCTGCATCAGGTCAAGCGGACGCAACAAACCGTATAAGCCGGACAAAATACGCAATTGATGTTGTGAGGAGTTTAGCGCCCCGGCGTCTAACTGGTAGGCGTCTAATCCGGCATAGACATCCCCATTAAACGCAAAGATTGCCGGACGCGCATTGTGCTCACTGAAAGGTCGAGACCATTCGGCAAAGCGGGCGGCATTGAGGCCTGCCAGCTTATCGCTGATTTTCATCAACGACCCCAATTGCTGTGGGCTCAGCTCACGGCAAACGTCAACCAGCTCTGCGGCATCATCCAGTAAGCGCGGCTGAGTGGCCTCAACGCTCGGGTAATCACTTTCATAATCCAAGTTTTTCGCCGGAGATAAAACAGCAAGCATGATGCGCTCCTCAACAAGTCAATCGCGTAATTTAATGGTTTTAAGGCAACGGATCCTGATCCGCGCCCTCTTTCTCTACTTCGGTCGGCATCAAATCTTCGCGGCTCACGCCAAAGGTAATGGCTACCGAACTAGCAATGAAAATCGATGAGTAGGTACCAATCACCACACCGAATAACAACGCCGTAGAGAAACCGTGGATTAACGGACCACCCAAAAAGAACAGCGTCAGTAATACCAGAATGGTGGTTAGTGACGTTACTAATGTTCGACTTAGCGTGTCCGTTAATGCCCGGTTGACCGTTTGCATCGGCGTTAGCTTCGCGAATTTACGGAACGTTTCACGAATACGGTCACTCACGACCACGGTATCGTTTATCGAGTAACCGATGACCGCCAGTAACGCCGCCAATACCGTCAGATCAAACTCGAGACCGAGGATTGAAAACAGCCCCAGGGTCAAAATAACGTCGTGCGCCAGAGCTGCAACAGCCCCCACCGCAAGCCGCCACTCAAAGCGCAGAGCAATGTATATGAGAATGCAGATCAGTGCGGTCAGCATCGCCAGACCGCCCTGTTCGATAAACTCATCACCAACATTAGGGCCAACAAATTCAATCCGACGCATTTCAATGCTTTGATCGATATTCGACCGCAGCGCCTCAATGATTGAGCTGCCCAACTGCTCGGCTTTAACGTCAGTACGCGGCTCAAGACGGATCAAAAGATCCTGTTGCGTCCCGTAGTTCTGTACGATCGCATCGCCATAACCGTTGTCGTCCAGCACGTCGCGAACCTGTTGCAGGTTCGCGGGTTGCTGGAAGCCAACTTCAATCAAGGTGCCGCCGGTAAAGTCTAAACCAAAGTTCAGTTTGTTAACCGACAATGAGACGATCGACGCGACTAACAGCAAACCACTGATAATGGCGAAGACGCCGCGAAACCGCATAAACGGAATTCGTTCATCTGTACTAATTATTTCTCGCATAACATCGCCTAAATCGAGAGTTTACTAAGGCGTTTTCCGCCCCAGATTGAGTTCACAATCGCGCGGGTGCCGACAATGGCCGTAAACATCGACGTTATAATGCCGATAGCCAGAGTAATCGCGAAGCCTTTAATCGGACCATTACCAATCGCAAACAGAATGAGCGCTGCAATCAGGGTCGTCACGTTCGCATCCGCAATGGTTGACAACGCGCTGTCATAACCGTGGTGAATGGCTTGTTGCGGACTGCGCTTGTCTTTGATTTCCTCACGGATACGCTCAAAGATCAGCACATTAGCGTCAACCGCCATACCGACCGTTAAAACGATACCGGCCATACCCGGCAGGGTCAGCGTGGCTCCCGGAATCATCGACATCACGCCAATGATCAAAATCAGGTTCGACGCCAGTGCACAGTTGGCGACCAGTCCAAATTTACGATAATACGCGACCATAAATATCAGGACTAAGATAAAGCCCCACATAATGGCTTGCGTTCCTGCATCAATGTTTTGCTGACCCAGGCTAGGCCCGACCGTGCGTTCTTCAACAATTTGGATAGGCGCGATCAATGCACCTGCACGCAGCAACAGCGCCAGGTTTTGTGCTTCCTGGGCGCCAACGCCGGTAATGCGGAAGCTACTGCCCAACCGCGATTGAATGGTAGCGACGTTAATCACTTCGGCGTTTTTAGTGAATTGCAGGTTGCCGTTTTCATCGCGCTCGTCAGTCGCTTTGTACTCGATGAATACCGTCGCCATCGGTTTGCCCACGTTATCCTTGGTCGCCATCGACATCTTATTGCCGCCAGCGCCATCTAACGTGATATTAACCTGCGGTCGGTTGTATTCATCATAGCCGACACCCGCATTGACAATGTGGTCACCGGTTAAAATAACGTCTTCTTTCAGCAACTGCTGCGGGCCATCACGCATTGGCAACAACTCGCTGCCAAATGGCACCCGGCCGCTCATGGCATCGCGAACGTCATTTTCGGTATCAACCATACGGAACTCCAGCGTTGCTGTCGCACCAAGAATTTCCTTCGCCCGCGCAGTGTCCTGCACGCCCGGAAGTTCGACCACGATACGGTTGGAGCCTTGACGCTGAATCACCGGTTCTGCCACACCCAGCTCGTTGACCCGGTTGCGCATGATGGTGATGTTCTGTGATACCGCATAATCGCGGGTTTCCGCCAGCTTCTGCTCGGTCATACGCAATTCAAGCGTTTGTTCGTCAGGATTCTCGACCAGAGTGTATCCCTGATACCGATTATCCAGATAACTCAACGCTTGCTGATAATCTTCTTCCGTACGCAGTTGAACCTTTACCCCATCGCGATCTTCAACGTTAACGGCCGTGTAACGAATTCGCTCTTCGCGTAACTCGTTACGGACGGTATCTTTCATACCGTCGAGAATCTTGCGCATCGCTTCGTCCATATCGATTTCCATCAGGAAATGGACGCCGCCACGTAAATCCAGGCCCAGTTTCATGGGTTGGGCGCCAATGCTCTTCAACCATTCGGGGGTTGCCGGCGCCAAATTCAACGCCACGATGTAATTGTCACCTAACGATTTAACTAGGGCTTCGCGCGCTTTCAACTGCTGGTCGTCCGAAGTCAGCCGCACCAAAATCTGCTGTTCTTCAAGGGCAACGGACTTAGGAGAAATATTTTCGCTTGTTAGCGTATTGCGGACTCGATCAAGCGTTGCTGCATCAATCGTAGCTTGTCGATCTGCGGAAATTTGAACTGCCGGATCTTCGCCATAAATATTTGGCAGCGCATACAGCGCTGCCACTAGCACGACAAAGATGATCAGCAGGTTTTTCCACAACGGGTATTTATTTAACACGTCGTGCCTACCTTTGTTATTACTGTGATTACAGTGACTTCATCGTTCCTTTCGGAAGAACCGATGTAACGGCTGCTTTTTGCACGGTGACTTCAATTTCGTCAGATAGCGCGATAACGATGAAATCTTTATCGTCACTAACTTTTGTGATTCGACCGACCATGCCGCCTTGAGTAAGCACTTCGTCGCCTTTGCTCAATGACGATACAAGCTCTTTATGCTGTTTAACGCGTTTTGCTTGCGGGCGATAAATCAAGAAATAGAAGATCAAACCAAACATGACCAGCATGAAAATAAGTTCCATGCCGCCACCTTGGGCGCCACCTGCGTCTTGAGCGTAAGCAGGACTGATAAAAAAGTTCATAATATTCCCCAATTGGTCATTAATTTTATGGTATTTGTTGTCACCTTGTCTTAGATAAGGACAAGGTGACCGAATTACAAGTCAACAAGGAGGGATAGTCTAGCAAAAATTTGCCGGGAAAGAATACTGAATCAAATATCGTAACCCATTGCTTTGAGTCGTCGCCGCATTCCGACCTGCGAAACTTGCAGCTCCCACATCATCTGCTCGGTATCCCCGCGGTACTTTTCATAACACTCTTTCAGCTCCGCTTCGGTCAAGTCCTGTGCGGTTCTGATGCCATCAAAGCGTTGTATCAACTGATACACCGAGGCCCGAGAAATATTCAACTCACGCGCGGTAGCCTGTAGTTCAAAGCGATTTTTTTGCAACGCTTCAATCAACTCATCGCGACCAATGGTATTCGGCTTGCGTCCACTGCCATTTGCTTTGATTTTTTCCTGCACGCCGCGCAATGATGATTGCGGCTTCAGAATGGAAAGCAGTTGCGGGTCTAACTGCAGTGCTTCCTCATCACGACTGTCAATGACAACCTGACGAGCGACATTACGCAACTGTCTGACATTACCGGGCCAGTTAAAACTGAGTAACTGTGCAATTAAACTCGCCGGAATCTTTAATGCAAAGCTGCGCTGAGGATAAATGCGCTGCCATTGCTGCTCCACAAAGTGTAAAAACAGTATGCTGATGTCTTCAATACGCTCTGCCAACGATGGTAAAAACACCTGATAAGCGGCTAAATAGTTCATCAGTTGCCAAAGCTTAGAGCCCTGTGGACACGGGCAGGTGTCATAAATACTGGTAACAATGATTCGGCAGTTAATGGTCACCGGCTTATTGCCATTCGGTGGTATGTAACTGCCCTGCGTTAATGCCGAAAACAACAGACTTACCACCGTTTCGGAGGCATCTTCCAGATCCTCTAATACCAGTGTCCCACCCTGGGCTTGGCAAAAATAACCCGGCGAGTGTTGATCGCCACGAACCACACCAAACAGTTCCTCTTCCGCCACTACGTCGTGGATAGCGGCGACGTTCACAGAAACAAAGGGGTTATCCGCACAATGGCTTTCCAAATGGATTTTATAAGCCGCTTGTTCTTTGCCAGCTCCGGTGGCACCGCGAATGATCACCGGCATATCCAATTTCGCAATATGTTCAAGTTTATGACTAATGGCATTGATATCCGGACTGATGCCTTTAAGCACCGCATCCAAGTTATAACGGGTTTCTTCCAGCGGCATCATTTTCAGCACCAGTACCACAGTATTATTCAATGTAATAACAACACCTTGGCTGACTTCCGCTGAGCTCAGTAAATACTCACTTTGGTAGGCGCGTCCTAAAATTTGGACTTTGGTACTGGTCGAGTGCGCCCGCACGCGAAAGGCATCATCACCATCTTGTTGGAAAATAATGGGCGAACGACTGATGTGAGGATCATTGAGGGGCTTACCGGTGTAGCCGTTTTTGGAAAAATCCGGGCGGTTACGACTTAAATAATCTCGATTTTCCTGAAGAATACCCAGCAGCGGAGCGGTGTCGCCAATACGCCCCAAATCGGGGTGAAGAGCAATAATTAGCGTCGGCGCATACTCAACTCGACGTGCAATGTCATCGTCCGCATGCTTTGTTTTCATTTCTGCAACATTCATCATTTAGCGCTATTCCCTAGCATTACTACGTCTCGAGGCTGGTTACATTGTACGCGGTGACGATAAAATAGCCAACGAAATTCACCAGCTACTGACTACCAATCTTGATCTTAAAGTGACAAACTGACAAGTAAAGGTATCAGGACTCGCAGACGTTATGGATATTTTGTTTTACTGGACAGACCAGGCTGGTGTCGCGGTATTCGCCATCGCCGGTACACTGTTAGCATTCCGTAAGCACATGGACGGTTTCGGCGTTATTATTCTCGCCTCAACTACCGCCATCGGTGGTGGTACTGTGCGCGACTTAATTCTTGGCCTTCCGGTATTCTGGACCCACGACCCGACCTACATTTACACCATCTTGGTTGCAGCCGTCTTGACCATCGTCTGGTTACGTTACAAAGCTTACATTCCGATGACAACCTTGCAAATTGCCGATGCGGTGGGTTTAGCATTCTTTGCGACCATGGGCGCAGAAAAAGCGCTTTCTGCCGGCTTTTCTCCCTTTATTGCTGTCATTATGGGAACCATATCGGCCTGCTTCGGTGGTATGATCCGTGACGTACTGGCGCGCGATGTGCCGATGGTCCTTAAAAGTGAACTCTATGCCACCACCTGTATTGTCGGTGCCATGGTGTATACCTTACTGGTGCCCTATTACCCTATCATCGCCTTAGCCGCCGGCATGTTATCAACGCTGATCATTCGTCTAGGCGCGATACGGTATCAATGGTCGTTACCGGTTTTTCCTGATCACCACGACCATCACTGATCATGCTTTCGGTCAGTTTAACACTCGCAACGGCGGTCATTTATTTATTGATTCTGTTTGCCATTGCTTATCGCGGCGACCGTTCTGCAACACAGCCCGTTAAACCCTATCGTTACGCCCTGGCACAGGGCGTGCATTGTACCTCTTGGGCGTTTTTTGGCACGGTTACGCAGTCGGCTCACTATGGCTGGGCGTTTGCGCCAACCTACATCGGCGCCATCGTGGTGTTTTTGTTTTTACATGCGGTACAACTGCGCCTGTTAAGCTATTGCAAACAACAAAATATTACCTCGATTGCGGATCTCATCGGCACCCGCTATGGCAAGTCACCCTTGTTAGCCAGCGTTGTCGCCATCACCGCGTTGATCGCCGTTGTGCCCTATATTTCCCTGCAATTGCGGGCCGTAACTGCGAGCTTCTCTGCCGTCACCGGGTTCGAACCGAATCCATTCTGGCTGTTTGATTTATCCGCGTTGGTGGCTTTGGTCATGATTGGTTTTGGCTTCTTATTCGGTACCCGTCGCTTAAGCCTCGCCGAACAGCATGGTGGCTTAATGGACGCCGTGGCGTTTGAGTCGCTGGTCAAGCTGGGCGCTTTTATTATTGTCGGACTGTTTGCCACTTATGGCCTTTTCGATGGTTTAGCCGACTTACTTGATAAGAGCTTTGCTGAGCCGGTCACTCAAGCGGCTCTGAACGGTGTCGAGGGCGGCGGTTATATTTACTTAGTGCACATTTTGTTAGGCGCATTGTCGATGTTTTGTCTGCCCAGACAGTTTCACGTCAGCTACGTCGAGAATACACACAGTGATGAATTACGTGTTGCCCGCTGGGCATTTCCGCTTTACCTGTTCGCGATTAACTTCTTTATTTTGCCCATCGCCCTGGCAGCACTCTTAATCGCGCCGGAGCAGGCATCAACGGATACTTTCATGCTGGTGATTCCGCTTTCCAGCGACACTGCATGGCTGTCTCTTATCGCTTTTATCGGTGGGCTGGCAGCAGCAACCAGCATGGTCATCATCGCGCTGCTGGCACTCAGCATCATGATTTCGAACGATGTCGTGATGCCGCTGTGGTTGCGGATTGGTCATCAACAGCTGACTCGCCTGCAATTTACCCCTTCGCGAATACTGTGGGTAAGGCGGATTACCATTATGGTGGTGATGTTACTTGCCTACGTTTACTATCAACTCACCATTGATACGCTCCCCTTGGTTAACTCCGGATTATTGTCACTGGCGTTGCTTGCACAATTAGGTCCGGCCATCATCGGCAGTGTTGTGTGGCGGCGTAACAGCCAACTGGCGGTGATCAGTGGTTTAGCCATTGGCACAGGTATCTGGTTTATCACCTTATTTTTACCAGCGCTTGATACCGCTAATCCAATTTCTGATGTGCAGGTAGCCGATGGTGTGCTGTTGAGTCTCGGGAGTAATCTGTTGCTTTACCTGCTGGTTTCCATGGTTTATCGGCCCGCAAGCAACGGCAGAGATAGCAGCGGTTTTGACGAGATGACGCAAGACCCCAGCTTAACCTGGGGACGTCTGCGCGCCTTGCTTGAGCGCCTCTATAACGATGAGCAACTGGTCACTCTGCAACAGAAGCTTGGTACTGATCTTGTCAGCCAGGATTCGCAAAGCTACGTACCGGCACGAACGTTAATGCGCCTGGAACGCGAGCTGTCCGGTATTATCGGAACTTCGGCCACGCGCTTGCTGTTTGATACCATCACCGAACAACAGAACCTACCCGTAGCTAAGGTGGTTGACTGGGCCACCGAAGCATCCAAACTGTACCAATTTAACCGTGAACTGTTACAGGCGTCGGTAGAGAATATTCCACAGGGCATCAGCGTCATTGACCGTGAACTCAGACTGGTTGCCTGGAATCGCCGTTACCTGGAAATCTTTGATTATCCTGAAGGCCTCGTGAAAGCGGGAATGCCTGTTGCCGATCTGCTCTATTACAACGCCCAGCGCGGCCTACTCAGTTGCTCGGAGGATAATGACGTCAACGCCGAAATTGAGAAACGGCTGAATTATCTACGAGCCGGCAGCGCTTATAAATATCAACGAGCACAAGGCGATTCGATTATTGAGCTTCAAGGCAATCCAATGCCCGGCGGTGGCTTTGTCACCACCTACAGCGATATCACCGACCGTGTCGAGGCTCAGCAGGCGTTGCAGCGGATTAACACCGAGCTCGAACAACGTGTTAACGAACGCACCGAGCAGCTATTGCTGGCCAAACAGGCGGAAGAGAAAGCACATCTGAGTAAATCGCGCTTTTTTGCGGCTGTCAGCCATGATTTGATGCAACCGTTTAACGCCGCCAGCCTCTTTTGCGAAATGCTGCAGTCGCGGGCTGACAGCGAACAACTGCCGTTAGCGTTAAACCTTCGCCGTTCACTTGATCACGCAGAAGAGCTGCTGACCATGCTGTTGGATATGACCAAGCTGGATGCCGGTAACCTCAGCCCGGAGTGGCAATCGATTGCACTGGATCAGGTACTGTCCCCATTGGTTGACCGGTATCAGGCTATGGCGTCCGAAAAAGGACTGACCTTTCATTATCAACGCAGTTCTGCCGTAATACGCAGTGACAGAAAGTTATTAACCCGCATCGTTCAGAACCTGTTATCCAATGCCCTCCGTTATACCGGTCAGGGCCGGATCATTCTTGGCAGTAAACGTAATGGCAATCGCCTAACACTGTGGGTTATCGATACCGGCGAAGGTATACCTGCGCACAAACAGCAGGAAATTTTCAGAGAGTTTCATCAATTACGATCCGAAGGCGATAATCCCGGCCTGGGGCTGGGTTTGTCGATTGTCGAGCGCATCTGTCGACTAATGGAAGTACCCATCGAAGTACGCTCAGAGCCCGGTATGGGCACGGCATTTGGTATTCAATTACCCGTCGAACACTGGCTTCGACAGCGTTCAGCGCCAGCCTCCGTTCCAGCCGTTAGCGTTGACGAAGACTTATTGCGTGGCCTCTGTGTCTTGGTTATCGATAACGATGTTCGCGTGCTCAATGCGACCGCGTCACTGCTACAGCAATGGGGCGCAAAAGTCCTTACCGCAACTTCCCTCGCCGACGTCAAATCCTCAACTAAGGTCGACCTGATTTTTGCCGATTATCACCTCGACCATGGCGCCACCGGGATTGATGCGGTTCGGGCGCTGCGTGAACGTTGGCAGCATCACACCGCTGCGATCATTAATTCGGCTGACCCGGACGAAGTGCTGCGTGAGCAAGCATTAGAAGTAGGTGCTCACTTTATTCCCAAACCATTAAAAAGTGGCGCATTAAAGCGGCTCATTAAACGTCTCAGAAGTATCCAGCATCTGCCGAAATAATATTCCTGCCTGAGTACGATTCACACAACCCAGTTTGCGCAGAATTGCAGACGCGTGTTGCTTAATGGTGGTTTCCTGGACGTTCAGCTCGTAGGCAATTTGTTTATTCAAAAGTCCATCAGCAATGCACTGCAGGACTTTAAACTGTTGCGGTGTCAGTTGTTCCAGTTTGTTCGCAAATGCGGACATTTCCTGGTCCGTTTCATCACTTAGATTTTGCATCGAGGAAGGTAGCCAGTTATCTCCGGCCAATACCGTTTCTACCGCGATTTTCCACTCCGGCAGCGGTACTGATTTGGGAATATAACCACTGGCGCCCAGCGCCATCGCCTGACGAACAACACGGCTGTCTTCGTTGGCTGAAACAATGACGACCAAAATATCGGGATACTGACTGCGTAACACCGACAACCCTGTGAGTCCTCGGTTTCCGGGCATGGACAGATCTAAAAAGACCAATTCAATTTGCGGCTGCTCGCCAAGTAACTGCTCAAGTTGTTGAAAACTCGACGCTTCAATGACGTCAGATGACAAGCAATCCGCCAGGGCTTGCTTCATTGCAGCCCGAAACAGCGGATGGTCATCGGCAATAATAGCTCTGGCCATAAGGCTCAACTTCGTTGGCGACTGAATAGTAACCATGCTAGCGACTTTCAAAAAAATTACCAGCACGCAAGCCACAGGGATAACGCTCGCGTGCCGGTAATGCGCACATCATTAGAAACGATAGCCGACGGTCAGTGAATAAGTACGGGGGTCGCCGTAGTAACCCGTTACGATGTTCTCACCAAAAGTCGAGCCAAAGTTATAGCCGGATACCCGATATTCCTCGTCAAAGACATTTTTAGCATGAAGCCCAACGGTCCATTGACCCGAGTTTGAATACCACACCAAACTGGTATTGCTCAGGCTGTAAGCCTCTTCGTCCAGCGGTGAAGGTACCTCAAAAATCTGTGTGTCATCGCGGTAGGAAACGCTTCCTGACCACACTAATGAACCGCTTTCCAATGCGAATTCTTTGTTGAAGCCAATGTTCGCAGTAACTTTTGGCGTATTCTGGAATGACCAGAGATCGGAAACATCTTCAACCTGCTGAGTATCAGGATTAAAGAATGCCACCGAATCGAACTCGGCATCGATATAGCCCAGTGAGCCGGTGATATTCAGTGTCGACGTCGCGGCAAAGGTGGATTCCACTTCAAAGCCCTGTACCGTCGAGTCTGCAGCATTCAATACCTGCGATGCCACACCACCGCCTTCAATCGCGCGCTGCACGGTTACCTGCATATCCTGGTAATCGGAGAAGAAGGTTGCCGCATTTAAACGCATACGTCCGTCAAGCAGTTCGCTTTTAACACCAAATTCAAAGGTGTCAACGGTTTCCGGGTCATAAGGATTTGAGGCATCGGGATTAAGCGATACATCGGCGCGCATATCCACACCGCCGGATTTAAAGCCATTACTGTAGCTTGCGTAGAACATCAGTTCAGGATCGACTTGGTAACTGACACTGGCATGTGGACTGAATTTGCTCCAGTCCGCCTGAGTCGTAAAGTCCGAGTTAACCACGATGGGATCGGCGGAGTAGTCGCCCCGGTCGAGGAATTTTACCCCGGCATAGGTGTAACGAAAGACATCTGCGGTTTTATCATCTCGGGTATAGCGGCCACCCAGGGTAACCGACCACTGGTCATCCAATTGATAGGTCGCCTGGCCAAAAATGGCCTCACTTGAGGTATCAACACAACCGCCGGTATCAATGGATAATCCCAGTAGGCCCAGCACGGTACCGAATTCACCACAGGCTTCACCTTCATAAAGATACAAGCCACCGACAAAGTCCAGCCGATCGTCCCGGTACATGAACTGGAATTCCTGGGTGGTCTGGTCGTCTTCATAAATGGCCGGCACCAATAGCACCGGATTAACCGTTGAATCAAAATCGATGTTGGTGTCGGTAAGACCCTCGCGATAGGCGGTGACCGACTTGAACAGCCAATCGTTGTTAATCGCCCAGTCGATGGTCATGGAATACCCTTCGGTTTCGACTTTGTTCCAGGTCGGCATCGCGGTATAGGCATCGTACACATCGGTCAATCTGGGTTCATCACTTAACAACGACTCCTGTTCACGGTGGCCACCGCGAGCATTGGAGTCGTCGCGGGTCCAGTCTGCCGCAAATTTGACGTTGACGTCTTTATTCACCAGCCATTTGGCGTTCAAACGGCCGGTCATTAACTCTTTGTTATAGTTGTCGTCACCGGTATTAACAAATTTACCAAAGCCATCCCGGTTAAGCGTGGCAAACGCGCCGCCGACGTAGAAATTATCGGCTAGTGCCGTCTGTCCTGACACTTTTAAGTCGGCCTGATTGTAGGAACCCACCGTGCCTTTTACTTCAAACTCATCATAACCCGTCAGTTCGCGAGTCACGTATTTCATCGCGCCGCCGATGGTGTTTTTACCGTACAACGTGCCCTGCGGACCACGCAGGACTTCAACCCGCTGGACATCAAGCACTTCTAACACGGCGCCTTGCGGACGAGCAACGTACACGTCATCGATATAGATACCAACACCGGGCTCAAACCCCCACAACGGATCCTGCTGACCAACCCCACGAATATAGGCTGTCAGCGTGGAGTTGGTGCCTCGACTGACCTGAAACGTGGTGTTCGGCATTTTGTATTGCAACTCGGTAATGTCTTCAATGCCGTCGCGTTCGAGCAGTTCCTCACCAAACGCGGATACCGACACCGGCACTTCTTGTAAACTTTCACTGGTTCGGCGCGCAGTCACTTCAATGCGTTCTAGTTTGCCATCTTCTGCCTGAGTGGTGTCCTGCTCATCCTGAGCTAAGCTTGCAGGACTGGTAAACAGTGCAGCGATTGCGACGGCTACCAGCGAGTGCTTAAATTTGGCTGTATTCATTGTTGTTCCCCTGACGATGTTGTCATTCTTATCGATGTTCCGTTTATTTTTTGAACGGCCCAGAGTCATGGCTGGCTATTAAACTAGCGCAAATTGTTAAAAAAGTGATCTGTACCATAGTACTATGGGGCAAAACTACCGAATAACGCACAATACAGTTCATGCAACGACCGGAGCATGGCTATTTCTATTGACTCGTTGCGAGGTAACTCATGTTAAGTATGATTGGTCTTATCGGCGGCCTGGTGTTGCTGATCATCCTCACACTCAGAGGAATGAATTTATTTATCAGCGCACCCTTGTGTGCGGTCGTCGTCGCGCTTTGCAGTGGCATCCCGTTGTTTACCGGTGAGGTAAATTACGTCAGCGCTTATATGGATGGCTTTGCCAGCTTTGTAGCCGCCTGGTTTTTCATGTTTTTGCTCGGTTCGATGTTCGGCAAATTTATGGAAGATACCGGCGCCGCCGACAGCGTCGCTCAGTGGATCATTAATAAGTTGGGTCGCAAACAAGCGGTACTGGCGGTGGTGTTAGCCTGCGCCATTCTGACCTATGGTGGTGTCAGTGTATTCGTGGTCGCCTTCTCAGTTTATCCGATGGCATTATCACTGTTCAAAGACGCTAACCTGCCACGCCGTTTTATCCCGGCCGCACTGGCATTTGGCTCGGTCACCTTTACCATGACTTCAGCGGGATCACCGGAAATCCAAAACTGGATTCCGATCAAATACCTTGGTACCTCACCTTATGCCGCCTGGGAGGTAAGCCTGGTAGTTGCGGTGTTGATGGCAACCTTCGGTTATTGGTGGTTGCGCAAAATCATTAATCGCGCCATCGCGAATGGTGAAAGCTTTGAAGCTCGCGAAGGTGACCCGGTATTGTTGGATCGGGAACTGCCCAAGCCAGTGCTTAGCTTGATTCCGTTACTGGTGGTATTAGGGCTGTCGTTTTTCTTTCACGACGAACTCGCACAGAATGCACTAATCGTTGCTCTGCTTGGCGGCGTTATTGCCATTGCAGTGATTAACTTTAAACACTTCCACCGTCCGCAGCTCGCTATTTCCGAAGCCACAACCGGCGCTTTAGTCGCCATCGGTAACACCGCCGCCGTGGTCGGCTTTGGCAGCATCGCCAAAATCACCCCGGCCTTTGATACGGCGGTTACCGCCATGACCAATTTGCCGGGCAACGAATTAGTGGGTGCTGCGGTTGCCGTCAGCGTCATCGCCGGTTTGACCGGTTCGGCCTCGGGTGGCCAGGCGATTGCGCTACCGGAGGTAGGGCCTCATTACATGCAGGCCGGCGTCAACCCAGAGCAATTGCACCGTATTGTTTCGATTTCCTCCGGTGCGCTTGATTCGCTGCCGCACAATGGCTATGTGGTCACCACCATCCGCGCCATCTGTAACGAAACACACAGTGCCGCTTATTGGGCCGTTGCCGCCGTAACGGTCGTGGTGCCATTACTCGGCCTGGCCGTCGCCATTGGTTTATTCATGCTGTAAGGAATAACACATGTTGGTTTCACCCATTCAAGGAAATATGATGCAGCGACCGTTACAAATCATTGATTTGTTGCGTTTTGCTGCCACCCGCCACCCTCAGCAGGAAATCGTCACGCGACGACTGGAGGGTGACATACACCGCTACAACTATGCCGACTGCTTTGCCCGTACCGGTCAGCTCGCTCATGCATTAACTCAGCTTGGTATCGAGCCCGGCGAGCGTGTGGCCAGCCTGGCCTGGAACACCTATCGACACATGGAGCTGTATTATGCGGTCAGCGGCCTCGGTGCGGTGATGCATACCGTCAACCCAAGGTTATTCGGTGACCAGATCGCCTGGATCATGAACCATGCTGAGAGTGGTTGGGTATTCGTCGATGTAAGTTTTGTGCCGTTACTCGAGCAGATTCAAGATGAATTACCCAACGTCAAAGGGTTTATCATAATGACCGACCCTGAACACATGCCTCAGACGTCTCTCGCTCATGTGCTCTGCTACGAAACCCTGATTAGCGACTACCCCGCTCAGTATGACTGGCCGGATATCGACGAAAACAGTGCGGCACTGCTGTGCTACACCTCAGGCACAACGGGCAACCCCAAAGGGGTAATGGCCTCGCACCGCGCCATGGTGCTGCATGCGCAAGCGACCATCGGCCGGGATATGCTGGATCTCGACAGTGATACCGTGCTGATGCCGATGGTTACCATGTACCACGTTGCCGCCTGGGGCGCTCCCTATGCGGCTCCCATAGCCGGCTGTAAATTGGTGTTTACCGGTGACGGTACCTCCGGTGAAGCCATGGCCAGCATGATCCGCGCAGAAAACGTCACGGTTGGATTGGGTGTACCCACCATCTGGTTGACGTTGCACAATTACCTGAGTGAACAGCAGCTCGAGGTACCCAGCTTAGCCCGCGTCTGTGTTGGCGGCGCCGCATCACCGTTGGGTTTGGTTAAAACCTACGACCAAACGTATAATGTGTACTGGCAGCCGATCTGGGGCATGACGGAAACCGGCCCGTTGGTGTACTCCGCCCCACCACAAGGCGATATCCTCGCCCGCCCTAAAGAACAGCAGTATCGTATTCAAACGACCGCTGGCCGACCGGTCTTTGGCATCGAAGCCCGCATTGTCGATGCCGACAATCAACCACTGCCTCATGACGGCGAAAGCCGAGGTGAGTTGCAAGTTCGCGGCCACTGGATCGCCGCGCAGTATTTTCGTAACGATGACGTAAGCAGTTTTCCCGACGGCTGGCTAGCAACCGGCGATATTGCCGTCATCGACGCCGAAGGCTTTATGAAAGTTGTTGATCGAAAAAAAGATGTGATTAAAAGCGGCGGCGAATGGATCAGCTCACTGGATATCGAAAATATCGTCAGTCAGCATCCGGCGGTTAACGAATCCTGCGTGATTGGCGTAAAGCACCCGAAATGGGACGAGCGCCCCCTGTTACTGGTGGTATTGAACAAGGGGATGGACGCCAGCAAAGCGGATATTAAGGCGTTCCTGGACGGCAAAATCGCACGCTGGTGGACCCCCGACGATATCCTCTTTGTCGATCAACTGCCTCACACCGGCACCGGCAAATTGGTTAAAAACCAGCTCCGCAAAGACTATGAAAATTACTTACTGGAGAAGCAATCATGAAATGCACCGCCAAACTCGC
The DNA here is from genome assembly GCF_003987185.1 of Idiomarina aquatica. Lineage (GTDB taxonomy): Bacteria > Pseudomonadota > Gammaproteobacteria > Enterobacterales > Alteromonadaceae > Idiomarina > Idiomarina aquatica. Next base: position 179,971 of record NZ_PIPS01000003.1, on the reverse strand, counting down.
TCTGTGGCTGACTACCCTGCTGTTCAGCCTGACCGGATGGGCCCAGCAACAACCCATGCTGGTCGAAAAACAACGTTTCACCCTGGATGAGTACGTCACTCATGGCGGTGAAACCATCCAGGAACTGCAAGTCGGCTGGGAAGCGTATGGCCAATTAAATGAGAATAAAGATAATGTGATTTTGATAACGCACTTTTTCTCAGGTAACAGCCACGCCGCCGGCAAATACTCAAGCGACGATGAACAGGCCGGTTACTGGGACGCGATTATCGGTCCCGGCAAAGCGATTGATACCGATAAGTATTACGTTGTCAGCGTCGACTCGTTAGTAAACGCTTACCCTCATTTGCCATCGGTCATCACCACTGGCCCTGCCAGTATCAATCCGGCCACCGGAAAGCCTTATGGACTCGACTTTCCGGTGGTAACGATTCGCGACTTTGTTAATGTGCAAAAAGCGGTGCTGGAATCCCTTGGCATAAAAAAACTGCATGCCGTTATCGGCGCATCCATGGGCTCACTACAAGCGATCGAGTGGGCGGCAAGCTACCCGGACTGGGTTGAGCGGATGGTATCGGTTATTGGTACCGCATCCATGGACGCCTGGACCATTGCTGGCTTAGAAGCCTGGTCACAAGCGATCAAGCTGGATCCAAACTGGAACGGCGGTGATTACTATGACGCCGAAGCACCCTTGGATGGAGTAACCATGGCACAGGCGTTGATCACCCACGGTGCCATGCACCCGACCATTTTCAACCAACTCGCCCCCGCACAAGAGACCCTGCCAGAGCAAGGCCTGGATACCGTAGACAATCAACTACCAGCCGCACAATGGCTCTATGAAAGCAGCCGCCAGCGCGCCCCCCTGGCCGATGCCAATCATATTTTATACCTCGTGCGTGCCAACCAGCTGTTCGTTGCCGGACACCAAAAGACCCTGCAACAAGGCTTACAAAACATCAGCGCCAAAACCCTGTTTCTACCCGCCAGCAACGATCTACTGCTGATGCCCTACATGGCCGAAGCCGCTGCTGAGCAACTACAAAGCCTGAACAAAGACGTCACCATCGAACACATCAACGGCCCCTGGGGACACCTCGACGGCATCTACAGCATCCAGCAAAAAGCCAACACCCTAAAAACCTTCCTCGAGTAGCTTGCGCCTCTGGCCGTAGCTTGCGCCTTTGGCGCAAGGGAGGGGGGCGGTCATGACAAGCAGGCTTAACAGGCTCTGTTGCCCCCGTGGCAGGGGGACGCTACGAGCACGTCCGTGTGCGCTTGTCTCAGGCCATCCCTGGCCTTCGACACCCCCTGCCACGGGGGCAACAAATCCTGTGCCTGCTTGTCACGATCTCCGCAAGTTGACCGTAAAGTGAGTACGCGCGTCAGAGTTTGAGGGGGGTTGACCAGGAATGTTGGAGGCCATGGATGGCCGGAAACAAGCCCACACGGACGTGCTCGTGGCGGTTCCTGGTCAACCCCCCTCGAGCTCTGACAGAAGCGGGCTCGCTTTACGGCCAACTTGCGCCAAAGGCGCAAGCTACCGCCAAGGGCGCAAGCTACGAGCCGAATAGGCGGTCTTTGAGTTTGTCTTTGAGACTGTCTTCGATTTTGGCTTTTAGCAATTCTTCGAGTTGCTGGTCGAAGCTTTCGGCCTGGCCGTTCAGTTGGGTAATGTCTTCCAGTAATTGGTTTTTGGGGCCCAGTTGGTTTTCGACTTTGGCGCTCAGTTCAGATTTTATGTCATCAAGCTTGGTTTGTGCCTCCGCCATGGCGGTTTGAGATAGCAGTTTGCCCAGCTGTTGGTCGAGATCTGAGTTTAGGTTCAGTTTTGGATTGAGGATATCGCCCCCCACTTTGGTATTGATATCCAGGCGTTTTAATTGCGCCAGCGCTTGGGCAATGGCATTGGTGATTTTGCTGCTGCCCTGTGCGGTAACCGCTAAATCGAGCATACGGATGATCGCTTCACCATCCAATTGGTTACCTCGGACTAACACCCGCCCGTCACTGTCAATCAGTGCCGAGGTTATTGCCGCGGTCAGTTCACTGCTGTCGCTAAGACCTAAATTTTTTACGTTGGCTCCTTTTAGCTGCCACTGCTGTTTGGCGTCAATGCCCGACGACAGGAGCGATAGCTCGCCATCCAAATTAAACGCCTGCCAGAGGTCGCCATTATCCACTCGGGCCTGATAAGTCGTAGGCTGACCTAATAAATCATGTTGATGGGTGATGTTTTGCCAATCGATGTTAACGGCCGTGTCCCCAATCATCACTTCGGTGCGGGCTTGCTTGATCCAGAACTCCGGGGGTGCGTCGTCTTCTACAAATGACAGGCTCTCACCTTCGCCGCGGACTTTCTCGACCGTTTCGGTATTTGCCGAGCGCGCCAGCATCGGTGCTAGTTGCTCATATGCCAGTAACAGATATTCGCTCCATTGACGTGCCTTATCACCGAGCAACAAGCCGGTGACGTTCTGTAGCCCAGATTCATTTAACTGGAAAAAGTTGCGAATACGGTTGATGTCATTTTCCGGGGCCTCTTTGACTCGGGCAATCTGAGTTTTCACGACATCAGCAGACTCACTTAACTGCTGCCGGAATTTTTGGATCGCTTCTTTATCCTGGCGGATGGCTGCCTTAACGTTGTCCAGTTTTTCTTTGCGCGCGGCAATATCCCCAAGACCTTCAACCTTACCTTCGGTAATTGCTTTTACCTGCTGCTGATACTGCTGCAACGTTTCCTTCGTCGGCAGCGCTGCTTTGGCCTGCTCGAACTGCTCGCGTTGTTGCTCAATCTGGGTTTCTGCTTCCGTCAGGATCTGTTCGGTCTGCAAGCCGACTTGCTGAACAATTTCATCGGTTGATGGCAATGAAACTTTTAACTGCTCCCAACTACCGGAGGCCCATTCTTTGATGTCCTCTTTCGAGGGCGCGACATAAACCTCGCCTTCGCCTTGCTTGCGGGCTTGATCCACACGCACACCCACAACGTCGAGCTGCTCGATATGGATGCGCCCCAGTAACAGCTCCGCCGCGGACACATCGGCACTGAATTTTTCCAGTTGCACTTGGTTGTGGGATGGTTTGGCCGGGTCGGTCGCCTGCACATCGTAGGCGGTCAAGGTTAACGGCGACCACTTATGTTCAACTTTCTGAATATTAACTTCGGCGCCATTTAACCGCCCCAGTCCATATTCCAGCGTCACTTTTAAAATAGCGTCCAGAAATAACCAGGAAACAATGACCAGTAAGCCAACGATGGCAGCGAAGGCGGCCAGTCCCGGCCAGCGGATTATACTGCGTTTCATACTCACCCCCGTAAATCCATATACAACTGCCAGAAACGACTACCGCGGATAACCTGCACAATTTTTAACTTTAACAAGGTTTGCTGAATGCGTTTGCGGTAATTAACCACCACAAAATAGGTTAAGGCCGCGATCACAGGACTGATTAATAAACTAAATACCAGGCTACCCATGGTGATGGTGTGATAAAACTGACTGACACGACCCGCTGCTGTGGCATAAATGGCCTCGTAGATCCCCTGCCAACTATCAGCTTGCAGGATTGCGAGTCCCCATTCGTGAAATAAAGGGTCGAGCAGATAAGCGAGTCCTGAGAACACACCAAACGAAATCAGGAACAGCGTGAGGTTAACGCGAAAAATAAGTGCGGCCAGCAGAATGATCAGGTTGTGTACCCGCCACAAGGGGGTCAACCCCAAAATCATGCCCAGCACCATCGCCATAGCGAGCGCCCAGGGGCTGGTTTCTGAGTTTAAGGCCTTTAATAATTTGGCCAACAGCGTCAACATACACAAAGCTCCTTGTCTTTCTTCCATGTTCTAATATAGTGTCTGCTAAGTATCTCCCGCAAATAACATTTTACTTTATGCAGCAGCACGTCCATGTAGTTATCAATGATATGTCCGATTGGCAGCCTTACTATCCGAGCCAATCGTTATTAACGGCTAATGAGTACCTCAGTACTCACGTTAGCCGTACTCGTTCGCACATTCTCAACCTTTGTGATGACCTCAGCTACCTGTCTACCGGTTACTATGTCAGCTTACTGGCAGAAGCCCGTGGCCAGCGCGTTATGCCGTCGGTCACCACCATCAATGATTTAAATAACTTTAAACATTACCAGTTATTAACCAATGTATTAGATAAATCAGCCAGCCGCTACCTTGCTAACTATACCGATGACGCGCTGGATTTGATCATTTGTTTCGGTGTTTCCGATATTGATGAGTTTAATGGCTTTGCCCGTCAGTTGTTCGAACGCTACCCGTGCCCGTTGCTGCGCGTTCAGTTACGTAACGAAGGGCGCTGGTATATTCATTCCTTAACGGCCGGCTATTTGAATCAACTGGATGATGCTCAACAAACCATGTTTGGTGACGCACTCGATGCCTTTAATAAAAAAGTCTGGCGTAAAGCGCGGGCGCGCAAAGAATACCGCTATGACCTAGCGATTCTTTATAACCCGGATGAAGCCATTCCAACCAGTGACAAAAAAGCACTGAACCTTTTTATTAAGGCGGCAAAAGAAGCGGACATCGAAGCAGAACTCATTACGGCAGCAGACTTTAACCGGTTGCTGGAGTTTGACGCCTTGTTTATTCGCGAAACCACGCGTATCAACCACTATACTTACCACTTTGCCAAGAAAGCAGAAGCCAATGGCATGGTCGTCATCGACCATCCTGAATCCATTGTTAAATGCGCCAACAAAGTGTTTCTAAAAGAGCTGTTGGAACAACATCAGGTCGGTATGCCACGAACAGAGTTATTGTTATCCGGCACCGACATTAACTACCATGAAATCGGTGAGTCACTGGGTTATCCGGTGGTGTTAAAAATTCCAGATGGCTCATTCTCGATTGGCGTGGAGAAGGCCGATAATGCCGAGCAGTTTAAAGCCACGGCTGAAGAACTGTTCGCGCAATCAACGATTTTGCTGGCACAGGAGTTTATGCGCACCGACTACGACTGGCGTATCGGCGTACTTAATAACCGTCCGATATACGCCTGTCAGTACTTTATGGCACGTAACCACTGGCAGATATACAACCATAAAGAATCGTCCGGCCGTGCTAAAAGTGGCTCGTTCGAAACCTTTGGGGTTCATCAGGCGCCCAAAGATGTCGTTAAGATAGCGCTACAGGCAACGCGTCTGATCGGCGACGGCCTCTACGGCGTTGATGTTAAAATGACCGCTAAGGGCCCGGTCATCATCGAGATTAACGACAACCCGTCGATCGAATCCGGGGTAGAAGATAAACATCTGGGCTATGAGCTTTACCGCCTGATTATGGCGGACTTTGGACGCCGCCTGGATGAATACTGATCACCCATCGACGCGGCGCATTCGGCTGGCCGACAAGGCCGATTTAGACGCCTTGGTGCAACTCGAGCAACGAACCTTCGATTACAGCCGCATCAGCCGCCGAAACTTCCGGCGGCTGTTGCAGTCATCTTCGGTGCACTTTTGGGTGGTTACCGACGCCGGCCAAGTTATCGCTTATGCCATCGCTCTGAGCCGTTCCAACAGTCGTTACTGGCGTGTCTATTCGCTTGCGGTAGACGCCGAGCGCCGTGGCCAAGGGCTGGCACGAGCCATGTTAGAGCATGTCATTACCGAGGCCAAAAAAGCCAAGTGCCACGGTCTGTCGCTGGAAGTGAAGTCAGATAACCTGGCGGCTATCCAACTGTATCGACGCTATCATTTCGAAACCATTGATGTATTACCGGGTTATTATGACGACGGTACCGACGGCTTAAAGATGCGCGTTACTTTTTATCCGGAAAGTCACTAAACACGCCGGTCACACCGGCTTGCTTTAGCCAACCCCGCAATTGTCGGTGAGACTCCACGCCTTCAGGCAAATCATCGGCTCGCAAGGTGTAAACAAACACCGGCAACTTAGCTCGTTGGGCGTTCGATAGCACATCGCTCCATTGCGGCTCGCCATCTTTCACCCCGGTCAGTACATGCCCGAGCCACAGGCCGACCCCTTCTGCATAGGATGACAATGACTCCATCCCCGCGTAAGTTCTGAGCGCATCATAGTCCACACTGCTCTCGTTCCAACTGTTGTCGGCAATTAACTGAACCAACGGATAATCAATATGGTACTGGCGCTTTAACCGTCGTAGCGTTTCCGGGTCAAAAGACTGCAGATAAATCGGGGTTGGCAACGCCCCCTCTTTATAACCCGCATCTTCCAGCACCCGCATAACGGCTGCGGTGATGTCATAGTCTTGCTGGTGATACCAACGCGGTGATTTTATTTCGATATAAACACCGGTATCGGTTCCCCTGACCCGGTTCAGCTCTTTTACTAGCGCCAGGTGTTCGGCCAGTGTCTGTACCTTAAAGGAGGTGGTCGCCAGCCCGAAACGCTGCGGGTAGCGTCGCTCACCTTTATCATTCACCCGTGGTTTTAAGGTTAATTGCTGCAAGTGCTTTAACGTGAAATCGACCACATAATATTTACCATCTGGCCGGTGTCGCTTCGGAAACACGTCAGCAACATCCGATATTTCATCCAGATAGTGATCGTGCAGCACCACCGGAATACCATCACGGCTTAACTGCACATCCTGCTCGATGTAGTCAGCGCCCAACGCGTGCGCCATCACCGCACTGGCCTGGGTGTGTTCTGGCAGATAACCGGACGCGCCGCGATGCGCAACATCGATAAAGTCCCGTACTTCAATGGTCGACAGATTTGTAACGGGTTCTACCGTTTGTGCCTGCACCGCCCCCACCGCCAACAGCCATGCTGCAGTTAACGCTGAATAGTTTTTGGTTATAAAACGCATATCGTCATCCAAGCGGTCATTCAAGACCACACCATTTTTTCGCCAGCACGTTGTCGCCCAAATTCGCATAGCGCTCGCACAATTGTTCAATCGGCTCCGGCTCAGGATTAAGGCCACGCCCTTTTAAATAGGCTTCGTTATAAAGCTTGCTGGCCGAACGCTCACCTAAATCACAGGCGAAGGTAACAATACGTTGTCCTGGCCCTTTGTGCAGAGCCGCAGCCAGCGCCGCTGCGACGTTTAACGCCGAGCTACTGCCCAGCACAATACCGTCCTGTTCACGCAGATAGCGTGACAGCGTTACCAAGTCCTGATCCGGCAAATTGACCGCATGATCGATGCTGGCCTGACGGAAATTGTCCACCAACCGCATAATACCGATCCCTTCGGTCATTGAGCCACCATTCGCCACGTATTCTCCTGACTTCAGGAACTGATAAATACCAGAACCATCCGGATCCGCCAACCAGACATCGATATTGGCATCCTGTTCTTTAAAAAACTTCGAATTACCGCCAAGGGTGCCGCCGGTACCCGCCACCGACACAAAAGTATCGATGCGACCTTCCATCTGCTGCCAAATTTCCGGGCCGGTATGTAAATAGTGCGCCCGCGCATTACTGGTATTTTCAAATTGGTTAGCCCACCAGCAGTCGCTGCGCTCTTCTGCAATGCGCCGTGCGGTATGGTAAAAATGATTGGGGTTCTTAAACGGCACCGGGTCAACCGCCATTAGCTCGCCCCCATGCAGAGCGATCATACGCTCCTTTTCCGGCGCTTGATCGTTCGGCATGACCGCCAGCATTTTTAAGCCATAAGACTTAGCCACCAAAGCTAAGCCGATACCGGTGTTACCGGCGGTTCCTTCGACCACGGTCATACCCGGCTTCAGCTCACCACGCTCAAAGGCATCTTCAATCAGCTGTTTCGCAGCGCGATCTTTTATCGAACCGCCGGGATTCTGAAATTCACATTTTAAATAAATATCACTGCCACTCAGTGCAGACAGTGACGGAATTCTCAAAAGATCGGTTTGCCCGATCAAGTCGCTCATACGTTGACCTACTAACATAGGTACCTCAGTAACTCTGTGAACAATGACTCCTAGTATCCCGCCAGTGCGTTAATGGTTCAACTCACTTTGCGTTATAAGCCATAAGCACTTTTCTCGTGCAGTTGCACCAAAACAACCACCGCGATGGGGCAAGAGGTCTCCTTGTGGAAATTAAACCATTACTTTTCAGTTGCTTACATTATGGCATGACAATTGAAACCGAACTTCTGCCGAACCGTTAATCAGCTAGGAGAACCCCATGAAAATGGTCATTGCATTAATCAAGCCCTTTAAGCTCGATGATGTCAGGCGCGCATTAGCCGATATTGGCTGTGCCGGCATGACGGTATCCGAAGCCCGAGGTTTTGGCCGCCAAAAGGGCCACACCGAACTCTATCGTGGCGCCGAGTATACCGTAGATTTTCTGCCCAAGATTCGAGTCGAGCTTGCGGTTGCTGACGATATGCTTGAGCGCGTTATTGAGACCATCACTGAGCATGCCCACACCGGTAATATCGGTGACGGCAAGGTGTTTGTCTGGAACCTCACGCATTGCACCCGTATTCGCACCGGTGAAACCGGTCAACAGGCACTGTAAGGAGCACATCATGTCAGCAGATAATCAGCTCGCTTTTGCGTTAGATACTTTTTACTTACTCATCTCAGGCGCACTGGTGATGTGGATGGCGGCCGGTTTTGCCATGCTCGAAGCAGGCTTAGTCAGAGCGAAAAACACCACCGAGATCCTCACCAAAAACATTACCTTGTACGCGCTGGCCTGTCTTTGTTACCTGATCATTGGCTATTCGCTGATGTATGGCAACGGTGGCGCCAGCGATTATGCCGACGCTGCCGACTTCTTTTTCCAAAGCGTTTTTGTCGCCACGGCACTGTCGATCATTTCAGGGGCGGTGGCCGAAAGGATGAAGCTGGTCAGTTTTTTGCTCTTTAGTATCATCTTGTCGGCGGTATTGTATCCGGTGCAGGGCGCCTGGAGCTGGGGTGGCGGTTTCCTCAACCAGTGGGGCTTTGTCGACTTTGCCGGCTCCGGTATTGTGCATCTGGCCGGTGCCGCTGCCGCTCTTGCGGGTGTACTGATCCTCGGTCCGCGGCTGGGAAAATACAAGGACGGCAAAGCGCAGGCGCTGCCGGGTGCCAACATGCCATTGGCGGCTTTAGGAACGTTCATCCTATGGTTTGGCTGGTTTGGCTTTAACGGTGGCTCACAACTTAAACTGAGCAGCAGCGCCGATGCCGAGGCCATTGCTAATGTCTTTGTTAACACCAACAGCGCCGCTGCCGCGGGCACCATTGGCGCGCTGGTCATGACAAAATGGCTGTCCGGCAAAGCCGACTTAACCATGATTTTGAACGGCGCCTTAGCCGGTCTGGTCGCGATTACCGCGCAACCGGTCAGTCCTTCAGCCCCATTGGCCGCTGTGATTGGTGCCATTGCCGGGGTGCTGGTGGTGATATCCATCATCGCGCTCGACAAGCTCAAACTGGATGATCCCGTTGGCGCCCTATCGGTGCATGGGGTTTGTGGTTTGTTTGGTTTACTGATGGTACCGATCAGTGACACCAGCGCATCCCTGGCGGTGCAAGCGGCAGCCGCTGCAACCATTTTTGTCTGGATGTTCGGCTCCAGCCTGGTTATTTGGTGGCTTTTGCATAAACTGATAGGAATCCGGGTAAGTGCGGAACAAGAATATCAGGGCGCCGATACCGTCGACTGTGGTATCGATGCCTACCCGGAGTTTGTACGTGGCGCTTCATCCAGGTAACCGCGGTTAAGAGGTCCATCCGTTGCCAGTTTAAGCGCATCCTGTTAGCGTAAAAAAAGCTGTTGAGCAGAAAATGAGGACCTTATGGCAACGTCAAAAGCGTACGTCGAAGAACTGCTGTCCCGTGCCGACATTCGTATTAACGGCGACCGTGCGTGGGATATGCAAGTGCATGATGACAGTGTGTTTGATCAAGCCTTATCGCGTGGAAACTTAGGGTTGGGCGAGTCCTATATGGCAGGCCATTGGGATGCTCCGGCGCTGGATCAGTTTTTCCATCGTCTGCTGCGCTCCGGCATTCAGCATGAAGTGAACCCGGCTCGGCTTATCTTTCACTCCCTGAAGGCACGTATGTTTAATCTGCAGGATAGCCGTCGTGCCTGGGAGGTCGGCCAACATCATTATGATATTGGTAACCATCTGTATCAAAAAATGCTCGATGAACGGATGGTGTACACCTGCGGCTACTGGCGCCATGCCAGTAATCTCGATGAAGCACAGCGCAACAAGCTCGAACTGAGCTGCCAAAAGCTGGGACTGGAACCCGGCATGAGAGTGCTTGATATCGGCTGTGGCTGGGGCAGTTTCATGCAGTATGCGGCAGAAAACTACGGCGTTGAGTGCGTCGGCGTGACCATATCGAAAGAGCAGGTCGCGCTGGGTAAAAAGCGCTGTGAGGGGTTGCCGGTTGAATTTCGCCTACAGGACTACCGCGACCTGGATGAGTCCTTTGACCGCATCATCAGCCTCGGCATGTTCGAACACGTCGGCCGGAAAAACTACGACGACTACATGACGGTCGCCAGACGTTGCTTAACCGATAACGGCTTGTTTCTGTTGCATACCATTGGCAAAAACGTTTCGGATACAGCCGCTGATCCCTGGATCAGCCGTTATATTTTCCCTAACGGCGAGATCCCCTCAATTTCACAAATTGGTTCGGCATTGGAAGAACGTTTTGTCTGCGAAGATCTGCATAATTTTGGTGCCGATTACGATAAGACGCTGATGGCTTGGTTTGCCAATTTTGATCACGCCTGGCCAGAATTGAAGTCGGGCTTTGACCGTTCGTTTTATCGCATGTGGAAATATTATTTGTTGTCCTGCGCCGGTGCGTTTCGTGCCCGCGACATACAACTCTGGCAATGGGTGCTGTCACGAGAAGGGCTCGAAGGCGGCTACCAGCGGCCCTTCTATTAGAAATCAGTCGATATTGAATTCGCGCATGAAAATATTCCAGAACGCCATAAACAGGGCTGCTACCAGCGGCCCGATAACAAACCCGGTAATACCAAACAGGGCCAGCCCACCCAAGGTTGAGAACAACACGATGTAATCCGGCAACTTGGTATCACGACCAACCAACAGGGGTCGCAAAATATTATCCGCCAGGCCGATAACTATCGCTCCAAAGGCGATCAACACAAGACCTTCCCAAATGCTTCCGGTCGCGAGCAAATAAACCGCAACCGGTAACCAGACAATACCAGCTCCAACCGCTGGTATCAGGGATAAAAAGGCCATGACTACGCCCCAGAGCAGTGCTCCAGGAATGCCAAGAATAGCAAAGATAATACCGCCCAACGCCCCCTGAACCATCGCCACGACAATGTTGCCTTTAACGGTAGCTCGGGTGACTTCTGCGAACTTACCGAATAGCTCTCGCTCGCGCTGGTCGCCGAGCGGCAAAGCCCGCACCATCAGGTTAATCAGCAAATGCCCATCGCGCAGTAAAAAGAAAACCAGATATACCATCAGCGCAACACCGACGACAAAGCTAAAGGTGTTTTGCCCTACCGTCAGAGCTTGCTCAGCGAGTGTGCGACTCGCGGTAACCGCAAACTCTGAAATTTTCTGGCGCAAGTTATCCATTTCGATACCGAGCGTCTCGAGCAAATCGGGAATAAATGGAAAGGCGGTTTCAATTTGCTGCAAAAACTCACCGGGGCGGATTTCGCCGGAATCAACCTTCTGATAAAACTGTACGCCTTCCTGGATAAACGAGTAGGCAATACCGAGCACCGGAATCACTACAATCACGACCGCGATGGTTAAGGTTAACAGCGCATTTCGGTTCGGTTTATCACCTAAGCTCTGCTGTAACTTGCGTTGTAACGGGTAAAAAATCACCGCCACCGCGCAAGCCCAGAAAATCGACATCCAAAAGGGTTTTAACACCCATAGGAAAGCGACGCTGACGAGCAGCAACAGAAGAAGAAATGATCGCGTTTCCAGCTTGTCTTTCATTAAAGTTTCCTTTAAAACGTACGTTATTATTCTAAATGCTTGACACAGAGTAGTTTACTTCTCACTCTGTGTGCACAACTAAATAACAATAAACAGCGGCAGCTAACAACTCAAGACGCAATAATGGCAAAAATAGACGACCCATACAGCTTTGCGGCCTGGTGCCGTGAGAGTCTTGCTGACTTTACCAAGCTTAATGCCGAGAAACAGGTATTTTTCGGATTTGTGTTGGCTATTTTTATTGCCGCCATTATTAAAGTGATTGATGTTACCGGGGGGCTGCCGAGTGTTTACGAACACTTTATCTACTTACCGCTGTTTTTTGCCGGTTTATTGTTGGGCCCCCGTATTGGCGCTTTGGGGGGCTTCGTCTGTGGGCTTGCGCTGAGTCCTTTGTCACTGCCGGACGACGCCATTGCTGACTCCGAAATTGGGGTTGGCTGGCTGGTCAGGCTGTTAATTTTAACGCTGTTGCCGACCATTGCCGGACTGATTGCTAATTCAGTTCGCGAGTTGGTGGCGATGGAGAAAAAAGCCAAGCACACCTATCAAGGCACTGAACTGCCCAATATGGCCGCTTTTGTCGAACAGCTTAAGCAAATCGGTGCTGACGAGGGCGGCAATGCCAATGATCTGGTTGATATTTTCAACTTTAAACTGCAGAACCTTGAGCGCATCCAGCATCAAATTGGTACCGAGCGCACCGAAAAATTAATGCGCCAGTTGGCCGAGCAGCTAAAAAAGATGATTGGTGACTCGGCGCATATCGGCCAGACCTCACAAAACGAACTGGTTGGTGTCAGTACCGACACCAAACAAAGCCACCAGGAGCTTGAAGAAAAATTAAAGAAACTGTTGCAGCGTCCTATCGTCATTGACGGGGTTTCTTACAATCTTGACAGCGCAACAGGTGTACTACGTACCAATAAAGGAAACATTAAAGAACGTGCCGAGGAAGTGGTTGAACAGGCACAGCACCACGCGTTCGAAGCCCGTGAACAAAAGAAATCGTTCTCGTTTTTAGAGGATGACGACGCCATCAATTCAATTTCAGACGCCTCTTTCTCGCGTCAACTCACGGATGCCATTGAGCGGAACGACATCAAGCTATACTATCAACCCCGCTTAAACGCCAATACCGGTTACTTCTCGGTGCTCGAGGTCGTCGTGAAGTGGACTGACCCTAAACGCGGAGATATGAGTCCGGACGACTTTAGGCCGTTAATTGAAGAAGCGGCTTTGACAGAACAGTTTACCTGCTGGATGGTCAAAAAAGCCTTTGAAGATATCCGCTACTGGCACAAAAACGAATTTGTGGTGCGCGTTTCATTGCACATTACCTTAAACGACGTAATCGAACCGGGTGTGTTAAACGTCGTTGCCCGAGAATTACAGGATTCAAAATTCCCGGCGCGGGACTTCAGTTTGGAGGTCAGTGAAAAAGCACTGATGCGAATATCCGACAAAGCGAAACGATACCTGGAGAAACTTCGTAGTATTGGCGTTAATGTTATTGCGGATCATTTTGGTGAAGGCGCATCAACCATACAGTCTTTGTTTGTACTGCCCGTTGATGCGGTAAAACTCTCTGAAGATTTGGTGAGAAAAGCCACCTCTAACAGCGATAAAAAACGTGCTTTATTGTCGATGGTCAAGATGGCGCGTTCACGGGGCTTAAAAACCATAGCAACCGGGGTGGATGATCGCAGTAAACTGTTATTATTAAGACAAATTGGTTGCGAAGAGCTACAGGGATCAATTCTCAGTAAGCCGCAATCCAAAGACGATATTCCATGGGCAAGGATTCGATGAACCAAAACAGCATGAAGCGCAAGCAGTGGTACCAGCGGGCAACGATACGCAGCGTCATTATGTACGTCGTACTGATGGTGGTGATCGAGCTGGGTATGTACGCTGTTTCTAAGTTCGGCGGTTTGTCCGAAGCCAATGCGCGACAACTGGATGCCGCGCAGCCGTGGGTCGTTTTAGCGCTGTCGGTGTTGTTCCTGTGGTTTTATACCCGCGCCATTGTTAAGCAATATCGTAAGCCGACTGACCTTCTGAGTGAATACCTTGCCAATAGCGCTACGATTCATTTCGAACTGCGCCGGGTAGAGAACGACTTTCGCGTGCACTGGGTGAGTCAGAACGCCGAAAAGTTGCTCGGTTATTCGCTTGACGAAATAAAAAGTGTCAACTGGTGGTACAACAATCTGCATCCGGCTGATCGATCCAGCGTCGTCAAAAAAGCGCTGCGTGGGCTTGATGAGCCCGAATTTGTCTACGAGTACCGCTTCCGCCACGCCGATGGCCATTACATCTGGATACGCGATCAATTGCGCCACGACGATCCTTCCGGCAAACGTATTCGCGGCTCATGGATTAATATTTCAAATGATTTTAGCGTTCCCGATGACAGCCTGTACACCGATGCCATGCATCACGTAAAAGTGGGCCTGGCAGAGTTAACAGAACATCGCAAACTGAACGTCGTCGACGATATCTTTGCGTCAATTATCGGGCTATCCGCGGAGGAAGCTCAGAATCTGCGCCTGGAAGATATCCTGACGCCAATCAGTGACAACATTAGCGGTGGTCACTTTCCAACCAACGAAGCCATTGAGGTGATTGGCAGACGCCCTGACCAGTCGCGCTTTAAAGCGCAATTACTGATCCGCCCTTGCCCCCGCAACGAGCAGGTTATTGCCTGTCTAGCGGATATTTCGTTGGTCGAGCAGCAACGTCAAGCGCTGCATAACGCCGCCTTTTTTGACGAGCTCAGTGGCCTGCCTAACCTGCGCAGCCTGCACTTACATTTCAAGTCGTTGATTGATGAGTTGCCCGAGGATCGCCTGGCCGCGCTGATAACGGTGAACATCAACCAGTTTCATCACATCAATCATCGGTATGGCTCGCTCGTTGGTGATAAGACCTTACAGCGGGTCGCTAAGCGGATCAAAGCCGCCTTGCCCTTTGGAAGTAAGCTCTATGCCGCCGGCGGTGACGAGTTTGTTGTGCTGATCAACAACATCACCGAATACATTGACATACAGGTTATCACGGACAACATTCTCCGGGTCTTTCGTGATAAATTTATCATCGATAACAACGCTCAGTTTTATTTAACCTGTAGCTCTGGCTCCAGTATCTATCCGTTAGATGGCTATGACAGCGATCAGTTGCTAGCGCAGGCGCGTTCAGCGATGATCCGATCTCGTACAGAAGGTACAACCATTTCTGCTGGTAGCCAGCCGCAAAGCGCACAGCCATCACATTTCCATTTACAGTTGGCCGAAGACATCAAGTCCACGACCTTGCACCAGGAGCTGGAAGTTTACTATCAGCCGATCTTCAATGACGCCAAAAACATTATTGGTGCCGAGGCCTTGTTACGCTGGAACCATCCGGAGTTCGGATTATTAAGTCCGGCGCTGTTTTTACACCATGCGGAAGAGGCTGAGAAACTGGCAGACATCGGTTTATGGGTGCTGGATGAAGTCGTGCTGCAATTGAATAAGTGGATCGCAAATAACTCACCGCTGAATTATGTGTCCATTAACCTGTCGGCGCCTCAATTAACCTCGACCTGGATTCACAAGCTCAGAGAACATTATGACCGTGACCCGGGACTGGTCACGCACTTAGGCATTGAACTGTCAGAGTCCGTTTTGAACGAGCCGGACTTGCAAGTGCAGAACGCCATCAAAGCACTTTCCGAACTTGGCTTAGACATCATCATTGACGATTTTGGTACCGGTTTTGCCAGCTTAACCTATTTAGCCGAGTATCCCATTGACCAGATTAAAATCGACCGTCGCTTCATTGCCAATCTGGTCAGCAGTGAAAAGACGCAACGTATCGTCGAGTCAATGATGACCTTTGCACGAGCCGCTGGCGTCGAAGTTGTCGCGGAAGGCGTGGAAAGCGAAGAGCAGTTTGAACTTATCCGAAAGATGGGCTGTCTTAAATGGCAGGGCCATTTGATTCATCCCGCAAAACCTGTCGATGAGCTGAATGAACTCGACTAGCATCCTCGAATTGATTCAACATGATCATAGTATAAGTCAGTACCTTAAGAGATTACGTAAATTATGAACCCGGAAGTAATGAGAGCGTCATCCGCTCAGGCAGCACGTGTCATGCAGTTGCTGTCGCACCCCGATAGATTGCTCATTCTATGTCTGCTGAGCCAGGGCGAGTTCACAGTGGGCGAAATCGAGCAACAGTTGGAGTTACACCAGCCAATGCTGTCACAGCATCTCAATCGTTTACGGCAACAGGAACTGGTTACCACCCGCCGGGAAGGTAAGTACATCCACTACAAATTGGCCGACGAACGAACCATTAAAATCATGAATTTGCTTTATAACCTCTATTGTCCGACCGATGAATAGCGATAACAAAGCCCGTGACCGGGTCTATCAGGTTTCCAGTAACCGACAACGGGCCTCTCATAAATTACGTTACGTCGAGGCGTCAGCACCGGCTGACGGCGACTGCCGGTTGTGTGTTGGGTCCGTCGCGGACAAGTCTGCGACCGATGATGCTATGAAGAAAGTAACGGCAACAAGTGATGGCGAATCTTCTCAACGTGAGGATCAATAACGCCCAACTCCCGCAAGCCGTCTGCCAATTTTAACAAGTATTCCGAATTTTTCCCGCTCGGGCCCTCTGACTCCGCAATATGCTTGGCGATTACGGCTTCATCCGCTGGCCCCAAAAATGCCGCATTATCTTCTGTCGCAATATAAACCAGTCCTTGTTGCTGTTCACCATTGGCAAAAGTCAGCGGCGTGAAAAACCGTAAATAGCCGTTCTTCTCGCGATGGTCGAGATGTTCAAACACATCTGGGCTGACACGGTAGGCCATCCCCGTACAGCGCTCCCCGGGAGTCTCAATTAAGGTTAATACTCGCCCCGGCCGTTCGGGGGTGCCACGGTGATCGTGCGAGCCTTGCCAAAAGCGGCGGCTCCAGCCTTCGATGTAGGCCGGTCGGCGCTCCACGAATGGGAAGTCCACTTTATAAATTAACGAGCCATAACCGAACAACCATACCGACTGGTGCTGGCTCAAGTCTTGTCGTTGTTTATTAATTGCTGAGGTATCGTGAGGCATATGGCTTACTACAATGATTTAGGCTGGCCTATAGCCTACCCGAAAACCACCCCAATGTTTACCTTTCACCCAAATAGGAACCGATAAGTCATGCATCACTTCGCCGGTGTCCCGCTTGTACGTTTGTAAAAGCAATTTCTCGGTATGTGCACCGCAGCGAGATCCCGTTGCATCGTTGAATAAGCGGCGCGAACGATTACCGACCAAATCCCTCTGCGCATCGCCGGTTAACGGCTGATTAAAGCGATCGTTGTGGCGGGCAACGTAACCATTGGGATCGGTCGCAATTGCATAAACAATATCCGGGTTCTTTTCCAGTAAGGGTTCCTGAAGTTTCGGCAACACCGCATCGAGAAATTGGGTAGCGCGCGTATCGAACTTCTCCGGCACCACACCCTTCACCGGCTGATAGCGCCGGTCAAACAGGTCATCGAGACTGATTTCGTGCTGCTCCACTGCCGCTTCCAGTCGCGACGCTATGGCATCAGCGGTATCTCTGGCCAACCGATAAATTTCACCATGCTCCGTTGCATCGGTATCGCTGACCAGTAATGCAAACAATTGTTCGGATTGCTGTTCCAACTGCTTGGACTTAAGTTCAACCTGAGCCAACTTGTCTTTACGTGCACTCAGGTCATCCAGCGTTTGCCGAATATCCTGCGCATTGGTGTCCATTAACTGCTGATTGTTAACCGACAGTTCGGCCATGCGTTCGACCTGCTCCGCTACATTTGCCGATTGTTGCGCTAGGGTTTGCAACTGCTCTGATAAGCCATTACTGCTTTGCGCCTGCTCATCGACATCGTCAGAAAGTGTATGGATGCTACTCACGGCATGCGCAATGCGTTCCCGGATAGAGCCCACTAAATCGGTTACTTCTATGGTGGCTTTTGAGGTCCTGCCTGCCAGTTGTCGCACCTCATCAGCAACGACCGCGAAACCACGTCCGTGTTCGCCTGCACGAGCCGATTCAATGGACGCATTAAGCGCCAGTAAGTTGGTCTGGTCGGCAATTCCATCAATCACATCGGTGACTTTTACGATCTCATCAGCGGTCGTCTGCAGTTGATTCAGGGTATCTGCCGCAGCCCTGTTTTGCTCGACGATACGGGCAATACCGGCTACAAGCTGATCGATGGCGACCTTGCCCTGCTCGCTAATCGACTTGGTCTGTTCTGTATTCGCTGCCACATCTTCTGTGGTCACTTTTATTTCGGCCGCTTGTTGCTTGACCTTGTCCGAATCCTCAGCCGTCGACTCAAGCCGTTGGATGGTTGCTCCGATGACACGATTTAAGTCACTTATCGCATAACTGAGCTCTGCCGTTGCTATCGCATTACTGCCGGCATTTTCAGTGACATGCTGTAAGGTCGCGGTTTGTTCGTCCAGTGCAGGTTCTGTTGCCGTCGTCATGGGTATCGATGATGTCTTTCGTGCACACCAAAAACTCGTCCAGCCGACCACTAAAAAGAGCAACGGCAGCAGTACCACCGTTACCATCAGATGATTCAACCACAACAGCTGTACTAACGACACGGCTAGTGCGGCAATACCTACGATCCATGCAATTAACGCGTTATTCACCCGACCTACTCCCAGACCAACATACGTTATGCTCCGATACACAATGTGCGCTAAAAAACACAAAAGTAAACTTAGACCTTGGTCGACTGAGGTGCAATAATTGACACATAACACAGGACGTTGCAATCTTTACACAACGCTATCCCGAACCGCATGGAGCAAACCTCATGAGCAGCAAAACCGTTGCTGAACACCTTGCCCAATACGGCGACTATCACCGTGACCGCCGCAATGTATTGACGCATCTTATCGGCATTCCGATGATTGTTGTCGCGCTAATTACACTGCTTAGCCGCCCCGAATTTGCCGTTGCCTATTTACTGCTGACACCGGCCAATTTGGTTGTTTTTGCAGCCGTCATTTTTTATATCCGCCTGGATATCAAGCTAGGCCTGTTAATGACCGTACTGCTGTGGCTATGCCTTAGCCTAGGCCGCGACATAGCCGCACTCAGCACAACAGCATGGCTGGCCTGGGGCATTGGCCTGTTTGTCGTAGGTTGGGTATTTCAGTTTATCGGCCACTACTTTGAAGGTCGTAAACCGGCGTTTGTGGACGACATTATGGGCTTAGCTATTGGTCCTTTGTTTGTCGTGGCCGAAGTCGTTTTTATGCTAGGTTTGCGCCAAGATCTGAAAAAGGCGGTTGAGCAACAACGATGAATTATCCGCAATGGTTTACTGACTGGGCCAATCAACATAACTGGGCCTACACCGCCACCGCACTGACGATCCTTATCGTAGCGGTGTGGTTTTCACAATTAGTCACTAAGCACATTTTACTGCGCGGCATCGCCCGGCTGTTGTCTCGTACCGAACTGGGCAGTGACCCCAGTGTAGGACTTAAGTTAATTGTCGGTCGAATCGCTCAGGTGGTGCCGGCACTGGTGTTATCAGCCGGCATCGCTTATGTGCCGGACATACCCGACACTCTGGTCAGCATTATTCGCAACGTCGCCATTGCCTACATTGTGCTGACGTTAGCACGAGCCTTTAGTGCGGCCATGACCAGTGCTAATGAAATTTACATGCGTCGCCCCGACTCACACCTTAAGCCGATTAAAGGCTATTTGCAGATTGCGCAGATCGTCGTCTACGTTATCGCAGCGGTACTGATCATCGCGGCCCTCATCGATAAGTCACCCGTTATTCTGCTCTCCGGTATTGGTGCCATGGGTGCCGTCACGCTGTTGGTGTTTCAAGATACCATTTTGTCTTTTGTCGCCAGCATTCAGCTTTCTTCCAATGACATGATCCGAGTCGGCGACTGGATCGAAATGCCACAACTTAATGCCGATGGCGAAGTCATCGATATGGCATTGCATACGGTGCGGGTACAAAACTGGGACAAAACCATCACCACCATTCCCACCAAGCGCCTGATTTCAGATTCTTTTAAAAACTGGCGCGGCATGCAGGACAGTGGCGGGCGCCGCATTAAGCGTTCGCTGTTTATCGATCAAACCAGTATCGATTTTCTTTCCGAAGCGCAAATACAATCACTGAAAAAACTGTCGTTGTTAGGTGATTACCTGGACTCAAAACAGGCTGAAATTGACGACTGGAACCGAGCGCTGATCGCGCAAGGCAAAGATCCCATGAACACGCGTCAGTTAACCAACATCGGGACCTTTCGAGCCTATGTCCTCAATTACCTGAAACACCATCCCAAGATCCATCAAGGTATGACGCTGATGGTGCGCCAGCTAAGCCCGACACCTCAGGGGCTACCGCTGGAAGTCTATTGTTTTACCAATGATATCCGTTGGGAGGTCTATGAAGGCATTCAGTCGGATTTATTTGACCACTTGTATGCTGTGTTATCCCGCTTTGATTTACACGTGTTCCAGGAGACCAGCGGCCAGGATATTCGTGCTTCAATTGCGGCATTGAGTGGCTCCGGGATTGAGCGATAAAGTGGTTACTTGTATAGTTTACCTATTGCAACTAACCGATAACGACCATGCACAAGTTACGTAATACGATATTCTGGGCGGCGATGGCGCTCGGCTCGACGGCGGTCAACGCCCAGCAAAACGTCAGCTTTGCCGAGGTTTTGGCACACCCTAGTCAGGAACCGGATAGCACACTAAGTTATGGCCAATCCGCGCAGCAACGCATTGACGTGTGGCTGAACGAAAACGCCTATACCGATGTCTTCTTTATTCACGGCGGTTGCTGGCTGTCTCAGTATGATGTGCAGCATGCTCGCGCTTTTGCCAGCGCTCTGCAACAACAAGGGCATCAGGTGTTTGCCATTGAGTATCGGCGTACCGGAGCAACCGGTGGCGGCTGGCCACAAACCTATGACGATATTCGCCAAGGCTTCGCACAATGGTTAGAACAACGCGACAGCAATCGCCCATTAATTGTCGCAGGCCACTCTGCCGGCGGCCATTTGGCATTATTACTGGGCGCTGAGTCGGATTACCGTAACCAGATTGACGCCGTTATCGGTTTGGCAGCCATCACCGATATCCGTGAGTACGCAACGGGCGATAACAGCTGCGAACGCGTTACTGTCGACTTTATGGGAGGCACCGCCGAGCAGCTACCGGACGCCTACGCAGCGGCCAACCCGTCAACCAAACAGGCACATCCCAACACCCTGTTACTGCAGGGTGATAACGACGCGATTGTACATTACCGATACGCACACAAACTCAAGGATGCCCAGCCGAACGTACTGCCGGATGCCGGTCATTTTGACTGGTTACACCCTCAAACCCCGGCGTTTAAACAGCTTCTGGATATCCTGCAGGAACACCACTGATGATAGTTGTCGACGATATTAAAACGCTCGATCAGAACGATCCACTGACGAGCTACAAGGCCCAATTTGCTTTGCCTGACGAGGTTATTTACCTTGATGGAAACTCACTGGGTGCGCTGCCCAAACGAGTATCCGAACGGATGGAGGAAACCACCCGACAGCAATGGGGACAAGACCTCATTAGCAGTTGGAACAAACATCAATGGGTCACACTGCCACAGCGCGTCGGGGCCAAAATTGCGCCATTGATTGGCGCTAACGCTGAGGAAGTGGTGTGTTGTGATTCTATCTCGGTAAATTTGTTCAAATTACTGGCTGCCGCCATCACCTTTAATGGCACTCACGTTCGCAACCGTATCGTTTCCAGTCACGATAATTTCCCCACCGATTTATACATCGCTCAAGGGCTGGAGACTTTGCTCGGCAGTGAGCGCTGCCAATTTGTCGATGTTGCGGAAGATGAGCTGATGCATGCCATCGACGACCAAACCGCCGTGGTGATGGTTACCGAAGTTAACTTCCGCAGCGGCAAGCGACTGGATATTGCTGCGTTAGCCCAAAAGGCCCATCAGCACGGCGCATTAATTTTGGTCGATTTGGCGCACAGTGCCGGAGTAATGCCTATTCACCTCAATCAATGGCGGGTCGATATGGCCGTCGGCTGTACCTACAAGTACCTCAACGGCGGTCCGGGCGCACCGGCGTTTTTGTATGTTCGCAGCGACTTACTGGGTAACTTACAACAACCTGTCGCCGGTTGGTTTGGTCACAGCAATCCTTTCGCTTTCGCTGCCGACTACACACCAGACCAAGGCATTAAACAATTTCTCGCCGGCACGCCATCGGTGATATCGATGGCCGCAGTCGACGCCTCACTGGAGTTATTTAGCGATCTTGATATGGAACAAGTGCGTACCAAAAGTATGCAACTCACCCAAGTGTTTCATGAGTTAATCGAACAAACAGGACTCACCAAGACGCTGACATTGTTGTCACCGTTGTCCGCCAACGAGCGCGGTAGTCAACTCAGCTACGCGTTCGATTACGCTTACGAATTATGTCAGGCATTGATTGCCCGCGGAGTGGTGGCGGATTTCCGAGCGCCTAACTTCATTCGCTTTGGCTTTGCCCCTTTGTACAACAGTTTCGATGATGTCTGGAAGGCCGTTGAGCTGGTACAACAGGTGATTGAATCAAAGGATTACCTGCAACCCCGTTGGGCACAACGCCAGACGGTCACTTAATACGACAGGAGGTTTTATGTCTGCCGATAACTATCAGCCACCCAAGGTATGGCAACCGGATCAGGCCAACGGTGGTAAGTTTGCCACTATCAACCGCCCAACGGCGGGCGCAACTCATGATAAGGCGTTACCCGTTGGCAAACATCCGCATCAGCTCTATTCCCTGGCAACGCCTAACGGCCAGAAAGTTACCATCCTGTTCGAAGAGCTACTCGAACTTGGTATTAGCGATGCAGAATACGATGCGTTCATCGTCGATATCATGGAAGGCGAACAGTTCAGCAGCGGCTTTGTCGAAGTCAATCCAAACTCAAAAATCCCGGCGTTACTGGACGTTTCCACGAAGCCGGCCACCCGCGTTTTTGAGTCTGGCTCAATCTTGCTTTACCTGGCCGAAAAATTTGGCCACTTCTTACCATCAGAGCCGGCCAAACGTACCGAGTGCTTAAATTGGCTCTTCTGGCAAATGGGCAGCGCCCCTATGCTTGGTGGCGGCTTCGGTCACTTCTACGCCTACGCACCGGAAAAACTGGAGTACCCAATCAATCGCTACACCATGGAAGTCAAACGACAGCTTGACGTACTCGACAAACAACTCGCTCAGCACGAATTCATCGCCGGAGATGACTACACCATTGCCGATATGGCCATTTTCCCATGGTACGGCGCGCTGGTTCTGAACGAAGTGTACGAGGCCGCCGAGTTTTTACAGACCCATACCTACAAACATGTCGTTGCCTGGGCCAACCGTATTAACGAACGCCCAGCGGTTAAACGCGGCCGCCGGGTGAATAAAGTCTGGGGCGATGAACACCAGCAGTTACGCGAGCGGCACAGTGCGGATGACTTTTAAAGCACAGATTTCGCGATAACAAAAATGCCCATGGCAACCAGGAAAACTGCAAAACCTTTTTGCAGTTTTTCTTTGGGTAATGCCCGCCCAATTTTGCTGCCAAATACCGTCCCAAAAACACCCCCGGCAATCATTAAGCCAATCACCAACCAGTCAAATTCAACGTTCTGGGACGCCATGACCGCGTAATACTTTATAAAGCCCGCCAATGACTTAATGACAATGATCAACAAGCTGGTACCAATGGCAACCGGCATCGCCAATCCGGCCAACAGCACCAGCGCGGGGACAATCAGGAAGCCACCACCAACGCCGACAAATCCGGTGATAACACCGACAACAAGCCCCTCGAGGGTCACTTTGGGATAATTCATCGCGGTGACATGATCGGGAGCTCTCGGCTTACTTCGCCACATTAATACCGCCGCCACAATCATCAGTAATGAGAACACCAGCAGTTGCCAACGACTGTCCACCAGAGTTCCCAGCCAGGCACCGCCATACGTGCCGGCCATACCGGGTAACCCAAAGGCCCAGAAGTGCTTCCAACTGACGGTTTTACGACGAATGTATGAAATCGAGCCAAACAAACTGATACCAGCCACAATGAGCAACGACGAAGCAATCGATACATCAGCCGGCATATCAACCAAGTACATTAACACCGGTACCGTCAGGATTGATCCCCCGGAACCGAACAGTCCAAGCGAAAGACCAATGATCAAAGCACCGAGAATGGCAAGCAACATGGTTACCTCATATTCCTTAATTGAATATCGTTATAACTATTTTAATTTATTTTTTCATTAAATGAAAGCGATAAAAAAGGCCGCACTGACGTCAGTCAGCGCGACCCTGTACTGCAAGTAACGCGATT
Organism: Idiomarina aquatica; assembly: GCF_003987185.1. GTDB lineage: Bacteria > Pseudomonadota > Gammaproteobacteria > Enterobacterales > Alteromonadaceae > Idiomarina > Idiomarina aquatica. The sequence goes on along the minus strand of NZ_PIPS01000003.1, from coordinate 155,601 downwards.
TATTTGAGGTCAGTCAGACGCAAGTAAGGACGCAGTGTTTTCCAGCCTTGTGGAAACTTAACTTTGGCATCGTCGTCCGATAAGCTAGGACGAATGATCACCGGCTTACCCGGAGTCCAGTCCGCTGGGCACGCAACTTCCTGCTTGTCGGTCGTTTGCAGTGCATCAATAACACGCAAGATTTCGTCAAAGTTCCGACCGACGGTCATTGGATACGTCATGGTCAAGCGAATTTTTAGATCCGGATCGATAATATAGACCGAACGAATCGCTGCGTTGTCGTCTTCATCCGGGTGGATCATGTCGTACAATTCAGCCACTTTCTTGTCTTTGTCCGCGACAATAGGAAACTCAAGAACCGTGTTTTGCGTTTCATTAACATCTTTAATCCAGCCTAGATGCTCTTCTACGGTATCTGTAGAAAGTCCCAGAGGTTTAACGTTACGCTTAGCAAACTCCGGAGCGAGTTGCGCGGTGCGCCCCATTTCGGTCGTACACACCGGGGTATAATCCGCCGGATGACTGAAAAAGAACGTCCACGAACCTTTTGCCCATTCATGAAAGTCGATGGTGCCGGTTGTTGTCTCGATGTTAAAGTTGGGTGCAATAGTACCAATACGTAAGCTCATTTTTCATACCTCTCTGTGATTAAAACTTATTAGCCGGAATTTTGAAGTAATGCTCTCCGTCATTCTCGGCCGGGGGTAACTGCCCTGCACGCAAATTCACCTGCAGTGCATGTAACATTCTGTCGGGTAGTGCCAGAGTTGCATCACGTTCATCACGAACTGAGCGATACTGCTGCTCGCTAACACCACCGGACAAATGAATATTGCTTTGTCTATGCTGCGCCACCGTGGCTTCCCATTGCGCTTCCCGACCTTCTTTGCCATAGTCGTGACCCACAAACAGCCGGGTATCATCCGGTAAACTCAAAATACGTTGTAACGAACTCCACAAATCCTTAGATGAACCTCCCGGGAAATCCGCTCGAGAGGTACCGCTGTCCGGGTACATAAAGGTGTCGTGCACAAACGCGGCATCGCCGACAAGGTAAGTTATCGAACCCAAAGTGTGACCCGGTGACAACCACACAGTGACGTCGAGTTCACCAATTTTGAAGGTATCGCCTTCACTAAACAGATAGTCAAAATCTTTTGTCGGCTCAAATAAACCCGGTACGTTATAGTAATCACTCCATAGCTTTGCAATTTCAAAGGTTTTCTCACCAATCGCGTTGGGCGCGCCCGTCTTATCTTTGAGATAGTTGGACGCCATCAAGTGATCAGCGTGCGGGTGCGTATCCAACACCCATTCAATCGTGAGTCCGTTATCGTGTGCTAATTGCAAAACCTCGTCGGCGCTCTCAAACGAGCATCTTGCGCTACGTGGGTCAAAGTTTTGCACAACATCAACCAAGGCGGCTTTCTTCGTTGCTGGGTCAGCAACAATGTACTGCACTGATCCTGTATCAGCCTCATAAATTCCCCAAACGTCCGGCGACTGCGGACCTGTGGAAGGGCTTTTTCGAATAATGCTTGTCATCTTTGACCTCCTGGCCGTTATTGCCATTTGCAACCATCAATGTGGTTATAAGCATATAACATAATGTTTTTATCGCAAGTGATACCGCTCTGATCTGCCCCGATTACAGTAATCGATTTATACGATGAAATGTTTCGTTCTAATAGACACTTTAGTTATACTCTATTGCTATTTGATCCCTTGCCAAAATCAGAGTATGTTCTACCCATAGTTATATGCTTATTGCTTTTAGATATATAAAGAAAATGTATATTATGAGGTGTGAATTATGTCAGCAGGTATCAGCAAGCCCATCGTTACGCATTTTTTCGATGAACCAACCAACACATACAGTTATGTCGTACAGGATCCAGATTCGAAGCACTGTGCTATCGTCGACTCGGTACTGGACTTTGACTATGCCGCTGGTCGCACTAACACGACGTCGGCTGAGGCCATTTTACAGTTTATCCAGGATCATCAACTTACCGTTGACTGGATTCTGGAAACTCATGTTCATGCTGACCACCTGTCTGCAGCACCGTTTTTACAAGAAAAGACAGGCGCTAAGTTAGGTATAGGTGAACACATTAAGACCGTCCAGGAAACCTTTGGCAAAGCCTTTAATGCGGGTACCGAGTTTGCTCGTGACGGTAGTCAATTCGACCGCCTTTTTGCCGACGGTGATACCTTTACTATTGGCCATATTGAAGCCCGTGTAATGCACACCCCCGGCCATACTCCAGCGTGTTTAACCTATGTCATTGGTGACGCAGCCTTTGTCGGCGACACCCTGTTTATGCCGGACTTCGGCACCGCACGTTGTGACTTCCCCGGAGGCGACGCTCGCACGCTCTATCGTTCCATTCAAAAAGTGTTTTCATTGCCCGACCAAACACGCTTGTTTATGTGTCACGATTACAAAGCGCCGAACCGGGATGAGTATGCTTTTGAGACAACGGTCGCGGAAGAAAAGCAACACAACATCCATGTCGGTGGCGGCAAAACCGAAGAGGAGTTTGTAAAAATGCGCACCGAACGCGATGCGACATTAGATATGCCCCGGCTGATCTTGCCCTCGGTTCAGGTCAATATGCGAGCCGGTCAACTACCACCGGCAGAGGATAACCAACAGCGTTATCTCAAAATTCCGTTGAACCTATTTTAGTCGAGGCAAGCATGGAACTTCGTAAACTCAGTCCCTTTATCAGTGTGTCTCCCCAAATTTCAATTGAGGACGTTGGGGTCGCGGCTTCTCACGGATTCAAAACCATTATTTGTAACCGCCCGGACAACGAGGGCGAAGACCAGGTAAATGCCGATAAAATCGGACAAGCTGCGCAAAAAAATGGCATCGCCTTTGAATACCTACCGGTCATTTCCGGCAACATTACCGACCATGATATCCGTGCGTTTGCTGAACTGATGGCTAAGGTGAAAGGCCCGGTACTTGCCTATTGCCGCACCGGTACCCGCTCGTGCACCTTGTGGGCACTAGCAGAAGCAGGTCATTTAGCACCGCAAGCGTTACTCGATACAGCTCAACAGGCTGGCTATGATCTTTCAGGTCAACAAGCACGGTTACAGCAACGCTTTGCGCAATCTTCGCTCGTCGAGAGTGATAAGCCCGGCAATTATTCCATCAATAAACACACGGTGGTTATTGTCGGCGGTGGCGCAGGAGGACAAGCGGTTGCCGCAAGCATCCTGCAGCGCCAACCACAAACAGATATCGCTATTGTGGAACCCGCAGACGCGCATTTCTACCAACCCGGTTGGACGTTAGTTGGCGGCGGAGTATTCGAGCGCGAGCAGACCAAGCGAAAAATGCACGATGTCATGCCCAAAGCCGCAAAATGGTATCAAACCGCGGTCAGCGAATTTAGGCCCGACCAACAGCGTATCGTGTTAGAAAATGGCGATCAGCTCGCTTATCAAAGCTTGGTCGTGGCTACGGGGCTGAAGTTGGACTGGGAAGCCATTCCCGGGTTAAAAGAAAGCCTCGGACAGCACGGTGTGACCTCAAATTATCGTTTTGATCTTGCCCCATATACCTGGAAACTGGTGCAGGCAACACGCAAGGGCAACGCCATCTTTACTCAGCCTCCGATGCCAATCAAATGTGCCGGGGCGCCACAAAAGGCAATGTATTTATCCTGTGATGACTGGCGACGCAGCGGACGCTTGAACGACATTAATGTTGAATTTTGTACCGCCGGTGCCGCGCTATTTGGTGTCAAAGAGTACGTCCCTTCGCTACAGAAATATGTCGACGACTATGGTATTCAATTACGCTTTCAGCATAATCTGATTGCCGTTGACGGCCCCAATCGAAAAGCAACCTTTGCCGTAACGGACAACGACGGTAATATCACCAACGTAGAGAAATCATTCGATATGTTGCATGTATGCCCACCACAAAAGGCTCCGGATGTTATCTCGCACAGTCCGTTGGCGGATCAATCGGGCTGGGTGGACGTCAGTCCCGAAACATTACAACACAAACATTATGGCAACGTTTATGCCGTTGGTGACGTGGCAAATGCACCCAATGCGAAAACGGCGGCTGCGGTTCGAAAACAAGCGCCGGTTGTGGCTGAAAACGTGTTATCAACACTTGCCGGTAAACCGGCAATGGCGGTTTACGAAGGCTATGGTTCTTGCCCTCTCACAGTAGAGCGCGGCAAAATCGTATTAGCTGAATTTGGTTATGGCGGCAAGTTACAACCTACCTTCCCAGCCTGGCTCGTTGACGGCACCAAACCCTCGAGGCTGGCTTGGTTGTTAAAAGAAAAAATGTTGCCATGGCTCTATTGGGACGTCATGTTAAAAGGAAAAGAGTGGTTGGCAAAACCCAAACACTTAAGTCATCGCCCTGAGCCTCAAGGCGCGCCTGACGCTTGTAACTTCGAAGAAAAGAAATAACGCTTTCCCAACCCAGCGGCGGCTACTCACTCTCTCCGGTAGTCGCCGCTTTTTTTAGTAAGATGCTAACTGAATTCGTTCCCCATCAGGCACGTTCGGGCTATTCAGTTGTTGCGGCCCAATGTGGCTAATGATAAGCCAGGTTTTATCGGGATAGGCTTTCACTAAGCGCTCTAACAGACGTTTCGCCAACGGTCGTTCAAGTCCGGCAAAGGGTTCATCAAGCAGTAGAATCGGCCGATTCTGGAGCAACACCCGCGCCAGCGCCAGTCGCCGCCGTTGTCCTCCGGAAAACATAACTCCGCGGCTTCCAACCAACGTATCTAACGCTAACGGTAAGCTGCTGATCAGACTATCCAGCTCCAGCAGCTTTAAGACCTGCCAGTAATCCTGATCGCTCAGGCGTTGCCGGGACGGGTTCAGATTGGCGCGCAAGGTGTCATCAAACATTTCGCTTTGCTGGGTAAGGTAGCCAACGTGCGCATCGGTACTGGCCGCCGGTCGTAGGCTAACTGAGCCGCTATGCAGCGGTCGCCAGCCCATAATGGCTTCGGCGAGCGTGGTTTTACCGATACCGGATGCCCCCTGTATCCAATGCACCTTGCCTGCTTGCAGGTGTGCCGACACATTGTCTACCACCATCCGTCCAGCCTGCATTACACGAACCTGCTCCAGTATCAGAGCAAACTTGTTGCCCCCGGAATGCGCTGCATCCGTTGCCGGCTCCGGCTCATTTTGCCCGGCAAACCTGAGCAAGCGCTTAGCCGCTGCTAAGGTTTTTCCGTAACCACCCCATTGTGTCGGTAACTCGGTTGCCAGCTCCTGCCATGCGAATGCCGAGAGCAACAACATAATCACCTCCGCACTCATAAGCTGCCCTTGCTCGAACTCAGTAATAACCAAGCCCAGTACCAGTAAAAACAGCAACTGCGCAAAAATTTCGACCTTATACAGGCACCGGTGCTGCAGTAACAACTGCCGATTATCAAGCCGCTCTTGTCTATCAGCCTGTTGCAATAACGCCTGCTCATAGTCCGGGTAAACGTTCCAGGCCATAAGCTCGGTTATGGACTCTGTGGTATTCATGGCACTGCGCCGTAAACGCTCTGCAACGCGCAGCTGTTGTACCGCCAACGTTCGCGTTGTTGCGGCTAAGCGCACACTAAACAGCAATACCGCGAGCCAGCCGCCAATGGCGAGCACGGCTAACACCGGGTTATAAAAGCTCCAGAACAACGCCAGCAACAATGAGGCGATGGTAAACACGAGCCCCGGTAGCAGCAGCCGTAACAACAGGTTATCCAGCGCATCCAAATTACGAGTCAATTGCTGCACCGCATCCGCCACACGCAATCTTAATAAACGACCCAGCGGCTGTGCCTGCAGGCGTTTAAATAGAGCCACTCGCCAGCGAGCCTGCAAGGCAAGCACGACATCATGATTAACCAACCGCTCAACGTAGCGACTGACGGTGCGTGCTATCGCAAAGAACCGAATCCCCGCACCGGGCGAATAAATATCAAAGGCCACATACAGCGCCGCCGCAGTGATAAACCACCCTGAAAGCGACAACAGACCAATTCCGAACAGTGCCGTTGCCAAGGCCAGCAACAGGCCTAATAACAACGACCAACGAGTACCTTTTACTTGTTTTAGCCACGGCCGCAAAAACCGCCAGTCCCTTCGTATCATGCCGTCACCTCGATCACATGAGTTGCCCGCGCCAACAGTTTCGGGTCATGAGTGGCAACAATAACGGTTTTACCCGTTGCGGCTAAATCCACTAAACAGTCGCAAATGACCTCAGCAGACACGTCGTCCAGGTTCTCAGTGGGCTCGTCGGCGATGACAATCCGCCGTTCTGACAGCACGCAGCGCAGCAATGCAATGCGACGCTGTTCACCGCCGGACAGACCGCGTCCCTTTTCGCCAAGTTTAGCTGCCAGCCCTTCGGGCAAAGACCTCAGCAGATACCCCAGCCCGACTTGGCGCAAACCTGCGATGATGGTGTCGTCGCTGTGACGTTCAAACAGATTAATGTTATCGCGTAAACTGCCTGCGATCAGAAACGGCTGTTGCGCAAAGTAAGCCACTCCACGTGACATCTCCGTGGTACAAATCAGGTTGCCCTGATAGGGCATTTGCTTCAGCAATACCCTGAGCAAGGTGGTTTTTCCGCTACCGGAATGACCACTGATTGCGCAAAGGCCGCCTTTCGCTATCTCGCCGTCCCCATAAGTTATGCGTTTACCTTCGGCTAAGATGACCGATAAGTTCTGCCAGCGAAACGACAAGCCCTCAGGCAACCCCGTGTTAACGGCGGGCTGTCCATCAGAGCCAGGGGCTTGTTGTGGATCGCACAGCAGAGTTGCAGCACCAATGGCCGCGGCGCGGTCGTGATAACTTTGCGCGAATTGTCGTAACGGCGCAAAATATTCCGGCGCCAGCAACAGCACCAGTAAACCGCTGAACAACGTCAGTTCATCCGCGCCCAGCCAGTCAATGTAACCCAGTAAGCCAAAGCCAACGTACAGTGCTACCCCGGCAATTGCCACACTCGAAAAAAACTCCAACACCGCCGACGACAGAAACGCCACTTTTAGCGTCGACAGGGTGGCTTTGCGATAACCCTCGCCGGCTTCAGCGACATCTTGCAAAGCCGCATCACCGGCGTTAAATAACTTCAGCGTTATCACGTTGCGTAGCTTGTCCGTAAAGGTACGACTTAACGCAAACGTTTGCTCCGCGTGTTTTTGACTTAAACGCTCAGCGCCCATCCCGACCAACGCCATAAACAGCGGAATGATCGGGCCGGATAATAACAGCAGTACGCCAACCACAGGATTCAGTGAAAAACAGACAATTAAGATGAGTAGCGGCGAGGCAAACACCAAGTACTGCTGCACCAGATAGCGGCTAAAATACCCCTTTAATGACTCAATGGGTTCTAACTGTAGCGCTCCGTCGGCAGCCGACAGCTGCGCCCCACCATCAATTTGCCGACGCCAACGGGTAAGCAACCGCGTTCGCGCATGGTGGCTTGCCGTCTGTGTGGCCAACCGTAGGCAGGCATTTTGCAGTAGCCCGATACCCGCGCGAGCAAAACTGAACACCACCAACCAAATAAACAGGTGCAACAGAGACACCAGCCCACGCCCATGAACAAAGAGTTCATGAGCCAGCGAAGCCACGATTGCCAACTGAATAACGATGACAGCGGTTTTGATTAAGCCAAAACAAAACGCCCACATAATGGGGCGCTTTACTGTCCGCGCAAGTTGCTGCAAATAAGCGTGCGCAGACGCCGCAACTGTACTCATCGGGTATCCTTAATGATAACCTTGATCGGCCTTCACTTTGCCGCGGAACACCCAATAGGTCCATGCCGTGTAAACCAGCACGATAGGTATCACGAACAGTAAGCCAATCAGCAGGAACAACTGGGACTCATGAGCCGATGCGGCATCGGCCAGTGTATAACTTGGCGGCACCACATAAGGCCACTTGCTGGCCAACAAGCCTAAGTAAGTGAACACAAACAACGCCATCGTTGCCACAAACGGCGTGCCCTCACGGCGTTGACTGACGGAGCGGTAAATCCAGAACGCACTGGCTAAACCGAGGATCGGCAGCAGCCAGATGGGTGAAACACCGTCAAACCAGCGGTTAGCGACAAATTCATCAACAAAAGGCGTCCAAATACTGATGACGACGAAAATCAACAACACCACAGCCAATAACGGTTTCACCAGCTTATACGCCCACTGCTGCGTTGAGCCTTCTGATTTCATTATCAGCCAGGTCGCTCCCAATAAGGCATAGCCGGCCACCAGACCGATCCCGGTCAGCACCGTGAATGGTGTTAACCAATCCAGAGCACCACCAACATAGCGCATATTTTCCGTTTCGAAGCCTTGAATGTAAGCACCCACTACCGCACCCTGCGCAAAGGCAGCTACCGTTGAACCTATGGCAAATGACCAGTTCCATAGGTAACGGGAAGAATGTGCTTTAAAGCGGAACTCAAACGCCACACCGCGGAATATCAGTCCGGCGAGTAACAGAAAAACACCAATGTATAGCGCCGGCAGAAATATCGAATAAACCAGCGGAAACGCAGCCAATAACCCGGCTCCGCCGAGTACCAGCCAGGTCTCGTTGCCGTCCCAGACCGGCGCAATCGAGTTCATCATAATGTCCCGATCGTGATCGCTCGGTGCAAACATGAACAAGATACCCTGCCCCAGGTCAAAACCGTCCATCAGCACGTACATGATCACGCCAAAGGCGATGATAGCGGCCCAAATATAGGTTAAATCAAAAATCGGTTCACTCATTGCAATCACCTTTAATCAAAACTGGCTTCTGCGGCAGACAGCGGACGTTTGGCACGATGTTTATCGTCATCATGCTGTTCCGCGCCCTCAGTACCTGTACGGATGACCCGCGTGAGGTAATAGGCACCCGCAGCAAACACGCAGGCATAAACCAAAAAGTAGCCAATGAGAGTAAACAACGCCATACCGCCGGTTAGCGACGGAGTCAGTCCCTCAGCCTGAGTCATTTGTCCGTAGACCAAATAAGGCGCTCGTCCAACCTCAGTAACAAACCACCCCGCCAAGACGGCAATAAAAGGACTCAACGTCATCAGTCGCAGCGTTTGCAAATACCAGCGGCTGTGCATGTATGCGCGGTTACGACGCAAGAACAACCCAATCACAGCGACCAGCACCATGAGTAACCCCATCGCGACCATGACGCGGAACGACCAGAATACAATGGGAACATTCGGCTGTAGCTCGGGAGGTTGCTCCTTGACGCCGGGAATCTCACCGTCCCAGTCGTGGGTGAGAATGAAGCTCGCGAGCTTAGGGATACCCACTTCAAAATGGTTGGTTTGCTGCTCTTGATCCGGAATCGCAAACAGCAGCAACGGCGCCCCCTTCTGGGTGTCCCAATTGCCTTCCATTGCTGCAACCTTTGTCGGTTGATGTTTTAACGTGTTCAAACCATGCAGGTCACCAATGAATACTTGTAATGGCGTTAATAACAACAGTAACCATAAGGTCATGGATAATGCTTTACGGTGCAGCTCTGTGTCACGCTTCTGAATCAGGAACCAGGCGCTGACACCAGCAACCACAAAGCCGCCGGTAAGAAACGAGGCTAGCCCCATGTGGGCAAAACGATACCAGAACGAGTCATTGAAAATCGCTGTTGACCAATCGACCACATGGTATATCCCATCACGCACCTCAACCCCTGCCGGCGTTTGCATCCAACTGTTGGCTGAAAGGATCCAGAATGAAGAAATGAAGGTTCCTATCGACACCATCAACGCGGCAAAGAAATGCACTCCGTTAGGTACCTTGCCTCTGCCAAATAACAGCACCCCAAGGAAAGCCGCTTCAAGGAAGAACGCCGTCACCACCTCATAACTCAATACCGGCCCCAGAAAGTTTGCGGTTGCCAGCGAAAAGTTACTCCAGTTGGTGCCGAACTGAAACGACATGACAATACCGGAAACCACCCCCATACCAAACACAACCGCAAATACCTGAGTCCAGAATCCACCAAGGCGCTCCCACTTGGGATCATTGGTTTTAAAGGCAAGTCCGTAAATCAAGGCAATGTAGGATGCCAGCCCGATAGTGAAGACCGGAAAGATAGCATGGAAGGAAACAACGAACGCGAACTGAATTCGCGAAAGTAACAGCGGATCAAGTTCCATAATTAGAACTCCTCATCAGATACTAATATCAGTCTACTTTATATCCATATAAATTACATGGTTATTGTGAAGACTTTACAACAAATGCGCCCCGAATTTGTCCAACCTCAAAGTTCGTTGCGGCATCTTCCGGATAGCGCTCAACAATGGCTTGCTTCAGAGCCGGTTCAATATTGCTACCGTGGCAGGCGGCACACTGCGGTTGCATGACAATCGCCTGCATCCAAACTTGCTGGCCTTGATCGTTGGTATAGGTTGCCGTTGGCACAACATTTTTTGTGTGTTGCCACTGTTCTACAAACTGTTGCAAGACGTCACGTTGACGTGCTGTTGGAGCATTTTTCGGATTACGCACCCTTAATGCGGTACGCCCTACTTCCAAGTTAAGATCGCTACCGACCGCTTGGGCAATTTGAGGGGCTTGCTCGTTACAGACCCTAATCGCAGCCACATGGCCTTCGGTCTTAATGGTATGCATGAGTACCTTGCCAAGCCGCTGCTGCAATTGCTGCACCGCTTGTTGATAGGGTTCATCGCCGGCTAAAGCCAGAGAAGAACCGGTTAACAGTAAGGCTATACCGGAGATTCGTAAAAAGTTGTTAAACATCATCGGCCACTCCAAAGGTTGGAAACTCATGTGATGTTATATGCTTATTCGTTTGCGTTCTAGCAAAGTCACTGTGTCATTTTGTCGCAATTAAACTGGTTGCACAATGAACAATTTATGAAAATACAGATTTAACCAAGGCGGGAGTAGAAAATGAGGTGGATATAGAGGTAATGGGGTCTCTGAGGACCCCAATCCTTAACAGCTAGATTAGATAAGAGGAATCGAATTACCGTTCAGTAACAGCACACCATTCTGTAATTCGATGGCACTCCGGTACTGCTGCTCTTGCTCTTCAATAAAACCTTGTTGCAAATAGACACCAATGACCTGTTCAGCTTGCTGATTCAGCATCGACTGAATTTGCTCTGACTGCATATCTTGATTAGGCATTTGAGCCGCCAATGCCGTTTCTAACTGCATGATAAACGCATTGCGTAACAAGGCTTTATCCATCTGCATATAGCCTTCTGCCAACAGCTGTTTTAACCAATAATCACCGCTGGCATTCACCATTTCTGCTGCCGCATTTTCCGCCAGTTTTACCGATAACTCGCCGTCAAATTGACCATCCGGTGCCTGCCCACTCAGCTCACTGATGATAAATTCAGGATCCGCTGCAACGACAGGCTCTAAATGTTCTTTCATTAACGCCTGCAATTGCTCTTGCATCTCTTCAACATCAGCACTGTATGCATCATTAACCGTTTCTTGGTAAGCCTGCATAAAGGCGACATCAACACGCCGCATTTCCATCGCTAGCGCTAAGTTGTTCCAGTCGCCGGTTGCTGAGGTGATGTTATTAATATTGGTGACAAAACTGATATCCAGGGTTTCGCCGTTGTCCGACAACTCACTCTTCGCATCAAGCTGAACATCCCTCATCGAAAAGGCCGGCGTCGATGCCTTTGCAATGTTCAGCACCACTTCAGATTCCAGCAGTTGCGAAGTTAACGCTTCCGCGAGCGTACCCTTTGCTTCAGTGGCGAACGTCAGATCATCTATTTGCACACTTTCACCGGCAATATCCACGCGGAATCGTTTATTCGTCCCTTGGTAAGCGAATTGCTCGGCACCAAACTCCCCGTTACCACGGTAGTCGTTAAGTTCAATCGTCATATCACTAGCTGCGTCGCGGTATACCAGCCCCGCAATCCGATCGTGATACTGTCCGCTGCCGACCAGATTCATCGAGCCAATCATCTGGTAAAGTGGTTCGCCGTCATTCCAGGTCAAATTTGCCCTTAATCGTTCATCGGCCGCCTGCAACTGCCAGGACAGCAGTCCTAAACCCGCATCATAGTCCGTCAACACAGGACCGTGTTGTAAGTCCAGCACCACTTCACCACTGCGAACCTCTGTCATTTTAGTGCCGCCGCTTTGATCAAAGTCAGCCATTTGCATCGAATGTTCAAATATGGCCTTCGAACTAAACCAGCCACGTTGGTAAGATTTCAGTTCAAGCTGGTGCACCGGGTTATTGTTCACCGCTGCGACCAATGCGTTGATATCTTGCTCCGCCTGCTGACCAATAAAATGAGGCGCAACTAAGACTGCGGCAACGCCCACACTGAGAATCCCTAATACCGGTTTTTTTAAATTCATATTTATATTAACTTGTTGTTTTTTTGTTTCAGGAAGTGATAAATCCTATCTTTCTTTATTGAAATAATCCAGAGTTGAGTGGATACAGTAGTAATTAAGCAATCAACCACAAGCATCACAAATAGGGACCATTATGAGCTTTATTAAAGAAACGATTGAAAAACTCAAACAAACCAGTCCCGCCCAATCAGAATTTTATCAAGCGGTGGAGGAAGTCCTGGAATCCATCGAACCGGTTATCTCCGAACGTCCCAAGTACCGTGAACAAGGCATCATCGAGCGCTTAGTTGAGCCTGAGCGGCAGATTATGTTCCGCGTACCTTGGGTTGATGATAACGGCCAAGTGCAGGTGAATAAGGGCTATCGAATTGAATTCAATTCGGCGCTGGGGCCTTATAAAGGTGGCTTGCGTTTTCACCCCAGTGTTAATGCCGGCATCATTAAGTTTCTTGGTTTTGAACAGATTTTTAAAAATGCCCTGACCGGCTTACCCATTGGCGGTGGTAAAGGCGGTGCCAACTTTGATCCAAAAGGAAAGTCTGATGGCGAAATCATGCGTTTCTGCCAATCCTTTATGAACGAGCTGCACCGTCATATTGGCCCCAACACCGATGTCCCTGCCGGTGATATTGGTGTCGGCACCCGTGAAATCGGCTATTTATTTGGCCAGTACAAACGTCTGGTCAATCGCTTCGACGGCGTACTCACCGGCAAGAGCGCGTTGTGGGGAGGCTCCCATGTGCGCAAAGAAGCCACCGGTTACGGCGCTGTTTATTTCGCACAATGCTTGTTGGGCGACAACAATGAATCCATGAATGACAAACGCTGCCTGGTTTCGGGCTCTGGTAACGTTGCGATTTATGCGATGGAAAAACTCTACGAGCTTGGTGCCAAACCGGTTTCCTGTTCGGATTCCAGCGGTACGATTTACCACGAAGCCGGTATTGATCTGGACCTCGTCAAACGCATTAAAGAAGAAAACCACGATCGTCTTGAAGCGTATTTAGAAACACACAGTAATGCACACTATACCGCTCGTGAGGACTACCCCGAGGACGGGCATCAGGTATGGCGCTACGAGGCCGATATCGCCTTCCCTTGCGCAACGCAAAACGAACTGACCGAGAAAGATGCACAGGCGCTGCTCGAGAACGGCTGCCGCTACATTGTTGAGGGTGCCAATATGCCCTGCACGCAGAATGCTGTCGACTTATTCATCGAGAGCAATACCGCCTATGCACCCGGTAAGGCTGCAAATGCCGGAGGTGTTGCCACCAGTCAACTGGAAATGGCACAAAACGCGAGTATGCAGAAATGGAGCTTTGAAGAAGTCGACGACAAATTGCAACGCATCATGCGCAGTATTTATCGCGACTGTAAGCGCGCCGCCGAAGAGTTCGATCATCCTTCGAATTTAGCGCTGGGCGCGAACATCGCCGGCTTCCGCAAAGTCGCAGATGCGATGTTACAGCAGGGCGTGGTGTAACGTGTTGAGGCAGTCCTTTATTGTTATTGTCGCCGGTTTTCTCGTTGCTTGCTCTTCCGGCGACTGGCGCAACACGTCGCGTGAACCGGCGGGGATTGCACCGGACCCTGCTGTGCAACGTGAGGCGGTTATCGAAGCTTATGCGGCCGATGCGTTTGGTTGGCGCGGCTGGTTTGCAGTGCATACCTGGCTGGCCGTAAAGCCACAGGATGCTGCTGAATACACGGTCTACGAAGTGGTTGGCTGGGGTGTTGAACACGGCCGCCCCGCCCTGCGCGTTTATAAAACAGCCACCCCCGATCGCTTCTGGTACGGCGCCAAACCCGATAAGCTGTTGTCGCTCAGTGGCGCCAAAGCCGCTCAGCTAATCCCGCAAATCGAGCAAGCCGCGGAACGTTACCCATGGGCCAATGAATATGAGGTCATACCCGGCCCCAACAGCAATACCTTTCCGGCATGGATCGCCCTGCAAATTCCCGAGCTAGGCCTGAAATTACCCTTCAGTGCCATTGGCAGCGGCTACGCCGATAATGATCAATAACTGAAAGTGTGGGATAATCCCGCACTTTCATGCTTACTATCCGTTCACTACTACAAGCGAAAGCCTGCTCCCTATGGAAATCAACGTTCGTTTTCTTGAAAACATGCGCCTTGAGGCGAAATTTGACGACTTTACCGTTATCTCTGATCAACCGATCCGCTATAAAGGCGACGGTTCAGCGCCGGGGCCTTTCGATTATTTCCTTGCCTCATCGGTGATGTGCGCAGCGCACTTCATTCGTTTGTACTGCGACTCACGGGATATTCCCACCGAGAATATCCGCATTTCGCAGAACAACGTGGTGGATCCGGAAGATCGCTATAAACAGCTGTTCAAAATTCAGGTGGAGTTACCGGCCGATCTTTCTGACAAAGATCGTACCGGAATTATTCGTGCGGCTGAGCGCTGCGCAGTAAAGCGTGTGATCGAAAACGACCTCGAGTTTGATGTTGAAGCCGTTGAAAGTATTACCCAAAACGCACAGGCGCTGCTGACCATCGATCCCGATGGCGATCGCAAAACCTTCATTGAAGGTAAAGATCTGCCATTGGAAGATACCATCAAAAACATGACCCGCATTTTGGCGGATCTGGGCATGAAAATCGAAGTTTCTTCTTGGCGCAATATCGTTCCGAATGTCTGGTCCTTGCACGTTCGTGATGCGGCCTCACATATGTGTTTCACTAACGGTAAAGGCGCCAGCAAAGAAAGCGCGCTGTGCTCTGCACTCGGAGAATTTATCGAGCGCTTAAGCTGTAATTTCTTTTACAACGACCAGTTCTTTGGTGAAGAAATTGCGAACGCCGAGTTTGTCCACTACCCCAATGAAAAGTGGTTTAAGCCAGGCCCTGACGATCAACTTCCCGAAGGCTTGTTGGACGACTACACCCGTGCTTTCTACGATCCGGAAGGCGAATTACGCGGTTCCCATCTGATTGACACCAATTCCGGTCGCAGCGATCGCGGTATCGTTGCCTTGCCTTTTATACGTCACTCCGATGGCGAAACCGTTTACTTCCCATCCAACCTGATCGAGAACCTGTATCTGAGTAATGGCATGAGTGCCGGTAACACGATGGCCGAAGCTCAGGTGCAGTGCTTGTCGGAAATTTTCGAGCGGGCTGTTAAAAAACACATTATTGAACAGGAAATTGCACTGCCGGATGTGCCTCAGGAAGTCCTTGCTCAGTACCCTGATATCCTGGCGGGTATCCAAGGCCTCGAACAACAAGGCTACCCGGTACTGGTAAAAGACGCGTCATTAGGCGGTCAGTTTCCGGTCATGTGTGTCACTCTCATGAACCCCCGCACCGGCGGCGTGTTTGCCTCCTTCGGTGCTCACCCCAGCTTCGAAGTGGCACTCGAGCGTAGCCTGACCGAGCTGCTGCAGGGCCGCAGTTTTGAAGGGCTGAACGATTTGCCACCGCCAACGTTCAACTCGATGGCGGTCACCGAGCCCAACAACTTCGTCGAACACTTTATTGATTCATCGGGGGTGGTTTCATGGCGCTTCTTTAGCGCGAAATCCGATGTTGAGTTCGTCGCATGGGACTTTACCGCCTCCAGTAATGAAGAAGAAGCAGAAATACTGTTTGGCATTCTTGCCGAACTGGGTAAAGAATCCTACATCATGGTACACGACGATTTAGGCGCGCCGGTCTGCCGTATTCTCGTGCCCGACTATTCCGAAGTGTATCCGGTGGAAGACTTGGTCTGGGACAATACGAACGTGGCGCTTCAGTACCGCGAGGACATTCTTAATTTACACCGTTTGTCCGATGAACAACTGGGCGATCTGGTCGAACGGCTGGAAAACAGTCAGTTGGACAACTATATGGACATCATCACGCTGATTGGTATCGAGTTTGATGAGAACAGTGTCTGGGGCCAGCTCACCATTCTTGAGCTAAAACTACTGATTTACCTGGCGCTGCAACGTCACGAAGACGCGCAGGAATACGTCGAGATGTTCCTGCAGTATAACGACAACACCGTTGAGCGAGTGCTGTTTTACCGAGCGGTAGAAGCGGTGCTCGAGATTACCCTCGATGACGAACTGGAGCTGGACGACTTCCGTTATAACCTTGGCCGTATGTACGGTGAAGACGTGATTGAAGCGGTCATTGGTTCCGTTCACGGAAGCACCCGGTTCTATGGCCTGACCCCAACCAGCATGAACCTGGAAGGGATCGACCGTCATTTGAAACTGCTGGACAGCTACAAAAAACTGCACCAGGCAAGAGCACGTCGTATCACTGGATCTTAAAACGCCCGACCGTGCCTTTCAGTTCCGCAGAAATATCACGCAGCCGGTGAAAATCGGCTTGCATTGCGCTGGAGTGTTCCACCATTTGTTCGGTCAAACTATGAACACTCTCCAGCTCAGTGTTAACTTCGGCCGCAAGCGTGCTTTGTTCACCCGTTGCATCAGAAATACTGCGGTTCATATCGGTGACCTTACGCATCGCCTGCTCGATTTGCGTAATGGCTGACAGCACACGCTCTACCTGCTGCTCTCCGTCGTCGCTCATCGCGTCGGTATGCTCCATCGCCTGTTTCACCTTATTGGCACCGCGCTGCAACTTCTCGACCGTCGCCTGAATATGGTCCGTTGATTCCTGTGTGCGCGTGGCCAGTGTTCGCACCTCATCGGCGACCACCGCAAACCCTCGCCCCTGCTCACCGGCACGGGCAGCCTCTATCGCCGCGTTTAACGCCAGCAAATTGGTTTGCTCGGCAATCCCGGTGATGACATCAAGCACGGTACTGATGTTACCGACATCGTCATTTAAGCTCTGTACCGCCTCGGTTGCACTTGAGATGGATTTCGAAACGTTACTGATCACTTGCTGGGTTTTGTGAGAGTTATTCGCCACAACGGCCACCGAATCCGCCGCTTCTTCCACCGCCTGAGTGGCATCGCCAGCATAGTCATTGATGGTATCGCTGGCGGCATTCATGCGCTGAACCGCAGCTACGATACGCTCCAGTTGCTGCTGCTCATTTTGCATTTCCCGGTTAAATTCATTCACCGTTTTTGACACTCTATCAGCAGCCTCGGAGACCTGCTCAGAGGATTGGTTAGCGTGCGCAATCAGTTGCTGAATGCGATCTGAGAACCGATTAAACGCACGCGCCATACTGCCCACTTCGTCGTCTGAATCAATATTCAGCCGACGCGTTAAATCACCGTCGCCCTGAGCGACATCTTCCATCGCCGCAGCAATTTGTTTGACCGGTTTGAACACCTTCATCGAAACGTAATACGTCACCAACGTCAGCACCACGATAATCAGCATTAAGATTGCAAAGGATGACCAGCGAGCCTGACTAATTGGGGACTCAATCATTGAGCTGGGCACCAACAACCCGAGCTGCCAGTCAATATAAGGCTGTTGCAATGCAATAGGCACATAGAAAACACGATAATTGCGGCCTTTCCAGGTCACTTCAATACCGCTCCCCCGGGGTTCTTGTGTCATCGCCTCGGCTAATGCGGCAAAACCCGCGGTCGGCACATCCAGAGCGCGTTCATAAATACCATCGAGCTTGCCAATCGGCGTGTTTAAATCGAGTTCAACATCCTCGGTTGGGAAGTACACCAACTGGTTTTCTTCATTGACCAGAAAAGCTTTGCCGTCGCCCTGATACTTAATGCCATCAACCAAATCCGCAATGGTAGTGATCAGAATATCAACACCACCAACACCTAGTAATTCACCGCTCGCGTTTTTGATTGGCATTTGCAGTACCGAAGAAATCGTACCATCCGTTGCATCCACTTGCGGTGAGGTTAGGTACAAACGGTCCTTCTCTATCGCCTGATGCCACCAGGGACGCTGATTGGTGAAATAACCCATGGACGGATCGCCAGCATCTGGCCCTGAAGTGTCCACACCAACGCGTCCTTGTTCATAAAGGTATTCATAGGTGTTGGCTGAGCCCATAAACACCGACTTGATGGTGGCGTCATTACTGGCCAGATTCTGAAAGGTCCGCGTAATGGACTGGTACGTATCATCGGTGGATAGATCTTTACCACGCTGATCATAACTGGCAAGCCAGTCTGTTACCCGCGGGTCAGTCAGTACCGATAACGGAATACGTGCGCGTTCAGCAAAAAAGCTCTTTATTTCGGCAGCCTTAAGCTCTATCAGTTCCGCCACCTGGGCTTCTGTTTTGTCGCGCGTCAGTTCGGCAATGGTTTGCGTGACAAAAATACCAAAAGCGGCCAGTAGCACCACCAACACACCAGAAATAGAAATAATCAGCTTACGCTGCAAAGAGCCTTTTATTTGCATAACCCAGCCACTTTTTTATTGTTATATAGAGCTTATTATCGACCGTAATAAAAATTTCTTAATCGCGCTTTAACGCACGTAGCACATCGCGCGCAAAGTCGTGTTCACTGAACCCTTGCTGACCTGCTAAGTCATAACCGCGACGGACGATAACCAGATTTTCGCTTGGAATGACCAGCAAAAACTGGCCGCGATTCCCGCGCGCAGCAATGGTATCGTCGGGCAGTTCTGGAAAACGTTCATTGTACAGCCACCACTGCGCTCCATACCCCGGCGCATTTTCAGGCGGCTGTGCCGGCGCTGGTTCGCTGATATAATCCAACCAATTGCCCGGAAGAATCTGTTCGCCCTGCCATTCACCTT
Organism: Idiomarina aquatica; assembly: GCF_003987185.1. GTDB lineage: Bacteria > Pseudomonadota > Gammaproteobacteria > Enterobacterales > Alteromonadaceae > Idiomarina > Idiomarina aquatica. The sequence goes on along the minus strand of NZ_PIPS01000003.1, from coordinate 136,518 downwards.
GTTGTAAATGCAATACGCCCAACCGCGCTAAATCTCGCGACGTAGTCCATACCTGCGACGACAGGATAAAGTCGTTTTGCCAGTCGGTTTCCAAAAACGTATGACGCATACCGATCTTATCGAGCAGCGATGTGTAGGGAAATTTGACGTAATCCTCTTCGCTTGCCATGGCCTCGCGCAGGACTCTCAGCGCCAGCATGGTGTCGTTATTGGCATACTTCCAACGGGAACCCGGTTCAACTTCCAGCGCGGTTTCGGTTGCCGTATCGCTCACCAGCCCCCCGCCCATGTAGACCCGATCGGTGCGGTTGCCTGCCTTATTGCTGTCCAGTCCGGAAGACATATGTAACAGATTTTCCAGAGTAATATGCTGACGCGGATCAAGTGGATGTGACCAATTCTCGAGACCCGCTTTCTGTTTGGTTGTGACAATGCCTTGTTGCACCGCTGCCCCGATCACGCTGGCACCGATACTTTTCGCAACCGACCAGGTACGTTGGGCGGTTTCCGGCGTGAATCCTTGTTTGTAATGCTCCGCCAGAATCTTATCCGGTGTTGCAATTAACACCGCAGACGTACGCGCACCGTCTCCGTAATGTTTGCTAAAAGCTTGCTTAATCACTGCATCTAAACGCGGATTGCCGGTTGCCTGGTTGACACCGTTATGATGCTGCCATGGCGCACCGCTATCCGGCTGCGCAGAAGTATCTTTGGTAAAGGGGCGATGGACTTTTTTGATACTGTCAGCGCCCGCACCAACGGGTAAATCCACACACCCGAGCCGTGGCCGCCAAACCGAGTAGCGTTCCCGCTTACCGTCATCATAAGCCACCCGCACCCAGCGCTGCTGGGTATTAATTGAGGCGTCAAGTTGATGAACGGCATCCGCAATCAACGGGTAAATACCGGTGAGTTCATCTTCTTCTATTTGCGCCGTTGATTTGCCAGCATTAAAAACCGCACTGCAGGTGAAGTTAGCCTTATAGCCTGCCGCGTAAGCGTTTAAGGTGGTTTGCGTTTCCTCCGAAGCGAATGCCGTGGCCGAGAGGGTGGTGGCAAAGCCTGCCGTCAGTAGTGAAGTTAAAGAATATTTCATGGTAAAGTAGCAGAAAGGAATTTGGTTTTTAGGCTATAACAACTCACGGCAAATAGCGAATACACACAACGACCAGAAACCATTTCATTTAAGTAAACTTACTGATGTTCAAAGCATAAATACTCTTCTACAATCAAGTGATATAGATCAATCAAAGTTTCAACTATTGCTATGACTCATTATTTACGGTTTGGGAAAGGACGCCCATGAAGCAAAGAAGTTACTTTTTTATTCTGTTTTTTACAGCGGTTGCCGCCCTCACTCTACTTGCCATGCAGTCGCTTAGCCCTGTGAAGTCGCAAGCCAGGCATCATTCAAAAACCTTGGTAGCAGGCTATACCAATGAACCTCCTTATGCTTATTACGATAAAAGCGGCGGTGTTCAAGGTCTGTTTCCAGCGGCATTGCGCGACATGGCAAGCGCGCTCGGTTACGAAAAAGTTGAATGGGTCATGATGACTTTTGAACAATTATTGCCGGCGTTATTATCAAATCGAGTAGATGTTATCGCCGCAGGTTTGGTTATCACAGAACAAAGAAAACCCTTTGGCTGCTTTTTGTCCCCTTTAGCATTGACTCACGCTGCTATTTTAACCAAGAAAGACGCGCCAATATCCCGGCCGGTAAAGCTTCACACTCTTCGTCAGAAGACACTGGTCACGCTTAGCGGAAGTATTGAAGAAACACTTGCCGTAAAGCACCACCTTGGTAAAACTATCGAGCGGGTCCCTGACGTGCAGGCCGGGGTATCCATGGTACTAACCGATAAGGCCGATGTCCTGTTATTGACCCGCCCCACGCTTGAATACCGAAAAAAACGACTAAATTCAGTCAACGTTTTTCCAATTCAGGATTTACAGGATGAGGCCTTAGCACCTGCTTTGTTGTTCTCTCACCGTTTAGAGAGTAAGCTTGAGCAAGCACAACAAGCGCAACAGCGATTTATGAAGTCCAACCAATACCAAAAATACTTGACCAAATTTGGGTTTACCAGACCTCCTTTTGAGCCGTCTACCACAGAGTGTCGCAACCGTGCCGCTTCGTAATCAGCAACAGAAACGCAAGCTAAACCGTCAAGTTTCTTTTATTATTGCCGCAGGCCTCATTATTATTTCGATAATATCAGGCCTACTACTCTGGAAAGAGCGTGAGGTTGACAGTCGAGTATTCTTAATCTCAAAAATAGGCATGGCCGTTGAAGATTTTCACACCGGAGTCATGCACGTCAGTTTATCAAAGGATGATGCTTCCAGTCCTTGGCACTACAACACAGGCTTAGCATTGATTGAGCAAGCACTCGACGAGTTTCGAGAGGTCAATCGTAAAATTGACTCTCAAACTGCCAGCGAAACGCTCAGCCAATCGACCAGCGTTTTTCGGCAAGAGTTGCAGAATTACAGTTTTCCAGGCGACCCCAATGACGTTAAGCTTCGTCAGGCCAGCTACCTGTTAAATTCCAACATCCGAAGTATTGAGAAAACCTTGAGAGAGGAACTCGAACAAGAACGGATGAATCAACGGCTGTGGTTTTCTTTTGCAATGCTTATCGCCATCGCCATGTTAGTGCCCTTAGTCGCTTCGTTATTAAAATCCGAGTACAAACGCCTGCGTCTCGACTATGAATTAAGGCAAAGTGAGAAAAAGTTTTTAGAGCTTGCGGAAAAAATCGACGAGGTGTTTTGGCTTGAGGATCTGCTCGAAGATCGCGTGCTTTATTTGTCTCCTGCATTTAGCAAAATTTATGGAATACCGAGACAAGAAATATACAAAAACAAATATTTATGGCGAGACAGCATACACCCCGATGATAAAAAAAAGGTCATAGAATCGCTCAATAACCTAAATCGAGAGCCGTTAACCCTAGAGTATCGCATCATTCGCAGCGATGGCGAGGTGCGTTGGATCAGTGACCGTACCTTCCCTATTTTTGAAGAAACCGATCAGCAAAAGCCATCAAAGCTAGCAACCATTGCTGCTGACATTACCGAACGTAAAGAGCGTGATAACGAGACGTTTCATTCACAAAAACTAGAGGCTATAGGGCAGCTTACCGGTGGTGTTTCGCACGACTTTAACAACCTTCTGACGGTCATACTAAACAATGCAGAGCTATTGAGTTGGAAGCACGTGAACGATGAAGAAACTCTTCATTTTAGTAAAATGATCATCAAAGCAGCAGAACGCGGCGCTTCATTAAATCAGCAATTACTCGCTTTTGCCAGCAAGCAACAATTGCGTCCGCAACAAGTGGATATCAGCGAGTTAATCAACGAGACCAGAGATTTACTTGCACGTTCTATCGACAGCCATATTAAACTGGTCCTCGATCTGCCAAGTTCAGATGATATAACGGTATCTGTCGATCCTGCACAATTGCAAACGGCATTATTAAATCTGTGCATCAATGCCCGCGATGCGATGCCGACTGGGGGTACTCTGACCATTGCGGTGACCGTCAGCCAAGCCGAACAATTAGCGTTTATTAGGGTCACCGATACCGGAAAAGGTATCCCTGAGCAACTATTAAACAAAGTTGTCGAGCCGTTTTATACCACTAAAGAGCGCGGGAAGGGCACCGGTTTAGGCTTGAGTATGGTCTATGGATTTGTGCAGCAATCTGGAGGGGATCTGACCATTGAAAGTGAAGAGTTTGTAGGCACAAGCGTTACAATACAATTGCCGCTCCTCGCTTATAAAGCCAAAACCAGTGATTCTGACAGCCAAGTCGGATCATTGAAACCGGCATTGGAATCGGCCAACTCAGGCTTTACGATTCTCATTGCAGAAGATGAAGAGTTCTTGCTGGAAACTTCGAGTAAAACACTAAAGCGCTACGGCTATAAAGTGCTTACTGCCAGTTCAGGCGCAAAAGCACTGACAACCTTAAAAAATAACCCCAACATCGATTTACTGTTTAGCGACATAATGATGCCAGGGGGTATGAACGGCATCGAACTGGCGGAGCAAGCGTTAACCTTAAAGCCAAATTTAAAAGTTATATTAACCAGCGGCTATAATGAATTTGATCACGTTGAGCCGAGCCGCTTTCTAAAAAAGCCGTACGCGACTCAAGATATGCTCAGTCGTATTAACAACGTTTTACGCAACAAATAAGCCTTAATAGGGCGAGAGTTGTGCCATTAGGCTTTGCGCTGAGTAATCCGCAGACTCCTTCGTGGTCGCAAAATCAACGCCGAGAAAACACCAACTGTCGAACGTTTTTTGCAATTGATTTAACTTTTTCCCAACCCGCTCCATAATGATGTCTTCAATCCCATCACCAGCGTTGTGCACAAGCAAAACAGCATACTCACGCTCGGATAAGCGAATAACTATATCGGAACGACGACAACTTTTTCGCAAAACGAGTTCAAGCTTTTCAAGTTGCCAACGAAGACTGTGTGGAGGTTCTTGCCAGTGTGGCTTTATAACCAATAAAGTTGCCTGATAACCTAAAGGTTTAATGATATCCAAAACCCGGTCTACTCGTTCGAATTGCGACTTTAGCAATGCCTTACCAGCGGCTCCTTTTACAGATTCCGCGATAAGAAGTTCTATTAATTTAGCAGCCTGCTTAAGCGCCGAAATACCGGCCTCATCAATTGATATCGGCTTATTGTGAAGTGCACACAAACTTCCTAGTAATAGTCCCGTTTTACTGTAAAGGGGATACCCTCCATAAAAATGATAATCCTTGCCCCAGCTCTGTGGCAACTGATAGCCATTAGCGCTGTCATCATGACTGTTAATAATAACAGCGTCTTCACGACTCACCACGTACTTACAAAATGTTTCGCTGATATCTTGAGGGTCAGGCTTGAATCCTACCGAAGCAGTACAGGTTACTGTATTTCCGGCAAGCAACGAGATCGTTGCGTACTCGACATTAAGTATTCGCGTGACGAGTGCAGTCACCGATGTAAGATCCTGGAATCTGCTGTCTCCATTAGACTTGAGCGTTTGTATGAGCTGCGTACGAATTACCTCCTGATTTTTACGGCGTTGCTGCAACCAACGATCCATATCAGCGCCAGAGAGTGGCTTTTCTATGAAGTACCCTTGTACCTGATCACAGCCATAAATTTGCAAAAGGTTGAGCACCTCTTTACTTTCAACGCCTTCCGCAACAGTAGTAAGGTGCAAAGCACGCGCCATATCTATGATGGTTTTTATCACGTGTCTGGCTTCGCGACTCGCTGTAGCGATTCCAATAAAGCTTTTGTCGATTTTTAGCTCTGTAAATGGCAAACGAACCAATTGCTTCAACGACGAGTAACCCGTACCAAAGTCATCAATAGAAAGTTTAAATCCTTTAAGCCGAAGGCTTAATAGCATATCCAGTGAAGTTACTGCGTCGCGCATCGCATGGGTTTCGGTAAGTTCAAGCGTGACTGCCTGGGGTTTTACACAATAAAAATCACAACGCTCCGTCAAACGCTCAAAAAGATCGGGGTTGTCCAGAGATAACGGTGATATATTAAGGGCGATATTTAAATGTTTTTTACCGCTGTATTTGCTGTGCTGTGAGAACCAGCGTAATGCCCCCTCAAACATATACTCTGTCAATTCATCGATTAGCCCAAATTGTTCCGCAGCGCTAATAAAGACATCCGGTGCAATTACACCAATATGAGGATTAAACCAGCGTAACAAAACTTCAAAACCGACCAGGCTTTGCGTTGAACTATCTACTTTTGGCTGATAAACCGTAAAAAACTCGTTGTTTCTAATGCCCTGTTCAATAATTTCAGCATCCAGAACTACTGCGTTAAAAGCTTCAGCAGGAGGGTCTACACGTAACTTTTTGGGTAAACGGTCAAATATTTTCTTGAGGTTTTTCAGAAAAAAAGGTTTTTCTAAAGCTCCCAAAACATTCAATCCGTGCTCTTTAGCGGAGCGTTCTGCCGCCCACAATACACGCCTGTCACCACCGCTCATCAATACCAAAGGCGTTTGAGAGTGGGTTCGTGCGAGTTCGCGAATAATTTGATCACCAGAAACTTCTGGCATTATAAGGTCAAGAATCAGGCAACTTAAGGGTTCGTGGGCGGCGTCATGCAGGAATTTATTCGGGCATGTGGTGCTTTCAGCGATTAAACCGATCTTTTCCGCCATTTGACGGATGGTGATACCGACGCACTCTTGATCGTCCAGAATAAGTATTCGGTTGCTTGCGTGCATGGCCTCTTCTCAACAATTGATTTGAAGCGACAGTATCGGCAAGTCACTATATTTACTATCAGTGTAAATACGTAATTTAGTTTAAGTGTTCCGATAGCATCAACATTCGGATCAAGAGCGCGGTTGAACCAATGTCTAATTTTTTAAAAATATTGGATTTGTGAGTCTCTGCGGTACGTTTACTAATAAACAACTTTTCCGCAATTTGCGTTGCCGAGAGTCCTTCGGCGGTCAACAACGCAATACTCAACTCCCGAGGGGATAATTTAGCGACTTGTTCAGCCGCTTTTTTACGGGAAACGATATCCTGACGTACCTTTTCAGCGTGCTCAGCGGCTTCGGTAATCACCTCGATCAGCTGCCTGGCCGCCACAGGTTTTTGCAGCACCGTGTAAGCTCCATCTTTGAGTGCGGAAACCGTGTCCGGAATATCAGCGGTACCTGAATAAATGATGATTGGCAGGTAGACCCCCTTTTTAACGAGGCGTTGCTGCACTTCCAAGCCATGAATATCCGGCAGCTTCAAGTCCAATATGAGCACACCGGAGGGTTCCGGTTGTGAGCGCAAAAACTCATTGGCACTCGCAAAGCAAAAAACCTGGTGGCCAGCGTATTCCAACACCGATTTTAGGCTGTTTGTCACGGCTGCATCATCATCTACCACGTAAACTGGTAATTTACTTTTTTTCATACTTTTCAAATAAATAGCTCTTGTAGTTTATAGAAGACTAAATGCTTTAATTTATGTGTCAACTTATAGTTAAAAAATTTGCTAAGTTTTTCTTTGCGAGTTACCACTTACGTAAAAATACGTATTTTGAAGCCGTTTTAATGGTTTCTATTGCGAGCATTCTTAATCAAAGGTTATATAGCGACTTCAATGGTTTAACTCATTATGGGTCTCGTTATGCCGACTGCCTCGCTCCCTGCTTATTGGTTTGCAACAGGTTTACTAACCATGTTGGCAATCCAACTGTGGCTTTCAGTAAGCTACGTTGCAGCGGCCATTGCGACACTTGTTGCATTGATATTGATGATTTTTTGCCGGCAAGCTCAGGCTCGACTAAACCTGAATCATCGTTCAGCGATCACCCGGCTACAGACCATCATCGACAACCCGGTAACCTACGACAGCAATAAAGTTTCCCAACCACTTAACCGGTTACTCGCTATTTGGCAGCGCCTAATCGATGAGGGCCGAACGGAAATGGAGCGAGAAACGACTGATTTGACTCACTTATTTGATGCGTTCAAGCAACAACTTGATATCGCGCTAAAGGCTTCCGATGAAGACGACCTTCATTACGAACGCAAGCAACTTAGCTCTATTCTACAACAAACATCACATACGTTCGAACAACTATTGCAATCACTTGCTGACGCCAGTGAGCGAGATGATCAGACCGCATCGCGAATTAATTCGTTGGCCAATACCAACGTATCGCTGGTTAATTTTTCCAAAGAAGTCAAAACCATTGCAGACCAAATAAACCTCCTTGCTCTAAACGCCAGCATCGAAGCCGCACGTGCCGGTGAACATGGTCGAGGATTCTCTGTGGTTGCTGATGAAGTAAGGAAATTGGCTCATCGCTCATCGCAGGCCGGTAACGAAATTGAAAAACTGGTCAATGTGGTGAATACCCAAGTTAACCAAGTTATCGAGCAAACCACACAGAACCACGATGCCGCGATTCAGGAACGTAAGACTAACGAAGACCGTATCAGCGAAACACTGGAAGAGCTAACGCGGCAGGTAAATGCGGTGATGGACGATACCGAGCAATTGATGGCATTGCGAAGCGAAGCCGAACAAAACGTGGGCGATGCGATTCAGCGCCTGCAGTTCCAGGATCGTCTGTGCCAGGTATTTGAGCACCTTTCAACCTCCGTACAAAACACCGAAATGTTATTCGAACAATTATCACTTGACGCTCTAGATAGTTTTGAATCTGGTCTGGAGCAGGTGTTTGAGGAATTAAAGGACAGCTCGACAACAGACCTCGAGCGCAGACTCTTTAACATTAAAAGCACGAATAAAAATTCTGACAGCGAACTTACATTTTTCTGAGGAAAAACATCATGAGCAAAACCATTCTCGTTGTTGATGACTCGGCATCTGTCCGTCAGGTTGTCTCAATGTCACTAAAATCTCAAGGGTATCAAGTGATTGATGCTGTCGATGGCATGGATGCCCTAAAAAAAATCGAAGGCCAAAAAATTAACTTGATTGTGAGTGACGTCAACATGCCCAATATGGATGGTATTACCTTCGTCAAAACACTAAAGGCCAAACCAGAATACCGCTTCACGCCCGTACTCATGCTAACCACAGAATCTGAAGAGAGTAAAAAAGCAGAAGGCAAAGCCGCCGGTGCGAAAGCCTGGTTGGTAAAACCTTTCAAGCCAGACGTGTTGTTGTCCGCCGTCGCTAAACTCGCCTGAGGTCACTATGAACGAGATGAAGCCCACCTCATTAACCATTTATGACCTCGATGCACTTCAGAATCAATACATAATGGAAAGTTATTGGTCCGGTGCGCTGGTTATTAACTTGGCGTTAATTGAGGAGTTTGATTCTGCCGGGCTGCAATGGTTAACCCTTGTTAAAAAAAATCAACAGGCTCGTGGCCACAGTTTAACTCTTAGCGACGTTGGCGATGACCTTAAAAACGCAATGGCTTTATTAGGAATGCACTCGCTACTGGGAGTTGCGCATGTCAATTGATCCCGTCATTATTTTCAAAGAGGAAGCTTACGAGCATCTGGAAAACCTTGAGAATGCATTATTGGTGCTAGAAGAGTCCCCTCGTGACGCCGAGCAAATTGCTGCGGCATTTCGTGCCATGCATACCATTAAAGGTTCTGCAGGTATGGTCGGTTTTGACCACCTATCTTACTTTACTCACCACATTGAAAGTTTTTTCGAACGGGTTCGCTCAGGCGAGTTGATGCTGAATGACGAGCACATCCGAGCCACGTTATTGGCCAAAGACCATATTGAATTACTGCTGGAAAAAACACCACCATCCAAAGAGTCTATGGCGGTCAGCGAAACCTTAATTCAGCAATTCCGGCGCTGGGCAGATTTACCGACTGAAGGTTCGCCAGCAAAGTCGACAGCCGCCACGTCTGCAAACACAGAGACAGAGCAACGCATCTTAAAGATCACCATAAAGCCGTCCAAGGAGTGTTTCAAAGACGGTTTTGATCTACTCCCGGTTATGCGGGAATTGTCGGCGCTAGGATCCTGCCATTCGTCCGCGCACTTCAATAAAACCCTGACTTTTGATTCGGCAGACGATTACAGAGACATTGATATTTTTGACTGCCACTTCTTTCTGACCGTGTTATTAGCGACCGAAGCCAGTCAAAGCAGTATCGATGATGTTTTCTTATTTGTTGCGGATGACTGGAGTATATCCACCGAGGAACTTGATCCCGATGAAGCCTACCGTTTGGGAGACTTGTTACTCGCGGAAGGCGCCATTAATCAGCAGCAACTGGATAGCATCCTGCAGCAGCAACCTAAACTCGGTGAAGTTCTATCGGGTAGTGGTGCGGCCGCTCAAGAGGACGTGGAACAAGCGCTCGAACAGCAGAAATTCTTGCGCTCACAACAGGAAACTCAACAATCACGTTCGGTTCCCAGCATAAAAGTGCCACAGCCCAAGCTTGATGCACTCATGGATAAGGTTGGCGAACTGGTCACCTTACAGTCCTTCCTGGAACAAAAAGCCCGCGAGTTAAATGATGAAGGGCTTAACACCATAGCCGAAACCTTGATGCAGCTATCGTCAGACTTGCGCGAAACCGTGTTTGACATCCGTATGCTGCCGATCGGCACATTGTTTGGTCGCTTCCGCCGCGTGGTTCGCGACCTCAGTCACGAGCTGGGTAAAAATATCCAGTTTGTGACGGAAGGCGCTGAAACCGAACTTGATAAAGTCATGCTGGATAAACTGGGTGACCCGCTTATTCACTTACTTCGCAACAGCTTAGACCACGGTATTGAGAAACCCGAACAGCGCGCGGCTAACGGTAAGCCAGAACAAGCCACCATCACCCTATCCGCCGCTCATAACCAAGGCCAGATATTGATTAAAGTTAAGGACGATGGCGCGGGGATTAACACCCAAAAGGTACGTCAGAAGGCCATTGAAAAAGGCTTAATCTCAGCAACTGACGAATTAACGGAAAACCAGATACACCAACTGATTTTTGAAGCCGGATTTTCTACCGCTGACAAAGTCTCTGATGTTTCAGGACGCGGCGTGGGCATGGATGTTGTGAGAACGTCGATTGACTCTTTACAGGGCAAGGTTCACATCAAGAGCGATGCTGGACTTGGTACCGAAATACAAATTTTATTGCCAATGACACTGGCCATCATCGATGGGCTGCTTGTTAATGTTGCTGGCGAGTCCTTCGTTATTCCACTGAATATCGTCAACGAATGCATCGAGACTTATGCCAGTGAAAAATGCGTAGAGCGCGACACCACGTTGGTAAAACACCGCGGTGCATTGGTGCCCTGTGTGTCTCTTCGAAAGATGTTCTCTTTGGCCGGCACCGCTCCGGCCATTGAGCAAAGTGTAATAGTAAAAGTTGGCGAGGAGACCGGCGCCATCACCGTTGATGAGGTGGTGGGTCAGTTCCAGACCGTTATAAAAAGCCTGGGCCAGCTCTATCGCGGTGTTTCAGGTGTTATGGGGGCAACGGTTCTTGGTGACGGCAGTATCGCAATGGTGCTCGACGTATCCGAATTGCTTGAATCGATTCAATCTTAGACTTTGTCATTGTAAGGTAACTTTGTTATGAAACGCATCACACTTAAAACCCTTGTATTACTGGGCTTTATTCTGCTTATCGCCTTAATGGCAATATCCAGCTTAATTGGCCTCAACTCACTCGATGGCGCCAACGATCGTTTAAATCGTCTGGTGGCCGATCCTGTCGAGAAACGTGTTCTTTCAGCCAGAATTCGAGCAGCCATCCTCGAGGTTGACCGGCAGTCAATGCGGTTCACGAATGCACGTACCGCCGACTCGAAAAACGCCTTCCGTTCGCAAATTCAGGAGGCACAGCAATCGTTTGACAAAAGTTTAACGGCATTGTCAGCGCTGGTTACCGATGCCTCCAAAGAGGAAATCGCTGAACTGGAACGCAGCTTTAACGGTGTTGAACAAACCACCAATCAATTGTTCGATAAGACCTCGGCAACCCTCGACACTGGCGCAACCATTGAGCAACTAGATGCCCAAGCGCGCGATGGCTACCTATTTGTTCAGGAAGAACTGGAACCTTTATTGAATGATGTTCTGACCCGCGTCAGTAGCATCAACCAAAACATCGAAAACCAGATGGCGACCACGCTCGGTAATAACGCCCGCGATTACGACACCGCACGTAATCAAATGCTACTGCTGTTCGTTATTACGCTGTTCATCGCACTTTCCACAGCTTTCATTATCTTCCGCCGTGTCAGCGAAGTTAACCGCATGGCCACCGAGATTGGCAAGGGCAACCTCAATCAGGTGTTTGACGAAAAAGCCAGCGACAACGACATTTATGGCGTACTGCGCAATATGAACAGTAAGTTGCGCGACATCGTGTCGGAGATTAAAGAGTCATCGGGCAACGTCGCCTCCGGCAGTGTCGAGATGAGTGATACCGGTCAGCAAATCGCAGAAGGTGCGACCGAACAGGCCGCTTCGCTGGAAGAAATTTCATCCGCGATGGAAGAAATGACCGCAAATATCTCACAAACCGCTGACAATGCCCGTCAAACGGAACAAATGGCGCAAGAAGCCGCCAATAACGCCCGCGAGACCGGCAGTGCCGTGAATGAATCGCTGGTCGCCATGAAAGCGATTGCGGAAAAGATTGGCATCATCGAAGAAATTGCTCGCCAAACCAACTTATTGGCGCTTAACGCTGCCATCGAAGCCGCTCGTGCCGGTGAACACGGTAAAGGCTTTACCGTGGTTGCCGCCGAAGTTCGCAAGTTGGCTGAACGCAGTCAATTAGCAGCCGGTGAAATCGTTGAATACTCCAGCGGTAGTCTAGAAAAGTCCGAACGCGCCGGTGAAATGCTGGAAGTATTACTGCCGAGCATCATGAAAACCTCCAGCCTCGTGCAGGAAATCAGTGCCGCCGCACTGGAGCAGGATAAAGGCGCTGCTGAAATTAACAAAGCATTGCAACAGCTAGACCAAGTGGTGCAGCAAAGTGCGGCATCGGCTGAAGAAATGGCGGCAAGCTCCGAGGAACTCTCCGCACAGGCTGAAACACTCTACAGTGTGGTCGGTTTCTTTGATGTCAATGACCAGCCAAGTTCATCATCAAAAGGTCTGCTAAAGAAAAAGCCCGTTGGCAAACCGCAAACGGCGAAACCCAGCCAAAAAAGTGAGCGAGCTGCGCCAGCAAAGCCGGCAACGAAAGCGTCACCGAAACAAGGCCAGGGCGTAGACATTGATTTAGACGATGACGACGATTTCGTACGCTATTAAGTAGAGGGTTTTGTAAACATGACAAATCCAGACGAAAACGAGATCACAGTTGACTCGCTAAAGATACTGACCTTCGTGCTTGATGATGAACTCTTTGCGATTGAGATCAGCGGCATTCAGGAAGTACTGGAGTTTAAAGGCGCCACTAAGGTACCTAAAACTCCGCCCTTTATGCTCGGAGTGATTAATCTGCGTGGCAAAGTCATTCCGATTGTGGATTTACGCGAACAGTTTGAACTCGGCAAAAAACCACGAACCGTTGACACCTGTGTGATCATTGTTCAAGTAACCATCGACGGTGAAGAAACACCGTTAGGCATTCTTGCCGATGCGGTCAAGGAAGTGTTGGAAGTACCCATGTCGGAAATCAACCCACCCCCGCGCATCGGTAATAAAATCAATAGTGCCTACATTTTTGGCATGGCAAAAATTGAGGAAGAGTTCGTCATTTTGCTACGTCTTGCCAAAATATTTTCCGCTGACGAATTGCAGTCAGTTGTAGGCGAGCTGACAGATGCAGAAGTGAACAGCAGTGAGACCCATGACGAATGAGCAGTATTCAGCTCACTCCCAAGGCTCACAAGCGCCTGTCGGCATTTGTGGGAGAAATGGCCGGGATTCAACTCCCGGCCCATAAGAAAAACCTTATTGAATCGCGCTTGCGCAAACGCGTAGTCAGCCTGGATTTTAATAATTTTGACGACTACGTAGAATTTTTTTTATCGGACGATAAAGGTGCCAAAACCGAGCAAAGCATTGTTATTGATTTGCTAACAACCAACAAAACGGATTTTTACCGCGAAGCCAGACAGTTCGAGTTTTTAAGCGAGTTTTACAGCAACAGCGCAAACCGGCTGTTGCTTAAGCGTAAGCCACTTAATGTATGGTGCGCGGCAGCCAGTACCGGTGAAGAACCCTATACTCTGGCGTTGGAGCTGAGTGAGCTGGCCAGGGTATACAGCGACTTTTCATTTCGGATTCTGGCCACGGATATCTCACCCACAGTATTGGCAACCGCTCGCCGTGGTGTTTATCCCGAGTCACGCATCGCCACAGTACCGCTGGAATTACGCAAGCGTTATTTCCTGCGCAGCAAGGACACCAGTAAAGCATTGGTAAAAATGTCAAAGCCACTGCGCAACAGTATTCAGTTTGATGAATTCAATTTAATCCAGGGTGATTACTCTGCGTTGTCTAAATTTGACGTGATTTTTTGCCGAAATGTGATGATTTACTTTAGTCCTGAAGACCGCCAAAAGGTCATTGCAAACCTGCGCCAACGGCTCAACCCAAACGGCTTGTTGTTTGTCGGGCATGCTGAAAGTATTGGACATAACCGGCTCGACTTTCAGCAGCTAATCCCGACCGTTTATCAAGTGAAGTAGGTGATATCTGTGATCAGAGTTTTAATCGTTGACGATTCAGCCCTAGTTCGACAAAGCCTTGCGGAGATCATTAATTCATCCCCGCAAATGCAAGTCATAGGTACGGCGGCAGATCCCTACTCCGCTGTCGAGCAAATCAAAAAGCAAAAACCGGATGTGATTACCCTGGATGTCGAAATGCCAAAAATGGATGGCATTACCTTTTTGCGCAAAATCATGTCGCAAAACCCCATTCCTGTGGTGATCTGCTCAACGCTCACTGAGCACGGCACCGCCACCCAACTGCAGGCACTGGAGTCCGGTGCTGTTGATATAATTACTAAGCCGAAGAACACCAGCCGTGCCTTTTTTGAGGAGAGTAAAACACAAATTCTGGATGCGATAAAAGCCGCCTCGCAGGCCCGCGTAAAGAAAATGTTGTTTTCTAAATCATTAGGCAATCCATCCAAAAAGCTAACGGCTGATGCCGTGATCGATGCCAACTTCTCAACGAAAGCGCTCGCTAAGACCACCGATAAAATCGTTGTCATCGGCGCATCAACCGGGGGAACAGAAGCGATTCGTGTGGTGCTACAAGCAATGCCCCGCAGTTGCCCCCCTATCGTGGTGGTACAACATATGCCGGAGAACTTCACCAAAAGTTTTGCCCAGCGCCTGGATGGGCTGTGCCAAATTAATGTAAAGGAAGCGGAAAATAACGATTCCTGCATTCCCGGTCACGCGCTCATCGCACCAGGCAATTACCACACCCTGCTTAAGCGCAGCGGTGCGAAATATTACGTTGAAGTCAAAGACGGTCCGCTAGTGAGTCGACACCGCCCTTCTGTGGACGTTCTGTTCCGATCGGCGGCCAAGTATGCCGGAGCCAACGCCATCGGCGTCATTATGACCGGCATGGGCGATGACGGTGCCAGTGGGTTACTGGAAATGCGCAACATGGGCGCTTTTACCATCGGTCAGGATGAGGAAACCTGCGTTGTTTACGGGATGCCGCGCGAAGCTCATGAGCGTGGCGCGGTCATCAAGCAAACGTCTTTGCAACATATCGCTCAGTCGATAATTAAGGCGGCATTATGACATTAATAAAATCCACAGCTAACCGTATCGTCCTAAATATAGGCGAGCTGGTTTTTGGTGGCGGCTCTAAGCCCTTACATACCCTATTAGGTTCCTGTATTGCGATTACCTTGTGGCACCCCAAACATCAATTGAGTGGCATGTGTCATTTCGCCCTGCCATCCAATCCCGATAATTCACCGGACAGAAAGCTGGACGCCCGCTATGGCGACGATTGCGTTGCTCTATTTAAGCGGTTAACTGAAGAGCGCAATGTCCCGCTGAGAGAATTTAAAGCACGTATTTTCGGCGGTGGAAATATGCTTGAATCCGCTCGCCTTGAGTCTGCGATGGAATCACAGTTCTCAGCAGCTAATATCGGCGAAGTCAATGCGGCACAAGCCTTCTCGCAGTTGTTGGCAGAGGGTGTCACCATTATGGAAGCCGACGTTGGTGAAGAGGGGTACCGAAAGGTCGACTTTGATCCAACGACGGGAGTCGCAAGTGTTGAGTTTGTCTCGGTCGAAAAAAAGAAACAAACAGCGACAGCCGATCGTAAACAGAAGATCCTGATTGTCGATGACAACCTCGAAACACGCACCATTCTTACCCGCAGCTTACGAAAGGCAGGCTATGATACCGAGCAAGCTCGTAATGGCGTGGAGGCCGTTGCGCTTTATGAGCGGTTCCAGCCCGATATTATTTTGATGGATATGATGATGCCCATCATGGACGGAGTTAGTGCAACCAAACAGTTACGGGAGGCTCATGCCGAGCAGCCTATTTTAATGCTGACCGGCAGTGAAGAGCTTGAGTCTATGGCTCAAGCTTTTGATGCAGGGGCTACCGACTTTATTTCTAAACCAATACGCGTTCCCGTGCTAAAGCAACATATTTACAATGCATTAAATACGTTAAAAAAAGCCACCGCGAGTAAATAGTATTATGTTTTCCGAGCAGTTAGTTGAAGAACTCAGGCAACGTATTCACGAATTGGAACAAAAAGCGCAACAAGCAGAAGCTGCAAATATTGCCAAAAGTCAGTTCTTGGCCAATATGAGTCACGAAATACGTACCCCCATGAACGGCGTCATGGGGATGCTGGATATCGTATTAGATACGAATTTAAATGCTGAGCAACGTCAGTTCCTTAAGCTTGCTAAAAATTCAGCCGATCAGTTACTTGAACTTATTAACTTATTACTCGACCTATCCAAAATAGAAGCGAAAAATTTTGACTTAAACTACGAGTCCGTAGAGCTACTCGATTTTATCGGAGATGTCATCAAGGCACACGCACCTTCAGCGAAAAGTCGTGGACTGAAACTAACTTATTCCGTTTTGTCTGAATTGCCAAAAACTGTATGTATTGACCCCATGCGGGTTCGGCAAATCCTGACCAACCTGCTCAGTAACGCAATAAAATTTACCGATTTTGGCAGCGTCGAATTAACTGTTTTAGCTACATCATTACAGGCTTCTCAAGCCGAGCTGCTGTTTACTGTACGCGATACCGGTGTAGGTATTGATACCTCTGATAAGCGCAGGATTTTCGAATCGTTCAGTCAGGTAGACGCCGACTTAAATCGCCGCTACGAAGGCTCGGGGCTTGGTCTTACCATCTGTAGCGAATTAGTGAATATGATGAACGGCAGTATCGATCTGGAGAGTGAACTGGGTAAAGGCTCTGCTTTCACTGTTCGCCTTCCAGTTGAGGTAACAGACACGGCTCTCAAACGCGAGGCCTCTCATAAGTCAAGCAATATACGGGCGCTGTTGGTGGATGATGAAACGGTAAACCGACACGTGATTTCAGCACTACTTAACTCCTTGCACATATGTCATGAAACAGCATCCAGTCCTGAAGAAGCCCTATTCAAGCTAAGAGATACTGACAATCGGTTCACCCATTTAATTTCAGACGCAGGAATGCCCGGTATGGACGGTTTTGAGCTCGCACAGACGGCCATATCAGAAGGACTAATGCCGGCGAATGCTATCCGAATACTCAGTTCATCACCGATATCCGGGGATGCCAACAAATGTAAACGGCTCGGAATCCCCACTTATCTGACCAAACCGGTTACACAAGCAGATTTGGCAGAAACTCTACAACTAAGGACAGGATCCGGTACAGCGACCGATGAACTTGTGCTTGGCAGCGATCGCGAGAACCCGCTGAAAGTTTTGCTCGCTGAAGACCATCAGGTAAATCAACTGCTAATCACCAAAGTCTTGGAGCGTCACTCAGTAACGCTAGAAATCGCTGAGAATGGTGAAGAAGCGCTTAAAAAATTCACTACTGAGCGCTTCGATGTAATTCTGATGGATATTATGATGCCCAAACTCGACGGTCTGGCCGCAACCCTGAAGATTCGAGAACTAGAGCACGAATTGAATTTACACCGTACGCCAATTATTGCCTTAACCGCAAATGTCATGTTGGAGCACAAAAAGCAGTATCAGGAAGCTGGTATTGAGGGCTTCGTCAGCAAGCCAATAGACCATCGTCACCTATTGCGTGAAATCGATCGTGTCCTTGTCAATCATTCACCGAGCGCAGAACTTCCCACCTTAGATGAATTATTAACAGGCGAGTTTGCCGAACCGGAACCATTGTCACAACGGCGTGAGCCGACCAAGGCAGACGTATCTGCAGCATTAGCCATGATGGATGATGATTTGGAATTATTTTTTGAAGCCTTTCAGCTGTTCAAAAAATCACTCACCAAGCACCTTCGTGATCTTCGCGGAGAACAGCAACAGGCCATAATCGCCGCACATACTCTAAAGTCTTCTTTTGCATCTTTCGGCCTTAATGATGCGAGCAGAGCTGCTGCAGATTTAGAACAAAAACTCCGTCATGCCCCGGTGGAAAAATTAGAAAATGAAATATCAGCCGTTTTTGAATGGGTTGAAAGCATACCCGATGATTTTCCGCAAAAGATTTTAGGGGATACCCATGTCAACTAACTATTGCATTGCTTTACAGCCAATATGCGACCGTAACTTTCGCCATATTGCTGACGAGCTAAGTTATTACTCAGCTGACAAGAAAACCGGTGTACACTTTGTTGATCCCGTAGAAGCCACGGCAAGAGCCTGCTCCACAGCTCTATTAGAGCTGGGGTTACCCAGTTTAATAGGGGAGCGCACCCTGATGATTAAAGCACCAATACATTGGGTTGCTGACAAGGATTTAGTTGAAATCTTACCCAACAAACTCATTATCGAATTGCTTGACCCAGAGTCACTAGACCTTGGTTTAGCATCCTTATTGTTGGGACTCAAAAAACGTGGACTTCGCCTTGCTTGCCCTCACGACAAATTCGGTGAACTAAAAAACGAGTTTAAAGAGTTGTTTGACATACTAACCCATGATCAATTTATTGAGCAAAACCAAATCACAAGTTCGAGCGTTTCATCCTACCAGCACTTGATACGCCAGCTCAATTGCTCAGAAGCCCTCAGCAAAGCCCGTAATGACGGCTATGCGATGTTTCAAGGCAATGTCTTTTCACCATTAAAGACGCTTGAGGCAGCACCTGCAAAGCGCCAGAGCAACCCTATCGCCGAGCTTAAATTACTGCAGTTGTTATCCGATCCAGAGTCCGATTTAAAGCTCATTGAACAGTCATTAATTCAACAGCCGTACCTGTGTTATGTGCTGATGAAGCAAACCAATACCGCGGATCATCTGCGTTCTAAGCCCGTTAGCACGATTAAGCAGGCGGTGCTTTCGGTTGGCCTGACCAAACTCAAGTCCATTGTTGCGGCCGTTACGCTGTCGCGTCACGACCCCATTCAGAAGTTACAACTGCGGACGGTATTAATGCGGGCACTTTTAGCGGAGGCTTTAGCCAAGAAAACCTCCGACGTTTCGCCCGGAACGGCTTTCTTTTGTGGATTGCTGTCGTTATTTGACCGGCTCAACGGAACCAGCCTGGAACATCTATTGGAAGAAATTCATGTTTCCACCGCAGTAAGTCAGGCACTGACGCAACGGGCGGGTCCTCTGGGTCGACTGCTCAATATCATCGAAGATTTTGAGCAACAAAGCGTGGGACGCTACCACCCCAAACTTGTCAGTCTGTTAAACGAAGAATTCGTTAAAGTGGTGGCGCTACTTAACAGCATTATTATCGAGCCGCTACCGCGAACTTAGTGAATCAGTCGCCGGTGGCGCAGTGTGGGCACTTTTGGGTATCACGGAACAGTCGTTGAGCTTCTTCCAGGGCTCGGCTGGATGTTGGGCTTCTGGACAACGAAACAGCACGTTCTGGATTTTTCAGTTTTTGACAATCTTCTTTATGCAGTAAACGCGCTTGCTGGCCATCATCTTTTTGGCCGATTTCGATATAAAACCGCTTCACACTCTCTCCTTAGAACGGGAACAACTTCTGTGCAGAGTGGAATTTTAAGGTTCTCTAAAGAGTCTCGCAATGCGTATATATACGTAATATCCTTACAAAGCCCAAAACAAGGGGGTTAGCCTAATTTTTGCTCTAAAAAATTGATGGTTTCATTGACCGCAGAGCTTGCGTATTGGCGCGTTTCGAACAGCAAGCTGACGGGGGTTGGCGGCGGCATAAACGCATTCAGTAGCTGCTTGAGTTCTCCACTTTCGAGGAGCTCGGCAACCGAGTATTCCGGCAGGAACGCAATACCCAGTCCATTGCGGGCAGCCTGTTTTATGGCGCGGTTTTCATTGCTAAAAAAACGTCCACGCACAGGAACCGTTATCTCTTCCCCGCCGCGATAAAAATGCCAGCGGCTTCCCAACGCCGAAGGGTTCCTTGGTATGCACCAATGCGACGACTGATCAACGCTCAACTCCTCAGGGCTAGCGGGCTCGCCAAAGCGGTTCAAATACGCCGGCGAGGCAACGACAACGTGCCTTAACGGTTTCAAGCGTCGGTAATAGAGCGCCGAATCTCGCAGTTCGCCGCAACGTATCGCGATATCCACATCCTGTTCTTTAAAGGCAACCACTTCATCAGACAGTGTCAGGTGAATATTCAGGTGCGGGAATTTAGACAACAACTGGTCAATATGCGGTGCCAGTTGCGCAGCGCCGAAATTTACCGGAGCCGAGACCGATACCGTGCCTTTAGGCTCACTTTGGTACTCACCCATATGTTCTTCGGCTAACTGAGCCTCTGAAACAATCACCTGGCAATGCCGAAGAAACTGTTCACCTTCGCCGGTGAGTGACAGTCGACGTGTGGTTCTGCGCAACAGCTTCACCCCAAGGTGGCTTTCAAGACGGTTGACTGCCTTACTTACCGAGCCTTTTGTGACCCCCAGCTGTTCAGCGGCACGTGTAAAGCTGGCAGCCTCTGCCACTGCGGCAAAGGTTGCCATGTCGGATAAACGCTCAAACATTGACTCTCCCGAAAAAATTCAGCAGCAGCCGACACAGCATTTCTGCTCAACTTTCCTCATCAAATCATCGTAACCATGGGGCTTAATCATTGGCTTAGGATGTTCAACGTTCACTTTGGTATTACCCTCAGAAAACATCAAGCCACGCGCCATTTCGCCCAGCACACTGATAAATTGTTTGCGATTAAACATGTTCCTGACTCCTCTGTTAAAAGACAGGAACCATTTTATTGTTTAATAATGCGCTAAAAAGTACCTCACTGGAAACTCATTGTTTCCAATTGCGCACGAATAAACTGACGCGTGTCATCCAACAAGGCTTTGCGCGAAGGTTCATGCACGTACATCATGTGGCCACCGTGATAGTAACGGTAAATGATGTCATCGCGAGCGATGCCGTGGCGGTTAAGCGTATATTCCGCATCGAAAAACGGCGTGACAAGGTCATAATAGCCCGACCCCACCATGACTTTAAGCGCTGGATTGCTTCTTAGCACCGACGCCAGATCCGGCGCCGTATTGACGTAGTGTGGCTCCCACGAGCGGCCTTCCGGTAACGGACTCCAGCGCCACTTACCGGACAATTCCGGGTCCGATGGGTTTAAGTAACGGCGGTTCCAGTCAATGCCCAGCTCATTTCTCATGTAATGCATAAGTGAGGCTTTGTAGGCCGGTGAAATCGCACGAGCCGCATCGTCTTGCGGACGTGCCGCGACATCGTCGCGTTCGTCTTTGGTATAGCGACTATCAAGCAGACCGACCGCAACGCCCTCATCACGCCTTAATTCTTTGGCAAAACGGAAGGCATTAATGCGCAAATCGACTTGTTCGATATAGGTTTTACTTAGCCCCGTGAACCGTTGCAGCTCGCTGACCAGTCGTGCGCGTTCGTCATCGCTCAACAAATTGCCCTGAAATAACGCCGGCAGCAGTTCCTGAGTGGCAAATTCACGACTTTCCGCAATGAACGATTCAAAGTCTCCGGTATTATCAACTTTTCCGTGATACCAAGCCGTCGCCGCCATGGTCGGGATGTAGGTGATATAAGAGATGATATTGTCATCCACATAAGGCGTAGAGCCTTGGTAATCCAAGGCCTGAGAGACAAACACGATGCCGTTGACGTTAATCAGATAGTCATCGAGCAACACCTTAGCGACAGCAGCCGCGCGGGTAGTACCAAAGCTCTCCCCCAGTAAAAACACCGGTGAGTTCCAGCGGTTGTTGTTGGTCAGCCATTCCGCAATGAACGCCGCCATCGACTCCGCATCCTCAGTCAGCCCCCAAAAATCTTCTTTCTTCCCCTGGCCAATGGCACGAGAAAAGCCCGTACCAACCGGATCGACAAACACCATGTCCGTCACATCAAGTATCGTTTCGGGGGCATCCTTAAGCGTGTACGGCGCTGCCCCCGGGTGCTCTGCCTCACTCGGCACCACGATGCGTTTCGGACCGTAGCCCCCCATATGCAACCAATTCGACGACGAGCCGGGCCCCCCATTCCAGATAAACGTCACCGGGCGGTTTTCATCCTCCTCGGCAATGTAATCGAAGGAGAAAATGCTCGCGGCCGGTTCACCCTCAGCATTGTTCAGGTAGGTCTCGCCCGCGTTAACCCGATAGTCGATGCGTGCTCCGTTAAAGGTGCCGCTATGCTCGGACACAAACTGCTTGGGTTCAGCAACCGGCTGTTCGTCAGGCGCTGGCTCATTATCTTGCGCCATCACGGTTAGCGAAACCGTTGCTAACAGCAACGTCGCTAAAACGCTGAAATAGCGATTGGGTGTGTTGATGGAGTGTTTCACGAATTGCTTCCTGTTGGTTCTGTTGTATCTGAGATTAGCATAACTCAGCATCCCATAAATTACTTATTGAGCAGACGACGTTCAAGCGCAATGCCTAGCACCCCACACATCAGCAAAAACAAACCGAACGCTTGCAAAACACCATTAATCACTCGAGGCTGTTGAATGGTTCCGTCGATGTAGTAGGTCCGTTTGATATTGGGATCATCCGCCTCAGGTGCCGGCACCGTGAATTGTTTTCCCCGATAGTCGGTCAGTATCATGATATCTGGGTTTGAGCGCTCAGCCATCCGTTTTGAGAGCTTCTCCAATTCGTCAAAACCAACGACCGTATCATTCCAATTACGATAATAATTAGGGTTTTCACCCATCAATAATATGCCCGGAGACATATATTGGTAGGTTAGTTCAGGGAAAAGAACCTTGGTGTAGCCACTGTAAAACGTCGGTAATGAGAGCGCGATAAGCAGTCCGCAAATGGTTAACCAGCCCCGTCGTTGACGCTGATAATTTGCGGTTTGTTCTCGTAAATAAGCATCAATCGATGGAATCTGTCGCAAGCGTCCTTGTAGATAACTTGGATCAAACTGTTCTGCCACCTGCCCTATGGTGAGTTCTAGTGCGCTGAGCCATGTCTTCAGTACATCATCTGACGGAAGTGATCGTTCACTTTCCAATTTCGATAGGTAAGACTGCTCAATACCGACTTGCTCAGCTAACTCTGACTGGCTAAGATGCAACTCGATACGTCGTTGTTTAAGGAGCTCTCCAAGTACCATATCCTTGTTCCTTATGTGAGATGTGAGGGTTCCACAGTATTCTTTCCTATTCCTTAAGGCATAAAAACAAGAATATATGCGAATTTAAAGGAATATTTTGCGCAGCTGTATTACTCTGAGCCACCGCGCACGGATTACGAGGAACGATATGAAAGGTAAAGCCACTTCTTTCGATATAGCTCATAGAGCCGGGGTTTCTCAGTCGACGGTTTCCCGTGCGCTGCGAGGCAGTCCGCTGGTTAATGAGGAAACACGCCGACGGGTCGTTGAAATTGCCCGCGAGCTTAATTACAAGGTGGATAAAAACGCCAGTAATTTGCGTGCGCAACAAAGCTCTACCCTGGCGGTATTGTTGTTTGAAGATCCTACTTCTGACGATTCACAAATTAATCCGTTCTTTTTATCCATGTTGGGTTCGATTACCCGTGCCTGTGCGAAAGAAGGCTATGACTTACTCGTTTCGTTTCAATCCAGCAGCAACGACTGGCATGCGGACTATGCCGAAAGCCATCGCGCCGACGGCATCATATTGCTCGGCTATGGCGACTACATCGACTATCAGGCCAAGTTTGCCCGGCTGTTGGACACAGACACCAAATTTGTTTGCTGGGGCGCCAGCGTTGATGGCCGACCTGAGCTGACGGTAAGCTGCGATAACGAGCATGGGGGACGGCTGGTCGCCGAACACTTTATTGAGCTCGGTCGCACCGACTGTGCCTTCATTGGCGATGCCTCACATCACAGCCCCGAGTTTAGCGCCCGCTTCAATGGCTTTGAAAATCGCCTACAGGAGCACGGTAAACACTGTAGCGAGCGCAAAATGGCAACCGCGATTTCCACCGAAGAGTCCGGTTATCAAGCAACCAAATCACTGCTTGCCAATAACATCACGTTTAACGCCCTGTTCGGTGCCAGTGACTTAATTGCTATTGGTGCGATTAGAGCGCTGCAAGAAGCCGGCTTAAGTGTTCCTAAAGACGTTTCAGTGGTGGGTTTTGACGATATCGCGGTCGCCCGTTTTTGCAGTCCTCCGTTGTCGACCGTACAGCAAAATACGACCTTAGCCGGACAAATGTTGGTGGCAAATCTGCTGAACCTGATTGCTGATAAAGACGTTGATGTGGCCAACAGCATTTTGCCGCCCAAACTGATCGTACGCCAATCGAGTTGTTTATAAGACAAAAAAGCCGCCAGATAAACGCTGGCGGCTAATACTCATCAGACGGTCATTCAGTCAGCGAGCTTCTGTTCCACAAGCGGATAATTATCCCATACCGCTTCGTCACTCAGCGAGCGTAACAGCTTAACGTATTCGGCATGAGTCCACGCCAATGGTGTGGCTGAGTTGGTGCCTTCGCCAACCTCATAACCGAAAGGATTGACCCCGACGCCGTCCCATACCTGTTCCGGTAACATCATGCCTTGGTTCGCAAATGCTTCCATTCCCAACACATAGGTGTTTTTAATCCGTTGGTACTGCGCGTCCGTCAGGTCGCCGTCACTGGCTTTCGCAGCGGCGATTTCATAATGCCCCCGCTCACCGGTAAAGAACGGCCAGACGCGGCCACGTTGACCTGCCGTCTGGTTGCCGCCTTCAGCATAATTAGTGCCTAGCTCCTGATCCTCGCCGTAGCCATCATTGCCATAACGGCGCCAGCCGGGGAAGCTTTGCCCTTGATCGTTCATAAAGGTGTATTTAACCCGTAGCTTATGCTCTAGGCTTTGATCGTCATATTCCGGTAACGACGCCACAATCGACGGACTATCAGCAGAACGCACGCCGTAACGCACCAGCTCTAAAAAGCCACCATCAAGGATCAGTTTTTTATCCATCCCCGGACGACCATTATTGGCTGCCAGTTTGGTGTCTGCATTGACGTTTTCATCCTGCGCGATGCGCACAAAATATTGACCGTCAGCTGCATCGCCCTCCAGCGTACCCTCCGTTGTGAACATCAAAGCTTCGATATCCTGTTCATACTCCCGCGCGGTTTCCAGGTAGCGTTGTGCGTTTTCCTGGTCACCGCTCAGAGCGGCGATCTCGCTGGCGGTTATCAGGCCAGTTACCGTGGCGGCAATGGTAGACGGAGAGTAGCCTGCCTGCTCTTCCCAACGCTCCTGCTGGGTATAAGGCGGCGTGATCTGAGTATCATTCCACAATATTTTCGCTAAACCTCCGTCAACCAGAAAATCGGCCGCAGGCTTAAGCATTGATTCGTACCACTGGCTCAGCTCAGTTTCTGACAGCACGCCGTTTTTATAGAGTTTCCAGGCCAGCATGATCGGCATCGAGGTTTGATCAAGCTGTACTGCCACCCATTCCAATTCGCCGTCAACGTGGGTTTTTTGCAGGAACCAACCGGTATCCCCCTGATTTCCCGGCGTATCCTCTCTGACTTGTACCTTCGGCAAGTAACTGAACGCGGCTTTAGCCGTTTCGGTGTCGCCCAGCGCCAGAAACGCCATCGCTACTTGATAAAAGTCGCGCACCCAAACCGCTTTATAGCCCGTTTTACCCTGTTCGGCAGAAACCGTATCGCCCCAAGGGTTTGATAACGACGCAATCAACGCGCCAGCATAGGTTTTGTCTTCCTGAGCTTTGAGCACCAGGGCACTGGTATTCAGTAATTTGCCACCATCCGTAGTGGCGCCGTACATTTCTTCAAGGTTCAAGCTTTGCAGATAATCTTGCCAGCCAATCGCGTCACCCTCACCGTTGTAATGCGCCAGCACGGTATCGTATCCGCGCTTCAAGGTCTGTTGCCCCTGCTCTCTGGCCTGTTGTTCGCTGTTACCGTAACTCAGTACCAAATCAAATTCGGCCACTTCTGAGATCTCACCCAGGGTCGCACTCATAGACACATTACCGGGTTGCTCACCGGTGCTCTGATAGCGCGTCAGTTCGCCTGAGGTTTGTAATTGAGAATAGCGGTCGGATGTGCCCATAAAGCCTACCGAACCTTGTTTTAAACCTTGTTCACTTTGTAACGTCAGGTAATGTTCGCCGGAGTAGGCCACTAACGCATCACCCTGGACCTTAGCACGGTCATCGACGCCATCGTTGTTCACATAAGGGTTCACCTGCACGTGAGCGGTAAGCCCCGGTTGATTAGCTTCAAAGCGCACACGAACCATCAGCGATTGCGCATCAGGATCGGTAAAGATGTCTTTGATGATGCGAAAACGTCCCTGGCTATCCTCACTGGTCACGCGATACGCCAACGACAGCGGCCGGCCCTGCTCATCCACATGCAGGTATTCCACGGTATTTTTCAGCCCATCTGACTCTGCCACCACAAAATCATCGCCGCTGACGATAAACTGTAAGTCACGGATTTGCGCTTGGTGAATAAGGCCAAACATGGTTTCCGTGATCATCCCTTTAGCCAGCGAGAACCAGACCTTGGAAACCGTGCCGGTGGCACTGGCGTCGTCATAGTGCCCCTGTTGATACGCTTCATAAGAAGTGCCGATGCCGGTTTTACCCGAATAGGCCCAAAACGGTGTTTCCCCCGGTGCGCCCGGCGCCACCTGACTGGCGGCTTCGGTAGTTCCGCTGTTACAGCCTGCTAGTCCTGCCAGTAACATTGCACTGGCGATTGCGTTTACGACTTTCACTGTATCACCCTCTAATTAGTTAGTTTTACCCG
This sequence comes from Idiomarina aquatica, assembly GCF_003987185.1. Taxonomy (GTDB): domain Bacteria; phylum Pseudomonadota; class Gammaproteobacteria; order Enterobacterales; family Alteromonadaceae; genus Idiomarina; species Idiomarina aquatica. Next base: position 109,672 of record NZ_PIPS01000003.1, on the reverse strand, counting down.
CGTCAGCGATAACGCAGCCAACACAAACGACAGTCCGCCAATGACTAAGGCGTAAATCGGCTGGTTGGCAAAGCCATGCTTTAGAATCAAGCCGAGAATACTGGCGGCAAGCAATTGCGGAATCACGATAAAGAAATTAAAAATGCCCATGTACACGCCCATCTTCGCGCTGGGCAGCGCGCTGGCGAGCATGGCATAAGGAAGCGATAAAATGGACGCCCAGGCGAAGCCAATACCGACCATCGGTACCATCAGCCAGGCGGGGTCACTGATCAGCAAAAAGCTCACTAGTGACAACGCGCCAAAAATCAGGTTAATCGCGTGCGCAACGCGAATACCAAAACGTTTCACCATCACAGGGATCACCAAAGCAGCCAGCGCCGCAAAGCCATTGTAGGCAGCAAACAACACACCGACCCAGTCGGCACCGTCGTTGTAGGCTTTGGAGGTCACATCAACACTATGGTAGTGATAACTGGTGACGGCACCGGTGGTGTAGATCCACATCGCAAATAACGAGAACCAGCTAAAAAACTGCACCCAGGCCAACTGTCGCATCGCCCGCGGCATGGTGAACACATCGTATACGACGGTGAAAAAGCCGTTACCGGTATAGCGTCGTTGCTGTTGCCAGGCGGCGATCCCCTGCAGCAGGGCAAAAGCCAACAGTAACCCACCCAGTAAATACAGTTCTTTTTCTAAGCCCATACCGCCTACGGCAGCGATAATAACAACCCCGACAAGGCCGCTGACCGACATCGTTTTGGCAAAATTTATCGTTGTTTTAGGTTCGCTTTGTGCGTTCGCTTCAGCGCTGTCGCTAAAGGCGGCAAGCTGCTCAGGGCTGTATTCGCTGGTGGTAAACACCGTCCACATCACACAAATCAGCAAGAAGGCGCCGCCAACATAGAACGCATACTGCACCGACGGAGGAATAATGCCAGCCGCGGCGGTATTGCTGACGTCAAACCAATTGGTCAGTACCCAGGGTAGACTGGAAGCAATCACCGCTCCCACACCGATAAAAAAGCTCTGCAATGAATAGCCCAGCGCCCGTTGCCGGTTAGGCAGGTTGTCGCCGACCAACGCGCGAAACGGCTCCATCGTGACATTAATGGAAGCATCCATGATCCACAGCATGCCCGCCGCAACCCACAATGTGGGCGAGTTGGGCATGACCAACAGCGCCGCGGTGGTAACAATCGCACCATAGAAGAAATACGGGCGCCGACGCCCCAGACGGCCCCAGGTCTTATCACTCATGTAGCCAATAATTGGCTGTACGATCAACCCGGTCAGCGGCGCAGCCACCCACAAGATGGGGATATCATCGATTTCTGCACCCAAGGTCTGGAAAATACGACTGACATTGGCGTTTTGCAGCGCAAAACCAAACTGAATGCCCATAAAACCCAGACACATGTTCCATATTTGCCAAAAACTCAGGGTCGGTCTCTCGTTTTGCAGGGTATTTTGCATCAGTGGTTACTTCCCAGTTGTACCACGCTCACACCCTGATAGGGCAAGGCAATGGTGACACCGTTGTTGGTGAATTCCGGCGGCGTACCGAGTAAGGTATTGCCTTGCGAGGCGTTCACGTCAACGCTTACGGACTGTTGTTGCCCGGCGAAATTTGCCACCACCAGCAGACGCTGTTCACCCTGCTGGCGAATAAAGCTGACCACCTGCTGCGGCTGCGAATTGTTCACTTCAACCAGTTGCCCTGCAACAATCGCCGGTAATCGATTCAGGCTCATCAACTGCACATAAAACTGTCGCAGTTCGCGCTGAGCTTCGCTCAACTGACCACCATCAAAGGCGCCATTATTCATCCACTGCTGGTGCGCAGGAACGCCGACGTAGTCAAAGATACTGGTGCGCGTAGGATCACCAAACCCAGGTTCTTCCGAGCCGTCCTCGCCCACGGTCTGACCGAAGTAAATCATGCTGGGTCCGCGGCCAATCAGCGTTGATACGGTCATCGCCGGTTTCCCCCAATTCATATCACCGGCAAAGTCGGCACTGGCGATACGTTGCTCATCGTGGTTTTCTAAAAAATGCAGCATGTGCTGTTCAATATCCAGCACTTGGCGGTGTTCGGCAAGCAGCGCTTGAGCCCCTTGCCGCCCCTGAATAATTGCTTTCAAGGTGTCATAAAAACCCACCTTGTCATAGAGGTAATCCATTTTACCGCTATGAAGATAAGGACGATAAAGGCTGGGGTTGTAGACCTCGGCCAGCAGGAAAGCGTCTGGATTGGTCATTTTGATGGATGAATTCAAGAAGCTCCAAAATTCGACAGGCACCATTTCGGCCATGTCATAACGGAAGCCATCCACGCCTTTGTCCAGCCAATATTGAGTAATATCGCGAAATTTATACCAACTGTCCGGCAGTTGTTTATCCTGCCAGAACGCGTAATGCGCTTGGTAGTCTTTATCGGCGTATTCCGGCGGCAAGCGCGGAAAGTCGTAACTGCCATCGGGTTTTACGCCGTAATTAATTTTAACCGTTTCGTACCAGTCATTAATGTCCGGCTGCGCCTTGCGCGCGCCATTACCGGTCCATTTCGCCGGGCGCTCGACAAACTCGCCATCCGCCTTAGGGTGACTCATCCCCCCTAACACTTGATAATCATCGTCCTGCGGTACCTGGAAGTCCTCGCCAACCACATAATAAAAGTTATTGTCGCGACGATAGCTGACGCTGGTATCATCATTGACGCCGAAATCCTGTACACCGTCTGGCTTAGACACCGAGTGATAATCCCGTGCCACATGATTCGGGACGATATCGATAATAACCTTCATACCCTGCTCGTGGGTGCGCTTTATCAACGCTTCAAATTCTTGCAGTCGACGTTCCGGGTTAACGGCTAAATCCGGGTTAACATTGTAATAATCTTTCACCGCATAGGGAGAACCGGCACGACCTTTGACCACATCAGGATCATCCCCCGGCAACCCGAATTCACTGTAATCGGTTACCGTTGCATGATGCAGCACACCGGTGTACCAAATGTGCGAAACACCGAGTTCTTTAATACCAGCCAACGCTTTGTCATCAAAGTCGGCAAACTTACCCACACCATTTTCCTGCAATGTGCCCCACGGCTTGTTGGTCGTATTGGTGTTACCGAACAAACGGGTAAATACCTGGTAAACGACCGGCTTTTGCTGGTCTTTGGCGCCCCGCTCAGAATCAGCTGACGTTGATTGTTTATTATCCGTGCCACCGCAACTGACAAGAGCGGCTGTCAGCGTCAAAGCGAACACTGTTTTTGTTAGCTTGTGAACTTTCATTGATACACTTTATTGTTTGATTTGTCTTGCCATGAAACGGCGAAAAAGCCCCTGAACGACGCCAAGGGCTTTTGCATCAAGTCACCACGTTTATCGATTACAGCTCGTACTTAATGCCAAGCATGTAAACACGACCATAATCCTGGTAGTCGCGCACTTGCAATGCGTTGTCGCCCTGCAACGAGATAAACGGTTCTTCAGTAATGTTCTGTACCTGGAAGGTCAACTCAAGATTCTCAAGTCCCGCAATACCCGACTCGGAGAAGTCATAACCGAGTTGTGCATCCCAGATGGTCTCACCCTGGATATCCACTTGCTGCGTCTCGAAGCCAAGACCATAGATGTCGCCTTTAAAATCGCTCCGCTTACGCATACTGGTGCGGACGCTAAAGCCGTGACGCTCATAGTAGAAGGTTAAGCTTTGAATGCTGTCAGACAGACCCGGCAACTCATAGTCATTACCATTAGGGTCCTCGATGTCCTGTTCAACACCCGTGTGGCTTACCAGTAAACCAAAGCCTTCTAACTGGTCTGCGAACATACTGAATGGCAGCGCAACGGCTAACTCGTAGCCCCACAGGTCGCCACCGCCACCATTGATTTTGCCTGAGCCAGTGCCGGTTGTTGTATCCGGTAATTCACCCGTGGCCGGGTCAGGTACGCCGCTCATGTCAATTTCATAAGTACCGTCGAAAATCCACTCGTTCAGGTCTTTGTAGAACAGGGCTGCAGAGAAGTAGCCTTCTTCATGGAAGTAGTTCTCATAACTCAAATCAACGCCCGTTGCTTCTTTTGGCTCCAATTGCGGGTTACCACCGGATACCGACCAATAATTGCCATTTTCGTCAGGCTGTTGCGCACTGTAGGTGGCACTGACCGAAGCGTTCATTTCGTCCAAGCGAGCGCGTGAAATCGTTTTTGCAGCACCAAAGCGCAGAATCTGCTGCTCATCCAGAGCGAAATTCAGGTTCAGGCTCGGTAACACGTGGCCATAGTCGTGGCTGATGTCGGTTGGCTGTGCAACCACAAGCCCGGCGTCGTTAACGTTAAATGCGTTGCCTTGAGACGATTGGTCGGTGTGCACGTAACGTAAGCCAACGTTACCGGTAACCGGAATACCACCTACTTCAGCGTCAATATTACCTTGAACAAATGCCGCTGTGACTTGCTCCTGCACCGTCCACGAACGTGTTAAATGTTTTGGATCGGTCAAGCTTTCGCGCAGCAGTTCAAAATAACCGTCGCTAACCAGCCCTCGGGTATCATAAGCAATCATTTGTCCCATACCGATGAAACTTAGATCCGCCGTGCCTTCACGGTATTGTTCAGGAACCGGCAACATGCCCACATTATCCGGATAGGAAAAATCGGCCAGCGTCATGTAATAACCTTCAGAATTTTTGCTCTTCTGACGGTCACGATAAGAGACACCAAACTCGATACCTTTAAAGTACGCATTATCAAGCGCTTTGCGCGCTGCCAGTTTCAGCGTACTGAGCTCATCTTCGACTTCCGGGGCATTAATAAAACCGTCTTGCGCGGTGTTCTCATAAGGAGTTCCGACCAACCCATACTGATTATTCAGTGCCGCACTTGCGCCCCAGGACAAAGGACCACCGAGCTGAATCAGGTCAAAATCGCCGTAATCTAACTGATGCGAGAACTGTGCTCCGGTGTTGCCATCGTCGAAGGTATAGCCAATGTTATCCGCGATGCCGTTGGCATCACCGCGACCAGTACCGGAGTAGCTTTCAATACTCCAGACCTGACGCTCAACTTCAGAACGGCTGGCATCAAACTCAAGCGTCCAATCGTGGTTAAGGAAGTATTCGACGTTATAACCGAACTGCGTTAACTCCGCCTCGCGGTCTTCAAAGTCATTACGCACCACCACACGTTGCCCTTCCGTTACCGCACTGGTCACGAACCCTGTTTCAGGGTCAACCGTTGCGTTTTCCGGAGATATTGAACCTTGCCCCCAGGCAAAAGGTACTTCGATACCACGCAGAATTTTTTCGTCGGAGAAGTCAACGTACAGGGCGTCAAAAGTTACGCTCAAGTTACTTGTTGGCGCGTACTCAAGCACCAACATGGCTGAGTCTCGATCCAGCGTTGACGAACGCACATAAGGTTTCGCACCACCCAAAATCGATACGGTTTCACCAGATTCTGACGTAAACTCCGGGTAACCCCAGGCGTTCCAGCGTTTTTCCTGATTCGGCGAACTCATTGAGGTATAAGCAAAGGCCACACCAAAACTGTCATCCGCAAACTGATCAATGTACGACACCGTGCCGCGATAGCCTTGGTCATCGCCATCCGGGTTTAATTTTTCAAAGCCTGTTTGTTCCAACTGACCGTTAAACTGAATGACTTGCTCACCTTTGCTCAGCGGACGTACCGTTTGCATATCAATGACACCGGCAATACCTTCCGCATCCAGCGAAGCACTTGGCGTTTTATAAACCGTTACGCCGCTCATGATTTCTGATGGGTAAAGGTCGAACTCGACCCCGCGGTTATCACTGATAGAAACTTGCTCACGTCCATTAAAGGTTGTCGCACTTTCGTTTTCACTAAAGCCACGTACGCTGACGCGTGATGCACGTCCGTCCAAACGCTGCGCCGTCAAGCCAGGTAGTCGCGCGATAGCCTCTGCGATGGATGAATCAGGCAATTTACCAATGTCTTCCGCCGATACCGACTCGACAACCTCACTGGCAAAACGCTTGGTATTAATCGACTCAACAACGCTGCGGCGGAAACTGCTGGTTACCTCAATGCGTTCAACATCGCTTTGCTGGCTTTCTTTTTGCTCTTGTTGCTGCTCTTGCTGTGCTTCAGCATTTTGAGCGTCGGTATCTTGTGCATAAGCGACTTGGCTACTTAAGCCGGCACTGATCAGTGCGAGCGTTAGCATACTGGGTTTGAACGTAGACATAATGTGCATCCTGATTAATTATTTTTATCACCATTTTGGTGCGCTCTGGCGCCACACCATTCGGTATATTGCTTGTTGTCGGCGAAATACTAGCGCTCGTAATAAATTATTAACAAATTTATGCATACGTATTCAGCCGCAGGTTTGCCCCACCATTGTGCATCGATACCGCACCACATGAGTAAAAACTACACTATACGAAAAAATGCGATTTATCAGTTTACGTAAACGTAAAGTCGTTAAAAAATTAACTTACCGGTCATGGTTTAGCGCTACACCCCTTCACTCAGACGTGTTGTAGCTCTTTCGCCGCAAATTGCCTTTGACTGCATACGTATGCAGTTTTTTTACAACACTTCTAACCCTGACTTATTCTTTGCCCAACAAAAAAAATAATCGATGTTCTGGAGCAAAAAATGGCGAACCCTCTTTGGTGGAAAGGTGCGGTGATATATCAGATATACCCACGCAGCTTTCAGGATACAAACGATGACGGGATCGGCGATCTTCGTGGCATTATTAACCGCCTCGACTACATCAAAAGCCTCGGTGTTGACGCGGTTTGGATCTCACCGTTCTTTAAATCACCGATGAAGGATTTCGGCTACGACATCAGTGACTATCGCGACATCGACCCAATTTTTGGCAACCTGGACGACTTTGATGACTTAATTGCTCAAGCCCATCGACGAGGCATCAAGGTTATTATTGATCAGGTATTGAGCCACACCTCCGATCTGCACCCATGGTTTTTACAAAGTCGCGAATCCAAAACCAACGATTACGCTGACTGGTACGTGTGGGCTGACGCCAAGGAGGATGGAACACCACCGAACAACTGGCTATCGATATTCGGAGGCCCGGCCTGGAAATGGGAACCCCGACGCGAACAATATTATTTACACAACTTTTTGACCGAGCAGCCCGATCTCAATTTTCACAACCCTCAGGTGCGTCGGGCGGTGCTCGATAACGTCGAGTTTTGGCTGAAAAAGGGCGTTGACGGTTTTCGGCTTGATGCGATTAACTTCTGCTATCACGACGCTAAGTTGCGCGATAATCCAGCAAAACCAAAGGAGAAGCGTCAGGGTCGTGGCTTTAGCGAAGACAACCCCTATGCGTTTCAGTACCATTATTACAATAATACCCAACCAGAAAACCTCGAATTTATGCGCGACATCCGCGCATTACTCGATAAGTATCCGGGTACTGTGGCGCTGGGCGAAATCTCTTCGGAAGACTCACTGGCGACCATGGCGGAATACACCAGCGGCGCTGACAAACTGCACATGGGCTACAGTTTTGAGCTGCTGACCGACGATTACAGCAGCACCTACATTCGTCACACGGTAGAAACGCTCGAGGCCAATATGCGTGAAGGCTGGCCATGCTGGGCTTTTAGCAACCATGATGTTGAACGCGTAGCCAGCCGCTGGGCCGAAAATGGTGAAGTAAACACGGCACAAGTGAAAATGCTTACGGCGCTGCTGGGTTCCCTGCGCGGCAGTGTCTGTATGTATCAAGGCGAAGAATTGGCCTTAGGTGAAGCAGAGGTTCCGTTCGAAGCTTTGCAGGACCCCTACGGCATTACCTTCTGGCCCAACTTTAAAGGCCGCGATGGTTGTCGTACGCCAATGCCCTGGCAAGAGGGTGACAATGCTGGCTTCAGCCAGGGGAAACCGTGGCTGCCGGTGAGCCCCGGCCACCTTGCAAATAATGTCGCTAAACAACAGCAGGATCCTAACTCGACGCTAAACGCCTTTCGCGAATTTATGGCATGGCGTCGAACCCAGCCCGCACTCATAGAGGGCGATATCCGTTTTATCGAAACCGATGAACCCGTACTGGCGTTTTATCGCCAACACAACGATGAAACACTATTGTGCTGCTTTAATTTGGCCAGCACCCCGGCAACCTTACAGTTATCGCAGCAGTCAGCTCATCCGTTTGACGGGCTTAGCCACAACAACGCGTCATTACACGGCGATACGCTGCATTTACCACCATACGGCTGCTGGTTTGCCGCCGTGTGAATACACTCTCCCCTGGTGTCATAATAAGATGTGACATTTTTATAGCACCCTTCGGGGTGCTTTTTTTTATCACAACCCAATAATCACTGTTTTGCCTTGCGCGGTTTACTGGCTGGGTTTACGCGCGAGCATGGTTGCAAACTGAAGTTGCGCTCCGTTGTGCATGGTTCCAAGGTCTTCGTTGTACTTCAGTAACTCCCACCCTTTATAGGCGTCGCGCAGCTGCTCAGTTTTAAACGTAAAGGGAAAAGGAACCGGGCATGGGTGTTCATTAGTATTCATAGCGCAAACAATTAAATTGTAACCACCAGGTAAGGTATGCGACTGCATATTTTCAATAACCGCATCAACCCGCATAGGGTTAAGAAACATTAAAGTTACTGTGCAGGCAATCAACCCATAGTCGCCGCTTAACGCTGCATCATTAATGTCGTAGACCAGCGCTTCGATATTGTCGATGCGTTCTTCGCTAACAATTTGTCGTAGCATATTGATAGCGTCAGGGTTATTGTCTACTGCGGTCACATTGAAGCCGAGCTGGCTTAAATACAAAGCATTACGGCCATTAGAACAGCCCATATCCAACGCCTTACACGGAGCTACAATCTCGCCAGTTTTCACAACTTCGCTGTGCGCGGGGTTTAGACCATAACGGCTATTTATATCAGCTGACATTATACTCGCCTAGTTTTCAGTAGTGTGCTGGCATGGTACTACTTTTTAGGCGTTATTAAATAACCATAGCTGGCAATGCGGTCGATGCAGATCAATATCTGAGTTGTTAAGTATGATGCTTTACAGTGAAAAATGGTGGCCCCTCCCAGATTTGAACTGGGGACCAACCGATTATGAGTCCTGCATTGGTGAGTTTTTTAACATTTAGTTTCGGTTAAAAACTCTCATTTTTTCATGTAGTTATGTATTTTATCGATGTTTTTGATCCGACACCGGTTTTGACGATTTTGATCTTAACTTCCGCTGTAACTACCGCTTGAGATTAGTTTGCTTCAAAAAGGTTTAATACTATTACTGTCTTTTGTCATTAGCGTCATCAATCGCGGATGCACAAATAATTTTTCCTTTCCTGAATCGACCTCTTGCAGCACGCCAATATCGGCTAACTGCTTTAAATAGGTTGAAGCGGTCTGACGTTTTGCAATATCACGCTCAACCAGATTGCTAATACGGCAATAAGGCTGTTCAAAAATAAGCTGAACAAGCTCGTAGCTGTATATTTTTGGTAGCTGAGCCTTTACATAATCGGTTGTACTTTCCATGAGCGTTCTAATCGCTGTGATTTTTTCACAGGTCCATATTGCGGTTTGCTCGACACCTTTTAGCATAAATAACAACCACTCTTCCCAGTTCTGATCTTTAGTGACTTGGTTCAAGAGGCGATAATAGTCTTGCTTATTATGAACGATGAAGCGACTCAAATACAAAATAGGCAGTGTTAGAAGACCCGATTCAATAAGGTATAAAACGTTTAAAATACGACCTGTTCTGCCATTCCCGTCATAGAAAGGGTGTATAGCTTCAAATTGATAATGGCTAATCGCCATCTTTATCAGTGGATCCAGATCGTCGTCATTATGAAGGAATCGCTCCCAGTTGGTTAACAAGTCGCGAATCACATCTTCTCCGGTTGGCGGCGTATAGATAATTTCGCCAGTCGTTTGGTTCCCTATAAAAGTCCCCGGTACTTTACGAATATCCATTTCAGAGTGCTTTAAGGTACTGCATACCTCAATAGCCGTCGCTGTGCATAGCGGCTTTTTCTCAAGTTGTATAAAGCCCTGGTATAACGCGGTTCGGTAACGTAATGCTTCCTTGGTTGCATGATCAGCACCTTTACCCCCTTGCGCATACTGAAAAAGCTTATCGGTCGTGGTAACAATATTTTCAATCTCTGAACTATCTTTTGCTTCAAGCAAAGGCAGCAGGTTAATTAACATGCTTTGGTTGGGAATAAGCTCTCCAGCCTTTTTTAATTCCGCTACAGCAGCACGTGCAGAAATACAGGCCTTCAGCACAGCCCTAGTTTCTATGACCTCTAGGTTGGGTGGTAATGTCGGTAATTGGTTGTACGGTTGCTCTGCTTGCCAAGTCATGCTTAAATTTCCAGTCTAAATCGACATAAAGAAACGATGAGTTCAGTTTATGTCGTTCCGATCGACATATCAATTTAACGTGTCGATTTTTTCTTGTTTTTTCGACACAAGTTATTTTTAGGTCGATATCATCGACATACCAAGCCTTAACCCCCCACTATGTCAGCCTAGTTGTCTCTTGGTGCATGATAGACCTCTAATTAGGTGGCCAAATTTAGTTTGCCACTACAACACGATTAATTTGTGAATTCCCATCGATATTTTGGAAGAGTATTCTATGAGGATATGACTGGAAGTGTATTATCGGGATTGAGTTCAGGCCTTTCGTAACCGAAATGAAGCAAAAATAGCCGGCGCAAGCCGGCTATTGCTTTTATCTAGCGCTTATTTATCTTGGATAAGAATTGGCCAAGCCTTAAGCCCGTAGTTTTTAGCATGTAGAGTTTTGCCAGTTTTTGGGCAAACCCTGGTCGCTCTAAAAACCAATTTAGCGCCTTCAGGTACTTTAATTTTCTTCGACATTAACCATAACACCTCCTTACTAGGAGAGAATTTTTCTTGAACCTGATTAACTTAGTATCTAGACTAGCTATGCATTGAAAAAGCGGTTCAAGGGTTAGGCCTCCTAGAACCTAACCTCTGGTAGTTGATAGTGTTGGCGCATTATCAACTACCAAATTTCATTTAGTTCACTTTGGGTGCCACCACAATATATTGTGGCAAAAACCTCTTTAACCCCCTAAAAAGCACTATATGTTGTATGCCTTTATCTACCAGTATGCTAGAAGTTAGGGGCTACATGATCAAGTCAATTTAAGTGAAATTTGCAAGAAATATAAGTTGCAAAATCATATATTTGCGCGCAAACCTTTTCAGGTATGGGCTGGCCGACTGATGGTTCCCTATATAATATTTTCGCCTTTAAAAGTTCATTTTTTAGGCGTTCCACACCTATAGCCCTGATTATCAATCATTTCACCTTAATTGTTGACCGTCTCCTATAGCCCCGGCTGCGGCAAAACGTCTAATTTGTAACTTATGGGCCCTGTGTGTCAGCATGCTGCGCTTTTGAGTCTTGCGCCAACTGCGATAGTGCTCACAGAACTGCGTGTAACCATAGGCAGTGGCAGAGTCCTTTTCGCGGTACTCGCGCCACAACAGCAGCTTTGTCATCCCTTTACGCTTGAGCTCTTGATGCACTTCATAAAAGTCAGGCTGCCGTTTGGTGCGGGACACATTCCTGCCTTTATAAACAGCCTCTTCAAGTTCAGTGTCACTGCACTCGTCAGGCAACGGCCAAGTGAGTTCACTGGCAGCAAAGCGCGATAAAATCTCGCTAACGGTGGCGGGGCCGACAGATAAGCATTTACTGATGTCTCTCAAACTGAGTCCGGCATCAAACCGAAGTCTCAGGATGTCTTTTATCTTACTCATTTGGGTTCTCTTTCTAGCCATGGTCAGCCATTCCTCAATGCTGTTGCGTTGAGTCGAGCTTACCAGTTGATTTAGTTAGAAAAAGAACGGTATTTCGGCATTCCGATCACCGATTTCGGCAATCCGAACAGTGATTTCGGAAAAAGGCTAAAAGTGATCGGATAAAACCGAAACAGATGATCGGATTGAACCGAAATGAGTGTTCGGATTCATCCGAAACATGCATGAATCACCGATTCTGATCCCTAAACGCAAAAACCTGAACGAGCCCATGCCCACAAGTTCAGTTGCTCAAGTGTTGAGTCGTTACTGCAAACGCACAGGCATACCCAAGTTCGTGCCACGGGACATTCGTAGAGCCTGCAAAACCTTAATGATTAAACACAGAATCGGAAACGAAGTGGAGCTCAACCGGCTTCACAACCATGCCTTGAATGACGTATCAAACAAGCATTACAACCGCTATGATTACTTTGACCGTAAGCTGGAGGTTTTGCAGCGCTGGGAGACGTTTCTATTGGGCTTGCTGTCTAAACCTTAACCGAGAGGCTGCAGGCAGATTTTAAGAAACATTACAGCTTTTGCTCAGTAACGAAACCGAGTAAAAGCTGTAGAAATATACACATTTAATAAGTTGAACTGTAAGCTGTCACCGAGAACTGTATATAAAAACAGTATATCTGAGGTGAAATTAAATGCGAACAGTACTTTTGCGAAGAGCTAAAATGCTCAGAAAACTTAGAGACAACATTAGTGCCTCTGAGAAACTCTATATTCTAGGACTCTTGACCTTAGTTAACGCTTTATTTACTGGGCTCTTTAGCAGAGAGTATGCTTTGTACCTTGCTACTGCGAGAGTAATTATATTTGCCAGCGGAGTTAACTTTGCTAAATCCATGAACTTGTCACTCTCTGTCAGTTTTACCTGCACCCTGGTTGCGTTGAAAACTGCATGCTCAAGTAGAGATCACACACCTGAAAATGATCCTGCTCGAGAGTGCTGAGTACTACAATAATTCGACTAGTCTGAAAAGTACCTACTACTGACGCAGACAGGGTTGCTCCATTAGTTCACATCGCTTTCACCACTCGAGGCGTGTATCTCTTTGACCTTTGACGATATTATATCGCATACTTCTTTTGTCTCTGGAAACTCTTTCGATAGCCACTTTGCTGGAACAAACAAATGTTTAAGGTAGTTAGTTATGGGAGTTCCATCGAAATTTGCACATAAAAAAACCTCCTGCTCGTTACCAGCTATCGCCGCCGGCACAAATACAATACCTTCATCAGATATTGCAGCAGACCTTTGCCATTTTGGCATTCTTGTGCCCTCTGGCTTTTCCATTTCAATCCAAAACATGAATTTATCTCCCTTTAATACTCTCGCCGCTTGCCGTTGTTCTATTAACATCAACACAACGGTGTCCGCCACTCAAGGTGGCGGGTAACTAAATCTTATTATGTATCAAGATTACCGCGACTAGCTGACTGTTTCTGATCCAATAATTTCTTCTGTCACGACAAGGCGCTGCCTTAACTATCCAGATGGGGAAACTGCCACATTTAGCATATTGGGACCAGAATCATAGAATTTGCCGCTGTCTTTATTGTTTTCGCCATATACACTTGAGAACAGTATGATTAAACGCTCATCTCCTTGCAAGCTATGCACGGTGTACCTACGGTGAGCCCCTCAATGCCTACTTTACTTAGCTCAGTACGGATTAACCCGTCTTGTTTGCTAAAAGATGTTACAATTCCGACAGCTCTGCGAAGGAATTCTGCATCGTCCACTGTTTGATATTCTTTATCTTGTTGCCTTGCATAAGCGAGCAGAGCTTGATGTTCTCCCAGTAGCCACTGAGCAATCGATTCTGCCTCCCCAGGGTTGCCTCGACTGCCACCAAACGACTGGGAGTAAACAGTTTGCAGGGCCATGCTGCCCCAGGGGACTTTGCTCTTAGCATTGCCACGGAGAGGTTCAAGCACACCTTGATACATCTAATCATTACAATAACTTACGATCTCGTTAAAACAGCGACGGTGCTCCGTAAGATACAAACCACGCTGCAGCTGGTCATGCCTTTGCCCCAGGCGCATCACACTACCACTACTTGCCAGCATGCCGCTCTCTAGCCATTGCTCATAATCTTGCTCATCCTTCAATAAATCAAACAGAGCTAAATTAGCGCGATCAACACTAGCGGGTATGCTCCATACTGGTTCGATTTGATCAGCATTACCTTAACCATGCTCACGCAGCACCCAATATAGTCGTACCATCTATGGTTTCGACTCCCGCCGGGGCCAATAATTGCTGTATCCAGCCAATAGCATGCCCTCGCTCAACGCATTGGGAGAAAAACGCTCGCTGCTTTGCTCTGGTAAAGGCAACAAAAAAGGTGTTTAGCTCTTCACCCTGTTGCGGCGTAAGGCTCCACCAAGTCTGATTGTCGAGCCCGTAAAATATCATCGTGTGGAACTCAAGACCTTTGCTTTTATGGACGGTCATCAGAGCTACCTGGCCAATACCTTCGAACTCATCCAGCGCCTCCGTCCAGTTGCTGCTATGTTCTGCGCACTCTTTCAGGAGAGTGACGAATCCATTCCACACCCTCTCAAAATCCCTTGCACGCTGGTAAGCGGGAAAGGATTGCCGAAGCGTAGGGGTTCCGACAAATTCAAGAAGCATCTCTGCAATCTCTTCCGCCGAATCCGGACCAGGCTGGCGATGCGCTAGCTCTGCTCTTAATTGACGGACGAATGCTTCAAGCTTAACCAGCAATCGCTCCTGCGTGAGATCGTTATCCGGATCGGCAGCCTCCAGAAACAGATAGTTCTGCTGGGCCTGCTCCCAGTTTTCCGGGCTTCGGCTCGTCGCTCCCAGGCGGAGCAAAGGAACGAATATGCCGGTCAGCTCTTCACCAAGCAGATCCTGTATCTGAATTTCACCGACTGACCGGGCCGCATTTCTGATTCTGAGACCTCGTTGAGCAAAAGCAGGGGATATTTCACCCTCAACCTGATCTGCCCGCATTCTGATCAGAATCGCTACATCATGTGGTGCAACACGCCCTGACTGAACCTCACGGCTCACCCATTCAGCCAGATAATTGTTCTCGTCATCTGCGCTCCGGAATTGCCAGATAGCAGAAACCTCACCTTCGATTTCACGGGTCCCTTGTGCCTGCGCTTCTTCCACATTATCGTCTATCCGGCGGGCAATCTCGTGCTGAATACAAACCAGATCCACATGTGAGCGCCAGTTAGAAAGCAGTGTTATGCGTCTGGCAGCAAAGTCGTTTTCAAACTGGTCAAAGGCGTCATCCATGGCTCCCGCCCATCCCATGATGCGCTGCTTATCATCGCCGACTGCTGTGAAAAGAGCATCGCTACCATTGAACGCAGTTAGCAGCATGTCGAACTGGGCATAGGTGGTATCTTGGTATTCATCAAGAAAAACGATGGGATATGTCGCTTGTAAGGCCCGACGGATATATGAGTTTTCCTGCAGCAGCAGTTTTACAAGCCTGTTTATCATCGGGAAGGACAAAGATATCTCCTCTCCTCCGAAAAATTGTTCATGCCAGTAATCTGCTAACGCACGATTTACTTCAGATCCATTTGACAAGTCAATTGGCAGGTCTGTCAGAAGCAGTCTTCTCTCAAGCTGTTGAGCACTCACTCCATAATAACCATGACGCTTAATAAAATCCTCATAATCCCTACGAAACGGATTAACGATCTGATACAAACCGGGTGCATTGAACGGCTCTGGTAAAGCAGAACGGAATCGGTCCAGAAGCCCCTTGGTAAAGGCATCAAAAGTCATTGAATCAAAGCGACGCGCTTGATCCCTCGGGCAACGTTTTGCAACCCTCTCAGCAAGGTTTCGGGCGGCATCCTTTTTAAAACTGATGGCCAAAATGCGTTTGGGGGCCGGACAAATACCTGTCTGCAGAAGATAGGTAGCCTTTTGTGCCAGGAACTCTGTTTTTCCGGCACCGGCACCAGCAGTCACGAGGACGCTGCTTTCGGTTTCACGTAAGGCTTCCCATGCTCTGTTTTCAAGGCCACCAACTCCCTGAGGTACCCAATCATCCTTGCGTACGCGAGTCATGCATCCTCTCCCGGCAGCTCAAGCTTCTGTTTTACATGCTCAATGAGCGTCCTCAGCTCATGAGGTGCTAACCTAGCAATATCGCCGTCTGGAATACGGGAAAAGGCCGATAGGTGAGTCTCGGGCTTGCTGCTGTTCAGGAACAGATACGGGTACCATTTAAAAGCGTCATCATAATGATGAGTGTATAAAGCGGGACTGCCACCTGTTTTCAGGGTGGTGCGCTTCCTAGCCTGAATTGCCTCTTCAGTCCCCATCGGGCCGCGCCCACCGGGGTTAGGCACCTGATATGCCTGCGGAAATGCGCGTAGCATGGCAAAATCGAGATCGATAGGATAGGAGAAGAAAACACCTTCCTCACGGAAAGCTTGAAGCCAGTTTGTTTGTATATCGCCGCCAAGAAGGTTTTGGTCTGTGAGCTGATCGGCTTCATCAGGATCGACATTGCCAAGCAAATATTGAGTGTTATTTCGAAAGTCATTCCCAATAGCGGCCAGGTTCTCCAAGCAGCTTCTCATGGTATTCGCCCCACCATGCCTACGCCCCAGATCAAGATCTAGCAATGTGGCATGTGGAATCTCAAGATCACTAAGCAACCGCCAGAAATGCGCTACAAACCGTCCTCCTAACGGGACGACAGGAACAAATGACGGGTCAAGTGGAACCCCCATATCTTCCGCAATTTTCGGAATGACGACGCGCTCTGAATCCCCCTCACCCAGGATTACAAATCGCGCAAAATAGAGTTCAGGATATGCTTTTACTGCCAGCCTTACATATACACTTGCCTCAGTACCATCCTCCGGTAATGTCAGCTCGCGGATCGATGAGCATCGGGCGCCTCGATCCATACGATGATATCTCACTTCATTCGGCTCTATTCGGCTCAGAATCGCCGGTGAATGGCTAGATAGCAGAACCTGCGCGGAAGGCAGTGCGCCTATATCCCTCGCTTGCCTGATAATACGAGACAAAAAGAACGGTGAAAGGCTATTTTCAGGCTCTTCGATGGCAAGAATCGTTAGGTGAACACGGCGTAACTTATCCTGTTCAAATGAGCTGTCATCAGCAGGCAAAGAAAAAGCTTCCCGCTCGGTTTCGAGCGTTGCCGCTGTAAGGGCAATATGAAACAGAGAACGCTGCCCATCACTCAGTTCGGACAACCGACGCTCCTGCCCTTCTTCATCAGGCGCAAAGGTAAATTCGGCCTTACGAACAAGCTCCTCAAAACGATTTTCGATGAGCCTTAAACGCGGCTGACTGTCTGTATCAGCTTCATGGACCTGTTGCCACCGCTTTGAAAGACGCGTCAGCAGAACCTTCGACGGTTCTTCCGCCTCGAAGCGGCTCTGGATCTGATCCGCATTATCAAAACTTGCATCCCTGAATACCGGCGACCATTTAGCAGCCTGCCATAACCGCCCCTTAAGAAGTGCGGTCACCTGCGTCGTCGCATCACGGTTGGCTGGTAAATAGATAAACTGGATCGAAGAGCGCTCTACAGCCTGAACCCTGGAACAGTCATCCCATTCAAAATTATCATCTAGGGTTCTTATCCAGCGTATATCCTCCTCAATTGCTCCTTCCGGCGTACCGTCATCCGTCCATGTTGCTTGTAGTCGTATCCGGGCCTTAAGGGGCTCTCCCTCACCGGAAGCCGCCATCTGATTAAAGAACTCCGGAACGGCATCAAGAGGAGAAGCGTCTTGCTCTTCCAGTTCAGGGAAGGCAAGTACTGCTTCGACAAACAGACTATCGCCAGACTGGAGCTCCTGCCGGTCAATAGGTATATGAAAATCCCGACGCTGTACCGACCGCTGCGCTGATGATGTACCAAACAACCGGGACACAGCTTGCAGCACTGCCGTCTTTCCGGAGCCGTTTCCGCCGACAAGTATTGTCAGTTCTTCCTCGAAATTTAGCTCGACCACCTCATGCCCGAAACAACGAAAATTTTGTAGCTTTATCTTCTCTATTTTCATCCCTGATTACCTTTTTGTAAGAGATGCCTTTAAAAGTTGACGAGCCCCCTAAATAACCCACTCATCAATCATATCAGCCCAGTCCTGCAACTATAGATGTACGTTGATCACGATACTCGGCTTTGGTACTCATTGAGTCTTCTCCACAGCCTGGCCAGCTTGGCTAAGCTAGAAGGCGACGAAATCAAAAAGAAGAAGACCCAATGAATTTTTACAATAGCACCCATCAGCATTATTGTGGAATCGATTTGAACGCCCGCAGTCTCTATGTTTGCATCATCAATCAACAGGATGAAACTCTGCTGCCCAAGGAGATTCCAGCGAATCCAGATACGCTGATTTAACTTATCACGCCCTACCTAGACGATCTCGTCCTCGGCGTTGAGTGCATGCACTGTTGATACTGGATCGCTGACTTTTGCGACGACCATGATATTCAACTTATTCTCGGCCACGCCTTATATGTGAAGGCTATCCATGGTGGCAAAACCAAAAAATGACCGCGTGGACTCGTTTAAAGTTGCTGCCTTAATGCGCGGTGGGAACTTAGCCAGATGGAATGATTTCTCGAGCAATAGGCCAAACCCGCCTACTTTTATCTGGTAAAAAACAGTCCAAAATATCGGTCGCATACTCGCGCTGACCATGTTATTTGAAATCGGCGATATTCAACGCTTCCAAAAGCGCATGAGTAAGGGTGTTGCAAGCGCAGAGAAAGCTTGATCAAATCGTTTTTGCTGCGAGGCCCTCATCTTGCCAGCGATGCACAAGATAATTCACATGTTTGGTTTTCAAACCTGACGGATCTCTTAACCTGTAACCGTTTTTCAAAAGCTGTTTGGCGGCAAGGTTTAAAACTTTGCTGCGGGTAGCGCGGGTGCTAAAACTACTTTCTCGATGTGTGTCGTTCACCATTTGATGAAGACGATATCCTAATTGGCTCATTTCACGTTCCTCATAAATTTAAAATTGAATTTGAAAATATGGAGAAAATCACCAAACCGAAGACCAGGGGGCGAAACGCCAAAATAGGTAAGTTTTAAAGCCATATGAGCGGTACGTAACCGAACATATTGTCCTAAGACATGAAGGCTAACTGGTCTAAAGCAACAAAGCTGAGCCGCATGATTTCTGTTGAAATACAGCACGGGCTACTGTGGTTATGCAGGTGTTTATAGTGGGGTGGTCGATTGACCCATAATGCTGCGAATGCAGCTCCTCGGGAACGTGTTGCGGGCAGTGAGTACGCCCTTTTTCTTGATGCTCACTTCGAGCTATCTTGCGTTTAAAATTACCACAATGATCAAAGATTACAACCGCTTTTTTTCACTCCCCCAAATCTTCATCCCTCTTCTGGCCCTAAAGATTTTTCAGGCGGATTGGAGGTCGAGGCATCATGAGCAGCGGCCTCGACGGGCGACTCTGCGAGTCGTCCCTACTTTCTTCGAGTAGGGACGACTTTTGAGCTTAAAGTTGCTTCAAAGAATATTAGGTAATAGTATCGTTTATTATAATTAGCCCAGAAAGGAATCTAAATGAGAGCGCTAGTCATAGCACTATTGTTTGCATTAGCTTTTAACGCCTATTCTCAAGAACATCCTACTAAGACAGGAGAAGTTAACCGAGAAGAAGCTAAGCTTATTCAATCCAAGAGTGAAGGCGAAGGAGATTCCGTAGAAGCACTAAATGGTAAGATTGCGCTATTACAACTAAAATATAACAAGCTTCTAGATAAACTTGAGTCAGGATTAATTGAAAAACAGCAGCAACAGAGCACCGAACCCCCCGCTCTCAATTATAGCGTCCTAGCTGAAGAATTAAGAACCCTCAAGCATCAACTTAACGAACTGCGATATGTGTCAAATTTAGTAAAAGTTAACGAAAACCACAATGACTGGATTGGAATATTACTTGTAGCGGCTAGTTTGGTTTTTACAGGACTAAGTTTTATTCTTGGTATCCTAGCACTCTGGGGCTATAGAAATATAAAATCTGGCGCAGTAGAAAGTGCTATAAAGCAGTCTAATAGCGTAATCGCATCAAGAATAGAAAAGGGTGAGTTTAACGATATCATTTCTCGAGCCGTAGAAAGAACAATATACAGAGATGTTCTATCAGCCAATGACTTCCCAGAAAATCCGGATGATGACAATGAAAGTTAGTAACGAGTGGGCTAGATTATCCCAAGAGCAAGAAGCAATAATAACTAAACATCATGATAACTTTCCGGTGAAGGTCGGGGCAATTGCACGCGACTTTGGGATAATAGTAAAAAGATCCACCTTAAAGCCAGGAATTTCAGGGGAAATAAAAGAAACTAACGGCGAAGTAGTTGTCAAAATAAACCGTCACGATACAGAAGAGCGACAGCGATTCACACTAGCGCATGAGTTAGCGCATTTTCTGCTTCACCGAGATAAAATCGGCGATGGAATCGTAGATACCATGCTTTTTCGATCATCACTATCAAATGCACTAGAAGCAGAAGCCAATCGTTTGGCCGCTGATATCGTCATGCCATTTACTTTAATTGAAGCGGTGGATTTTTCTGAAAACATTCGTATCGAAGAAAAGATAGAATATCTAGCTAAATTATCAAAATTATCAATCCCAGCAATGGAAATTAGATTGGGTAAAAAAGGATTTTAAAATGATCGATGAGAAGTTCAGATATCAATATTGCCCGATTCTCTCTGTAAGTCCTGCGGAGACTACAGCTTTAAGAGAGCTTCCTTCAAAGGATAAGAACCTAATCCTTCCAGTTTTTCCAATAAAATCGTGGGCATCTGCTAACAAGTTAAATAGCTCGTTAGAGCGAATTCAAAGCTCGTTGGGGGAAAACAATTATTGGATAGCTGACATTGACAGAAACGATTTAATTGCAAGGGATGACAAAAAATATAGAGAAGTACACCATGAAATTACTAAGCTAATAGATCCCAGGAATGGCTATAAAAATTGGTGTCGATTTGTCGCTGAAAATAAGTTCATCATTCCCTGCCTACAACTGCAGGAGCTAGCAGAGTTTGACGAACAGCTGAATACCCTTGACTCCCTAGGCCGTGGCATTGTCGTAATTCTCTCTCCGATTGACATACAAGCTGCATCACTAGAAAAAATCACTCCGTCCTTAAGAAAGGCAAGAAACTTACTAGTAATCTTAGATCTTGAACAAATAACCAGAGCAGACGTTGAGTCTTATGGCAAAATAAAAGAGCTACTATTATTGATCCAAGGGCTAATACCAAATGCACGTCTTTCACTATCATCGACATCATTTCCCGACTCATTTGGAGGCTACTACAAAGGTTGTATTTCCATTCACGAAAGAGCCATATTTGACAAAATAAGACTTGAGGCTCCCGAGCTTGATTTAATTTATTCGGATAGAGGTAGTGCGAGAGCAGAAAAGCAAAGCGGCGGCTCGGGCTTCCCTCCACCAAGGATTGATTATGCTTGCAGAAATGAGTGGCATTTTATAAGAAGGGAGCTTGCAACTGATACTCACGGACTTGATCCTGAGGAGAAGAGGAACCAACACAAAACAGAAAGAAAGCTTCTTTACACCGAAATAGCTTGTGAAATCATGAAACAAGAATATTGGGAACCGGAATTAGCTCTATACTCCAATTACTTGGTTGAAGTTACTGCTAAAGGTGATGACTTTGGTATTGATTCACCGCAGAAAGCCACGGCAGTAAGAATTAACAAACATCTTCATACTCAGCTTTATTACGATAATATAGATGATGCTCAGGACACAGATGACGACTGGGTTGATTAGCATCAAACGGCTTTTCATCTGCATATTCTCTAAGGCTTTCAAGATAACTATCAAGGTTAGCCCAAAAATACCGATTGCTTTTTCTTTTCTCCAAAGCAAGTTCCTTTTGGGCAAGAAATCTACTCAGGAGTTTGAGGTCTTGGCCGTTTTTTTGAGCTTTACTAAATCCATCGAAAAAGCGCTCTGTAACATCTCTAAACTTTCTCTCTAGCGATGCCAGTACAGCTCTTCTCAGTTCTCGTTGTGGCAAATTCGAGATATTTTCTTCGAGAGAGTATCTAGTATTACCACATTTTATTTTAAATTTATTTGAGAGTTTTTTAAGATCTACTACGTCTAAAAAATCGATGAGATTACTTTTAGAAACCTTATTTCGATATCTACCTTTTCTATGAACCCGGAGTCCATCATTCGAAATTTCCCATATGCCAAGCCATGAAGGAGTCGAGCATTTAAGTTTCGATACAAACTTTGGTGCAACCACTACAATCACCTTATCGAAATACTGAGCATACGTTTCTATTTGGCCTTCTAGTCGTTGAAGCGAGTCTGCTTCACTCTTTATCTCAATAGCAATTAGCCTGTCTTTATTTGTGAAAGCTAGGTCAACTCGGCGATCAAAATTACCAACTGTAAGTTCATTCATTAGTAAAGAGCTACTATCTAAAAACCCACGTTTCGACAGTTCGGTAATAGTCAAAGACTTTATATCTGCTTCTAATAATTTTGTCATGAGTAAGCCTTAACTATATGATAAATAAATATTTTATATAGAAAGTATTTTATTAATTAACTTCAGTATACTATTTAAAGTCTGCTTAAATCAAAGTAGTAAATGTATAGTAGCACAGAGGTAGCACCAACCAATTTTGGTTAGTGGCAGCTAACACTGAAAGCCTTTAAATATGGTGGCCCCTCCCAGATTTGAACTGGGGACCAACCGATTATGAGTCGGGTGCTCTAACCACTGAGCTAAGGGGCCATATCAGGATGGAATGCGTTTAAGCGGCGCAGATTATACGAACTTTTTACTCGCTTGTCATGGGTATCTGCATGATAAATCGTGAGTTTGCGCCATCGGATTGATAACTCACGTCACCACCAATGGCTTGCACGGCATCGCGTGCCAGCTTCAGGCCATTACCATAGTGCTGAGGCAAGACATCGTCCTGCCGGAACAGTCTGCGCTCGTCTTGCGAGGATAATCCTTCAAACTCATCGATGACTTCAATCACTACCTCGTGCTCGTCGCCACTGGCTTTGATCAGCACTTCTCCCTTATTAGGACCAAAATTGAGGGCGTGGGCTATCAATGTGTCGAGCGCGAAACGCACCAACAAGCTGTTGCTTGTCAGCGTCAGCGGCTCAGGACAAATCGCGGTTAACGTCTGGCCGTCGTTGGCGGTACGTTGCTGATGGAAGGTAATAATTTGCTCTAGCCATGGTTGTAGCGTCAGGGTTTCGTTACCATCGCGGCCCGGATTCCGGGTATCGAGATTTTCAAACCCTACCACCAGGTTTTCTATCCGCTGCAAGTCCTCGAGCAATACGTCCAACTGGTCGTTGTCGATTGACTGCTTTTCCGATAGCAGTTGCTGGACGCTCAGTTTCCACTGTTCGACCCGTAGCACCAGGTCTCTAGCCAACGACGAGGATAACCGCGCGATATGCGACAACTCCTGGTTTCGACTCAATTTGGCCTCGAGCGCCGTTATGTTTCGCTCCAGGTTGATGTTTTTCTGCCGTGCTTGATACAACAACATCAATAACGGTTGTATTTCGTTAATATCGGACGTTACCGGCACCGGTTTCGACTCATCTTCGCCCTGCTTAACCAAACGATCGCGCTCGAGATACCAACGCCGCTCAAATTTTATGGTCTGCGCCAGCATTATAATCGCCAACACACCCAGCAATACAAACAACACGCCGATCGTTATCGTATTGTGAACAGGAACCAGACTGGCGCGCTGCATTAACCAGGCACTGAGTCCTTCGTGTGTTGTTATCGGGCAGGCCACTGCTATCAGCGCACTATCGGCATTACGTTGCACCGCTTCGACTAACTGGTCCTGTTCAAGGGCGCGCTGAGACAACGAGCTCAGCAAGGTTTTTTCGGCGTTGGGTACATCCGTTTTAATGTCGCTGCCAAGATAGGTGGGGAAGGCATAGCCGAAAAAGTTGGTATGAATATGCCAAAAGCCGCCTTCAACGCCCGGTAAATTGGCCGTTACGCGGTTGATTTGTTGCTGCAGTAAGTCGGGATTGCCAACGCGAACTTGCTTCTGCTCATTACGGGGGAAAAGCTGTTGGATGTCGGTCTGCAATTGCTCACAATTTTTACTGAGTAGCGCAGTTTGCTGAGAAACCGTTTGTTGGGCCGATTGCCAAAGGGTAAATACAAAACCAGAAACGGCAATGGCGATGAAAATCATCGCCATCCATCGATTCAGTTTTGAATGGGAAGACAGAGAGTACACCCAATAACCACGCTTTAATTAAGACAGACCGTTACGGGAGCTTATAAAACTCTCGCGCATTTTCATAGAAAACTTTATCGATCGCTTGTTCATCATCCAAGGCTTCAATCATGGTATCGATATCACTTGGTTCAAAAGAGCGGTTACTGCGCGTGCCTGGCAAGTCGGTGCCAAACATTAAGCAGTCAGGGTTGGCTTTATAAAGCGTTTTCATTGCATCCGAGACATTCACTTCGGTACGACCAAAGCCACTGGCCTTAATCTTTACCCCACCTTCGGCCAGGCGGCGCACTTGCGACAAGCCTGATTTTGCCATACCCAGGTGATCAACGCTGAGCTTAGGCAGCTTCAGTAAGGTCGGCACCATATCGTCTAGCTCTCGGCTATCGACGTATATTTCTAAGTGCCAACCGGCCAGATCCCAGATGCGCTGACCAAATTCAACGATACCTTCAATATCACGGTGCACACCGCGCTTAAGGTTAACTCGCACACCGCGAATACGGTGCTCATTCAGCTGTTGAATCTTTTCATCACTGACGCTACCGGGTAACTGAGTCACGCCAACATAGTTGTCGCCCAAGTTTTCCAGTGCCGCTTTAAGGTAGCGTTGTTCGAAGCCCTGAAATGAGCCAGAAACAATAACACCGCCTTCAATTGGCATACCGGTAACAAGCTTACGGTAATCGTCAATGTAAAAAGGCTCTGGGATATGCCCTTGGTTTTCAATCAACGGAAATTGATCGTCATAAATATGCAGGTGCGAATCAATAATCCGTTTTGGCCAGTTGTTGCGGCTATTTCCCATAGTGCCTCCTGAGCTTATCTTCCTAGTTTGGCCAGATTAACGCATCTGGCCTAAGAACGTAAATCGCAGACCTTATTACTCGTCCAGGAACGACTTCAGTTGTTCAGAGCGACTTGGATGACGCAATTTACGTAATGCTTTGGCTTCAATTTGACGAATTCGTTCCCTTGTTACGTCAAACTGCTTACCCACTTCTTCTAATGTGTGGTCCGTATTCATATCAATACCGAAGCGCATACGCAACACTTTCGCTTCACGCGCGGTCAACCCGCCAAGCACTTCACGAACCGAATTGCGCAAGCTTTCCGAGGTCGCTGAGTCAATCGGTAGATCCAGCGTATTGTCTTCAATGAAGTCACCCAGATGCGAATCTTCGTCGTCACCAATCGGCGTTTCCATCGAAATCGGCTCTTTCGCAATTTTAAGCACTTTGCGAATTTTATCTTCCGGCATCATCATTCGTTCTGCCAGCTCTTCCGGCAGCGGCTCCCGACCCATTTCCTGCAACATCTGACGTGAGATGCGATTCAGCTTATTGATCGTTTCGATCATGTGCACCGGGATACGAATGGTACGCGCCTGATCCGCGATCGAACGTGTGATCGCCTGCCGGATCCACCACGTTGCGTAGGTTGAGAACTTGTAACCACGACGGTACTCGAACTTATCCACCGCTTTCATCAGGCCGATGTTACCTTCCTGAATCAGATCCAGGAATTGCAGACCACGGTTGGTGTACTTTTTAGCAATTGAAATAACCAGACGCAGGTTCGCTTCGACCATTTCTTTTTTGGCCCGGCGCGCTTTCGCTTCGCCAATCGACATGCGGCGGTTAATGTCTTTTACCTTGGCAATGGTTAGCCCGGTTTCACGTTCCACTTCAAGCAGTTTGGTGACACTACGTTCGATATCGCCACGAATCTCACGCAAACCTTCAGAATAACCTTCACCGGCGTTGATGTGCTCGTCGACCCAGGCCATTGAGTTCTCGTTACCAGAGAATGCTTTCATGAACGCGCGTTTTGGCATGCCAGCCTGTTCCACACAAGCTTTCATCACCAGGCGCTCTTGCACGCGGACACGATGCATCATGTCACGCATGTCTTTAACCAGACGATCAAACTGCTTTGGCACTAACCGGAACTGCTTAAACAGCTCGCTCAATTTATCAATTTCAGCGCGCGCTTTCGGGTGGTCACGGCCATTATCAATGATGGCCTGACGGGTCACTTCGTACTGTTCACGTAGCTCAGTGAATTTTGCGCGGGCAAACTCAGGATCGATGCCAGTATCGGCTTCTTCTTCGTCTTCGCTGTCATCGTCATCATCGTCTTCTTCTTCCAGCTCTTCTTCTGAAAGTTCAGAACCGACGTGCGTGGCGCTAACCGGTGCCTCGTCCACTTCATCGGGGTCGATAAAGCCAACAATGATATCGGTCAGGCGAAGCTCTTCGGCTTCGTAGGAATCCCATTGTTCAAGCAGGAAGTTAATCGCTTCCGGGTATTCAGCAACAGAGCACTGTACCTGGTTGATGCCTTCTTCAATACGCTTGGCAATGTCGATTTCGCCTTCGCGTGTTAACAGCTCAACGGTACCCATCTCACGCATATACATGCGCACCGGATCGGTCGTGCGACCAATTTCACTGTCAACCGTTGCAAGTGCTTGTGCGGCTTCTTCTGCGGCATCTTCGTCCGCAGCACTTTCCGCCATCATCAAGTCATCGGCATCCGGCGCGCTCTCGAACACGCGAATACCCATGTCATTGATCATGCGAATAATATCTTCTATCTGATCGGAATCAACAATTTCCTGAGGTAAATGGTCATTAACCTCAGCGAATGTTAAAAACCCTTGTTCTTTGCCTTTCGCAATAAGGACTTTAAGTTGCGATTGCCGACTCTGCTGCATACAGACGTTCCACCCAATAACTGACAATGAGATAACAATGAAAAATCAGTGAGAATACCCAAAATGACCAGAAAGTATAACAGATTGCTGCCTTTTAGGCCAGCAAAACACTCACTTCCGGCCTGTCACTGCTTTTTCCTCAGATGCTGTAATAGCATCAAATATTCCTGCTTCTCAGCTCTATTTAGCTGATGTGTTTGCTCTTTTCGTAGCAAGTCGTTCGCACGTTGCTCAACGTACTGATCGATGAGAAAAACAAAGATGTCATAAAATTCTGCATTGATTTGCTCCTCATCTAATTGGTGCTCCCAAACCGCCAGTTTTTCAAGGGCACCATGAAATTCTGTGTCCCGCCAAGCTTCCAGCAACTGCGCCGTGGTCATTGCCTGAGCCGCGGTTTGCCGGTGCAGTTGCATAAACAACTCAACACCGTTCAAACGGAGTTGCCCGAGTTCTTCTCGAACCGGTACCGTTTGCCCAAGCCCCGGGTACTGTAACAGCAATGCGATGGCTTTACGTAACGGTGTCATTTTCATCGCCTGCGGCGTCATCCGTTGCTGTTTCGGTTTATCCACGTAACGTTCAAGTTGCGAGCGGTCCCGACGCAGCAAATTCGCGAGTTTTTCCATCAGTGATTCGCGATAAAAGTCACTCGCAACTTTTTCGATACGAGGCTTTGCTTCACTCAATAATTGAGAACGTCCAGCGTCATTACTTGGATCGATGTCAGCCAGCAAATGTTCAAAAAAGTAGTCAATAAATGATGTTGCCTGCGCTAATTGTTGCTCAAAAGCCTCAGCTCCTTTGCTTTGCACCAGCGAGTCCGGATCTTCTCCGTCAGCCAGAAACAAGAAGCGCATATCAACGCCGTCTTTTAACAGCGGCAAGGCGTTTTCCAGTGCCCGCCAGGCGGCGTCGCGACCAGCTCGGTCGCCGTCATAACAACATACCACCGTGGAAGTGGTGCGGAACAAACGCTGCAGTTGCTCTGTGGTCGTTGCCGTACCCAGAGATGCGACGGCATAATCAATACCCGCTTGCGCTAAACTGACGACATCCATGTAGCCCTCAACAATCACAACTTGCTCGGGGCGTTTACGCTGTTGTTGTAAATGCCAGAAGCCGTACAGTTCATGCCCTTTGTGAAACAGCCGGGTTTCCGGCGAGTTCAGGTATTTCGGCCCATCGCTGTCGATCACCCGGCCGCCAAATCCAACGACTCGTCCACGCCGGTCATGGATTGGAAACATAATACGGTCACGAAAAAAGTCGTAATGACGGCCGTTGTCATTCCGGTTCACCAGTTTTAAGTCAACCAATTGTTGGCGCTGTTGTCCGGAGCGGCCAAAGGTGTTGAGCACACCATCCCACTCGTCGCCGGCATAACCGATTTGAAATTTCTTGACGATCTCGCCGGTTAATCCACGTTTCTTTAAATAGGAGATGGCTTTTTCAGCCTGTGCGTGGTGTTTCAACTGATGTTGATAGTACCGCGCGCATTGACTCATTAACTCACTGTCCTGACGCTGCTGTTGCTGACGCTGTTGTTGCTGTTGCGGCGTGGTATTTGATTGCTCCCGAGGCACATCTAAACCCAGCATGCTGGCCAACTCTTCAACCGCATCCGGAAAGTCGAGCCCATCGTAGTTCATTAAAAAGTCGATGGCATTGCCGTGCTCACCACAACCAAAACAATGGTAAAACTGCTTATCCTGACTAACAGTAAACGACGGCGTTTTTTCGTTATGGAATGGGCAGCAGGCCTGGTGATTTTTACCGGCTTTTTTTAACGGCACACGGCTGTCGACAACTTCCACAATATCAGCACGATCCAGCAGATCATGAATAAATGATTTTGGGATAAGCCCTGCCATACGCGTTATCGCCCTTAAGTTCTGTTGCCCCTAAATGAAAGGGTTACCAAAAACAAGAAAGCCGCGACGGCATTCCGACACGGCTTTCGAAACAAGACTAAATTAGCAAGTCATTGTCATTACGCGAAAGGTTTCGCTCTTCGCTTTGCCTGTCTTCGAGGCTAAAGCTTAGTACAAACGTGTACGACGAGCGTTCTCGCGAGCCAGCTTTTTAGCGTGACGCTTTACAGCTGCTGCTTTCTTGCGCTTACGTTCTGCAGTTGGCTTTTCGTAATGTTCACGACGGCGAACTTCAGACAGAACACCTGCTTTTTCACAAGAGCGCTTGAAGCGACGCAGAGCTACGTCAAACGGCTCGTTTTCTTTCACTTTAACGACTGGCATTAAAAAATCACCTCGGGTAAATTATCTATTTTGATTAAAAATTAACCACTACGGGTTTAATTGGTGCTGAATTGTACCGAGTCAAATTACTCTTGTAAAGCCTTATCCGAATTTGATCCTTCCGATCGTCCCGAGCTTTTCAGTTGCAAGACAGGGATAGAGTTCATTAACAGCCGATGCATGAGATCGACCCGATCATCATCGTTCATCACTGACTCCAGGCCAATACGCCACTGCTTAGGTCCGGCTTCTTCAACAGACTTGATACGCACCGCCCGTGTTTCATGCTCATCATCAGACAATTGAATCGTTAATTGCGCGTTTTTGCCAAGCAGTTGGCCTTCAAAACACGGTAATACACCTTCGCAGTCAAAGCCAAAACCATGTGCCGCCATATCATGCAGCAGCCCATTAGTCATCGGCTGCTTTTCACCCTCAAGTGTCAATTGCCCACGCACTTCAATTTGCATTCGTGGTGTCTTTCGTAACGATCTCGTTTGGGAGTTCTTAGGATAAGAAACAAACAACAACTTATCGGGGAACTGGGTGGCGTGGATCAAGTCAACCGAGCCGACGATAACTTCGCCCTGCGCTGAGATGGTTCGCATGACCAGTTGATCACTGCCGCGCAACGCCGGCAGTACGTCCTGCCAGCGATATAAATGTGACACTTCAAGAATCAGATAGTCTGGATAATGCTGACCAATCAACGTAAAATGGAACCGTCCATTCGTGTCGTGTCCGGCCTGAGATGCGCACTGTAATTCCACCACCTGATTGTACCCAGAGGCTATTAATTTGTGCTTGCTCGTTTGCATACCGTAAGTGTTGTTGATTGGCGATGGTTCCAGCATAGCGCATTTTTTCAGAATGTTAATAGTTGATTTTATGCACATTTTTTTGACGTCGTTTGACGCCACTCTGTTCAAATACCTACCTTAAAGGCAACTTGTTTTGTCCTGAAACCGAGGATATAGGTACACTGAAAATGGATTAATGACCTCAAAATAACGCAAAAAGGTGCGACTTTGGCCCCCGAGGATCCGATAAATACAACCGAAGAGGCTCGATTTCCTTATCGAATAGCCGATCGTTACCACTGTAAGGGATACCTTGGTGGTGGCGGCAGCGGACTTGTATTTAAAGCATGGGACGACATGCTGCAACGCATGGTAGCGATAAAGTTTATTCGCAACCCCTCGCTTATCGCACGCCAAAGACTGGTTGCCGAAGCCCGAGCCCTGGCCAAAGTGAATCATCCCAGCATCTGTTCGATATACGATATCGGCGAGCCGGTTGATGAACACTCTTCCCTATTCATGGTTATGGAGTTGATTGAAGGTCCACGGCTGACCGAGCTGGCCGGACAGTTAAGCACCGCCTCCGCAATTAAGATCATTCACAAATTGGCCGAGGGCTTGAGTGAGCTTCACGCCGCAGGGCTGGTTCATAACGACATTAATCCGGGCAATGTCATTATTAAGCAACAAGATGGTGATGAACCTTTCCCAACACTGATTGATATGAGTATTGCCGGCCGTCATAGCCACCCGATTCGTGCGCGTGGTTTTGGGGTTACGCCTTTGTTTGCTGCACCTGAACAAAGCAACGGCGATGTCATCAACCCGCGCCAGCGAGAGCGCGTTGATATTTATAGCCTGGGCGCATTATTGTTTTTTTTAATTACCGGTCAGGCACCCAATAAGCATCCGGAAAAGCTGCTTCGCGAACACAATGACCGATGTCCCGCGTCGCTGCGGCGTATCATTTTGCATTGTATCGCCCGCGATCCAGGCAAGCGTTTTCATTCAGCAACGCAACTGGTTGAGGCGTTAGGCCCTCTCCGTTACCCTAAGCGCCCTTGGCTACCTATCGCTGCGGTTGTCGCCGGAAGTTGTTTGGCCGTTGCAGCCGCCGTCACTGTTGTCCACAACATCGATTTTACGATGACACGTGGCAATACCGAGAACATCAAACTGCGAGAAGAACTGATGTCTCAGGCAACGGCTTACGCGCTTTATGCCGAACAATTACAGATTGACAATAAACATAATGAAGCGCGCAAACAGGCACAAAAATCCGTGCAATATTACCGCCGCGCCATTGCCGTTTCCGAAGAAGCGAACATTCGTCCGATAATGCAACTGATCGATTTTCTACTGAGCTATCAGCGTTTATTCAGTACCTCGGAGTTATCAGCGCTATTGCTCGATACCCTGGCACAGCTTGAGGAAAGAAAAGAGATTAGCAGTGACGATCACTTGTTGTCGTTCACACGAGCACGAATTTATTTCAACTTAGCGAAATTACATAAAGATCAGGAACATTTGACTGATCGCTGGGCTCAACGCGCCTTGTCGGAAGTAAAACGGGCTGTTAAAAAACAGCCCGCTTTAGAACGTTATACCCAGTTGCAATGCCGGGTTGAAAAACACCTGGGTCAGTCAAGCACCGGTACTTGCTGATCTCTGGCAGCATAAAAGTTCTGCACGTACTCATCGAAAGTACCCTCATCCAACGCATGGCGCATATCACTCATCACGCGTTGATAAAAACGCAGATTATGAATGGTATTCAGACGCGCCCCTAGAATCTCGTTGGTGCGATCCAAATGGTGCAAATAGGCCCGCGAATAATTCTTACAGGTATAGCAGTCACAATCCGGGTCCAAAGGACCGGTGTCGGTACGATGAACCGCATTTCGAATCTTAACCACGCCGGTGCTGATAAAAAGATGACCGTTACGGGCATTTCGTGTCGGCATCACACAATCGAACATATCGACACCACGACGCACCGCTTCGACCAAATCTTCCGGCTTACCAACGCCCATAAGGTAACGCGGTTTTTCCACCGGCATTTGTGGTGTGGTGTGTTCTAAAATGCGCATCATGTCTTCTTTCGGCTCGCCGACGGAAAGTCCACCGATAGCATAACCATCAAAGCCAATCTCGGTCAGGCCATTTAATGAGATATCCCGCAATTCCTCGTACATTCCGCCTTGGATAATGCCGAATAACGCCGCGTCATTCCCTTCGTGCGCTTTCTTTGAGCGCTCAGCCCAACGCAACGATAACTCCATCGATTGACGCGCTTCCGCCTGAGTTGCCGGGTAAGGCGTGCATTCGTCAAAAATCATCACGATATCTGAGCCTAACTCCCGCTGAACCTGCATTGACTTTTCCGGTGTCAGCAGAATCTTCTCACCGTTAATCGGCGAGCGGAACGTTACGCCTTCTTCGGTGATTTTACGCAACTCGCCCAAACTGAATACCTGGAAACCGCCTGAATCTGTCAGA
Source organism: Idiomarina aquatica (assembly GCF_003987185.1). Classification (GTDB taxonomy): domain Bacteria; phylum Pseudomonadota; class Gammaproteobacteria; order Enterobacterales; family Alteromonadaceae; genus Idiomarina; species Idiomarina aquatica. The sequence continues at coordinate 77,206 of NZ_PIPS01000003.1, read as the reverse complement.
ATCGGCTTATCCCAATTCATAAAGTCGTGCAAATCACCGTGTTGTTGAATGATCGACGTACCCGGACGAAGCATCAGGTGAAACGTATTGCCCAAGCAGATTTCGGCACCGGTTTCCTTCACTTCCTCTGGAGTCATCCCCTTTACGGTACCCAGGGTGCCGACCGGCATAAATGCCGGAGTCTCTACCGTGCCGCGTGCGAACTTCATGCGTCCGCGACGAGCTCGTCCATGTGTTTTATCAAGTTCAAATTTCATCATATTCTAAGCTTCGTTATCGTTAGCGCGACAGGAACATCGCGTCGCCATAACTGAAAAAGCGGTATTTTTCGGCTATAGCCTGGTGATAGGCGTCCATAATCAGGTCTTTGCCGACGAAGGCAGAGACCAACATAATTAGGGTTGATTCCGGCAAATGAAAGTTAGTGATGAGCGCATCAATGACTTTAAATTCAAAACCGGGATAAATAAAAATGTCAGTATCGTCAAAAAACGGTTCGATCAGCTCGTCACTCCGGGCAGCCGCCGATTCCAGTGACCGCACCGAGGTTGTGCCAACCGCGACGACACGTTTGCCGGCAGCTTTCGTTGCCTTAATTTTTTCACACGTTTCAGCAGGCACTTTGGCGTATTCGCTGTGCATGACGTGCTCTTTGATGTCGTCTACCCGCACTGGCTGAAAGGTACCTGCGCCGACGTGCAGGGTCACATAAGCAAACTCAACGCCTTTGTCGGTCAACTGCTGTAAAATGTCATCATCAAAGTGCAGCCCCGCCGTTGGCGCGGCAACCGCTCCTGGTTCACGGTTGTAGACGGTCTGATAACGTTCTTTGTCACTGTCCTCATCGGGACGATCAATGTAGGGTGGCAGCGGCATATGGCCATACTGCTCCAACAACTCCAATACCGTCTCATCGTGTTCAAAGCGCAATTCAAACAGGGCATCATGACGAGCCACCATGGTTGCCGTCACTTTACCCTCCAACCGTAATTCCTGCCCCGGTTTGGGTGCACGGTTAGCGCGCACATGGGCAAGTACGCGATGGTCGTCCAGCAACCGCTCCACCAACACTTCGACCTTACCGCCGGAAACTTTCTCGCCCAACAGTCGTGCAGGGATAACCCGCGTATCGTTAAAAACCAACAAATCGCCGGCATCGAGCTCAGCGACAATGTCTTTAAACATTTTATGCTCGATACGCTGTTGTTGCTGGTTGACCGTTAGCAGGCGACTGGCGCTACGTTGCTGCTGAGGATAACGCGCGATCAGTTCGTCCGGTAAATCAAAACTAAAATCGCTGACTTTGAGCGAGGTATCAGGCCGGGTCATGATTATACTGCATTCACTTTAATGACTAATGTGCGCGGATTTTACTCGAAACTCGGCAGCCTGTCACGGCTGCCGGTAGGGTTGGTCGGTTAGTCGGTATTAAAAGTAGTACGGCTTCGCTGCTTCAATCAAGTCAGCGGCCCCGTCATTACCGCTGCACTCGCGAATGTCGTCCATTGCAAACACATAAACGCGATCCCGACGACGCTCACCGGCACTATTATCCGCCCCCTCCAGAATAAAGGTGACAAACTCATCCTGTGGCAGTGCTTTCAGTGTTATGCCGTAATCGCAGAGGGTTTTTGACAACAGTTGCTCAGCATTGGCAATGGCTTTATCGCGCGTTTCTATCTGTTGTTGACGGATTTTTTCACGCTCAGCCTTTAATTCTTGCTTCAATGCCTCGGATTTTTCCCTCAATGCGCTCTGCTCCGCCCGTAGCTCATCTAATTGCCGCTTTATCTCATTACGCTCACGGGTCAGCTCCGCCTTTTCACTGTCTTCGGCGTTACGTAGCCGGAACTCAATATCACGCAGCTCTCGTTCCTGTTCGCGAATATCCCAGGCAAGGTCACGCTGCTTTTCCGACAACTCAAACCATTCCTCCGAGTATTCACCGCTAAGCTTACTGAGTATCCGGTGCGCCGTTCGCAATCCCTGCTCAACCACAACATCCAGTTGCAAATCACGGGCAAACTCTCCCATATCAGCGGCTTCCGGCGGCATTGGCGGCTCCGGCGCATCAGGCGCCACGAAACGCCAGCCAGACTGGCCAAGTCGAACTCGGTAAATCACGCCTTGATCGCGCACATAGGTGTATCGAAAGTCCGACAAACGGGCTTCGTCATCACCGCTTTGTCGAGCCGCTGTCTGGATGATGCCGGTAAAAATTTCTAACTGGTTTTTTAATTCACTATAAGGTTCGTTCGCTTGAGCGGCTGCGCCATAAAAGGCACTTGCTACAGCCAGCGATAATAGCCACTTTTTCATCACTCATTCTCCAACATCGGTGGATGGTTTTGCATTCCCACACGGCGTAATTGCTGTGCATAGAATGTAATATCTTCTTCGCGAGTATCGTTTACGTACTCAACCAGGTTTTCCATATCAGCCTGCCGTTCCTGCCGGTTGGTGGCCAGGATGTAAGTCGCCAGTTGTGTGGTCGACGTTGACAGCTGTTCACGAAAATCGTTACGCAAGTCCTTACTTTGCTGAGCCAGTCGCATTTTCTGCTGCTCCTCGAAAACACTCAGCTTTTGCTCAACAATTTCAGCCACTCGAGCATCAACCTGAGCATCAATATCGGCCCGGTAACTTTGCACAACCACCAGCGATACCGCCAGACAAGACAGGGCAAAGGATGCGAATGCCATTGGCTGAGACCACCAGGATAATTTGCCGGTCGGCCGGTAGTGCGCCCGGAAAATGGCTTCGCGATCCCATTCCGGCATGTTTTCCGCACTGCGGTATTGCTCGCCGGCATCGGTTAGCCACTGCTCAAAGCTTGGTTTGTTATTTGACGATGGCTTGTTCATAGACATCCTCCAGGTACACCTTTAATTTATCCAACCCAGCATACAGCCGAGACTTAACCGTATTCTCTGATTCACCCTGTTGTTCAGCAATTTCCCGCGTCGTCAACTGGCGAAAGAACTTTGCTTCGACCACCGCGCGTTGTTCCATCGGCAAACGCTGCAACGCTCGTATGATGCGCTGTTGCTGCTGCTCAAAGTCGGCACTTTCGTCGGGCGATGCCTGCAACGATTCGTCCGCCTGATCGTGTTGCTCAATATCCCAGCCGTCTTCCTCCTTACGGCGGCGGTAATACTCAACGCAACGTCGATGCGCGATGGTCATCAACCAGCCGCTGAAGGCATGCTGCTGATTCCAGTTGTGCAGGCTCCGAAACACACTGGCAAAGGTTTCCTGCACTAAATCAAGTGCATCATCTGCATTCGGCAGCATACGCAAGCCATAATGAAAGACTCTTTGTTCATAGCGTTTAACCAGAGCTACCCAAGCCTTACTGCTCCCTTTGAGCGCCTGTTCGGCTAGTTTTTTATCGCTTTTTTTAAACACGTGTCGTTGCGTCCGAGGATTTGTTTATAAAGTCGATAATGAACAAAAAAAAGTTGGATGGGAATGTGATTTTTTTTCGGGTAAAAAAAAACCCCGTATAAAACGGGGCTTAGCAACGGCATATCCTCTTAGGCGACACCGAATATCGCTTTCAGAATGTAGAAGAAAATAATCGACATAATCGCGCCTGCCGGCAGCGTCACGACCCAGGACACCACGATGTTGCGCACGACGCCAAGGTTTAGCGCCGCAATACCGCGCGCCATGCCTACACCAAGAACCGCACCAACCAGCGTCTGTGTGGTTGAAATTGGCAAACCAGTACCCGAGGCAAGTACCACCGTCGACGCAGCTGCCAGCTCGGCGGCAAAACCACGGCTTGGCGTCAGATGCGTAATGCCCTGACCAATGGTCGCGATAACACGTTTACCCAGCATCGCCAGGCCGACAACGATACCCACGGCACCTACCGGAAGCACCCACCAGGCCAACGCCGCTTTCGACGAAATTTCACCATTGTTGGCAACGATGCTGACAACAGCAGCCAACGGACCAATCGCGTTTGCAACGTCATTCGAGCCATGCGCAAAGGCCATCGCACAGGCGGTCACGACCATCAGCACGGCAAACACCTTCTCAACGTTGGTGTAGTGCATCTCTTTGTCGTCGGATGGGTTAAACTTAAGCCGTGAAATAGCAAACTTACCGATAAAGAAGACCACGACGGCAATACCAATCGCCCATAGGTAACCTTCCATTGAACCTAAGTTCAAACCAACGTGTTTTAAGCCTTTTTTGATGGTAACCAGCGACAGCACGAAGCCGGCCATTGCCATATAGAATGGCACATACCGTTGCGCCATTTTTAATGGGTTAGAGCGGTCAAAAATCAGTTTCTGCGCACTCATAAATATGAGGTACGCAATAAAGCCTGATATCGCCGGCGTTACCACCCAAGAGCCTACCACACCGCCAACTTTTGCCCACTGCACGGAATCCATGCTAACGCCAATGGCCGAGAAGCCGACTATGGCACCGATGATCGAGTGCGTAGTTGATACCGGCCAGCCCAGGTAAGACGCGATCAGCAGCCAGAAACCGGCGGCAAGTAGTGCCGAGATCATGCCGAATACGAGTAGTTCGGGGCTGTCAACGAAATAGGCAGAGTCAATAATGCCTTTACGAATGGTGGAGGTTACTTCACCCCCGGCAAGATAAGCACCTGCAAATTCAAACACCATGGCGACGAGAATCGCTTGCTTGATGGTCAGCGCTTTTGAGCCAACCGAGGTACCCATTGCATTTGCTACGTCATTTGCGCCGATACCCCAGGCCATAAAAAAGCCAAAGACCGCCGCCATGATCACCAGGATCATGCCATAAGAAGTAATGATATCCATGAATCGTTCCCTTAAACTCGCGCCAGCATGAGTTCAAAACGTGCGCCAACACGTTCAGAGAGGTCGGCAAGGTCGCCCACCCAGTCCAAAATGCGATACAAAAACATTGCATCGAGTGGGTTCATTTCGGTTTCAATTTTGCGCAGATCTTTGCGCAGTTGAACTTGCAGCGTGTCAGTGTCCGCTTCAATTGCATCAAGTTCTGCAATAAAGTTGTTCACCAAGTCCCGCTCCCGACCTTTAAAGCCGGTTTCCAGCAAGTCATCAAACTCGCCAATGGTTTCTTTGGCTTTTTCGGTCGCGTCAAGGCAACGTTTGAGGTAGGCATCAAAGGCGTCGATTAATGGCTCGGGGATTTCTAATTGACGCCCGGTCATTAAGCCTGAAATATCTTTTGCTTTATTCGCAATACGATCCTGCTGCGAGACAAGCTCGAGCAAATCGGTCCGTTCGACCGGCATAAACAAACCACCGGGTAGGTTCAAACGAATATTGCGTTTCAGTTCATCTGCCTTTTGTTCATGCTCAACCACATGCTTGCGCGCCTGCTCGGCGGCATCCCAGTCTTTGGCATAAACGGCTTTAAAAAACTCCTTCAACCATTCAGCGCACCGGTGAACTTCGTCCATGTGCTCGATCATTGGTTTTATTGGGGACTTAGCAAACACCCCAAGAAATGAGTTTACCGACATATCGGATCCTTACTTGTATTAGCCTATTTTAGCTGCCGCGAATGGTAGCTAAATCTTAGGTCAAAAGGAACCGTTTTGCCGACAAAACTCTGCGTTAATGCTCAAAAACTTGCTCAATTTTGTGCTGCTGCTGTCGTGTTTGTTGTGTCGCCTGAGTTAACAGTTGCACGGATTCTTCAAGGCCGTCTACCAACTCGGTCATGCGATGTTCAAAATCCTGCATTTTTTCCGCTTGTTGCGACACCAGAGTAAATGCCCCGCTCACTTGTTGCGAAGATGAATCCGCCTGTTCACCCGTTTGTTCTATCAGGCCGACAATATGATTGACCTGTTGCTGCTGTGTTTCCGCCGCTCGATCAATTTCGACGTAGTTTTCACCGAGTACACGCGAAGCCTGTGTCAGTCGACTAAGAATTTGCTGAACCTCGGCGAGCGACTCATGGGTCTGTTGCGCGAGCTTTCTGACTTCATCGGCTACCACCGCAAAGCCACGGCCATGCTCGCCGGCTCGCGCCGCTTCGATGGCCGCATTCAGTGCCAACAAATTGGTTTGCTCAGAAATGTTACTGATGACGGTAAGGATGTGGCTCACTTCTTTCACTGACTGATTCAAGTCGGTGACCGCGTCAGAACCGGATTCGATAAGCTGTTGTGTCCGTTTCGATGCCTGATGCAAGGTCTCAGTGGTCTGCCCGCTGTCCTGCACCGAGGTTCGAGTGGCTCTGGCATTGGTCGCCAGAACATCAAAGCGCTGTTGCAACTGATTACCCAGCTCCGCTAACTCGCTCAGTTGCTGCTGATTATTAAGGGCAGAATCCTGGCTGGCTCGGGAGCGCTCGACGACTTGCTGGATCTCACCATTGATGGTCTCCAGAGCGCTTTTCACGATGCCCATTTGTTCCTTCTTCTGCTCGGCTTCGCGGGCATTGAGCTCCAGTAGCGCATTGAAACTCGACGCGATATCACCCATTTCAGTGTTCGAGTTAGCCCCTGGCAAAACCTCCATTTGCCCTTCAGAAACCAGCTTTTTCATCGCGTCACGCAGTGTTCTTAACGGTGCCAGCACCATCCTGCTGAGCAGGACAAAGTTGACCAGCGCAAAAACGATCAAAACCACAACCAGCACGACCACCACGGATTTTATCTGCAACAATGTCTGTTGGTAGGATTCCGCCAATTGTTGTTCGGCTCCGAGTGCGTCAGTTTGTAAGGCGGCAATGTCGGAGCGCAATTGTTCGAACGCTTGTTCACGTTCACTGATTTGTTGCTGGGTTTTTGCCAGTTCCCGAGGGTAGCGATTTAATAAACTGTTTAGCTCGGACAGGATACCGATGCCGAGATCTTTCGCTTCGCGCTGCACCAGCATCATGGACTGGTCCGGTAGCTCTTCTTTAATGCCCAGTAGAGGAAGGTTTTCGAGTTGCGCGACGGTCTGCTTCAAATTATCCAGTATTGGCTGATACTCGGCACTACTGTCTCCCTGCGACAACTGTTGCCGAACATGTATCAAATGAACCAGCTCTTGCATCACGTCATTGGCCAGCGCAATGTACCGCTGTGCCGTTTCCGGCTGTGTTTCGATACCCAACTCTGCATAATCAATTAAACTGGATAACTCATTACTCAATGAACGTTCCGCATTTAATACCAATTCATTCTTCGAACCAGCCAGTTTACCCAGAGCTCGGTAATCAGAATTGGTCTTCTGCAGGAGATCCTGCACTGATTGCTGCAGCCGGCTAAGACGTTCACTGTCCAGTTCGGCAAGTTGCTGTTGCACACCAGTCAGTGTTTCGGCAGCGTTGCTTAACAACAGCGTATCGCCGGATTGCAGATACTGGCTGAGTGACGTAACCACATCCACCTGTACCCGTTGCTTAATCTGCTGGAAATGTTGGTCGAGTTGTTTTTGCTCTTCCAGCTTAATGTTGCCCCAGGTCAGCAAGCCAAGGAACAACAGCGATACCAGTGAAAGCGAAAGCGACGATAAGCGGCTAAAGTGAGATACGCGCATACAACTGAGTGGGCTGAAAATATTGCCGCTATACTAGCTCGGTTGTATGACACTTTTATGAAAAAGCCCGCCAGAATGGCGGGCTTCAATGCATCAGAACAGGACGGGTCTAAAAGCTATAAACCAAAGTCACTGCGGTTTCCGTATCAAGATTTTCAATGGTCTCGTTAGCAACTTCTGAGTTATGCGTTGCTGAGAAGGACACTTTCATTGCCAGCGAGCTGTTCAAGTTTGATGACACCGACAGCTCAGCACGGCTTTTGGTGTTGTCTTCACCAATTTCCGACGAAACCAGCGCATTGAACTTGGAAGTTTCAGAAATTTTCCAATGAGCGTTACCCGCCAAACGGAGGATTGCAGAGCCTTCTGACTCCTGCGGTACGCCGTCAACAATCGGCTTATAACGCGCATAACCCGGACCAATTTCATAGTCCGCATAAACCGCTTCGCTGTAGCGATAGCGGGCGCCATAACCTAAAGCCACAGTGCTCTGATATTCATAACCACTGTATTCATCTTCTTCGTAGGAACCAAACAGAAACATTGACGACTTACTTTCAGGCGCAAATTTATAGTTACTCTGCGCGGAAATAAACAGGCTGTCTGCAGTCTCTGAGGTTTGGCCCGTCGACTGGTCTTCCTGCTCGGCCGTGTAGTAATCGATAATGCCTTTATGACGCCACTTTTTGTAGTCGCGAGAAACGTTTAATTTGCCTTTTAAACTCTCGGTCTTGGTGTTACCTGTGGTGAATAACAGGCCAAACTCTGCGCTTGCCTCCCATTCTTCAACGGTATTTGTATCCATATCCTCGGCATCGTCAAACATAAAGGTTTGTGCTGATGCGGATAGGGGCAACATTAAACTGGCAAAAATAACGGATAAGCGCACGTATACCTCGACTTACATTTTTATACGAGCCGCACAGGATGGACAATTTTCTATCCCATGCGACTCAATTTTCGATTTAATTAAGCAAAGTTTACGTTACTTTACAACAGCCTTCAAATCCCCACGTTCATATTTCTTGAACATTTCCTCAAGAGAAATAGGCTTGATTTTGCTAGCCTGACCTTCACAACCAAATGCCAGGAAACGTGCTTCACAAATTTCCTGCATCGCGTCAGTGGCCGCAGCCAGGAATTTACGCGGGTCGAAGTTCGACGGGTTCTCCGCCAGGTGACGTCGAATCGCACCCGTGCTGGCCAAGCGTAAGTCGGTATCGATGTTCACTTTGCGCACACCGTTTTTAATGCCTTCCTGAATTTGTTCTACCGGTACACCATAGGTTTCCGGAATTTCACCGCCAAATTCATTGATGACCGCCAACCAGTCCTGTGGTACTGAAGAAGAACCGTGCATGACCAAGTGAGTGTTTGGAATACGACGGTTAATTTCCTTGATGCGGTCAATCGCAAGGATGTCACCGGTTGGTGGACGAGTAAACTTGTACGCACCGTGTGAGGTGCCACACGCGATCGCCAGCGCATCCACTTGTGTTGCCTGAACGAATTCTGCCGCTTCTTCCGGATCGGTCAGTAATTGATCGTGTGACAATTTGCCTTCAGCACCAACACCGTCTTCTTCACCGGCTTCGCCGGTTTCCAGCGATCCCAGACAACCCAGTTCACCTTCGACCGATACACCACAGGCGTGCGCCATAGCAACCGCTTGCTGAGTGACGCGCACGTTATAATCGTAATCGGCCGGGGTTTTACCGTCTTCGCGCAGCGAACCGTCCATCATCACCGAGGTGAAACCTAACTGAATCGAACGCTGACAAACGGCCGGTGAGGTGCCGTGATCCTGATGCACAACCACTGGAATATCCGGCCACTCTTCGGTAGCCGCTTGCATTAAGTGGCGCAGAAACGGCGCGCCAGCGTATTTACGAGCACCAGCAGAGGCTTGCACAATCACTGGGCTGTTCACTTTTTCCGCCGCCTGCATAATCGCGCGCATTTGTTCCAGGTTGTTGACGTTAAACGCTGGAATACCGTAGCCGTTCTCCGCGGCGTGGTCCAGTAACTGTCGTAGTGACACGAGGGCCATAATGTAACTCCTTAATTTGTTGTTCCGATTATGCGTCTTTTGCGCGCTGTTCTAAAATGTCGACCGCGGGCAGCTTTTTACCCTCGAGAAACTCAAGGAAGGCACCGCCGCCGGTAGAGATATAACTCATCTTATCAGCGATACCGTATTGGTCAATCGCCGCCAAGGTGTCGCCGCCACCGGCAATCGAAAACGCCTCGCTGTCGGCGATCGCATTAGCCATCACTTCAGTACCATGGCTAAATGCATCAAATTCAAACACACCTACTGGGCCGTTCCACACGATAGTGCCTGCATTTTTCAGCTTTTCCGCCAGCATTTGTGCGGTGTCCGGGCCGACATCGAAAATCATATCGTCGTCCTCGACTTCATTTACCGGCTTGGTTTCAGCACGGGTATCGGCACTGAATTCTTTACCGGTTACCACATCCGTTGGTAATGGAATTTCCGCATTGCGTTGCTGTGCCTGCTGCATCAAGCGTTTTGCTTCCGGAATCAGGTCAGGTTCGTAGAGCGATTTACCCACGGAATGACCTGCAGCCGCGATAAAGGTGTTGGCAATACCGCCACCGACGATCAATTGATCAACCACATTGGACAACGATTCCAATACCGTAAGTTTGGTCGATACTTTCGAGCCACCGACGATCGCCACCAGTGGTCGTTTCGGATTATCCAGCGCTTTACCCAATGCCTCGAGTTCATTTACCAGCAGAGGACCGGCACAAGCAACGGGCGCGAACTTCGCCACACCATGGGTTGACGCCTGAGCCCGGTGAGCTGTGCCAAATGCATCCATAACGTAGACATCACACAGTGCCGCCAGTTTCTTAGCCAGCTCATCGTCATTGCTTTTTTCGCCCACATTAAAGCGGACATTTTCAAATACCACCACTTCGCCGGCGGCAGCATCGGTACCGTCTAAATAATCATTTTCTAACCGTACCGGCACATCCAGTGCATCGTTCAAATAATCGACAACCGGCGCCAGCGAAAACTCAGCATCAAATTGTCCTTCGGTCGGTCGCCCCAGGTGTGACATCAGCATGACCGCGGCACCTTTTTCCAGAGCCAGCTTAATGGTCGGCAACGCCGCACGCAGACGAGCGTCAGAAGCCACTTTGCCGTCTTTTATCGGCACGTTCAGATCTTCCCGAATTAAGACGCGCTTGCCGTTTAATTCCAAATCCGCCATCGCTAATACAGACATGGTTTTTCCTCTTTTCAATGATTTCGATTGTTAGCCTTCACGGCGCTACAGCGTGTTGATGATAACGCGTGTGGTATCGAGTAACCGGTTTGCAAAACCCCATTCGTTGTCACACCAACACAGTAGCTTCACTAACCGTTTATGGCTGACGCGAGTCTGGGTGCCGTCAACAATGCTGGAATGGGGATCATGATTGAAATCGATAGAGACTAATGGCTCTTCGGTATAGTCCACGATCCCATTGAGTTCATTTGCGGCCGCCTCTTTTATCACCGCGTTTACGTCATCCAATGATGCATCATTATTTAAGGTAACGCTTAGATCCATCGCTGTCACATTGGTGGTCGGCACGCGCACCGCAATCGCTTCAAAACGCCCTTGTAAATGCGGCAAAATACGCTCGATTCCTCGCGCCAGCTTAGTATCCACCGGAATGATGGAGCGCCCTGCAGCTCGGGTTCGGCGTAAATCCGGGTGGTACGCGTCAATCACCTGCTGATCATGCATCGCCGAATGAATGGTTGTTACCGCGCCTGAATCAATACCAAACGCATTATCGATGATGTTGATGATGGGAACGATACAGTTTGTGGTACAGGAACCATTGGAGATAACCCGATGTTCACGGCTTAGCTGTTGGTGATTGATGCCGTAAATGGCAGTAAAGTCGACATCCGGCTGTCCCGGATGAGAAAACAGGACGCGCTTAACGCCCTGCTTCAGATAGCGCTGGCCGTCAGCCTGGCTACCAAACACACCGGTACAATCGATAACAATATCAACGGCGTGCGCCGCCCAGTCGACCGCTTCTATGCTGGTTTCGTGGGTAACCGCAATATCATCCTTGGCAACCGTCAGTTGCTCGCCCGCTTGCTGCACCGCAAACTTAAAACGGCCATGACTCGAGTCATACTTCAGCAAGTGCGCCATTGACGCGGCCGGCGCCGGTTCATTAATCAGCACCACCTGGAAGTGTTCGCGGTAATTGTTTTCGTACAATGCCCGCAAACAGCTCCGTCCAATCCGTCCAAATCCGTTGATAGCGACTCGAATCGACACAACTTAACCCAGCAACGCGTTGGCCTGAGCCACGGTGTTTTCAACAGTGATGTTAAAGTGCTGATAAAGCTCAGCCGCTGGCGCCGACTCACCAAAGGTGGTCATACCGACCACCGCGCCATTTAAGCCAACGTATTTGTACCAGTAATCGGCGATACCCGCTTCAATCGCGATACGTTTGCTAACCGCCGCAGGGAGCACCTGTTCACGATATTCTGCCGACTGTTGTTCAAACACATCCGTACTGGGCATCGACACAACTCGTACTTTGTGGCCCTGCTCCGTCAGTTTGGCGGCCGCCTGCACCGCAATATCCACTTCTGAACCGGTCGCAATAGCGATCAGTTCCGGCGTACCCTCGCAGTCTTTCAGGACATAACCACCTTTGGCAATATTCTGCAGTTGTTGCTCATCACGTTGCTGTTGCGGCATACCCTGACGGCTGAACACCAGTGCACTAGGTGTGGTCGTACTTTGAATCGCTGCACCCCAGGCTACTGCCGTTTCCACTGCGTCACACGGGCGCCAGCAATTCAGGTTTGGCGTTAAGCGCAAGTTGGCTAGCTGTTCCACCGGCTGGTGAGTCGGCCCGTCTTCGCCTAAACCGATCGAGTCGTGGGTATAAACGAAAATCGCTGGCTGTTTCATCAACGCCGCCATCCGCACAGCATTACGGGCGTATTCCATGAACATCAGGAAGGTGGCGCCATAGGCTTTAAAACCGCCGTGCAAAGTAATCCCATTCATGATCGCTGACATCGCAAATTCGCGCACACCGTAGTACACGTAGTTACCACTAGCGTCGTTCGCATCGATGCCTTTCGCTCCATCCCAAAGGGTTAGGTTCGAGCCTGCCAGATCGGCAGAACCGCCCAACAGTTCACCCAGCTTTGGACCAAATTCGTTTAACGCATTCAGCGAGGCTTTACGTGTCGCAGGGTTATCCGGGTTCGCCTGTAACCGTTTGGCGTAATCGACAACCTGTTGCTCGAAGTCCGTCGGCAACTCACCATTGAGACGGCGCTTCAATTCCGCCGCCAGTTGCGGGAATTCCTGTTCGTAAGCAACCCAGCGTTTGTTCCAGCTAGCTTCAACAGCGTCACCGCGGTCTTTTGCTGACCATTGCTGATAGACATCGGCCGGAATTTCGAACGGCCCGTAGTTCCAACCCAGTTTTTCACGAGTCGCTGTAATTTCATCATCGCCCAGTGGCGCGCCGTGACAGCTCTCTTTGCCCTGTTTGTTTGGTGAGCCAAAACCAATCACGGTTTTGCAGATGATCAGGGTCGGCTGATCCTGATTTGCCTGCGCCTGCTCAATGGCATCACTGATGGCGCCGGCATCATGCCCATCAACATCACGAATAACGTGCCAGTTATAGGATTCAAAACGCTTCGCGGTGTCATCGGTAAACCAGCCTTCAACTTCACCGTCAATGGAGATGCCGTTGTCGTCGTAAAACGCGATCAGCTTACCCAGTCCCAGCGTCCCCGCCAGCGAGCACGCTTCATGCGAAATACCTTCCATCAGGCAGCCATCACCGAGAAACGCGTAGGTGTGGTGGTTAATGATTTGATGACCTTCACGGTTAAACTGGGCCGCCAGCACTTTTTCTGCCAGAGCCATACCGATGGCATTAGCAATACCCTGCCCCAGCGGTCCGGTGGTAGTTTCGATACCGGGTGTATAACCGTATTCCGGATGGCCCGGCGTCTTCGAATGCAGTTGGCGGAATTGCTTAAGATCATCAATACTGAGGTCGTAACCGCTTAAGTGCAGGAGCGAGTATATGAGCATTGAACCATGCCCGTTCGACAGGACGAAACGATCGCGGTCAGCCCAATGCGGATTATTCGGGTTGTGTTTTAGATAATCACGCCACAACACTTCGGCAATATCCGCCATGCCCATGGGCGCTCCGGGATGGCCAGACTTGGCTTTTTGTACAGCATCCATACTTAGAGCACGAATAGCATTGGCGAGATGACGACGGTCAGACATGAAAAACCCCCAAACGGTGAGATGCGAATTCAGATGCGCGTATTCTCCACATTTCGGGGGTTACAAGCAAATTTAATGCGTATTTTCTAGCCGCCGGTGCGGTTAGATATCGGCTTTAAGAATCTCCGCTTTGTCGGTCTGTTCCCACGGGAATTCATCGCGACCAAAGTGGCCGTAAGCCGCAGTTTTACGGTATATCGGCTGTTCTAAGTTGAGCATTTGAATGAGGCCGTAAGGGCGTAGATCAAAGTGCCGGCGAACCAGCGCAATCAGCGTTTCCTCATCGTACTTAGAGGTGCCGAAGGTGTCGATGCTGATTGAGGTCGGCTCGGCCACGCCGATGGCATACGAAACCTGAATTTCACAGCGTTCAGCCAGACCGGCTGCGACCAGGTTCTTCGCCACATAACGTGCGGCATAAGCGGCACTGCGGTCTACTTTCGACGGATCCTTACCGGAGAACGCACCGCCACCGTGGCGTGCCATGCCGCCGTAGGTATCAACAATGATTTTACGGCCGGTCAAGCCACAATCACCCATCGGGCCGCCAATCACGAAGCGACCGGTCGGGTTGATATGAAACTTGGTGTCTTTGGTAATCCACTGCTGTGGCAGCACCGGCTTTAGGATCTCTTCCATCACAGCTTCTTTCAACTGATCCTGGGTAATATCTTCGCGGTGTTGGGTCGACAGTACCACGGTATCGATGCCGACCGGTTTTCCGTTTTCATAGACAAACGTCAGCTGGCTTTTCGCATCCGGACGTAACCACGGCAGGGTACCGTTCTTGCGCACCTCTGACTGACGTTGCACCACGCGGTGTGCGTAGGTAATTGGCGCCGGCATCAACACCGAGGTTTCATTCGACGCATAACCAAACATCAGACCCTGGTCGCCGGCCCCCTGCTGTTCAGGATGCTCTCGATCAACCCCTTGGTTGATGTCCATACTTTGTTTACCAATCGCATTGAGTACGGCACAAGAATTGGCATCAAAACCCATGTCTGAATGCACATAACCAACGTCTTTGATGGTATTACGGGTCAGTTCTTCAATATCAACCCAGGCGTTCGTTGAAATTTCACCGCCCACCAGTACCATACCGGTTTTTACATAAGTCTCACAGGCAACCCGAGCGCGCGGGTCATCTGTTAAAATGGCATCAAGCACCGCATCAGAAATCTGGTCGGCAATTTTATCCGGATGTCCCTCAGAAACTGACTCGGACGTGAACAGGTGACGTGACATATGTCTACCATTCCTTTATTTTGATTAAAGCTACTAGTACTAAAACGGTAATGTAACCGATCAACAATTATTTTTCTACTTCTGGACGTCTAAAAGTCCACTTCGTTATGAGAAATGTCAATGAGACTGCCAAGACTGTATCACCCTGACGCTTTGGCTATCGGCGTCGAGGTCGGGTTATCGGCCGATGCCTTTCAGCACAGCGTGAAGGCATTACGGATGAGTAGCGGACAAACGGTTTGTCTGTTTAATGGTGACGGCTTTGAGTATCAAGCCGAACTCACCGAAGTGAGCAAACGCAACGCCAGCGCCCGCCCGATTCAGAAAACCGAGAACCCAACGGAGTCGCCGTTGCAGGTGCACTTAGGACAAGTCATTTCCCGTGGCGACCGCATGGATTTTGCGTTACAGAAATCGGTCGAGCTCGGCGTCACTGAAATTACTCCGCTTTTTAGTGAGCGCTGCGGTGTTAAATTATCCGGCGAGCGACTTGAAAAGAAACGCCAGCAGTGGCAAAAAGTGGTTATCTCTGCCTGTGAACAATGTGGCCGCAGTGTGGTTCCCACCGTGCACCCGGCACAGGCTATGGAAACCTTTGTTGCCCAGGTCGAAGGGCAATTGAAGTTGACGCTCGACCCCTATGCACCGGCGCCGTTAACGGAACTTATTGCGGGCAGAACGATGACTTCAGCGGTATTGATCATCGGCCCGGAAGGCGGCTTTAGCGACCAAGAGGTGACTCAGGCTGCCCATCATGAATTTAAACCGATACGTTTGGGGCCGCGTATACTACGCACCGAAACCGCTGCTTTGACTGCGCTGAGTGTACTGCAGTATCAAATCGGCGACCTCGCCTAAACACAGTCAAAAAGGATAAGGCATGAAAACGCTTGCTATGGTGATGGATCCCATCGCCGAGGTCAAAACGCACAAAGACACCAGTTTTCGATTGTTGCTTGAGGCTCAAGCACAGGGATATCAATGTTATTACATCGAAATGGGCGACCTGTTAATCGATAACGGCCAACCGTTTGCGCTTACCCGAACCGTTCATGTTACCGATCGCAGCAGTGATTTTTATCAGCTCGGCGAGGATGAAAAGCGGGCATTGGGCGACTTCGATGTCATTATGATGCGCAAAGATCCGCCGTTTGACAGCGAATTCCTGTATGCCACCCAGATTTTGGAGCTGGCGGAGCGTGACGGTGCGCTTGTCGTCAACAAGCCTCAAAGTTTACGTGACTGTAACGAAAAGCTTTATACCAGCTGGTTTGCGGAATTTACCACCGATACCATCGTCAGTGCTAACGCAGAGGTGTTAAAGGCATTTCATAAGCAGCACCAGGAAGTGATCATGAAACCCCTCGATGGCATGGGTGGCGCGTCCATTTTCAAAGTCGGTGCGGATGGTGCCAATTTAGGCGTCATTATCGAAACATTGACACAGAAGGGCCGCCGCTACGCCATGGCACAGAAGTACTTACCGGCCATTAAGGATGGTGACAAACGCATCCTTATCATTGACGGCGAACCGATGCCTTATGCGCTGGCTCGCGTGCCTTCGGCGGGCGAAACCCGGGGTAACTTAGCGGCCGGCGGCAGTGGCCGCGCCCAGCCGTTATCAGATTCAGACTGGGCTATTGCCAACGCCATCGGTCCGGAACTTAGTCGACGCGGACTACTCTTAGTAGGTCTGGATGTGATTGGTGATAAAGTCACGGAGATTAACGTAACCAGCCCGACCTGTATGCGCGAAATAGAGGCCGCTTACGACATCAATATTGCCGCCAAATTGTTTGCCGCAATTGACAAAAAGTTATCGCAGCAACATTGAATTTTGCACCATCGCACCGATATCTAAGGTATCGATTGTTAAGGAGTCACCGATGGAAAGCTTACAGAATCATTTTTTGATAGCCACGCCGACAATGGACGATCCGTTGTTCAAGCGCAGCGTAACCTATATCTGCGAGCATAACGAAGACGGTGCGATGGGTTTAATCATCAATCAACCCGCGAACCTCAAGGTCAACAGCTTGTTGGATAAGCTTGAAATCGTTTATCCACAAACCTCCGAGCAGCTGACGGGTCCGGTTTTTACCGGTGGTCCTGTCGGCCAGGAGCGCGGCTTTGTTATCCATCCACCGCAGGATAACTGGCGCAGCAGTTTAAAGCTCAGTGACGATATTATGGTGACTACGTCGCGCGATATTTTAGAAGCGCTCGGCTCATCTGCGGCGCCACTGAAATTTTTATTGACGCTCGGTTACGCCGGCTGGGAAGCCGGACAACTGGAAAAAGAGCTCGCCGAAAACGCATGGCTGTCGATTCCTGCAGACCCGGACATTCTATTTAATACGCCCGTTGCAGAGCGCTGGCAGAAAGCCACCGAAAAACTGGGCTTTGATGTTTGGCAACTTGGTCCGGACGTTGGTCACGCATGACCTTACTGGGCTTTGATTTTGGCACCAAAAGCATCGGCGTTGCAGTTGGACAAACCATTACTGCAACGGCATCCCCATTGGCGGCCTTAAAAGCCCGTGACGGAGTTCCTGACTGGAACCAACTGGAGCAACTGTTAAAAGAATGGCAGCCCGAGCAGGTGGTGGTTGGGTTGCCGTTAAACATGGATGGCAGCGAACAAGCACTTACCCAGCGAGCCCGCAAGTTTGGCAACCGAATACATGGACGCTTTGGCGTGAAGGTTGTTTTTCAGGATGAACGTCTAACCTCAACCGCTGCTCGTGAACAACTGTTCAGCGACGGCGGTTACCGAAACCTCAGTAAAGGAAAAGTCGACAGTCAGGCCGCCCTACTGATCGTTGAAGATTACATGAGCTCGCTCAGCGATTAACACTTGCGATAGTTTCGTTGACGCTGTATTGGTTAATCTTTAATAATTCGTTATAGTTGCAACGTTAACTCATGCTCGATTAAGCATTCATTCTGATTTTGTCTTTCGATAGGAGCAAGCTCGTGTTCGGTAACGAAGAACCTTACACTGTAACCGGCAATACCATCATGCTGAAAGATGAGAACAAGAAATTGTTACTCATCACTAATGATCGCTATAAAAACATACTGGTTACACGTTTTGGCGTAGAAATGTCCGATTGGGGACCAGAGCGACGTCCGGGCGTAAAAATTATCACTCTGCAAGAGTTATTTAAACGCGATAAGACGTACTTCTTTGTCCGTGCTGGCGGCGTAGAATACCAAGTGGATCTTAAGTTTGAAGAGAATCCCATCACCGAAATGAAGTTCTGACGAGAAACAATGAACGGCCGCCGGTTGCATCATCAAAACATTGGGTTTGCTGGCGTGTTGTTGTTGATCACACTAACGTCACTTCCGGCTTTTTCTCAGCAACAGTCCTTTGAACGCACACAGCAAGATCAACAGTTGCAGTTTTCTTACCAGTGGCAGGAAGCTACTGGCACTTCTCGCTCACTGAGCTTCAGTTCCGACCGTCAGCCATTCTTAAATTCCTTTCAACGCTTTCGTAACTACAATTTAAAAAGAGCCAATCGAGAGCTTTACCAACAACTAACTCGGTTTATTAAACAACAAAACTATCGAGGCGTAGAAGTCACCCTGTCGCCACGTCAGCAGCAGCTTTCCATTGCGGTAAAAGAAACTCGCCAACAACACTTGCAACAACAGTACCAGCAACAAGCTCAGCGAGTCCGCAGTTATTATCAACAACAGTGGCAAGACTATCTAAGCGCTAACTATTATCGTTACTTACGTTTACCGTCCGGTGAACAGGGAATCATTCCTGATGCGGTTCAGATAGCCGCTCAGCAACAAAGCCTGTTTAACCCGTTGATCGAACAAATCGGCCATGCGCTGCGCGATAACAGCCGCCGTAGCTATACCGATTATATTGCTCAGTTTATCCAGGCCATTCCTTATGACGCCCAAGAGGACGGCATCAATAATCGCGGTGACGGTTATTTGCCGCCCAATCAAGTGCTCTACTACAATCAGGGCGATTGCGACAGCAAAGCAGGATTGATGGCGGCCCTACTCAAGCCGATCATTCCACAAGCGAAAATGGCGATTGTTTACTTGCCCGGACACGCGTTGTTTGCCATCAGTATGGCCAGCACAGCGGCCGATGCGACCATTGAGGACGGTGGTACGAAGCTGGTATTGGTGGAAGTTGCCGGCCCGGCCATCATGCCTGCCGGCAACATCTCAGCGCAAAGCCAATTTTACATCGACAGCGGTCAGTACGTCGTTGTCCCGTTAAGTGGCGGTTAACGCTATAAATGCTCTTCCGCGAACTGAGCCAATTTACTGCGAACTACGCCATTCAGGTTAATCGTTGCACTGCCGGGATAATCTTTAAAGCGCTCCACAATGTAGGTTAGGCCTGACGTAACCGCTGTAAGATAATAACTGTCGATTTGCGCCAGGTTGCCGGAAACCACCAACTTGGTGTTCTCACCGCACCGCGTGATCAATGTTTTTAACTGGGATGCGGTCAGGTTTTGCGCTTCATCCAGAATTACCACCGCATTTTGAATGCTCCGTCCCCGCATAAAGTTAAGCGACTTAAACTGGATGTTCGCTTTATTCATGATGTAATTCAGACTTGAGTCCATGCTTTCGTCATGGCGATGCAGCACTTCCAATGAATCCGTAATGGCCGCCAGCCAGGGCGCCATTTTCTCTTCCTCCGTGCCCGGTAAGAAGCCAATGGATTCAGCAATTTCCGGCGTATTGCGGGTGACAATGATTTTCTCGTAGATGCCCTGCTCGACCACCATTTCCAACGCAGCCGATAACGCCAATAGGGTTTTACCGGACCCCGCCGGTCCGGTCAGTACCACCATATCCATATGCGTATCAAGCAGTGCATGCAATGCCATTGCCTGGTAGATGTTTTTAGGGCGGACGCCCCACGCATCGTAGGCCATCATGCGTTCATAGCCAAGATCCTGCAAGGTGACCGTTTTATCGTCATAGCTATCGACACGACTGGCAAAGGTATGGGTTTCATCGATGATGTATTCATTATGAAACACCTGCGGCAACACATCCCGGGACACGGTATGATAAGCATCACGCCCTTCCTGTTGTGTTGATACTTCCTTGACCTGCTGCCAGAAGTCGCCACTGAACTGATAAAAGCCTTTGCTCAACAGCCGAATATCATCGATCAGTTGGTCGGTGCGGTAATCTTCGACAAACCGCATTCCCGCACCTTTGGCCTTAAGGCGCATATTGATGTCTTTGGTCACCAGCACCACCGCCGCTGGCGACTGCTTGCGCTGAATCTCCAGTGCCGCCTGAATAATGCGGTGATCGTTTTCTTTTAACGACAACACCGAATCGTTCTGTTCCAGTTCGTAATCCGGAAAAATGGCTAAGGTGCCATTGGCCTGATGATCACCCTGCACTCGGGTTAACGGCACACCGTCGATGATTTGTTCCGGGCTTGCCTCTTTTAACACTTCCTCAAGTGAGCGAATGGCTACCCGCGCTTCACGGCTCACATCCTTGTGGCGATCTTTTATGTTATCGAGTTCTTCCAGCACCACCATCGGAATGATGACATTGTGTTCGTCAAAATTAAGAAAGGCGAGTGGGTCGTGCAGAAGGATGTTGGTGTCAAGAATAAAGGATTTACGAGCGGTCGTTGAAACGGATTTTGAGGTCATCGCATCACCCTGGTAATGGTCGGCTTTATCATTATTCTTTTCTTACAGCTTAGACTAAAATTCATGACAGAGTGATGACACGATTGTTTTTTTTAGCCTCGACCATTACCATTTGCGCCCTCTTAATGGTTAGCAGTAAGGACGGATAGTGAGCGAGTTCAGTTTAGGTCAGCGTTGGTTAAGCGAAACAGAAACAAGTTTGGGGTTGGGTATCATCACCCACATCGATGGCCGTCAGGTAACGGTTATGTTTCCCAGTAACGGTGAAAGCCGAATTTACGCCAGCCATGACGCACCACTGGCTCGTCTGCAACTGTCCGAAGGTCAGCAGGCCAAACACGCTGATGACTGGTCGTTTACCATTACGGACGTGAAAGAACAAAGCGGCCTGTTAATTTACTTCGGTCAGCGTCTCGACGACCAATCCGAGGTGATGGTACCGGAGTCACAATTGTCCCATCAGATCGACATTAACCCGGCGCTGACGCGTCTGGTTGCCGGTAACGCTGACCGCCATGACCTTTACCTATTACGCAACCAGGCCAGTGAATTCTATGCGCGCTGGCAACAAAGTCCGGTCGCCGGCTTGCTCGGCGCCCGTATCGGTCTGTTACCGCATCAATTGTACGTGTCGCACACCGTCGCCGAACGCTACCATCCGCGCGTTTTGCTGGCGGATGAAGTCGGCCTGGGGAAAACCATTGAAGCCGGTATGGTCATGCAGCGCCGGCTGTTAACCGGCCGCAACCACCGGGTATTGGTCATTGTACCAGAGTCACTTCGCAATCAATGGCTGGTCGAGATGCGCCGGCGTTTTGCACTAACGTTCAGCGTGTTTGATGAAGAACGTTGCCAACAGCTGAGTGACGAAGGTGCCAACCCATTTTTTGCTGAACAGCTGATTATCGTCAGCGACCAATTTGTCGCCGCCGGTGAATGGCAATCGCAACTGCAGCAGGCAGAGTTCGATTTACTGGTTGTGGATGAGGCACACCATATGCAGGCCGGAACGGCTGGCTATGAACATACCGAAGCGCTGTGCCAAAACATCAGCGACGTTTTACTGCTGACGGCAACACCAGAGCAGGAAGGCAGTGAAGGTCATTTCCAGCGTTTACGATTGCTTGACCCAAACCGTTTTAACAGCCTTGACGATTTTCAACAGCAACAAAGCCATTACCGCGAGCTCGCCGAACAGGCCTCTCAGTTGACAGGCGAAGCCCTCGATCAGTTGCTCGACCAGCACAGTACCGGTCGTGTTATGTTCCGTAATCGCCGCAAACACATTGGCGGCTTCCCGCAACGGCATTTGCACAGCTACGCCCTACCGGAATTCATGCCGGAAAGTGGTGAACCCTGGTGGCTTGAGGACCCCCGGGTGAGCTGGCTAATGGACTTTTTAAAAGCACAAAAGCCCCATAAAACCCTATTGATTTGTCATTCGGCCGAACAGGTGCTCGATTTATCGGAGGCTCTGCGGGTAATGGCCGGCGTTCATGCCGCCGTGTTCCATGAGGGGATGTCGTTGCTGGAGCGGGATCGTGCTGCGGCCTTTTTTGCCTCGGACGAAGATGGCAGCCCAATCCTGTTGTGTTCAGAAATTGGTAGCGAAGGACGTAATTTCCAGTTTGTGCAGCATCTGGTGCTGTTTGACTTACCCGAAAACCCCGATTTACTCGAGCAGCGCATTGGCCGTCTTGACCGGATTGGCCAGCAAGGCGATGTACACATTCATGTGCCGTATTTACAGCACTCCGACGAAGCGCTGCTATTGGATTGGTACCACTTGGGCATGAACGCGTTTGAGCAATGCAACCCTGTTGGGCGGCAGGTTTACGAAGCTGAGCGCGATGCTTTACAACGCGCTTTGAATAGCGCCGAGAGCCTGCCAGACGATTTATTGCAGCGAACCCGCAACTACCACCAGCAACTGGTGCAGGAAACCGAGGCTGGCCGCGATAAGTTGCAGGAACTCAACGCTTGCCGCCCAGAGGCAGCAGCACAACTGATTCAGCACATTAACAACGATGCTGATGCCGACGCACTGTATGACTTCATGGAATCATTCTGGGATCGTTTTGGCGTTAATACCGAAGTACTGGACGAGCACCGTATGTTTGTGAAGCCCAGTGAGCATATGCGAGTACCGGCGATTCCCGGCTTAGCCGAAGACGGCATGACCATCACCGTTGATAGGGACACCGCGTTGGCCTTTGAGGACATTGAATTTTTAAGCTGGGATCATCCTCATGTGCAAGCAGCAATCGAACTGCTCACGACCGAAGACTTTGGCAGTGTCTGCGTCGCACGCTTACAAAATAAGGCGTTACCGGCAGGTGCCTGGTTCCTGGAGCTGGACTACGTGACAGAGGTGCCGCGCTCGGATAACATCGCAGCACAGGAATTTTATCCACAACAGCGGCTACGCATTCTGCTGGACAGCCAGGGGCGCGATTTGAGTGACAAAGTGCCACGCGATGCACTGACGCAGCAAGCCAGCTTTTTGGATAAAAAGACCGCACGCCAGATCGTTCGCCAGTTACGCGACAGCGCCCAGCAGTTTATTCAGCAACAACAGCCTACCGCCGAAGCATGGTTGCAACAACGTATTGAACAGGCGTGCGACCAGGCACAACAACGCCTTTCACAGCAGAAGCAACGCCTCGTCGCGCTGAAGGAAAAAAATCCAGCCGTGCGTGATGATGAAATCAACGCCATTGATGCTCGCCAGACGGCGGTAATGCAGGCGTTGAAGCAGCCAACGTTATCGTTGTTCGCCATTCGTATCCTGGTCAACCAAACGTAAATGGCGTTATTAAACTACACACCGCCACAGACACCCTATCTGACGGTGGTGTACCGTGACGAACAGCTACTGGTCATCAATAAGCCCAGCGGGCTACTCAGTGTCCCCGGGCGCGCACCGGAGCATTTCGATTCGGCGTATACTCGGGTCACGCGGGTACTGCCGGAGGCAAAGTTGGTACACCGGCTGGATATGGCCACCTCTGGCATCATGGTTTTTGCGCTGGGTAAACCGGCACAAAGCCACCTTAGCCGGCAGTTCCAGCAGCGCCAGCCGGTGAAGCGTTATCACGCCCGCGTATTTGGAACACCGCCGGCTCAATCCGGCGTTGTTGATTTACCGCTTGCCTGTGACTGGCCCAATCGTCCGCGTCAACAAATCGATTACCAGCAAGGCAAGGCCAGCCAGACGTTGTACCGGGTCATGAACCATGATGATCACAGCACGCTGGTGGAACTAACCCCCTATACCGGACGCTCACATCAACTTCGTGTGCATATGCTGGCGCTTAACTGCCCCATTCTTGGCGACAAGTTTTACGCACAGGACGAGGCCTTTAATATGGCGCCGAGGCTGTTGCTGCATGCCCATCAACTGAGCCTGTTTCATCCACAGTCCGAACAATGGTTGACGTTTACCTGCCCGACGCCGTTTGCGTAAAAAAGCTCGGCTGCGACTCAAGACTGCCGCGTTGCATCCGATAACAAAGCATGAACAAAAAATCTGTCATCGCTGTCATGGCCACGCTGTGGCTCAGTTCGACATTGGTTCCTCCAGGAGCCGATGCAAACGATGATTTGCAGCGTTACCTGCCCCCGGATCAATTGCGCTGGCTCGAGCATGAGGACAATCGCTATTTGGCCTTATACCAACCGGCGCAAGTAAATTTTGTGCGTGGACGGCTGCTCAGCATGCCGGACTGGCCATTGCATCCGCTGCAGTCTCCTTGGGTTCGTCACAGCTATGAGCAGGCACCGATACTGGGCTGGCATAGCTGGGCACTGGTACCGCCCGAAATGGCATTACAGACTCACCAGTTGCAACAACATAACCCAGCGTCGGTTCACCCACAGCCGGTCGATGAGGCTTTTTTTGAGCCATACATTGCGGCGTTGCAAACCCGTATTCAAAGACTGTCGACGGAGTTTTCCGATAACCCGGGTTTTACCCTTTGGGTGATGGAAGGAATTACCGCTGCGATGGCGGTCAAGTTGATTCAACAGCAACCCGAACTGATGCCGGACGCCTTAGTGGTTATCGATATGTACTTGCCGCAACCGCAGTTGAACCGGTCGTTATCCGAACAGCTGGCGAAGTTGCAACTGCCGGTGCTTGAAATCAGTACGCCGGAGGCCAACCAATGGGTGACCAGTAGCCTTGACCTGCGCCGCCAGTACAGTCAAAAACATCAACAAGTGAACTATCGTCAACGCCCCCTTCTGAGTGAAGGAACATCAGGGCAAAGAGCGCTTACCAGCACCCTAAAAGGTTGGCTTAAATACCACGGTTTTTAACGCATACCTCGTTTTTGTTTGATGGTTTCGTAAGCTGCCTGAATATCCTGAGCGCGTTCCTGAGCTTGCTTCATCACTTCTTCCGGTAAACCTTTAGAAGCCAGCTTATCCGGGTGATGCTGTGCCATCAGTTTGCGATAGGCTTTTTTGATTTCCGCGTCAGATTGATGCGCTGAGACCCCCAGAATCTCATAAGCATCTTGCACATCATCGGCACTGCGCGACGCGTTCTGAGTTCGACCCTGGCGCTGTTGCTGCTGGCGTTGATTAAAACGAAAGGCCGCTTTTTGCATCATCAGCCACTGGTCAATTTGGAACTTGGTAAAGCCCAGCGTTTTACCAACGTTTATCAGCACTTCATGCTCTGCTTTATCCAGCACACCATCATTGAGCGCCAGCGCCATCAACTGCTCCATAAACAACTGCAGGACGTCGCGGTTACCGTAAAAGGCTTGTTTAAATTCACGCACTACCTGCTGTAATGGGAAGGTGTCGTGTTTGCCTTCACGAAACGCCGATTGTGCTTCAGTGCGAGCATCACCGCTGAGTTTTAGCCGATCCATTAAGGCTGAAGCCTGTGCAATATCACGCTCGGTCACTCGTCCTTTAGCCTTAGCCAGGTGCCCCATCACCGCAAACAAGGTATACAGGAAGGTGGCATCTTCGGCCGCCGTTCCGGCCCGAAAAAGGAACTGCCCAAAACCACCTTTGCGGGTAAAGTCCTCTGCCATTCCGCGATCAAACCAATGCCCAATCAGGGCGCCCAATATGGCGCCGGGGATCCGCAGAAATAAATAGCCGGCCAGTGCACCTATCACTTTACCCCAAATCATCTTCACCTCGTAGCTGTGTATCAAGTTGCGCTAACCGCGCGGGCGTGCCTACATCGACCCAATGTCCCTCGGTGACAATCGTTGCTGCTATCTTGCGCTGCTCAATCGCTGCATCAAACAGCGGCCTTAACGGCAGTTTCTCAACCGGTCGGTGGCGAAACCAATCGGGACTGTACAAACCCATTCCCGAATAAGTGTAACTCGCTTTGCCATTATCGGTGCGGCAAAGCCGGCCCTGCTGCACGGAAAAATCACCCTCTGGGTGATGCGGCGGATTCTCGACCATCAGTAAATGAGCAAGGTCACCGTCGCCTAATTGTTTCGGTAGTCGGCTGAAGCAGATATCTGTCCAGATGTCGCCATTAATCAACCAAAACGGTTCCTGCCCAAGCAGTGGCAACGCATTTATGATGCCACCGGCGGTTTCTAAACCTCCCGCGGGTTCTGGTGAGTAATGAATGGCCAGATTCCAGCGCGACCCATCACCAAGGTTGTGCTCGATTTTTTCTCCCAGCCAGGCATGATTAATAACGACCTCCCGAGTCCCCTGCTGCGCCAGTTTCTCCAGATGATACTCGATCAACGGCTTGCCATTAACCGCCAGCAACGGCTTCGGCGTGTGGTCCGTTAAAGGGCGCATTCGCTCGCCCCGTCCTGCGGCGAGAATCATTGCTTTCATAGCGACTGCTGCCACGCTGGCATGACCCGTTGCTGTAACCACTCGCGATACTCACTCAAGTCGGCATAACCGGCGCTGACTCGGCTCAGATAACCGAGCGTTCGTGGCACATCCTTAAGATATCCCGGTTTATCGTCGCGATGCGCCAGCCGCGCAAAAATGCCGGCCGCTTTGGTGTGGCGTTGCAATCCCATCCAGTCAAACCAATGTTGCCACTGTTGCTCGTTCACGTTGGCGGCCAATTGCTGGCTATCGATCAATCGCTGGCGCAATTGTTGTGACAATTCCAGCACCAGTTCGTCCGGCCACTCAACATAGCAGTCGCGTAACAACGAAACCGCATCATAAGTCACCGGACCGCGCACAGCGTCTTGAAAATCAATCACACCTAACTCGTCATCACCCAGCACCATCAAGTTGCGCGAATGATAGTCGCGATGAACCCCGACCTGCGGCTGTTGCAGCGCGTTATTCACCATTTTTTGCGTAAACTGCGACCATACCTGCTGATCGTCATCCGTCCACTCCAGCTTTAGATGTGTCTGCAGTAGCCAGTCTTTGAACAGCGCGAGCTCCCGTTGCAACAAAGCTTCGTCAAAAGCTGGTAATTCGCCCAATTGCGTATGGGTGACTGACATAATGTCGGGTAATATAGCCAGTGCCGCTTGATAATATTGACGAGCATTACGCGGATGCAGTTTCGACAATAACAAAATATGACCGAAATCAGACTGCAGCATAAAGCCGTGCTCGCGATCAACAGCGAGAATGGACGGTACCGGGATATTCGCCGATCGGTAAGCGTCAGCAACAGCAATAAAAGGCGTCATATCTTCTTTCTGCGGTGGACAGTCAACCGCGATCAGGCTTTGCCGTCCATCCGACGCTCTAAAATAACGACGAAAACTGGCATCACCGGACACGACTTCTAACTGCGACTGCGGCACGCCGGTCTGAGCTTCGCACCATGCCTTTAAGTCAAGTTCACGTTTATCTTCCAAGCCGTCCTCCGAAGTAAAAATCGCTCATACTGGCGGTCTATCAAATAGCGGAATCAAAAAAATTGCTATATCATAGCATTCGCGCACAACAAATATTAAAGCCTTACAATAATTAAACGGATTAACCATTGCCAGCTAGCGATACATTCACGTTTTCCTCTTTTTTCCGCCTGTGTTCAGTGGCTCTTATGGCCACCCCCATCAGTGTGGCGGCTCAGGACACCCCCCCCCGTGCTACGGGACTGTGTCCGCCTGCACCGCAAGCGTTTGATTTTGGCCTGACCGACGAGGAACAGTCGTTCACACCCAGTACGATCAGAGTGTCTTCTAACACGGCGAAAATATACAGCGACGAAAGCGCCTATTTTAGTGGCGATGTGATCATTCAGCGCAATAATCAATGGTTAAAGACGCAAAGCGCTCAAATCAGCCAGCGGGACAACACCATCGACGCCGAGGGTGGCGTTCAGTTTACCGATGGCTATATTAATGTCACGGGTGCGTCCTTTAATTTTGACGGCGACAACGAGCTGGCCAAACTTAACCAGACTCACTATCAGATGGCCTCCACCAATGCGCGTGGTAAGGCACAACGGCTCGAAATCTCGCCCACTCATGTCAGTTTGTTTGGCTCCAGTTTTACCACCTGTCCGACGGACGATCCTGCCTGGCAGTTGACCGCTAAGCGCATAGAAATCGACGAGCAAAGTGATTTTGGTAAAGCTTGGGGCGCCAAGCTTGAGCTGTTCGATATTCCGGTTTTTTATCTGCCGTATTTCACGTTCCCGGTTAATGATAATCGCAAATCCGGTTTCCTTTATCCGACCATAGACTCATCATCGCTCAATGGTCTTGAGGTTGAAGCCCCATACTACTTCAATCTGGCACCGAATATGGACGCCACCCTCGCGCCGGTGTACATGAGTGAACGCGGGGTGATGCTGAAAACCGAATACCGCTACTTATTTAATGAGCATGCCGGACAACTGAATTTGGAATATCTGGGCAACGATCGGGCGCGCCCCGATAATGCCGATCGCTACCTGTGGCACGTTAATCACAGTGCCCGTTTTTCTGATAACTGGACGGGTTATGTCGACGCCACACAAATCAGTGATGACAACTATTTAAATGATTTTGGCAGCGACTTTGCTGGACGCGCCGATACGCACCTGTACCGAGTTGCTCAGGTCGATTACCGGGTACCCAACTGGCATTTACGCTTGCGTAGCGAAGACTACGAATTACTGGGTCAGTACCGCAACCCATACCGGACGTTACCACAAGTCAGTCTTAACTATCAGAGCAGTCAGTTAGAAGGTCTGCGTTTCGACTGGTACAACGAACTGACGTATTTTCAGAATCAAGAGCAAACTG
This sequence comes from Idiomarina aquatica, assembly GCF_003987185.1. Classification (GTDB taxonomy): domain Bacteria; phylum Pseudomonadota; class Gammaproteobacteria; order Enterobacterales; family Alteromonadaceae; genus Idiomarina; species Idiomarina aquatica. The sequence continues at coordinate 48,245 of NZ_PIPS01000003.1, read as the reverse complement.
CTAACTACGCAACCCGTGCGCACAGTGCACCGACCGTTGGCTACTGGCTGGAAGCACCAGCGTTTGATGGCGAAGCCGAACTCACGTATCTGGTCACTCATTACCGTCAGCAAAGCACCAACCCAATGTTGGATGAACAGGTGACCAGAGCTCTGCCTCGAGCTCGCTTGCGTGGCCGCATGCATCTCGAGCGTTATTTCAGCAAAGGCGGCGGAGAGTTTCGACAAACGTTAGAGCCGCAGTTGCAATACCTCTACGTTCCGTACGAGAACCAGCAAAATATTGGCATTTACGACACCACTCTGATGCAGGACGATTATAACGGTCTGTTTCGGGCACAGCGCTTTTCCGGGCTGGATCGTATCGCTGAAGCGAATCAGGTTACCTATGGTGCGAGCAGCAGCTTATTTAATGCGAACGAGCGTGAAGTATTGCGCGTCAGTCTTGGCCAGATTTACTACTTTGATAACAGCCGTACCCAGTTGCTTGATTCCCAATCACAGGTAACCTCTAGTAACTCTGAGTGGGTTGCAGATATAAACTGGGCATTGGATTCGCAATGGAGCTTCCGAAGTGCAATTCAATACGACACGGAACTAAACCGGACGCGCAAGAGTCAGACCGCGTTAGAGTACCGCATTGACGACAAGAACCTGGTGCAAATAAACCATCGCAAAGCAACCAATATTCTGAATAACGATATTGAACAGATGGGCACACAAGCCGTATGGGAAATCAGTAAACAGTGGCAAGTTGCGGCAAATGTGTATTATGACTTGAGTAATGACCGAGTAAATGATGCTATTGTGGGCGTTCAGTACAGTAGCTGTTGTTGGGCATTGCGGTTATCAGCGTATCGTCGCATCAACCGCGATTTAGAGCCTGGCAATGCCGCTGCCGGTATGATGAATATCAGCGGTAACCCTGCTGAGTTTGACAACGGTGTTAGTTTACAGTTTATCATCAGCGGTCTTTCGTCAGACAGCAGTAGCTTAATCGACATGCTTGAAAAAAGCATTTATGGCTATCGTCGGCCTTTTTATCTTAGTAACTAGTGGTAGGTATAATGAAATATTTGTTGACTCTCTTTTTGGCGGTCTCAAGCATAGCCGTTAGCGGCTTTATCGCGACTCCGGCCAAGGCGCAGGAAACGCTCGATCGCGTCGCCGTTATCGTCGATGAGGGCGTCATCCTGCAAAGCCAAATTGAACAAATGATGCAGCAGGTTAAAAGCGGCGGAAACTTTGACGCCGACAATGCGCCCAGCGATCAGGTATTGGAAACGCAGGTTACTGAACGCCTTATTTTGCAGGAATTGCAGTTGCAAATGGCTGAGCGTATGGGGGTAGAGATTGGCGAGTCGCAGTTAGAGCAAGCTATCGATGGTATCGCTAAAGAACGTGATAAAAGCGTCGAAGAGTTACGTGCCGAAGTCACTGCTTCAGGCATCAGCTGGCCGACGTTCCGTGAGCAGATTCGTAATGAACTGATCATTTCTCAGGTTGAGCGAGCAGCCGTACAACGTCGTGTCAGCATTACTCCACAAGAAGTCGGCAACCTGGTTGAATTAATAGAAAATAATAGCCAAACACAAACAGAATATCGTTTGAGCCAGATTCTTATCGCCAGCCCATCGGACGCGTCACAAGAAGAACAAGCAACGGCGAAACGTCGCGCTGACGCGGTAATGAAACTACTGAACGAAGGCGAAGACTTTTCTGATCTCGCCATTCGCTCATCATCCGGCAGTAATGCTCTGGACGGTGGTGACTTAGGCTGGATGACGGAGAACACCATGCCAACGTTGTTCGCCGACGTGGTCAAAGGCAAAGACGTTGGTGCCATTGTTGGTCCGTTACGCAGTGGTGTTGGTTTCCATATTCTTAAGGTCGCCGATAAACGCGGTGAGCAGAAAGTCGAAGTACAGGAAGTGAAAGCCCGCCACATTTTGATCAAGCCGTCGGTCATTCTTTCGGACAAACGTGCGCAGGAAATGCTTAACGAGTTCCGCCAACAGGTTGAAAGCGGTGAGAAGACTTTCGACGAGCTTGCTCGCGAACATTCGGCCGACCCTGGTTCAGCCTCTCGCGGCGGTGATTTAGGCTGGTCACGCCCAGACCGTTATGCCCCTGAGTTCAAACAAACCGTTGAAACCATTGAACAGGGTGTCATCAGTGAACCGTTCCGTACCCAATTCGGCTGGCACATTGTCGAGGTTACTGATCGCCGCACCTTGGATGCTACTCAGGAAAGTAAGCAAGATCGGGCCTATCAGATGCTGTTCGCACGTAAATACCGTGAAGAGCTGGACAACTGGCAGCAAGAGATCCGCGATCGGGCTTACGTTCGCAAAGTCGTCAACTAGAGGACAGCGCCAATGCTTCCGGTTTTGGTCTTTACTCCCGGCGAACCCGCCGGGATTGGTCCTGATCTCGCGGTAATGATAGCGCAGCGGCAATGGCCCGCTGCGATTGTCGTTTGTGCCGATGCCCATTTACTCCAGCAACGCGCACGAGAACTCAATGTCGATCTTGCCATTGAGTATTACGATGGTACCCGACCACAACAGCCAAGTCCCGCCGGAACCTTACTGGTTGAGCATTTACCCGTGGCTGAACCTGTCACCGCCGGGCAGTTGAATGTCGCTAACGGGCACTACGTGGTGGATACTCTGGCACGCGCGTCAAAAGGCAATTTGAACGGCGAATTTGATGCCATAGTGACCGGGCCGGTACATAAAGGAATCATTAATGATGCTGGGATAGCCTTTTCCGGCCACACTGAGTTTTTTGCCAACCTTGCCAACAAGAACGATGTCGTTATGATGCTGGCAACGGCAGGACTACGAGTTGCATTAGTAACCACTCACATACCGCTAGCCTATGTTAATAAGGCAATTACTCCCGAAAGACTCACGCAGATTTTGCGTATTTTACACCATGATTTGTGTCATAAATTCGGCGAGAATAACCCGAGAATATTAGTTTGCGGTCTTAACCCTCATGCCGGTGAGAACGGCCACCTGGGTCGTGAAGAAATCGACGTCATACAACCGGTTTTGGAACAGCTGCGCAACGAGGGCATGGACTTACAAGGTCCTTTACCTGCCGATACGGTGTTTCAACCGAAGTATCTTGAGGGTGCAGCGGCTGTGGTTGCCATGTATCATGACCAAGGCTTGCCCGTGCTAAAATACAAAGGCTTTGGCAACGCGGTTAACATCACCCTTGGCCTACCCTTTATCAGAACATCCGTCGATCATGGTACCGCTTTGGATATGGCTGCAACCGGACAGGCTAACCCAGGCAGTTGCCTGCTGGCGATTAACACCGCAATCGACATGGTAAGAGCATCACACAATGAGTAAAACACATCTCGGCCACCGCGCGCGCAAACGCTTTGGCCAAAACTTCCTGCATGATCAGAACATCATAGAGCAGATTGTTGACGTAATTAATCCTCAGCCGGGTGAGAACCTGGTTGAAATCGGCCCGGGTCTGGCCGCATTAACCGAGCCAGTGGCTGACCGCAGTGGTCACCTGAACGTCATCGAGATCGACCGTGACCTGGCCGACCGACTGGAGTCCCATCCGTTCTTAGCGCCTAAGCTTAACGTGACTCGTGGCGATGCAATGAAAATCGACTTTAACCAGTTCACCACCAGCGAAAAACCCTTGCGCGTGTTCGGTAACTTACCATACAACATCTCTACGCCACTGATTTTTCACTTACTTAAGTACACCGCCAGCATCAGCGATATGCACTTTATGCTGCAAAAAGAAGTCGTTGACCGCCTCGCGGCAGAACCGGGCTCCAAGACCTATGGCCGCATCAGTGTTGCGGTGCAACAAGCGTGTCGGGTAACACCGGTAGTAAACGTCCCTGCGGGCGCGTTTAACCCACCTCCAAAAGTCGAATCGGCGGTGGTCAGACTCGAGCCATACGCGCAAAGTCCTTACCCGGTCACCGATCGCGAACAACTGCATGCACTTTGCCTGCAAGCCTTTAATCAGCGACGCAAGACCATCCGCAATAATCTAAAAGGGTTGCTGTCCGAGGCACAACTGACTGAGCTCGATATCGATCCTGGTGCTCGACCTGAAACACTGAGTGTGGCAGATTATTGTGCTATGGCTAATTATCTCTCTGAGCAGAGCAACGTCCGCAATGACTAAAACCAATATCGACATCAAAGTTAAGACGCAATACCTGCCGGCACAATCCGTGCCGGACAATGGTCAATACGTCTTTTCGTACACCATCACAATAGTGAACAACTCACCCATTCAGGTTCAGTTACTCAGCCGCGAATGGCATATTGTTGACGCCAACAACAAGGTAACACGAGTTGCCGGTGAAGGCGTTATTGGCCAAAAACCGTTGATCGCCGCCGCTGACTCGTTCAGTTACACCAGTGGCACCGTATTAGCGACCCCCATCGGTACGATGCAAGGTCATTATCTGATGGTTGACGCGAACGGTCAGCATTTTAAGGTTGAGATTCCTTCGTTTAGGTTAGCGATTCCGAATATACTGCATTAGTCATGAGTTTATACGTTGTAGGTGATATACAGGGCTGTTATCGCGAACTGATGCAGTTACTGGAACAGGTAGGCTTCAGTTATCAAACCGACACACTTTGGTGTGTCGGTGATATCGTTGCTCGTGGTCCTGATTCCCAGTCTGCTTTGCACTTTTTCATGAATGCCCCTGACGGCGTGATAAACAGTGTGCTTGGCAACCACGATTTGAATTTGATCGGCATTTTGTTGGGCCAACGCCAGGCCAATCCTAACGATCAGTTAGACGCGATTCTATCGTCCCGCCAGCGTCTGGATTACATCGATTGGCTGCGACAGCTTCCGTTACTGCACCACAATAGCGAACACAACCTGGTTATCAGTCACGCCGGATTTTATCCCTGGTGGACGTTAGATGACGCAAAAAAAGGCGCTTTTGACGTAGAGCGGGTACTTAAAAATAACGATTTTGGTATATTTATAAAATCTATGTTTGGTAACCAACCCGACAAATGGGACTCAAGTCTTGCGGGTTTTGACCGATACCGTTTTATAGTCAATGCGTTAACCAGAATGCGTTACTGCACGGAAGAAGGCGTATTAAATTTCTCGGAAAAATCACATCCGAGTGACAACACGGATGAAAAGCTGCAACCTTGGTTTCACTACTATTCGCAGCCCTATCGTATCGCGTTCGGACACTGGGCCGCCCTGATGGGCGACACCAACGATGACAACGTCATCGGCCTGGACACAGGCTGTGTCTGGGGTAACCATATGACCTTGTGGGACGTCGACAATAACGTATTTTATCAACAGTCTGCCGTTTCATAACGAGCTTACGCTGTATTGAGGGGTTTTTCATGAAATTAACAGTCGCCACGCGAGTGATTGGCGGATTCGCCATCATAACCTTGCTTTTACTCATCATCAGTTTGAGTTCGCTGTTTAATATTAATAGCATCGGCTCATCGGTCGACCGTTTAAACGATAAAGCCGTGCCAGCCCTTGAGAGCGTGGCAAGTGTTCAGGTGGATGTACTGAGACTGGGCGCGCTGCAAACCGAGACCTTTTATGACGAGACCCTGGAACTGGTTGATACACATACTCAGGATCTTGAGCAGACCCGCGACCAATTTCAGCAATCGTTGACCCGATTACGCGACCTTATCCGTGGCGAAGGGTATGGCGATCTTATTGAGCGAATGGAAGACGACGCACAGCAATACGTTGCGCTGGTCGAACGCCTATTCGAACAACAACGCCGCTATCTGGAATTGGGCAACACTGCCCGGGCGCAACTTGATGAATTGGCTTTCGCGATAGACGACGCGTCCATCATGTTACTCGACGCCTCAGATATGACTCAAAACGCACAGGTTGCTGAAGTCGCCAGCACCATCGAAAAATCACTGGCGTCGCTCATTACCCTGATGTATGACCTGGGTAACGCTGATGATATCGATACCGCCCGCGTCATCCGTAGCGAAATTGACATCAATATCGATGCTTTGAAACCACGCCTCGACGACCTTGACGCAATTGCAAATGGCAACTCAGAGCAAATTGTTGATGATGCCATCAGTGTCACCAAGGACGCCATTTCACAACTGCAGGGCACCGGCTCGTACCCAGACAACATCGTCAGTCAAAAACAAACGCGCATTGATGAAGCACAAACGCTTGCCAACTCCGAGCAAGAGCTTAACGCCTTACTTAATTTAGCGACGGAACTCCGTAAAGCGGTACGAAAAATTGCCGATGACTCACAAACTTCGGTGGCGTCCTCAATCAGTACATCAAGCTGGATTAATGGCATTATTACGCTGGTTTCAATCGCTTTGGCGGTACTGATTTCCTGGTTTACCGTGCGTAGCATTAGCGTGCCGTTAGGCAAAGTAAACCATATGCTGAATATTATGGCTGACGGTAACCTGACCGAACGGGTCAACTACCAGTCCGATGATGAGTTCGGCACGCTGGCGGTTAACACCAACAAGCTGACCGAGAACTTAAGAACGCTGATTGAAGGCATCGCTAACCGCGCGACACAATTAGCCACCGCCGCCGAAGAGAGCTCGAGCGTTTCTGACGAAACCACCGGCGCTATCGAAGAGCAACGACGTCAAATTGAGCAAGTCGCCACCGCGACCCAGGAAATGAACAGTACCGCCAGCGAAATGGCTGACGGAGCCGACAAAGCCTTGGGTGAGATCCAGCATTCTGACGATGAAGCTAAACGCGTCCGCAAAATATCTGAGCAGAACCGTAGCACCATCGATAGTCTGGCGCGTGAAATCCAGGGAGCATCAGAAGTCATCAATCAGCTGTCAGAGAACAGTAAGAACATTGGCGGTATTCTGGATGTTATTCGTGGCATTGCCGACCAGACCAACCTGTTGGCCTTAAACGCAGCCATTGAAGCGGCACGGGCAGGCGAGCAAGGACGAGGTTTTGCGGTTGTTGCCGACGAAGTACGTACGCTGGCAAGCCGTACCCAGGAGTCTACCGAAGAAATTCAACAAATGATTGAAAGTTTGCAAACCGACTCTACCCGTGCGGTTGAAGTCATGAACCGCGGTCGCGAGCAGGCTGAGCTGAGCGTCAAGCAAACCGACGAAGCCGCCGCCGCGCTGCAATCAATTACCGACTCCGTACACCAGGCTGCGGACAGCAGTAATCATATTGCTACCGCAGCGCAAGAGCAAAGTCGCACCGCTCAGGACATCAGTGAGCGCCTTGAAGCCATTGTGTCGATTGCGGAGCAAACGGCATCCGGCTCGAAACAAACGGCACAGGCGTCCAACGAAGTGGCCAAACTGGCCGATGAGTTACAGGATTCAATTAAAAGCTTTAAAGTCTGATGAAAAAAAGAGCGCCGAAAGGCGCTCTTCTTGTTCCGAGGTTCAACGCCTAAGCCATTAAGCCTTAAAAACGATTTTAGCGAAACGCCGCTTACCCACTTGATAAACGCCTGAGTCGCCCTCGCCACACACCATTTTTGTATCAGTAATTTTTTCACCGTCTCGTTTTACCGCAGACTGTTTAATCATTCGCATCGCATCTGACGTCGACTTAACCAAATCGGCCGCTTTTAATGCATTGGCGATCGGCATTCCGTCAGCCTCTATTTTTACTTCAACTTCGGGAATATCGTCAGGGATCGCATTCTTTTGAAAGCGTTGTACGAAATCTTGCTCAGCGTCCTCGGCGGCCGCTTCGGAGTGGAACCGTGCAATAATTTCTTTAGCCAGCAGGACCTTGATATCACGCGGGTTTTTGCCGGCTTCAACATCCTGTTTAAACTGCTCGATCTCGGCTAATGGGCGGAAACTCAACAACTCAAAATAGCGCCACATCAGTTCATCTGATATCGACATAATCTTACCAAACATGTCATTGGCCGGCTCAGTAATGCCAATATAGTTATTCAGCGACTTCGACATCTTTTGCACGCCGTCGAGACCTTCCAGCAATGGCACCATAATGACGGTTTGCGGCCGCTGACCTTCTTCTTTCTGCAACTCTCGACCCATCAACAAGTTAAAGCGTTGATCGGTACCGCCAAGTTCGACGTCGGCCTTTAACTCAACCGAATCCCAGCCTTGCACCAATGGGTACAAAAATTCATGTATCGCAATCGACTGATTCGCCTTGTAGCGCTTCTTGAAGTCGTCTCGTTCAAGCATCCGCGCGACGGTCTGACGGGCAGCCAGCTTGATCATATCGTCCGCGCCCATCTTACTCATCCACTCTGAGTTGAAGCGCACTTCTGTCTTTTCCGGATCAAGGATTTTGAAGACTTGCTCTTTATAGGTTTCGGCATTGGCTAGCACCTCTTCCTGAGTGAGCGGCTTACGGGTAACGTTTTTGCCCGTTGGATCGCCAATCATGCCGGTGAAGTCGCCAATCAGAAACACCACTTTATGGCCATAATCCTGAAAGATCCGCAGTTTATTAATCAGTACCGTATGTCCCAGATGAAGATCGGGAGCGGTTGGATCAAAGCCTGCTTTAATCACAAGCGGCTTATTCTGCGCGAGTTTTTCCGCTAACTCACTCTCGATCAGTACTTCCTCAACGCCGCGAGTAATTTCCGCGATCGCTTCTTTTACCTGAGCTGCCATTCAGTGATTCTCCTGCGCGGTTGGGCCAAATAAAGTGTAAAAGTCATAGTTTACGCCATAAAACCGCTGGTTTTAAGCACCCTAAAACTGGTATTCTCATTTTTTTCGTATTATCCTCAATTCATGCATGGAGATGCTCAAAAATAATACAACAAGGTGAGTGGTTACCGCATTCGGTATTTCATCCAAAACAAAAGAGTAGAAGTGCGCTAAATTATGACGTCAAAAGTAGTTTCCCGAATTAGGCAATTGCTCAATGAATTGCCACATTCTCATCGTGTCCTGATCAGTGCGATCAGCGCGACACTCTTTTTATTGTTGGTGATTCCTTCCGAGCCCGCAACCGCATCAAAAAACTCGAAGTCTCCCGAGCAATTGATGCCCGGTAAACGCTACCAACTGGATTTAGCCTTCGAGAGTACACAAGCTGAGGGCGAAGCCAGTACCAATCAACTCAGTTGGCAAAGCTACGAAATTAAGCGTGGTGATAACCTCGCGAAGATTTTTGACAAGCTGGGTTTTACCGCACAACAACTGTATCGGGTAACACAGTCCGGTGATGACGCTGAATTATTAAAGAAAGTACATCCGGGCGATATTTTACGGTTAGCGACGGACGACGCCGGTGAATTGGTGCAGTTGGTGTTTGAAGTCAACGACATCGACACGCTGATCATCACTCGTCAAAGTGATCGCTTTGTGGCCGAAGTCGAAAAGCGTGAAATTGAGACGCGCACCGAGTTTACTCATGCGGTTATTGACTCCAGCTTCTGGAACGCCGGCATTAACGCGGGTATGACCGATAATCAGATTATGCGTGTGGCCGATATTTTCGGCTGGGACATCGATTTTGCCCTAGACCTGCGCCAGGGCGACGAGTTCAGCGTTTTATACGAAACCCAATACGTTGACGGTGAGTTTGTCGGCTACGGCCGCATCCTTGCTGCAGAGTTCGTTAATCGTGGCGATAAATTCCAGGCGATCCTGCACGATAACGGCAATTATTACACCCCTAACGGGCGTGCCATGCGCAAGACCTTCCTGCGCTCACCGGTGAAGTTCACTTATGTGAGCTCTAACTTTAACCCTAAGCGTTTACACCCGGTCACCGGTCGGGTTCGCCCGCACAATGGCACCGATTACGTGGCAGCGGTCGGTACGCCGGTAATGTCAGCCGGTGACGGTAAAGTCATCAAAGCCAGTTATAACTCGTTAAACGGTAACTATGTATTTATCCAGCACGGTGAGAGCTACGTCACCAAGTATCTGCATTTAAGCCGCAAACACGTGCGTACCGGTGACCGCGTCAAACAGGGACAGATTATCGGCCGCGTCGGTGCAACCGGACGGGTAACCGGAGCTCACTTACATTATGAGTTCCTTTATAACGGTGTCCACCGCAACCCGCGTACGGTCGAGCTGCCGAAAGCGCAATCGCTGTCTGAAGCCGAACTGCCGTCGTTCCGTCAGCACGCGGATCAGCTGGTCGCCGTGCTGGAAGATAATAAGCGAGTTTTCCTCGCCATGCGCTAATGGAAGAGCGCTATATCGGTGTTATGTCAGGGACCAGCGTCGATGCCATCGACGCGGTTCTCTGCCACATTAATGAACGCGGTGACGTCAGCTTCGAAGATGCCTTCAGCCTTCCCATCGCTCCATCCTTGGCAAAACGCCTGCATGCTGCAATGATGCCGGAACGGCATTCGTTGCCGGATTACAAACAACTGGAATACGACTACTCCAAAGCCGTCGTCGAGACAATAAATGCGTTACTGCAACAACGCCAGTTAAGCCCTGGTGATATCGCGGCGGTAGGCTGTCATGGCCAAACATTATGGCATCAACCGCCCAGCCATGAGCACCCGGCACCCTTTTCGTTGCAATTGATTAATGCGCCCTACATTGCCTTTCACTGCGGTATCGATGTCATCAGCGACTTTCGGCAGAACGATATCATTGCCGGTGGGGAAGGAGCGCCATTGGTTCCGGCTTTCCACTTTGCTGCGCTGACACCGCACACCGGCTCGAATTGCGCGGTACTTAACCTCGGCGGCATTGCTAATATTACCTGGCTGGGCGAATCCGAAGCGGACGTCATCGGTTTTGATACCGGTCCTGCCAATACCCTGTTAGACGCCTTTTACCGTCACCGCGTTAACGACAGCGGTTTTGATGTTGACGGTAAATTAGCCGCGTCCGGTCGATGTATAACACCTTTGTTGTCAAAACTGCTGGCCGATCCGTACTTTTCACGAACACCCCCCAAAAGCACTGGCCGCGAAATCTTTAACCTGAAATGGCTGAACCGCTACTTACAAGGCGACGAGAGCGTTGTCGATGTGCTACGCACGCTGGTTGAGTTAAGCGCGTATTCAGTGATGGCGGCATTGCGTTTCTTGCCACAGCCCCCCGAACGGCTTATCGCCTGTGGCGGAGGGGTCTACAACCCGACACTCATGCAGGCTCTGCAGCAACAACTGGGGGCGGTTAAATTGCAAAGCATTGCCGACTTTCAGCTCGACCCACAAGCGATAGAAGGGATGGCTTTTGCATGGTTGGCCTGGTGTTATGAGCACAAAAAGCCGGGCAATCTGCCTGCCGTAACAGGAGCACAGCGCCCGGTTATTTTGGGTACGAAAACCTACGCGAGTTAAGTGATTACTCGGCACCTAACGCTTTGAACGCGTCCCGTGTCAGGTTTTCATTGTTGCCTTGTTCGCCAACAACAATACTGTCTTCAATGCGTACACCACCGTATGGACGCAGTTCATCCACTTTTTTCCAGTTAATGTCAGCACTTCCGGCGAAATCTTCCAACAACTGGTCGACAACATATAAGCCCGGTTCAATGGTAAACACCTGACCCACTTCGATGTCCCTTAGCAGACGCAGGAACGGGTGGCGTTGACTGCGTTCGTAACTGTCACCTTCTGCAGACTTCAAGAAGCCGCCGACATCATGGACTTGCAGGCCGATAAAGTGACCCAACCCGTGAGGCATGAACGCTGACGTAATTCCTTTATCATAGGCGCTCTGAGCATCAATCGTGATAAATTCAAACTGCTCTAAAATGCGGGCAATTTTCAGATGCATCGATACGTGCAAATCGTAGTAGTTCACACCCGGTTTGATCTCGTCCAGCAACTCCTGTTGTGCAGCATCCATTGCCGCCACCAAGTCGGCATAAAAGCCAGGCTCACGTGCGTAGCTGCGGGTAATGTCGGCACAGTAACCTTTATATAATGCCCCGGCATCGATTAGAAACGATAAGCTTTCTCGCGGTGGTACAACGTCATAAACATCGTAATGTAAGATCGCCGAATGGTCATTCAGTGCGACAATACTGTTGTACGGCATTTGGGTTTCGCGCGCATCAATGGCCGCCAGATAGTCACTGTATATCGCCAGTTCACTTTTGCCGGCAAAGAACGCCTCTTTTGCCGCAATGTGCGCTTTGGCCGCCAAATGATTGGCTTCGCGCAGGTTTTGGATTTCCCATTCGGTTTTGATCGCGCGGGTAAAGTGCAGGTGGTCAATCAAATCCTGTGGATTGCGCGCTTTGACATTCCAGTCGCTGACCGGCTGGGCAAAATCTTCTCCGATAAAGGCGCTGGCCGCCAGCTCATCACCCAAATCGTCTGTTAACTTGCTCAGATCATCGATGATTTTGAGTTCAACATGCTGTTGCCAGTCTTCAGCGGGAATTTTTGCTTGAGAGTGCCAAAAATCACGTGCCTGAAACAGGTAAACCGTCGGTTTACCCGAGCCTTTGCGGTAGAAAATTGCGCTTTTTGGACTTTCCAGTACCGGCACCCAATACTTAAACAATGGGTTTACCTTGTATGGAGCGGGATTATCGTCCAAAAAAGCAACCCGCGGCTGGCCGGCATAAATCAATGCAGATTCGTAGCCAGTATCCGCAAGCGCTTGGTCAAAACGCTCGGTAACGGTTTTTAAATGCTTAGCGTATAAGCTCATAGAACACCCTCAAGCTTAAAAAATGTGAGAGCATTCTATACGATCCGAAGTGAGAAATCAGTACCGCTACTGGTTAGATGGAAAAGCTGGAGCCGCAACCACAGGTTGTTGTAGCGTTGGGGTTTTCAACGAAAAAGCGTGAGCCCTGCAAACCTTCTTCGTAATTGACGACTCCGCCGACCAGATACTGCAAACTCATCGGGTCAACCACCAGGGTGACCCCTTCTTTATCGATTTGCATATCTCCGGGGTTCACTTTTTCGTCAAAGGTGAAGCCATACTGAAAGCCGGAACAGCCACCGCCGGTCACGAATACGCGCAACTTCAGCGCTGGGTTTTCTTCCTCAGCGATCAGTTTTTTTACTTGATTAGCTGCTTGTTCCGTAAACTCGATGGGCATCGCTTGTTCAACTGAAGCCGACATGAAACCTACCTTTGGTTAATGTGCGATAACGAATGCAATTTTCTCGTAGTTGAGTATTTTGGTCAAGTATTGCTCTCGCTGCGAAGGCTCTCACGCCAAAAAAAAGTGCGTTGCAGACGGCCGTCGCCGCCTTTGGTCAGTGTTGCTGTGACTTCAATGCGTTCAGGCACCAAACCTTTCGGCAAAAAGAAGTCGCCCTCATAGAGACTAAAGTAACGCATCACGAAATTGTGCTCACTGGTCGCGATATTGGCCAGCTTTAACAGGTCATAACGTTTCTCTTTGCCGTCAACGCGCCCGATCAGCTGTATCGCAATTTCACCTTCCACAAACTGCCGCCGTTGTTCCACCTGCAATAACGCCAGCGAAAAGTGGTAATGTCGTTCCGCCGGATTTTTATCCAGCGCCAGCGACTCGATGACCACCCCGCTTTGCTGTAATTCCGGCGCCATAATCTTTTGATAAAAAGCGACATTTTCGCGCAAATTATAGTTTTCTTCCTGTAACTCACTGAGCTGACTTTGCAGACCCTGATTGGATGACTTTTCAATATCAAGCTCGACTTGCAAAACGTTCCGTTGATATTCAAACCGATCCAACTGTTGATAGAGGCGCTGCAACTGTTGCTGCTGCTCTGCGACCTGTTGCTTGAGGTGATGAGCATGCCAGACCCCGACCTGATACGCGCTAATGCTCAGCAAACACAACAAGGCAATCACCGCTAGAGCCACCGGCAATCGCCCGAAGCGCCGCTGCAGGTGAGTTATGTTTAGAAATTTTTTCATTAAAACCCGTCTGTTCTCAATGCCTTATGAAACGAATATGTTAAGCTAATTAACACCTTACTGACCGATTACAGCGCTCCGTTCAGGAAACCTTTGGATGACCCGGGTACAAGCACTTAAAAAAAGTTTGCGTAAACAACTTGCCGCCCCCACAACCACCATTGCGATCTGCTTATTGGGGTTACTTGGCGGTATTGCCGCCGCCCTGGTCATTGTTGTTTTTCGCTTTGCCATTGAGCAAGGCGCCTATGTTGTCGGTAATGTCAGCCATTGGCAACAGCCTTTATCCAATTTTACCCGTTTTGCCTTACCTATCGGTGCCGCATTACTGATTTTTCTGCTGTTCAGCCTGTCTCGCTCTCGCCGCGTTCGAATGGGTATTCCTTACGTCATTCACCGCATGAAGCAACATTATGGCATGTTACCGTGGCAGAGTACGGTAAACCAATTTTTTGGCGGTATTATTGCACTGGTTGCAGGCTTTAGTGTCGGTCGCGAGGGACCCGCCGTGCATCTGGGCGCGGCCGCCAGTACTTGGGTTGGTTATCACGTCGACACCCCCAAAAATGCCATCCGCACGCTGGCCGCCTGTGGCATTGCTGCTGCTATCGCGGCGTCCTTTAATACGCCGATTGCCGCGATGGTACTGGTGATGGAAGTGGTGCTGCGTGAATACAAAGTCCATATTTTTATCCCGGTCATGTTAGCAGCGGTCGCCGGCTCACTGATTACCGAGCAAATTTTCGGTCCGGCTGCCGAACTGGCGATGCTGAGCGGCACTGATCTGCCTAACATTCAGCTCCCCTGGGTGGTAATTCTAGGAGTGATTTTGGGCATCAGCGGCGTCATCTTTAAAAAGCTCATGCTCGATGTCATGAACACGGTGAAGGATATGTCATTGCTGACGCGCCTGCTGTTTGCTGCGTTTATCACGTCACTGTTAGCGCTCATTATTCCATCAAGCCTAGGACCAGGACTGACGGCAATCCAACAGGTGGTGCAGCATCAACAGGAGCTGTCACTGTTGTTCACCTTGCTATTGGCCAAGCTGGTTGCCAGTGCCATCGCGCTCGGTATGGGTATTCCCGGCGGCTTGATTGGTGCGGTATTCGGGATTGGGGCTGTGGTCGCGGCACTGTTCACTGGGTTGGTTAACCAGTTCGAACTGCAACAATTATTGCAATACGATACCTTTATTTTGCTGGGTATGGCCGGCATTCTGGCAGCCTGTATTCACGCGCCAATGGCTGCGTTACTAGCAATCGTTGAGCTTTCCCGTAGCGTCGAAATCATTATTCCTGCAATGCTGGTGATTGTACCTGCATACCTCATCTCGTCTCAGCTGTTTAACTCAAAATCGATTTTTATTGCTCAGCTTGACGCTCAGGAACTGCCTTATCAAATTCCGCCGGTTGCCGTTGCCCTGCAAAAAACGGGGGTTGAACACGTCATGGAAACGGACTTTAAATTGCTGCTGGAGCCAACCCAAAATGAGTTACTGGACGTACTCGAAAATGCCTCAAATCAAACCGTTGTGGTTATGAACGTTGATGAAGACAACCAACCGGTTTATCGCTTAGTCACTTATGATATCGGCGCCGGCGACAGCCCTTCACTGAACTACATGCCGATTAACGGTTTAAAAGTGACTTCAACGCTGGCTGAAGTCTGGGATGAGCTCAGTGGTGCCCGCCGTGGCGCCGTCTATGTTTATGATCAAGAACAAGGCGAACCCTGTGGTATTGTTACCTGGGAAATCGTTCGTAAAGCACTGCAACGGGAATTATCCTAAACCTTCAGGAGTCGATGAATGAGCTGGATTTTATGGGTTAAAGCCCTACATATTGCGTTTATGGTGGCCTGGTTTGCAGGCATTTTCTACTTGCCCAGACTGTTTGTTTATCACGCCATGAACAATCACACAGCCGTTGATGAGCAGTTTAAGGTGATGGAGCGCAAGCTGCTTTATTTTGTTACCCCATTCGCGCTGTTAACCCTGATATTGGGTTTGCTGCTGATTTACGCTTATGGCAGCGCCTGGTTTGCCGCCAGTGGCTGGATGCACACCAAACTGCTGTTGGTCACTCTGTTGTATGCCTATCACGGCTATTGCTTTAAGTTACTGGCCGACTTTAAACACAACCGTAATCGCCGCAGTCATCGCTTTTACCGTGTGTTCAATGAAGTGCCGGTGCTGATCTTGTTCGCCGTGGTTATTTTGGCCGTGGTTAAGCCCTATTAGATTCTTTTTAAGCGCGTTATTTGCTATAGTGTGCGCCCAGTGACTTTCGGCCACAAAGGGCGCACACCATGATGAATTTCACCGGCTCTAACATTCTTTCCGTTAATCAATTTGATCGCGACAGCATCGACTATATCTTTTCTGTCGCAGACAAAATGCAGCCCTACGCACGGCGTAAAAAACGCACAAAAGTGCTGGAAGGCGCCATTCTGGGTAATCTGTTTTTTGAACCATCAACCCGGACACGGGTAAGTTTTGGCACCGCCTTTAATCTACTCGGCGGTGAAGTTCGTGAAACCACCGGCATGGAAAGCTCGGCTATCGCCAAAGGCGAATCACTTTACGATACCGCCCGAGTGCTCAGCAGTTACAGCGATGTGATTGCCATGCGCCATCCCAAAGCCGGTTCTGTCAGCGAGTTTTCCGAGGGTAGCCGTGTGCCTGTCATTAACGGCGGTGACGGCGCCAACGAACACCCCACTCAGGCCTTACTGGATCTTTATACCATCGATAAAGAACTTGCCTACCACGGTCAGGGGATCGACGGCATGCATATTTGTATGATTGGTGACCTGAAGTATGGTCGTACCGTTCACTCGCTGTCTAAATTGCTGTCGATGTATAACAATGTCCGCTTCACGCTGATTTCACCGCGCGAACTGGCTATGCCGGACGGCGTCCTTGATACCCTGGACAATGCCGGCCACCGCTATACCGTCACAGAAAAAGTCGATGGTCTGGTCGATGCTGATATCGTCTATCAGACCCGCATCCAGCAGGAGCGGTTTGCATCGCCGCAAGACGCTGAGCAGTATCGCGGTAAATTCCGTTTAAATCAGGCCATTTACACCAAACACTACAAACCCAACACCGTGATTATGCACCCACTGCCACGCGACTCGCGGTCTGAAGCAAATGAATTAGACAACGATTTGAACCAAAACCCAAATCTCGCCATCTTTCGTCAGGCAGATAATGGCGTATTGATCCGAATGGCTCTGTTTGCACTAACTTTAGGCGTCGTTGATCAAGTGGAAAAATATGAGCGCGACGTGAACTGGTACAGCGAAAAGAGCCAGCTTTAAATCCATCGGTAAGGAAAGATTAACTATGAGTCGTTCTGAAGAACTCTTCCAAAAAGCCCAACTGAGTATCCCCGGCGGAGTTAACTCCCCTGTTCGTGCGTTCAACGGCGTTGGCGGCAGCCCAATTTTTATTGAACGTGCCGAAGGCGCGTACATGTTTGACGCGGACGGTAAACGCTACATCGACTATGTCGGCTCCTGGGGGCCTATGATTTTAGGCCACAACAACCCGGCGGTACTTGATGCGACGATTGCTGCAGCCCAGCGCGGCCTAAGCTTTGGTACACCCACCGAAGTCGAAATTACCATGGCCGAAAAAATTAAAGATATCGTACCTTCTATCGAGAAAGTACGCATGGTTAACTCTGGCACCGAAGCCACTATGACGGCCATTCGTTTGGCTCGCGGTTACACGAAGCGCGATAAAATTTTGAAGTTTGAAGGTAACTATCACGGTCATGCTGATGCGTTGTTAGTCAAAGCCGGCTCGGGCGCCCTGACATTAGGCGTACCAAACTCACCGGGTATCCCAGAAGATTTCGCCAAACATACGCTGACCGTTGATTACAATAACATCGATTCCGTGAAAGCGATTTTTGAAGAAGTGGGCGATCAAATCGCCTGCATCATCGTCGAGCCGGTAGCGGGCAATATGAACTGTATCCCTCCGGTTCCGGGCTTCCTTGAGGGACTGCGCGAGATTTGTGACCAGTACGGTTCGATACTTATTTTTGATGAAGTGATGAGCGGCTTTCGTGCGGCGCCTGGCGGCGCTCAGGAACGTTACGGTGTAACTCCGGATCTCACTACCCTGGGCAAGGTGATCGGCGGCGGTATGCCGGTTGGCGCTTTTGGGGGCAAGAAAGAGGTCATGGGCTATATCGCGCCGACCGGACCTGTTTATCAAGCAGGTACACTATCCGGTAATCCGGTCGCCATGTCCGCTGGTTTAGCGGCGTTGTCTCAGTTGAACAAACCAGGCCTATACGATCAGCTGTATGCTCGTGTTGATCAGTTACTGGATGGTATGCAGGCACTTGCCGATGAGGCTGGCATTCCATTCACTACCAACCGCGCCGGTTCGATGTTTGGTTTCTTCTTTACCACAGACAAGCAAGTAACCACTTACCAACAGGCAACTCAATGCAATATGGAGCATTTCCGCCGCTTCTATCATCTGATGTTAGAGCAAGGCGTGTACTTGGCGCCATCGGCATTTGAAGGCGGCTTTATGTCGGCAGCTCACTCCGAGCAGGACATCAATGACACCCTGGCCGCTGCAGCAAAAGCGTTTGCTGCATTAGCCGCCGAATAGACGCTCCAACCAGCTTTTCTCATCAACGTCGGCATCGCAATTGATGTCGTCGTTGAGTGGGATTGGCGGCGCAGGCACCGTCACTGCCTGCGGACACTGAGACGGAATCCGCACGCCCTTCGTTGCATGGAAGCTCTGCAGGCGCACATCACCTTGAGGCCTTAATGACATCGGTTGTGGCGGTGCTTGACGGTAAATCTCACGGTTGATCATCAGCGCCCCGCTGCTGCCGGTAAGCCCTGTCGGACTATTATCATCGCGACCAAGCCAGGTTGTTATAACGTGCTCACCATCGATGCTGACAAACCAGCTGTCTTTATAGTCATTGGTGGTGCCGGTTTTACCGGCCACAGTTGCACCACCCAAGGTATCCTGTAATGCCGTCGCGGTTCCCAACGACACCACACCCGCCATACCGTAGCGAATCATATAGCTGACTGCCGGCGTATACACCGCTTTTGGCTCAGCGACATGAGATTCATACACACTGAGTCCATCGTGAGTGGTAATACTGGTGATGGCTTTCAGCGGCTGATAACGGCCGTCGTTAGCGATGGTCGAATAGATACGGTTAACAGCCAGCGGGGATAGTTCCACGGCGCCGAGCGTTAACGACGGATAGTCGTTTATGGGAGTCGTAACCCCCATTGCCTTTAAGTAGTTGGCGAGTGTCCGCGTGCCGACCTCTAAACCAATACGAACCGCAGGTATATTGCGAGATTTCACCAGCGCCTGGTACATCAACATATCGCCCAGGTAGGTTTTGTCGTAGTTTTCAGGCTGCCAGCGTTTGCCATGTTCATCTTCCAATATCACCGCTTCATCAACCACGCGGCTGCCCAAATGCATGCCATCCGCGACTGACATGGCCGACGCATAAATCACCGGCTTCATCAGCGAACCAATCGGCCGCAACGCCATCAACGCACGGTTGTAACCTTGTCCGTCGTTGTTTGTCGAGCCGACCATTGCGCGGATATGGCCGCTGCGATAATCGCTGATCACCACGGCGCCCTGCAGACCATCGATAGCCCGTCCCGGAATGCCGTTACGCAACACCTTCTGAGCTGTTGACTGTAGGTCGACATCCATCGCCGTATAGATTTTTAGACCCACCTCATGCCACTCAGGAGGGAGCACAATTTCTCCCAGTTCGCGCCGTATTAGATCCAGGTAGTGAGGGTAGCTCTCCTCAACCAATCGGCGGCTTTCACGCACTTCAATTGGCGCTTCCACCGCAGCAATGTAGCTGTCTTTTGCCACTAGATCATTTTCGTACATCATCCGCAAAATGGTGTCACGCCGTTGCTTGGTTCGCTCTGTATAACGTCGTGGGTCGTAGTAGGAAGGGCCTTTTATCATCGCCACCATTAAGGCCGTTTGAGCCGGTGTTAATTCCTGTATCTGACGACCAAAATAATATTGGCTGGCAAGCCCCACACCATGTATTGCATGACGACCATCCTGACCAAAATACACTTCGTTGAGGTAGGTTTCCAAAATCGTGTTTTTATCGAAACGGTAGTCGATGACCAGCGCCATCATCGCTTCATGAAACTTACGCCATAACGTTTGTTCACGCGTTAAGTAAAGATTTTTAACCAACTGCTGGGTCAGGGTAGAACCACCCTGCACCGTTCGCCCGGCTTTGATGTTCGCGACCAGCGCACGCATCACCGACCACGGCGAAACCCCGGAATGATGATAAAAGTTACGGTCCTCGACCAGCAATAACGTTTCGATGAGCAAGTTGGGAACAACTTCCAAGCCGACCAACAAACGATCTTCGTTGTCCAGCGGGTTAATGCGACCGATCAGTTGCGGTTCCAGACGCAGTTCGCGTAATGCGACACCGCTGGGCCATTCCCGAATGGATTGAATTTGAGCGCCGTCAAATCGCACCTCAACACGCTTTGACATTTGTGCGCCGTCGGCAAACTCAAACGGCCGCCGGTGCACCATGACCAGATTGTTAGCGTGTGAGTAATAACCGGTTTCTTCCGTACTGCTGCTGCGCTGATAACTCAATCGTTCGAGTTGCTCTATCAGTTGTTGCTTACTGATGTGCTTCCCCGGAAACAGGCGGGTTTCTGAAGCATACACCAGCGCCGGAGCCTGATAACGCTCAGACGCAAATACCCGCGACAAACTGGCATCAAGGTAGATGAGGTAGCCAACGATGACAAATGCCAGCGCCAGCCCCAGTTTTAGCGAGGTAATCATTATGTAGCGAAGCCAGGGTCGTTTTATCATCGTAACTGTCTTTTCGTTTTCAGGGTTGCTTCGGCGCTTAACGGATCATCCGGCCAGGGATGCTTCGGGTAACGCCCACGCATTTCTTTTTTCACTTCCGGGTAACCATTTTGCCAAAAACTCGCCAGATTCTCGGTCCGTTGCAGTAAACGTCCGGCTGGCGACAACAAATCCAGCGTCAACGGCTGGCGGCCGTCGAGCAAGGTGGGCGATACCGGCTCGCCGAACGCCTCTTGCAACTTCACTTCAGCACGTGGTTTTATCCCCTGCCGTGCTTCCGTTAAATTAGGATATTGAATGACTACCTGACTACCACTGGGGGCGCGCCAGGTTGACGGGCACAGCCGTTCAAGTAACTGCTGTTGGGGATAGTCAAGCCAGTGGCGAATGGCGTCACGGGGGTCCCAACGTTGTAAATCATTCAGTGAGCGCAGCGCCGACCAAAACGGCAGCGCCCACTCTTCCAGGTTGTCCAATAATGACTCCGGCGTCGGCAACGTCACCTGAAAGGCACTGCGAGCCTCTTCGACATGCTGATAAAGATAAAAACTGCGATGCCAGAGTCGCGTTGCTGCATCCGTCCAATTCAATGCCTCAATGCCCTCGCGTCGCAGCCACTGTATCAACCCCAAATGAATGTCCTGTTGCGCCGGCGCACGGTCCAACCGCTGCCGTTCCAAGAGCAGTTGTCCGAGCCGCTGCTCCTGGATCAGTGCCGCATGACGCCCCGCGGCAACATCAACAAACGCATGTTCCGTAATCGCTACCGCAGGATGCTGAATAAGTTCAGCTTTTTGTAACGGCGCCAACAAGGCTGCCTTGTGAAAGCGCACGTCTTCAGCAAGCCTGATGGTTAGCACCAGTGACCACTCACTCACCGGCTTCTCATCCACCACCTGCAACCGCACCCCAGAGACCAACTGCACACTATCCGGCGTAACGCGTTTCGCCACTCGTTCAGGAAAACCGTACAAAAGATACTCGGTTATTGCGCCCCAGTCGGCCATGGATGTTACCTCCACGGCCAGTTGCTTGCACCAAAACTGCTGTCGCTGACGCCACCGTTTAAGGTGCTTTGCTTGTGCTAAATGCCGTTCCACGGTTTCTATCAACGCCTCAGCGAGATAGGGTTTTGCCGGTTCCTCTAAGGTGGCCAGCGTACAGGCCAGCGCAAACCGGGTTGCCGAGGGAGCTGCCACGGCCGCCAATACGACCCGTGCCAGGCGAATATCAGCCCCCATAGTCACAGCCTGTCGGCCAACTTCGGTCAGTCCGCCCTGCCGGGTACACAGTCCCAGTTGTTCCAGTACCTCAATGGCGTGTCCTGCATGCGCTTGCGATGGCTCGGACAACCAACAAAGTTCATCGACGGAACTGCCCCACAGCGACACTTCTGCAACCAACTGCGTAAGATCCTGAGTTGCCACATCAGGCTCTGCGTAATCACTAAATCCATGCTCATCGCTTTGACTCCAGAGCCGGTATACGCTGCCCGGATTTTGCCGTCCGGCGCGACCGGCACGCTGAGTTGCAGACGCCTTTGACAAATAGCGGGTCAATAATTGTGCCGTCGCATAGTGTGGTCGATACCGACTGACGCGTTCCCGGCCACTGTCGATGACGGTGTCGATACCATCAATGGTCAACGATGTTTCTGCCACATTGGTGGCCACGATAATCCGCTGCACGGGGTCGGCACACAACGCTCGCCGCTGCTCAGCCAGTGACAACTGCCCATGCAAGGGTAAACACGGAACCTGAGTTCGCGCACTCAGTTCCTGAATGATGCGCTGAATCTCCCGCACTCCCGGGACAAACACCAACACGCCTTTCTCAGCATGCGCCAGCGCCTCGAGTGTTACCGCAACCAGCCGCTCTCGCCAGTCATCCCGGCCCGGTGGTCGATAGTGAATGGTTAACGGGTATTGTCTGCCCTCGCTCTTCACCACCTTTACCGGCTCTGCCAGGGCCTGTTGTAGCCAGGCCTGAATAGGTTCAGCCGGTAAGGTCGCCGACATAATCATGAGCGACAACTCCGGGCGCAGCGTTAAACTGTCCAGCAACAAGGCCAAGCTCAGATCGCTGGCCAGATTACGCTCATGAAATTCGTCAAATAGGACGGTATCGATGCCATTGAGTTCAGGATCATTCTGCAACCAGCGTACCAGTACTCCTTCGGTAATCACCATCAACCGTGTCGACGCACTCCGCTTTTGTTCACCGCGAATACTGTAGCCGACGGTGTCGCCCACCGACTCTCCGAGTTGTTTGGCTAAATAATTGGCGACATTCACCGCAGCTAAACGCCGCGGCTGCAGCATTACCATGGTTCCAGTATGTTCCGAATGGAGTAACTGCAGCGGTAACCAGGTTGACTTACCGGCACCAGGAGGAGCTTGGATAACCACTCGAGCAGCAGGAAACTGCTCGAGTATTTCATCAATGACTTGTGCTATCGGCAGAGTCATACAACCACATTACCTCTCACCGATAACCGCTCAATTAACCACGCAACGTTGCTGCAATGGTGCGTACGCCCAGCGCGGTCGCGCCGGCCGGCCACATTGCGGTTGCGGATTTCTGATAAGCGCCGGCTAAATCGAAGTGCAACCAGCCTTTACCGTCGTTTGGCGCAAAGCGCAGGAGAAAGCCCGCAGCATTACTGGCACCACCGGCACCACCACCTTTTTGCGGTCGGCTATTTGCCGTGTCCGCAAAGGCTGAAGGACAATTTTCAGCGTGCCAACGATTTAACGGCAACCGCCATAATAGTTCGTTTTCCTGGCGCGCAAAGCGCAGGGCTTTTTCCGCAGCTTCATCATCAACACTGAATAATGCGTTGTATTCATTACCAACCGCCATTTGAGCGGCGCCCGTGAGCGTCGCTGCATCAATCACCTGCTTGGCACCGGCCTCGCCAGCAGCCTGAAGGCCATCCGCGAGCACCAGGCGGCCTTCCGCATCGGTATTAACAACTTCGACCTTGAGGCCGTTCTTATAGGTAATAATATCACCCAACTTATAGGCGCGGCCGTCAATCATATTCTCCGCACAACAGAGGAACAGCTTGACGCGCTTATTTAAGCCCTGACGAATCGCCAGTGATAACGCGCCGCTGACCGTTGCAGCACCACCCATGTCACATTTCATCGACAGCATACCTTCGCTGGGTTTAATACTGTAACCACCCGAGTCGTAGGTAATGCCTTTACCAATGAGCGCCGACTCTACCGGCGCATCAGCATCACCGGTGGGGTTATAATCCAGTACCAGCATGGCCGGCTCGTGCTGACTTGCACGGCCGACCGTGTAAATGCCCATCCAGCCAGCAGCTTTCAATGCTTCACCTTTGATCAGCTCGTAAGAGACATGGTCGGGTGCCAGTTCACTCAGATGTTTCGCCACCCGCTCAGCCAAGCTCACTGGGTAGATTTCTTCCGCCGACAGGTTAACCAGTTCACGGGTAAAGCGGAATACATCATTGACTTGCTGGAGTTCATCAGCCACCTCGGCACTCCATTGCACCGAGTTGGTCGACAATGTCGACGTGTAGCCTAATGATAACGCCCATTGCCGTTCTTTATCCCAGCCTGGCCCCTGTACACTCAATGACGTGATACCCTGCGTATCCAACTGTCGCCCTGCTTTTTGTATCCGGCGTAAGTTTTCTTCCTCATTATCGCCAATCACAATATGCGCGGCATCATCCTTAAAGGCTAATAACGCTTTTTCAGCAAGGTAGTTAACCGGCATTTTATCCGTCAGGTAAACCGATAATGCGCTGGACATAGCACGTCTCTCCTTATAGTTTGTTGCTGCCAATACTTTAGGTTTATGAGGTTGCGAATGCAATTTAACAAGCCCCTCAAACATGGGGTTTTACGCAAACGTTACAAACGCTTTCTGGCAGACATCGATTTTGGTGATGGACATATTACCACAGTTCATTGTCCCAATACCGGCGCAATGACCGGATGTGCTGAACCGGGTTATGAGGTGTACTGCAGTGACTCAGAAAATCCAAAACGGAAATACCGTTACACCTGGGAGTTGAGTTTAACCCAGGACAAAGACTGGATTGTGGTGAATACCCAACGCGCCAATGCCTTGGCTGGTGAAGCTCTGCGTAACGGTTTCATTGAGCCACTTAAGAACATCCGTGAATGGGTGGCGGAACAAAAATACGGCGAACAGAACAGCCGGATAGACTGGCTGGGCAAAAGCGACGATAGCCCGTTGTGCTTCGTCGAGGTGAAAAGTGTCACCCTGAACGAGGGCGGCCATGGCTTCTTTCCGGATGCGGTCAGTGTCCGTGCTCACAAACACGTTCAAGAACTGATGCAGATGCGTCAGCAAGACCACCGTGCGGTGTTGCTGTTTATGGTCATGCACCGCGGCATTAATGACGTTGCTCCGGCGCAGCACATTGATCCGAAATACGCACAGCTCTGTATTGAAGCTGCTGACGCGGGGGTTGAATTTTATGCGGTCAAAACCCACATCAGTGACGCGGCGATAAAACTGGACCGACAAATACATTTTCAGTTGCGGTAATAGAGCGTTTCTGCTATATGTACCGTCCTTTTTTGAACTGACGCTAAACTGACCATGTCGTGGTGGCTCAGGAGCGACTCAATCGCGCAGCGATGTTTAATCATTTAGGAGAACCATGATGCCAGAAGGCAAGAAAAAAACGCATGGCATCCTGGCGCTGGCCGGGCTAGAGCCTTACCAAGAGAAGCCGGGCGAAGAGTATATGAACGATGAGCAGTTGACTCATTTTCGCAAAATACTCGAAGAGTGGCGCCGTCAACTCCGCCAGGAAGTTGACCGTACCGTGCATCACATGAAAGATGAAGCGGCAAACTTTCCAGATCCGGTTGATCGGGCAGCGCAGGAAGAAGAGTTCAGTATTGAATTGCGTACTCGCGACCGCGAACGTAAGTTGATCAAAAAGATTGAGAAAACACTGCAAAAAATTGAAGAAGACGATTTTGGCTTCTGTAATTCTTGCGGTATCGAGATCGGCATTCGCCGCCTCGAAGCACGTCCAACAGCGGATCTCTGCGTTGACTGCAAAACGCTGGCGGAGATCAAAGAAAAACAAATGACCGGTGCCTAACCAGCCCGTTCCTTTGCGCCAGTCCTCCGAATACCGGGGTCGGTTTGCGCCGACCCCTTCAGGTCCACTCCACTTCGGCTCGTTAGTAGCCGCGCTCGGTTCCTATCTTGACGCTAAAGCTCATCAGGGCAAATGGTTGGTGCGCATCGAAGATGTCGATAAACCACGTGCCGTAGCTCAGGCTGATTCGGTCATATTGCAGCAGCTCGAGCAACATGGTTTATGCTGGGACGAGAGCGTTATCTATCAAAGCCAACGTGACCAACGTTACCGTCTGGTTTTGCAACAGCTTGGCACAGAACTCTATCACTGTGATTGCAGTCGCCAGCAGATCCGTGCCCGGGGCGACTGTTATGACGGTTACTGCCGCGACAGGCAGCCTCGTTCGACGCCTTACGCCGTACGTTTTAAAAATGATGATCCGGTCACGCGCCTGGATGATCGCTGGCATGGTCACGTTGAGGCCAACAGTGACTGCGTCCGAGAAGATTTCATTGTGCGTCGTCGCGATGAATTGTTTGCTTACCAATTAGCCGTCGTCGTCGACGATATTGATCAAGGCATTACCGATATTGTGCGCGGTTCAGACCTGCTGCAACCGAGCTTTTGGCAGTTAACGTTGTGGCAACGGTTGAGCGGTCGGCAACCACGGTTAATGCACTTACCACTGGTTACCGATGCCGAGGGGCGCAAGCTGAGCAAACAGAATCACGCGGCTCCCATCGACTCCGCGAACGCCTTAGAGAATCTAAAAAAGGCGGCTACCGTTCTGGGGCTCGGCGAGATTGCAGCAGATAACATCGACGATTTTATTAAAAAAGCGATCATCGCTTGGTCTAAACAGTGGCGAATCGGTGCCAACTGACGGTACAATATTACAACAATTAAATGAACAACCATTGATGATTAGGGAGAACCATCATCATTAAGAAACTGACTGAGCTTGCGCGCCGCGCATTTTCTGATAAAAAAAGCACAGCTGTGAAAGGCTCTGTGTTACCGCCAATGCAAGTTATACCTCGTGATCAACACCCGATTTCACGTAAAGACATCAGTCCCAATGCACTGAAAGTGTTGTATCGACTCCACAATGCGGGCTTCGATGCTTACCTGGTCGGTGGCTGTGTACGTGATTTATTACTGGGCATCCAGCCGAAAGATTTTGACGTTACCACTAACGCAACACCTGAGCAGGTTAAGCGACTGTTTCGCAATTGTCGTTTGGTCGGCCGCCGTTTCCGGCTTGCGCACATTCTGTTTGGTCGCGAAATTATTGAAGTCGCGACCTTCCGTGGCCATCACAATGGCGACGACGACGAGCAGGAAAAAATCGCCAAACAGGATGAACACGGACAACTGGTGCGCGATAACGTTTACGGCACCATAGAAGAAGATGCCGAGCGTCGCGACTTTACCGTTAATGCGTTGTACTACAATATCGCCGACTTCAGTATTTACGACTTCGCCAATGGCCGTAACGACATCGAGGCGGGTGTCATTCGTATGATTGGCGACCCCGAAACGCGATACCGTGAAGATCCGGTAAGAATGTTGCGGGCAGTTCGCTTCGCGACCAAATTAAATATGGCCTTATCCAAAGAGGTCAGTAGCCCTATCCCGGCGCTTGCGGGTCTGTTAAAGAACATCCCGCCGGCACGACTGTTTGACGAGTTCCTGAAATTATTCATGGCCGGCAAAGCGCAGCCTAATTTTGACATGCTGTGCGAATACCAGTTATTTCAACAGTTGTTCCCGATCCTTAAGAGCTATTTAGATGCCGCCGACGCACCGCCGGTTAACATGCTGAGAAAGGCTTTTGCCGACACCGACCAGCGCGTACAAAATGAGCAACGAGTGACTCCGGCCTATTTGATTGCCGTACTGTTATGGTGGCCGTTGCAAGCTCGCCGAGAACAGCTTGAGAACGAAGGTGGATTGCCCCCCATGGACGCGCTGAACGTCGGTAGTGCCGACGTCTTCCACCGTCAGTCACAAACCATTGCCATTCCCAAGCGCTTCAGTTTAACCGCACGGGATATCTGGCAGATGCAGCTACGACTGCAAAACACCCGTGGTACGCGTGCGCAAAAAGCACTGGAACAGAAAAAGTTCCGAGCCGGATATGACTTCCTGATGCTGCGTAAAGCCTGCCATGCCCCGTTGCCCGGCGAAGATATAGAAGCGCTGGCAGAGTTCTGGACTAAGGCTCAGAATAATCCTGCTGCGATGACCAACGGCAAAGCACCCGCGGGCAAAAAGCGCAGTCCCCGCCGTCGACGTGGCGGACGCTCGCGCAATAAGCGACCACCGGCAAATGACTAAAGCTCTGGTCGCGCTGGGCGCCAACCTGGGTAACCCCCGGCAACAGGTCATCGACGCGCTGCTCGCATTAAGCCGCCATCCGGCGCTGGATGTACTCGATGTCTCATCACTGTACAGCAGCGCACCCATGGGCCCGCAGGACCAGCCTAATTATATCAACGCCGTGTGCGTGGTCGACTCAGCTTTAGCGGCGTTTGATACGTTACAGTTATTACACCACATCGAAGATCAATTTGGACGTCAGCGCATTCGGCATTGGGGCGAGCGTACCCTCGACCTCGATCTGTTGGTGTATGGTGACACCTACTCCGACGATGAAGCAATGAGGTTACCGCACCCGGGATTGTATGAGCGCGAGTTTGTGCTTTATCCTCTTGCGGAAATTCAGTCTGACTGGATCTTACCCAATGGCGTCAGCGCCATTCAGCAGGCTCGGCAAGTTCCGAAAAATGGGTTGCGCGTGGTATTCTCCCGGGATGACTTGCTAAAAACACTCACCGAAGGAGGACAATGATGGCAGCAATGACAATTTCAACGTTGCAAAAAATGAAGCAACAGGGTCAGAAAATCGCTTCTCTGACGGCCTATGATGCGAGCTTTGCAAAGCTGATGACCTCCGAAGGTGTCGACTTTATGCTGGTCGGCGACTCTTTGGGTAATGTGGTACAAGGACTGGATTCAACCGTGCCGGTACAAATGAGTGAGATGGTGTACCACACCCAATTGGTACGTCGTGGCGCACCGCAGGCGTTTGTCATGAGTGATATGCCCTTTATGAGTTACGCGTCGCCACAACAAGCGTATCAGAATGCTGCGCAGTTGATGCAGGCTGGTGCGAATATGGTCAAACTTGAAGGCGGCAGTTGGCTCATTGACACGATTAAAGGCCTCACAACACGCGGCATTCCCGTGTGTGCGCACCTGGGTCTGTTACCCCAGTCAGTTAACGTACTCGGCGGTTACAAAGTTCAGGGCAAGGAACAACAGCAAGCAGACAACACCCTGGATCAAGCGCTGCAGCTTGAGCAGGCCGGCGCACAACTGTTGGTGCTGGAATGCATTCCTGCTGCTCTTGGTAAACGCATCTCTGAGGCGTTGACGATACCCACGATCGGCATTGGCGCAGGCCCCGATACCGACGGCCAGATTTTGGTCATGCACGATATGCTGGGGATGAACAGCGACTACCTTCCTAAGTTCGCAAAAAACTTTCTTGCCGAAAGCGGCTCCTTAGCCGGCGCGTTTCGAACTTATGTGGAACAAGTTCGTGACGGTAGCTTCCCGGCCGCTGAACACTGTTACGGTTCTTAATAACGGAGAGCGCTTATGCGACTGCTGAAAAACCTTGCCAGCCTGCGCCAATGGCGCAGTCAACAACAACGGACTGTGGCACTGGTACCTAC
This sequence comes from Idiomarina aquatica, assembly GCF_003987185.1. Taxonomy (GTDB): domain Bacteria; phylum Pseudomonadota; class Gammaproteobacteria; order Enterobacterales; family Alteromonadaceae; genus Idiomarina; species Idiomarina aquatica. Next base: position 18,669 of record NZ_PIPS01000003.1, on the reverse strand, counting down.
CATGGGGAACCTTCACGAGGGACACCTGTCGTTGGTAAAAAAAGCACAACAGCAAGCCGATGTGGTGGTAGTCAGTATTTTTGTGAATCCGATGCAATTCGGTGCAAACGAAGATCTTGACAGTTATCCAAGAACTTTGCAGGCTGATTGTCAGGCGTTAGAGCAACTTGGTGTTGATGCGGTTTTCACGCCGCAGGTTGACGATATGTACCCGCGCGGACTGGAAGCACAGACCCGTATTGAGGTCCCCGGGATCAGTGACATCCTTTGCGGCGCCAGCCGCCCCGGTCATTTTGTCGGCGTAGCCACCATTGTTTGTAAACTGTTTAATATGGTGCAACCCCAGGTCGCCGTATTTGGTGAAAAAGACTTTCAACAGTTGCAGGTTATTCGGTTGATGACGCAAGATCTGAGTCTGCCCGTTGATATTATTGGCGTACCGACAGCCCGAGAGCCAAGCGGTTTAGCCATGAGTTCACGCAACGGTTACCTCAGCGAGGCGCAAAAACAGCAAGCCGCAAGCATTTACCGGACGTTGCAGCAACTTGCCCAAAAACTCCAGCAGGGATCACCGCAAGACGCCCAGCGCTGGGCTGTTGAAGAGCTGAGCCGTGCGGGATTTGAGGTCGATTATGTTGAGATTCGTAACGCCGACAGCCTTCAGCCAGCCACGGCCGCTGACGCTAAATGGGTTGCCCTGGTTGCCGCTAAACTCGGTTCGACACGTCTGATTGATAATCTAGTGATCGCTAACGATCATGCCTAGTTCACGCATTTCGGTGTGCAAGGCTCCCCGTAGGCTGGTCGCTTTCTCTGCGATCTCACGTTGTTCCTGAATAATTTCCTGCAACATCGCCTCGGTGGTCAACGGGTTCGCTAATACGACCCGGAATACGACACTTGGCTCGTGATAATATTGTGCCGGCGTCAGTTTGGTTCGGGAAACAAAGGAGCGACCGCTTTCACGCTGCCGTTTTTGCACGTAACGTGTCAAGGCATTTAGGTGTGGCGTTAGTCGCTCGACTTGCTCCTGATTAGCGCCAGCCAATGCTTGTTTAACTTTTTTCGGAACAAAACGGTAAGTTAACAGGCACAGCTCAGGTTCCGTAATCACTTCGAAATCATCCTGCGCCCGAATCAGATCGGCGAAGTAACGGGCTTTTTCGATACTATTATTGATCAATAACTCATAACCTCGACGGCCAATCACGTGCATCGCCGAGAACACCATCATTGCCATCCCGGCTCGTGAGCCTTCCATCGAGTGTGACCCCAAATCTTTAGAGCCCTGACGAATAATATACTCGGCATGGTGCTCAATCGCTTTAACCAGCGAAGGGTTTTTAAATAACACCATACCCGCGCCCATCGGCACGTACATCTGCTTATGCGCATCAATGGTAACGCTATCGGCGTGTTCAATGCCGTTCAGTAAACCGCGATGTTGATTCGACAACAAGGTAGCCCCACCCCAGGCCGCATCGACATGAAAGTGAGTGTCATAGTCACGGGCAATGTCAGCCATCTCTGCCAGTGGATCAATATGGCCGGTCTCGGTAGTACCTGCCACACCAATGATGGCTAACACACGACCACCTTCCTGCTGGACTTTTTCACAGGCCTGACGTAGCGCATCCACCTTAATTCTGTTGTTCTCGTCGGTAGCAACAGACACCAGGTTACGTCGACCGATACCGAGCACATCCGCGGCTTTTGCCAACGAGTAATGACCTCGTTCAGAGACCAATACCACCAGTTTTTTATAACCATAGTGCGCTAACCCTGCCGCCAGCCCCTCTGCCGCGATCCCGGCAAAATCACCATCCGGCTTTAACAGGCGGTTGCGTGCAACCCATAGCGCGGTCATGTTGGCAACGGTTCCACCCGAGCAGAATGCGCCCAGTGAATGTTGTGCACTGTGCATCCAGCGGTTGTAAAAACCGGCGTCCTGTTGATAGACCAAATGATGAAGCATACCAATAACGTTGCGCTCCAGCGGCGTAAACGCTTTTGATGTTTCAATCTTCACCAGGTTTTGGTTTAGACCAACCATCAGCTTGGCCAGTGGCAACAAGAAATACGGCAACGCTGAGGTCATATGGCCGATAAATTTAGGCGACGCCGTATGCACCGAATGCGCGACCAACTTATTCAGCAGAAACTCGGTATGCTCAGAAACAAACTGAGGATCTTCAGGAATGTTGGCCTGTTCAAAGTCACGCTCAATTTCCTGCAGAGGCTTTTCCCGCGCAACAATATGTTCACCCAGAAAACCCATCAAGTTTTCCGACAAATGTTTTTCAATTTTTCCTAAGGTCGAGTCAGGTGCTTCTGGTATCGTAAAAATACGATACAAAGCTTCCTGATTGACCTCAGCAATTTGTTTATTGTCGTGATGATTGGGCGCAGTTTGACTCAACGTAATTCTCTCTTAAAGCGACTGGCCAAGATCGGCCTGTAATTCCCACAGCGACTGTCCGCTGTCTTTATATTTACGTTCGAACGGTGTCATTGGCTCAAGCCGTTGAGGATCGAGCAAGGCAATGTTGGAACGAAAATCGGACAAGCTTAAAGCTTCCGCGACTTCCAGTAAATAGGTGCTCCAGTTTGAGCGCAGGGTAAACTGGCCACCGAATTTAAGCAGGTAAGGCCAAACTGGCGATCCATGCCAGCGCCGGCTGACATGAGCCGCTTTTGGCCAAGGGTTGGGGTACAGCAAAAAGTGATGCTGCACAGGCCAGTCGGCCTGTTCAACCAAGCGCCAGAAGTCCATTAAATCGGCTCGGACCACATAATAACGCTGACCACGGCCGCTACGTTCGTAACTGCTGTGCTTTTCCAATCGATGGGCCGATTTATCCACACCAATCACTAACGCATCAGGATAACGCTCTGCCAACACTGCCGTGCTCTCACCAACACCACAGCAAGAGTCCAGAATTACCGGCCCCTGCCACGCCATCACCTTCGCGTGAATATCGTCAAACGCCTGCTGATTGTGAGCCTGAATCGGCTTTTTGAATTCACTCTGTAAATGACGCTGAACGATTTTTTTTAAGTCCTCATGTGGACCTGTTTGGTTTGAGTGAACCGGACGAGCTTCGTTCACGAGCGAATTCCTATGCCTTTTTCCAACAAATAGTAGGCCAGCCCGAAAAAGACCAGATTAAAACCCACCAATACCGTCATTGCGGTAGCGATACCGACATCGGACTGCCCCAGGAAGCCGTATCGAAATCCGTTGACCATGTACAAAATTGGATTGGCCATCGACACCTTCTGCCAGATTTCCGGCAGCAGACTAACCGAGTAAAACACGCCGCCTAAATAGGTTAAAGGGGTTAATACGAACGTCGGCACAATCGAGATATCATCAAACGTTTTACCAAAGACACCATTAATGAGACCGCCCAAGGCAAACAGCGTCGACGTCAGTACCACCGTGAGGACCACATAACCAAAATGCGCCATCTGGATATCGACAAACGCGAAAGAAACCAGCGTGACAATGACGGCTACGATCATGGCACGCGCCATACCGCCCCCGACATAACCGAGAATAATGGCTACGGTGGGTACCGGCGACACCAGCATCTCTTCGATGTTGCGCTGAAACTTGGCACTAAAAAAGGACGACGCCACGTTGGAATAGGAGTTGGTAATCACCGACATCATGATTAACCCGGGTACGATAAACTCCATGTAGCTAACGCCACTCATGGTGCCGATACGCTCACCGACGATACTGCCGAAAATGATGAAATACAGCGTCATGGTAATGGCCGGAGGCACCAGAGTCTGTACCCAAATACGCAAGAAGCGCGTGCACTCTTTTATCCAGATCGTTTTTAACGCGATGATATTTGATGACATATGGCTCATGCGTTGTTACTCCCTTTGCCACGGCCTTTCTCGACCATCGACACAAACAGTTCTTCCAGCCGGTTCGCCTTATTACGCATTGACAACACTTTGACGCCAGCTGCACTCAATTGCTCAAAAACCTTGTTTAGGCCGGCGTTTTTATCGACATCCACTTCCAGCGTATTGTTGTCCTTCCAGCGGTGTGCGAACCCCGCAATCTCCGGCCTGGAATGTTCTTCCTCCAGGTCCAGTACAAAAGTTTCTGTATTTAACTGCGCCAACAACTGTTTCATTGAGGTGTTCTCAACAATCCTGCCGGCATCGATAATACCGATGTTGCGGCACAGCATTTCTGCTTCTTCCAGGTAATGGGTGGTCAAAATAATGGTAATACCCTCGTTATTGATCTTGGTGAGGTAATCCCACATTGACCGGCGCAGCTCGATATCAACCCCGGCTGTCGGCTCGTCCAGGATCAGGAGTTTGGGTTCATGCAACAGCGCCCGTGCGATCATTAACCGGCGCTTCATGCCGCCGGACAATGACCTCGCGGGTTCATCCCGTTTGTCCCAGAGCCCTAACTGGCTGAGGTACTTTTCTGCCCGTTCATGCGCCAGCTTGCGTGGCACACCGTAATAACCAGCCTGATTGACCACGATCTGTCGCACCGTTTCAAACTGGTTAAAATTGAACTCTTGTGGTACCAAACCGATTTGACGCTTAAGGTCGGCAAGCTGCGTATCCAGGTCATAACCAAACACTTTGACACTGCCACTGCTTTTGTTAACCAGCGACGAAATAATACCTATCGTGGTGGATTTACCCGCGCCGTTTGGCCCCAGCAATGCGTAAAAATCACCCTCATCCACGGTCAGGTTGATACCTTTCAGGGCTTCGAATCCACCCCGATAAACTTTTCTTAACTCGTTAATCTCTAAAGCTTTCATCGTTTACGATGACTCCTTTGCATAGCCCCAGCGGCCGACCAGGGATTGCTCGATACCCAGATGATCCAGTAGCCGCGCTACCATAAAATCGACCAGCTCATCAATCGATTGCGGCTGATGATAAAATCCAGGCGCGGCCGGCATCACCGTCACGCCCATCTGGCTAAGCTGTAACATATTTTGTAAATGTAAGGTCGAGAACGGCGTCTCCCGCGGCACGATAATCAACTGGCCTCGTTCCTTCATCACCACGTCCGCGGCTCGTTCTATTAGTGTGTTACTGCTACCGGTCGCAATGGCTGACAAGGTACTGGTTGAACACGGGCAAACGACCATGCGTTTCGGCGCCGCCGACCCAGAAGCAACCGGTGAAAACCAATCTTCTTTACCATACACCTTTAATTGATCCGCGGCGGGCGGACACCCGCGTTCATCAAAATAGGCGGTCAATTGCTGTAGCGCCTGATCCGGCGATGCCGACAGTTTCAGTCCCTGTTCGGTTGCCAGCACAACTCGGGCAGCGCTCGATATCAATAACAGCACCTGCTGTCGTTGCTGCAGCAAACATTCTATCAAACGTAGCCCGTAAGGGGCACCTGAAGCGCCGGTCAAGGCCACCGTTACGCGATCATCGGTCATAGTGAATCTCTTTGTTTGAGTGTGTCGATGAATCGTTGATGCAAGCCATCAAAGCTGCCGTTACTCATGATGATAACCGCATCTCCCGGCTTTACCGAGGAAACTAACTGTTGCATCAGTTGTTCAACCGAGTTGGCAATGGTCGCATCCGTCAAATAATCCGCCAGCGCCCAGCTTAATGACGGGGGCTGCAGTACAAATTGCTGGTCGGCAACGGCCAGCGCATGTTGCAATTGTTGCGCGTGTACACCCAACTTCATGGTGTTGGAACGCGGCTCCAGTACTGCCACGATGCGTCCCGGATGATGCGCCTTTAATCCAGCAAGCGTGGTTGCAATGGCCGTGGGATGATGAGCAAAATCATCATAAACCTTGATGCCTTGAACATCGGCCAGTAGCTCCATCCGACGTTTTGGCGACTTGAAGGATTGCAGTGCCTGCGCGCTCGTCTTCACGTCGATCCCGACATGACGCGCGGCCAACATTGCCATTACCGCATTACGAACATTGTGCAGGCCGAGCAATGACCACTGGACACTGGCCACTGTCTGGCCACCATGATCCAATAGCTCAAAGCGTGAACCGTCATCACCGTGCGCAAGCAGATCCCAGTCAGCGCCCGCGCCTACGCGCACCACGTCGCTCCAGCAACCTTGCGCCAGAACGTCTTCTATTACTGCATCCGCAGCAGGAACGATCACTTGTCCGGAATCCGGCACGACCCGCAGTAAATGCGCAAACTGCCGTTGTATCGCCGCTAAATCGGGAAAAATATCCGCGTGATCAAATTCAAGATTATTGATGATCAGGGTATCGGGACTGTAATGAACGAATTTGGAACGTTTATCGAAAAAAGCCGTATCGTATTCGTCCGCTTCGATGACAAAGAAGTCGCTGTCGGTAACCCGCGCGCTGATACCAAAGTTTTCCGGCACACCACCAATCATAAAACCCGGGTTATAACCCGCATCTTCCAGTATCCAGGCCAGCATGCTGGCCGTGGTGGTTTTACCATGAGTCCCTGCAACGGCCAAAACCCAGTGATGTCTTAGCACTTCTTCATGCAGCCATTGCGCGCCGGAAACGTAGCGCAAACGATCGCGCAACACTTTTTCGACCTCAGGGTTACCCCGACTTAGCGCATTACCAATGATGACTAAGTCAGGACGCGGCTCTAAATGCGCTTCGGCATAACCAGACTGCAGTTGAATGCCCAACGCCTCAAGTTGTGTACTCATGGGTGGATAGACATTAGCGTCCGACCCACTGACCTGATGACCAAGTTGTTTTGCGATGGCAGCAATGCCGCCCATGAAGGTTCCGCAAATGCCGATAATATGAATATGCATGAGGTTGTTACTGATTTAAGCCTACTAATAATCTCCGAAGTGTACCATCGTACGTCACATAGAGCAGGATTTTTGCACGAAAATGCGTTATCATTTGCGCCCTGTTAACACACAGTGACCAGGCAAACAGGGGCAACCATGAAACGTTTACTGCCAACGCTTCGCGAAGACAAAACCAGCGAATCGCTTATTTCCGTTATAAACACGATACAGATCGCTGCAAAAGAGATCTCTTTTCGCTTACACCAAGGCGCACTTGCCGGGGTGTTAGGCTCTACGCTGGATGAAAATATTCAGGGCGAAACCCAAAAGAAGTTAGACGTTGTTGCTAACCAGCTTTTAAAAACCCTGCTGCTTGAGTCACCCAATGTGCATGCGATAGCCTCAGAAGAAGAGGACTCCATTGTCGTCAGTCCAAATTCAGGCCATTATTTGGTCGCGTTTGACCCGCTCGACGGTAGCTCCAATATCGACATCAACGGTTCGGTGGGAACGATTTTTTCTATTCTGCGCAAGCCTGAAGGCGAAGACACTGGTGAATCCATGTTTTTACAGCCCGGTAAAGCGCAGGTAGCTGCGGGTTACATCGTTTACGGCCCGGCGACCATGATGGTGCTGACCACCGGTAAAGACGTGCGTACCTTTACGTTGGATCAAACCGTTGGCGAGTTCCTACTGACCAAAGAGCGTTCGGAGATTCCCCGCGCAACCAAAGAATTTGCCATTAACATGTCCAATCAACGCCATTGGTCTCCCGCCATCCGCGATTACATCAGCGACTTGCTGAAAGGCGAAACCGGTCCGCGCAAAAAGAACTTTAATATGCGTTGGAATGCGGCCATGGTTTCGGACGTTCACCGCATCATCACCCGTGGCGGTTTATTTACCTATCCCTGGGATGCGCGCAATGCGGCAAAACCGTTTAAATTACGGCTGATGTACGAAGCCGCACCCATGGCGCTGCTGATAGAAAAAGCCGGCGGTAAAGCCAGTGACGGTTATCAGCGTATTTTGGACATCGTTCCAACGGACATTCATCAGCGCGTCGGTGTGGTATTAGGGTCGGCTCAGGAAGTGGACAAATGCCTGGAGTACCATGCCCAGCATCCAAAACCATTTTAACAACGGTGAATACGGGGTTGCGCGTGATCCGGCACAAGCTATAATCGCGCAACAGCCTTAAATTTTTAATCATTAAACAGGAAGTACTATGAGCTTAGGAAACGTACCTGCGGGCAGCAACTTGCCTGACGAAGTTAATGTTATCATTGAGATCCCGGCTAACGCTGATCCGATCAAATACGAAGTGGATAAAGACACCGGTACGCTCTGGGTTGACCGTTTTATGGCGACCCCGATGTTCTATCCATGTAACTATGGTTTCGTTAATCAAACCTTATCTCTGGACGGCGACCCGGTTGACGTGCTGGTACCAACACCTTACCCACTGCAACCCGGCTCGGTGATCAAATGTCGTCCGGTTGGCGTGCTGAAAATGAGTGACGAATCGGGTGAAGACGCGAAAGTGATCGCCGTTCCAGTCAGCAAGCTGTCGAAAGAGTACGACCACATTCAGGACGTTAATGATCTGCCGGAATTGCTGCGCTCTCAAATCACTCACTTCTTTGAGCGTTACAAAGAACTTGAAAAAGGCAAATGGGTCAAAGTTGAAGGTTGGGGCGACGTGAACGCTGCAAAAGAAGAAATCCAATCCTCTTTTGAACGGGCGCAAAAATAAGCCATTATGAGTACCGCTGCCGTTGAGCTGACTGACGTTAAGTTTAGTTGGCCCGCACAACGACCAACGCTGGATATTCCGCACTGGCAGGTTGAACAAGCTGGTACCATGCTATTGCGTGGCGCCAGCGGCAGCGGTAAATCCACTCTGCTATCATTACTGGCCGGAGTGAATACCCCTCAGCAGGGAAAAATCGAATTACTGGGTACTGACCTTGCCCGTTTAAGCGCGCGTAATCGTGATAAATTTCGCGCCGACCATATTGGTTATATTTTTCAGCAATTTAACTTGCTGCCTTATTTATCGGCACTCGACAATGTCTTACTGGGTGTCCAATTTTCAAAGCAACGCCGTCAACGTTTGCGCGACCCCGCCGAAAAGACCGCAAATGATTACCTGACTCGCTTAGGATTAAGCCAACGACAACAGCATCAGCCTGCGGCTGAGCTTAGTGTTGGGCAGCAACAACGTGTTGCCGCGGCACGCGCACTCATCGGGGCGCCCGAACTGCTGATTGCTGATGAACCCACCTCAGCACTCGATGCCGACCGACGGGACCGTTTTATTAACTTACTGCTTGAATTAAGTAACGCTAATGGCACCACGGTGATCTTTGTCACCCACGATGCATCGCTGGCCAAGCAGTTTCAGTTCTGCACCGAGCTGAGCGACATTAACCGGGTTACCAGTAGCTTAGCGGAGGCTGACGATGCTTAAGCTCGCCACGAAAAGCCTGCTTAACCGCAAAGTCAGTGTGTTGCTGACGGTTGTCGCCATTGCTGTCAGTGTTGCTCTGTTGCTGGCGGTAGAGCGCGTTAAAGAACAAGTTCAGGAAAACTTTGCCAACACGGTATCCGGTACCGACTTGATCGTAGGCCCACGCGGCAGCCAAACACAATTATTACTGGCCTCCGTTTTTCATATTGGCAGCATGACCAATACCATGAGCTGGGCCAGCTTTGAAGACATCGCATCACGGCGGGAGATCAGTTGGGCGGTGCCAATTTCCCTTGGCGACAGTGTGCAGGGTTTACCGGTGGTAGCAACCACGGACGGTTATTTTAAACACTATAAATACGCCAACCAACAAGCGCTGGAATTAAATCAGGGGCGCTGGTTCGAGGCTAACGAACAGGCCGTACTGGGTGCCGAAGCAGCGCAACAGTTGCAGAAAAACGTCGGTGACTCGTTGACCATCGCTCATGGTAGCGGAGGTCTCAGCTTCAGCGAGCATGATCAACACCCCATCGCCGTGGTTGGTGTGTTAGAACGAACCGGAACGCCGGTTGATCAGGCCGTATACGTTAGTCTGGAAACGATTGAAACGGTGCATGGCATAGAACAGCAACACAGCGATGAGCATCACCACGAACATCACCACCCGGCAGAATCCATCAGCGCCGCCTTGCTGGGTCTGAAGGTGAAGCCATTAGCACTTAGGCTGCAGCGCGAATTCAATACCTATGACGCAGAACCATTAACTGCTCTGATGCCAGGCCTAACCTTGCAACAGCTGTGGAAAACCCTGAACGTATTTGAGCAAACCCTGAATGGCATGTCAGCGCTCGTTGTTCTCATCGGGCTTATCGGCATGCTGACGATTTTACTGGCCAGTTTGCGCGAACGCCGCCGCGAAATGGCGGTCTTACGTGCTGTAGGCGCAGGTCCTGTGACCCTGTTTACGCTGCTGGTCACTGAAGCCGTTCTGGTAACCCTTGCTGCTACCTTGGCCGGACTGGGTTTACTCTATGCGCTACAGTGGTCACTACAAGGCGTGATTCACACTCAAACTGGCATACTGTTCAGCTTAAATTTCCCCACAGCTGCCGAATGGTGGCGAATGGGACTCGTGGTTGTGGCTGGTTTTCTGTTAAGTTTGATACCCGCTTGGCGAGCCTATCGCCAGTCTTTATCCGATGGATTAACGGTGAAAGTATGACGTTGATGAAAAAATGGTTAAGTGCAGCTGTGATCAGTTCGGTTTTCAGCATGCCGGCACTTGCCGACGCAGAAAAAATTGGCTGGAAAGATTTGCTACCAGAAGGCTTTACGCCGCCGCCAGTACGCCCGCAATCCTATTATGACGCGAACCCCGAGGCGGACAAACAAACGCACTTAGATGCCCCCGTGGTAGAAGCATTAAACGGCAAAACGGTGCGTATTCCTGGCTATGTCGTACAATTGGAAGGCAATGCCGACGCAGTTACTGAATTTTTGTTAGTGCCTTACTTCGGTGCCTGTATTCATGTGCCGCCGCCACCGCCGAATCAGATCATTCACGTTGTCTACGAAGAGGGAGTGCCATACGAGCACACCTATGATGCAGTTTGGGTTGAGGGCACACTAAAAACAGAACGTACTGAGGGCGAGCTGGCTGTAACCGGTTACTCGATGACCGCCAGTTCGGTAGAGGTTTACCAGTAATCAGTTCAATTGTGACTCGCGAGTCAGGCTGACACAGTCTGACTCTTCACTGGCCAGCATCTTCGCCAGTTTATCCGCGGGCATTGGCCGGGCAAAATAATACCCTTGCGCTTCTGCGCAGTTCAACTGCTTGAAATAATTCAGTTGTTGCTCGTCTTCGATGCCCTCAGCAACTACCCCCAGACCCAGTCGGTGCGCCATATCGACGATGGTTTCAATAATAATACGACCGCTTTCTTCATCTGAATGATGAACAAAGGTTTTATCAATTTTCAGTCGATCGAGCGGCAGTTTTTGCAAGTAACTTAAGGACGAGAAGCCTACACCAAAATCATCGATGGCAACGTGTATACCCTGCCGTTTTAGTCGATAAAGAATGTCCGCAACAAAGTCCGGGTCTTCCATAACGATGCTTTCCGTAATTTCCAGCTCAAGACGATCCGGATTTACCTGATGTTGCTTTAATTGCTGCTCAATCAGTTCCGGAAAATCTCGCATACGGAACTGAGGTACGGACACATTGACCGCTATCCGGATATCGCCATAACCGCGTTCATCAAAGCGGCGGATTTGCTGGCAGGCTTCTTCTATCACCCAGGCACCAATATCAACAATCAAGCCAGAATACTCCGCTAACGGAATAAACTCCGCGGGACTGATAAAACTGCCATCGTCCTGCGGCCATCGCAACAACGACTCAACGCCGATGATACAACCGTTGCTTAAGTCGACCTGGGGCTGATACCAAACTTCCAGTTTGCGCGCGGCAAAATCGGCCCGCAGGCGTCGTACCATGTGCAGCCGATGCTGGGTCTCTTCTTCCATATAAGGACGGTAATAATTGAACCGTTCAAAGGAATTCTTCTTCGCATTTTTCAACGCGATGTAAGCCTGTTTTAAAAGCGCCTTACCGTTAGATCGTTCCGAATTATCGGCCGACGTGAAACCACAGGTAATGCTCAGCGGAATATAGTGCTCACCGGCACGGAACGGCAGCTTAAACAATTCATTGAGGTTCTGCGGTGAGATGATGTGTTCGGGACCTATCAAGCCAAACACGTCGGCAGCAATACGCGCAACAAAAATGTCATTGCCCAGTTGTTCCGTCAAACGCAATGCCACCGAGCGCAGCAGCGCATTACCAACGTCCTGCCCCAGTCCGTCATTGACGTCCGAAAAGTGATCAATATCGACAATAGCGGCTACTTTTGATTTGCTGGCTCGTTCAGCCAGCCGTTGCAGCTGACGCGTAAACTCGGCGCGATTAGCAATACCAGTTAATGGATCGAGATAAGCCGCTGAGCGGAGCTCCTCAAACAAGTTTGCGTTCTCAAAGCCGACGGCAATATTAGCGAGGAAAACTTCCAGTAGCTCCTGATCGTAATTTTCAATCGCATCAGCGGTCTCGATATAAGCCGCTGCCTGGTGCTCCTGACCATCGATAAAAAATACCGTGGCGCCTTCCATTTGCACGTGCCGGCGCTCGGCCAGACAACGTTTTACACCTTCCTCGATTCGTTGTGACTCTAACGAGCGGAGACTCTTATTAATACTCCCGGCAAAGTGACCGGCAGCTCCCAGCACAATAATGTCATTTTCTTTATCCGGGGCCCGTGCCCCGACAATCCCTTCCGCCCGCAACCCAAGGAGCGAGGCAAGCTGAGTGACCACCCCTTCGGAGAAATTCACGATGGAGTGCTTCTCCATGAGGTTGGAGGCCGAATGAATAATTTTGCGCAGTCCGCGTCGGTTTTCGTTGATGGTTCGTAATTGCTGGTAGGAACGTATGGCAGAAAATACCGTCGTTAGCAGGCGACTGCGGGTTAGTTCTGTTTTGGTTTTATAGTCGTTGATGTCGTAGTTTTTAACGACGCTTTCTTCCGGCGCATAACCGGGTTGTCCAGTCCGTAAAACAATGCGAACTTCATCGTTTCCGAGCTCTTCACGGATGGCTTTGGCAACGTTGAGACCGGCATCGTCGGTTTCCATAACCACATCGAGCAATACCATTGCGATATCATCGTGTTCGGTCAGACAATCTAACGCTTCGATACCACTGTAGGCATGCAGAAATTCAAGCGAGCGATTGGCAATAATCACATCCGATAACGCCATCTTAGTGACGGCATGAATCTCCTGATCGTCGTCAACAATCAGGAGTTTCCATACGCCTTCGCAAAGTTCCCCGGGTATTTCGTCGGGGTCATCACTTAAAAAGAGTGGCTCATCGTGGTTACTGCTCATTGATTACCAGTTGCCTTGGGTTAAAGGATAACCTTAACAATTTAGCTACAACTGAATCTTACTGCAAGCGGTAATCTTTAGAAATGCACATCCAGTGAAACAAACGGGCCTTTGAAGTTAAGATCTGAGTAGATATTATCAATATCATCCAGCTCTACCTTCATGGCTCGATAACCAGCGCTGATGCTAATATCAACCGCCAGGTTGTCAATCACACGGTATTCCAGTGCTGCTTGAATGTCATGTAAGTTACTGTCATCAAAACTGATGGCTTTCGCCTCGCCCGTTACCGTCCAGTTGGTAAATGGCAGGCCAATGCGTGCGGCAGCGTAAGCGGTTGGCACAACACCTGAAAAATCCTGCTGCGCAACAATGTCACTGACTGCGATTTCAGCCTGGCCGTCGAACTGTTTACCATTAATACCAACGTCGATGGCTACGATATCGTTGTCGAAAATCTCGTAATACAAGGTGTAATCGGTATTATCGAAGTTGCCGGAATAGCTGCCCGTTGATGTATTAACATCCAACTGAGTCTGACGAATCTTAACGTTCGGTATCAATGGAATCGGATGCTCCAACGCAGCATAGAAACTGGTGTTGGTGTCGTCATTATCAACATAAAACGGCTGAACATCTGAGCCAAAGCCGTACTGTCCGTCATAATCCGCGTTCCAGCCCTGTACACCAACGTACAAACCCAAAATCGTGTCGGCGCTGGCAGCCATCGGTAATGTCAGTAAACTTGCGGCGGCGACGAGTGTGCTCAGTTTTTTCATAATAGTGCGCTATCCTTCAGCTAATAAATTACGTAAATCAATTAATGCGGCATTAGCTCGCGATAAATAGTTCGCCATAACCAGCGAATGATTGGCCAGTAACCCAAAGCCTGATCCATTTAATACCATCGGACTCCAGATTGATTGCTGAGACGACTCTAACTCTTTAATGATCTGTTGCAAGCTAATTAACGCATTTTTATTATTTAACACCTCAGCAAAGTCCAGCTCCACCGCTTTCAAATAATGCAATAAAGCCCAACTGGCTCCACGTGCCTCATAGAATACGTCATCGATTTGCCACCAACTGGTTTGCGCGGAAATCAGTCTGGGCGAAGCGGTTGACTGCTTAGCCGCAGCGTCACCGGCAAGCGATATATCGGTCTCCACGCGGGCAACACTCGCGCTCAACCGTCTGGACAATGACCCCAGACGCTTTTCAACTTCCTGGATGTAGCGCCTTAAATTATCTGAGCGCGCATAAAACTGCGCGGAATGATCGCCTGGATCCGCCAGCGCAAGTCGATATTGCTGCACTTCCCTCATCACCAGTTGATACTCATTCTCGGCCGTTGGAGCGAACCAGCTGCGGTGGTCAATATTCATCGCCGGCTGTGCTTTCAATAAATTTGGGTTTTCAACCGACTGCGATTGCGAGCGGCTAAAATCATTTCGCATAGCCAATAACATATCCCGCGTCATTTGTATGGCGCCAAATTCCCAGGCAGGAATATTATCGAGTAGGCTGGTGGGTGGCAGAATATCGTTACTCATATAGCCGCCACGCTTATTTAATAACGTGGAAATGACCTCTACCACCGCCGTACTGGTGGCAAATCCTTTAACCGGTTCTAATGACAGTTCAGTGGCACTCTCAGTTACCGCCTCACGCACAGAAAAGGTATCAGGCTCTTTACTAAGGAACCAGCCCAGAACCCAAATGAGAACGATCAGCGACAGCGCACCTATCGCCAACCACTTCCAACTTAATGTTGAGTACCAACGCGAATGTTGTTGCATTATGGCTTCCTTACCTCTAGTTGAAGCAACTGTGAACGACCATCGGCAAAAAGTAACTCCACGGCAACTGTCGAGCCTTCTTGTAATGGCTCCTGCAGACCCATCAGCATGATGTGGTAACCTCCAGGTTTCATCTCTAACGTTTCACCCGGCGCTATCGACACTTCGCTAACGTGGGTCATTTTCATCATGCCGTCTTCATGAATATGAGTATGCAATTCCGTCGTTTTACTGACGTCACTTTTCATACCGACCAAGGTGATCACACTGGCCGTTTCGTTATGCAGTGAGACATACCCGGCGCCACTACTTGCGCCGGGGATCGAAGCACGAGCCCATGCATTAGTGGCCGTTACGTCCACCGCCCATGCACTAAAGGTACAACATGCGAGAATACCCGCAAGTAAAACGTTAAGCTGATTCTTCATAGCCGTAGTTAAGTCGCTGACTGATACCTCATACTATACGGTTTTTCTTGGATTCCGAAAGACAAAGTAGAGAATTAACACACACAGCAACAGTGGCCAAAACAGTCCAATGCCAGTAAAAATCAGCGCGATGAGGGCAGCCCCAAGGCCCAGTAGCACACTGCCAAATATGGTCATGACTAAGAAGAAGACCAACCCAACCACAGCCAGACTGATGATCAACGAGATCGCGAATTCAATCACCGAACCAATCGCAAAACCCAGCGTTGCCAGTATCTCTGGAGCAAAAAACAGCACAACAACAGCGATAATGGCAATGATAATACCTTGATTGCGTGACATAGTAGCCTCTTAATGTTTCAAATAACCCGATATTGTCTTTCAAGTTTAATGCCAAGTATTTTTCCTTATTTATCAATATACTATATAGCTCGTTGATTTTAAGTTGGTCGCTTTAACTACAGAAATAAAAAAACCGCCACATTGTGGCGGTTTTTATCAAAGCTCAAGTCACTTAAAATGTGTATTCCAACTCGGTAAAGAAGTAGGCTCCGTTGAAGCCAATCGGCGAGTTGGTATTAGGGTATTTAAAGATTTGATCAAAAACGCCCTGTACCGGCTGCTCTTGCGGATACTCGCTGAAAATGTTCTGTCCGCCAACCACTAAACTCAGGTTATTGGAAAACGCATAGCGAACCGAAAGATCCGTCACCCAGTTAGGACCATAAGTCTCGTTCGCCTCAGCAGGGGTTTCACCCTCATCGTAGTCACCAATAATATAGGTACCAAAATAGTTAAACCGTAAATCGGTACGCCAATTACCCAAGGTATGAGTAAACCCAATTGAGCTACTGTGCGCCGGCGTCGAATCCGTCATCCGTATTGCTTCATCGTAATCGAACAATACCGACTCAATACCATCAAATAAAGGTGGTAAATTGACCGATTCAATTTCAGTATCGTTAAAGCCGTAAGCGACCTGAGTCTTTAGATCCCCATACTCGGCAAGATCAAATGACTTGCTGACAACCACATCAAGACCTTTGGTTTTGGTATCAACAGCATTGATGAAGAAGCGTGCATTCTCAGCATCTACGGTACTCAGTGCCTGTGCAACCTGTGGCGAGTCATCCGGACGAACCTGATTTGACAGGATGATGCGATCATCGATGTTGATCTGGAAGAAATCAACCGTTACCGCCAACCCATCATAACCATTCCAAACGAATCCGGCACTGACGCTTTCTGACTCTTCGGGTTGTAAGTCAGGGATGCTCAAAGCTTCGGTAATTGGACTTAACGAATTAAAGGTACCTGATTGCTCAAGAACCGTTTCGCCGTTTACGTCCACCGCCAACGTTGAGATGTTGGTAAAATACAGTTGTTGTGCACTGGGAGCGCGGAAGCCGGTATTTACCGCGCCACGAACGGCAAAACGATCGGTCACATCATAACGGCCGGACAGTTTCCAACTGGTGTTGTCACCAAAGTCGGAATAGTCTTCGTAGCGTACAGCAGCTCCCCAAAGGAAGTTGCTGGTAAGCTGGTTTTCAGCTTCCAAATAAACGCCGACGTTGTCGCGGCTCTGATTCACTTCGGATTCCGGTTTAAAGCCTGTAAAACCCTGGCTGCCGGCTGGACGATCCTGATAACCGCCATCAATATAAGACGCTTCCTCACCGGCTTCTATTTGATAGGTATTGTCGCGATAACTAACACCGAACGCTACAGACAAGTCCGAGTTATTGTAAAAAGGAATAAAACGCTGTGCGTCGAACGTGACATTTGTTTCTTCGTTGGTCAGGGTACCCGCGTCAAAAGACGTTGGGGTTAGCTCTGGGCCCATTGATGCGTTCAGCGAGTTTTCCACGTTGTATTGAAACTCACTGGTCCCTAAACCACCACTAAAGTCCAGTGTCCATTCGCCAACAAACCATTCGTAACCAACGTAGGCCGAATAATCCTGCACATCGGGGGCTAAGATCGGCAGGAAACCGTCAGGATAGATTTCGGTTAAGGTATTCGACTGAATCGCACGGCGATAGAATGCGCCTGACTCGGATTTACGATCGCTGACACCACCAAACGCGTATAAACGACCGTCGGCAAAGCTCATGTCAAAATTCGCGAACAACGACGCATTCTCGTACTCGCCAGCACCGATATGGAAGCTCTTGCGATCAAAGGTTTCTTCCCGCGGATCCGGCTCACCGTTGTCCAGTAGCGGATATTGTTGTCTGGTATCAAGACCTGCACGATTAGTGCGGTTCTTATGGTGAAGTTCAGCTGATAGTGTTAATGCCCCATCTTCTCCAACCGAAAATCCGGTACTGCCGGACGCGCGCCATTGTTCACCATCACCTTTATGCGTCTGGCCAGCCTGTAAACTGACATCACCGCCGCTGGCGTTATCCTTTAAAACGATATTGATGACGCCCGCAATCGCATCGGAACCATAAAGTGCTGCGGCGCCATCGCGAAGCACTTCAATACGTTTAATCGCGGCCATTGGAATAGCGTTTAAGTCAACGTTTGAACTACCACGCCCTGTGGTGCCGTTTAGGTGAACTAACGCAGAGCTATGGCGACGCTTACCATTGATTAAAACCAAGGTGTGATCAGGCGACAACCCGCGTAATGATGCAGGTCGTACCGCGTCACTGCCATCGGTGATGGATGATGACGGAAAGTTAAAGCTCGGTACGGCGTATTGAAGTGCTTTGGCGGTGTCGGTCATACCGGTAGCAGCCAGATCTTCGGCTGAAATAATATCGATCGGTGCAGCACCGTCCGTCGCGGTACGTAATGACAGCCGTGAACCGACCACTTGTAACACTTCTTCTACTTCAGCTTCGGCGTTGGTATTTGCTTGTTGCGCAACAACAGGCGCCGTAAAAGCGGTGCCTGATAAGATTGCCAGAGTAATTAAGTTCTTTTTATTCATTACTGCTCTCCCATGAACGTGATGTTCCTAATATAACAGTAATACGAAAAACCTTATAAAACGGTTGGTGATGAATTAGATAAATTCAATCTAATAACTAGAAAAGGTCAACAGCGGTAACACCGCGGGCCGAGCGGGCATAAAAAAAAGCCCCAAGCGTGAGCCCGGGGCTTTCCTTAATTTGAAGTCTGGCGGTGTCCTACTCTCACATGGGGAGACCCCACACTACCATCGGCGCTGGTATGTTTCACTTCTGGGTTCGGAATGGAGCCAGGTGGTGCCATACCGCTATG
>NZ_PIPS01000002.1 GCF_003987185.1 Idiomarina aquatica | reverse complement strand
TGCATCACATCCGGATACCATCCGACATTCACTTTCTAACGATTTCGCCAAGTTGCTCATGCAGTGCTCCCTCGATAAATGCCGGAGAGGTGCGCCCCTCCGGCGGGTTGGTTTCGACTGACCGCTTACTCGCCCTGGGTTAAGGTCGAGTAGCTTGAAATCAGGTTGCGATAATCTGGAATATGATTTGAGAATAGCTCACCCAGCCCCTCAATGTCATTGCGCCAGTCGCGGTGCAGTTGCCAAAGCTGGTGGTTGCTCATCAGCTTAACGACGGTTCACTGGTTGAACTGTTACCGGACTGGAAGGTTCCGCCGGAAATCATTCATGTGGTATTTCCGTCGCGTCGGGGTCTGTTGCCGGCTGTCCGAACATTGATTGACTTTCTCGCCGAACGTTATCGCTCGTTTGATGAAGAGTAGCGGCAGTATACATAGCATTACAGTCTGTAACAGAATGAAGCACTCAGCTGGCGAGCAATTCTTTACAATAGCGCGACAACCAAAAGGAGTCGTATATGTTTAAAGTATTTGCCTGCGTCACAGCTCTGCTGTTTACCGGCACCGCATATTCGCAAACCCATTACGTCAACGGACATTGGTGGGATGGTGATAAATTCAACCAGCAAGATTGGTACGAAGTCGATGGAAAGCTTACTCGCCGTGCGCCAGAAAAGCTCGATAATCGTATTGATTTGCGTGGTGGCTTTGTCATCCCGCCTTTTGCTGAGGGACACAACCACAACCTTCAGTCGCCCTGGCTTGCTGAGAATTATTCCAAGCACTACATCAACAGTGGCATTCTTTACGGCTTGATGATGTGTGGCAGCGCCACACCAGCAACCGCCCAAAAAACACGCACTGTTTTGCGGCAGCAACCGTTTAATATTGATTTGGTCAGTGCGTGCATTACAAGCTCAGATGGGCACCCGGTAAGGATGGCATTACAGCCGGACCCAAGCACGGGCAAAACTCGGCCGCTAGACGATATCTATGATAAGTCATTGATCATCATGGACGAGGTGGAAGACATTCGTGCAAAACTACCACTGATAACCGCATCAGGTACGCGCACCGTCAAGATCATTTTGGTACATCATGAGGACGCCGGGCGCCGCAACAATGAAGAATATTTTGGCGTAAATGGTCTTAACGAGGAAGTTGTGCACGCGTTGGTGCCAACATTAAAGCAGGCCGGCTTGCGCGTGGCGGCACATGTTGAGTCCGCCGCGGATTTTGCCCTGGCGGTGAGTGCTGGCGTTGACATTATCGCCCATTTACCGGGTTATCATTTTTGGGAGGGGTATGAGCCATCTGCTTACCGGTTAACGGGTGAGAGTATTCAGCAAGCCGCGCGGAAGGGCATACACGTGATCACAACCGCAAGCACGGCACGGCTGATCTATGGCGAGCCCAAAAACATCCCGGCGGGTGTGATTGAGAATCAACGGAAGAACTTAACAAAACTGCGTAGTAACGGCGTTTCTATCATCCTTGGTTCGGACAACTTTGCCGGTAATATTTTAACGGAGTATGACTATATAAAAGGCTTAGACGTATTTGGCGACAAGCAATTGCTTAACCTACTGACGCGCGATACCGCCCAAGCGCTCTTTCCAGATCTGAAAATTGGTGAGTTACGAGAAGGCTATGATGCCAGTTTTCTCGTCCTTAAGCGCAATCCTTTGCTGGATGCTGAAGCGCTGAGACAACCCTCAAGGGTTGTCTATCAGGGTGCGGTGTTAGTGACAAACGAAGGTGACTGAGCGCTAAGGTTTTTTCTTCCATTGCCCGTCGATTTTAATGTAGTGGCCGGATTGGGTGCGTTCGATGGCACGCTTTCCGGCCAACAGCTCTACGTCGGCAACGGCGATGTCGTTTTCGTCCGCAATGCGGGCGTATTCTTTGCGCCGAGCTTCATTGATCTGCTCAACAATCTGCCGTGCCTGCGCAGAATCCCGCACCACACCTAAATAGCCATTAGGCTGTTCGCCAACCCAGCCGTCTGCCTTGGCCTGATGTAACTGATCCATTGCCTGTTGCAGGGTCAACTGTTGCAGTGCCACTGCTGGCTCGGAATAAGATAGACCCGACAGCGTAAGCAGGGCGATAAAAGCGGGCGTTGCAAGTTTTGGAAACATCTTCATGACGGATTTCATGTCACAATCCTTTGAAATTAAAATAAACCACTGGATTCGGAAATTACATCGTCGAGCGCTTTGTCCACCCGAACATAAATTTCATGTTCAATTTTGACGTTCAAATTGATCGTTATCGGCTCTTTCGGCGCAGCAACTTGCACGGTTGGTGTACAGGCTGTAAGCGTCAGGGCGGCGACAACGACCATGAGACCGTTGCTGAGTTGTATGCGTGTCATATCATCCTCTGATCAATTAACCTTCTGTTGGATACGTTTACGGATTGTGTCGCTGACGCTGTTGCTCAGCTGCAACCCTTTTATTAGCGCTGCTAAATCTTCTTCGAGGCGAATGTTGAGATTTACCTCGCGGCCATTTTCGACCTCTGGGTTATAGCCTTTTAAGCGTAACCCCAGGATGACGTTACCTTTTTCATCATAGTCGATCTCGCTGCTTAATTCCTCATAGTAAAAATTTTCCAACACGCTGGCGAGTGTACGCAGGCTTGGATTGCTGCCGACGGCTGAGCGCAATGCTGAGGAATCGACCGTCAAATGTCCCCCCGGCGCCACGGCGCTGAGGTAACCTTTGTCGACGGTTAATTGATTAGAGTGCCAAACCAGTGGCAAGGTTCCGGATACTTTGCCATCGATATCAATTCGGTCACTCGGGTATTGGCGCATCAGTTCGCCCAGATCGATTTGCTCGAACACCACCGGAATAAACAGCTGCTGATCCATTCGGTATGCTTGCTCCGGTAGTGACACTGAACCACCAAAGGCGTTGATTTGGTGCTGTGATAATACCATGACGGCCTGCGTCGGTTGCTGCAACGGCACGTCGGCGGTAAAGCTGGCCTGGATCGGACCGATCGCGAAACCTTGTTGAATACTGCCGAGATTGAGCGTGGCGGCGCTCAATTGCAGGTGTTTTGGGTTAAGCGTGAATGGCGAGCTCAGGTCGGTAGCGGCCAGCGCCACGGTATCGTAGATGAGATCGACATCCGTGATCGCCAGTTCGCCTTGCTTGGCAGCCCATTGTTGCGTTGTCAGATCCACCTCTAACGTTGCGGACGCCGCTGCTTTACCTTTGCTGAGTTCAAGCAACGGCGCGTAGTGATGGATCAGCCGTTGCCACCGGCGTTGAGCATTTGCCGCGTCAGGCCAGCTAAAGTCAGCTTGCCATTGCGAGCGCAACTGTTGTTGGGTATCGACTTGGGTGTTATGGCGAAGCGTCAAATCGTTAGCGACGGTTATTGCGCCGTCGGCATTAAGCTGTTGATTGGCGTAGTGAGCGTGCAGCGATGTCTTTACCGGAAAGTCCCGAAATGGCGTTAAGTTGACGCTATCGGTATCAATATTGATCTTAACATCGGCCTGCGTCGCCAACGGCTGTTTAATGTTTATGGTGGCGTTTAATGCCGGCGAGTTAATCTTAAAAATGCCAAACTCTGTTGCTAATTGCGCCGATAATGTTCCATTGTGGTCAATGATAAGTGTCTCTGGAAACACTTTGAGATCCGCATCAAGCTG
Organism: Idiomarina aquatica; assembly: GCF_003987185.1. Classification (GTDB taxonomy): domain Bacteria; phylum Pseudomonadota; class Gammaproteobacteria; order Enterobacterales; family Alteromonadaceae; genus Idiomarina; species Idiomarina aquatica. The sequence continues at coordinate 562,361 of NZ_PIPS01000002.1, read as the reverse complement.
TAACTGGCTGTCAGCGTCACTCTCAATCTTTACGGCGGCGGTTACCGGCCAATGGGCTTTTGCGAACAACTGTTGGTGGTCCAGTAGCGCTACGGACAGCTCATCACGACTGTACAGTTGCCAGTTTACCCGCTCGATGGTCTGCTGTTGCATGGGGGCCGGCAGTGGTTCGGGTACTATCGGCCAGGCGGTTAGTTGGCCCTGGCTGGTTAGCGTATAAGCGTGGACGATACCGTCTTCGATGGTCAGAGTTGCGTTGGCAGTCAGCTCGCTGGTAGCGATTGTGTTAACGCTAATGGTGGCTGGTTCGGTTAAGCTCAATGACACTTGTGCCGACAGCGCGGATAGCAGTGCTGGCAGACTATCGGGCAAGGTATCGGGGTTAAGTGTGCCGGTTAGGGTGACGTTGGGGCGGGTCGCGGACAACGAGCCGGTATCGACGGCGATCGCCGGCAGTGACAGCTGTCCGCCGGCACTTAGCGCACCGGTGTCAACCTGGTAACTTAGGCTGCTGTCGATGAGATCGTGTTTAAGCGACAAATCGACGCTATTTCCCTGACGTTTAATGACAATAGCGGCTTTTTCCGGTGCGTTAAGATTTGCCTTTAAGGTTACTTGTTGTTGCTCTTGGGTCCATTGCAACCGCGCTGTGATAGCACCGATTGCGCTGACGGCAGGGCCGTTAATGTGCAACGAGCGGATGGTGATGTGTTGCGGCAACCAGGTCGGTAACTTGGTTGCAAGCAGTGCTCCGAGCGTTGGTGGTTGCGTGCTGGTGGTGCCTGCCTGCGCTGGCTGGGTGAGTGTCAGCGACAACTGATCGATGATGACGCGCTGTTGTGACAGCTCAGCGACACGAATGGACCAGTCGTTGATGCCAGCGGCTGCCGCTCGTTGATTAACGTAAATATAAGCTACCGCAGCAGCGGTACTGACGATTAACAGCAATGTCAGTAACACGCTGCCGATGGCAGGCAAAAACCGTGTTGCAATCAGACGCCCGCCCAGACGCCACCACTTCATGGCTAATCCCAGTCAGGGGCAAAGCTGGGGTCGATGAGACGATCGCGCTGATCCAGTGCCTCAATATCGGCCATGTTTTCGTCGGTCAACTGCAATTGTTGTGCGTCGAAGTTACTGCGCAAATGCGACACCTTGGTGGTCGACGGAATGCTCACGTAGCCTTTATGCAACTCCCAGGCAATGGCAACCTGCGCCGGGCTGGCATCGTGCTCGACGGCAATCCGTTGTAAGGTGCTGTTGTCCATCACCGCGCCTTTCGCCAACGGCAGGTACGCTGTAACTTTGATGCCGTGTTCGGCACAGGCTTTGGTGACTTTGCGGTTTTGCATAAACGGATGTACTTCGATCTGATTGGTCAGAAGGTTATCGGCACCAACGTGATTTACCGCCCGGTTGAGCAGATCAACGGTAAAGTTGGACACGCCAAAATGCTTAATCAGTCCACGCTCCCGGGCTTCGGTGAGAGCATCGAGGGTTTCTTCCAATGGCACTTCGTCGTGGGGTGATGGCCAGTGAATAAGGGCTAAATCGATGCAATCCCGTTGCAGTTTGGAGGAGCTTTCTTTTAGGCTATCCAATACCTGTTGGTACTTCAGGCGTTCGTACCACACTTTGGTGGTGACAAAGACATCGCTGCTGTCGGTTTGTGCAAGTGCTTTACCCACATCAGCCTCGTTGTCGTAAAATTGCGCGGTATCGACGTGACGGTAGCCGATGTCGATGGCTTCTGTAACCAGGTCAGTCAGTGCCGGTCCGCTTAAGCGAAAGGTACCCATGCCAAAGTTCGGTAACATAAAAACTCCTTATTTTTCTCGCTGTTAATAAGGTAATACCCAATAAACCGAGAAAAAGTGCAATCCGTGTTGTATCACTATAGTTAGCGTCGTTACCGGCATCAAGATTGGGCCATGCGAAAGGTCAGGTTTATCCGCACATTACCGGTGGCGGGGTGCTGGCCGTCGGCCAGTTTGGCGACGCCATGGTAGCGCAAGCGATCCTCGCCGCCCCACACCAGAACATCGCTGTGTTGCAATTCTATCCGTTGTGGTGAGCCGCCACGGGTGGTGTTGCCCCATAAAAAGGTCACCGGAAGGCCAAACGAGAAGGACACAATCGGCTGGCTAAAATCCGCTTCGTCTTTGTCCTGATGCAGCCCCATCGCCGCTCCCGGACGATAAACATTGATCAAACACACGTCTGGCGCAAACCCTTGAAAGCCGCACAACGTCGCCGCCTGACGAGCCTTTGCCGCCAGCTGTGGAGGCATTTCAGGCCAGGGTTTTTGCGTAATGGGGTCGGTACGTTGATAGCGATAACCCTGTCGATCCGCAACCCAACCGTAGTGGCCGCAGTTGCTGCTGAGCACGGACATCGACTTCCCCCCGGGCGTGGTAAAGTGGCGCAGTGGTGATAGCCGCACGCAGTTACGCACCTCGTCAATCAGCTGGGTGGCTTGCGGCAGCAGCCATTGCTTGAGTAAGAAGCCGGCGCTGCTAAACTGCATGGGTTCGCTGGCCGGGCTGTCGAATAAATCGTTTTGCATAACGGTTATTTACTGATCAGTTGCAACCATTTGGTGAAGGCGACTAACGCCACCGACTGTTGCCGCCGTTTGTGATAAAACACCGCCAGTTCGGGTTTGGTGGTTGTGGCAAACTGCGGGAACAAGGTCAACGACGGAAAGTGCGGCGATTGGCTGTAGCGTTGGTCAACTAACGCAACCCGCGGCTGTGATTGGGTTAACTCCAGCGCCATCAACGTATCGTTGCTGTGAATCACCGGCGTTGCCCGCAAGTTGCTGGCGTAATGCTTCAAGTAAGCGCTCTGATTGGGGCTGTCGCGGTTCACCAACCAGGGCGTCTGCCACAACCGCTGTTCGTCTTGTTCGTTAGAGCAGGGCACGAGCGTGATTTCGCCGAGCGGATGACGGCCAATGTGCTGATCACGGATCTGGGCTGCTGCAATCACTAAATCGAGGCTGTCGTGCGTGAGATTGGCGGTGAGCTCTGCCGTTTCGGCCGCATCCGGCGACTCGCTGCAGCCGACAAAATTCAGTTGAATGTGCGGATAAAGCGACTGAAAATCGGCCAATTGCTGATTGAGCCAAAATTTAAGCCGTGCCGTGGCAATGGCGACGGTTAACGTGGTCGTGTTATTATCGCTTAATTGGCGCGCTCTATCGAGGGTTTGATCCAATTGCTTAAAAATCGATTCCAGTTGCGGGGCAAGCTCAAGTCCGGCCGGTGTCAGTGAATGCACCCGGTTATCACGATGGAACAGGGTCATCTCCAACTGTTGCTCCAGTGCCTGAATTTGGCGAGTGACCGCCGCTTGGGTGACGCCGAGTTGTTGTGCCGCTTGCTTGAAACTGGCGCAGCGTGCAGCAACGTCAAACACACGCAATGCATTGAGCGACGGAGAAGGTTTTTTCGCCATATTGAGCCTCTAATCGCTGTTTTTCAGCGGCTTGCTATTAATAGTAAAGCGTAATTGTAATTAACTAAAAGTAAACTAACTTGCAGGGAGTCGCAAGCTTTGTCTTATTGGGGTGAATTTTTAACGATTGCTTTGGTGCATCTGCTGGCGGTTGCCAGCCCGGGGCCGGACTTTGCCGTGGTATCGCGTTATGCGCTCAGTTTTGGCCGCAAAGCGGGTTACTGGGTGAGCCTTGGCATTGCCGTTGGCATTATCATTCATGTCACTTACTCGTTGATTGGTGTTGCCGTTATCATCCACCAGAATGAGTGGGTGTATTTAAGCTTATTGATGCTCGGTGCACTTTATCTTGGTTACATTGGGCTCGGCGCTATTACCGCCAAACCTCGTGGCAGTGTCGGTGACGACGCCGATAGCGTAAGTTTACCGAGAAAGCGAAAAGCCTTTAGTGTGGGTTTTTTAACCAATGGTCTGAATGTTAAAGCGACGCTGTTTTTTCTCACCCTGTTTACCACGGTCATCAGCCCGGCAACGCCGTTTGCCGTAAAACTGGGTTATGGTATCTACCTGACCGTTGCGACCGGTGCCTGGTTTGTGTTTTTAACCTGGCTACTGACGCAACCGAAGGTGTTTAAAAAGTTGTGGCCGTACAGCCATTGGGTTGACCGCTTAATGGGTGCGATTTTAATTGCGCTGTCGTTGAGTTTGTTATGGGAGTGGCTGCAGTTAGTGCTATAATGCGGCTCAAAATACGGGTTTAGGTAGAACGTTTTAATGCAGTTATTTGTTAATGATCTTACGGTTATCGATTGCTCTTATTTGTGCCCGCAACGGGGCATCGTCGGCGAAAGCTGGATTGTCGATATTATTCTCGACGGTGCGCTAAACGAGCAGTCGATGGTGCTGGACTTCGGTCGCGTGAAAAAGCAGATTAAGCGCATCATCGATGATTCCGTTGACCATAAGCTGGTAGTACCGGCGGGTCACGCGTACACCAAGGTAACGCACACCGATGATGAGAGCTCGCACTGGGTTGATTTTATGCGACCTAACGGCAAGTCAATTCACCTTTACTGCCCGGCGGATGCTTTTGCTTATATCGATGCCGAAGAGGTTACCGCACTGACGGTGACCGATTATCTGCGCGCGGTGATAAAACGTGAGCTGCCGGGGAACGTTGAGGGCTTAACCTTGAGCTTGAGACCCGAGGCCATTGACGGTTTTTACTACCACTATACCCACGGTTTGAAAAAACACGATGGTAACTGTCAGCGTATCGCGCACGGTCACCGCTCAAAACTGCAAATCTTCCTGGACAATATGCGCCAGCCGGTGCTGGAAAAGCAATGGTCGGATCGCTGGGCCGACATCTATCTGGGTTCAGCCGATGACCTCTGTGACGTCACCCAGATGCTGCGCTCTGCCGATGCCCGTCAGGCAGCAACCTCAGCCACTCATGTCGGGTACAGTTACACAGCGGATCAGGGCTTGTTCGAGCTCTGTGTTCCGAAAGCAGAAAACTATGTCATTGATACCGATTCAACGGTGGAGTGCATTGCCCAGTATCTGGCGGATACCATCAAGCAGCAGGTACCGGAACAGGCGGTGCAGGTGCGGGCGTACGAAGGCGTTGGTAAGGGGGCGATAGCTTATGCGTAGTCTGATTGCCGGTGTGTTGACGTTGGTTGCCAGTGCACTGACGGGTGCGCCGGCTTTAGCGAACGACATTCCGTTAGCGTTGTCCGGTGAACGCACTCAGGGCGCGTTACTGCTCGGTAAAACTCATCCTGAGGCCGAAGTTCGTCTGAACGATAAGGACGTGGCGGTTACCCCGGACGGTTATTTTGTGATTGGTTTTGCCCGCAAAGCGGACTTACAGCAGACCGTAACGGTGAGGCTGAACGGTCAGCAGCGCAGCGAGACGCTGACTCTGAGCGAGCGCGAATACAATATTGAGCGGGTGGATGGGGTGCCACAACGTACCGTTACTCCGGATCCTGAGCAGGTTAAGCGCACCAAGCGTGAAGCCGCAAAAGTCTGGCGGGCGCGTCAGCACCGCTCTGACCGGACAGATTTTTTAGCGCCGCTGATCAAGCCGGCGGAAGGCCGCATCAGTGGCTATTATGGTTCGCAGCGGATACTAAACGGTGAACCCCGCAACCCTCATTACGGCGAAGATATCGCCGCACCAACCGGCACGCCGGTAAAAGCCCCGTGGTCTGGCGTGGTGACCCTGGCGGAACCGGATCTGTTTTACTCCGGCGGCACCATCATTATTGATCACGGCTATCGGGTGAATACCACCTATTTGCACTTAAACTCGGTTGATGTCGAAGTCGGACAGACGATTGAGCAGGGCGATGTGATTGGTACCATTGGCGCGACAGGCCGCGCGACGGGACCTCATTTAGACTGGCGTGTTAACTGGGGCCAGGAACGCCTCGACCCCAGTTTGCTGTACAGTCTGTACGAATGACCTGTACGAATGATCAACCTGATTGGTTACGCCCAGCGTAACCAACCGTTCAGATGTTCCGGCTTTTGCACACTGAGATGATAACTGGTCGCTTTGGGTTGTGCGAACGTCAGTTTAAGCGTCAGTAATTCATCCCGGCGGAATGCGTGCACGGTAACCGTATCACCGGGCACAAAACGGCTGAGCAGGGTGTTGATGTTACTGTCAGTGGCCTGAATATTATCAATGGCGATGATGCGATCACCGGCGGACAGTCCCGCGTGGTAAGCGTTTTCGTCGTGATAGACCGACAGCAGTTCAAGCCCGTTGGCGTTGCCTTTATAACGCGCGCCCAAATTCACCGATGCCGGCTTTTCTACCGCTTTGCCGTTACTGCTGTTGTCATCAGCCGGCACAAAGCGGCGCGTGGTCACGCCAAAATTCTGCAACAACGATTCAACCGGCAGGCTTTCTTTGCCGTACAGCGCCTGCTGCAAAAAGTCGCTGACATCGACGCCGGCGTACTGTTTTAAAAACTCTACGACGGTGTCATCGGCGGTGCCGACGGCGGTTTTACCGTAAGTGTGCCAGAGATCTCTCATCACCTGCGCCAGGGTCAGCTGATGATCGGTTTGCAGACGCAGGGTCAAATCCAGACACAGGCCAATCAGCGCGCCTTTGGCGTAATAGCTGACGATGCTGTTCGGTGCGTTTTCGTTCTGCTGGTAAAACTTCGTCCAGGCCAGAAAACTCGACTCAGTCACCGATTGCTGGTATTGGCCAACGCCGCGCTCGACCCGTGCTAAGGTGTTGCCCAGCACTTTTAAATAGCGGTCGGCGTCAATGATGCCGGCGGCATGGGTGATGTAATCGTCAAAATACGAGGTCATGCCCTCGTAGAACCACAATTGTTCGGTGTAGCTCTCGCGATCCAGCTGATAGGGTAAAAACGCTTTAGGTTTTAAGGTCTTAACGTTCCAGCTGTGAAAGTACTCGTGACAGCACAGGCTGAGGAAGGTTTGATAATCGTCGGTCAGCGCGTGCTGCGCCTTGCTGATCAGGCTCTTCCGACTGCACAGCAAGGCGGTCGAATTACGGTGTTCAAGTCCGCCAAAGCCGTCGCCGACCACCATGGTCAAAAAGGTGTAGGACGTAAACGGGGCTTCGCCGAACAGTTTGATCTGGTGCTCGCAGATGCGGGCCAAATCGGACGTGATCCGTGACATATCGGCGTAATGGCGTCCGCTCAGTACCAGTGAGTGTTTGATGCCGTGGGCAATAAACTCCTCAATGCTGAGCTCACCCAGCAGAAACGGGTAGTCGATCAGGGCGTCGTAATTTTCCGCTTCGAACGCTCCAAAACCGTGCGCGCTGCCGGACTTTCTCGGCATACCGGTGGCCAGTTTCCAGTCGGGCCGTTCATCCGGTGCGCTGACGCTGAGGGTCACCGGCTGTTGTTCCTGCCCGGCAACGGCAAGACAGAGGCTGGTGTTGTTGAAAAAGCCTTGTTGTTGATCCAGGTAGGCAGCACGGACAGAAAGATCCCAGGCGTAAACCTGATAATGCACGGTTACTGCGGTGCCGCTGTCGTCAGTGTCCAACACCCATTCGTTTTTGCTCTGTTGGTCTACGCCAACGGACTCTTTGCCGCGTTCCGCGTACAAGCCGATGATGTGTTTGCTAAAATCGCGGATCAGATAACTGCCGGGGATCCAGTTGGGCAGCCATAACCGCTGCTGAGCGGCGGGGGTATCGATGGTGAGCGTTACTTCGAACAGATGGCCCTTAAGATCCATCGGGCTGACGTGGTAGTGAATCAATGTCGACTCCTTTTCTTGACACATGCTGACAACTAGCGATCATAGTAGCATACGTATCGAGCTCACAAAGAGGACTTCATGAGCGGAAAAATACAACAATTGACCGTCGGTCAGCGTGTTGAGATTCAAATATCCGGACTCAATGTACCTGCGCGCTTTCAGACCGACTTTATTGGTGTGATAAAAGGACGTTGGTTTATTGTCGCCATGCCGGATGCCAAGCGCTATGGCGAACTGCGTGAGCACCTGCACGAAGGGGTGCCGCTGATCGTGCGTTTTGTATTAGAAAACGAGAACGGTGAAATTTGTGCGTTTCGAACGGATATTGACTTTGTCGTCAGTCATCCGACAAAAATGCTGTTTTTGGATTGGCCCAGCAACGTTGAAAGTCGCGTTATTCGCCAGGGTCGCCGCTTTGATGCGTACCTGCCGACCAGTGTCGCGCGGTTAAATGAAGATAACAAGGCAGAGATGAGCGTTGACGGCGTGATTCTTGATGTGTCGGAAACCGGCTGTCGGGTGAAGCATCAGTATTCAGCCCCTGAGGGTGATGACAACAACGCGACTGACGACGCTGACAGCCCCAACGAAGGGCATGGTTGGGAAAGTGGCCAGCGGGTGCAGTTGAACGTTCAACAAAAAGGCAACGGTGAATTGAAACTGGGCTGTATCGTCCGCCAAATCAAATGCAAAGACGGTGTTTGCGAGCTTGGTTTACAGTTTAATTCGAATCAGAAAGAAGCCATTAACTCACTCTTTTCCGGCAGCCTGGTCGATATTGACGCACTCGCCCGTGCGGGTGAATAGGAGCCTATGACAGCACCATGACGTTTATTGATCGGTTGATGGCAGGTCCGTTGTTTGAGCACCGTGACCGGTCGTTCTGGCTTTTGCAAATAGGCGGTTGGGCCGGGTATGCGCTGGTCAACTACATTGGCTCGCTGATGCACGAAATGCGCGACATCTACACCGTCGTGCTGTTGCTGGGCGCTTATGCCGGCTTTCTGTTAACCATTCCGCTGCGGTATTTGTATCAGCGCATCTGGGAATTGCATCCGGTGTTGCTGATGCTGGTAGTGATTACCGCGTCGTATGTCTGCGCCTCAATCTGGGCGGTTATCGACAATGCTACGTATTGGGAAATCTATAAATTCGGTTTTCGGCCGGACAGTCCGTTCTTTTATTTTAAGAACAACCTCGCTAAATTTTACATCGTGCTGAGCTGGAGTGGCCTTTATTTTGGCATCAAGTATTATCAGATGCTTCAGGGTGAACGCCAGAAAGCGCTGATGGCGTCTTCGCGCGCGCATCAGGCACAGTTAAAAATGCTCCGTTATCAGCTCAATCCTCACTTTTTATTTAACAGTTTGAATGCCATTTCGACGCTGATCATGGTAAAAGAGAACGATGTTGCCAATAAAATGGTGAACAAGCTGAGCCACTTTTTGCGCTTTTCGCTGGATAACGATCCGATTAAGAAAATTACCCTGCAAAAAGAAATTGACGCGCTGATGCTGTATCTGGATATCGAAAAGGTACGTTTTGATGAGCGCTTGGACATTCGTGTGTCGATTACCGACGAGGCCAAGCTGGCGTTGGTGCCAAGCTTGCTGTTACAACCGTTGATCGAAAACGCCATTAAATACGCTATTGCCAAGGTTGAAGACGTAGGTATTCTGAAATTGCAGGCGTATGTCGAGCAACGGCGTCTCGTCATTTTGATGTGTGATAATGGGCCGGATGCCCCGGATAAACCGCAGGCGCTGCTGAACAACACAGGGGTCGGTTTGCAAAACACCCAGGAACGTCTGCAGGCGCTGTACGGAAAGCAATTCAGCTTTAACCTTAAGCCTAATCAGCCGCAGGGGTTGTGTGTCGAAATCATCTTACCTTATGAAACTCTGGAGAATCCATGAAGTCTTCTTTAACTGCTTATATCGTTGATGATGAATCACTCGCTCGTAAAGGTTTGGCGTTACGACTGCAGCCTTTTACCCAGGTAGAGCTGGTTGGTGAATCGGGAAGCAGTCGTCAGGCCCTAGAAGAGATTATCCAGTTGCGCCCGGACGTTGTTTTTATCGATATTCAGATGCCGGGCCTGAACGGTTTTGAACTGCTTCGTGAGCTGCAGCAACGGCTGGAAGAGCTGCCGGTGGTGGTGTTTGTGACCGCCTTTGATCAATACGCCATTAAGGCGTTTGAAGTCAGGGCGCTCGACTATTTGCTGAAACCGGTGGACGAAGAGCGGCTAAAAGAAACCCTGGAACGTGTTGAGCAGGAACGTCAGCCCAGTGAATATGAAAAGACACAGCAGAAATTGGTGGATTTGGTTTCTGAAGTCACCGGTCAGAAGGGCGATGCGATTTTAGAACGTCTGGCGGCCGGAGCCGATGTGTCGGATCTGAACCGTTATCCGGAGCATCTGGCGATCAAGGACAGCGGCGAAATCACCCGCGTCCCGGTTAATCAAATTGAGTGGGTTGATGCCGCCGGCGATTACATGTGCATCCATGCCGCCGGCGAAACCTTTATTTTACGCCGCACCATGAAAGAACTGGAGCAGGAGCTTAACCCGAATCGTTTTCAGCGAGTGCACCGGTCGGCGATTGTTAATATCGATCAGGTGGAAAAACTCTGTACTCGCCATAACGGTGAGTACCATCTGGTTCTGAAAAATGGTCAAAATCTTAAAGTCAGCCGTAGTTATAAGGACCGCATTAAACAACTGATATTGAGCTGATGAAAAAACTGCTGTGCTGCCTTACTGTTTTATTGCTGACAGGCTGCTCTGCACAACTGGGGTATCGCTACGCGGATACGCTGGTGGAGTGGCAACTGGATGATTATGTGGAGCTTACCGATGACCAGCAACAGCGGGTTTCGGTAACAATCGATGAGCTACACCTCTGGCACGCACAACAGGAGCTGCCAAAATACCGCACCGCGTTGGCCGAACTGCGCGAAAAAATCGCCGCTAAGCAACTGCAGTACGATGACATTGATCGTACCGAAAACCAGTTGTGGCAGTTCTGGGCCAATGTTCAAAACCGACTGCTGGACGAAGTGGCGCTGCTACAGGACTTGTCCATGGCGCAACGCCGCGAGTTACTGAATAATCTGCAGGATAAGATTGATGAGCAGCGTGAGGAGCAGGCGGAGGACAACGACAGCCCAATCCTGGCGCAGATTGACCGGGTGAACCGGCGCGAAGAGCGGTTAAAAGAATGGACTGGTGACGTCACCGACGAGCAACAAGTGCTGATCCGCAAATGGGTACGTGAGCGCCCCGAAGGGGAATTTTGGCTGGATTATCGCCAGCGTTGGCACGACGCCTTTGCCGATGCGTTGTTGCAGCAGCCACCGGACATGGCGGCGTTACAGGCATTAATTACCGAGCCGCGGGCATTGCGTTCCGCAGAACATAAAGCGTACACCGAACAACGTACCGCTGTGCGTCATAAATACTTATGGTTACTGTATGAGTCGCTGACTGATGCGCAACGACAGAAGCTGTTAGAACAGGCGGATGAGTATTTGCAGTTATTGGATGAGCTGATTGCTGATTTTAAGTAAGCGCCGCAAGTGCGGCGCTTATGGGTTGGTATCAGAGCGGTTAACGGACTTCAATCACCTTACAGGTGTTGCTCGAACCGACGGTCTCCATCACATCACCGTGGGTTAAAATCACCAGATCGCCTTTGCTGACGTGTCCCAGCGACTTAATTAACTCAACCGCGTCAAGTATCGGTTGCTTACTGCTGGTTGAGTCAAAATCGACCGGGTAGACGCCGCGATAAAGTGCGCATTTGTTGCGGCTCTGTGGGTGGCGTGACAACGAGAAGATCGGCAAATGCGATGTGATGCGCGACATCAGTTTAGCGGTAAAGCCCGACTCGGTCAGCGCAATGATCGCTTTTACGCCGGTGAGGTGGGTAGCGGCGTACATCGCCGACATGGCCGCAGCTTCTGAGATGCTGGAAAAGCTTTCTTCGAGGTCATCGTGACGCAAATGCGCGCTCGGGTGCGTTTCCGCGCCCAGACAGATTTCAGCCATGGCTTTAACGGTCTCGACCGGGAACTTACCGGCCGCGGTTTCAGCCGATAGCATCACGGCGTCGGTACCGTCCAATACCGCATTAGCAACGTCCATGACTTCGGCACGGGTCGGCATTGGATTCTCGATCATCGATTCCATCATCTGGGTTGCGGTGATCACGACTTTATTCAGCTGACGGGCGCGCGAGATGATTTGTTTTTGCTTACCGACCAGTTGTGCGTCGCCGATTTCGACACCCAAATCGCCGCGGGCAACCATTACCGCGTCGGAGGCGCGAATTACGTCGTCAAGAGCGTGCTCGCTGGCGACCGCCTCAGCACGTTCGATTTTCGCACAGATAACGCCTTTGCCACCGGCCTGGCGCAGGAGCTGACGCGCCTCGTTCAGATCTTCGCCACAACGTGGGAACGACACGGCCAAATAATCCACACCAATTTCTGCCGCCGTTTTGATGTCGCGGTGGTCTTTTTCGGTCAGCGCCTTGGCCGACAAACCACCGCCGAGACGGTTAATGCCTTTGTTGTTGGACAGGGTGCCGGCAACGATCACTTTCGTGTGTACCGCGCTGCCTTCGATGTAGTCGACCTGTAAGCGGATACGGCCATCGTCCAGCAACAGAATATCGCCGCTGCCAACGTCATGCGGTAGCTCTTTATAGTCCAGCCCGACCACCGAGTCGTCCCCGTTTTGCGGATCAAACTCTGCATCCAGGGTAAATTCCTGTCCCGGTTTTAACTGTACTTTGCCGTCGCGGAAGCGGGCGATACGAATTTTCGGCCCTTGCAAGTCACCAAGAATAGCAACGTGCGCGTTCAGCCGTTTTGCGATGGCGCGAACGTTTTCTGCGCGTTGTTTTTGTTCATCGGCGGTGCCGTGTGAAAAGTTAAGACGCACGACGTTGGCGCCTGCTAAGATAAGTTGTTCCAGAACATCGGGTTGATCGGTCGCAGGACCTAACGTCGTAACTATTTTAGTGCGGCGCAGCATGCAAAACTCCAGCAAGCAAAAAATTATGTGTTATTACAAAAGTCTAGCACAGTGTCCGTTACAGAAGTAAGTCAAACCGGAGTGAATATGGCAAAAGACATAAAACAACAGCAGTGGCGCTCGTTATCCGAGCAAGAATGGCGCGAACGGCTGTCAGACGAGGCCTACCGAGTGCTGCGGCAGCACGGTACTGAACGGCCGTTTAGCGGCAAGTACCTGACCTTGGACAAGCAGGGCAACTATCTGTGTGCCGGCTGTGGCCAGGAAATTTTCAGTGCCGCCAGTCAATTTGATGCCCACTGCGGCTGGCCAAGTTTTGATCGTGCGCTCGAGGGCGCCATTGAGTATCGTCAGGACACCAGTCACGGTATGGTACGTACGGAAATTCTGTGCAGTCGCTGCCACGGTCATCTTGGCCATGTGTTTGATGATGGCCCCACCGAAACCGGGCAGCGTTATTGTGTTAATTCAGTCGCTATGACGCATCAGGACGACGTTTAAACTGGCCGTCCTGTAATTCGTCGACGATGTCCTCGGCTTGCTCCTGCCACTGTTCGTACTCTTCGTCAGTGGCATTAACGATGGTACGGATTTGTTGTTCGTTCATTGTTTCGGAGCCGAAGGCGATGGCGACGCGCGCCCAAATGTAAGCCTGACGGGTGTCTTGCTGACCGAGGTAGTAGGTCACCAATGACTCGGAGATTTCAACATTAAAGCGTTGATCCTTTTTGTACAGTCTGAGCGCGTTATACAAATGCGTTAACACCTTGCGTTGGTCTTCTTTGGCGTAGTACGTGGCCAACGCAAACTGCAGTTCGTGCGTTTGCAACGCTTTGCTGCCTTCCATCGCCAGCAGCTGATCGAGCGCCTCGTTATCGCTTCGATTAGCCCAGTGCCAGTACAACAGCAACGGCGCGTCACTGTCGGCAGTTTCTCGTGCCAGCTTATTGATGGCTTTGAGACTGTTTAAGTACGCTTCGATGCGATGAGACTGTTTGAGCTTCAGTTTGCGGTGTTCAATGCCTGACGCCAATTCGATGCATTGCGAATATTTTTGTAAGTCTTTCAGCAAATAGTATTTGTGGTCAGGTTTATCGTCCTGCGCGTTTAAATAACGCGAAATGATCAATTGGCGACGTTCGGCGCGACACCAGTTGTCTTCGTTCAGGTCCGAGCAAAAACCAGGTTCCTGCTCACACATTTCTCTGACGGTGGGCATCCGTTCCCCACATGCGGTCAGGCCCAATCCGGCGATTAGGCTGAAAACCAGCGTGTTAAATGTCCTTTTTGGCATGTTACGACTCATAAAGTTAGTTTCGATTGGCTAATAACTCCGCTTTTCAGTACAATAGCGCGGAATTTTCCTAAGCTTACCACAGAACGAGGACAGAGCTAATGAACTCAACTCAGCAAGATCCAACGCTGTCGAGCTGGCAAGAACGGCAGGAATATGCCGAGTTAATGCAGCCATTAATTGGTAAATTATATCGTAATTTTGGTGTCGAGATTCTGGTTTACGGACGTTCGCTGCTGAACGTTGATACCATTAACATCATCAAAGCGCATCGTTTGATCCGTCGTTACGAAGGTCAAAAAGTTCGTTTGCGTGAGAGTTTCCCATTCCTGGAAGCGATGGCGAAAATGCAATTAGCGCCGGGCCGCGTGGATTTGGGTAAATTGGCTTATGGTTACTTGTTCGCTGGTAAAGACGACGGTCTGTCGGTAGAAGATTACATCCGCCGCGAGCTGAGCGACATTGTCGACGTAGAAGACAGCATCGAGCCGCGTGACGTGGTGTTGTACGGTTTTGGCCGTATCGGTCGATTGTTGGCGCGGTTGCTGATCGAGCGTAACGGTGCCAATAACAAAATGCGTCTGCGCGCTATCGTGGTACGTGGTGGTCGTGATGGCGATCTGGAAAAGCGTGCAAGCTTGCTGCGTCGTGACTCAATTCACGGCCAATTCAACGGTTCTATTACCGTTGATAAAGAAAACAACAGCATCAAAGCAAACGGCACCAGCATCCGGGTGATTTATTCTGATGGTCCTGATCAGGTGGATTACACCCAATACGGTATTGATAACGCCATTGTTATCGACAACACCGGTATCTGGAAAGACGAAGAGGGCCTGGGCTTACACCTTAAGTCGAAAGGGGTTGCTAAGGTGTTGCTGACAGCACCGTCAAAAGGCGACATTAAAAACATCGTATTTGGTGTTAACGATAAAGACATCACCGACGGCGATCGCATCGTTTCGGCAGCGTCTTGCACCACCAATGCCATCACGCCGGTACTAAAAGCGATTAATGACCAGTTTGGTATCAATAACGGTCACGTCGAGACGGTGCATTCGTACACCAACGATCAGAACCTGATTGACAACTATCACAAAGCGGAGCGTCGTGGTCGTTCAGCGCCGTTGAACATGGTGATTACCTCGACCGGTGCGGCGAAAGCCGTTTCTAAAGCGCTGCCGGAGCTGAAAGGCAAGCTGACCGGTAACGCCATCCGGGTTCCTACGCCTAACGTTTCAATGGCGATCATGAACCTGAATCTGGCCAAATCAACCAGCCGTGACGAGTTAAATGCTTACCTGCGTGACACGGCGTTGCATTCCGAGCTGGAAAGCCAGATTGACTATACCGCGTCGACTGAAATCGTGTCATCGGACTTGGTTGGTTCACGTTATGCTGGCATTGTAGACTCACAGGCAACCATCGTTGAAGATGACCGCGCTGTCCTGTATGTCTGGTATGACAACGAGTTTGGCTACAGCTGTCAGGTTGTGCGAGTGGCAGAAGCCATGGCTGGCCTGAAAGTGCCGAGCCTGCCTCGCTAAACTGATCAAAAAAAGCGCCGTAATGGCGCTTTTTTTACACAATATTGAGTAAAAAAGGAACACTATGCATATTAACGCAGCGTTTGACAGTGGCAATATCGACGTGATCAAGGCCGAGTCGCCTGATGATATTCGCCTGGCGATTCGTAAAGACCATCAGTCGGACTTTTACCAGTGGTTTCATTTTAAGCTTTTCGCAGAAGCGGGTGCCGAACACGTGATGACCATCGAGAATGCCGGCAATGCCGCGTACCCCGATGGCTGGAAGGATTATCAGGCGTTAGCGTCTTATGACCGCGAAACCTGGTTCCGGGTACCGACCGAATACAATGGTAAAGAGCTGACCATTCGTCACACACCGGAGCAAGAGTCGGTGTTTTACGCGTACTTCATTCCTTATTCGTACGAACGTCATCAGGATCTGATCCAGTCGGCGCAACAGTCGGTCGACTGCTATCACGAGCTGTTGGGTGAAACCCTTGACGGGCGCGAGCTGAACCTGTTGATCGTCGGTGAACCGGCGGAACATAAAAACACCATCTGGGTAACCGCACGCCAGCATCCGGGCGAGAGCATGGCCGAGTGGTTCATGGAAGGTTTTATCGCGCGCCTGCTGGACGATGAAGACGGTGTGGCACGCAAGTTACTGGAAGATAATGTATTTTATCTGGTTCCTAACATGAATCCTGACGGCAGTGTGCGCGGCCATTTACGCACCAATGCGGTCGGTACCAACCTGAACCGCGAGTGGGCAGAGCCTAGCCTGGAAAAAAGTCCGGAAGTGTTTTACGTGTTAAAACGCATGCAGGAAACCGGCGTCGATATGTTCCTCGATGTGCACGGTGATGAAGCGCTGCCGTATAACTTTGTCGCTGGCTGTGAAGGCATTCCGTCCTACGACGAGCGTCATGAGATGTTGGAAGAAACCTTTAAAGCCGCGCTACTGGCAGCCACGCCGGAATTCCAAACCAAATTCGGTTACGAGCGGGATGAGCCGGGCAAAGCGAACATGACGGTTGCTAACTCGGCCGTGGGTGAGCGCTTTAAGTGCCTGTCTTATACGCTGGAAATGCCATTTAAGGACAACGCCGATTTGCCGGATGAAGATTTTGGCTGGTCAACGGCGCGCTGTCAGCGTTTGGGTGAAGACGTTTTGACGGCAATATTGGCAGTCTCACCGAAATTGCGTTAATAATAGACAAATAACCAACAGCAACAATAACAATAATTAGGGGAGCGAACGTTGGAAACGCTTAATAATTTTCTACTATGGATTGACGGGTTTTTAGGCTCTGCCGCCTATTTCCCGTTTCTTTTACTTGGGGTGGGTTTGTTTTTTACCCTGTATCTTGGATTTCCGCAGGTGCGCTACTTTCGCCACGCCTGGAAAGTGCTTGGCGGTAAGTTTGATAAGAAAGACTCACAAGGTGATACCAGCCACTTTCAGGCCTTATCAACGGCGCTGTCCGGTACCGTCGGTACCGGTAACATCGGTGGTGTTGCGCTCGCGATCTTCTTAGGTGGCCCGGCCGCCATCTTCTGGATGTGGATGACGGCGTTTATGGGTATGACCACCAAGTTTGTGGAAGTGACCTTATCGCATAAATACCGCGTTAAAACCGAAGACGGCACCATGGCCGGTGGTCCGATGTACTATATGGACCGTCGCCTGAACATGAAGTGGTTGGCGGTGATTTTCGCCATTGCCACCATCATCAGCTCCTTCGGTACCGGTAACATGCCGCAAATCAACAACATTGCTCAGTCGATGGAACAGACCTTCCAGATCGACCCGGTGATTACCGGTGCGGTGCTGTCGATTCTGCTGGCGATGGTTATCATCGGTGGTATCAAGCGGATTGCAGCCGTAACCTCTAAGATCGTACCGATCATGGGTTTCCTGTATGTGGTCGGTTCACTGAGTGTGATCCTGTTCAACATCGATAACATTGGCGAATCGTTCGTGTCGATTTTCCGCGATGCCTTTACCGGTTCCGCGGCGGCAGGCGGCTTCCTTGGTGCAAGCTTTGCGTATGCCTTTAACCGTGGCGTTAACCGTGGCTTGTTCTCGAACGAAGCGGGTCAGGGTTCGGCACCTATTGCACACGCTTCCGCACGTGCTAAAGATCCGGTCTCTGAAGGCCTGGTGTCGATTCTGGAACCGTTCCTGGACACCATTTTGATTTGTACCTTAACGGGTCTGGTGATCCTGTCGTCGGGCGTTTGGACGCAGAAGTTTGAAAACAACTTTGCCCGCAGTGACCTCGACTTTATTGTCGGTGAATACACCGATACTGAGCAGGCCGATCGTGAGGCGCTGTACGCCTATCTGAACCAGACCTCGGATAATGACATTGAGCGTTACACCGGGACCGTCGAAGTGGTCAACGGCGAAGCGCAAACCAACGGTCAGTTTACGATTCTGCACGCGCGTTCGGTTGCTGAAGACGTGCGCTTTATCGTTGCCGGTGAAGACGCCTACAGCGGTACCGTTCGTGTCGAAAACGGCAACCTGATCAAAGAAGACATCGAAGTGGTCGGTAAGTCACTGGTGCATTCGGCGGCACTTACGTCATTGGCTTTTGCTAACGGTTATTTTGGTGATTACGGCCAATACATCATTCCGTTAACGCTGCTGATGTTTGCGTTCTCGACCGCGATTGCCTGGTCCTATTACGGCGACCGTGCGGTGGTCTATCTGGTTGGCCAGAAAGGGGTGATGCCTTATCGCATTATTTACGTTGCCGGCTTCTTCTGGGCGTCGTTTGCCGATACCACCCTGGTATGGACAGCGTCGGCCGTTGCCATCGTGTTAATGACGCTGCCGAACTTACTCGGCATGATTTTATTGCACAAAGAAATGAAGAGTACGGTTAAATCCTACTGGCAGGATTTTAATAAGGAAAACAAATCAAAATAACGATTTGTGATGATGCAGAAACGGCCGGTCTTTGACCGGTCGTTTTTTTATCCTGGGCTGAACCTTGAAATTATGGTGAAAAGCCTTATATTGCAAGGATTGCGCGAAATAACCCTGGATTTTAAAAAGCGGGAATTAATAACGTTATGGCTTTAGCTGAATGTCCGTCGTGCCGAAAGCGCGTGTCATCGAAAGCAAAAGAATGCCCCCATTGCCAATTTGTGTTTGCGGGTCAGTCGGAACAGGATCTTGAACGCGAGTTTGTTCGCATCCAGCAGGAAAAACGCGATAAACTGGTGTCGCGGTCAATGCTGGCCTTGTTGTTGGCCATCGCCGGGTTTGTCTATTTGTTTCTGCAACAACCATTGCCCGAGACCTGGCAGTACAACGTCGCCATCGGCGTGTTGATTGTCGGTTTATTGTGGTTTGTTATTAATCGAGTGCAACTTCTCTTTATTAAGCGAAAACGGCGATAGGTGATACCCAGTGCAGTTTGATGATTTAATCAATTCAATGAGTCGTGAGACTTACGATCGCTTAGTCAGCGCAGTAGAAACCGGGCGTTGGCCAGACGGCAATAAACTGACCGACGAGCAGCGCGAAAATTCGTTACAGTTGGTGATGGCCTATCAAGCCCGTTTCATTCCTTCGGATCAGCACATGACGCTGAGCAAAGACGGCACCATGCTGATGAAAAGCAAACGCGAACTTAAACAGCAGTTCAGTGACAACGCGGAGCAGCCGATTGCGCGCTTCTCATTGAATGCGGCAAGCGACGAAACCAATCAATAAGGATTTCCATGTTTGATCTTAACAGTAACAGTGACTTGCTGTTGCAGTGCAAAGCGGTTACCGCTGACGAACCCGATTTAATCGCTAACCTGGCTAATATCAGTGCTATTATTTTTGATGGTATGGCCGATATTAACTGGGCAGGCTTTTATTTTGCGCGCAAGCCGGATGAATTGGTGCTGGGGCCGTTTCAGGGCAAAGTCGCTTGTGTACGCATTCCCTTTGGTAAAGGGGTTTGTGGTACTGCGGCTGCA
Organism: Idiomarina aquatica; assembly: GCF_003987185.1. GTDB lineage: Bacteria > Pseudomonadota > Gammaproteobacteria > Enterobacterales > Alteromonadaceae > Idiomarina > Idiomarina aquatica. The sequence goes on along the minus strand of NZ_PIPS01000002.1, from coordinate 542,776 downwards.
GAAAAACAGTTGCAGCACGTTGACGACGTGCATCAGTTTAGCGGTCACATCGCCTGTGATGCGGCGTCAAACAGCGAAGTAGTGGCTCCTATCATCGTTAACGGCGAGGTCGTGGCGGTGCTGGATATCGACAGTCCGTCGGTGGCGCGCTTTAGCAAAGAAGATGCCCAACAAATTGGCTTGATTGCGGACTATTGTGCGCAGTTAGACTGGACGCAGCTGTAATTTATGTTGGATAAATTTGACGTTCATTTGTATTTGGTGAGCCACAACGACACCTGGTTTTTTGAGGACCAGAGCGAGTTAGCGGCTGATAATATCAATGAAATGTTGCATTTAATTAACCAGTACCAACTGGAATCTGATACGTTAGAGCAGTTGGAAGAGGCCGTGCGCAGAACATTATTTGACTGGATTGAAGCGCCTGCTTTACTGGATTTAGAATTCGAAGAAATGGACGATTATGTACGTTCCGTTTTAAAAGTTGTTCGAGAACAGGAAGAAGATTGGAATGAATGAACCGGCTAAGCTCACCAAGAGCAAAGATGTTATCGCGTATTTGGCAGAACAGTTTCCGCAGTGCTTTTCGCTAAAAGGAGACGCCAAACCGCTTAAAATTGGCATCTTTGACGATCTAGCCAAGCGCCTTGAAAACGACCCGATGGTCAGTAAAACCCGTTTGCGTACGGCATTGCGCCATTACACCAACAGTTGGCGCTATCTGCACAGTGTCAAACAGGGTGAACAGCGCATTGATCTGGATGGTAACGCTGTCGAGCCGGTTACTGAAGAGCATCAACAACACGCGCAAGAATCGTTGAAAGAATCGAAAGCGAAAGTGGCGGCGAAGAAGAAAGAGCGCCAGGCAGAAGCCGGTGAAGGCGATGCTAAGAAACCTCAGGGTAAACGTGCGGAACGTGCCAAAGTTCCTCCGAAAGCGGCTAAACCTTCTGCGAAAAAACCACGTAAGAATGTTCATAAACCAGCGCCAAAACTGGATGACGTGGAACTTAATGCCTTGTCTATCGGTCAACAGGTTCAGGTAAAAGCCGGTCATCAACCGATGCCGGCTACGGTCACCGAGATTGATAAGGATGATATTCAAGTTCGTCTGGATAACGGCTTGAGTATGAAAGTAAAAATTGCGAATCTATTCGTAAAAGCAGAATAACGTTTTCGTTAAGAAGTAGGAGTCGCCCAATGAAGTATCCGTGGTTTAAAAAGAGCGCTCTGGCACTGTTGCTGGTGTCGCCGTCACTGCTGGCGATTCCTCCCAGTCATGAGGTTTCGGAACTGCCGCAGCTTGAGCAGGAGAGCCATCACGATACCGCTGCTGAACGCGCAACGGCGTATTTCACGCGTTATCACTTTTCGCAGCCAACGCTGAATGATCAGCTGTCTGAGCAAATTCACGAACGCTATCTGAAACTGCTGGATTTCAACAAGATGTTTTTGTTGCAGTCCGACATTGACGCTTCGGAAGAGTACGCACAGCTGTTCGACGATATGTTAGAGAGCGGCGAACTGGATGTTGCCTACGATCTGTATCAGACCAGTTTAAAAAGACGTTTTGAACGCTATGAATACGCGCTGTCGCTGCTCGATGAAGAAAAGCCAATGGACTTCACCGTTGAAGGCGACAAGTATTATTACGATCGCGAAGAAGAGCCGTGGGCGAAATCACGCGAAGAGTTAGACGATCTGTGGTATTCACGGGTTAAATACGACGCGCTGAATTTGAAACTGGCCGGTAAAGAGTGGCCGGAAATCGTCGAAACGCTTGGTAAACGCTATAACAGCGCGCTCAACCGGTTAACCAAATCAAAAAGTGAAGATGTGTTTCAAACCTTGATGAACGCCTTTGCGCGTTCGGTTGAAGCGCACACCAGCTATTTGTCACCGCAAAACTCCGAACGCTTCCGCCAGAACATGAATCTGGAATTGGAAGGCATTGGTGCGGTGTTGCAGTCGGAATACGATTACACCGTCATTCGCAGTCTGGTGCCCGGCGGTCCGGCAGATAAAACCGACCAACTGTCACCGGAAGATAAAATCATCGCGGTCGGCCAGGGTACTGGTGACGACGCGGAAGACTTTGTTGATGTGATCGGTATGCGACTGGACGATGTGGTCGATATGATCAAAGGTCCTAAGGGTACCGTTGTACGGTTACAGGTGCTGGAAGCATCGCAGGGTGCCGGTGGCACACCCAAGGTCGTTGAAATTACCCGCGACAAGGTAAAACTTGAAGACCGTGCAGCTAAGCTGGACGTGAAAACCATGGACGACGGGCCTTATCAAGGCCGCAAAATGGGCGTTATCGAAATTCCCGGGTTTTACAATAACCTGACGGATGATGTCCGTAAGCTGATTGATGAACTGGACGATAAATCCGTTGAGGGCTTGATTGTTGACTTACGCGGTAACGGCGGCGGGTCACTGGCGGAAGCCATCAACCTGAGCGGACTCTTTATCGACCAGGGACCTATCGTACAGGTTAGTGACGGCCGTGGTCAGGTCGACGTCAGCGCGGATCGTGACGGCAAAACTTATTACGATGGCCCATTGGTGGTGATGGTTGACCGCTACAGTGCGTCGGCCTCGGAGATCTTTGCGGCGGCCATGCAGGATTACGAGCGCGCTCTTATCGTTGGTGAAAACACCTTTGGTAAAGGCACCGTGCAGCAACACCGTGGCCTGACCCGTCGTTTTGACTTCTTTGATAAGCCACTGGGTAGCGTGCAATACACCATTGCGAAGTTCTATCGGATTGACGGCGGCAGCACCCAGTTAAAAGGGGTTCAGCCTGATATCGTATTGCCTTCCTATGTGGAAGCGTCAGAGTGGGGCGAAAGCAAAGAAGACAACGCGTTACCGTGGGATAAGGTCGATAAAGCGCCGTATCGTGCGGTCAATAAGGTTAACCGCAGCGAGTTGCCCGAGCTGCAAAGCGCAGCCAACCAACGGATTGAGCAAGATCCGGAGTTTGATTACATTTTCGATGAAATCAAACGTCTGCGCGAAGAGCAGGACAAGACCTGGGTAAGCCTCGATATTAATGCCCGCAAGGCGGAGCAGGAAGAGCAAAAGGCACTGCGTCTGCAACGCATCAACGACCGCTTAAAACGCATGGGCAAAGAGCCGGTCGAGGAAATTGATGAGGTTGACGACGAGGTGTTGGAAATAGATCCTTACCTGCAACAGGCATTAGCCATCGGTTTTGATTACATTGACGATACCCAGTTAGTGCAAAACAAAGGCTAATGGCCACCGCTAGTCTGTATAAAAAACCGCCGGTCACGGCGGTTTTTTATTGTTTGCGTGGCAAATAAGGGCGTTTTGTGGTCAACTATTCCGTTATAAAAAATTGACCTAAAGCAACAATGAAAATAACAAATACAATATCCAGCCGTTGGTCAAGCCGACTGTCTTTCGTTTTAGCTTCCGCAGCTGCGGCCGTGGGCCTTGGTAACATTTGGAAGTTCCCTTACGTTATGGGTGAGAACGGCGGGGGCGCCTTTGTCCTTGTCTATCTGCTCTGCATTGCGTTTATTGGTTTACCGATCATGATGGCCGAAGTGGTCATCGGTCGGCGTGGCCGTCACTCACCGGGCTATGCCGCCAAGGCGGTGGCCGAAGAGTCCGAAAGAAGCTCAGGCTGGCAAGTGGCCGGCTGGCTGGGCATGCTAACCGGTTACCTGGTGCTCAGTTTTTATGCCGTAATTGCCGGCTGGGGCCTGGCCTACGTGGTAAAAGCCGCGCAGGGCGCCTTTACCGGTGCCAGTCCTGACCAGATTGCCGCCAGTTTTGGTGATTTACTGGCATCGCCCGGGCAGTTAACGCTGTGGCATACGCTGATTATTGCCGCTACCGTCATTGTGGTTGGTAACGGTGTTAATAAAGGCCTGGAGCGCTCCGTACGGTTCCTGTTGCCGGCGATGATCCTGCTGTTGGTGGGTATTGCCATCTACTCCGGTGTTATCGGTGATTTTTGGCAAGCGTTCCACTTTATGTTCGATCCGGATTTTAGCAAGTTGTCGGTCAACGGCGTCATGATCGCCTTGGGACATTCTTTCTTTACGCTGGGTCTGGCTTCCGGTGTGGTGATCATGTACGGCGCCTACTTGCCCAAAGAAACCTCCATTGTGCAAACCAGTATTTGGATTGCGGTGTTGGATACCTTTGTCGCGTTGTTAGCCGGGCTGGCCATCTTCCCGTTGGTGTTTGGTTTCGGCCTAACTCCCAGCGAGGGGCCGGGACTTATTTTTACCACGTTACCGATTGCCTTCAGTGAAATGCCGGCCGGTGCCGCGATTGGTACGGTGTTTTTCGTGATGCTGGTGATTGCGGCCTTTACCTCGGCGATCGCGATGATTGAGTCGTCGGTGGCGTTTGTGTCCGAGAAGTTTAACCTTGGCCGCTGGGCGGCGACGCTGGTCAGTGGGGCGGTGTTGTGGCTGTTGGGTCAGTTAACCGTGCACTCGTTCGCCGGTGCCGGCTGGACGAAGCTGGATCTGTCCTTCTTTGGTAAGCAACTGGGCAGTATTTTTGATCTGATCGACGCACTGACGTCCAGCCTGTTGTTACCTCTTGGCGGACTATTGCTGGCGATATTGGCCGGCTGGGTCATGCAACGACAATATTCTGAAGATGAACTGGATAGTACCAAAGGCCTTTACGATATTTGGCTGTTGTGCCTGAAATATGTCGCGCCAATTGCTATTATCATCATCTTTTTGCAGTTAATCGGTGTAATTAAACTTTAGGTTGCTCATAAAATGACACAAACAACAAAACAACCGTCGTTGCTACAGGCGTTGATCCCGCTGTTAGCACTGATTGTGATGCTCGCTTCGTCGGTCTACTTTTTTGGCGAAGATTCCTCCTACGGCCCCAACCAGATCGCGCTTTGGGTCGCATCGGGTATTGCCATTCTGGTCGGCTTTCGTAATGGCTTTAGCTGGGCGCAAATCGAAGAGGGCATCACCGAGGGGATTTCCGTTGCGCTGGGAGCGATGCTGATCATCCTTGCGGTTGGTTCTCTGATTGGTACCTGGTTACTCTCCGGTACGGTGCCGACATTGATTTATTTTGGCCTGGAGCTGCTTAACCCGAGCCTGTTTTACGCCGCCAGCTGCATCATTTGTGGCGTTGTTGCACTGTCCATTGGCAGTTCCTGGACGACCGCCGCCACCATCGGTGTGGCCTTGATGGGTGTCGCTTCCGGGATGGGGCTGGAGCCGGCGATTGCGGCCGGCGCGATTGTCTCCGGTGCGTATTTTGGTGACAAAATGTCACCGTTATCGGACACCACTAACCTGGCGCCGGCCGTCAGTGGTACGGACTTGTTCTCGCACATCCGCTACATGGGCTATACCGCCGGTCCGGCGTTCATTATTTCAGTGATTATTTTCCTGTTCCTGGGCTTAAACGCTGAGACCAATGTCAGTCTGGCGCGCCTTGAGCAAATGCAACAGCAACTGGTCGGTACCTTTAATATCGGCTGGGAAATGTTGGTACCGTTATTGGTGTTGCTGTATCTTGCCGCAACGCGTAAGCCGGCGTTACCAACGGTGTTTTTCGGTGCCTTGTTAGGCGGTGTCTGGGCGCTGATCTTCCAGCCTGATATCGTTGAGCAGATGGCAGGGGATGACAGCCTGCTGGCCGGCATTAAAGTGGTGTGGCTGGCAATGTCCGACGGCACCACCGTCAGTACCGGTAGCACCAACCTCGACTCGCTGTTGAGTGGTGGCGGTATGGTCAGTATGCTGAACACCTTATGGTTGATCCTCAGTGCCATGACGTTTGGCGCGATCATGGAAAAACTGGGCCTGCTGAAACGCTTTATTCAGGGCATGCTGAAGTCGGCGAAGACCGTCGGCTCGTTGATTACCGGCACCATTTTTACCTGTTTTGGCGCCAACGTCCTGACGGCAGACCAGTACATGGCGATTGTCCTGCCGGGACGGATGTTTAAAGAAGAATACGCGCGTCGCAACCTTGATCCGCGGGTGCTGTCTCGTACGTTAGAAGACAGTGGTACCATCACGTCGGCGCTGATCCCATGGAATACCTGTGGTGCTTATATGTTCAGTGTGTTGGCGGTCAGCCCGTTTGAATACGGCATCTATGCGTTCTTTAACTATCTGACGCCGCTGATTGCCATTTTGTTCGCCTATACCGGCTGGACCATTTTGTACCTGAAACCCGGCAGCGACGCACAAACACAAACGCAGTAAATAGTGGAAGGTTATGTCACAGAAAACAGCGAAGTATCGTAAAGATTATCAGGCACCTGCATTCACCATCGAACAGGTCGACCTGACCTTTGAGCTGGACCCGCAGCAAACCCGTGTTACCAACACCATGGTGGTGACACGGCAGGGGACTCATGACGAGCCGCTGGTGCTTGACGGTGAAGCGCTGACGTTAATTTCTTTGACGCTGGACGGCGATCCGGTGAGCGCCGACGACTATTCGGTGACCGATCAGCAATTAACCCTGAACACGGATAAGTCACGGTTTACCTTGACCGTCGTTAACGACATTAACCCGAGCGAAAATAAAGCGTTGGAAGGTCTGTACCTGGCACAGAATACCTACTGCACTCAATGCGAAGCGGAAGGCTTTCGACGCATTACCTATTACCTTGACCGGCCGGATGTGCTGGCAAAATTCACCACCACCGTTATTGCCGATAAGCAGCAATACCCGTTCCTGTTATCAAACGGTAATTTGATCAAACGCGACCAACAGGGCGATAAACACATCGCGGTGTGGCAGGATCCTTTCCCTAAACCGAGCTATTTGTTTGCCTTGGTAGCGGGTGATTTCGATGTACTGCGCGATACCTTCACGACGTGTGAAGGCCGCACCGTTGAGCTGGAATTGTTTGTCGATAAGGGTAACCTTGATCGCGCCGAGCATGCCATGACCTCGTTAAAGAATGCTATGCGCTGGGATGAACAGCGTTTTGGTCTGGTCTACGACCTGGATATCTACATGATCGTGGCGGTTGATTTCTTCAACATGGGCGCGATGGAAAACAAAGGCCTGAACGTCTTTAACGCGAAATATGTGCTGGCAAATCCGGCAACGGCAACCGACCAGGATTTTCTGAATGTGGAATCGGTGATCGGTCATGAATATTTTCATAACTGGACCGGCAACCGCATTACCTGCCGCGACTGGTTCCAACTGAGCCTGAAAGAAGGTCTAACGGTTTTCCGTGACCAGGAATTCAGCTCTGATCTGGGATCTCGGGCGGTCAACCGTATTCAGGACGTCAAAGTGATCCGGTCGCATCAATTTACCGAAGATGCCGGGCCGATGGCGCACCCGATCCGTCCGGATAAAGTGCTGGAAATGAATAACTTTTACACCGTTACTGTGTACAACAAGGGTGCGGAAGTGATTCGTATGATCCACAGCTTGCTTGGCGAAGCGGGCTTCCAGAAGGGCATGAAGCTGTACGTTGAGCGTCACGACGGTCAGGCGGTTACCTGTGAAGATTTTGTCACGGCGATGGAAGACGCCAACGGTGTTGATTTTACCCAGTTCCGCAATTGGTACGCGCAGGCGGGCACACCGCAGGTAAAAGCGGATGTGGCTTACGACCGCGCCAAACAGCAGGTGCGACTGACGCTACGCCAACACACACCGGCGACCCCCGGACAGGATCACAAAGATCCGTTTCATATTCCGGTCAAAGTGTCGGCACTGGCTCCGTCAGGCGCCGTGATTGAATTGTCCGAGTCGTTACTGGAACTGACGGAAAAAGAGCAGACCTTCGTACTCAACGGCGATTTTGCCAATAAATTAGCGGCCGATGAACAGCCGGTGCTGTCGTTATTTGATGACTTTTCCGCACCGGTTAAAGTCGAACGTGACATCCGTCAGCAGGACCTGCTGGTACTGATGGCTCACGCGCCCGATCCGGTCAGCCGCTGGGATGCATCACAGCAATTGTTTGCGTCGTTAATCCATCGAGCCATTGCTGCGCAGACGACAGTGAAGCTGGACGATGATACGGTCGCAGCCTGCCGTGCGTTGTTGCAGTCAGACTCGGATCCGGCGTTGATTGCGCTGGCGTTGACGTTGCCTAATGCAGCGACGCTTGCCGACAGTTATGACGAAATTCCGGTTGAGCAACTGCGGCATAACCTGCAACAACTGAAACGCCAATTGGCCGCAGCGCTGGCTGAGCCGATGCAAGCTCGCTATGACGAACTGACTGAGCAACTGCGCAGTCATTCTTACCAATTAGAAGGCCGTGATATCGCGATGCGCCAGTTGCGCAACACCTTGCTGCTGTATCTTGCCGAAGTGAATACCGAGGCAGACTGGTTTGTTGAACAATATCAGCTGACCGACAACATGACCGATACACTGGCGGTGTTACAGGCAACGGCCTGGACTCAACACCCGGCGGCAGAGGATTTGCTGCAACGCTTCGACCAGCGTTGGCAGGGTGAAAAACTGGTGATGGATAAATGGTTCCAGACCCAGGCGCTGGCCGACCATGAGCGTACCGTTGAGCGTGTGCAACAACTGATGCAACACAGCGACTTCAGTATCGATAACCCGAACCGGGTGTACTCGTTACTGGCGGCGTTTACCCAGAATCTGGCGCAGTTCCATCGTGCCGATGGCGCCGGTTACCGACTGGTGGGTGAGGTCATCGAACGGCTTAACAACAGCAATCCACAAGTGGCTTCGCGGTTACTCAGTGCCTTTATGTCATGGAAACGTTATGACCCGGCACGACAGGCATTGATGAAGCAACAACTGGAACAATTGCAGGCGTTGCCGAAGCTGGCCAGTGACTTGCAAGAAAAAGTAGAAAATAGTCTTTCTGCATAACTATTTAGCCGTTTAATCAGTAACACTCTGGCGTCACCGAAAAAATGAATACAGCGTACGAATTTTCGCTCGCAATGAGCTACCAGGAATTCACCGAAATCTATTACGGCGGTGGCGCTCAACAATTAGTTGTTACCTCTACAAACGGCACCCGTGTTGCTATTCCGGCCGGTCGTATGGTGCCTTTTGTCGACTCTCGCGGCGTCCGTGGACTGTTTCGGTTGACCGTTGATCAGAACCATAAATTCGTCGCGCTGGAGCGCTTGCGCTGAGCGAATTCTCATAATTATGTTGTTTAACGTCATAACCTGCAGTGACTGCTGGTCTAAAGAGTGAACTATTCGGCGAAATAGCGTTGAAAGCCCGCGGTAAATGTTCGACAATAACATCCATCATAGATTATCGGGCCGTGGGTCGCTGTTCGGCTTACCTACGACGTTTCACTAATAAAGCTCAAGGACACTGCAATTATGTCGTTGGTCGATGGTCAAACTCCAGTTTTACTGGAGAAAGTTTTTGATCTAATCAAGAACAAAGTCCCTTCTTCTCAGTCTCAACTGGTACAGGAGTTTACTAAACGTCTGTATCGCAACATTGCCTCTGATGACCTCAGTCACCGAAACGACAGCGATATGTATGGCGCTGTGTTAGGTTTATGGCATAGCTTTAACGAATACAAACCCGGTGATAAGGCACTGATCAAAGTGTATAACCCTGACGTTCCAAACGACGGCTGGGAATCACCGCACACCATCATCGAGATCATCCAGAGCGACATGCCGTTTATGGTCGACTCGGTACGGATGGCCTTGCAACGTATGGGCATCACCACGCACCTGCTGTTGCACATGCCAATCAGCCATAACCGTGATGACAACAACCAGGTCACCGAGATGCTGAAGCCGGGTACTCGTGGTGAGAACCATGTGGACACGGTGTTCTTAATCGAAATCGACCGTCAAACCAGCAAAGATGAAATCAAGGCGATTCGCAAAGAACTGATTTCGGTGATGGAAGAAATCAGCCTGGCGGTCAGCGACTGGCAGCCAATGCGCGAACGCCTGAAAGACGTTTCAAACGAAGTGTTGGATGAACGTTACCCGGGTAGCAAGCAACACAAAAAAGAGATCCAGCGTTTCTTGAGTTGGCTGGCAGACGATAATTTTACCCTGATTGGTTATCGTGCGTATGACCTGCAGCCGATTAAGGGTGACCACGAGCTGAAACAAGTCTCCGGCAGCTCATTGGGACTTATGCGCAATTCCATCAGCGATAAAGGCCGGTTGATTTCAACTCTGCCGGAAGATGGCCGCGAAATCAGTCATGACGACCGTATTTTGCTGTTGACCAAGACCAATTCTAAGTCGCGCGTACACCGTCCGGCGTATTTCGACTATATCGGCATCAAACGTTTTAACGATGACGGCGAAGTGATTGGTGAAGAACGTTTCATCGGTCTGTACTCAGCGCATTTCTATAACGACAGTGCCCGTGATATTCCGTTGGTGAGTGAGAAGATCAAACGGGTGCTCGACAGTTCTGGTTTTGCACCGCAGTCACACGCGGCCAAAGCACTGCTGAATATTCTTGAGACCTACCCACGCGACGAAATTGTGCAGGCGGACGAAAACGACTTGTTGGAAGTTGGCTTGGGCGTGCTGCAAATGCAGGAACGCGATATGACGCGGGTATTTGTCCGTCGTGACATCTTTGGCCGTTTTGTATCGGTGATGGTGTATGTTCCGAAAGAGCGTTACAACACCATTTTACGCCAACGCACCCAGCAGATCCTGCAGCGTACCCTCAACACCGACTACGATGTTGACTTTACTACCTATTTTTCAGAGAGCTCGCTTGCTCGCACGCATTACACCGTTCGCTTACGCGAAGAACAACAGGACGTGAATGTGAAAGAATTGGAACAGAATCTTATTGAAGCCGCCCGTACCTGGGAAGATAACTTTGAACGTATCGTTCAGTCGTCGTTTGGCGAAGCTAAAGCCACACAGTTATTGAAGCGTTACGGTAGCGCGTTCCCACGGGCCTATAAAGAAGAAGTGCTGCCGTCGGTTGCGATCTCTGACCTGAAGCAACTCGAGTCGCTGGATGACGAGCATAAGCTGGGTATGGTGCTGTACCGTGCGCAGGAGGAAAAAGACGACAGCGTTCATTTGCGTCTGAAGTTGTTCCATAAAGATCAGCCAATCCATTTGTCGGACGTATTGCCGATGCTGGAAAACTTCGGCCTGCGAGTTATCGGTGAAAGCCCGTACCCGATCAAAACCGCCGATGGCGTAACTTACTGGGTACTGGACTTCCAGATGATCCACACCGGTGGTCCGTTGGAGCTGGAAGTTACCCGCGAGCTGTTCCAGGATGCCTTTGCGAAAGTCTGGAAGGGCGAGCTGGAAGACGACGGCTTTAACCGCTTAGTGTTGGGTGCCGGCATGACCGGTCGTCAGGTGACCATTTTACGGATGTTCGCGAAGTACATGCGTCAAATCGGTACTACCTTCAGCCAAAACTACATCGAAAGTACCTTCAGCAAGTATCCGTTACTGGCTAAGCTGGTGGTGAAAATGTTCTTTACCCGCTTCCAGCCGGGCACCAAAGATGCCAAGAAGAAACTGGAATCGCTGCATACCCGCATCAACAGCGAGTTGGATAATGTGGCCAACCTTGACGATGACCGTATCATCCGTCGCTATGTGGAATTAATTGATGCGGCGTTACGCACCAACTTCTTCCAGCAGGATGCGGAAGGTAACGACAAGCCTTACATCTCGGTTAAGTTCCTGCCGGAACTGGTGCCGGAAATGCCGTTGCCATTGCCGAAGTTCGAAATTTTTGTGTATTCACCGCGCGTTGAAGGTGTTCACCTGCGTGGCGGTAAAGTTGCCCGTGGTGGCCTGCGTTGGTCTGACCGTCGGGAAGACTTCCGTACCGAAATTCTTGGCCTGGTCAAAGCACAGCAGGTTAAGAACACCGTAATTGTTCCGGTTGGCGCGAAAGGCGGCTTTATCTGTAAAGCACTGCCGGAAGACCGTGAAGGCATGATTGCCGAAGGTCAGGCGTGTTACAAGACCTTTATCCGTGCGTTGCTGGATATTACCGACAACATCGTCGAAGGCGAAATCGTTGCGCCGGAAAATGTCGTCCGTCATGACGAAGATGACCCGTACCTGGTGGTTGCGGCCGATAAAGGTACTGCGACCTTCTCGGATATCGCCAACGGCATTTCAGCGGAATACAATTTCTGGCTGGGTGATGCGTTCGCGTCTGGTGGTTCGGTTGGTTACGACCATAAGAAAATGGGCATTACCGCCCGCGGTGCCTGGGAGTCGGTAAAACGCCACTTCCGTGAGATGGGCATCGACTGTCAAACCACCGACTTTACCTGCGTGGCCATCGGTGACATGGGTGGCGACGTATTTGGTAACGGTATGTTGTTGTCAAAACACATCCGGTTGCAGGCGGCGTTTAACCATCTGCACATCTTTATTGACCCGAACCCGGATGCTGCCAGCTCCTGGAAAGAGCGCGAGCGCCTGTTTAAGATGCCGCGTTCAAGCTGGGAAGACTACAATAAAGAGCTGATTTCGAAAGGCGGCGGTATTTTCAACCGCAGCGCCAAGGCCATTGAACTGAGCCCTGAAATGAAGCAAATGCTTGGTTCACAGAAGAAATCGATGACCCCAAATGAGCTGATCAAAGCCTGTCTGACCATGAAGGTCGACCTGATTTGGAACGGTGGTATCGGTACTTATGTGAAGGGCAAACAGGAAACCGATTCGGATGTTGGCGACCGCGCCAATGACGCGTTGCGTGTTAACGGCTCTGAGCTCAATGCCAAAGTTGTGGGCGAGGGCGGTAACCTTGGCTTTACCCAATTAGGCCGGATTGAGTTCGCACAGAAGGGCGGCCGCATCAATACCGACTTCGTTGATAACGTGGGTGGTGTTGACTGCTCGGATAACGAGGTCAACATTAAGATCCTGCTGAATGGTTTGGTCAACAGCGGCGACTTAACCAAGAAGCAGCGTGACCAATTACTTTATGACATGACCGAAGAAGTGGCTGAAATTGTACTGGATGACTGTAACCGTCAGACTCAGTCGATTTCGGTTACCGCTCTGCGTGGCGCGGATCAGATCAAAGAACTGCAGCGCTTTATTCATGAGTTGGAGCGTCAGGGTTCGTTGAACCGTTCGCTGGAGTTTTTACCCAGTGACGATGAACTGGCAGAACGTCAGGCGGCCAACAAAGGCTTAACGCGTCCGGAGCTGTCGGTAATCACCGCGTACGGCAAGATGGTCTTGAAAGAACAGTTAATCACGGACGAGATCACAGAAGATCCTTATCACTCGCGTGAACTGTTCGATTCGTTCCCGAAACCATTGCGTGAACGCTTTGCCGAGGCAATGGAGTCGCACCCACTGAAAGGTCAGATCATCGCCACTAAACTGGCGAACAATATCGTTAACGATATGGGACCAAACTTCGTGCTGCGTAAGCAGGAAGCAACCGGTGCAACAGTTGCTGAAATTGCCACCGCTTACGTGGTCGCGCGCGAGTGCTTCCGGGTCGAAGAACTGTGGGAGCAGATCGAAGCGCTGAACAACAAGGTGCCGGCCGAATCTCAGAACGAGATTTTATTCCAGCTGCGCCGTATGGTTCGTCGCGCCACGCGCTGGTTCCTGCGCCACCGCAATCCATCGTTGCACAGCATTCAGGAACACTTAGCGTTCTACATGCCGGCGTTTGATGACTTGCGTGAAAATTGCCTGAACTACATGACCGACGATGAGGCCAATGTGCTGCGTGAAACCGCCAGCAAATACGAAGAGCTTGGTTATCCGGCCAAGATCGCGAAGCAAGTTGCTTGTCTGAGCACGGTCTTCTCGGCCATGGACGTGGCGGAAATTGCCCATGACACCGAGCAAGCCTTTGATACGGTAGGTCGCTTGTACTTCTTCCTGGGTGCGAAGTTGAATCTGCACTGGTTCCTGAACCAAATCAACGCGCAGCCGGTGGCCAACCATTGGCAGGCACTGGCTCGGGCGGCGTTCCGCGAAGAGCTGGACTGGCAGCAGCGTTCATTGACGCTGGTGGTGTTGAAATCGACCTCACAGGACAGTGCACCGGAAGCTCGTTTACAAGAGTGGATGGAGCAGAACGAAGTGCTGTTGCAACGTTGGCAGAGCATGCTGTCAGATTTCCGTACCACGAAGAGCCATGAGTTTGCTAAGTTCTCAGTGGCACTGCGGGAACTGATGCTGTTAAGTCACAACTGCGCGCCTAAGGTGATCGGATAGTGTATTCGGTCATCAGAAGCTGGTTATTTAAGCAAGACGCAGAGCGCTCGCACGATTTAATTCTGGGCGCGCTGCGGCGCTTTAGCCGTACTCCGTTGTCGCTGTTTTGGCGGCAACGGTTGCCGTCGAAACCGGTCACGGTAATGGGGCTAACCTTTGATAATCCGGTCGGGCTTGCCGCTGGCTTAGACAAGAATGCGCGTTGTATCCATGCCTTTAGCCAAATGGGCTTTGGCTTTATCGAAGTGGGGACGGTAACACCGCGACCACAGCCCGGTAATCCGAAACCTCGTTTGTTCCGGCTGACGGCGGATGAAGCCATCATCAACCGCATGGGCTTTAACAACGACGGTGTTGAAGCGCTGGTCGAGCAGGTACAGGCCGCGCGCGCTAAGGGTTTTAACGGTGTGCTCGGCATCAATATCGGTAAAAACAAAACCACCGAAGAAGCGGACGCGCTGGACGACTATCTGCAGTGTCTGGACAAGGTGTATGCACTGGCGGACTATGTCACCATCAACATTTCCTCACCAAACACACCGGGACTGCGTAACTTCCAGCACGGCGATGCACTGAATTCGCTGTTGGCAGGACTCAAGCAGCGCCAGTCTGAATTGTCGGAAGTTCACGGGAACTATGTTCCTATCGTGGTGAAGATCGCACCGGATCTGAGTGACGAAGAGGTCATCACCATGGCCGAAGCGTTTAATCAGCAAGGCATTGACGGTGTGATAGCAACCAATACCACGCTTTCGCGGGATGGTTTACAGGATCAGAAACTCGCTCAGGAAGCGGGCGGTTTGAGTGGTCCTCCGGTAAAATCAGCCAGTACCCGGGTGATTAAGTTACTGCGTCAACATCTACGCGATGAACTGCCAATCATTGGTGTCGGCGGTATTGATTCGGCCACTGCGGCAAAAGAGAAGCTGGCAGCCGGTGCGAACCTGGTGCAGGTTTATACCGGGTTTATCTATCACGGACCGAAGCTGGTTAAAGAGATTGTTGAACAGTTGTGAGCGCGTATTACAATTAACACTTGTAAGCGCGCCGCGCTTTTAGTATTTTATCTGACCAATTCTAACTCTAACAATAATTAACAAAGGATTGATTTTGCGAGATTCAGCGCAGTGGTTCTGGTGTTATAACCCGGAACAAAAACAGTTGGCAATCGACACCGGCGACGGTGAGCCGCTGGTGCTGCCGTATAAACCGCAACAACTGGTTAATATCGGTTTTTCGCAACAAGGCTTTGACGTTGAAGACGCCAATGCCTATCAACAGGTGTTAGAGTTTCTGCAGTCCTACCATCAGGACGCTTTACCGGTAGAACCCCACAAAGCGGCATTGTGTGCCTTGGGTTTTTGTCGTTTTGGCTGTCCGCAAATGCCACAAAGCTGGCACTTCCAAAAATCTGATCTGGAACAGTGGCCACAACAACGACAGTTGTGTGAGCTAAACTCAGGCTTTGATCAAGGCTTGTTTTTAATTCTCGAAATGGATGACGAGTTTGCCAGCTGTATGCTGTTGAGTAAGCGCATGCAGGTATCGGCGATTAAAACCTTGCGCCAGTTTCAGGTGATGAAAGTGCTGAATAACCGCTTATTGCCTGCCACCATCGATCTTGCCACCGCGGCACAAAAGCAGTGGAATACCAAACTGGCATAAGTGTCACGAGCCGGTTGATAGTTCACAGACGCTAAGTATTCAAGAAACAACGGTTTTGTGGTTAAAAGGTCAGTTTGAATGTTTATCAGGAAGTCTTCTTTGGAAGGCCTCGGAAGTGGTTGCGGGGGCAGGATTTGAACCTACGACCTTCGGGTTATGAGCCCGACGAGCTACCAGACTGCTCCACCCCGCGTCCGAGTGAGATGCATACTAAGGGCGTTTGAGCCTTTACGCAAGTATTATTTCACGATTATGACGCGTTTGCTTAAATAGCAAACAAATCGTCTACTTCCTCAACAAAGGTGGATGAATACAGACACCACCGCCGCCATTCTGTATAATCACAAGCGATTTATTCCTAAGAAAAGAGATTAGCTAATTTTGATGCAAACCTATTTTATTGCGTGTGCCAAAGGCATAGAACCACTGTTGTTTGACGAGTTACAGAGGCTCGGCATTGAGGACGTAAAACAAACCATGGCCGGTTGTCAGATAACAGCATCGCTGCAACAGGCGTACACCGTGGCGCTCTGGTCGCGGTTAGCAAGCCGCGTGCTGTTGCAACTGGGCAAAGCCGAGGTCACAACGGCTGCCGATATTCAGGCCGTGATAACGCAATATGACTGGCAGCAAGTCATGACGTCCTCAGCCACGCTGGTGGTCGACTTTAACGGTCACAGTGATGAAATCCGCCACAGTCAGTTTGGTGCGCAGGTGGTGAAGGACGGCATCGTCGATTACTTTAAAGCGCGCGGACTGGGTCGTCCTAACGTTGATAAACAGCACCCGGATATTCGCATTGCAGCACGGTTGCACAAAGGCGAACTGGTGTGGTCACTGGATTTTAGTGGTGACAGCCTGCATCGACGCGGTTACCGTCAGCAGCAGGGGGAGGCACCGTTGCGTGAAAACCTCGCGGCTGCTGTGCTGTACCGTGCTGGTATTAGCGAGCAATTGCAGCAGCCGACGTTCAATTTTTATGACCCGTTTTGTGGTTCCGGTACCTTAGTGATCGAAGCGGCGCTGATGGCGTTGGATTGTGCTCCGGGACTGGGCCGCGCTCATTGGGGCTTTCTGCACTGGCAGGGGCATCAGCCATCGCTCTGGCACGAATTGTTGGAGCAGGCAGAACAACGCTTTAAACAAGCTCGGGCGAGTTTTACCGGGGTCATCAAAGGCACTGACAGTAGCCCGCGGTTGATTGATGCCGCGCGCGGTAATGCCAAGCGAGCGCTGCTCAATCAGATCGTCGAGTTTGAAGCCTGCGATGCGCTGGATGCAGAGGCTCCCGCAGAGGCCGGGTTACTGGTGACCAATCCACCGTATGGTGAACGATTGGGTGAAGAAGTCGAAACGCTGCTGTTATATCGTCGTTTCGGACGCCAGTTAAAAGCCCATTTTAGCGGCTGGCAGGTGGGCATTTTAGCCGGTGACGAAAGCCTCTTGAAGCGTCTTAAACTGCGCAGCAGCAAAAAATATAAATTACTTAATGGTGCTTTGGATGTCACTTTAGCCAACTATGACTTAACCAAAGAGCAACCAGAATTTACCGAAAATCAGGGTAACGACATTGCCAACCGGCTCAAAAAGAACCACCAGAAGCTGAGTAAATGGGCGGCCAAAGAGGGCGTTGAAGGCTGGCGTTTGTATGATGCTGACTTACCCGATTATAACGCCGCAATTGACGTGTACGGAGACTACCTGGTGGTGCAGGAATACGCACCACCGAAGACCATTCCGGAAGGCGTCGCCCGCGACCGACTTTGGCACTTACTGGAAACCATCAGTGATGTGCTGCCGTTTGCTGAAGAAAACATCATTTTAAAGGTGCGCCAACGTCAGGCTGGCAGTCAGCAGTACCAAAAGCGTAATGAACGCAGTGAAAGCGTGACCCTGTCGATACGCGAGTATCAGGCCTTGTTCGAAGTGAACCTGACGGACTACCTGGATACCGGGCTGTTTCTTGATCACCGTCTGGTGCGCAAAGAGTTGTTTGATAAGTGTCAGGGGCTGGATGTGCTGAACCTGTTTGCTTACACCTGCTCAGCATCGGTGCAGGCGGCGTTAGGCGGTGCTAATCGAGTGGTGTCGGTGGATATGTCGAAAACCTATCTGCAGTGGGGTAAGCGCAACTTTGATCTGAACGGTCTGCGCGGCCGACAGCATCAGTTTATCCAGGCCGATTGCTTTAACTGGTTGCGGGACAACCGCGACATCGAGCCGTTTGATGTGATTTTTCTGGATCCGCCGACCTTTAGTAACTCAAAACGAATGGAAGGTACACTGGACATTCAGCGCGATCATGTCGGTTTAATTAAGACCGCAGCGCGGCTGTTAACCGAAGACGGTGTTATCCTGTTTTCCAATAATCGCCGCAAGTTTGTCATCGACGAGGCTGGCCTGGAAAAGGCTGGCTTCAGCGTCAACGACCAGACACAGGCGTCGATTCCGGAAGACTTTAAGCGCCATAAAGGCATTCATCACTACTTTATTATTTCGCGTATTTAACCGCTTATGTATTACCTACTGACAAAGTCACATTGTCCGTTGTGCACTCAGGCCCTGCAATTATTGTATGGGCTGGATATTGACGAACCACTGGAGTTAACGGTGGTGGATATCGAATCGGATGCGGATCTGCAACAGGAATATGGCTGGCTGGTGCCAGTCCTTAAAGACCAACAGGATAATGAGTTGCGCTGGCCGTTTGATCAGCAGCAACTGCTGGAGTTTATCAATTTATGAATTTATTACGGGTTCAGGACGCACAGCTAGCGTTCGGCGCCGACGCGATATTGGATCACGTTAATTTTGTACTGGAGCCGGGTGAGCGGGTGTGTCTGGTAGGACGCAACGGCGCTGGTAAATCAACCTTATTAAAAGTGATCGACCAACAAGTGGCACTGGACGATGGTCAGGTGCAATACGTTGGCGATACGGTAGTCACCCGATTGCCTCAGGACCCGCCGGCACAGTCGCCGCAGCGGGTCTATGACTATGTAGCCGAAGCGCTGGCGGAAAGCGGCCGCTTGCTGGCCCGTTATCATGAGCTGTCACAGCAAATGGGTGCCAATACCTCGGATGCGTTGCTGAACGAAATGGACGTCTTGCAGGCGAAGATTGATGCGCTTAACGGCTGGCAAATGGAAACCCGCATCGAGCAGGTTCTGACCAAACTCTCGCTACCGGCGGATACCTCGATGGCCGAGCTTTCCGGCGGTTGGTTACGACGCGTGGCATTGGCGCGGGCGCTGGTGGTTGATCCGGATGTGTTGCTGCTGGACGAGCCGACCAACCACCTTGATATCGATATGGTGCGCTGGCTGGAAGAGCAAATTAAAGACTTTAAGGGGGCGGTGTTATTCATCAGTCACGACCGTGCCTTCATCCGCCATCTGGCAACCCGTATTATCGATCTTGATCGCGGCCAGCTGCACAGCTACCCGGGCGATTATGACCGTTATTTGCAGAAAAAACAGGAGCTGCTGGAGGTTGAAGCGGCGCAAAATGCCGAGTTCGACAAAAAGCTCGCGGCCGAGGAAGTCTGGATCCGGCAGGGCATTAAAGCCCGCCGTACCCGTAATGAAGGACGGGTGCGGGCGTTACAGGATTTGCGTAAGCAACGTCAGCAACGACGCGAATTGCAAGGCCAGGCAAACTTGCGGGTTAACGAAGCAGGGCGCTCGGGTAAGCGGGTGTTCGAAGGCGAGGGCATGAACCTGAGCTTTGCTGAGAAATGCGTGATTAACAACCTAGACCTGCTGTTGCAGCGCGGTGACAAAGTCGCCTTTGTTGGCCCGAACGGCTGCGGCAAAAGTACGCTGATAAAAGTCATTTTGGGAGAGCAGACGGTCGACAGCGGTAACGTTAAGCTAGGCACCAACCTCGAGGTGGCTTATTTCGATCAGCACCGCTCGCAGTTGGATCCGAACAAGTCAGTGATGGACAACGTTGGTGACGGTAAACAGGACATCGTGTTCCAGGGCCGGCCACGGCATATCTTAAGTTACCTGCAGGACTTTCTGTTTTCACCCAAGCAGGCGCGGACGCCGGTTTCGGCGTTGTCCGGCGGCGAGCGTAATCGGGCCTTACTGGCCAAGATTATGCTGAAACCCAGCAACCTGCTGGTATTGGACGAACCGACCAACGATCTGGACATTGAAACCCTCGAATTGCTTGAGCAGATCATCGCCGAGTACCAGGGCACGGTATTGTTGGTCAGTCACGACCGTGAATTCGTTGACAATACAGCCACCTCCGTGTTGCTGTTTGAAGGTAGCGGTAAGATCACTGAAATCATTGGTGGTTTCACCGAGCTGGAACATTATCTTGCGGCGCAATCGACAACAAAATCGACCGCGGAAGGAACCAAACCGACCCCAAAACAGTCACAAAGCACAAGTTTGGCTGATAAGGGTTCTGCAAAACGTCAGAAAAAGTTATCCTACAAACTGCAACGAGAGCTGGACGGTTTGCCGGCGGCGATCGAAGAAAAAGAACAACAGCTAGAACACGTTCAACAACAACTGAATGATCCGGAGTTCTTTAATCAGCCCATCGAGGTGACAGAGCCTGTGATGCAACAAGCAGCCGAGTTAGAAGAAACCATCATGGCTTTGCTTGAGCGCTGGGAAGAGCTTGAAAACTTATCAAAACAGAGTAGTTAGTTAATGATGAAACAATTTGCACTTAAAGGGTTAAGCGCAGCAATTTTGGCGTCGATGAGTATGGCCGCGCAGGCCGACTTATTCCAGATTGAAGAGCTTCCGACTGCGGAAAATTATCGCGGCAGCTTTCCAAAGGCAATGAACGAGCAGGGCTTTGTGGTGGGTATTTCGCGGTTTCCGACCGCAGTCGATATCGATCTCAGTCAGGTTTCAGCCTCAGTGCTGGCGAACGCAGGCATTACCGATATCGATGAGGTGGATACCTTAACGCCGGAACAATATGAGTACATCATTAACAACGTTGCGGTGAATGCCAACAATAACCTGCAACAAATTCAAATCGGTTTAAACGCCGCCTATCTTTATGATGGAGTTACTCAAACGGTGCCGTTACTTGGTGATACGCAGGACCTGAGCACCGACAGCTTTTTGTATGACATCAATAGCAGCAATGCGGCGGTAGGCAGTAGCACCGGATCATTCTCACCGACCGAATACACCTTCACCGATTCTGAAGGCGAGGAAGTGACCTTAACGTTTTACCTGCGCGACTTTATCAGTCGTGGTGTTTGGCTGCGTGATGGCCAACGCAGCATTATCGAGCCGCCAGAAACGGCGGAACTCGGTGGTGAAAGCGCGATTATGGACGTTAACGACTCAGGTCTGGCGGCCGGTTATGCCAGCGTCGCGCTCAGCCCTTTTGCTGAAGAGCGAATTGCTTCTTGTACCCCAGAGGATCCGGACACGGTCGTAACCCGTCCGACCAAGGCCTGTGCACACGGGATTTGGCTGGAACTCTACAATCAGCGCGCAAACAACATTGCCCCGTCATTTTATTCAAACAGCAATTATGCCGCGCGCCGCTCAATTTACGACATTCGTGGTTACCTCTGGCAGTTGGATAACAACGGTGAAGTGATCAGTGCCACCGAACTGGGTACCTTACAGGAGCGCGACGAAGAAGATCAGCGCGACTTCTCCAGTTACGCACTGGCCGTTAATAACAACGGCATCGCGGTAGGACAAAGCTGGACTTATCACCCTGAGCGCGGCGCCATCCGTATGCCGGCTATTTTTGAAAACAGCGAAGCCTTGCCGGTTACCGAAAGTGCTGACTATTTCTGGGGTGCGGCAACGGACATCAATGACAGCAATAAAGCCATCGGTTATCTGGTTGAAAACCGCGCCGGTAATCTGCGCAACACGGCCTTTGTCTACGATCTGGAAGCGACTGACGATGAACCGTTGACGTTATTGCCGGGCTTTTTCTCCGGCTCGTCAACCGTACCGAACGCCATTAATGAAAACGGCATCGTTGTCGGCACCGGTGAAATCGAAGCGACCTTATCAACCGTGCGCCGTCGGGTTGGTTTTTGGTATGACACAACGGCAGAAAACCCTGAGTTCATTAACCTGAACGACGCGGTGTCCTGTGACAGCCAGTACTTTATCGTTGAAGCCAATGATGTAACCGACTCAGGTGAGGTGCTGGCAACGGCACTGAAGACCGAAGAGTACGTCGACGGCGACGGTGAAACGCAAACGCGCGAAGTGGCGGTAGCGATCAAACTCAACCCAATTGACGGTGAGTTGAATAACTGTCGTGAAGAGGAAAATAAGATTGAGCGTAGCGGCGCGGCCTTTGGTAGTGGCTCATTGGGTGTGCTCGCATTGTTGGGCTCGCTTATAACCTTTAGCCGCCGTAAGACGGCTCAAAAGATCAAAAAATCATAATAAAATCATCATAAAAAAGTAACACAGTTTCAACTCTTTATCGTTTTTCAAGTTGGCTGTGTTACTTTTTTCGATTGAACTCTCCGCCAATCAGACTATCAATAGTAATGAGGGCAACAAAAACGCTCTCCGATAATCTTAAAATAATCTGTGAACAACAGGCGAAGGGGTAGTTCTATGAAAAGACAAAAGCGTGATCGCTTTGAAAGAGCCCACACTCAAGGCTATAAAGCCGGATTATCTGGACGTTCGAAAGATAACTGTCCGTATCAAACCCAAGATGACATTCGCTCCCAGTGGCTAGGAGGATGGCGTGATGCAATGGAGGCACGAAATACCGGCTTGTTCCGCTGATTTGTCACATATCATATTAGCTAGCTGATGAATAAAAAAAACGCCGGCAACCCAACAGGGTTCCGGCGTTTTCTCGTAAGGCGTCGATTAAAACGTGGTGGTGTCCGTAAACAATCCGACTTTCAAATCTTTCGCTGTGTAAATAGGGCGGCCATCAACCTCAACACGGCCATTGCCGACGCCCATAAACAATTTGCGCTTGATAACACGGGTCATGTCAATGTAATAGCTGACCTTTTTGTGCTCCGGTAAGATTTGTCCGGTAAATTTAACTTCACCAACACCCAGTGCACGACCGCGGCCAGGACCACCGGACCAACCCAGGTAAAAACCGACCAACTGCCACATCGCGTCCAGTCCGAGACAGCCAGGCATCACCGGGTCGCCTTTAAAATGGCAATCGAAGAACCACAAATCTGGATTGATATCGAGCTCGGCGTGAATAAAACCTTTACCAAACTCGCCACCATCGGCGGTGATATTAACGATGCGGTCCATCATTAACATGTTAGGAGCGGGCAGACGACTGTTGCCTTCGCCAAAGAGTTTACCTTCGCTGCAATCAATTAAGTCTTGACGCGAAAAACTGGATTGATTCATAACAACCTTTTTGGTTAGTGAGTACGAAATTGACTGCAGGGAGTTTAGCGTACAGCTGTACGCCAAACAACTCCGATTAGTCAAACAATCGCTTCCACCAAGGCTTTCTTTGCTGCTCGTCAGGATCGTGAATGTGTCCGCGCACGCGGTCAAACAATTCGTTTTTACTGACCCCGGTTAACAGCTCCAGTGCTTCTTCGACGTGTTCAACGGTGTGAACGGAGAATTTGCCGTGCTCAACCGCTTCGATGATTTCCGGTGCCAGGTTGAGCTGCGCCTGGTTTGAGGCCGGAATGATCACACCATGCTCACCGGTTAAACCGCGTTCCTTGCAGAGTGCGAAATAGCCTTCGATTTTTTCGTTAACTGCACCAATGGCTTGCACGTTACCGAACTGATCCATCGCGCCGGTAATCGCCAGCGATTGCGTCAACGGGGTTTCGGCTAGTGCTGAAATTAAGCAACACAGTTCCGCCATGGAGGCACTGTCGCCGTCCACCTCAAAATAGGACTGCTCAAACACCACCGTTGCGGATACCGACATGGGTTCATGGCGGGCAAACTGATGGGCGAGGTAGGCGCTTAGGATCATCACCCCTTTGGTGTGGATGTTGCCAGACATCTCAGACTTACGTTCGATGTCGATGATGTCGCCGTCGCCGTAATGAATGGTGGCGGTAATGCGTGACGGTTCGCCGAACTCAGTACCGCCGACGGTAATCACGGTAAGGCCGTTTACCTGGCCAACCACTTCGCCGTCGGTATCAATTCGTACTTGTTTTTCGATGATGCTACGGCGGCTCATTTCGGCCAGTTGACCTTCACGAGTGCGCTGACGTTCCAGCACCTGTTCGATGGAGTGCTCGTCGATTTGCGTTTTAGCATTTTGCGCAGCGATGTCGTTGGCTTCACGCAGCAGTTGTAACAGATAGATGGTGTCGAGGCTCAACTCCTGCTGAAATTCGGTACGCCGGGCACTGGCTCGTAGTACCGCGGCATAGCCGGAGTCGGCCAGCGGTAACACATCGGCTTGCTGCCAGACAAATTGCAAGTAACGGAAGTAATCCGTAACTGGCTCGCGATATAACGGAAAATCACGGTGAAAATCCGCTAAAAATGGAAACAGATGGTCAAAATCCTCGTCGTAATCCCGCAACTGACCGTACTCATTACGGTTGCCAAGCAGCACAATTTTAATATCGATAGGTACCGGCTGAGGCCGATAAAAATAAGCCGTACCGCTGTCTGGTGACGGTTGTGGCCACTCAAACACACCGCTCAACAGAATGTTTTTTAAGCGTCGCCACAATTCCAGATTTTCCAGCAACTGATGAACTTCCAGCGCCAACACGCCGCCATTGGCCTGATGAATTAAGCCGGCTTCGATAAGGTGCAGATCGGAACGCACGGTGCCTTCTATCGACTGTGCACCGATTTGCCCAAACAAACGGGTTTCTGTCACCCGATCACACAAATAAAACGGAGCAGGGTGCTGATGTCCAACAATCACGGAGGCCAGTTGATCACTACCGAAATCGTCTGCGGTTTTATCGGCAATACGTTGCATGTAATCGCGCAGTTTCGGCGTATCAAACTGACTGATGATTTTCGCATGTAACGCCTCGCGTTCAGCAACCTCGGTTTGAATGTACTGCAGAATCGCCTGCATCACTTCAGCCGCGCTACCGGACGGAACATTCACACATAACGGCCGTAACGCATCCGCCGGATCGGCCAGATACAACCAGTCATACCAACGGCTGTGTTGCCACTGATGGTCGTGGAAATATTCGTCCAGTACGTACTGCTTTTGTAATCCCGCAGGGATAACCGCAAACACGTTGGCGTAACAGCCACGCTGACGCATCGATTGTGTGAGCGCATCCAGTGCGCGTTGTTGGCCGACTAATAAACGTTCTTCACATTCAGCCGGTCGTTGTTGTAGCCATACCTCAGTGTCTGGGCGCAGCGCCTGCGGCGATAGTTGCATATTGGTTTGGTTCCTAAAATCGATAGTCCATAAATCACTATAGGTCGCATTCTACCAGAAATCGGCAGAACACCGACCAAATCCTTCTAAAACCTAATTGCGTATAATGTATATTATGTTAAATGCATGGTATAAATCATTATTGAGAGCTGTTAGCACTCACAATTTAAAACGCGCGCTGTGCAACTTCCGGGAGTTTTTCGGCCAGAAAATCAATCAATACGCGTACGGCCGGCTTTAATCCGCGTCGGTGTGGATACGTCATGTGCATGATGCCGATCGGTAATTGCCACTCAGGTAATAGCTGTTGTAACTGACCTTCCGCCACCGCTTGTTGGCACAGATAATTGGGTAACGCGACAATACCCTGCGCCTGAATGGCGGCTTCTCGTAATAAAATCATGTCGTCGCTGATGAGTTTGGGTTGAAACGACAACTGTCGAGTTGCACCGTCTGCATGCGTCAGTTCGTAGCGGTAACGTCCACTGGTGTAATGCAGGCTCAGTTGTGGATGCTGAAGCAAGTCATCGGGTGTCTCTACCGGTGCTGCCGCCAACAGGCGCGGTGCCGCAAATAAGGTTGATGGCGCATGGCTCAATGGTCGCGCAATCAGTGACGAATCTTCGATCTGTGGCCTTACCCGCAACGCCAGATCCACGTTTTCATCCAGTAAATTAACGGGACGATTGGTCACCATCAGGTTCAGTTGAATTTCCGGGTACAGGGTCATGAATTGCGGCAACACCTGTACCAGCAGACTTTGACTGATCGCATAAGGGGCACTGACGTTGACCCGGCCACGGGGCTTTTCCAGTAAGCGTTGGGTGACCTGCTGTGCAGACTCCGCGGCATCCACCAGCGCCTCGCAGTGCACCAAAAACGCTTCACCGACATCGGTTAGCCGTAACCCCTGCCGACTGCGGTTAACCAGCCGTACGCCCTGCTCCTCCTCGAGCTGTGTCAGCCGTCGGCTGATGGTTGATTTTGGCAACTCCAGTTCACGAGAGGCTTCATTGATGCTGCCTGCACGTACGGTTTTGGCAAACAGGTAGTAATTGGCGATATCCGGCAGTGACATAATGATAGACGTTCTAAATATGGAACATAGGTTCCCATAATAGCTACTTTTTATTGTTTACGGAACAAATATACTGACAACGTCTATCAACTTCGGAGGTTTACTATGAAGGTTTTACACTTAGATTCCGGTATTTTTATTGAACAGTCGGTCAGCCGTCAGCTGAGCAAGGACATCGTCGCCAAATTAACGCAACAAGGCGATGACGTCGAAGTAACCTATCGCGATTTAGTCAGTAACCCGGTACCTCATTTGCAGGCCGAAGAATTGCTGGCAGAAGATAAGCCACTGATCAACGAACTGGTGGCAGAACTGCAGGCCGCGGACGTCGTGGTGATTGGTGCTCCGATGTACAATTTTACCATTCCAACTCAACTGAAAGCATGGCTGGACCGCGTGTTGCAGGCCGGCGTGACGTTCCGTTATACCGAGAACGGTCCTGAAGGTTTATTAACCGGTAAAAAGGCGTACCTGGCGTCAGGACGCGGCGGTGTTTATTCGCAAGGTGAAGCAGCAGCGCTGGATCACCAGGAAGCGTATCTGAAAACAGCTCTGGGCTTTATCGGCATTACCGACGTGGAAGTGGTTCGCGCCGAAGGCTTGAACATGGGTGACGAAGCCCGTGCTCAGGGTCTCTCACAAGCGCAGGCACAAATCGCGGAACTTGCATAACACCCCCCGTAGACGCGCCGTTGGTTATAGTTAAGCGAATAACAGAATAAACCAACGGCGCAATGATTGCGTAAGAATCACTCAGTTAGTCCTTAACCGAAGTCGTTTTTATGCAAAACTTTTGTCGTTCTCTGATGCTGTCTGCCGTTCTGGGTACCCTGCTCGCCGCGCCCAATACCGCTGCGCAGACCAAGGTCGATGTGATAAAGGCTAAGCGCCAACACAGTATCCAGGCGTTGTCCGTTCCTGCTACCGTCAATGCCCGTAACATCAGTGATATCAGTTTTGGTACCGGTGGCCGGTTACAGCAGTTTCAGCTCGATGTCGGCGCCCAGGTGCGCGCCGGCGACGTGATAGCCCGCTTAGACAGTCGTCAGATCAATGCCGCCATTAAATCATTGGAAGCTCAGCGTGACGCCGCCGAGGCCACTGTGGCTGATGAACAGCAGCAGGTAGCCGAACTGGAGTCGCTGGCCGAAACTCAGTTTGTTGCTCAGAGTGAATTACGCCGCGCGCGTGCTGCATTGGCAGTGGCCCGCGCCAAGTTGGCCGAGTACCAGGCGTTACTGAGCGAGCGAGAAGTAGAGCGAGACTACCATCAACTGCGTGCGCCGTTTTCGGGCGTCGTGGCTGAACGGCACGTTGACCAAGGTGAATGGGTCAATCAGGATCAGGTCGCCTTTCGCTTGGTCGAAACGGGTCAAGTCTATGTAGACGCTTACCTTGCCCAGCGCTATCTCGAGCAAATTGATGACAGCACGGAAGTCGCTGTGCGTTACGGCTCGGATCAGCGTATGCCTGCAACCATTGCGACTAAGGTCCCCTATTTGTCGGATAACGCCCGTACCTTCTTGCTCCGCCTTACGCCGCAGCGCACTGAACCACTGACCGTTGGCGCGGCTGTCACGGCCGACGTGGCGATTCGCAGCAAAAAGCCGCACTTAACTGTGCCTCAGGATGCGGTAATTCGCTACAGCGACGGCCGTACTTCGGTTTGGATTGCCCGCCGTGAAAACCAACAATGGCTTGCCCGCGAACAGCTGGTTGAACTCGGTGAACGCTTTAACGGCTGGGTTGTTGTCCGCGCCGACGGCTTGTCGGCTGATACCCGCGTGGTGGTGCGCGGTAATGAATCGTTAACCGACGGCGAAGTGCTGCAGCTGACGGAGAGCAACGACTATGATTGAAGCCTTGATCCGGCACAAGCACGTTACCATCGTGGCGGTATTGATCCTGTGCTTGATGGGCCTTGCTGCAGCATTGAAGATCCCGGTGCAGATGATACCGGACTTGGAAGTCAGAACCATCTCGGTACAAACGTCCTGGCCGGGGGCAACCCCGCAGGATATCGAAAAAGAAATCCTGGTTGAGCAGGAAGAGTATCTGCGCACCGTACCCAACCTGCAGCGCATGGAAAGCAGAGCCAGTAATGGTCAGGCGTCCATCGAACTGGATTTTCCGTTCGGAATTGACGTTACAGAAACATTAATACTGGTTAACAATGCATTAAGTCAGGTTCCAAATTATCCTGACAATGTCGATCAACCGAGAATTTATGCCGCTTCCTTCTCCAGCAACGCGTTTATGTACTTTCGGGTCGCTCCCCTACCCGGCAATCCCAAAAATATCGACATGGTACGGATGCGTGATTACATCGAAGACAATGTGCGGCCACGCATGTCCTCAGTTGCCGGGGTGTCGCAGGTGGAAGTCAGCGGCGGTGCCCAACGACAGGTTCGCATTCAACTGGATCGACAAGCGCTCAGCAATCATGGTTTGACCGTTTCCGACGTGCAACGGGCATTGCAGACTCGTAATGCGGATACCTCGGCCGGCGAGCTGGAACAAAATAAACGTCGTTATCTGCTGCGAACCGTTGGTCGTTTTGACACCATTGAAGAGATGCAGCAAACCATTATCGCCCGCGACGGTGACAAACTGGTGCGGCTGGATGATATCGCCCGCATCGATCTCAATCATTTCGAAACCAACAGCGAGTCGTGGTTTAAAGACGAACAGGTGTTGAGCCTGCAGGTAAAGCGGGAGTCCGGCTCCAACGTCATTGATATTAAGTACGCCATGTTGGCTGAAGTTGAGCGCATCAATGAAGAGCTGTTAAAGCCCGCTGGTATGCACATCGTGCTCAATTCCGATGACGTGCGTTACGTCGAAGCTTCCATTCAGAACGTGTTGTTTAACCTCGCCCTGGGTGCGGTGTTTGCCACCTTAGTAATGTACGGGCTAATGCGCTCCGGACGGGCAACAGCCATTGCCGTGGTGGGGATTCCCATCTGTACCCTGGCTGGTTTTATTGGCCTGCTGTTACTGGATCGTACCATTAATGTTATCTCCCTCGCGGGAATTGCCTTTGCAATTGGCATGACCCTCGATAACACCATTGTGGTGCTGGAAAGCATCGAACTGGAACGGCAAAAAGGCGCCAAGCCAAAACAGGCCGCGGTATTGGGTGTACAACGCGTATGGACAGCGGTGCTGGCGTCGACACTGACCACCGTGATGGTGTTTTTACCGATTTTATTTATTGTGCAGGAAGCCGGTCAGTTGTACTCCGACATTGCGATAGCCATTTCCTCGGCCATCATTGCGTCGATGTTGGTGTCGGTTACCCTGGTGCCGCTACTGTCGGCTTATTTCCCGGCGCGGGCTAAAACCAAGGTCACCGATCGGTTGTTGTCCGGTGTCGGTAAGCTCGCCGATCGCACGCTCGCCAGCCGTAAACGTCAGGTTGTTACCGTTGCCGGTACCTTTGCGTTGGTGGTCGGGGTGTGGTGGCTACTGACACCGCCGGCCGAATACCTGCCCGAAGGAGAAGAAGCCAAGACCTTTGCGTCAATGAACGCGCCGCCGGGTTACAACCTACAAACCATGTCGGCGATCGGCGATGAGATCCGCGCGATTTTCGATCCGGCCTTAACCACCGAACAACAACAGGTCACCAGCCCCGACGGGTTAACCATACCGGCGTTAAAAACGATCAGTTACAGCGTGTCGCCGACCAATTTGCGGATCATCGCTGAAACCCGCGATGCCGATCGGATTGAAGAGCTCATGAATGCGATAACCGAGGTTTATGAGCGTTATCCGGGTATGCGCGCATTCGCCACCAAAGGATCCATCATCAGCAGCAATGACGGCGGTACCCGCAGTATTAATGTTGATGTGGGTGGCACGGATTTGGCGGAGGTTTATAACGCAGCCCGAGCCATTTATACCCGCGCTGAAGCGGTGTTTGACAACCCCCGGATTCAGAGTTCGCCAGGTTCGCTGACGCTGCAGCAGCCACTGCTGGAAATACACCCTGATTTCGCCCGTTTGGCAGAACTGGATTTGGACGCACAGAGTCTGGGTTACGCGGTCGCGGCATTAACCGACGGTGCCTTTGTGGGTGAGTTTTTCCAGGGCGACGATAAGATTGATATGTACTTATTTAGCCAAGACGGTACCGACACAAAACCGGACGCCCTCGACGCCATGCCGGTGTATCAATATCAGGGCCGCGCGCTGCCGCTGTCCGCGCTGGCGACCGTGACAGAAACGGTCGATACCAGTACCGTCCGACGCGTGAACAGTCGTCGTACCGTAACGCTTAATATCATTCCGCCCGACTCGGTGGCGCTGGAATCCGGTGTCGCTCAGGTGCGTAATGATGTGATAGAGCATCTGCGCGAACGTGGTGTGATTGATAAAGACATCAGTACTGAGCTATCCGGCGCGGCCGATCAACTGGCGGAAACGCAGGCCGCCTTGAGTCAAAATTATCTGCTTTCTGTCGCCATCGTCTATTTGCTGATGGTCGCGATATTCTCGCACTGGGGCTATCCCTTGTTGATCATGCTCACCATTCCGATGGGCATCAGCGCGGGCATACTGGGGCTAGCATTAATGAATGGCGTTGGCGAATTGCTGCCCTTACTGGGTATGAAACCGCTCAACCAACCCTTTGATATGATCACCATGCTGGGTTTCCTGATCCTGATGGGGACGGTCATTAACAACCCGATTCTGGTGGTTGAGCGTGCCGTTTATCTGCGCGATAAAGACGGCTACCCGTTGATTGATGCCATTAAGGAAGGCTTGTTATCACGCGTACGCCCTATCACCATTACCACCCTCACGACCTTGTGCGGTATTGCGCCATTGGTGTTTATCCCTGGTGAAGGTACCGAATTATACCGTGGGGTCGGTATTATCGTGATGTTCGGGCTGATAGGTGCTGCCGTGGTTACCATACTGACGTTGCCTGCATTGTCAGCGTTGATGCTGCGGGGCACGACAAAACAGTAACGCTTTTACTTTAGTTAAATTCATTAAGGTCGATACAAGATCGACACCGTCTTTGACTATGGTCTACTTTCTTTATTGTAAAGAGAGCGTAAAGTAGAGCGATAATAGAACTTTCACTGTTTTGAGGGATCAACATGGGTTTCATTCAACGTTTTAGTATTACCCGTCGGCTGGTAGCGTTACTAGGTATTGCTGCTTTTGGTACTGCCCTAATGGTTGCCTTCATGATGTTCATTCTTAACGGACTGCTCATCGAAGAAGAAAAGCGCAAACTCGACGCGGTATTGGACGCGGCTCATACGATGGTCAGTTATTATCATGAGCAGGCCAGTAACGGCGAGATCAGTGAAGAGCAGGCTCGTGCTCAAGCGTTTGCCCGACTTGATGAGATACGTTACGAGAGTTCTGAATACATTTTCACGCTCAACCGTCAGGGCGAAATGGTACAGCACCCCTTCACCAAAACGCTGGTCGGTAAAAACGTACTCTCCTACGAAGACCCGCAAGGGACAAAACTGTTTGAAGAAATGGTCAACAAGGCTCGCAATGCGGATCGCGCTACGGTCGAGTATATCTGGCAAAAAGGCAGCGACAGCAGCAACCTGGTACCCAAAATCAGCCGCATCCGGGTATTCCAGCCCTGGAACTTGATCATTGGTACCGGTCAGTACACAGATAACATCGCCTCAATGCTGTGGCAGGAATTCTTTAAACTGGTCGGCCTTGCCGTGGTTTTATCAGTACCACTGCTTTTGTTGTTCGTGTTGATCATTCGCAGCATAACCCGCCCGCTTAAACGCATTAATGCCGCGATGGTAGACATTGCTCAGGGTGAAGGCGACCTGACCCGCCGGTTAAATGCCGATGGCGGTGACGAACTGGCACAACTGGCCGCATCTTTTAACGAATTTGTCAGTAAAATTCAGCAATTGGTAAAAAGTGTGCAAAACAGTGCGCAGGAAGAAGAACGTGCTGCCGAGCGTTTGGCAGCACTGAGCAGTCAAAGCAGCGAACAGAGTGATGAGCTGCGGTCGCAGACCGACTCCGTTGCGACCGCCATCAACGAACTCTCCTCTTCCGCCGGGGAAGTCGCAGAACATGCTCGGACAGCGGCAGAATCGGCCAATACCGCCGATGAGGAAGCCGGTCGTTCGGCGGTAATTGTGCGCGAAGCGGTAAATAATATTGAAGCACTTACCGCGCAACTGCGGAAAGCCGGCGAACAGGCGCGCCTGTTACAGGACGGTTCCGATAAAATTGGCAACATTCTTGGCGTCATCGTCGCCATTGCTGAACAAACCAACCTACTGGCGTTGAACGCAGCGATTGAGGCGGCTCGTGCCGGTGAAGCGGGTCGTGGTTTTGCCGTAGTTGCCGACGAAGTACGCACACTGGCTACGCGCACACAGCAATCAACCGATGAAATATCGACCATTGTCGACAGTATTCAGGGCGCGATTAAGGACGTTACTCACATCATTTCTGATGTCGAACAGCGTTCTCAAACCACCAATGAAGGCGCCCTCAAAGCGGAACAGGCGATCAGTCAGATTCAGGAAGCGGTTGCCAACATTTCCTCGATGAACGTTCAAATTGCCTCAGCCACTGACGAGCAAAGCCGCGTGACTCGTGACTTAAGCGAAAATGTCACCGGCATCAGTGACCTCTCCGGTGATAACCAAAGTGCCAACCAACAAGTGGCCGAAGTGAGTCAAAAACTCACCAAAAACAGTATTGATTTAAGTCAATTAGTATCACGATTCAAAACCGAATAGCCTTTATTATTATGGGGATATTAGTATTATCCCCTCTGTACCTTTAGGTACATAAGGTGTAAAATTCGCGTACTTTTACAAGGAAGCTGACTTTTGGTTAAGCGGGTAAAAGTCACCATTTTTCCTGATCTCAATCACCGCGGAATATAAAGATGAGTCAAACAATTCCACAACAACCGATCGAATATAATATGAAGGTCGTTCGGCAGTTTACTGTCATGACCATTATTTGGGGTATCGTCGGCATGGCGTTGGGTGTTTTGATTGCGGCCCAGCTGGTCTGGCCGGAGTTAAACTTCAACACGCCTTGGCTAACTTACTCTCGTCTTCGTCCGTTGCATACCAATGCGGTTATTTTTGCATTCGGTACCAGCGCACTGTTCGCCACGTCTTATTATGTGGTGCAAAAAACCTGTCGTACACGTTTGTTCTCGGACAAACTGGCTGCGTTTACCTTCTGGGGTTGGCAAGCCGTTATCTTGTCGGCTGTTATTACCCTGCCTCTTGGGATCACCAGCACCAAGGAATACGCTGAACTTGAGTGGCCAATCGATATCTTGATTGCGGTGACCTGGATTGCCTATGCCATCGTGTTCTTCGGCACCCTGGCGATTCGTAAAACCTCGCACATTTATGTGGCTAACTGGTTCTATGGTGGCTTTATTGTGGTTATTGCCATGCTGCACATTGTTAACAGTATGGCGGTGCCGGTAAGCTTCATGAAGTCTTACTCAATGTACTCAGGTGCAGTCGACGCCATGATTCAATGGTGGTACGGCCACAACGCGGTTGGCTTCCTGCTGACAGCCGGCTTCCTGGGTATGATGTACTACTTCGTACCGAAGCAGGCTGAACGTCCGGTTTACTCGTACCGTCTGTCGGTTGTCCACTTCTGGGCGCTGATTTCGCTGTACATCTGGGCCGGTCCTC
The DNA here is from genome assembly GCF_003987185.1 of Idiomarina aquatica. Lineage (GTDB taxonomy): Bacteria > Pseudomonadota > Gammaproteobacteria > Enterobacterales > Alteromonadaceae > Idiomarina > Idiomarina aquatica. The sequence continues at coordinate 508,829 of NZ_PIPS01000002.1, read as the reverse complement.
ACCATTTACACTACACTGCCCTGCCGGACTGGACTCAGTCTCTGGGTATGGTGATGTCAGTGATTCTGTTCGTACCTTCATGGGGCGGCATGATCAACGGTATCATGACCCTGTCAGGTGCCTGGCACAAGCTGCGTACTGACCCGATCCTGCGCTTCCTGATCGTGTCACTGTCTTTCTATGGTATGTCGACGTTCGAAGGTCCAATGATGGCCATCAAGTCAGTAAACGCCTTGTCGCACTACACTGACTGGACCGTCGGTCACGTTCACTCCGGCGCACTGGGCTGGGTTGCGATGATCACCATCGGTTCTATGTACTACCTGGTACCACGTCTGTTTAACCAGAAACAATTGCACAGCATTAAGCTGGTCAACGTACACTTCTGGCTGCACACCATCGGCGTTGTGTTCTACATCGTTTCGATGTGGATCTCAGGCGTCATGCAAGGTCTGATGTGGCGCGCGACGAACGCTGACGGTACGCTGACCTACAGCTTCGTAGAAAGTGTACAGGCATCTTACCCGTTCTGGGCAGGTCGCTTCGTTGGCGGTGTGTTCATTGTCGTCGGTATGCTGATTATGGCGTACAACTGTTATCAAACCATCCAGGCGGGCCGTCGTGAGACAGCTGCTGGTAACGTCGTACAAACCGCCTAAGGGAGATTGACAGATGAAACACGAATTTGTTGAAAAGCACCTCGGGTGGTTATCGGTTCTGATGATTCTCGCGGTGTCCATTGGTGGTATCGTTCAGATTACCCCATTGCTGTTCCAAAGCCAGGTGCAAGAGCCGATTAAAGGTTTGCAGCCTTACACGGCACTGGAACTTGAAGGTCGCGATATCTACATGCGCGAAGGCTGTGTGCAATGTCACAGCCAGATGATTCGTCCGTTCCGTGCAGAAACCGAGCGTTACGGTCACTACTCGCTGGCGGGCGAACACGTATGGGAATTCCCATTCCTGTGGGGTTCTAAGCGTACCGGTCCTGACCTTGCGCGCGTTGGCGGACGTTACAGTGATGAGTGGCACTATGTGCACTTAATGAACCCACGTAACGTTGTTCCAGAATCGAACATGCCGGCCTTCCCTTGGTTAGCGGAAAATACCCTAACGGGCGAAGATACTGCGAAGAAAATGCAGGTAATGAAACAATTGGGTGTACCTTACACCGAAGAAGACATTGCCGGCGCTAAACAAGCAGTTCAGGGCAAAACCGAAATGGAAGCGCTCATTGCGTATTTGCAGTCCCTGGGTACAGCACTATCACGGGCTGATAAGTAATGGGTTTTGGTGAATGGCACGGCATTTGGACGATCATCATACTGGTCTTATTTTTGGCCATTGTAGGCTGGTCGTTCTTTAGCCGACGCGCAAAAAAACAATTCGATGAAGCAGCCAATTCTATCTTTGAAGAAGATAAGGCTTCATCGGTAAAGGAAAGCGACAAACCGGAGTCGAAGAAAGATGAGTAGCTTCTGGAGTGCATGGATAATTGTTCTTACGCTGGCAACCTTGGTTGCGTTGATTTGGTTGTTGCGCTGGAACATGAAGAACTACACCCACATCGAAGAAGGTCAGGAAATGGACCACGAATTCGATGGGATCGTAGAAATTAACAACCCCTTACCGAAGTGGTGGACGTACTTATTCTGGGCGTGTTTTGCCTGGGGCTTCCTGTACCTGGCGCTCTACCCTGGCCTGGGCAACTTCCAGGGTTTGCTGGGCTGGAAGAGCTCTAACCAGGACGTGCAATCGTTAGAAGAGTCACGTCAGGCCATGGAAGAAGCGCAAGAGCAAGGCTTGATTGTTGAGTACGACCGTGCGGTACGTGATGCCGAAGAAAAATACGGTCCGATCTTCGAAGCTTTTGCCGAGCAGTCTATTCCTGAACTGGCGAAGAACGAAGACGCATTGGATGTCGGTCAGCGCCTGTTCCTGCAAAACTGTGCTCAATGTCACGGTTCAAACGCGATGGGCGGCCCGGGCTTCCCTAACCTGACCGATGATGACTGGTTGTACGGTGGTGAGCCACACGACATCAAAACGTCGTTGTTGCAAGGCCGTCAGGGCAACATGCCTGCTTTTGGTGAGCAGTTTACGGATCAGCAAATCACTGAATTGGCTAACTACGTTGCCAGCCTCAGTGGTCGTAATGTGGATCCGAAGTTGGCCGAAGCCGGTAAACAGAATTATGCGGTTTGTGCTGCATGTCACGGTCAGGACGGTAAAGGTAACCAGCAACTGGGCGCACCTAACCTAACGGATAACGTGTGGCTGTACGGTGGTTCAATTAATAAAATTGAAGAAACCCTGCACTATGGCCGTAACGGCGTCATGCCAGCATGGAAAGATATCCTCGGAGAGGATAAAATCCACGTGGTGTCGGCGTACATTTACAGCTTGTCGAATGACTAAGCGACTTTCTTAGTAAAACCCCGCCACGGCGGGGTTTTTTGTATGAGGTAATAGATTATGGTGAAGCCTTGGTATAAGCAGTTCTGGCCTTGGTTCCTCATTTCAGTTCCGGTGCTGGTGATGATTGTCTGTGCGATCATCATTTATCTGGCCGTAACCCAGGGTAATTTTTCGATGGTTGTAGACGATTACTACAAACGCGGAAAGACCATCAATGCGGTTATTGAGCACGTTGAAAAGGCTCAGGAACTGAACATCAGTTTTGAATTTACCGCCAACAACGGTGAATTTGCACTGCGCTACAAGTCCGGTGCGCCCGAGCAGCTTAGTGCCCTCAACGTCAAGTTTGTGCACGCAACCAATGCCGAAAAAGATTTTTCTCGTCGCGTCACTGTCGCGGCTGACGGCGTCTACCGCGCTGACATTCCTGAAGCCATTGATGGTCGTTGGACCGTTACTGTGGAACCCTTTGACCGGCACTGGAAGGTGAGTCAAAAATACACCTTGCCAGCCGCCCAGTGGACCCTGATTGAGCCTTTGTTGTACGGCGTTTAAGCAATGACCGAAAAAAACGATCCCAAGCCCTGTTTTCATTGTCTGCAGCCCATTCCTAAGGGCGTTGATTTAACGGTAACCTTCGATGGACCCCCTCAACCGGTATGTTGTGCCGGTTGTCAGGCGGTTGCGGAAACCATCATTGAGCACGGCCTAAGTGCGTATTACAAACACCGTGATTTGGATAAGCCACAGCAAACGCCAATCTTGCCCGATGAACTCAAAAATCTGGAGGTTTATGACCATCCGGATGTGCAAAAAGAGTTTGTCCGCGAGCTGGAAGGCGATCTGCAACAGGCGGCTTTGACCATTTCGAACATCACCTGCTCGGCCTGTGCCTGGCTTATTGAACGCGAGCTACAGGCCACGCCCGGCGTGACTAAAGCCATCGTTAATTTGTCCAGCCAACGTCTGCAGGTAACCTGGGATCCTCGTCAGGTCGGCATCAGTGACATGATCAAGCGGTTAGCCGCGATTGGCTATCAGGCCCGTCCGTTTCAGCCTAACCAGCAGGAACAGCAATTCAGTCGGCAGCGTAAAGGCTTTATTCGCCGGCTGGGGTTAGCGGGATTGGCGACCATGCAGGTCATGATGCTGGCATTCGCGCTCTACTTCGGGGTCGTCAGCGATCTGGATGACACCACACGTCAGTACATTTGGTCGGTGAGCCTGATTTTTGCCACTCCGGTAATTCTGTACAGTGCGCAGCCCTTTTACATCGGTGCGTTGCGAGCGTTGCAGGCAAAAACGCTGAATATGGATGTGCCGGTCAGTATTGCCTTGCTCGGCGCATACGCGGCCAGCGTCTACGCCGTCACACAAGGCAGTGGCGAGGTGTATTTTGAATCGATCTCGATGTTTACCTTTTTCCTATTGTCGGGACGGTATCTGGAGCTGTTAGCAAAAGAAAAGGCGCTGCGGTTCGCCACCAATCGCTTAACACTAATGCCGCAACTGGCCCAACGCGAAACCAGCGACGGCCTTGAGTCGGTAGCGGTAAAGCAGTTGCATGTTGGTGATGTGATTGTGGTTAATCCGGGCGATACACTGGCCGCCGACGGTCAGTTGTTGTCGGATGAAGCCTGGCTGGATGAGAGTCTGCTCAGTGGTGAAAGCGTACCGAATCGCAAAATCAAAGGCCAGACTGTGGTCGCCGGTAGCATCAACCAGCAGTCCGCGATTCGCATCCGCGTTACCGCCGCTGCCCAACAGACGGTACTGGCCGGTATCGTTGCGATGCAGGACTCAGCGCTGGCAGAAAAACCCAAAGTGCAGCAGGTCATCGATAAAGTGGCCAGTTATTTTGTCAGCAGCATTCTGGTTATTGCCACCCTCACCTTTTTGGTGTGGTGGTGGATTGAACCTGAACACGCATTATGGGTTACCCTGGCCGTATTGGTGGCGACCTGCCCCTGTGCGCTGTCGCTGGCGGCACCAACGGCGATCACCGGCACCATTCACCGGCTTAACCGCAAAGGCATTTTGGTAAAAGGCTCGCAAGTACTGGAATCGGTGAAGCAACTGGATGTCATTTGCTTTGATAAAACCGGTACGCTGACCGAAGGTAAGTTCAGTATTACCGAGCGCAGAGACTTTATTGAGCCAGAGCAGATCAACCAGCTGGTGGCCGGCATGGAAGTCTATTCCGAGCACCCTCTGGCGTTACCGCTGAAGCAATTATCGGCAATACCGCGTCCGTTTAAAGAACAGGTACGAATGGTGGCTGGCTCCGGGCTCGAAGTCGTTACCGAACAAGGCGAACACTATCGCTTGGGCAGCCCCGGGTTTATCGCCGAATGGCACCCGCAGGCGGCCGCCGAGACGCGTTTTAATGTGGTTCTGGCCAGTAAGCAGCAGTTGTTGGCACAGTTTACCATTGAGGATAATCTGCGCGATGATGCCAAACAGACCCTCGACACTCTGCAGCGTCAGGGCATTCGTACCCTGCTGGTCAGTGGCGATGATAACGGCCGGGTTGCGGCCACCGCCAGTCAACTGAACATGACCGAGTATTACGGCGAGTACAAACCGCAGCAAAAACTGGATTTGATCAAATCATTGCAACAAAGCGGCAACACCGTATGGATGATCGGTGATGGGCTTAATGACGGTCCGGTGTTGGCTCAGGCTCACCTTTCCATGACCTTTGCCAACGCCTCGGATCTGGCCAAAACCGCCGCTGATGTGGTGATTTTGTCGGATCAACTGAACAGCGTCGAAGAGGTGATTCGAAGTGCCCGCAAGTCTCGTGTTATCATGCGCCAGAACTTTACCTGGGCGGTGGCCTATAATGTGTCCATTCTGCCCGTTGCAGCACTGGGCATTATTGCGCCCTGGGTGGCCGCGTTGGGAATGTCATTAAGTTCCCTGTTGGTTATTGCAAACTCGTTGAGGTTATACCGCGAATGAGTGTTATCTATGCGTTGATTCCCGTCGCCATTATTTTTGTCGTGATCGCTGTTATCGTGTTTTTCTGGGCGGTACGCTCTAATCAGTTCGAAGACATCGAGCGTGAAGGTTCACGCATTCTGCTCGATGACGACGAAGAGCAGGAAAACCGGAACGACCGTGAACAACGTTGATATTGTTACCGCATTTATTATGGGACTGGCCGGTGCCGGACATTGCTTAGCCATGTGCGGCGGCATTGCCAGCGCCATTGGTGTACAGACACGCTGGTCCAATATTGTGCTGTACAATATTGGCCGCATGGCCTCCTATGTGCTGCTCGGCGCTATTGTTGGTGGCGCGGTTGCTTTGATCGCGCCCGACTCCCCTCACACCACTAAGGTCCTGCGCTGGCTAGCGGTGCTGTTTTTACTGGCACTGGGGTTGTACTTTACCGGCTGGTGGCCAATCCTGAATAAACTTGAGCAGGCGGCCAAGCCACTATGGAATCGTGTCAAAGGTCTTGCTCCGGCGCAAACCGGTGGCCGACTGACGGTGTTTCTGGCCGGCGCGGTTTGGGGCTGGTTACCCTGTGGGCTGGTGTACAGTGCACTGAGCTACGCTGCGGTCAGCGGTGACGCGCTGCAAGGAGGCCTGTTAATGGCGGCGTTTGCGATCGGTACGTTTCCGGCGATGGTTGGCGCCGGTTACTTCAGTCAGGCCATGCGCAGTATCTTACAGGCACAAGGCTTCCGCCTGGCCATCGGTGTGTTACTGATGATTTACGCGCTGTGGACCGCACTGACGCTGATCCGTCCGCATTTTTGATCGACAGACTAGGTACTTCGTTTTATCTGCGCTAACCTTAATGGTAGATTCTTTACATGATTAAGGTGGTGAAAAATGGACGCGTTTCGTCACATACTGGTTGTTGTCGATCCGGCCGATGAGCAACACAAAGCCATAAATCGTGCGATGCACATGGCTAAGCTCAGTGATGCCCGATTAACTCTGTTCCTCTCGATTTATGACTTTTCCTACGAAATGACGACCATGTTGTCGCGCGAGGAACGCGACACCATGCGTGCGAATCTGATCGCTGACCGCAAAGCCTGGCTGACCGACCTCTTGACTCATTACGATACCACCGAAGTGCGTCTGGACATCCAGGTGGTTTGGCACAACCGTCCGTTCGAGGCGATTATTGAAACCGCGCTCAAAGAGCAGCACGATCTCATCATCAAAGCGTCGCACGTAACGTCGAGCCTGCAAAACCTGTTGTTTACACCGACCGACTGGCATTTGCTGCGCAAAGCGCCCTGCGCCGTACTGATGGTGAAAGAACATGCCTGGCCGCAACACGGACAGATCATCGCCGCCGTCCACAGCGGTTCCGAAGAAGCGCACCATGAATCACTGAACACCCGCATCGTTGAACATGCCGAAGCGATGAGCCACATCCTCAACGCCAGTGTTCACCTGGTCAATGCGTATCCCGGCGCACCGGTCAATGTGGCCGTGGAAATTCCCGAATTTGACGTCACCCAATACACCGAAGAGCTACAGACTCATCATCAGAACAAGATGCGAGAGCTTGGCCGTCGCTTCAACATTCCTGAACCACAGCAACACGTTGCCCAGGGTTTGCCGGAGCAAGTGATCCCTGAATTTTCTGAAAAGCTGGATGCCGAACTGGTGGTCATGGGCACCATCGGCCGCACCGGCATCACCGCCGCGTTGCTGGGCAATACCGCCGAACACGTGCTGGAGCAGCTCAACTGTGATGTGCTGGCCGTTAAGCCTGAGGATTTTGTCAGTCCATTGGCGTAATGACGACAGTCAGGTATAATCGCGCGCTTGCAAGCAGTCAGTTAAATAGGTGTCATTGTGGCAGTAACAGCGGATAGTAAGTACGGTTTCAATAAATTGCAAAAGCGCATCCGTCGCGAGACCGGTAAGGCCATCGAGCAATTTGGCATGATCGAAGCCAATGACAAGGTGATGGTGTGTTTGTCAGGCGGCAAGGACAGCTACACGCTGTTGGATACCCTGCTCTATTTGCAACGTGTAGCGCCGATTCGGTTCGAGTTGGTTGCCGTTAACCTGGATCAGAAGCAGCCGGGTTTCCCTGAGCACGTGTTGCCGGAGTACCTACAGCAGCTTGGCGTTGATTACGAAATCGTCGAAGAAGACACCTACAGTATCGTCAAAGACAAAATTCCTGAAGGCAAAACCACCTGTTCACTGTGTTCACGCCTGCGCCGCGGTATTTTGTACAAAACCGCGAAACGTCTGGGGGCTACCAAAATTGCACTGGGCCACCACCGCGATGACATGATCGAAACTTTGTTTTTGAACATGTTCCATGGTGGCAAACTGAAGTCGATGCCGCCCAAACTCGTCAGCGACAATGGTGAGCACGTGGTTATCCGACCATTGGCGTTTTGCCGCGAAAAGGATATTGCCCGTTATGCCGAGGCGATGGCGTTTCCGATCATCCCTTGTAATCTGTGTGGCTCGCAGGAGAACCTCCAGCGTAAGCAGATTAAGGCAATGCTGAGCGAGTGGGACAAGCGTTTTCCGGGACGCATCGAGAGCCTATTCACGGCCATGCAGAACGTCACGCCATCGCACTTAGTTGACGCTAATTTGTTCGATTTCCGAGCTGTTACCGCCACGGGTGAAGCCGACGAAAACGGTGACTGGGCCTTTGATGTGCCGCCGCTGAGTCATGAGCAGACGCAACAAAAAGGGCCGCTGAGCGACCCTGCTAACGCGATTAAAATAACGCAGATTGCTTAATTTGCCGTCTGCGGCTTATCGCCTAATTGCGCCGCCATCTGTTGTTTTACTTCCATAACCAACGGGCGATTGACGCGAATCATTGATTGTAGTTCTTCAATGTACTCATCGCCCCGCTCTGAGTAGCTACCCAGCCCCTCAACCAATTCGATGGCGCGCAATTCTTCATCACGGGCGCGCTTACGCTCGCGCAGCAAGCGCAAATCCATGTACGGTGGATGGGTGTTAATGTTGCGCATGTAGCTGCGAACCGACTGGTTGACCGAGTCGAATTTAGCCACTTCATACACCTGTCCTTCCGGCCGCTGGTTAGGAACTATGCCGCAGCCTTCGCGGTAACACCACTGACCAAACAGGTTCAAACCGCGGCGGGCAAACCGTGACGTGCCCCAGGCCGATTCATTGGCCGCCTGCATCAGCACCATCATCTCAGGCACCACATCGACTCTACGCTTGAGCACGGCAAACACCTGTTCGTTGCTTAAACTGGGGTCCACTTCGTAATAATCCATTAACTGTGCCAGTTGCCGGCGATCGGCATCGTTGAGCATATTGGCTTTAAAATTCTCCTCAATTTCCAGCAACTTGGACCGCGAGTGCAAAATACGCAGGTTCTCGGCTTCGATCAGCGGTAACAAATAGCTGAAAAACTCGAGTTTCTTCTCGTTCACATCGGTAAACTGAGAAAAGTCCGGTAACGCATCGTAAACGCCAATTTTGGGCACCGGCGGCAGCCCGGTGGTTTCACTGTATTCTGTTTCCGCAGGCTCGAAAGTCACGGTGAACGGCAGCAGCAACGCCAGTAAACTGACAACAACAAAAAATACGATAAAAAGAAAACGCATGTTATTCCTCATAATCAGGCGGTCCACGGCGAATCGTCGTCACCCTGCGGTTGAGGCTTGTCGAGCTTGATGGTAACCCCAACGGTTTCTTTGTAAACGACACCAACCAGGTTGAAGATCAGTGGCACCACAAAAATCAACGGCAGAAAGAACATAAACGAACTGAGTATTACCAGCCCGGTGACCACAAATAGCAACAAAATGAACTGTGGTAATTTGTAATGCACAATTCGTAGCGAATAATAAATGGCATTCAATGGCGTGATGCCGCGTTCCACCACCAGCGGTAACGCGTAAGCAAATACCACGCTAAAATAAATCTGCGCAAGGACACTTAGCCCCCAGTGCAACTGGCCGGTCAGGATTAAACCGAGTTGAGTGATGATACTGGTGGCCAGTAACGTTGCAATCAGCGGGCCTGCGCGCGAAAAGCCGTCAAAGATGTCGGCGGCTTTGGTCGGAATATCCACGCTGTGACGGATACCCATTAAAATCAACCCACCCCAGAACGGCGCGCCCACAGCCGAGCCAATCAGTGATAAGATCATCAATGCGTTCTGGGAAACCGGTTGCCCTGCCTGTTGCGGCACGACTTGATCGACCCATTGCTCAGGCAGCACACTAAAGGCCACCAGGGTCAGTACCAATAAAATGCCCAGAAACGCCAAAAAACCGAGGAACAGCGAAACCCAGTGGCTCCGTGTAGCGGCCAACGTGTAGCGGAAAATTTCGCCAAGGTTCAGTGCATACTGACCGCGTAGTGCGTCAGTGAGGTTGCCACCGATGATCATTTGCTGTTGTTCGTCGTTATTTGTTTGCATGGGTTACCATAGTACTTGAAACAAGAACCCCCTATAGTAGAGGATCTTCCCCCTCGTTCACAATCAAAAGGAAACCTTGATGCAACGACGTCACGCAAAACGTACTTCGCGTCCACGCCCGGCAAACCCGAAGCTGGTGTTGTTTAACAAGCCCTACGGTGTGCTCTCGCAGTTTTCCGGCGAAGCCGGAGATGCCACGCTAAAAGACTGGGTGCCGCACAAGGACGTTTACCCTGCAGGACGCCTCGATAAAGACAGCGAAGGGCTGATGCTGTTAACCAATGACGGCGTTTATCAGGCGCGCTTGTCAAATCCGAAATACAAGGTCTGGAAGACCTACTGGGTGCAGGTTGAGGGTGAACCGACCACCGAACAGCTGCGGCAGTTGCAACAAGGCGTTGAACTCAACGACGGTAAAACCAAACCGGCAGAAGCCTTTGTCATGGACGAACCACACGCCTTATGGCCGCGTAATCCACCGGTGCGGGAGCGCAAAAGTGTGCCCGACAGCTGGCTTTGCATCAAAATCCGCGAAGGCAAAAACCGTCAGGTACGACGGATGACGGCACACGTTGGGTTACCAACGCTACGCTTGATTCGCGCCCAAATCGGTCCTTATAAACTGGCCGGATTAGCCCCCGGAGAATGGCGCGAAGAGCCGCCAGTGTGGTAGAATGCGCGCCCAATAGCTTAAGTAACCGAATAGGTAGTGTGATCGAATGAGTGACGTCGCCACGAAGCCCGTAACTAACAATGCCAACAAGAAAGTCATCGTCGGAATGTCCGGCGGTGTGGATTCGTCCGTATCAGCCTACTTGCTGTTGCAGCAGGGCTTCCAGGTTGAAGGCTTGTTTATGAAAAACTGGGAAGAAGACGACTCGGACGAATACTGTGCCGCAGCAGAGGATCTCGCTGACGCCGAAAAAGTTTGCGAAACCCTGGGCATTGAGCTGCACACGGTCAATTTCGCGGCGGAATACTGGGACAATGTGTTCGAACATTTCCTCGACGAGTATAAAGCCGGGCGCACTCCCAACCCGGACATTATGTGCAACAAAGAAATTAAGTTTAAAGCGTTTCTGGAGTTTGCCGCAGAAGCCCTGGGGGCCGATTACATTGCGACCGGCCACTATGTCCGCCGTGCCTATGACGGCAAGCAGTGGCAATTACTGCGTGGCGTTGATAACAACAAAGATCAGAGTTATTTCCTCTATACGCTGAGCCACGAACACGTCGCTCAGACCCTGTTCCCGGTCGGCGAACTGGAAAAACCCGAAGTTCGCCGGATCGCCGAGCAGCAGGGTTTGGTTACCGCCGGTAAAAAAGACTCTACCGGGATTTGTTTTATCGGTGAACGGAAATTTAAAGACTTTTTGCAGCAGTACCTGCCGGCGCAGCCAGGAACCATTGAATCGGTTGATGGCGAAGAGCTTGGTCAACACGAAGGACTGATGTACCACACCATTGGTCAGCGTAAAGGGCTGCACATCGGCGGCTTGGCCGATGCGTCTGACGATCCTTGGTATGTGGTGGATAAAGACATTGAGCGAAACGTATTAATCGTCGCTCAGGGTAAGCATCATCCGCGTTTGTATTCAAAAGGACTGGTTGCCGGCCAATTGCACTGGATTGATCGTAAGCCACTACAACAGCCATTACGTTGCGCGGTGAAAACGCGTTATCGGCAGCAGGACATTCCCTGCCAGGTGACGCCATTGGGTGACGACCAGGTTGAAGTGATTTTTGATGAGCCGGTAGCGGCGGTAACCCCGGGTCAGTCGGCGGTCTTCTACCTTGATGAGGTTTGCCTTGGCGGCGGTATTATCGAACAACGTTTGACCGACTTTGAGGTCAAGCTATGAATGATTGGCAACAACGGGTACTGGCGCTGTCGGGCATGGCGCTGAGTGCGGCCGCGGTACAACAATTGGCGCGTTCCGGTCAGGTGCTGCACGATACCGTTACCGACACGCTGATCAACAGTGTGCTGAACCTGGAACCGGAATCCACGCTGGCCGTTTACGGTTCGCTGGAAGCCATGCGCCCCGGCTTTAATACGCTGTTGCAGCAAATGGGCAACGGCACGCAAAAAGACCTTGAATTAACGCGTTATATGGTCGGCATGATCCACCTTTCGCGACGTCTGTTGAACGATAAAAAGGCCTTGGCCGAACTCGGCCGGCAGTTAGAGCAAGTCAGCCGCCAGTACCATGAGTTTGGTTTCGAACGTTATCGTATTCTGCAAAGTCTGGCGTCGATTTATCGCGAGCTCATCAGCCCGCTGGGACAACCCATCCGCATCAACGGCAATCCGACACATTTAAAAAATGAAGCGAATCAGCATCATATTCGGGCGTTGTTACTCGCGGGTGTGCGCAGTGCCGTACTGTGGCAACAAGTGGGCGGCAAACGCCGGCACTTTTTATTTTCGCGCAAACGTATGCTGGATACCGCAAAGCAGTTATTGCAGTCCGCCTGAAGCGTGCACAATTTATTGATACTTTAATTAACTACTATTGACCTCTGGAGAACATCAACATGCTGCCTTTTTCAACCCTAACCGCCCTATCACCGGTCGACGGTCGCTATGCCAGCAAAGTAGAAGCGTTACGTCCTATTTTTAGTGAGTATGGTTTGATTAAGTTCCGTGTCACTGTTGAAGTTCGCTGGTTGCAGCAACTGGCAGAGGTTAACGGTATTGATGAAGTGCCGGCGCTGAGCGCTGAGGCTATGCAAGTATTGGATGACATCGTTAATAACTTTAGTGTTGAAGACGCTGAGCGGGTGAAAACCATTGAGCGTACCACCAACCATGACGTTAAAGCGGTTGAGTACCTGTTAAAAGAAAAAGTCGCTGACCACAGCGAGTTGGCCAAGATCTCTGAGTTCATTCATTTTGCCTGTACCTCAGAAGACATCAACAACTTGTCTCATGGCCTGATGCTGGCAACCGCCCGTGATGAGGTTTTGGTGCCACTGATGCAGGAACTGGTCGATACGGTTAAAGCCAAAGCCAAAGAATACAAGTCGGTTGCGATGATGGCGCGTACGCATGGCCAGCCGGCAACACCAACCACCATGGGTAAAGAGTTTGCCAATGTCGCCATTCGCCTGCAGCGCCAGTTAGAGCAAGTTAAAGCGGTTCGTCTGATGGGCAAAATTAATGGCGCGGTCGGTAACTACAATGCGCACCTTGCCGCCTACCCTAACGTCGACTGGCATCAGGTGTCAGAGCAATTCGTCCGTTCGCTGGGTCTGGATTGGAACGCCTATACCACACAGATTGAACCGCACGACTACGTGGCTGAGCTGTTTGATGCGGTATCGCGCTTTAACACCGTACTGATCGACTTTGACCGTGATCTCTGGGGCTACATCGCGCTCAACCACTTTAAACAAAAAACCGTCGCCGGCGAAGTCGGTTCTTCGACCATGCCACATAAAGTAAACCCGATTGATTTTGAAAACTCTGAAGGCAACCTGGGTATCGCCAATGCGGTCATGTCACACCTGGCGCAAAAGCTGCCGATCTCGCGCTGGCAGCGCGATCTGACCGACTCAACAGTGTTGCGTAATCTGGGTGTCGGTATCGCCCACGCGGTCATCGCTTATCATGCCAGCCTAAAAGGGCTGAGCAAACTGGAAGTTAACGCCGACGTATTGAGTAAAGAGCTGGACGCGAATTGGGAATTGCTGGCAGAGCCGGTGCAGACGGTAATGCGTCGCTACGGCATTGAAAAGCCTTACGAAAAACTGAAAGAACTGACCCGTGGTAAACGGATTACGCCAAGTGACCTGGCGGCCTTTATCGACGCGCTGGAACTGCCGCAGGCGGCCAAAGATGAAATGAAAGCGTTAACGCCGGCAACCTATATCGGCCGTGCTGAAGCCTTCGTGGATGAATTGTCGTGAAATTGAACGCCGACGTTTTTAACCGAGCCGAATTTCTTAGCGGCACCTGGCAGCAGCAACCGCGGTTGCTGCGTGCCGGTTTTCCGGCCTTTGAAGACCCGGTCGAAGCAGAAATTCTGGCCGGTCTGGCAATGGAAGACGGTGTCGACTCACGCATTGTGCAATGCCGTTATGATGCCGATGGCAAGCCCACCGACTGGCACGTAGAGCACGGTCCGTTCAGCGATTACGAAAGCTACGGTGAAAACAACTGGACCTTGCTGGTGCAGTCGGTCAATGAATGGTTGCCGCAAGTCGGTTCATTGCTCAGTGCGTTTGAATTTTTACCGGAATGGCGTCTCGACGACGTGATGGTCAGTTTTTCCTGCGAAGGCGGTGGTGTCGGGCCTCACCTTGATCAGTATGATGTGTTCATCATTCAGGGCAGCGGACGCCGGCGTTGGCGTGTCGGGCAGCGGCAGGCCATGACCAGCTATCAACCGTGTACCGATCTGACGCTGGTGGAAGAGCCGTTCGACGCGGTGATTGATGAAGTGCTGGAACCTGGCGATGTGCTCTATATCCCGGCCGGTTGCCCTCATGACGGCGTAGCGCTGGAGCCAAGCTTAAACTATTCGGTTGGCTTTCGCGCCCCGTCGCAAGCGGAGTGGTTATTGCAACTTGGCGATCAGGCCCTGCAGCACGATGTGCTCAACCGGCGCTATCAGGATCCACAACTGCAGCCTGACACCGCAACACACGAAGTCAGCGACACTCAGTTAGCACAGTGTAAGCAGTTGTTGGCGGATGCGTTACAGGGCAACGGTGCCGATGACCTGCTGATGCGCATCATGTCCCAAAGCAAACGTGAGTTGGTCGAGCCGGAACTGCCCTACGTGGCTGAACAAATTCCTGAGTTGTTGCAGCAACAAGGGGCTATCATTGCCCGCGCTCCCGGTGCACGTTGGTTGTACAGCGCCTCCTTGCAGTCCTATTACAGCGGCGGCGAACGCTTTCAACTGAACCGCGCGATTCAGCCACTGGCTGAGGCTCTGGCGAGTTTACGTCAGGAAGCAGCAGCCGAGCCATGGTTAGCCTTGGTTAATAACGACAACGCGTGTCAGTTGCTAGCCGACTTATTGAATTTAGGCACTTTTGTGCTTTTTTTGGAGACCGATTAGCAGTTTACGTTAACTGTAAACAAGAGTTGCTAAACAGGCGTTTGAATTCGTTTTTTTATTTCGTGGATTAAGTAGCGCAGACCCTGTCTTGATGGTAATGTGCGCGCAATTTCGAGAACCAATGAGGAAGGAAATTCATGTCTCTATTCGAGCATCCTGAATTTGATCATCATGAAGAAGTGGCATTTTGCCATGACGAAGAATCTGGCCTGAAGGCCATCATCGCTGTTCATGATACAACGCTCGGCCCAAGCCTTGGTGGTACACGGCTTTGGAATTACAGCTCATCAGCCGAAGCATTAACCGACGTATTGCGTTTGTCACGCGGTATGACCTACAAAAGTGCCATGGCCGGTTTGCCGCTGGGTGGCGGTAAAGCCGTTATTATTGGTGACGCAAAAACCATCAAGAGCGAGCAGCTGTTCCGTGCGTATGGCCGTTTCATCAATAGCCTGGGTGGTAAATACATCACTGCGGAAGACGTCAACATCCGCACCAGCGATATTGACATTGTGGCACAGGAAACTCAGCACGTTGCCGGTACCGCGGATAAAGCCGGTGACCCTTCCCCACACACCGCACTGGGCACCTATTTAGGTCTTAAAGCCGCGGCCAAGCATCGCTTGGGCAGTGAAGATCTGAATGGCGTTAAAATCGCGGTTCAGGGTCTGGGTGCAGTTGGTTATGACTTTGCCAAGTACTGTCGCGAAGACGGCGCTGAGCTGATCGTTACCGACATCAACGAAGAAGCACTGGAGCGCGCGAAGAACGAATTGGGCGCAACCGTTGTCGGCTTAGATGAAATCTACTCGGTTGACGCTGACATTTATGCGCCATGCGCGCTGGGTGCGACCATCAACGATGAAACACTGAAGCAATTGAAGTGCAAAATCATTGCCGGTAGTGCGAACAACCAGTTGGCCAATCCTAAGCATGACAAGATGGTCAAAGACATGGGCATTCTTTACGCACCGGATTATGTCATTAATGCCGGCGGCGTTATCCACGTTTGTTCAGAAGCGGCTAACATGTCGTTGGAAGAGACCGACAAACGGGTACGTGATATCTACAATACCCTGGATAAGCTATTTACCCGTGCTAAAGAAGAAGATCGTCCGACCGGAGAACTGGCTGACGAAATGGCGCGCGAAATCATCGCTAACGCCAAAAAGTAAACGGTGTTACTCGCGTGCTAGTCAAAGCACGCGAGTACAACTTCCAGCGGGTGCCTCACCCGCTTGTTTTCCATCCGTTTAACCTGTGAACGACAGGAAAACCCGGTGGCGACAATGCCGCTGGTTCCGTACGCATCAATCGCCTGTTGCCAGCCCATTTGATACAGCGCCTTGCTGTCCTGCTGATGTTGTTTTTCGTGGCCAAAGGTACCGGCCATACCGCAACAACCAACGTTCACTACATCCAGTTGCAGACCAAACGCCCGAAACAGCTGTTGCCAGTGTTTCGCTGACTCCGGAATAAAACTCTGCTCTGTACAATGTAACAGTAATCCATAGGTGCGGTTGGTGGTCTCCGCCATCGGTGACAGTGGCTTACCTTCAAACCACTCAACCACCGTTTTCACTTGCAGCTTAGCCGCGATCTCATCGCCCAGAGCCTGCCGGTATTCGTCGCGGAATACCAGTGCCGTTGAACTGTCGACGCCGACCAATTCAATGCCACGTTCACATAACGGCAGCAGTTGCTCAGCCACGGTTGCCGCCGTTTGTTTAAACTCACTGAGATAGCCTTTTACGTGTTGCGCTTTACCATGGCCTTTAAACGGCAACAACACCGGCGTGTAGCCCAGTCGTTTAACCACCATCGCAAAGGCTTCGACCACACCCGCCTCATAGAAACTGGTAAACGGGTCCTGCACAATAACGACAAAGTTTTCGCGTTCGGCGTCATCACAGGCCAAAATGTCGCTCGTATCCATGCTCGGCAATTGCAGCTTTCGCCAGCGTTGCGACAGACTGGGTACTGAAAACTCCGGCGTATCGACGTAACCGACCACTGATTCCAGTACCGTTCGCGACACCGAGTTATTAGTCAGCGCGTTGCTTAGACGCGGCGCCTTAGCCCCCCAGCGTGCGGTGGTTTCCACATTTTTAACCAGCCAGTCTTTTAGCGGCCTGGCGTAGCGACTGTAATAATGTTCTAAAAAGCGCGCTCGGAATGTCGGTACGTCAACGCTGACCGGGCATTGGTTGGTACAGGCTTTACACGCCAGGCATTTATCCATCGACGCCCGCACCTCGTGACTGAAGTCGTCGCGGTGCAACCAACGATTGAGCATTTTCTTCGGCCACGGCAGTGGCTGTTGCGGTGACTGCGCCGCATCGAAGCCTGCCGCTGCCCCCAGTCGCAACCATTCGCGCATCAATGACGAACGCCCTTTCGGAGAATAGCGGCGATCACCACTGACTTTATAGCTCGGGCACATAACCGCACTGGTGTCGTAGTTAAAACAAAGCCCGTTACCATTACAGTCCATGGCATTGCGGAAGCTGTCGCGGGTCGCTACCGGAATTTGCCGGTCATAATAACCGCGCTTAGTTGCATCAACGGACACCAATTGGTGTTCGCCTTCAAGCGGTGTGCAGATTTTTCCCGGATTCAGTTGGTTGTTGGGGTCGACGGCCGTTTTTATCTTGCGTAATTCGGTAAATAATTGCTCACCAAAAAACGCCGGCGCGTATTCCGAACGATAACCTTTACCGTGTTCACCCCACATTAACCCGCCGTATTTTGCGGTTAAGGCGGCCACCTTGTCACTGATTTCGCGCAGCACCTTTTCGTCATTGGGTTCGGTTAAATCCAGTGCCGGGCGTACGTGCAGCACCCCGGCATCGGCATGACCGAACATGCCATAGTGCAAACCGGCGTTATCCAGTAACTGGCGGAATTCCATGATAAAATCGGCCAGCTTTTCCGGCGGCACTGCGGTATCTTCAGCAAAGGCTACGGGCTTACGACGACCTTTGGTAGCCCCCAGCAATCCGACCGATTTCTTGCGCATGGCGTAAATGGTTTGAATGCTTGGCAGGTCGTCACAGATTTGATACCCGATCACACCTTTTGCGTCTTTGCTGTTGATCAGCTTATCCAGCCGTTCACACAACGACGAAACTTTACTGCGGTTTTCCTCTTCGTCGGTACTGGCAAACTCCACCATGTTAATACCGTTCATGGTGTGCCCTTCGACATCGGTCAGCAACGGTTCAACCGAATGCCAGATGATGTCTTCACGGGCCAGGTTGAGCACTTTACTGTCGATGGTTTCAACCGAGGTGGCATTGGCCTGCACCAAAAACGGCGCGTTATTCAGAGCCGCCTGAAAATCGCTGTATTTAACATTAACTAAGGTACGGTATTTCGGGATTGGGGTGATGTTAAGTTTGGCTTCTGCGACAAAACCCAGGGTGCCCTCAGAGCCAGCGATCAGCCGTGAAACATCCAGGGTGTTGTGCTCAGGATCATAGGTGTGCTTGAGATCATAGCCGGTTAAAAAGCGGTTTAACGGTGGAAACTTGGCGTCGATATCATCACGAAAGCCAACGCAGGTATCCAGAGCCTGACGATACAAGCGTCCTACCACGGTCGCTTTTTCACTGATGGCTTGTGCCTGCTGCAGCGATACCGGACCACTTTCCAGCTTTTCGCCACCCATTAACACGGTACTCAACGCAAGAATGTGATCACTGGTTTTCCCGTACACCAGTGAACCTTGCCCAGAGGCATCGGTGTTGATCATGCCACCTAAGGTGGCACGATTACTGGTCGATAAATCCGGTGAAAAGAAATAACCGTAGGGGCGCAGTGCGTCGTTCAGTTGATCTTTCACCACACCGGCCTGCACACGAACCCAGCCCTGCTCCACGTTCACTTCGAGTACGCGGTTCATGTGACGACTGAGATCGACCACCAAGCCGGGCGTTAACGATTGGCCGTTCGTGCCGGTGCCGCCGCCACGTGGCGAAAATTGCACGTCCGCAAAGCGTTGCTCGGCCGCCAGCGAGGTGATGATCTGCAGATCAATGACGCTCTTGGGATAAAGCACGCCCTGCGGTAGCTGCTGATAAACACTGTTATCGGTGGCGGCAATAAGCCGCCCCGAATAACTGACATCCACATCTCCGCTGTAACTGGTTTTTGCAAGCGCCTGTAAAAACGTTTGGTACACTTGCGGTAAGCCGCGTTCGGCGACCAGCTTAGGAAGTTGCGTCATGTTCGTGTGTTATCCTCGTGTTCAGTCAATCGTAACAAGTTATAGGTTTTCAGCCAGGTACATCCAGGTTTCAACCACGGTATCAGGGTTCAGTGACACCGAGTCGATGCCGTGCTCGACCAACCACGCCGCCAAATCAGGATGATCGGATGGCCCCTGACCACAAATACCCACGTATTTGCCACGTTTTTTAGCGGTGGTGATGGCCATCGCCAACAACCGTTTAACCGCCTCATTTCGTTCGTCAAACAGGTGCGCGATGACGCCGGAGTCGCGATCCAGACCGAGGGTTAGCTGAGTTAAATCGTTTGAACCAATGGAGAAACCATCAAAGATATCGAGGAACTCGTCGGCTAACAACGCGTTTGACGGCAATTCACACATCATGATGACGCGCAGACCGTTTTCACCCTGTTTAAGCCCCTGCTCTTCGAGCAGCTCAATCACTTTACGGCCTTCTTCCAGCGTACGTACGAATGGGATCATGATTTCGACGTTGGTCAGTCCCATGTCGTTACGAACCCGTTTAATCGCCTCACATTCAAGCGCGAAACAGTCGCGGAATTCTTCTGAGATATAACGTGAGGCACCGCGGAAACCCAGCATGGGGTTTTCTTCGTCCGGTTCATACTGACTGCCGCCGATCAGGTTAGCGTACTCGTTCGACTTAAAGTCACTCATACGCACGATAACCCGTTCCGGAGAAAACGCCGCACCCAAGGTGGCGATGCCCTCGGCCAACTTGGCAATGTAGTATTCACGCGGGCTGGAGTAGCCGGCGATCATGCCACGGATGGTTGCCTGTAGCTCTTCGCTTTGCTCGTCAAAATTAAGCAACGCTTTAGGGTGTACGCCAATCATGCGGTTGATGATGAATTCCAGTCGCGCCAAACCAATACCGGCGTGCGGTAAACGGGCAAAATCAAAGGCGCGATCCGGGTTACCGACGTTCATCATAATTTTCATCGGCAAGTTTGGCATTTTATCCACGGCGGTAGAGGTGACATCAAACTCCAGTTCGCCATCGTAGATGTAGCCGGTGTCGCCTTCGGCACAAGAAACCGTTACTTTGCGGCCGTTGCTGATCAGCTCATCGGCATTACCACAGCCGACCACCGCCGGAATGCCCAATTCGCGGGCAATGATGGCGGCGTGACACGTACGGCCACCGCGGTTGGTTACAATGGCGGCTGCACGCTTCATGATCGGTTCCCAATCCGGGTCGGTCATGTCGGTAACCAGTACGTCACCCGGTTGCACTTTATCCATCTCGCTGATGTCGTTAAGCACTTTCGCGACACCGGAGCCAATGCGTTGACCGATGGCGCGGCCTTCACAAATGACGTCACTTTTGTTTTTCAGCGCAAAACGCTCGATGGCCTGACCTTTCTGATTGGAACGGACCGTTTCCGGACGTGCCTGGACGATGTAGAGCTTGCCATCAACGCCGTCTTTGGCCCATTCGATGTCCATCGGACGGCCGTAATGTTGTTCGATAATGACCGCCTGGCGCGCCAGTTCTTCGACTTCCTCGTCGCTCACCGAGAAGGTCATGGATTTCGCCGGCTCGATATCTTCGATCAGTGTTTGCTTACCGTGGTCACGATCCTCAGAAAACACCATTTGGATCTGCTTGCTGCCAAGGTTACGGCGTAATACCGCCGGCCGCCCCGCTTTCAGCGTTGGCTTATGAACATAAAATTCGTCGGGGTTAACCGCCCCTTGCACCACCATCTCGCCTAAACCGAACGAAGACGTGATA
This sequence comes from Idiomarina aquatica, assembly GCF_003987185.1. GTDB lineage: Bacteria > Pseudomonadota > Gammaproteobacteria > Enterobacterales > Alteromonadaceae > Idiomarina > Idiomarina aquatica. The sequence continues at coordinate 487,938 of NZ_PIPS01000002.1, read as the reverse complement.
AAGACCACGTCCTCAAAGCCGGATTCAGTATCAATGGTAAACATGACGCCCGATGACGCGATATCACTGCGCACCATCCGTTGTACCCCGGCTGATAATGCCACACCACGGTGGTCGTAGCCCTGGTGCACACGATACGAAATGGCGCGGTCATTAAACAATGACGCAAAAACGTGTTTTATCGCTTCCATTACCGCGTCAAGACCGCGCACGTTGAGGAAGGTTTCCTGCTGACCGGCAAAGGAGGCATCCGGCATGTCTTCGGCGGTAGCGGAACTGCGTACCGCAAAGCTGAATTCGTCGTTGTCTTCGCTGAGTTCTGAGAAGGCGGTTTTTATGGCTTGTTCAAATTCAGGCTGGAATGGTGTGTCGATAATCCACTGACGGATTTGCTGACCGGCTTTGCTCAATTCATTGACGTCATCGACATCGAGGGTATCGAGGAGTTGATGGATTTTATCGTTAAGCCCACTTTGCTCAAGAAACTGATTATAGGCGTCTGCGGTGGTGGCAAAACCACCCGGGACTTCAACTCCGGCGCCGGCTAGGTTGCTGATCATTTCGCCTAAGGAGGCATTCTTTCCGCCTACCCGATTAACGTCCTGCATGCCGAGTTGCTGGTACCACAATACGTATTCTTGCACGTCACTGTCCTCAAATTTTTGTCGATGGAGGTGAAAGTGCTCAGCATTTTACACTTTGCAGCACAACAAGTTAATATCTGTCCACACATTATTAAAATAAGAACTGTAAATATGCGCACCGCGTTTTATATCTCTGATGGCACCGCATTAACCGCGGAGGCCTTTGGTCATGCTTTGTTATCGATGTTTCCGGTTGAGTTTCAACACAAAACGCTACCCTTTGTCGATACTCAGGATAAAGCTGAAAAAGTCTGCCGCCAAATCCGTCAGTCGCTGAAGGAAAACGGTGAACCACCGCTGATTTTTCATACTTTTGTAAACGAAAAATTGAAAACTAAGATCACCAACTGCGGCGGTATATCCTACGATTTCCTGGAGCAATTTAAGGGCTCAGTAGAACAGGAATTGAAGGTAAAAGCTGAGCCGAAAACGCACCGTACTCACGGGGTACATAAAAATTATAATTTTCGCGTCGATGCCATTAACTACGCGCTGGATAACGACGATGGGAAACGCCTTAATCAGCTTGATGAGGCAGACATCATTTTGGTTGGCGTGTCACGTACCGGTAAGACACCGACCAGTTTGTATCTGGCCCTGCAGTACGGCATCAAGGCGGCAAATTATCCGCTCACCGAAGACGACGATTTCGAACACCTGGATTTACCCAAGGAACTGAAGCAACAGCGCCACAAGCTGTTTGGACTAACGCTGAATGCACAACGCTTGCATGAAATTCGCAGTCAGCGTCGGCATGGTAGCCAGTACGCATCGATGCAACAATGTCGGTTTGAATTACAGGAAGTGGAAAAGCTGTATCGCCGCGAGGCCATACCGTTTATCAATTCGACGCATTTTTCAGTGGAAGAAATTGCCGCTAAGATTTTAGCCAAAACCAATCTGCAACGGCGCCGTTATTAACGACGCCATTGCCGAATGGCTGACCTACATATTTAGGCGGCGTTGGTGCTTTCGAAGATTTTGTCGGCGGACGCTGCCACAAAACCACTGTACAGCTTGCCGTCTTCAACTTCGTAACGTTTCGCAAACTCGTAAAAACACGATGGAATTTCAACGGTTTGATCGGAAAACGCCACAGGATGACGGTTGGCCATGGTCGAGGACTGCTCTAAATAAACCTCAGGTGAGCCTTTAATCTCACCGCCTGAGGTATTCAGCGTAAAGCCGGCCTGTTTCAGTGTTTCATTAACCTGCTCGAGCGAATCAAAGCCAGGCAGGTAATTAACGCTAACGGTAAAATGGTTGGCGCAGAAACCAAACGCCGACATCCACGCTGCGTATTCACTCTCTTCCAGCAGCTCCAGATAATCGGCGTGGCTGACCTGCCAGTGCGTTCCTGAATACAAAAAGTCGTCTTTGCTGACTGCGTCCGCGTCAACCTGTGCCACCATGGCCTTAACTTTTTGCTGCAGGCTGTCGCTGAACTCTGCGGTCATCAGCTCGCTGATAAACACTTTTGGCAGCGTCGGATCGTCGTGCTCATAATGCTTGGCGCGAAGCTTTTTCTCTTCAAAGTGATAATCGCCACCTTCTTTATAGCCTAACGCTAAAAAGTGTTGAGCCAAGGCTTCCAACCGCACCGGCGCAATGTCAAAGGTACGGAAAGCAACGTGATCGTTAACGATCGGATGACCTTTACCCAACACTTCATGCACTTTTGGTGCTGATGGCGTACGCGAAATATAGTCTTGCCATAAACGCTCAAATAATTGCTCAACTTGCTGAGACATGACAATAAGATCCTTTACAACTGTAATGAGAATTTAACCGTGTCCGTTACGTGCTGAACGTAACGACTCAGCCACTAAAAACGCCAATTCTAACACTTGGTCAGCATTAAGTCTTGGGTCACATTGTGTACGATAGCGGCTGGACAAATCCGACTCACTGATTTGATAGGCGCCACCGGTGCACTCAGTAACATCCTCACCGGTCATTTCCAGGTGAATACCGCCGGCATAGGTGCCCTCGGCCTGATGTACCGCGAAAAACTGGCGTAATTCCTTGTGGATCGCATCAAAATTACGCGTTTTCAAACCATTGTCGGCTTTCGTGGTATTGCCATGCATTGGGTCACTCGACCACACCACATGACGGCCTTCAGCCTTCACGCGACGCACCAGCTTCGGCAGGTTATCGGCCAAATTGTCCGCACCCATACGGCTAATGAGCGTAATTCGTCCGGCTTCGTTACCCGGGTTGAGAATATCCAACAGCTCGATCAGTTCGTCTTCCGGCATGGTTGGACCGACTTTAACGCCAATCGGGTTATGAATGCCGCGCATGAATTCGACGTGCGCGTGGTCCAACTGGCGGGTACGCTCACCGATCCAAATCATGTGCGCCGAGCAGTCGTAAGGCAACCCAGTCAGCGTGTCTGTACGAGTCAACGCTTGTTCATAAGGTAATAACAGCGCTTCGTGTGACGTAAACAGCTGTGTCTCGTGCAGGGTTGCGTTGGTCTCAGTGTTGATGCCCAACACTTCCATAAACTGCAACGCCGACTGAATTTGCTCGGCAATTTGCTGATAACGTTCTTTCAGCGGGTTGGTGGCTAAGAAGCCGAGGTTCCACTTATGCACTTTGTGCAAGTTCGCCAGACCACCCTGAGCAAAAGCACGCAACAGGTTAAGGGTCGCCGCTGAATGGTGATAAGCCTTCAGCATTCGTTGCGGGTCCGGCTGCCGCGCCGCCTCGGTAAAATCAATCCCGTTGATGATATCACCGCGATAACTCGGCAGGCTGACACCATCAATGGTTTCCAGATCGCTCGACCGTGGTTTTGCGTACTGTCCCGCCATGCGGGCAACCTTGGTGACAGGACAATTGCCGGCAAAGGTCATCACGATGGCCATTTGCAGGATCACTTTAAAGGTATCGCGAATTTTCGGCGCGTTGAAATCGCTAAAAGATTCGGCGCAGTCGCCGCCTTGCAACAAAAAGCCACGGCCGTGACAAACGTCCGTTAACTGTGTGCGTAAGGCACGGATTTCTTCAGCAAACACCAACGGTGGGTATTGGCTTAATTCCTGCTCAACCTGTTTTAGCTGTTCAGCGCTTTGGTAATTCGGCTGTTGTTTGATGGGCTTATCGCGCCAACTACGTGCATGCCACTGGCTCATAACTGCATACCCAGTTTGTAAATGATTCGGAACCCTCAAATCTAACGGGGATAGCGCCTAAAAGCAACGCTATCCCCGTGATATTAAGCGGTTATTTTGCGGCGCGTTGACGTAACACGTGAATTCGTTCATCCAAGGGCGGATGACTCATGAATAATTTGCTTAAGCCGCTGCGTTTGCCGTTGATACCAAACGCCAGCATGGTGCCATCAAGGCGTGATTCCTGCGCGCGTTTTAAGCGCTCCAGCGCTGCGATCATTTTGTGCGGACCGACCAACGCCGCTGACCCCGCATCGGCACGGAACTCACGCTGCCGCGAGAACCACATGACGATGATGCTGGCCAGCACCCCAAACACCACTTCCAGCAGCATCACGATGCCAAAGTAAGCGAAGCTACCCAGCCCACCGCCCTGCTGGTTGTTGCCGCGGGTGGCGTTATCAATAACGGAAGCAATGATGCGCGCAAAGAACATCACAAAGGTGTTCACCACCCCCTGGATCAGGGTTAAAGTCACCATATCGCCATTCGCAATGTGGCTGACCTCGTGCGCGAGCACCGCTTCGACTTCGTCCTGGCTCATGGCATCAAGCAGTCCGGTTGACACCGCCACCAGCGATTCTTTTTTACTGCGACCGGTGGCGAAGGCGTTCGGCTCAGGCGACTGATAGATAGCCACCTGCGGCATCGGCAGTCCAGCCTGTTGTGCCTGACGTCTGACGGTCTGCACTAACCACTGTTCGGCGCTGCTGCGCGGTGTCTCAATGACCCGCGCGCCGGTTGCGCGCAGTGCCATCCAACGTGACAACCACAGCGACACAAAGGCACCGCCAAAACCGAACAAGGCACAGAAAATCAACAACCCGCCGGCATTATTTAAACTGTAACCGGTGGCGTTACTGATCAAATTATAAATAAAACTGACCACCAGAATAATGGCCAGGTTCGTGGCAAGAAAAAGCGCAATTCTTTGCATAAGTTCCTCGGAAAAAAACCGCCTTAACTGACTGCGATATGGGTGTTCGATGACGTTTTTACAAGTTCATTTTAGGCGTTTTTCAGCAAAATATTTTTTACCCCGGGTAAATACTGGCTCAAATTGCGTTGCTGCCAGTCCGGCGTATGCGGGATCTCGCCTAAACACGGCGCCTTAAGGCGCTGTCGCAGGGTGTCGATGTTTTGCTGGCGAAACGGCATCGGCTCGGCGCCGGTATCAACGGCTATCCAACCGGCCAACTTACAACCGTCGGCGGTAATGGCGCGGGCTGATAACACCGCATGGTTTAAACAGCCAAGTTTCATGCCCACCACCAGGATAACTTCAGCGCCGCTGGTTTGGACAAACTCTGGCATGGTGTAGGTACGGCTGAGCGGTAATTCCCAACCGCCGGCGCCTTCAATCACTAAGGCGTCCGGCTGCAGAGCAAGCACTTCGGTTAGACTTTGTTGCAACCGCTCCGGAGTAATTTCAATGGCAGCCAGTTGTGCCGCAATGTGGGGGGCGATTGCGGGTTCGAATGCCAGCGGGTTGGTCAATGGGTAGTCGCACTCCATCGACATCGCTGCCCGCAAAACACGAGCATCGGCATTCATCCAACGATCCTGTTGCCATTCACAGCCTGAAGCAACGGGCTTCATCGCCAGCGTCTGCAGTTGCTGCTGATTTAAGGCGTCGAGTAAAGCTTTAGCGGCCACGGTCTTGCCCGCATCGGTATCGGTTCCGGTGATAAAATAGCGTTTTGTCATCTTTTCTTGATTAATTATGATTAACTAATTGTTAATTTGCTTGTTGAATTTAATGGACATAATAACCCAGGTTAATGGTAACCCTTGATCAGTCCGGAAACGTTCGTAGTGTTTGGAAAAGTTCGCAAACCGACGCGGTGTCATCAGCCCCGGCTGTTGCGAGCGCTCAACAAAACTGGCACCAACCCCTTTAATACTTTGCAGTAATGCACGGGTATCGACAAAATATTGCGTGTGCGTGGCCAGCTCAACGTCATAATCGTTGACCCCGGCCCGCGCTAAACAATCGGCGACGTCATCGACGGTTTTAAAAGATTGCGTATGCGGGTGCTGATCAACCGTCTCCCAACTGCGTTTAAGCTCAGCAAAGGTGCCGGCCACCGGCAGATTGAACAGTGCCTGGCCGTTGCCCTTCAATACCCGCTGCATTTCGGCGATGGCGGACTCGAGCCGTGCGCACCATTGCAGCGACAGGTTGGCAAAACACGCATCAAACTGATCGGCCGCAAACGGCAAGCGTTCCGCACTGCCCTGCAGCAGAGGTACCGTTACCGGGGTCTGCCGACGAGCCTGTTCAAGCATCCCCGCCGCCACATCGACGCCATAGTACTGAGCGGCCAAAGCGCTTAATTGCAGATAAAACGACGCCGGCCCACAGCCAATGTCCAATAACCGCCCCGCAACCGGCTGCAGGCGCTCGAGCAACTGTCCGCCGACGGTTTGCTGAATGGCGTGGTGACGAGTATAGTCGGCGGCCGCTTTGGAAAAATAGTGAGCGATACGGTTAGCCGTCGATGTTTCACTGATGGTGTTTACCTGGCTCATTCTGCAACGCCTTGGCTCGGAGTCTGATTCGGAGCATGGTTCAGAACATGGCTTGGCAATTGCTGCGCCACTTTATCAAGTGCTTGAGTCAGCGCCTTCAGGTGTTGTTCGGTATGGCCACTTTGCAGGCTGATACGAATACGTGAGGTACCGGCCGGTACCGTCGGTGGACGCACCGCACTGACCCAAATGCCCTGTTCGCGCAGTAACTGTGCCGCCGTCATCACCGCCTCGTCGTCACCAATGACCCAGGTCTGTATGGGCGAATCGGAATCGATGGTCGCCAGGCCGGCTTGCCGCATATAGCTTTTGAAGCGATCGATGTGCTGTGCCAGCTGTTGTCGCCTGCGTTCCCCTTCGTCGCTGCGAATGATCGCCAGCGAAGCCCTTATGGCAGCCGCCTGGGACGGTGGAAACGCCGTTGAATAGATGTATTCACGGCAAAACTGCACAAGTGTTTCGATATCATCGTCATTGCCGGCAACGAAGGCGCCGGCGACACCAAAGGCTTTACCAAAGGTACCGGTCAATAGTCGCGTCTGTTTATTTAACGACGCAAAACTGCCCAGCCCGGCAGAGTTCCAGACGCCCAACCCATGCGCATCGTCCAGTATCAGGTTGAGCTTTTGCTCAGCAACGGTCGTTGCTAATGCGGCTGCCGGCGCCCGATCGCCGTCCATACTAAAGGTGCCTTCGGTCACCAGCCAATCGCCCGGGTTGGCATTGAGCTCGTGCAAGGCGTTGTGATGAAACCGTTTAAAGCGCTTTTTGCTGTGCCGGATGCCGTCAATTAACGACGCGTGACTCAGTCGATCAAAATGAATCGTGCCGCTTTCAGGCAAGGTGGTCAGCACCCCGTGGTTGGCGGCAAAACCGCTGTTAAATAATAAGGTTCGTTGAACCCCTAACCATTCAGCCAGTTCTTGCTCCAGCGCCTGGTGCTGCAGACAATAGCCACTCAGTAACGGTGAGCCGCTACTGCCGGCCCCCCAATCGTTCAGCGCCTGCTGGGCCGCTGCAATCACCTCAGGGTGCTGGCTCAGCGACAAATAGTCGTTACCGGCGAACATGCCGTTTACGGTGGTGCTTTGGCGTGGCAGCCGACGCCGAAACAGCGACGACTGCCGGCGTTGATTAAGACGCGTCATAATAGCGGACTGGCTGCTCCTGTTCTTGCAACGCGTCACCAATCACCGCTTCGTGAATCTCATCGTCATAACCGTGATGCGGTTCCGGCTCGATACCTAGGCGCTCGAACAAGCGCAAATCTTTGTCTGCCTGCGGGTTAGCCGTCGTCAGTAGCTTCTCGCCGTAGAAAATCGAGTTTGCACCGGCGAGGAAACACAACGCCTGCATTTCGTCGGACATATCTTCACGACCGGCGGATAAGCGCACATGGGATTGCGGCATTAAAATACGTGCCACCGCGATGGTACGCACAAACTCCAGCGGATCCAGATCCTCCAACGCTTCGAACGGCGTGCCCTGAACTTTGACCAGCATGTTAATGGGTACACTCTCCGGGTGTTTCGGCAAATTGGCCAATTGCACCAACAGCGCCGCCCGGTCTCTGACCGACTCGCCCATGCCTACGATGCCCCCGGCACAGACTTTCATGCCGGCATCACGGACATTTTTTAAGGTCTGCAAACGGTCCTCATAGGTACGGGTGGTAATGATGTCACCATAAAACTCCGGCGAAGTATCCAGGTTGTGGTTGTAATAATCTAATCCGGATTGCTGCAACAGCTTCGCCTGTGGCTCACTCAGCATCCCCAGTGTCATACAGGTTTCCAGGCCGAGTGCCTTAACGCCCTTAATCATCTCGATAAGGTATGGCATATCGCGATCTTTTGGGTTACGCCAGGCCGCGCCCATGCAAAAACGGCTGGCGCCTTTGGCTTTAGCCGCCTCGGCCTCGGCCAGTACTTTCTGCACTTCCATTAAGCGTTCGCGATCAAGACCGGTGTGATAATGCGCGCTTTGCGGACAGTATTTACAATCTTCCGGGCAGGCGCCGGTTTTGATTGAGAGCAGCGTGCTGACCTGAACTTGGTTGGGGTTAAAGTGCCTGCGGTGCGTGCTTTGGGCATCAAAAAGCAGGTCATTGAATGGTTTGGTCAGTAGCGCTTCCACTTCTTCAACGCGCCAGTCGTTTCTTATTGTTTGCGGGGTTGTTTGCATAACTTAATCCGGTTTGACGTCAACAAATGTCGACTAGGGTATGCGAGAACGGTAGACTGTCAACGAAAAGGCAACTATTAAACTTTACTAGTGGTTAATTATTATACTATGACACCCTCTTTAACAACCCGCTCCTGGCAACAGCAACTGGATTTCGACCAACGTCACCTATGGCACCCTTACACGTCGATGACGGATCCGTTGCCCTGTTACCACGTCAAAACGGCCAATGGCTGCGACATCGAACTTTCCAGCGGTGAGCGTCTGGTGGATGGCATGTCGTCCTGGTGGGCGGCCATTCATGGCTATAATCATCCGCGCCTGAATGCGGCCGCGCATCAGCAAATCGATCGTTTGTCTCACGTCATGTTCGGAGGGCTCACTCATGAACCGGCCGTCACCCTGGCAGAACGACTCATCAAACTGACGCCGGCCGGTCTCGACCGGGTGTTTATCGCTGATTCCGGTTCGGTCAGTGTTGAGGTGGCCATCAAAATGGCGTTGCAATACTGGGTGGGTCGTGAACAACCGCAGAAAAACCAGCTGCTGACGGTGCGCGGTGGCTATCATGGCGATACCTTCGCCGCGATGTCAGTATGCGACCCGGTCAACGGTATGCATCATTTATTTAAGCACGCACTGTGTAATCAACAATTTGTCGATAAACCCCGACTCAGTTTCTGGCAAGACTGGGACCCTGCAGAAGAACACCAATTACGGCAGGTGTTTGAGCAACAGCACCAGCGCTTAGCCGCGGTCATTCTCGAACCTGTGGTGCAGGGAGCCGGCGGGATGCGGATGTATCACCCCAATTATCTTCGGGTGCTGCGTTCACTGTGTGATGAGTTTGGTTTATTGCTGATTTGCGATGAAATTGCCACCGGCTTTGGCCGCAGCGGCAAACTGTTTGCGTCGGAGTTTGCCGACATCACACCGGATATTCTGTGTGTGGGTAAGGCACTCACCAGTGGCTATATGACCTTGGCCGCTGTCGTCACCAACGCCGATGTGGCAACCGCTGTCAGTGCTGAAAAAGCCGGTGGCGCACTGATGCATGGCCCTACCTTTATGGGCAATCCACTGGCGTGTGCGGTGGCGGCCGAATCGCTGGCAATGATCGCCGAAGGTCACTGGCAACAGCAGGTGGCACAGATAGAACAGCAATTGCAACAGCAACTGAATCCGTTGCAACAACTCGCCGGCGTTAATGAGGTACGGGTGTTGGGCGCCATTGGCGTGGTCGAAATGCAGCAGCCGATTGATGTGGCCGCAGCACAACAGTTATTCATTCAACGCGGGGTGTGGATCCGACCGTTTGGCCGCTTGTTATACATAATGCCGCCCTACCTTATCGAGCCAGAACAGCTCAGTCGGGTGACCGCGGCCATGGCGGAATACGCCCGCTCGGTGTCCGCTTAAGCCGGTGGCATCGGCTCAAAACCCAAACAGGTAGAGTGCGATGCCGCCCAACAACGTAAAAATCAGGATCAGGTTGTTGATCCAGATATGCTGGCGGTGGCGACTGAATAACATCAGATTGATGGTAAAGGTTATCAGGCTGGTCAACAGCCCAAAGAGCAACAGTATGATAAACAGGTCGCCCAGCGTAATGTGCCAGTGTGTGCGCACGTCAACGCCAAATATTTCGGTCAGCAGGGTCTCGTGTTCGGGACGGGCGTAATGATAAACAATCAGTGCCGCAACAAAGATGCACCAGCCAATGATCGACAGCCAGCCGAGTACCCGACTCCAGAAAGACAGTTTTTTCAGTTCATCGATGCTGCCGACACGCATGGACATTTCCCGCAATTCGTGGACAAATAAGCTAATGTTACTCTTGAGTCTGCGCCAAAGCGCGGTAACATAGCAACCTTTATCGAAAATTTTGTATTACACACCAGTATTTCGGAGATCAATAACTCATGTCGTACGCTTCGGTAGTTGATGTTTTGGCAGGTAAAGTAGCGGTTGATGATACCGTTACCGTGCGCGGCTGGGTGCGTACCCGGCGCGATTCAAAAGCAGGTATTTCCTTTATCAACGTCCATGATGGCTCGTGCTTTGACGCTATTCAGGCGGTCGTTCCTGCTGAGCTGCCGAATTATCAGTCAGAAGTGTTAAAGCTGACCACCGGCTGCTCGGTCGCGATTACCGGCATCGTGGTTGAATCTCAGGGTAAAGGTCAGTCCTACGAGCTGCAGGCGACCGGCGTTAAAGTGTACGGCTGGGTTGAAGATCCGGACATCTATCCGATGGCACCGAAACGTCACAGCATGGAATACTTACGGGAATACGCGCATCTGCGTCCGCGCACAAACGTAACCGGTGCAGTCATGCGGGTTCGCAATACCCTGTCGCAGGCGATCCACCGCTTTTTCCATGAGCACGGTTATCTGTGGGTCAGCACCCCTATCATTACCACCTCTGACTGTGAAGGTGCCGGTGAAATGTTCCGGGTATCGACACTGGATTTGTTAAACGTACCGAAGACCGAAACCGGTGAAGTGGATTTCAGTGAAGACTTTTTTGGTAAAGAAGCCTTTTTAACCGTATCCGGACAGTTGAACGTCGAGTCCTATGCCTGTTCACTCAGCAAGGTGTATACCTTCGGACCGACCTTCCGCGCCGAAAACTCCAACACCAGTCGTCACCTGTCTGAGTTTTGGATGGTGGAGCCGGAAGTTGCCTTTGCTGACTTAAACGACATCGCGCACTTGGCTGAAGATATGCTGAAGTACGTGTTTAAAGCCGTGCTCGAAGAACGCCCGGACGATATGGCGTTTTTCCAACAACGCATTAATTCAGAGGTTATCGAGCGGCTGGAAAAAATGGTCGACGCTGATTTTGTGCACATGGATTACACCGACGCGATTGAGATCCTGCAAAACTGCGGCAAGAAATTTGAGTACCCGGTGGAATGGGGTGTCGATTTACAATCCGAACACGAACGGTACCTGGCCGAAGAACACGTCGGCGCACCAATCATTCTGAAGAACTACCCACGCGACATTAAAGCGTTTTATATGCGTCAGAATGACGATGGCAAAACCGTTGCCGCAATGGACGTGCTGGCACCGGGCATCGGCGAAATCATTGGTGGCAGCGCACGGGAAGAACGTCTCGACGTGCTCGATAAGCGCATCGAAGAGATGAATCTGCCGGCCGAAGAATATGGTTTCTACCGCGACTTACGCCGTTACGGCAGTGTCCCTCACGCCGGTTTTGGGCTTGGCTTTGAACGTCTGGTCGCCTACGTAACTGGGATGCAGAACATTCGCGACGTGATTCCGTTCCCACGGGCACCAAAATCTGCGCAGTTCTGATTGCTATAAACACGATGAATCACAAAAAAGCCGGCAGTTGCCGGCTTTTTTATGGGACCTTGATCATCGTCATCAGGCGATAACTATATCGGTGGCTTTTTGGAAGAACGCCGAGGGATCCTGCGCTGGTTTAATCGGGGTTGGTACCGCCGGTGTGCCAATATAAAGAAAGCCGACAATCTCATCGTCTGGCCCGCAACCAAGTTGCTCACGAACGTAGTCATCTTCAGCCAGCCAGCCGGTGCGCCAAATTGCGCCCAGACCTTGTGCAAAACACGCTTGTTGCATTGCCATGGTGGCGCAGGCAACGCTGGCAAATTGTTCGTGCCGCGGCACTTTATCGTTATCGACATAGCGCAGACAACTGGCAATGATCAATGGCGCGCGAAACGGGATTTGACCCGCCTGCTCGACCCGCTCGTCGGAAAAATCATTGAATCGTGCCGCCTGCTGGTAGATGTCTGCCAGAATTTTACGATCCGCACCGAGAAACTCAATAAAACGGTACGGCGATAAATTCATATGATCGGGCACCCGAATGGCTGCTTGGCGAATAATATCAAGTTGTATAGGGGTCGGAGCCGGCTCAATCAGCCGCGGCATTGACGAGCGAGTTGTTAATAGGTCCAATGCGTCCATGAGTATCCTCTGACTGTTACAAATTTGTCACGCTTCGTTACATAATTACTGTGGTTTCTCGACCTTGGATTGTATAAGCTAAAAAATAATAAATAGTAAGAAGCGAGAAGTTATGCGGTATATAGGCTCAATGTTCCGGTATTTGTGGCGTTTTATCAACGGCATTCGCGTTATTTTATTGAATGTCATCTTTTTTGCGCTGTTGATTGGTTTTTTTGCATTAATGTTGCAGGAAGAGGAACCCGTTGAGGTCCCTGAAAATGGCATCTTAGTGCTCAATCCACAGGGGATCCTGGTAGAAGAAGAAACCTACATCGATCCGGTTGACCAGTTCTTCAATAAAGCACTGGGCGCCGACGATCAGATTCCTGAAGTATTGTTAACGGACGTTGTTAAGGCGCTGGAAAAAGCCAAAAACGACGATCGCATAGGCGCCGTATTCCTCGATTTATCCGGGTTGTACCCCAGCGGTATCAATAAACTGCAACGCGTTGCGGCCGCCATTAATGACTTCAAAACCACCAATAAACCGGTCATTACCGCTGCCGATTATTATGCTCAGCATCAATATTATCTCGCTGCGCACGCTGACACGGTTTATCTGAACCCATTAGGTTCCGTTGCTTTCGACGGGTTTGAGTACGGTCAGATTTACTTTAAAGGGCTGTTGGAAAAGCTCAAGCTTAAGCCGCACGTGTTTAAAGTGGGCGAATACAAATCTGCGGTTGAGCCGTTCATCCGTGACAACATGTCTGACGAAGCGCGCGAAGCCAATGCGTTCTTGTACAACGATTTATGGCAACAGTTTAAACGCGATGTCACTCATCAGCGTGATCTAGGCGACGCCTTCGTTAAAGGCGAGCTGGCGCCTTATATGGAAGCCTTTGAACAAGCCGATGCCGATATGGCACAGATGGCGCTGCAGGCGAATCTGGTTGATGCATTGAAAACGCGGGCTGAAGTGCGCAACGAACTGATTAACCTGGCCGGTTATGACGACGATAAAGAAACCTATCGCCACGTTGCGTTTGCCAATTACCTGGCGGAGCGCAACGGTGAAGAAGACGTTGCCCTGCCCGGTCAGGAACGTCCGCAAATTGCGGTTGTGGTTGCCCGTGGGCAAATCGTCAACGGCAGTCGCCGTGCCGGTATGATTGGTGGTGACAGTACCGCCGAGCTGATCCGCAAGGCACGTGAAGACGACAACACCAAAGCCATTGTTTTACGTATCGACAGCCCCGGCGGCAGTGGTTTTGCGTCAGAAATTATTCGCCAGGAAATTCTAGAAGCGAAGAAGCAAGGGATTCCTGTGATCGCGTCAATGAGTACCGTGGCCGCGTCCGGAGGTTACTGGATTGCTGCCGATGCTGACCAGATTTGGGCCGCACCGAGCACCATTACCGGTTCGATTGGTGTTTTTGGCCTGATGATCACGGCCGAAGACAGTGCCAACGCCATCGGTATTAACAGCGACTCTTACAGCACCACCGAATTGCCGTCCATCAATACCCTTGAGGGCATTACCGACGCGCAGAAAACCCTGTTGCAACGCTCAACCGAAAGCTTTTACGACTACTTCCTGGAGGTTGTTGCAAACGCGCGCGGTATGACCAAAGCCGAAGTGGATGCCGTTGCGCAAGGCCGCATCTGGACCGGTAGCCAGGCACAGGAACGCGGCCTGGTGGACTTCCTGGGTGACTTTGATGATGCCGTAACGGCGGCAGCTGAAGCGGCTGGCATTGAAGATTACCGAGTAAAAACCATCGAGCAGAGCCTGACACCACAGCAACAATTTTTTGCTGAGTTATTGGGCGACGCCGCCGTACAAAGCGTACTGTCAACCACGGTCGACAATGATGCGCAACATTGGTTAATGGGAACGGTGAATAACGTCCTGCAACAGAGCAAATCGTTGCAGAACTTTAATGACCCGAAAAATATTTATTCCTACTGTGCACTGTGTCCGCAACCGCGATAAACTATTGGCCATGATTCAGCAGTAAAACGGATAGATCATGGCCAATAAGCGTAAACGCATTTATGTTGCCTACACCGGCGGTACCATAGGAATGCAAAAATCGGCTCAGGGATACGTGCCAGTGGCAGGTCACCTGAGCCAATGTGTTGAACGGATGCCGGAATTTTTCCGCGAGGAAATGCCCGAATTTACCATCCACGAATACCAACCGCTGATGGATTCGTCAGACATGTCGCCGGCGGACTGGGTCATGATCGCCCGCGATATCGAATCCCACTACAACGATTACGATGGTTTTGTCATTCTGCATGGCACCGACACCATGGCGTATACCGCCTCTGCGCTGTCGTTTATGCTGCAGAACCTGGCCAAACCGGTGATAGTGACCGGTTCTCAGATACCGCTTTCTGCGCTGCGCAGCGACGGTCAGACCAACTTGCTCAATTCCCTGTATATTGCCGCCAATTACCCCATCCACGAGGTCGGCTTATTTTTTAATAACACCCTCTACCGCGGTAACCGCTCGACCAAAGCTGACGCCAACGGCTTTAATGCCTTTGCTTCGCCGAATTTTCCGCCGTTGCTGGAGGCAGGCATCGAAATTAAGGTTAACGCTGGTAAGTTAAGGGAAGTCCAGCAGAATCAGCTCAAAGTCGTTGAAATGACACCGCAGCCGATTGGTGTGGTGATGTTGTACCCGGGCATTTCCGCCGAGCTTATCGACAATCAGCTAAAACAACCGGTCAAAGCAATGATCATACAAAGCTACGGCGTTGGTAATGCCCCTCAGGACAAACGTTTATTAGACAGCTTTAAGCGTGGTATCGAGCAAGGCATTACCATTGTTAATTGTACCCAGTGCTTTCGTGGTCGCGTTAACATGGGCGGTTATGCCACCGGCAATGCGCTGGCGGAGCTGGGCGTAGTCTCGGGATCCGACATGACCATTGAAGCGGCGCTCACAAAGTTGCATTATTTACTGTCACAAAATCTCTCTGCCGAGGTTATTGCCGAACGTTTGGTCGATAATTTACGCGGCGAGCTCACTGTCGACGTTGCGCAGTAGTCGACTGAACTTCATCCTAACGATAATAATAACAATATGACACAAAGTTCACCGGCATTTGCCACCCGAATCGGTTTTATCCTGGCTGCAGCGGGCTCCGCTGTCGGCGTTGGTAATATTTGGGGCTTCCCTACTCAGGCCGCCAGTAATGGCGGTGGTGCCTTTCTGCTCGTGTATTTGGTGATGATTGCCGTACTGGCCTACCCAATGCTGGTTGCCGAAGTCACCATTGGCCGTATTCGTCGACAGAATCCCATCGAGGCATTACGCAATTTATCCGAGCGTCCTTTCTGGCGAGGCTTTGGTTTGCTCAGCGGCATCGTCGGACTGGTCGTGTTAAGTCTGATTTTGAGTTTCTATGCGATTGTTTCCGGCTGGTTGATCGCCTACATGTTGGCACCGTTGATGGAATTACTGGGGCTGGCTGCAACCGCGGAATGGCTTTTGACGTTCTCGCTGGAACGAAACCTCATTACCATGCTGTTTTTTATGCTACTGACCATTTATGTGGTGCGTTCGGGGGTTAATGACGGTATCGAGCGCTGGTCACGCCGGTTAATGCCATTATTGTTCATATTACTGGTGGGTATGGCAGCGTACATTTTGACGCTTGACGGCGCCATTGAGGGCTTAAAGATGTATCTGGTACCGGACTTTTCCGCGGTATCGGATCCGAACTTGATCATTCGTGCTATGGGACAGGCCTTTTTCTCGCTGTCGCTCGGTGTTTGCGTAATGATGACCTACGGCGCCTATCTGTCAGAGCAAGAGAATATTCCTAAGACCGCAGCCTGGGTGGCCGGCATTGATACCTCGGTGGCCTTTTTGGCCGGGTTGTTGATATTGCCAGCGATGTTTGTGGCGCAAAATAACGGGGTCGCGATTTACGCCGACGATGGGTCGCTGTTGTCCGCTGATACCCTGGTGTTTACGGTGTTACCGGCGATGTTCGATACCTTGGGAGCGGCCGGCCCTTTTGTGGCGATTGGCTTCTTCCTGTTGATGGTGATCGCTGCCATTACCTCGTCCATATCCATGCTCGAAGCACCGGTTAACGCATTGCGCGAGGAAACCCGTTGTGATCGCCATGCCGGCGTTTGGGTGGTCGCCTTGCTGGTAACCGTGCTGTCCACCGTCATCATCTATCACTTCGAGCAGTTATTCAGCGCGGTGATTACCCTCAGTACCGTGTACATGCAACCCATCATGGCGCTGGTGTTTGGCGTTATGTTGACCTGGGTATTACGGCAAAACCGGTTGCTTAAGGCGTTGCAGCAAGGGTCACCGGACATCGGCCAGAGTTGGTTCTGGAAAATCTGGCCGTGGTATGTAAAGTTTGTATGCCCGGTGTTGATTTTATTGGTGATTTGGCGCGGTTAAGCGACCGCGCTAAATCACCAGCAGATCCATAAATTCGTGTACCGCAGTGCGGCGAAGGTCTTCAGCATTGCGGTACAGCGCCATGATTTTGGCGACCCGTTGACGCGGAAAACGTGTTGCTAAATTACGCTCAAACTTCTCTGCCAGTACCTTGAATCCCTCCTCACGACGACGGCGGTGACCAATAGGGTATTCCACCTCGACTTTGTCGGTATGGCTACCGTCGTTGAAAAATACCTGCACGGCGTTAGCGATGGACCGTTTTTCAGGCTCGTGATAATCACGACTGTAACGCTCATCTTCAATCACCACCATTTTCTCGCGTAGTTCATCAATCTCAGGGTGACGCTGATGAAACTCGTCCTCGTAATGATCCGCGGTTAATTCACCAAACAACAATGGTACTGCGGTCATATATTGCAAACAGTGGTCGCGATCGGCAGGATTCGCCAATGCCCCCTCTTTCGAGATGATGCGAATCGCTGACTCGTGCGTGGTTAACTCAATGCGTTCAATTTCATTGATGCGGTCGACGACCTGCGGATGTAAGGTAACCGCGGCTTCGCAGGCGGTTTGTGCATGAAACTCAGCGGGGAACGACAGCTTGAACAGAATGTTTTCCATAACATAGCTGCCGTATTGGCGCTGAAAGGTAAATTTCCGCTGCGTCTCCGGTTTCAATTTCTGGTCTTTATTGGTCTTACTGAAAAGAACATCATAAAAGCCCCACTGTGGCGCCGACAACGCACCCGGGATACCCATTTCTCCACGCAGGCTGATATCGGCCAGCCGCACGGCGCGCGAGGTCGCATCACCGGCCGCCCAGGATTTGCGAGAACCGGCATTCGGCGCATGTCGATAGGTTCGCAATGCCTGACCATCGACCCAGGCTTGCGAAATCGCGGCCATGATCTGTTCGCGGTTGCCGCCCCACAGCCAGGTCGCTACCGCCGTGGAGGCAACCTTAACCAACACCACATGATCGAGACCAACGCGGTTAAAGCTGTTTTCGATGGCCAAGTTGCCCTGGATTTCATGGGCTTTGATCATAGCTTCTAATACCACAGCCATAGTCAGAGGCTGTTGTCCCTTTCTGACCCGCTGTTGCGAAATGAAATCGGCCAACGCCAGAATGGCTCCGAGGTTATCCGATGGATGTCCCCACTCGGCTGCCAGCCAGGTGTCGTTAAAGTCCAGCCAACGCACGATACAGCCGATGTCCCAGGCCGCTTTTACTGGGTCAAGCCGAAACGAAGTTCCGGGTACCCGCGCGCCATCAGGAACCTGAGTGCCTTCTACCAGCGGACCCAGGTGCTTAGTACACTCGGGAAAACGTAATGCCAGCAAACCACAGCCGATGGTATCGGCGAGGCAATGACGTGCGGTTTGCCAGGCTTCTTCGGATTCTACCCGGTAATTGAGGACATAATCGGCAATCGCCTGAATTTCTTCGTCGTAATCGGGTCTTTCGTTGCGTTCAACCGTTGAACTCATACTCGGACTCCCTGTTATCTGATGCATGATCGTCTTCATTTTACTTACGAAAACTGAGCACGATCCGATCGATAGATAAAAAAAACCCGGAACCAATCCAAATTGTTCCGGGTATAGGGGAATGGCTCATGGGATGAGCCGTGCGCTAACTCATTAATCTGTTCATTTTTTAGTCTAGACAAAAATCTAAAAAAACCACAACTTTTTTTACATTTTTTTAACGCAATGAAAAATAACCAAAGAAACCAGTCATGCCCAAGTTATCCACAGCTTAAACAGAGCCTTTAAACAGCTTATAATAATTGGCCGTGGTGGTTTCAGCGACCTGTTGCAGGGTAATCCCCTTCACATCCGCTACACACTTCGCCACGTCCACAACATAGGCCGGCTGGTTCTGTTTGCCGCGATGGGGAACCGGTGCCAACCAAGGGCTGTCGGTTTCAATCAGTAAATGTTCCAGTGGCAACGCTTTCACCACCTCACGCAGTTCTTTGGCGTTGGCAAAGGACGCAATACCCGAAATCGAGATGTAGAAACCCAACTCGTCAATGGCACGTTTTGCCATCTCTAATGACTCGGTAAAGCAATGCAAAACACCACCAGCTTGCTCTGCCCGCCCCTCTTTAAGCAGCGCTAAGGTGTCTTCTCTGGCATCGCGGGTGTGGATGATTAACGGTTTATCAAGTTCTTGCGCCACCTGAATGTGCTCGGCAAAATGTTGCTGTTGCAGTTGCTTGCTTTCCGGATGATAGAAATAGTCCAAACCAGTTTCGCCAATCGCAACCACCGAGGGTTGCTGGGCCAGCTCACGCAGCCGCTTGCCGACGTCATTGACCGGCGTCTGGCTGTCTTGCACATACAACGGATGCACACCACAGGAAATCGACACATCAGAGTACTCCGCTACGGCGTTTCGCATAGCGTCAAAGTCTTCCAGCGTGACACAGACACAGAGCATATGCTCGACCTGACGTTCGCGCGCATTACTGATGATCTGTGGTAACTCTGCTCCAATCTTTGCAGGGTCGATTTTATCGAGGTGGCAATGCGAATCAACGTACATCCGGACTCCTGAAATTAACGTTTAATGACACAGTTAACGAAATATTGAGCCGATCAGTTTACCATACTCAGTTTGGTAGTCATGGGTAAGCCGCCGAATTCGTGCTTCGATGTCGTTATCGTTGTCTTCATGGATCAGCAGTCCCAGCCAGCGATTGTCCGGATTATTGCGCGGGTTCAACCAGCAACAGACCTGTGCGGTCACGGTCGATGACGGTGTCGAGCAATCCGGCAGCGTTAACGTTAACGACAGCCGGGTCCCCATTGCCGGTACCTGATGACCCGGGCTGAGCGGCACAAAAATAACAAGTTGTTCAAACCGGTGTAGCGTGCTTTGTGCCAGTGTTTGTGGATCGTTAAAGCGATGAGCCAGATGGAGAGGAGAAGTCATGTTGAGCCCATTGTTGCCAATAAAGACTTAACAATAGACCTAAGTTGAGGCCTTTGGCCTGCTGAAATCGCTGACGTAATTGTCGGCATTCATGGACGGCGTGCAGCAAGGCATTCGGATCGACCCGATATTGCTGCTGCCAGCTACGGTAACGTTGTTGCAGCGAGCCAAAGTGCATGCGTGAAGCCGCGACACCCTGCTGCGTCGCCAGCAAGTCGAGTAACAGATGTTCACTGATATCGAGCCACTGTTGCGCGTCATCCTTAGTTTTGATGACCGGCGGCAGTGCCCCTTCAAACCAACTGGTGTATAGGCTCGCGGCCAATTCGTCGTGGCCATCGTCGGCCTTCGCCGGCAGTGCCAGATTGATCCACTGCATGCGACTGCGCAGTGTCGGCAGTAAATGATCCGGCTGCTCAACCGCCAACAGCCAGAACATTCCGGCCGGAGGCTCTTCCAGCACTTTCAAAATCGCATTACTGGCCTGCTCGGTCAGTTTATCGGCCGGTCGCAACACCGCGACCCGGGCGCCACCCTGGTTGGCCGTCTGCACCAGCTTGCGCTGTAACTGTCTGACCTCATCGATACCAATGCTGTTCTCGTCGGTTGCGTCAATTTGCCAGAAGTCCGGATGATTACCAGCTTTAAACAACAAACAGGATTTACACTGACCACAGGCGTTTTTGCCCGGCTGCCGGCACAACAAATAATTGGCCAGGGTCAGTAAAAACTGTTCACTGCCCAGTTGCGGCTGATGGCGCATATAATAGGCGTGCGCCAAGCGCTGTTGCTCGGCACTTTTTAACAGCTTCAACCAAGGTTCACGCAGCCACGGGAAACTCATGTAAACAAGTTCTCCTCAATGGCACGCAAAATATCCTGATGCACTTGCTGCATCGCTTGACCCGCGTCGATGGTTACCACACGAGGATTGGTGGCTGCCAATTGACGATAGCGTAGTCGTGTGCGCTCGAAAAACGCCAGGTCTTCCTGTTCAAAACGATCCAGTTCGCCGCGGCCTCTGGCACGCTGCAGGCCCTGTTGCGCATCAATATCAAGGTACAGGGTTAAATCCGGTTCAAAGTCACCCAGCGTCAATTGCTTTAAGGATTTTAGCGTTTCCGCACCCAGTTGCCGGCCGCCGCCCTGATAGGCCTGCGACGACAGATCATGGCGGTCGCCGATCACCCAGCGGTTTTTCTGTAAGGCCGGTTTTATCACATTATCAACCAGTTGCACCCGGCTTGCGTACATCAGCAATAGCTCAGTCATCGAGCTGACGTTTTCTTGCCATTCCTGTTTGACCAGTTCTCGCAACGCCTCAGCCAGCGGTGTTCCGCCCGGTTCACGGACGGTCTCGGCGCGTATGCCCTTGGCCTGTAAATGGCTTACAATGCTTGCAATCGCCGTGCTTTTGCCGGCGCCCTCAAGCCCTTCAATAACAATAAATTTACCGCTCATTGTTCTCCCTGAGAATCGTCCGTTGCTGTGTTCAGCTGATATTTTCGCACCGCTTTGTTATGTTCCTCGAGCGTTTTTGAAAACACATGACCGCCCTCACCGTTGGCGACAAAATAAAAATAGTCGGATTGCGCCGGATCAGCGGCAGCCCTTAGTGAGGCCTCTGACACCATGGCAATTGGCGTTGGTGGTAAGCCGTCAATACGATAGGTATTGTATGCGGTTTTTTCACGTAAATGGGCGCGGGTCAGGTTGCCGTCAAACGCTTCAATGCCATAGATGGTGGTTGGATCCGACTGCAATCGCATACCGGTCGCCATACGGTTGGCAAACACACTCGCCACCATAGCTCGTTCACCGTCGATGCCGGTTTCCTTTTCGATGATGGAGGCTAAGATCAACAACTCATAAGGCGTATCGACCGGACAGTCGGCGCTGCGCTGCTGCCAGATTTCATCGAGTTTTTGCTGCATCGCCTGATAGGCGCGGCGTAAAATGTCTTTATCCGTTTTATCTGCGCGATAATGATAGGTTTCCGGCAGAAACAGACCTTCGGCGTTTGTATAACCGTCAATAAAGTCGAGCTGTTCAATCAGGTTATCCGGCCGCAGTGTGGCTTTCAAAAAGGGCTGCGCCTGCAAATGCTTTAACCATTGTTCAATTCGCAGCCCTTCCACCAAGGTGACGCTAAATTGCATTTCATCACCGCGCTCAAGCTTCTGCCAGAGCGTTTGCCAACTGTCCGTCGGACTCACCTGGTAGACCCCGGCCTGTAACCGGTCAATACCGATCAACAACTGACTCAGTCGATAGTCAATGCGATCACTGTCGCGTTTTAGGTGGTCATTAATCTGCGCAATGATATGGCGCGCACTGTCTCCTCGTTGAACCCGCAACATTAACGGTTCCGAGAACGTGGTGCGGCTGACAAACGGGGTCTGCAGATATTCCAGCGCGAACCAGCGGCCGCCAACGATGGCTGCAGCGATTAGGATAAGCGCAATGACAATGAATTTTTTCATTCGATCAACAGGTTGAGTTGCTCTGGTAAATCGGAGGTACTTAAGACTTTATCATTTAATCGCACAATTGGCACGACTCCACGCACGGAATTACAGGTAAAGACTTGTTCCGCAGCCAGCACATCATCCAGCTCAAACTCGCCCTGTATGACCTCTCCTAACCAGTTATGCTCACAAATCACTTGTCGTGCGACACCGGCCACGCCCGCCATTGTCAGCGATGGTGTATACCAACGCTTGCCATGCCGCCAAAATAGATTGCCCTGACAGGTCTCCACCACATAATTTTGTTGATCGAGCACCAATAAATCCTGGTAGCCGCGCTGCTGCCGTTCATTAGCGAGCATTACCTGCTCCAACCGGTTGAGCGTTTTTAAACCGGCGAAACACGGTTGTCGTGCCAGCCTCAGCTCCGCAATACCCACCTCGCTCAGCGATGACGGCAACGCCGGTAATGTTGAGGTGCTGATATACACCGTCGGTTCAGCATCCGCTGCCGCCTGATAGCCACGCCCGCCCTGGCCACGGGTAATGATGATTTTAGCGACATCGGCGGGTGTTGCAGCCAATGCCTGTTGCAGCCAAGTTTCGACCTGTTGCATATCCGGCACCGGCATAGCTAACCGTTGACAAGCGGTGATCAACCGTTGCTGATGATGGCCCCACCAAAGGGGTTTTTGCTTGCTGATGCGCAGCGTTGTAAAGTGGCCGTCGCCAAATTGCAGCCCACGATCCAGGCCGCCGGTATGCGCTTCACCATTTTGCCAGAACATTGTGTTTCGCGCCCTCTTCTCGGTTTATGCTACAGATACAAAAAAGGCAGCCCCAATGGACTGCCTTTTGCAAACGCTGTGCGTTGATTAGTCGTCTGAATGAGCAGACACGTAATCGATAGCCGCTTGAACGGTTTTGATTTTCTCTGCTTCTTCATCAGGAATCTCAGTTTCGAACTCTTCTTCCAGAGCCATTACCAGCTCAACGGTGTCAAGAGAGTCAGCACCCAGATCGTTTTCGAATGAAGCTTCAGGCTTTACTTCTTCTTCTTTAACGCCCAGTTGTTCAACGATGATTTTTTTTACGCGTTCTTCAATAGTGCTCATGATAGTAAAATCCTTCAATAGTCGTCACGAGTGTGAAAATTGGCTGTAGTGTAGTGAAACCAGCCTCAATAATAAAGCAAAAATTCGTTAAAAGTTAAGAGGTCGTACCCCTGACCGATAAAATGTCAGTGAACGCGCTCTTATACCATCGCCATACCACCGTTAACGTGAATCGTTTCGCCGGTGATGTAAGCGGCGCCCGGAGAAGCCAGGAAGCTAACCGCAGCGGCAACTTCTTCCGGTTTACCCAAGCGTTCTGCCGGAATATTGGCAAAGATCGCTTGTTTCTGATCATCCGTCAACGCTTTGGTCATGTCCGTATCAATAAAGCCCGGCGCCACACAATTGACGGTGATGCCGCGCGCAGCGACTTCCTTAGCAAGCGACTTACTGAAACCGACCAAACCGGCTTTGGCCGCACAATAGTTTACCTGACCCGGGTTACCTGTGGTACCCACGACAGAACTGATGTTGATGATGCGACCGCTGCGACGCTTCATCATGCCGCGGATAACCGCCTTACAAACCCGGAATACCGCTGATAAGTTGGTGTTGATGACCGCTTCCCACTCATCGTCTTTCATGCGCATCATCAGGTTATCACGGGTGATGCCGGCATTGTTGACCAGAATATCAATTTTACCGTACTCTTTTTCAAGTCCCTTGATGGTGTCAGTAAGCTGCTCGGTATCAGTAACATTCAATGCAATGCCTTTACCGTTGTCGCCTAAGTACTCATCAATGGCAGCGGCACCTTGCTCGGATGTGGCGGTGCCGATGACAAAGGCGCCCTGCGCCACGAGTGATTCGGCGATGGCACGGCCGATACCACGACTGGCACCGGTTACCAGTGCAACCTGTTCTGTCAGTGACTGCATGATGTCCCCTCTTTATTATGGCGTTGCTATCGTATCCGCGCTGTTCAGCGCAGTACACGAAAAAGATTTTGTGATTCGTTTATTCAAGCCGGTCAGTACTTTTCCCGGCCCCACTTCGTAGGCTTTCTCGATACCCATTTGCGCCAACGTCTCAACCGTTTCGGTCCAGCGTACCGGATAATACAACTGTCGCACCAGTGCGTCTTTAATGGCCTCTTCATCGCTGTTGGCACTGACATCGACGTTATTGATGACCGCCACCGATGGTTTGTGGAAAACCACCTCTTTCAGCGCTGCTCGCAGCTGCTCTGCAGCGGGTTTCATCAGTTCGCAATGCGACGGCACACTGACCGGTAATGGCAACACCCGCTTCGCCCCGGCTTCTTTCAGTGCCTCGGCAGCACGCGCAACGGCGTCTTTATGACCGGCAATAACCACCTGTCCCGGTGAGTTGTAATTAACCGGTGTGACCACTTCATCACCAGCCTGCTGTTGGCAGATCTCTGCAATGGTATCGTCGTCCAGGCCAATCACCGCAGCCATGGCACCGACTCCCGGCGCTACCGCACTCTGCATGGCCTCGCCCCGCAACGCAACCAGCCGCACGGCGTCTTTAAAGTCAATACAACCGGCACAAACCAGCGCTGAGTATTCGCCTAAGCTATGGCCGGCCATGGCGCTAACGTCAGTAAGACCATTGGCCCGTGCAACCCGGTACAGCGCAACGCTGGCAGTAAGCAACGCCGGCTGTGTCTTGCGGGTGTCGTTCAGCTGCTGTTCTGGACCGTTTTGCACCAATTGCCATAGGTCATAGCCCAGCACTTCGCTGGCTTCAGCGAAGGTTTCTTCGATTTGCGGATAATCCGCTGCCAGG
Source organism: Idiomarina aquatica (assembly GCF_003987185.1). GTDB lineage: Bacteria > Pseudomonadota > Gammaproteobacteria > Enterobacterales > Alteromonadaceae > Idiomarina > Idiomarina aquatica. The sequence continues at coordinate 462,728 of NZ_PIPS01000002.1, read as the reverse complement.
TCAGCTAACATGCCGACCGTTTGCGAGCCCTGACCCGGAAAGAGTAATGCGGTTTGTGTCATGTTGTCCTCTTAATACTTAACTAATGCGGAACCCCAGGCGAAACCTCCGCCAAAAGCTTCCAATAATAAGGTCTGACCGCGTTTAATGCGGCCGTCTCGTACCGCCCAATCCAGCGCAATAGGCACCGACGCGGCCGAGGTATTACCTGTTTGATCCAACGTCACGACAACTTGTTCCATCGGCATGGCCAATTTTTTTGCTGTCGCTTTAATAATGCGTAAATTCGCCTGATGCGGTATCAGCCAATCGAGGTCCTGGGCACTCATGTCGTTAGCTTTTAGTGTTTGGGTAACCAGCTCACTCAACTTGGCCACCGCCACTCGAAACACCTCATTGCCTTTCATGTACATCCAACTGCTTTCCGGTGTACCTTCGGCGGTCAGTCCGCGAGCGTTGCGTACCGGCTGTTTTGCACCTAACAAGTGACCATATTCACCGGCACTGTATAAATGGGTCGACAGGATACCAGGCTGACTATCGGCCTCAATCACCACCGCTCCGGCACCGTCACCGAACAATACGATGGTATTACGATCCTGCGGATCACACAATCGTGCCAGTACGTCGGTACCGACCACCAGAATACGTTGATGCTGACCGCTGCGGATAAACTGATCGGCAACGCTCAGTGCATAAATAAAACCAGAACAGGCTGCACCGACATCAAACGCCGGGATCGAGCTGACACCGAGCATTTTTTGGATCTCACACGCGGCGCTGGGAAAGGCATGTTCCGCTGAGGTTGTGGCAACCACAATCATGTCCAGATCGGCGGCTTGCCAACCGGCGGCATCTAGCGCCTGTTTCGCGGCTTCGTAGCCAAGTGTCGCGGCTGACTCAGTGGCTGATGCCAGGCGCCGTTCTTTAATACCAGTGCGCTCGGTTATCCATTCATCAGACGTGTCAACGCGACGAGATAAATCGTCATTTGTAAGTCGCTGTTGCGGCAGGTAATGGCCCGTTCCAGCGATTTTTGAATAGCTCATAAAGGTGCTTAATGTTGTTCTAATAGGACCGACTCAACCCGATCTTTAATTCGTTCGGGGAGTTGCGCTTGCGCTTCGATTATCGCTTGTCGTATGGCACTGCCAAAGGCTTTGGCATTAGCACTACCATGACTTTTGATAACCACTCCACGCAATCCTATCAAACTGGCACCGTTATAGTGGTCGGGCTTCAGGCGTTCCCAGGATTTTTGGGTACGTTTTTGCAGAAAACGGAAGAACCAGCGATACATCCAGTGTGACATCAACGCTGATTTTAGTTGCTCGACAATCAGGGTCGCCAGGCCTTCGCAACTTTTTAGGGCGATATTACCGACAAAACCATCGCACACGATAACGTCGGCTTTGCCGCTGAATAAGTGATTGCCTTCGACAAAACCCTGATAATTTACATGCTCGGATTCGGTCAGCCGCAGCGCCGCATTTTTCACCACGTCGTTGCCTTTAATCTCTTCCTCACCCATGTTCAATAACGCAACTTTCGGGCTCGGTGCATTTTCCAGCACTTGTGCGGCTACGCTGCCCATCACCCCAAATTGAAATAAGGTTTCGGAGTCACAGCTGGCGTTTGCGCCTAAATCCAATAAGTACGACCGCCCGCCCTGTTGGTTCGGTAGCGCAGCCATCAATGCCGGGCGTAACACGCCGGGCAGGGTTTTTAACTGGAAATAGGCTTTCGCCATGAGCGCACCGGTATTACCACCGCTGATGACCGCATCGGCCTCGCCTTTACTGAGCAGTTCCAGCGCAACACTCATCGAGGAGTTCGGTTTTGATCGCAGTGCCTGACCGGGTTTGTCGTCCATGTGCACGACTTGTTCGGCATTGATCAGGGTAACTTGGGGGTGTTCGTGCAGACCATGCTGTTGCAGCAGTGGCGTTAAACTATCGCTTTGTCCGACGACAAAAAAATGATGTGAGGAACATTCATGAAGCTGCTGAGCCAGTGCTTCAATTACAATAGAGGGGCCGTTGTCGCCCCCCATTGCATCAATCGCTAACTTAATTTCAGGCATGGCCTGAGAATTACTTGTTAACGACCTTACGACCTTTGTAGTAACCATCAGCTGTTACGTGGTGGCGACGATGAGTCTCACCAGAGGTAGAGTCAACCGACAGTGTAGGGCCGCTGAGTGCATCGTGTGAACGACGCATGTCGCGCTTTGAACGACTTTTACGATTCTGTTGAACAGCCATTTACGCTATCTCCTAGTTATTTACGCTTTAATTCTTGCAACACTGAGAACGGGTTCTCCGAGTCGTCTTTCGATTCCTCTTCGATTTCACCCCAACTCATTGCGTCGCGGTCAACCTGACAATTCTTAGGGTCGTGTTTAGCAACCAAAGGCATTGCCAGAATTAATTCATCTTCGATAAGTCCGTGCAGGTTGACTTCACCAAACTCATTAACCTCGATCGCTTCATAGCGTTCTGGTAACTCATCCGTGCCCTGCCGAGAAGAAACAGGAGCATACGCAAATTGCGCGGCGATATCAACCGCAAAAGGCATATTACAACGTTGACACGTCAATTTAACCGCAGTGGTCGCAGAACCGGCAAAATAACTGATGCCCTGCTCATCGATGCCAAATTCAACCTTGACTTCGGGATCACTGTCGCAGACTTCGGCCAGTAAACCTTGAAAACGCGAGAGCGTTTTGGCCGGTACCAAGCCATCAAACGTTTGCTTTTTGTTCGCACTTTTGACGGGATCAACCGTCACTGGGATTCTAACCTTTTGCATAGCGGGCGCAGTCTACCTTAGTGATGGGCTCTAAGCAAGCGAATTATCGCCTGCCAGCGGGTTTATATGAAGGCGCCGCAGCATACGTAATAATTCGATACTGGGCAAGCCAATTAAGGTGTTGGGGTCGTCACCCTGCAACGATTTAAACAGACTGATACCCAGCCCTTCGCTTTTAAAACTGCCGGCACAATTCAGCGGCTGTTCCAATTCAACGTAACGGCGGAGTTCAGCGTCGCTGAGATCGTCTCGGAAGTGCACGTAGAACGGCACACAGACTACATCGCAGCTGTCGTTGGCGGCATCATACACACACAAGCCCGTTAAAAAGGTCACCGTTTTACCGACGAAACGTTGTAGCTGTGCAACCGCGTTAGTTTCATTGTGTGGTTTACCCAGGATCTCGTTATCGCACAATGCCACCTGGTCAGAACCAATCACCACCGCGTCGGCAAATTGCGGCTGTCGTTGCACGACAGCTTTGGCTTTTTCAGTGGCCAGTCGCTTAACCAACTGTTCGGCGGTTTCCTGTGGTCGGGCTTGCTCATCAATTTCCGGTTTGCACACCTGGTAATTTAAATGCAGTTTGTCCAGTATCGCTCGGCGATACGGCGACGAGGAAGCCAACACGAGCGTTCTAGGCATATGATGCTCCTATGATATTCGGCAGTTCAGACAAACGACTGATCACGTGATCGGCGCCGGCTGCTTTTAATCGCTGCGCATCGTGTACGCCGAAATCGACACCAATGGCCCTGACGCCTGCCGCTTTAGCCATCTTAATGTCGTGCACGGAATCACCGACCATAACGGTTTGCTGAGGCAGGTAACCAAGTTCCGTCATCAATTCATGGAGCATTTGTGGGTCCGGCTTGCCTTTGGATTCATCAGCACAACGAGAGCCATCAAACAAATGACCGACTTGCGTTTCCAGCCAAACGCGATCAAGACCGCGACGCGCTTTTCCGGTCGCTACGGCCACACCATACTGCCGTTGACGGAGTTGTTCAATGACCTCAATCGCGTCATCAAATAACGGCGTCGGGGTGGTATTCAAATCAACGTACTCATCCCGATAGCGGGCCAAAAACTGTTGATGCTGTGCCGTTGGTAAGCGACCGAACAACAGTTCGATAGCGGGTTCTAAACTGAGTCCAATAATGTCTTTTACTGCCTGCTCGGTCGGTACCGATAAACGCAGGTGCTGCGCGGTCGCCCGCATTGCCGAAACAATGCGGCCAATGGAATCCATTAAGGTTCCGTCCCAGTCAAAAATCACCAGTTGTGAATGGGTCACCAGCTACTCCGTATTGCCATCATCAAATTGCAGTCAGTCGTTGCAGCACCTGCTTTAACGACTCTTCCAGCGGCGCTTCCAGATGCATGGACTGCTCGGTTTTCGGGTGTGTAAAGGTCAACTGCCAGGCGTGCAGGAACAAACGCTTCAGCCCGCACTGCTGCATCAGTTGATCAAATTCACTGTCCCCATACTTAGGGTCGCCGGCTATCGGGTGTCCTGCATGCAGCGTATGCACGCGAATTTGATGGGTGCGCCCGGTCACCGGCGAGGCTTCTATCAGGGTCGCCTGCTGATAACGTTGATTAATGCGAAAACGCGTATGCGACGGCTTGCCTTCAGCGTCTACGCGCACCATCCGTTCGCCCGACTGCAGCGTGTTCTTTTGCAGCGGTGCCTCGACATTACGGCAGCTCTTCTGCCACTGACCACGGACTAATGCCAGATACTGCTTATTGATGGTCTTTTCACGCAGTTGCTCATGCAGTGCTTTTAATACTGAGCGCTTTTTCGCAATCATCAATAACCCACTGGTATCGCGATCCAGTCGGTGCACCAACTCGAGGTGTTTATCATTAGGACGCAGTGACCGTAACGCCTCGATTAAACCAAATTTAAGGCCCGAGCCCCCGTGCACCGCCATCCCGGCCGGCTTGTTGACGACCATCAATGCGTCATCTTCAAAAATAATGGCCGCTTCTAATGCCTGCACCTGCTCCAGCTTTGCTGACGGTAAATCCGGTCGTTCCGACAGTTTCACCGGCGGAATCCGAATCACGTCACCCGCTTTGAGTTTGTAATCCGGTTTGATGCGTTTTTTGTTGGCGCGCACTTCGCCTTTGCGCACAATGCGGTACACCAACGACTTCGGTACTCCCTTCAATTTGGTCATGAGGAAGTTATCGACACGCTGGCCCTGCTCTTCTGTGCTCACCTCGTGAAAGGTGACTTCTTGTTGAATCATTTTCATGGCGCGGATTTTACCACTAAGCTCAACAACATGCATCGAAATTGTCGCTTGTATTGATGGTTGCACTTATGAAATAATGAACTGTCAAAAAATATCCTGCTGTGGGACAAGATGGTAGCGAAAGAGCCAGATGAGCTGGCCGCCCGACAGGTAAAAGAGACACAACGAATAGATACACGTGCAATTGAGGCATTTTGCTTGGATACTCCACGTCTTCATACGGTTCGCCGAGATGAAGAATGCACGGAGCGAACATTAGGAAAGCAAAATGACGATTCAGTTGCTGATTACGTTTAATCGCGACAGTATGACACGTAATATTGGCCATGCCGCCAAGTTACACGCACAGTCAAACCAATTTTTGTTACACGTTGCAGTTCAACGGGTAACGCAGAGGCAGGAAAACCCTATAATTTTCATGTCAATCTGCAAACAAACAATTTAACGATAGTGCATTGGCGCTGCCATTCAGCGTGTCATGCTGTGGCCTAAGCAAGATTGAGTCACAGTAATGAAAAGAATGTTAATTAATGCCACGCAACTGGAAGAGTTGCGTGTCGCACTGGTCGACGGCCAGCGCTTATACGACCTGGATATTGAAAGTCCTGGCCACGAACAAAAGAAAGCGAACATTTATAAGGGTAAAATCACACGGATTGAACCCAGCCTAGAAGCCGCTTTCGTTGACTATGGTGCAGAGCGCCACGGATTCCTCCCCCTTAAAGAAATTGCCAAAACTTACTTCCCAGAAGGTTATACGTTCCAAGGCCGCCCGAACATCAAGGACGTGGTTAAGGAAGGCCAGGAAGTTATCGTACAAATTGATAAAGAAGAACGCGGTCAAAAAGGCGCTGCGTTAACCACCTTTATCTCATTGGCCGGCAGCTACCTGGTACTGATGCCAAACAACCCGCGTGCTGGTGGCATTTCTCGTCGCATCGAAGGTGATGAGCGCTCGGCCTTAAAAGAGGCACTCAGCGACCTTAACGTTCCCAAGGAAATGGGTCTGATCGTACGTACCGCCGGCGTTGGTAAATCTAAAGAAGAGTTGGAGTGGGACCTTAATGTTCTGCTGCATCATTGGGAAGCCATCAGTAAAGCGGCCAACGAACGCCCTGCTCCGTTCCTGATCCATCAGGAAAGCAACGTTATTTTCCGGGCGTTACGTGATTACTTACGCCGTGATATCGGTGAAGTACTGATCGACAGCAAAAAAGTGTTCGAACAGGTTCGCAACCACATTCAGTTGATCCGCCCGGACTTCCTTAACCGCGTCAAGCTGTACGAAGGCGATGTGCCGCTGTTCAGTCATTATCAGATTGAAAGCCAAATTGAATCGGCATTCCAGCGCGAAGTGCGACTGCCGTCCGGTGGTTCCATCGTCATTGACCCGACTGAAGCACTGACGTCAATCGATATTAACTCATCGCGCGCCACCAAAGGCGGCGATATCGAAGAAACGGCCCTGCAAACCAACCTTGAAGCCGCGGAAGAAATTGCCCGTCAGTTACGTTTACGTGACCTCGGTGGTCTGGTGGTCATCGACTTTATCGACATGACTCCAGCTCGTCACCAGCGTGAAGTGGAAAACCGTCTGCGCGACAGCCTGGCACATGATCGCGCTCGCATTCAGGTGGCGCGCATTTCTCGCTTCGGCTTGTTGGAAATGTCCCGGCAGCGCCTGCGTCCATCGTTGGGTGAATCAGCTAACGGCGTTTGCCCTCGTTGTAATGGACAAGGCACCATTCGTTCCAGTGAATCGTTGGCATTGTCCATTTTGCGTTTGATCGAAGAAGAAGCGATCAAGGACAACACGGTACAGGTACAGGCTCAGGTGCCGGTATCCGTTGCCACCTATTTGCTGAACGAAAAGCGCTCGGCCGTTAATAAAATCGAAGAACGCCATGACGTTAAAGCGGTGATCATTCCGAATCACCACTTAGAAACACCACACTTCGAAGTTATCCGTATTCGCGACGACGAAGTGCCGGAAGCGGCCAGTTTCCAGTTGGTTTCTAAACCTGAACAAGATCAGTCTGTGGCGATTACACTGACTAAGGATCGCCAACAAATTGAAGAGCCGGCGTTAAAAGGCTTGCAAGCACCTACGGCACCACCTCCGGCAGCGCCTGCTGCTGCACCGGCTGCGGCTGCGGCGGCACCTGCAGCCGCGCCTTCGTTAATTCAACGACTGGGTAACTGGTTGGCCGGTTTGTTCGGCAGTTCGGAAGAAACGGATAAAGAAAGCAAGCAGGAACAGAATAACAAGCAGCAGCAACGCGGTAACCAGCGTCGCGGCGGACGTAATCAACGGGGCGGAAACCGTCGTTCACGGCAGCGCCCACGCAACGACGATAACCGCAACAAAGCGGCGCAGAGCGATGCGGAGGACAACACTGCAGCGGACAATAAACGTCAGGACGAACGTCAGGACAACCGTTCCGGTAATGGCCGCCGTAATAATCGTCGGGGTCGTGGCCGTGGTCGTAATCAAAATCAGTCTCAAGCACAAGGCCAGCCAAACAACCGTAAAGCTGAACAAGATCAGCAAACTGCTCCTGTTCCGGCTCCGGAACAACAGGCTACCGAGAAAGCACCGAAGCCAGACGCTGATCAGCAGCCGCGGACGCCGAAAAAGCGCCGCCCGCAGAAGAAACTTGAACGTTCTGTACGGGTAACTGATAAAACGACGGCGTCACAACCTGAAGTGCAACCAGAGGCTAAGCAGGAACCGCAGCAACAGGCTGGGCAAAAGCAGCCGGAAGCCGCTAAGCAACAGCCTTCTTCCGCACCTGAAAAGTCGGCAACGGGTGAGCGTGAACCACGTCAGCCTTCGCCTAAAGTACTGGCTTCAAAAGTGAATGATCCTCGTCTTCAGGCCGCCGCCGAACTGGTTGAAGCAGAGCAACATACAGCTGCTGCCCCGGCCGACGAACAGCCGGTAGCTGATGTGAACAAAGCAGAACCTGTTAACGCCGAGAAACCAGAAACGCAGCAACAGGAACAGCAACCGCAACAGCCGCAAGAAGCGGATTCGGAAGCTGCGGAAACGCCGGTAGCCTCTGAGCCGGGCACTGAAGCTGCTGAGCCGGTTAACGACGCACAGCAATCTCAAGCGGCCGACGCAGAAGCACAAACGCCTTCGGCTCCGGTCGAGCAAGAGCCTGCCGCAGCGAGCGAAGACGAGAAGCCGGCGAAGTCGGAGCGTAACCGTTCACGCCGCTCACCTCGCCATCAACGCGCAGCCGGACAAAAGCGTAAGCGCGATAAAGAAGCGGCAAATGCGATTGCCGTGCAGCCGGTTTATCCAAGCCGGGTGAAAAGTAAAGCATTTGCGGACATGACCAAAGCCAGCGCTATGCTGCGTGAAGGTGAATTCTCGCCGTTCCCGGTGGCTGCAGCGACCGCGCGCTCGGAATTTGTTAAGTCCGACAAGACCGCAGCAATTGAGCAGTCGACCTCGCGGGCGCAGGCTGACATGGCGAAATGTTCTCCGTCATCCTGAGTTAACGCGTAAGCGAATAAAAAGCCCCGTTTGCATCACTGCAACGGGGCTTTTTTTATCAGTTATCTAATCGAGCCGTATCAAGCCTTGGTTTTTTTCCAATGTTTTAAGGCCAATGCCTTTCACATCCAATAACTGCTCCAACTCGGTAAAACCACCCAACTGCTCCCGCAATTTGATGATTTGCTCAGCACGCTTTAGACCAACGCCAATCATCACCGCCGATAGCTCCTGAGCACTTGCCGTATTGATGTTTAACCGATTGGTTTTATCGGCATCCTCAGCATTGGCTTCCTGAGTCAGCGGCGCGATGGGCATGACCGGTGCAGCGACCGACGCCGTAGCCGTCATTGACGACAATAATGCAGCCATCAACGACGCGGTAAGACAGGTTTTCCGTAACGTCATAAGGTTTCCTTGTTGTTTCACTGTTTAACACAGCGCTACAAGCATAGATACCTTATGCCGTGGGTTTTAATGAATACGACATCAACCCTGTTGTAATTCGGCCAATATCTCAAGCACGGCTTGATGCGGATTGTCAGCCTGGGTCACCGGTCGGCCAATAACCATAAAATCAACGCCGGCCTGCTTCGCCTGCAACGGCGTCAGCGTGCGTTTCTGATCATCCTTTTGAGCACTGGCTGGTCGAATGCCCGGTGTCATGAGTTTGAACTCGTCATCCAATTCGCGTTTTAGCAGTGGCGCTTCCTGAGCTGAGCAAACAACTCCGTCTAAGCCAGCTTGCTGCGTCAGTTTTGCCAGTCTCAGTACCTGCTCTTCCACCGGCACGGTAATGCCGATATCAGCCAAATCCGACGCGTCCATCGATGTCAGTACGGTTACGGCAATCAACAGCGGAGGTCGTTCGAACGCCTCAAGCGCCTGGCGCGCTGCCTGCATCATTTTTAATCCGCCGCTGGCATGGACATTAACGACATCAACGTTCAGTCGTGCCGCTGCCGCTACCGCTTTAGCGACCGTGTTGGGAATGTCATGAAATTTGAGGTCGAGGAAAATCGAAAAGCCTTTTTCAACTTGTTCAGTAACCCAGTCCGGCCCCTCGGTAGTGAATAATTCTTTACCAATTTTTAATCCCACTTTCGTAGGATCCAATTGCGACACCATCGCGTCAGCTTGAATTCGATTGTGATAATCCAGTGCAATATAGATTTGAGGTAAGCTCATCGTGTTATTCACCATCCAGTCCGATAATGGGTTTTGTTGTGCTCCAGCTTTTGCAGCTTGGGCATTGCCAATATAACGTGTTGCCGGCAAAGCCGCAGTGGCGACAACTGTATCTTGGCCGTTGCTTAATATGCTCGGCGACCATCGCCTGCAAAATTTTAAGGCTCTCGCGGGCGTTGCCGACGTCCGCAGCGCGAATATGAAAATCCATCAGTTGATGAAAACCACGCATGGTTGGGTGATCTTCCATGGTGGCGCGAATGAACTGTTCAGCCGCGTCGCCACCCTGATGTTTGAAAATATACTCTGACAGCGCGATAACGGCACTGGTGCCGGCTCGGCGCTCAACACAAGCGTGTAAAAACTCGATGTAGGGCGTCGTGTCACCGAGTGCCTGGTAATTATGTTCAAGCTCAGTCAGTACTTCGCTGACAAACGCAGGGTCCTGTGCCAGCACCTGCTGAAAATAATCACAGGAGGTTTTTAACTGTTTCTGATCGCGGTATAAACGGCCCAATGCAATGCTGGCTCGTACGCAGTTTTCGTCGTGCTTAAGGGCTTTTTTATAATGTTTAATGGCTTCTGCGGCCGACTCCTGCTCAGCCAGTTCACAGTAGAGCTGTGCCACCACCCGTTCGATTTGAGCATCGTCTTTCGTCAACCGCAACGCCACTTTAATGGCTTTATCCCACTCATGGGTTGCCTGATAGAGTTCAAGCAGGTTTTTGCGGCTGCGTTCGCGGAAATTGCGTTGCCGCTGCAGACCGGAAAACATTTGTTCAGCCCGATCATAGATGCCCGCGGCAAGATAATCTTTGCCAAGTTCGTACATCGCCAGCATCCGGTCGTGCTCGGTAATGTTTGGCCGTGATGTGAGGTTCTGATGAATTTTTATCGCGCGTTCAACTTCGCCGCGACGGCGAAACAGCTTGCCCAGTGTCCAGTGGGTCTCGAGGGTGTCACTGTCAACATCAAGCAGTTCAACAAAAAGGTCGACCGCTTTATCGGGCTGATCGGACAGTAACAAATTGAGGCCGGTGGCATATTGCTTTGAAAACCGCTGTTGCTCTTTCCGTTCTTCACTGCGCACACTGTTACGCCCCATGAACCAACCATAGGCGGCGGCAACAGGCAGTAACAGAAACAACAGCTCAAGCATTACCGGCTATTCCTTCGTGTTCGATTCCGGCGCCCTGCTCTCAAGTGCGCTGAACTTTTTCGACAGCCGGCGGTAGCGGAGCTTCCAGCGCAGTGTCGACAGGAAATAAAAAATAACGGAGATAAAAAAACCAACCCCCAAAAAAATGCCGGCGACCGCAGCGACAGACAACTGCGCCTTAAACAGCAAAAAGTTTACCGTTACCTCGGTTGCGTTTTGCGCACCAAAGGCCAGAGCAATAAAAAAGATAACCAGTATGGGGACAATGATCAGTAGTTTTTTTAACATGTGTGTCCTTACCTGCCCAGAGTGACTGATTGACAGCCATAAAAAAACGGCATGCCAGTATAGCATGCCGTTTTTATCATTCGAGTACAAAGATCAACTAAAATTGTCAACGCGCTCTCGCAGTTCTTTACCCGCTTTAAAGTGAGGAACGTATTTCGCGTCCAACTCAACTTTTTCGCCCGTTTTCGGATTACGTCCGATCCGAGGCGCACGGTAATGCAATGAAAAGCTACCAAAGCCACGAATTTCAATACGTTTCCCGTGAGCCAGGCTCTGCACCATTTGCTCCAGGATATCTTTGACACTCGCCTCAACAACCGTAGGAGGTAAATCCTGATACTTTAAGGCTAACCGTTCAATCAATTCTGATTTGGTCATAATACCTCCAGTTTACGATGTCGCGTGCGCCAGAGGCGCACGCTACGTCATCGAACTATTAGTCGTCGGTTTTAGCCGCTTTAAAGGCGTCAGCCATTGCGCTGTTGATGCCAGAGCTGTCTTGCTGCTTGTTAACCTGCTCAACCGCTTCTTTCTCTTCCGCTTCGTCTTTACCACGAATAGACAAGCTCAGAGTACGGTTTTTGCGGTCAACGCCCATGAAGCGTGCTTCGATGGTATCACCAACAGACAGTTCAGTTGATGCATCTTCAACACGGTCACGAGAGATGTCTGCAGCACGAACGTAACCTTCTACGCTGTCAGCCAGTTCTACTTTTGCACCTTTCGCGTCAACTTCAGTAACGGTACCAGAAACAATAGAACCTTTTTTGTTGGCTGCCAAGTAGTTGTTAAACGGATCTTCTTCCAGTTGCTTGATGCCCAGAGAGATACGCTCACGCTCTGCGTCAACTTGCATGACAACAGCAGTCACTTCTTCGCCTTTCTTGTAATCACGAACGGCTTCTTCGCCTGTTGCGTTCCAGCTGATGTCTGACAAGTGAACCAGACCATCAATGCCGCCGTCCAAGCCGATGAAGATACCGAAGTCAGTGATTGACTTGATCTTACCAGTAACTTTCTCGCCCTTGTTGTGGTTCTTAGCGAACTCTTCCCAAGGGTTAGGTTTGCACTGCTTAAGACCCAGAGAAATACGACGACGTTCTTCGTCGATTTCCAGAACCATAACTTCAACGGTGTCGTCCAGGTTAACAACCTTAGATGGGTGAACGTTTTTGTTCGTCCAGTCCATTTCAGATACGTGTACCAGACCTTCAACGCCTTCTTCGATTTCAACGAAACAGCCGTAATCAGTCAGGTTCGTAACACGACCGGTCAGGCGAGTGCCTTCTGGATAACGGTTCGCGATATCTGCCCACGGATCTTCACCCAGTTGCTTAAGACCCAGTGATACACGAGTGCGCTCACGGTCGAACTTAAGTACTTTGACAGTAATTTCGTCGCCAACGTTAACGATTTCGCTTGGGTGCTTAACGCGTTTCCAAGCCATATCAGTGATGTGTAACAGACCGTCAACACCACCCAAATCAACGAATGCACCGTAATCAGTAAGGTTCTTAACGATACCTTGAACTTCTTGACCTTCCTGCAGGTTCTCAAGCAGTTCTTCGCGTTCTGCACTGTTTTCTTTCTCGATAACAGCACGACGAGAAACAACAACGTTGTTGCGCTTCTGATCCAGCTTGATAACTTTGAATTCGAGATCTTTGTTTTCCAGGTGAGCTGTTTCGCGTACTGGACGTACGTCAACCAATGAACCTGGCAAGAAGGCACGGACGCCGCCCAGATCCACGGTGAAGCCACCTTTAACTTTACCGGAGATAATACCGGTAACTGTTGCGTTGTCTTCGTAAGCTTTTTCCAGCTGCAGCCAAGCTTCATAACGCTTAGCTTTTTCGCGTGAAAGAATCGTTTCACCGAAGCCGTCTTCAACCGCGTCCAGTGCTACGTCGATTTCATCACCAACGCTCACTTCCAGTTCGCCGTCCGCATTACGGAACTGCTCTGCCGGGATAGCACTTTCAGACTTAAGGCCGGCATCGACTAAGACCAAGTCTTTTTCGATAGCAACGATAGTACCTTTAACGATCGAGCCCGGGCGAGTTTCTACTTCTTTCAGGCTTTCTTCAAACAGCTGTGCAAAATTTTCTGACATATTAAATATCTTCGCTTTTAGATGACGTCCACTGAACTTCCTGTACAGCGGGGTTATGAATAACGTCTGCGTGTATCCTTACGGCAGACACCTAAATAACTCGCGAAGCCACCGGGCTCAGCGAGTTAGCTAGTCCTTCGACAGTTTGCTGTGTGCAAACGTCAGAATTTCTTCCAGTACCTGATCGATGCTTAAATCGGTGCTGTCTACATACAGCGCATCATCGGCTGGTTTTAGCGGCGCCACGGAACGATTGGTATCGCGTTCGTCACGCTCTTCAATTTCGGTTATTAATTGGTCAATATTAGCATCAAAGCCCTTTTCGAGCAATTGCTTATAACGACGTTGCGCACGTTCTTCCGCCGACGCCGTTAAAAATACCTTAGCATCGGCATCAGTGAACACCACGGTGCCCATGTCGCGGCCATCGGCGACCAAGCCCGGCAGTTCTTTAAAACCCCGCTGGCGGCGCAATAAGGCTTCGCGAACCCGCGGCAATGCTGCAATTTTTGAGGCCATATTACCGACTTGTTCAGTGCGGATAGTCAGTGTCACATCCTCACCTTCGAGAATGATATGGGTAATACCATCGTCTTCCTCTGCCTCAAACTTAACGTCAAGATTCGCTGCCAGGGCAACCAAGCTCTCTTCGTCGTCGGCACTGAAGTCATGATGTAACGCCGCAAGCGCTAACACACGGTAAATCGCACCGCTGTCTAACAGATGCCATCCCAGCTTCTCAGCCAACAGCCGGCTGATGGTTCCTTTACCCGAGCCACTTGGTCCATCAATGGTGATAACGGGGGTATGTGTTGCCATAAAATCCTCAAATTGCCCTGCCTAATCGCAGTATTTAGCCGCGCAATTATACGCATTTGGTAAGTTTTTGCATCCTTAAATACGCCCCGGCCAACGCCGGGACGCGCTTAAGCTACTGGAGGTAAGTTACAGAGGCGTGAAAATTCACTAAAAAACTGCGGATACGTTTTTGCACAACAACCGGGGTCATTAATGGTGACGCCCGCCGTTGAGAAGCCTGCAAGGGCGAAGCACATGGCAATGCGGTGGTCGTCATAGGTATCGATGTGCGCGTGTTGCCAAATTTGAGGCGGATCAATAACCAGGTAATCTTTACCCTCTTTTACACTGGCGCCGGTTTTGCGTAACTCCGTCGCCATCGCTGCCAGCCGATCCGTTTCTTTAACGCGCCAATTTGCGACGTTCCGAATGATGGTGGTTCCGCGCGCAAACAATGCCAGCGGCGCAATGGTCATGGCGGCATCAGGTATTTGATTGCCGTCAAAATCAATGCCTTGCAATGCACCACGGCCACGAACCGTGACTTGATTGGTGCCCCAACTGACGTCTGCGCCCATGGCTTCAACCACCTCGGCGAAGGCAATGTCACCCTGAATCGATGACTGCCCGACACCGTGGATGGTAATCGGTCCGCCGCCCAGAGCGGCTGCCGCCATCCAGTAACTGGCGCCACTGGCGTCACCTTCAACAAAGTAATTCTGAGGCGAACGATAAGCCTGCTGACCCGGAATACGGAATTGATGATCGGTAACCGTAATGATGTCGATGCCAAAGTCACGCAGCATCGCCAGAGTCAGGTCAATATAGGGTCGTGACACCACCTCACCGCTCAATGTCAGCGTAGAGTCCGCAGGCAATAGCGGCAATGCCATCAACAGCGCGCTGATGTATTGACTGGAAACACTGCCGTCAATGACAAAATCACCGGGCTGCAGTCCGCCGGCGATGCCCAGCGGCGGATAGCCAGGGTCACCGAGGTAATCAATCGGCGCCTGCTGGGCACGAAGGCTTTCCACCAGATCTTTGATGGGTCGCTCGCGCATACGCGCATCGCCGTCCAGAACGATACGCTGGTGCGGCTCCAGTGTTGCTGCGAGCACCGCCACCAGCGGACGCATGGCGGTGCCGGCATTCCCCAGCATCAGTCGCTGGGTGGTGTTACGCCAGTGACCGCCGCAGCCATGCACCACCAGCGTGGTTGCATCCTGTTCGTTAATGCTGACGCCGAGTGCCGTCAGCGCCTCCAGCATACGCGCGGTATCATCACTGCGCAGTACATTGTGCAGCACTACCGGTTCCGCACACAATGCGGCAATCAGTAACGCGCGGTTGGCAATGCTCTTCGAGCCAGGCAGAGTAACCTCACCCTGACAGTGACTCAGGTCAGTTAATGTCAGTGTTGCAGGAAGACGACTCAACAACCCACTCCTTGTTTAACGAATGTTGCGCATGGCATCAATGAAGGCTTGGTTTTCTTCGGGCAGCCCAATACTGACGCGCAGATGATTTGGCAGCTCATAACCGGCGACAGGACGCACAATGACGCCTTCGTGCAACAAACGCTGATAAATGTCAGCGGCATTGGCTCCCACTTCGATGGTCAGGAAGTTGCCATGAGACGGGATGAAGTTGAAGCCTTCACTGCGGCAGAACTCGACCAGTTGTTGCATACCCTGCGCATTAACCTCGATTGCGCGTTGCAGATAATCGTGGTCATCCAGTACCACTTCGGCCGCCTTAAGCGATAACGAGTTGACGTTAAATGGCTGACGAATGCGGTTCAGCAGATTCGCGATATCGGCACTGCTGACTGCATAGCCGGCACGCAATCCGGCCAGTCCATAGGCTTTCGAGAACGTCCGTGAGACGACCAAATTAGGATAGTGCTGCAACCACTCTACCGATGGCGCGCGATCCGCCTCAGGAACGTACTCATAATAGGCTTCGTCGAGCACCACAATGACGTGTTCCGGCACCTTATCCAGAAACGCTTTAATCTCTGCCGTGCTGAGGAAGGTACCGGTCGGGTTGTTCGGGTTAGCAATAAACACCATCTTAGTGCGTTCATTGATGGCCGCTGCCATGGCGTCCAAATCGTGGCCATAGTCTTTGGCCGGCACCGACACACCCTTAGCGCCAATGGCCTGCGTTACCAACGGATAAACGACAAAGGCGTGTTGTGAGAACACCACTTCATGTTCTGCACTGACAAAGGTTCTTGCCAGAATTTCCAGCACATCATTAGAACCGTTGCCCAGAGTAATTTGGTCGCTGCCAACCTGATGCAACTCCGCCAGTTTGCTTTTTAAGTAAAAGCCGTTAGCGTCCGGATAACGGATCAAATCGGATAGCTCGCCCTGCAGCGCGGTGCGCACTTTTTCACTCAGGCCGAGCGGATTTTCGTTAGAAGCTAACTTAACCACATGCGACAACCCCAACTCCCGTTGCAGTTCGTCCATGGGCTTGCCTGCCTGATAAGGCTGTAACTTTCTGACTCCAGGATTTGCGGCTGCGGTTGCGTCGAAACTTGCCATGATAACTACCTTTTGTTGTTCTACGTCGTTATTTTTATTGTTATTTCGTGCTTATGCGTTGCGCTGGAACTCATCCATAAAATCGATCAGCGCATTCACCCCTTCCAGCGGCATCGCATTATAAATACTGGCTCGCATGCCACCGACAAAACGATGGCCTTTCAGCCCCATCAGACCAGCGTCCTTTGCCTGCAGCAGGAAGCGCTCATCAAGCCGTTCATCGGCTAGCTGAAACGGCACATTCATGATCGAACGATTGGCCGGGTGAACGCTGTTGCGATAAAAATCGGATTGATCAATATAGTCGTAAAGGGTTTTGGCTTTACGATGGTTCTGCTCACCCATCGCCGCTAAACCGCCCTGCTCTTTGATCCACTGAAACACCAGACCCGCCAAATACCAGGCGAAGGTATTGGGCGTGTTGTACATCGAGCCGTCTTTGGCCTGCAACTGGTAATCCATGATCGAGCTTAACTCGGGTTGGGGATGACCCAGCAGATCCTTGCGCACTATGGCAATGGCAAAGCCAGACGGGCCGATGTTTTTCTGCGCCCCGGCATAAATGACGCCAAAACGGCTGACATCAAGCGGCTCGGATAAAATGTTAGACGACATATCGGCGACAATCGGCGCCTGGATATCGGCGGGGATTTCATGCAACGCGATGCCATCCACCGTTTCGTTCGGGCAATAATGAAAATACGCCGCATTGTCGGACAACTGCCAGTCGCTGCGCGGGGCTATCGCCTTACCATTGCCGGTTTCTACCGTTCCAGCAGCAACATTGACCTCGCGCACGTATTTCTGAGCTTCGCGGATGGCGTAGCCGGACCAGATACCGGTGTCGAGGTAGTCAACCGTAGCCGTCTTCGCCGCAATATTTTGCGGGACGGCCGAGAACTGACCCCGGCCTCCACCTTGCAGAAACAATACTTCGTAGTCGTCCGGCACCGCCAACAAATCGCGTAAATCCTGCTCGGCTTGACGGGCCATTTTGACGTACGCCGGATCCCGGTGAGAAAATTCCATCACCGAGACGCCGGTATTGTTCCAGTTCAACAGCTCTTCCTGAGCCTGCCGCATCACCGCCTTCGGTAACATTGCAGGCCCCGCAGAAAAGTTAAACGGTGCGTTACTCATTGCTTTCGCCTTCATTGGTTTCGCTGCTTGCACTGTTTTCAGCGTCAAGCTCGCCGTCCAGTTCGTCGTCAACGTCCATCTCATCAATGCGTTGCAAACCGACCACCTGCTCATCATCACCGGTACGGATCAAGCGCACACCCTGAGTATTACGGCCAACCACTGATACTTCGTTAACACGGGTGCGCACCAGCGTACCCTTGTTACTGATCAGCATGATTTCGTTGCCGTCGATCACTTCCATAGCGCCGACCACACTGCCGTTACGCTCACTGACTTTGATCGAAACAACGCCCTTGGTTGCCCGGGATTTGGTTGGGTAATCGCCCACCGGAGTACGTTTACCATAGCCATTTTCGGTGACAGTCAGGATAGCGGCTTCCTGATCTTCGTAGCTACGCGGTACAATCAGAGACACCACGCGTTGCCCTTCTTCCAGGCGTATACCACGTACACCGGTGGCGGTACGACCCATTGAACGGACCTGATCCTCTCTAAAGCGAACCACTTTGCCGGCGTCTGAGAACAGCATAATTTCCTGTTCACCGTCGGTAATATCAACACCGATCAGCTCATCACCTTCGTTCAGATTAAGCGCGATGATACCGCCGTTACGTGGGCGTGAATACTCAGGTAACGGGGTTTTCTTAACGGTGCCGTTTTTGGTCGCCATAATGACGAACTTGTCTTCCGGATAGTCTCGTGTCGGCAAAATCGCGGTAATGCGTTCATCGGACTCCAGCGGCAGCAAGTTTACAATGGGCTTACCACGGGACGCACGGCTGGCCAGCGGCAACTGATAAACCTTCATCCAGTAAATTCGGCCATACGTTGAGAAACAGAGGATGGTGTCGTGGGTATTCGCCACCCACAGTCGCTCTATAAAGTCCTCGTCCTTCATCTTCGTGGCCGCCTTGCCTTTACCGCCACGACGCTGCGCTTCATACTCGGTTAACGGCTGGTATTTCACATAGCCTTCGTGCGACAGTGTCAACACCACGTCTTCTTCATTAATCAGGTCTTCCATGCTGATGTCATGCGTGGCTGCGGTGATTTCGGTACGACGTTCGTCACCGAAATTATTGCGAATCTCAATCAGCTCCTCACAAATCACTTCCATCAGACGCTCAGATGAACGCAAAATATGAAGCAATTCAGCGATTTGATCGAGAATGCCTTTATATTCTTCCAGAATTTTTTCGTGTTCGAGGCCAGTCAGCTTATGCAGGCGCAAATCCAGGATCGCCTGGGCCTGCTCTTCGGTCAGGTAATAGTTGCCGTCACGAATACCATACTCTTCCGGCAAGTGATCCGGACGTGCTGCATCAACACCAGTGGCTTCCAGCATTGACGCGACATTGCCCAACTGCCAACTGCGTGAGGTAAGTCCCGCTTTTGCCTCAGCCGGTGTTGGCGAGCGGCGGATCAGTTCGATCACTTCGTCGATATTGGCCAGCGCAATCGCCAGGCCTTCTAAGATGTGTGCACGCTCACGCGCTTTACGCAATTCATACACCGAGCGACGGGTTACCACTTCGCGACGGTGACGAACAAACGCGTTGAGCATGTCATATAAGTTGAACAGGCGCGGCTGACCTTTATCCAGCGCCACCATGTTAATACCGAACACCACCTGCATCTGGGTGTTGGCGTATAAGTGGTTTAATACCACTTCAGCGACATCGCCGCGGCGGATTTCAATCACAATCCGCATGCCGTCTTTGTCCGACTCATCGCGCAATCCGCTGATGCCCTCAAGGCGTTTTTCTTTGACCAGCTCGGCAATTTTTTCGATCAGCCGTGCTTTATTCACCTGGTAAGGAATTTCCGTCACAATGATGCTTTCACGGCCGGATTTTTCATCCACCTCAACTTCGGCTTTAGCGCGCAAGTGAATACGCCCACGACCGGTTTTATAAGCTTCTATGATGCCCGAACGACCAGAAATGCTTGCTGCCGTCGGGAAATCAGGCCCCGGAATGTACTCCATCAGTTCATCGATGGTGATGTCCGGGTTTTCGATCAACGCCAGGGTACCGTTGATGACTTCGTTCAGGTTGTGCGGCGGAATGTTGGTCGCCATACCGACGGCGATACCGGACGAGCCATTGACCAGCAAGTTCGGTACACGGGTTGGTAACACGTCCGGAATACGCTCGGTGCCGTCGTAGTTATCGACAAAATCGACGGTTTCCTTATCCAAATCGGCCAGCAACTGGTGGGCGATTTTTTCCATGCGGATTTCGGTGTAACGCATAGCGGCTGCGGAATCACCGTCCACAGAACCAAAGTTACCCTGACCATCAACCAGGGTGTAACGTAATGAGAATGGCTGCGCCATACGGACGATGGTGTCGTAAACAGCAGAATCACCGTGTGGGTGATATTTACCGATAACGTCACCGACCACACGCGCTGATTTTTTATATGGTTTGTTAAAGTCGTTGCGCAATTCGTTCATCGCGAACAACACGCGACGGTGAACCGGTTTTAAGCCGTCGCGTACATCCGGTAACGCACGGCCGACAATCACACTCATCGCGTAGTCAAGGTAGGAGCTCTTAAGCTCATCCTCAATATTGACGGGTGATACTTCTCTGGCAAGATCGCTCATAGTTAGATCCCTAAATCCCTAACACATTGCCCAACGGTCATTTTTTGATGCACATCGATGCGGCATCAAAAAACTACGCTAGTTCGTTGTTATAATGATCTGGTCATTGTACCCATACCAATTCATTCTCGCACCCTCTTTTTAACAATCCAGCGCTGCGGTATGCTATGCACCATGATTCGATGCATAAGGTAGCGCTCAGCGCTTGCACTCATGACCCAAAACGACCATTTTTCAAACACTCAGAATGTTGACCCTGGCGAAATCGATAAGTTTTCTGCGCTTGCATCGCGCTGGTGGGATCCGGAGGGTGAATTTAAACCACTGCATAAAATCAACCCGTTACGGTTGGACTTTATCGAGCAGCACGTCAACGGGCTGTTTGCTAAGAAGGTCGTCGACGTTGGCTGTGGCGGTGGCTTACTGACCGAGGGCATGGCGCAACGCGGTGCTAACGCCCAGGGCATTGACCTGGCTGAGCAATCACTGGAAGTAGCACGCCTGCATGCGCTTGAGAGTCAATTAAACATAGACTATCAATGCATTTCAGCAGAGCAATTCGCCAGCCAGCATCCCCAGCACTTTGACGTTGTCACCTGTCTGGAAATGCTTGAACACGTGCCCGACCCGGGCTCGATTGTGAAAGCCTGTGCAGCCATGGTAAAACCGGGGGGCACGGTGTTTTTCTCAACCCTAAACCGTAACGTAAAAAGCTGGTTGCTGGGTATTGTAGCTGCCGAGCATATACTGCGCTGGGTGCCAAAAGGCACCCATGATCATCAACGCTTTATTAAGCCGTCGGAACTCCTGGCAATGACCGATGCAGCAGGACTGCAGGCGCAGGCCATGAACGGTATCGTCTATCATCCGTTACAAGGTTTTAAACTCAGTGCTCAGGATGTTGATGTCAACTACATTATTGCCTTAACAAAACCTACGCTGACGGTGGGCAACCATGCGTAACCAGGACAACAAACCGGTAGCCGCGGTATTATTCGACCTCGACGGTACGCTGCTGGATACAGCACCAGATCTCGGTGCGGCGTTAAATCATGTCTGTCATTTGCATCAACGTCCGGCGGTGCCGGCTGAGCGGTTTACGCCGTATGCCTCGCACGGCTCCCGCGGGCTGCTGAATTTAGTCTTTGCCGACGACATTGCCGCCTCGCAGGAGCAGTTGCTGCCGCAACTACGGCAACAGTTTTTAAGCTATTATCACGACAACATTGCCACCCATACCCGCCCTTACGACGGTATTGCGGAACTGCTGGCCGCCCTGCAGGAGGCCGATATTAAAGTGGCGATAGTCACCAACAAGCCGATTGCACTAACCCACAGGTTGCTGCCTCACTACCCGGAATTCGCTCACATTGAGGTGGTGGTCGGCGGCGATACGTTACCGGTAGCCAAGCCTTCTCCGGAACCCCTGCTGCATGCGGCCGAACAATTAGGTGTTCATGCTCACAGTTGCCTGTACGTCGGCGACGCCGAACGTGACATTCAAGCAGGCGTAAATGCGGGCATGGCAACGGTACTTGCTGCCTATGGTTACATCAGTGATGAAGACCAACCGCAGCGTTGGGGTGCCGATTACACCATTGAAACGCCGCAGCAGTTATTACGCATACTTTCCGTCGCTGACGCATTGACACAATCGCTATAGAATTGCTGCGACTAAGAAAGCAAATTTACAGACAAAAAAATTATATGCCACTGTCCCCGGCGCAAACGCAAGTAGCTTAAGCGTTGTGAGAATCTATCGCATTTTGCAACATAAATTTCTTATTATTTTGACGTAAATTGACTTGATCACAGGGGACGTTACTTCTAGCATACTGAGTAATCCTTCACCCCTAGATATTGTGTTCATTCGTTAATCAGAAGGTTTTTTACACAATATCTTGTGGCTACACTTATATAACAAATAGATAAGAGTCGGCGCTAAAATGAACGATCAACTATTCGTCACCAAACGCAGTGGTCAACGCGAACCTTTAAACCTCGATAAGATCCACCGTGTCATCATGTGGGCAGCAGAAGGCCTTCATAATGTGTCTGCATCTCAAGTCGAAATTAAGTCCCATATTCAGTTTTACGACGGCATCAAGACTGAGGACATTCACGAAACTATCATTAAAGCAGCGGCGGATTTGATCTCCGAAGAGGCGCCGGACTACCAATATATGGCGGCTCGGCTGGCCATCTTCCACCTGCGTAAACGTGCGTATGGCAAATTTGAGCCACCGCGCCTGTATGATCACGTCAAAAAAATGGTTGCGGAACACCGCTATGACGAGCACTTGCTGGATGATTACAGCGAGCAGGAGTTCGACCAGATGGATGAGATCATTGATCACTGGCGTGACATGAACTTTTCCTACGCCGCGGTGAAGCAGTTGGAAAACAAGTACCTGGTGCAGAACCGTGTTACCGGTGACATCTACGAGAGCGCTCAGTTCCTCTATATTCTGGTCGCCGCATGCTTGTTTGCCAACTACCCTAAAGCAACGCGGATGGAGTACATCAAGCGTTTTTACGACGCTACGTCGACCTTTAAGATTTCGTTACCGACGCCCATCATGTCAGGTGTTCGTACTCCAACACGGCAATTTTCATCGTGCGTTCTGATTGAAACCGGCGACAGCCTCGACTCCATTAACGCGACGGCCAGTGCCATCGTTAAATACGTTTCACAGCGCGCCGGTATTGGTATTAACGCCGGTCGTATCCGCGCTCTGGGTAGCCCAATTCGCAATGGCGAAGCCTTTCACACCGGTTGTATTCCGTTTTATAAGTACTTCCAGACAGCGGTTAAAAGCTGCTCTCAAGGCGGTGTTCGCGGTGGTGCCGCCACCCTGTTCTACCCACTTTGGCACCTCGAAGTGGAAAGTCTGCTGGTACTGAAAAACAACCGTGGTGTTGAAGAAAACCGTGTTCGTCACCTGGACTATGGCGTACAGTTTAACCGTCTGATGTATCAGCGCTTGATCAAAGACGATTACATCACGCTGTTCAGCCCATCCGATGTTCCGGGTCTGTACGATGCCTTCTTCGAAGATCAGGATCAGTTTGAGCGCCTGTACGTGCAATATGAGCAGGACGAAAGCATTCGTAAGAAGCGCATTAAAGCGATTGAGTTATTCAGTCTCTTTATGCAGGAGCGCGCCAGTACCGGCCGCATTTACGTGCAAAACGTTGACCACTGCAACACGCACAGTCCATTCGACTCGAAAGTGGCGCCGGTGCGTCAAAGCAATTTATGCCTGGAAATCGCACTGCCGACTAAGCCTTTACGTCACGTTAATGACGAAGAAGGTGAAATCGCACTGTGTACCCTGTCTGCCTTTAACCTGGGTAAGATCGAAAAGCTCGAAGATTTTGAAGAGCTGGCTGACCTCGCCGTACGAGCTCTCGACAGCCTGTTGGACTATCAGGAATACCCGGTGCCGGCAGCCTACAATGCCACCATGAACCGTCGTACGCTGGGTATTGGTGTCATTAACTTCGCCTACTACCTCGCCAAGCACGGTGTCAGATATTCCGACGGTTCAGCCAACGCGCTGGTGCACAGAACCTTTGAAGCGATGCAGTTCTACTTGATGAAGGCGTCGATGAACCTGGCAAAAGAAAAAGGTCAGTGTCCGAAGTTCAACGAAACCACCTATGCAAAAGGCATTATGCCGATCGATACCTATAAAAAGGATCTCGACGCCATATGCAACGAGCCGCTACAGCTGGACTGGGCGCAATTGCGCAAAGACATTCAGCAGTACGGTATGCGTAACTCAACCTTGTCGGCGCTGATGCCGTCGGAGACCTCTTCGCAGATTTCCAACGCCACTAACGGTATTGAACCACCGCGTGGGTTCGTCAGCGTGAAAGCGTCAAAAGACGGTGTTACCAAGCAGGTGGTTCCGGATTACGAGAATCTGAAAGATAAATACGAGCTGTTGTGGCAAATCCCGAATAACAAAGGCTATCTGCAACTGGTCGGTATCATGCAGAAATTTATCGACCAGACCATTTCGGCCAACACCAACTATGACCCGAGCAAGTTTGACGCCGGTCGTGTACCGATGAAGCAACTGCTGCAGGATCTACTGACGGCTTACAAGATGGGTGTTAAAACGCTTTATTATCACAACACTCGCGATGGTGCAGCCGACAATCAGGCCGATATTGGCGAGGCGCGCAAACAGGCGAATAAACCGCAGGCACAAAGCCCGGCAGAAGTTGTTATCGAAGAAGATGACGATTGCGCCGGCGGTGCTTGTAAGATTTAAGCGAAGGAGTTTGCTCAGTGTCTTATTCAACGTTTAACCAAACGCAGACTAACCCGTTAGCCGAGCCCATGTTTTTTGGTAACTCGGTTAACGTGGCGCGTTATGATCAACAAAAACACAGTATTTTCGAAAAGCTGATCGAAAAGCAGATCAGCTTCTTCTGGCGCCCGGAAGAAGTTGACGTCAGCCGCGACCGTGTTGACTTTAACAAGCTAACCGCCAGCGAGAAGCACGTCTTTATTTCGAACCTGAAATACCAGACGCTGCTCGACTCCATCCAGGGCCGTAGCCCGAATATCGCATTGCTACCGATTGTGTCTATTCCTGAGCTCGAGACCTGGATCGAAACCTGGTCGTTCTTTGAAACCATCCACTCGCGCTCCTACACGCACATTCTGCGTAATTTATTCAGCGATCCGAGTGAAGTATTTGAAGACATCGTCATTAACGAGCAAATTAAAATGCGCGCTAATGACATTTCTCAATACTATGACGACCTGATTTTCTACACACAGTTGTGGCAAACCCACGGCGAAGGCGAAGTCGAAGTGGATGGCAAAGTTCATAATGTCACCATGCGCGAACTGAAAAAGAAATTGTTCCTGTGCATTAACTCAGTCAATGCCCTTGAAGCGGTTCGTTTCTATGTCAGCTTTGCCTGTACGTTCGCCTTTGCAGAACGCGAATTAATGGAAGGTAATGCTAAGATCATCCGCTTGATTGCCCGGGACGAAAACGTTCACCTGACGTCAACCCAGCACATGATTAACCTGTGGCAGTACGGTGAAGACGATCCGGAGATGCAGGAAATTGCGGAAGAACTGCGCGACGATGCCTACAACATTTTCATGACCGCGGTGAAGCAAGAAAAGCAATGGGCGCATTACTTATTTAAAGACGGTTCCATGATCGGTCTTAACGAAAGTATGCTATGCCAGTACGTTGAGTACATTGCCAATCTGCGCATGCAAGCCATTGGTTTTGACGCCCCTTTCCCTGAACAGCGCTCTAACCCGCTGCCATGGATGAACAAATACCTGGTGTCAGACAACGTTCAAGTCGCGCCGCAGGAAGCCGAAATCAGTTCTTATCTGGTGGGTCAAATAGACAGCAGCGTGGATGCCTCCGATCTGGGTGATTTTGATCTCTAGCGCCTATGAGCCAAACGGTCTTTAAGGTGACAGTGAACGGTGAGCATGAGCTCACCGTTGACGCATCTGAAGGAACACTTCTGGAAGCGCTTGAAGCTCATCAGCTCGAGGTGCACTACCACTGTAAAAGTGGTTTTTGTGGTGCCTGCCGCTCGACCTTAAAAAGCGGCAGCGTGCGCTACATTAATGAGCCGCTGGCCTATGTGCGCAAAGGCGATATTCTGCCCTGCTGCTGCGTCCCGACCAGTGATCTGGATCTTGACCACTGACCCGATTTGTTTTTTCGATAACCCTTATCGTATCCATTTATTGTTAATCTGACATAAAAAATGGATAATATGACCAAGTTTTGAACATTCTCAACCGTTTTAAATTCTAACTATTGCAGTAAAGAGGGATTACTATGTTTACCGTTATTTTCGGCCGTCCTGGCTGCCCATTCTGTGTCCGTGCTAAAGACGTTGCTGACCAGTTAAAAGCAGACCGTGACGACTTTGACTACCGTTATGTTGATATTCAAGCGGAAGGCATTACCAAAGCGGATTTGGAAAAAACCGTCGGCAAACCGGTACACACCGTACCGCAAATCTTTGTTGATGAAACACACGTCGGTGGCTTCACAGAATTCGAAGCCTACGCGAAAGAGCATTTAGGTCTTTACGCCGCTTAATGAGTTGAGGTAACTCGCGCCTCAGGCGCGGGTTACCTCATCCATAGCACTCCTTACCCGCTTCTCTGACACCGGATACTTAGTACCCAACGTCTGCGCAAACAACGATACCCGTAACTCCTGCAGCATCCAGTAGATTTCAGCAACTTGCTGCGGTACCACTTTGGTATACTTTTTCAGTAGCTTTTTATAATCCTGTTCAAGCTTGTCCAGCGTCAAGGTGTGTAATCGATCCTTGTTCGGATCAACCGGCAGCTTCTCCAGGCGCTTTTGCAGTGCTTTTAAATAACGCTCCACATCCGCTAACCGCGCCGCCCCAAGCTGACTGACAAACCCCTTAAAAATGAGTTCATCCAACTGCTTTTGCACATCGCCGCGGGACTGTATCTGATCCAATGGTATCTTGCCTTTCAGTTGTTTACGCAGTTGTTGACTGAGCAGCAGACAGCGCTCAACCAAACCGGCTATTACTTCAACCCGCTCATTCAACTCGCCGCGCACCTGTTCTTTCAAGGCCTGAAACGCCTGTTCATCGCGAATCGAGTTACCCTGCTGGCGGTGCTCAGCAATGATTTCATCAACAGCCGCTGCAATACAGTCCTGGATCAGGCTGTCGACCTTACCCCAGGGGTTAAAGTACATTGCCAGCTTGGCTTTATTGGAAAGGCTTTTTTGCAAGTGCTTGACCGGTGACGGCACCTGTTTCAACACCAACTCACGAACGCCGCGCAAGTGCTTAGCTTCGGCTTCGTCGGCGTTGTCATACATTTGTACCGACAGTTTGCCATTATCAGCAGTCAGCGCCGGATAAGCCTTAATCTCAAATCCGTGTTGTTTTTCCGTGACCACCTGCGGTAACACATCAAAATCCCAGTCTTCGACTTCGCTACGCTTGACCTCGTCACCGGCTGATTTGTCCAGGCGCTGTTGCACCCGTCCGGACAACTGTTGCTTTAACACCGACAAATCCCGCCCCTGCTGCACCGTTTTTTTGCCATCCAGAATTTTGAAGTTGATGCGCAGATGAGCCGGTACCGCCTCCTCGTTCCAGGCATCGGGGTCTACGGTTACGCCACTCATGCGACGCAATTTATCCGTCATCGCCTCTAATAAGGAGCCTTGCATGGGCTCAATGTCCGCCATCACCGCACTGGCGTAATTGGGTGCCGGTACAAAATTGCGGCGTATCGGCTTCGGCAGAGACTTAATTAACGCCGCAATACGTTCTTCCCGCAATGCCGGAATGTGCCAGTCGAAACCCTCTTCGGACACCTGATTGAGAATGGCCAGCTGAATATTAACACTGACACCATCGTCCTCCGCGGTCGGTTCAAAGTGATAAGTTAACGGCAGCCGCAGATTGCCCTGACGCCAAAACTCCGGGTACTCCTGTTCGGTAATGTGCGAGGTATCCGCACCGATCAGATCCTCGCGTTCAAAGAACAACAGCTTGGGGTCTTTTTTACTGGCTTTATGCCACCAGCCCGCCAACAGTTTTTCCGTAAAAATACCGGCCGGAATATGACGGTCGTAGGCGTCGAACAGTTCTTCTTCATCCACCAAAATATCGCGCCGGCGCGATTTTGCTTCCAGCTCCTGCACGCTCTCAATTAACTTAATATTATGCTTAATAAACGGTAACTGACGTTTAATCTGTCCCTGCACCAGCGCCTCGCGAATAAACAACTCGCGCGCTTTAACCGGTGCCACCGGGCCATATTGAACACGGCGACGACCCACCAGAATCAAACCGAGTAACGTGACTTGCTCGTCGGCAACAACTGATCCCTGTTTGGCCTCGAAGTGCGGCTCCAGATACTGACGTTTCACCAGATGTTGCGCCGCATCTTCGATCCACTCCGGTTCCACCGCGGCATTTACCCGGCCAAACAGGCGTGAGGTTTCAACCAACTCGGCACTGACCACCCACTTAGGCGGTTTGCCAAATAAATGAGAGCCGGGGAAGATATGAAAGCGCGTTTGCCGAGTACCCTGATATTCGTGTTTTTGATCTTTCAAGCCAACCTGCGATACCAGTCCGCTCAGGATCGCGCGATGCACTTGTTCGAATGTTGCCGCTTCATCATTAATGCGCAGTCCCATCTCGCGAACGCTTTGACGACTCTGGGTGTAAATGTCCTGCCATTCACGAATGCGCATAAAATGCAAAAATTCGCGGCTAATTTGCTTTCGGAATTGATTGCCGCTCAGCGCTTTCTGCTTTTCCTGCACATAGTTCCAGAGGTTCAGGTACGCATTAAAATCAGAGCTTTTATCGGCAAAGCGTTGATGCCATTCATCGGCTTTTTGTTTCGCTTCATGGGGACGCTCGCGGGGATCCTGAATACTCAGTGCGGCGGTGATGATCAGCATTTCGCGCACGCAACCATGCTGCTGCCCTGCCAGCACCATGCGTGCTAAACGCGGGTCGAGCGGCAGTCGCGAAAGCTGTCGACCAATCTCGGTCAGACGTGGCTGTTGCTGTTTACGCCCGGCGTCAATGGCATGAATTTCTTCCAATAAGTTTAGACCGTCTTTGACAAAACGTTCGTCGGGCTTTTGTACAAACGGAAACTCGCGAATATCGCCCAGCCGCAGTGCGGACATCTGCAGAATGACGGCGGCCAGATTCGTGCGTAAGATTTCCGGGTCGGTATATTCCGGCCGGCTCATAAAATCTTCTTCACTGTACAGACGAATGCAAATGCCCGGCCCAATTCGGCCACAGCGACCTTTACGTTGGTTGGCGCTGGCCTGCGATATCGGTTCAATCGGCAGCCGTTGCACCTTGGTACGGTAGGAATAACGGCTGATGCGCACCGTACCCGGATCAATCACATAACGAATGCCCGGAACCGTCAGCGAGGTTTCAGCAACATTGGTGGCGATCACAATACGACGGCCGCCGTGGGGATGAAACACGCGGTTTTGTTCGTGCGACGACAGTCGTGCGTACAACGGCAACACCTCAGTGTCGCGCAGCTGCAAATCGTTTATGGCATCGGCGTAATCACGTATTTCACGTTCACCGCTGGCAAAAATCAGGATATCACCCGGCCCTTCTGCCTGTAATTCCTGTACCGCGTCCAACAGCCCCTGCAAAACATCGGTTTCCGAGCTTTTGCCATCAGTCGGCGGCCGGTAACGTACTTCAACGGGATAGGTTCGGCCACTAACGGTAAGCACCGGCGCATCATTAAAGTGTTTGGAAAAACGTTCAGTTTCGATGGTCGCCGAGGTAATGATGACCTTAAGATCCCGGCGTTTGGGCAGTAACTGATGCAGTACCCCCAACAAAAAGTCGATATTAAGACTACGTTCATGGGCCTCGTCAATCACGATGGCGTCGTACTGCAGCAGTAACGGATCATTTTGTAACTCTGACAACAGCATACCATCGGTCATCAGCTTTATTGCCGTGGTTTCTGCGGTTTTATCCTGAAACCGGATTTTATAACCGACCTGCTGATTTTGCGTATCCTTCAACTCTTCACCGATACGCGCGGCGACGCTGCGCGCGGCTAGCCTGCGCGGTTGCGTGTGCCCAATCACACCACGCCGGCCGTACCCCAACTCCAGCAACATTTTTGGCAGCTGTGTGGTTTTGCCCGAACCTGTTTCACCCGCAACCACCACGACCTGATGCTCGCGAATGGCTTTTTTGATGTCGTCCCGTTGCTGTGCGACCGGTAATTGGTCCGGGTACTCAATATGAAAACGTTGCTCGCTGCGGGCCAGATAAGCCAGTTGAGCCGCTTCGATATCCGCTTTGATTTTGTCCAGGATCTGTTGTTGACGTTCTGGCTTTTTGACTTTGTGCAGTCCACGTAAACGGCCGCGCAGTTGCGCGGCCTGTTGAAGTGTGCATTGTTCCAGTTCGGTCTGATACTGCTTAATCAGCGCTTTAGGATCCATAAACTCCCGACTTAGTTATCCTCGCGGTATATCGCAATATGCGCTTTGCCGTCACCTTTCATGTACCCGCGGTACATGCCTTCGGTATTAAATGGCATCGCAACATTGCCGTCCGCATCTATAATGATGACACCACCGGTGCCCCCGGCCTTTTCAAGCACACCGTGAATCACTTCATCGCCGGCTTCAGCCACGGTCTTACCCTGATATTTCACCCGTGAGCAAATATCAGCTGCAACGTGATAACGAATAAAGTATTCACCATGGCCCGTCGCTGATACCGCACAGCTGTCATTATCAGCCCAGGTACCGGCTCCGATGATTGGTGAGTCACCTATTCTACCATAACGTTTCGCGGTCATGCCGCCCGTAGACGTCCCCGCACTGATGTTACCGTCTTTATCAACCGCTACCGCACCAACGGTGCCGTATTTATAGTCTAAATCCAGGTACTCCCACGCTTGTTGTTCCGGCTGTTCACTGGCTTTGATCGTTTCTTTTGCCCGTAACAGCTGCTGATAACGGCGATCGGTATTAAAATAACTGTTATCGACCAGTTCCAGGCCCTGCTTCTTAGCAAAGGTTTCAGCGCCCGCACCACTTAACATCACGTGTACCGACTGCTCCATAACCTCGCGCGCTAATGCAATTGGGCTTTTCACCGTTTTAACCCCGGCTACCGCACCGGCATTGCCGTTCTTACCTTCCATCAGTGACGCATCCAACTCATGCTCACCATCCCACGTGTAAACCGCGCCAACACCGGAATTAAATAACGGTGACGCTTCCATGATCTGAATGGCCGCAATCACCGCACTGGTGCTGTCACCGCCCTCGTTAAGTACCTCATAGCCCGCCTGCAGCGCTTCCTCGAGTTTATCTTTGTAGGCTTGCTCCTGTTCGGCGGTTAAATTCGCGCGGGTAATGGTACCGGCACCACCATGAATGGCAATCGCGATATCGTTCATTTTATGGTCATCAGCCAACGCCGGCGCTGATCCCATCACCGCTGCGGCGAGTACCGATAATAAGAGTTTTGATTTCATTATAAGAATCCCCTGTGTTTTGCTGTCATTGTTCTAACCTTATTAGAGGGGATAAACGCGCATTTAGCAATGCGACTTATGGAGGGATTATGCCTACTTATCGTGTAACCTACGAGCACATTGGCTCTAAAGCGGACATCACGGTGGAAGTCCCCACCGATGCCGCAGCAGGCGACCAACGTCAACTGGAAGACGCCATCGTCCGGCGCGTCGGCGAACGTGTCCTGCCCCACGCCGAGCTGGCCTTTCGCCACGAGGACAACCGTACCCTGACCGAAAAATTAGCGAAGGCTTATGATCTGGTCATCGAAGACTACCAGCGTTTGTAATCCTGGTACGGGCAGCGTGGCTAAAAGGCCGGCGATAAGGTGATGGCTTCAGTTGCTTTTCAAGAGTGTCTGGCGCCATGGATGGGTTTACGGGCGTCTCTTGAAAAGCAACTGTCAATCACCCAGCCGGCTTTCTTAGCCACGCTACCCGCCTGCCCCAAAGATTCGCTGACGTGTTATACTCGAGCGAAAATAATGATGACGGAATGCTATGGACGCTTCAACGCCGACCTTCTACTTTCACGATTACGAAACCTGGGGTGCGAATCCGCACATTGATCGCCCGGCACAGTTTGCCGGTATCCGCACCGATGCGGAGTTAAATCCGGTTGGACGTGCACTTAAGCTGTACGCACAGCCTACCCCCGACTTTCTGCCCAATCCTGAGGCGGTACTGGTTACTGGCATTACGCCCCAGTTAGCGTTGAATCAGGGCGTGAACGAAGCCGATTTTGCCCGCGCTATTCATCAGGAATTTGCCCAGCCAAACACAACGGTGATCGGGTATAACAATGTTCGCTTTGACGATGAAGTATCCCGCACGCTGTTTTATCGCAATTTTTATGACCCTTACGAATACGCCTGGCAAAACGGTAATTCCCGCTGGGACCTGATTGATGTGACGCGAGCCTGCTATGCGCTTCGACCCGACGGTATTGAATGGCCGAATAACGACGACGGCCGGGTGAGTCTTAAGCTGGAGCACCTCTCCAAAGCCAATGGCATCGATCACGGACAGGCTCACGATGCCATGTCTGACGTGTATGCGACCATTGGTCTGGCGAAGCTGATTAAAGAGCAACAGCCGAAATTGTGGCAGTGGGCGTTTAAAATTCGGCGCAAAGCCGCACTGCTGGATCTGTTCAATTGGCAGCAGCCTCAACCGCTGGCTCATGTCAGTGGTTTTTATGGCAGCGATAACCGTTATTTAAGTGCCGTGCTGCCAATTGCCTTTCATCCGCGCCAGAACAATGCGGTCATCGTATGGGATTTACGCTGTGACCCCGCCGTACTGGATGGTTTGACGACGGAGCAAATCATCGAACACACCTACGCCAGCAAGCAGCAACGCGAGGCTCAGGGGTTACCAAAACTTGGGCTACAACTGATTAACCTGAGCCGCTGTCCGTTCCTGGCGCCGATAAACACCATTTCCTCCGCGGCAGCGGCCGCGGCGGATTTGGATGTTGATGCCATCAATCAGCGGGTGCAGTATTTGAGTTCGGCGGCGGATCAACGTGACCAATTGGTTGCGGTGTACGAACAAGAACGTCCGTTTGTTACGGCGGACGACGTCGACTTGCAAATTTATCAGGGCTTTTTCAGTGATCAGGATCGCAATAACATGGCCATGATCCGGGACGCCAGCCCGCAGCAACTGGCGGGGCTGGAGCTGAATACCGCCGACAAACGTTTACCGGAGTTATTGTTCCGTTATCGCGCGCGTAATTTCCCGGCAACCCTGACCGACAAAGAGCTCGAGCGTTGGCGTCAGTTTTGTCAGCAGCGGATGCTGGCACCGCCGGCAGGCTTTTTATCCGCTGAAGCCTTTATGCAGCGACTGGAGCAACTCGCCCAGGTGCACAACGAAAATACCCATAACTTACGGCTGTTAAAATCGTTGTACGACTATGCGGCTTCGCTGTGATGTGATACAAAATTGTTATGGTTAAAATAACATCATAACAACATGACCTCTGCCTATCGCCAGCATCATTACGACTACATTATTGTCGGTGCTGGCTCTGCCGGTTGCGTACTGGCAAACCGTTTATCCGCTGATGGCCGACACCGCGTGCTGCTGCTGGAAGCAGGCCCCGGTGCTGGTGGCTTTTTTTCGTCCATGCCATCGGGTTTCGCACGCTTTATGCATTCGCGTAAGTTCAACTGGTTGTATCGCAGTCATCCTGATCGTGCATTACGCGACGGCCAGGGACTCTATACACCGCGCGGAAAAATGCTCGGTGGCAGCAGCGGCATCAACGCGATGATCTACACTCGTGGGCTGGCCTCGGATTATGACCGGTGGGCGGCCAATGGCTGTAGCGGTTGGTCCTACAATGACCTCTTGCCCTATTTTAAAAAAGCCGAGGGTAATCAGCGCGGCAAGGACTGTTATCACAATGATGAAGGCCCGTTACGAGTGTCTGATGTGGCTCCCTGGTACCCGGTTTCTAAGCAGTTTCTGGGGGCCTGTGGCGAATACGGGTTGCCTTACAATGCGGATTTTAACGGCGCGCAACTGGAAGGCTATGGTGCTTATCAGTTTACCATCGCCGACGGCAAACGTTGTGGTGCCTATGATGCGTATTTAAAGCCGGCACTCAAGCGCGCTAATCTGGTGGTACTGAATGAATGCCTGACCGAACGTGTGCTGTTTTCCAAACGCACCGCTAACGGTGTCTGCTATCGGCGCGGTGGCCATCGCTATGTGGCCACCGCCGGTAAAGAAGTGATTTTAGCCAGCGGTGCCTTTAATTCTCCGCAGATCCTCCTGCGCTCGGGGATTGGCCCCGCGGCCGAGTTGCAACAATCAGGGATTGAGCTAATCGCAGACAGTCCCGATGTCGGCAATAACTTGCAGGAACACGTCGACATATCCATTCACGTTAAAAACGCTCGTCGCGACGGCATGACACTCACCCCCTTTGGGCTACTAAAGCTAACCCCGGCGCTGATTCGTTACTTGCTGACAAAAGATGGGCAACTGGCACATTCACTGGCCGAAGTGGGTGCCTTTTACCGATCCTCGGCGGCGGTGGCTGAACCGGACATCCAATTGCACCTTCTACCGGTGATGTTTAATGACAGCGGTTACGACTGGTGGCCAACGTTAAAACACGGGTTCACCTGTCATGTCTGTCTACTGCGTCCCCGCTCGCGCGGTAAGGTCAGGTTAAATCCCCAGGATCCTTTAGGTTCACCACGCATTGATTACGGCTTTTTAACCGACTCGGCGGATCAGCAGGATTTACTCAACGGCATTCGCAAAGCCTTAGACATTCTGCAACAACCGAGTCTGCAACATCATAACGGCGGTATTTTATTTCCACGCCCGGCCGATGATGACGCCGAGTTACTTGCTCAGGTTCGGCAACAATGTGGATTGATCTATCATCCAACCAGCACCTGTCGTATGGGCGCTGACAGCCGTTCGGTTGTGGATGAATGTTTGCGAGTTCGGGGAGTGAGTCAGTTGCGAGTGATTGATGCATCGATTATGCCGACGGTCATCAGTGGCAATACCAATGCGCCTACCATCGCTATTGCTGAAAAAGGCGCCGACCTGATTAAGGCCGACGCCTAACACGCTAAGGTTTCGTGATTAGGATTGGTGCACGTTACCCACGCGCAGCAGCCGTGCAAACGCCGGGATCAGGATCAACGCGCCCAACATATTCCACAGGAACATGAAGGTTAGCAGGATGCCCATATCAGCCTGGAACTTAATCGGAGAGAAGATCCAGGTGGCGACACCGATGGCCAACGTAATACCCGTAAAGGCTACCGCCTTGCCGGTGTTTTCCAGTGCATAGTGATAGGTTTGTTGCAGATTCATACCCTGCTCCAGACCTTCTTTCACCTTACTGTAGATGTAAATACCGTAATCAACACCGATACCGACACCCAACGCGATCACCGGCAGTGTGGCTACTTTGATACCAATGCCAAGCACGGCCATCAAGCCCTGACTCATGATGGTTGTTAACATCAACGGCAGTACGATACACGCTACCGTGCGCAAGCTGCGGAAGGTAATCAGACACAAGGCGATAACCACACCGTAAACCCACAGCAACATCTTCGTCTGCGCACCCTCAATAACCGAGTTGGTTGCCGCTTCGATGCCGGAGTTACCCGCTGCCATCAATAAGTCCAGCCCCTCCTGCTGATACTGGCTGTTGAACTCATTCACAGAGGCAACCACATTTTTCAGCGTTTCCGCTTTATGGTCATCAAGGTAAATGATGATCGGCGCCATCGAACAGTCGTTATTGATCAAACCATCAGGAATACGGCTTAGCGACGCATTGGTGACAAACTGATTGCGGTTCAGACTGAACCATTTCAGATTACCCTCGTTGATCGCAAACATACCCATCTTGGATACATACACGATGGACTTAACGTCCTGCACGCCGGCGGTATTTTCCATGTGCCAGCTAAAGCGTTCCATCAACTCCAGGTTCTGATAAGCAATACACTGCTGAGGTTCTGTGGCCGCCATCACCACAAAGATGTCGGTGCTGGAACTGTAGTTATCAACGATGTAGGCGTTGTCTTTATTGTAGCGGCTGTCGGGACGCAGTTCCGGTGCTCCTTTATCAAGGTCACCGATTTGCAATTGCTGGCCTTGATACAGCCCCCAGCTCAGCATCACTAACGCCACCACCAGCGCCGTGTAAGCCCATTTCGGACGAGCAAACTGCTCAAAGAAGTGGACAATCGGATGTTTGGTTTGTTGCGCCTTTTTCTGGTAAGCAATGCCGTTGTCCGACACGCCGAAATAAGACATTAGGATCGGCAACAGACCAAGGTTAGTCAGTACCACGACCGCGACACCGATACTGGCAGCAATCGCCAGCTCTTTGATGACCTCAATGTCGATGACCATCAACGTGGTGAAACCGATCGCATCGCTGGCCAGCGCCGTTAAACCTGCAATGTACAAACCGCGGAACGCCAGTCGTGCAGACTCCATTTTATCAAAGCCATGGGTGCGGTTATAACTAATGGCATTGATGATTTGTACACCGTGTGAAACGCCGATGGCAAACACCAAAAACGGCACCAGCATCGAGTAAGGGTTAATGCCACTACCGATAAGGTCAATGATGCCCAACTGCCAGATAACGGCAATGATAGAGCACGCCAATACCGTAAACGTACTTCGCCAGCAGCGGCTGTAGACGTACAACATCACCAAGGTAATGGCTATCGCCAGCAGGAAGAACAAGCCAACCTGATAGGCACCTTCAATCAAATCACCGATCAACTTGGCAAAGCCGGTGATATGGATTTTGACCGAATCGGACTGGTATTTGTCGCGTACTAACTCTTCGAGCTTTTGTGAAAAGTCGGCGTAATCCAGTTTCTCGCCGG
The DNA here is from genome assembly GCF_003987185.1 of Idiomarina aquatica. Lineage (GTDB taxonomy): Bacteria > Pseudomonadota > Gammaproteobacteria > Enterobacterales > Alteromonadaceae > Idiomarina > Idiomarina aquatica. Next base: position 425,793 of record NZ_PIPS01000002.1, on the reverse strand, counting down.
TGTCCGGGTTAACTTCATCCAACGGCACGTAAATAATCGTCGATTCAAAGTTATTGGCCACCAGGTTACCAACTTCGCCGGAGCGCAACACGTTTTCCCGCAGTTGCGCAATCGACTCGTCGGAGCCGTCGTACCCATCCGGTATCACCGGGCCACCGACAAAGCCCTCTTCGGTAACTTCCATCCAGCGTACATTTGGCGTCCACAGGCTGCGCAGCCCGGAACGGTTTACGCCCGGAATAAAGAAAACTTCATCGGTAATATTTTTGACGGTTTCCTGAAATTCAGCGTCGAAAATATCGCCTTCAGTATGTTCAACCGCAACACGCACCACGTTACCCAAACTGGACAAATCGCGTTGATAGTCAAAATAATTTTGAATAAACGGATGCTGGGTCGGGATCATCTTGGTAAACGATGCATCCGGGCGCACTTGTGCCGCGCTGTACCCTAAAAATACCGTTAGTAAGGCAAAAATAATCAGCCACGGCAGGCGAAAGTTAAACAGGAACTTTTCCAGCCAGGCTGGTTTTTTCTCATAAACTTTTTTATCCACGTTACTGCGCTCCCTGTGCGGCTAACTCGGCACTGTCTTCACTGATACGGGCTGGCCAATACATCAAACCACTGCGGCCGGTAAGAATTTTCTCATCACCATCGGCGATGATGTCCGTTATCACTGAGTTACTGGGGTGCGAATGTTGCTTGGTGTTTAACTGCGGATCAATTTCGACAATGGCTCCGGAGTTACCTACCAACCATTGATGACCATTTGCGTCACTGAAACCACCGGAAAGGTTATCGTTTGCCGGACTGTCGATCGCTTGATAACGGTCGCCAAGATCATCGGAATAATAAATATTGCCACGCAAACCATACAGCCACACGCGGCCGTTAGCGTCAAAGTGCGTGCCAAAAAATGAACCCGGGTATGGCGGCGGTACCGCTTGCCAGGTTTCACCTAAATCGGTGCTTCGGTACGCGGTACCGGCTTCACCGGCAATAAACAGCGCATCGCCGAACTGACTGATGGCGTTCAAATGGAAGCCGTCAGGGTTATCGAGCCGGTCGTTCAGTAACTGCCAAGTTGCACCGCCATCTTCCGTTTTTACCAAGGTGCCATAGGCGCCGATGGCAAACGCTGTCTCCGCATCCAGCGCGACCAGATCGAGAAAAGGCTTGCTCGGGCCGCTTTCCTGCAGCGCTTGTTGTGCGTTTTCGAGCTGAAACTTTGCCGTGTCCAGATCCCATTCCAGGTCACCGACATCGGCGCTATCGGCCGTTTCAATGGCCGCTTCCAGTTCAGCAACCTGTTGTTGATAAAAGGCAATTTCCCGCTCCAGTAGCGTAAAACCGTCCAGTACGGTTTGCCAACGCTTACCGCCATCGGTGGTTTTAATGATGACGCCATGATGACCGGTCGCCCAGCCTGTCTGTGCGTCACTGAAATCAATACTGGTTAGCAACACGCTGGTCGGAACAGCTGCCTGCTGCCATGTGTTATCATCGCCAGACTGGTAAATAATGTTACCGTGCGCGCCAACCGCAACAAGGCGGTCGCCTGCCCGGGCCACTTCGATCAGTACCGAATCTTTAATTTTATTTGATGTTATTGCCGGTGCTTCAATCACTTCGTACTCGGCGGCAGCTGTTGAGTCCGTACTGCCTTCCTGTGCGATTGCATTCATGCTCAGCGTGCCTGCGAGCAACAACCCGACATGGGTTGGGGACAAACGCATGGAACCTCCTGCTTACCTAAAATGTCCTAGGATTGTATAAGGTTAAGATTATTTGAAAACCTTTTTTGTCCATTTTCCTGCTTTTTTTAACGAAACTATTGCCTGACAGGTCTAACCTCTGGCAAAGTGGTGAACGAAAGTAGAACAACAAGGAAAAATACAATGAACAAACTGATGCTCAAAGCTGGTGTTTTTGCCCTATCGGTCATTTCCGCTAGCGTTGCCGCAAAGGTGAGTCCGGAACAAGCAGCTCGTTTAGGCCAAGACCTAACGCCAATTGGCGCAGAAAAAGCGGGTAATGCTGACGGCTCGATTCCGGCATGGAGTGGTGGCTTTTCAGATAAAAGCGTTGACGAGGTTCGTGGTACTAACCCATTCGCTGACGATGAAATCCTCTTCACCATCACCAGCGAAAACCTGAACGAGTACCGCGACAACCTGACGCCTGGGCAAGTCGCGATGTTCGAAAAGTACCCTGACTACAAAATGAACGTTTACCAAACACGTCGTACCGCCACCTATCCGGATTCGTTGTGGCCGCAAATTCAGAAAAACGCGGAAAACGCGGAGCTGGTTGCCGGCGGTAATGGTATTCAAAACTATGAAACCACGACCATTCCGTTCCCAATCCCGCAAAACGGTGTGGAAGCGGTATGGAACCACATCACTCGTTTCCGGGGTGGCGCGGTGACCCGTAATGTGGCCCAGTTCCCGGTGTTGTCAAATGGTGACTATGTTCCAGTGGAACTGAAAGAAACCTTGGTATTCCCGGAATACCTGGCAACGGGTCGTGAAGAAGCGGACGATAACGTTCTGTTTTACTTCCTACAGGAAGTTGAGGCGCCGGCTCGCTTGACCGGTACGGTACTGTTGGTTCACGAAACCATCAACCAGGTTAAAGAAGGCCGTCGTGCATGGATTTATAACGCCGGTCAGCGTCGTGTCCGTCGCGCGCCGAACGTTGCCTATGATGGCCCGGGTACGGCAGCTGATGGCCTGCGTACGTCCGATAACCTGGACATGTACAACGGTGCGCCGGATAAGTACAACTGGGAGCTGAAAGGCAAAAAAGAAATTTATATCCCTTACAACAACTACGAAATCATGAATCCGGAACTGGATTATGATGACATCATCAAAGCCGGTCATATGAATCAAGACTTGATTCGTTATGAAAAACACCGTGTTTGGGTTGTTGAAGGTACCCTAAAAGACGGCGAGCGTCATATCTACTCTAAGCGTACTATGTACCTGGACGAAGATACCTGGACGGCGTCGCTGGTTGACCACTACGATGGTCGTGGCGAACTGTGGCGTGTCGGTGAAGCACTGAACACTCAGTTCTACCACGTTGATGTGCCGTGGATGGCCGCTGAAGCTCTGTATGACCTGGATTCCGGTCGCTACATTTCACTGGGCCTCGGTAACGAAGAAAGTGAATACATGGACTGGGATATTAAGCCAGAACGTGAAGACTTCAGCACCAACGCTCTGCGTCGTGCGGGTATTCGTTAACCGTCATACCCTTAGCATTAGACCAAAAAAGGCCTCTTTCGAGGCCTTTTTTCTTGCGCCAAAGGCGCAAGCTACACGTAGGTCGCGCCTTTGGCGCGACGTTTTACAGTTAATCCTTCCAATCACCCGCAAGCTTATCCAGTCGTGCCATTAAGCTGGAGGTGTCCCAACGGCCACCACCCATGGCCTGTACTTCTCCGTAAAACTGGTCAAGTAAAGCGGTTACCGGCAGTGCCGCACCACGGCGCTGCGCCTCATTCAAGGCAATGCCTAAATCCTTACGCATCCAGTCGACGGCAAAGCCATGCTCGTACTCCTGATCCCACATGGTGCGGTAGCGATTCACCAACTGCCACGAGCCGGCCGAACCGGCACTGACCGCTTCAACCAATTTATCGGGGTCAAGCCCGACTTTACGCGCCAGGTGCAAGCCCTCGGCGACCCCCTGTACAGCATTAGCGATACAAATCTGATTCACCATCTTCGCCAATTGACCACTGCCGGCCGGCCCCATCAACACACGAGTTTTGGCATAACATTCAAGCACCTGTTGCGCTTTATCAAAGGTTTCCTGCTCACCGCCAACCATCGTCGTCATGATGCCCTTCTCGGCTCCCGCCTGACCGCCGGAAACTGGTGCATCCAGGAAAGCGCCGCCGTTAGCCCGAACCGCTTCATCCAGCTCCTTGGCCAGCTCCGCCGATGCGGTGGTGTGATCAATCACCACGGCACCGGGTTTTAATTGCGCCAACAAACCGTCGTCACCATAAAATACGCTACGTACATCATCGTCATTGCCGACACAGACCATGACAAAATCACTGTCTTTACTTGCTTCAGCCGGGGTACTGCCATAGCGTCCCTGATACTCGCTTACCCAACGCTCCGCTTTGCTGGCGGTGCGGTTATAAACACAAACGTCAAAGCCGGCGTGTTTTAAGTGGCGTGCCATCGGGTAGCCCATCACGCCAAGACCAATAAATGTGCATTTCATACTGTTGACTCCTTTATTGACCGTCCGCAGACGGTATTCGCTCGTTATCGTCGTGCAACTCTTACTGTAATAAAGCCCCGTAATACATTAGCGGCTCCAGCGATGGGGTCCGCATAATATTCACCATCAATTTCCAGCGCTGAAGCCTGGAGCAAGAATTCTTGCTGTTGTTCAATTCGCACCAACGGATGAGCTGCGTGCCGACCACGCAACACAGCCCATAACACGCCCAACAACTGACGTCGCGGTGCAGCACTGACAGTAACCCGTGTCAGCAACCCATGACGCCGATCAGCCTGTGGTGCCAGACACAAACCACCACCCAGAAAGCGCCCGACCAGCAGTGACTGTAACACCGGCGTATTCGCTTGGTGCGGCTGATACTGATATCGCATCCACCAGGCCAATACCCCCAACACATAGCTGACGCGCCCGAACCAAAGCTTACTCCGCACGCCTTGTCGCTGCACCAAATCCGCAGCCAAACCACGGCTCGCGGCATTCACAAAGCGAGTGCCGTGCAACTCGCCAATATCAACGGACGCCAACGTCAGTTGCTCGTCCTCCCGCATACGCCAGTCCGCTCGCAGCAGACCCAGATCGCGCGCAAAGTCGTTGCCGGTACCACAAGGAATGGGCGATAGGATCAGCCGTTGCGCCTGCGCTTCAGTCAGTTGATTCACGAGCCAGTGCAAGGTGCCGTCACCGGCCAATATCAGTACTTCGTTGGCCCGTTCCAGATAGCGGTGCAGGGTAAGAATATCGTTATCCTGTGTCGCGCCCGTAGTGAGTTGCAACACCGTTTGTCGGCGCTTCTCAAACCAGCGCTGATAACGATCTCTCCAGCGTTGTGCCGTTGCGCTTGCGCCATGGGTAATAAGCAATACCGTCATAACCGCGCTGCTAATCCTTTGGTTTTTCGATAAGCCAGTGCTGATAGCGCCCCAGCTCGCGGAACGGCGACGTACGGTTATACTGCAGTTCCAGCTCCAATAACTCATCAAAACGTTGTTGGTCAGAGACATCGCGCAGATAGTCGTGGAAGCAGCGGACGCCGGTCTGTTGTTTGATGTGCAGACCGCAGTCGCTCAGCCACTGGCTGACGGCCGCAGGATCATGGGGGGTCTGTGGGCTAAGTCGCACGGTTTTCTTAACTTTAAGGCCACGCGCAATGTAATCAAAGTTACCGTACACCGCATTCGCCATTAACTTGGCGTTACGGTTGTAAAACATCAGCGACAGCGTGCCGCCGGGCTTTAATAACTGGCCCAGTTGCTCAATCGCAGCTTTGCCATCATCCACCCACTCCAGCATCGCATGACATAAAATCAGACTAAACTGTTGGTCAGGCAGTTGCTCCGGCAATTGCGCCAACGGCGCCACCAGATATTGTGCAAACCGGTTCAACCCAAGCTGTTGATGACGTTGCTGGGCTTCCTCAACCATTTCGGCAGACACGTCCGAGTGAATCACGTGGTGACCCTTAGCAAGAAACCATTCGTTAACCTGACCCAGACCGGCACCGACATCCAGTACTGTGCGCTTGTTGCCGTTGATAAACGGCTCCAGATCACGCTTCAGCACCGCCATGCGCAACCGACCTTTGGTGCTGTCGTAGATGTTACGGGCAAATTTCTTACTGATACCGGTAAAATCGCCGCGCGGCGCACGCTGCTGCTTCACGCGGGATTATCCATGTCAACAAATTGCACATCCAGCCCAAACTGCTGTTGTAGATGTTCGCCAAGCGCTTTGGCACCATAACGTTCGGTGGCGTGATGTCCGGCAGCGAAGAAAGCAATGTCCTGTTCACGCGCACTGTGTACGGTCTGCTCTGACACTTCACCGGTGATAAAGGCATCCACACCCAACGCGGCCGCCTGGTCAATAAAGCCCTGACCACCGCCGGTGCACCAGGCCAGTCGTTTAATCGGTCGTTGCACCGGGACATAACAGCTAAGCTCACGTTCAAGCCGTTGTTGCAGTCGCTGTGCCAGCTCGTCACTGGCGATCGCATCGCAATGGCCAAGCATCAACGCACAGGCAGGATCGTGCGGTTCTGCGGGACCGGCTACCTGCCAGTTCATTAGCGCCGCTAACTGGGCGTTGTTGCCCCAACGCGGATGAACATCCAGCGGCAAATGATAAGCAAACAAATTAACATCGTTAGCCAGTAGCGCTTTGATACGCCGCTGTTTCATGCCCACAATCGGCGCCGCCTCGTTTTTCCAGAAATAGCCATGATGCACCAGCAAAGCATCCGCCTGCTGCTCAATGGCATTATCAATCAAGGCCTGGCTGGCGGTAACCCCGGTCACCACTTTTTGGATCGATGCTTTACCCTGCACCTGGAGGCCGTTGGGACAAAAATCACGAATGTTTGCAACATTAAGTTGTTCGTTCAGATAGGCTAAAAGCTCATCACGTGAGACTGTCATGCGGTTACTCCATACAATTGATTGTCGTTATTATCAGGATTCTACCCGAAATTAGACAATAATCCGAAAAAACGGTATAAACAGAAATGTAGCGTAAATTTTGCACGAAAATGTTAGTTAATCTGATACCGAATAGGAATCGTTGAATGAGCAAACTGGACAAAGAAAAAGTACTTGCTGAGTACGAACAGGCTTACCAAAAAGCACACGGCAAAAAACCGACCATCGAAGCCAGCAACGGTTGGTACAGTGTTGACGGCGGCAAGAATGTACGTCTGGCACAATTGGCAGAAGAAGCCGAAGCGCTAGGTTCAGCGGCCGCAGGTTCGTCCAAGCCTAAAGCGGAGAAAAAGCCGGCAGCGAAAACCTCGGCGGCCAAAAAACCCGCGGCGAAAAAAAGCACCACGAAAAAAGCCAGTTCGGCAAGCGCTGGCGGCCTTACTGCGAAAGAATTGTGGCGTAAAAAGCTGGAACAGGATGCGACCCAGTGTCGCCTGCCCCGCGGCTCATTTTAACCGCATAAATAGCAAAAAAGCCGTCTGTTGCAGCAACAGACGGCTTTTTTATTATGAGTCCGGTTATAACATTTCTGGATTTTTACCCGCGACCTTATCAATGGGTACGCGTATTTTGCGGTAACGATAGACCAAAAACTCACTGCGCTTTAGCGTCACTTTCTCATCGCCAAAGTCTGCTTGCGATACCACAAAACGTTCACCGTCCAGGGTCTGCTTGACGATGCCCAATTTGCCGGCGTGCTCGCCACGCTTAACAAAAATGGTTTGGCCATTGATTCTGGGGTTGTTATAAGAAAACGTTGGACCGTTCATCATCACTGCTAAATCCTCACTGCACAGACTGCCGCATTATACGCAGGTTATCGGCGGATAACAGAGAATCTTAATGGTACAGGGCGTTTTGTTGTATTACTCCGGACGCTTACCGATGTACAAGGTGATCTCGCCTACCGGAATGCCAAATTTATACATACTGGTACGATTAATCATGTTGTCGCTGTCTATCAGGTACATCCAGTCATCCAAACTCAACGCCATGGTACTGCCGTCGTCCATTTTTACGTTCAGCACGTATTGCCAGTTCAAAGCATTGCCGGCGGTGGTTCCCACGGCCGTGCCTTCGACATCACTGGCGCGTCCCTCGTAGGTATTCGGACCCGTTTTGGTGAGATACCAGATACGCTCCTGAGTACTGCCGTCGGCATAGTAAAACTGTTCTTCCAGCTTACCTTCGTTGCCGTCCCAGCGACCAACCATTTCCACCCGGAAACGCTGAATCACATCATCGGAATAATCCTGTACGGTGCCGTACGCGACCAGTTTGCCATTGAAAAATTCTTCCAATTTAAGGGCCGGTTCACGTCCTTCATAGTCCTCGATACTTGTCGAACAGGCGGCCAAAAACAGCACGCTGACCAGCGCCAGCAACCCCGCTTTAATCCATTGCATCATGATGACTCTCCAACCAGTTCTTCACGCTCATAGTCAAAACGCGACTCGGGCGATAACCAAATGGCCAGAAAATACTCGGTGAAGGTTTTATCCTTTATCGTTCCGAGTAATTTTTCGCCCTGATAAAACTCAGCATAACCTTCTTTGGTTTCGACCAGCGCCAAACAATCACCTTCGTTAATGTCCGGCCACATAGCTTGCAGTTGCTCCAACCACTGCTGTTGATCGGCATGATCAAATTTCAGTCGTTGCCATTCTTCACCCGTCGTCTCAACCAAATCTTTCGCCTTGATATCGCGCAGGTAATCCAGTACCAGAACTTTATTCAGGGACGCTTTACGCGACCATTCAAATTCACCGGAGTCAGTAAACAGTCGGGCATCATACACGTCCCAAAACATCACGCTGAGACGGGTTTTGCCGACTAATTGGTGTTGTTGCGGTACTGCTGCGTCACACTGAGACGCGGCGGCAGCAGGCGCTACTAAGGCGGCTGCCAGCAGTGCACCAGCAACGCCTGACATTAAGCGATGTTTCATAGGATTAACCTCTCGTCCTGACGCGCCTTAAAAGCGCGGCAGAAAAACAACATAAACAATGCCCAGACAATGGCATAGGTAACCACCAGTTGCAGCACCGACCCACTCTCACCGGCTCCCAGACCAATCCCTACCCAGTAACTGAACGGCCCGGAGATAGCACCGGCCAGCGCCGCAATGGTGGGCTTTTCAGTAAGCCAGTCCAGTGCCACCGGCGCCATTGCTGCAAAGCCGATCCATAACAAAGCCAGCCACAACGGGAACAAGCCGCCGGTAAAGTCGATGGTGCCAAGACCGGTTGCGATGGCTTCCAGTAATAGCCCAACAGCCAGCAATTGCAGGATCAGACGCAGCTTAATTTTAGCCACCCAAAGACTATAGCCGACCTGGGCAACGACCAGCGCCAGGGTCAACCAGATGTACTGTTCACGCCCTGCAACGGCGGACAGCCACAAAACGTTAAACAGCACAAAACTGGCAATCTTGTGTTTTACCGAATCACTCATAACGCGCTTTGGTCGCGGTCAGTTGAACCACCGACACAGACTCCTCTAAAAAGCCACCCTGGCAGTAACTAAAGTAATAATTCCATAAGCGGGAAAAACGTTCGTCATAACCCAGTGGCTCAAGCTCTTCACGCTTAGCATTGAAAGCCTGTTGCCAGCGCTTCAGGGTTTCTGCATAGCTTTTACCCATATCATGGATGTTACGAACCACCATCTGCGTTTTCGATTTGTACAGCTCGGTCATTGAATGAACCGATGGTAGAAACCCGCCCGGGAAAATGTGCTTCTGTATGAAGTCGACCGACCGTGCATAACTACTGTAACGTTGATCGGCAATGGTGATGGCCTGTAACGCCATGACACCGCCTGGTTTTAAACGGTCATTACAGGTTTTAAAGAAGGTGGGCAAATACTGTTTACCAACCGCTTCAATCATCTCCACCGAAACCAATTTATCGTACTGTCCGGTCAGATCCCGATAATCCTCTTTCAACAGCGTAATCCGGTCTTCCAGACCTTCCGTTTTAATGCGCTGCTCGGCGTAGCGGTATTGCTCTTCGGAGATGGTCGTGGTGGTAACATGGCAACCATAATGTTTGGCTGCGTAGACCGCGAGACCACCCCAGCCGGTACCAATTTCCAGCAGATGGTCAGTTGGTTTCAAATCGAGCTGCTGACACAGACGATCCATCTTATTGACCTGCGCTTGCTCTAATGATTCCGTTGCCGAGTGAAATAATGCACTGGAGTATTGCATGTGCGGGTCGAGGAAGCGTGAATACAGCTCATTACCCAGGTCGTAGTGCGCTGAGATATTGCGCTTTGCCTGTTGTTTATGATTTCGATTAGCCCAGTGATTGTATTTATTGATCGGAAAGGTAAGCCAGGCGACCCGCGACTCCAGTTTATCCAGCGCGGGCAGATTACGGGCAAAGATTTGTATCACCGCGGTCAGGTCGTTGGTTTCCCATACCTTGTCAATGTACAGTTCTGCTGCACCGATACTGCCACCGACCAGCAGGCCGCGATAAAAGTTAGGCTTTTTAACATCAATATCCGCTCGCAGTTCACTGCTTTTGTCACCGAACTGGCCAACCAGACGTCCTTGTTCTGTTAAGGTCAGGCAGCCGTGTTGCAAGTGATCCAACAGTTTCATCGCCAACGACCGAAACATCTTATCGAGTCCTTTAAACTCGAACGGTGCCGCTAACGCACTTTCACCATTTGCCATGGTACTTTTCCCTCTTGTATAACTGTTATTTTTTTATGGATGACCGTAAAAAGGTGTGCGTTTTACAAACAACTTCAACGCCTGCCAATAAATACCACCGATGATTTTTAGGGCCATCACTGGTGTTGTTTTTAATACGCGCCAAATGCCCGCTCGGTTTAACGGTCCCCGGGATAATTTCATCCCGGCGATAAAGTCTTTTTTTTCCGTTGCGGCGGCAAGTTGTATAAAGACGTCATCGGACGGCACCTTAATGCTCCAATGGTAAGTCATATCGAGCGGATTAAAGGGAGAGACATGAAAGGCTTTTTGCGTCGTTGGGTGTGGTTCGGCCAAATCAATCAGATAATAGTGGCGCTCCAACCAAGGCGTGTTACTCACTTCGGCCAGCATATGGGTATACTGCCCCTGCTGTTGCAGGAAGTAAAAGTTTACCGGACTGAAAAACAGCCCAAAGGTGCGGAGGTTGCCCATAAAGAACACCCGCCCCTCGAGCCTTTCGCCAGCCAACTCTGACATTTTTGCTAACGCGGCCTGCTGCAAGTTGCCGCTGTGCTCCCGCAGATAGTCTTTGCGGCGAAACCAAAGCGGTGCAAAACCTTTGGTGGAAAACCAACGGGAGGTTTTATGCAGCGTTTCCAGTTCGTCCAATGCAATAAACCACTGCATAAAACGATAGCTGAAGCTATGTTGCGTTGGCCGCAGTCGACGGTGATAGACCTCTCCCCAATACAGTGCGCTGTCATGTGGTGTTTGCATAACGACTACTCGTTCGGCACGTTAAGCGTTGGGTCGATGCGATTAACTACATCAATAGCGCTACGCACACCGTCTTCGTGGAAGCCGTTATACCAATAGGCTCCACAGTAATGGGTGCTGAGGTTGCCACAGATGCGGTCGCGTTGCTGACGTGCCCGCAACGACGGAATAGAATACTGCGGGTGGTCGTAACGAAAGCGCTGAATCACTTTAGCCGGATCGATAGCCGCGGTGTTGTTTAATGTGACGCAAAGAGGCTGCTCAGTGCGCAAACCCTGCAAAATGTTCATGTTGTAGGTGACCGAACTTGGTTTCGACTCCGCATCGCCCTCTTTGCGCAACAGATAGTTCCAGCTTGCCCAGGCCCGGCGGCTTTTTGGTAACAGCCCGGCGTCGGTGTGCAGAACCACGTCGTTCGGCTGGTATTCAATCGCCCCCAGAATCTCACGTTCGTCGTCAGTGGCATCACCCAGCAGTTGCAGTGCCTGGTCACTGTGTGTCGCGATAATGACTTCGTCAAAGTACTCGATTTTGCCGTCGCTGAAGTGCAACTGAACCTGATCCTGCTGGCGTCGTAATTCGGTAATTTCACTGTTCAAATACAGGCGTTCCTGAAACGGCCTTACCAACGGTGGAATATAGGATTTTGAACCACCGTTAATGGTGTGCCATTGCGGCCGATCGGCGATGTTTAGCAAGCCATGGTTTTCAAAGAAGCGCAGAAAGAAACCCAGTGGGAACTGCTCAGCATCGGCGATACTCGACGACCAAATGGCCGAAATCATCGGCAACAAATACAGCCGTGCGACATCGTCTGATAACTGAAGCTCACCGAGAAATTCGCCTAACGTCTTCTGATCAACGTCTTCGCCATTGGTTAACGCCGCTTTCGCGGCATTGTTGAATTTTACGATGCCGTTTAACAGGCGATAAAATTTGGGTCGAAACAGATTGCTCCGCTGCGCAAATAAGGTATTCAGGGTATGACCGTTATATTCTAATCCGGAAATCGGGTCGGTCACACTGAAGCTCATTTCGGTATCGCGCCAGTTAACTTGTAATTCGCGCAACAGACGCTTAAACCGTGGGTAGGTTTTGTCGTTAAAAACGATAAAGCCGGTGTCTACGGCCAGCGTCTGATTACCCAGTTTTACGTCGACCGTTGCGGTATGTCCGCCAATGTAGTCGTTTTTTTCGAACACCGATACCTGGTGTTTTTTACTTAAATAATAAGCGGCCGTCAGGCCAGAGATACCACTACCAATTACCGCAATTTTCATTCTTTATGAGTTCCTTGCCATACGTCGCGATAAAGCAACCTGCATTCCCTGCGGCAGTAACGACATCACGCGTAACATACCACTGAATAATTTTGGAAAACCAATATCCCGCCGACCTTTCGAGATACCCTTGCGAATGGCCTGCGAAGCAAACTCCACCGACACCCGCATCGGCATTTCAAAATCGTTCGCATCGGTCATGGGTGTTTTAACAAACCCAGGCGATACCGCCAATACATCGATGCCATAAGTTTCTTTCAGATCAACTTCTAACGAACGGGTGATGTAGTGGATGGCGGCTTTGGAGCCGCCATAGGCCTGCGCTTTGGTAAAGGGTAATAAGCGCGCAAGACTACCGACAATCACCAGTTTGCTACCGCGATTCAGGTTTGGCAACAACGCCTCGACCGTGTTCATCGTGCCGAACACATTCACCCGGAATACGCGTTCGAACATGTCGGCGTCAAAATGTTTTACGTCCAGATATTCGCACACACCAGCGCTTAAAATCGCGATATCAATCGGCTCCTGTGTAGCCAGTGCAGACAGAGTTTCACTCTTATCCGTAATATCAAACCGCAGCGTTTTAATCTGATCCGGATAGGCACTGGCTAAGGTGTCCAGGGCGTCCTGTTTGCGCCCACAGGCGACCACCCTGTGACCATCTTTGGCGTAATCCAGGGCCAATTGATGACCAATACCCGACGTCGCGCCGGTAATAAGAACGTTCATGAGTCTGCCACCAAACGTTGTTTGATTTTATCGATTACATAACCGACCAAAGGAACATGTTCATAGAGCATGGCCCCCAGGTCATAATGATCCTGCTGTTCGCGGATCTTGCCATCCTCAAAACTGAGGTAGGTAACCCCCGGCAGCACAATCTCCATACCATTACCCAGCTTAGGATGAGAAAAGCGCATCTGCCACATTAAAAAGGCTTTATCGTCGCCGACCAGCTCGTGATCAAAGGCGAAGTGGCAGTATTCAACATTTTCCATGGTATGTTTGAAATAAGCTTGTAAATCTTTTAAGCCGACGACCTGATGAATTGGATCAGTAAAACTCACGTCCTCGTGATACATTTCTTCCAGTTGATCAAGATTGTCGGCTTTAAACTCGTCATAGAACGATTTAAGCGCATCGACCAATTCTTGGTTATCCATTTTTCACCTGCTTGAATGTTGTTAAAAACCGCTCGCGTGCGACGCTGTGATCAACCATGGGTTTGGCATAATTGTTGTCACCCCGCTGCTTCAACCACGCGTGCGGCCAGTGAATGTGTTTTGTCGGAACATCCTTCAACTCATTAACCCATTTACGAATATAGCTGCCTTCGGGATCAAACTTTTCACTCTGCCGAATCGGGTTGAAAACGCGGAAGTACGGCACCGCGTCAGTGCCGACCGATGCGCTCCATTGCCAACCCCCGTTGTTGGCCGGAAAACTGCCATCGATCAGGTTTTCCATGAAATAGCGCTCACCCTTACGCCAGTCGATCAACAAATCCTTAACCAGAAAGTTGGCGGTAATCATACGCAGCCGGTTATGCATCCAACCGGTTTCATTCAGCTCGCGCATACCGGCATCAACAATCGGATAACCGGTACGTCCTTCGCACCAACGCTGAAACCCTTCTTCATCGTCTCGCCACGGCAAGCCCTGAGTTTGTTGTTGGTAATTCTCACCGCGGCTGAGGCGCGGTTCGTGATACATCAGGTGCTGATAAAACTCACGCCAGGCCAGTTCAGTCAACCAGGTATCCGACCCCTGTTCCAGGCCATGGGGGAACGACGGTGACAATGACTGTAAATTGCGCGCCAACGTTTTAGGGGCAACCACCCCGAGCTCAAGATAGGCGGATAACTTCGATGTACCGGCCACCGCAGGCAGGTCACGAAGTCGCTGATAATCCTTTAGGCTGTGTCCAACGAACTGGCCAAATTTACTCAATACTGCCTGCTCACCGACTGGCCAGTCAGCACTGGTATCGATCCGTGGAAGAGGACATTCCGGTAACGGCTGCGGCTCTTGAGTCACCGGTTTTCTCACCTCAACCGCCGTTGGCTGCCACGACGTTTGCTGAGCCAACTGCTGCCGCCAGGCTTTGTTGAACGGCGTGAAAACTTTATAGTAATCACCCTGTTGAGTCTTCACCTGATCCGGCGCGACCAACAACAAGCCGTGGTACACACGGCTGTCGATATCGTGCTGCCTAAGGGCAGACCGTACCGCCCCGTCGCGTTTACTTTCGTGTACCGGATATTCTGCGTTAAAATAAACGCAATCAGCACTTACCTCTTTTGCAACCCCTGAAATAATTGCGCCAGATTCAGCAAAGGTGTCATGCACCTTAACCTTTAGTAATATACCTTTAGCGTGTAAATCCGCCTGAAATTCGCTCAGGTGACGCCACAATAGGTCGGCCTTACGCGGTGACCAGAAGTGCGCGTCCGCAAAGGTCTGCTGCGGCAACAAATACACCGCATGGACTTCATCGTGTTCAGCACAGGCGCTTGCCAATGCCGGGTTATCCTGAATTCGTAAATCGTGCCGAAACCAAACCAACGCCGTCATTATTGATGTCCTTGTATCATGCTCTATAAGCCATAACGCAGTTTTAAATCTTCGGGGTACGGTTGGATGTACCACTGCTTAGCCAGATAACTGTTCGGGAACTGTCGCAAATAGTGGCGAACCAGTGTTAGCGGTGCCATCAGTGGCAGAATGCCATCATGGTATTGCATGATCATGTCACTGAATTCTTGTTTCTGATCGGCACTCAACTGCCCTTTAAAGTACCCTTGAATGTGCTGCAACACGTTGGTGTTATTGCGACGCGACGCGGGCTCTGATAACGCATCCATCAAGTCGATGATGTAGCTTTTAGCAAACGCATCATCGATGGTATTGACGTCTGCGAGCCGTTTACCCAGCGTTCGATAGATGGGCTGGTTGTGAGCCAACAACAACAATTTGCAGCGTGTATGAAATTCCAGTACCGCCGCTTTTGTCAGCGGCCGTGGCAGTTGCTGCCAATGGCCATACACCCATACTCGTAGAATAAAGTTTTCGCGCAGATGCGGGTCGTTCAAGCGACCATCCTCTTCCAGCGGCAACGCTGGGTTGAGCTCCTGCAAACGGCGTGCAAAAATCCCCATCGCCTCCTTGCGCGCATGGCCGGTCTTGGCATCATACAACTTTACCCTTTCCATGCCGCAGCTGGGTGACTTGGCACACAACACATAACCGCTCAGTTGCTCTGCTTTTATCTGTATTTTGTCGGCAAAGTCGCTTAACTCGCGGGTGACGTCACCACCTGTCTTTGGAATCACCGCACGTATTTGTTCGCCGTGTTGTTCCAGCCGAATGGTCGGCCGTGGAATCGGCAGGCCAATACCAACTTCCGGGCAAAAGCGAACGAATTCGACGTGTCTGGATAACTCGTTATCACAAAATGTCGAGCGTTTATGACCACCGTCAAAACGCACTTCATCACCGAGTAAACAGGCGCTGATCCCAACTTTCAATTGTTTCGATTCCATTGATTCGTTACCACTCCGTTTTAGTTGTTACTTATAACGTACAACAACGCATAAAAGTTTGCTGTCAAACAAATTTTTCAGATCCATCTTTTGCCGCTCTGCGTAATCATCAACAACTCAATCAATAACAACGGCAGTTAGGTGATATGACGCAGTACGAAGAACTTCCGCTATTTCCTTTGACAGCTCATGTGCTGCCCGAAGGTCGTTTACGTTTGCGCATTTTCGAGCCACGCTACACACGGCTGGTCAAGCATTGTATGTCTGCGCAGACCGACTTTGTCATTTGTATGTTTGATCCCAACGAAAGTAAAGATTCAAACAACTACATACTGCCTTTCGGCACTGCGGTTAGCATTATTGATTTCGAAATGCTCGATGATGGTTTTTTGGGTATCACTGTGGAAGGTAAAGACCGTGTTCAAATTCACGCTCATCACTGTGAACGCGACGGACTCAACATGGGGCGCATCGAACGTCTGCCCCCGTGGCCGGATAAATCGCTGTCGTCGGATAAAATCATTTTACGAGAGCGCTTACAGGAAATTTTTCAGGTTTATCCAGAGCTTGGCAACTTGTATGAGGATGAACGTTTTGACGAGTTAAGCTGGTTATGCCAACGCTGGCTGGAAATTCTGCCGTTGGATGTGCACGCAAAACAGCAGTTGATCAAGCAAGATAATCCTCTTGAGGTTTCTGAATATCTGCTACAATTAGTGTCGTAGTTAACACTTTTTTCTGGCAACTGTGATCCACTGACTACAGGATCACGTTCATAGTAAGACAACGAGCAATAAAGCAGGTCTAATTATGCAAGTGACGTCAGAGAGAACTTCGCAACGGGGAGTTATGAATACAACCCAGCAAGACACTGCCGATAAGGCAGCTGAGCTTCTCGCTAAGATAGCAGAGTCGCGCAGTAGAGCTGCGTTCAGCGAGTTGTTCAGTCATTTTGCTCCTAAATTGCAAGCTTATGGCACACGGCAATTTGGTAATGAGCAAACAGCAATGGATTTGGTTCAGGAGACCATGACCAACGTTTGGCACAAGGCGCACTTGTTTAAGCCCGATCGTGGTTCACCGTCAACCTGGATCTTTACGATTGCGCGTAATATTCGCTTTGACTTATTGCGCAAAAACAAAAAACGCAAGGATGACATCAGCGCCGACGAGCTCTGGCCGATCCTGGCGGAACAAAATGATAATCTTGATGACGGTTATGCCTTAGATAATGACGTACTAATGCAAGAAATCGCTCATTACTACGGTCAACTGCCGGACGCTCAGCGTGAGGTGGTTGAAAAAATTTACATTGAAGGCAAATCACAGCAAGAAGTATCGGATTCCCTCGGTATTCCGTTAGGTACTGTGAAGTCTCGTACCCGACTGGCATTAAAGAAGTTAAAAGAGTTGATAGTTGAGCATGATTAAATCACATCCTAGCGAAGCCATCCTGTATCAATACGCGGCAGGCGATCTCAGTGCGTCAATGACGTTGGTTGTTGGCACGCACATTGATATGTGCCCTGTTTGTCAGCAGACAGTGTGTGACATCGAATCGGACTTGTGCCAAAAGCACCTGGACACGGTTGTTGAAACCTTAACGACGCCGACAGCAGCTTTCAGCGGCATGAGCAAAGCCACCTGCGATAAAATGCTGGAGGAAATTTTCTCCTCCGAAGCCAAGCCGTCCATTCAGCCCGAAGAGCTGATATGCCTCGAGGGTCGCCGCTTTGTGCTACCGCGTACGCTGGCCTGTAATCACAGTCGCATTGGTGAATGGACCAATTTGGTCGGCAAGCTTTGGCGCGCCCCGGTTAATGTTGGTGAGCGTGGTCACACCAATCTGATTTACATGGAGCCGGGCACTCAGGTTCCTGAGCATACGCACAAGGGACAGGAAGCAACGTTAGTCATTGATGGCGTGTTTAACGATGAAAACGATGTCTATTACGATGGCGACTTTATCTTATTGGACGCCGATCGTACCCACACGCCGCAGACGTCTGAAAACGATTGTTTAACGTTGGCGACGCTGGATGCACCACTCTATTTTACTTCCGGTATCAGCCGGTTACTGAACCCGTTTAGTAGCTTGTTTTTCCGAGTATAGAGTCACTCAACGCTCAATCATGATAAAAAAACCCGAGGTTAATCCTCGGGTTTTGCGTTTTCAACTCGGCTTTTAAATTTCTGGCCGGGTTTAAAGGTAACCACCCGGCGAGCTTTGATAGGAATATCCTCACCGGTTTTAGGATTGCGGCCGGGGCGCTGATTTTTAGTTCGCAACTCAAAATTACCAAAGCCTGATAATTTCACCTGCTCGCCAGTTTCTAAAACAGCTCGGATCTCCTCGAAAAAATCTTCTACCAAAGTTTTTGCATCCTGCTTGTTGATGCCGTGCTTCTCAAAGAGCATTTCCGCTAATTCTGCTTTAGTCAGCGCCATGGTTTAATCCCTCAAGGTTGCATTAAACTCGTCTTTTAGCTTACTTACGAAGCGGTCCATCAACTCGTTGACTTCGGCTTCTTCCAGCGTCTTATCGGTATCCTGTAAGGTGATACTTAACGCCAGGCTGCGTTTGCCGGCAGGCAAATTTTCGCCTTGGTAAACATCAAACAAGTTTAGGCCAACTAACTGTTTTACGCCAACATTTTCCAGTTCAGCCAACACTTCACCAGCGGCAATTGACTCGTCCAGAACCAGCGCTAAGTCACGGCGAATGCTGGGGTAACGGGATATTGGCTGAGCCACAGGAATGCGACGAACAGCAATCGCATCAAGCTCAATCTCAAACACAAACGCCCGTTGGTTTAACCCCAATGCTTTTTCGTGCTGAGGATGTAAGGCGCCAATGAAGCCGACTTTGCGTTCACCTTTATAAATCGCCGCCGACTGCCCCGGATGTAAGGCATCGTGCTGGTCCGCAACAAAGCGGAACAAATGCGCTTCGCCGGTTTTCTCCAACAACGCCTCGACATCACCTTTAACGTCATAAAAATCAATCGCACGATCGCCTTCTGACCAATGCTCAACGTGTGCTTTACCCGCACGGATACCGCCCAACACCGGCTCCTGACGAACGCCGTTCTCAGCTTTTTCATCCGGAATAAAGCGCAAACCCGTTTCAACGAAAGCCAGCACCGCCTGCTGACGCTTTTGGTTGTGCGCAACGGCTCCGGCAAGACCGGGCCATAGGCTCACGCGCATCGATGACATTTCGATCGAAATCGGGTGCGGTAAGGTCAACGCGGCGGCCTCGTTAAACAACATGGCTTGATGCTTCGGATCAACAAAGCTGTAGGTAATGGCTTCCTGATACCCGCGCTCCACCAGCGCATTTACCAGCGTGTGACGACTGATTTGTGCTTCTTTGCGGTCGGTCATGCGCAACTGTGCAGCCGGGGCTACGGCTTGGATCGCGTTATAACCGTATACCCGTGCCACTTCTTCGATAAGATCTTCTTCAATGGCAATGTCAAAACGATACGACGGCACCTGAACCTGCCATGCGCCGTTCGCAAAGCTGACTTCAAGCCCCAGACGCTGCAGGATTTCGGTTACCTCATTATCGGCAATCTGTACGCCCAGGACCTTGGCCAAACGCGAGCTGCGTAAGGTTACACTGGCGCGCGCGGGTAAATGCTGCTCGGATACCGCTTCGGTAATGGGACCCGCTTCACCACCGCAAATCGCCAACAGTAATTCCGTTGCGCGCTCCATCGCCGTGCGTTGCAACTGTGGGTCAACACCGCGCTCATAACGGTGTGACGCGTCGGTGTGCAGACCATAGCGACGGGCTTTACCCAAAATCGCATCCGGTGCAAAAAACGCGCTTTCTAAGAAAATGTTTTTGCTGTCTAATGTCACGCCACTGTCTTTACCGCCATAAACGCCGGCCATAGCCAGTGCTTTTTGATCATCGGCAATCACCAGGACATCGTCATCCAGCGTGACTTCCTCACCGTCCAGTAACGTCAGCTTTTCCTGCTTCGCCGCAAGACGAACAGTAATGTCACCCTGCAGGGTGTCCAGGTCGAACGCGTGCATCGGATGACCGAGCTCTAACAACACATAATTCGTTACGTCAACGACCGGATCGATGCTGCGAATACCACTACGGCGTAATTTTTCGCTCATCCAGATCGGCGTTGGGCGGCTGACGTCAATGCCTTTAATCACCCGACCCAAGTAGCGAGGACACTGCTCAGGGGCGGCCAAGGTAATCGCTTTTTGATCGCTGATGGAGGCTTCAACGGCGCTGATTTGCGGTTGCTTAACATCCATACGATTGAGCACACCCACCTCACGGGCGATACCGCGAATGCTTAAACAATCACCACGGTTCGGGGTCAAATCAATATCAATGCTGTTGTCGTCAAGGCCAAGGTATTCGCGGTAGTCCTTACCGACCGGTGCATCCGCCGGTAACTCAATGATGCCTTCGTGATCATCAATCAAGCCCAGCTCTTTGAATGAGCACAACATACCGTGCGACGGCTGGCCACGCAGTTTCGCTTTTTTAATCTTGAAATCACCCGGCAACACCGCGCCAACTTTGGCTACCACAACTTTTAAGCCCTGCCGGCAATTGGGTGCGCCACAAACAATATCCAGCAACTCGCCGTCGTTAGTATCGACTTTTGTCACCTGCAACTTATCGGCGTCCGGATGCGGACCGCACTCGACCACCTCGCCGACCACCACCGTATGGAAGTCGGCTGCAACCGGCTCAACACCGTCAACCTCAAGGCCAGCCATGCTCAGCTGTTCGCTAAGCTCATTGCTGTCGATGGCCGGGTTAACCCACTCACGTAACCACTGTTCGCTAAATTTCATAGTGCCACTGCCCTTTTGGTTGAATTAGTTGAATTGTTTTAAGAAACGCAGGTCGTTTTCGAAAAACGCGCGTAAGTCGGTTACGCCGTAGCGCAACATGGTCAGGCGCTCAACGCCCATCCCAAAGGCAAAACCGGTGTACTTCTCCGGGTCAATACCTACGGCTTTCAACACGTTCGGGTGGACCATGCCACAACCCAACACTTCCAACCATTTGCCGTCTTTACCCATAACATCGACTTCTGCCGATGGCTCTGTGAACGGGAAATACGACGGGCGGAAGCGCACTTGCAATGACTCTTCAAAAAAGTGCGTCAGGAAATCTTCTAAAATGCCTTTTAACTGGGTAAAAGACACATCGGTGTCAACCATCAGGCCTTCGACCTGGTGGAACATCGGCGTATGGGTCTGATCGTAGTCGTTACGATAGACGCGTCCCGGGGAAATAATCCGCAACGGCGGTTGTTCAACTTCCATGGTACGGATCTGTACACCCGATGTTTGCGTACGCAGCATCGTTGAGGGAGTAAAATAAAAGGTGTCGTGATCCGCACGTGCCGGGTGATTAGCCGGAATATTCAGCGCATCAAAGTTATGAAAGCCGTCCTCGACTTCGGGACCTTCTTTAACGCTAAAACCGAGGTCACCAAAAAACTGTTCAATACGACGAATGGTCTGGGTCACCGGATGTACACCACCCACCGCGGCATTACGACCCGGCAGGGTAACATCAAGTCGCTCGGCTTCAAGTTTCGCTTTCAGCTCTTCAGCTTTCAGCAACTCTTTGCGGGCATTGATGCTGGTCTGTACCTGCTGCTTTGCTTCGTTGATCTGCTGCCCCGCTTCGCGGCGCTCAGACGGATCCAGCTTACCTAAGCCTTTCAGCAATTCGGTCAACTGACCCTTTTTACCCATGTATTGAACCCGAACATCGTCCAACGCTTGCGGATTATCCGCATTGGCGATGGCCGCTTCGGCTTGTGCGACGATTTCCTGTAATTGCATTGTTTCCCTCAACACTGACAATAGGCTGTTATAGCGTAATTTTTAAAGCCGCTATTCTAGCAGAAAATGGATCAAAAAAGGGAGCCAATTGGCTCCCTTTGAAATCTGTTTTAACAAACCGAAACGGCCGTTATTTACAGTGCGCCTTTCGCTTTCTCAACCAAAGCAGCAAAGCCGTTTTGATCGTGAACTGCGATATCAGCAAGGATCTTGCGATCGATTTCTACTGATGCTTTTTTCAGGCCGTTGATAAAGCGGCTGTATGACAGACCGTTTTGACGTGCCGCAGCGTTGATACGAACAATCCACAGTTGACGGAATTGACGTTTCTTGTTGCGACGGTCACGGTATGCGTATTGACCCGCTTTAGTGACTGCCTGTACCGCAACGCGATAAACGCGACTACGGGCACCATAATAACCTTTCGCCTGCTTCAGGACTTTCTTGTGACGCGCTCTCGCGATTACACCACGTTTTACTCGTGCCATTTGCTAATCTCCCCTTATGCGTACGGTAACATACGATCGACTAATTTAATGTCCGCTTCGTGGACCATGCTCTTAGCACGCAGCTGACGCTTACGCTTAGGAGTTTTCTTAGTCAGAATGTGACGCAAGTGAGATTGCTTGCACTTGTAACCGCCTGAAGCAGTCTTTTTAAAGCGCTTTGAAGCGCCTTTGTTTGATTTCATTTTTGGCATGAAATTAAACTCCGCATTGTTGATTAAAAGTGTGAAAGGGTGAGACAGCTACGCTGCCTACTTGTGTACCACGATCACTTCTTAGATGGCGCCAGAACCATAATCATCTGACGACCTTCAGCCCTTCTAGGGAACGACTCAACAGTTGAAACATCTTCTAAATCGTTTTTAACGCGATTCAGCAATTCGATGCCCAACTCCTGGTGTGCCATTTCCCGGCCACGGAAACGAATAGTGACTTTAGTTTTGTCACCTCCCTCGAGGAAACGACGCAGGTTGCGCAGTTTTACCTGGTAGTCGCCCTCATCAGTGCCAGGTCGGAACTTAACTTCCTTAACCTGAATCTGTTTCTGCTTTTTCTTCTGTTCTTTCTGTTCTTTACTCTTCTCGAAGAGGAACTTACCGTAATCCATCAAGCGGCAGACCGGTGGCTCCGCATTAGGGCTCATCTCCACCAAATCGACACCAGCTTCCGCTGCTGCGTCAAGAGCCTCGTTTATACTGACGACACCAATTTGTTCACCATCGGTTCCGATTAAGCGAACTTCATCAACGTTGGTAATCTGTTCGTTGATACGGTTTTTATCTGCAGCTTTCTGAGTTCTTTTTCCGCCTTTAATGGTTTATTCCTCCATCCAATTATTAAATCTTGCGAGTCCGTACTTCGTCTTCGATGCGTGCAACGAAATCTTCCAGCGGGAACTTACCTAAGTCTTCACCGCCACGGGTACGAACCGCAACCTCGCCTGCTTCGACTTCTTTATCGCCGACAACAAGCAAATAAGGGACTCGTTTAAGAGTATGCTCTCGGATTTTAAAGCCAATCTTCTCATTTCTCAAGTCGGCTGTTGCTCGAATTCCCTTTTCATTCAAAGATTTTACCACCTTTTTGACATAATCGCTCTGATTATCGGTGATATTCATCAAAACAACCTGCGTTGGCGCTAACCAAACCGGGAAGTGACCGGCGTATTCTTCGATCAGAATACCCATAAAGCGCTCCAGCGAGCCCAGAATCGCACGGTGGATCATCACCGGCGTATGACGGTCATTGTCTTCACCGACATAGGTCGCACCCAGACGTCCCGGTAACGCAAAGTCTAACTGAATAGTACCGCACTGCCAGGCACGGCCAAGACAGTCAAACAGGGTAAATTCAATCTTAGGACCGTAGAAAGCCCCCTCACCCGGTAAATAATCAAACTCGATGTCGTGCGCTTTGAGTGCATCCACCAGTGCTTTTTCACTGCGATCCCAGGTCGCGTCATCGCCAAGACGTTTTTCCGGACGCGTTGACAACTTCACATCGATCTTATCAAAACCGAAGGTTTCGTACGTTTCGTAGACCATCTTAATGCAAGCGGCGACTTCTGACTGCACTTGTTCTTCGGTACAAAAAACGTGAGCGTCGTCCTGCGTAAAGCCCCGCACCCGCATCAGGCCGTGTAACGCACCGGACGGCTCATTACGGTGACAGGAACCAAACTCGGCCATACGCAACGGTAAGTCACGGTATGACTTAAGCCCTTGGTTGAAGATCTGCACGTGGCCCGGACAGTTCATCGGTTTAACCGCATATTCACGATTCTCCGAAGCAGTAGTGAACATCAGTTCGGAAAATTTCTCCCAGTGCCCGGATTTTTCCCACAGCACGCGGTCCATCATCATCGGACCTTTAACTTCCTGGTAGTCGTATTCGCGCAGTTTTTCTCGAATAAAGGTTTCTAGCTCGCGGAAAATGGTCCAGCCGTTGTGATGCCAGAACACCATACCCGGAGCTTCTTCCTGCCAGTGGAACAAATCCTGGTTCTTACCAATTTTACGGTGATCGCGTTTTTCCGCCTCTTCCAGGCGCTTCAAATAAGCTTTTAATTGCTTTTTATCCGCCCATGCGGTGCCGTAGATGCGTTGCAGCATCTTGTTATCTGAATCACCACGCCAGTACGCACCCGCCATTTTCATCACTTTAAAATGCTGGCAGAACTTCATGTTCGGTACGTGCGGCCCACGGCACATATCGATGTATTCCTGGTGATGATACAAACCCGGCTTAGCGTCGGTCGGGATATCTTCGTCTAAAATTTCAACTTTATACGGCTCGTGGCGGTCGACAAAGGTTTCACGCGCTTCTTTCCAACTGACTTTTTTCTTAATGACCTCATACTCGGTCTTTGCCAGTTCCTTCATCCGTTTTTCAAGTTTTTCTAAATCTTCCTGGGTGAAGGTGTGGTCAACATCGATGTCATAATAAAAGCCGTTATCAATCACCGGACCAATCGCCATTTTCGCGTCAGGCCACAACTGCTTAACCGCATGGCCAAGCAAATGCGCACACGAGTGACGGATGATGTGCACCCCATCGTCATCTTTGGGCGTTACAATCTCGACCTTCGCATCGTGCTCAATCACATCACAGGCATCGACCAACTCGCCGTCGATACGACCCGCAACGGTCGCTTTCGCCAGACCTGGCCCGATATCCATAGCGATATCCATGATTGAGACCGGTTTATCAAATTCGCGTTGACTTCCGTCAGGGAGAGTAATTACAGGCATGAACTATCCTTTCCAACCAGTGGTGACACCTACCAAGTGCCACGTGCTCTATTTTGGCTCAGCTGAACATCGCAGCCGAACCCTACGAAACGTGTTGCGTTCGGTACCATCGAACGCGCATCGCTACTATAATCGACCGCTTACATTTGAGCAACCACAGAGCCTGTTTTGATGTCAGAGATGATCGGTCAGTTCGCCGCCTTGTTAGCCGCCAGTTTTTGGGCGGTTGCCACGCTTTTATATCATCGCGCCGGCAGTCACTTTTCACCGTTGCAGATGAATCTGGTGAAAGGCGTTATTGCCACCCCGTTATTATTTTTAGTGAGTTTATTACTCGGCACTTCATTGCAGCTAAGCGCCGGTGTGGTGATCCTGGCCCTGAGTGGAGTCATTGGTATCACCATTGGTGACAGTTGCCACTTCGCTGCGCTGAGGCGGCTCGGCCCCTGGCACGCCATGCTGCTGGAATACCTGGCACCGCCGTTAGCGGCATTTATGGCTTGGGCCTTTTTAAGTGACCGATTATCCATCATCGAGAGCACCGGCGCCGTGGTGACCTTAAGCGGCGTCTTGTTTGTGGTCACCGAAAAGGCACCGGACAACCAACCGGCGCTCTCGCTGTCGGGCATGTTATTCGGCAGCGGCGCGGCGCTGTGCCAGGCCACTGGACTGGTCATGGCATTTTCGGTTTTGCAAACCGAGTCGCTCCATGCCATCGACGCCGCCTTTGTCCGGTTAGCCGCGGGGTCGGTGTTACTTGCGGTCATCGTCGGCTTGTCAAAACGCAACGCTTACGCCGCGATTATTCGCCAGTTTAAATCGATTAACCCTCTGCCATTACTCGGCGCCATCGTCTTTGGTACCTTCCTGGCGATCTGGTTGCAACAGGTTTCCATTGCGAACATTAACCCCGGCCTCACCCAAACGCTGCTGTCGACCGCACCGCTTTTTCTTATTCCAATTTCTTTATTGAAAAAACAAAAGATTACACCACGTTCCGTCATCGGCGCCTGCATTTCATTGGGCGGAATCGGCATTCTTTTTCTATAGTTTGAGTAAGCGTGCAAGGCGTAACGGTGTCGTTCGCCTGGAGCTCGGTGGGGCTGACACAGACACACGACAAGTTCATCCATGAACGCTTATCTCAGGCCATCCCTGGCCTTCGATAGTCTGCCCCCACCGAACTCCTGTGCGAGAACGGCACCGCTAGGCTTTGCGGAAACATCTTTCCAGAGGAACTCTCATGCACGAAGAAGATCTTAACAGCGTTGTGGTTCGTTGCCCGCATTGCGGGCAGACAACACAACTGGATATTGATACCTCAGCGGGCAATCAGGATTATCAGGACGAATGCGCTGCCTGCGGCGATTTAATTCACGTGCAATTGCAGGTTGACGAAATGAATCAAAAAACCCGCGTACGCATTGACGGCAACGACGAGCAGTTTTATTAGTTCGCCGACTCGCCGCGCTGTTTTAGGATACGCTCTACCGTTTCAACAATGGTAATGGTTTGCTGATCAAACTCGATATTAAGCTGGGTTCCTGGCTGTGCCTGCGATAAATTGGTGAGCCGCAGGGTTTCGGGTATTAAGTGCAGACTAAAACGGTTGTCTTCGACGGTGCCGATCGTCAGACTGGCGCCGTTCACGGCAATAAAACCTTTGGCAAACAGGTAAGGGGTAAACGGCTCGGGCACTTCAACCCAGCCTGCCCAGTTGGTATCGCTTTGTTCCACTTCCAGCAATGTTCCCTGACAATGGATGTGTCCCGATACATGGTGACCGCCAATTTCATCACCCACTTTCAACGAGCGCTCCAGATTAACCAGGCTACCTTTGCCAAGGTCACCCAAATTGGTCAGTCGCAACGTCTCGTCGATAACGTCAAACTCAACCGTATCTTCGGTATAGTGAACCACCGTTAAACAGCAGCCGTTTATAGCAATACTGGCACCTATCTCTAAATCGCGCAGAAACTGCGGTTCGACCCGCAGCGTTAAGTGACGAAAGTCGTCATTGTCTTTAATATGGGCAACTTGTGCTTGTGTCTGAACAATACCAGTAAACATAAAACACCTAAGCATAGTAAGGATTAAGCAATGCGTGGCAGTGTACTGAGGATTGGCAAAAGTTACCAGCGTTTGCGGGCATTTCAGGCCGGTTTATTGATCGTTGCCGGACTGGTCGTTGGTGCCTGTTCGCGTCCTCAGACAGTGGTCGACTCGGTACATACGCTCAATCAACGAATTGCCAACACGCTCTCCTCGGAAGCGGCACAACTGAGCTACCAGCCGCGCCCGGCACCCATGCCGACGATACGTTCATTGAAACCCGTTGGCGAGCCAGCGGCGATGAATTTTTTAACCAGCCTGCGACTGGGTCATTGCGAGGCCGGACAACTGATCGCTCAACGTAACAGCTCACTGGGTCGACTGGAGGACGGGCTGATGCGCTATCACGATGACGTGCAGCTATTGAGCGCATTAAGAACGTGCGCGCAGCACCCGCAGTCTGAAACCATCAAAGCAGAGTTGCAACGCGCCATAGCCGACAAACACGCGCAACTGAGCTTCGATAAGGCACACGCGATCGCCACCGACAAAGCACTGCGGCACGCCCTGAGCATCGGAGCCAAAAGCTTAGTAACCCTTGATGACAACGTTTTTAACCACCAGTTAAACGCCCTCCTGCAACTGGTCGAATGGCTTGCTCAGGCTCCACAGCAACCAGCGCCTGCCGAAACTAGCTTAGCCCGCTGGCGACAACAGCTCGCACAAGCGGATTACCTACCACGATTGCTGCGCAGTACCATCGAGATGCGGTTGCTGCTGACTCAGTTACAGCAACAGTTGCCCCCGTTGACCGCAGCTGCGGGCTGCGACGGCAAAGGAGTGCCTGAGCGGGCTAAGGTTCTGCAACGGGTGTTTATGCGATTTTTTATTGACGCAACGCAGTCAAAGCTGGCGCAATTAACCACTCAGTACCAGCAACTACAACCGGTGTTACTGACGCTGGCCGAAGCGGTGCCGCAGCCGGCGCTGCAAGACTACTTACGCGAGCTGAGCCGGCAGGGAGAAAAGCTGAACCAAACCAGTAAAGCGTTTGTACAACCATGGCAGCAGTTGTTTATGGACTGTGGCTTTACATCCGGCCAAAACTCGTTCTAAGCTTAGGTTATCCAAACAGGTCAGGCCGGAGCGTCAACCTAATGAGTAAGCAACAGCACAACTATTATGCCCAAACCCACGAGGTGACCAATCAGCCGCCGGCACTGGAGAACTATAACCTTTATGCCGAGGACAAGGCGTTGCAGGAGGCCGTGCAGCGCGAGGGAGCAGCCTGGGCTGAACAGGATATTGCCCGGTTTGGCGCGGAATGCGGACTCAGTGAGCGGATTAAACTGGGGTTTGACGCCAATGCCAACAAACCACAGCTACAGACTCACGACCGTTTTGGCCATCGCATCGATCAGATCGACTTTCACCCCAGTTATCACCAACTCATGGATATCGCCATCAGCGAGGGCCTACACGCCAGTCCTTGGCGCAATCCCCGCAGCGGCGCGCAGGTAGCGCGAGCCGCTAAATATTACTTGCACACTCAGGTTGAAGCGGCGCATGGATGTCCGATCACCATGACCTTTGCGGCCGTCCCGGCACTGAAACATCAGCCGCAACTGTTTGAGCAGTTTGGTCACAAGATCCTGGCGCCCTACTACGACCCCGAAAATATTCCCGACACGCGTAAAAACGGCCTCACGGTTGGTATGGCTATGACCGAAAAACAAGGTGGTTCTGATGTCCGAACAAACAGTACTGTAGCACACCCGGTCGGTGCCGAAGGTCCGGCGCAAGTCTACGAGCTGGTGGGTCACAAATGGTTTGTCTCGGCCCCCATGTGTGATTTGTTTCTGGTGCTGGCACAAGCTCCGGGCGGGCTTTCCTGTTTTCTGGTGCCGCGCTGGCGACCTGACGGTAGCAAAAACCCGCTGCAGATCCAGCAACTGAAAAATAAAATGGGCAATGTCGCCAATGCCTCCAGCGAATGTGAACTGCGTGGTGCACTCGGTTGGATGGTTGGCGAAGAAGGACGTGGCATACGTACCATCATTGAAATGGTCGCCATGACCCGTTATGACTGTATGATTGGCTCCTCGTCGGGAATGCGCCAGGCCAGCGCTCAGGCGCTGCATCACTGCCACTACCGTCAGGCCTTTGGCGCGCGGCTCAGCGAACAACCACTGATGCAGAACCTGTTAGCCGATCTGGCACTGGAAAGCGAGGCGGCGATGACGCTGACTCTGCGTATGGCGCGCGCGTTCGATAACCAGGATGACGAACATGAGCAACTTTTAGCCCGAATCGCCACCCCCATCGGCAAGTATTGGATCTGCAAACGCACACCCAACCATGCGTACGAGGCAATGGAGGTGATCGGTGGTATGGGGCTAATGGAAAACACCATCATGCCAAGGTTGTTGCGCGAATCTCCGGTAAACGCTATTTGGGAAGGCAGTGGTAATGTCCAGTGTCTGGATATTCTGCGGGCGATACAAAAGGAACCTCGGGTATTAGACGCGTATTTTAGCGAAATCAGCAAAGCCAGCGGCCGTGATAAACGACTGGATGACTTTGCCAATGCGTTAAAGCGTGACTTCAAGCAGACGCCCCGCGACCACTGGCCGTATCAGGCTCGCCAGTTTGCCGACCGCATGGCATTGGCATTGCAGGCCGCACTGCTGTTACAACATGCGCCGGATTTTGTCAGCGAAGCGTTTTGTGCCGGTCGCCTGGCGCCACGAACCCACATGAACTATGGCGGACTGCCGGCCAATGCTAACGTTGTTGGCATCATCAACCGGGCAACGCCGTCGCTTTAATGAGCAACACAGCACCATCTGTCTGAAAACTAGCCATTTGAATCACTGACGCTGAAAAAAGTCTTGCGTCAGTGATTCGAAATGAATAATATAGCGCCCGTCTTCACGACACAGCACTTCAAAATGTGCGTCCTTAGCTCAGTTGGTTAGAGCGCTGCCTTGACATGGCAGAGGTCGGTAGTTCGAGTCTACTAGGACGCACCACTTTTTCTTCCCCAAAAAACCATGTAGTCAATATTGGCATCAAAATCACGTCGGCGGCAATTATTTTCCGCAGTTATCTAACTATGTGATTCGTTGTTTGCTTTCAAATAAAAAACGAAGGCAGTCGCCTCCGTTTCTTAACTAACTGTATGTACATTCAAGAATTTATGACGTTGGCTTTTGCCGTTCAATCACTTCGTTTTGTGCCTCAATCGCTTTATCAATTACCCGAGCATACACGCGCTTCTTATCGCGCGATTTTGCATTTCGCACGAATTCTGACAGGTTCGAATTTTCAGGTGCTTTGCTACCAAAAAGACGACTAAGCATTTGTGTTTCCTCAATATTATTGCTGCGCTAACTGTATCCACACTATTACATGGCACAAACACGACTTATGTTATCAACTGTTCCAACTCATTGCGAGTGAATTTCTCAGCAAGCAAATTTTCAATGTCCGTAACGTTATCGTGATAGAACCGTGTATGGCCTCGGTTATTCTTGACCAATAAATCTACCTGAATTCGACCACCAAACTTCCTTTTCAGTTTCCGAACAACTTCCTGAGCCCCCAAAAATTGCTCAATAAACGTTTCAGGAAGAATTCGTCGCCCCTCTTCTTTTTCCCGAGCTTGAACAAACTCCCAGGCCATTGCTGGCGATTGATAAACAAACAAAATCAAAACGCTCCGTTTACGATCAAGACAACGTTGAATATTTTTCTCAGCAATGTCCAACTTTGATAACGTGCCGTCTAGCAAGAATGATTGTTTCCCTTGGAATGCAAAGTCTAGTGCTCGTTCGATAACCACCGAAATCGCCCGTTGAAACAAGTATGAGTTTGAGCCGTTATACCCAGGGAACTGGCACCGAAGATCGTCTGGATCCAGTCGAATTACGCTATCCGAACCAATCTCTTTCAGAAATATTTTGGATGATTCCGTTTTCCCTGCACCTGGCGAGCCACACATAAATACTGATACCGGATCTCGCTCCTTCGCGTAGATTGTTTTATCAGTAAGTTGACGTGCTAACTTCGTTTTATGTTTCTTTGCGTAAGCTACTGCTTGCAGCTCTACTTCCTTGTCCTCTGCCAACACGCATAGTCCTTGATGCTAAACCTAACACAATGTTAGCTCACCATTTTAAGTTAAACCAATTTCTATAAGCTTCGTTTAAACGCCTGGTATACGCCATTGCTCCACCCAAAGCCCAGTTGTACTTCATATTCGCCACCAGTTGCCGCTTTACGGGGATCACACACGTCATACTTCTCCAACACGACGTGATTGGCGTCATAATAATCAGCAACCAAATTAACCCAACGTTGTTTGATATCCTGCGCTAGCGCATTAACACCGTAATGTTCTAATCCTTTAACGGCAAACCACTGCAACGGCGCCCAGCCATTCGGCGAGTCCCATTGCTGCTGCGTTGCCGTTAAGGTGGTAACCAAACCACCCGGGCGCAAAAATTTGGAGAGGTTATCGGCCACCGCATCGGCTTGATGTTGGCTCGCTAATTGAGTGAATAACGGCACCACCGCTGCCAGCGACCATATCGGCGTCTGCCGTTGTTGTTGATGGTCGTAGTCAAAATAAAACCCCTGTTCGGCGTTATAACAATACTGATTAAGCGCCTGCTGACGCTGTGCCGCGGCTTCGGCATAAGCTTGCTGCTGCGAACTCTCGTCAACCAGTTGGCTTAATCGGAACTCCAAACGATACAACAGTGCATTTAAATCAACCGGCACAATATCGGTGGTTTTAATGCTGGTAAAATCATTGGCATCAGCAAACCAGCGAGAACTGAAATCCCACCCGGATTCACAAGCGGCACGGATATGGCGCATAAACTCATGAGCCCGGGTGTCATTTAATCCACTCACTGCATTCAAATCTTCGCGATAGGATTCCGGGCGTGGAGTCGCGTCATTATCGTAGTAGCGATTTAACAGGCTACCGTCGGCCAGTCTCAGCGCTCGGTTTTGCATCCAAAACTGATGTTCTGCCTGCAACCCTTTAATCGCCCGCGCCCGCTGAACCTCATTTAACTGGTGTTGAACCAAATCAAAAATGAGCACCAGCACCGGCGGCTGACTGCGGGTGTGGTAATAAGCACGATTACCGTTGGGGATACAGCCGACCTGCTCCTGAATATCCAGGAAGTTTTCCAGCATACTGACCACCACATCACTGTGGCCGTCGCACAGCAGGCCTTCGGCAGTGAAATAGCTGTCCCAGTAATAAATTTCACGGAACCGCCCACCGGGTACCAAATACCGGTGTTGCAGCGGAATTAAGCTATCATGCTGGCGCTGATCCGGCGCTCGCTGCAATACCGACCACATGGCCGCGATGTACTCATCGACATCATCACACTGAAGCGCGCTAAGGTCCGGTTCAGCCGGCAGTTCGAAGTGCTGTTCAACAAACGCCGCCAACTCAAAACCCGGTTGCTGACATTGCTGTCGGTAGTGTTCACAAATGCTCGCTAAGGGTTGTTTACCAATGGCATCAGCAAAGGTTTTGCTGTCCTTAAACAACCCCGCCATCTGCACATCATGAAACAGCTCGCTGTTAAATAATGTCAGTGCTTCGGTCCATACGCTGGTGGTCATGCCAGTTCCCCCTTCGCCTTAACCTGCAGCGATGAACGACGGAAGAAAAACAGCGTCACCATGATCAACGCAATCGGCACCAACAATAAGTAGAACGCCTGCTGACCGCCCATGGCATCAAAAATCAGTCCGGTAACAATGGACCCGGTGGTGCCACCCAGCGCGGAAAACACTACGATCAAGCCAGTCATTGGCGCATGTTGGCTTTTCGGCAACGAACTTAGCATCACCGAGTTGATGACCGGGTAAATCGGCGCCATAGTTAGGCCGATCAATGGCACCAGAAATGCCGCCAGCGGCGCGTCCAGCCAGGACGCAATTGGCGTGTCGCCAACGTGCTGTGCCAGCGGCAGACTCAGTAACATGGTTGCGCCCATCGCGATCAGGCACAACATTAAAAACGGATACCAGTTCATCCGTGCCAGCACCGCACCCGCAGCCAGCCGCCCAATCGCCAGCGATACCGCAAAAATGCTGGTGATCTGCACACTGACATTCACCGGCAGCCCCAACACCTCACGGTTAAACGTCGGTAACCAAGAACCGATGCCCTGCTCGATTAAGACGTAAAGGAACACCGACAGAATGAAAATCAGTACCAACGGCTGATAAACCATCTTCAACATGGTCACGAATTCCAGCATCGCCTTAGCTGGCTCGGCACGGGGTTTTTCTACCGGTGCAATTAACACCAATATAAAGGTTACCGCCACCACGGCAGCCAGCAAATAATACACATTAAGCCAGCTCAGCGACGCTGGGTTAGCCTCGTCTATAAACGCTGCAAACACCCAATAGCCGGACAACACCCCGAGCATGAAAATGCCTTCGATGACATTCATCAATGACGAGTGTGAGCGCGTATCCGGGGACAACTGTCCGATGATGGCGTAAACCGACACCTTTACCAGCGCAAACGCGGTACCGACACCGGCAAACAACAACTTCACGGACCAGAATTCCGCAATACCCGGCGTTATCGCACACAGCACCGCAACCAGCCCCAGTCCACAGAGCAGCGCCAGTTTATAGCCGACCCGCGGGATAAAAGATGCAACCAAAAAAGACACTATCGCAATTGAGAGATCTTTAAAGCCTTCTAAGATGCTGGCCTGAGGTTTCGATACCTCAAAACTGGTGATCGATTGTAAGATGACCGTTCCCACACTGTTCAACAGAATGGCAAACACATAATAGCTCGCTGCAATCGCAGCTATAATCAACAATCTGGACATTAGAAAGTAACACTTTGTTAACGATAATCGCTGAGTCTATCTTTCGGCATGAAAAAATGCAAACGATTGCATAATCCATTTACTGAGCGGTTGAGCGACGCACAATCAAACGAGTTTCGACCACTTGCGAAGCTGCACTCTGCCCTTCCAGCTGTTTGATCAGTTCGTTAACCATCATCTCAGCAGCCTGTTGGGTATTCTGCCTTACGGTGGTTAACGAGGGATGCATCAGCTCTGCTAGCGCAATGTCGTCATAACCAACAATGCTGACGTCCTGCGGAATACCGACATAGCGTTCCTTTAGGGCTTTAAGTGCGCCCAACGCCACCATGTCACTGACACAGACAATGCCGTCAAAGTTAAGCCCGTGCTCGCGAATGTGTTGATTAATAAAATCATAAGCGGCGGTTGAGGTAATATCGATGCTGGCCGTGAGTGCCGGGTCGGGCTCAATGCCATGCTCTGTTAATGCGTTGAGGTAGCCTTGATGACGGTGACGCATTTCCGCATGCTCGGGGTCGCCAAGAAACAAAATACGGCGGCAACCATGGTTAAGCAGATACCAGGTACTCTCGTGACCGCCAAATAAGTTATCACCGCCAACCACCGGATAGCGCGCCGCCGTTTTCGGTTCACCCCAGACCACCAGTGGCACCCCGGCGTCCGCGGCCGCATCAATTTTGGCGCTGGTTTTACCCTGACCGATAACAATGATGCCATCGGCACGCTGACTTCCGATAAAATAGTTGGCCCAGTCGTCGGTAGCCATAAACGAGTTCGACAGCAACAACTCGTAGCCGCGCGCGTTAAGCGCCATATTCAGATCGCCGACAATCTTCAGCAAGAACGGATCGGTAACGCTCTGTTCAGTATGTTCGATAAGGTTAAGAATTACGGCGATAACGTGAGTTTTACGCGTGCGCAAGCGGCTGGCCGCTGTATTGATACTAAAGTTATGCTGGCGTGCCAGCGCCTTAACTTTGTCACGGGTCTGTTGTTTGATCAGCGGATTGTCTTTGAGCGCCCGCGAGGCGGTAGAGGTAGACACCCCTGCCAGCTCAGCGAGCTTCGCCAACGTCAGTCTTGATTGCTTTTTGGCCATTCGTCTTTATCGTTGTTTTTTCTTCACTATAGCGGTTTAATCCCGCTGTTCCTAGCCTGCACGGTTAGATTCGCGCGGCAGTCCGGCTCGGTTATAATTTCATCAACCTATGTAAACGATAGTTAACAACATTGAAACAAAAAAGATGCAATCGTTTGCATTTTTGTTCTTGCAAACGATTGCAAGGCATTCTATGTTGGCCTCACGGTCAAGGTGGGCGACCAAAAATTAAGCAGATAAACGCCACCAAACAGAATAACAACTAAACGAATTCGAGTCAGGAGCACACCATGAAGACGATGTTCTCAAAAGGTTTACTTGCGACCGCAGTTTCTGTCGCGCTCGCAGGTACTGCAACCGCCCAGGACACTAGCTCAAACCAAACCGATAACGGCAGCAATAATCAGGCTGAAAAGCCTGAAGTCATCGTCGTTAGCGGTACTCCCGGCGGCGCCGGCATCCGTAAGATCGATGCCAGCTTTGCCGTTACCAACATCGACAGCGTCGATATCGACAAGATTTCCCCTAAATCGACCGCTGACCTGTTAAAAGCTATACCCGGTGTCTGGGTGGAAAGCTCGGGCGGCGAGTCGGGTGCTAACGTCTGGGTGCGGGGCTTTCCCGGTGGCGGTGATGCGCCATTCCTGACCATCGCGCTGGAAGGTTCACCGGTCTACCCACCCTCTACACTGTCGTTCTTAGAAAACTCGCAAATATTCCGCATTGACGAAACCATTGAAATGGTCGAAGGCCTGCGCGGTGGGCCTAACCCTATCGTCAGCAACGGACAACCCGGCTTAACCACCAACTTCCGTTTGAAACGTGGCAGTGACATGACCGAAGCCGTGGCTAAATACTCGGTTTCTGACTATGGGCTTAACCGCCTCGATCTGGTGATGAGCGGCGAACTCGCTGACGACCTGTATTACATGGTCGGTGGCTACGTGAAAAGCTCAGAAGGCATTCGTGAAGCCGGTTTTAACAGCGAAGAAGGTAATCAATTTACCCTTAACCTGACCAAGAAATTCGATAAAGGCGAACTGAATGTTTATACCCGCCAAACCGATGACCACGGCACCTGGTACCTTCCCACTCCGCTAAACATTGATGGCATCGATGCCAGCTACACGCAAATCGGTCCGCTAAATCGCCAGGCCAATATCAGTTACGGCCCCGATAACGGCACCACCGAAATGTTCGACTTTGGCAACGGTCGTGGCTGGGACGGTCACATCAGCGGCGGTAGCCTGAAACTGGAATTACCGAACGGCTGGCGTTTGATTGATCGCTTTAATCTCACCAAGGGTGAAGCCAATACCTACGGCCTGGTGCCGGCGGGCGGCGCAACCACCGTCGCTGCGGTTGCCGATAATGGCGCCACCGCAACCGGCACCGTCACTGGTAATGAGTACGCCGGCGACACCGCGGTGCAGCAAATTGGTCGCTGGGTGGTATTGAAGGACATCCAGTCGTTTACGAACGACTTGGCTATCTCTAAACGCTTTGACTTATTCGATGTGTCTTTTGGTCTTTATACCGCCAACACCAAAGCCGACGATTGGTGGAGTATTGGTAACGAAGCCTACTACGTATTGCAACCCGGTGGCGAAATGCTGAGTGGCATTGCCTGTAATGACGACCCGACGGTAAGTTGCGGTTTTGACTACGACATCAGCTCGGTTGGTGACGCCGACACCACCGCTTATTACGCAACCGGTTCTTGGTTTGCCACCGACGATCTGACCATCGATGCCGGCCTGCGTCGCGAGAACCACCAAGTTAATTACACCGTTGATGAAGGACTGGACGGCAGCATCAACAAGCCGGTTGAATACGATGAAGACAAAACCTCCTGGACGGTCGGTGCTAATTACGCACTGAACGACTTCAGTGGCGTATTCATTCGCGCCAACCGCGGTTACAAAATGCCGTATTTTGACGACTTCCGTGATAATTACGGCGCTTACAGCGACGGTAACCCGTTGATCAAAGAAGTCACTCAGGGTGAATTCGGTTATAAATTTATGAACGATGACATTCGCTTCTTCGCGACCGCCTTTACCAACGAAGTCAAAGGCGATACCTTCGTTCGTCGTCCGGGTGTGCCGGCCGAGATTCTGACCAATGAGGCCTATGGGATCGAACTGGACGGCCGTTATGATCATCGTTCGGGTTTCTCGTTAGCGCTTAACGCGACCATTCAGGAAACTGAAATCACAGAAAGCCCAACCAATGAAGGCAATGAAGCACAGCGCCAACCGGGCTGGCAACTGCGTGTAACGCCGAGCTACGCGTTTGATTTAGCCGATATGCCATCATCGGTTTATGCCACACTGACTGCCGTTGATGACCGCTACGGTAACAACGAAAACACGGTAGTGCTGGAAGGTTACGAGAAAATCGATTTCGGTTTGATGGTTGAGCCGACTGACGCACTGCGCCTGCAATTGGCGGTTGATAACCTGACCGACGAACTCGGTGTTACCGAAGGCGATCCGCGCAACCCTGATGCGCCAAACGGACGTTACATCATGCCTCGCAGCATCAAACTCAGTCTGTCGTATCAGTTTATGTAAACGGGGTTAGGTAGCTTGCGCCTTTGGCGCAAGTTACTTTTTTATCCTTTCTCGCTTGCGCCCGAGGCGCAAGCGAGTTACTGAGACATCACAACCACGGCCAAAAGCGCCCCCAAAAAGATACCGGTCACCAACGCCACCATTAACGGCAACGCCTGTAACCACAGCGGCTTATCGTTACCCACATGGGTTGTTTTTTCCGCAGCAATCACCTCATCACGTTGCCTTAGCTCAATCGCCAACACCGCATTTAATGCCTGCACGGTTTCATTCGACGCTTGTCCGTCACGCTCTACGCGCTGAATGGTACGCAAGCTGACCCCGCAGGCATCGGCTAAATGCTGCTGCGTCCAATTGCGACGTTTTCGCTCATCAGTAATTAGGGTTTGATCAACTTGCATCGGCTACCCCATAACCATCAGGACGGCTTTGGCGGCGAAAAACCCGCTTACCAATCCCAAACCAAACAGCAACGCCACCATTTTAATTAGGTCGCTTTTCGTTTCAATCGAGCGTAAATGTTGCGAATCAATCACTTCACCATTTTTGATCAGCTCACAGGTCACTTCACAAAAAAATGACCCGGTGACGATAAAGCGGATTTTATACTCCACGCCATCCAACTCAAAGTTATGCTCACTGCGTTTCGCGATAACCCGCTGCTCACTCATCAGGTTACCGTCGACACGCACGACTTCGTTACCGGTCATGCTATTGCCTGACGCGGTGATGGTGTGTCCGTTGTGCTCAAAACGAAAATTAAATCGAAAAGTCAGTTGTTCTAACGTGCTACGTTTCATTGTTTTCTCTCGCTGGTGAATGTCGGCAAAACATTACCAAGCAGATGGTAGCG
This sequence comes from Idiomarina aquatica, assembly GCF_003987185.1. GTDB lineage: Bacteria > Pseudomonadota > Gammaproteobacteria > Enterobacterales > Alteromonadaceae > Idiomarina > Idiomarina aquatica. The sequence goes on along the minus strand of NZ_PIPS01000002.1, from coordinate 387,208 downwards.
TTGATACGACAGTTTTGCGACTGTCAGGTGGCGGGCGGCTTTGACAGGTGAGTTGTGCTTAGAACGCAAGCTACCCACGCGTTCAATCACACGTTATGCTAACGGCACACAATAATGACGTTATAAGGAACAACATGACAACTTATAAAGCGATTAATCTGGTTAAGCGCCCGGAGCCGGGTCCGGTGAGTGCCGATATTTTTGAAGTGGTGGAAAAAGAGCTACCAACGGTTAACGACGGTCAGTTTTTAATTAAGCAAACTCACATGTCGTTAGACCCGGCCATGTTTGGCTGGATGAGTCCCGATACCGAAAGCTATATTCCGCCGGTTGAGCTGAATACCGTGATGCGCAGCTCCGGGGTTGGCGAAGTCGTTGAAAGCAAGCATCCCGACTTTGCCAAAGGCGACCGCGTCATGGGCATGATGGGCTGGCAAGAATACGCGCTAAGCGATGGTCAGGGCATCAATAAAGTCCAGGCTGATGTGCCTGACGAGATGGTGCTGTCGGTATTTGCCCTACCCGGCTTAACGGCCACCCAGGGTTTGTTTAATGTCGGCGAACCAAAATCTGGTGAAACCCTGGTAGTCACCGGTGCCGCAGGTTCCGTCGGCTCTATCGTCGGCCAATTGGCTAAAGCTGATGGCCTGCGGGTAATCGGTGTGGTCGGCAGCGATGAAAAAGCCAATTGGATAACCAGTGAATTAGGCTTTGATGGCGCGATTAACTACAAAACCGACGACTTAAGCGCCAAATTAAACGAACTCACACCCGATGGCATCGATTTGTATTTTGAAAATACCGGCGGCCCCATTCAGCATCATGTGATGCAGCACATGAACGCGCATGGTCGAATCGTTGTTTGCGGCATGATCGCCGACTATGACAAGGCCGAACCCGCACCCGGACCAAGCTGGATCCCGATTATTAAAAAGCGCCTGAAGATCCAGGGCTTCACCATGCCGGATCATTTCCACGAGGTGCCTAGCCTGCTGGAGAAACTCACGCCTTACGTGATGTCCGGCAACATCAAATACCGCGCGCACACGTTAGAAGGGCTGGAATCCGCCATTGACGGACTGAACCTGTTCTTTAGTGGCGATAATAAAGGTAAGTTGTTGGTTAAGCTTTAAACAAAAACACGACCTTGCGCCTAGCGCGTAAGGTCGTGGTCAGCGCGGGTTCTCTCGCGGGCAACGAACTAACTTTTGTCAGCCAGAATTGGTTTCTTTGCTTAGGCGCCCGACGGCAATTTTGCGTTTTAGTTGTTAATTATTAATTCTCTCTTTAAAAGTAAATAATAGTTAACCTCAAGAGAGCTTCACCTACCCCCACTCCGCCAACTGCTGGATATCTTTAATGCGGTCGCGTTGCAGCGCAAAGGCTTCGAATACGTCGTCAAAGCTTTGATTACTGTGGTGTAAGTTGGGCAATGCCAAATTGGCTTGCGTAAAAAACTCTCGGCGGTTGTCACTCCAGCCTTGTTGCCACCAATGCAGGATGAGTTCGCGCGACGACAACAGTTTGTCGCTGCTTGGCAGGCGGTCAGATTTGTTCGCGTTTACCGCTGTACGGGTGGGCAGTAGATTCCATAAGTCGTTATTCGGCCAGCGGGCAAACGGGAAGGCATGATCCACGGCGTAGTCGCTGGGTTTGATGTGTTTGCCGGACCAACAACAGGCGACGTCATCGCTGGCGAGCAGTTCGTTAACCCGATGGCGAACGCGGTTGGTGCTGCGGGTATCGTCTTTCCAGTCCAGCGCCTCTAAATAATCATTACGGTTAAATTGTTGTCGATTGACGTCGTAACTGTGCATCAACGCCGCCCATTCGTTCACCAGCGCCGGCTCTATCCACACGCTAAAGCGGGTTAACGAGTCCCAAATGTGTTTGGGCACATAAAAGGTGCCGAGTGAGGCTAAAAACGGCCGATCCAGGGTCAGCCCGGCGGTTGGTTTGGTGGTGCGATTAAGCTCAACCTCAAATACGGCGGTATTGCTACCGGGCAAAGTGGTGTAAGTCGCCGGATTCTTTTTAATGGTCGCGGCAATGTCTTTGAGTGTCTGATACAGCGCTTGTGCCTGCTCTGCGCCACTGTAGTACGCGCCAATAGCGTAATCGGCGGCCGTGGTATGTTGTAATAACCGCCATCCTCGCGACTGCACAAAGCCCAGTCCGGCCGACGTATTATTGTTCTGGTGCATGCCATAATGATCCACCAGAGGCTTATAAAGCTTTAGCCAATACAGAGCCACCAGTCCCATCGGCAGTGCGATATGATCTTCGGTTTGATCCAACACCGCACCAGGATGGCCTTCGGCGATGCGCAGCAGACTTCTTAACAGTGCAACTTTGTAGGTGGAGGTCTTTCTGTCATTAACGACGATGTTGCGCAGCAGCGGAAAGGCACCGGTGCCGTCATCGGGTAAGGTCAGCAGCACGGTTTGCCAACTGACATCGCCGCGGCCGAGTTCGTCGGTTTGTTGTTCGGGCGTCAGTAACTGATAGGTTAAGCCAAAGCGGCTGGCTAATTGCGCCAGTTCGTCGGCAGAAACTTCGTACATGGTGCGTTCGTCGTGGCAGGCACCGTGACGCAGCGAAATCACCAACTTGCCGTTGGGTTTTAACAGAGAGCTTAACTTGCGCAGGCTGCGATCGCGTTGTGACAGCGGGATGTGCATCCATACAGCGCTTAATAAAATAAGATCAAACTTGGTTTGCAGTGCAAACACCTGGCTGAGATCGGGCAGGCTGTCGTTAAGCCAATGCACCGGCTTGCCGACGGTGTAGCCTTGTGCGACTTCACGAATACCCTCGGCAGGCTCTACGGCAATGACGTTTAAACCCTTGGCGGCCATAAAACGTGCATCGCGCCCGGATCCGGCGCCGACATCCAACACCATGCCCTCTTTAGGCAGCTCGTGCAGCCAATCTTTATGCACTGACTCAAACGGCACACTGTTGTAATTGTCCGCCAGGGTTTCGGCGTTTTTGGAGTAGTAGGTGATGTTTGTGGACATAATCCTTTTCCCGTTTACCCGTGGCTTGCGCCTAAGGCGCAAGTTACGTCACCTTATACCCCGGTGCGATGGCCAGGTTACTGGTATTCATTAAACTGGTGCGGTTGCGCAGCCAAAGTTGGTATTCGGGACCATTGAGACTGGCATCTTCGGTACAGTCGACGTTCCAGCGTCGCAGCAAATAGCCGGCCATGGCGGCGCGCACGTCGATGGTCAGCACACCGTCGGTCATACCATAGTCCATCTCAATGGCTTTGCTGTGGGTCACATTATGCGGATGAGTAACCAATTGTAACGGGATCTTCCGATGCCATTCATGATCACTTTCACTGCCTTCCTCAACACCGGCGTTATCGGTAATTTCCGCCTCGCTGATGCGAGTCAGCACAAAGTCACGGAAGCTTTCGGTTTTGCGATCGTAACCCCGTACGTGCCAACGCTGACCGTTATCCACAATGGTATGCGGCACCACTTCGCGGCGACTTTCACCACTCGACAGCGATGTGTAACGGATCATCACAGCTTGCTGCTTAAGCATCGCCTGTACCAGCCGCGCAATCACAAAAATGTCCGGCACATTGAGGCTGGTCGGCGCTTCCACCGGAAATTGCACGTCGCCGATGGCATCGAAACCGTCGCTGATGTCGTTGGCCAGTTTCACCAGTGTGCGTTTAGGATCGTGTTCGAATACCGGCTCAAAGCTGTCGGTTTGAAAATAACGTTTTAATTGATGATCGTACACCAGATTCTGCGGAGCGACTTCTTTGTAGAGATTGAAATCGCGCGAACCGGCCGACAACCCTACCTCAAATCGCTTAATCAGATCGTTGCGATAAATTTCGCCTTTAAACAGCAAACAAAAATCGATGTAAGCCAACCGCTGGCGTTGGGCATAAGACAATTTTTCCAGCATCGACTCGTTAATGCGTGTTTTAGCAGTTTCTGACATCGTTAACTTGTTATTTTTATGTGAACTCTTGCGCTAGTGTGGTTTGTTTTGAAGTGGATGTAAAGGGGGTTAATTGCAACGAATTTACTGCGACATAAAATGACGCTCCTACCGGTAAACTGGCTTTAAATTAATAACTTGGTAGGAAGATGGAAATGCTTAAAAAGACACTAAACGGGATATTTAATCACCTCCTCGAACTACCTTGGTACGTCAACATCATAGTGGGTATTGCCTTCAAAGTTATTTTAACCCTGTATCATGCGCAATTATTCCCGCACGAGCTCTGGATTAGCGAGCTGTCGCCCTACTCGCTTAGCGAAAAATTGGCTGCGGGGGCGTTGGGTGCGGTTAATCTGCTGGTGCCGTTTGTCTTTATTTGGGCCGGCGTAATAGGTTTGATCTTTAAATTGCGTGAAAAATGACGCTGTTCCTGAAGTTAAGCATGAACCAGCCGCGCAGTGTAACGATACTGGCGGCTGAGTACATTTAGTTAACGCTATGCGTGGCAGGGCGATTTTTATCGGCACTGCTTTTGCTATCCAACATTTGCAAATTTCGCACGATAATCTCCGTGCTGTATCGGTCAGTGCCGTTATCGTCTCGCCATTTATGGGTCTGCAACTGACCTTCGATATAAACCTTACTGCCTTTATGAAGGTACTCACCGGCGACTTCCGCTAACCGCCGATACAACACGCAGCGGTGCCATTCGGTTTGCTCCCTGGTTTCGCCGGTGACTTTATCCTTCCAGGATGCAGAAGTCGCGACATTGAGATTGGCAACTGCGGTATCATTTTGCGTCTGGCGCAGTATCGGGTCTGCGCCTAAATGACCCACAATAAACACTTTATTTATGCCTTTTGATGACATCAGCTTTTTCCTTTTTTGATGAAAGTGAAAAAGCCTAGCCAAACACGGGCGCATTGCTATTAACGATGGCGCAAACAGTTGTAAGCCAACGATAACGCGCTATGTTTGCTTTTAGCGATTGTTTGTCCATATTTATATGCGCGTGGTTAATCAATGAATTATTGAAGAGCAGTATGGCCCGCTATAACACTCAATCGAGTCACAAAAAAGCAGCTAACGTTAGTGCTTGAGTTTTTATCGATACTGATAATTATCGAGTGCTTGCTGCAGGTCGTTGATGATACTGGTGCGCAGCGATGCTGGCTGCAGAATTTCAATTTGCGCTCCCATGGATTTTACCCACCAGTCCAGTTGCCACGAGTCGGCAACAGTGGCACTTAACAAGTGCTTATCCCCATCCGTGGTGATGTGCTGATCATCACTGAGCGGTGTTTCGGTTAAGTGCATGGCGAGCTTATGATCAATTCGCGCTTTAAGTTGCAGCGTATTGCCATCGGAAAACTGCAACCCGCCTTGGTCGATATAGTGTTTTAAGGTAAAGCCCGGCGGCGTCTTTACCGATTTATCGTCGCGCGGCGTGGCTTGCTGCATACGGTGCAAGGCAAACAAGCGGGGATCATCATAGGGGTCAACACAAGCCACCAGATAGGTACTGACGCCACGTTGTACCATCGCTAAAGGGTGTAACGTGTAGCTTTTCAGTGCATCCGGCTTGGCGCCCGGTTGATAGCTAACGTCGATGCATTGGTTGTGCAACAGTGCCAGTTGTACGTTGCTGAGCACCTCATCACTGAGTTTCGGGGTTTGCTGTTGCAATGTGGCCGGCACGTAAGCCACTTTATTTTGCCAGTCGCCGAATGACGCCCCTTGCTGCAGCTTCGTCAGTTTGTCCTTAGCCTGGTTTAAACGCGGTGCCATCGATTTCAGCACGGTCGTCGGAACCAGTGGTTTTAACACTTTTTCGACCATCGTCAATGACAGCGCTTCGGCTGCGGATATTGCCGGCATGTCAGCGCCCGCGCCTTCCATCCAATGCCAGCCGTAGGGCTTGCCTTTGTCGTTACAGATCAGTGCGAAGGAATGCGACAACTGCTCAAGGTCACGCTCAACCTGTCGTTTAGAAACTTCAAAGCCTTCGTCATTGAGCTGCTGACAAATGTCTTTAGCGGTCATTCCCGGTGGCCGGGTAGGCAATAGCTTTAGCATTTCCCACTGCCGAACTAATGTTTGTCGTGAACCCTGTGAGGACATAGCAAACTCCTTTTGCGTGTTTCTTCTGACAACCATGACAGCTTATCAGATGGGTACAGAATAATACCATTGTTTGCAGCGCGTGCTCCGATCAGCTCAGTCTGGCCGTTATGCGCAACATCGATGTCACTGCCGCAGTATAAGCTGAATCTTTTATCCGCAAAAGGAACCTTTATGCATCTGTCACCCTTAACCAAAGTCGCTTGCGCTATGGCGCTGATCTTAACGACCAGCGACACCATGAGTGCGGTTGAGACTCAGCCCGCCAATACCTCAGTACCTGAAGGCGAAATGCGTTATAAGGTATCGGCGTTTCCTGATCGCGTGGCGCTGATTGCGACGGCCTCCCCCGCCCGCAGTCAGACTTTCAGTTGGCGTACCCAGGTAATGTCCGAACCTGCGCTTTTACAAATTACCGCGGCGACACCCTCGCCCGGCTTGCATCTTAAGGCAACGGAATACAGCGCGGAACACGTTCGTCTAACCAGCGCTAACGGCAAAGCACAGCACCACCGTGTCACCGTTGACGGATTAACGCCGGATACTTTGTACGCTTATCGTGTCAGCGGCGACGGTACCTGGAGTGATTGGTACCAGTTCCGAACCCCAGCGGCAACGTTCAGCCCTTACACCGCGCTGTATTTTGGCGACGCGCAAAATGCGGTTTATTCTCATTTTTCACGGACCGTAAGAGAAAGTCTGCGCACCGCGCCTCGGGCCAAGGTCATGTTATACGCCGGTGATTTGGTGAACTCCCGTGATGGCATTCACGATGACGAATGGGGCGAGTGGTTCGCAGCCGTGGACTGGATGGCAGCTACCGTTAACCAGCTACCGGCAGCCGGCAATCACGAATTCAGCAGTGATGATGACAATCCGATTCGTCACCTGCTGCCAAACTGGACAGCACACTATCCGGTGGCGGGTAACGGCCCAGACGCGTTGTCTGACACCGTTTATTTCAGCGACGTCCAGGGCGTGCGATACATAGCACTGGATTCCACCGAAGCGTTACAAGATGAAGCACACGCCAAGCGTCAGGCTGAGTGGCTGCAGAACGTATTAGCCGACAACCCCAACCGCTGGACCGTGGTGTTTCATCACCACCCCATTCAATCGGTATCGAAAGGTCGTGATAATCCGCCTTTACGTAAATACTGGCAGCCCATTTACGAACAATTCGATGTCGATTTTGTCTTGCAGGGACATGACCATACGTACGGACGCCACAGTCAATTGTCCGACCATTCGGGGCCTGTTTACGTGGTTTCGGTTGCCGGACCGAAAATGTATTTGGTCAGCGATGAAGCACAACGGGTGATGCACCGTACCGCGGAAGACACGCAATTGTTCCAGACGCTGGCGTTTTCCGAGCAACAGGTAGCGTACCGTTCTTACACCGCCACCGGAGAGCTGTACGATGCTTTTATATTGCATAAGCGCGCTGACGGCTCCAAGCGCCTGACGGATCAAGTGCCGGATACGGCTGAACGTCGCTGTCAGAACCCAGCGCCAGCACGTGACGATCGCTGCTGGAACGGCACCGACGTTATCTACGCACAACCGATTAAAAAATAGCGCGTTCGAAACCCCACAAAAAAACCGGCTCGAAGCCGGTTTTTTTATGCCGAACCAATAACACCGGCTCAGAGCAGATCGATGATCGCTTGCAGCGGCACCAGCTTCAGGTTTTGCCCGGCTTCCGGCATCCGGTTGCGACCGTCCTGAACAATGAACGCGCCCTGTTCAAAACCTGCGCCTAATGAGTGTGTGGTTACCTCGATACCATCGGTTTCCGAAGCGCCGTCCAAGCCCAACTCAATGTTAGTGCGGATGCGATAATGGGCGCGCTGCGCCCACGGCGCCTGCGCATCGAATACCATATAACTGTCATTACCCTGACTGGACACAAACAGCATGGGCTCTCCGTTAATACGGGCAAAGGCGAGGCCTTCGATGTCATCCACCAGTTGCGGATGATCCGCTACCCGAATAACGATGTCACCGTCGCTGCCGCCGTCGGGTTTAGCATCGAACAACCAGACCGCCACATCTTCCTCACCAACAAACAAACGCTGGCTGGCGTCATCGACCACACAACCTTCCGGTTGCGTCGGCACCTGCATTTCTCGCGCTAACTGCAAACTGCCGTCGGCATTAACCAGGTAATGCTGAATGCGACCGGATTTACCGTTGATGTAAACGGACGCTTGCTCAGTGTTACTGTCATAACCCATGCACAGCCCATAGATTTCTTCGATGTCCGTGGTTTGGTTAGCGGCAGGTGTCAGCACGCCGTCGTCGCTGATGGAAAATAACTGAATGCTGTTGTCATCTCGCAATGTCGCAGCGGCCAGGTTGCCACGCACATCAACGTTGTTTAAACGGCCGACGGCCAACTCCTGCACAATGTTACCCTGCATATCATACACATACAGGCCGGTGCGTTTATCGGTGCCCAATATCCGGCTCGCCGCGGGCTTATTGGGGTGTACCCATACCGCTGGATCATCAATCGCATCACCACGGCGCGGTGATGGCTGCGTTTCCAGCGTCGCCGCAACCTGGGCGACCGGCTGTTGCGACCGCGGCTCTGTCGCAGCCGCAACGTCGATCTGCACAGTCTGCATCGCATTCAGGTTTTCTTCGGTTAGCAACACATCACCATCAGCCGTCAGCGAAATATCGGTAAGCGCGTTAATCCCGTCAAAGCTCATCGCGCGCTCAAATTGATAGCCATTATCGTCGGCACGATAAAGCAACAGCCGCGGTGCTTCTTCTTCCAATGCCAGCAGACTGCCATCGGACATCAATTCCAGCGCTTTCAATTCGGCTTGAATGTCACCGAACGGCGCTTTGGCCGCGATTAAGTCACGTCCTTCGTCGACCTCGGGTTCAGCATTGTATGCCCAGATGGCCTGATCGGCTTCAGCCACATAGAGTTTACCCTGTTCTTGCGATACGGCGCAGGCCGTGCTGTCAAAAGGGACATTCATGGCGCGAATGGTCAGCGGCTGTGGCAGCCATTGACCGTCCTGTTGCAGTAAGCGCTGCTCAGCACCGCCACGGCCACCGAGCAAAAATACCGACAGTTGCCGATTTTCACGACTCTCGTAAAAACACAAGTCTTCAACCACACGAGTAGTAATTTCGCCCTGCCATAACGGCTCTGCTTTGCCGTCTTTAGCCTGCCACAGATGCAACTGCTGATCGTTACCCTCAACGGCCGCAAACACAGTCGCCCCGGACGTTAATTGCAGCGCTTTTAAGTGGAAGAAATCTCCCTCTACCAGTTGTTGCTCGCCGTAATAAACACCGGTATTCGTCGCCACCACGGTGCTATCCCCGACCACAGCCTGATGACGAATCGGTGTCTGTCCGGCATTAGAAGCGCAGGCGGATGTCAGCATCAGCGCCGATAAAACGGCGCCGGTTATCGTATTAAGTTTCACGGTTTTTCCTAATCGGTTTGTCATAATGTCGTTCATTTACCAGTTGATCAGTTGAATACCCAGGGTGTAGCTACGGCCATAGCGCTCGTATTGCGCGTTATAACGACGCTGGCCGGTGTACACATAGAAAGGTTCGTCGGTCAGGTTGTTGGCCGCGAAGCTGACATTCAGGTTGTCATTGATGACCCATTTCGCCGAGAAGTCGACGGTCAGGTTATCGTCTTCCATGATGTCGTAGCGGCTGTCCTCAACGTCGCCCAGCTCCGCCAGGTACTCCGACTTATAGTTAGCGGCCAGACGCAGGCTTAGGCGATTGGTTTCATAACCCAGTGCCAGGTTGGCGGTGGTGTCTGACTGACTGGGTAACGCAATGTCACGGGTTTGCAGTTGCCCGTCATCCAGCCAGTCGACCGTGGCTTCCGAGTCGGTCAGGGTGACGTTGCTGCTGATGAGGACGTTATCCAGCCAGTTATTGAAGCCCGATAATTGGTGCACCACGTTCAGCTCCAGGCCATACAGATAAGCGTCATCGCCATTGATGAAGGTCACCGCTTCGTCGAAGTTTTCATAACCCGGACGACCTGCCAGATCCGCCTCATAAACGAAATTCTCAATGTCCTTATAAAACGCCATCAGCGATACCACACCCAATGACTCATCATAATGCTCGACACCCAGATCAAGGTTTTGCGAGGTCAGCGGTTGCAGTGCCGGGTTACCAAACTCAGACTTTAAGTCGCCGTCGTCGTTTTCCAGGAAGTAACTTGGCCGTACCTGTTCGAAGTTTGGACGCACCAGGCCGGTGCTGTAGGCCATACGCAGGATAGTGGCATCAGTTACGTCATAGCGTGTAACCAGGCTCGGTAGCCAGTTGGCGTCACTGAATTCTGCGTATTCCGGGGTAAAGGTTTCGGTTTCATCGTTATAACGGCTGCCGTTTGCGCTGCGCTTTTCATGTTCATAGCGCGCACCGGCGATGATCTGCCAACGATCAACTCCGATATCAAACATAAAATAACCGGCACTGATGTCTTCTTCGATGCCATAACTGGCAATACGCGATTCTACCTCGTCGAAGAATTCATCCCGCTCCAGCGGTTCCAACATCTGCCACAAAGCACCGGCATTGATACCCGGCCCAAAGCGATCGAGCCCGTAATCAACCTCACCCGTCTGATAATCCGCGAGAGTTAACCCACTCACCCCTAAGTCCGCAAAGTCCTCGTAGATGTATATGTCTTCACGGGCGGTTTTTTCCCGTTGGCTGACTTTTACCCCGGCTTTAAAAGTCGCCTGATAGCTTGGCTGCATCCAGTCGTAAGCAATGTCCACTTTCGCATTGCTTTCGGTTTCCTCAGTATAGGCGTCGCTAACTTCAACTTCGTCTATGTCATAACCGCCGGTCTGATAAGCCGTATCCGGTGCCAGCAACTGCAGTTTTTTCACCCCACGATAGCCGAGGCCGTCGTCAAACTCCTGCACAAACTGAGCGCCACCGATGGCAAAGGGCTGTGACTCGCTGGCTTCACTGGTGCCCGCTTCCACCGTCAGTTGCCAGTCACCCATGCGTTGTTCCGTACCCAGTACATAGGCCTGAATTTTCTGGGTTTCTGTGCGATCCTTCAGTTCACGCACCACCTCACCGGCCCCGGTTGAGCCTTCAGCCAGAGGATCGGCAAATTCAGTAATGATGCCTTGACGGATTTCAGTGTCAGCAAACTCACTGTAGAGCGTGCGTAGGTAATACTCGGCATTTTCAGTTGGCCGATAGTCGAGGTTTAGGGCTAAGCCTGTCCGTTCACGAGTGACGGCATAGGCACGTTGTTCAAACTCTTCCAGACCCGGTTCATCAAAGTCCCAGTTACCGCCGGTTTCGACATTATCCGTGGTAAACGAGCGTTCCTGATGGCTACCGGCGAAGGCAACCCCAAAACTGTCGTCGTTGCCGCCGATATCGAACGTATTGCTGATTACACCAGAAACTTTAGGGTTGGTTTCTGACGCCTGCTGGTTGTAACCCAGATCCGCGCCCAATGAGTAGAACGCTCCGTCACGATCAAAGGCGGTCATGCTTTTCAGTTCGATGTTGCCACCGAGGCTACCGGCAGCAATGTCCGGCGTCAGCGTTTTATTCACCACCACCGATTCCAGTAAGTCCGACGGGATAACATCTAACGCTACCGCACGGCGACCGGCCTCAGGCGCAGCCAAAACGGTGCCATTGTAGGACACCGAGTTAAGATCCGGCGCCAGGCCACGAATGCGGATGAAGCGGCCTTCGCCTTGATCGCGCTCCACCGATAAACCGGGAATGCGCTGCAAGGCGTCACTGACGCTGTCATCCTGCAGTTTTCCCATGTCGTCCTTTTTCAGCACGTTAATGATTCCGCCTGATTCGCGCTGCTGCTGAACGGCCCGCTTAACCGAGTCTCGGTAACCTATGGTCACCACCTCTTCCAGCACCTTCTGCTCGGCTTCGGAGCTTTGTTGTGTTTCGTTTTGCTGCATAGCGGCCTGCGCGGTTCCTGTCGCTGCACAGGACACGGCAATGGCATAGGCCAAATACGACGTTTTCATGATCATCCTCACCTGAGTTGTTTGGGTTAACGCTTGCTACCCTAGGCGGCTTTCATGACACTACAACGGTTGCCGGTTAGCCATTCCGAGCTGTTCTGATTCGGGTCGTATTAGCTCAATCCTGCCATCAGGGTGTCACCGCTTTGTCATTAACGCAGGTTATGGTTACAGCAGTTTTGCACGGTTAACGGAGCCCGAGGTGTATACGAAACAACCATCATGGATAACACAGTTGGCTCACTGGAGAGTGGCATTAATGGTTCTGGTGATGGCTCTGGCGGTGCTGATCAGCTATCAGTTAGGTAGCGCCAAAGCGCTGGTAATCATTGATTTTTATGATGTGCTCGGTGAAGCATCAACCCTGATACTTGCGGTGCTTGGTTTGCTATTGATGGTATCAACACGCCCGCAGGGGCGGGTGACGGATCATTTTTACAGCGGCGGCCTCATTCTGGTATTTTCCCTGAGTCTTGACCTACTTGATGAATTTGTTCACTACCCCGACGATTTACGCCTGGTAAGCTGGCTCGAATCGCTGCCTCAGCCGCTGGGCCTGATGTTAATCGCCATCGGCGCACTGGAATGGCGCAAAGAACACCTGCTGGTTACTCGGCAACTGGCAACACGGGAAAAAGTGTTGCGCGAACACCAATGGCTGGATCCACTGACGACGCTGTATACCGCACGCTATTTCCATTATTTACTGCAACGCGAAATCTCTCATGCCGCAGAATCGGCACAACCATTGTGTATCGCTCACGTTAACCTGATCTGTTTTTCTCGCTTTAATCAAAGCTATGGCAGCCACGCCGGTGATAAGCTGTTGCATCACGTCAGCGAATTGATTTCATTGTTGCTGCGGCCCAGCGATTGCGTCTGCCGCGAACACAGCGACCGCTTTCTGATTCTGTTGCCAAATACCGATTACGCACACGCTCGCCAACTGCTGGCGGGGTTACCTAACGCCATTACCAGTGAACTGAATACGCCCGCTTATCTGGGTTGTCAGGTTACTTTGCACGAAGTAAAAGAACACAGCGCAGAACAGGCTCTTAATGCGCTTACTGAAGCCGCCGCACACACCAGTGCCGACGTCCAGCGAGGGATTACACGTGCAGCCCGGGCGCGCGCTTAACGCACCGCTGCTGTACGCTAAACCGTGGCTGGCAGCTCTGCAGCCGCTGCTGCGGCAGCGGGGTATCAACACTCATGAGTTGCTGCGGGACTTACCTCCCTATTACGACGACATAAAAACGGCTGACTACCGCATTTCCCATTACCAGTTGCAACAATTACTGGGGCAGGTTGAATGCCGGGTTAATGAGCCACAGATATGGCAATTGTTGGCCGAGACCTTTTGTCAGACGGCACTCAACCCACTGGTGGAGTTGAGTTTGCAGGCCGCCAGTCTTGCTGATGCGCTTAAATACGGTTATCGCTACCGCGATCTGGTGCTCCCCAACGTGGTGGTGTTACCGCATCGGCGGACGGACGATCTTGTCCTCGACATCATTCCCTTTTCGGGAAGCCGTAACAAAATGACGGCGGCGGCGCGGCGTGCCAGCATAAAACTGACCATTGCCTTGATGGTGTCCATTGCCAAGCTGCGTGGTCATGATCTTCATCATTGGTGTTTGCACCTACCGCCGGATATCTCTCCCCTGCCGGTGTGGCAAAAGTGGCGAGTACAGACCCATGTGCGCGAGATCCCCCGCCTGGTAATCCCCCGCCAACAATTGAATCAGAGCCGAACGGTGCAGCCCGGGCAACTAAAACAAGCCCGCTATTTCTGTCAAATACAACGGCAGTCTTTAGCAGCTCCCGCACAATTTGAACGTATTTTTCGCTACGTGTTGTTGCGGCTGAACCGCTCGGACGATGTCTCATTAAGCGAGTTGTCAATGGCCATGGGGCTTAGCGTATCATCCTGCAAACGCCTATTCGCCAGTTTTGGTCAGTCGTATCAGGTGTTTTATGATCAAGTGCGGTTGTATAAACTGCTGGATTTGTTGCAGCAACCCGGTGGCACCAACAGCGAACTTGCGCAGCAACTCGGTTACAGTAACCCCAACAATTTTCGGCGCGCCTGTAAACGCTGGCTTGGGCTGGCACCGGACCAATTACGCCAACGCCTGCTCAGTTAACGGTGCACCCGGTTACGGCCGGATTGTTTACCGCGATAAAGTGCTTTATCGGCGCGCCCAAGCAACTGGGTCCAACTATCGCCGGCTTCAGCGGTGGCGATACCAGCTGTAACCGTTATCGATAACGACTGGCCTCCTTGCACGGCGATCGGGGTTTGTTCGATGTTAGCACGCAACTGCTCGGCTATTTGCTCTGCCTGCGATAACGTTGTCTCCGGTAGCAGAATCGCGAACTCTTCGCCGCCGATACGGGCGCAACAATCACTGACCCGGGTTCCGCGTTTCAGCAGTTGAGCCATCGCAATGATGACGTCATCGCCCGTCGGATGGCCATAGGTATCGTTAACCCGCTTAAAGTAGTCGATATCGACCATAATCAGGGACAACGGTGTACCGTGCCGTTTGGCATCGGCTAAGGCTCGCTCTACCTGATCCGAGAAAAAGCGCCGGTTAAACAACCCGGTCATATCGTCGGTAGCCACCAACTTTCTTAGTTTAAGTTCGAGTGCTTTTTGCTCGCTGATATCTCGCACCGCGCCAATCAAGGTAACGCCATCGGCCTGCGGTGTGGCGTATTCCTCAACCCAGATATAGTGACCGTCGGCATGTCGAATACGGTGCTGATAACCTTGCACACCCTCTTCAATGGCGGTCTTTTCATGGTGCAAAACCGTGTCCAGATCGTCCGGGTGTACCAGCTCATTAAACAGTTCAACGCAGGGGGAAACCTTATTTGGGTCCAATCCAAGAATCTGATAAATCATGTCAGACCACATCAGCTCACCGGTTTCGACGTTTTGCTTCCAGTGTCCAACACGCCCAACCTCCTGTGCCAGGCGCAGGTCATCGTAGGCCTGCTGCATTTCTTTTTCGATGGTCTTGCGTTGTGTCGCGTCGGTCAGTATTCCGTACCAAGAGCTGACATCAGTGAGATGTTGCTCGGCGGCGGCATGCATCGACAGCCATTTGATCTGGCCACCGACTTCCACCCGGAACTCACACACAATGGTTTGCGCTGAGGTGCTTGCATCAGCAAAGCTCTGCAACAAGCTTTTGGCATCGTCCGCATGCACTCTCTCGAGCAATACCGCACCCTCTTCTTTTAACTGCAAGGGGCTAAGCTCAAGCAGTTCATTCACCTGATGACTGACGTAGGGAAAATAGAACTCTGTCGGCGAGACAATTTGCAGTTGAAAGAACGCTCCCGGAGCCACCTCAGTAAGGTGCTGTATGCGTGAGCGGGCTTTTACTTCAGCATCAATGACAACCAGGATACCGACGTAAAACTGCACGGATTGAGACACCGCATGTTGCTGGCGAAGGCTATCTTCGACCCATAAATAGCCGCCATTCTGATGCCGAAAACGATACTCTCGACGCAGTACGCCGTCAGCACCGTTTTCATACCATACTTGAAACTTTTTTAACGCAAGCTCACGGTCAACCGGATGGATATTGTCAAACCACCACTGTTCCAGATCATCCAGTTCAGTCGGGTTGTAACCCAATGTGCGCTGCACGTCTGCCGATATCGAAGCGCCGAGACTGGGGTGCCCAAACGCCAGGCGATAAACAATGGCAGGAATGTCATGAACCAATTCATTGAGTTCTGACGCAGAGTCCGTTGCAACCTGCTTCTCCATGGTTTACCGCCTTAGGTCATAACATTGTGCCGTCTAACGCGCCACGTGGCTGTCGTAGTGTGCCAATAATAGTGCGACAGCGTCATCCAATGGCGATTGACTGTTTAATATCGAGTCACTGTTCAATAATAACCGCACCATCACCTCGTTGTCTTCTTCATTTTGCCACATTTTGATGTAGGTACCGTCTTTGTAGCCACGCTGCTGACGCACATGGTTCAATGCGTTTTTGCCAACGTAACTGACATAGACCGCTTCGGCACTGCCGTAGGCTTGGTAAAGCATGCTCAGCAGTTGCGCCAAAGACTCGTTGCCAAAGCACAACGGACGATCAAGTTCGGGACGTCCCTCAAGCGCGGTATGACGTAACAGCCACTTGGCGTTACGGGCGTGCTCCGCATTGGCCTTAACGCTGGCTTCAAGCAGCTTTTCAGCGGCTCGCTCCAGCGGGTTGTCACTGCCTTCCTGCGCCAGCACTTCGATAACGTCGGACAACGCAAAATGCAGGACGTCGATGAGTTCCATATTGGCTTGTTCATGATCCGGCGTCTGTTTTTTCCACCATTTATAACCGAGGTGATCATAGCGCTCGCCCAACTCAACAATGACCGCCGCCATATCATCTCGGGGCAATGTCGGTGCGTGCGGCCAATTAGCGTCAAGTCCCTGGTTAAACTGCGTTTGCAACCTGACGATTTGCTGGGCCTGATTCGGCGAAAACTGCGTGTCTTGTGACATCCATACATCCTTTATTCGTTGTTATCGTGTTTGAGATGGCGTTAACGCCACTGGGCTTGTGTTTCTTTTGAATCGATCTCGGCATAAACCCGACCGCTGCCGTCTTCCAGTAATTCATAAACCACGTAGGGCTGGAAGCGTTCGTCATAATCCATACCGACCGAACCGATCGGCATAGCCGGCACCACCAGGCCTTTGCCATTGGCACTGCGCTCGCCGCCGGCGTAGGCTTCAACCAGTTTCGGCGGCACGTGGCCTTCGTATACAAAACCCTTGTCATCAACTGCGGTATGGCATGATGCAGCCTGCTGCGGTATGCCATACTCGGCCTTGACAGGGCTCATGTCCTGATGATTTTGCTCGGTGATGGTTACCCCATCGTGAAAACTTTCAATCCACTTAACGCAGCAGCCACAGGTCGGGCTTTTGTGCACCGTCAGTGATAATCCGGTGGCCATCGCCATACCCGGTAGCAACGCCAGCGCTGCCATCAACGTTTGTTTTTTCATACTGACCTCTCGTTAAAACCTTGCGGTTATCTTACCCGTTCGTTTCGACCCACAGCAATGGCACGCCTTGTAACCATTGTTGCAGCAATGCCCGCTGTTCATGCAACACCTTGTGATAGCGGCCGGCTTCTCCGGTTGTTTCCAGCGCCTTTAAAAGGTTCGCCTGGTCAATGTTAAACGCCTGTACTGATGCCTGCTGCGCAAACCAACTCAATGCCGGTGCAGCGATATGCGAAAACCCTTCGCTTTGGGCAATATGGAAGCCTTTAATATCCAGATCCCCAAAATACTTTAATGGCTTACCGCTTTTCCGCCATTGTGATAATAAGGCAGCCCGTCCTTTACCGTAGACGCTGTCCCCCCGGTAAACAATCAAAGACTGTGCGGTAATGGGCAGTTCAAAGTCGTTGAGCTGGTAAAAGCAATCCAGGTTTTCAACCACGATGATTTCGCGATATTGCTGCGGCTCAACTGAACGGTAATCCAGATCAATAATCTGCCAATACGAGCCGACACGTTGCGCCGTCAGAATACGATTCGCACGAGGTTGCTGACGAATGGACTTAACCTCAGCACCGCCCTGCTGTGCTTGTTGCAGACTACTGACGCTCTGATCCGCGGTAAAAGGCGCAACACCGAGTTGCGCTAACCGATTGTTGATTTGTTTCAACAACATGTTTGTGTAAACAAATACCGGCGCCTCTGCCGCGGCGGCGCTAATGAGGTCGTGTTCCACACACCACGATAGCAGTTCCTTATCCGTTGCATTAAGTCGGCATGTCAGTTCCATGCTGTAACGCAATTTATCATTGATGGTGCGCAGCCGTTGTCGTTGTTTCGGCGTTAGGTTATCACTCATCGCGATCGCTCCATATTTGCGCCAAGGGGGCAAGCTAGGTGTTAAAACTCAAGGTGATGTCTTCGATGACGATGACCTGATTATAACGACTTAGCGGCTGTTCACTGCGCTCGATGTTAAAGAGCTTTTGTTCGTGGCGCGGCAAGCTGTTGTATTCACCAATCACCTGGAACAGCCAGGCCTCGGCAGGCCATTCAAGTGACTGCTGGTACAGATAGTCCAGCGCCGAGAGCGGTGCTTCGCTGTCACAAACGGCAATAAAATACTGCATGGCGTCGTGTTTGAGTTGCTGTTGTCGCGCCTCGACCGCTTGCTGTTGCTCACGGTTATCCACCGCTTGAGTGTTTGAATCAGCGTCATTGGTTTTGGCTCTTATGGCCAGTTCTTTATAAAGGCCATGTACCATAGACGCAATATCAGTGTGCTGATCGCGACGATCCAATGCTACGGCTGCGGCCGGAATAATGGCGGTAGCCTGGTTTATCAGCGTTGGTACCCGGCTACGGTAGGCATAGTCGCCGACGGTAAAGCCCGGATGCTCACGCAAAAAGCCCGCCATACGCGTCACCAGTAAGCTGCGTTCCTGTTGCTCACGAAACCGTGTCATCAGTTCCACCAGACGCTTTTGTACTTCTAATAAGCTGCCATGATGGCCGTTTATCTGCGCTTGCAACTTAGTCACCAGGAGCTTACGCAGGGTCGGATTACCCTCGGCCAATTCGATCAATTCATCAAAGTCGATCAACGACAAACCTTCGATCAAGCGTCTTATTTGCTGTTGCGCCCGGCTATTTTCGCGGATTTTATCGCTTAAATTACTGACAAAGCCAAAGTTCGAATTCAGTCGATGCCAGAGGCTGAAGATCGCTTCTTCAAACTGTGACGTCAGATCGTAGACGGCCTCTTCGGTACGTTGTAGCTGGTTATCGGCGCGTATCACATCACCACTGCGCTGAGCTTCGCGAAACCCCTGCACAAAACCGCGAATGCTTTGCAATTTATCAGCGATGTCGGCATTCACCTGACGTCGGCTTTCGTCGGTAACCATCGCTGCGATAAGTTGTGTTACCGGGTGGCGCAACTTGAGTTCATGGCTGTCGTCGGGCTGATAAATGACCCGGGCGTTAATGAGTTTTTTAAGCGCTTGCTCACTCAAAGCCGAGGCCTCAATGCCACCGCTCAAATACCCCTGCATTAACACTTGGGCGTGGTTGCCGATCAGTTTAAGGCGTTCAACACCGACGTCGAACACATTGCTTAACAGCTGTTCGTCGTTTGTCTGGGCCATTTACAGCAGCTCCGCCTGGCTTGTGGTTTCATCGAGCGGAATGTTTTCTTCATCTTTGATAAAGCGAACCAATTCCAGCAGGTAATCGATCTTTCCGGTGACGATAAAATAAAGCCGGTTAGTGTGCGGTTGCAACAAATAGCCGTGCTCGACAAGGCGTTTAGCGACTTGTTTAGCCTGGCCGTCAACAGCGTCCGACTGTGAGTTAAAAAAGCGGTCATTAGCGAGGCTTTGCAGCCGTTGTCGCAGACTTGGGTTGTCCTCGGTTTTTACCGTCAGTTCCTGCAGTTTAAGGGTGTCGCCGGCGGTTAAAATGCCGTCACTACCCATGGCTTCCTGAATATAGGTTAACCATTCGAGCAAGGGAAGCATCGAGCCCATTACCACACTGAGCTGTTGTTTGAGGCACTCGCGGGCATCGTCATCAAGGTCGCGATAGGCGAGAAAATACACACTGCCCTCATCATTCGCTGCCAGCCGCCGGTTTAATGGTTTCAGATAGGCGTCTATGTTGTCACGGGTTTGCTCATCCTGCAGTTTGGTAAAATGCGCCTCGTCGGTAATCGCACAAATAAATTCGCCAGCCAACAGCTTTTCGATTAACGGTCCGTATACCGGTGAAATCATGCGTTAACCTCCTTGGTTTGCTGTTGCAGCGACTGCAGTTTCTGGCTCAATTCTGATATCCGCGGTTTAATGCGCTTAAGTTGGCCTTTATTGGCAAATTCCTTGTGCGGCTCAATCAAGTAACGGTGTTTAAAGAGCAGCAGCACATCCGATTCCGGATTTGGAAATGCGCCGACGATATCGATATTGTTGTGATCACAGGCCACAAAAAGCTTTTCCACATTGTG
Organism: Idiomarina aquatica; assembly: GCF_003987185.1. Classification (GTDB taxonomy): domain Bacteria; phylum Pseudomonadota; class Gammaproteobacteria; order Enterobacterales; family Alteromonadaceae; genus Idiomarina; species Idiomarina aquatica. The sequence continues at coordinate 367,051 of NZ_PIPS01000002.1, read as the reverse complement.
GTACGCCAGTGTGCCTATCTCGTCAATCGGCCAATGGATAGTGACGCCCGCTTGGTCGGGGCGCAGCAAGCGGGTAAAGGCTAACAGAAATTTACACAGAATCAGGTACGCCATGCCATGGCTGGACGAATCCGTCAGTTGCCGATCGTTTCGGATAACCACAGGCTCACCGTTTTCAACCAAGTTCAACTGCAACTTAATCAACGACTCAATACTGTATTCTTGATTGGCTTTTAACAACTCGGCGACATCGGTGAGATGCTCGATATACTCGTTCGGCGGCGTTAGTTCACCTGACTCAATCCATTGTCGATAATGCTGAGTCATCTGTTTCAACGGCTGCCAGAAACTCAGTTCGTCGATGGTAGAACTGATTTTGACTTCGGCTTTGTCAATGCCATCCAGTGTTAATTCATCAGTAACCGCTTGTGTTAAACGGCGACTATAATCCCCCACGCGTTTGTGAATGTCGTTAAACACCGTGAAGAACTTAAATAAACCATTACCAATGGTTTTACCCTGATCAATGGTTTGCTCCCGTTTACCCTCTAACACTTTCAGCAACTCACTGAGGGTATTCACCTGCACGTGCAGATCCGGCGCTTCGCCTTGCTGCGCTAAAGACTGGTCAATAAAGCGCAAAAACTGGGGGTCGGCGTCGGCGCGTAAATGGGTTTGTAACGCCGCAATGTCAGCTTCTAAACGTTTGTCGAGCTTTGTTAAGTCATCCAGTAACTTATAGCTACGGCCTAAATGTTCGCTGACGTCACCCTGAGCGGCAATGTCAGGCGCTGGCGGGTTTACTGCTGCGGGCAAGTCGACCATACGCTGCACCAGCGACTGCAAGTCAAGAACCACTTTTTCAGTGTTCTCGAATTTGTCCTTTAACGCCTGTAAGTTGGTTTTTAACCGCTGTTGCCGCGTTTTAAACTGACTTTCGTGTTGCTCAAGTTGACGGCTGACTTGGCGCAGTTCAGCCTTTGCCTGCTGCTCCTGCTCGAGCCACTGCGGCCGTTGTTTCTCCCAAGTTACTCGCATAAAGGTTTGGTATTCACTGTACTCATCACGACGACCGTCAGTATCACGAATGTGTTTTTGTAACTGAGATATCTGCTGTTTAATCTCGCGCAGTTTATTTTCATCAACCCCTTTATCTGCGAGTTTCTCACTGAACGCCTGCTCCAGTTGCTTAATTTTTTGCTGGGCGGCGTCCTGTTTGCGACCAAGCTCAGCATTAAGATCATCGATGGCTTCCTGCAGTAATTGCGCTTTTTCCTGAAACTCAGCAGTGACTTCGAGCACACGAGCGTTGTGATCCGCTTGTAACTCGGCCAGTGTTTCGCTGCGCTGTGCTTTGGTTTGTTCAAGCTCGCGCTCCAATTCCTCAATACGCTGGCGTAGTTGCTGTTTGCGTTGTTGTTCAAGCTTTTGCTGAGTATGTGCCAAGCGCGCCTTGTTATCTCGGGCGTAGTCAACGTCGCTGCTTAATTGGCGTTGTTGTTGCTTAGCAGCATCTAACGCCTGTTGCTGCGCTTTGGCGTGTTCAACGGCATCAGTAAAGGCTTTATCGGCTTTTTTCAGTTGCTCTTGCTGTTGTTGCCATTGTTCAGTCGCCAGTTCCAACTGCTCGCGTAAACGCTCTTCGCTGGCTGCATATTCAGGCAGTTCGATGGCGTGCAAATCAATCTCAATGCCAAACAACTGTTGACGATTATTGTCTGACACCCGTCTTGGCATTAAATCGGTGCGTTGCAGCAACGGTTCCGCCATCACGCGGCCAAAGGACTGTTCCCACTGTTCAACATGTTGCGTTAAAAACTGCCGCAAACTGCCGGCAGCCGGTTGCAAGCGTTGCTGCAGTTTTTCGATCTGTTGTTCGGCTTGGGCAACCTGCGTGCGAGCCTCTTTTAACTGACTATCAAGTCGTTCCCGCTCACGCAGTGCAACGTTCAACAACTCTTGTTGTTGGCTAACAACCTGCTGATGCGCGTTCAGTTTTTCCTGGGCTTGATCAACTCGCTCTTCCGCGATGCGCCTGTCATTGCGCTCATTGTCACTGAGGGTTGATAACTCACGTTGCGCCCGTTTCGTGGCTAATTCATTTTGTTGTTGTTCAAGTTGTGCTTCGTACTGTTCGCGAACCGCCTGCTGTTGTTGTTGCAACTGCTGATTCAGCTGTTTCGAGGCATCAAGCTCTTGCTGCATCACCGCGGTTTTCTGGGCGGTCTTTTGTTCAATTTTTTCGCGCAGTTTCGCGCCAAGTTGCTCAAGTTCTTCTTTAATGGCCAGTTTGTGACTTTGCAGCTTTTGCTCTTCATCCTTATGCGCATCCATCATCGTGGCGTGGTGCTGCTCCAGCCCCTGTAACTCATTGCGGCGCTCAGGCAAGGCTTCAAGCTCACGTCCGAGACGCTCGATATCGTTATCGCGGTAGTTGTCGTACTGTTGCTGAGCGTCATTAAGCTGTTCTTCACATTTTTTCAGATCGGATTCGGCATCACTCTTACGCTCGCGCAGCTCAGTACGCACGCTCTCATAAGCCACCTGCGCGTCGTTAATGTCGCACTTCAGCGTGTTAATTGCCGCTTCGGTATCCGCCTTTAGCCGTTTTTGTTCACTAAAGTCCTTCTCGACAACCGCTTTTAAATGCCACAGCTGTTCCAGTGTGTGCGTGCGTTCGCCACTGAGCCGCTCGATGTCTGCAAGACTTTTTTGTAGCCCTTCCACTTTTAAAAACTGCTTCATGTCGCGCAGCCAGGCGCGGATCTTTTCGCCGGTAAAGGTATTGTCCGGACGCCCGTACCCGTCCTCTTCCAAAATGGCCGCGAGCATACTTTTGAGGGTATCCATTTTGCCTTCTTTGGCGTGTACGGCAGACACCAGCTTCTCAATATGACGTAAACGGAAGCCGTCGTTGGCCAGCCCGTAACGTGCCGCCAACTGGCGGTATTTAAGGCTGTCACTGCGGTTACTGCGATCGTTTTTAATGTCGTTGAGGATGATATTGCGGTACTCGGTGGTGCTGGAAATTTTGGCGCTGATGTCGATGCCGCGGCCACGCATCTCCTGCGCCCAGTCGTTGTATTCCCGCGCGACCATACCGTCCTGTTTCTCATACAGGTAGTGTTCTGCCTGATAGCCGCAATCCACAAAACGATAATCAACGCCGTCAGCGCGTTTGCTCAGTACCACCTGCGCCAGTCCGTTAGCGGGGCGCTGGTATTCATAAATCACATAGCTGTTTTTATACGGTAGATAGTATTTATCGAAGTTGAGCCGGGTTTTCGGCACTACCCGATTGGGTAATTCGCCATAGAACACCGGTATCATCCGCTGCAACGTGGTTTTACCCGATGCGTTACTGCCGCAAATGTTGGTATGACCATCAAGTTCAAGCTCGACCACTCCGGGCAAATGGCCGTTAATCATGATAATTTTCAGCAGTTTCGCCATGTGATTCCCTATTGTTCTTATCGTTTCCACCAGCAACGAACAAGTATAACCTAATCGTTCCGGCGAGGCATCCGCCGGAACGCTGACGTATGTCGCGCTGCGAAGCTTGAGTAACCGCGTTTGTGCTACTACCGTTTGAGGTACACACACTGATACACGACAACGCGTATGGCTAATACGCGCTACCGAGGTGTTGTATGGGCATCAAGCTGGTCGCGCTGGCGGCGCTGTTTTGGGGAGTTTCCGGTGGTATTGCCGGGATACTTACCGGCAATGGCTGGGATCCACTGGTGGTGTCGTTTTATCGCGGTGCCATCGGACTGGTGTTTATCCTCGGCTGGCTTTGTCTTCGCCCCCGTTATTCCGGTTTACGTAAATCTCGGCTATGGTTCTGGGGAGTGCTGGCCGGGTTGGGCATCGCCGGCAACTTCGCCTTTTATTTTTACAGTATCGTCGAAAGCAGTGTCGCCGTTGCCTCAACCTTGATGTACTGCGCACCTATTTTTGTCTACCTGCTCTCATTTCTGTTAGGCATTGAACGCCCTACAACGGTTAAATACGGTGCGATTCTGCTGGTGCTGTTAGGTGTCGTGCTATTGACCCGCGTTTACGATGTCGGCGGCAGCGGTGTCACGCTCTGGGGAACCGCTGCCGGCTTATTATCGGGGCTGTCATTGGCACTGTTTATCTTTGGTTTTAAATACGCCGTACCCCATGGCAGCGCGCCCGCTATACTTACTATCGCTTTTGTTACCCTGGTAACGGTACTGGCCATTGCCAGCGATACTTTGCAATTGGGCGAGGTATTAACCTCCAGTGACGGGTGGCTGTTTGCGTTACTGGGCACCTTCGGTGGCGGGGTTGCCTTTGTGGTCTACCTGACCGGGCTAAAACGCACGCCGCCGGCGCTGGCCTCGATCATCGCCACCATTGAACCGGTCAGCGCCGCTCTATTTGGCGTTGTGCTGTTGGGCGAGAGTTTACGCCCGATTCAAATTGCCGGGATGAGCTTGATCCTGTTCACCGTCACAGCGCTTGGGGTCTACGCCAGTCGCAGTCGACATTAGTCGATGCGACATTGCGAACAACGTGACTGTCCGGTTAACAACCGGGAAATGCGATTGCGGTGCCTGGCGAAGCCCAGATAGACTTTATCCGCAAGCCAGCGAATTCCCGGCCAGCGCAACGGTGCTATCAGCCAACCTTTGCCAACCTCACGCCAGGCTGCGTGTGTCACATCCAGCCCATAAATCATGCGGCCATCGGCAAATTGCCCATGTAAGTAGGCATTGGCATCGTCAACGTTAACGTGCGGAAAGCGCTCAGCAAAGTCCGCTTCATTGATGTTTTCAAACTGAATGTGATTGCGCTCGTCGAGCTTTTTTAAATGGCGCATTTCTTTCACACACAGTGGACAGCCGCCATCGTAAAATATAATCAGTTGTGTCATTGGTTGGTCTGTTACTCCGCAAGTTACTGACAAATGTTGTTCACTTTCTAGTACGTAAGTTTTTGCTATAGTTATCACCAGAATGATAAAAAAGGCGAACCTTTATGCGCAAGCAACACATCGCTGCCCTGTTGTTGATGATACCAACGGCATTGGCAGCACAGGACATCGCAGAACCATACCGGCACCAACAATATCAGGGCGAGCTAGTGCTCAACGCTTCCGCCTCGTTGCCGCTGCAACTGAATTTGGGCGAGGATAAAGCCACTCTCGACAGCCCGGCGCAAGGCGCCTTTGGTATTCCCATTGATGAGGTCAATATCAACGCCGAGCAGTTGTCATTCAGCTCCGCCACCATTCAGGCTTCCTATAACGGTAAACGCGACGAGAATGCGTGTTACGCCGGCGAATTTACCCAGGGTGCGACATACCAGTTAACCTTATGCCCCGCGCAGCAACAAGCCGTAAAAACGCCACAGCAAGCGTTAGCGGAATTGCCGGTAGCGGTTGCCATTGTCTCCTACACGGATGGTCAATGGCAGGTTGACAAAGACGCGTTTAATATCGAAGCCGGTAAGCAATTTGAGATTGGTTCCGTCAGCAAAACACTGGTTGCCTGGCTACTGGCGGATGCCCTCAGCAAGGGCCTGATAACCGAAGATACCCGCCTGAAGGCTTATTGGCCAGAGGCCAATGAACAGGTTGCTGATATTCGTCTTGTCGACCTTGCCACGCATCATTCCGGCTTACCGCGATTACCGGAAAACCTGACCCTGACCAATATCAACGACCCTTACGTTGACTTTGGCATGGCCGACCTCAAACAAGCGGTTGCGGATGCATCGGTGTCGCTACCGGCGAACTATCAATATTCCAATTTTGGCTACGGTCTGTTGGCCGAAACACTGGCTAAGGTTTACGACACCACCTTTGCTGACCTGATGCAGGATAAGCTGTTTACCGAACTCGGTCTGTCTCAAAGTTACCTGGCGCTTGAGCCAGTGGATAACCCGCAATTAATAGCGGGCACCCGCATCGACGGTAAACCGGTGCCTCATTGGCATTTTGACGCGATGGCCGGTGCTGGTGCGGTGGTGTCCACTCTGGACGACATGGTGCGCTACGTGCAGGCGGTAATGCGGCCGGCGGAGCAACATCGCGAACTGGTACAACAGTTGCTCAAGCCGCGCGAAACGCTCGGCGAAAATAGCCAGCAAGCGCTTGGTTGGCTGATTGACCAGCAGGACGGCCAGCAGCTGATCTGGCACAACGGCCAGACCGCCGGTTTTGCCAGCTTTGTCGGCTTCAATGATAAGGGCACGCGAGCCGTCGTGATCCTAAACAGTCGTGCGCGCAGCGTCACGGAAATGGGTAAATCGCTGCTAACGTCGGATTTATCGCTGTAATACTGATACAATAGGGGTCGTTTCCTTCCTTATATACGCGATCTAACATGTCCGAACAGACCCCTGAATCAATTGGCTTTAACCAGCTAAGCTTAGCGCCGGCGTTGTTGTCCCAACTGGACGACATTGGCTACCACTCCATGACCCCTGTGCAGGCGCTAAGTTTACCGGTCACTCTGGCGAACACCGATGCGGTGGTACAAGCCAGTACCGGCTCAGGCAAAACCACCGCATTTGCCCTTACGTTACTGAACAAACTGGATGTCAAAAATTTTTCGCCGCAGGCTCTGGTACTCTGCCCTACTCGCGAACTGGCGCATCAGGTCGGTGATGAGATTCGTCGTCTCGCCAAGGGCATGGCCAACGTTAAATTGCTCAGTTTGTGCGGCGGCGAGCCGGCGCGGGTGCAGATCAACTCGCTGGCCTCCGGTGCCCATATTCTGGTCGGCACGCCCGGTCGTGTACTCGATCACCTTCAACAACAGCACCTGGAACTGAACGCGCTAACGACGCTGGTGCTGGACGAAGCTGACCGGATGTTGGAAATGGGCTTTCAGGACAGTCTCAACGCCATTGTTGAACAACTTCCAAGGGCACGGCAGACGCTGTTATTCAGTGCCACCTATCCGGACAATATCGCCGCCCTGGCACGCCGGGTCACCCACCGCTCCGTCACCATTAATGCGTTACAGCAACAGACCCGGCCGGACATTGAACAACGCTTTTATTCGCTCACCACTGAAGCAGATGCCGATGTTGCCGTGATGGCGTTGCTGAGCCACCATCGGCCGCAAAACTGTCTGGTTTTTTGTAATACCAAAAAGCAGGTAAATGCCATTTACGACGAGCTGAAAGCGTGTAAATTCAGTGTCCTGGCGCTGCATGGAGAGCTGGAGCAAAAGGATCGCGTTCAAGCCATTGTGCAGTTTAGCAACGCTAGCGCAAGGGTGCTGGTGGCAACCGATGTCGCCGCCCGCGGACTGGATATTGCTGAACTGGATTTGGTCATCAACGTTGCTATGGCCCATGACACCGATACCCATACGCACCGTATCGGCCGCACCGGCCGCGCCGGTCACAAAGGTCTGGCGATAACTTTGGTCACTGCGCAAGATGATTACAAGTTAAGGTTGCTGGAAGACCATTTAACGGCACCGATTACACTGATGCCGCTGCCTGAGCTGAGCATGGGTAAGCCGTTGCGCGCGAACATGGCAACACTGCAGATAAGTGGCGGCAAGAAAGACAAATTGCGCCCGGGTGATATTGTCGGCGCCCTGACTAAGGACAATGTATTACAAGCAACCGATATTGGTCGCATAAAGGTCGCCAGTACCTTTGCCTTTGTCGCCGTTAACACAGCCCTTGCATCACAGGCGCTTGAGCTTATCGCTAATAATAAGATCAAAGGCCGACGTTTTCGCGCAAAACGGCTGTGAGCAGAAGCGCTCTCAGCGGTTTTTGCACAACGCCACCAGCCAGTCGCCGAGTGCCCGTAAGCCTGGGTGTTTACCACTGGCTGAAGCGTACACAAAGTAAAAACTATCGTCGGTCCGAATACCATGAAACGGCAACTCGAAAAGGCTTTCTGCGCGCTCCTGTCGGGTTGTCATAAACTCATTGAGCAGCGCAATACCCTGTCCGTACTTAGCCGCTTCAGCCGCGAGCAGCAAATGACTAAAGTGATGAACTTTTGCGGTGCGCGGTAACCTCACTCCCGCTTTTTCAAACCAGCGCTCCCAGTCAGTTCCGGGCTGACCACTGGCAAAGGCGGAAATCGCTGACAGCAGCGGGAAACGCGTCAGCTCGGCGACCTCTGTCAGGCGACTGGCCTCGTTCCAAAGCGCCTTGGAACAATAAGGCTTTAGCGTTTCATCGTATAAATGGTAACGGACAAAACCAGAACCCGGCGGCATTGTTGTGATAAAACAATCCGCCCACCGACTGTCAAAATGACCATCCTGAGTAAGCATTTGCAGCGTCAGCTCGACATTCGGGTAACGTTCACGAAAATCGTCAAGGGCTGGAATCAGCCATTTTACCGCCAGCGAACCATGCACCGCCAGACGCAACTGGCGTGAGTCGTCCTGCTTAAGATTGCGGGTCGCGTGTTCGATGCTGTTCATCGCGTTAGCGACGTCGTTAAAATAACTTTCCCCCACCGCCGAGAGCAATATTTGCCGCCCTCGCCGGACAAACAACTCGGCCCCTAACTGTTGCTCCAACAAGCGTACCTGATGGCTTACTGCACTCTGCGAAACATGGAGCCGCGCTGCCGCTTTCGAAAAACTCTCGCAACGCGCAACTTCCACAAAATAATGAATGGCTCTGAGGGGTAAACTCATCTATCTAAGTACCTCATGCATTAATGATTATATATCATTTTAGTTAATAACTAGGCTGACCTAAAATACCGGTCCATGCAAGAGCTAGTGAGTGCAGTCAAGGAGGTAAGGCTATGGATCGTTCATTGGTGTGGGCTATTTTGCTGTTAGTGCTGGGCAATAACGTGGTGATTCTATCGGACTCGTTGATCAAATTATTGGACGGTTTTGAAGCCCCCTTTCAATTTGTGCTGTACCGCCAGTTAAGTGCCACATTGATGCTGTTACCGGTCATGCTGTTTTTCAAGCGCCCTTTGTTGCCCAAAAAGTTACGTTGGCACGCAACGCGCGCGCATATTTTTCTGCTGGGCACGGTTTTTATGGTGATTTCCCTGACCACGTTGCCGCTTGCGACGGCTAACGCCATTTTCTACGCGGCGCCGGTCATTACCGTGGTGTTGGCGCGGTGGCTGTTCAAGGAAAAGGTGACGGTGCTATCGCTGGCGACCGCCGCGCTTGGCATGGTGGGTGTTCTGGTCATCATTAATCCCACCTCGGCAAATATTTTTGCATTAGCGGCATTGATCGCGGCAACCACGTTAGCGTTGAACAACCTGCTGATTAAAAAGCTGCCGACCGAACACGGCATTATCGATACCTTATACCTAACCAATTTGTTGGGTGTCCCGACCGCTACTGTGTTAGCGATCGTTGAGGGCGCTGCGTTTGATCGGAATACCTTTATGATTGCGATAGGCTCAAGTCTGTTCGCCATGATCTATGCAGGGACTTGCGTTTACGCCTATCGGGCAGCAGAGAGCAATAAGGTAACCAGTGCTGAATACACCGGCTTGATAGGAGCAGTGCTGCTCGGTATGTTGTTCTTCGCCGAACAGCCTGACGCCCGTTTTTACATCGGCAGCCTGCTGATTGTGGTACCGCTGACTTTGCTGACGCTTAAGTCGCGAGCCTAACGTGCGCCGAAGGCGCACGCTAACAGCCGGATTGTAGCGTGCGCCTTCGGCGCACGCAGTGTCAGATGATCCAGCTACCGCCGACGCAGGCTACGTTCGGCAACGCGAGGTAGTCTTTATAGTTGGCTTCGTTGATGCCACCGGTGGGGCAGAAAGTGATGTCTGCGAGCGGTGCGCTGATGGCCTTTAGCAATTTAACACCGCCAACGGCTTCGGCCGGGAACAACTTGAATTCTGTGTAGCCATACTGCATACCGTTCATAGCCTCGGACACCGTCGCCACGCCCGGGATCAATGGGATGTCTGCAGCAGCGCCTGCTTTTAGCAAGGCATCAGTAGCCCCTGGGCTAATCGCAAATTGCGCGCCGGCGGCAATCACCGATTGCAGTTGCTCGTCGTTAAGCACCGTGCCGGCCCCCACCAGCGCGTGAGGCAATTCGCGACGCATTTCTTCGATGGCATGAATTGCCGCCGACGTCCGCAACGTTACCTCGAGCACTTCAAAGCCCTGTTTGTAAAGCTTGCGGCCAAGCTCTACCGCACTCTCCACGTTGTCCACGGTCATCACTGGAATGATGGTTGCGCGCGCAAAAATATCTTTAGCCGTTAATGTCATCTGTTTTACTTTCCTATGATTTTTGACGTTGCTGTAAGCGTTGTTTTAAATACTGCGCAACACCGCGCATACCGGCATGCTCTGCGGTAATCACATAACATGGGATGGACTCGGCGAGGTTACAGAACCGCCCTTTTTGTTCAAATCGCGCACGAAACTCAGACGCCGCCATCAATGGCAACAACTTAGGCACCACACCACCAGCGATGTAAACGCCACCGCGGGTATTCAGCGTCAGTGCAAGATTGCCGGCAAAGCTGCCTAAACTGGCAAAAAATTGCTCGACCGCCTCGACAGCAATCGCGTCACAGGCACTGAGTGCACGAGCGCCAATGGTTTTTGCCCGCAACGGCGGAACCGCGCGGTCGTGATACGCCGCAATGGCCTGGTACAGATTCTCCAGCCCTGGCCCGGACAACACCCGTTCCGCCGATACCCGACCGTCAAAACGACGCGACAGAAACTCGTATATTGCCCATTCTTTATCGTTAATCGGTGCCCAGTCGGCATGCCCACCCTCGCCCGGTAATGGCATTACATCGCCACCGGGGAGTGTGATCAAATGCCCGACACCCAGCCCGGTACCAGCACCCAAAACCGCTTTCGGCGCATCGTCCTGCTTAGCACCGCCACCAATTTTTTTCTGCTCGCTTTTATCCAGCGTCACCAGGCTCATGGCGGCGGCCGCAAAATCATTTAACACAATAAAGCTTTTCAGCCCCAGTGCGCGTTTGGTGCCCTCAACCGAAAATTGCCAGTGATGATTGGTCATCTGAATCGCATCGCCTTCAGCCGGACAGGCGATGGCAATGGCTACATGCTCCAACGCCACTTGTTGCTGCTCGCGGTAGGCGATCATCGCATCGGTCAGGTTCAGGTATTCCGCACAAGGGAATACCTGAATCCGGTCCATCTCAAAGGTACTTAAACAAATGCGTCCAAAGCGGGCGTTGGTACCACCGATATCCGCTACTACCGCAAAGCCCTCGCTTGGAGGCGTATGTTCACTGCTCACCATATTCTGAATCTTCCTTAAATAAGACACTGGCGCCCTGTTCTGCACCGCTGAAACTGGCGCGTAGGTTACCAAAAAGTTCGCGTCCCATGCCAAAATGGCTGTCGCTTAAATCAATACTTTCTGGTTCACGTTGTGCCAATTCCTGCTCATCGACTAATAACGACAGTTCGCCGGTAAGGAAGTCCACCTTCACCCTATCACCGTCGCGTACTTTCGCGATAAGCCCACCGTCGACCGCTTCCGGGGTAACGTGAATGGCAGCAGGCACTTTACCCGATGCACCGGACATACGTCCATCCGTAACCAGCGCCACTTTATAGCCACGCTGTTGCAGGACGCTCAGTGGCGGCGTCAGTTTATGCAGTTCAGGCATGCCGATGGCTTTAGGTCCCTGATACTTCACCACGACCACACAGTCCTTATCGAGTTTGCCCGCTTTAAACGCCGCATCGAGATCATGCTGGTCGGTAAACACCACCGCCGGTGCCGTTACCGGCTCAATGTCTTCCGGCAAGGATGAGGTTTTGATCACCGCGCGGCCTAAATTGCCGTCCAGCACTTTGAGGCCGCCGTGATCACTGAACGGTCGGCTACAAGGCCGAAGCACGTCGTCATCGAGCGACTCCTGACCCACTTCTACCCAGGTTAATTTCCCGTCATCGTCCAAGGTCGGTCGTTTGGTGTACATATCAAGACCACGACCTACAACCGTTTCAACGTCGTTGTGTAACAACCCGGCATCGCGCAGTTCGCGAGTAAGAAATGCCATACCACCCGCACGCTGGAAATAGTTGATGTCAGCCTGCCCGTTCGGATAAATACGCGTCAACATCGGTGTTACCGAGGACAATTCCTCGAAGTCACTCCAGTTAATCAAATAGCCGGCAGCTCGGGCGATGGCAATGATGTGCATGGTGTGATTGGTTGAGCCGCCGGTTGCCAGCAAGCCGACGATGCCATTGACCAGACTTTTTGCGGTCACGATTTCGCTGATTGGGCGATAATCACTGCCCAGATCCGTAATACGTGTTACATGTTGTGCGGCGGCGCGAGTCAGTTGCTCGCGCAGTTCACTGCCCGGATTGACAAAGGATGAGCCCGGCAGGTGCAGCCCCATTAATTCGACCACTAACTGGTTAGAGTTCGCCGTGCCATAGAAGGTGCAGGTACCGGCACTGTGATATGACGCCGCTTCTGCGTCCAACAACTGATCTTTACCCACTTTGCCTTCGGCGTAAAGTTCGCGAATGCGCGCTTTTTCTTTGTTAGGAATACCGGACGGCATCGGCCCTGCCGGAACGAAAATAAACGGCAGATGACCAAAACTCAATGCCGAAATCAACAAGCCCGGTACGATTTTGTCACAGATCCCCAGCATCAGGCCGCCGTCGAACATGTTATGTGACAAACTCACGGCACTGGCCATGGCAATGACATCACGGCTGAGCAGGCTTAAATCCATGCCGGGTTGGCCCTGAGTCACACCGTCACACATTGCCGGCACGCCGCCGGCCACTTGCGCAACGCTGCCAACCTCTCGAATCGCTTGCTTAATTTTATCCGGGTAATCGTGGTACGGCTGGTGCGCCGATAACATGTCGTTATACGCAGTAACAATGCCGATATTGGCTTTGATCAGACTGCGCAGTTCCTGTTTTTCCTCTTTGCCACACGCGGCAAAGCCGTGGGCCAGGTTACCGCAAGACAAGGCTCCGCGGTGCGGCCCTTTTTTGCGCGCGGCAGCCATGCGCGCCAGATAGTCACGGCGCGTCGCGGCACTGCGCTGTTCGATTCGTTGCGTTACGGCTTCAACCGTTGGGTTCATCATAACCTCCTAAGCAGCGCTGTAATAAACTTCCGTAGGGACAGCCTGTTGCTGTACAAATTCCCCTAACGGCAACGCCGGCTGTTGGTTTGCTTCAATTTGTTTAAACACCTGCAGTTTTTTCTCACCGCAGAAGTGTACATAAATATGCTGACTGTTGAGCAGTCGCGATTTGGTCAGGCTGACACGGGCATAGGGCGCACGGGTTGGGTGCGTTGCGATAACGGCTTCATCCGTGTGCAGCCCCTGTTCCAGTTCAGCGCAGTCCGGAAACAACGAGGCCGTATGTCCATCATCGCCCATGCCCAAAATGACTACGTCAAACCGTGGCAGCTCTGCCAACTGTTTTGACAGCACCGGCGCAGCATTTTCAGCTTGCTCATGGCCGGTGAATAAAGTGATGTAATTGGCCTTGGCGGCTTTATTCTTTAACAATACGGTTTTGATCAGTTTGTCGTTACTGTCGTTCGAGTCAGGCAATACCCAGCGTTCGTCAGCCAGCAAAACCGTGACATGCTTCCAGTCAATGTCAGTATGCGACAGACGCTGAAATAATGGTTTGGGTGTATTACCGCCGGAAACCACTAAATACGCATGACCCCGCTCGGCAATGGCGTCGCTCAACTGGTGGCTCACCTGCTTACAGAGGGTTTCAGACAGTTGCTCGTTGCTCTCAAAAGTTTTCACAGACATATCCTCGTTATTCATCCCATTCTCTGCCGTCTTGTGCTAATAAAGATACCGCTGCCACTGGCCCCCAGCTACCAGCCGGATACGGCTTCGGCGTTGCTTCCGTGGTTTCCCAGGCGGCGATGATGCTATCGACCCAATCCCATGCGTGTTCGACTTCCTGGCGATGCACAAACAGGTACTGGTTGCCGTGCATAACTTCTAGCAGCAGTCGTTCATAAGCGTCGGCAATACGTTTCTTTTTAAAGGTCTCGTCAAAACTTAAGTCGAGCGTGGTCGCCTTAAGTTGCATGCGTTTACCCAAACCCGGGATCTTATTCAGCATTTGCACCTCAACGCCTTCGTCGGGCTGCAAGCGAATGATCAATTTGTTCGGGGGAAGATCCGGCAGGGTCTCGTGGAAAATATTGTGCGGCTGTTTTTTGAAGGTGATTACGACTTCACTTCGCTTTTCCGGCATTCGCTTTCCGGTGCGCAAATAAAATGGTACCCCCGCCCAACGCCAGTTATCGATATGAGCCTTTAACGCGACAAAGGTTTCGGTACTGCTGTTTTCGCGCGCGTTCGGCTCGTCTAAATAACCCGGTACCTTTTTGTCACCGGCAAAGCCGCTGGTGTACTGACCACGCACCGTTAACTGTTGACTGTTGCTGTGGTTAATCGGTCGCAGCGATTTCAGCACCTTTAACTTCTCGTCACGAATGCTCTCGGCATCCAGTCGCGACGGCGGCTCCATCGCAATTAATGACAACACCTGCAATAAGTGATTTTGCACCATGTCCCGTAGCTGACCGGCGTCGTCGTAGTAACTCCAGCGCCCTTCAACACCGACTTGCTCTGCCGCCGTGATCTGCACGTGATCTACCGCATTGTGATCCCAGTTATTGGAAAACAGTGAGTTGGCAAAGCGCAGTGCAAGTAGGTTGAGTACCGTTTCCTTACCCAGATAATGATCAATACGATAGATTTGTGACTCGTTAAAGTGCGCACCCACGTGCTCGTTGATTTCCTTTGACGAGGCAAGGTTATGACCAATGGGTTTTTCCAGGATGATACGTGCGGGTTCGGCGTTCAGGCCGACCTCACTCAGCCCGGCACAAATTGCGGAATACAGTGCCGGCGGTGTCGCCAGGTAGTAAATCCGCTGGCGTTTTTGCTCAGTTGCGGCCTGCGTATTCAGTACAGTAGCCAGATTCTGATAACTTTCGGTATCGGTAAAATCCAGCGCGACAAAATGAAAGCGTTTACAAAAGCGCGCCAAACTATCGGTTTCAATGGCATCGGCAGCAACAAACTGCCGTACGATATCCTCAACCTTCTGATTAACTTCTGAGGCTTCGAACGATTCGCGGGCTACGCCAACAATACGACTGTCAGCCGCGATCAGTCCCGCTTTCTCCAGTTGATAGAGTGCAGGTATCAGTTTGCGTCGGGCGAGGTCGCCTAACGCACCAAAAAGCACCATGTCACAACACTTTGGGCAGTCTTTTGTCATTGGTTTATCCACTCGGGCTATGGCTTTTTTGTAATTTTACTACATTTCTATTCACACTTTAGCAACTTTTGCGTTAGGATGGCAAACATTAATGTAATTAAATTACAAATCGTATTTCAGGAATTGTGTCCATGAACATAGTGCAAACGGTGCGTGAACGCCTACCGGATTTAAGCAAAAATGAATACAAAGTCGCTCAGGTGGTACTGAATGATCCCGAGGCCATCATTCATACCTCGACAGCGACTCTGGCACAGACCGCCGCCGTCAGTGAGCCGACCATCAATCGGTTCTGCCGCCGCATTGGCTGCAAAGGTTTCCCTGACTTTAAGTTGCAGTTGGCTCAGCAACTCGCTAAAGGCACCTCTTACGTCAACTCACAGATCAATGACGACGATTCGGTGGCCGACGTCACCGATAAAATTTTTGCGGCCACACAATCAGCATTGGCCACAGCCCGCGAAAAAATAGACCGCGACGCAGTAGAGGCCACCATAAATTGCCTGGTCGAGGCGCGCAAAATCTCCTTTTTCGGTTATGGCGCATCGGCATCGGTCGCCCATGATGCCCAGAACAAATTTGCCCGCTTCACAACACCGGCCATTTATTCCGATGACCATTTGGTACAAAAGGTCGCCGCGATTAACAGCCTGCCCGGTGATGTGGTGCTTTGCTTTAGTCATACCGGACGCACCAAGATGTTGTGCGAGATTGCGCAACTTGCGCATGAAAATGGCGCGACAGTGATCGGCATCACCGCTAAAGACAGTCCGCTGGCTAAATTCTGTCATATCGTCGTCAGCACTGAGGTTCCGGAAGACACTGATCACTACATGCCAATGGCATCCCGTATCGCCCAAATGGTGCTCATCGATGCCATCGTTGCCGGTTTCGCCCTGGCTCACGGCGACGATATGAAACAACGTTTAGCTCGAGTTAAGGCTGGCTTGAAAGATTCGCGCTACCCAGCCAACCCATCAAATAACAAATAAGTAAGGACATCCCATGACAATTAAAGTTGCGATTAATGGTTTTGGCCGTATTGGTAAAAATATTGCCCGTGCCATTTTTGAAGGTGGTTTACAGGATCAGTTCGAATTGGTTGCCATTAACGACCTGGGTGATCCGAAAACCCTCGCTCACCTGCTGAAGTTCGACACCGTACACGGTCAATTTGCTGCTGACATCAGTGCGACCGACGACAGCCTATCGATTAATCAACATCAAGTGCGCGTTTTCTCGGAGCGTGATCCGGCACAATTACCATGGCAACAGCTGGACATTGATGTGGTTATGGAATGTACCGGGTTGTTTACCAACCGCGCCGGTGCCGAAAAACACCTCACAGCGGGTGCCAAAAAGGTATTGATTTCAGCTCCGGCAAAAGACGTCGACGGATTGTTTGTTTACGGTGTGAACCATCAGGATATGACCGCTGATATGCGCATTATCTCGAACGCCTCTTGCACCACCAACTGTCTGGCACCAATCGCAAAACCCCTGAACCAAGCTCTCGGCATCGACAATGCGCTGATGACCACTGTGCACGCCTACACCAATGATCAGTGTTTGCTGGACGCCTACCACAGCGATCTGCAACGCGCCCGCGCCGCAGCACAGTCTATGATTCCGTCGAAAACCGGCGCAGCCGCTGCCATTGGCCTGGTGATCCCGGAACTTGCCGGTAAATTTGACGGGCTGGCCGTACGCGTACCAACACCGAATGTGTCACTGGTTGATTTAAGTTTTATCGCCGGTCGCGACACCAGTGTCGACGAAGTGAATGACATCATCCGTCAGGCAGCCGCACAAAGTCCATTATCTGAGGTGCTAAGCATCAATGAATTACCACTGGTTTCCAGTGACTTTAACCACTCACCCTATTCCAGTGTTTTTGATGTTAAACAGACCCGTGTTAATGGTCGCTTGGTAAAAGTCATGGCCTGGTACGATAACGAATGGGGCTTTAGCCAACGCATGCTGGACAATGCGAGGTACTTGATCGGCATCAGTCGTAAATAATTTGATGCAATCTTTTTGCAATAATTTGGCTGCATTGATTGACGATGTTATTTTCTTGTTCTATTTTGTGAAAGCGCTTACATTAAATGTTTAAAAAACGCACAAAGCATCACTAAACAAGAACAAGAATGACTAACCAGGAATTCAGTTATGAAGCCAACAAATCTAACACGCACCCCACTGGCGCTCGCTTTTGTAGCGCTTGGTCTAGCCGGCTGTGGTGGCGACAGTGTTGAAACAAACACGCAGTATACGCAAATTGATACAACCGCCCCGGTCGATGAGTGGGAGCTGGTCTGGAGTGATGACTTCGAAGGCAATGCCATTGACGAGAACAAATGGAACTTTGAAGTCAACTGCCAGGGCGGCGGAAACAACGAACAGCAGTGTTACACCGACTCGTCGGAAAACGCTTATGTCTCGGATGGTACGCTAAAAATTGTCGCGTTGCCTGCCGGCGAAGATGCGGAAGGCAATTTGCCTTACACTTCGGCGCGCTTGAACAGCAAGAACAAAGGCGACTTCAAATACGGTCGCATTGAAGTGCGTGCTAAACTGCCGGAAGGACAAGGCTCCTGGCCGGCGGTTTGGATGATGCCGACAGATTCTGTTTACGGCGGTTGGCCGAAATCCGGTGAAATCGATATTGTCGAAGCGGTTAACCTAAAAACCGTTGACGAAGAAGGCAACGTTGAAAACAACGTACACGGTACCCTGCACTATGGTCGGGACTGGCCTAACAACGCCTCTTCTGGCAAAGCTTATCAACTGCCTGACGGCGTAAACCCAGCCGACGATTTCCATACCTATGCGATCGAGTGGCAAGAAGGCGAAATTCGTTGGTATGTCGATGGCTATTTGTATCAAACACAACGCGACTCTCAGGTTCGTTATAACAGCAAGGGTGAAGCCATTGGTCTGAACCACCAAGGCTGGTTTACGGAGTATTACGATCAGTCCACGGGTGAATTAAAAGTGGACTATGGCCCTGCTCCCTATGATCAGCGTTTTTATGTGATCATGAACTTAGCGGTCGGCGGCGACTGGCCGGAAAATACCAATAACCTGGGTATTAATGAAAGCGCTTTCGCTGAAGGCCAGACGTTAGAAATTGATTACATTAATGTCTACCAGTGTAATCAAAACCCGGATACCGGCAAAGGCTGTGAAACTCTCCGTGCTGGCTATGACGACGAAGAAACCCTCGTTACCGGTAAAGCTCCTATCCCTTCTCCACCCTCCACTACCGTAGAAAACCTGACCATTTTTGATGGCACACCGAATCCAAATTGGCCGGCGTGGGATTGCTGTGGTGGTTCTACCCCAGCGCTGATTGACGATGCCGATAAGGGTCAGGTCTATCAGTTTGTGGTTAACGACACGCCGACGGTAAACGGTTTTATTTCCCGTGAAGAGTTCATCACGGACGAAAACGGACAGCCGCAACCCTTTGACGCTAGCGGCATGATCGAGTCAGGTAGCATCAGCTTTGACATGAAGGTAACTTCTGCGCCCAGCGACGGTTCCGCAAGCTGGTTGTTCAAGGTTGAAAGTGACCGCGCCGCAACCTTTGCTGAATTGCCGATTACCGAGAGCGCCGAGGGCGTTGCTCCGGTCGTTGGTGAATGGCAGACCTATACCTTCCCACTGCAACAACTGGTTGATGCCGGCCTCGAGCCATCGGCCATTGATGCGTTCATGGTATTCCCGTCCTGGGGGTTGGGCGCAGGTGCTGAGTACCTGATGACCAACGTTGAAATCACTTCACCGGAAGCTGAATCACCGGAACTGGTACTGTTCGACGACCAGCAAAATCCGGACTGGCCACTGTGGGACTGCTGTGGTGGAACCACGCCACAAGAGGTCGTGGATGAAGAACGCGGTGTTGTTGGCGAATTTGAGATTGGTGCCACTCCAACGGTAGTCGGCTTTAAGCCAGCGGATGGTTCAGGCATTCAGTTTGATGCATCGGCGCTGCTCGTCGAGGGTGTTATCCAATTTGATATGAAAGTGGTTTCCAGCCCGAATGATCCAAACTCAGTATGGATGTTTAAGGTTGAGTCGAACGGCGCTGAAACCTTCGCCGAAGTTGAGCTGGCCAGCGGTAATGGCGGTCAGGCACCCACCACCGGCGAATGGCAAACTTACACCTTCCCGCTGCAACAACTGGCGGACGAAGGACTGGATGTGTCAGCCATCGACGTAATCATGATGTTCCCTGCCTGGGGTACCGGCGAAGGCGCGGTATTCCGTGTTGATGAAGCGCGCATTTACGATCCGAGCGCAGGTTCTGATGAAATCACCATCTTTGACGAAGAAGTGAACGCAGACTGGACACTGTGGGACTGCTGTGCCGGTTCAACGCCACAAGTTGTTGAAGCCGAAGCGCCCTACAACAACGTTGCCCAGTTCGAAATTCTCGGCTCTCCGGAAACTGTGTTAGGCTTCCTCGCCAATGACGGCGCCACCTTTGATGCATCGGCATTGCTCGCCAACGGCGCCATCAGTTTTGATATGCGTGTCGTCGATCAACCCAGCGGTGCTGACGCGCAGTGGTTAGTAAAAGTCGAATCGTCTGGTGCAGCGACAGCGGTGGAGGTGCCGTTATCATCCGGTAACTATGGCGAAGAGCCCGTTGCTGGTGAATGGGCAACCTACAACTTTACCCTGCAGTCGTTATTCGATGCCGGTCTGGATATCAGCGACATCAGCGTGATCATGATTTTCCCAACCTGGGGTCAATCATCAGGCGCTGTGTATCAAGTTGATAACCTGAGCATCGAAAACTTTTAATCGGTACGACAAACAGAAATGGACAAGATAATGAAAAAACCACTTATGTTTAGCAAAAGCCCAGTCGCGGCAGCCGTCTCAGTCGTACTGAGTGCCGGTCTGATCTTTCCTACGTTTGCACAAGAGCAGGCGGCAGAATCTGCAGAAACCGCACAAACAGAGCAACAACTGCAGGAACGTGAACAAAATGCGATGGAAGTCATCAACGTTCAGGGTATACGCGGCAGTTTGTCGCGTTCTACGGCCTTTAAACGCCAGTCCTCAGGCGTTGTTGACGGCATTTCCGCTGAAGAAATGGGTAAATTCCCGGATACCAACCTGGCGGAATCGCTGCAGCGTATTACCGGTGTATCGATCAGCCGTAACGACGGTGAAGGCAGCCAAATCACCGTGCGTGGTTTTGGCCCCGAGTTTAACCTGGTAACCCTGAACGGCCGACAAATGCCATCCACCGGTTACTCGCGCTCGTACAACATGGAGGCATTGTCCTCCGAAAACGTCACCGCGCTGGAAGTTTATAAAACTGCGCGCGCAGCGATGCCAACCGGTGGCCTGGGAGCGACCGTGAATATCGTAACGACTCGGCCTTTCCAGCAGTCAGAAGGTCAGTTTGTGGTCATGGGCAAAGCCCTGCACGACAGTTCCGTTGACACCGGCGACTCAGTAACCCCTGAGTTGGCGGCGATTTACAGTGACACCTTTGCTGATGATATGTTTGGCGTGGCTCTGTCATTGTCTCAGCACCGTCGTGACTTCCAACAACAGTATGCCAACATCCAGGGCTGGCAGGCGAACGTCGGCTTGCCCGATCTTGAAGAGGGTGAGTTTACCGACCCCCGCCCTATCGGTGAAGACGGCGAGCGCATTGGCAACCACTTCTTCCCGAAAGACATGAACTATGGTTTTACCGATGTTCAGAACGAACGTACTAATGGCCAGTTGACGCTGCAATTCGCGCCGACTGACAGCATGGTATTGACCGCAGATTACACGGGATCGCGCCGTACCTCGGGTCGAGTGGGTTACGGCTGGGGTATCTGGAATGAGTTTGGTGGCAACATCAATTCTTACATTCTGGATGAAAACGGTACCGCGGTGTATGCCGATATCGCCGGTAACGATGCCTCGTTTACCGCGAACTGGGACACCACGGAAATCGAAGCCGACTCTATCGGTCTTAACCTGAGTTGGGATCTTACCCCCGACTTAAACCTTTGGGTTGACGTACACGACTCCAGTAACAAAATTGACAATGGCGCCGATAAGGGCATTAACTCAACCGGCCAAATCATTCTTGGTTCGGATCAGTTGCGCACCAAAATCTACGATTATCGTACTGGCGAAATCCCGCAGGCAAGCGTGCTTTGGAACAACGGTACCAATGTGCTGGCACCAGGCGAAATCGACTCTAACTTCAGCCAGTTTTTGCGTAACCCAGGCGAAACCAACATCAAGCAATACCAAGTGGAAGCCACCTGGTACAACTCTGCCTGGAGCATTCCGCTGGTATCGATTAAAGGTGGTTTGAGCCGTACCGACCAAGATATGCAAGGCGCCAGCTATTGGAGTGGTTTGGTTGGTGGTCCGGGCTTTAACCCAAGCTATACGCACATTTTCCCGGACGGTATGTTCGAATACCACACCACCGATGGCTTTTTGGATGAGTTTGTCGGCGGCGGTAGTGATTTAGCGCAAAACTATTACTACACCTACGACATCGCAGAGGCGCTGGCTCGTCAGGCAAACTTCATCACCGATGGTGATAATGCCTTTATTGTCGGTTTGCCACCGGGCTCATTGGATGGCCTGACCGGCTTGAACGAAACCACCGACGCGGCGTTTATTCAATCCCAGTGGGAGTTTGACCTTGCCGGCTTCTTTACACAGGTGAATTTTGGCGTTCGTTACGAGCAGACCGATGTCACCAGTGTGGTTCGCCAATTGGTTGAACAGCAAGTTAACTGGACCAGCCCATCCGAATGGATCATGCAATACGAGGGTGGTGAACCACGGCTGTTAACACAGACGGGTGAGCACGACGTATTCCTGCCGATGTTCGATGTGAAGATGGACTTGACGGAAGACCTGGTCGGCCGTTTCTCTACCGGTAAAACCATCGCCCGTGCGCCGCTTGGCAAACTGGCAGGAGCTCGTAGCCTGAGCGGAAGTCCTAAACCGGGGGCTCGCAGCGGTAGCAATGGTAACCCTAACCTATTGCCGTTTGAGTCACTGAACTTCGACTTATCGCTTGAATATTACTATGGCGAAGGCAGTTACGCGTCCATTGGCTACTTCAAGAAGAAAGTCGATAATTACATTCAGGACACCATTACTGAAACCACCATTGAAGGTCTGCGTGACATTTTCGAAGGTCCGCGCTACCAACAAGCGATTGCTGATATTGAGGCGCGTGGTGAACAAGCGACTTCAACGGCTATCTTTGAACAGATGCTGGCCAATGGTCATGGCAACGAAAACGGTGTAATCGAGCCGAATGCCGATGATCCGCTGATGGTCTGGAACATCAGCCAGCCAACCAACACTCGGGAAAAGTCAGTTGATGGTTTTGAAGTTGCCGTACAACACCTATTTGGTGAATCTGGCTTTGGTTTTGGCGCAAACGCCACCGTAGTTGATGGCGACGTTGGTTTTAACAATGAAAGCCTCGAGCAACAGGCACCGCTGGTCGGTCTCAGTGACTCGGCCAACCTGCAGTTATTCTATGAAAACTATGGTTGGTCTGTACGGGCGACTTACGCGTGGCGTGACAGCTACTTATTGGGTGTCGGTCAAGCGCAGGGCTCTTCTGATGCACCACCGCAATACGCGCGTGCCTTTGGTCAGTGGGATCTGAGCGTTAACTACGACGTAACCGAACAACTGACGGTGTTCTTTGAAGGTATCAACCTGAACAACGAAACCGAGCAAGGCTACGGTCGTTATGAAGAGCAATTCCTGTTTGCTCGTCAGTACGGTCCTCGCTATGCATTAGGTGCACGTTACACCTTCTAATACAGCAAGCACTAAGGCGCTGCCTTTTCCCTGGGGGTAGCGCCCATTAAAAAGGGCCTACATCCAAGGATGTCGGCCCTTTTTTATAGCCTTAAGGGGGAAACTAGTTCCCCAAACAAATAACGTCCTGTTGTGGCTGTGCCTGCGTCATGCGAATGTCGCGAATGCGTACTTCGGCTTGTCCAGCCGTTTGCAGACGGAAGATCTCGCCAAGTTTGGCCACATCAACACCGTCATCGGCCAGACAGGAAACCGAAAAATCGAGCTGCTGCCACTCGGTTTGCTGCGGGTTAATACCATCTTCAGCCAGGTATTGACGAATATTGTATTGTCCCTGACAAGCATCAGCGCCACAATTAAAGGCAAGATCTAATGCCTCGTCATCGGCAAAGCTTGCATCAAGCGTTACCGACAGCACCCCTTGCTCGTTGGCAAAAGCCCGTAAATCACGCGGGAACGGACTGACAAAGGTGAAAAAGCCCGGCTGTTGCCCGTCAAAACGGAATAACCTTGCGTCTTCCTGCACACGATCATCGAAGGTTTCGGTGGTCACACCGTTCAATGACTGAATGCTGCTGGTGACTTCAGTGCGGCCTTCAGCGTGGCCAATATGCAAGCTCCACGGATCTTGCGGAGCGCGTTCAAACACCACCGCATCAGCCTGCGCTACGGCATCACCAAAATCCGTTGGCAAGGTATCTGAAACCTCAGTACTGTCGTCGTAGCTCAAACCATAACCCAGCTTAAACAGCGGATCATAGGGTTGCTGGTCGGCATTCAGGCGCCCTTGTGCTGGTGTTTTTGGCCAGGAGAACGGTAATTTTCCACGTACCGGATAACGGGCTTCGCCGTTTTCATCGGCAATGATCACGTCCGCGACACCCTGCCCTTCGGAGCCCGGTAACCAAGCCGCAACGAACGCATCTGACGCATTAAGTTCTGGATTAACGTACATCGGACGACCGCTGATAAACACCGAAACCACAGGGATCCCCTGCGCTTTCAATTGTTCCAGCAGCGCTTGGTCGGTTGGGTTACCGCGTTGATAATCAACGTTATCGATATCTCCGTTACCTTCCGCGTACGGCGTTTCACCGTAAACGACCACCGCGACGTCAGGCTTTTGCTGGTACTCGCCATCCACGGCCAACTCTACCGAGCCACCCATACCAGTGACCGCGTCGGCGATGCCCTGATAAATGGAAGTGCCGCCCGGAAAGTCATCGTTGCTGTTACCGGTACCCTGCCAACTGATGGTCCAGCCACCGGACTGCTGACCGATATTATCGGCTGCCGGGCCGGCCACCAAAATGCGCTGATTGGGATTGAGCGGCAACAAGTTTTCGTTATTTTTCAACAGTACTAACGACTCGCGAACGGCTTGACGCGCGATTGCTCGATGTTCTTCTGCACCAATTAACTCGGTTTTTCCGGACAACGGACGTTGCGCCGGGCTTGGCTTATCAAATAAACCAGCACGGATTTTAACCCGCAGGATACGGCGCACCGCATCGTCAACCCGGGCTTCGCTAATCGTACCGTCTTTAACCTGAGCAATCAGGTTCTCGTACAGCGGCTTCCACGCTTGGGTTGGCACCATGTACATATCCAGACCGGCATTTGCCGCCTGTGGACAGTTGTCATTGCGACAACCCTCAATTTGGCCATGACCGTTCCAGTCGCCAACGACGAAACCGTCAAAGCCCATTTTTTCTTTAAGTACGTCCGTTAACAGGTACTCATCACCATGAATTTTTTCGCCATTCCAACTGTTAAAGCTGGCCATGACCGTTTGTGCGCCGGCCTGCAAACCGCCGACGTAACCTTGTGCATGGTAATCGAACAACTCCTGTTCCGAAATCTCGGTGTTGCCCTGGTCGATACCGTCGGTGGTGCCGCCATCGCCAATAAAGTGCTTAACGGTACTGATGACATGGCGTTCATCAAGAAAGTTTTTACCGACCTCGCCTTGCAACCCTTTGACGATTGCTGCCGAATAATCGTGCACGATTTGTGGATCTTCCGAGTAGCTCTCGTAGGTGCGCCCCCAACGTACATCACGGGCAACGGCAACCGTCGGCGCAAACACCCAATCGATACCGGTTACCATCACTTCGGTTGCGGTGACACCGGCAATGTCTTCAATAAGATCCGGGTTGTTCGCAGCCCCTAAACCGATATTGTGCGGAAAAATCGTTGCGCCAATTACGTTATTATGGCCGTGAACCGCATCGGTGCCCCACATGGTCGGAATATCGATACCGTCAACGCTGTCATCGACCGACGCCTGATACATGGATTCAGCCAGTGCAATCCAATCTTGCGGTGTCGCGTACTTGTCGTTGTTCGGGAACGCTCCACCACCGTTAAGATAGGAACCAAAGCCATACTTACGCATGTCCTCGACCGTGATGTCACGGATCTCTGGCTGGATCATCTGCGCCACTTTTTGTTCCAGTGTCATTTTAGCCAGCATCTCATCGATGCGTTGTTCGACCGTTGGCTCTTGAGCAACCGGTAACTTAAGCTGCGGCCAAATGTCGTTGCCGGCGCTTTGGGTGTTGGTCGCGTCTGAGCAGCCGGCCACTGCCGTCGTTGCCAGGGCAATGGCCGAGTAAAGATACGAAAGCTTCATTAAGCCGTCTCCTTTTCATCCAGCATACGTTTGAAGGCACCCGGTCGATGGCCACGAAAACCGTAAAACGCAATGTAGACATAACACAGCAATGGCAGAATGAAGGCGAATTGGACACTGGTCATGTCCGCCAGCACACCCTGCAACAACGGCACAATGGCACCACCGACAATGGCCAGACACAAAATGCCGGAGCCCTGACTGGTGCTTTCTTTCAAGTTATGTAGCGCAAGACTGAAAATGGTCGGGAACATAATGGAGTTACACAAACCGACGAACAACAACGACCACATCGCCAGTGCACCGGAACTGTTCATGCTGATGGCAACCAATGCAACCGCGCAACTGGCGTTAAACAGCAGTACCCGATTACCGGCAAACTTCTGCATCACCGCAGCACCGATAAATCGGCCCACCATAGCGCCACCGAAATACCAGGAAATGTAATGCGATGCTTGTGAACTGGACATATTGCCGATATCTGACTGCGACAGGTAGATCGCCAGGAAGCTGCCGATACCGACTTCGGCACCGACATAAACAAAGATACCAATGGCTCCCAGCACCAAGTGCTTTTGTCCCCAGGCGCCGCCTTTTGTTGGTAACGCCGCGGCTTGGTCAACTTTGCCCATCTCCGGCAATTTTAATTTTACAAACACGATGGCCATCAATACCAGTGTCGCTGCCAGAATGAAGTACGGCAGGGATACCGTGTCCTTGCTAACGCCGGATACTTCCGGATCAGCAACACCACCAAAAATTAACCAGGCGCCAAAAAACGGTGCCACGGTGGTGCCCAGCGAGTTGAATGCCTGCGTCATGGTCAGGCGACTGGACGAGGTCTTTTCCGGCCCCAGTCGGGTCACGTATGGGTTTGCCGCAACTTGCAGAATGGTCACGCCGGAGGCGAGAATAAACAGCGCCAATAAAAACAGGCCATAAATTTCCAACATCGCAGCAGGATAAAACAGTACGCAGCCTGCACCGGCAATTAACAGCCCGGTGACAATCCCCATCTTATAACCAATTTTTCCGACCATTAACCCGGCCGGAATTGAAATAATGAAATAGGCTCCGAAGAAACAGAACTGGATCAACATCGACTGCGTGTAGTTCAGGTCGAACAATAAACGCAGGTATGGAATCAGAATATCATTGAGACAGGTAATGAATCCCCAAATAAAAAATAGCGAAGTGAGCGCAGTCAGAGCAAAACGATAGTTGTTATCGCTGCCCTCGCCTACTAGCGCCGAGGTTTGCGGCGTTGTCATAATTCCCTCTTAATATTATTTTATTTTTTTGACGATGGTTAAAACACCATCTACTATGATGTAAGCGCTTTCATGTATAGCATATTTGATTCGTTTCGCAATGAAAACCCGTTTATTTCGCAGGTGAATATGAAAAAAATAACGATTAATGATCGATCCCCCTTATTAACGTCCGATTTTGTGTTTGGGGTGGCTACGTCTTCCTTTCAAATCGAAGGCGACAGCGACGGGCGAGCCACCTGCATTTGGGATACCTTTTGTCGCCAGACCGGCACAATCAAAGACAACAGTAACGGTGATCACGCCTGCGAACACGTCAAATACTGGCAACAGGATGTCGAACTGATTGCCAGCCTCGGTGTCGATGCGTATCGCTTATCGATTGCCTGGGGACGAGTTATCAACGAAGATGAAAGCATAAATCAACAGGGGCTGCAATTCTATCGCAAGCTTGTACAAGCACTGGCCAGCCGCGGTATCAAAACCCACGTTACCCTATACCACTGGGACTTACCGCAGTATTTAGAGGATAGAGGCGGCTGGCTTAATCGCGAAACGGCTTATCGCTTTGCCGAATACGCCGAGGCGGTCGCACAAGCGCTTGGTAACTCGGTAGCCAGTTACGCCACCATCAACGAACCTTTTTGCAGTGCTTACCTGGGCTATGAAGCCGGTATTCATGCGCCGGGACCACAGCCCGGTAACCGTCGCAAGAATGGCCGCCAGGCGGCGCACCATATTCTGCTGGCACACGGCCTGGCCCTGCCCAAACTCCGTCAACACGCACCACAGGCGCAACACGGTATTGTGCTGAATTTCAGCCCCTGTCATGCGGCTTCCGCTGCTGAGCAGGATAAACGTGCCGCCAAACAGGCACACGCCTACCATAACCTCTGGTATCTACAACCGCTGTTACAGGGCAGCTACCCGGACCTGTTACAACAGTTACAGCCCGAAGAGCGGCCTGAAATTATCGACGGTGATATGGCGGTGATCGCCAGGCCGATCGATTTCCTCGGCGTTAACTATTACACCCGCACTACCTTCAAAGGCACCGAAAATGGCTGGTTCAAAGACATCCCGCCGAGCGGTGATGGACTTACCACCATGGGCTGGGAAGTCTATCCGCAGGGCTTGACAGAGATCCTGACAGAGCTTACAAAGACCTATGCGAATCTGCCTCCGATTTACATCACAGAAAACGGTGCGGCTTACCCGGATCCGGTCATCGATGGCAACATTCATGACCCACAGCGCATCGACTATTTCCAGCAGCATTTGACGGCAGTCGAGCAAAGTATGCAGCAAGGGGTTGATATTCGTGGCTACTTCATTTGGAGCCTGATGGACAATTTTGAATGGGCCGAGGGTTACACCCAGCGCTTTGGTATCGTGCATGTTGATTTTAAAACGCAACAACGACGCCTTAAAGACAGTGCAAAAGCCTGGCAACAACTCTTACTTGAGAGAAAACATAAGATGATTGCAACGGAACCATGTTAACGCGCCGCGAAAAAGTAGCCTACGGATTAGGCGACACTGCCAGCAACATCATCTTCCAGACGGTTATGTTGTTTCTGGCTTTTTTTTACACGGATGTTTTTGGTATCCCGGCGGCGGCCGTTGGAACCATGTTTTTGCTGGTACGGCTTCTGGACGCCGTCACTGATCCGTTAATGGGGCTGATTACCGACCGTACCCGTTCTCGCCATGGCCAATTTCGTCCTTACCTATTGTGGATGGCCTTACCTTTTGCTTTTTTCAGTGTGCTCGCGTTTACCACACCCGACTTTTCCACCAACGGCAAAATTGTCTATGCCTACGCCACCTATGGGTTGTTAATGCTGGCTTATACCGCCATTAATATCCCTTACTCGGCGTTAGGCGGCGTTTTAACCGCTGACCCACTGGAACGCGTTTCGGTGCAGTCGTATCGATTTGTGTTCGGTATGCTGGGGGGATTACTGGTGACAACCACCACCCTGCCGTTGGTCGAATGGCTGGGCGCCGGCGACAATGTCAGTGGTTATCAGCTGACCATTGCCGTACTCAGCGCACTGGGCGTGGTGCTCTTTATTCTGTGCTTTGCCGGTACCAAAGAACGGTTAACCGCGCGCCATACCGGCAATATGAAATTAACGGAAGGGCTGGCACTACTCTGGCACAACCCACAGTGGCGCCGCTTATCACTGGCAGCACTGTTGGTGCTGACCGGCATTGCACTAAAAAACACGCTGGCCATTTATTACGTCAAGTACTACCTGTTACGCGAAGACATGGTGACGATGTTTGTAAGTATTGGCATGGTCGGCAACATTTTAGGCTGCGCCAGTGCCCAATGGATAACCCGATACATTGACAAAGTGACAGCTTATATCAGCATTCAGGTTGTTTCCGCCATCATCTGCGCAGCCGCCTTCTGGGTACCGGCAGAGCAGTTCGTGCTGGCTACCGCACTGTACTTCTTCTGGGGCTTTTTCCTGCAAATGGGGACACCAATGCTGTGGGCCAAAATGGCTGACGTGGTTGATTACGGTTTCTGGAAATTTGGCGTCCGCGC
This sequence comes from Idiomarina aquatica, assembly GCF_003987185.1. GTDB lineage: Bacteria > Pseudomonadota > Gammaproteobacteria > Enterobacterales > Alteromonadaceae > Idiomarina > Idiomarina aquatica. Next base: position 337,507 of record NZ_PIPS01000002.1, on the reverse strand, counting down.
CACCGGTATGGTGTATTCGTCGGTTATTTTCTTTATCAAACTCGGTCTGGCACTCGGTGGCGCCATTGCCGGCTGGTGGCTAGCCTTTTATAACTACGTACCCGATCAGCTACAACCCGTTGCCACGCAACAGGGTATTCTGATCGCCTTTGCCTTATTGCCGGCCTTAGCCTCGCTGCTTGTCGCTTATGTGATGCGCGGGTACACTCTTACCCAACCCAAGGTTCAGGAAATTAACCGAGTTCTGGATCTCAATGCAGGGGAGCAAAACTGAACATGGCGACCATTTACGAAGTATCCAAACTTGCCGGCGTATCACTCGCCACGGTATCGCGTGTGCTGAACAAAAACACGCCAGTACGCGAGGAAACACGACTCAAAGTATTAGCGGCCGTCGAGAAACTAGGCTATCAGCCAAATTCAGTGGCACAGTCACTGGCCTCAAATCGCTCAAACAGTATTGGTATTGTCGTACCTGAACTCAATGGTCCGTTTTTCGGTACCCTGCTCAGCGATATCGAGAACCGTTTTCGACAGGCGGGCAAACACGTCATTATTGCCGCCGGCCACAGTGACGAAAAACTCGAAAAGGACAGCATCGCGTTTTTACAAAGCCGTAACTGTGATGCCCTTATTCTGCATGTTGAGGCAGTCAGCGACGACTACTTGGTTGAATTAATGCAAAAGAAGGTGCGTTTTGTCTTGATTAACCGCTTTGTCGCTCCGCTTTACGATCGCTGTATTACCTTAAATAACCAACACGGCGGTTATCTCGCAACTCGGCATATCCTCGAGCACGGTCACCGACACATTGGTTATATTTCGGGGCCTATGTGGAAGCACGACGCCGACCAGCGTTACAAGGGGCATATTCGAGCCTTGACAGAGTTCGGCTTAGAACCCTCCGAACAACGGTTTTATGAGGGCGACTACCATGAGAAAAGCGGTGAAACCGGCGCCCGTATCCTGTTAGAGAATGATCCGTCAATTACCGCATTGGTTTGTGCCAACGACGAAATGGCGGCCGGTGCGCTGACAGCGGCACGCGAGCTTGGCCGTGAGTTACCGGCGGATTTGTCGATTATGGGTTTTGATAACGTGAACTTTTCACACTATACCCATCCAAAACTGACGACTGTAAATTATCCGGTCGGAGGTATGGGGGAAATGGCGGCGCAGTTAATCCTAAAACGCGTTTATGACCAAAAAGTAGACGCGATTCAAACGGTGTTTGAACCGCGTGTGATTGAGCGTTGTTCGGTAGGCCCCGCTCCAGACGAGGCCTAACCGTTAGTGGCTGTTTAAAGTGCCTTAAACATCAAAGCGATCGGCATCCATTACTTTCACCCAGGCTTTGACGAAGTCTTTTACAAACTTCTCCTGGTTGTCGTCCTGCGCGTACAGCTCCGAATACGAGCGCAGAATTGAGTTGGAACCGAACACCAGATCCACCCGTGACGCCGTCCACTTAACCTCGCCGGTCTTACGGTCGCGTACTTCGTAATGATCACCCGCTTTTTTCCAAACGTTATTCATGTCGGTTAAGTTAACAAAGAAATCATTGGTTAACACACCAACACGATCGGTAAACACGCCCTGTTTGGATTCACCGTAATTCGCGCCCAACGCGCGCATACCACCAATCAGCACGGTCATCTCCGGCGCCGTCAAGCCCATCAACTGAGTGCGATCGAGCAGTAGCTCTTCAGCCGGCACCTGATAGTCTTTCTGCAGGTAGTTACGATAACCGTCATGCAATGGCTCCAGCGGTGCAAAACTCTCGGCATCGGTCATCTCATCGGTTGCATCACCGCGTCCCGGCGTGAACGGTACTCGAATATCGTAACCGGCATCTTTAGCGGCTTTTTCCACCGCCGCCGTGCCACCGAGCACGATCAAATCAGCAATGCTGACGTCTTTATCGAGCGACTGGCGAACCTCTTCCAGTACCTGCAATACTCGTTGCAGTTTCTCCGGCTCATTACCGTGCCAGTCTTTCTGTGGTGCCAAACGAATACGTGCACCGTTAGCGCCGCCACGATAATCTGAACCGCGGAAGGTACGCGCGCTGTCCCAGGCCGTAGAGATCAATTCATATGAGCTGAGGCCACTGTCAAGCAACTGCTGTTTAATACCATCAACCTCGGTGTCGCTCAACTGATAATCGACTTTTGGAATCGGGTCCTGCCAGATTAAATCTTCCGCCGGCACATCCGGCCCCAAATAACGATCTTTGGGTCCCAAATCGCGGTGCGTTAACTTGAACCAGGCACGCGCAAACACATCAGCAAAGTAATCCGGATCGTTATAAAACTTCTCGGCTATTTTGCGATACGCCGGATCCACCTTCATTGCCATGTCGGCATCGGTCATGATCGGGTTATGCCGAATAGACGGATCTTCGACATCAACGGGCTTATCTTCTTCCTTAATGTCGATGGGTTCCCATTGCCAGGCTCCCGCTGGGCTTTTCTTCAACTCCCACTCGTAATTAAACAGCAAGTAGAAGTAGCCGTTATCCCATTGGGTTGGGTTGGTGGTCCACGCGCCTTCGATGCCGCTGGTCACGGTATCACGGCCCATACCTTTACCGCCGCTGTTGCGCCACCCGAAACCTTGCTCTTCGACATCGGCAGCTTCCGGTTCTGGTCCCAGATTTTCTTCCTTGCCGTTACCGTGACATTTACCGACGGTATGCCCCCCGGCCGTTAAGGCAACGGTTTCTTCGTCGTTCATGGCCATACGGGCAAAGGTCTCACGGACATCCTGAGCGGTTCTCATCGGATCCGGATTACCGTCAACGCCCTCAGGGTTCACGTAAATAAGCCCCATTTGCACGGCCGCTAATGGATTTTCCAGCGATTCACGTTGTTCATCCGAGCTGTAGCGATTTTTGGTTTCAGCCAACCATTCTTTCTCGCTGCCCCAGTAAATATCTTCTTCGGGATGCCAAATGTCCTCACGCCCACCGGCAAATCCAAAGGTTTTCAAACCCATCGACTCATACGCCATGTTACCGGCTAAAATAAACAAGTCGGCCCATGACAATTTGTTGCCGTACTTTTTCTTGATCGGCCACAGTAACCGCCGCGCTTTGTCGAGGCTGACGTTGTCCGGCCAACTGTTCAACGGCGCAAAGCGTTGGTTGCCGGTACCGCCGCCACCGCGGCCATCGGCCAATCGATAAGAGCCTGCCGAGTGCCAGGCCATACGAATCATTAGACCGCCGTAGTGACCCCAGTCAGCCGGCCACCAGTCCTGGCTGTCTGTCATCAGGTCTTTAAGGTCTTGCTTTAATTCTTCCAGATCGATTTTTTTAAATTCTTCAGCGTAATTAAAATCCTCGTCCATTGGATTTGCTTTTCTGTCGTGCTGCCGCAGAATTTCCAGTTTTAGCGCGTTCGGCCACCAATGGGTATTGCTTTTGCCTTCATTGGTCATGCTCCCGTGCATGATTGGGCATTTACCTGCACTCATATGATTCCTTCCTTTGTTGTTTAAATCGTTGTCTAAAATTCGTTGATGCTGACGATTAGCTACGTCAGTAAACCGTAATTAGATTTATAACAGCTGCTAAGCAATTGACCAAAGTAATTAAAGCGGTCGTTTTAATCGACTCAAGCGATGGATGAGTCAACGACAACGACTTCAGCGATGAACTCCGGCGCTGGCATCCACACGACCGCATGCTGATCAAACCCTCTGGCCAACACACTTAACGCCTCCATCGATAAATTAGCAACCAAAAACCCTCTTTCATCGGGCCATTGTTGATTTGGATCCTGTGCCACACTGGTCGCCATGATGTCAGCGCCGGGCACCGCATGGATTGCCGTTCGCAGGCGTTGGTGTGCAGCGGCATTAACCGCGTCGGAAACCCTATGACTGCGCGGGTTATAACCGGTAATGATACTGAGCGACCGAATAGCTGTTGCGCTTTTAAGTAGCGCACGCGCCGACTGACCGATGCGAACCGTAACCGGCGGTTGAGTGTCGATAACATAGTTGGTGGCTTGATAAGCCTGCATCAGCTGTTTATCCATTACCTATAACTCCGAACATTTATCACCGTTAGTTCGGTGATTATTTGTAAAAAATCGGTAAGACTCATTGGACAACGCCCACTTTCGCCTAAACTCAATGAGGCATAGCGGTAAAGTGTCATCCTTAAACAAGGCGAAACATGCGCGTTCAACAACGGTCAATCATTGTACTTTTTGTGCTCTCCTTGAGCTCGTGCGAGTTTCCGCGCGCGGCCGAGGATTATCTGCATAAGCTTGAACAACTGGCAAACAAAATTGAACAACTGGCCGACCAGCAGCGCATCTGTATGAGTGCCATTACCAAACTTGAACAACGCTACGATTATCTGGCTCCGGGCAAAAACAGTTACCTCGAATTTGACTTTACCGATCAGGAAGCGGAACGCTTCGAGCAGCTCAACCGCCGCATCGAACAGGCCAATCGGAAAATTGTTCAAAAAGGCAACGCTGACTGTTAAATGGGCTAGCGTTTTGTAAAAAATTCATTGAGATCTATCGGTCCCCCTCTATACTGAATTTGTAAACCTATGTAATCTATTTAGAATAGTTTGCGTAGTATTGTTTACACTTATTACAAAGGGGATAAGGAATGACCAAAAAAGAAGAAGAAGTGCTCGCCGGAGAAAAAGATCTGGAGCGCGAGCGCCAGGCAAATGACCCCATGATTCCGGACGGTGAGGTCAATCCCATCAACACCGACTACCAAGTAGGACAAGACAACGTGGTGATGAAAATCGGTCCGTTTGGACTGGACTTTCATAACCGAGTTTTCGCCATTTCCGGTTTAGCCATTGTCGCGTTCGTGTTGCTGACACTGATGTTTCAGAACAGCGCCGAACCGATGTTTACCGGCATGCGCAACTGGTTAACCGGTAACCTTGACTGGTTCTTTATTATTGCCGCCAATATTTTTGTCATCCTCGCTATCGTATTGATATTTACACCGCTAGGACGCGTGCGATTGGGTGGTACTGAAGCGACGCCGGACTTCTCATACCTTGGCTGGTTTTCGATGCTGTTTGCCGCCGGTATGGGTATTGGTCTGATGTTTTACGGTGTCTCCGAACCGATGTCACATTTTAGTACGGCATTGGGCGGCACCAGTATGGAAGACGGTGTGCGCACCGACTGGGCGCCACTTGGCGGTGCCGGCGGTAACGAAGCCGAAGCAATGCGGCTGGGCATGGCGGCCACCATTTTCCACTGGGCACTGCACCCGTGGGCCATTTATGCCATTTTGGCATTGGGACTGGCATTGTTCTCGTTCAACAAAGGTCTGCCGCTGACCATCCGCTCAATTTTTTATCCGATTCTGGGTGAGCGCGTATGGGGCTGGCCAGGTCACATCGTTGACATCATTGCCATCTTAGCAACGCTGTTTGGCCTCGCGACATCGCTTGGTTTGGGGGCATCGCAAGCCGCCGCCGGTCTTAACTTCCTGTTTGACCTGCCAAAAGGTGAAACCACTCAGGTATTACTGGTTATTGGTATTACCGCGGTTGCACTGATGTCTGTATTGGCTGGTCTTGAAGCCGGTGTTCAGCGTCTGTCGCAAGCCAACATGCTATTGGCGGCGCTACTGATGTTGTTCGTCATCATTGTCGGCCCTACCGTTGCTATTTTCATGGGCTTCTTTAACAACCTGGGCGCGTATTTAGTCGAGTTGCCGGCACTGTCAAACCCATTCGGCCGGGAAGATAAGAACTTTGTCACCGGTTGGACGGCCTTCTATTGGGCGTGGTGGATTGCATGGTCACCGTTTGTCGGTATGTTTATCGCGCGGGTTTCACGTGGTCGTACCGTGCGTGAGTTCCTGATATCGGTGTTGATCATTCCATCGGTTGCCTGTGTCTTCTGGATGACCGTGTTCGGTACCGCAGCCATGGATCAATTCCTGGCCGGCGCGAAAGAAATTGCTGATGCAGAACTGGCATTGCAATTGTTCGTCATGCTCGAGGGATTACCGTGGACCGGTATTACGTCGTTCATCGGTATCATTCTGGTCATGGTGTTCTTTATCACCTCGTCGGATTCTGGTTCACTGGTGATTGATACCATCAGTGCCGGTGGTAAAGTTGAAGCACCGGTACCACAACGCGTGTTCTGGTGTACTTTTGAAGGTCTGGTAGCCATTGCCCTCATCCTCGGTGGCGGACTGGTTGCCTTACAAGCCATGGCCGTGTCAGCGGGCTTGCCATTCACTATTGTGTTATTGGCCTCCTGTTTTGCGGTTGTTCAGGGCTTGCGTTCTGAACCGCGAGTTGGTAAAACCAGCAAATAATCGAAAAAGCGACACCCAGCGTTGGGTGTCGCACCTACTTAAGGTGCTTATATGGAAGCTGAGCACGTCGAAATCCTCAATTTTCTACGCCGATTTCCACCCTTTAATGAACTGCCCGAAGAAGAACTCAGCATTGTCGCTCAGCACACCAGCGTCGGCTACTTCAAAGCAGGAACACAGATACTGGAGTTCAATCAGCTGATTGACTCTTTGCATGTGATTCGCAGCGGTTCCATCGAAACCTATCAACGCAATGGCGAGTTATTTAACCGACTCACCGAGGGCGGTTTTTTTGGTGAAGCCGGGCTACTGCGTAAAGGGCGTGTCCGCTATCCGGTGAAAACCATTGAAGACACGTTAATCTACTACATTCCCGGCGAGCTGTTTAATCGCCTATACGACCAATACGATGCCTTTGCCGATGCCGTCGAGGTGGAAGAGCACCGTCGTGTCAGCCATGCCGTAAAAGAGCGTGAAAGCCGCAACAGTTTGCTGTCTGCCCGTGTCGAAAAGCTCATTGGTCGTGAACCGGTAGCGATCGATAAAAGTGCCTCTATTCGCGAAGCCGCTGTCAAAATGACCGACGAAAAAGTGTCATCACTGCTCATCTACGATGAGACTCAGCGCGATAAGCCGGTAGGTATCATTACCGACAAAGATCTGCGCAAACGCGTGCTTGCCAGTGACAAGGATCCTGCCGCGCCAGTTGCTGACATTATGTCCAGCGATTTGGTTTTCGTACAGCACGACCAACGGGTATTTGAAGCCCTGTTGACCATGCTGCGCACTAACTTACACCATTTACCGGTGCTTAACCGCAGCAAGGTCGCTGGGGTTATCGCCTTGTCCGACGTTGCCCGGCATGAATCGCAAAGCAGTCTATTTGTGGTATCCAGTATCTTCAAACAAAACAGTATTGAAGAGCTGTCGCAACTGGTTCCGGACGTGCACAGAAGTTTTGTGCGGATGGTCGAGGAAGATGCCAATTCGCGCATGATCGGCTCTGCCATGGCAACCATTGGCCGTAGTTTTAAACAACGCCTGCTGGAACTGGCGGAGCAGGAATACGGCCCTCCGCCGGTGCCCTACTGTTTTCTCGCGTTAGGTTCAATGGCCCGCGATGAACAAACGGTGGTGACCGATCAGGACAACGCCATGATTCTGGACGACCGGTTCGATCCCATCGAGCATGACGAGTATTTCCTGAATATCGCACAGTTCGTCTCCGACGGCCTCAATGCCTGCGGCTACACTTATTGTACCGGTGATATCATGGCGACCAACCGTGAATGGCGGCAGCCGCTCTCTCATTGGAAGCGTTATTTCACGGATTGGATTGAGAATCCGTCGCCGAAGAAGTTATTGCATTCTTCAATTTTCTTTGACTTAGACGGCGTCCATGGTGAAACCCAGTTCGCTGATGCATTAAACCGTTTAATTCGCGAGAAAGCACCGCGCAACAAACGTTTCCTCGGCTCAATGGCGAGAAACGCATTGAACCGTACGCCACCCCTCGGCTTTTTCAAAGATTTTGTCATGGAAAAGGACGGTAAACACCGCGACAGCATCAACACCAAACGTCGTGGAACCGGCCCGGTCGCGGATTTGATTCGGGTGCATGCACTGGCGATTGGCTCAGCCCAGCGCAACTCGTTCGCTCGTCTCGAAGACATTGTGAAAGCCAATATTTTACCCAAAGGCCGGGGCCCGGATTTGCGCGATGCGCTGGAGTTAATTTCTATGGTACGCATTCGCCATCAGGCGCTGGCACTTGAAGCCGGTGAGATTCCCGACAATAACGTCGCACCGGAAGACCTGTCCGATTTTGAGCGGAAAAACCTCAAGGACGCCTTCCAAATTCTCAGTAATGCGCAAAAATACCTGCGTTATCGCTATTCGGGGAACTAATATGCTGTATTTAGCCCCACAAAAGGATAAACAGCATGACCGCCAGCCGTTTAATTGGCCTAAACGCTTCGCTGATCTGGCTCAGCGCGCCAAACATCCGGCCTTAAAACGGTTTTATCAACAGGGTATCGCAGCCGCTGAAACACCGATCAAAGAGGTGCCAATGGTTGCGGTGGATTTCGAAACCACCGGTCTTGATCCCAGACAGCACGGCATCATCAGTATTGCCGTTATCCCAATGACGCAACAACGTATACACCTCAATGAGGCCCAACAATGGATTGTTAAACCGCGTCGTAGCCTTACCGAAGAGTCCATTACCATCCACGGTATTACCCACAGCGCCATTGCCGAAGCACCGGATCTCTCAAACATTATTGAACCGTTGCTGGAAGCCGTAGCCGGTAAAGTCTGGGTGGTGCATTACGCGGGCATCGAACGGCCATTTTTACAGGATGCTTTTGTCGAGCGCCTTAAGGAGACGATTCATTTCCCCGTCATCGACACCATGGCGATCGAAGCACGGTTTCACCGGACCCGGCGCAGCCTGTGGGATAAGATCACTGGTAAAAAGCCCGCCTCTATTCGACTGGCCGACAGCCGTGACCGTTATAACCTGCCATTTTACGCGCCACACGACGCCCTGACTGATGCCTTAGCCTGTGGCGAATTATTGCAGGCACAAATTGCCCACCATTACGACGCCGACACCCCACTCGGCCAGATTTGGTTACCCTAGTCTATACCTCCCTGGGGTTACCCACGAAACCTAAGTGACGCATTGAGATACCCTGTTGTATCCTATGGGGTCATTTAGTAACGCCAGAGCAAGAGGGACTATGAACTGGTTACGAAATCTTTCCATGCGCAATAAACTGCTACTGTTGGTATTGCCCACCCTGTTGCTTATGATCATTCTGGCCGCAAGCAATGTACTAACCACTTACAACCGTTACCAGGAAGCACAAACCGTCGAGCGCTTTGCCGATCTTACGGTGGCCAGCGCACCGGTGATTACCGCATTACAACGCGAGCGCGGCTTAAGCGCATTGACCATGGCGTCAGGCTTTGCCAGTGATAACGTCCAACAGTTGCGACAGCAACGCCAGCAGACTCGCGACGCCATCCAGCAGTTTATCGCCAGTGCACGACAAATAGCGCAGACGCTGGACTTAACCCCACAAACCCAGGCGCGTATCGATAAGTTACAAACCATCGCCCTTGATGACTGGCGCCGTCAAATCGACAGTGGTTCCATGCAACGCTCTGCCATGCTGCGTAACTACACTCAGCTGATCAGTTCCGTCATGGGTCTGATTGATGACGTTGTCAGCGCGTCAACGGACGCTCAGGTCGTCCGCCAACTGAGTATTTATTCGTTAATTGCCAACGCTGCCGAATCAGCCGGCCGGGAGCGCGCCAGTATTGCTGCGTACCTGGCGGGAAAACAATTTACCATTGACCACCTGACCGATTTGCAACACTATGCCGGTCAACAACAGGCGCTCATCGATAATGCCTATTACATCGCGAACGCCGAGTTACAGCAGACGATTGATGCACTGAGAACGTCGGCAGAACTTAACGCCGTGAATCAGCTCCGCGCGCAGCTCACCGATCGTCAGGTTTTTGAGCGTGTCGACAGCCGCCAGTGGTTTGACGCCAGCACCCGTTATATTTCGTTAATACACAGCAAAAATCAGCAGGTTCTCGCCAGTGTCAGCGCTCAGGTCAAGCAAACCGGCGAACAGACGCTGCAGTCATTGGTGATTATGTCGCTGCTGACCATCACCGTCATCCTGGTGATTATTGCGCTAACGGTATTAATTCTGCGTGGTATCTACAGCCAGGTGTCGGAACTACTGCGCGGTATCGATTTCGTCATGACTCACAAGGATTTGCGTCGTCGCGTGGAAAGTAAAAGCGCAGACGAGCTCGGCCGGATCGGTAAAGCATTTAACGAGTTGCTGGCTAAATTCAGCGATTCGCTGCAGAAAATTGACCAAATGAGTGTTCAGCTTGCCACCGCGACCGAGGAAACCAGTTCGACAGCGGAACAAAATGCCGAACAAATTGGCAAACAGCAAAAGCAGATTGAACAGGTTGCGACCGCGACCGAAGAAATGAGTACGACAGCAGAAGAGATCAGTGAACACATCCAACGCGTTGCTGATGCGGCGGACAATTCACTGCAGAGTAAAGAAAAAGGCGCTGCCGCAGTGCGCGAAAGCATCACATCAGTACGCGCGCTGGCACAGGCCATCGGCCATGTCGGAGAGGTCATTACGCAATTACAAACCCGTAGCGTTGATATCAACCGCGTCATCGATGTGATTAACAATGTGGCTGAACAAACCAATCTACTGGCCCTCAATGCGGCCATTGAAGCGGCCCGAGCCGGTGAACATGGTCGTGGTTTTGCGGTCGTTGCGGACGAAGTACGACAGTTAGCCAGCCAGACCCGTAACTCAACCAACGAGATTGCTGAGATGTTAGCAAGCTTCCGTTCACTGTCGGACAACGCTTATGACAGCGTTAACCAAAGCCAGTCAATTGCACAGGCAACCGAGGAGCAGGCGCGCGAACTGGATAATGCGTTCCAGATTATTGCCGCCGACATCACCAGTATTTCCGAGATGTCCACGCAGATCGCAACAGCCTCGGAAGAGCAAGTTGCGGTCACTAAAGACATTGCCAATAACATGGAATCGGTCAATGAGGTGTCGTTACTGACCTTAACCGGCTCTCAGGAAATCCAGGCAGTCACCCAGGATCAGGCCAAAGCCGCCCGCACCCTACAGGATTTGGCGATGGAGTTTAAAACGGCCGACGCTTAAGCAAATAATCCGTAAAAAAACTGGTCAGGTGCACGTGTTCATGTCAGCGTTAAACCGGTAACATGATTCAATCTACGATCAGCTATTGGGTTAAACATGAACAAATTGATATTGATGGCGTCTGCTTTGATTACTTGCGCGAGTCTGCCGGTCGCGGCTCAACAGGTGGTAAAGCCGGCTCCGCGAGTGACGACTCAGGCTCAGGCCGATTTTTTTGCGGCGATTAATCAACATTGTGGTAAAGCATTTGCCGGCGAAGTGACGGTCGATACGCCGGCCAGTGACGGCTTTGAAGGCCCGCTCATTATGCACGTACGCAAATGTGGTGACCAACGCATTGAAATTCCGTTTCACGTTGGTGATGATCATTCGCGCACCTGGATCCTCACGCAAACCGGTTCCGGCATCAGTCTAAAACACGACCACCGTCAGCCCGACGGTAATTACGATCCGCTGACCATGTACGGGGGTCATACGGTTGAGCGCGGCTACGCGAGCGCTCAATCGTTCCCGGCTGATGCTTATTCGAAAGAGCTGTTTATTGAACTGGGCGCACCGGAATCCAACCGTAATATTTGGCAAATGTACATTGCAGAAGATACCTTCACCTATCGGCTGATCCGTGAAGGGCGGGAATTCCGGGTCGATTTTGATTTGACCTCACCGGTCGACACACCACCTACGCCATGGGGTTACGCTGACTGAACATTATGGTGGGTTACTTTATTCTATCCTGCCAATGCGTATTTTTATTATCACGCTCCTCGCGTTCCATCAGCAGCAGTGTGAGATAAATTTTTGTCGGTAGCGAGAGAATAATCCCGACCGCATTCATAGCAGCACCCAGAATGTAACCACGAAAATCAATGTTGTCATTGCCAAACGTGACAATAAGAACAACATGACCCAGTAAAATCAGAGTGATACCGGTAATCATTGCTGTTTTCAGTAGTTTTATCTGGGTGCTTTGTTGCATTATTTTTTCATCAATACTCCGAATGGTCGCGCCAGAGCGCGACCTAGAGTACGTCACCGGGTATGCGCACATGGCCTTCCATCAATACCCGCGCGCTGCGGCTCATGATGGCTTTAACGGCTGTCCACTGCCCGTTTACCTGTTTACATTCCGCGCCAACCTGCAGCGTGCCCGACGGATGACCAAAATTAACCAGGGTACGATCGCCACCACCGGCGGCCAGATTAACCGTGGTTCCGGGAATTGCTGCGGCTGTGCCAATGGCTACAGCAGCGGTGCCCATCATCGCATGATGCAATTTGCCCATCGACATGGCACGCACCAGTAAGTCAATTTCGTTCGCTTCGACGACCTTGCCACTGGATGCGGCATAGCCTTTCGGTGGTGCGACAAACGCCACTTTCGGTGTGTGCTGCCGCGCCGCTGCCTCACTGACGTCGTTAATCAGCCCCATTTTAACCGCGCCATAAGCGCGAATGGTTTCAAAACGCTCCAGCGCAGCCTCATCACCATTAATGGCTTCCTGCAACTCAGTACCGCTGTAACCAATATCCTCGGCATTCAGGAAGATGGTCGGAATACCGGCATTAATCAGGGTCGCTTTGAGCTTACCGACACCCGGAACGTCCAACTCGTCGATCAAATTGCCGGTCGGAAACATCGACTCGCCGTCTGCTGACGGATCCATAAATTCAACCGCAATCTCGGCTGCCGGAAAGGTAACGCCGTCCAGTTCGAAATCGCCGGTTTCCTGAACTTCACCGTTGCTGATCGGAACCTTATTGACGATGGTTTTACCGATATTGGCCTGCCAGATACGAACCTCACAGATACCGTTTTGAGGGATTTTATCCGCATCAATCAAACCGTTTGCAATGGCGAAAGGCCCCACTGCTGACGACAGATTGCCGCAGTTACCACTCCAGTCAACAAAGGGTTTATCAATGGATACCTGACCAAACAGATAGTCCACATCGTGTCCGGGTTGAGTGCTTTTTGAAACAATCACCGTTTTACTGGTGCTTGAGGTGGCTCCGCCCATGCCATCGGTGTGCTTAGCGTAAGGATCCGGACTGCCGATCACCCGCAACAACACCGCATCACGGGCCGCACCCGGTTGCTGCGCTGCTTCGGGAAGATCCTGCAGCCGAAAGAATACGCCCTTGGAAGTACCGCCACGCATATAGGTGGCGGGAATCTTAATTTGCGGTTTATGTGCCATACGACGACTCCTTAAACAGCCTCGGCTTCTAAAAAGTCCTGGGCAAAGCGCTGCAGAACACCACCGGCTTCGTAGATAGAAACCTCTTCTTTGGTGTCCAGACGGCATTGAACCGGCACCTCCAACTGCTCGCCATTGGCACGATGAATAACCAAGGTCAATTCGGCACCGGCGGCAGGCGTGCCTTTCACATCAAAGGTTTCGGTTCCGTCGATGTTCAGCGTTTTACGCGTGGTACCCGCTTCGAACTGCAACGGTAGAACGCCCATACCAATCAGGTTGGTACGATGGATCCGTTCGAAGCCTTCCGCCACAATCACCTCGACGCCGGCCAGGCGTACACCTTTCGCCGCCCAGTCCCGTGAGGAACCCTGGCCATAATCGGCACCGGCAACAATGATCAGCGGTTGCTTCTTCTCCATATAGTGCTCAATGGCTTCCCACATACGCACCACTTGGCCTTCCGGCTCGATCCGCGCCAGCGAGCCCTGTATCACCTCGCCGTTCTCATCGCGAACCATTTCGTTAAACAGCTTCGGATTCGCGAAGGTTGCGCGCTGCGCGGTCAAGTGATCGCCACGGTGGGTGGCGTAGGAGTTAAAGTCTTCTTCCGGCACACCCATTTTCGCCAGGTACTCTCCGGCGGCGCTGTCGGCCATGATGGCATTCGACGGCGACAAGTGATCGGTGGTGATATTATCACCCAGTACCGCTAACGGTCTCAGTCCTTTCAGCGTGTTCTCACTGACAAATTCACCTTCCCAGTATGGCGGCCGGCGAATATAGGTGCTCATTGGACGCCAGTCGTACAGTGGGTTGGTCTTATCACCGTAGTCCACGCTCAGGTTAAACATCGGGTCATAAACTTTGCGGAACTGCTCCGGCTTAACGCTTTGTTTGACGATTTGGTCAATTTCTTCATCGCTTGGCCAAATATCTTTCAGCGTCACCGGATTACCATCGGGATCATAGCCCAGAACGTCTTTTTCGATATCAAAGCGAATGGTTCCGGCAATGGCGTAGGCGACCACCAAGGGTGGTGAAGCCAGGAAAGCCTGTTTGGCATACGGGTGAATACGGCCGTCAAAGTTCCGGTTACCCGACAGCACCGCCGTCGAGAACAAGTCACGGTCGATGATTTCCTGTTGGATGTTCGGATCCAACGCCCCACTCATACCATTACACGTGGTACAGGCAAACGCGACCACGCCAAAGCCCAGACTCTCCAGCTCTGGTAGCAGCTCCGCTTCTTCCAGGTACATTTTTACGGTTTTCGAACCCGGTGCTAACGAGGATTTTACCCACGGTTTACGGGTTAGTCCCAGCTTATTGGCGTTGCGGGCAATAAGGCCAGCCGCAATCATATTACGAGGGTTACTGGTATTGGTACAGCTGGTGATCGCCGCAATGATAACGGCACCATCAGGCATTTTGCCGTCTTCGGGCTGCTCGATGTGCTTGGCAACGCCACGAGCACTTAATTCAGCCGCCGGCAACAACGCGTGCGGGTTCGACGGTCCGGCCAGATTACGTTCAACCTTCGACAGGTCAAAACGCAGCACACGTTCGTACTCAACATGCTTCAGGCTGTCACTCCACAGACCCGTTTCTTTCGCAAATTTCTCAACCAGCGCAACCTGGTCATCATCACGACCCGTCAGTTTCAGGTAATCAATGGTCTGCTCGTCGATATAGAACATCGCCGCCGTTGCACCGTACTCCGGAGTCATATTGGAGATGGTTGCACGATCACCAACCGTCAGTGCGTCAGCACCCTCTCCAAAGAATTCCAGGTAGGCACCCACCACGCGCTCGCGGCGCAAGAACTCGGTTAATGCCAATACCAAGTCGGTACCGGTGATGCCCGGACGTAACTTCCCGGTTAATTCGACACCGACGATGTCCGGCAGGCGCATGTAGGATGCGCGGCCAAGCATCACGCTTTCAGCTTCTAAGCCGCCAACACCGACCGAAATCACGCCCAGCGCGTCCACCATCGGGGTGTGGCTGTCTGTACCAACACAGGTGTCGACAAACGCGACGTTATCGCGAACTTGCACCACCGGCGACATCTTCTCCAGGTTGATCTGGTGCATGATGCCGTTACCGGGCGGAATAACATCCACGTTTTTAAACGCGGTTTTGGTCCAGTTAATAAAATGAAAACGGTCGTCGTTGCGACGGTCTTCAATCGCACGGTTCTTTTCGAAGGCGTCTTTTTCAAAACCGGCGTGTTCAACGGCGAGCGAGTGGTCGACGATCAACTGCGTCGGTACTACCGGGTTCACTTTGGCCGGATCACCGCCCTTCTCAGCGATGGCATCACGCAGACCGGCCAAATCCACCAACGCCGTCTGACCTAAAATGTCATGACAAACAACGCGTGCCGGAAACCATGGAAAATCATGTTCGCGTTTACGATAAATTAACTGCTCGAGGGATTGTGTCAAAATTTCCGGTGGACAACGACGCACCAGATTTTCTGCTAACACCCGCGACGTATAAGGCAATTTATCGTAGGCGCCGGGTTCAATCGCTTCAACGGCTGCCCGAGTATCGAAATACTCGAGCGTGGTACCGTTTAGCGTTTTACGGTATTCAGAATTCATACAACTCTACCTGTTTGTTAACAGCAAATTAGCGATCGCCGATGGCCGGCACCGGACGGGCTTCTGGACCCGTGTAGTCCGCTGATGGACGGATGATACGGTTGTTGGCGCGCTGTTCTTTTACGTGCGCGGTCCAGCCGGTCACTCGTGACATAACAAAGATAGGGGTAAACAGTTTGGTTGGAATGCCCATGTAGTTGTAGGCTGAGGCATGGAAGAAATCCGCATTCGGGAACAGTTTCTTCTCGCGCCACATCACTTCTTCACAACGCACAGACACATCGTACAGGCGGCTGTCGCCAACTTCTTCAGACAGTTTCTTCGACCACGCTTTTATGATGTCATTGCGAGGGTCGAATTCACGGTAGATGGCATGACCGAAGCCCATGATTTTTTCTTTACGCTCCAGCATCCCCATCAGGGTTTTTTCAGCATCGTCAGCATCTTTCATGTTTTCGATCAGTTCCATCGCGGCTTCGTTTGCACCACCGTGCAAAGGTCCACGCAAGGAACCGATGGCACCGGTCACACAAGAATGGATATCCGATAGCGTTGATGCACATACGCGCGCGGTAAAGGTTGATGCATTAAACTCATGCTCTGCATAAAGAATCAACGAGGTGTTCATGACGTCGGCGTGCAACTGAGACGGTGCTTTGTCGTGCAACAGACGCAGGAAATGTGCACCAATAGAATCTTCTTCTGAGTCCGTGTCGATACGTACGCCGTCGTGGGTAAAACGGTACCAATACAGGACGATGCCAGGGAACGTCGCCAGCATGCGTTCAATATGGTCATCCGCCTGATCGAAGCTGGTTTCGGTTTCTAAGTTACCCAGCATCGAGCAACCGGTACGCATGACGTCCATCGGGTGGGCTGTTTTCGGAATCCGCTCAAGCACGTCTTTCACTTCTTGCGGTAACACACGCAGCGATTTCAAACGCTTGCGGTATTCATCTAACTGTGACTGAGTCGGCAGTTCGCCTTTGGCCAGAAGATAAGCAACTTCTTCAAAGCTGACCTTTTCTGCCAGTTCTTTGATGTCGTAACCACGGTAGGTTAAGCCCGAGCCGGTTTTACCGACGGTACATAATGCGGTTTCGCCTGCTGATTGTCCGCGCAAACCTGCGCCACTGAGTTTTTTATCTGCCATGATTTGATTCCTTCTTAATTTGTTATTGATGCTTGCGCCAAAGGCGCAAGCTACACTAGCTTATCGGGTGACTTATTTTTTAAATAACTGGTCGAGTTTTTGCTCGAAGTCATGATAGTTCAAGAAGTCGTAAAGTTCGGCACGCGTCTGCATGTCGTCCACCACGGCTTTCTGATCGCCGTGCTCTAAAATACTATTGTAGACATTCAGCGCGGCTTTGTTCATCGCGCGGAAAGCACTCAGCGGATACAACACGATTTCGACACCGACCTCTGCCAATTCCTGTTTATTAAACAGCGGCGTTGCACCAAATTCTGTAATGTTAGCAAGCACCGGCACATCCAGTGCGTCGGTGAAGGCTTTATACTGATCCAGCGTATGCACCGCTTCCGCAAAAATGGCGTCAGCCCCGGCTTCGACACAAGCTTGTGCACGTTCAATAGCTGCTTCAAGGCCTTGTTGTTGTAACGCGTCGGTACGCGCCATGATCAAAAACTGATCATCAATACGGGCATCCACCGCCGCTTTGACGCGATCAACCATTTCTTCTTGAGTTACGATTTCTTTGTTCGGGCGGTGACCGCAACGCTTCTGCGCGACCTGGTCTTCAATATGGAAACCCGCAGCACCGGCTCGTGTCATTTCTTTCACCGTGCGGGCAATATTAAACGCACCACCCCAGCCGGTGTCAGCATCAACTAACAACGGTAAATCACTGGCTCCGGTGATACGACGAATGTCTTCACACACATCGTTCAATGAAGTCATCCCCAGATCCGGTAAGCCGAAAGACGCATTGGCAACACCGGCACCGGACAGATAAAGCGCCTTATGACCGACTTTTTCTGCCATCATCGCTGTGTACGCGTTGATGGTACCAACGATCTGCAATGGCTTCTCATCGGCGATAGCGCGGCGCAATTTGGCGCCTGGACTGTGTAGTTGAGTCATGATACTTCCTTATGTGCTGATAGTTTTTGTTCAATGTTTTTACGTGACGCGCTAATGTGTCGGCGCATCAATAAATCGGCAAGCTCGCCATCTCGGTTGGCGATCGCGTTAATGATCGCTTTGTGCTCATCAAAGGCTCGTGACACACGTGGCCCATTCATGCCCAGTTGTACCCGGTACATACGCACCAAAAAATACAACTCATCACAGAGCATGTTGATGAGGTACTGATTCTTGCTCGCTAAGATGACGCGATAATGAAAATCGACATCACCCGCTTCCTGATAATAACTTTCACCCTCACGCACTCGCTGACTGGCCAGATGTTGCTCGAGTAATTTGGACAACGCCTCAATTTCTTCGTCCGCCATCCGCTCCGCGGCCAAACGACAGGCTAACCCTTCCAGTTCTTCACGTATTTGATAAAGCGCAATTAAGCCGTCATACGTTAGCGTAACAACACGGGCTCCGGCATTGGGTGTGCGTTCTACCAGGTGGCAGCGTTCCAGTCGCGCAAGCGCTTCTCGTAACGGCGCGCGGCTGACGTTAAACTGCTTGGCCAGTCCGGTTTCGGTAATTTTACTCCCGGCCGGCAGTTCGCCTTCTACGATAGCCTGTTGCACCGCGAGTAATACGCGATCGGCCGATGTCACCGGCTGATTCAGGTGGTGTTGTGGATCGTATACGAGATTCATGTTTGACGTCTGCCACCTTGCTTGTCGACAATAAGCATAAAGAATAGCCTTGATGACGGTTAATTTCAATCGCAACCCACAAGATTGTCGACAATTAAGAAGAATTGTCAGTATCAAACAACACGCCGCTTGTCGAACCCGCCGTTCAGTCGCATAGTATGCAACATCATCATTGGTTAACCACTTGTTAGGGATCGTTATGTTTGAATGGATTTATATGCCGGAGGCGTGGATTGCCCTTGCCACCCTGACCGCACTGGAAATCGTATTGGGTATCGATAACATTATTTTTATCTCCATTTTGGTTGGCCGTTTGCCGGAGTCGCAGCGTGACCGCGCCCGCACCATTGGCTTAACCCTGGCGATGGTATCGCGACTGTTGTTGCTGTTCTCACTGACCTGGATTATGACGCTGACACAACCCTTGTTCAGCGTGCTCGAACACGATATTTCCGGCCGCGATCTGATCTTGTTGTTGGGTGGTTTGTTCTTATTGGCAAAGAGTACGCTCGAAATCCATCACGCCCTGGAAGGTCCGGAAGACAACAAACAATCGGTTGTGGGCGCATCCTTTGTGTCAATACTGCTACAAATCACGCTACTGGATATTGTCTTTTCACTGGATTCGGTCATTACCGCCGTTGGCCTCGCTGACCATTTAAGCGTGATGGTGATTGCTGTTGTCATTTCGGTAGCCATCATGTTGTTGGCTGCTAAGTCGGTTAGCCAATTTGTCGAACGCCACCCGACCATAAAAATGCTCGCGCTCAGCTTTCTTATCTTAATCGGTATGACGCTGGTCGGCGAAGGGCTCGGCTTTCATGTACCTAAAGGCTATGTGTATTTTGCCATGGCGTTTTCACTGGCTGTCGAAATGCTCAATATTAATGTGCGTAAGCGCCGTAAAGACGAGCAACCGGTGCACTTACGGAAAGCAATACCCGGTGACAAACAACTCAAAAACGATTGATTTCGTCGTTTCCGGTTCCAAAATCCGGCGCTGGCTAGTAAAGTAAGGCGTCATTTTTCGGCTCCTACTTTAGTCGAATACATTGCTAGTTAGTTAAATAGTTGTTTTTAAATAACAAATTGGATAACAAGAATGGATCCTAAAAATATCGTTGATAAGGATGCAAGTTTCTTCGGTCAGCCGGGCGGCTTGCAAACCTTGTTTTTCACGGAGATGTGGGAGCGCATGAGTTATTACGGCATGCGCGCGCTGTTAGTACTATTCATGACGGCAAGCCTGCAGGAAGGTGGTTTAGCCTTAACGGTTGCTTCTGCGACCGCTATTTACGGTTTATACACCGGTGCTGTTTACTTTATGGGGCTGCCGGGCGGCTGGATTGCTGACCGTTTATTGGGTGGTCAACGAGCTACCTGGTATGGCGGCATCATCATCATGCTGGGTCACATCGTACTGGCGATTCCAAGCGAAGCCGGCTTTTTTATCGGTATGATCCTGGTGGTACTGGGTACCGGTCTGCTTAAGCCCAACATCACCGCGATGGTCGGCCAGCTATACAGCTCCGATGACGATCGTCGTGATGGCGGTTACACCCTGTACTACATGGGCATCAACATCGGCTCAATCATCGGTTACTTTGTTACCGGTTACCTACAGGAAACTGCCGGTTACCACTGGGGCTTTGGTGCAGCAGCCGTCGGTATGGCACTGGGTCTGATCCAGTACAAATTGACCCAACCAAAACTGAAAGGGGTTGGTGCCGAGCCACCGAAACCGTTGAGCCCTGCCGCCGCCAAACGCAGTTGGGGCATCATCGTTTCGTTGTTGATCATGCTTGCCGTGGTCACTTTCATGGCGCTGACTGATGCCATCGTGATCGACCCAACCGCGGTCGCTGAAAACGTTGCCATTATCTTTACGGTTATTTTCTTTGCCTATTACCTGAGCATTTTCGTGTTCGGCAAACTGACGCGCAGCGAGATGAAGCGTCTCGGAGCCTTGTTTTTGGTGTGTATTGCCTCAACCATGTTCTGGGCCGGTTTTGAGCAGGCAGGCTCTTCCTTTAACCTGTTCGCCCGTGATTTAACCGACCGCATGATTGGCGATTTTGAGATCCCGACGACTTGGTTCCAATCGCTTAACTCAATCTTCCTGGTCACCCTTTCGCCGTTCTTCGCAGCGCTTTGGATTAACTTAAGCAAGCGCATGATCAACCCGTCTTACGGCTTCAAGAGTGCCCTGGGTCTGATCATTATGGCAACGGGCTTTATCGTGATGTTTTTCGCGTCACAAGCGGCTGCCAGTGGCCTCAAGGTTGCGCCCTACTGGCTGGTTGCGGTTTACTTTATCCACACCGTGGGTGAATTATGCTTAAGCCCAGTTGCACTAAGTGCGGTCAGCAAACTGTCACCGAAACGGATGGCCGGTCAGCTGATGGGTGTGTTTGTGTTAACCTACGCCATGGGCAACGTCATTGCCGGTTTGTTGGCGGGTGGCCTCGACCCTGAAAACCCTCAGGCAATGCCTGAACTGTACTGGACCATTTTTGTGTTCGGAGTCAGTGTCGGTGCGGTGGTCTTTGTATTGGCGCTGTTTACCCGTAAATGGGAAAAACTGGCACCGGACGATGGTGAAGATGACCATCCGGGCGCCGTCATTGACGCGAATGAACCGGTCGGCAAACCTTAACGAGTTGACCCTCATCACGCAAAAGGCCAGCATCATGCTGGCCTTTTTTGTGCGTCGTTGATGCCGCCGGCTAGCGCGGTTACTTTTTAGCCGAAATATAAATAATGATCTGACCTTTAGCCACCAAGGTGCCGTCATCTCGACGTGCTTCTACCGTAATCGGTTGATCCCCGACTTGCCAGGTAGCAGGGGTGGCTGTCGCTTCCACCGTTACATCGGAAGTGGTTTTTGCCAGATACTCGACATTCATCCCCTTCGGCAACCAGCGTAACGAGGCAGGAATCGATGCTTCTGCCAGCGCCCCCATTGCCATTTCCATGCCATTACACACCGCAATGGCATGCACGGTACCAATATGATTTTGTACCGCTCGGCGTTTTTTAAAGGTCAATCGGCAATAATTGGGCCGTAACTCCTCGATATAGGGTTTAATCGACGCGAAGTACGGTGCTTTGCGCGCAAACATAACCGAAAACAACCATTTACCCGCCGGGTATTTGGTGCACTTGTGGTACAGCTTTAGCAAATAGTTATCGCTCATTGTTGCTCCATCACGACGGCATAATGTCGCAGGGTATGGTCATACGTTCATCGTCGCTTTCAAACGGGATGGTTCCGTGCCAGCAAAAGCTCGGAAAAATCACACACATTCCCGGTTGCGGACACACCGCCAGATCAATCGATTCTTCATCCCCCAGGTTAAGTGACGTCTGGCCAAACTTAATCCAGCCTTTGCGCTCGGGATCATCCTCACGAACGTCGTTGGGCACCGTCAGATAGGTACACATCGACAGCCAGCCCTGCGGATGAACGTGGTTGGTATGAAAGCCCTGACTCGATAACTTCACCGACCAGCTTCCACTGAAATGATAGCGACCGGTATGCCGGGCAGTCACCGGATGTTTGGTATCCGCAGGAAGGTTAGCGAGGTAATCATCAATGAACTGTTGCAAGCTCTCTTTATAGGCCTGAATAACCGGATCCTTCATCGACAATAACGCGCCGACCGTCTGCGTTCCCCCGCGAACCGATTGATCCAGCGGCTGATGTTCGGTTTTATGCAAAGCCTTAATGCGAGCGACCAGCCGTTCCCAAAACTGCTCCAGTGAATCATAGCCCGGCGGTGTTGGTAACTGCCCCACTTTGATGTAAGTGTCATAGTCATTTAAATAACCGGCTTTTTCGGTGTCCCCTTTTAGTTTCCAGCATAACCCTTTGAAGGCGTGCACTTCCTGATCCAACGGGCGATTTTCATGCGCCCGATCCAGCAACGCCAACGCCTCATCGTAGCGCGCCTGACGCAGATACACATTAGCCAGGTCGATCAGATAACGCGGGTGTCGTGGTTGTTGTTGCACAGCCTGCTCTAGTTGCTCCTCAGCAGCTTTCAGATCGCCCGCTCGCAAGGCCATCGATCCTCGCATATGGATAAGACTGTGGGTGTTACCAAACTGATCCAAATAATCGTTTAGCAAGCTATCGGCTTCTGATGTACGTTCTGCCCGGTAAAGATGTGAAAGATACGAATAGACTAAAGCAAGTGACTGTGGCTGTTTTGCCAACGACTGCTTAAACGAGCTCAGAAACTGAGCTTGCCGACCATGTTCCCAATAAAGCTTATTCAGCGCCTCGTGCGCCGGGACAAAGTCATTCTGCTGTTCAATCGCCTGCTGCATCAATTGTTCGGCATCATCAAGCTGTTCTTCGTCATAGGCAAGACAGCCAAGCTGAAATAACCGCTGCGCTTCGTTAAACTTCCCTTTCAGCGCTTGTTGGATGCTACGGGCCTGGTCAACCTCTTCGGCGTAACGATGCACCAGTGCCTTGTTGAAAAGTAACGTCGGTTCATCAGGCCACTGCCGCAGCGCCTCCGTGAACGTCTGCTGCGCTTGCGGATAGAGCTTGTACTCAAGTTCGGCGCGACCTTTTAGAATCCATGCCTTCAGATAGTCGCTTTTCAGCGCTAATGCCTTAGCTGCGGCATGTTTGGCCGCTAAATAATCCTGGCATTGATAGTGAACGGAAGCCAGGTTATACCAAGCGTCGATCAAACCGTCATTAAGTTTTAGCGCGCGCAGATAATATTGCTTAGCTGCCCTCAACTGCTGACTCGACTGCAAAAAGTTTGCAAAATTGGACAACACAGACGGTTGATTAGGGTTAATTGCCAGGCTGCGCTCGAAGTAATCCAGCGCCCGACCCGGATCGGACTGTTTCGTTGCTAGCGCGAGTAAATGCAAAATATCAGGGTGATTGGGTGACTGTTGATCCAGCTGCGAAGCAATGCGTTCAGCTTGTGCAAATTGCATCTGTTGCAGCGCAGCAACGGCTTGTTGAAACTGCTGTGCTAATTGAGACATAGAGAAATTGTTATCGTTGTCGTGACTTCTTGTTAACAATAACATAATTTCTACAAAAAAAGGGGCAGTAAAACTGCCCCTCTTGTTACGTCATTTTCGGCAACCCAGTTACAGGCTCGCCAACGCCTCGTTCAATACCTTACAAGGACGCATTGCAGCCGATACTTTTTCCGGGTTTGGCTGGTAGTAACCTCCGATATCGACTTTAACGCCCTGAACACCATTCAGCTCGTCGATGATCGCCTGCTCGTTAGCGGCTAACTGATCAAACAATTTACCGAATCGTTCTTTCAGCTCGGCATCATCATTTTGATTCGCCAACGCTTCAGCCCAATACATCGCCAGATAGAAGTGCGAACCACGGTTATCAATCTCACCCACCTTACGAGACGGTGATTTGTTCTCTTCCAGGAACTTCGCCGTAGCTACATCAAGACTGTCTGCCAGAATTTGCGCACGTTGATTATCAAACGTACGGCTTAGGTGCTCCAGCGATGCCGCCAATGCCAGGAATTCACCCAGTGAATCCCAACGCAGGTGATTCTCTTCAACAAACTGTTGCACGTGCTTCGGTGCTGAACCGCCGGCACCCGTTTCGAACAGACCACCACCGTTCATTAACGGCACAATCGATAACATTTTAGCCGAGGTACCCAGCTCTAAAATCGGGAACAAATCGGTCAGGTAATCACGCAGTACGTTACCGGTAACAGAAATGGTGTCTTTACCCTCTTTCACGCGTTGCAGTGTATGACGCGTAGCTTCAACCGGAGCCATAATCTGGATATCCAGGCCATCGGTATCGTGCTCTTTCAGATAAGCTTCAACTTTCTTGATCAACTGAGCATCGTGAGCGCGATTGCTGTCCAACCAGAATACCGCAGGCATACCGCTTAAGCGTGAACGGTTCACCGCCAGCTTAACCCAGTCGCGAATCGGTGCGTCTTTCACCTGACACATACGCCAGATATCACCCTGACTTACATTGTGTTCAAACACCACGTCGCCAGCCTGGTTTAGAACTTTCACCACACCGTCAGCAGGAATTTCAAAGGTCTTATCGTGCGAACCGTATTCTTCGGCTTTTTGCGCCATCAAACCAACGTTCGGTACCGTGCCCATGGTCGCTGGATCAAACGCACCGTGTTCTTTACAGAAATTGATGGTTTCCTGATAAACACCGGCATAGCAACGATCAGGAATCATGGCTTTAGCGTCTTTCTGACCGCCGTCGGTGTCCCACATCTTACCTGAATCACGGATCATCGCCGGCATCGATGCGTCGATGATGATGTCACTTGGAACGTGCAGGTTGGTGATACCTTTGTCTGAGTTGACCATCGCCAGTTCTGGCTGTTTTGCGTACACGGCATTTAAGTCAGCTTCGACAGCATCACGTTGTTCCGGCGTCAGTTTGTCCAGTTTGTTGTACAAATCGCCAATGCCGTTGCTTGGATCAAACTCGATGTCTTTCATCAAGTCAGCATGCTTTTCCAGTACGTCTTTAAAGTAAACACGAACCGCATGACCAAACATGATCGGATCAGATACTTTCATCATGGTTGCTTTTAAGTGCAACGACAACAGCACGCCCTGCTCTTTCGCCGCAGCCGTTTCTTTTTCAAAAAACGCCTGTAATTGCTTTTTGCTCATGACAGCAGCGTCAACCACTTCGCCGGCCAATACCGGCACCGCATTCTTCAATACCTGCTGTTGACCGTTGGCTTCCAGCACGATCTTAAAGGTATCGTCCTTAGCCGAGGTCAGCGACTGTTCACTGCTATAAAAATCACCATCGTTCATGTGTGCGACGTGAGACTGCGAGTCCTTTGACCAAGCGCCCATACGATGCGGGTGTTTTTTCGCATAGTTTTTAACCGCAGCTGGCGCACGGCGATCAGAATTACCTTCACGTAAAACTGGATTTACCGCGCTGCCTTTTACTTTGTCGTAACGCGCACGAATGTCTTTTTCTTCGTCAGTTTGCGGGTCAAACGGGAAGTCTGGCAGTTTATAACCTTGTGCCTGTAACTCTTTGATGCAGGCTGTCATTTGCGGGATTGACGCACTGATGTTTGGCAGCTTGATGATGTTCGCTTCTGCGGTTTTCGCCATTTCGCCTAATTCCGCCAACGCGTCTGACTGACGTTGTTCTTCGGTCAGGTACTCGGGAAACTGCGAAATAATACGACCTGCCAAAGAAATATCACGGGTCTCTACGGCAACGCCGGCTGCCTTGGTGAAGGCTTTAATAACGGGCAACAGCGAGTAAGTTGCCAGGCGGGGTGCCTCGTCCGTTTCGGTATAAATAATCTTTGCTTTATCAGTCGACATAGTCATTCCTATTGATTGGACCAAAGTAAAAATCGTAAAAAAGTGGCGCAAATTATAGAGGATTTAAGGGTTAATTACCATTCACCCGTATTTTCCATCGACGCCCAAGGCTCTTGTGGCGCAAGATGTTCGCCTTCTTGCAGCAGCTCGATCGAGATATTATCCGGCGAGCGCACAAACGCCATATGACCGTCACGCGGCGGGCGATTAATGACCACGCCATTGTCCATCAGCCGTTGACACAACTCGTAAATATTCTCTACCCGAAAGGCTAAATGGCCAAAGTTGCGACCGCCATCATAGGTTTCCGGATCCCAGTTATAGGTCAGTTCGAGCAGCGGAGACTTGGTCTTCTCAGCCCGCTCTGCATCGTCGGGAGCGGCCAGAAAAACCAAAGTAAAACGGCCTTTCTCGTTATCTTTACGGTACATTTCTTTTAAACCGAGCAGATCACAATAAAAATGCAACGACTGCTCTAAGTCGTGAACGCGTACCATCGTGTGTAAATAACGCACAGTTTACTCCTTAAATTGTTCAATTCGCTTTACAGCTCCGCGTTGAATAAGATCAACACAAGCCTCAAATCCCGCTTGTCCGCCAAAATACGGATCCGGCACCTCTTCAGGTTCACTTCGATTATCGCGATGTAACGCCTGTAAAAACAATTCGACTTTATGCGCATGCTCAGGTGCGCATTGTTCTGCCAGTGACGTTAAGTGAGCGAAGTTTGACCCGTCCATCGCATAAATGTGATCAAACCGCTCGAAGTCGGTGGCGTTTACCTGTCGCCCCCTAAGCGCACTGATATCAATTCCCCGACTGAGCATTACCTGTTGCATGCGCGGATCTGGTGCTTCGCCGATGTGATAATCAGACGTCCCGGCCGAGTCCACATCAATCGGCAACCGGTGTTCCTTTATCAAGTGCCGGAAAAAGCCCTCGGCCGCCGGCGAGCGGCAAATATTACCCAGGCAGACCATTAATACGTTTTTCAACTTATTCGCCTTTTATTGATCTGAATTAAAAATGCATTTAAGATGAACCTATTAAACATACATATGGAATGTTTATTATGAAACCTCATACCTTATTGCGTGCCTCAAATACATCAATGGTGGTGTTTTTGTTGCTTTCAATCATTGTTTTTTATTTGGCCTGGTTTCAAGAGCAAAATTTACCGCTAATGCTACTGGTCTTCTTGCATTTGTCGCAGGTCATTCTCGCCGGTTTATTTAAGGTGGCTTATGTATTCCGCCTAATTGCCCAAAGCCAGTTGGGCCAAGAGCTGCGCTAACGCAACTTGCGCATGACCGCACGCGCGCCGATACGAAGCTTCTGACCCAACGGAAAACGTTTGAAGGTTGATTTCGCCGTACCGGAGGTAAAGGCCGTTTGTTTGCTGTAATCAATGGCAACGTCGACAATCACCGGCTGTCCCTTGTTGGCGTATTTTATCGCCTGCTCAATGCCGTCATTAAGCGCCTCATCTGACGAGATCGCGACGTACTGAGCGCCAACCCCCTTTGCGATACCCTCAAAATCGGCTTTGCCGAGCGTGGTGCAGGGTTTGCGGTTGTATGGCATTGCCTGTGCTTGCGCGATTTGCGAAAGCTCACCGTCGTTAAAGACAAAATACATCACACCGAGCTGGTGTTTGGCGGCGGTCAGAATTTCCATACAGGTCATCATAAAACAACCATCGCCAACGATAGCAAACACTTGTTTGTGCGGCTGCGTAAACTTCGCACCAATCGCAGCCGGCACGGCATAGCCCATCGCATTAAAATCCGTCGGCGTTAGCAGCGTGGCAGGCTCGGCCAGTGGATAAAGTTCCGCCGTCAGAAAGGTGTGATTACCGTCGTCCAGCACGGTCACGGCATCATCGTCCATATGCTGGCGTAGATGACTGAAAAAACGCGCCGGATTGACGCGGCCTTTACTGTCATGCTGCAACCATTGCTGCAAATAGTCCGCTTTGCGCTTTTCGATACCGCTGATCAAGCTGGTATGTCTGGGCCGATCCGGTTTCTCCTCTAATTGTGCCAGCAACTCATCCATAAAGACTTCGGCATCCGCCGCAATGGCAACTTTTGCCGGATAGTTTTGATTGAATACGCTGCCGTCAATGTCGACATGAATGAGCTTGTCGGGTACCTCAGCACTGTAACTGCCGGTGGGAATTTCTGAAAACCGGGTGCCTATCGCCAGCAGCACATCACAATCGTCAAACGCGTACTGTGCGGCAGGTACCGCTGAGGGACTAAAACCAAAACCGGCGTGCAGATGATGTTGATGAGGAAAGGATGATAAGCCCTGCAAGGTTGTCGCCACCGGCATTTGCAGTTTTTCGGCCAGCTGGATCAATTGCGGTTTCGCTGCACGGGCTCCCCAGCCGACGAATAACGCGGGACGTTTCGCCGAATCCAGCAGCTCGACCACTTGTGCCACCAGCTGCGCTAATCCTTCATCTTCTTCGACCGGCTGCTGTTCAAGATAATCCGCATAGGGTAATGGTGTCGGGACCACATCGGTAAACAATTGCAAATTGACGGGAATCTCCACCAACACCGGTCCCGGTTTACCCGTTGTTGCTTTTTGATAAGCGCGATAAATGGTTTCCACCACTTCATTTTGATGACCAACCCGGTACGCCGCTTTGGTCAAAGGTTTCGCAAGATCCAACTGATCAATACCATGCAATTGAAAACGGTTATTGGTGTCGGTACGGACGCCGCCGGACAGGATCAGCATCGGAATCCCATCAAGGAACGCCTCACCGATACCACTCGCCGCATGAGTAAAGCCGGCTGCGGGAACAATCGCCAATACACCAATTTCGCCACTATGTCGTCTTGCCGAGCGGCTTACCCCATCGGCCATGAAGGCGCCTCCGCCTTCATGGGTAACCAAAATAGGCTCGATGACTTCACTGTTATTGAGCGCGTCATACAACTCGGTATTATGGACACCCGGAATGCCAAACGTGTGACGAATACCCAGTTGTTCTAATGCATATACGGCCAATTCAGCAGCATTTTTCTTCATAGGTTATGCTCCCAGCTGTCCAAATTATCGGTTCCCAGTTCGCTCAGCCGGGTAACCCCCATCAGTGCCATCGCTACCGTCAATTCATTCTCAAGCCGCGCTAACAACTCACGCACGCCCCGCTCGCCACGGGCCGCTAAAGCAAACGCCCAAGCTCTGCCGAGTAAACAACCGTCCGCTCCCAGAGCCATAGCCTTGGCGACATCTAAGCCACTGCGAACGCCACCGTCAAGCCAGATTTCTGGCGGCGTTTTGGTCTGCTCATCAACCACCTTTCGAATCTCGGCGAGCTTAGTGATGCTTGGCGCAACACTATCAAGTTGCCGTCCGCCGTGGTTAGAAACGATAATACCATCGACATCACAGGCCACTGCCCGCTTTGCGTCGTCAGCATCCATTACGCCCTTAATAAATAACCGTCCCTGCCACTGCTGACGCAGCCAGCCAAGGGTTTGCCAGTTGACTGACGCATCGAACTGACCATCAACCCACTGCTTAAAGTCCGGCAAGCTACTTGCGTCCGGCACCGCTTCACTCAGGTTTCCAAAAACCAGCGGTTTACCCTTAACCGCAACATCCCAAACCCAGCCCGGATGGCTGGCAATGTCTTTAATACGTGCCCAACGTTTTGCCAGTGACTGTGGTCCATCAAAGCCGTTCCGAATATCCCGGTAACGGCTGCCTAAACGAGCGAGATCGACGGTTACCACCAGCGTTTCTACACCACTGTCAGAAGCCCTTTGCAACAGTCGTTTAACGTAGTCACGATCTTTCATTAAATATAACTGAAACCATGGCGGTCGTTGCGGATGAGCCCGGGCTATTTCTTCAACGCTGCACAAAGATACCGTCGATGCACAAAAACTGATGCCTTTTGACGCCGCAGCGCGATGAGCCTGCACTTCGCCACGTCGAGCCATCAATCCGGCTAACCCGACCGGGCCGAGCGCGATGGGCAAAGCAAAGGGTTGCCCGGCACGCTGACAACTCAGATCAATCGAACTAACATCGGTTAACACACGCTGTCGCAGCCGAATGGCCGCAAATGCCGACTCATTATTAAACCGCGTCAATTCCTGATAAGAGCCTCCATCAAGGTAATCGAAGATTTGACGCGGCAGGCGCCGACGAGCGAGCTCACGGTAATCCTCGGCCGTTGCCGGTTCAATAAACTTACTCATAATGATTCAGGCGCTTGCGTCGCACTCTCCAGTCTGGCAGAAATTTATCCATCAAAGCATAAAATCGCGCATTGTGGTAGCGCTCGTAAAGATGGGTTAACTCGTGGACGACAACGTATTCGAGGCTTTGAGGCGACTTTTTAATTAAGTCAAAATTAAGCCAGATTTTTCCGGTACGGGTATTACAGCTGCCCCAACGGGTCTTCATTTTGCGCACGCCAAAGTCACTGGCTGCTACGTTCATGACCGGCTGCCAGACCTGCAATAACTGCTGGATGCGTTGTTTCAACTGGGTGCGGTACCAGCTGTCCAGTAGCTTAATGGCGGCATTGATGTCGTCGGGTTGAGGCAACTTTAGTTCGATGCAGGCGTCTTTCAGGCTGGCGTTACGGCGACCTGTCGTCTGGGTTAATACCACGGTGTAAGATCTGCCCTCGAAGGGAATGCGGGTACCGTTTTTAAATGACGCGGGTTGAGGCTGTGGTTTGGTGGCCAGTTTCTGTTGTTGCTCAGTGATCCAGTCGCTGCGTTCAGCAACGATGCTACGAATGTGGTTTTCTGGCCAGTGTCGAGGTGCGGACACCTCGACCTGATGCGCAGATTTAACCCGTAAATACAAATGCTTGATGGATTTTCGGGTTACCACAACCTTGTGTTTACCCACTTGCATAGCGACTCCTAGTGTCGTTGGTCGCGCTGATTTGACGCCTGCAGTAACTGTTTTAATTCGGCAATTTGGCGCTGCAAATCGGCCAGTGAGGGTTGCGGTTCCTGCTCTGCTTCTAACTCATCGCGCAACCGCTCAGCTTCCTTGCGGCTCTCCTTATCCATCACATTAACGACAATGCCGATCACCATATTCAGGAACGCAAAAGCGGTCAGGAAAATAAAGGTCATATAGAACAACCAGCTCCACGGATAGACTTCCATGGTTTCGTACTGAATATCGGTCCAGTCTTCGAAAGTCATCACCCTGAACAGCGTTAACATGGAGGTGGCGATGTTATCCCATAAAAACGGGTTGATTTCAGCGAACAAATAACTGCCAATGGCCGCATAGATGTAGAAGATAATAAACATCAGCAACACCACATAACCCATTTGTGGCAAGGCCTTAAGCAACGACGTAATTAACGTGCGTAACTCAGGAATGATCGAGATCATCCGCAACACCCGGAATATTCTGACCAGACGCGCCAGCAACGCCAATTCCGAATCGTTAACTGGGACCAGACTGACCACGACCACCAAGGTATCGAACACGTTCCAGCCGTTCTTAAAAAAGCGACGTTTATCGTCGTCAGCAATGTAGCGAATGCTGATTTCGACAACAAAAAATAACGTAATAAACCAGTCCAGGCCAACCAACAGCTGGTTTATGACACCCGGCAATTCGTAGGTCTTCGCACCAATTTCCAGCGCCGATATAATAATGACACTGATCACCGCAAATTCGAAAATACGATTACTCTTTAACGCGAACAGACGTTGTTTAAGCGTTTCGTACATAGCCTAGCGATCCTTAAAAGAACATCCAGTACAACACCACAGCCAACACCAGTCGGTAGATAACATAAGGCCACATACCAAACTGATTAAGCCATTTTAAAAACAGATGGATGGCGGTTATCGCGGTGATGAATGACGCAACGCCGCCAATCGCAAAACCCAACCAGTCGACGCTGATACCGTCATTCCATATGCTCAATAGCTTTAACGATGCGGCAGCCAGCGTAATCGGGATAGCCATGTAAAAAGAGAACTTTGACGCCGTTTCACGATCCAGCCCGAGAAACAAGCCAGCGGTTATGGTGGCTCCTGAACGCGAGGTTCCGGGGATCAGTGCCAGCGCCTGAGCTATACCGACAATGATTGCATCGACGATGCCGATATCCGTGAGTTGCCGACGCCCCCGCCCCCAGCGGTCAGCGGCGGCCAACAGTACGGCAAATACCACGGTCGTCGTGATAATCACCCCCACCGCGCGCAATGCCGAGTCGATGTAATCCAGCAATAATACGCCAGCGATACAGGCAGGAATCGTTGCCACCACAATTGACCAGCTAAGCTTGCTCTGACCAACAGACTGACCCGCAGGAATGCTTTTAAGTCCATCGATCAGCAACCCGGCAACATCCTTACGGAAGTAAATTATCACCGCCAGCAGGGTGCCCACATGAACGGATAAATCAAAGCCAACGCCCTGGTCACTCCAACCGGTTAGCGCTGGCATCAGAATCAGGTGAGCAGAACTTGAAATGGGAAGAAATTCCGTGATGCCCTGCACTATCCCTAAAATGATCGCTTGCCATAAATCCATTGCACGACTCTTTTATGTCATTAACCCACTAAAATAAGCCGAGCATTATAGACTGATTTACCGCTCTGCGTCACAGCTTTGCATGGAGTTTTTTAACGATGTTATCGGCGTCGTCATCCGCCACCAGAAAACAAAGATTATGACGGCTGGCACCCTGACAAATCATGCGAATGGTTGCTGGTGATGCGGATTCCAGCACCTTGGGCGAAATATCACCAAAATGGCCAATATCATTACCGATCACCGCGACCAGTGTCAGTCCTTGCTCGATATTAACTTTGGCAAAGGCACTTAACTCTTCCAACATAGCGGCCGGCAACAGCGATTGACCATTCGCCTGCGAGCCTTCCTCATCCAGCGTCAGAGCAATACTCACCTCGGACGTGGTGACTAAATCGACGCTGATATCGTAACGCGCAAGAATATCGAACAGCCGCGCCAGGAACCCTGTTGCATGAAGCATGTCGACACTGTTAACCGTCAATAACGTTTGGTTGCGTCGCAGCGCGATGGCTCGTATCGACGGCCGCTGCTGTGGTTTGGCCGAAACCAGTGTGCCCCCCAGTTGCGGCTTACGGCTGTGCCCGACAAACACATCAATACCATGTTCAATCGCTGGCTTAAGGCTTTTGGGGTGTAACACTTTGGCGCCAAATGTGGCTAACTCAGCCGCTTCTGCAAAACTGATTTCCTGTAACGGTCGAGCATCATCACAAACCCGGGGGTCGGTGGTGTAGATACCGGCAACATCAGTCCATATATTCAATCGCTCAGCCTGCAACGCGGCTGCGAATAAGGCTGCACTGTAGTCACTACCGCCCCGTCCCAGAGTGGTTGTGTAACCTTGCGGACAAGTACCGATAAAGCCTTGAGTCACTAATTTTTCGCCGGCCTGCAGTCGTTCACCGAGTGCTTTGCAAAGGTTGGCGGTCTGAACGAAATCCGGTTCAGCCTGACCATATCGATCATTAGTCTGTAAAAACGAACGTGCATCGACCACGCTGGCATCGTCATGATGATGACGCCAGAAAAAACTGAACAACAGACTTGAGCAACGCTCACCAAAACTGACGATCTGGTCACGACGGCGAGCTCGCTCAGCTAAGGAGCTTGGGATCTCGCTGTCTACGACTTGCCATAATTGCTGATGGAGCTCATCAAGCTGTTGCAAGCAAACCTCGGCTGCGGTGGTCGCTCTGGCGATGCCATTATGTTTGTCCTTAATTTCTGTAAACAAGCGCTGTTTTTCGACCGACGTCTGCGAATCAGCAAGACGGATAAGTAGGTTGGTAACGCCGGCACAGGCACTCACCACAACCAGAGTCGGGTTTTGTGTCTGTTCAACGACTTGAACACAGGCTTGAATGGCGTCGGCGTCGGCCATACTGGTGCCGCCGAATTTAGCTACATGAATGGGTGTCATAGATTCCCCTGAACTTAACACTACAACGTTCAGAGAGCTTAAATAGGATTGGACTCCAGAAGCTCTCCACCTGACGGTGACAGCCGCGGGTGTTCAAACCCTACGGCCGATAACAGCCATACCATGCACTGTTATCTCGGCAATGACTCCCCTGATTCAGCCCCTGGGTAGGTTTAATTAGCTGAACGACCTGAGTATTGCGCCTCTTCCTGGAACGAAGTTAACCACAGTTTGGCCGTAAAAATCAATCTTCACTTTGAACGATGGTATTGCGCCCCTGCGTTTTTGCCCGATACAACACCCGATCTGCTGTCCCCAGCAGCTCTTCTCCGGAACAGCCGGGACGCCAGCCGGCAAGGCCACCACTGATGGTTACTGAATGGCCGCACAGATTCGCGTCTGCTACCTTCTTTCGCAGCCGTTCTGCCAGTGTCATGGCCGTCGTTATCGGCGTAGCTGGCATCAAAACCGCAAACTCTTCGCCTCCCCAACGCGCAATAACGTCGTGACTGCGAAGGTTGGTCGACAACAAGCTGGCAAGTTCTTTTAAAACGCGGTCGCCGAATAAATGCCCATGCTCGTCATTAATGCGTTTGAAATGATCAACATCCAGCAGTAATAAGGTCAATGGCCGCCGAGTCGTTTGAGCATCGCTAACCTGCGCCATTAACTCACGGTCAAATTGCTGACGGTTATTAATGCCGGTCAGTTTATCGGTGCTAGCCAGCCGTTGCAGCTTTGCTCTGCTCGCCTGCAGTTCGGCCATGGCGTCGGCTCGGGTACGATCATAAAAACGAAACAGCATGATTTGCGCGATCAGCACTTCGACCACGTTGAGAATGCCTCCCAGTGACAACTGATAGCGCACGCCTGCTTGTACGTGGCCGTAGACAATATAAGTGGCATAACTGAAAAACACGATTGATAGCAATGTTCCAACGCTTCGGCCTAATAAAAAGAACGCTATGGGCGGTATCACCGTGGCCCAGATGATGCCGAAATTATTGCCGCCCCAGACACTTAAATAAGCACTCAGAACGGCAATAAATATCAATGTCACCGCCCAACCGGCAACCGCAACGTTACCGCTGTGTCGAAAATAAAAATAGATACCCAGTGCCAGGAAAAAGCCAATCGCATCAATAACGGCTATTAAGCCGGCATTTAATAAGAAGACATTCAGTGCCGTGACAACACCAGCGAGCACACAAACAAACAACAGCAGGTGATAAATTAACTGAACTCGATGAAAGTCTGGGTGATGGACGGGAATGTGGGAAAAATTTTTGTACCAAAATTTAAACATGGGATGTTGGCATCGGCCTGCGATACCAACATCTTTTCCTGTTTTGGTGATTAAGTCAACGCTCTATCTAGCGCTGTTTTAGTGATTGCATATCAATCACAAACCGATACTTAACATCACCCTGTTTCATCCGTTCATAAGCTTCATTGATGTTTTTGATGTCCAGCATTTCGACATCACAATGAATATCATGTTCGGCACAGAAGTCGAGCATCTCCTGAGTTTCCGGCAAGCCACCAATCAATGAGCCCGCCAACACGCGCCGCTTCATCACTAATGCACCGGCTTCCAGCGCCGGTTCAACCGGTTCTAATAAGCCCACGATAATGTGCGTACCATCGTATTTTAGACAGTTTAAATAAGGGTTTAGGTCATGTTTTACCGGTACCGTATCCAGCATAAAGTCAAACGTCTCAGCAACCGCTTGCATTTGCTCGGCATCGGTAGAGATCACCACATGGTCGGCGCCTTGTTTTTTCGCTTCTTTCACTTTCGCTTCCGAACGGGTAAAAATGGTCACTTCGGCACCCAACGCTTTGGCAAATTTAACGCCCATGTGACCGAGTCCACCCATACCGATGACCCCCACTTTGTCGCCTTTCTTGACACCATAATGACGCAGCGGTGAATAAGTGGTGATACCGGCGCACAGTAACGGAGCCGCCTTGGCCGGATCGAGGGCATCCGGTACTTTGACCACAAAACGGTCACTGACCACAATACGCTCTGAGTAACCACCATAAGTGATACTGCCGTCGTGGCGATCCTCACCGTTGTAGGTTGGCACCATGCCGTTCAGGCAATACTGTTCAAGCCCCTCATCACAGGCAGAACAACTGCGGCAGGAATCAACCAGACAACCAACACCCACCACATCGCCGGGCTTATACTTGCTTACCTTAGGGCCTACTTCGGTTACTCGCCCAATAATTTCGTGCCCTGGAACCACCGGATAAACGGTGCCCCCCCAATCGTTCTCAACATAATGAATGTCGGTATGACAGACGCCACAATATTCAATATCGATGGCGACATCATCATCCCTTAACGTGCGTCGTTCGATGGCATGCTCAGCCAGTCCTGATGTTGCTGACTTTGCTGCGTAGGCTTTAACCATTAGTCGCTCTCCTGTTTCACGAATTAAGATAGTTTGGAACGTAACAAGGTTTACTCTGCAATAACGAATTTGGATCCGTCCGAAGCAAGCGTTGCATCTACCGTTTTGCCAGCATACTATTGAACTTATAACAAAATCCCAACGGGCACTGTACTATATGCGTCGCTTTTTGCTCCATCTCTGTACAATTATCGGGTTTGTGATACTCAGCCCGGCTGCAACTGCAGCATCAGATACCCTGCCGAACATAAAACAAGCCAATTCACTGCGCCACTTTGTCCGTGAAATCTGGACCACCCGGGAAGGTTTACCGCATAACTCAGTCAACGCCATGGCTCAGGATCAAAATGGGTATCTTTGGCTGGGAACCTGGCAAGGCCCCACCCGTTTCAATGGCCGCGAATTCGAAATTTTTGACGATGTCCGGGTAACGGGTCTGCCAGACATTGGCATCTACACGGTGGCGTTGAACCCTTGCAATGGCAGCCTATACGTCGGCGGGGCACGAGGCGGCATCAGTCGGTACGATGACGGACACTGGCTCGAGTTACAACCGGCACCGCCGTTTATTAACCAATTGTCGGTCGACAAGCAATGTAATCTTTGGGTGGCCAGTAGTGAACAAGGGTTGTTGTTTTACGAAAATGATCAGCGTGTTGCAACCTTTACCACCCAACATGGGTTACCGTCGAATGCGGTCTATCAAAGTCTGGTCGATAACGACGGTCACTTGTGGGTAGCAACCAATAAAGGCCTGGCGGTTAAACGCGCTGACAATACCCGATTTGAGCGCATTGACAGCGTGCCCGGCCACCTCATTCGTGAATTAAAACTCACACCTGACGGCAAGCTCATCATCGGCACGCAACAGGGTCTTTATATTCAGACCGATGACGGCCAGTTCGAGCGTTACTTAACAGAACTTGAAGCCAGCATCAGCACCATCCACTACACGCCGGATGGCGATTTATGGCTGGGCACCTTCCGTCAAGGAGTTTGGCGCTATACCGGCAACCGCTTCGAATCATTAACGGTTGCGACAGGCCTGCCCAACAACCATGTGCTTGATATCCAACACGATCATGAGGGTAGCATCTGGGTATCAACGCACGGCGGGCTGGTGCAATTCCGTGATGCGCTGTTTAAAACCTACACCACCGAGCATGGTCTAAGCGGCAATTATGTCCGCAGTGTCTATCAATGGAATGGCGCAATCTACGTAGGCTCCAGTAATGGCGTGACCCGTATTGATATCAACGGTGTCGAGACGGTCGGTGCCAACACACCGCTAGCGGAACAGTCGGTACTCTCGTTTGCGGAATACCAGGGTAACCTTGTCATAGGCACTTATACGGGCGGCGCCTTCGTCTGGGATGGTGAGCAAATTGTTAAGCAGTACAACCAAAGCAATGGCTTATCCGGTGATGAAGTCAGACAAATTGCCGTACACCCGACGTTCGGGTTATTTCTTGGTGGCCCCGGCGGTATCACGCATATTGCCGCTGATGAAACGAATTATTTAACCGCCACCGACGGTCTGAAAAACAACTACACCACGGCCCTGGCATTCGATGATGACGATACCTTATGGGCAGCGTCCGTTAGTGGCCTGGTTGCAATTAAGGTCAAGTCAACGCGGT
Organism: Idiomarina aquatica; assembly: GCF_003987185.1. Lineage (GTDB taxonomy): Bacteria > Pseudomonadota > Gammaproteobacteria > Enterobacterales > Alteromonadaceae > Idiomarina > Idiomarina aquatica. The sequence goes on along the minus strand of NZ_PIPS01000002.1, from coordinate 299,450 downwards.
CCGGGTTCTCCTATGACATCCGCGACATCGATCTGTCCGGACTGAATGACGCCGAGTTGATATTTCAAATCCAGCACTACAACGATTATTTGTGGTTCGCCAGCGACAGAGGACTTATCGCGCATCATTTACCGAGCAAGAGCTGGCGTATTTTTAACCGTGATCAAGGTTTACCCTTTGATAACTTTTTATCGGTCGAATTTGATGGTGAAGCGAACCTGTGGCTGGGTTCGAACCGCGGTGCTATTTTTATCGCGCATGATGCCATCACCGAAGCCTTAAAAAGGCCTGAACAGCCGTTATCTTTCCAACGCTACACCGAAGTTGACGGCATGAGCAACTCACAGGTCAACAGCGGTGGACCGGCCTTATTCCAATCCAGCGCCGGCAATGTCTGGTTTGCTACCGCCAGCGGGGTTTCCGTGATTGACCCCAATGCACTGACGTCTATGGCGGCAACGCCTCCGCCGACCGTCATTGCGGCGGTCACCGCGGATGGCAACGCACTTGAGTACGGCCAGGAAGTTGCCGCTGACACACAACGTATTGCGTTCGATTATGCAGGGTTGGGCTATTTAATGTCTGACCATATCCAATATCAAGTGCGGCTCGTTGGCTTTGACGAACACTGGGTGGACAAAGGCAAATTTACGACCGCCGAGTATACAGCACTCCCGGCTAACGATTACTTGTTCCAGGTGAGAGCCTCCTATCCGGGGGGCGAATGGAGTGAGCCGGCCAACTTTGCCTTCAGTCGATCTGAGCATTTTTGGCAACAGCCAAGTACCTGGTTGTTCATTCTCATCGCGCTCGCATTAACGGCATTTTTGCTGGTGCGTGCACGTATTCGTTTCTTAAACCGCAGCCGCCGGCAACTGGAAAAAATGGTCAGCGAAAAAACCGCCGAATTGGAAACCATCGCTCGTCAGGATCCGTTAACCGGACTGGGTAACCGCAGAGCATTTGATGAACGCCTCCGACTCGAGATGAAACGCAGCAGTCGCTCCGGCGCTGATTTGTCATTGGCCATTATCGATGTGGACTTTTTCAAGCAAATCAATGACGAATTTCTCCACACCGTGGGCGACCAAGTGTTGGTGGAGTTGTCGAAACTGTTACGCCGGGTGCTACGAGATATCGACTATGCCGCCCGCTGGGGGGGTGAAGAATTTGCTATTTTATTACCTGATACCGACCTGGAGCAGGCAATTGATGCCGCAGAAAGAATGCGGGTGGCGGTTGAAAACCATGATTTCTCAGCCTTACTGGGTGATACCGGACTCACCATCAGTATCGGCGTTGCCAATAATCAATACTATCCTGACCACAGCAGCCTGCTGGTTGCTGCGGATCAAGCACTGTACCAGGCAAAAGAGCATGGCCGTAACCGAACGGAGCATAAATAATGATCAAACCGACACTTATTGCACTAACGATCACCGCGTTGCTGACAGCTTGCAGCGATAACCCGAAAACCGGCAGTCAACAAAACACGGCCGACCGCGAACGCGTTGCCATAACGCAAGTATCACCGAGTGAAAAACTTGAGCAGATTTATACCGACTTTTTTCAACAGCAGTTGCAACTCGACCCGTTATTAGCAACCTATATTGGCCGTAACGACTATAACGACCAATTGCCCAACTTCCTCTCCCCTGACTACCTGAAGCAGTTGCGAGCGTTTGAACAGAGCTATCTGGACAAGGTAAATGCTATTGACGTTTCCGGGTTAACCGACTCCGCGCTGATGAGTTATAAGATCTTCAAGCGTGACCGTGAAATGGCACTACGAGGACTGTCTTTCCCGGAGCACTTGATACCCATTAACCAGTTTTACAACATTGCCAGTCAGTTTGCGATGTTGGGTTCGGGGACATCAGCACAACCCTTTAACTCCGTTGAAGATTATAAAAATTGGGCAGCCCGCATGCAGCGGATTCCAGTGATCTTTCAACAGGCTCGCGAGAACATGCGTAAAGGCGTTGATCAGGGCATCGTGCAGCCCCGTGTTTTGATTGAAAAAGCCATTCCACAAATCGAGGCCCACCTTGTCGACAACGTCGAAGACAGTATTTTTTGGCGACCAATAAGTTCTATGCCCGACGCTATTTCAGCGACAGAACAGCGGGCCTTAAAGGAACAGTACCGCGATCTTATCAGCAATACGGTACTGCCGGCCTACCAACAATTACGTGATTATCTGGCCAATGATTATTTACCACACACGCGCACCGACTCGTTCGGGATTGGCCAGTTACCGGGTGGTCGCGAGTGGTATCAATACCGAATTGAGGCTAATACCTCGACCACATTGACGGCTGATGAGATCCACCGTATTGGCAAGTCCGAGGTTGCCCGTATTCATGATGAAATGCGCGACATCATGGAACAAACCGACTTTGACGGTAGCTTGGCGGAGTTTTTCGATTTTATGACCAACGATCCGCAGTTCATTTATCCCAGTCGGGACGCCATGCTCGACGATTACCGGGCGTTGCGCAGCACCGTTGATGAACGGGTACCGCGGTTGTTTGACGTCTTTCCGCAAGCGGATTACGAAGTGCGTAAAGTCGAGGCCTTTCGTGAGCAGTCTGCCAGTTCAGGGTCTTATCAGGCGGCACCGACCGACAATTCCCGACCCGCTGTCTTTTACTTAAATACGTATGATTTAGCGTCACGTCCGACTTGGGCTAAAACCGCACTGTTTTTACATGAAGCAGCCCCCGGGCACCATTTCCAAATTTCAATTCAGCAAGAGCTTGATGATTTACCGGAGTTTAGAAAATTTGGTCGCGAAACCGCCTACACCGAGGGCTGGGGCTTGTACGCAGAATCCTTAGGCCACGATCTGGGATTGTATGACGACCCCTATCAATATTTTGGTGCACTGGCAGCGGAATTATGGCGTTCAATCCGATTGGTGACTGACACCGGTATTCACAGCAAAGGCTGGAGCCGCCAGCAAGTGCTCGATTATATGTACGACAATGCGCCGGTTGCTGAGGCTCGCGCCGTATCGGAAGCGGAACGTTTTATGGCCCTACCGGGACAAGCGTTGGCCTACAAAATAGGTCAGTTAAAAATCGCTGAGCTACGTCGCGAAGCGGAGAAGAAATTGGGTGATAAATTCGATATTAAGGCGTTTCACCGGGTCGTACTGGAAGACGGCGCTGTGCCATTAATTTTATTGGAGCAAAAGGTGAAGCGCTGGATCATCGAGCGGCGCTCATAGTCACAACAAATAATCACAGCAAATGTTCGACCGGCAGGCGCGCCGTTAACCAGACAATGATCCGGCGCGCCAGACCTGCGTTTGGTTCCTTGTACAGACGACGGGCCGGCACTTTGCTTTTATCCAGCCAATACAGTTTGTAAAAGCGATTAAGCCTTGGCTGATAGCTTTTTAGCGGCAGTTCATGTTCGAATATCGCATTGATGCGCTTGGCAATTTGCGGTGAGTCGATGATCAACCCCGCCTCAGTATTAATTTGAGCTGAGCGCGGATCGAAATTAAACGAACCGACAAATACGCGAGCCTCATCCACAGTGATGGTTTTCGCATGTAAGCTGGTTGCTGATCGGCGAAAATAAGGGCGAACCGCTTTTTGTTCTGTGGTGTCCTCAAGCCGGCGTAATTCGAACAATTTCACTCCGGCCATGAGTAAACGCCGTCTGCTGCGCTGATAGCCCGCATGTACAGCCGGAACGTCAGTCGCCGCCAGAGAGTTGGTCAGTACCTGCACATCGACGCCCTTTTCAGTGAGTTGTTCCAACTCGCGGACACCGTTAGACGTTGGCACAAAATAAGGCGACACCATACGCACCTGCTGCTGCGCACGGCCCAGAATACGAGTCATCTGTTGTGTCATAAGCCGTTGAGGCTTGCGGGAAACACTGGCTTTTTGCGGATCATCACTGATCCAAACCGCTTTTGCCGTTATCCAGTCCTCTTCTGAATGTTCCGTTTTTATCGGCTCTTTGATGACAAAATCACGCAGTTGCTGAACCTGTTCCTGTTGTTGCTGCCGTCGCCAGCGTTGAATAAAAGCTTCGGTCGGGCTACGCCCACGAATATGGCTCAACTCAACCGCCAGTTCACAATTCCAGTAGCTTAGCCAGTCGCGGTTAATTTCGTTGACCAATTCACCACTGACCGCCACGTCTAGGTCTGAGAACAGTTCCCCGGCATGAGTGCCAAAATATTCATCACCGACGTTACGACCTCCGACAATCGCGATGCGATTATCCACAATCATCGCTTTATTGTGCATACGCCGGTTAACGCGTTTAAAATCAAGAAAGTAGTTAAGCCAGCGTAAACGCCGATGGCGCAGCGGGTTAAACAGCTTAATGGAGAAGTTCGCCCGCCGTTGTAAATCTCGGAGCAATAGCTCGACGCTTCGACTTTGGAAGTCATCCAGCAGCAACTTAACCTGCACGCCCCGACGGCTGGCTTTGACCAGCTCGTTCATCAGTGTCAGACCACTGATGTCGTCACGCCAAATATAATATTGTAAATGGATGCATTGCTGCGCCTGACGGCAAAGCTTAATGCGCTCGAGTAAGCTATCGTGAGCTTCTTCAAGTAACAGAAACTTAGCCGTCGTTGCGTTCACTATTTGATCACCTCAATCGCTTGCTGCAGACCGCTTAATGTCAATGGCTGCATCCGCTCTGAGAGAATTTCCTGAATCATGCCAACGGACGGGTAGTAGCGCCAATGCGCCTGCGGTTGCGGATTAAGCCACACCGCCTTCGGAAATTTACGCAATAATCGCTGCAACCAAACTTGCCCCGGCTCTTGATTCCAGTGTTCGACGCTGCCGCCTGGATAGGCAATCTCATAAGGCCCCATGGTGGCATCACCGACAAAAATCAATTTGTAGTCCTCACCGTAGGTCTGGATCACCTGTTCGGTCGGGATCTGCTCAGTACGACGGCGACGGTTACTCCGCCAAAGCCCCTCATAAGGACAGTTGTGAAAGTAATACAGCTCCAGATGCCGAAACTCTCCTTTGAGCGCGGTAAATAGCTGCTCTACTTGATAAATGTGATCGTCCATCGAGCCACCAACATCCAGCAACAAGAGGATTTTTATGGCGTTGTGTCGCTCTGGTTGCCATTGTAGGTCGAGCAGCCCTCCCTGACGCGCCGTTGCCGTGAGCGTCGCATCCATATCAAGTTCAGTGGCTGCTCCTGTGCGCGCAAACTGACGGAGATTACGCAACGCAATCTGGAAACCGCGCTGTTCGAGCCTGGCGTCATCATCCAAATCGGCAAACTCGCGCTTATCCCAAACTTTCGCCGCACTGCGGTTGCGATTACCGTGCTGGCCAATGCGAATACCACCGGGATGATACCCGTAGGCGCCAAACGGGGAAGTACCGCCGGTACCAATCCACTTGGAGCCCCCTTGATGGCGTTCCTGCTGCTCTCGCAGGCGTTCCTGAAAGGTTTTCAATAGCTCTTCAAGGCTACCCAATTGCTTGATACGGGCTTTGTCTTGCTCTGAAAGCTCGCGTTTTAACGCATTTTCCAGCCATTCTTTAGGAATTTTGTCCGCGACATCGGTCGCTGCAACACGCTCGACATACTGTGCAAACGCACGATCAAAGCGGTCATAAAGGCTTTCATCTTTTACCAGAATCATTCGGCTGAGATAATAAAACTCATCGACATCGGCAAAAATCACTCGTTGCTTAAGCGCTTCCAGTAAATCCAGCCACTCAGTGATGGTGGTCTTAACGCCCTGCTCACGCAGCAACTGAAAAAACTCAATTAACACGGCGTAACCTTTCAACCAGCTCGATGTCCTGCTCGTGTTTTAGTAGCGCCCCGGTCAGCGGAATGGCGCTGTTGCGTTGGCGTGATTGCTGCAATTGTTCGGCACTGATGTCTTCTGCCACCAATAGGCGAATCCAGTCCAACAGCTCCGAGGTTGACGGCTTTTTCTTAAGACCCGGCGTGTGGCGTAAATCAAAGAACAATTCCAATGCCTGTTCCAGCAGTTGCTGATGCAAATTCGGATAGTGTACCTGCGCAATTTGCGCCAGCGTTTCCGCATCAGGAAACTGAATAAAATGAAAAAAACAGCGCCGCAAAAACGCATCCGGTAAGGCTTTTTCATTATTCGACGTAATGATCACAATGGGTCGTTGTCGAGCCTCTATGTGCTCACCGGTTTCGTAGACATGAAACGCCATTTGATCAAGTTCATGCAGCAAGTCATTAGGAAACTCAATATCGGCTTTATCGATTTCATCGATCAACAGTACGGGTCGTTTTTCGGCCGTAAACGCTTGCCACAGCTTACCGGGTTTTATGTAATTACTGATGTCATGAACTTTGTCACTGCCAAGCTGACTGTCACGCAAACGCGACACGGCATCGTACTCATAAAGTCCCTGCTGAGCTTTGGTGGTGGACTTTATCGACCACTGCAGCAGCTCGGTATTTAATGAGTCTGCCAACTCCTGCGCCAGCCGTGTTTTGCCGGTGCCCGGTTCGCCTTTTATCAGCAGTGGTTTTTGCAGCGTTACAGCGGCGTTTACCGCACTTGCCAGTTGTTCTGATACGATATAGCTATCAGTACTATTAAATGCCATGTTTCTTCCTTTGTGTTTTCACATTAATGCGATTAAGTACACGTGCCAAATCTTCTTTAACAAACGGCTTCGTCACGTAATCGTCCATACCGGAACGCAGCGCCTGCGTGCGAGTTTCCGGGAACGCGTTAGCGGTCAGAGCAATGATATAGGGTTGCTTGATGGCACTATCCTGGCGGATCTGTTTGGTGGTTTCCATGCCATCCATACCCGGCATATGCAGATCCATAAATACAGCGTCAAATAATGATTGTTGCAGCGCTTCCAACGCCTTTTGGCCACTGGTCACCGACTCTACCTGCTGGCCCAGACTCAACAGCATTTCTGTCACGATCATCTGGTTAATGCTGTTATCGTCGACCACCAGTACGCGGTGTTGACCAAGTTCCGGCAATAGCAGTTCGGACAGTTCTTCATCACTCGGGGCATTGCCGGTATGCACGGTCATCGGTAAGCAAACGGTAAAACAGGAGCCTTCGCCCATTTCACTGTCTACCTGAATGGTACCACTGAGCAGTTGCACCAAGTTTCTGACAATAGCAAGCCCCAAACCACTGCCTTGCTGCGAGCGCGTCAGTCCGTCATCTTCCTGCTCAAACAGTTGCCAGATGCGCTGCGTATCACGGATACCGGCACCACTGTCAGTCACGCTGATTTCAAGCTCGCCTTTGCGTTCATTCTCTGCCAACCAACGGGCTTTCACCTGAATCTTACCGTGTTGGGTAAACTTTATCGCATTGCTCACTAAGTTACTGACGACTTGTATCACCCGCGAATGATCCATGATGACTTGTCGTGGGAGGTCATCCGCAATATCAAACTCGAACGCCAGGCCTTTTTCTTCCGCCCGTTGTTCAAACAAAGAATGGATGTGCTCAAGAATATGCACAATGCTGTGCGTGCCCAGTTTTATTTTCAGTTGACCTTCTTCGGCACGGGTAAGATCAAGCAGATCATTCAGTGTATTTAACAGATAGTCACCGCTGTTTTTGATCGTTCTTAGCAGCCGTTTCTGATAATCACTGACGTCGGTGTTCTCGAGTACCGACGCTAAACCGAGAATACCATGCAACGGTGTGCGGATTTCGTGGGACATATTGGCTAAAAACACATTTTTAGCGTGTGCCGCTCGACGAGCATCAAGTTCTGCCTGTTTCTGCTCCGTTACATCCGTTACTGTGCCCGCATAGCGGGTTGCTCGACCTTGAGCATCACGTTCGATGATTCGTCCGCGGTCCAGCACATAAACCCAGCGACCAGAACGGTGCAAAATTCGGTGTTCGCTCTCGTAAAAAGGTGTTACCCCATCGAGGTGGTCCTTTATCGCCTGCCAGGCCTTGTCATAATCGTCAGGGTGCAAACGGCTTGACCAGGTTTCGACATTATCTTCAAGTTCGCCCGGCTCATAACCGAACATCCTCGCCCAACGCTCGTTAAAAGACGTTTTATTGGTTTGCGGATTCCACTCCCAGGTTCCCAGTCGTGTTGCATCTAACAACAGACTCAGGCGGTTGCGCTCAGTTTCAAGCTTAAGTTCCAGCTCTTTGCGCTCGGTGATGTCGATCAGATAACCGAACAACAAATTCACACCGGTTTTTTCGTCGTACTTAACGACCGTGGTATCTGTCACCCAAACGTAATGACCGTCTTTGTGACGTACCCGGTAGTCCTGATGCGTCAGCCGATAACCGGTTTTGCCGGATTTCAGCAGCTCTACCTCGTCGTTTACGCGCGCCGTATCGTCCTCGTGGATAAGGAACTTGTAGTGCACTTCGCGACGAATGAATTCCTCTTTCGTGAAACCAAAAACCGCAGCGACATTGTCGGATACATAACGAACGGGCCATAGCTCGGAATCTTCCCAGACAAATAAGGTAAGCCCGGTGCCGGCATTAATCAGCTGTTCGAGGTTACTGTTGGTTACTGCTTCTGGCTTTACATCGGGTGTTGTCATAAGTGATTTGTTACTTTACTCAACCGTTGAGCTAAGGGTACACTCAGATTAACAATAAAAATAATTTTCATACAGCGTACGGCTTAATTTCATGGCGACGGATGTCAATCAGTGGCAAAGTCGGCTGCTTGAGCAGGTCGATAAGCTCATTGCAGTCGCACAACAACAACTCCTGCAAGCTGAGCAACCGGGTGATGCTAAAATTCGCGGGCCGGAATACTGGCAGCGCTACGCTAAGCATCACTACGTTAAGGCAGCCGAGCTTATTAAGCACACTCCATTTGAAGCAGCCAAGCATTTTCGTCGCGCGGCGCTGTTCGGACATGGCAAAGCCATGTTGTATCTGGGCCAGATGTTTTTGCAAGGTAAGCACTTACCTGCCAGTAGCTTTCACGCCTGTTGCTGGTTAACGCTGGCAGAAAAAGCCGGCCAGTCGCAGGCCACCGAACTGTTACAACAGTTACAGCCGCAACTTACTGCGCATGAAATTAACCTTGCCCGGCGGCTGGCGGCTGAACGTTTCGAGCAACTTTGTGATGCCAGTTTCAGCCAAAGCTCCCGATAACCTCATTACTGCCACAAGCTAACCCGCTCACGAATCGCTCCTGACTCAATCACTTCGCGCAACTCATCTCCCATGCGTTGACCCGCCGCGATGGCCTTACGCCAATACTCAATCCGTTCCTTTGCCGGTAGTTTCTGAAAATCAGTACGATCGGGGATTTTGCCATAGGGTAATGACTTCACAAACTGTTCCGACGGCGACACAAACACCACGTTGGGCCAGTCACTACCGGTTGTCCGGCGACGCTTCATGCGTTTATCAAACCAGCCGGGGATCACTTCCTGGTGAAAGTGCGGGTACAGTACCAAGCCATCGACTTTCGATAGATCAACGTCGAAGTGATAGTCCGTGATACCGCCGTCACGATACATACCAGGCGGAGCACCGGGAATGTCGCGAACGCCTTCCAGTACCATTGGGATTGAACCGGTTGCCAATAACGCCGGAGCAAAGTTCGAACGGTCCAGCTCTACAAAACGAGTCGGCAAGTCATGCCAATGACGGCAAAAGGATAACGACGAGTGCGGATGATGAAACATCACACGTTCATAATAGCGTCCTAAGTTTGCTCGGTTTAATGAATTAGCAAATGCCGATGATAATAAGCCCAGCACCTGACGTTTATTTTCTGCCGCCGTGCTACGCAGACAGCGCGCTACGATAAAATGATGGTGCACCCTATCCTGCGTGAGTATTTGCTCGATGGCGGTTGCCGGCACATAGCGCTCCAGCAGTTTCTTCGCTTCGCGGGTAATTTCATGCCGATCAGGATGCTCACTGTAGGTTTGCGTGCTGTACAGGCGCGCAAACAATTCACTGGCCGCAACCGGGTCGTCCTGTCCCAGGGCGGCAAATCGCCACGCACCGGCTGAAGTTCCCAGGGTATTCAACGGCTGACTCTTGCTACTCAGGAAGTCCCCAAACAAGTAACGATCCATGCCTTGCAACACAAACCATTTAGGTCCGCCTGAAGCGCCCAGTAACAAATCAACATCGTCCGCCCGTAAGCCCTGCTCACGAACCTGTTGGTAGGCAGTAGCGCCCGCTTTAATAGTTAGCAACGAAGTGGTCATAATGTCCTTATAATTGTTTTTTCCGTTCCGCCAATAAACCTAGCACCATTACGATCACCAGTGTTGCCGGCGCAATTAAATGCAGTGGAATTTGATGCAACCAGGATGACAGGATGGGCGTAAAACCAACCAACAAATAACCATAACCAAACGCACAGACCAATACGAAAATGATCGCGCGCAACAAAAAATGCAAACCGGCGATTTGTCGCCGAATGAGCTGATTGAGCTCATTACCATATATGACCAGCAAGGTAGCCACAATCATGGTCGCGATTTGATAAATATGCGGGCGAACCATCAGCCCAAGTTCGTTAAGCAACTGCAACACTCGACACCTATGTTATGTTTATTGTTTTGGCCAAGGCCCATGATAACCCGTGAGTATACGGATTTTCACGCGCTATCGCACCCCTATCCTGTCGCGCCGTGCGGTCGACTTTGGTATGATGGTGCTCATCAAACGCTAACTCAATAACACAGCAACGCTATGAAATTTATCTCTTTCAATATAAATGGTATTCGCGCACGACTTCATCAATTGCAAGCATTGATTGACAAGCATCAACCGGACGTGATCGGGTTGCAGGAAACCAAAGTGCATGACGATCAGTTTCCAAAAGCTGACGTTGAGGCGATGGGCTATCACGTCATTTATCATGGTCAAAAAGGCCATTACGGCGTGGCGCTGCTCAGCAAAGTGCCATTAACGAACCCACAGTTTGGTTTTCCAACCGACGACGAAGACGCTCAACGCCGTATGATTATGGGTGACTATCCGATGCCCAATGGGCAAACGGTGCGGGTTCTGAATGGTTACTTTCCCCAGGGCGAGAGTCGCGACCACCCGGTTAAGTTCCCCGCCAAGGAAAAGTTTTATCAGGACTTGATGAACTATGTTGAGAACGAACTGAGTCCATCGGATCCGGTCGTCATCATGGGTGACATGAATATTTCTCATCAGGACATCGATATCGGTATCGGCGAACAGAATGCCAAACGCTGGCTGCGCACGGGTAAATGCAGTTTCCTGCCCGAAGAGCGGGACTGGTTAAACCGTTTATTGGACTGGGGACTGCTGGACACCTATCGACAACAACATCCGGAAGCGACCAACGAATACAGCTGGTTTGACTATCGTTCACGCGGTTTTGATGATAACCGCGGTCTGCGCATCGATTTGATACTGGCCACTAAGCCATTAGCGGACCACTGCGTTGATAGTGGCATCGATTACGAACTGCGTGGCATTGAAAAACCGTCAGATCACGCGCCGATCTGGAGCGCGTTCAAACCACAGTAAGGTAGCAATGGTGGGTTCATGAATCTCATGTTACATGCGGCAGCACTGTTGGTGTTGCTGCTGTGTATCCAGCAGACAGACTGGAAGCTGTTCCGGCAAAGCACACTGCTCCAGCATTTAAGTTTGGGCGGTATCGCGGTACTGACCTTCATCTGGAGTCTGTCGGCAAAACTTGATTATGGCCTCAGCATTCATTTTCTTGGCATTACCACACTCACACTGATGCTCGGCTTACGCCGGGCTTTGCTGGCCGGCGCGGTGGTGGTGTTGCTCAATCAATTCATTAACGACTACGACGCTTACATGGTGTCGACATTGTACTTAAGTCACGTTGTCGTGCCGGCGCTACTGACCTTCATCAGTTATGCCGTTATTTATCATCGCCTGCCACGGCATCCGTTTGTCTATATTTTCGTCAACGCGTTTTTAATCGGCGCGCTGGCCATGGCTTTCACACACCTTGCACACGGCAGTTGGGCGTTACTCAGCGGCTATCTTAGTTGGGACAATATCTGGCAAAACTACGGTGTAATTACGCCACTATTGATGTTTCCTGAAGCGTTGTTAAACGGCATGGCTGTCACGTTAATGGTGGTGTACCGGCCGCACTGGCTGAAAACCTTCAGTGATGAAGTATACCTGGATAACAGTTAATCAGTGCTGGTGTGGCGGCAGTGTATCCAGAGCCTGCCGAACAATAACCGCAAGATCATAATAATCAGGGCCTGACGTTCCCTGTGGGTAACAGGGTTTGCCACTCGCCTTGAGTTTGTCTTGTAGCTCTTTATACCAAGCCCGTAACCGCGGGGACAGTGGCTGTCTGGCTCGCCAACCCAACCAGTAGAGCCCCTGCAGCGGCAATGACAACATGATCAGTGACAACAACATCCCCTGCGCCAGTTGTTCGGTGGGCATAAACTGATAAAACAATGCTGCATTAAGCACCGCGATAGCCGGCGTCCAGCGCTCACCCAGACGCGTGACCGGAATGACCCGCGACTCGGTAAAGGCTGCTGTCACCGAATGGTGCGGCCAGGTCTTCGCGTACTCCCTGCCCTCACTGATGACTTTTAAAAAATTACGCCGCATAACATCTCCACTTCCGTCTGTTGCTATTATAACCAATTACGGGCTTGTTGTACGTTTACTGTCCAAACAACTTTTTCATTATATTTCAATAACATAATGAGTTACATCCGTGTAGTGCACAAAGATATCCACAGATAATGTGGATACAGTTGCATGAGTTAACAAGGTTTGCCAAGATACACCTATTCCCAGACATTGAGTGTTAACCGTCGTGTCCGATTTATTCCCAATTAGTGCCCCGGCAAGCGGCCGCCTCTGTTGTTTAGACGATCAACACCCAGCATTTGTTCATAACAGGATCTTCGGCAATGGTCCCTTACTTGACGTTGCCGGTAACCAAATTGTTGCCCCCTTTAGTGCTGTCGTCGACGACATCAGCGCCAGTGGCGATTATATTCGGTTGCGCCACCCCTCAGCCAGTGTCCTCACGTTGATATTGGGTGATGGTCGTTGCTTTCAGCAACACCCCGCACTGGTGCGTCAGGTAAAGCGGCATCAACAGGTACAAAAGGGTGACGTATTACTCAACCTTAATCAATCGTTGTTGCGCGCCTCTGACCCTCAACAACGGCGCTTAGCGGTACTGCTTGAGCCCGCGCCGACACTACCGGATAGCTTTCACTGGGCTGAATCAGGCGCCATCAGTCTGTTAGATTCTATTATTTTTGACGATAAACAGGAAAATTCATGATTACCGTTCACGGCATTAGTAATTGCGATACTGTAAAAAAAGCGCTGCGCTGGTTGCAGCAACAGAATATAGCGTTTGAATTTCGCGATGTGCGCAAACAACCGCTAACCGAAGCCGAGGTGGTGCACTGGCTGCAACAGCTTGGTGCCGAAAAGCTGATCAATAAACGCAGTACCAGCTGGCGTCAGTTGGATGAGCAGCAAAAGCAGCTACAGGACGATGCGGCCATTGCCGAGCTGATTGTTACCCAGCCGACCTTATTCAAACGGCCGTTGGTGGAAGATACGCAGGGCGTTCATGTCGGCTTTAACGAAAGCACCTGGCAGCAACGGTACCTTTGATATGAGCAGCGAAACATTATCTTTAGCCAAACAGCTGATTTCACGCCCGTCCATTACGCCGGCCGACGAAGGTTGCCAGCAATTATTAGGTGAGCGTCTGGCGGCACTCGGTTTCGAGCTGGAAACGCTGGTGTTTGAGGACACCACCAATTTATGGGCGCGGCTGGGCCGTGGCAAACCGGTCTTCTGTTTTGCTGGCCATACCGATGTGGTGCCGCCGGGCGATCCCAGTGACTGGTCATCACCACCGTTTGAGCCGACCATTAAGGATGGCTACCTGTTCGGCCGGGGCGCAGCGGATATGAAAGGCAGTCTGGCGGCCATGATCGTTGCTGTCGAAGCGTTTTTAGAGCACAACCCGCAACCACTGCCCTTTGATCTGGCGTTTCTTATCACCAGTGACGAGGAAGGCCCTTTTATTAACGGAACCAAACGCGTCATCGAAACCCTCGAGGCACGTGACGAAAAAATCACCTGGTGTATCGTCGGCGAGCCGTCCAGTACCGAGCGCTTGGGTGATGTGGTGAAAAACGGCCGCCGTGGCAGCCTTACCGGCGACCTTGCCGTGCATGGTGTCCAGGGGCATGTTGCCTACCCACACCTGGCTAAGAATCCGGTCCACGACGCTGCCGCAGCGTTGCATCAGTTAGCTCAGCAGCGCTGGGACGATGGCAATGAGTATTTTCCGCCGACCACCTTTCAAATCTCTAATATCCATGCCGGCACCGGCGCCGGTAACGTTATTCCGGGACGGCTCGATGTGCAATTTAACTTCCGTTTCTCAACCGAACTTACGGCGCAACAACTCAAACAGCAAGTAGAGGCCATTCTTACCGAGCATAACTTGGATTATCATCTAAACTGGACATTAAACGGGCCGCCTTTCCTAACCGAACCTGATATTTTGGTTGACGCGGTGCAAACGGCCCTGACACGCTGCTGTGGTGAACCGGCGCAGTTGTCCACTGCCGGTGGTACGTCTGATGGACGCTTCATTGCTCCGACCGGCGCTCAGGTGATCGAACTCGGCCCGGTCAATGCCACCATTCATAAGGTTAATGAGTGCGTACGAGTCAGCGACTTGGAGCAACTGACTGAGGTTTACCAAGCAACATTAGAGGAGTTGCTGAGTTTATGCCAGAGCAACTGAGTATTGCTCAACTGACCGGCCAAACGGACAGCCACTTAACCACGCTGGCGGGCGAGCAGGCGAAGCTTCACCCGCTGGCTGCTGAGGCTTACCTGAAAATGCGCGCGGCAGCAGAAGACGCGGGCATTTCGCTGGCAATTGCCTCGGGGTTTCGTTCGCTGCAACGGCAATTGTCGATCTGGAACCGTAAATGGCAAGGCCAGCAAAGCGTACTGGATAAAAACGGTCAGCCTCTGACGGTCACGGCCTTAGAGCCCGCCGCACTGATGCATGCCATTTTACATTGGTCCGCCCTGCCCGGCGCCAGCCGTCATCACTGGGGAAGTGATTTTGACGTGTTCGACCCGCGACCGTTTCGCGATGGCAGCAACACGTTACAACTGGTGCCGTCGGAATACTGCGATCCCAGTGGCCCTTGTTTTCATGTCTGGCAATGGCTTACAGAGCACGCACACGAGTTTGGCTTTTTCTTTCCTTACGCACGTTATCAAGGTGGCGTAGCACAGGAACCATGGCACCTGAGCTATCGTCCGCTGGCAACTCAGTTACAACAGCAGTTAAGCTTAACGGTGCTCACGGAGTTACTGCAATCACTGCCGTTAGAGGGCAAAACGACGGTGTTGGAACAGTTGCCGCACATCCAAAAACAGTACATCAACAACATAAGCGAGGATAACGGATGGACCAACACTTGGTGTGGCTACTCATCCTTTTAGTGATCGGTGTCGTGGTCAGTAATTTAATGGTGCTGAAATACACCAGCAAATTCAAATGGCCAACCAACAAGGACACCAACGAGGACAATAGTACAGACAAAAAAACACCGGACAATGAAACATCATCCGGTGCGGAGAACAACAAACCTTCGGCGTCGGATCGCTCGCAGTAGCGAGCGAAACCTCATCAGGACAGCTGCACACCTAAGCGTTGTGCGACTTCGCGATAGGCCTCAACTACACCGCCTAAGCCTTGACGGAAGCGGTCCTTATCGAGTTTCTCACGGGTCTTAGCGTCCCATAAGCGACAACCATCTGGGGTAAATTCATCGCCCAGTACCAATTCGCCGTCGCAGACACCAAACTCCAGTTTGTAATCAACCAAGATCAGACCCGCCTGCTCAAACAACGACTTGAGTACGGCATTAACCTTGAAGGTCAGGGTTTTCATTTGCTCAATTTGTTCTTTGGTCGCCCAGCCAAAGGCTTGAATGTGATATTCGTTAACCATTGGGTCATGCAATGCATCATTCTTCAGGAAAAACTCAAAGGTCGGCGGATTTAACGCTTTCCCTTCTTCAACGCCCAGACGGCGCACCAGCGAGCCTGCAGCAACGTTGCGAACCACACATTCTACCGGGATCATATCGAGCTTCTTAACCAGCGATTCGTTGTCACTGAGCAAACGATCCAACTGAGTTGGAATGCCAGCCTCTTCCAGCCGTGTCATGATGAAGTGGTTAAAACGATTGTTAACCATACCTTTATCATCTAACTGCTCGACTTTTTCACCATCAAAGGCAGACGTATCGTTACGAAACTCAAGTATCAGCCGATTAGGATCATCGGTTTGATAAACGGTTTTCGCTTTACCGCGGTACAACTCACTGCGTTTTTCCATGACTGGGCAAACCCTTATATTAACGTTGATTTTGCTCTTGCAAGGCGTCTGCAAAAGCGTTTTCGATGGCTTTTAACCAAGCTTCACTAACCACTTCGCCGTCGCGTAATACGGTCATTGAGGTGTCATCATTATACTCGACCAAACGGACTTCGTATTCCCCTTCTTCAATATCAAGCGCCTCATAATCATCGCCGCCCATGAATAGGAAGCCACTGTCAGGCTTGCTGTACTCAACAAAATAAGTACCAGCGTCACGGTTAAGATCGTCGACAATCAGACCAATTTGATCCAGCGCCAGACCCGTCAATGGCCACGCATTCTCAAACGACATACCGATAATAAAGGCAGGCTGCTGCTTGTTGTTCGTTGCCAGGGTCAACGGTACCACTTGGTTACCCTCCGCAATAACACCCTCCTGCTGCAGACGGTTAACTTCGGAGATCACCGCATTGAGTAACGCCACCTCAGTGTTGGTTTGCAACAACTCCGACATTGGTTGAGCCTTGCCGTCGCGCTTTTCTGTTACATCTTTAAGGTCGATGGTTAACGAGGTGGTGCGGCCATGAGACGCAGGGTCCTGGCTTAACTGATAACGATAGCTGCGTTCCAGGCGACGTGTGCTGTTTTCACCAAAATCCCAAAAACTGCTGTCTTCAGCTTCCAGTTCCATCGCACGCGTTACCGGCTCGCTCAACCAGGTAGTTTGATCAACTTGTTGCCACTGAATGTTTCGACGTTGCAGGACATTCTCTGCCGCACGCCAAACAAAATCGACAACCGCTCCACCCATACCGTCAACCACATCAAAATAAACCGTGGTCTGCTGTTCATTTTCCAGTACTCGACTGCCCAGCGCAACGGGACGTACCAGCCGCGGTGACATGACATTGACGTCAGCCCCAACGTTTCCGGCCGCGATCTGATTGGCTGGCACCTCGTAATCACTTTCGGTTTCCGGCGCTTCAAGTTCTGAAGGCACGACCAATGCGGAAGGTTGGTTCATCTGCGCGTAGTCAAAATCTCCACTGGCCTGCTCTTTCGGCCCGCTGGAACATGCCGACAAGGCGGTGGCTGCGGCTACCACTGTAGCAACGCGAGTTAATTTCATTACGACTCCTGAGAATTTAATAAATCCAGTTCGGCTAACACCGCTTCGATTTTTTCTTGATGATGAAGTTCCGGCGGGGTTAACGGTAACCGATAATTTGCACTGCACCAACCCATCAACGCCAATGCCCATTTTACCGGGATAGGGTTTGACTCAATAAACAACACCTGGTGCAACGCCTCTAGTTGCTTGTCAATCGCTTCAGCTTCTGCGCGCAGACCTTGAGTAGCTGCTTCAACGAGCGCTTTCATCTGTGCCGGTACAACGTTAGCGGTAACACTGATCACGCCATCACCGCCGGCCAGCATAAACTCCCGGGCGGTCGGGTCATCACCACTTAACAGGATGAAATCATCACCGCAACGACGCCTCAAATCCGCGACGCGGCTAATGTCGCCGGTTGCTTCTTTGATACCAATAATTCCGTCAATGGCCGCCAATTGCTCAATCACATCCGGGGTCATATCCAGTGCGGTGCGACCTGGCACGTTATAAAGAATTTGAGGTATGTCACTGACTTCAGCGCAGGCTTTGTAGTGAGCAATAAGGCCTGCCAGCGAGGGTTTGTTGTAGTAGGGGGTAACGTTGAGGAAACCGTCGACACCGAGGTGACTCATTTTTTCGGTCAACTGCACCGCTTCACTGGTTGAATTTGAACCGTTACCACCAATCACACCTATGCGGCCATCCGCCAATTCCACCATCGCACTGACAACGTCAATGTGCTCCTCATGGCTAAGTGTGGTAGATTCGCCCGTGGTTCCTACCGCGACGATAGCGTCAGTTCCAGCCTCTACGTGACGGTTAACCAAATACTCTAATTCGCTATAATCGATATTGCCGTATTTGGTAAAAGGCGTAACTAACGCAACAATACTACCCTTTAGCATATCTACTCCGTATAAAAAATTGCGGCTTACAATGGTAATGGCACACCAATATAAAGACAAGACTAGGAACATAGTTGCGTGCAATGGTTCCATCAATTTTTAATCCAAACCGCACTAAGGTATTCTATAACTCATTAGCTTTCATCAAATCATCAAGGGAGATCCGAATGGAACGTTTACAAGCTGGCGATAAAGCCCCTATGTTTGAACTGGCTGACGCCAATGAAAATACCGTTAAACTGGCCGAGTTACTGCAGCAACACCGGGTGCTGGTCTATTTTTATCCAAAAGCAATGACCCCGGGTTGTACGGTACAGGCGCAAAACTTGCGGGACCAAAAAGATAAGCTGGCCGAGCACAACGTCATCTCAGTTGGCATCAGCCCGGACGCACCTAAGCGTTTGGCTAAGTTCACCGAGCGCGACGAATTAAACTTCACACTGTTGAGTGACGAGGATCACCAGGTCGCCGATCAATTTGGCGTCTGGGGACCGAAAAAATTCATGGGTAAAGAATACGACGGCATTCACCGCATCAGCTTTTTAATCGAGCAGGACGGCACCATCAGCCAGGTATTTGATAAGTTCAAAACCAAGAACCACCATGAGGTGGTCCTCGACGCTCTGAATGATAACAACTAACCGGCGTTAGTTTGTTGTTCAACCCCACTGGACCAGGCGGTTAATACGGCTTTGACCAGACTGGCCAGTGGGATTGCGAAAAACACCCCCCAAAAGCCCCAGATACCACCAAAAACCACCACTGCAGCAATGATATAAACGGGATTTAAACTGACCGCCTCCGAAAACAAAATCGGCACCAGCAAGTTACCGTCCAACGCCTGAATAATAAAGTAGGCAACCGCTATCCAGGCGAAGGTTGAGGTTGGACCGAATTGAAAAAAGGCCACCAACAACACCGGGATGGTCACAACAGCCGCACCAATATAAGGAATTAATACGGAAAAACCGACCATAATCGACAACAACGCCGCGTACCGCAGGTCGAACGCAAAGAAAGTGATAAAACTGACGACCGCCACCACCACCACTTCAATCGCTTTACCGCGAATGTAGTTCATGATTTGTAGGTTCATTTCCTGGCCAACCTGACTGATTAATTGGCGGTTAGACGGCAGCACGCGATTCAGGTGCGACATCAGCTCATCGCGATCTTTCAACATAAAGAACACCAGCAGAGGCACCACAATCAGATACACCATAATGGCCATCACGTTGGCAATCGAGCTCAATGACAACGTCAGCAATTGTTCGCCCATGGCAACCGCCCGACGGCGCAGGCTTTGCATCAGTTCGTTGATCTGTGCCTGATCGATAATGTTAGGGAACAGTTCGGGTAGCTTGTGCAGCCAAATCTGCACATTCGTCAACATTTCCGGCAGTTCCGTAACCAGTGTCGTGCTTTGCTGCCAGATAACCGGCACCAGTGTTACCACCAGGATAAGCGCCAGCGCCACAAACAGCGTAAAAGTAACAATACTTGCCAACAGCCGTGATAAACCGAGGTGCATCAGTCGGGTAACCGGCCAGTCCAACAAGTAGGCCAGCGCGACAGCAATAAGGATGGGCGCCAGTAAATTGCCAAAAAAGACGATCAGAGATACCCCAAATACCAGCAACAAAAATAGTGTTACGGCGTTAGGGTCAGAAAACTTACGGTTATACCATTGTTTTAGGTAATCCAGCATGTCGTTAATACCTCGGAGCTACTGCTATCATCATATCAGCCCTTGCAATCTTTCCATAACCCCATAGAGTAAAAAGGAACTATTTTTTAATTACTAACTCATAGCAACAGCAGGTTGTTAACTCAAGAGCCGTACATGCCATCCTTTCGTCATACATTAATCACAATTTGTAGTGTTGCCCTGCTAACCGGGGTAAGTTCGGTATCTGTGGCGCAAGATCATTCGCGTCTGCCACAAATGGGAACCACCGGGGCCGGCTTTATGAGTGTCGAACGGGAACGACTGATTGGCGATTATTATATGCGTCAGGTACGAGCCCAGGCACCCATTATTGCCGATCCGGCACTGGACAGTTATTTAGCCGAACTCGGCAACAGCTTAGTGCGCCACGCCGACAGTGTTCGTTACCCGTTTAATTTTTTCTGGATCAATAATCCCGAAATTAATGCCTTTGCGTTTTTCGGAGGCTATGTTGGTGTGCATACCGGGCTGATCCAGGAAGCCCGTAACGAATCGGAACTTGCGGCCGTACTCGGCCACGAGATTGCTCACGTAACCCAGCGTCATATCGTGCGCCGAATGCAGGAACAGCAACGCAGTATGCCGATGACCATCGCCGGACTGGTGGGTTCGATCTTGCTCGGCATGGCCAATGCCGAAGCCGGTGCCGCCGGGCTGTATGCCACCATGGGTATGTCGCAGCAATCACAAATCAATTATACCCGTTTGTACGAACAAGAAGCTGACCGAATTGGTATGGGCGTATTGGCCAATGCGGGCTACGATCCGGCCGGAGCGCCTAACTTTTTTGGTCGCTTGGCGGAAAAATATCGGTATGTCAGCAAGCCGCCGGAGATGCTAATGACGCACCCGCTGCCAGAATCCCGTATCGCCGATACCCGCGCTCGGGCAGAAAGTATGCAACGCCGCAACGTCGCGCCCAGCCTCGATTTTCATTTAGCCAAGGCGCGAGTGGATGCCCGTTATACACGGTCCAGCACCGAATCTGAACTGCAGGCGCTCAGCAACAGCACTGACCCGTTCGCGCGTCAATATGGCTTGTACGCCCTAGCTATAAGGGCTTTGGACGATGGCAATGCCGAGCGCGCCGCTGAACATCTGGCGCCGTTGTTAGCCCAGACTCCACGCAACCGTTTTTATCTCGACGTGCAAACGGATATTTTGCTGCAGCAACAACGCTACGACGAAGCACTCAACCTGCTGAGAGATGCCTACCAACGCTCACCCAATGAGCCGGTGGTAACCCTTAACTTTGCCAACGCAGCCATCGAAGCCGGTGAGATTTCACTTGCCATCGACTTGTTGCGCCACTTCTTACTGGAAAATAACCATCATATATTGGCGCTGGACCTGCTCACCAACGCCTATGAACGCAGTGCTAACCGTGCCGCGATGTACGAAACACGCGCTGAGGCATTAGCGTTGCGCGGTAACTTCAAACTGGCCATTGACCAGTTGCATACCGCACACAATCACACCAATAACGACGTAACCTTAAAGCGCCTGAACGCCCGTATCGACCAATTAAGGGCGCAACTGGAACAGGCACAAAACCTAATGTGACTCCGACACCGCTGCGCGCAGTGAAGTCAGCGTCTGCTCTCCCATCATCGGCCCTTTCACCCGGCCGTCAGGGAACACGACATAAGTTGCCGGCAACATTTTCGGACGTTCGAACGGATAATTTGCCGGCGGTTGTGCCAACGCTAATGGGTAGTCGATGCCATGCCGTTGGGCCAGAGCCCTTATTTGCTCATTATCAAGCGGATCAAAACTCACCCCTATCAACTTAAGCTCGGGGTTGTTGGCCACATCCTGATGATAAAACTCATTCAACTCAGGCAATTCGCGAAGGCAAGGGGCACACCATTCAGCGAAATAATTAATTACGACGGTGGCGTCTTGCTGTTGCCAACTGACGTTGTCATCGGCGGTTGTGGCAATGTCAGGTTGTGGCGAGCACGCGCCGAGCAGCAGCACGGCTAGCCATGACAAATATCTATGTTTCATTTTTATTGTCCTGTTTTTATCGAGATTTTTGCCTTCATTTAACGCTTTGCGGTAACATGAAGCTACCTTTATCGAATATCACGCAAGAGTCAATCGCATGAGTGAATTAACCATCTATCATAACCCCCGCTGTTCAAAATCTCGCCAAACACTGGCGCTTATCGAAGAACGTGACGCTCAGCCTACTGTGGTTGAATACTTAAAAACGCCACCGAACGCCGCTGAATTAACGCGCATTCTGGAATTATTACAATTACAGCCAAAACAACTGATGCGCACCAAAGAAGACCTGTATAAAGAACTGGGTCTGGCGGACGTCGATGATAACGATACCTTGATTACCGCCATGGTTAATAATCCCAAACTGATTGAACGACCGATCGTGATTAACGGCGATAAAGCAGTGATTGGCCGTCCTCCGGAAAACGTACTCGATATCCTATGACAACGTCCTCTACTCAGGTCATTATTTTGTATTTTAGCCGTGGCGGCGCCACTCAACGGCTCGCTGATGCCATTGCTGAAGGTGTAACCGCCGCCGGGGGGGAAGCGCTGTTGCGCACGGTTAACAGCGATGCTGACGCAGCCAGCGCCCGCGATATGGTGATTGAACGCGACGAACTGACGCGATGCGATGCGCTGTTGTTGGGTAGCCCAACCCGCTTTGGTCACATGGCGTCGGCGTTGCAAAAGTTTTGGGAAAGCACCAGTAACGACTGGCTTAAAGGTGTCTTGATCAACAAGCCCGGCGCGGTGTTTACCTCGACCTCATCATTGCATGGCGGTCAGGAAACCACCCTACTGTCCCTGGCACTGCCACTGCTTCACCACGGTATGTTGTTAACCGGTGTGCCTTACTCACAGCCCAGTGTGCATGGTCGCGATGGTGGAGGCTCTCCTTATGGTGCCAGTTTTTTGAATGATCGCACCAGCCTGACCAGCAGCGAACAACAAACCGCTTTTGCGCTCGGTCGCCGGGTCTGTCAAATTGCAACCGCCTGCCGTCACGCAACCATTGAGGACTGAACCGTCATGATGCCCAGACAACCGCGTTTCTATCGCGTTTTAACCCAGCTTTGCTACTGGCCTTTACTGCTTTTTGTGGTGCTTTGGCACACACTTTTGCAGGATCCCGACAGTGTCAGCTTACCCTTACCTCTAGCGTTACTGTTTTGGGTACTGCCGCTGTTATTCCCGTTACCGGGTCTGGTAAAAGGTAAAGCCTATACCCACGCCTGGTTCAACTTTATTCTCATGTTTTACTTTTTGCACGCACTGACCACACTGTATACCCATCCGAGCGAATTCTGGTTGGCGCTGGTGGAATTACTGTTAACCAGCGGTGCGTTTGTCGGCGCGACCGGCTATGCCCGTTATCAGGGACGCGCTCAAGGACTTGGCTTAAAGAAACAACGGCAGGATTAAATCGACAGCGTTTGTTTAACAAAGGGAATGGTTAAACGACGCTGTTGCGCCATCGACGCCGTATCAAGTTCATTTAAATAACGTAATAGCTCGCGCATATCGCGCCCCAGCCGGTGCAACATAAATTGTGCGACATCAGCCGGCAGTTGCAGACCTCGCCAACCCGCTCGCAACGACAGCGCCTTGGCTTTATCAGCGTCATCCAGCGGCGTTAACTGGTAAGCCGTTGACCATTGCAGGCGCGACTTTAAGTCAGGCAGCGTAACCTCGGTTTGCGCTGCCGCCTGGGACGCGGTCATCACCATGCGCACGGTCTTTTCATCGGTTATCCGGTTTATCAGCGCAAACAGCTCAAAACACCAGTCCGCGCGATCTAATACCGCATCCACATCGTCAATACACAACAGATCAAAGTGATGCATTCCCTCAAGCACAGCAGCCGCATCTTCGATGCGTTGCAGTTCATTAAACGGCAGATACATCACCTTTTTATTGGCGTGATTGGCCGCTGCTAAGGTTGCATGCAACAAGTGGCTTTTGCCGCTGGCGGCAGGCCCGGAAATCCAGGTAAAGCGGTCGGTTTTGCCCGGCCCCGCATGACGTTGCGCCATTTGCGTCAGCCAATCAACGGCTTCACTGTTCTGTCCGCGATAAAACGTCGCAAACAGTTCGTCATCCGGTAATTGTACCTGTAAGGGCAGTTGCTGAGGCATCGGTTGTTGCTGTGGCATTAATTGGCTACCCAACGATAAACGCTTTGTTGCTGACGCTTAGGTTCAATAAACGGGCTGACGTCCTGAGAAACCAGGCGACCGTCTAGCTGAATGGTTTGCAATAAATGATCCTCACTACCACGCACCACCACAGTAAACTGCGCGCGTTCGGTGCTGTATTGTTGTAGTCGCACCGACTCTACCGATGCCACTGAACTGAGAAACTGCTCCAGCGCCAGCACATCCTGCCAACGTTGCAACTGCTGCACTTCCAGCGCTACCTCGATTAACTCCTGCTGATCCGAGCTCACCACGCTGTAAGTTTTCGCCAACTGTTGCAGTAAATCATTAACAAAAGGTTCTGCTAACCAATCCTCACTTTGTGCGTACACCACGCCATTCAGGCGTCGAGACTCGACATCAACAGACCAGTCAAGACGGTAGGTCTGATCCGGGTTCTCAGGATTTTCAAGGCGGGTAATACGTGCCATCAGGTACCCATCGGACGCATAGCGACGGCTCGCCTTGGCAACGGGTTGCGTGAAGCGCCCCCAGACATCGGTGGGGCTAACGGTCATCGCATCGGTTAAGTCCAATAACGGTAACTGAATAGGAATACCGGCAGCACGGGCAAAGGTTCGTAATTGTTGAGTAAAGATCGACTCATCGCCGCTGCCAATCAACTGACGGCGGTTGTTATCCTGTTCATGGGCAATCCACAATAACAATTCCGGTCGGCGGCTTCCCCAGTAAGGCAATTCATTATCCGCCAACAACTGCCTCAGTTTACGCCCGTCAAAGGTCGCTTCCAGTTGTTGTTGCGAACCCTGCCGCTGGTAACCATATTGCAGCAAATAATCGTTAACATTCCGACGCGCTGATTGCACCGCCTGGTGTTCCAACAGAGCCGACTGACCGGTGACCTTAATGATCACCTGATCAAACGCGGCACGGATTGCCTGCTGACGTTGCTGACTGGCCTGAGAACTTACATCGACTCGCGCGCTGTAAAGATCCTCGATCAATTTAGCCGCCGTCGAACCGCTCCACGGCAATGCAACCATGCAGATGATCATCAGTGCAACTAAACGAGTTTTACAATTCATGCTGCTGCTTCGTTTTTAAGGTGTTGTGTGCATCTTAAACAGCCGTATTCGTAACAGCAAGTGACAACTTGTGGATAAGCCTGTGGGAATCGTAAAAGCCTGCTAGTCAAACCGACTTATGACCGCTAGAATAGCGGAAAATTCTAGCAATCAGGGTCGGCCATGCTTAAAAAGCAACTTCGAGGGATCAGTTCACTTTTATCCAGCATCAGTTTGATTGGTGTTTGTGTGGGCATGACCAGTACCCTACTCAGTTTACGCGCAACCATCGAAGATTTCGGTACCCTGGTCACCGGTTTTATCATGTCAGCCTATTTTATTGGCTACCTGTTCGGTTCAACCCGCGCGCCCAAAGACATTCGCCGAGTCGGCTACATCCGATCCTTCGGCGGCCTCGCGGCATTGGCCGCATTCAGTGTGTTGGTGCAAGCCATCTGGGTTGATCCCATTGTCTGGTTTGTGATGCGCTTTATTACCGGTTTTGCGATTTCCGGCATCTTCGTGATCGCCGAGAGCTGGCTTAATACCATGGCCGATAACCGCAGCCGCGGCACGCTGCTGTCCGTCTATCTGGTTATTATTTATACCGGCCTGATCGCCGGCCAGCTGATTTTGGGGGTTGCCGACCCGGCTGGCTTTATTGGCTTTGCCATTGTCGCGTTATTAATCAACCTGTCACTGATCCCTATTTTGGTCAGTGTTACGGTCGAGCCAACCACCCACGAAAACAAAAAAGTACCGATTAAAATGTTGTTCAAAACCGTGCCGTTAGGCGTGGTGAATGCCTTTATCATGCAAGCGTGCTATGCGATGTTCTATGGCATTGGTCCAATGTACGCGTCATACATCGGTTTGAGTGTGGTACAGATCACCTTCTTTATGTCGGCGTTTATCGTTGGCGGGCTTCTGTCTCAGGCACCGTTTGGCTTGCTGTCTGACCGCATCGACCGTCGTTTTGTGATCACCATTTGTGCCGGTGGCGGCGCCGTCAGTGCCATCATCCTGTCACAACTCGGTGCCGGTAATGCCTTGTTGATTTATCTGGCGGTCGCGGTATTGGGTGCTTTTATTCTGCCACTGTATTCACTGGGCATGGCTCACACCAACGATTATCTGGAACGTGATCAGATGGTCGGCGCAACCGGTGCCATCATTAAAATTGGTGGTGCGGGCTCCATCATCGGTGCGCCAGCGGTTGCGGCGCTGATGCAATTTGGCGCGATTAACTTTTTCTTCTTACTGTTGGGCGGACTGACGGCGTTTGTGGGGCTTTATTCCCTGTACCGTATTACTCGTCGTGCCAAGGCCGAAGACCAGTTGCACAGCAGCTTTGCGGTATTGGCACCATCACAGACATCGGATGAACTACTGACATCAATGGCGGAAGAATTGCCGGAAGATGAAGAGCAACAGAGCGACGACGTTGATGGCAACGCCGTCCTCAAACGTTAATTTACTCGTTGCTGAGAAGCCCGGAAACCCATTGCTGGGCTTCTTCAATGATGGCGGTAAGATGCTCATCACTGTTAAAGCTTTCGGCGTATATTTTATAAACGGGTTCGGTGCCTGACGGTCGCGCAGCAAACCAGCCATTAGCGGTGGTCACTTTAATACCACCAAACTGAGCGTCATTACCTGGCGCTTTCGTCGCGATTGAGGTTACCGCTTCGCCAGCCAATTGTGGCAATTTCACCTTATAAGCGCGGATACCGGCAAAGGCTTTGTTCTGCTCGGTAGAAGACGCTGTATCCACTCGGCGATAATACGACGTGCCATGTTGCTGACACAGTTGGTCGTAGTATTGACCCGGGTTTTTACCCGTCTTGGCAAGTATTTCTGCCGCCAGCAGTACCATCACAATCCCGTCTTTATCGGTCGTCCAGACCTCGCCGTTACGATCCAGCAAGGTTGCACCAGCGCTTTCCTCGCCGGCAAAGCCGATAGTCTGCGCGGCGAGGCCCGGAGCAAACCATTTGAAGCCAACCGGAACTTCCAGTAACGGTCGTCCGTTATGAGCAACAACACGGTCGATCATGGCACTGGACACCACTGTTTTACCAATCGCCACTTGCTCGTTCCACTGACGCGTCTGGCACAGATAGTCAATGGCAACCGCTAAGTAATGATTGGGGTTAAGTAGACCGTGCGTTGGCGTGACAATGCCGTGGCGGTCGTAATCCGGATCATTGCCACCGGCCAAATCATACTGGTCTTTGTATTGCAGCAGACCGGCCATCGCTGCCGGTGACGAACAGTCCATGCGGATCTGACCGTCTTTGTCCAGCGTCATAAAGCCAAAAGCAGGATCCACGTGTGCGTTGTGCACGGTGATGTCCAACCGGTAGTGCTCGGCAATCTGCCGCCAGTATTTTGCACCAGAACCACCCATCGCATCGATACCAAGTTTGAGCTTGGCGGAGGCAATCGCGTCCATATCGATCACTCGAGTGAGGCTCTCGATGTAGTCGCGACGCCAGTCGCAAAAGACTAACGCTGGATGCTCCAGGACGTCTTCTGATTCACAGGTGTTAACCCCCTGCAAACCGGAGGAAAGCAGCGCATTAGCGTATTTTTCAATGGTTTTGGTGGCGTCGCTGTCGGCCGGCCCACCGTGTGGCGGGTTGTATTTAAAGCCGCCGTCCTGGGGAGGGTTATGCGACGGCGTAATCACGACCCCATCGCAAACATCCTCATGCTCCTTGTTGTAGGTTAAAATGGCGTGTGATATCGCCGGTGTCGGGGTGTAATCGTGCTCCGTTTGCACCCGCACTTCCAACCCATTACCTAAGAACACATCCAGCGCACTCAGATACGCCGATTCGGATAACGCGTGAGTATCCTTGCCAACCAGGATCGGTCCGCGGATACCCTGCTCTTCGCGGTAGGCACAAATCGCTTGCGCGATCGCCAGAATATGCGCTTCGTTAAAGCTACGCTTGAGCGCGCTGCCGCGATGACCCGAGGTACCAAAACTCACTTTCTGGGCCGGATTGCGCGGATCCGGCTCATAAACATAGTAAGCACTGGTCAGTTGCGCAATATTGATCAAATCCGCAGGTGTCGCCTCCTGCCCGGCACGTTCATGCATGGCCATTATAAAAAGTCCCTTATTTTTTCCGCTTCGGCAGCACTGTACCCCAATTGCTCAGCAACTTGCGTCAGCATGGATTTTTTCTTGGTCGTATTGTTGTTGGTTACTACCCAGTAAGGCGAACCCGGGATGGCTTTCGGGTTAGTGCTATTACCGCTGGTGAGCAGTGCCTCCTCGGAGCGGGCAAAATACTGGCGATCACGCCCGCGAATGGTCAGTACTTGCTCAAATTGTTGCGGATGCGATCGATGCAACATGCTGAGAATGTACAGAAACCGTGCGACCACGCTTTTTTGCACATTAACATCCTGCTGGTTGAGGCGGTTAAAGACACTTTCGGTCGCTTTTTCCGGACTCTGTTCAGCGGTTTCGGTGGCAGCGTCCAGCCCGAGCAGACGGCGCAAAATATCCGATGCGCTCTCGCCTATTTGCTGGGTGTGACTTGCTATGTATGCGTACAAATCGTCTTCTACTTCAATTCGTTTCATGAATGGTATTACCTCATCGCCCCTGGTTTTGACCAATGGTTTGCCTAATTCGCTTGCAAGGCAGGCATAAACTCCCGAAAATGATGGCAAAGTTTACCATTAAAGGCATCCAGATGGCAGAGTCAGTAACATTGGAATATCAAACCCTTGGCCAACAGCAACACCCGACGGTGGTGCTCATCCATGGTTTGTTTGGTGACAAAGACAACTTAAAAAGCCTCGCCAGAGCGCTGGAAGACGCGTATTACTGTGTCATGATTGACGCCCGCAACCACGGCGATTCGCCGCACTGCGAGCACATGAGTTACGGTGAAATGGCCGCCGACGTCATCGCCACCTGCGACAGTCTGGGCATCGACGACTTTGCAGTCGTCGGACACTCGATGGGCGGCAAAATTGCGATGCAACTGGCAATGGATTACCCGCAGCGGGTCACTCGTGCCGTGTTTGCTGATATCGCGCCTGCTCAGTATGACGGCACTCATGACGACATTTTAACGGCATTGAAAAACCTCGATCTCAGTCAGGTCAATAGCCGCAGTGATGCCGACAGCGAACTGGCAAACACCGTCAAAAATAAGGGCGTGCGCCAGTTTTTGCTGAAGAATCTGCGGAAGAGCGACGACGGTTACAGTTGGCGGCTCAATATTGATGCCTTAATTGCCAACTACACGACGCTGGCCGGTAACGTCAGTGAGGGCCATTACGCAGGTCCGGTGCTGTTTATCAAGGGCGGTGATTCCAATTATTTAACCGAGGCGCATCGCGACCAAATAAATCAGCGTTTTGATGACGTCGAGGTTAAAGTTATCGAAGGCACAGGGCATTGGTTACATGCAGAAAAGCCGCGTATTTTTAACCGCTTGGTGCGCGAATTCTTAAACCCTTGAGCGACACAGGGTCGTCAGCCGAAGCGCGCTATGGTAGACTATGCGCGATATTAACCAGCCTGAGGTGTACATAATTCATGTTGGCTGAATACTACGAACAAATCGAGATACTGGCGACCAACATTACGCTTGGCATCTTATTTTTATTAATAGGCCTTGCTATTCGCGATGTGTTAAAGCGATCGGCAGTGCCCAAATTCGGCCGTTTCATCGTCTGGCTGGTGTTGTTTCTTGGCTGTTTTGGATTTATCGCCAAGGGCATTATCCAGGTGTATTGGGAATCGGGACTTTGATAAAAGCACCTGCATAGCAATTCACAACACACATGGCAAAAGCAAACAACGATAAAGTAACCATCGACTTATTTGTCGATCAGCCCCGGCGCGGACGTCCCCGCACGAACCCGTTGCCGCGCAGTGAACAGTTGCGCATCAATAAACGTAAACAATTGCTGCGTGACAAACAGCAGGGCAAAAAACGTATTGAGTTAAAAACCGATCGGCAGCTACACCAACAATTAACCGATTTGGCGGAGTCTTTGAACTGTAGCCGAGGGGAATTGGTCGAAGCTGTTGTTAAAGTCGCGTTGGCACGAGAAGACACCTTCCTGCCAGCAGTCATTAACCTTATCAAATCAGGTGAAAATTGATTTATGGCAACCGTAGGAATTTTCTTTGGTAGTGATACAGGCAATACCGAAGCTGTCGCACAAATGATCCAGAAAGAACTGGGTAAAAAGTTAGTCGATGTTAAAGACATCGCGAAGTCCAGTAAAGAAGATATTGCCGGCTATGATTTGTTGCTTTTCGGTATTCCAACCTGGTACTACGGCGAAGCGCAATGCGATTGGGATGACTTTTTCCCAGAACTTGAAGAAATCGACTTCACCGATAAATTGGTCGCTATTTTTGGCTGCGGTGATCAGGAAGATTACGCCGAGTACTTCTTGGATGCGATGGGTATGGTGCGTGACATTGTTGAAGCACGCGGTGCTGTGATTGTGGGTCACTGGCCGACCGAGGGCTATCATTTCGAAGCCTCGAAAGGATTGGTTGATGAAAACCACTTTGTCGGGCTGGGTATTGATGAAGATCGTCAACCTGAACTGACCAAAGAACGTGTGACTAAGTGGTGTCAGCAAGTTTACCAGGAAATGTGCCTGGCGGAGCTGGCAAACGACTAGTAGTTCAGGGTATGCTGAACCCTTGAACTTAATTACGATAACTGATTGGCGACTGATATTATGGCAACAAACGACGAGCAGTTAAAAAAAGCGGGCTTAAAAGTCACTTCTCCGCGCATGAAGATTCTGGAAATTCTGAAAAAACCGGAAAATCAGCATATCAGCGCGGAAGATGTCTACAAGATCCTGCTTGAGCAGAAAGACGAAATTGGTTTAGCAACCGTTTATCGGGTTCTTAATCAGTTTGATGACGCCGGTATCATCACTCGCCATCATTTTGAAGGCGGCCGTTCGGTATTTGAGCTGAGTGCAAAAGAACATCATGACCATCTGGTGTGCTTAACCTGTGGGCATGTGTTTGAGTTTGAAGATGACATCATCGAAGAGCGTCAAGTTCGCATCGCAGAACAGAACAAAATCAAACTGACCAACCACAGCCTATACCTTTACGGTGAATGTCAGCGCGGTGACAACTGCGAGTATAAGCTCGCTGCTGAGGCCGATTAGCATGGCATTGCGCTGGATGATATACGGCGCATACGGGTACTCGGGCAAGTTAATTGCCCGACAAGCCAAAAAGCGTGGTTATTCTCCTATTCTGGCCGGCCGAAACGGCGTTACTCTGGCCGAGTTTGCCCGACATCTGGAATTGCCTTTTCGCGAGTTTTCGTTGCAGGACGTCAACAGCATTAAGCAACAATTAGCGGATGTCGACCTGGTGGTCAATTGCGCCGGCCCTTTCAGCCACACCGCAGCCCCCCTCATGCATGCCTGCATTGCCAGTAAAACCCATTACCTGGACATTACCGGCGAAATTGATGTGTTTGAATACGCTCACAGTCTCTCTGCCAAAGCGGCTGAGGCGGGCATCGTTTTGTGTCCCGGAGCTGGCTTTGACGTTATTCCGACTGACTGTGTGGCTGCGCGATTAAACGCGCAAATGCCCGATGCAACACACCTTGCACTGGGTTTTGATTCGGCCTCACGAATGAGCCGCGGCACTGCCAAGACCAGCGTAGAACGTCTGGGTCAGGGTGGCGCAGCGCGCATTAACGGTACCATAGAAACGGTGCCATTGGCCTGGAAAGCTCGCGAAATCGACTTTGGAGCGGGAAAAAAAATGGCCATGACCATTCCCTGGGGCGATGTTGCGACGGCCTACTACACCACAGAAATACCGAATATCGAAGTCTATATCCCGGCCAGTCCACGCTTGGTAAAACGCTTACGGCGACTTAACCCATTTCGACGCGTGTTTAACTGGCAGTGGGTACAACGCAAACTGAAAGCAAAAATTGAGGCCAACAGCGAAGGCCCGGACAGCAAGGAGCGCGATCGCAATCCAACCTATGTTTGGGGAGAAATTCGCAATGCGCGTGGCGAACATCGAGAGATGCGGGTAAAAGTGAAGAATGGATATTCACTGACCGCCGAAGGCGCGGTAGAACTGGCTGTTTATACGCTGGAGCATCCGCACCCCGGCGGCTTTTATACACCTTCGCGCCTTTACGGCGCGAAGCTACTCGACAAATACATCATCAAATCATAACAAAGCGGCCTAACTGGCCGCTTTGTCGTCTTGTTGTTGTTCGATTTTAGCCCAACTGTCGCGCAGACCAACCGTCTGGTTAAAGATCAAACGCCCTTCTTGCTCGGCGTCCTGATCCAGACAGTAATAGCCTAAACGTTCAAACTGATAGGCTTGTTGCACCTTTGCCTGTGCCAGGTTCGCTTCGACAAAGCCATTTTTGATAACCAATGACTCCGGATTAAGAGCGGCAAACAGATCCTCTTCCGCAGCCGGGTTAGGCACCTGGAACAACCGGTCGTAGACACGGAACTCAGCAGGCACAGCGGTTGCTGCTGAAACCCAGTGAATCACACCTTTGACTTTACGGCCATCGGCAGGATCTTTACCCAAGGTATCCGCATCATAACTGCAGTACACGGTGGTGATGTTGCCGTCCGCATCTTTTTCAACACGATCCGCACGGACCACGTAAGCGTTACGCAACCGGACTTCTTTATCCAACACCAAACGCTTGAACTTTTTATTAGCCGATTCACGGAAGTCCTCACGTTCAATGTACAACGTTTTACTGAAGGTCACCTGACGAGTTCCCATCTCGGGTTTGTTCGGGTGATTTGGCGCTTCTAACGATTCTGTTGCATCATCCGGGTAGTTTTCAATCACCAGCTTAATCGGATCCATTACCGCCATTGCCCGCGGTGCATTCTCGTTTAAGTCATCACGGATACAGGCCTCGAGCATACTCATTTCGACCTGGTTATCCATCTTGGTGACACCGATACGGCGACAAAACTCACGAATGGAAGCCGGTGTATAACCACGGCGACGTAAACCAGCAATGCTCGGTACGCGCGGATCATCCCAGCCACTGACTTTGTGCTCTTCCACCAGCGTATTGATGATGCGTTTACTCATCACCGCATACTGCAGATTCAGACGCGAAAACTCAATTTGCTGTGGATGACAGTCAATGCTGATGTTATCCAACACCCAGTCGTACAAACGGCGGTTATCCTGGAACTCCAACGTGCACAGTGAGTGGGTAATACCTTCCAGCGCATCCGAGATACAATGAGTAAAGTCATACATCGGATAAACACACCATTTATCACCGGTTTGGTGATGATGAGCAAAGCGCACACGGTAAATCACCGGATCGCGCATACACATGAACGGCGAGCTCATATCAATTTTTGCCCGTAACGAACATTCGCCTTCTTTAAATTCACCGGCGGTCATGCGCTGGAACAATGCCAGGTTCTCCGCCGCAGGCGTGTCCCGATAAGGGCTGTTTTTGCCCGGCTCTTTCAGTGTGCCACGCATTTCGCGCATGGTTTCTTGATCAGAGAAGTCAACGTAGGCTAGGCCTTTCTCAATCAACTCAACCGCATAGGCGTGCAACTGGTCAAAGTAATTGGATGAGTACTTAGGCTCACCATCCCACTCATAACCTAACCAGGCAACGTCCTTTTTAATCGACTCGACATAGTCGACCTTCTCTTTCAGCGGGTTGGTATCATCAAACCGTAAATTACAGGTACCGTTATAGTCTTCAGCAATACCGAAATTCAGGACAATCGACTTCGCATGACCTATATGCAAAAAGCCGTTCGGCTCAGGGGGAAAACGTGTTTTCACCGAGTCATGCTTACCCGAAGCCAAATCTTTATCAATAATTTGACGAATAAAATTACTCGGCCGGTGTTCGGTATCTGCCATTAGATTAGAATCTCCAACTACAAGCTACATTCAGAATGATAAGTATCGCGCTATGATCGCAGTTTCTAGGCGTTCTGACAAGCTAGCTGCACATCAAAAAAGCGGTAGTAACGCGCTAATTGTTGTTGCACCTGCTCTATCGTCACGCGGGTGAAGCGCACCTGATCGCCGGGCCGACATTGCGCCAACCGGCTGACATCCAGTGGACTGATGGTACCAAGCTTGGGATAGCCGCCGAGCGTCTGACGATCACATAACATAATGATCGGTTCGCCGTTGGGCGGTACTTGCACAGAGCCGATGTTAATGCCCTCGGACACAATGCCTTTGCCCTGATAGCTTAAGCTATGGCCTTTCAGTCGCACGCCCATGCGATTACTGCTGCTGTCTACGGTAAAATCGTTATAACAAAACGCCTCGCGAACGGTATCCGGAAACTGCTCATACTGATTGCCGGGAATCAGTCCCAACGTTGGTGTTTTCGAATAGTCGGGACGATACTGCCAAGGCACCCGCCGATCAATATCCGCCGTGCTCTTTTCGGTGTTCAAGGTTGCGCCGGATCCAAGTGGCTGGCCATTTTGATGAATGCCGCCGATTTTCTCCCGTACCACGGTTGCGACACTGCCCCACTGCGGTTCCGCCTGAAACCCGCCGGCAACCGCCAGATAAATCCGCAACCCCGCCTGTGCCTGCCCGATGTGCAGAGTTTGACCAGCGGTTGCGCTGTGACTTTGCCAACTATTAAGCGGTTGTTCGTCCAGGCTTAGTTTGGCATCGGCACCGCAAACCGAAAAATGCGTTGGCTCAGTAAAGCGTATGCGGGCGCCACCCAGGGTGATCTCCAGTTGTGCCGCGTCAAAGCGGTTACCCACCAATTTGTTGGCCCATAAAAACGCGTGTTCATCGGCCGGCCCGCCACGGGTCAAGCCTTTGCTGAGATACCCGAAGCGACCAAAATCCTGCAGCGTCATGTACAGACCGGGTTCAATCACTTCAATCATGCAGCGCCTCCGGATTTCCCCCCTGCTCAATAAACTGCTGTCGGGATATCGCTCGAAACTGCACGTAGTCACCAACCTCGAAGGCACTCAAAATACCTTGTTCCGGTTGATACAAGGGGGTTGCTGTGCGGCCGATGATGTTCCAGCCACCGGGCGAGTCGACCGGATAAACGGCGGTTTGCTGCTCGGCCACAGCGACGCTGCCCGCCGGTATTTTTTCACGTGGACGTTGCAACCTCGGAGTCACCAAAGCCTCAGGAAGAATGCCCATGTAACCGAACCCCGGCGCGAACCCGAGTGCAAACACCCGGAACGGCTGAGCGGTGTGTTTTTCGATCAATTCCTGTTTGCTAAGATGATGTGAATCCATCACCCGCTGCCAGTCCGGACCAACGTCATCCCCATAATAAACGTCCAGAGTGTGCAGGCTGCCCTCCGCGCTTGGCGCGTCGTTGACATCCTGCAACATGGGTTCGAGCGCTTGGCGTAGCGCCGCTTCTGACAGCTGTGTCACATCATAGTACAGCATCAGGGTCGAGTAAGCCGGCACCATATCGGTTAGCGGTAACGCACTGTGCAGTAATTGTTGCTGCAATGCCGTTACCCGCTCATTCGCGGCCTCTTCAATACGATCACTGAAGCAAACCATTACCGCGTCAGCACCGGCGTTCAATACCTTAGGGTAAGACGACTCAGTCATGTCAACCGCGCTCCTGTGACTCGTCTCCGTGAATCAGTGTGCGAAGTTTTTCGATGGTGTTAATGGCGCTCGGATTATCCCCATGCACGCACAACGAATCGATGCGGATGTTGAGGGGTTTACCGGTGATGCTGACGATAGCTTCACCTTGGCTAAAACGCCGTCCCTGCTCCAAAATTTGCTCATCATTTTGATACACGGCATCACTGAACTGGCGTGAACGCAAGCGTCCGTTATCGTCATAAGCGCGATCCGCAAAGCCCTCAAAAATCAGCGTAATTCCCTGAGTCTCTGCCCGTTGTTGCCACGCATGATTCTCCGGTGTTGCCATGATCATCAGTGGCAGCGGTTCGCTGCGCTGTTGTTGTAAGGCTGCAACGGCGGCGCAGACGGCATCAAAAGTCTGTCCGTCACTCAGCATGTCGTTATACAGCGCACCGTGGGGTTTGACGTAGTCAACCGTGGTCCCCTGACCGGCCGCTATCGCTTGCAACGCGCCTACCTGGTATTGCACCATGGCGGTAATTTCATCGGGCTTGCAGGCCATATGCCGCCGTCCGAAGCCGACCAAATCCGGATACGCCGGGTGCGCGCCAATGACCACCTCGTGCTGTTTCGCCAGCTTAACCGTATTGAGCATGGTCAGCGGATCGGACGCGTGAAAACCACAGGCGATATTGGCCCAGTCAATGTGTGGCATGAGTAAATCATCAGCGCCCATTTGCCAGGCGCCGAAACTTTCACCAATGTCGGCGTTTAACGCAATCTTTGTCGTATTCATGTCAGCCAGTCTAGCACAAATCAAGAGCCTTTTTTACGCGCTTCGACATCGCCGAGCAGGCGCGTAAAACTGACACAAAACAGGTACAGACCGATACCGATGGTGGCAATTTGCAACGATGGTAGCATCAACACCAACAACTGGTGCTTGGCGAAAATGGCTGCCGCACCGGTCAGTCCCATCGTCGTAATGCCCTGCGCAACCAAGGTTATGGGTCCAAGCCAGGATTCCAGCCGCTGCAACTTTAATAAGGCAAATAAGCCCCCCAACACCAATCCCCAGGCGATGGGTACGCCAAGCTTATACCAACCCAGTTGATAATCGGCGATAGAGGCCACCAACTGATCCTGTGTGGCGGTGTAAAAAAACAGGCCGACAGCGCCGGCTAATATCACAATACGTTTCGATAGATTCATTGTAAGCTGGGTCCTACAGTGCCAAGCTGATTAAAAATAAAACAATAGCGATGATCGGGAGCCACAATAACGGTGATTGATACCAACGCAGCGGCGGGATATCCCCCGAATGCTGTTTGGAAGGCAGTGGTTGTCGATATAACCAGATAACACCTGCCAACATAATCACCGCACCGATAATTCGGATGCTCGAGTCGTTTTCACTGACTACGCCCAATACGGCCATCAGTAAGCCAATGATGGTAATTAAGATGGCGGATACACGTTGCCACATAAAGACTCCTTGTTGTTATTGTTCTTTGGTCGTAGCATTACGATAGCGTCTTTTCCATTACCATAAAAGTTTTACAACACATGAGCCTGATAAAAAAAGTTGCCCTAATTTTGCTCGCTGCCGGTGCAACCTTTGCACTTATCGTGACCAGCGTCATCGTATACCAGTACACGGCGATGGAACCGCCGCTGCCCAACGACACCGACTGCAGTATGCAACGCTTGCTGCAAACCGAGGAAAACGCGGCCGAAATTCATCACTATTATTGTCAGCGAGGCAGCAACAAAAGCTGGCAGGGACATGAGCTTTGGCTGGTTGAACCGGCGTCGGATCGCTGGCAACGAATGCTGACCACCACCTCACCGCAGTGCCTGCAACTGACGTTAGAGCGGCAGACACTGCATGTGGCACACGATGGTGATAAGGGCGAAATGAATTTGGCCGAGCCGGTCTTTATTTACAAAGACCTGAATGGCCAAAGCCAGACACTGGCGGTCGATATTGACAACCAACCCAGCGCCAGCTGCCGCAGCGATTAAGTCAGTTTTAGCACCCACTTAAGCGGCAGCCGCTTCATTAAAAAGGCCATCAACGCCCATGGCCAGCGCGGCACATAGGCTTTAACCGGTTCCTTATTAATGGCCGCAGCCAGCAGTCGGCAACCGGTTTCGGTGTCGACCATGAAGGGTGTGTTTTTCACCTTTTCATTGATTTCCGAACGAATGTAGCCCGGATAAATGGTACTCACTTTGATTGGGCTGTTACTGCCATAACTTTTCATCAAGTCTGCCCGAATGCCTTCGGTCAGTGACGCCAGTCCGGCTTTGGTCGCGGCATAAACGGTCATAGCCCGCGGCATACCTCGAAACGCGCTCATCGAAGAAATGGTGACTAAGTGCCCCTGCTGCTGGTCCCGCAGTATGGTCATAGCAGCTTCGCATTGTGCCAAGGCGGCAACAAAATTGGTTTCTGCGGTTGCCTTATTGGCCTGAAAGTAACCGGTTCCGAGCGCCGCCCCCTTGCCCATTCCGGCATTGATGATAAAACGGTCAATTTGACCAAATTCCTGTTTAAATTCATCAAACACACGAAACACGTCGTCGTGTTGATTCACATCCAGCACCTTTATCCCGACCTTGATGGCAGGATAGCTCTGCTGCAGTTCAGTTTGCAGTTGTTGCAGACGGTCAATGCGGCGGGCGCACAGGCACAGATTTTTTCCCTGTTTGGCGAATTCCCGCGCCATGCCCTCGCCCAACCCCGAACTGGCTCCAGTAATCAAAATGGTGTTACGCTGTTGTTCCATATCAGTCCATGTCTCTTTTAATTGTTATTATTTTGGCTGTTGTGCAATCCGTCGACGACACCGCCACAGCAAGTAATTCACTAAAAACCAAAAGTTTTTAAAGGTTTTGTTGCGAGTCTGTTTGTGGTGGTAACGGTAATAGATCTGCTGTGCAATGACCGCTAAACGAAACAGTCCGAAGACTTCATAAAACGCGAAATCATCAACGTTAACCCCGGTTTTCTCGCAATAGTATTCAATGATTTGCTGACGAGTCAGCATGCCGGGATAATCACTTGGCTGACGTTTTGTCGCCCGTGCGATACGATCGTCACCGGCCTCAATCCAGTACGCAAGCGCATTACCAAGATCCATCAAGGGGTTGCCCAGAGTTGCCAGCTCCCAGTCGAGAATACCGATGATGGCAGTGGGCTGCTGTGGATCCAAAATCAGGTTGTCTAAACGAAAATCATTGTGAGTCAGACAAATGGTCTCCGTCGCCGGCTTGTTGTCCTGCAACCAGCGCATAACCGGCTCGGCGCCAAACACATTCCAGGTTTTCGCTTTTTGATAGCGTCCGCACCAGCCATTAATTTGTCGTTCGGTGTATCCAGCCCCTTTCGCAATACTACGCAATCCGGTGCTGTCTAAGTCAACCTGATGCAGTTCAATCAGCTTATCCAGCGCGTTCAGATTTAACTGTCTGGCCTGCTCCGGCGACAACTCAAGACCCTTTGGGAAGCGCCGGCGCGGGATAATGCCACTGACGTGTTCCATCACGTAGAATTCGGCTCCAATCACCGACTCATCGGTACAATGCGCCAACATGTTCGGCACATAAGGAAAGGCCGGACGCAATTTTTTCTGCAATCGATATTCGCGCCCCATGTCATGGGCTGATTTTGCCTTGGTACCGGCCGGCGGGCGTCGTAACACCAACGCCAGTCCATCATAGTCAAGCCGGTAGGTCCAGTTCGATGCACCGCCTGTGTATTGAGTAACCTTCAGCTCACCGCGCGGTTGCGGCAACTCGTCCTTGATATGTTCTACCAGCCAGGCATCCAGTGCCGCCACCGGCAGTGTTTC
Organism: Idiomarina aquatica; assembly: GCF_003987185.1. GTDB lineage: Bacteria > Pseudomonadota > Gammaproteobacteria > Enterobacterales > Alteromonadaceae > Idiomarina > Idiomarina aquatica. Next base: position 259,630 of record NZ_PIPS01000002.1, on the reverse strand, counting down.
CTCGTCTCTGACTTCGCTGGCTTTGTCCAATACATCAACTGTCATGTTGTCGTCCCTGCCATTGTTTCAGTTCGGCTTTGGCGATGGTTGCCCGATGCACCGCATCCGGGCCGTCGGCAATACGCAACGATTTCGCCACCGCCAGCAGTCCGGGTAATGGCGTATCGTGGCACATCGACGCACCGCCATACAGTTGCATGGTTTCATCCACCACCTTTTGCAGTACCGAAGGTGCAATCAATTTAATCGCCGAAATCTCCTTAATCGCTTTTAGTGCGCCGATATTGTCGATTTGCCAGGCGGCATAAAGTGTCATTAAACGAGCCTGATCGATAGCTACCCGTAAATCGGCCAAACGCTCCGTGTTGCCGCCCAGTTTTAACAGCGGTTGACCAAAGGCGATGCGTGACACGCCCCGCTCAATAAACAATTGCAATGCCCGTTCGGCGGCGCCAAGCGCTCGCATGCAATGGTGGATGCGACCCGGACCAAGGCGCCCTTGAGCAATTTTGAAACCAGCGCCGGGGCCAACAATGATGTTATCTTTTGGTACTCTGACCTGATCAAATACCACCTCACCATGACCATAGGGGGCATCGTATTCGCCCAATGCCGGTAACATACGTTCAATGGTGACGCCGCTGCTGTTGAGCGGTACCAAAATCATAGAATGACGCTGGTGCTTATCCGCCTCTTCGTCGGTTAATCCCATGACGATGGCGATCTCTGCGTTAGGATGCCCCAGGCCGGTGCTCCACCACTTACGCCCGTTAATCACCCACTCGTCACCATCAGCGACGATGGTGGTCTGCATATTGGTGGCATCCGACGACGCCACATCCGGCTCGGTCATACAAAATACTGACCGTATTTCGCCGTCAAGTAGAGGTTGTAACCAGCGTTTTTGCTGCGCTTTATTGCCAAAGTGATAAAGCACTTCCATATTGCCGGTATCGGGTGCATTACAGTTAAAAATTTCAGGTGCCAGCAGGCTGCCGCCCATGCGTTCTGCCAGCGGCGCGTATTCCAAGGTTGACAGCCCGGCACCCAGTTCTTCGTCCGGCAGAAACAAATTCCAGAGCCCTTGCTCGCGGGCCATTTGTTTGAGTTCTTCAACCCGTGGGGGAACTTGCCAATCGCGCCAGTTTGGCGAGGCATTTAAGCGGTAGTTTTCTTTTTGATACTGACTTTCATAAGGCTCTACAAACTCGCGCATGAAGCGGTCGAGTCGTTGCAGATAATCTTTGGTTTTCTGACTGTAGGAAAAGTCCATGATGCTGATCCCAATGAGTAACGATAACCCATTCTAGACAGCTAATTGGATTTCAAACAAGTGTTTAATCGGCTTTCCCCCACCATTCGTCGTCTGTTACTGACCATGATCAGGGGCGACCGCTTTGCGCACCTGGTTTCTGCCACTTTCCTTAGCCTCGTAGAGTGCCTTGTCGGCCGCCTCCAGCCATTGTTCAGGATCTTTGTATGCACGGCTGAATTCAGCAACCCCAAGGCTAATGGTCACGGACAGACTTCCCTGCTCACCGTCCACCTCGTACTCAAAGGTGGTTTGCTCTACCCGTTGGCGTAACCGTTCGGCAACCGAGCAGGCATCATCAATCGTTGTATGCGGTAACAAGATGGCAAACTCCTCACCCCCATATCGTCCACACAAATCTGTTTCACGGTAGGTTTCACGAATCTGCTGGGCAATCAGCTGAATTGCCTTATCGCCAACCGGGTGCCCATAGTTATCATTCACCGCCTTAAAGTGGTCGATGTCCAATAGAATAATGGCTGCCTTGTCGTTATAACGACGACAGCGAGCGTACTCCTGCTCGAACAAGCTTTGCCAGTGGCCACGATTAAACAGTTCCGTTAACGCATCGGTACGGCTTAATGACTGTAACTGCAACATATTGGTTGCTTCTTCGCTCACGTCATAAATCACCGCACATACCCGCTCGACCTCTTTATCGGAGGAAAACAGCGGAAACAGGGTGATGTTCTGGAACATCAATTCTGACTGCGACGTGAATGGGCGAATATGCTCGAACCTCATACTATGCGGCTCCTGCTGCCAATTGCAGTGTGCCTGCACGCCCAGCTTGAAAACCGATTCGGTTTTATAGCTAAACCAGGTTCTGGGTAACGCCGGAAGTAGCTCAAACAGCGTTACGCCTTTGGCTTTACTGCTGCTGATACCACTATGGTTTTCCATAAAGCCATTCCAGACTTCGACGCGGTAGTCACGGTCGAACACCACCAAACCAACTTCGATGTTCTGCAGAATCTGTAAGATCCAGTGTAAACTGTTGACGGACAGCTCGGTTTTACGCATCAATTAAATACCCCGCTCGCTCTTCAAGTACAGCCCCCGAAGCCTCACTAAAGATAACCAGCAAGTCGCAACTGAATTCATAGGCCGGGATGTGATAGTCGATATCGATGAACAGCACCCGTTTATCTTTGACGGACGCCTTAAACACGTCATAAAGTGGGCAATTCAGTGCGACAATCGCCGGCTGACTGGTATTCAGTTCGAGATCCAACTGCAACGAGAAGCGTTGTAAAAAACCGGCGATCATTAACGAGGCTGCATCAAGCAGTAAACTCTGGTATTCGTCGCTAAAACGGTGTTGATGATAGTCAGCCAACTTTTCCGGTAACTGATGGTAGGTGCGGTTATTAACGAACAGTATCGCTTCGCCGGCGATGGCATTGCCAACAAAGCCTTCGGATACCGCATTGACCCGGGCTTGCGCGTTCATGCCTAAATTTTGCAACAGTTCGCTGTAGTCACTGAACGCCACCTTGGGCACCGGCAGTTCGACTTCAGTACCAAGCATTTCTGACAACAGGCTACCGGCTTCGCCTAACGCCACGTTAGACACTTCACTGATAACATCAAGCGCATCCAATCGCTGCGTAGCTTTTAATTCGCGGGCGTGGCCCTCGCCAAGTAACTCCTGAATGAGGCCATATTCCGTCAGTAGCGCGGTCAATTCACTGGCATTAATGGGCTTTTTGATGAATCCCAGCGCCCCCAATTGTCTCACTCGTTGACGTGAACTAGCCTGCACATCGCCTGACACCACAATGGTTAAACAATTAAAATCGTTATCACGAATGGCTTCAAGCACGGCGAAGCCGTCCATCACCGGCATGGTTAAATCCAACAATAATAATTCGCACAGACCCTGCTCGATCAGTTGCAGCGCCTCAGCTCCGTTCTCAGCAAAGCGAATATCCACATCCCAGTAATCCGGCAGCGCCCGCTCGAGGCTTTTGCGTGCTAACTTGGAGTCATCACATATAACGAGTTTCATGACCGTTCTTTGTTTTAAAAATGAGCATCTTGGGGTGGCTAAAATAGCATTATTTACAGCATCTTAACACTTTTACGTTGCATGAATTTTGATCTTCTTGAGGAACTCTCGCAGCATCCTGATGAGCAGCCAATAAAAAACCCGGCGTAAACGCCGGGTTTTTAGTACTCTGAATGAGTGCTTACCAACCGGTTTTTTCTGCAACCGCTTTACCGATATCGGCAAGGCTACGTACCGTTTTAACGCCTGCCGCTTCAAGCGCAGCAAACTTCTCGTCTGCCGTACCTTTACCGCCAGCAATGATGGCACCAGCGTGGCCCATACGTTTGCCCGGAGGTGCAGTAACACCAGCGATGTAAGACACAACCGGCTTAGTAACGTGGTTTTTGATGTACTCAGCCGCTTCTTCTTCCGCAGTACCGCCGATCTCACCGATCATCACGATAGCTTCAGTTTCTGGATCTTTTTCGAACAGTTCCAGAATATCGATGAAGTTTGAACCAGGGATCGGGTCACCACCGATACCAACACAGGTAGACTGGCCAAAACCAGCGTCAGTCGTCTGCTTAACCGCTTCGTACGTCAATGTACCTGAACGTGACACGATACCCACTTTACCTTTCTTGTGGATGTGGCCAGGCATGATGCCGATTTTGCACTCGTCCGGCGTGATAACACCCGGACAGTTTGGACCGATCATGCGCACGCCTTTGTGCGTCAGGTATTCTTTAACGTACAGCATATCCAACGTAGGGATACCTTCGGTAATACAAACAATCAATTCGATACCAGCGTCGGCGGCTTCGATGATTGAATCTTTACAGAACGGTGCCGGTACGTAGATAACTGATGCCGTTGCGCCAGTTGCTGCTACCGCTTCTTTTACGGTGTTGAATACAGGCAGGCCTAAGTGCTCTTGACCGCCTTTACCCGGTGTTACACCGCCAACCATTTGCGTACCGTAAGCAATTGCTTGCTCAGAGTGGAACGTACCCTGACCGCCAGTGAAACCCTGGCAGATTACTTTGGTGTTTTTATCGATCAAAATGCTCATTATTGACCTCCTGCCGCAGCAACCACTTTATCAGCAGCGTCAGACAAGCTTTCTGCCGCGATAATGTTAAGGCCACTTTCGTTCAATTTCTGTGTACCCAGTTCCGCGTTGTTACCTTCAAGGCGAACAACTACTGGTACTTTAACGCCGACTTCTTCAACCGCGCCGATGATACCTTCTGCGATCATATCGCAACGTACGATACCACCGAAGATGTTAACCAATACGGCTTTCACAGAGCTGTCAGACAGGATGATTTTGAACGCTTCAGAAACACGTTCTTTGGTCGCACCGCCACCAACGTCAAGGAAGTTAGCAGGCTCGCCACCGCTCAGTTTAACGATGTCCATGGTACCCATTGCCAGGCCGGCACCGTTAACCATACAGCCGATGTTGCCATCAAGTGCTACGTAGTTCAGTTCCCATTTCGCCGCTTCAGCTTCACGCGCGTCGTCCTGTGAAGGATCGTGCATTTCGCGGATCTTAGGCTGACGATACAGCGCGTTGCTGTCGATTCCGACTTTCGCGTCCAGACAGTGCAGGTTGCCTTCGTCCGTGATAACCAATGGGTTGATTTCTAACAACGCCAGGTCGTATTTTTCGAACATTTCAGCAAGACCCAGGAAGATCTTCGTGAACTGCTTCACTTGATCCGGGGTCAGGCCCAATTTAAAGCCCAGTTCACGACCTTGGTAAGGCTGTGCGCCTACGGTTGGGTCGATTTCCGCTTTAAGAATTTTTTCCGGCGTTTCTTCTGCAACTTTCTCGATTTCTACGCCGCCTTCTGTTGACGCCATGAACACGATTTTACGTGAACCACGGTCAACCACTGCACCCAGGTACAGTTCGTCAGCGATGTCGGTGCAGCTTTCAACTAAAATCTTAGCAACCGGCTGACCTTTTTCGTCGGTCTGGAAAGTTACTAAGTTTTTACCTAACCACTGCTCTGCAAACGCACGTACGTCATCCAGGCTCTTAACCAACTTCACGCCGCCCGCTTTACCACGGCCACCTGCGTGAACCTGACATTTTACAACCCAAGTGTCACCGCCAATACGCTTTGCTGCTTCGACAGCTTCATCAGCTGTGTCACAGGCAAAACCTTCAGATACTGGCAAACCAAACTCTTTAAAGAGTTGCTTACCCTGATACTCATGCAAATTCATGATGCTCTTCCGATTCGTTGAAACAACAAAAGCAGCTTACCTGCTGCTTACCCGAATACCGCGCCGAATTTTAACGAAAACGGCACAAAAATAACAGCCGCAAGTCAAAATTGACGTTGCGGCTGCGGCTCAGCGTCTTTAGATATCCAGGATAAGACGTTGAGGATCTTCTAGTAGCTCTTTAACGGTGACCAGGAAGCCTACCGATTCTTTACCGTCGATAATACGATGGTCATAAGACAGAGCTAAGTACATCATTGGCAAGATTTCGATCTTACCGTCCACCACCATTGGACGCTCCTGGATTTTATGCATACCCAGAATCGCGCTTTGTGGTGGGTTAAGAATAGGTGTCGACAACAATGAGCCAAACACACCACCGTTAGTGATGGTGAAGTTACCGCCTTGCATTTCTTCCAGCGTCAACTTACCGTCACGGCCTTTAATGGCCAGATCGCGAATACCGTTTTCCATGTCCGCAATGGACATTTTGTCGGTGTCGCGCAATACCGGCGTTACCAGGCCACGTGGCGTTGATACCGCAATACTGACGTCAAAGTAGTTGTGGTATACGATGTCGTCACCGTCGATGGATGCGTTAACGTCAGGGAAGCGTTTCAGTGCTTCGGTTACCGCTTTCACGTAAAAGCCCATAAAGCCAAGACGCGTACCGTGTGTTTCTTCAAACACGTCTTTGTACTTTTTACGTAAGTCCATGATCGGCTTCATGTTGATCTCGTTAAAGGTCGTCAACATGGCGGTGTCGTTCTTAGCTTGCAATAATCGCTCAGCAATCCGCTTACGCAAACGCGTCATTGGTACACGTTTTTGATCACGATCACCGGCTGTCGCAGGCTGTGCCTGTGGCTTGCTGCTTTGCTCTGATTTCGCCGACTGACCTTTGATGTGTTTTTCAACATCTTCTTTGGTCACACGACCACCTTTGCCCGTGCCCTTAACGTCACTTGGCTTAAGTCCGTGCTCACCCAATAAACGGCGTACCGCCGGACCGGCAACTTCGCTGTCGCCTTCGTCAGCGTCTTTATTGTCCGCTGATGTGTCCGCTTTCGCGTCCGCTTTGCTGTCGGAACTGCCAGCGCTGGCTCCCGCTTCAACGATACCAATAACATCATCAGCGCCAACGGTTGCGCCTTCATCGTGTTTGATTTCGACCAATACGCCGTCAGCGGGTGCAACCACTTCCAGCACCACTTTATCGGTTTCAATATCAACCAGATTCTGATCACGTTTAACCGCATCGCCTTCTTTCACATGCCATGCAGAGATGGTCGCGTCGGAAACCGATTCCGGCAACTGAGGTACGGTTACGTTCAGCTTCTCGCCACTGCCTTTGTTGTCGGAGCCGCTGTCAGCTTTGCTGTCTTGCTGTGCCGATTTTTCGTCTGATTTAGCGTCAGACTTAGACTCGTCGGCAGCAGCTGCGTCGCCTTCTTCAATTTTACCAATCACTTCCTCTGCCGTCACCGTGGTGCCTTCGTCGGCAATAATTTCGCCTAACACACCGTCAGCTTCTGCAACAACTTCCAGCACTACCTTGTCGGTTTCGATGTCAACCAGATTCTGGTCACGCGACACTTTATCGCCAGGTTTTACGTGCCATGTTGCGATGGTGGCATCGGCAACAGATTCGGGTAATTGAGGAACTTTAATATCAATCGCCATGGTTCATCTTCACCTATTTAATGGTTAGCGCTTCGTCAACGAGTTTTTGTTGTTGCTTGTTGTGCTCGGATAAGTAACCGACAGCCGGTGCCGCAGATGCTTCACGACCTCGGTAAGTTAATTGAGCACCAGACGGAATGGCCGCCCAGAAATGATGCTGGCTGCTATACCAGGCACCCTGGTTCTGAGGCTCTTCCTGACACCAAACAAAATCTTTGACGTGCTGATAATCTTTCATGATCTCGGCCACTTCTTCAGCCGGGAACGGATACAGTTGTTCAATACGGATAATGGCAACATCATCCTGTTCGCGATTACGACGCTCTTGCAACAGATCGTAGTACACCTTACCTGCACACATCACAACGCGTTTTACCTTCTTCGGATCTAAATCGTCGATCTCGGCGATGGCGTTCTGGAAACCGGTATTTGCCAAATCATCCATTTCAGAAATCGCTAATGGATGACGCAACAAGGATTTCGGTGTCATCACAACCAACGGACGACGTACCGGCCGTAACTGCTGACGACGAATCATGTGGAATACCTGTGCCGGCGTTGTCGGCACACAAACAGACCAGTTATGATCCGCAGACAACTGCAGGAATCGCTCCAACCGCGCGGACGAGTGCTCAGGTCCTTGACCTTCATAGCCATGTGGCAACAATAACGTTAAACCACACAAACGTCCCCACTTTTGCTCACCGGAGCTCAGGAATTGGTCGATAACCACCTGGGCGCCATTGGCGAAGTCACCAAACTGTGCTTCCCACATGATCAGTGATTTCGGTTCCGCGGTTGCATATCCGTATTCAAACGCCAATACCGCCGCTTCTGACAGTACTGAATCGTAAATTTCAATTTTGCCCTGATCGTCTTTGATGTGATTCAGCGGCATATAAGTACTGGCATCGTCTTGGTTGTGCAACACCGCGTGACGATGGAAGAACGTACCACGCCCCGAGTCCTGACCCGTCAAACGAATATGAATGTTGTCATTCACCAGTGTCGCGTAGGCAAGACTCTCAGCAAAGCCCCAGTCCATTGGCTTTTCGCCTTTGGCCATTTTTTGGCGTTCCTGATAAACCTTCGCCACGCGCGAGTTCAGCTTGTGTTCCTGCGGGTACGACGCGATTTTCTCGCCTAATTGCTTGAGCGTATCGCTATCAACTTTGTAGTCGTACTCAACATCCCAGTCATTGCCGATGTATGGCGTCCAATCAACCGAGTGCTGACGCATTGGGCGATGCTCGTCAACCACCACTTCGCCTTTATCTAAGGCATCACGGTAATCCTGAACCCACTGCTTAGCATCGTCTTGAGAAACAGCGTTACTCGACGCCAGTTTTTCCGCGTACAATTCGCGCGCAACCGGGTGTTTCTTAACTTTGGCGTACATCAATGGCTGTGTTGCGCTTGGCTCATCAGCCTCGTTGTGACCATGACGGCGGTAACAGACCAAGTCAATCACAACGTCACGTTTGAAGGTGTTGCGATAATCCAAAGCCAATTGCGTAACAAACACAACCGCTTCGGGGTCATCAGCATTAACGTGGAAAATTGGCGCCTGCACCATTTTCGCAATATCCGTACAATACTGCGTCGAACGCGCATCTTCGCGTTTCGAGGTGGTGAAACCAACCTGGTTATTGATGACGATTCGAACCGAGCCACCGACCTGATACGCACGGGTCTGTGACATGTTAAAGGTTTCCTGCACCACACCCTGTCCGGCAATGGCGGAATCGCCGTGGATGGTAATCGGCAGGACTTTCTTGCCCTCTGGATCCTGTAACCGATCCATACGCGCTCGCACCGAACCCATTACTACCGGGTTAACAATTTCCAGATGCGACGGGTTAAAAGCAAGAGCCAAGTGGACATCGCCGCCCGGCGTTTCAAAGTCAGACGAGAAGCCCATGTGATACTTAACATCACCCGAGCCTTTGTTATTGCTGTGTTTACCGGCAAATTCGTCAAACAGATCCTGTGGCTTTTTACCCAGCACGTTAACCAATACGTTGAGGCGACCACGGTGTGCCATACCAATGACAACTTCCTTGGCGCCCTGCTCGCCCGAACGGGTAATCAGAGCTTTAAGCAACGGCACCAGGCTATCGCCACCTTCCAGTGAAAAACGTTTCGCGCCCGGGAATTTAGAACCGAGGTATTTTTCCAGACCATCGGCAGAAATCAGTTCGCGAAGAATTTTTACCTGTTGATCTTTGCTGAATTTAGGCTGTCCACGCACACCTTCTAGGCGTTGTTGAATCCAGCGCTTCTCTTCGGTCGATACAATGTGCATGTATTCGGCACCGACAGAACCACAGTAGATTGACTCCAGCGCGCTGTGGATGTCTTTCAACTTCATGGTTTCGCTGCCAACGGCCAACGAACCCACGTTAAATTCGCGTTCCAGATCGTCTTTGGTCAAACCATGAAAATCAAGCGACAAATCAGGAACATTGTCTTGCTTCCACAATCCAAGCGGGTCGAGATTTGCGTGTTGATGACCGCGGAAACGATACGCGTTTATCAGCTGCAGGACTTTGACTTGTTTTTGATCGGCTGAAGCACTGCCAGTGCCTGTTTGCTTAAGCTTGTTTTTCGCAAGTGTTCGAAACTCATCACGAACATCACTCAGCTTAACATCAACTGCACTGTCAGTTTTTGGTAACGAATCAAACAGTTTACGCCACTCATCACTCACTGCAGTTGGATCATCGAGGTACGCCTCGAACAGTTGTTCGATATAAGCGACGTTGCCTCCGGCTAGATGCGAAGATTCTAGCCATTCACGCATTACACCCTCTTGCATTGCGTTTCCTTTCCACTCATTCTGCTCAAACTATGAAAGAATAGCCACCCGACTTGGGATGGCTATTCACAACATCAATCGTTTGTTCCTGTTAAACCGCTCGGCTCAGCAACATCGATTTGATGTGACCGATCGCCTTGGTTGGGTTAAGACCTTTAGGACAAACATTGACACAGTTCATGATACCGTGACAACGGAAGACGCTAAAGGCATCGTCCAATTCATCGAGGCGCTCTTCAGTAGCCGTATCACGACTGTCGATCAAGAATCGATAAGCGTGTAATAGGCCGGCCGGACCTACGAATTTATCCGGATTCCACCAGAACGATGGGCATGAGGTTGAACAACATGCACACAGGATACATTCATACAGTCCATCAAGCTTAGCACGGTCTTCCGGTGACTGCAGACGCTCACGCGCAGGTGGCGTTTTGTCATCGTTGATCAAATACGGCTTAATCTTCTCGTACTGCTTGTAGAACTGGCTCATGTCCACGATTAGGTCACGAATAACCGGTAACCCTGGTAATGGACGGATAACGATCTTATTCGATTTCAACTCGGACAGATGCGTAATACAAGCCAGGCCATTTTTACCGTTAATGTTCATACCGTCAGAGCCGCATACGCCCTCACGGCAAGAACGACGGAAGGCTAACGTCGGATCTTGCTCTTTTAATTTGATCAGTGCTTCAAGCACCATCAAATCCTGATTATCTTCAACTTCCAACGTGTACTCCTTCATATGAGGAGCGTTATCGACGTCAGGGTTGTAGCGATAAATTGAAAATGTATACGTTTTCATATCACCCTCCAACTTAGTAGGTACGAGCTTTCGGAGGGAAAGCCTCACGCAACTTCGGTGCCATATTGACTTCGCGAGTCACCATGTCTTCTTTTTCCGGACGATAAATGGTGTGAACCAACCAGTTCTCATCATCACGATCCGGATAATCAGCACGGCTGTGTGCGCCACGACTTTCAGTACGGAAGCTTGCAGCCACGGCGGTTGAGTAAGCCGTTTCCATCAGGTTATCCAGCTCTAAGCACTCAACGCGTTGCGTGTTGAATTCTTTCGACGTGTCATCCAGACGTGCATTTTTCAGACGCTCACGGATTTCACGTAGCTCGGTTAAGCCCTCTTTCATCGCTTCGCCTTCACGGAATACCGAGAAGTTCATCTGCATGCACTGCTGCAAATCTTTCTTGATTTGTGCCGGGTCTTCACCTTTCTGCGTGTTTTCCCAACGGTTGAAACGTGCGAGTGCTGCATCGACATCGTCGGCACTGGCTTCGCGGGCTTCAACATTCGCCGCCAGGTTTTCACCCAGGTGCATACCGGTAGAACGACCGAATACCACCAGGTCCAGCAACGAGTTACCGCCAAGACGGTTAGCGCCGTGTACTGATACACAGGCGATTTCACCACAGGCAAACAAACCTTTCACGTGTGAGGTCTGGCCGTTATCATCCACCGTCAGTACCTGACCGTGGATATCTGTTGGAATACCACCCATCATGTAGTGACAGGTTGGAATAACCGGAATCGGTTCTTTCACTGGGTCAACGTGTGCAAACGTACGTGACAGGTCACACACGCCCGGTAGACGGCTTTCTAAAGTTTCTTTACCTAAGTGATCCAGCTTCAGTTTAATGTGCGTGCCCCACGGGCCTTCACAACCACGGCCTTCGCGGATCTCGGTCATCATTGCACGCGAAACAACGTCACGTGACGCCAAATCTTTTGCGTTCGGCGCATAACGCTCCATGAAGCGTTCGCCGTCTTTGTTCAGCAAATAGCCACCTTCGCCACGGCAACCTTCGGTTACCAGAGAGCCCGCACCGGCGATACCGGTTGGGTGGAACTGCCACATTTCCATATCTTGCACCGGAACCCCGGCACGCAACGCCATACCAACACCGTCGCCGGTATTGATGTGCGCGTTAGTGGTCGACGCATAAATACGACCGGCACCACCGGTTGCCAGAACGACCGCTTTGGCTTTTACGAAGTAGACTTCACCCGACTCTATATCCATTGTGGTTACACCAACAACGGCGCCGTCCTGGTTTTTAACGATATCCAGTGCATACCACTCAGAGAAAACGGTGGTTTTGTTTTTTACGTTTTGCTGATAGAGCAAGTGCAGCAACGCATGGCCGGTACGATCAGCGGCAGCTGCAGTACGTGCTGCCTGCTCGCCACCGAATTCTTTCGATTGGCCGCCAAACGGACGCTGGTAAATTTTACCGTTTTCAAAACGAGAGAACGGTAAGCCCAGGTTTTCCATTTCCAGGATGGCTTCAGGACCCGCTTTACACATATACTCGATGGCATCTTGGTCACCGATATAGTCTGAACCTTTGACGGTATCAAACATGTGCCATTGCCAGTCGTCTTCGTGCGCGTTACCCAGCGCAACCGTAATACCACCCTGCGCAGAAACGGTGTGAGAGCGCGTTGGAAACACTTTCGACATCAACGCACAGCTCAAACCTTCTTGTGAAATTTGCAGCGCTGCACGCATGCCAGCACCGCCGGCACCGATCACCACTGCATCAAATTCTAAAGTTTTAACGTTCACTTAAGCACCCCACAGTACAAACAAGCCAGTGAGCCAAACGACGATCAAACCGACGCTGAACACGAATTGAATGAAAGCACGTACGCCTGACGCCTTAACGTAGTCGGTCAGTACCTGCCAAATTCCAATCCAACCATGGATCAGCACCGCCGTCAGGGTTAACAAGGTGAACACTTTCATCCACACATTGGCAAACAATCCACTCCAGTTTTCGTAAGTGACGTCCGCGGTAGCAGCGAAAAAGCCAACCATGAACAGAGTGAATAGAAAAATAATGATCGAAGAAGCGCGCAACAAGATGTAGTCATGCGAGCCGCTACGTCCAAAAGTTCCAGCTGCTTTTACCATAACCAAACTCCTACCAGTACAGCCCAGATGATCGACAGAACGATGAAAATATTGGCGCTGGCACGGCCTGACTCAAGCTCTTCCCAGTGACCTAAATCCATCACCCAGTGGCGAACACCGATGATTAGGTGGAATCCTAACGCTGTCAAAATACCCCAGCCAATGAACTTAGCGACAAAGCTGGTCATCAGGCTTTCGACGTGTGCAAAACCTTCGGGGCCAGATAAAGATGTAGCAAAAGCCCAAATCAGGAAGGCCAGTGCAATCAACATAACCACACCAGAAACACGGTGAATAATGGATGCTTTGGCAGCGGCAGGAAGTTGAATGGTTGATAAATCTAAATTTACAGGTCTTTCTTTTTTCACGATAGATTGCCTTTTAATAAAGCACTAAAGAAATGTAAAAGATTGCTCGGGGCATTTGCAGTATACTTCAATGCCACCTCGACGGCAGTGAGTATATCTAGCCTGATGAGCAATTACAATGACAAAACAAGGAACGTAAACGCACAAGTTTTGGATTTATTGAGGTAAATAAGACTAAAGTCTAACTCGGTTAATTTTCCCACGGTAACTGTAATCTTGTTTTCATGTCTGCACCGTATAAAGGTTGTCTATTTGATCTAACCGCCTTTACAAAAATTGACATTTGGCACCAGTTTCGAGTTAAATTAGCGCACTTTTTCAAAAGTAGAAGCAAGGAGAATTCCTTATGGCTGATCGTAAAGCCACCTTACAGATTGATGGACAGTCAATCGAACTGCCGGTGTTATCACCTACTGCCGGTAAAGATGTAGTCGATGTCCGCACTCTTGGAAAACATGGTTATTTCACCTTTGATCCAGGCTTTCTGGCAACAGGCTCTTGCGAGTCGGCTATCACCTATATCGACGGCGAACAAGGCATGTTGTTACACCGCGGCTACCCAATCGGTGAGCTGGCAACAAAAGCAGATTACCTGGAAGTCTGCTACATGTTGTTACACGGTGAAGCGCCAACCTCAGACGAATACCAGAAGTTTAAAAAGACCATCACCAAGCACACCATGGTGCATCAGGGCTTACACAACTTCTTTAACGGTTTCCGCCGCGATGCGCATCCAATGGCAATGCTGTGTGCGGTTACTGGCGCATTGTCATCGTTCTATCACGATGATCTGGACATTCATGATGCGGACCAACGCCTGCGCAGTGCTTACCGCCTGATCGCAAAAATCCCGACGATTGCTGCGATGGCTTACAAATTCAGCATCGGTCAACCGTTTGTTTACCCACGTAACGACCTGGGCTACGCCGAGAACTTCCTTAACATGATGTTCTCAGTACCGGCTGAAGACTATGAAATCAGCCCAGCCGTTGCCAAGGCCATGGATCGTATCTTCATCTTGCATGCTGATCACGAACAAAACGCGTCAACCTCGACCGTTCGTTTGGCCGGCTCTTCAGGCGCTAACCCTTACGCGTGTATCGCCGCTGGGGTGGCATCACTGTGGGGACCAGCTCACGGTGGCGCTAACGAAGCCTGCCTGCGTATGCTGGCAGAAATCGGCTCGGTTGAAAACATTCCGAAGTACATTGAGAAAGCCAAAGACAAGAACGACCCGTTCCGTCTAATGGGCTTCGGTCACCGTGTTTACAAAAACATGGATCCGCGTGCAACGGTTATGCGCGAGTCATGCCACGAAGTACTGAAAGAACTGAACCGCGACGATCCATTGTTGGACGTAGCCATGGAACTGGAGCGCATCGCGCTGGAAGACGACTACTTCGTCGAGAAGAAATTGTTCCCGAACGTCGACTTCTACTCAGGCATCGTGCTGAAAGCGATTGGTATCCCAACCAACATGTTCACGGTAATCTTCGCATTATCGCGTACCGTCGGCTGGGTATCACACTGGCACGAGATGATGAGCGAAGAAAGCCAGAAAATCGGCCGTCCTCGTCAGTTGTATACCGGTCATACCGAACGCACGTTCAACCCGATCAAAAAGTAATCTGCTGAGATTCCCAAAAAGCGCCCCTGCGGGCGCTTTTTTTATGTCCTTTTTTCATGCCGGCGGTAGAAACGATATGGCGATAAGGGGATTTGATGGCTCTGTTTGAGAAAGTGTCTGGCGCCATGCTAACCGGTCATCACGCCCCTACTCGTTCGACCTCGAACGATTATATTCCTTTGTTTTCGTGCAATATCGACTCATTTTAATTATAATACAGCGCAATTTTCGCGAACAACGAACAGAGAGGCTTATGCAGCAAGTAGTCAACGTACAAGAACCCGTCATTACTCCGCGCCGCTTCAAAGTTTACCAACATCGCCAGTTGGACAAGATTGAAGCGCTGAACCGAGTCCCTGAAGACATGCGCTTCGAAATGAAAGTGGTGGCTAATGTGCTGCCCTTCCGTGTGAACGAATATGTCTTCAACGAACTGATTGACTGGGAAAATGTGCCAAACGATCCGCTGTTTCAGCTAACATTCCCACAAAAAGATATGTTGGATCCGAGTGCCTTTCAGCGTATGGCGGATTTGATGTCCGGCAAGCACACCACCAACGAAGTATTTGATCTGGCCACTCAGTTGCGGCAAGAAATGAACCCGCATCCGGCCGGACAAATGCAGATGAACGTGCCTCACGTTGACGGCGAGCCACTGCCCGGCATGCAGCATAAGTACCGCGAAACGGTCTTGTTTTTCCCGGCTCAGGGTCAATATTGTCACTCGTACTGCACGTTCTGCTTCCGCTGGGCGCAGTTTGTCGGCAAGGCAACGCGTTTCAACTCTAATGACGCCGATCAATTACATCGTTACCTGGCTCAGCACAAAGAAGTGACGGACTTGCTGGTTACCGGCGGTGACCCTATGGTGATGCGTACGCGCAAGTTGCAGCACTATCTTGAGAACCTGTTGAAGCCGGAGTTTGATCACATTAAAACCATTCGTATCGGCACAAAATCACTGACCTTCTGGCCGTATCGCTTTATCACCGATCCGGACGCCGATGACTTACTGCGTTTACTGGAAAAACTGGTGGATGGCGGTAAACACGTTTCGATCATGGCGCACCTCAATCACCACAATGAGCTGCGCACGGAAGTTTGCCAGGAAGCCATTCGTCGATTGCGCAGTACGGGTGTTCAAATTCGTTGCCAGGCGCCATTATTACGCCACATTAACGACGATCCGGATGTCTGGGCAACCATGTGGCAGAAACAAGTCAGCCTGGGCATGATTCCTTACTATATGTTCGTTGAACGTGACACAGGAGCTAAGCGCTACTTTGAGGTGCCCTTGGAACGCACCTGGGAGATTTTCCGTCAAGCTTATCAACAGGTGTCAGGTATCGCTCGAACCGTTCGTGGTCCGTCAATGAGTGCCGGTCCGGGTAAGGTAGAAGTTCAGGGGGTTACTGAGATCGCCGGTGAGAAGGTGTTTGTCCTGCGCTTTATTCAGGGTCGCAATCCGGACTGGGTACAACGCCCGTTTTTCGCTAAATATGACCCGGATGCAACCTGGTTACATCAACTGAAACCGGCGTTCGGCGAAGAGAAGTTCTTTTTCGAAGACGAATACGCACAGATGGCAGCGATGGACTAACGTCCATCACTGCGTCGTCACTTACACCCGACGCCGGGCGGCGGCTAAGTCGTCTGGCGTATCAATACCTGCCATAGGTGTCTTAATCGCTTCAGCCACGTGAATGCGTTCGCCGTGCCACAACACCCGCAGTTGTTCCAATGATTCCAGTTGCTCCAGCGGCGATACCGGCCAATCAACATAACGCCGCACAAAGCCGGCACGGTAAGCATAAAGTCCGATATGGCGATGATACACGTCGCTGCGTATGACAGCATTGGTACGTTGCGCATTAAAATTGTCACGATCCCAGGGAATCGCAGCACGGCTAAAGTACAACGCATAGCCGGCAGCATCACGCACGACCTTAACCACGTTGGGATTAAAAATGTCCTCATCTTCGTCAATTGGCACGGATAGCGTTGCCATCGGCGCCTGCCGCTGATTGGCAAGGTTATCCGCCACCTGACGAATGATTTCGGGCGGGATAAAGGGTTCATCACCCTGCACGTTAACAACGATCTCATCTTCCGCCAGCGCCAGATACTCTACCACTTCGGCGAGCCGCTCCGTCCCTGATTGATGATGGGCCGCCGTCATCATTACCCGTCCACCGAAGTGTTCGACGGCCTGTTTCACGCGTTCGTCATCGGTCGCCACAATCACTTCCGCGGCACCGCTGTGTTCGGCGCGTTCGACCACGTGTTGGATCATCGGCTTACCGCCGATATCCGCTAATGGCTTACCCGGCAATCGAGATGATTGATAGCGTGCCGGAATAATGACGGTAAAACTCATGCGGTTAATTTCTCCATTTCTTCACTATCCAGCGTCCGTGCACGTTCCGCCATCAATACCGGAATACCACTATCAATGGGATAGGCAAGTCGTTCGCCGCGACAAATCAATTCATTAGCCTGTTCGGCATAGGTGAGTTTGCCCTTACAATTAGGGCAGGCGATCACTTCCAGTACACTCGGGTCAATAGTCATGGTGTTATCCTCAAGCACTCAATTTGCGCAGTTGCTGAGTCAGCTTTGCGCTCAAATCATCCGGTAGTTGTGCCGCTATTGGCTGATAAAACCAATTATCCGCTGCGAATTCCCGACATTTTGCGGCATCTTTTTCCGTCATTAGTATCGTCTTGCCGGCGGCTTCAGCAAAGTCTGCCGGCGTAAACTTATGGTGGTCAGGAAATTCAAGACAACGTTCCGGCTCGATTCCCTGTTGTCGTAAGCCATGGAAAAAACGGTGCGGATTCCCGATACCAGCAATCGCATAACAGGGTGTCGGCGGTGCCGCTACCGATTCATTGTCGATGACTCGTCGCCACGGCTGTGGCGTCACTTCAACCACATATTGGGCAAACGGATGCTGCGCATACAGTGAAAGGACCCATTCTGCCCCTTTTAACCGCCACGGGCCTTCTCGCAAGGGTCCACAGGGCAACAACCAACCATTACCGATACCGCGCTCGGCATCAATCAATATCAACTCGATATCACGGTGCATCGCATAGTGCTGGAGCCCGTCATCACTAATGATCACATCAACATCGGGGTACTGTTGTCTCAACGCCTGTATTGCTTCTACCCGGCGCGGTGATGTCACCACCGGACACTCGCACTTACGGCGCAACATCAATGGTTCATCACCCGCGGTGGCGGCATCATCATCGACGCTAACCGTATGTGGAAAGTTCGCTTGCGCGCCATAACCACGGCTAACAATACCCGGCCGGTAACCCTGTGCTTTTAAACACTCGACCAACGCTATCGTCAGCGGTGTTTTGCCGGTGCCGCCAACGCTGATATTGCCAACCACAATCACCGGCACATCGCTCTTGTGCGTGCGCAACAAACCAAAGCGGTACAGCGAGCGGCGCAGGTTGGTCAACAACCAAAATAATAACGATAATGGCGCCAACAGATACAGCAGCGGGTGCAATCTTTTATCGTACCAGCGACGCTGAAGCCACATGGCTATACCCCGCTGAATTGCAGGTTGTACAGCTGATAATAAGCGCCTTCTTGCTGCAGTAATTGCTGATGATTGCCGCGTTCGATAATACGACCATTGTCCATCACCAGAATTTCATCGGCGTTTTCGATGGTCGACAAGCGGTGCGCAATCACCAGTGACGTACGATCTTTGCGCAACGCTCCGAGCGCTTGCTGAATATGCCGTTCGGACTCCGTATCCAACGCTGAGGTTGCTTCGTCAAGAATCAATATTGGCGCATCCTGCAATAATGCCCGGGCAATCGCGATTCGCTGCCGTTGTCCACCGGAGAGCATGACGCCGTTTTCACCCACGATAGTATCCAGGCCATTTGGCATATTATCGGTGAATTCGGTCACGTACGCCTGCTCGGCCGCCTTAATGATGTCCTCCCGGGACACGTCACCGGCGGCACCATAGGCAATATTATTCGCGATGGTGTCGTTAAACAGGGTCACGTGCTGCGAAACCAGCGCATACTGGCGACGCAAACACTTCAATTTGTAATCCTGGATGTTGCGACCATCGAGCAGAATTTCACCGTCTGAAATGTCGTAAAAACGCGTCAACAAACTCGAAATTGTCGACTTACCGCTGCCCGAGCGCCCTACCAAAGCAACGGTTTTGCCTTCGTGCAGATCGAAGCTGATGTCCTGTAACGCGGGTTCATCGTGTTGATTATAGGCAAAGGTAACGTGATTAAATTTAATGTCACCGCGCGCCCGATCCACCAGTAAGGTGCCCTTGTCCACTTCGATCGGCTCGTCCAGTACCGAAAAGACACTGGCTGCTGCGGCAATACCACGCTGAAAGTCACTGTTAATATTGGTTAGCTGCTTTAACGGGCGCAGCAACATGATCATCGCGGTTAATAACGTGGTAAAGGCGCCCGGCGATAGCTTTTCCAGCATTTCCGGGAAGCTTGCCAGGATCAGTACCATCGACAAACTCAGCGAGGCAATAAACTGAATCACAGAGGTACTTATCGCGCGGGTGTTAACCAGTTTCATGTTCTGGTTACGAGTATTGTTATTAATCGCCGCGAAGCGTTTCGATTCAACCTTCTGACCTTCATGCATGACCACGACTTTATGGCCATTGATCATTTGCTCTGCGGTGGTGGTAACATTACCCATTGCGGTCTGAATGCGACTGCTGACGACACGGAAGCGCTTCGACACAATCCCAACAATTTTCGCAATGATAGGCCCCACCACCAAAAAGACCAGTGATAGCTGCCAACTTTGGTAAAACATCAAACCCAGCAGACCAATAACAAAAGCGCCGTCTTTCACTAAGACCAGCACTGCACGACTGGTTGCCTCGGCCACCTGCTGCGTGTCATAGGTAATTTTCGAGATCAGCTCACCGGTGGAATGTTGGTCGTGAAACGACACCGGTACTTTCATTAAATGGTCAAACAGTTGTTGACGCATCCGTGTGACCACTTTAAAACCAACGTAATTCAGAAAATAATTACTGGCAACATTAAACAGTCCGCGTATGACAAAAAACACCGGTACAATCAGGCCACCGATAAACAAGATGCGGGAATTGCCCTTGCCGAGACCATCGTCAATCAAGGTCTCTATTTGCGAAAAGAACCAGGTATCGATTGCGGAAAAACCCACCATGCCCAGGATGGCAATAGCGAAGGTCAGCTTGTAGGGCTTAATGTAGCCAAGTAAACGTCTAAACGTTTTTTTCTTTAAACTCGGAGAGTCCATGCAGTCTCGATAAGTTGCTAAATACCCGCGCATTCTACCTGTTTTATACCGCGTATGGCTAGTCACCCAAA
This sequence comes from Idiomarina aquatica, assembly GCF_003987185.1. Classification (GTDB taxonomy): domain Bacteria; phylum Pseudomonadota; class Gammaproteobacteria; order Enterobacterales; family Alteromonadaceae; genus Idiomarina; species Idiomarina aquatica. The sequence continues at coordinate 239,280 of NZ_PIPS01000002.1, read as the reverse complement.
TGATAGAGTTTACGCAGTCGCTTTTGCGCCATAGGTAACAGCAGTTGCCAGCCTTGGCCGTCACTGACCACCGACAGTTGACCGTGATCCTTAGTATTAAACCAGCGCCGCTGCAGATGCCGATAGCGTTGCGTTGTGTAACGGTGCGGAAAGTTAAACCCTTTATGCTCACCATTGCTGATCAGAATCAATGACGGCCGCACCTGCTTCAACATCAACCAACCACTGGATGTTTTACTGCCATGGTGGGGTGCAACCATAACGTCGGCCGGTCGAAAGCCGTTTGCCTCGGCGATGTGGCGCTCAGCACCGAATTCAATGTCGCCAGGCAATAAAAACGTGAATTGACCGTATTGGAACCACAGTACACACGACGCATTGTTGCTACTGGTATGTTGTGGTGCCACTCGCGGTGGCCATAATACCTTCCAGTTTATCTGGTTCCAGCGCCCTTCCATACCCTCCTCACAGGGTGTCGGCGTCAACGCACCAAACCAACTGATGTGCGGGTATTTTCGTTGCAGATAGCTTACCCCGCCGCTGTGATCGCGATCGCGGTGACTCACCCACACGGCTTCAAGTTGCAGTTGCCGGCTTTGTAGGAAGGGTTCAATCACCGTTGCCGCCAGATTGTAGCCGGAATCATAGCCCATCGCGGTATCCACCAACCAGGCGCGGCCAGCACGTTCGATCACCAACGCTTGCGACTGCCCGACATCAAGCACGTGCAGGTAAAGATCATCCGCGCGCGGCCGGCTGACCTGCCAGGCACTGAGCGCCAGCGGCACCGTCAATAACAAAACCGCTTTCAACAGTCGCTGCGAGAGCGGTAACAACACTACCAGCATCACGGCCAATAACGCCGTCAATGGCAACTTGAAGGGCGGCTGCCACCAACTCCAGGAAAACTCAGCTGTCCAGCTCAAAAACGGCGCGATAACATGCATGGGCAACGCGGCCAGATACCAAAGGTTATCAGCAAAAGTATGTGCGTAGCTCAGTTCGGCCACCACACCCAATAAGGTCAGCGGTAGCAACCACAGACTGATGACCGGCAGTACCAGCACATTAATCGCCGGGGCTATGACTGACACACCGCCAAACCAATGCAACGACAACGGCGCCATCACCGCCAAAAACATACCCTGTAGCCTGAGCAACCCTTGCCACTTGCCGACAGCACCTTTGCTACGCCAGCGCCATAAGGTCGTGAAGATGGTCACTAGTGCTGTCACTGACAGCCAGAATCCCGCATCCAATAACGCCAGCGGGTCGAGCAACAGCAACACCGCAACGGTGCGTAATAGCAGTTGCCAGGCGCTGACATTCAACGCCAACACGCGATGCACAACAATAACAGCGAACATAATTAAGGCACGCAGGGTCGCTATCGAAAAATCGGCGAGCCAGGCATACCCGAACGCGATACTTAACGCCACCAACAAACTTAACGGGTGAATGCTTCGCTGCTCTAGGCCCGCATTTGAGCAACGTTGACCCAACAACCTTGCCACCAATACCCGACCAATCATCAATCCGGCCCAGCCAACCAGGCTTAAATGCAACCCCGATATCGCCAACGCATGGGTGAGACCATTGTGCTGCCAATCACGCTGTTGTTCGGCACTGAGCAACTCTCGCACACCGATGCCCAGTGCCGCCAGTATGCCCTGATGACCATCGTCGCGCTGTTCAAACACCCGCACCAACCGCGCCCGTAAACCGTTTTTTTCAGCCAATAAGTGACCTTGACTGACCGTTGCCCGGGCGACAATGCCCCGCCGTTGCATGGTCGCAAGATAATCACGACTGCCCTCGTTCCAGTAGTTGCGAAACCCCTTCAGTGCAACTTCAGCCCGCCAGCGCTGTCCAAGTTGTATCTGTTCAGCATCATCGCCATACCAGGACAATTGCAGTTTAGGTTGTGCCAGCACGGCGGGGAAAAATCCGTTCTGCGGTACTTCGATGGATGCAATAAAACGCGTGTGGTGGGAGAAAACCTGTGGAATTTCAACCACGGTAACATCAAGCCATTGCTTGGTGCCTGAGTTGAGCAGTCGCTCAGCCTGTGTTGCCTGCCAATTTAGTGTTGCAGTTGTCACGCTAATCCCGCAAAATATCGCCACAACAGCGGTAGCAACGGCTCGCGCTCGCGGTACCCAATAGCCGACCAGCACGGCCCAGGCACTGATGCTCAATAGGATCAGGTTGTCGTTGGTGATCGGTAGCAACAAACTGATACCGATTCCCACAATAAAAGAGAGTAAACAACGGTCCATCGTTGCTCCTGACCAGGGGTCATAATCAATTAGCAGGTAGTTTTATGGCGCGACGTGTCATTAAAAAGTTGATGCCGGATCACGACAAAATTAAGCAAACTCGGCTTATACGGCTGTTCGGCAGTTTATTGCACGACGCAAATCTTTGGCATTTAAACCGCCGCTCCGCTTCGGGAGCATTCGCTGTTGGCCTGTTTACCGCCTTTATTCCGGTTCCTTTTCAGATGGCGCTGGCGGCCGCTGCAGCTATTCCATTTCGGGTAAATTTGCCGCTCTCCGTTGGACTAGTCTGGGTTTCCAACCCCATCACCATGCCCCCCATGTTTTACCTGTGTTACCGAGTCGGCAACTGGTTGCTCTCGGCGCCGCCACAGCCGTTCAGCTTTGAACTCAGCTGGGACTGGCTGTTCAGCAGTATTTCAACCATTGGTCCGTCATTGATTACCGGTTGCCTGGTACTGGGTACCGTGGCCAGTATTATCGGCTATCTCGGCATTCGATTTTTATGGCGGCGCTCCGTGGTTAAGGCCTGGCGCCGGCGTCCCGGTTCACGCCACCACAACAAATAAGCAGCAACTAGTGCGAGCCGTGCAATGCACGCGCCGGTTCAACCCGGGTCGCCCGCCACGCCGGATAAAGTGTGGCCAATAAACTCATGCTCAAGGCGACCGAACACACAAGGGTCACGTCCTGCCAACGTAAGGTCGAGGGAATACGGCTGACAAAGTAGATATCGTCATTAAGTACCTGCACGGCAAACAACGCCTCCAGCGCCGCTATGGCATCCGGCAGCAACCACGCTAAGCCCATGCCGGCAAGCGCGCCCCAAAAGACACCTAATAAGCCGTTTTGCAGACCTTGCCAAACGAACACCAGGATGATCTTCCAGTCCGCCAAGCCCATGGTTTTCAGCATTGCGATCTGTGCCTGCTTTTTTGTCACCGTCAACACCAGCGTCGAGACAATGTTGAAACAGGCCACCGCCATAACCAGGACTAACACCAGATAGATCACCGTACGCACCAACTCAATATCGCGGTACAAATGCCCGTGGGTGCGCATCCAGTGGTTAACATAAACCAGACTTGGCAGTTGATTACCGACTCGTTGTGCCACTGCATCCGCGCTAAAAACATTGCGAACACTCAGTTGGATACCGGTTACGCCACTTTCGATGCCGGCCAATGCGCGCGCCGTAGCCAACGACGTGTAAGCGTTCTGGTGATCAATTTCACCACCAAATTCAAATAATCCGACGACCTTCAGACGATGCCGCTTAGGTGCCTGAAAGGCATCCTCACCCCGTTCGGCAATCAACAGCGTAACCGTATCACCAACCGTTACCGCCAAGTCTTCTGCCAAACCGGCACCAAGCACTACGGTGTTACTGCCCTGCTGTAATTGCTGCAACGCATCGGCGGCGATAAAATCAAACACGTCATGACCGTCAGCCTGCGTGGCAATCCCCTGTAGCAGCACGCCTTTGAATTCAGCGCCGGCCTGCACCATTGCCGTTTGCTTTATCACCGGCCGCACAGAGCTAACGGCTTCATCTCGATAGGCAATTTCTGCAATCGCCTGCCAATCATCGAAGGTTCCGTCAACCCGCTGATACTCAACATGGGGAACCACGCGCAACAACTGATTTTGCAACGCTCCCTGAAAGCCGTTCATCATCGACAGTGCCACGATCAATACCGCGCACCCCAATACGATACCCAACGTCGATGACGCCGAAATAAAGCTCAAGAAGCCGGTGTGACCACGTTGCCGGCGAAATCGTCTGGCAATACTCCAGGTCAACACGAGCCGCTACTCCCCTGCAAATGTCCCCGTTGCAGTCGCTCGGTTCGTTGCAACTGAGCCGCCAAATGTTCGTCATGGGTGACAATAATAAAAGCGGTTTGTTGTTCGCGGTTCAGTTCCAGCATTAGCTGATAAACGGATTCGGCGGTTTCGCCATCGAGATTCCCTGTTGGCTCATCGGCTATGATCAATTTGGGCTGGTTAGCGAAAGCTCGGGCAATAGCAACCCGCTGACGTTCGCCACCGGACAGTTGTGCCGGACGATGGTGCATACGCTGTTCCAGCCCAACCCGCCGCAACAGCTCGGTTGCACGGCGGCTGGCAGTGGCTTTATCACAACCGCTAATCAGTAACGGCATCGCCACATTTTCTAACGCATTGAATTCGGGTAACAAATGGTGGAATTGATAGACAAAACCAAGGTTTTGATTGCGCCATTGTGCCAGTTTGCTCGCTGACCAACCGGTAATATCTTCACCGTTAAACAACACCTTGCCCTGGGTTGGCCGATCCAGCCCCGCAAGTAAATGCATTAACGTACTTTTACCCGAACCGGACGCGCCGACAATAGCCACCATTTCCGCGGGTGCCACGCTAAAATCTACGGCATCGAGCACGGTAACCTGGCCACTGCCATCATCGTACACTTTACTGAGCTGCTGCCCCTGCAACAATGGCTTAGTCATAACGTAAGGCCTCCGAAGGTTGTGTTTTTGCTGCCATTAGGGCGGGATATACGGTGGCGACCAGGCACAATATCAGTGATGCAAGAGCAACCATAATCACCTGCCCAGCGTCGATCAACACCGGCAGCCCAGCCGGACTTATCGCCATCAGATTGACTCCCAACAGGGATAACAACGGGTTCAAAAAGAGACTGATCAGCAATCCCGCCAACACCCCGACAGCCGTGCCGATAATGCCGTTATAGCTGCCCTGTAATAAGAACACTCTGCGGATTTGCGGCTGCGTCAGGCCGATGGTTTGCAAAATGGCAATATCATGACGCTTCTCATTAATCACCATTACCAGTGCCGACAGGGTATTAAAGGCGGCCACCGCAATGATCAGCGCCAGCATTAGCCACATCATGCGTTTTTCCATCGCTACCGCATTAAACAGTTGACCAAATTGCTGCCGCCAGTCGTCCACCTGATAATCGGTTTGCTCACGATAGGCTGCCGCTACCCGCGGTGCGTCAAAGGCATCGGTCAATTGCAACTGGAACCCCTGAATGGATGCCGCCGGCTGCCGCATCAATCGATTGAGATCCGCTGCGGCGGTAACAACCAGGCCGCTGTCAATTTCCGATTCCAGCGCAAAAATCCCCACCACGTCAAAGCGTCGCTGCGCCGGTACCATGCCAAAGGGCGTATAGACCGCGCCCGCCGCAGTAATCATTCGCACCGAGTCGCCCACCGTAACGCCGAGCCGCTGCGCGACAGCCTGCCCCAGTATCACCCGAAACGTACCCTCATTAAGTAGCTGCCATTGGCCAACCCGCAAGGCATCACGCAAACGTGGCGGTAAACCATCACTGCTATCATGGCTAACCCGACCACGCGCCATCGCCACCACCATTTCGTCACGTCCCTGAATAACCGCTTGGCTTTGCACTAACGGCAGTGTAGATGCGACTGCCGGATGCTCGGGCAGTTCCATCAACTGCTGTTGCCAGTCGCTGAGTGGTTGCTTCGCGGTCAGCGTCACCTGGGGCACAGCACCAAGAATGCGTTGTTTCAGTTCGTGCTCAAAGCCATTCATCACCGACATCACCACGATCAATGCCATGATTCCCAGCGCGATACCGCCCAACGCGAACCGATTAATGAAACGCGTGAAGGCAGAACTTTTTTGTGCACGGCCATAACGTATGGCAATGAACAGCGTAACGGGTTGAAACATTACCCTCTCAAAAATTAATGTTGCTAATTAATAACGAGCAAGGATAATGAGTTGTGACAGGCCTGACAACTAAAAGGGCGGAATATGGCGGATTCCCCAATATCTCAGACACAACAAATCGGCGATTTCTTTACCGTTGCTGAGCAATTTCCGGTTAATCTGGAAGTGCTTGCTGACGATTTTGAGGTGCCCGACCGGTTTGATTTCGAGCAGGAAATGCCGGAACTCTTCAAAGTCGCGTCGAACATGGTCGGCAGCGACCAGGATCTGCTGCAAAAATTAAAGATGGACAGCCAGCATTCGCCGGTTCTGGTGACATTACTTGAGCAGATGAACCAACGTATGGTGATGATGCTCGGTTACCTATTGCGTTATGAAGACGACCCGCAGCAACGTTATGATGGTATTGAATATGGCGGTGGCGGCTTACGCGTGCTATCAAACCGACCCTTTGAGGCCGGCCAGTTATTTCGGGCGAAATTATTTTTTAAGGAAGAATCACTGGCGGTTTACTGTTATTTGCGCTGCGACAGCTGTGATTATGATGACGAACGTCAGCAACAGATACTGACCCTGGCATTTGCGCAAATTCTTGAACAGGATCAGGAACACCTCATCCGTGCCAGCTTGCATGCGCAAAGCCGCCAATTAAAGCGCCGGGCGCAACAACGCCAACAGCAGTCAAAGCCAACCACAGACGACGCATAAACGGATAAAAGCGCACAAGATTAACCGCATAAGTCATCCAAATCCGTTGCCAAATCGGTATAATGCCCACGTCTTTTAATGGGTAGTTGGATCCTCATGGCTGAAGTATCTGTTTTACAACCTCCGTTCCCGACCACAAGTGAACGTGACATCAGTTGGGTTAATCTGCGTGGTAGTGCCGAAGCCCTGGCCTTGGCAAAACTTATCGATCGCACGCCCGGCCGAGTGTTAATCGTTACTGCCGACGCCAATCAAGCGCATAGGCTGGAGCAAGAAGTTCGCTACTTTGCCGGCGAACACACTGAGTATCATGACGACATTACCTTGTTTCCCGACTGGGAAACGCTACCCTATGACAGCTTTTCACCGCATCAGGACATCATCTCTGAGCGTTTGAGCGTACTGGCGCGATTGCCAAGTGCCAAACGCGGGGCACTGATTGTCAGCGTCAATACGCTGATGCAGCGTATTGCCCCCACTCATTTTGTAAAAAGCCAGGCGATGTCTTTCCGGGTAGGTCAGCAATTGGATCATCTGGCGCTCCGTACCGAACTCGAACAGGCTGGTTACCGCTCCGTCAACCAAGTCATGGAACACGGCGAGTTTAGTGCCCGCGGTTCCATCCTCGACTTATTCCCGATGGGCAGCAACAGCCCCTATCGACTGGACTTTTTTGATGATGAACTGGACAGCATTCGACCCTTTGATCCGGAAACACAGCTATCACAGGATCCGGTTGAGGAAATCCGCCTGCTGCCGGCACATGAGTTTCCGCTAACCAAAGCCGGTATTGACCGTTTTCGTGCACAATTCCGGGAACGTTTTGACATCACCACCGAACGCGATTCCGTCTATCAGCAGGTCAGTAAATCTCAGTTACCCGGCGGCATCGAGTATTACCTGCCGTTATTCTTTGAGCAGACTGCAACGCTGTTTGACTACCTTCCTGACGACACCGTACTGGTCAGTTTCGGTGATATTCAGGGGGCGCTCGAACGGCTCTGGACTGACATTAATCACCGCTATGAACAGCGCCGTCACGACACGCTACGGCCATTGTTACACCCCAATGAACTGTTTTTACCGGCCAACGAAATTCACTCCGGCTTTAAACAGTTGCGCCGCATCCGCACGGCAATCCCCGCGGATAAACCGACGCCAGGAGCGGTAACGTTCGACACCGAAATCGTGACCGATATTGCCGCCGATCACCACAGTAAGAACCCCTTTGCAAAACTGGCGCGGCGCATCGATGAAGCGCTGAGTAACGGCGAACGGGTGCTGTTTTCTGCAGAGAGTGCCGGGCGCAAGGAGACGTTGCGGGAATTGACTGCGCGGCTGGGCTGGCAGTTAACGCCGGTTCGCAGTCTGGACGATTTTCTGAACCGTTCTGAGCCACTGGGGCTACTGGTCAGCCCGGTGGTTAATTCGTTTCATTTGCTGAATGAAAAGCTCTGGTTTATCACTGAAACCGAATTGTTTGGTAACAAGGTGGCCCAGCGCCGGCGGCGCGAACAAAAAGCAACCGTCAGTCCGGACACGCTGATTAGAAACCTGGCGGAACTGCAAATTGGCCAGCCGGTGGTGCATATTGAACATGGCGTCGGCCGTTACCAGGGATTAACCACCCTCGATGCCGGTAATGTCACTACGGAATTCGTTACCATCGAGTACGCGGGTGGCTCCAAGCTTTATGTACCGGTTGCCTCACTCGACGTATTAAGCCGTTACAGCGGTGGCGAAGACAATCACGCGCCGTTGCACAAGCTCGGCAACGACACCTGGGAAAAAGCCAAAAAACGAGCCGCGGAAAAAATTCGCGATGTCGCGGCCGAACTGCTGGATGTCTACGCGCGCCGGGAAGCCAAGCCCGGCTATCCTTTCACCATCGTCGAAGAGGATTATCAACGCTTTGCCGACGGTTTTCCGTTTGAAGAAACCATCGACCAACAACAGGCCATCGCTGCAGTGACTGCTGATATGCGAGCTCCGCGGGCAATGGATCGGTTGGTTTGCGGTGACGTTGGCTTCGGCAAAACCGAAGTGGCCATGCGCGCGGCCTTTATCGCGGTCAACGACGGCAAGCAGGTAATGGTGCTGGTGCCCACCACGCTGTTGGCACAACAACATTATGAAAACTTTAAAGACCGCTTTGCCGATTGGCCGGTGCGGGTTGAGGTACTGTCGCGCTTTAAAACCGCAAAGCAGTCCAAACAAATTTTGCAGGATCTGGAAAACGGTCAGGTTGATATCATTATCGGTACCCACAAACTGTTGCAGGAGAACATTAAGTGCAACGATCTGGGGCTGTTGATTGTTGATGAAGAACACCGTTTTGGCGTGCGTCAAAAAGAAACCATTAAGCGTATGCGCGCCGACGTGGATATCCTGACCCTGACGGCGACACCAATACCGCGCACGTTGAATATGGCGATGAATAACATTCGTGATCTGTCCATTATTGCAACCCCTCCGGCCAAGCGGCTGGCGGTTAAAACCTTCGTCCGCCAGTACGATGACGCCACCGTGCGGGAAGCTATTTTGCGGGAGATTCTGCGGGGTGGACAGGTGTATTTTCTGCACAACAACGTCGACACCATCGAGAAAACCGCGCGCGACATTGAACAACTGGTACCGGAAGCGCGTATCACCGTCGCTCATGGTCAAATGCGCGAACGCGAGCTGGAACGCATCATGTCGGACTTTTATCACCAGCGCTTTAATGTGCTGGTGTGTACCACCATCATCGAAACCGGCATCGATGTCCCCAGCGCTAACACCATTATTATGGATCGTGCCGATCACCTCGGACTGGCACAAATGCATCAGCTTCGCGGCCGGGTCGGACGTTCGCATCACCAGGCCTACGCCTACTTGCTGACCCCTCACCCGAAGCGGATGACCAAAGATGCGCTAAAACGTCTGGAAGCGATCGCTCAATTAGAAGATCTTGGCGCTGGCTTCATGCTCGCTACCCACGATCTGGAAATTCGTGGTGCCGGCGAACTGTTGGGTGATGAACAAAGCGGACAGATAGAAAGTATCGGCTTTTCATTGTACATGGATATGCTGGAGCAGGCGGTGCAGGCTCTGAAAGACGGCAAAGAACCGTCACTGGAAGGATTAACCCGCTCACGGGCTGAAGTCGACTTACGCATACCGGCACTCCTACCGGACGATTACATCCCGGATATCAATAATCGCTTGAGTCTATACAAACGCATTGCCAGCAGTGACAGCGAACAACAGCTACAGGACATCCAGGTCGAACTGATCGATCGCTTTGGCTTGTTACCGGATGCGGCGAAAAACTTAATCCGTCAAACAGCGCTTCGCAATCAGGCCGAACGGTTAGGAATTCGAAAAATCGATATGGGAAATCAAGGCGGTGTGCTTGAATTCGCAGATGACACTAAGGTAAAACCCGAGGCTATTATTCGTCTGATGCAAACAGCACCAAGTCACTATAAGCTCGACGGGCCAAATCGATTGCGTATCAGTCAGTCGCTTGAGGATACTCAAAGCCGTCTAAAACTGATAGAGTCGTTACTAACTGATTTTTCTCAGGAGTTGACCGAATGACGCTACGGCGTACAGTATATGCGGGCTTAATCAGTGTGTTAAGTTGGCTAGCCATTATGCCGGTACAGGCAAAGTTACCCGATCGCGCCTACTGGCGGTGGTTTGAAGTCGAAGTATTGCTGTTTAAACACACGGTTGAGCAGGATATCAACGAGACCTTTCCAGCGTCGGTAACGCCGATTCCCGTGGCCGGCAGTTATGATTTGCTAACGCCCTACATCAACCGCGACTTCCCGGCACTGGTTGCCGGACTTGAGCCTTGTCCGCAATGGCCGTTACCGGGGGCAGACGCTACCCGCGCGGAGCCGTTGACGCTGCAGATTGACTGTCAATTTGACCACGAACGCGAGTTGATTCCTATTCCCGGCAACCCATTGGCGCCACAACCGCGCATCGCCACAATCGAACAGACCGACGTCGTCATCGACGGTAACGGCGGCGACATTCATAGCGCCCGTGCGCCGTTTTTACTGCCCAAATCCACTCATGTGCTTAGCGAAACTCGTCGTGAACTGGAGCGCAAAGGATTAGCCAAACCCTTGCTGCATGTGGCCTGGCGACAGCCAGTGTTTGGTAAACGTCAGAATTACACCATCCGCCTGTTCGGTGGCCAGCAATTCAGCGATGCCTTTCGCTACGATGGCTTTGCGGTTGACGAGCCGTCAGCCGAGGCATCAGCGACTGAGTTAGCGTTGCTTGATCGTGTTGAGCAATTACTGGACGCGGTTAACAGCGGCAACGGTGAATTCTCCGCCGGCGAACAGCAACGGCCTCAGCCTTTAACCGACAACAACCAGCCTGAGCGTGTGTGGGAACTGGATGGCCTGCTGCATGTGTTCCTTATCGGTAACTACTTACACATTGATAATACATTTAATTTGCGCGACGTCGACATGCTGGATTTAACCCCTGCGGATCTGGAGCAGCAGGCGGAGTGGATATTGCAGGGTAAAGACACTCGGCAGCCCTTTTTACGCGCTTATTTGTTTGATCAACTGCGCCGGGTAATCAGCCACGAAACCCACTATTTTGACCACCCCAACGTCGGTATGGTCATACAAATTCGGCGCACGGACTTGTCCGCCCGCCGGTACTGATAACTACCGTTTTTCAGCAAAAGGATTGGACTATGGAAAAGTACGAAGAGCTGCTACTGGCCTTACGCAAGGTCATTCGTGCCATCGATCTGTATTCCAAACAATTAAACAAATACTCCGGTTTAACGGCACCACAGTTGCTGATCTTGCGCGAGATTGTTGCCCGTGATGGCATAACGGCCAGCGAAGTGGCTCAGAACATCACCCTGAGCCCGGCAACCGTTTCCAATGTCATCGAACGGATGGAGCACCGGCAACTCATTCATCGTCGCCGCAGTCACACCGATAAACGCCGGGTGCTGCTTTATCTGACTGAGGAAGGACGCTCACTGCTGAACAAAGCACCGCAGCCGTTACAGGAAGACTTCATCGAAAAGTTTCAAGCACTCGATGACTGGGAACAGTCATTGTTGTTGTCATCAATGCAGCGCATTGCGGCAATGATGGACGCTGAACGTTTGGACGCCGCCCCGGTACTTGAAGTGGGCAGTTATCATAAAATGGAATCAGGAAAATGAAAAAAACGCTTCTGTCGCTCTCGGCACTTTTCTTCGCCCTACCCGGCGCGGCACAAAACTGCGACTCCGATGCCGGACTGACACCTATTGCACAGATTCAAGGCTCGGCAACCCAATCACCCAAACTCGGTGAGCAAATAACGACCATTGGCGTGGTTACTCAAAACTGGAGCGCCAAGGAGCAACTTGGCGGACTGTTTTTACAATCCACGCAACAGCAACAGGACAATGACAGCAACACTTCCGAAGGGTTGTTTATCAAGGCCTCAGGTAAGGTTTATCAAGACATTAAAGCAGGTACGCTGTTGAAAGTGACCGGTACTGTCAATGAAACCGACGGTCTTACCATGCTAACCAATACCACGGCGGTGTTTGAATGTGGCCAGGCGGAGGCCGTTAGCCCAGTCGAACTGACATTGCCGTTTACCAGCGAGCAACAGGCTGAAGCCCACGAAGGGATGTTAGTGACCATTAGCGCCGACCAACCCTTAACGATATCCGGCCATTACCCATTGGCCCGTCACGGTTATTTTGATGTCTCAGCCGGCCGTTTATGGACACCAACCCAGATCGCGGAACCCGGGGCTGCGGCGCAGGCCTTGGCCAAAAGCAATCAGCTGAATCGTCTACAGATTGACGACAATAGCCAGACACAGCCACAGCAGCTGCCACACCAACAGCTGTTTCATGGCCCTCAGAACAGTCTTCGCAGTGGCGCTACAATAAAGCCGGTCACCGGTATATTGTCGCAATTTCGTGACGATTATCGCCTCCAACCTACCACCGCCCCACAACTTGACCAACGCTCACAAATCACCGCGATTGTGCCCAAACTCAGCGATAATATCCGCATCGCCAGTTTTAATGTGCTCAACTACTTTAATGGCGATGGTCAGGGCAACGGCTTTCCGACCGAGCGGGGTGCGCGCTCTCCGGCGCAATTGCAACGCCAGCAGGATAAGCTGGTTGCCGCCATTACAGCGCTTAAGGCCGATGTGGTTGGTCTGATGGAAGTTGAAAACGATGGTTTTGAACAGCACAGTGCCATCCGCGAACTGGTTGATGCGATTAACGACGCCAGCCGTATCGATTATGCCATTGCCCAGCCCCGCTCCACCCGCGTTGGCACTGACCAGATCAGTGTAGGCATCATTTACAATCCACAACGGCTAACCCCGGTATCACACGCCGCAACGCTTGAACAAGGGCCATTTCGCCGCGGTAGCCGGGTGCCATTAGCGCAGACCTTTAAGGTAGAGGGTGTTGAGCAGCCATTAACCGTGGTAGTGAATCATTTTAAATCCAAAGGCAGCTGTCCCGATGACGGTATTAATGCGAATCAGAACGATGGCCAAGCTTGCTGGAATGCGTTGCGCGTAGAGTCCGCTCAGGAATTGCTAAGCTGGATCGAACAACAACAACTACCGAACCCAGTGCTACTGGGCGATTTTAACGCCTATTATCAGGAAGATCCGATTCAGTACTTTATTGAAAACGGCTACCCCAATGTGTCGGACGCAAAAGAATACTCCTACGTCTACGACAGTCAGGCAGGTTCGTTGGATCATATTTTTGTGCACCAATCACTGGTGCCCAAAGTCAGCCATACTCAGCATGTTAATTTTAATGCTGATGAACCGGTCAGTTACGATTACCGGGACGCGGATTATTATCAGCCGGGTCCCTACCGCTCGTCGGATCATGACCCCTTGTTATTGGACTTATCCTGGTCGGAAGACGATTGAGACCGCTGTGGCAAATAGGCGTTGGTCGTGCCAAAGTGAATTTCCAGCTCCAGCCCCAGCATCCAATGGCCCTCGCGTTGCTCATACAATTGCTCGCGGGGCCAGTGGTAACCCAGCCAGGTTTCCACAAATAACCATTCGCGCAGGTAGCGTTGCCGGTTAAGTAACCGCAGACCATAGTCGTTTACCGGTACGGCAAAATCCGTTTGCCCCTCCACCCAGGTCTCCACGGCAATGGCTTTATCTTCACCGTAGAGCTTATAGGCGCGTAGGGTGCTACTCCAGCGCAGTCCCTCAGTTTCTTGTGCGTAAGTGCCCAGTGACGACCAGCGCGCCAACACCGTTTCGGTTAAGCTGGCTTCCAGATCGACGCGTTGGGCAACGCCGAAGCCATCGCTGTCACGCCAAAACGCAGAGCTTTGGAAGCGCGCCAAAACCGATTCACTCAACACCATATCGGTCATATAACGACCGCGTACATAAGTATCGAAATCAAGCCCGCCGCGAACGCCAATGCTGTAGGAAACCCGGTGTTGCTCATTCATGCTGGGCTCAAATCCCAGCCCCACCAGCCATTCTTCATCCGAGCTGGGAGAGCGAATGATTGACGGCCGGCCGGCGGAACCTTCATCCAGAAATTCATCACTGTCGACACGACCGATAAACGCCGAGAACTGCTCTTTCGCGTGTGGGAGATTAACTCGCGCCCGAAAACGTGATTTAACCTCGAAGCCGTCATAACCGCTCCACTGCGGCGCTATTGATAAGCGCCCATAGGAACCATAAGATTCTTCAAACCGATCTTCCGCAAAAAAACTGTCTACCCAGCGGGCTGTGGCATCAACGGAGGTGGTCAGCCCCTCACGAAAGCTGTCGTACCAGGCTTTTTCCACCGCCTTAGAAGTCTGCGCGTCAGCCTCCTGCGCCACCACCGGCGCAGCGGTTAATAAATAAATAGCCAATGCAGAGAACTTTTTCACCCAATCCCACCTATAAGCTATTAGCAGCCATGTCATCTGGAGGTTATATGCGCTTCACCATAATGTTAGGCTTTTGCTTGCTGCTGACCAGCACTCTCAGCATCGCACAAAATTCGTCAACAGAAAAGCAACAAAACGAGGCCGTGGCGACACTGGCAGGCGGTTGCTTTTGGTGTGTCGAAGAGGCCTTTGAGCAACTTGACGGTGTCCGCGAGGTGGTTTCAGGGTATACCGGAGGCACAGAACCCAATCCGAGTTATGAACAGGTTTCCGCCGGCAACACAGGTCACACCGAAGCAGTGCAAATTTACTACGATCCCAAGGTCATCAGTTACGCCGGTTTACTGCAAAAATTCTGGCGAATCATGGATCCGACCGACGCCGACGGCCAGTTTGTCGACCGAGGCAAGCAGTACCGTCCGGAAATTTTTGTACATAATGACGAACAACGCCGGGTCGCTGAACAGTCTAAGCAGTGGTTGAGTGAAAACGGGCCCTTTTCACAACCGATTGTGGTTCCAATCACCGACTTTACGCAGTTTTATCGTGCCGAAACCTATCACCAGGATTATTACGATAAAAACCCGATCCGCTATAAAGTCTACACCTATAACTCAGGCCGCTATGATTTTGTCGAGAAACACTGGGGTGACACGCCTCAGGTCGATTACTATGGCTTTAGCAATGACAACCCGGGCGGTGAGCCGTCAACCGATACCCAATACCCCTGGCAGTCGTTCAACAAGCCTTCCAAACAGCAGTTACGGCAACAACTCAGTGCCATTGAGTTTGCGGTAACACAGCAGGATGAAACGGAGGAACCCTTTAATAACCGCTACTGGGATAACAAAAAGCCAGGCATTTACGTCGATGTCGTCAGTGGTGAGCCCTTATTTTCATCACGACATAAATACAAGTCCGGCACCGGCTGGCCGAGCTTTACGCAACCGATACAAGCCGACGCCGTGGTTGAAAAAGAAGACAACAGCTGGTTTTTCACCCGTACCGAGGTGCGTAGCCGCTACGCCGACTCCCATCTAGGGCATGTTTTCGAGGATGGTCCGCAGCCGACCGGCTTACGCTACTGCATGAACTCGGCCGCGTTGGAATTCATTCCACTGGCGGAAATGAAACAACGCGGCTATGCGGACTTTATTCAGTACGTAGAACCGAAAAACGGTCAGCGTTAGGCAACCCAGCCCAGCTCTTTTGCCCTTTGTGCCGCTTGTTGCGGCACATCGGTTGCGACGAAATGGTGGTGCAGCACCTGTACACCCAGCATGTGATTAATCACCGCATCCAATTGTACTTGTTCTTCGGCCGGTACATTCGGATCCTGATGGCGTTCAAAGGTTCGTACCACTTCCTCGTAATCCAATAAACCGGCGGCTTCTACCGCGCGCTGATTTAAGAACTGTTCCGCCAGTTTTTCAACCGCTTTCCATTTTTCCGGATCGGTATGCGCCGGCGGAGCCATAAAGGCAAACTTCTCACGTTTGTAGAGCGTTTCCGGTAATAAGCCTTTCATGGCCTCCCGCAATACGTATTTTTCTTTATTACCTTTAATACGCAGATGCGGCGGTACAGTAAATGCGTACTCTGCCAAGTGATGGTCCAAAAACGCCGGCCGCGCCTCCATCGAGTTAGCCATATCAACGCGGTCACCACCCCAGGTGAGGATTTGTCCTTCAAGCATGGTTTTTATCCACACGTATTGTGCGCGATCCAATGGATGCCGCCCCTCCAGCATGGTCTCATCCAGGGTATCCGCAATCGCCTTACTCGGGTCATAATCCGTCACCCGCTCCCGCAGTTCAGCTGACATCAATGGCAAGGCGACACTGCTGCATGACAACCATGGCTGCACACAGCTTGGGGTAAAGCCCATTTTTTGGTTAAAGGCTTCGCTGACGAACTCTTCCCTTGCCAGCATCGCTCCTTTAAACAACTTATTGTTCTTCTCCAGCAATTGCTGCCATTCCAGTCGTTCAATTTCCGGCAGATGATCCAACCCGTGCAAGAACATATCCTTGCGGAACGCCGGATAGCCGGCAAACAGCTCATCGGAGCCCTCGCCTGTCATTACGACCTTATAACCGGCTTCGTGCACCTGCTGGCTCATCAGGTACTTGGCCACCCCGAGGGTGTTATAGATGGTTCGCTCCGTGTGCCACAAGGTTTTTACAAAGTGGTCATACAGGTCGTTGGCTTTCAACGCCATAATATGATGGTCTGCCTGGGTGGCCTCTGCCATTTCCCGTGCTATCGGTGTTTCATCATAGTCGTCAGAATCAAAACCAATGGTAAAGGCTTTCACGGAGGTCTGCGTTGACGCCGAGGCCAAACCGAGAATTGAGCAGGAGTCGATGCCGCCGGACAAGTAACAACCCACCGGTACATCCGCGGTCATACGGTGTTGTACCGCCTCCAGTAACTGCGCACGAACGCCCTCGATGTATTGTTCTTCGTCGACATCGTCGCCCGGATAATCGTGTTCATTGGGAAAGTTAACGTCCCAATATTTGTGTTCGCTGACCGTAAGACGACCATGCTCACGTTTTACCTTGACCACATAGCCCGGCTGCACTTGATTAATACCGGCAAAGGCGGTCGAACCCGGAACCATCACCTGAATCAACTGATGGTACAAACCCTCAGCGGAGAACTCTCGCTTAACGTCCGGGTGAGCGAACAGCACCTTAAGTTCCGAACCAAACACGACGCCGTGTTCGGTTTCTGTCCAGTACAGGGGTTTGATGCCAAAGCGGTCGCGAACCAGGTACAGGCTCTGATCTTTTTCGTCATACAGACCAAACGCAAATTCGCCACGCAACTCTTTCAGCGTCGCATCAAGGCCGTAGCGTTCAAACAGATGCAACACGATTTCCGAGTCACTTTTACTGCGGAAACGTGCGCCACGTGCGGTTAAATCAGCACGAATCCGTTTAAAATCATAAAACTCCCCATTATGCGTCAGCATTAACCGTTGGTCTGCCGACATAAACGGCTGGCGACCACGCTGTTCGTTCAGGTCGATAATGGAAAGACGTGCATGGCTAAAGCCTACGCCCTGCTCTGGTTTAATCTGATAACCATAACCATCAGGCCCACGGTGATGCATTATCGCTGCCATGTTAACTAAGGTTTGGGCGTCTATTGAACGATCCGTTTGATGATGAAAAACTCCAGCAATTCCGCACATTCTTTGCTTTTCCTTTTGTTAGACGACATCGATAACGCGCTCGGCGCGTTGTACCATACACGTAAGTAACGCCATTCTTAAAAACACAGCCCCGCGCGCCTGGCTGAAATACCAGTTGTGCGGCGTGTGGTCGAGATCCGTACTCAGTTCGGCTCCACGGGCGAGTGGATGCAGAATGATCGCCCCCTCTTTTAACGGCGACTGTGCATTCAGTGCAAACGACGTACCGTAGGTATTAAAGGTTTCACCCTCCCAGGAGATGGCATTGATGTAAATAACATCCAGCTCCGGTAATACCGCATTAAGATCGTTCGAGGTGCGGATACGAATCCCCGCCTGTTCGATTTGCTCACGTTGTTGCTGTCCAAACAGTTCCGCGCTGGCACTTTCATCATGAATAATAACCAACTCGGCCACCGCATCGGGAAACTTGCACAGCGACTTGATCAGACTGCGCACGGTGCGCATTTTATTGGGCACACCAATGACCCCAATCTTCACCGCATGCTGGCTCGCTTGCTCGGTTGCTAACTGCGGACGCCATTTAAACATCGCGTAGAGATCTGCGAGCGCCTGCGTGGGGTGTTCATCGCTGCCGTTACCGGCGTTAATGATGGGAATTCGCAGTGAATCGATCATCTCCTCGAGCGAGCTCTCATTATTGTCCCGCAGCACCACACAATCACCGTAGTTATTGAACATTTCCGCCACGTCGGCCAGACATTCCCCTTTGGCAATACCGGTTGTCGACCGATCAGTGATCGACATGATGTCGCCACCCAGCCGGTGCCAGGCACTTTCGAACGACAGCCGCGTGCGGGTACTCGGCTCATAGAATGCCGAAATCAGGATTTTGCCCTGTAATGACGTGCTAAAACGACGTGGGTTGGCTTCATACTTGGCCGCCAACCGGAACAGTTGCAACATTCCGTTTTGGGTAAACTGATCGGACGAAACAATGTGTTGATTCGCAAGTTTTAAAAGGTAGTCACCGTCTTCCTGAATCGCTCTTAACAGTGCTTTCGGGTGCGCGTCGCCACAGACATCCGGACGTTCCCGGTCAAACGACACATCTTTTATGTTCATAGGGTTACCATAATGTTTTAGAAAAATAATCTTTTACGAACAGCACCAGCAAAATGATCGGCGTTAAGCAGGTCAATGCCAATGCAACAATAATCAACACGGTAAAAGCCAGTTCCGGGAGTTGCATGATTAACGCTCCTCTTGTAATCGCTGCCAGTCAAACTGTTCCTGACTGCGCCACACACCGACACCACAAAGCAGGCCGGAAACCGCGCAGGACGTCAACGCAGCGACATAAAAGCCAACCAAAAAATAGGCCGCGAGACCGGCTGCCGTACCCAGCGCCATTGCCAGTGCGGCATAGCCACCGGTTAAACGGCGAAAATATAAGCCCAGCACGATCGGCCAAATGGTGCTGGCGACAAAGGCACCGGCGAAATTCAATAACGCCCCGAGGGTGGCAATACGCGGTAAACAAAACAGCCAGGTCACGATGCCCAGCGCCAGAATGCAATACCGATTAAAGCGCATCAGCGTTCTATCCGAGGCATTGGGTTTTAATTTTTTATGGAATAAGTCTTGGGTGACCAGATCTGAGGTTGCTGCCAGCAAAGAATCCAGACTCGATGCCAGCGCCGAGAAAATCACGATAAATACGATCACGGCACCGGTGGTACCCAATACCGCCGCCGCAACGGTTGGTCCGATCATGTCCGCACTGGGTGGGAATATTCCCAACTGCGGTGCCGCTAACGCGATGAATCCGGTAACGATAGGAATGGGTAACCACATCAGCCCGCCGGTCAGGTAGGCTTTGTAGGCCACTCCCTGCTTAAACGACAACGCCCTTGACCACCAGACGTTCGAATGAAATATCTCCCCCAGACCGAAAAAGATATTGTTAAACAAAAACATCACAGCAGCAGGAAACAATACATCCAGTAACTGCGGATGCGCCTGCGAGAGATTGCTATGAATGCTTTGCAGGCCCACATTATCGGCCAACCACCAGGCAATCAGACTGACACCGACGATGATGATCAGCGCCTGAATAAAGTCGGTCGCGATGACCGCTCGCAGGCCGCCAAATAACGTGTAACCGACGCAAATGATCAATATCGCTGTCATGCCGATGTGGTAATCAAGACCGCTGAGCGATTCCAGCAAAATACCACCGGCCATGCCCAGACTGATGAGCCAGCCAAATGCATAAACCACGGAAATGATGATGAACACCCACCAGGCCGCCTGACCATAACGCAGGCGCACAAAATCACCGGAGGTATAGCCATTCGGCAATAAGGTTTTGATGCGTTTGGCCATCGGCGCAAACAGCAACAGTCCGAGTGCTGCGAAGGAATAACCAATCATCCCCCACAGACCAAATTGATAGGTAAGCTGAGGGGCAACCAACGTCGTGTTGCTGGTGACCCAGGTGGCCATCGCCGTTGCCGCCGCGAACGCAAAGCCGACATTACGGCCGGCCAGCGCAAAATCTTCGTGGGTTTTGTTCTTGCGGCCGAGCCAGTAGCCAAAGGCAACCCAGAGGACACCAAAAAGAATGACAATGGTGAGGCCAAGCGACGTATCCAGGGCAAATTCAGTCATTACCGGCCTCCTTTTCTACCCGTCGATGCGACCTCAGCAGTATCACCACCAGCAAGGCGAAGATGATTAATCCGGTAAAAAACAGACCCAACGCCTGCCACAGCGGGTAGTGTTGTACGGTAACTTTTATCACATTGCTTGGTTCGGCAAGGTTGTCGGCGCGCGCGCGCAGATAATAAACGCCATCGCTAAAGCCGGTTAACGACAATTTGCGAAAATCGCCCAATGCCGGAAAGGTTTGCTCAACGTGGGAAAAATCGGCTTGCGTCGACACGTCGATAACCAGATTGGTAAGCGGTTCCTCGCGCTGCTCCTGCGCCACGACGGACACCGTGAAGTAGCCCTCACGCACAGTAGACGAAGGTCCCTCTAATTGCAGTGACTGCGCCAGAGTTGTCGGTGCTGACAAAAACACCCAACAAAACGTTAACACAGGAAATAAACTTTTAGCGATACCGGGTAATTTCACCATTCGCTTTGTTACTCGCTTGCAACACGTGAAATTTCAGGCTATCAGCACCATCGACGGATTTCAACTTAAGTCATCGGGCACTACAACGAGCCGATACTCGTTAACAATAAAAAAACACCGACAAATCGATGTTGCAACAACAAACCGTTTGTCGCACTCTCTCGTATAGATAGGACGTTTGACTGTGTGCGACACACTCGGTGCAATTAACCAGGGACCCTAATCCTTATGAAGTATCTTTGCAGCCTCGGCTCAAATATCGAACCTGAGCTTCATTTTTCCCGCGCCAAACACTATTTGGCCAAGCTGTCAGAAAATCTCGAATTTTCGCGAGACATCAATACCCAACCGGTTGGCATGAAAACTAACCGTCCGTTTTTGAACGCATTGTTCACACTCGACACCGCGCTCTCAGCAGAAGCATTAAAGCAAGAATTCAACCGTATCGAAGAGCTACTGGGTCGTGACCGTTCAGACCCATTGTGCAGCATTAAAGATCGTCCGATTGATATCGATATTTTAGGACCGCTCCACGAAAACCCCGAGGTGCCGGAATATCTGCAGCCGTTACAGACAGATTTACAGGGAGAAACGCAATGAAGCCAGTGGCATTAATTACCGGAGCCGGTCGGCGCTTTGGCTATGAGCTCGCTAACGATTTACTCGACAATGGCTATACCGTATTCGCTCATTACAATTCTTCAAAAGGCGGCGTTGAGAAACTGGAACAACAGGGAGCTATTGGTTTACAGGCCGATTTTAGCGATACCAGGGCGATCGATAATATGATCGATCAAGTGATTGCGCAGACCGGCCAGTTAGATTTATTGGTTAACAACGCTTCGTGCTTTTTTGATAACCACACCGTCGATGCTTCTGATGACGCGCTGGCCGCCGTATACCAAGTTCATGCCATTGCGCCCTACAAGTTGATTACGGGGTTACAGGCCTTGCTGGCGAACGCCAACGACGGTCTGGTGATCAACATCACCGACATCTACAGCGAACGCCCGTCCACCAATTACATCGCCTACTGTGGCGCCAAAGCCGCGCTGGCCAACATGACACTGGCTTTTGCCAAAGCACTGGCACCGGACATCCGCGTCAACGCCATACAGCCCGGCCCAATCCTGTTTTTGCCGGAGCATGACAATCAACACCGTCAACAGGTGTTGGCTGAAACCCCATTAAAGGTCGAAGGCGGTCTGCAACCAATGATCGATACCGTCAAATTCTTCCGTGATAACCCATTCCTGACCGGTGAGTCGATCAAAGTCGACGGTGGCCGGGCGCTCAATATTTAATCCGGGGCTAGCATACGGATGACTCATAAAAAAACCGGCATAACTGCCGGTTTTTTTGTGCTTCTTTGTTGCAGAGCGAAGTTAGTTTTTCAGCATCTGGCGCAGTACGTAATGCAAAATACCACCGTTTTTGTAGTACTGCATTTCGTTACCGGTGTCGATGCGACACTTCACTTTAAACTTAACTTCTTCACCGTTCTTGCGCTTCGCAACAACATCCAGCATTTGACCGGGTTTTAAGTCGCCGTCAAGACCCAGAATGGAGATGGCCTCTTCACCCGTTAAACCATGAGCCTCAACGCCCTGACCGTCTTCGAACTGCAACGGCAATACGCCCATGCCAACCAGGTTAGAACGGTGAATACGCTCATAGCTCTCAGCAATGACCGCTTTCACACCCAACAGACGGGTACCTTTGGCGGCCCAGTCACGACTGGAACCGGTACCGTACTCTTTACCGGCCAACACCACTAATGGCGTGTCGTTTTCCATGTACTTCATGGCCGCGTCATATATCGCCATTTGCTCGCCGGTCGGGATGTACTTGGTAAAGCCACCTTCGACGTTATCCAGCATTTGGTTTTTGATGCGGATGTTCGCAAAGGTACCACGCATCATCACTTCGTGGTTACCACGACGTGAGCCGTAAGAGTTAAAGTCTTTCACCGCCACGCCGTGCTCTTGCAGGTATTTTCCTGCCGGTGAATCCGGCTTGATCGATCCAGCCGGCGAAATATGGTCGGTGGTGATCGAATCAGCGAATACCGCCAATACGTTAGCGTCTTTAATATCCGTCGGATCTTGCAGCGGCTGGTCAATACCTTCGAAGAACGGCGGATTCTTCACATAGGTTGAATCTTCCTGCCAGTCGTACACTTTACCTTCGGCAACATTGATGGCGCGCCACTCATCATCACCTTTGAAGACTTCGGCGTATTCTTTACGGAACATTTCGTTATCGACGGTTTTCACCGCTTCGGCAATCTCACTGGTGGTTGGCCAGATGTCTTTCAGGTAAACGTCGTTACCGTCTTTGTCCTTGCCTAATGGATCTTTACTCAGATCGGTACGGGTGGTACCTGCCAGTGCATAAGCCACCACTAACGGTGGTGAAGCCAGCCAGTTGGCTTTCACATCAGGATGTACACGACCTTCGAAGTTACGGTTACCTGAAAGCACCGAAGATACGGTTAAGTTACCTTCATTAATGGCGTCGCTGATTTCGTCATCCAGCGGGCCTGAATTACCAATACAGGTCGTGCAACCGTAACCTACCAGGTGGAAGCCAAGATCTTCCATATACGGGGTAAAACCGGCTTTCTTCAGGTAGTCAGTAACCACTTTCGAACCGGGTGCAAAAGACGACTTAACCCAAGGTTTACGATCCAACCCCTTTTCAATCGCTTTTTTCGCCAGTAAGCCCGCTGCCATCAACACACTCGGGTTGGAGGTGTTGGTACAGGATGTGATCGCGGCAATCACCACGTCACCGTGCTTCAGACTGTAATCTTTTCCTTTTACCGGAACCTCTTTGTCCGCTTCATTGGCCTGACCGTTGGTTTCCAGGATCAGGTCGAAGTTGCTACCCAGCTGTTCCATATTCACACGGTCTTGTGGACGTTTGGGTCCTGCAAGCGACGCGGTAACGGTACTGAGATCCAGTTCCAGTGTATCGGTGAATTCTGGTTCATTATCATTACTGCGCCACAGTCCCTGCTCTTTGCAGTATGCTTCGACCAATGCCAGCGTTTCATCGTCACGGCCGGACAGGCGCATATAATTGATGGTTTCTTCATCCACCGGGAAGAAACCACAGGTTGCACCGTACTCCGGCGCCATGTTCGAAATGGTGGCTCGGTCTGCGAGCGGTAAATTATCCAGTCCCGGGCCATAGAATTCGACAAACTTACCGACCACGCCTTTTTCACGTAACATTTGCGTCACCGTCAGCACTAAGTCGGTTGCGGTTACGCCCTCCGGTAATTTGCCGGTCATACGGAAGCCGACCACTTCCGGAATCAACATCGACACCGGTTGCCCCAACATGGCAGCTTCGGCCTCAATACCGCCAACGCCCCAGCCTAATACGCCAAGTGCGTTGATCATGGTGGTGTGTGAGTCGGTACCAACCAAGGTGTCCGGGTAAGCAACCGTGCGACCGTTTTCTTCTTTGGTCCACACGCTCTTTCCTAAGTACTCGAGGTTAACCTGGTGGCATATACCTGTACCTGGCGGGACAACGCGGAAGTTTTCGAAGGCACCCTGCCCCCATTTCAGAAACTCATAACGTTCTTTGTTGCGGTCCATTTCCATCCGCACGTTTTGCTTGAACGCTTCCGGCGTTGCGTATTTATCCACCATGACCGAGTGGTCAATGACCAGATCAACGGGGGATAACGGGTTAATCACTTCGGGGTTATGGCCGGCTTTGTTAACCGCATCTCGCATGGCGGCTAAGTCAACAATACCCGGTACACCGGTGAAATCCTGCATCAGCACGCGTGCCGGACGGTACTGAATCTCACGGTCAATTTTTTTCTCTTTAAGCCAGTCCACCATGGCTTTAAGATCATCACCGGTAACCGTTTCGCCATCTTCATTGCGTAATAAGTTTTCAAGCAACACTTTCATCGATGCCGGCAGCTTATCGATGTTTCCTAACGATTTGGCTGCTTTAGGCAAGCTGTAATAGTCGTAACTTTTGCCCTTAACATCCAATGTACTTAACGTATCCAGACTATTTTTGCCTGACATAGTACTCTCCCATTCGCATTGAGCGTTGATTGTGCTGAAAAGCTATTCCATTAAACTATAACGTTAATATAGTCAAAGCAATGCGGTTCAGCCACAGCTTTTAGTGTTTACAGTCAAACATAAACGATACAGACACGCCAGCGTATCTGCCCAACGCCTGACTGATAAGCGATTATTTTTACGATTAATTGTCTTTATAAAAGTAGTCGCTAAAGACGAAATCAGATCAATTCGGTACACTACTGCCACGTTGTACAGCGACACAGGGAAACGGCTAATGAGCCAGGTATTGGATAACTTATTAAACTTACTGCAGCTCGAAACCATCGAGCAGGGCATCTACCGTGGTAACAGTCAGGATCTGGGATTTGGCGCGGTATTTGGGGGTCAGGTCATCGGCCAGGCGCTGTCTGCGGCGAAGGAAACCTTACCCGCCGAACGGGGTGCGCACTCATTCCACAGTTATTTCTTACGCCCCGGTGACGCTAAAAAGCCCATCGTTTATGACGTTGAAGTGATTCGTGATGGCAACAGCATTTCGACCCGCCGGGTAAAAGCCATTCAGCATGGCAAGCCAATCTTCCATATGACCGCATCGTTCCAGGAAGATGAGGTTGGCTTTGAACATCAGGACAGCATGCCTGATGTTCCCGGACCAGAGGGCTTGGTTTCCGATATCGATATTTATAAGGAGCATCAGGATCTTATTCCGGCTCCTATTCGCAATAAGTTCATTTGCGAAAAGCCGATTGAGATGCGTTTTGTGACCGCCTACAACCCCTTTAAGCCGGCCAAAGACGAACCCAAACGCTATGTCTGGTTAAAAGCTAATGGCCAGATGCCGGAAGATTTGCGGGTGCACAAATACCTGCTGGCCTATGCGTCGGACTTTAACTTTTTACCGACCGCGTTGCAGCCCCATGGGGTTAGCTTTGCACAACCGGACATGCAAGTTGCCACCATTGACCATGCGATGTGGTTTCATCGTGAATTCCGCATGGATGACTGGTTGCTTTATGCCATCGATAGTCCGTCGGCCAGTGGTAATCGCGGTCTGGTACGTGGTCAGATCTTCACTCGCGACGGGACGTTGGTTGCTTCGACCATTCAGGAAGGGGTGATGAGGCGCCGACGCTGAGGCGCCGACGCTGACGCGTCGGCTGCTTGGCGCTGCGTTGCAGCTTGCTTGGCAGCGCTTTGCGCTTTGCTTGGCATGGCCTTCGGCCATTTGCTTGGCGGCACCTTTGGTGCCTTGCGCGCCGTGACCTTGGGTCACGTGCGCTTTGCTGATTTTTGCGCCGTGACCTTGGGTCGGATGCTATTAGGTGAGTGAGACGAAAAAGCCGGCGATGGCGGCGCTCATCATGTTGGCCATGGTTGCGGCTAGCAGTGCTCGCATGCCTAATCGGGCGATGTCGTGGCGGCGGCTTGGTGCCATACCACCTAAGCCTCCGAGCAGGATGGCGATTGATGAGAAATTGGCAAAGCCGCACAGCACAAAGGTAATGATGACTTGTGAGTGCTCACTGAGCTGATCCTTGTAATTAACAAAGTCGAGATAGGCGACGAATTCGTTAATCACCAGCTTTTGACCAATGAAACTACCGGCCAGTTGCGCTTCATCCCAGTTAACCCCCAGCACATAAGCGACCGGACGGAAGACGTAGCCAAAAATTTCCTGCATGGTCAGTTCCGGGTAGCCAAACCAACCGCCGACCCAGCCGAACAGCCCATTGACCAATGCGATGAGCGCGACGAACGCCAACAGCATAGCACCGACGTTCATGGCCAGTTGCAGGCCGCTTGATGCGCCGGACGCGGCGGCATCAATCACATTAGCGGAGGTGTCTTCAACCTCAACTTCTTCCAGATCGTTGCGCGGTTTTTCGCACTCCGGAATCATCATTTTTGCCATCAGGAAACCTGCAGGAGCCGCCATAAAGCTTGCTGCAATCAGGTATTTCAACTCGACACCCACACCGGCATAGCCGGCCAGCACTGAGCCGGACACTGAGCTCATGCCACCGACCATCACCGCAAACAACTCACTGCGGGTCATGGTACCGATAAAGGGTCTGACCATCATCGGCGCCTCGGTCTGACCGACAAAAATATTCGCCGCCGCTGACATCGATTCGGGGCGACTGGTACCCAGCAATTTTTGCAGTCCGCCACCAAGAATACGAATGACCCACTTCATGATGCCGAGATAATACAGCACTGAAATCAGCGACGAGAAAAAGACGATGACACTGAGAACCTGGATCGCAAACACAAAGCCGAAGTCTTCTGACGCCAACGAACCAAACAAAAAGTTGATGCCGGCCTGCGTGTAGCCAATAACCGTCGATACGCCTTGGGCGAAACCGAACAGCATTTCACGGCCCAGGGGTACATAAAGAACAAAACCAGCGAGGGTTATTTGGATCGAAAGCGCACCGATAACGGTGCGCCAGCGGATGTTTTTACGGTTCGTTGAGAGCAGATAAGCAACGAATAAAATAACGGCAATGCCGAGAAAACTGTTCATAAAAGACCAACTTATTCCGCTAACAACTGGCGGATTTTTGTTTTTATAATATCAATAGCGATTTCATTTTGACCACCCCGGGTGACCACCAGGTCTGCGTACTGCTTGGACGGAAAAATATGGTCGAAAAACGCCGGCCGCACATATTGCTCGTACTGCTCAGTTACCGATTGCAAGGTTCTACCACGTTCTTCAATATCGCGCTTGATCCGGCGCAGCAGACAAACATCCAATGGCGTATCCATAAACACGGCAATGTCAAACTCCTGCCGTAAGGCGGGGTCGGTAAGCAGCAAAATACCTTCTACCATAATCACTTTTGCCGGAGCTACGCGAATACTTTCTTGTAACCGAGTATGAGTGGTATGACTGTATTGTGGCATGTCTACAGCTTTGCCCTGACGAAGTTGCTGAATGTGCTCAAGCAACAAATCATGTTCAAACGCAGACGGCTGATCATAATTGGTCAGCACGCGTTGTTCCATGGTCATGTGGCTTTGATCCCGGTAGTAGGCATCTTCTGCCAGGATAGCAATACCATCGCTGCCTAGCTCCGCAACCAATTCCTGATAAACCGTCGAGGCAAACAGACTCTTTCCTGATGCGGAGGCTCCCGCAATTGCAATAACTGTCGTATTACTCACAAGCTCGTGATATCCCTTTAGCATATTCAGACCGCGCGCAATTATCCTTGATTACTCCGACAATTAAAAGTCCAGTCGCCATTTTGGTTTTGTCTAATTTGGTTACAATTTTGTAACTCATCACTCTACAGTTAGACAAGTCATAGCGTTATAGTGTCTGGGCTTATTAAAAGTATTAAGGAATTTTACCGCAATGAAAATGATAAAAACTCTTACCGCTGTAGCGGTTACAACCGCATTACTCGGCGGTTGTCAGATGACACAAACGGCCAATGCCGGCAGTCAGTCTGAGCAGCTTACAACTCAGCAACAATTTCCCGAAGTTAAGGTTGATTACGAGACATTTACTCTGGATAACGGCTTAACTGTCGTTGTTCATGAAGACCGTAAAGCGCCGATTGTGGCCGTTAACGTTTGGTATGCCGTAGGCTCGAAAGACGAAAAGCCCGGTAAGACAGGTTTTGCTCATTTATTTGAGCACTTGATGTTTAATGGTACCGAAAACTACGATGACGAATACTTCGGACCGTTTGAGCGTGCCGGCGCCACCGAAATGAACGGCACCACCAACAATGACCGTACCAACTACTTCCAGAATGTGCCGACGCCGGCACTGGATATGGCATTGTGGATGGAATCTGACCGCATGGGTCATTTGTTGGGTGCGGTAACACAGGAAAAACTCGACGAACAGCGTGGCGTGGTACAAAACGAAAAACGCCAGGGTGAAGCGCAGCCTTATGGCCGTGTCTGGGGATACCTCGCTGAGCAGACCTTCCCTGAAGGCCACCCTTACTCATGGTCGGTCATCGGTTCGATGGAAGATCTGAATAACGCCTCTCTTGACGATGTACACCAGTGGTTTAAAGACTACTATGGCGCGTCCAACGCCGTCTTAGTGCTGGCCGGTGACATCGATGTGGCAACCGCAAAAGAGAAAGTTGAAAAGTACTTTGGCGATATCGCACCGGGTAAACCCTTGCAAAAACTCGAAGCCTGGGTTGCCAAACGCGAAGGTACTAAACGCGCTACCATGCAGGATGATGTGCCTGCTGCCCGTATCTATCGGATTTGGAACACCGCACAACTGGGTACACAGGACCATGAATTCCTGGGTCTGTTATCGGACATTCTGGCGAACGGTAAAAATTCACGGCTGTATCAACGCCTGGTGTACGAAGAGCAATTGGCTAGCTCCGTCGGTGGCTTCCAGTTTGGTCGCGACCTTGCCGGTCAGTTCTTCATTACCGCTGACGCCAAAGCCGGTGTTGACCTTGACCAAATCGAACAAATCATTGATGAAGAGTTGACGCGTCTGCTTACCGAAGGACCAACTCAGGAAGAGTTGCAACGTACTAAGTTCAGCACCACCGCAGCTTTTGTCCGTCAGGCTGAAAAAGTCGGTGGATTCGGCGGTAAATCTGACATTCTGGCGTCGGGCGCGGTCTATCACGACAACCCAGGTTTTTATCAGCAGGAAATGGAGTGGATCAAATCGGCAACCGCAGCTGATCTTCAGGCCGCCGGCAAACGCTGGTTAACTGACGGCGACTTTATCCTGCACATTGAGCCGCAGCCGGACTATCAGGCAGGTGAAGCACAGGCCAGCCGTGATGAGCTACCGGATGTCGGTGAGTTACCAAAACTGGACTTACCGGAACTGAACACCTTTGAACTTTCTAACGGTTTGGAAGTGTACCTTGCCGAGCGTCACGATACCCCGACTGTAGAAATGAGTCTGGTATTTGACGCCGGTTATGCCGCCGATGCGGGAGGCAAAGCCGGTACCGCCAGCTTCGCCATGTCAATGTTGAAGGAAGGCACCGAAAACTATGGTCCGATGGAACTGTCGGCCAAGCTGGAAAACCTTGGTACCAGCCTCAGCGCATACGCGTCTTTGGACACGTCTACCATTCGCATGGACAGCCTGACGGTTAACCTGGGCGAAAGTCTTGGGTTGATGAGCGAAATTCTTTTACGCCCGACCTTCCCTCAAGAAGAAATCGATCGTAAACGTTCTAACTGGATCGAAAACATCCGCAAAGAACAAGCTCGCCCACAAACGCAGGCATTGCGTGTTATGCCAGGTTTAATGTTTGGTGACGACCATGCCTACAGCCAGCCATTAACTGGTTCCGGCACCATCGATTCCATCAACGCGCTAACCCGCGACGACCTGGTCGAACATGCCAATACCTGGATGCGCCCGGATAATGCGCGATTAGTGATTGTCGGTGATACCACCGAAGCACAAATCAAGCCGTTACTGGAACAGCAACTGGCCAATTGGTCTGCGCCGGCGGAACCGAAGCCAAGCAAAGTGCTCGAGCGCCCGGCCGAACAGCAACAAGCTCGAGTGTTCCTGATCGACAAACCGGGAACGCCGCAGTCATTGATCATTGCCGGCCAACTGGCTCCATCAGGTACCGTCGACAATGCCGATACCATTGATGTGATGAACACCATCCTTGGTGGTAGCTTTACCAGTCGTCTGAACATGAACCTGCGGGAAGACAAAGGTTGGTCGTACGGAGCCCGTTCCATGTGGCTGGACAATCTTGGTCCAGGTCTGTTGATTGCTCTGGCGCCGGTACAAACCGATAAGACTCAGGAATCGATTCAAGAAATCGTCAAAGAGTTCACGCAGTACGAAGGTGAAAAGCCGGCAACTGCTGACGAACTGGCGAAGGTACAGGCAAACAAAACCGCCAAGTTACCAGGTGCTTACGAAACCAAAGGCCAGCTGATCGGGGCATTAACCGATACGCTGAACAAAGGTAAGGACATGGAATACCTGGAAGCCTACGCACAGCGCGTTTCAAATATTGATTTGAACAGCGTTAAAGCAACGGCTGATGAGGTTCTGCGTCCTGATGCGATGACTTGGGTTATCGTGGGTGACCTTGAACAAATCGAAGAGAAAGTGCGCGCGCTTAACTTAGGCGAAGTGACCATTCTTGACGATGTAGAATAACCCTTATCATCCCCTGAAGCCAAACCGCGCGGGTTGTTCCTGCGCGGTTTTTTTATGGCAACGTTACTGATCACTTAAAATAAGTGATTTCCCAACACCAGCAACTGACAGACAATAACACCGGTGGTTAGAATCAGTCGCATCGGGTAATAACTGGATTGACTTGTCATCAGCGTTCCTCTTGCCAGCCCCCGTTCAAATGCCAGCAACAGTGCGAAACCCAGCATTTGCAGCAACAACGACCAAAACACGCTGTTCAACAGCAATGTTAGCCATGCCAATAACGCAAACGCATTACTGAGGATCAATAACAGGTTCGTTGGTTCACTGTCAGCCCGGTGCATGGCTCGTCCCCACAAGGTCCCGGCAAGGAAGCTCAAAATGATGGCGCCATAAGTCAGTAACAGCGTCATTGGTTCAACCGGTACCGGCAATTCCAGTGCCATCAATTCGGCCAGTGCGGCCAGCAAAAATGGGATCAACCCGCCATAACCGAGAATTTGCATCAATTTTGTTTTTGTCGAATTCATTAGCAAACGTCCATTTTTAAATTTATTACGTAATTTATAACGAAATATCCATTACTTAAGTTTAGTCCATGACAAAAAGATACGCCCGCAGTCTCTACTGGTTTACCCATGACTTGAGGCTCAACGATAATCCGGCCTTAACAGCGGCGCAAGACAGTTCTGCTGCCATCACCTTTTGCTACGTACTCGATAAAGCAAGCCTGACGCGAGGACGCTATGGTATGCCGGCGCTTGGCCAGCACCGGCTAAGCTTCATCCTGCAATCTCTGCACGATTTGCAGCGACAGTTACAGGCACAAGGCCACACACTCACTGTTCGTGTCGGTGAGCCGTTGGATGAGATGGCACAACTGATCAGTACGCTGCAGGTAGACGCTGTTTTTGGCGCACTGCAGGCGGGCGTCTACGAACGACGTCGCTGGCAACAATTGCAACAACGATTTCGTTTCCTTGATTTTCATCAACTGCCGAACAGCACGTTACTTAGTGAGGACGACCTACCCGGCGGGCTACAACAGTTAGCGGCCACCTTCAGTCAGTTTCGTAAGCCGTTAGAGCCGTTGGCTGAGCGCTTCACAAAACAGGCCTTAGCGGCACCTAACTGGCAACACCGGGCGCTGTCGGTCAACGCGTCAGCCGACCTGCCTGAGGCTGGAGAAAGCTGGCTTGCCGGTGGTGAAACAGCCGCGTTACAACACCTGCAACGCTACTTTTCGTCAGCAGCGCCCGGACGTTATAAGGAAACTCGTAATGCCCTGGACGGCTTTGATCAGTCAACCAAGTTATCGGCGTATCTTGCCCACGGTAATCTCTCGCCGCAGCAGGTGATCAACGCACTCAGAGACTACGAGCAACAGCACGGCGAAAACGAGTCAACCTACTGGATCGCTTTTGAACTATTGTGGCGGGACTATTTTTTTTGGTATTTACTGCGCTATCAAGAGCAAGTGTTTGCCTTTACCGGCGTTGCCGGGCGTAAGCCGCAAACCACCTTTTATCCAACCCGTTTTAAGCAATGGTGCGCCGGACAAACGCCCTACCCGTTAGTCAACGCTTGCATGCATCAACTTAACCAGACCGGTTATCTGTCCAATCGAGGTCGTCAAATCGTCGCCAGTTGTCTGGTCAACGAGATGGCCGTCGACTGGCGCTACGGTGCCGCCTATTTTGAGCAACAGTT
Organism: Idiomarina aquatica; assembly: GCF_003987185.1. GTDB lineage: Bacteria > Pseudomonadota > Gammaproteobacteria > Enterobacterales > Alteromonadaceae > Idiomarina > Idiomarina aquatica. Next base: position 206,436 of record NZ_PIPS01000002.1, on the reverse strand, counting down.
ATTGGATTATGATATCGGTTCAAACTGGGGCAATTGGCAGTACATTGCCGGTGTTGGCGCTGATCCTCGCGGTGGTCGCCATTTTAATATTGATAAGCAAACCGCCCAATTTGATCCAGACGGCCACTATATCGAGCGCTGGAAAGGCCAGCAGACAAGGCAACTTGATGTGAATGATGCCGCCGACTGGCCGATAACGGCCAATTAATCCATATAGCGGGCAAGCACCACTGCGTTCTTGCCCTCTTTTTTAGCCTGATACATGGCTTTATCGGCCATTTCCACGATGTGCTCGACGGACTCGCATAACGATGGGTCGTCGCACTGCATCAAACCAATCGACAGAGTAACGGGAATATGCTCGGATTCAATACCGGACACCAGCTTAGCGCGCAAACGCTCCATCATCTGCAAGGCGTTTTCAGCAGAAATCATCGGATGAATGGTGGCAAACTCATCTCCACCAATACGCGCCACATGGTCGGAATGGCGACTGCAGCCGCTGATCATGCGGGCGATGCTTTGTAACACTTGATCACCGTACTGATGGCCAAAACGATCATTCACCTCTTTAAAGTCATCAAGGTCAATAAAGCCGACAGCGAACGGCGTGCCATGTTCGGCGAGCTGTTCCAGCTCTTCATTCAGTTGTCCGACAAAGGCACGACGATTCATCACGCCGGTTAAATGATCGGTCAAAGCCTGACGCTTTTCATACTCAAGTTCGCGACGTATTTTTTCTTCGGTCTGTTGTTGTAACGTATAGTCTCTCACAATCGCGACACCGAACAGGTCGCCGTCAACGTCCATTTGATTGAGCATAATATCAACGTAAAACTGCAACCCCGATTGTTTAACCGCAGGAAAACGCAGGCCATTACCCATTGAGCGTTTACCAGGATGCGCAAAAAATTTGGCCAGGTGCTCGGCATGATTCTGCCGAAATTCCGGCGGCAACAAATTATCTAGCGGCAGTCCAATCAGTACCTCGCGCGAGTACTCGAACATCGAGGCAGCTGCGGCATTAGCGGCAACAATGATGCCGCCGCTATTGATGACCAAAGCTCCGTCGGGGATGATTTCTAAAAACTCGCGAAACGTTTTTGCTACTTCCATTACGGCCCTACAGCTTGGTCACAAAATTAGTTAAGCCACTTGGATAAATACGGTGATGGTTTACCAATATAATACCCTTGCAAATACTCGATTTGCTGTTGTGTTAAATAGCCATTAATGGCTTCGTTCTCAACGAACTCGGCAACCATTGGGATCTCTAATTCACGGCAAATACTGATCATACCGTTTAAGATACTGGCGTTGCTTTTATCATTAAGAATGTTACGAATAATACTGCCGTCGATTTTTAAATAATCGGGGTGTAATTGAATTAAACGAGAGAAATTTGAATAACCAACGCCAAAGTCATCGATGGCGATTTTACCGCCCCGTTGTCGCACCTCAAACGCAAACTCCTCAACGGCGGTAAAGTCTTCCGTTGATTCCGTTTCCGTAATTTCAAAAATAAGCTGCGCCAGCGGGTGCTGTTCCAGCGTGTTAAGAATGAATTCAACGGTGTTCGAGTGAAGAATATCTTCAATCGAGATATTGACCGAAATAGCAACCCCATGTTGCTCTGATTGTACCACGGCCTGCTCAACGACCGAACGGGTGATTTGACTGTAATAACGGGTCGTCTTCGCTTTATCCAAAAATAAGCCCGGGGGTAAGTCCGTACTGCCATCGCGGAGTCGAACCAAAGCTTCATAATAGTCTACATGTTTGCCATTACTGCTTTTTATCGGCTGGTAGTAGTTCACAAAATTTTTGTTATCCAGCGCAGACTGTATTTTTGGCATCCAATTAACTTGATGACTGTGAGTAAAGTCGCGCTCTTTGACACACTCAATGCGATCACCGGAGAATACCTTTTTAGCTCGTGCCAGTGCGCTCTCTGCAAGTTGAATCAATTTTTTACGCCCAACGCCCATTCCCATCGCAATATCAACGGCCACTTCACCACCGTTAATGGTAAATTGCGTGGCCGACAGCGCCTGGTAAAAATGTTTTAAGTGCGCTTCAAACACACTGGGGATCATTCTAAAATCGGCGGCTATGGCAAATTTGTCGCCATACAGGCGGTATAGATACAAATGGTGTTGAGACAAATAGTGAGCGGACCAATCACTGAACGCCCGCAGTAACTGATCGCCAAACTCAATCCCGTAAAAATCAGCAAATGAGCGAAACTTCCTGATGTCCAGAATCGCCAGACACTGCGCTCTTGTGTTCTTTAAGTCATTCAGTAAATCAACGCGTGTGGCTAATCCAGTCACAGCATCAAAACGCGTTTCATTGAGCAGCTCATCGAGGTAAACCTCGCGGGATATGTCCTGCAACAACAGCACAATTTCAGCAAGTTTCTGGTCGTTATATAAAGGAATCGTCAGACAACGAAACCACGCCCCCTGCTCTTGTTGCGTCGCCAGGCGAATGATCCCATTCCAGCTTTGCTGGTGCTCTACGGTGTAGCTGATTCGGTCTGCAAGTGCCTCGCGGTGTTGCGGATCGATATACTGCTTAAAGCCCTTGCCGACCACAGGTTGGTCGGTATTCAGCCGGTTTTTTAGCGAATCGCTGATAAAAATCACTTGTCCCTGTGCATTGAGCCGCACGCACAAAGCGGACGACTCCAACGCAGTAACATATTGTGACAGCAAGTGATGATTACGCACTCATCGATCCCTCAAGTTGATTTGTTATTTTTGTTATTATCCATACTGTAACCTGACCATCGTTAAATTGCGACAGCACAATAACAACCTTTTGCAACCGTATTTATCCAACCGCCCTTTGGTGCTGCGGTCCCGGCCGACAGCTGCGGCAATAACGCCTCGACGAAACTGCTCTCCGTATTACAAAAGGCACCGTCTGCATAAGGGCCCAAATAGATCAGCTGCTCGTTGTCATCAAAAATTATGACCGCCGGTGTCGATGGGATATAGGCCTTTAACGCCTCATGCTGATCAATATCAAGTTCAACATTGCGACCTGCCCGCTCAGTTACTCTGCGTTGAATCAATTGTTGATGCGAGCGCGTTCGCCAGTTGCACGGGCAATCTTCAGAGAACACATGCACGACGACGGCAGACAGGTCACCAACCGTGCGTTCTAACAGCGGCTTTAGTCGCTCTTCAACCTCACCGTGGGATACTTGTTGCTGCAGCCGGCCTTGATTATCGAACCAACTCAGGCGGGCATCCAGCAACCAAAATAACGCCACCAGTACGCTCGCAAACCAAAGGATCACGATGCCCCAGAGCAGCCGTTGACGCCCGCTTTTAGACCGCAAACTTTTCAATTTGATGCCGTAACCGTTCAGCGTCCTCAGCCAGTTGCCGAGTTTTTTCGTCATTGTTTTTGACGAACTCATACTCTTGTTCAGACACCGCTTTTAAATCCTTCGCGGACGAAGACATATCAGCAGTAGCATTCGACTGTTGCTCGGTAGCAAAGGCAACTTGCTCGATGGTTTCCGCCATGGTACGAACTTTGGTTGCCACTGACTCGATCATTTGCTTCAGCTCAACCGACATTTTAGAGCCATCGTCAATAACCTGCGTCGCTTGTTCTACAATCGTCACCGACTGGGTAACCTCATCGATAATCTGCTGGGAAATATCGCTTATCTCAGCCGCATTTCGTTCTGTCGTTGATGCCAGACTCCTTACTTCGTCTGCCACAACCGCAAAACCACGCCCCTGCTCCCCCGCCCGCGCTGCTTCGATGGCCGCATTCAAGGCAAGTAGGTTGGTCTGCTTGGTAATATCGTTAATCGCTGCCACCACGGTACTGATACGGCTGCTTTTCTGCTCCAGTGATTTAATATGTTCCAACGCTTCGGCGACGGTTTCTTTTACCGACAGAATGGCACCATTGACCTGTACCGTGTAGTCGGCAGCGTTACTGGTGTCGCTCAGTGCAGTATTTGCCGCCTCACGAGCACGTTGAGACTCATCGCTGATAGCGTTCACCGTGCCGACCATCTGCTCTATCCCATGGACGATACGCGACAACTCCGTTGCCGACTGCTGTCGTCTGCTGGTCAACGCCTGAGTATTACCAGCCAGCTCCTCAGATTGCTGTTCAACACTGTCCACCAGCAACTCCGTTTCAGCAACACTGGTTCGCATCGCTTCAATCAGCTGATTAAACCGTTGTATTTGTTCATTATCCGCATCCAATGAAACCGCCAGATTGATGCCTTTATCGTTACCGACAATATCTTCGATCGCCGAGTTAATTCGCAACGCCGTCTGTGCTTCGATAAACGTACGGTGCGCGATAAAAGCCAAAATGGCACCTTCAGCAACGGCGAAACTGGCGTGAATGGTTAAAATGCCGAAATTCACATAATCCGCCGCAAAGATGTACACACCAGCGTCGTTCAATTGCAGGAAGAAGAACAACACGTGATGAACGGCAACAACCAAGACGCTGGTAACAATCACTTTCCAGTCACGGTAATAAACGAGAACAGCCAACACCGCGAAGATCTCAAAGTGCAGTTCAACCAGCCCCATGGTTTGATCAATGTGCAAAGCCGTCAACAATTGCGTCGCCGCCGCTACGGTATGACGTGTTAACGGGTTAGCCGGCGCCAGCAAAATTAGCGCCAGCGGTAAGCCGGCAATAAACAGCGATAACGCAACAGGTATCAGCCACTCGCCGGTATAAAAACTGATCAGCAGCGTAATAACCACTTGCACAAATAAGACACCGGTAAAGACGCGGTGAGCGGAAAGAATCCATGGGAAGGTCGGCATGCTTTACCTCTATGACAAAAAAGCAAACCTTGTACGTAAATACAGCCACGACTGGATTAATCGCCAAGGATAAATATAATGTCGCTTTTTTACTCACACGGCCAGCTTTTTATGTTGAATCATTCAAACTATCCAGGCTTGTTCCTTAGCCTTTCTACCCTTCTCTTTACCGCGTCGTCGTCGGCAGAGCAATATTGGTCAGACACAAGTTTGACTTATCTCAATGGTAATCAATACGAGGTGGGAGACACTGACCGACAAGTCGTGACCCTCGAATATGTTTCCGGTTACAGCTGGGGCAAATTATTCAGTTTTGCCGATCGGTTAGAGTCGAGTAACGGCGATACCGAAACCTATATCGAAGTATCTCCGGAATTTTATTTAGCGGAATTCAGCGACTCCTGGATTGCCAATTACAGTGTTACCACAACCGCAGAAGTTGGTGATGGCTTTACCCATTATCTCTACGGTTTGGGGGTCGCATTTAACGCACCGGGCTTTGACTACCTCGAATTGGATGCTTACCGCCGCAACAACGATAATCTGCCAAACAATTATCAACTGACTGCAACTTGGGCAACATCGTTTCAGCTTGCCGGAACACAATGGCTGTACGATGGCTTTATCGATTACGCGTCCGGAATAGCAGGTGTCGGCCCTGCCAACCTTAATTTCACCTCGCAACTGAAGTTGGACCTTGCCCCCTATTTAGAACTAAAAAGCCCACTGTACGTGGGCGTTGAGTATGTTTATTGGCGCAATAAGTTCTACATTGACGGAGTGCATGAACACAACCCGAACCTATTGCTCAAATGGCATTTTTAATCCCCCTTAAAAACGATAGGTGAACCCCAGGTTAATGGATGACAGTGCCACCCCCTCTTCATCCATTAGCCTTAGCCAATCCAGATAAACATCCAGCTGTGGTGCCGGCTGCAATGCAAACCCGGCACCATAACTGAGACCGCTGTCGGCGCCAGAACCACCCGCCGTACTCAGTTCACTGCGAGACCAGCCCGCCAGTGCATAAACGGAAACCGAGTCGCTCACACGCGCCTGTGGTTTTGCCAGAATACTCACCGCGTAATCCAGCTCGATATCGGTTTCGGCTGTGGTCGTGTCGTTGGGCTGATAGCGAATGGTATCGTCGGCGACGCCAAAACCCAGTCGAGCTTCAACCGCAAAATTTGGATGCACCTGTTCTCCTACCGTGAGCGTCAACCCAACCGGCTTCGCGGTCGAAAAGTCAGGACCAGAGTCAATATTGAACTGACTAACCTGCATACCGAGGTAATAATCATCCCAGGACATGCTTTGTTGTGCGCTTGCGGTAGTTGAGAGCAGAAGTAGTGAACACAATGACAGAGCTTTTTTCATAATACCTCATTCCTTAAGGTTGAAAATGTGTGGATAGATTAGCAACTCATGAACGAGAAGCCAGAGATTATCGCTGACAAAACTGTCAGCGATAAGCGACAATAATACTAAAGATGATAAACGCCCTGGTAATCAGCAATATCCACATCAAACTGAGTTTGCTGGTGCAAGTGATCGCGAAAGCTTTCCATCGCATCCGGTTCGCCATGAATCAATTGAATGGGGGTTTTGGGACGTAGCTTGGAAGCCTGCAGCCAGGAGGTTAACTCCACATAATCGGCATGCCCGGAAAGACCGTCTAACGAGCGCACCCGCGCTTTCACCGGTAGCCACTCTCCGTGCAACTTGATCGACTCGACGCCCTGCAGCATTTTCGCGCCCCGTGTTCCGCCGGCCTGATGGCCACTGAACAGTACCGTCGCTCGGTGATCCCCCAACCAGCGTTTAAAGTGGTGCAGAATACGGCCGCCGGTTGCCATACCGCTGCCGGCAATAATAATATGCGGCCCGCTTTGCGATGCAATGGCTTTCGACTCATCCACACTGCGGGTATATATCACGGTGTCAAACGCTCGTTGACAGTCATGGTCAGTTAGCCGGTGTAATTTATGGTGACGACGATAGATTTCCGAGACGTTGATGGCCATGGGCGAATCGAGAAATATGGGTTGCCTGGGTATGCGTCCCTCGTCCATCAGTTTAACCAGCAGATGTTGCATTAGCTGTGCACGCCCAACTGAGAATGCCGGGATCATCACCACCCCGCCGCCGGCGGAGCATTCATTAACCACCTCGGCGAGCTGTTCCTCAGCCCGCTCGGTTTTTTCATGCCGACGGTCACCGTAAGTTGACTCCAACAGCAATAAATCTACCTCCGGCAAAGGTTCCGGCGGGTACATCATGATGTCCTCCGGACGACCGATATCACCGGAAAAAGCCACTTTTTTGCCCTCCGCCTCGATGATCACAGAGGCTGCACCGAGAATATGCCCGGCAGGCTGCAACATCACCTGAATATCGCCGACCTGGAACGGTTGCCGAAACGCCACGCTCTCAAACAGTCTCATACTGGCTTTGCCGGTGTTTTCATCGTAAAGCGGCTGTGGGTTTTCGTGTTTACTGAGGCCATGGCGGCCGAGGTATTTTGCGTCTTCTTCCTGAATTCGGCCACTGTCAGCAAACATGATATGGCATAACTCAGTGGTCGCTTGATGCGCATAGACAGGGCCCCGGTAGCCTTCTTTGAACAACACGGGAATAAAGCCGGAATGATCGAGGTGAGCGTGCGTTAACACCACCGCATCGACCTTATTAATGCCCATAGGTATGGGTTGCCAGTTGCGCTTACGCAGCCACTTATAGCCCTGAAACAAACCACAATCGACAAGCAACCGGGTTCGCTCCGTTTCAACCAGAAATTTCGAGCCGGTCACGGTTTCGGTTCCGCCTAAAAAGATAATCTTCATTGCGACTCCTTTTGACCTAAATACTCGTCGCAACCGCAACGGTACTGATTTTGGACATAACTCGTATGTGTTAAATTAGCACCGTTGTTTTTGTTTACCTAGACTTACTGTAAAAATTTTATACAACCAATCACGGCAGCAACCTGCGCCCGATTACATTCTTCCGGTGTAGCCCGTGGACTGTCCGGATAGACTTCCGTAGTGGTCGCGTACATGGCATTGGTGAGGCTGATGCACAGCCCCAACTGTTTGACCGGAAAGCTGATCAGTCCTTCGCGATCGACCGGCGCTCCAATCAGTTGATTGTGCTCGTCAGCCGCAGCAATGTGTGTGACCTTTTCCACTTCGGCCAAGATCGCTGCATGAAAATCGATTTGCAGGTTTTCCGAGTTACCCACCAGATAAAAGCCATCCGGAATATTCCAGTTGGTATTTACCTCGCCGTCACGCGCTGCTTTTGCCGGGCGGAACTCTGAGTTATCCGAGTCAGTCGTTTCATGCAAGTCGACATGTGCGAGGAAATCAACCCCCAAATCACTCAGATAATCCATCACCAGCGCACATTCCTGCGCCGGACTGTCAGCAACAAACGAACGGTTTGGATCGACAGCGTCAGGGTTCCAGCGGTTGATGGTTTCATAGCCCCAGGGACTCAAGCACGGGAACACCACGAAATTAAAATCGTCCGTATAATGTTCCAGCTCTGCATCGATAAACAATAAAGCGCCCTGGACACCACTGGTTTCATAACCATGAACGCCGCCGGTCACCAGAATGGTCGGATTTTCCGGGTTCCAGTTTTTATTCCGCACGACGTACAAGGGGTAGTCGCCGGCCGTATAATTCAATTCGCCGTACTGCTCAATGTTGAAGCGGTCATTCATCGCTTCAAGTTTAGCCACTACCTGTTGCTGATAAGAACGTTTTTTGGTCTGCGCAGCCAGCCACTGCGATTTTTCTGCCTCACCCCAAGGTTTACCAGGGGTTCCAATTGGGTAAATTGTTGTTTGTTCAGTCATAAACATCCTATGTGATCGGTCACTAAACCTGATCAACAGCCTAACATAATTACGTTTTAAGATAGCGATAATTGGTGGTCTGGGTTACCATCTGAGGCCATTGCCTTCTGTTTTAAGCTAAAACGTTTATCACCATGTCTTACTCCAAACTGCAAGTGGCTGTCGCGATCTTCGCCATGGCTATTGGTACCTTCGCAATCGGTATCGGCGAATTTGTCATGATGGGGCTGTTACCCAATGTTGGCTCTGAATTTGGTACCAGTTCTCAACAAACCGGCCACTTAATCAGCCTGTATGCGCTCGGCGTCGTCATTGGTGCGCCGCTCATTACCATCGTATTTGCCCGCGCCAACAAAAAGTCTCTGCTACTCGCCCTGATGGGTCTGTACGCCGTAACCAATATCGCCAGTGCCGAGGCCGATAGCTTTCAGCAGTTGCAATGGCTACGTTTTATTAGCGGTCTTCCCCACGGCGCCTATGGCGGCATTGTCTGTCTACTGGCGGCGGCGATGGTACGTAAGAACCAGCGAGGCAAAGCGGTAACCTTAGTGATGATGGGGCTGACGCTCGCCATCTTAATCGGTAATCCGCTTGCCACTTGGTTTGGCCAGATGCTGGACTGGCGCTGGGTTTATCGTGGCGTCGGCATCACCGCGTTAAGCGCGGTGCTGTTAATCGCTATTGCCGTACCAGCTATCCGGCAACAACAGCACAGCCGCACACGCACCGAGCTGTCAGCCCTTAAGAACAAACAAGTTCTGCTGACGCTGGCAATCGGCAGTATTGGTTTTGGCGGTATGTTCGCGGTACTGAGTTATCTGGCGCCAACCTTGTTAGAGGCAACACAAGTGAGCCAGGGCTGGATACCTATCGCCTTGCTGATTTATGGCGTGGGTTCTTTTATCGGAAGCTTAGTCGGTGGCTGGGCGACCGACGTCAACATGAAATGGGCGATCGGTGGTGCACTGGCCTGGGCCACACTGGTTCTGTTTGTGTTTCCGTTTAGTATTGATAACTTAGTCAGCATCTTGCCGATGGTATTTTTATTGGGGTCAACCGCCGCATTAGTACCGACCTTACAAGTGCGACTGATGGATGTCGCGGGCGAAGCACAAACCTTAGCGGCATCACTTAATCATGCGGCATTTAATATTGCTAACGGCATCGGTGCTTATCTTGGCGGCCTCGCTATTGTCTCACCCTGGCAGTGGCAGGGCACCGGATGGGTCGGCTGTTTGCTGGCCGGTAGCGGGCTTATTATTTTCTTTATCACCAAAAACCACAGCCGCAAGGTCAATTATGCTGAAAGCTTGTAGGCTGGTCGCAGGGCGATGTTTTTATCAGCAGTTTTGTTCTATCATGGGATGATAACTACAATAATCAATTCGAAATTGACGCGTGCCACACTTTCTGTCGACCATAACCCTGATTCTTTTGGCTTTTCTCGCGCCAGCGACATTAGCGTCATCACCGAGCCTGTATGTCGATGGGCAGACTGATGACATCAAACTGATTTTCTACACAGAACGTTACCTCGATCCTACCGGTGAGACAGATTTTCGCTCGATTGAGCAACGGCAGTTGTTTGAGCCTGTGCTGGATCCCGGGCAGTTGCATTTAGGTTACTACGACGGCACCCTCTGGTTAAAAAACGTCATCACGAATACGACCGATAACAGCCTGTTAAAGGTATTCTCCTTTGACTACGCGAACCTTGATCGCGTTGATGTTTATGTTGTTGATGAGCGGGGTGAATTACGTCAGCAATTTCGTTCCGGAAGTCACATCACGAAAGAACAACGGCCATTGAACAACCGCCATGCCTCATTTCCGATCGCCTTTCCGGCAAACACCGCAATGACTCTTTACACACGTATCCAAAGTAACGGCAGCTTAACCGCTTTTCAGCGCTTGTACTCCCCCACGCATTACGACAACAGCTACAGTAACGAACTGTTCTGGCTATCGCTGTACTGCGGTATGCTACTGGCGTTAAGCCTTTATAATCTGTTGCTGTTTACGGCGTTAAAACAGTCGGTTTTTTTGCGCTATTCGCTGTTTGTCGGTAGTTTTCTGGCGGGCACGCTGGCAATGAACGGGTTAGGCCCGCAGTTGTTTTGGGATCATGACACGCTCGATGTTAACCGCGTAATGGCGTTTAGTTTTTCTGCGGCAGGCTTTACCGCAACCTTGTTTGCGCGCAAGTTTCTGGCGCTAAAAACGCACAGTCGCTGGTGGTACCGGGTGACACTGATTCCGCTAACGGTGTCGTTTTTGGGGATGCTGAGTGCCTTTATTGCCTCTCCGCAAACGGCATTACAGCTCAGTGATATCAACGGTTTAACCGCGGGGCTGGTGTTATTGAGTTGTGGCGTCGCCTGTGCGATACGCAAGGTTCCCGGCGCAAATCTGTTTGTCATCGCCTGGACGTTGTTATTAACCGGTGCCTTCGTTCACGCCCTTCGCAATTTAGGTGTCGTGCCGACCAATTTTTTCAGTTTGTACGGCATGCAAATTGGCTCAGCGATAGAAATGTTACTGCTGTCGTTTGCTATCGCCGCGAAATTCAATCAATTGAAAAACGAAAAACAGCGGGCTCAGGAAGAAGCACTGACCACCTTAAAAACGCACGAAGCAAAACTTGAGCAAAAAGTCGCCCAACGAACTTACGAACTGGAGCAAATGGCTCATCATGACGGCTTAACCGGTTTGTTGAATCGTAATGGCCTGAATCAGGCATTGCGGGATACGATGCAACGATGTCGGCAATCTGGCACGCCGTTAACACTGGTCATGCTCGATCTCGATGCATTTAAACCCATTAATGACGAATATGGCCATACCGCCGGTGACAGGGTGTTGAAAATTGTGGCCGAACGCCTACTCGGTTGCACCGTTGATGGTGATGCAGTTGCCCGCTTTGGTGGTGATGAGTTTCTTGTCGTCAGCGACCGTTTTGTCAATAACCTCGAAGTTTCAGCCTTCATCGACCAGATTCGCCGCGAAATTCAACAACCGATGGTGGCCGGTGTTTCGCAGCCGTTAACCATTTCAGCCAGCGTCGGCTTCCATCAAACCGCTTTACCGCGTTCGGTTAATGAGCTACTTAAAGAAGCCGACAAAGCCATGTATCAGGTAAAATACCGGCAACGCGGCAAACCTTTAAGCCACTAGTTGTTATGTTGCTCAGCGTTAACCATCTTCTTGTAGAAAAAGATAGCGTAAAAAACACACAGCCCGATGACGATGCCCAAACCAATAAATGAGATAAAAATAACCGGATCATTAAAAAACGCTTTCCATAAACTCATGGCACTTTCTCCCTACTCAGTATATGGTTTTAGTGTATTAAAGAGCCCGGTAAAGCAATTTGATATGGATCAATCTTATGAATCAACAATCAAAACCCAGTGAAAATAATCCGATGGGCGTTGCCATCGGTGTTGGCGTTGCGGTCGGAACCGCCATCGGTGTGGTTATGGATCAGTTAGCCTTGGGCGTTGCTTTGGGTCTGGCCTTCGGCGTTGCGTACGGAGCCAGTCTCAAACGCAAGCAGGAGCGCAGCAAGCCCGACGACTAAGCGTCCGGCTTGCGACTGAAGTCATTGGCACTGAACACGTCACTCAGAATGGTTTGCTCGAGCCAGTTGCGGCCCTCGGTACGGGTAGGAATTCGCACCACCAGGGTAATGTCTTCGGGATCTTCCACTTGCAAAGTCACCCGCGGTTCTACCGAAGGTGACTCCAGTCCGGTACGGTAGCTCATTCGATCAAAATGCCGCTTTACTTCCGCCATGTAATCGCGGCAATACTCCTGTGCTACCCGCAATAGCTCTTGCTGTGCCAAACGCCAGTTATCGGTGCGTTTAAACGGCACGGTAAAGGTATGCAAGACATAGTCTTTACTGTAACTCTCATTAATTACCGGCTCGGTCGCGAATAATGAGTTTGGTAACACAACCATACGGCCACTGCGTTGTTGCATATTCTTGCCGGGCCCTACTTCCAAAATGGTTGTCGTTAACAGGTTTTGATCAATAACATCACCGCGGTAATCTTTGATTTGAATCCGGTCGCCGAGGTGAAACGCATGCGCCCCACTTTTTATCAGTGTACCGCTGATACAGATGATCAGTTCTTTAGTGGCAATCACCAAGGCCACAGCAATCGCGACCAAAGACAGCGCAAAGGTACGTAGTTCGTTACCCCAAATCATGAACAGACCAAACAGCAGCACCAGCAACAGGCCATTGCGCAGTTGAACCAGCCAACGTCGGCGTAAATCGCTGGAATTAATGTTGCGGCGGATATAGCGCCGCAGTACCCATCGTGCAAAAAACACAATAGTAACCAGAACAATGGTGCTGATGGTCAGTCGCAACAACGAGTCTGATGCCTGAAGTTGCTCGACAAAGCCGTTTAGTAATTGCTGTAAGTTCATGACTCTCTAAGTAAATCGTCGTAAAGACACTGGCGAAAAGGATTATTTGCACTATAGTTTTTTACAGGTTTCAAGGAAAGGGGAATTTACAATGAAAAAGATGACATTAGCGACAGCAACCTTATTAGGTTTGTTTACTCTTGCCGGCTGTAGCCAGGAATCAGCCGACAGTAAAACCGAAGATGCAATGGAGTCAGCTGAACAAACGGCTGATGAAATGGGTGAAGCGGCCGAAGCTCAAATGAATGAAGCGGGCGAATACATCAGTGATGCGACCATCACCGCCAAGGTGAAAACCGCATTATTTGATAACGGCGGTCTCAACAGTGCCAACATTTCGGTGGAAACCCGCGATGGCGTGGTTTATCTCTCCGGTACCGTCAGCAGTGATGTTGACGCCGAAACCGCCGGGCAACTTGCCGCTGGCGTTGAGGGTGTTGAAGATGTCGAAAACGACCTTGTCGTTTCCGAAAATAACTAACGCCAGCATCACCCGTTGCTTATCAGCGAGCCAGTTCCAATCTGGCTCGCATTCCCATTGATGACGTTAATCCCGTCGTTACTGACACCACCTTGCCCTGGCGTATGACCAGCAGAGTGGGTGTTACTGTCACGCCCCAGCGTTTAGCCAACACACCCGTTTGATCGTTAACGGTATCGAATTGATAGCCGTGTTCAGTGATAAATTGCGTCACTTCTGCATCTGTACCTGACGAAAAGGCAACTGACAGCACCTTATTATCCGCGGCAACGCTGTCCACCATTGGCGATACCACCTTACAGTAGGGACACCAGGTCGCCCAAAAATACAGCAATACCGGTTGTTGCTGAGAAGCACCGATAATATCCACTCTATCTCCCTGGAGCGTTAGCACATTGGCACTTTGCTCAGGTACCTGTTGTTCGATATCACTCGCACGATACCAATCAACCGCTGTTATTACCGCCACCGCTGCCACAACATAGCCAGCAACGCTCAACAAACGTTTTATCCACGGATTAGAAAACACTGCCACAAACGACTCCCTTATTACGGCTTAGCGACAGTGTACCATCAAAGCGTCACGCAGATTTTACCAAAGTGTTTTCCGGCTTCTTCATAACGAAACGCATCGGCTAACTGATCCAGCGTAAAGGTTTTATCCACAACCGGCGTTATGCCATTGACATTCAGCGCCCGAACCAAGGCTTTTTGATCGTCCCGGCTACCGACGATCAAACCCTGCAGACGTGCTTGTTTCGCCATCAGCCGAGTGGTTGGAATCATGCCTTCGTTACCGGTCAGCACGCCAATCAACGCAATATGTCCGCCGATTGCAACCGCATTAATGGATTGCGGTAACGTGCCTGGACCTCCCACTTCGATAACGTGATCTACGCCACGACCGTCGGTCAGCTTATTCACCGTGGTGCCCCACTCCGGATCGCTTTTGTAGTTAATGCAATGATCCGCACCTAAGGCTTTATACTGCGCCAATTTTGCATCCGAAGACGACGTCGCTATCACCGTCGCGCCAAGACTTTTGGCCAGCTGACAAGCGAAAACCGACACACCACCACTTCCCAGTACCAGCACCGAATGACCAGGCTGAATATTGCCATCGACAACCAGCGCACGCCATGCGGTTAAACCAGCAGTGGTTAGCGTTGCTGACTGCTCATGCGTGTAACCTTGTGGCTGCCGGGTGAAAAAATGCGCCGGACAAACCACGACCTCACGCGCATAGCCGTCGACCCCATCACCGGGCGTAGTACGAAAATCGGCGATAGGGGCCGGCCCGCTGAGCCAATGCGGAAAAAACGTCGAGACCACCGCATCTCCTACCTTGAATTCATCAACGCCTTCGCCGACGGCTTCAACCACACCGGCGCCATCGGCAAGTGGAATGCGTCCGTCCTCGGTAGGAATGTAACCGGCAGCAACGGCATAATCGTGGAAGTTTAGGGAACTTGCTTTAATACGAACTCGAACTTCACCCGCTGCCGGCATGCCGGGATCCGCTATCTCGGTAACACGAATATTGTCGAGTCCAAACGGCTGTTGCAGACGCAGCGCTTTTATGGTTTTCGTCATGCTTAATCACTCCCGCAGTAATAAATATCCTGATTAACTATAACCTAATGGCCTTCAATTAGATCACCACACAATCGCTCAATGTTGACATTTTTAGACATTCTGGATAAATTATTAATGAGAATTATTATTATTTTCATTATAGGAATCTTTCACGGATGAACCAACGGCTTCTCAGATCAATCATGGTGTTCAATCAAACCGTACGCACCGGCAGTATGAGTCAGGCCGCTCGCGAGTTGAATATGACCGTTTCGGCAGTAAGTCAGCAGTTGCACAAGCTTGAAGAAGAAATTGGTTTATCCTTGTTCATCCGAAACACACGTTCAATGACTCTAACCGAGGCTGGTGAACTGTATTATCAAACCACCCAGCGCATTGCCGAAGAAGCTGAATTAATGCAGTCCAAGTTGGCGCTGTTAAAACAACAACCACAGGGCGTCATTAAACTGATCGCCCCAGCTGGCTTTGGCGGGGGCTTGCTGAGCGCACCACTAAAACAATTAATGGAAGAATTCCCGGAAATGGGCGTACATCTGACACTCACCGATGAGCCCTGTAATTTAGTTCGTCACGGCGCCGATCTTGGTCTCTGTATTGGTCCTCTGAACGACTCTCAAATGATCGCCAGACAGCTTGCTGAATGGTCGATGTGCCTGTGTGTCGCCGCTAGCCATCCGTTGGCAACTGCTAACCCACAACACCCATCGGCACTGGCAACGCACTGCTACGTCAGCCACATACGCGAACAAAATTTCGTCGGCACACTGACTCATCCTGAGCAGCCTGCCTTTGCGTTGCAACAACGGCGGCTGATGGTGAACAATATGCAATCACTGATTCAACTGGTAAAGGACGGTGTCGGTTTTGGCTTATTACCCACTATCGAAGTGGAAGATGAACTTGCCCGGGGAGAGCTGGTTGCACTGCTGCCGGAATGGCAAATCCCAAGCTATACGGTACACGCGGTAACCCCACAGCGCGACTTTATACCGGCCAAAACACAAACGGCTATCGAGCTGCTCAAACAACACTTTGATCAACTCGGCAGCTAACGCGCTGGCGGCCTTACAACCCACTCGGGTTCTTCAAACTCTCCCAGTGGCGTAATATCAACGAATGGTGCAGCACGCTTTATGATCGCTGCCACTTCCTCATTGTGTTGATGTTCCATCGCATCACGCTCGGCTTTGCTGCGCCAGTGGGCAATCGCAATTAAGCTGCGATCGTCACCGATTTTTCGGTGCAGCTCAGTACCTAACGCACCGGGCGCCTGTTGAATAATGCGACTCGCCTGTACCCAGGCCTTGGCATAATCTTCAGCGGTATAACCATCTTTGATGTTAACTAGAAAAAGATATTTCACGGGCACCTCCCGATTGATCTGCTCTTTCCGCTTTTGCGTTATAGAGTCAGTATCACACATTGCCCGGTTACCATGCCAATATCTGTTGTTTGGTTAAAGCGCGATTTGCGCCTACATGATCATAAACCCTTGCAGCAAGCCATCGCTGCCGGTCACCCGTTGTTATTGCTGTACGTTTTTGAACCGGCAATGGAAGCAGACCAACACCTCGGTTTACGGCATTTCCGTTTTATCGTCGAAAGCCTGGCTGACCTTAAACGCCAGCATCCTGCCCTGAGCTTGCTGGTGCGGCGGGCGCCTGTCATCGACGTACTTGAGCACTTGCATGCCGAAGCCACTATCGACGCGTTATACAGTCATCAAGAAATCGGTCTGCGCTATACCCATCAACGCGACATTGCCGTCCAACGTTGGTGCAACGACCATCAGATTGACTGGCACGAATCCCCCAGCGGAGCCGTTATCCGTGGCCTTAGCCAACGTCAACACTGGGACAAGCATTGGCACAAGGTGATGCGAGCCAAAGCCGATAACCCGCCGCTTGAGCAGGCACAATGGTTTGTTTCCGAGTGTCCGTCCGACCCATTACCGGCAGCCTGGCAACAACCGGATGATCGATTTCAACACGGTGGCGCCACCCAGGCCTGGGCAACACTGAACGACTTTTATGCGGGGCGGGGGCAGTTTTATTATCGGCAACTATCCAGCCCGCTCAGTGCACAACATGCCTGCTCCCGATTGTCCCCTTACCTGGCTTGGGGCAATATCAGTCTACGGCAGGTTTATCATACCGTATTACGTTCCTGGCAGCGGCCGGGATGGCGGCGGACGCTAACCGCATTTGCGTCGCGACTGCACTGGCACTGCCACTTTATCCAGAAGTTTGAAAGCGAATCACGAATGGAATTTGAGCATTTAAACCCCGGTTACAATGACATGCCGATGACTACCGGTGGTCAGGCCGACGAGTACCTGCGCGCATGGCAAGCAGGTCAAACCGGTATCCCCATGGTCGATGCCTATATGCGTTGTCTGCACCAGACCGGATACATTAACTTTAGAATGCGTGCCATGCTGGTCAGTTTTCTCACCCATCACTTGGCCGTCGACTGGCGCCGCGGCGTGACGCATCTGGCCAGCCTGTTTCTCGACTTTGAACCTGGCATTCACTACGCTCAGTTTCAAATGCAGGCGGGGGTCACCGGCATCAATACCATACGTTTGTATAACCCTGTAAAACAGGGGCAGGAGAAAGACCCCGACGGCGACTTTATCAAACAATGGTGTCCGGAGTTGAATGCGTTACCGGTTGCCTTTATCCACCAGCCCTGGGAGCTAACGCCTATGGAACAACAACTCTATGGCATGGAACTGGGTAACGATTACCCTGCTCCCATTATTGATCTTAAAGCGGCTGCAAAAACTGCGCGTGACCGACTGTGGTCATGGCGTCAAAAAGCCGAAGTGAAAGCCCACAAACAACGGATACTCGCCCGCCATGTCGCACCGAAAACCTCATTTACCAAGTAAAATTTGCAGCGTATGTCAGCGCCCGTTCAACTGGCGCAAGAAGTGGAAAGATTGTTGGCAGGACGTAAAGTACTGTTCCGAACGCTGCCGTCGGCAGCGTTCCGGAAAAAACCAACGCTAAAGAGCGCGCTGCATGATCAAACGGTGTTCACCCGGGCCAAGATAATCCGGAACGTCGTCACAGATAACGAAGCCTGACTTTTGGTACAGATTTATCGCTTTGTCATTCTGTGGCGATACACTCAGTTCCATCTCGCCAAACCCATGCTCAGCAGCCACCTGTAAGCTGTGTAACAACAGCAGCCGACCAATCCCCAGTTGCCGGTAATCACTGGCAACCAATAACGACATCAGGCTTGCCCGTTGCTGTGGCAGCGGTGCCATCATGCTGTAGCCGGACACCGTATCGTCGCTTTGCGCGACCAATAGCAACTGCGGCCACTGCCGCAGAGCCTGATAAAACAGTAACTCGGGATACCCTTCGGCACCGTAAAGCTGCCGCTCATACAGTGCCAATTTATGCAGGTCTCCGGCTGTGGCCGCTCTTACGATGGTTGTCATTGCTGAGTATTGGGGATGATTTTTAACTCAACGCGACGATTCTGCTCACGTCCGCTGGCGGTATTATTGTCGGCAATCGGCTGACTCTCACCATAGCCATAGGTGGTTAAACGCCGTTGATCCACACCGTTGCCTACCAGATAATTGCGAACCGCCATGGCGCGGTTTAACGACAGCTGTTGATTGTATTCAGCCGATCCAGTGCTGTCGGTATGCCCTTCTACCATCATCGTGGTTTTTTCATACTTGGTTAATACGCGCGCGACATCATTAAGTACCGGGTAAAAGTTTTGCGAAATACTGGCACTGTCTGTCGCAAACGTGATGTTGCCAGGCATTTGCAAGCGAATATTGTCACCCTCACGAATCACCTGCACACCACTGCCTGAAAGTTCATCACGAAACTCTTGTTCCTGTTTGTCCATGTAGTTGCCAATCGCACTACCGGCAAGCGCACCAACTGCCGCTCCCCATAAATAACGGCTTTTATCATGGTCACCGGTGCCTTTACCAATCAATGCCCCGGCAACCGCGCCAATGGCCGCACCTTTCTGGGTGTTGTTCATATTGGCACAGCCAGCAACCACAAAAGACGACAACGCAGTGACTAAAATCAGCTTTTTCATACCTTTGCTTCCTTATTTCCGATCACTGCCTAAACTCTAGCACAGCCGGCGATAAGCGCCTGCTATGTTTACCTTTCCTTTACAACAACTTAAAAATTTGGCTTGTAGTCAAATCCTTCCTGAGCCTCACTATCACTGAACGTTTTGATTTTAACTTTCTTGTTCAGCAACCCATTAACCCATGAATTCGGGAACGTCTCGATGCCATTATTAAAATCCTCGACATTTTGGTTAAAAATGCGAATCGCGGCACCGATATTATCCTGCTGGTCGGTGATTTCTTTCATTAATTTTTGATAACTTTCTGATGCTTTCAGCTCCGGGTAATTTTCCACGGTAATATTCAGGCTTTTCAACAACTGACCGGTACGCGCTTCGGTTTTTTCCAACTGCGCGGTATCAATTTTATTGGCATCCAGTCCCTGCAAAGCCGAACGCAATTCCGTCACCTGAGTCAGGGTGCTTTGCTCGAACGCTTTGTAATCCTTCACCACGTCTTCGAGGTGTGGGATGATTTTATTCTTTTGTCGCTCCTGGGTTATGACGTTGGCCCAGGCACGTTCGGCAGCGTTCGCGCGACTAATAATACCGTTATAGATTGCAATAACCGTCACCAGCAGCACGATGGCTATCGCAATGACTACCCATAATTCTGTCACGCCCTATCTCCTTAAAAATTGTTATCCAGCTTGGTCATTAGATAATGGATTGACTGCAGAGTTCGTTGCAGTTTCGCAAAGCTTTGTTGGCCTTCGATGGCTTCGATAAAAGCCGTAAAATCTGACAGTGTTACCTTACTCGGCGTTTTAATCATGTCATTGTCGGCAAAGGAAAGGCACAAATCCGCGCTACCATTAAACTCAAGGTTAGGCTTACTCAAAAGCTCACCAACCTCCTCCAATGCCACGACCACGGTCGGTTTCATGGTTTTAGCGGCAGTCAATTCATCGCCGGCGATGACCCGAAAGCGTTCATTGAACCGATTCGATGCGGGCTTGTAGGTACTGCCGCTGAGCAGACTGTTGGCAAAGCTAACCACCGCGACATCGCGGACGAACTGAAACGGCATAATCAATGCGTAACGATCATAATGATCATAAACCTTACGCCGCCGGGTTCTCACTTGCCCTTTGCTGTTGGTGTAGGTTTCAATCACGATCCGTTCATCGACATAGTGAAAATGCAGGTAACGATAATCAAACGCGTATTCGTCGCCGTCGAAGCGTCCCTGATAAAGCGCTTTCACTTCGCGCCGGTAGTTACCTCGGTGAAATTCATTAAAACGACTCAATAGTTCGCGCGTTAAGGCTGGCGAATGAAAACTGACTGGTTTAATGCCGTTATCCAGCAACGCATCCTGTTGCAGCAGGCGAGCAGAAACGGAACGTAACAACTGCCAGGGATAAATCATCAATCCCAGCACCAACAGCAGTGCGGCAACGCTCACGGCAACCAACAGCCAGCTCGATCCCTGCATGTGTTGAAGCCGCTGCCAGTCATAAAATGTCAGCGCCGCGCCGACCATCGCAATCATCGCTAAGCTTACCCAGTAGCTGCGATAATGAAACTGGTACGAACCGGGAAACTGCTTTACGCTATCCATCAGCCGTTCAAAGCCACTGATATCACTAACCGACGCTGACTCGTGCTGTAACCGTTTCAATTGCGTTATCAGCGCTTGGTTGTTACCTCGATAAAACACGCGGTTGCCTTATTGATTACATTGATTCCTCATTGTCAGCAACTTACCGAGAATAATCAATGGCTATCGTATAACGCCCAATCGCGTTGTCGGATTTGCGTAAACAGTGTCCGCAATTCTCTTTCCAGAGGACGGTCTGACGTCAACAATGGATGCTCTGCAACGATGGCCTTAGCAAAGTCACCACATTCCTTAACCAACGGCAAAGGATGGCTTTCCGCCCGCAACATCACGCCCTGTGCCGAGGCTAACAGCGCCGCAGCAGTGACCTGCTGTGTCAGCGTCAGTACCCGCCGGCAGTCCCTTGCGGCAATCGTGCCCATGCTGACCTTATCCTGATTATGACATTCGGTCGAACGTGAAAACACACTCGCCGGCATGGTTAGCTTTAGCGCCTCTGCGGTCCATGCCGAGCAGCCGATCTGGACCGCTTTAAAACCATGACTTATTGCTCTCTGCTCGCCTTTGGCGGCGCTCAGATTGGCCGGCAAACCATGATTACTTTTGCTGTCGAGCAACAACGCCACCTGCCGGTCGTGTAAATCAGCAAGGTTAGCAACCTGTGTCTTCAGCAAATCCATGGCCATCGCAATATGGCCGCCGTAAAAATGACCGCCGTGATGAATACGCTGTGTTTCCGCATCCACAACCGGGTTGTCATTGGTGCTGTTAAGTTCATTGTCGATGGTTTGCTGCAAAAACGGCAGACAGTCTCGCAACACACCAATAATATGCGGCGTGCAGCGAATTGAGTAACGATCCTGGAGCCGCGTCTGCTGCGGCAGTGGTTCATTTAGCCGGGTATCCGACGCAATCCAGGCTGCAACCTGTTGCTGTCCACTGTGGGGTTTAACGCGATGCAAATCCGCATCAAAATGGTAGGGGTTACCGGCAACTGCCGCCAGCATGAGACTACTGACGCGACTGCTAAGCCGGGTCAGATACTCCGCCTGTCCGTAATTGAGACAGGCAAGCGCCGTCATCACCGCCGTACCATTCATTAGCGCCAGCCCCTCTTTGGGGCGCAGCCGATAGGGTTGCAATTGCAGTTGCTCAAACACGTCAGCGCTGTTTTTAACCTCACCCTGATAACGCACGTCGCGCTCACCGATTATCGCCCCGGCAATATAGGACAAGGGGGTTAAGTCACCACTGGCGCCCACAGTTCCCTCTTCCGGAATAAGCGGCAGAATATCGTAATCGATCATCAACGCCAGGCGTTCCAACAGCGCATAACTGACGCCGGAATAGCCCTGGCATAACGACTGTAACCGCACCACCATAATGGCGCGCGTTTCTTCAGCGCTGAAATGTTCGCCCAGCCCACAACCGTGGAAGCGGGTCAGGTTAATCGGCAGCGCATTAACCTGTGCCAGCGGCACTGCTGTCCCGACGCTGTCGCCATAGCCGGTGGTTACCCCATACACCTTGCCCTGCTGATCCAGTAGTTTTTCAATCAGTTCGGCGCCCCGGTCAATGCGCGAGCGAAAGTCGGTCGTCGTGCTCAATTGCACACGTGCCTGTCGCTGGCTTAACCGTATTACCTGATCGATGCTAATGGCTGCGCCATCAAACGTAACCGTTTCCATCACGATGTTATTGACTCATCCTTTATCGGCTGCTGTTCCCAATCAACTTCCTTACCCATCTCGTTGACCGGCACCGACGCTGCAACATGAAAACGTCGTGGCATTTCGGCATCAGTAACTTGTTGTGCCAACCAATGCCGCAATGGCTCAATCACGTCTTCCGCCGACAACGATGTCGCCGCCGCCGAAGGAATCAGTAACGCGGTTAAACCACCCCCCTGCTCGGCCGCCAGCGGACGTACGCGGGCATCGGCAATCGTCGGATGAGTCGCAATCAGTTGAGCAATACGTGTCGGATAAACATTATAGCCATTCACCTGCACGGCCTTATCGCGTCGTGCCAAGGGTTTAAAATGTCGTTCGTCCTGCCATTCCAGCCGATCCGGCAACGCCATCACCTGCGCCGTTTCGATGTCTGCCACATGCGCTAAGTCCTGTCGTTGCCAGCGCGGTAACAATTCATACCAACCGCCTGGCAAGGTGCGAAAACCCAACCCAGAAGTTTCGCTGCTACCATAGACTTCCAGCACGCTATGCAATCCCTGAGACAGCAGTTGCTGCAATACCTCAGCCGCAACCGGTCCGGTCGAACACACGGCCATAGCCTGTCGTGGGAAGTTAAGCGGACGCTTCGCCAACTGTTGATACCAATGCGGAAAACCAATCAACAAATCACCGTCTTGCAAACGTTGTCCCTGTACAGCAGAAAATGCCGCCAACCCGCGTAATACAGGCAGATCCAGTGCTTCCGCAAGCACTACAGAAAAAATAAAGCCATAAATATGATGAGGCGGTACCGCGCTCACCACTCGTTCAAACGGAATGGAGGTACCGTTCAGGTAATCACTGAAAAACGCAACTTCGCGCTCAAGCTCACGCCAATGGTGCTGGTATTTCTGCGGTTTAGCGGTCGACCCGGAGCTACAGAAGGTGATGTCTTTACTGCCGTGCTCACGGCTGGCCATTACCACATCAGCCCATTCTCCGAGCCGCGAGACTCGTAATAGATAATCCTCCAGACCTGAGCTGTGGATGTGAAAAAAATCGACCACGCGACTGGCGATCGACATCCACTCAAAAGAATCCACTAACAACTCATTGTCTGTGCCTTTTGCGTGCCGCGATGTCGTTATTACTGAATCAGCCTGCCATTGCCGGCCTTTCCAAAGCTGCGCATCGGTTCGTCTTAAGGCTGCCAATTCATCGGCGGCCAGCGCGCCGATGATGGCAATAATTGATGACCGCGAAAGATTCATGCTCACAAGCGTTTTACGAATACCCAGTAACTGTCACCTGACAGCGCTTTTTTCATATGAACCTTAACTTTGGTGGGCTTCATTTCGTAGTCAAAGGTGTACTCAAACATGGTGTTGAGGTCGCCGTTTTTTACCCCTTCATCAAATTTACCTTTAAACTCAGGGCTATTGGTACAAGGCGCCACATCATTAAAAAAGTTCTTGCCGACCACCGCGGACGGATCACGCCCGGTAATATCACCTTCAGCCGCGTTGTACTGAATAATATTGCCGTTGGCATCAAGCTGAATGGCACCAAAAGCGACCTTATCAAGTTGTTCTTTATTCATCGATGACAGCTTATTTTCGATGTCATTCGAACCAAATTGTACGATTTCCATAACATGCTCCTAAAATTATTGTCGATTCCAATTGTTTTAAGAGAATGCTCCTGATTTGGATCATTAGAGATCTATCGCGCTCATGAAAAAGCCCGCCGAAGCGGGCTGAGCATATACCGTACAAATTAAGGCTGGTAATACGACTCTAACGTCACGCCAGAGAACGACTGATAGGCTCTGACACCAATGTGATAGGTGCCAGCCTGCGGATTACTGACCGAACACGACTCGGTATTACCGGTACGGTAAGGACGACAATCGTAGCTCGACGTGGTTGGCTGGCTGCCAAAGCGCAAATACAAATCAGCATCGCCGGTACCGCCGGAAATGTCGACATCCAGACTGCTCATTCCGGCAGGTACGTCGATGGTGTAGCGAACCCATTCACCGGTAGCTGCTGACAGATCCGTTACGGTACCGCCACCACCAGAACCTGAGCCGCCGCTACCTTCGCTGTACTGACCGGTCAGCGACACACCACTGTAAGCTGAATAGCCCTGAATCATCACGTGGTAAGTCCCTGCCTGCACATTACTGATATCACAGGTTTCTTCGTTACCCCCGACAAAAGGTCGGCAATCGTAAGTACTGGTCGTTGGCTGTGAGCCGAAGCGAACGTACAAGTCGGCATCACCACTACCACCGGTCATGGTAAACGACAGATCCGTCGCGCCAGCTGGCACCTCAAGGGTAAAGTACTGTTCACTGTCTTGCGCACCGGACAAGTTGGTTTCGGCAACACCGTTTTGCAGTTCATTGCCGGTACCACCACCGCCAGAACCACCGCCCAGTGCCTGTTGCACTGCGGCATTGGCATCAACAATACCGGTACCACAGCCATTGCAGGTAGCCGGGAACGTACGGGTGGTCTGTTTTAGAATCGACTCAATGTCATCCGGGCTGGCCGTCGGCAACGCTTCTTTAACCAGAGCCGCTACCCCAGCTACGTGCGGTGCCGCCATCGACGTGCCCTGACTGAAACCATAGCTGTCAGAACCGGGCGTTGTAGCGCCAGAGTTGTATGTTGATAACACACCATTCGGATCATTGGCATAAGACATTGCGCCGCCGGGAGCCGCCACATCGACATTACTGCCATAATTTGAATAGTAAGCACGGCCACCATCGCGGTCAGTAGACGCGACGTTCACCACGCCGCTGCAATTGCCGGGGTTAAAATTGGTTGAATCAGAATTGCTGTTACCCGATGCAATCACCAAGGTTGAACCGTTGCCACGAGCAATGTTGATCGCTTGCTGTGTGGTTGATGAACAGCTGCCCTGTCCACCGAGGCTCATATTGATGACATCCGCCGGATTGCTGTTGCTTGGTGCACCGGAAACACTGCCACCGGAAGCCCAAATGATACCATCTGCAATATCCGCGGTCGTACCACCACAGCGACCCAGTACCCGCACCGGTACCACCTGCGCGTTATACGCCACACCCGCAACGCCGGTTCCGTTGTTGCTCACCGCAGCAATGGTGCCGG
Organism: Idiomarina aquatica; assembly: GCF_003987185.1. Taxonomy (GTDB): domain Bacteria; phylum Pseudomonadota; class Gammaproteobacteria; order Enterobacterales; family Alteromonadaceae; genus Idiomarina; species Idiomarina aquatica. Next base: position 180,735 of record NZ_PIPS01000002.1, on the reverse strand, counting down.
CAACATGGGTACCGTGCCAGCTAGAGTCACGATCCTGCTCTGGATAACCATTGCCACACTGCCCTGCAGTCGTCCAGTCACCGGGATCACGGGCATCGTTATCGCGACCGTCGCCGTCGTTACCAATAAAGCTGTCGGAAATCATGTCATAACCGGGCAGAATATTTGCGGCTAAGTCAGTATGAGGGCGATAGCCAGTATCCAGCACCGCTACAACGGTGCCATTACCGGTCGCATTGTCCCATGCTAACGGAGCATTCAAACCACCGGTAGACTCATAATAATGCCACTGCTCGGTATAACGGTTGTCATTCGGGGTTGCCAAAGGCTGTAACAGTTGGTTCGGTTCAATGAAAGCCACATCGGGGTGAGACTTCAATAACTTCAGCAGTTTTTTCGCCTGCCCGGGAGGCATCCGCTTGTCGGCATCAAAGACATAATAACCCGGCATTGCCAGCGGTCGGTTAAATTTGAAATCCATGTTCGCGCTGGCCGAGAATTCCTGCGCAACCCGGCTAGCTGCATTAGCCACTTCAGCAGCACGTGCCTGCCCCTTATTGGCGGCCTGCATAACGCTGGATTCTTTTTTAAATTTAACGATAAAGCCCGTGGAAAGTTCACTTAAGGCAACGTGACCTTTTGCTTTACCATTACCCTGTCCTGGTGCAGCTACAGCATCCGGCATCGCCACAGACGTGCCTAAAACGGCTGTCAGCGCCAGTGCCAGTGCATGTTTTTTATTATTTGCTTTGTTAAACATAAAAATCCTAATTGTTGTTATTTAATCAGTCTGTCGAATAATCGACCTAGTTATGCTTAACAAATGTGAACAAATTGTAAACGTCAATTGACGTCAATTTTATGTAAAGATTGAAATGGCATTTAATTTCAATCAATTACTCGTGAGGAAATAAGCGGTGTCTGGAGGGATCCATAGTCATTTAGTTATTATTAATTGTTATAATATATAATAATTTAAACTAAGGATCGACGTTATGATCGCGGTTTTTTCCCAGTCCTGCACTAATGGTCATCTGCAGAGCATCGGCAGGTTTCATATCAATCGACTGCACACAATCTTTCGGTACCATAATCATATAACCGCCGACGTTGTAGCTCATCGGTAAAAACACCGCGACTTGATCAGCGCCAAGCATTTTCGATAACCGATCACCATTATCACCACTTTTCTTGGTAATGATGCCGATAAGACGAATATCGCTGTTTGGCAATGTCACCAACACCACCGATTCATCGGCGAAGTCTTTGCCGGACATCATTTCAAATACATCATTCACGGTGCCGTAGAGGCTTCGCAGTAACGGCAGTTTATTCATCATCACGCCGGGAAGCTGCCATAACCAATTCATGAATCGCCAGCGGGTGCTAAAACCAATCACAACCGCTAATACAACAAAGCTAATAAACGCTAAGCCAGGAAAGTAGTAGGTCTCACCCAACAGCGCTTTCCAGATAGGAGACAGCCAATCCTCTATCGTTACCAATAACCATTGCACTAAAAATACCGTGACAATGATCGGCAATAAAATGGCAAGACCCTTTAAGAACGATTGAATAATAGGTTTCATAACAGCAACGCCCGCTCGAAAATGAGATACTGTGCAAAGTTAGCACCCTCGTTAGGCATTTGCATGGAATTTACGGAATTTATCAATTCACTGGGTTACCTTGGCCTGTTCATATCGGCGTTACTGGCGGCAACGGTCTTGCCGTTTAGCTCTGAGGCCGTCATGCTGGGTCTGTTGCAACAGCAGTGGAACCCGTTGTTACTGGTGCTGATCGCCGGTAGCGGCAACACCCTCGGCTCGGTCATCAATTATGCACTGGGTTACTGGGCAAATGATGGTTTTTTGCAGCGGCAATCGGCACAACATCAACGACGCCTGGCACGTGCTGAGCGATTTTTTGATCGCTACGGCAGTTGGTCAATGCTGTTTGCCTGGGTACCGGTGATCGGCGATCCATTGACGTTACTGGCGGGTCTGCTGAGACTCCGGTTTGTGGTATTTTTGGTGCTGGTCGCGCTCGGTAAATTTGGCCGTTATGCGGTACTCGCCTACACATTTTCATAAAGGAGAAAATCATGAAGGCAGTTATCCTGGATGCAGACACACTCGGCAATGACATCGATCTGTCTCTAATCGATACACAGGTAACAGACCTGACAAGCTACCCTGCTACCGATGCCGGGCATGTTCAGCAGCGCATTCAAGACGCTGACATTGTGATCACCAACAAAGTGGTCATTGATGCGAATACCCTGCAACGGGCCGCGTCACTGAAACTCATTTGTGTATTAGCAACCGGAATGAATAACATCGATGTGGCCGCGGCCGAACAGCTTGGCATTAAGGTAAAGAATGTCGAAGCCTATGGCACCGCCAGTGTGGTTCAACATACCCTGATGATGATGCTTTCGCTGGCAGCCCAACAGCCCATCATGCAAAAACGAGTCGCTGCCGGTGCTTGGCAAAAGTCGTCTATGTTTTGTTTACTGGAACCCTCGATCCTGCAATTGCAGGGCAAGCAACTGGTCATTGTGGGCTCCGGCGAACTCGGCCAGGCGGTCGCAAAACAGGCAACCGCATTGGGCATGCAGGTTACCTTCAGTGCCCGTCCGGGAAAAACAGATGATGAGCGCCCCAGCTTACATGACCTGCTCCCGGAAGCTGACGTCATTTCCTTTCATTGCCCACTGACGGATGCCACTCGGGGATTGCTCAATCGCGACAATCTCCGCCGCTGTCAGCAACATGCTCTCATCATCAATAACGCCCGTGGCGGTGTTGTAAACGAAGAAGACGTATTGACAGCACTGCGCGAGGGCATCATTGGCGGCTTCGCCACTGATGTTTTACCGCAAGAACCGCCAGCAGCAGGTCATCCTCTGCTCGAGGCCCTTAACGAATCGCTGAACTTAATCATCACGCCGCACAATGCCTGGACATCACGGGAAGCACGGCAGCGTATTATCGAGTTAACGGCAGAAAATATCCGTCAGTTTCAACACGCTCAGTCTAACGACGTTGATAAAACTGTTTGATCCCGCCGAGGATGTGAATGCCGAGTAACACCGGCAACACGTAAATGCCCAGTAATTTATGAATTTCCTCCGCGGGTTCATGCAGGCTGTGCAGGCTACTGAGATCGATCGCGACCGTAAACCAGCCAAACACATTCAGCGGCTCGCCTTCCGTGAACAAATACAGGGGGCCGCTGAACACCAGCACCAGCATCACCACCAGCAGCAGATAATGTATCGTCCGTGACAGCCACCGCCAAGGCTCTGGCCTTGCCGGGTTTGGAAAGCCCTGTTGCAGGCGATATATCACCCGCCAGAGGACAATCCAGAAAACGAAAAAGCCAACGCCGATGTGAGCAGCTTCGGTAAATTGCTTTACCGCCCGCTCTTCGGCAAATAGCATCATATAGCCAAGGGTCAGTATTACGACAATAGCCAGTGCACTGAGCCAATGGGTGGTGCGCGCTAACGGGCTGTAATGATTATCCATACGGCTTACTCTCTTTAACAGGGTTAGCAGCAATCTACCGAGCGCAGATTAAGATAATCTTAAGGTTCTATGAACAGCCGCCGGCATCAAAGCGTTTGTTGATCAGTATCAAAGTGCAGGCGCGCTATGAAACGTTGTTGGTGCCGTTCAAAACGGATCGTTAACTGTAACTGTTGCGCTAACTGTTTAACGATGCTCAAACCCAACCCGGAACCATCAACATCCAGTTGTTGGCCTCGATAGAAGCGTTCGGTGAGTCGTTCCGTATCGATCTGATGAACCCCATCAACTTCATTACTGATCAGTAGCTCACCTTGTTGCACAGACACCTCAATAATACTTCCCGGCGGGGCATATTTTACGGCATTATCGATTAGGTTAGTGAGTAACATCGACAGATAAGCCTCATCACTCAGCCATTCCAACCGTTGTGGTAACTGTACCTGGTACTGCAGTCCTTTTGCTTCTAACTTGTGGTAATAATCAGCCATCACCTGACGGGCAATGCTTGCGACATTAAGCGCTTGCATTGGCTCCGGTGGCATTTCAGTTCGCGCCAGCAATAGCAAGCTTTCAACCAGTTTCACCAAGCGTTCGGTACTGGTCAACAAACCGTTCAATTGCTGCTTTTGTTCATCGTTGTCCGCCCGTCGTATCAGGTTCTGCAACTGCGCTTTCAAACTCGCCAACGGCGTACGCAGTTCATGCGCAGCATCCGCCGAGAACCTTCGTTCACGCAGAAAGCTTTGTTCGATTCGGTGCAGATAGTGGTTCAGCGCGCGTTTCACCAACGCCACTTCCTCCGGATCATTAGCTTCGGTAAACGGCTGATAGTCGGTCGAACGTTTCCGCCGCAGCGCATTCGCCAGACGGGTGAAACTGGCAAAATTTCGGTTGATGGTCCACCAGCCCAACCACAACATCAACGGTAGCAGAGTTAGCACCGGAATCACCGTATCTGTTGTCAGATCGGTGCGGATCTCCGCGCGAAATTCATCCTCCTGTAACAACAAGATTCGATAGCGCTGATCGGCCGATGATACGCCAAACGTGTGCCACACCTCTTGCCCGATTTGTTGAATCGAAAAACCCTCGCGGAAGTCGATGCGGCTCAAGTCCATACTGCCGCGTGTCTGCATCACGACGTTGCCATCATGTTGCTCGATTCGGTAAGATAATTTGCCTTCATAGGAATGCGCGTTTAACGGATCTATGGTGAGCTGTTGCGCTGGCAGTTGTTCGACAATGCTCACCAGCGCCAATAAGGTTTTGGCCTGTTGCACCATCTCGGCATCAAAGAGCTCATCCACTTCGTGGCTGATTTCCTGATGGATCCAAACCGCGGAAACCGCCGAACTCAATAGGTAAACCAATGACACGGCAATAAGAATGCGCCGCCGAATGGAATGTAGCTTGCGCTGGAATCGCCGTATCAGTTGCATGCTAAGCGATATCCCACACCGCGAATGGTTTGAATCCATTCTTTATTGCCCAGCTTTTTGCGTAAATTGTGCACGTGCACTTCAAGCGCGTTACTCTCGACTTGCTGTTCATTACAAAACACCAGGTTTTCAAGTTTATCGCGACTGTGGACACGATCCGGCGCCGCCATTAATGCTTTTAGCAGTTCAAACTCTCGTCTGGACAGGGTAATGTCCTGATTGTGCACCCGCACCTGATGATTGATATCATCTAAAGTCAACGGGCCAACCTGTAACTGCTGGGACGCATAACCCCGCTGACGCCTGACCAAGGCGCGCAGACGCGCGGCCAGCTCGTTCATATCGAACGGCTTAACCATGTAGTCATCGGCCCCCAGGTCAAGCAATTTAACCACCTCACGGCTGTCATCACGTGCTGTTAATATCAATACCGGTAACGGTTGGCCTTTTTTGCGCAGCGATGCCAGCACCCGACTGCCATCAAGGTCCGGCAGTCCGAGATCCAATACCGCCACATCGTAAGGTTGACGATTGAGTTCACTGATTGCCGCAGCCCCGGTTCGCACCCACTGCACCACAAATTGCCGCTCAGACAAGCCCAGTTCAACCGCTTGTCCGAGCATAGCGTCATCTTCTATTAACAGCAGTTCCATCGCTTGCCGCGCTCCTATTTTTTGCGCTCGATTTTTTGCAACAAAGCGGCTATTTCTTTGCGCCGTTCTGCATCCGCCAGGGGTCGTTGTGGCCGTGGCGCCGCCTGCAGCGCCTTATTGGCATACTTGGCCGCTTGCTGATAATCCCCTTGCTCATACCAATAGTCGGCGTAAAAGTAGTTAGGGTCAATGCCATCGGGATTAATTGCCAGCGCTTTTTCCAACAGCTGTCGGGCTTTGTCATCATCGCCAAAACCAAAGGGCCAGCCCGGCACCTTGTAATACAGTGTCCCCAGTGACGCATACGCCGAACCATCCAGCGCCGTTGCATCCAGTTGTAACGCCGTTTCCAGCGCTTTTCTGGCTTCTTTAGCCAGACCTAATGCACTCAATCCCCCGGCAGCTCCCGCGTGTGTACTTTTGATAATACCCAGCCAGATGTGTGCAGCGGCCGACTCCGGTGCCGCTTGAATCCACGCTTTTGCTTGTTGCTCAAGCTCAACGAAGCCCGCTTCCTGCTGTTTCTCCCGGAGCTGATAATTAACCTCGGCCCAGCGCGTTTGCAACGACAATAAGGTGCTATCGTCACTTGCCTGTGCCGATGTCATCATCAAATTCAGACTGAGTGCCAATGTGGTCACGAATGCCAATGTTTTGTTCATGATGGGTTATCCTCAAGTAGTTTATATAAGGTTTGCCGGGCACGACGCAGGCTTCTTGCAACCTGCTCCGGCCACAGTCCGTTGATTCGGGCAAAGGCTTTTTCCGGCCAGCCCAGAGTTTGGCTATGTTGCTGTTGTTCGATCTGCTGAATCACTTGCGCGGCTACCCACTGTGGCGAGTCCTGTGCGGTTTTTAAGCGCTGGTTTAAGCGGCTGATCAACCCGTTATTTAGGTTGGTATGAATAGCGCGTGGCGCACAGTAAAGCAGCGTTACATCGTCCGCCATTAATTCCCGTTGCAGAGCTTCAGAAAACCCACGCAGGCCGAATTTACTGGCGCAGTACAACGACTGACCAGGAAACCCGAGCGCACCAAACACCGAGCCGATGTTCATTACCCAACCATGGTTTGTCCGTAACTGTGGCAGCAGTTGATGAGTTAACAACAGCGGCATTTTTAGATTGGTCTCAATAACGGCTTCAATGTCCTCTGCTGTAGCATCCGCAAACAGACCCTCGTGAGTAACAGCGGCATTATTGATAAGGCCGGTTAGTGGCGTCGACAAAGCCTGTACGCATTCTTGCAACCGCTGTCGGCCGGCTTCGGTGGCTAAATCAGCCGCCACGGCCGTCTGCTTTAATCGAGTTGCTAACGCGCTGAGCTGTTCCGTTGAGCGCGCCACTAATAGCAGGCGCGCGCCGCGCCGACTCAATTGTTCCGCCAGCGCTTGTCCCAAACCGCCGGAAGCGCCGGTTAGTACCAGCGTTTGCGCTGGCCAGTTAACGTCGCTCATCACTGCTCTCCGGCAAGTTCGGGTAGCGCCCGGAACATATCGCCGTAAAGACGATAGACATGGCGAGCCGTCTGCACAATGGCGCGTTGCGCACTGACATCAGTAACCTGATTCATCAGCTTCTCAAAGAACTGAACGTGGTCCTGATCGAGATCACCGTGGGACAGGAGATAACTAAATGCCGATTTGGGCAGCTTCAGTTTGCTTTGAATCGCGCCGGCCGCTTTGGTCGCCAATTGCACACTGGTACCTTCCAGCACATGAGCCATACCAAAGAAAGCGGCTGGATGTTCGCTTTCAATGGCATCATAAACCAACGAAACCATCGCCTGCGTTGAACTATGCGGTACGCCCGCCGCCATCATCTCTGCATTACCGCCACTGGCTTTGATATCATTCAAAATCCAGCGTTCGTGGCCGTACTCCTCGTTGATGTACTCAACAATGGCTTTTCGTAACCACTCCTCACTGAAGGCTAAATGGCTACCACAGCGCATGAGCAGTGGGATGGTATGTTTTACATGATGATAAGCCTGTGTCAGAAACGCCTGATAACGTGGCAGTGTTATTTCCCCCTGTAATGCCTGCTGAATAGCCGGCGCACTCAGCAAGTAAGCTTGTTCGGTTGCCGTTTGTTCACATAATTGGTTAAAAAACATCATTCTTTTCCTCACTGACGTCATGTTAAAAGTGATTGATAAGCTTCAGCGATGGCCGCTCGACGCAAGCGTCCGGTACCGGTCAGTTGCTGATTGCTGACAGAAAAAGGCGCATCCAGCACAAAAAATCGCTGAATACGGGCATAATCGGGTAACTGCTGATTGAGGGCGAGCAATGCCTGGCTGATCAGTTCCTCGTTGCTCTGCGTCGACGCAACGATAAGCGCCGTCAGTGGCAGTGACTCGGAACCAAACACCGCAGCCTGACGCACCGCGGTCGACGTACAAAGCTCAGTTTCAAGCCATTCGGGATCCACATTGCGACCAAACGGTGTGACAATGATGTGTTTGCGGCGACCCCGTATAAAGAGGTTTCCAGCCTCATCAAAATGCCCCAGGTCACCGGTTCTTATGCGTTGCGGGAACCAACTTTCGGGGCTATCCAAGTAACCCAGCATGGTATTCCCGGCAACCACAATCTCGCCGTCATCAATATGAATTTGTGCATGGTTTAACGGCGGCCCGACGCTGCCCGGAACGCATTTCCCCGGCACATTAAGCGTGACAACGGAGCTGAACTCCGACAAGCCATAGCCCTGCAACAGCGGTAACCCCAGCGCCAGCGCACGTCGCTCCAATGTATCGCAGAGACGCGCACCACCCACCGCGAGTAATGAGAACTGCGCTGCGCTCAGGTAGTTTTGCTCAACCCCCGTGACCACCGCCTGCAGTAATGCCGGAGTTAGGATCAAGCTATCCGGCTGATACCGTTTCAGGGCACTAAAAAACGTCGCCGCGGTTAACGATGACGAGCCCTGTAATCCAGTTTGCTCCGGCGTCAGCAACACCACTTCGGCCCCCAACCACAGTGCCAGATAGACACCGGCTATGTTTTCCAGTAACACCGCCAGCGGCATCAGTGACAAGTGCCGCTGAACCGATACACCACTCAGCCGTTGCAATAACGCCTGCAAGGTCCGCAGAATATTGTCTGCCGATAAACACACACCCTTCGGTTCACCGGTGGTTCCGGAGGTGAACGTCACTTTCGCCGTTAACGGCGGTAACCTGACCTCGCCTTCAAGTTGCTGCAACACAAATTGACGTTGTCGGGGACTGAAAAAAGGTGGCATTGGGACGCAGGCGCCGCCAGCAAACAACAGCGCCAGATCCTTGACGATCCACGCCACCGGGTCAGTATCTTCGAGCACATAGACGTTCTGTTGCTGCGTCTGAAGTTGCGCTTGTTGGGCGCGTATTTCAGCCAATAATTCGCCGTAGGTAATGGCAGCGTCTGCGGTTCTGATCGCCACCCGCGGCGGACTTGTCTGCGCGTGTGCCTGCAAGCGTGCCTGAAACTCGGTTATTGACATACGGCACGTCCTTGCTCAACAACGTTAGTCATAGGGCGTTTATGCGCGGTAAACACACCGCCCTGCTTCAGCCAACCCGCCAGCACCAACGGTTGATGCTGGTAGTAATTCCCCCAAAGGTCACGCACCGATTCCGGTAGTGCAGTTGGCCGGGCTTCAGCCAGTTGGGTCAGGACAATACCCTGGCGGGCAAAGTATTTTTGCAAGGCTCGCGTGGCTGTAAAAATCACCGCCGTGCGTCCCAGCGGTTGCAGCGCCTCAATCACGGCGCCAAACAGGCTTGGCAAATAATCCACCGCCACTGCCGCCATAGAACCGACCTCGGCGAGCTGTCCATAGCCGGGCAATGGCCGTCCATCGATACAATAATGTTGAGGGCTTCGATCCAGATAAGCCTGCGAAAACAACACCTGCTGGTCAGCAAATTGAATGCCGCAAGCCGCTACCAGCTTTCCATCGAGGTTATCCGTTTGTTCATCAAATACAGCCAGCAGATGGCTTGGTAATTGCCGTAAACAGGCTTTAAAATTTAACCAGTAGCGCTCGCAAATGAAGGCCTCTACCTGCGAACGTAACGGATGGTCAGGCATAATCCAGTGGTGACGCATGATGAACACTCCTTAACTTAGCGGAGATTGCCGCTAACATCATTCATGTCGCCACTTTATTAAGACAGACTTAAGGAAACCTTAAACTGATTGGGGTGTTACTGGTTGGTATGATCGTTAGAAAGTTCCCGGGTTTCGGTTTTTTTATTAAAAAAACAACACTGCAACCCAAACCACCGCCATAAACAGCAAGGCAAAGAACACGGCTGCTGAGGCAATGTCTTTGGCTCGTCCGCTCAACTCATGAAACTCTGCGCCAACCCGGTCGACAACCGCTTCTATGGCCGAGTTGAGCAACTCAGTGATGAGCAAAATAAACAGACTGGCAAACAACAATAAGCGCTCCGCAAGGGTTGCCTCAACCAGCAACGCGACGGGCACTAACACCAGACACATCAGGCTTTCCTGACGAAATGCAGCCTCGTAACACCAGGCATTTTTAATGCCCCGTAGTGAATTAAAGGTTGCTTTCCAAACTCGTTTAATGCCCGTGTAGCCTGGCTTCATCGAATGCTCCATTGTGCAAATCGTAATTTAGGAACTGACACAAACCCGGTTGCGGCCCTGATGTTTGGCGTGATAAAGCTGCCGGTCGGCGCGACGAATGTTCTCTTCATTACTCTGCTGCGGATTGATGGGCGCTGCGCCCATACTCAGGGTTAATACCGCCAGTTCCGCCTGCTTGTAATGATGCGGTATCGCCAATTCGACCACGCCTTCACGTAATTTCTCCAGCTCGTTATGTACCTGTTCGCCGGAGTCTGCCGGCATGATCAGCGCGAGCTCCTCGCCGCCATAGCGATAGACGTTGGCTGATGTCTCGCCCACCAGTCGGGCAGCTATCTTTTTAAGTGCCTGATCACCGGCCTCATGACCATAATTGTCATTATAGGGTTTGAACTCATCAATATCCGCCATGATTAAATAATGACCTTGCGTGCTATTTTTGACAGCCGCCAAGTCACGGTCAAAGGCACGTCGGTTCAGCAGTCCCGTTAAACCATCCAGGTATGCCATGGCATCCAATTGTTTATTCGCTTCAGCCAGTTCAGCGGTGCGCGCCTCAACCTGCTGCTCCAAGTCATTCTGCGCCGCTAAAAATCGTGTGGCCATGGTTTTAAAGGCATCCAGAGCCTGCTTCACTTCTCCACGCGCATTAATATCATCGGCCTGTCGCGCCAATGCATCATGGTAATTGCGTTGCCCCATCAGTGAAGCTACCGTCGCCACCTCCTGCAACGGCTTACTCACTTCCCGACGAACCAGTAAATAGGTCATCAGCAAGGTTAGCAACACCAGTCCGATACCTGCGGCGACCAGTCGTAATGGCAACACCATTGCTTGCTTACGAATTTCTGCCAGCGGGTACACGGTTACGTGCCACCAGTCAGGACCCGCGATTTTATCGATGATCATCAGTTGTTCACTGCGGTCACTTTCGATCACTGCCGGGTTCTCGGTAAAGGCGTTGTCGGCAATCACATCATTGACCGCCTGAAATAGTGGCTCCTGGTAATTGTCAGCAGTTAACGTTGCTCGATCCTGCATCTGTTCTGTCGACAAATTGGAGGCCGCAATGAGATCGCCGCGTGCATTCAGCACCATGTGCTCAGAGTTTAGGCGTTTTCGCTGGGTTAAATCCGTTAACAGACTACCAAGCTCAATATCAAAGCTGGCGTTTGCCAGATGCTGCCCCTTCAGATCAATAGGCCGTTGGTAGGTGATGGTCCAGACATCCGCTGAAATATCATGATACAAGCCAGTCCAATTTGGCGCACGTTGGGGGTTCTCGCTCTGCAGCGTCGACTTGACCACGGAAAAATCGGTAATGACCAAATCTTTATCCGCCAGCAACCCCCAGGGAGACTCTGGTGAATACAGAATGAGGACATTTTCAGGCATAGAAAAATGTGTGTTGCCGACCACATTTTGCCAAGCCGGACCCAGCGCGTTCAGCGTATATTGAGCGGCGATAACGCGAGTTTTCAGTTCGTCGGTCAGAGGTTGTTCTCGGGGACCAAGAAACGCACTCAAGTGTTGAAAATGGCTTTGCTCAACCGCAATGCCGCGATTGAACTCCGGCTTTAAACGCACCACCCCGGGCGAGGTTTCTTCATACCATTGATTAAAGTGTTGTAACGGTTGGTGTGCGCCGTTTAGCAACTGATACCGTTGTAAAAACTGTTCAGTCAGAATTTCGCCGTGCTGCTCAATGCGCCGGAACAACGCCTGATTAAGTTCAAGGGTTGGCTTTAAATCCTGTTGTAACAGTTCGATGACGCGTTTGCGGGCATCGTTGTAGGTGGTAATAAAAGTAATCGCTGACGCCACCACCACAATTGAAATAGCCCAAATACTGATTTTCAGCAATAACGCGGTGGTAAGGCGCTCGCGTCGTTGCAACCGTCGTTGTTGTTGTCTTCGTTCCATGACCAGAAAATGTTTTATTTAACCCAACAACTAGTCTACACAAATGCTAATATTAGGCATACTAATAACAACAATAAACTGCCGAGAAACGTTATGAAAGAAATAAAATGGGGGTTAGTGTTTGCCGTCGCCATCATTATCTGGATGCTGATTGAGCGGGCTAGCGGGCTACATTCCGATAATATCGAGTACCATGCAATTGTCACCAACCTATTCGCGGTTGTTGCCATTGTTATTTATATCTTGGCGTTACGCGACAAACGTTCCTCCTTGCCTGACGGAAAAATGTCATGGCGGCAGGGGTTTGTCAGTGGTTTGAAAATCTCGGTCGTCGTCGCGGTTTTATCGCCCTTAGTGCAACTGCTGGTACACTCGGTGATATCACCGGAATTTTTTCCTAATATGCGGGAATACGCAGTGACATCGGGGATGATGAGTGAAACCCGGGCTAATCAATATTTCAGCCTGCTGACTTACTCATTTCAGTCTGCGGTGTGGGCGTTAGGGATGGGCGTCATTACCAGTGCCGTAGTGGCAGTCTTTCTAAAACGCCAGTAACCCGCGCCGATGGCGCAGGTTACCGGTAATAATCAGCGGCTCAGAAGTTTACCGTTACCCCAACCCACAGGTTACGGGCTTTGTCTTTAACGTTGTAATCATCCGTAAAAACAACCTCACTGACAGCGCCCCGACCGGTGACATACTCGTAGTCACCGTCACCGTCAAGGTCGGTGTATGTGGTTGAATAGGTGGTAAAATCGCGATCCAGCAGGTTATTGATGCGTACGTTTATCTGCGTGTACGGATTGAGTTGATAACTGGCGCCTAAATTCAACAAACTGTAGTTTTCAAAGTACTGTTGCTGTTCAGTCACGTTATCGTAGCCACGGTATCGATCCGACCGCAGCTCGCCTTGCAAGTACACACGCAACGGCTCACTGGCACGCCACTCTAGCCACATATTGGCCATGTGTTCGGCGGTATTGGTCAGCGGCTGCCCGGCCTGAGCGCCGGTCACCTGCTCGCTGTCTGTCCAGGTGTAATTACCGCGCAAACTCCAGCTGTTACTCAACGCATAGCGGCCGGCAACTTCAACCCCCTGCACGTCGACGCGATCAATGTTAATCACCTGACTGAAACTGTCGTAGCCCAATTGCTGATACTGACCCAAGTTGACACAAGGTCGCTCTCCCGCCGTCACCTCGCAACTTTGAACCGTATCGCCACGGGCAATTTTGTCGTCAAAACGGGTGTTAAAATAAGTTATATTAACGCTATGGTCAGCGCCCGCCGCGTTCCAGTAAAGCGCTAACTCTGAGTTGACGCTGGTTTCTGGCTCAAGTTCTGGATTACCGGCAAAGGGAATCGTGCCCTGTCCGCCAAAACCGGTGATACCGTCATACAAGTCAGTGGTCTTTGGCGTTTTGTAGCCGGTGCTGACACCGCCTTTTAACGTCCACTCAGAGGACAGGTTGTAGACACCATAGAGCCGGGGCGAAACCTGGCTGCCAAACACATCATGATGATCGTAACGAACCCCTGCGGTCAGCGTAAAATCCGCCACCGGCATCCAGTTGTCTTCCGCAAACAGCGAGTACATCTGTTGCTCCTGAACCGCGCCGGCCATGCCTTGCTCGAGTCCAAATACGCCATCTTTCAATTCGCCGTCAATTAGCTGCCCGCCCAACACCAGGTTATGGTGACCGGCAAGGTTTTCCAGCGGAATATCAACCCGCACATCAACGGTGTATTGGCTGCTTTGCAACGGCCGCGCAGGACGTGGCAAGAACGTTTGCTCGGCAAGTTGGCGGCGTTGCGGTTCGCTCAAACCACGGTAGTCACCGGTACCATCGTACATCTGTTGTAACAGCAAACGTTCGGCAACACTGAGCGGCAACGTGCGTCCATTATTCTCAGTATCGACATAAGACAACGCCATCCTGGTCGAAGCCATCGACCAATCCGCATCATAAATCAGCGACCACCAACGGCGGTCATAACTTTGATCTTCGGCATAGCCTGCCCGCGGCGCTACCGTTCCGCCCCGTGCCTGCCAGATTGACTCAATGCTGTCCTTGGTACCCAGCGGATAGGTGATGGTATCGGTTTCAAGGTCATAGCTTGGGCTGTTATCGTACGACTGATGGGAATCATCGTAGTTAAACTTAATGTGCTGATTGGCGACGGGTGTATAAGAAAGAGAGAAACCGTAGTGTTCGTCACTGTTATCGACCGTACGACCACCACTACCAAAGCCCAACTGCCGCACATGCACGACACCATTAGGGTCAACCGCCGGTTCAAATTCAGGGCTGGACGCCTGTTGATCGTACAAGCTGCCACGCAACCCCAACGTGAGCTTATCCTTAATCAACGGCCCACTTAGGCTGAAATCGGAGGTAAAATCATCGCCGAAATCATCATTGCTTTGTACACTGCGGCCAAAACTGACGGACCCTGTCCACTCATTGGTGTGTTTTTTGGTGATCACGTTGATGACACCACCGAGCGCATCCGCGCCATATAAGGTTGAAGCCGGACCACGGATCACCTCAATACGATCGATAGCTGCCAGAGGCGGGATATGATTAAACGCGTTACCGCCAAAGTTGTTGGGATAGATATCACCGTGATTATTTTGCCGTACGCCGTCCACCAGAATCAGCGTATATTCGCCGGTTAAACCGCGCATACTGATACTGCCCTGACCGGTTTTATCCCGTGATGTACCAATATCGATGCCTTCCTGAAATTTGACCGCATCCAACAGTGAAGTAAACGCGCGTAATCGGATTTCCTCATTGGTAATGACCGAAATACTGGCCGGTGCTTCCGTTAACTTTTGCTCAAACCCGGACGCGGTGACCACCATTCGTTCCATCTCCTGGCTGTCGATAGTGCCGTCATCTGCCACAACCGTCGTCGCTACAAAATTGGCCGCTAACGCCAGTGTCAGAGCACTGGGCATAAAGTGTTTCATTGGTTCAATCCCTTTGTCGTTATGATAGTGAGCGACATTCTACTGGGAGAACAAAATAACGTAAATGCGAATTATTCCTATTTGTATTGATATTTTTTAACAGCTGTTTTTATGAATACTTAACACTAAGCTCTAGAGGGTATGGCTGTATAACACCCACACACCAATAACGATCAATGTCAAACCACCACCAATCTCGGCACGGTGGCCCAACCACCGACTGACGACCCGGCCGACCAATACACCGATGGTGACCATAATGGTGGTAGCCGCACCAATCAGTCCGGCGGCAAGCCAAATATTGACGTCCATAAAGGCGAGCGTGATACCGACCGTCAACGCATCAATGCTGGTGCCAATGGCGGTGAGTATCAATTTAAACAGCGGCGTGGCGGGCGCGTTATCAGGGTCATTATCAAGCCCTGGTTTACACCCTTCGTAGATCATATGCAGACCAAGGAGTGTCAGCAACGCAAACGCCAGCCAATGATCCCAGGCTTGCACATAACCTTTAGCGGAGTAGCCAATCAGCCAGCCGATCAATGGCGTTGTTCCTTCAATCACACCGAACAACACACCAATTTTCAGCGCCTGACTGAACTTCGGCTTGCGTAGCGCAGCGCCCTTTCCAATTGCCGCGGCAAAGGCGTCAGTGGACATGGCAAAAGCAAGTAAGATAAGCGCAACAGAGCTCATGAGGATTTATTCCACCCAATAAAAAACGCGCCGCATTCTAGCACAAACGGCTTTACTCCACGGACATCACCTTTCAGGTAATACCAAGTCCCCTCGTGGTTGACGAAGTCGGAGTGTTCTTCCATAAAACCAACCGAGCCCTGTTCACGGTAAAATGCTCTGAAATGGACTTTGCCGGTTGTCAATGATTGTGATGCGGACACAACCTGAAGCTTTATCCATTGAGGGTTGTCCGATAAATCCAGTGTCGCAGGACGGGTACGGGGATGCCAGGTGGCGAGCAAATAATCAGTGAGGGTTAGCACAAACGCACTGTAACGTGAACGCATCAGCTGTTCAGGGCGATCCGCTTGCACACGACCATTATGCAGCGGCTGACAACATTGCCGATAAGGGAACTCAGAACCGCAATAGCATTGCCGTTGGGATGTTAAGTCAGACATAAAAAAACAAACTGTGGAAAAAATATCGCCACAGTTTGCCAGTTAGTTGCTTTTTTTTCTACTTATCTTCCAGGTAAGCCTCAGCCCGCAACCACAATTCCGATGGCACACACCTAAGTGTAGCAGCTATCTTCATCACCGAGGAAACAGAAGGGTTCGCTGTCCCGCGCTCGACTCGTGAGATAAACGAACGAGCCATGTCAGCTCCATTTGCGAGTTGCTCCTGTGACAACCTACACTCCACTCGCTTCACTTTTACTGCCATACCAAACGCTGTTTTAATATCAATACACATAAAGGTTTTTCAGCCGACAATAAACAGAGTTTATGATCCCATCTTCATAAAATTGAGGGAACGCTCAATACAATACCGCCTGACTCATATAGGTACAAAACACCAAAGCTTGAGTTTTATCAATGCAAAAAATCGAATTAAACGATCTTTATAGCTGACAATGAAACAAAATATAACATTTTATTTACACCAACCTAGTAATAGCCGTTGTAGTTGTTTTCGTTTGCGTTTACCCTTCGCCTTTGTCAAAGCCTATAGCCAGTAATTACTATGCCGATTAATCGAGCACTGCTTTTATCCATATTGACCAATATCGCACTCCTTGCGATGTTGTTGGGCGCAGCAGGTTTCGTTAATCAGGTTGTCTTAAAAGAATCCACGCTACCCGTGCTTACCGCCTTGGGCTCAGCGCCCGGTTTGTTTATTGGCGCCAGTTTGATCTTCATCACATTAAATAAAACCTTGTTGGCCCGACTTTGCGGTTTATGTTGCGCCGCCTACGCGCTGTTGCTCTGGTTTGGGGGGTTACAGGCCGTATCGGCGCAGTTTCACCAACCTCCCGACGTAATGATTGTAAACCTATTGCTGGTCGGCATTTATTTCGCGACCTTTCGAATGCACCGATTAAGTTGGCCACAGGCAATCGTTACCGCCAGCTTCGGCATAGTTCTCGGTTGTACGGCGCTGGCAGAAATCTGGTTTACCGATCACAAATTAATCGCCGCCAACAATATTTTCGAGCTCAGTATCTTCGCGTTGATGATCGTGCTGATTGCCATCGCAATAGTCATCGCTCATCTGTTGTCTGGACGAACCCAACTATCGCGCTCGGCAGTGGCCTGGTTTCCGGCGTTGTTGGTACAAAGCGTTGCTATTTCGTTTTGGGTGTATCTTACTGCGGCGGAGCTCAGTGATATTCAGCAACGCGGTATACTCTCCATACAACAAACCGGAGAGGCGCTGGACAAGACCATTGCGCATAACGAGGCATTACTGGCCCGCTATGCCGAACGGGTTGTCAGTAACCGCGAGGCTCCGCATTACGTTCTGTATAATGATGCGTTAAGGTTGCAAAAGGATGCCAGTAATATTGATGCCATCAGCATCGTTCAAAATGACAACATCATCTGGCAAAGCCCGAGCGAATCCGACCAAAACTATGAGCACATTGCCACGCCATTTTATCAGCGCTGGTTAAGCACGATTGATGCCGGTTTTAAACTCACGCTCGATCGCCAGGCATCCCTGCCGACAGCGCTGATGGCTGCAAAGCTTGCACTACCGGAAACTCGCTCCTTTATTATCTTTCACCTGGACGTCGCCAGGTCGATGGCGTCGATCAGCGATTCCTATTTTGATGTGTTCACAAAAATCGTTCGAATTGGCAACAACACCTACATCAGTGACGAACCTGATGCACTGAATAGCGAGCAGTCGCTCTGGTTGATCGAAAACAGCAGTGTCGTGGTGCAGCGTCAGTATCAGCTCGAGGTCGGCTACCCACTAACCATCTATGCGGTTCTGGCACGCCCGGGACTCATCTCCAGTTCGGTCAAGATGCATCAGTTGATATTGTTGTCCGGTTTTATTTTCGCCATCGTTCTGACCTTCGCGCTGATGTCGAATCGGCGTCTGCAGATACTGGCGACGCAGGATACTGTCACGCGCCTATTTCGTCGTCCGCATTTAGAAAAACTCCTGCAACAGGCCATCGACTCCCGTAACGCAAGCGGTTGGGTATTGTTCATCGATCTGGATGGCTTTAAGCCCATTAATGACAGCCTCGGCATCAGTACCGGAAATCAGGTATTGGTTGCCATTGCCGAACGGCTAAAACAACGGGCACCGAAAAAAAGCAGCATTGCTCGTTTTAGCAGTGATGAGTTCATTGTTTTCGTTCACCGTGCCGATGCGTTTAACATCGACGCCTTATGTCAGTCGATGCTGGCAACCATTCGCGAAAAACTGACCATTCAGGGTTTCACCCTCCACCTGACCGCCAGTATCGGCGTTTACGCGGTTGATCGTCACACTCATTCAGCAAGCGAGGCCATTCAATCCGCCGATGTCGCCATGACGGCAGCTAAAGAGCTTGGCGGCAACAATTATCGACTTTTCAACGTCGACATGGCAAAACACTATCAGCGCTCTTTGACCTTACGGAATGAATTGCAGGACGCCTTAGATGCGAGCGAACTTCGCGTCTTTTATCAGCCGATTGTCGCCGCAACTGACGGCCGCATTGTCGCGGTCGAAGCTCTGGCTCGCTGGTATAAAGCGGATGGTTCGGTGGTGCCGCCAGCGCTGTTTATTCCGCTCGCCGAACAAACGGGCCAAATCAAACAGCTTTCCGAGTGGGTACTTTTGCAAGCCATGACTGATCTTGCTGAGTTATCAAAGCAACACTCATTGACCCTGTCCGTCAATATTTCTGCGCACCATTTTCATGTTTCGGACATGCCTCTGGAGTTGCAAAAATTGGCAACCAAAACCGGTTTTGCACTCAAGCAACTCTGTATCGAAATCACTGAAAGCGTGTTTATTCGCGATCTGCACTTTATCAATCAACAGCTCAACCGGCTTCGTGATCAGGGAATAAAGATTGCGATTGACGACTTTGGTACCGGATACTCAAGCTTGTCTTACTTAAATACTCTGCCGGTAGATACCCTTAAGATCGATCGCGCTTTCACTATGCAGGTAGAGCAGTCAGAGGGGCACTACCCGTTGGTCAGTTCGATCATCACACTTGCCCACTCTGTGGGCAAACGCATCGTCATTGAAGGGATAGAAACCCAAGTCCAGGCCCATTACTTCGGCGCCGCGGGCTGCCAGTATCTGCAGGGCTTTGGCTACGCTAAGCCCATGCCACTGGATGATCTAAGCGCATTACTGCAGCGCGGTCCCTTGCTGAATATTAACGATCCAGCGGATGGCGTAAATCAGTGATAGCTCATCACTAAATTTCTGCCGGCAGCTTTGCTTTTATATAGCGCAACGTCTGCGTTTTTTACGGCACAATTAAAGGTTTCACCGGACTTAAGCTGTGCCACACCGATGCTGGCGGTTACCGTCAGTGAATCGCCAATCACCTGCTCCCAACCATAACTCTCGATGGTTTTGCGAATTCGTTCGGCAACCTCGCGCGCCTGAACGATGGAGGTGCCCGGTAGCAACAGCAGAAACTCTTCCCCCCCCCCAGCGCGCCACCAAATCACCGGGGCGTATGGAGTTTTCCAGCAGTTTGGCGGTATCTTCCAAAATTTTATCGCCCGTACTGTGGCCCTGAAGGTCATTGATCATTTTAAATCGATCCAGGTCGATCAATGCCACGCTCAGCGCGTGGTTGTGTTTTTCGACACGTTTCATCAGGCTATTAACAATATCGCCCATATGACGACGGTTGAACAGACCGGTCAAGGGATCCCGCGAGGCGGCGAATTTAAGCTGTTGCTGCGCGAGACCAATGGTTTTGACGTAGAAAAAAGCGAGGTAACTGAACATGGCAAATACCACGCTGAAGTTAAACACGTTAACCATTGACAACGCCGCTGATGGCACAGGCTGTAACGGACTTAGCACCTGCATCATTAAATAAAGACCAATGTAATAGCCCCAGAGCATGAGCAGCATAATAATGGCGCGTTTACGGGTGGAGGTAACCGGTAAAATCGGTACGAACATCAGCAGGAAATAATGAAAGCCGCTGTCCCAGCCGATCAACAGCGTCCCCAACGCGGAATGTCCGATAACTTCGCCCCAGATCAGCAGGCTGCCAAGTTCATTCCGCCGATACTTGTAAGCAAAATAGCCACCGGCATACATCAGCACGCTAAGAACATTTATCCAGGCAAGGATTGGCGAATTAAGCCAGAGAAAAAGCACAAAGAACGCAATATCAACGGATCCGGCGATAATGCAGCAGCGTTGTGCGACCCGCCAGAATTGGGGGCGTTCGGTATGATGTACTGCGTCCATGCAAAGGTCTCTAATGTTCCTAACAAATGCTGTTAAAACAAACTAAAACAGTCGCTTAGCATCTATCATTAACAAAAAATAATCAATTCTTTTTTTCAAAATGATAAGGCTCAGACCGAACAAATTGACCACTTAAAGGTTCGGTCTGAGTTGTAAAGGCAGCGCCTCATCGAGCCGTATAACCACCATCAATCACCAGCTCAGCGCCGGTCACAAATTTGGACTCGTCCGACGCCAGATACACGATACCGTGGGCAATATCGTCCGGTTCACCGACATGCCCCAGTGGATGCAACGTATCCAGATGTGCTCGAAAGGCCTGTTCACCCTCCGCCGAGGCTTGTGCCAGTTTTTGCACCAACGGCGTCCAGATAAACCCAGGATGCACGGAATTGACCCGAATTTTATCCTTGGCATAAAGTAACGCGTCGTTCTTACTCATCAACGTAACGGCCCCTTTTGAGGCATGATACGGTGGCAGGTCAGCAGCACCGACAATGCCGTATATCGACGACAGATTGATGATGCTACCACCGCCCGCTTTCTTCATGGTTGGAATCACATGCTTGGTGCAGTAAAAAACACCACGAACATTAATGTCCATAACCTGATCCCATTCGTCTTTGGTGATTTCATGGGTCGGTTTGTTAACCCCGGCAATACCCGCGTTATTTACCAATACATCGATGCGTCCAAAGGCTGCGGCAATATCCGCAAACACACGATTGACCCTTTTCTCGTCCGCCGTGTCCAAATGCCAGTAACCGGCCTTGCCACCTTCGGCTTCAATTTCATTAACCAGCTTTTTACCGTCATCATCAGCTATGTCCGTAACGGCAACTTGTGCGCCTTCTCGGGCAAGTGCCAGACAGGTAGCACGGCCAATACCTAAGCTACCACCGGTAACGATAGCGACTTTATTCTCAACCCTTTTCATCCTCCGTCTCCTCTCGGTCAACAACCGAATTGAGTATGGCTGAGAATCTCAAAATTAGGCAAGCATGTACCCGGTATCGGATCAATCTTTATTCGTTAAATACCAAAGTCATCGAAGCGAATACGGTTGCGCGGCACACCAAGTTCGGCCAGCCCGGTGAGCGTTGCTTTTAACATCGCTGGCGGTCCACAGACATAAACATCAACACGATTTAGGTCTTCCTCAGCAAGCCACTGCAGCGCAACATCATGCACATAGCCAACCGCCCCATCCCATTCATCGCCTTCCTCGGCCTCAGACAGCACCGGTGTATAAGACAACCCTGCGGTCATTTCAAACGATTCCCGATAGCACAGTTCACGTACGTTGCGCGCACCATAAAAAAACACGCAACGGCGCGGTTGCTCGCTGGCAAGCTCCGTTTGCATCAGCGAGCGTAATGGCGCCACCCCCGCGCCGCCGCCGATAAACAATTGCGTACGGTCATTTGCCTCGGTCAGCAGGAAGTCGCCGAAAGGTCCCAGCGCCTCGATTTCTGCTCCCACACCCAAACCACACAGGTAGTTAGAACCGACACCCGGCGGTATACCGTCACCCGGAGCATCAATCCTGCGTACCGTAAACACCAGTTGTTTGCCGTCAGGGCGATTCGCCATGGAGTAATAGCGCGTTATGACGTCATTACTGTGAGGAATTTGAAACTGCATAAACTGACCGGCCGCATACTCCAACGCCACCGAACTGACGAACGTCAACTCCGTCATCGTCGGTGTCAGTTGACGGCGTCGTTCTAACCTCAGCGTCACTGACCTAACCGACTGCTGCAATGGTGCCACGTCGTAAGCGGTTGAAACCTTGTGCTGACAAGACAGACGTACACCATCAGCCAGTTCATCGGGCCGCAATAACGCTCGCTCAGCGGCTGTCGCGACCGGTAAATCATCACCCCGCAGGTTCACTTTGCACAATCCACAGGTACCGCCCCCTCCGCAATCACTGGCAACGGGCTGTTGTTGCTGCTGAAAATATTCCAACCAGGTGCGGTTCCGGCGCGGATTAAAATCGCCCTTTGCAACATTTCTGCCGAGTAACAGTAAGCCCGACAACGAGAACCAAAGCGCCAGCAGACCCGCCGTCCAAATCAACAAATGGTTAAAGCTGCGGCCGCCACTGTAATCCATAAAATGCAGACGAAAGGCCCAGTCGGCGATGGCCCACGGCGTATTGCGATGCTCGACGACGCGCGCGGACGCGGCATCAACATAGATTCGAGTATTTAAATCGTCCGCCATGTCGACGCGAAAACCAGCACCCTGCCAGCCCTTCACTTCGTCACTGCCGCTAACCGCCGACACACGCTTCAACTGACCGGGGCCGTCATAACTGCTCAATGCCAGCTCGGTTGCCAATGTCGTGTCGGTCTCCCAAGGTTGACCCGTGTTGGCATCGATAAACAGCCTCTGTTCGGCCAACGTCACCTGATACTGCCCTTTACCTGAGACATTCACCAGTTTGATTGAATGAGCAGAAGGAAACCGGTCGTGCATCTCAGTAAAGTCAATCGCCACTTCGGCTTGATTCAGCCGCTCAGAGACAGCGCCGGTCTTGTATTGATGACCCGACATCGCGTGGTGCCCCATGAAACTGAAGAACAACCCGCTCACCAGCCACAGCAACACCTGCACTACCAGGATTAAGCTCACCCAACGGTGCAACCACTGCATAAAACGCATCATTGGGGTCCTCCGGCGGGCTTTGTTTTAAAACGAACCGTATAAACCAACAACACAGTACCCGTTATCAGCAAAATAAAAGTGCCGATAATAAAGGCTTTTAGCCACCAGGTTTCAATATCCACCCGCTCGTCGTAATCCATAATGTGCAACATCCAGAAGATGTCGAATCCCCGCCAGAACGTATGTCGCTTGACCAGTAACTCACCGGTGGTGTCCGACAAATACAGACTGGTGTTACCAAAATCATCATAATTGACCTGCCAAACCGGCAATAAACGAGGGCTAATTTCTGCCGGTGGGTTATCCGTCAGATAGGTCACGGACTCAATGGATGACTGGCTCTGCGCATAATAACGATTCGCAAGTGCGCGGATATCCCGCTCGGAAATGTCGATAACCGCTAAGGACTCAGCATCGATCAATAATTGGCCGCTTGTTGTGTCAATGCTGTAAACCTTGCGCAGGCGATCATTAAGCCAACGGGTTTCCAACGCCATTGATTGTGCATCCGGATAACGCGCTAACACCTTATCCAAACTCGCAACCTTGCCCTCGCGCGGCAAGGATTCACGGATATCTCTGACCAAATGATCGCCGTGAATATAGTCTAAATCAAAAAAGACCATGTAGGCCCCGCTGATAGCCCAGATGACCATCTGCAAACCAAAAATTAACGATAGCCAGCGGTGCCAGACCCGCCAACGGCTTACTCGTGTGTTTTGCACGCTGTTATTCCTCAAACGACAAATAAAAAGGCTGTCGCCTCACGACAGAAGCGACAGCCAATCGGTTTATCAGAAGCTGTAACGTACTTTAAGATACTATTGAAATTATAACAAATCGCGTAACGCCACCGTGTTCTTTGCAAAAGCGTCGATTACCGACTAACGTCAGTTAAGTGTATCGCAAATTGGGAGACAGACTTATGATGGGTCATGAAATGTTTGCAGGCATCGGTTTCTTATGGATGCTGGTTGTTGGCATTATTTTCGTCATTCCCGCCTGGAAACTGTGTCAGCGTATTGGCTATCCCGGCCCGCTTGGCTTACTGATTCTGGTGCCCTTCGCTAATATCGTGTTACTGTACTTTATTGCCTTTGGTCCCTGGAAGGCGGGAGCAGCGTCGGTAGACGATTAAGAGGATTCGGCTTAACGGACGATAAGCACAGCGTATTTTTTTCTGGTTGCTCTTTTGTCTACGCAAACCTTTTGTATACTGAACCTCGTTTGTAACAAACAGGACTGCAAAATGACAACAACCCTAAAAATCGCTCTTGCCAGTTGCGTTGTGCTTTTTTCTACTACCAGCAACGCCGATGTGCTTTCATCCTCCGAACACGGCTTTCAGATAAAAATCGAAGAATCGTTTAACGGTTCGGCAGCCGATGGTTACACCCGCTTTGTTGATGAAATTGATGAATGGTGGCTTAACGATCACACGTGGTTTGGTGATGCCGGTAAGCTGTCGATAGATGCCACTGCAGGCGGCTGTTTTTGCGAGCTCAAGGGTGACCAGCAAGCATTGCACATGCAAGTAAGTTACGTTGACCCGGGCAAAGCACTGCGCCTTACCGGCGGCTTAGGTCCGCTGCAGTCACTGGGTATGAGCGGAACCATGACGATAACCTTCGCCGACAATAAAGCAACGCTGGATTATATTGTCGGTGGCTACCCAACCACCGATTTCACCAAACTGGCCCCCATCGTTGATGGCGTACTGAAACAACAGCTGGCGTCCTTCGCGCGAGTTTCCGAATAAGCTAACGGCACCTGGCTGGGTAACATGAAATGGCTACTAACGTTCATCCCGCTGGTATTACTCGGTTGCTCCAAGTCGCCGGGCATTTATCTCAATGAGCGTTATTTAACCGATGAAAACACCGCCTCACTTCGTCATGCTATGGCCGAGCGAGGCTTTGACGTGACATCGGTAAACATTCCCTTCCCGGCAAACGTAGAGCGTTCTACTGTTATGTACAGCCCGTTGCTACTGGATGAACACGCGTTAGATAACGTCGTAAAAACGCTCGAACAAGAAGGTTACTCCTCGTTACAGCTGATTCCGTTGAAGCAAGGTAACCACTGGTATAAACAAAACAGTCTCGGTTTATACCTGCTACCACCCGGCGCGGCATCGCTTGCGTCATCCGCGCTAAGGTACGCTCAGCATTACCAAACTGAGCGCTGCGATAGCCATGCGTCATTGACATTGAGTGACGACAAGCACTTTACCTATCAACAGAATGGTCGCCAGCTTAGCGGACGCTGGGAAATTCCTGATACACCGTATCTGCGGTTACACAACCAACAACCATACGTCAATTTCTATTATCGTATTGCGCGTGAAACTCGCTCTGATAATTTAGGTAAAATCGACGTGATAACGTTAACCCCGATGAGCGATGATAACGCCATTGCTGACTGCAGGATGGTGGTTGGTATCCGCCGTTAACCCATCCGATTGCCGCTAGCCCACTGACGAGAAGCCTTGCTAATGACCACTGTAACCATCGTGTTTCTGATCACCTATCTGGTAATGGCACTAGGTAGACTGCCAGGCACCCGCATCAACCGCACCGGGATAGCACTCATCGGGGCTATGGTATTGCTGGGTGGCGGTATCGTGCCGTTGCAGAATGTCGAAAAGCTGGTCGAGCTGCCAGTTCTGCTGACGCTGTTCTCATTGATGATCATCGGTGCGCATTTGCAACATGCCCAAGCCTTCAGTGTATTCACCGCACGCATGACCCACCCACAAGTATCGCCGAAACGGATGTTGCTGGTCAGCTTAGCGTTAAGCAGTGGGTTTTCACTGGTGTTAGTGAACGATATTGTGGTATTTGCCCTGGCGCCGTTACTGTGTGAAATCTGTGCCGCAAAGAAAATAAACCCAAAACCGCATCTGTTGGGTTTGGCATTTGCCGCTAACGCCGGCTCATCGGCCAGTTTAATTGGCAACCCGCAGAACATCCTGCTTGCCGACGTTGGCCAACTCTCGCTTATCAATTATGCGCTGTTTGCAGGTCTGCCCGCTCTGACCACAGTGGTCATCATCTACGCCGTGTTGCAATGGGTTTATCGCGATGCGCTGGTACCGACGCCCGACAAACAGAACACCTTCAGCAACAGCCATGCTGTTGATCGATTCACCACCATTTTATCACTGGGTGCACTCGTGGTTGTGGTTGGCGGCTTCATCGTTGCGCCCGGGCACGGCTATCAAGTCGCGTTAACAGCGGCCGCCGGCTTGAGCATTTTGGGTCGTATGCACACAGCCACTTTGCTGAAAGACGTTGATATCAACTTGCTGATCATGATGACGGGACTGTTTATTGTCACGGGAGCTTTTGCCAACGCGCCTGCCGTAACGGAGCTGGTTGCCAGCTTCAGCGAGGCCGGCTGGTTGCCGACCACACAATGGAGTGCTGCGTTGTTTTCTCTTCTCAGTAGCAATACCATTGGCAACGTTCCCGCCGTTATGCTGTTACTAAAACTGGTCGATACTCTGCCGCAAATCGTTTTTCAGTGGCTGGCACTGTTCACCACCCTCGCCGGTAACCTGCTGATTACCGGCAGTCTGGCCAACATCATTACTGCGGAACGAGCCGCTCAGCAGCGCGTGTTTCTGACCTTCAACGACTTTGCCCGCGTAGGGATTCCTATCACCCTGTTGAGCATGGCGGCCGCTTATTTATGGTTGTGGCTTTTTTCATCCAGTATCACGACCTTAGTCTGAACCTCAGTCTGTTCCAGCATCGCCAGAAAGCGCAACAAAGGCGCGTGAGACGACTTGTCTCCCATACCCCAACTGGCGTTGCCGTATCCCCATGGAATGATCACTTTGCAACGCAAATCCTTGGCAGCCGTCACAGCATCTTCCGGCGTCATGTGGACGTAGCGATACCATTTAGGATGATCGTCACTGTGATAAGACGCGATCGGCATCAGACACACGTCAATTGCGCCATACTGTTGAAAAATATCGCTAAAATGCTTCGAGTAGCCGGTATCTCCTGCAAAAAACAACGTCTTGCCCGTGCTTTTCAATAACCACCCGTTCCAGGATGTCCGGTTGCTGTCGTCGTAAATAAAGGGAATAAACGTTCTACTGCTGAAGTGATGCGCCGGCAGCGCAACGACTTCCGTGTTTTTATACGCTTTGCTCGAAAACCAGCCCATCTCGTTAATCGATGCACCCATCGCCGGTATATGAGGAGCAACATTAAGCGGCACAAAATACTCCTTATTACTACCCAGCGATTTAATGTCACTTTTATTGAAGTGATCATAGTGCACATGCGAATACAGCACAGCGTCAGTGGCTTGTCGATTATCTTGATTAAATTGCGGATAATGCGATCGATAGTCTCCATTAAACCAGGCATGCAGCCAGTTTATCGGCCAGTCAAACTCTTCAAACACTGGGTCAATCAGAAACCGTTCACCAGAGGGCGTCGCAACAACAAACTGCGCATGGCCAAACCATTGCACAATAAAAGCGCCTTCGTACTGCGCTGCTGAGTAATTTCCCTGATACTGACACACGCCTTCACGACAAGTGAGTTCCTCTCGCGGAGCGTAGCAATCATCACCACAGGTTAGCGGATAGTCCTTTTCGCCAACATACAAATTGCTAAATTGGCGAGTCTGCTGATCGTACGGCTGCTTACCGTTGTCATGAATCGTCACCGAGTTACTTGAGCAGCCCGACACCAGGAAAACCAGCAGGAAAGTCAGCCCGTAAACAAGCGACAAATCGATTCGTTGCATGGGGTATGTCCTTTGTAAAGATGATGTAATTAGGTGATGTTCACTAAGTACCAGACAACCCCCAAATGAAAGAGCATGAAGCCAGCTAATCCAGCCTGTGCAATGGTTACTGCCAGTCTGGCCTCGCTAATCGACAACAAGCCAAAACGAGTGACAACATTGCCGGTCATCAGGCTAATAATAAGCAGCGTAGCAAAAAAACAGGCGCCCAGAATAGTCGACTCGATTGTGGCATCGGCCAGCGCCTTGCGAAACGCGGTCGGCTGTTGGCTCACCTTATAAAAATAATACAGGATGGCGAACAACGCGCCGAAACCGTGCACAATCAGCAAATGTTTGACGGTCGTGGGTGAATCCTGCATTCCGTAGGATGGTTCTGACATTTTCTGGCTTGATTCTGATGTTTTTTTCATGAGGCACGATGTTGATGTTAAAAGTCTTTCTTGCGCAGCGCTTTTTTCTGTCCCTGCTGTTTTTTACTTTGCAGGCGCTTTTCCTTAGCTGCCCTACTGGGCCGAGTGGCAATGCGCTTTTTCTGCACCCGCGCAACGCTGCCGATAAGCTCGATCAGCTGCTCCAGAGCCAGCTCACGATTACGCGCCTGACTGCGAGTTTCCTGGCATTTGATAATGATCTTACCGCTTTGCGTAATGCGGTGGTCAGCGAGCCTAAGTAGCCGTTGCTTATAAAAGTCCGGTAGTGACGAAGACTGAATATCGAAAATCAATTGCGCGGCCGTCGCAACTTTATTGACGTTCTGGCCGCCGGCGCCGCTGGAACGGATGAACTGCCACTCAATTTCATGTTCAGCGATTTCGACCCGCTGAGAAATGTTAATCATGTCCGCGTCTAGCCTCTTTTAAGGTAGTGGCTGATAGCCCTTCCAGTCGGGAACGAGCGCTTGCTGCTGGCCATCGTAATGTAAGTGAATGTGATGGTTGTCAATAAGATCCACACACAGACAGTCATCAACGGCGATTAAATCGTCTTTATGAACCTGTTCGGCGCCCGCCAGCCCGCGCTTAAGCACTTGCGCTTTAGCCAACGCTTTTGCGGCCTGAGCCGAATCGGCAACGACTAACGTAAAATCATGAAACTCCGCCAACTTACCGTCGAAATAGCCGCCAAAATTAACAAAAAACAGCTTTTTGGCTGAATCCTGCGGTGCCTCCTGCGACAATTCAATGCGATAGCCATCAACGTGATGCAACTGCACGTAACTGTCGAGGTGAAGGCCTTTTTGGGTGCCAAACCAGCCGGCGCGAATCGCCGGATACGTTTGTTCCATGCTCTCGCCAACAACAAAACGGACATCGTGCAATTCAATATTAGCGCCGGGAGCGGTGCCACCAATGTAGGTTAAAAAAAGTTTTTGCATGCCGCTCAATTACTCCCCGATAAAACGAAACCGCGCAACCGTGCGTCCATCAATAGTGACTGACTCAGTAAACATCGCATAGGGTCTAACCCATAATTTCTGCTCACCATAAAGGGGTTGATAGAGTACCAGAAGTTCTTCTGTTTCGCTGTGCGTCACCGTATCAATCACCCGATAACGGTTGCCTTTATAATGTTCGTAAATACCCGCTGTTATTGTCATATCTTTCGCGCATCCGGTTCCTTTGTTTTTCATGATCATATAGGCTTTCGTTCTGACGATAAATCGCTATTTAAACCAATGATATCGAACAAACAACAACTGCTGGATTTCTTACATCAAAATCAACCGGTAACCGTATTAACCGGGGCCGGGATAAGCACGGCTTCGGGCATCCCTGATTACCGTGACCACAATGGCAACTGGAAAAGCTCGCCGCCCATACAGCACCGCGACTTTATGACCAACGAATTGCTCCGCAAGCGTTACTGGGCGCGTGCATTGCATGGCTGGCCAGTGCTTTTTCATGCTCAGCCCAATGCGTCTCACCGGGCATTGGCTAAGATGCAACAGGCAGGATTGATCGGTACCATCATTACGCAAAATGTCGACGGTTTACACCAAAAAGCCGGCGCTACCGACGTTATCAATCTGCACGGTTATGCCAATGATATGGTGTGTATGAGTTGCGGAGCACAATCACCGCGGCTTGATATGCATGAGCGCTGCCTGGCACTTAACCCCGAATTTGCCGACATGGACGCCACGGCTCTACCGGACGGTGACGCGGACATTGAAACCGATTTTTCAAAATTCCAAATTGCTGATTGCCTGAATTGCGGAGGCATTTTAAAACCAGACGTTGTTTATTTTGGCGATACCGTTCCCAAAACCCGCGTAGCGGCGGCGAAACAAGCGTTAACGGACAGCGGTGGCTTATTGGTTATTGGCTCGTCATTAATGGTTTTCTCCGGTTACCGCTTCGCCCGCCAGGCCAATGAATGCCATCAGCCTCTCGCCATTTTAACCCGCGGTAAAACCCGCGCCGACGACATCGCCACCGTTAAAATCGATGACGATATTGAACGTGTGTTGGTGTAGCAAGGTAATGCGATAAGCACCTGGCGGAGATGAATTTTTTACAAATCATTCATCTCCCGCCGATTTGGTTCAACCTCGGCCAACCCTCGCCGTTGTTAACGGATCAGTCCCAGTGTTGTTTAAACCACGAGATCATTTCTGCGACTATTTGCTTTCGTTTGGGGGCTGACTGATGACCAAGACCTTCATAAACCGAAAGCTTATGTTTAAAGCCCTCCGCTTCCAGAACCTTATTCAACGCGATACTTGAATCAACCAAAACCCGCTGATCCTGTTCGCCATGAATGAGCAAAACCGGAATATCCTTATCAATTTCACCAACCCAGTGGATTGCTGACCGCTTTTTCAACGCCTCTGCTTTGTTCTCTTCATAATTCGGAATTCTGGCTCTATACACCTTTTCCATTTCCGGTCGATGTTTCAGTGCTTCCACAAAGTCATATTGTCCGGCAAACAATACCGCAGCATCGGCTTGCAGGCCCTGCTTTAATGCCAATAGTGATTGCATACCACCACGACTTTCTCCATATACGGCAACCTTCTCTGGATTTACGGCGGGAAATTCGCTAAACAACTGAGGCAACGCCAGCACATCTTTAACGTCTTCACCACCAAACTCATCGTTACCAGGTAATGTTGGAAAAACACCACGGTAATTCGTCGCAAAAATCGCAACATTATGCTCTTTTGCTATATCAAACAGCCGCAGATAAACATTCCCAAATATCCAAGCGCCATAAGTTGCGTTGCCACCCCGATTATAAATTACGACCGGTAAGTCTGATTGATCTGATGGCGCAATATAAAAACCGTCGACGATGGCATCGTCGACTTTGTAGATCATGGTGCGGCAATCTATCGTTTCTCGATAATTTTCAAACTGCTCCTTTTTGTAAAAGGCGGTATTTCTCGTTAATCGTTCTTCAAAGTCCTCGGCTTTTTCACGGCTTCCGCCGGAAATTACATTCATCCAGCGTTCATAACTGGAAAAGGGCCCCGTAAAGCAGGTATCCGATTTTAGTAAAGAAACCTCATCCTGAGCGTTCGAAGACAGGGGAAACGTCAATATTCCGATGGCTGCAGCCACAACAAGAAGATACGTTTTTCTTAACATTTTCATGTCCTTATGATTGCTATTAAAAGTAGACCGTTAATGAAATACATTATCAGCAATTGACGGGTCTTTCGATAGCTCGTTCTGGTTTAAACTCGATAACCGTTCCATTAGGATTTATTCTTAGTCAGTGCAAGCCAGCAAACACGCTGGCTTATACTTAGTTACATTCCGAACCCATGACACGTTTTAGATGAGTCAAGACAGTATCCATTGTTTCTTTGTTATAACTGTAATGGTCTCCATCCAAATCGATATGCAGCACGGGGTTCTCATAGCTATTATCTGACAACCTTTGTTCAATTTTATTAGCCATTTCGAATGAAGGCCAAATTTGGTCTTGCCTTGCTGAGACCAGCGTAACCGAGCCTTTAATCTTCTCGACAGGAATTGCAGCATCGTTTAACTCTTTTGGGGAAGCTTCCGATAAAGCGTCAGTAAAGGCATTTCGGTACTCACCGGTAAAAATTCCGGATAGCATGTCAAAAGATAATAAAGGGGCCTCAATGTAAGGTAGTGGCTGTCCGTCGATGCTCCAGCTTGAATAGCTCATTGGTGTTTTCACTGCATTCCAGACAACATGACTCGGGTATGCAGCAACAATGTGATTAACCGTATTAAAATGGCTGCCAAGCAACAAAGATAATTCCGCACCTTTTGAGAAACCGAGAAGTGCAACACACTGACCTTTAATGCTCGAGTCTTCAGTTATTGCCCTAATACGCGCGTCAATTTCGTTTAAAGACAGCTCAATAGGGCTATCGGGCGTTCCCAACGTATCAAAGTAACCCATTGATGCAACAGAGAATCCATAATCGTGATATCTATCCATCAACGGCTTCATATTTGGATTGGCAAAGTAATTACCACCGTCACTTCCTCCTACCAAAATGACTAACGGGTGTGCTTCTCCGTCGCTAATGTAATTGGTGTATAAATCAGGTGCTGGTGCGTTTTCGCAGGACGCAAGAGCCCCCACCAGTAAAAATGGTGTTATTAATTTTTTCATTATTTTTCCTTATTTTTTAGGGTTAAGCACTACACCTTTAAGTGCCTTTTTAGTTGGCGTGCGCCATTTCGGCTGGTTAATACTTCCAGCTCGGAGTGAATAAATCTTAAGAGCAAGCGCCCATTAAGCCAGCGCTCGGCTTCGCTCAATCGAAGCCGATTAATGATTGCGCCACGATGGACACGGAGAAAGTGTGCTGGCAGTTGTTGCTCCAGCTCAGTTAATGTCTTGTCTAAAGGGTAAGTCTGCGAACCGCAATGGGCCACTTGCGTCCCGTTGTCGATAATAATGGCATCGATATCCTCAATTCCTACGTTTTTCATACGTTGCCCCACCTGACTAATCAATGTTTGTGGCAGCGTTTGGGCTCGTTTTAGTCGCAGCCGCTCAGCGACTCGTTCAAGTGCGAGCTGAAGTCGTTGTAGGCTAATCGGTTTGAGAACGTAATCAGCGGCGGCACCGTTGAAGGCTTCAACGGCATAACGGCTGTGTGCCGTTGTGAAGATAACTTCGCTATTGCAGTGTTGCCGGTTTAATTGCGACAGCACATCGATTCCATTCAGTCCTGGCATATTAATATCGAGTAAAATGACATCGGGTTGTGACTCTGAAAGACGCTGAAAAAGCTCCTCTCCGGACCTTAGCTTGGCTTCAATACGCCACTCGGGTAATGCACTTATAAGCTGATTCAGCTTCAGTCTACTTGCGTATTCATCGTCAACGATAAAAAGGGTATTAATCATGATTGGACTCCAAGCTGATGTTGACAACCGCTCCCTTAGACTCTGGGTTATTCGACAGCTGGATATTGGCATGGCGCATAAGACCAATCCGTCGGATTGTCGTGCTCAAACCGAGTCCCGAATGCTTTAAGTTTTCAAGTTGAGTAGCCAGAACTGTGTCAGGAAAACCGGGACCATTGTCGCGGATAATAACCTGCAAAGCACTGCCACGAGCTCTACACGCTAACGTTAATTCAATTGGAAGCCGCGTGGCATGTTTAATTGAGTTTTCCAGTATTGGTTGCAACAAAAACGGGGGAATCTGCACATCTAGAGTTGCTTCATCAATGTCTATATCGATTTTCAAATCATCACCGAGCCTAGCACGCTCTATATTCAGCCACTTTTGTAGGATCATTAATTCATGTTTGAGGCTGATGGTATCGACATTATTCGTATCTAGGATATGTCGCAACACGGACGCTAAATCGTGAGTCAGCAGCTCTGCCTTTTTCGGATTCGACGTAATGAAAGCCGTTAACGTATTAAGGCTGTTAAACAAGAAATGAGGATGCAAGGAGTGCTTGAGTTGATTCAACTCAGCATGCTGGCGCAGCAAACGTTCGGTTTGTAATGCTTTGTAGGCTCTGTAGGCACGATAAAGAATATACGTTCCAATAGCCCAGGGAATTGACATGAAAAAGACGTCAAGCCAACCAAATTCAACACCTGGATAAATGCCTGCTAGAGCAAAGCCCCAGATTCGATAGCCGATATAAAAGCAGCCAAACCATAGAAGCAGCTCATAGAAAATATTGTTGATGCCGAGCCTTTTGATAGCGAATACAGCCGAAGAAATAGGTACCCAAAATAGGAAGACAATCGCAACAGCCCCAGCTAACAGAGCGTCATTGGTTCCTGCCTGCCCTCGTTGCCACCAGTCGAGAAAGGTAATCGTGGCACTGATAAAACTTAACCCGAGTAATGCAATAAACAGTTCTTTTTTAGTGATTTCTGGCATCGGTATGTCCGCTGCTTTTGGTTATGCAGACATTATTAAAGCCCTGAAGCTGAGTGTCACTGTGTTTCTGACTGAATGGTTGAATTAACGTGTTGAACTGTCGCTAGGGTTCGTCCGCTTTGAGCGAACAGCGGACTCAATAGAAATCCGATTTTTCGACTTGTAGTACGCTTATACGTAAATATGGTTACTCTATAAGTTCGAAATCAACCATTGAAAAGGATTTCAATATGCTTATTCTCAGCCGCCGTTTATCCGAGAAGGTAACAATAGGTCATGACATAACCGTCACTGTTTGTAGGGTCAAAGATGGCCAGGTAAAGCTTGGTATCGATGTACCAGCAGACATCGTCGTTATGCGAGACGATGCGGTCGCACAGGCTCCCAAAACAAAAAATAAGCTCAGAGTGACTTCACCCTGAGCCTATCCCTTACAACCCAAGCTCTATCATTAGCTGGCGCTTATAGTTGCCGCCAAGCGGAAGCACTGTTTCGTCAGCTAATTCAACTTCTTGATATCGACCTAGCTCTGATAGCAGCTTTCGCAAATGATCACGTTTTACAATATGGCTTCGGTGGATTCGAATGAATCTCTCATCCAGTATTTCTTCCATATCCGATAGCGTTGCTCGATGGAGCACTCGTTCGTTACCGAAGTAAATCTTCACGTAATTACCAAACGCTTCCACACGCTCGATAGAAGCAACCGCGACAAAACGAACCTCACCAGGATGCGTTTTAACGGCAATAATGTTTCGTCTCATGCTCCCCATACCTAGTCCCTCTCCATAACCAGGTCGGCATCGATGCTATTACCACCAGCCAGTCGAATCGACGTTCGCCCTTTTATTGAATAGTCATTGTAAATAGCAAACAGCAACGTTGTGCTAAGCCCTATCGCCACTATGGCGGTGATCAGTGAGCCAGTAGATAAGGTCCCGATAATACCTGAGCCCCATCCCAGCGGATTCCAGAAGTTGGTGGCAAAGACTCCAGCTGAGCCAACAGCTAGCGCAAAAGCACCAGACGATGCTGACTTCAATGTTTTCACGTCATCAGCCAACGACGCGCTTTTTACGGCTATCGTTTTGTCTTGCCTTTCGATAGCTCGCTCTAGCTCTGACTTGGTGTATACGACCGTTACGTTCGGCATAAATGTTCTCCTAATTGACAGTTAATTAACTGCAGCCGTAACTGCCATTAGGTGATATAGGTTTTAATTTCGCTTGGTTGTTACTCTAGGTATACGAAACAAAAAATAGGGGCACTCAGCCCCTATAGCTCTAATTCAGCAAAGTCCCGGTCAACATCTTCCTGAGTAATGCCAATATAACGCAGCGTCACAGCCTCAGAGCTATGACGTAGCATCTTCATTACCCTGGCGATGTCGTTTGTGTTCTTATAAAGGTGATAGCCTCGGGTCTTTCTCATTGAATGAGTTCCAAGTTTAATGCCAACCTCCTCCCCTATCGCCGCGAACGCCCGCGAAACGTAACGGCGGCTAATCGGGGCCTCGTCCAAACCTTTGGACCATTGGTTCCGGTAAGACTGAAACAGGTAGATATGCTCG
The DNA here is from genome assembly GCF_003987185.1 of Idiomarina aquatica. Taxonomy (GTDB): domain Bacteria; phylum Pseudomonadota; class Gammaproteobacteria; order Enterobacterales; family Alteromonadaceae; genus Idiomarina; species Idiomarina aquatica. The sequence continues at coordinate 144,831 of NZ_PIPS01000002.1, read as the reverse complement.
GGATGCTCTTCTTTAATGCGACCAATAATAGACCGTGCTTTGTCGTTCAATTTAATAGTCGCTTGTTTTGACGTCTTTCCCTCAACCAAGGTCAGACGCTCATCGTGTATATTTTCAAACTTGATGGATAGCAGATCCGAGATCCGTAATGCCAGGTTCAAGCCTACATCCCAAACGTCCGCAATTTGCTGACCATAAGTTCGTTTGAGAAGGTAGCTAATCAGCTTCACGGTATCCAGATCTTTAACCGCTTGTACTTCGGCCATGATCGAGTTCCTTTTTTGCTGTAAAACGTGATTTTGAGTACTTAAGAGGGTATAAAGGGGTAAATAGCCCGTTTTTAGTGGGTTTGCTTGTTCCCAATTCCTTATTTTAGGAACTTAGTAGTAATCAAAACAGAACCACTCTTTTTGATGATATATCTTTTAAATTATGGGAAGTTCAAGCTTTGATTGAGAACGACTTTTAATTAATGTACCGTAGTGACGTCTTTTTAAACCGTAGGTAATGATGCTTAGACTGGGATTTTTATTACTAGTGATTGCTGCCGTTCTGACTCAAATCAGTCAGTCGGTTGCTGACGTGCATCAATCTCACCAGTCATCTTCTGAGCAACACCTCAATTTTGAGCATGACGAATCGCACATCGATAAGCGAAACCTACCTAAAAGTGGCGAAATCAGCTTTGACTGCCATCATTGCTGTCACTGCCATGGTTCATTTCATTTATATGCCATGAAGGCTGAAAAAACTCTCGCGTTACCACGAATGGGCACAATACGTCCTGGGTATACTGAGTTTTACACTAACCCTCTATCATCTCCGCTGTTCCGGCCTCCCATCTCCTCATAACTGCCTAATAAGCTGCGTTAGCAGCGCAAGAAATCATTATTTTACGCAGTAATATGACTGAGGAGTCTATCTATGGGTCCGTTTTCGACACATAGCAAACGCTTGTTTGTTGCCGTAAGTCTGGCAATAAGTTCAAGCTACGCCAATGCACAACAGTTGCCCGAGCAATGGCAAAAAACTGTGCAGCAACACCCCAGTGTTGAAGCCGCTCAACAGCAGGCTGAAGCGCTGATCCAACAGGGCAAACAATTAAATCAGCCTTTGTACAACCCTAGCTTATCGTCACGCTTAGAGCGCGAGGGTGACATCAATAATTACGCTGTTGGTCTAAGCCAGACGCTGGACTGGAGCACTCGCAATGAAGCAAGGGCCAGTCAGAGTGACGCCATGACGGCTATGGCAGTGAGTATTTATCGCCAGTCGGCGACATCGCATGCTAAAACTTTGTTGAATGCCTATGTGCAATGGCTGGACGCAAAACAGCGTTACGCACTGGCTGAGCAGCAAGAGAAAATCGTTAAACAGGCGATAAGCCTGGTTGCCGAACGACGTAAAGCCGGTGACTTAGGTGCCGTCGACGAACAACTGACGGTACTCGCGCTAAGTCGGCAACTGCAACAAACGGCAGCGGCTTATCAACAACTGCAATCCGCTGAAGCAGAGTTAAACGCTCTGCTAACAACGTCTGATGTCGGTCAACTCTCCATTAATGAGGAGCTATTTAACGTTGAACCTGCGTTAACGGCTCGTTGGCAACAACATCCAGCGTTAAAAGCCGCTTACCTGCAATGGCAATTAAAGCGCGCCGATGTCGACTGGAAACGCTCGTTAACCACCGCCAACCCAACCGTAGGCGTCGAAGCGGGCGAGAGCGATAACGAAACAGTAATTGGCTTATCATTCAGCATTCCACTACAGGTTCGCAATAACTACAGCGATGCGGTGCGCGCAGCCAATAGCGAAGCTGTTGCTGAAGAAAAACGTTTGATTGCACTAAGGCAACAATGGCAAGCAGCACTGAAATCGTCTCTTAACAATTATCGTTTTGTGAAAAAACAGTGGCAAAGCTGGCAAAGAGACTTTCAATCTCGGCAGGATGAGTCGATGCAGGTGATTGAACAGTCCTGGCTCGCCGGTGACCTATCCACCACCGACTACCTCACCGCTGTGCAACAGCAGCTCGATAGCCAATTTGCAGGGATAGCGCTGCAAACACAATATCGGTTGGCCGCCATTGAATGGTTGTACCGTTCGGGCGAACTCAGTAAAGCGCTGACGTTATCGCCGTTAAGCCAGCAAACAAACGCAGAGATTGGAGAGTAAACGATGTCAGTAAAACCTTTATACGCAGCAATAGCACTTGCGCTGAGCTTTTCGGTTATGGCGCAGGATGAACACGGACACGACGAAAAAGAAGATACCCACAAGGAAGAAGGCAAACACGAGCAAGGTGAACATAAGGAAAGCTCAGGCGTGGAGCTATCCAGCAAGCAGCTATCCATGGCAGATATCACCACGCGAACCTTGCAAACTCAAGTCATTGAATATCCGGTTTATGCCCCGGGCGAGGTGGTTGCTAACGACTTTAATAGCTATATCGTGAGTCCGCGCATCGATTCGACCGTTCTCAAACGTTTTGTCAGTATTGGCGATCACGTCGAAAAAGGTGAGCCACTGGCAACCCTCTTCAGCGCCACCATGGCGGAGGCGCAAAGTCAGTATTTGGTCACACTTAACGAATGGCAACGCGTGCAGTCACTCGGTGAGTCAACGGTAGGTGAAAAACGCTTTGTCGAAGCGAAAAACGCCTTTACCTCAGCGCAAGCGCAACTCAAAGCATTTGGTATGTCGGGCAGTGATATTAAACGTTTAAGTGATGCTGATTACCCTGTCGGCGAATACCAACTGACCTCAGAAATTGGCGGGATTGTGGTTAGCGATAACTTCAAGCAAGGCCAGCAAGTTAATGCCGGTAATCACTTGGTTGAAGTGCTGCAAGAAGAAACCTTGTGGGTTAATGCTCGTCTACCAGGCTCAGCTGACCTTAGTGTGCAGTTTGGTGATCCTGTTACAGTGAGTGTCGACAATCAGCGCTTTGCGGCAAAAGTCATTCAGGAAGGCCACACAATAGACCATAAAACCCGCACCCGAACGGTACGACTTGCGGTAAATAACGAAAAGGACCAATTACACCCTGGTTTATTTGCGGATGTTTATTTCTCAGTCAAGTCGGATGGACCGGTGCTTGCAGTTAAGGACTCAGCCTTAATGCGGGCCCCTGATGGTGACTGGCAGATATTCATTGAGCACGAACCCGGAAAGTTTGAACCGAAGAAAGTCGAATTGGTTGATGAAAAGGGTCCGTGGAAAGTTATTCGAGGCGTTAAGGAAGGCACAAAATACGTAGACAACGGCGCGTTTTTCGTTCGCTCACAAATCGCTAAAGGCGGTTTTGACCCACATAACCACTAACAGGAGGTTGTATGTTTCAGCGCATTATTCAGTTTGCTGTCGCTAATCGCCTGTTATTGGTATTGGCTTTATTCAGCATCAGCATTGCGTCATTTTTTGTTATTCCCAAACTTAATCTGGATGCCTTCCCCGATGTTACCAACGTTCAGGTAACGGTAAATACGGAGGCCCCCGGGTTAGCAGCGACCGAAGTCGAGCAGCTGATTACCTATCCGATAGAGTCGGTGATGTATGCTCTGCCCGACGTCAAAGAGGTTCGGTCAATCTCAAAAACAGGTTTATCGGGCATTACAGTGGTGTTTGACGAGAGTGTCGATATCTACTTTGCCCGGCAACTGGTGTTTGAACGACTGCAGGCGGCAAAGGAGTTGATACCCGAAGGCGTAGGTACACCCGAAATGGGTCCTAACTCCTCCGGCCTAGGCCAGGTTTATCAGTATCTGCTACTTGCCGAACCGGGCTCCGGTGTCAGCAGTATGGAGTTACGCAGTCTAAACGACTATGTGGTTAAACTGCTACTAATGCCCGTTGAGGGAATTACCGAAGTCTTGTCCTTTGGCGGCGAAGTTAAGCAATATCAGGTTAACCTCAATCCCGCTAAGCTGTTGTCTTACGACCTTACCCAGCAAGACGTAATGGGCGCGGTCAACAATAATAACGGTAACGTTGGTGGTTGGTATATGCCCCGCGGTCAGGAGCAGTTGGTTATTCGCGGCACCGGTTGGTTGGATAGCGGTAAAAAAGGCCTGCAACAAATACGACAAATACCGCTCAAAACCGTTGACGGCGTTTCCGTAACACTGGGCCAGGTTGCCGACGTCGAAATCGGTAGTGAAATTCGCCAGGGGGCGGTCTCAATGTCGCGTAAAGTCGACGGCGAGGTCAACCAGCTGGGCGAAGTGGTATCGGGTATTGTGCTCAAACGCATGGGCTCGAATACCAAAGCCACTATCGACGGTATTAAAAAGCGCATTCCGCTTATTCAGCAAGCATTACCCGAGGGTGTCACCTTTGAGCCGTATTATGATCAGGCCGATTTAATACAAAAAGCCGTATCTACGGTCGCGTATTCACTGCTCATTGCCTTTGTCTTTATTATCGCAGTATTAGCACTGTTTTTGCTCAACATACGCGCTACTTTTTTAGTGTTACTGTCCATTCCCGTTTCTATCGCCATTGCCCTGATGGTAATGTCCGCGATGGGCATGTCAGCTAACCTGATGTCGCTGGGCGGGATTGCTGTTGCCATTGGTATGCTGGTCGACGGCTCCGTGGTGATGGTTGAAAACATCTTTAAGCACTTAAGTCGTCCGGATAGTGAACACCAAGACGACGCCGAGCAACGCACAGAGCACCGCGACCCAGATCCTCAGGCAGCCAAACTCGATAGCCATGGTATCAAGCTGCGAGTTAAGGAAGCGGCGAACGAAGTGGCACGACCGGTATTCTTTGCCGCCATGATTATCTTGGTGGTCTTTATGCCACTGTTTAGTTTTCAGGGTGTTGAAGCTAAATTATTTGAGCCCATGGCTATCAGTATTATGTTGGCCATTATCTCCGCGGTTTTTGTGGCCATCATGGTTGTACCGGCATTAGCCAGTTACTTTTTCAGTCGGGGTATTAAGCCTCGTGAAAATAAACTGCTTAAACCACTAGATAATGGTTATAAAAGACTATTATCGGTGGCGTTACGCAGTAAAAAGGCTGTTATTACCCTGGCCGGTGTGCTGTTTGTCGGCGCTTTGGTGTTAGTGCCTCGTCTCGGCACAGAATTTGCGCCCGAATTGGAAGAAGGCACGATTAATATTCGCGTGACATTAGCCCCCTCCTCTAACCTTGAAACGGCCTTAGAGGTGGCTCCGAAGCTTGAAAAAATCCTGATGTCGTTCCCGGAAACCACCTACGCACTCAGCCGCATTGGACGAGCTGAAGTGGGCGGTGATCCAGAGCCTATCAGCAACATCGAGATATATGTGGGCCTTAAGCCGCAATCCGAATGGACAACGGCATCCGATCGCTACGCCTTACAAGAAAAAATGGAGGCAAAACTAGATGCTCACCCAGGCTTGTTGTTTAATTTTTCACAACCTATTGCAACACGGGTTGATGAACTGCTCTCAGGTGTAAAATCGCAGCTAGCCATCAAACTATTTGGACCCGAGCTTGACGTGTTGGCCCGTAAAGGCCAGGAAATAGAAGGTGCCGTCAAGCAAGTTGACGGGGCGGTTGCTGTAGCGATGGAGCAAATAAAAGGTGAAGCACAACTCGTGGTTTCGCCGAAACGCCAGCAACTCTCACGCTACGGCTTAAATGTCACCGATGTACTGAGCGTTGTCGACAATGGCTTGGGTGGCGCTTCGGCAGGCCAGATCATTCGCGGTAATGAGCGCTATGATATTTACGTGCGGCTGGCCAAGCAATTCCGCGATACGCCGGAGTCTATTCGTTCGTTACGCCTGTTAACTCCCTCAGGGGCCTGGGTAACCTTAGGCGAAGTCGCCCACGTCGCAATTGAATCAGGACCACCGCAAATCCGTCGTGATGACGTACAGCGTCGCGTTGTGATTCAATCGAACGTTCAGGGTCGTGACATGGGTAGCGTGGTTGCCGATATTAGGAAGGCGATTGACGAGAAGGTGGATTTACCAACCGGTTACTCAGTCGACATTGGTGGCCAGTTCGAAAGTCAACAACGAGCACAGGAGCGCTTGTCCATTGTCGTTCCCATATCGCTGGCACTCATCGCCCTGCTGCTTTATTTTGCTTTCGGCACCATGGGTCAAGCCATGTTGATTTTGGTGAATGTACCATTGGCAGTCATCGGCGGTATTGTGGCACTCTATGTGTCAGGACAGTACTTATCGGTGCCCAGCGCCGTGGGTTTCATCACACTGTTTGGTGTGGCGGTACTAAACGGTGTGGTTCTGGTCGAGAGTATTAACCAGAGAATAACCGATGGGCATGCGGTTAATGATGCCGTGTTTGATGGCGCGTGGTCGCGACTACGCCCGGTATTAATGACAGCAATAACCTCAGCGTTAGGACTCATTCCCATGCTGTTTGCAACCGGTGCAGGGGCTGAAATTCAACGCCCACTGGCTACCGTCATTGTTGGTGGTTTGGTATCAGCTACTCTGCTGACATTGGTTATCTTACCCGTGCTCTATCCTTGGTTTTCGAAACAAAAAATTAAGGATCTGAGCCGTTAGGGTTCAATAGCATTTAAGGGGGCGGTTATTGTCGCCCCCTTTTATTAAAAGAGGAACGTATTATGGGACATCACCATAACCATGATCACTCAAAGGACATGCCGTCCAACCGATTAGGTTGGGCATTCCTGCTTAACTTTGTTTTTACCATTATTGAGTTCATTGGTGGTTTTCTTACCAACAGTACCGCCATTTTAGCTGATGCCGTTCATGATCTTGGCGATAGCCTGTCGTTAGGTCTCGCGTGGATACTAAATAAACTTGGCAAAAAACAGGCTAACCAACACTTTACCTACGGTTATAAAAGACTGAATCTTGCCGGTGCATTTATTAATGCCGTTGTGTTAATCGCAGGCTCTGCCTGGGTACTTGTGGAAGCAATTCCCAGACTCTGGAACCCTCAGATGCCCGTCGCTGATGGCATGATTGCTTTAGCCGTCGTTGGCATTACAGTTAATGGATTTGCTGCTTACAAATTGTCAGAGGGCAAAACGTTAAACGAACGCGTTATTAACTGGCACTTGCTGGAGGATGTTCTCGGCTGGGTCGCTGTACTTATCGTTGGTATTGTTTTGCTGTTTGTGGATTGGCCAATTCTCGATCCGCTACTGTCGATTGGTTTTACTCTATTTATTTTAGTGAATGTGCTGCGCAACCTGTGGGCAACGCTGAAACTCTTCATACAAGCAACTCCGGACAAAGAAACCTACAGACAAGTCGCTGACACTTTGCTGGAGCTACCTCATGTTGCTGACCTACACCATCTGCATTTTTGGTCACTAGATGGCGAGGAGCATGTATTAACCGTTCATTTGGTGTTATCTAAAAACCTTGATATCGAGGCCCGTAGCGATTTAAAACAGCGCATCGATGACGTCCTTGCGCCCTATGCTTTAAGCCATACAACGGTAGAACTAGAAGATCCTGATGAAGCGTGTAGGGACAACTGATAATGAGTGCATTATTTTTAATGAAAACACTGGGCTTATTTATCGCAACCGCAATTGCAGAAATTGTTGGTTGCTATTTACCCTACCTATGGCTCAAAGAGGGGCATTCCGTTTGGTTGCTCATTCCAGCAGCAATAAGCTTAGCCCTATTTGCTTACTTATTAACACTTCATCCGGCGGAAAGCGGGCGGGTCTACGCAGCTTATGGTGGTATTTACGTGTTAACTGCCATAGTCTGGCTGCGAATTGTCGATAAATCGCCACTATCCAATTTCGACCTGATTGGCACGGCGTTTGTGCTAACCGGTATGGGGATTCTTGTGTATGGCTGGCGTTAGCTATAAAGCAATTCAGTTAAAGAACTCCGCTCAAAAGTTTTACTACACAGACTAACGCACCTTATGTTTGTCCGTGGTAGCGTCCTCAACCCCGTCATTAAGCGAGGCCATCAGTGGACAATAGACATCTCCGTGTCCGGCGCTGCATTTTTGCACCAGCTCATTCAACGCTCGTTCAATTTGCTGTAAGTGCGATATCTTTCGACGAACACTGGTGAGCTTTTGCTCCCCAAGCTCCCGTGCCTCATCGCAATGAGCGCCATCTTGCAGAGTTAATAGCTCACCAATTTCATCCAGACTAAATCCAAGCCATTGAGACGCGCGAATAAAATGAAGCCGAGCAAGCGCTTGTTCGTCGTAATGTCGGATCCCCCCATACGGCTTTTCCGGCTCGCTCATTAGCCCTCGGCGCTGATAATAGCGCACCGTTTCCACGCCCACGCCGGCTGTTTTGGCCAGCGTGCCAATTGTCATTACGTTGCGTTTTTTTAACATAGCTATTGCTTCCGTAGTGAGGTACGGGTTTAAGATTAACACATTAAAGCAAAATGCCCGAAGGAGTTACTCTTATGTCAAATTCAAAATCTGGTCGGGGCTCTCTTCTCGCGGGAGGGATCGCAGCGACTCTGGCATCTGCGTGTTGTCTGGGTCCCCTCATATTACTTGCACTCGGTGTATCCGGGGCCTGGATTGGGAGCCTCACAGCACTTGAGCCTTATCGACCCATTTTTATTACCATTGCATTGATTGCCATATTCTTTGCCTGGCGTCGAATATACCGGCGTGCTGATGACTGCAACCCTGATAACACCTGCGCAACGCCAAATGCTCGTAAGAGCTACAAAGTGATGTTTTGGCTCGTTGCGGTGCTTACTTTAACAGCATTGGCTTACCCCTATGTTGTTCCTTTGTTTTACTAGGAGGCAATACACGATGAAAAAAACAATGATAACAACCATTTTATTTTTACTGTTTAGCATGCCCGCATTGGCGGTTGAGAAAACGGTTACGCTATCAGTACCCGGTATGACATGCGTCACCTGCCCAATTACTGTCAAAGCTGCACTTGGCCAAGTTGCAGGTGTGAGCGCCGTCGATGTCCGTTTTGAAGAGCGGGATGCAACCGTGACATTCGACGACGAAAAAACGTCAGTTAAGCAGCTCACTGAAGCAACGACAAATGCAGGATACCCATCAACACTGAAAGCAACGGCACCAAAAAATCAGTCATGAAACATCACAATGCCTTATAGCTGCTGTAAAACTGAAAGACCAAGGAGTAACCGTTATGAGTAATAACAATTTACACATTGCTGTCATTGGTAGCGGCGGCAGTGCGATGGCTGCGGCACTCAAAGCGACCGAGGGAGGTGCCCGAGTGACGCTCATTGAGAGAGGTACTATTGGCGGAACTTGTGTCAATATTGGCTGTGTCCCGTCTAAAATCATGATCCGAGCGGCTCATATCGCCCAACTGCGGCGAGAAAGCCCTTTTGATAAAGGCTTAAGTACCCATACTCTTAAGGTAAATCGATCAGCTCTCCTCGAGCAACAACAGGCTCGGGTAGAAGAACTCCGTGAATCCAAATACCAGAGTATTCTTAGAGAGAATTCCGCCATTACCGTTATTAACGGCGAAGCCCGCTTTATAAACGATGAAACTCTTTCCGTATCACTTTGCGATGGCGGTGAGCAAACGGTTCACTTTGACCGTGCTTTTATCGGCACCGGGGCCCGACCCGCACAACCACCCATCCCCGGCTTAGCTGAAACCCCTTACCTTACTTCGACAAGCGCATTAGGGCTAAGTAACATTCCTAAGCGCCTCGCTATTATTGGAGCCTCGGTCGTTGCTCTTGAATTAGCACAGGCCTTCGCGCGTCTCGGTAGTGAAGTTACTGTTTTGGCTCGCAGTCGGGTGTTATCCCAAGACGAGCCTGCCATTGGTGAGGCAATAGCCACTGTTTTTTATCACGAAGGCATCAATGTGCTTGAGCATACAGAAGCCAGCGAAGTGCGTTACGACGGACAACACTTCATTCTCAAAACCAATGCCGGAACATTAAAAGCAGAACAACTGCTCGTGGCCACAGGCCGCACGCCCAATACGGAAAACCTCGATTTAGAAACCATCGCCGTACAAACCGAGCGCGGTGCCATAACGATTAACGATCGCATGCAAACCTCTAACTCAAGAGTATATGCGGCAGGCGACTGTACGAATCAGCCGAAGTTTGTCTATGTCGCCGCCGCAGGCGGCAGCCGAGCCGCTATTAACATGACGGGCGGTGATGCGCATCTTGATCTCAGTGCCATGCCCGAGGTTATCTTTACTGATCCACAAGTCGCCACGGTGGGTTTATCAGAAGCTGATGCTAAAACTGGTGGTTACGTCACCGAAAGCCGCACGTTGGGCCTTGAAAATGTCCCACGGGCATTGGTTAACTTCGATACCCAAGGGTTTATAAAAATTGTCGCAGAAAGTGGCAGCGGCCGGCTGCTCGGTGTTCAAGTCGTCGCAGGAGAAGCTGGTGAGTTGATTCAAGCTGCTGTAATGGCGATAAGAGCAGGAATGACAGTCAATGAGTTGGCTGATGAGCTCTTCCCATACCTTACGATGGTAGAAGGCTTAAAATTATGCGCTCAAACGTTTACTAAAGATGTTAGCCAATTATCTTGCTGCGCTGGGTGAGATAACCTAGCTTAACTTCACTGGACAGTTACCAATATTTCGGGTTTAGCTGCTGGTTGGTGATAGGTTAAGCTAGTTCAGGAGTGATAATAGTTGTTATAAGCACTTTTTTTTCATTCATATTAGCTCTTATTTGTCTCACTTATTTGACAATAAGTTTTCCTAGATACCTTTGCATCTGACAATGAAAATCGTATTCTCCGGTCTTTAATACTGGCAATTCGATCAACTTTAACTTATTGGTCGGTAAAGTATCGCTGATCCCCAGATCAGGAATAAGCAAAGTTTCAGAGCAACAGATTTAAAGGCTTCCAGTTTGACAACAATCTCATTTAGCCGTTTTCATTTGTTTATTATATAACGTTACAATTAGCCAGCCAGTAATCATAGCTCCCAAGGACCACCCGAATAATCCCGTAACAAATCCACTAAAACTCAAATGCCACTCGAAACCAGAGAGTTTTCCGTGAACCATGCCTTCTGTTAAAGCCATCATGCTAGAGGGCATAATAAGCACTAGCAAGCTACAAACTCCCCATAAAACTGCGAAAGCACCGCCAGCTGCTAAGCCAAATTTCTTTGCATTAAGTTTCATAACTTCCTCCTTAAAAATACCGTTGTAAATTAGATATATTGAAAAAGTACCGCTACTTGCACACTGCAAGTAGCGGCATTTCCAACGGAGAGCTTAATCTCTACTACATTTCCTTTTTTTCTTCACTCTGATGTTCCATAATCTGCTCCATCATCATTTGCATCATATCCATTCTATGCTCCATCATTTTCATTTTATTCATCATATTCTCTTTGCCCATTTGCTCTGCTTTGTCTCCCTTTTTATGTTCTCCTTTGTTCATGCCTTTATCCATCCCATGGTTCATCATTTGCATTCCCTTCTGCATTGACTTCATGTGTTCTTCCATTAGTTTTTTACGTTTCTTGGGATCGGATTCGCTTTTTATTTTTTCCATAGCTTCGCGCATTTCTTGCATGTGCTCATTCATTGATGTCATTTTTTCATGGTGCATCATTCCACTCATTGAACCTTTTTTATCATCGGCATGTTTATGCTGAGCATCAGCAAAGACAGGAGAGGCCATTAAAGCTGTGATAGTTAAAGCTGAAAGTACTTTTTTCATTCTATTACCCTCTTGATTATGACCAAATTGTATTGGTTTCATTAATTTGACGTTATTTCACTATAGTTAAATCTTGGAACCCACGCTGACGTAGATCCCATATAACGGCAGTATTCATCGCCGAATTCTTCAATGCCTTCGATGAAATTGAATTTCATTGAATCTAGCGGAAAACTTTTAAAATTCTCATTGTGACCTGCCCGTTTTGAGCAATTTAACCAGCAACAATTTTTCCCCGATACATTTGCATCTGGCAGTGAAAGTCGTACTCTCCGGGTTCTAGTGCTGGTATTTGAATTAGCTTTAATTTGTTAGAAGGTAGCGTTTCACTGATTTCCAGCTTCGGAATGAGCAAAGTTTCAGAACAAGGCGATTGATCCTTCCGCAGGAACTTAAGTTCAACCGGTTTACCTTCAGGTATTTTTATTCTCGAAGGTGAGTAGGTACCGTTTTCGACGACAATCACCAAATCTCCTTCTCCCAGCTTCATCTGCTGGGGCGTGTAAAGCCAAAACCACCAGACGATCAGTGCTATCAAAGCAATACCAGCAATATTAATAAATAACATGTTTATTCTCCTGAAAGCGCCAGTGTTAGAAGGTGCATTAATGTTTCTTGGCTTTGAAAAAGCGCAACCGATTCGCGTTGCTCACTACCGTAAGCGAAGAAAAAGCCATGGCGGCGCCCGCAATAACCGGGCTCAACAGCATTCCAAAAAACGGATACAGAACGCCTGCGGCAAAAGGAATACCTGCTACGTTGTAAATAAAAGCACCAAATAAGTTTTGCTTAATGTTGCGCAGTGTCGCCTTGCTCACCGCAACCGCATCGGCAAGCCCGTGCAACGACCCACGCATCAATGTAATATCGGCACTTTCAATAGCAACGTCCGTCCCAGTGCCAATAGCGAAACCTACATTGGCAATAGCTAGTGCTGGCGCATCATTAATACCATCTCCCGTCATGCCAACGATTTCGCCTTCCATCTGCAGCTCCTGAACCTTTTTTGATTTTTCGTCCGGCAGAACTTCAGCGAAAAATTCTTTAATTCCTACTTTTTCAGCAACTGCTTCTGCTGTCGCGCGATTATCACCAGTAAGCATCACTACTCGCACACCGTTATCTTGCAAACGTTTAATGGCGGCTACGGAGTCGTCTTTTATCGGGTCGGCAACTGCAATAATTGCAGCTAACTCATTATCAACGGCAAAGTACATAGGCGTCTTAGCTTCAGCAGCTAAGCCTTGGGCTTTTTCAACAAAGTTACCGAGCTCAACTTGACGTTCACGCAACAGCTTTTCATTACCGAAAAGGAGGGACTTCCCGTCAACTTCTGCCTCCACGCCATGACCAGCGATGGCGTTGAAGTTCGAGACCTTACTTGTCTTAATCCCTCTTTCCCTGGCTGACTCAACTATCGCCTGTGCTAGCGGATGTTCAGAGCCAGACTCAAGTGTCGCTGCAAGTTGCAGTACGGTTTGCTCATCGTACTCACTCGCTACTAATACGTCGGTGACTTTAGGAGAACCAAGTGTAATGGTGCCCGTTTTATCCAGGATCATAGCCGATACTTTCGACGCTGTTTGCAATGCTTCGCCATTGCGAATCAGCACACCTGCCTCTGCGGCTTTTCCTACACCCACCATTACCGACATAGGCGTCGCCAGGCCTAATGCGCAAGGGCAAGCAATAATCAAGACAGTGGTCGCTGATACCACAGCAAAGGCCAGTGCCGGCTCAGGCCCAAAGTTAAGCCAAGCTAGAGCACTGATAACAGCGATAATCATAACGACTGGCACAAAGTAAGCTGAAATAATATCGGCAAGACGACCGATTGGGGGCTTAGAGTTTTGCGCCCGTTTCACCATGTTAATAATTTGAGCAAGTGCTGTATCTTTTCCGACTCTTGTCGCTTGAAACAAAAAGGAACCACTTTTATTTATCGTGCCCGCCACAACGTCATCACCAACTGATTTTTCCACGGGCATGGGTTCACCCGTTAGCATAGATTCATCAACGGTGGTACTTCCCTCTATAACTTTTCCATCAACAGGGATTTTTTCTCCGGGACGAACACGTACTACGTCCTCCTCGAGTACGTCTTCGATAGCGATATCCAATTGTTTATCGTCACGAATCACCCTTGCGGTTTTCGCCTGCAAACCAATGAGACGTTTTATGGCTTCGGACGTGCGCCCACGAGCTTTCAGTTCAAGTGCCAGCCCCAAATTGATCAAACCGATAATCATTGCGGTCGCTTCAAAGTATACGTGACGCGCCATTTCCGGAACCAGGTGCGGAACCAATACAACCACCATGGAATACAACCAGGCGGTACCAGTACCAAGTGCGATCAGCGTATCCATATTAGCGGAATGATTTTTCAAAGATTGCCAGGCACCGACGAAGAAGTGTTTGCCCGAAAAGTAAAGTACACCTAACGTTAGAATACCTACGACTAACCATGTCACACGCTCTGTGGCAGTGGTCACCGTCATTTCACCAACAAAAAGGCTATAAATCATGAGAGGTACACCTAACGACAGCGCAACGGTCATCTCCCGCATCAGCCGCTTGTAATAAGCCCAGTCGGCTTGCTCTTTTTCTGCCAACGCATCACCGTCACTTTCGGACGTGGCTACTTTAGCGCTATACCCCGCCCTCTCTACTGCTTTCACTAAAGCGCTCGGATTTGCTGTTCCAGTCACACTGACCGTTCGCTGGGCAAAGTTCATCTCTGCATTTTCCACGCCGGATACAGACTTTAATGCATTTTCGATTTTGCCAACACAACTCGCGCAACCGGCTCCCTCGATAATGAGTTCCTCAATGGAACGACTACGAACGTCCTCAGTTTTTACACCCATACTAGTGCTCCTTATTGACGGGAAACGAGCCAAGCAACAGCTATTTCCCGCAAAGTACCAACGATAAAACCGTCACTCACTACATATCCGAAAATCGATTCGCAGTTTGCACCATTCGTTTAATTTCATTTTCTTCAACGTTCTTTACCGTTTCTAGCAGCTCTTTTGCGCTATCTATATCAACACGGGAATATAGGTGTTCATACAGTTCTATGACTTGCTCATGATGGTTTACAACCTTCTCCATAATGTGATCGGTATCTAACTCTTTAAAAGGCGAATCGCAGTGCCCATGCTCAACGATGGGATGTTTCCCAATATAGTCATAACACCAAGTGTCTAATGCATTTCGGTTTGCTGTACTCAAAAAACCTTCGACCATTCGCTCTAAGCTAGCCTCATGACCCGACACGTAGTTTAGAATCATCCGAGCTCGTTCATCTTGGTTTTGTTTAGAGCAGTGAGTAACACACTCCTTCAGGTTTTTGTGGAAATCAACGGTCCAACTCAGCACATCTTTGATTGTTTCTATTTGCATTTTTTACTCCTTACCTATAATTAATCGTTACTTTCGTTTGCTTTTGTTAACTGGCGGACTTCTGTGACAACTCCACGGTGTATGTTCCGAATTATCTTTAATATTTTGGTCAATAAACTTGTAGTACTCTTCTTTCAGATGAGTCCACCACCCACTATTTATTTCAACACCAAACTTCCTGAGCTTTTCCTCTATAACATTGAGATCCACTTTAGAGGCATCATAAGCTACCAATAACAAGTTACGCTCAGAGTCATAGGCAACGCTATCAAGACCAACCAAGCGATCGATTTCGTTAATCGCTTCGCGAACTTTTTTCACACTCTCAGTGTTTAGCTTTAATGTGCGATTGACTAAGTTAATTTCCCGCACTCCGGCTCTATGATCGTTAGTTGACATCAGTACTGTCCTGTTAATTAAAACTACCAATACGTTTCAGGCAACATTTGCTCGGTGTTAACTTTGTAACGAAAGCTCTTTATTAGTGGCTGCTCGTTTATCGTGAACCCAGAACAATTCATCGATTGGCGAGATAGAAACTAATCCCTCGTTAGATACCCCAGTATGGGCCGCTTCAACTACCAAGAGGGCAACATCACGCGCATCATCACTGTTCACATAAACTTCAAGCTGTACGTGATCAACTAAGTGATCATCGTTATAGCTATCGAAGTAGTAACCCCGTCCTCGCACAGGAAACAGCGTAAAGCCGCTAACGCCACGGCCGATGAGAGCCTCTTCCACTGAGTCTTGTCGAAGTTGATCAAAAATAGCGGTAATTTTAGATAGGTTCATATACCCCCCTAAAAGCCCTAAAACATATAGCTTATGGACTGTGTTTAGTCTAGTTACTTAAATTTCGAGAAAATCTAGAGTTGTAATTTAGTAGTGCTATTTCGGAGGGTAGTAAATATCGAAGAGTATTTGCTTCACATCACCTTTATAAGACAAGGGATGTGGCAAGTTGCTAGGAGAGTTTATCGAGGTGTCGAATTGAATAAATACTAGAGGTGAGTTCGCAGAGTTACACTCTTCATCCATAGAGCATTTATCAGCTACGCAGCAATAACAGTCGTCAATGATAGATTGCTCACTTTCATCGCAATGAAAGTTATCTTTGCTTTCGTTGCTAACATCCATATGGCTAACACTTTTTTCGTGCTGTACATTGGAAGCATTGTTATAAGGAGGAGCGGCTGGGAAGGATAGCTGTATCACTATTCCTAACATAAGCACAACTAAAAATTTTGCTTGAAACATATGTGCGCTCCTATTGCCATGCTATAAATTAGCATACTACCCCCTGCACATCATTGATCGAGATCAAAGATGCGCAGGTGATATTTACAGAGTAAGGTATCATCTAACCTTAACGTCTTTCTTTCGCCACAAATAGTAAACAGCAGGTAATACGAGCAAGGTTAAGATAACAGCGCTGATCATTCCTCCAACCATTGG
Organism: Idiomarina aquatica; assembly: GCF_003987185.1. GTDB lineage: Bacteria > Pseudomonadota > Gammaproteobacteria > Enterobacterales > Alteromonadaceae > Idiomarina > Idiomarina aquatica. The sequence goes on along the minus strand of NZ_PIPS01000002.1, from coordinate 128,316 downwards.
CGCCGCTATTCTACTAACCACCTCAGCCCCAGTCCCTGTACTAAACATTATAGGCAATAAACCAGCAATTGTAGAAACGGCCGTCATCATGACGGGGCGAACACGAAGTCCTGCCCCTTCCATTACGGCAAGAGAGAGACCCTCTTTCGTTAATGCTTTACCATGCTCTAACTGACTTTTTTCATATTCATTATAGGACTGGTTTAGGTAAGTCAGCATTAGTATTCCTATTTCTACAGTGACACCTGCTAGAGCTATAAAACCAACCGCTACAGCAACTGAGAAATTATAATCTAAAAGATACATTAGCCAGATTGCCCCCACCAATGCGAGAGGCAAAGTTCCCAATATAATGGCTATTTCCGTAGCGTTTCGAAAGTTCATATATAAAAGAACGATAATAATCGCGAGCGTTAACGGAATCACGTAAGTCAGTTTTTCCTTTGCCCTTTCCATATATTCGTACTGCCCGGACCAGGTAACTGAATACCCTGCTGGCAACTCGAGTTCTTGTTCTACAACCTTCATTGCTTTTTCAACATAAGTGCCGACATCAACTCCCTCAATGTCGACAAAAGTCCAGCCATTAAGTCTTGCGTTTTCGCTTTTAATTGCCGGCGGTCCAAGTTCAACGTAGACATCAGCCACATCCGCCAAACTAATACGCTGCCCGTTTGGCGTAACTAAAGGTAGCTTCTTTAATTCTTCCGGCGAATCACGGTAATCTTGAGGGTAGCGCAAGTTTATTGGGTAACGTTCAAGCCCTTCAATGGTCTCTGAAACATTCATTCCGCCAATAGCCGTGGCAACAACCTGCTGAACATCCTCAATGTTCAAGCCATAACGTGCAGCCTGCTCTCTTTTTATGTCGACTTTTACATAGCGTCCACCAGCCACTCGCTCTGAATAAACAGAAGCCGTACCATCGACATCATCAAGTATCGTTTCAAGCTGCTGACCGATCTTCTGAATTTCATTAAGATCAGCTCCGGCAATTTTTATACCTACCGGCGTTTTGATACCTGTCGATAACATATCAATGCGAGTTTTAATGGGGTAAACCCACGCATTGGTCAGCCCCGGAAACTTTACAAGCGCATCCAGTTCTTTTTTCAACTTCTCAGTGGTCATACCGTCTCTCCACTGATCTTTCGGTTTCAGTTGAATAAAGGTTTCAATCATCGTTAGGGGTGCCGGATCAGTGGCGGTATCCGCTCGACCAATTTTGCCAAAAACCGTCTTCACTTCCGGTACCGTTTTTATGAGCTTGTCGGTTTGCTGCAACAGCTCCCTTGCTTTACCAATTGATAATCCGGGATAGGTAGTGGGCATATACATCAAATCGCCCTCATCCAAATCTGGAATAAATTCACTACCAATTTTGTCAATCGGCCAGACACCAACGGCCAGGATAACAAGCGCTCCGACAACTGCTGTCTTGGGGTATTTCAAAATGCCTTTTAAAAGCGGTTTATACCCGGCGATCAATAACCGATTAAGCGGGTTTTTCCCCTCAGGTGTTACCTTTCCTCTGATAAAATATCCCATCAACACGGGGATAACGGTAACCGCTAAGGCCGCACTGGCTGCCATTGCGTAAGTTTTCGTGAAAGCAAGCGGAGAAAACATCCGCCCTTCCTGGGCTTCTAAGGTAAATACCGGCATAAAGCTGACGGTAATAATGAGCAAGCTAAAGAAAAGAGCAGGGCCCACCTCTGAAGCAGAGGCGGCAACCACCCGCCAGCGGTTCTCTGCTGTCAGTGGCGTTTTTTCCATATGCTTATGCATATTTTCAATCATGACGATGGCACCATCGAGCATAGCGCCAATAGCGATTGCGATCCCTCCAAGTGACATAATATTCGCGTTAATTCCTTGCCAATACATGACAATAAACGCGGTTAAAATACCCAAAGGCAAGCTGATAACGGCAACCAGCGAGGAGCGGACATGGAAGAGAAATATCACACAGATAAACGCGACAATAGCGAGTTCTTCTATTAAACTTTTCCAGAGACTTTCCACGGCATCCGAGATAAGCCCCGAACGATCATAGACAGTGACTATATCGACACCTTCTGGTAGCCCAGACTTTAACTCATCCAACTTTTGTTTAACGCCATCAATCGTTTTTTGGGCATTTTCTCCGAAGCGCATTACCACAATGCCGCCCACGGCTTCTCCCTCACCGTTGAGTTCGGCGATACCGCGTCTCATTTGGGGGCCCACACCCACATCAGCAACGTCTTTAAGCAATAATGGCGTGCCATTTTCATCAACGCCAAGCGGGATACTCTCTAAGTCTGACACACTATCAATATAGCCTGAGGCCCGGACCATATACTCAGCTTCCGCCATTTCAACCACCGACGCCCCCACTTCCTGATTACCTCGCTGGATAGCATTTTGTATGTGAGCAAGAGGAATATCGAATGCGCGCAGCTTCTCCGGATCCACTTTCACCTGGTACTGCTTTACCATCCCGCCCAGGGCGGCAACTTCTGAAACCCCCTCGACCGTTTGCAGTTCATACTTTAAAAACCAATCCTGCATACTGCGTAACTCACTCAAATTGTGGTTACCCGTGCGATCAACCAAGGCATACAAATACACCCAACCAACCCCTGTTGCATCAGGGCCTAATTGCGGTCTTGCATTAGAAGGCAGTGTCGGAGCAACCTGAGACAAATATTCCAGTACTCGCGAACGCGCCCAGTAAGCGTCTGTATCTTCGTCAAAAATGACATACACATAGGAGTCGCCGAAAAACGAATATCCACGAACGGTTTTAGCGCCGGGGACAGACAGCATAGCGGTTGTTAATGGATAGGTTACTTGATCTTCTACCACCTGCGGCGCTTGACCCGGATAGCTGGTTTTAATGATCACCTGGACATCCGACAAGTCCGGCAGTGCGTCTACGGGCGTATTCTTGACCGCAAAAGCACCAACACCCACGAGGATTAATGTCGCCAGAAGAACGAAAAAACGGTTACTCACTGACCATCGAATGACTGACTTAATCATGGTTATGCTCCTGCTCTGTCACTTGTTTTTGCTCAGGAATATGAATCGATGTGAGCTGGTACTGTTGCTTCCCGACTTGCGTTATTTCCGCATGCAAGGATAACCCCGTGCTAAGCTGAGAAAGTTCAACATCCGAAGCAACATCGAAATCCATCGTCATTGCAGGCCAGTCCCATTCAGAAATCTCACCGTGCTCCAGCGTAACCATCGAGTGCTGAGGCATAACATTTTTAACGGTTGCTTCAACCCAGACAGCTTGAGCTGCTGCGTCACTTGACATACTGTCGTGGCTCTCGCTATCAGTGTTAGAGTCGTGGTTCATACGTTTAAAGTCGGAAGACTTACTGGACTCAGAGTCAATTAAGAACTGAGCCGATGTAACAATTTCATCACCTGCCATAAGACCCGATAAAATCTCAACTCGCGAGCTACCTAACCGCCCAACGTCAACATTAACTGATTTAAATTTCCCATCACCCAGTGCCAGGACAACTCGGTTCGAATCACCCATTCGGATAAGCGCTTCTTTAGGGATGATTAAGTTTTTGTCGCCTAAACCAGCCTTAATGTTAAGATTCGCAAACATGCCCGGTTTTAAAAAACCATCCGGGTTGTCGAAGTGAATTCGAACTTGTCCCGTCCGAGTTTTAGGGTTAAGTGACGGATAGACATAATCAACCTTTCCTTGCCACTCTTTACCTGGAGCATACTCAAGGTTCATTTGAACGTCATTGCCTACCTCAACCTGGTTCAATTGCCGCTCAAAGACTTCTGCAATAACCCAAATTTTATCCAGTTGAGCAATGGTCATTAAATTCATACTCGGCGTTACAAACGCACCTTCACGCACAGTCAGTCTATCCAATACCCCGGACTGCTTTGCTTTTACCGTGATTGTTTTCTGAATTTTACGAGTTTCTTTTAACTTCTTAATCTCAGATTCAGAGACTTGCAGAGCTCTTAAGCGTTCTTCAGCGGCATCAATTAGCACCTGATTACCTCTTTGCGAGGCCAATACAAGCTCCTCTTGCGCATTAACCATTTCAGGAGAGTAAATACTGTATAAAGGCTCGCCGGCTTTAACCGAGTTACCAACCGCTTTTACGAAAAGCTTCTCAATCCAGCCTTCAACACGGGGACTTACTGTCAGCACTCGGCTCTCATCAAACTGAACATAACCGACCGTTTCGATATCCAGGTTGAGTCTCGAAACGGTGACCGTTGCAGTTGTAACCCCAAGGTTATTAATAACGTCGGGATCAATTCTCACCGTACCAGGTGAACTCTCTTCTGCATCATCACCATAGTAAGGAATAAGGTCCATCCCCATTGGAGACTTTCCTGGTTTGTCTCGACGATAATTGGGATCCATCGGAGCCACCCAATATAACGGCTCTTTTTCTGCATTGCCCGATGAACGATCAGACACTTCAGTCGATTGCATTACATAGCCAATAGCGCCAGCGCCAACTGCAAAGCCTACAGCTAAACTTATAAGAGATTTGGTGACTGTTTTCATTTTACACTCCTGAAAGTAATAAGTAGTTTGCTTCGGCAATCAATTTTTGGCGGTTGATGGCGATTGCTAATGCATCAATTTTTGCGTTGACTTCCGCAATCTGTGACCGTACCGCCTCGGCAAAGTCGCCATCATCATTGTTGTAGGCAGTCAATGCGGCTTCAGACTGGGCGGACATTTGTGGAAGTAGCTCTTCGTGATATAGGGCAGCACGTTCATTCAAACGGTTCAGTTGTAAAAACGTACTGCGTAAATTGGCTATTAACTGCCTGGCAACCAATAACTTCTCAGTTTTTTTTGCTTCCGTTTTAAACTTTGCTGAGCGTACCTGCTTATCCTGTTTGTTATCAGTAAATAAAGGGACATCGAACGTAACCCCGGCTGACAGCAAGTTGGCACGGTCATTGCCGCTTGGATCGTCGTTTCTATGGCCATATTTCAGATTGGCTGACCATTGCGGTTTATAACCTTGCTGAGCGAGCTCGACAGACGTCTCCGACGCCAAAATGTCTTGATCGGTCGCTTGCAAAACCGGGTGTTCTTTTATCAATTCGTACAAGGCTTGTTTCGGTATTGTCGAAGGTGATAGCAATGTCTTCTTCAGCGTAAGACTCGGAAGGTCATCCGGTAACCTTGATTTCGCTATAACACCTATCCATTCCGACAGTTCGCTTTGAAGTCGCTCCTCTTTTTGTCGCAGTAATGTCAACCGATCATCCAGGCGTGTAAGTTCAAGTTGGGCTCTAATAACATCTTGCTGCCGTGCTTTTCCCTCGGTACTGGTATAACTCGCCTTAGCGGTTGACACTAACTGTTCAAAAAGCGCTCTATCCGATTCAATCAAGCGAATACTTTGCTGAGAGAAAAAAACATCTAACCACAACTTCGTGACCGTTGTTTTGACCTTTGCAATACGATCCGCTCTCAAAAACGGTTGTTTTTGAGCTAATTGGTTTTTCTGCTTACGAGACAACGATAATGTGTCTCCTCTGGGAAATGTTTGTGAAACACCGACGACTAACTGGGTCATTCCTTCCTGTCTTGAACTAAAACTGTCAACCGGGAAACTGGCAGCCGTGAGCGATATTTTAGGGTCAGGCAAACTGGAAGAGGCTATTGCTTCACTCGCGAATGCTTCTTGGGTTTGCTTACTTGCCGTTAACCAAGGATCTTCTTGTACAGCGATACTCACTGCTTCTTGCAAATTCAAAAGCGGCTCTTGTGCATTAACGACATTTGGCACCACTGCAGTCAGAACACTTAAATAAGCCATTCTTCTTAAAAGTTTCATATTGTTACTCTCAAAAACTGTGAATTTTTAAATTAAACACAGACTCAAGTTATGAGTCGGACCGTAACGAGGACGACGAACGACGTCGTAACGACAATGACCGAACCAAAGCTTATAGCTGTGCTTTTACCTGGACGATAAACGCGCCAGGAGCGAGAAATTTCGTATTTTTAAGAGTGGATTGGGGGGCGAAAAAGCGAGAGTGAGTGTTTTTCTTTAATATTCGTATCTAAGAATGAGGTTGCGTTAAAAAGCAGCTTATCAACAGGCGGAACCGTCGATTGCTCAGAATAAACGACAGTAATTGACAGGCTGTAACAATGACGCATCATTGAATCAGAGCAACAGTTATCGGTAAGAGAATGTGACACTTCGCAATCTGCAAGATCGCAAACTTGCTCAGTAGGATCGTGCATACATGCCTTTTCCGTACTGATAGTTTGTGAAAATGACATTGTTGTTACTGCTAATAGCAGTAGGGCAATGATTAAACGATACATGCGAAGCTTTACTGTAAAAACATGTTAAAATAATATCTCTTTGTCTGATAAAGATCAACCGATTAAAAGAAGTAGCCATAACTAGGTAATGAATCTAAGTGATAATACAGCTCCCATATCACCACCCAGATTCATCTTTAATTCAGGCATTTTTACGCGCTAAATCCCAAAGTCATCGAACCTTACTTGTTCTCGCGGAACGCCAAAGTCAGCAAGAGACTTTAACGTTGCTTCTAGCATCGGCGGAGGACCACACACGTAAATATCTAATGTTTCTTTGTTTTTGCCGGCCAACCACTTCATTGCGGTTTCGTGCACAAAACCAGTTGGTCCAGTCCAGTCATCCGACTTGGCGCTCTCAGAAAGAACAGGTATATAAGTTAACCGCTCTTCTCTTTCAAACTCGTTTCTATAACAGAGCTCTTTTTCATATCGTGCGCCGTAAAAGAATATGCAACGACGAGGAGAATCTGCTGCTAACTCACTTTGTATTAACGCTCTTAACGGTGCAACACCGGCGCCGCCTCCGATAAAGACTTGCGTGTGATTATTTTGTTTCGTCAGCTGAAAGTCACCAAATGGTCCAATAGCATCGACATGAGCGCCAGGCTCTAAATTACACAAGTAGTTTGAACCGATGCCTGGGGGCACCCCTTCACTTGGCGAGGGCAGTTGTCGTACGTTAAACACAAATCGAGTCGGGTGAGGCCGCGTAGCAACCGAGTAATGTCGTGACAATATTTCGTTTAAGTGTGGAATACGAAACTGCATAAATTGCCCGGCTTCATAATTAACGGGCTCTGAACTTACAAAAGTAAGCTCCATAATGGATGGAGTCAGTTGACGCTTTGAATCGAGTGTTAAAGCAATATCATCGACTCCGACATTATGCAGCTTAACGTCATAATTGGATGACGTTCTGTGTTGACAAGATAGGCGCGTTCCTGCTTCTAATTCGTTGGCGCTCAATAACGCTTTATCAGCTGCTTTCGGGCTGGGTATATTGCTGCCTTGCAGTGTCACTTTACATAACCCACAGGTACCGCCTCCGCCACAATTACTCGCAATTGGTTGCCCTTTCTGCTGAAAATATTCTAGCCACGTTTTCTTACGTTTTGGATTAAAGTCACCGTTAGTAATATTTCGGCCTAAGAGAATTAAACCGGATAATGAAAACCAAAGAGCGAATAATCCAGCACTCCATATCAATAGATGATTAAAACTTCGACCGCCCGTGTAATCCATAAAGTGCAGACGAAACGCCCAGTCAGCGATTGTCCATGGCGTATTACGATGTTCCACAACCCGGGATGACGCTTCATCGATATATATTCGGGTATTAAGATCATCCTCGATATCAATGCGGAACCCTGAGGCATTCCAGCCATTCACTTCATCGCTTCCCTTGACTCTTTCAACCCTTTCAACCTGGCCCGGTCCATTGTAGCTATTCAGCGCTAGCTGAGTCGCCAAAGCTTGGTCCGTAGACCACCGTTCACCGGTATCTGCGTTGAAGTAAAGCAAACGTCCATCTGGCAGAGACACCTGATACTGACCTACCCCGGCAACACTGACCAGTTCAATGGAGTGAGCTAAGGGGAATCGTTGATGCATTTCAGTAACATCGATTTGAGGCGCTATTTTTTTAAGTGGGGGTTCAGAGTTTTTTGAGACCATATATTGGTGGCCTGACATTCCGTGATGTCCGGTTAAGCTAAAAAATAACCCACTCACTAGCCACAAAGCGACTTGAATCACTAAAACCAAACTCACCCAACGATGAAGCCATTGCATAAACCTTATCATTGAGCACCCCCAGTCGATTTTCTCTTAAACGTAATCGTATAAAAAAGCAGGACAGTGCCCGTTATCATTAAAATAAACGTACCGATAATAAAGCCCTTTAACCACCAGGTCTCGATATCCACACGCTCGTCGTAGTCCATTATGTGTAACATCCAGGCGATATCAAACCCCCGCCAAAACGTATGTCGCTTTACCAAAAGCTCCCCGGTCGTTTCAGATAAATACAGACTGGTATTACCGAAATCGTCATAATTTACCTGCCAAATCGGTAACAAAGCACCACTCACTTCTGTTGGTGGGTTATCAGTCATGTAAACGACCGATTCAATAGCGTCGGGATCCTTCGTGTAATATTGATTCGCTAACTCTTTAATGTGTTGTTCGGTTATATCAATACGCTGCAGCGACTCCGCATTAACTAAAAACGCTCCCTCGTTACTCTCTATTTTATACACCGGCTGTAACTTCTGATTCAGCCATACGCTTTTTAACGACGTTTTTCGTGTTTCTGGATAGCGGCTCAACAGGTCATTTAAGCTTGATATTTCAACACCTTTCGGTATTGGCTGGCTTATATCCTGAACTAAGTGATCACCATGAATATAATCCAAATCGAAGAACACCATGTAAGCGCCACTGATTGTCCAAATAACCATTTGCAGGCCAAAAATCAAAGATAGCCAACGATGCCAAACTCGCCAGCTACTGGAGCGTTTCTTTTGAGTCATACCCTACCTCAAATTTAATAAAAAAAAGCTGCCGCTCCCAGGGAAAAGCGACAGCCAGTCTAGTCTTTAAAAGCTGTAACGTACCTTCAGATATAACTGACGGCCTAACAAGTCATATGTCATAGTGTCAGTATTGGCGTCCGTCCAACTTTGAATATAAGGCGGTTCTTTGTCAAAAAGGTTATTAACACCGCCAGTCACGCTCAGTTTTGAATTTACGAAATAAGTTCCCTGCACGTTATGATAGAAAACACTGGGTGCTCGGGCTCCAATATCTCCCGGAGCAGCATTAATGTCATCGGCAGGTCCAATGTACTGGACGGAGTAATGTACACGCCAGTCCTGTTTCATAAAGGTTCCCGAAGCGTTTGAACGCCAATGCGTATAACTCCCTCTACCGCCAGTAATATATCCGGCATACTCAATTTCATCCGCACCAACGAAAGGCGCAAATGTATACTCATTTAGGTAACTGACATTCCAACTGAAGTCACTTTTCCAACCCAGCAGCTCGGTGTTATAAAACAAAGCCGTATCAATACCCGACACATTTTCAGTTGCGGCATTGGTGTTTGTTTTTTTACCCAAAAAGCTACCGGAAACGAAAAGTAAGGCACCGAGGACAATTGCAATATCAGCCAGGTTGAAGGCCGGCCAATGCCAGTCTCGCCAATAGAAATCAAAGGAATCCACAACATAGCCACGAAAGACCCGGTCAATCAGGTTGCCCATGGCGCCACCGAGGATAAGACTGTAAGCGATGGCTTCTCCTTTATGACGATTTTCAAGGATCAGCTTGATCAGAAAAATCGAGACCGCCACCGCGATCCCGATAAAAAAGTAGCGCTGCCAGCCTCCACCATTCGCAAAAAGACTGAATGCGGCACCGGTGTTCCTTAGGTGCACCCAGTTAAAGAACGGGGTCACCGAAACAGACTCGCCATAGGCCATTGATTGCTGCACCAGCCACTTTACAGCTTGATCAGACGTTGCCAGCAGGCCCGATATGGACAACAGGGCGTACGGCGAGAGCTTTTTGCCAATAATGAGCATTATTTAACCCTTGAGCGCCAGAATGCGCCTGGCACCGTTAAGCACGACGAGCCCCGCGATGGTGCCGATAATTAGATCCGGATAATTGGAACCGGTCCACACGACCAGGGCGCCGGCGGTGATGACCCCCAGGTTGATCACCACGTCGTTGGCCGAGAATATCCAGCTTGCCTTCATGTGCGCCCCGCCCTCCCGATGTTTGGATATGAGCAGCAGACAACTGGTATTGGCAATCAATGCGACGAATGCGATAGCCATCATCACCAGCGATTCAGGCTCACTACCGAATACAAAGCGTCTCACCACCTCTATGAGTACGCCCACAGCCAAGATCAGTTGCAGTACACCAGCAACATGCGCGGCACGTAGCTGCATTCTCACGCTATGTCCAACCGCATAAAGTGCGAGCCCGTACACGGCCGCATCGGCGAAATTGTCCAGGGACTCTCCAATCAGGCCGGTGGACTGGGCGATCAGGCCGGCTGTCATTTCCACTACGAAAAGGAGCGCATTGATGCCGAGCAACCAGCGCAGAGTCCCGGATTCTTGCGTGGCAGAGGCTGCCGAGAACTCGGCCGCCTTGATGGTCTCCGGATCGGCAGCGACGCTTTCCTGAAGCGAGGCGCCTAGCTCCAAGGTCTTCAGCTTCGCGGTGACGGGCTCGACGTCACCGTCATGCACGACCTTCAACCGGCGGTTCGACAAGTCGAAGGACAGTGCCCGAATCCCCTCAACGCCGTTCAGGGCCAGGCGAATCATGCGCTCTTCTGATGGACAGTCCATCTTCGGCACGGCATAAACACTGACCCATTCCCCCGACGCATCGGAGGAGGCCTGCATATCGGTATCCGCCGCAGGCCTTGCATGGTCGCCACAGGGGCCTCCGCAGTTTTTACTCATGGTATGACTCCACTTGAATGTGATCGGGTTTTCATTTAAAACTATATAGTCGCTATAAGGTCAATAGCGTAGAGAATCCGTTGCGGAGGAACCCGATGCGTATTGGTCAGTTGGCACAGTCAGTAGGGGTAGATACACAGACGATCCGCTTCTACGAACGGCAGGGCTTGTTGCCGCCGCCTGGTCGGCAGGAGAACGGTTACCGTGTCTATACCGAGAAACACGTTGAGCGGCTGGCCTTTATTCGTCGCTGCCGCATCCTGGATCTGTCACTGGCAGAAATTCACGAACTAAAGCGCTATCAGGACGCCCCTCATCAGTCCTGTACCGCTGTCAATGCCTTGCTCGATGATCACATCTCTCATGTGCGCTCGCAGATAACCGCTCTACAGGCGCTTGAGAAACAACTCGTTTCACTAAGAGCGCGTTGCAACGATGACCGGGAAGTTAAGGCGTGTGGGGTTCTTGCTGGAATTAGCGAGGGAAGCATGCATCAGCAGTAGGTTGGAGTGCCAACCAGATAATCCGATGAGATGCCGGTTTGCCTCACTCTCATGCAAAGGTAAGATCAACCATTTAATCCGTATACCCTTTATTATTGGTACATGCTCGAAGACTTGTTTAGTCGCAAAATCGTTGGTGATGAAGTTCACGAGCAGGAGTCCGGCGAGCTCGCGGCTGAACTCTTACAACGCACATTGTTGCGTGAAAACTGCTTACACACAGGCTTAGTGTTGCACTCTGATAATGGTGCGCCGATGAAGTCACAGACGAAGCGGGCTAAAGCATATGAGCTAGGTGTGACCACCTCATACAGCCGCCCGCGAGTAAGTAATGACAACCCGTTTGCAGAGTCGCTATTTAGAACCTGCAAATACCGGCCAGAATGGCCATCAAGTGGCTTTAAGAGCCTCGATGAAGCACGACAGTGAGTGTTAAAGTTCACACGCTGGTACAACTACGAGCACAAACACAGTCAATTAAACTTTGTGACGCCTCATCAACGTCACACCAGCCAAGACAAAGCCATCTTGGCTCAACGGAAACGGGGCATGGAGGCTGCAAAAGCAGCAAATCCAAGTCGATGGGGTAAGCGCGATGTACGCAATTGTGAGCCAGTCGGGCCAACAACATTAAACCCTGAGAAAAAGCCAGTTAAGCAGGAAGAAAAACAGGCTGCTTAAACGAGAAAAAAGTGTCAACTACCTTGAAAAACGCCGCTTAAGTAACTTTTGCATTTTGTCACCTCGATTAGATTATAATTATTTTACTTTCCGATTAGACTTCGTACTGCCACCTAAGTTGTTTATACAACTCTCAGAATAGAAACCTCAGAATTTTAGTCAAGCTAAAAACGATTAAAGTAGTATAAAAAACCCTTTAATAGCAAAGTCTATAGCGGTTGTATATTCAACTTAGAGTTATCCTCATGTATCAATAATCTTTTAAAATAAGCTCTTCAAGATGACTAGAAAAGCTATAAAAAAAGTTGTCCACTTTTTTCAAAATAAAAATAATTTTTCATTTTTAATGAATTTTTACCCTCTTCTGATTATTGATGCTTTTAATCTTTTACCGACTATAATGCGTACACGAATACATAACTTTTACGTAAGGAACTTGGCTATGAGTCAATCAACTAAAAAAGCCACGCTTTACAGAATGTCGACACCTGACCACCAATGCCCTTTCGGTTTAAAAACCCGGCACTTACTTAAAGCCAACGGTTACGATGTGGACGACAACCTACTGGAAAGCCGCGAGGAAACCGACATATTCAAGGAAAAACACAACGTCGATACCACTCCACAAGTGTTTATTGGTGATGAACGCATCGGTGGGTACGAAGAGGTTCGAGCCTTTCTTGGAAAACCTCTTCCTGACCCTGACGCAACCAGTTACCGACCCGTTATTGCATTATTTATTATGACAGCGCTCCTCTCCGTAGCCACGTCGTGGTTGTCTTTTGGTCGCGCATTTACCGGACAAACCATCGAGTGGTTCATCAGTTTCTCGATGGTGGTTCTGGCCTTGCTCAAACTCCAGGACGTAGAGAAATTCTCTACCATGTTTCTCAACTACGATCTTCTCGCCAAAAAATGGGTGCCTTATGGCCGTGTTTACCCCTACGCCGAAGGCTTGGCGGGTCTGTTAATGGCAGCGGAATTTGCTCATGTCATTTCCATCCCTATTGCGTTATTCATAGGCATCGTGGGTTCTGTCTCCGTTTTTAAAGCCGTTTATGTCGACAAACGTGAGCTAAAATGTGCCTGTGTCGGTGGCTCAAGTAATGTGCCGTTAGGCTTCATTTCGCTCACTGAAAACCTCATGATGGTCGCTATGGCTATCTGGATGTTTTTTACAATGAACTAGAAAAGGAGCGCTATGCGCTCTTTTTCTTAACGCTTTTTACGTAAAAACAAAATCTCACCAGCGGCAATCAATGCCATACCGATAAGAGACGCCCAAATAACCAGCGGATCGCTTGTCCATTTCACCCATATAAAAGCGGCTAAAACGATGACATCTAGCGTGATTGCGCTGACAAGTATGTAAATATTGGCATTCACTTTTTGTCTAAGATGTCTCAATACCCCCCAGTGGATCGCAATGTCCATAACGATATAAAAAATAGCACCAAGCGAAGCGATTCGGTTCAAATCGAAAAAAGCAGCTAAGACCATAGCCATCACGATAGTGTAAACCAGTGTGTGCTTCTGAATGGAACCTGGCATCCCAAAATGACTGTGTGGCACAAGTTTCATATTGGTCAACATAGCCAACATTCTCGAGACGGCAAACGCGCTCGCGATCACACCGGATACCGTTGCGACAATTGCAAAAGCGACCGTCACCCAAAGTCCAGTCTCGCCATAGACGGGTCTGGCAGCTTCAGCAAGCGCATAATCTTTCGCTTTCACAATCTCATCTATGGACAGGCTCGAGCCAACCGCCAGAGTGACCAGAACATATATTAACGCGCAGATAATCAAAGAAATAATAATGGCACGCCCGACATTTTTCTTGGGCTCAACAATTTCACCGCCACTATTGGTTATTGTTGTAAACCCTTTGTACGCAAGTATGCTTAAAGCAATCCCCGCTAAAATACCGCCGCCGGTAGCTTCTTCTGGAATAGCCGATATCGATTCAAACTGAATGCCTGAGGCCCACAAACCACCAGCCGCTAAAATCACCAATCCTAAAGCCTTAACAAAGGCCATAAAAAACGAGAACGCTTGAATAAACTGATTACTCAAAATATTGATAAAAAACGCAAAGACCAGCAAACCAACCGCCAACAACGGGACAAGCCACTGCGCTTCAAAAGAAATTAATTGACTGGTATAGGACGCAAATGTCCGAGCGACTAAACTTTCATTAATCACCATAGAAAAGTACATCAAGAGTGCGAATATTGCCGTCACACTTCCTTTCCCATAGGCTTTACTGAGGAACATCGCAATGCCCCCCGCTGACGGGTATGCTTTGGCCAGTTTCACATACGAATAGGCGCTGAAACCGGCAATGATACCGCCGCACACAAACGCCAGTACAAACCACTCTCTTGCTAGCTGAGCAACTTGTCCTGTCAGTGCAAAAATACCAGCGCCAATCATGACACCAGTCCCCAGCGACACCGCCCCCCAAAGACTAAGGCTTCCTTTCTGATAACCCTGATGTCCGTGTTCGTGATCGTGTTCCGCCATAATCAGCTCCTGTGGTTGACGTTAGTTGGACCAGTGAATCCGGATAATTTTCCAGCCAGACTCCGGGGTATGTGAAACGGTTACAGTTTCATTCATCGTTAAATCAATCTCACGCCCGTTGTGCGCCCCGGAAATACTATATCGAGAAGTGATCACAGCAAGGCTAGCCACTTCATATCGTGTTCTTTCAATCAGCTTGGAAGGAACCGCCTGGCTAAATTTGATATCTGACTTAAGATGATGAGCACTGTATTCAGCCAGGGACCGTTCAACGCCACCACCTTCAAAGATAAGCACATCATCGGAAAGCACGTCTTTAACGACCTCCGTGTCACCTTCAGTTAAAGCAGTTCGAAATGCATCAAGCACAGCGGTCGGCTCAGATAGTTTTTCGGCGCTACTGGGCGCTGAAATAAACATTACCGAAACCATAAAAACACTCACAAGTAATTTCATTCTTCTTATTCCTTACATTAACCGGGGGAAAACGCGCTGCTTAGCGCAGAGGCCAGGGTAAAAATAGTGACAGCCAATACCATTTCCGCCGTTATGGAGTTTTTGAGTCGCTTGGCGGCCGCGTTATCATTTAATTGCGGTACGAACTTTAATTTATGCAATGCGGCAACAAGGAGAATCAGCGCCACAAACACAAGTTTCGCTAGTAGTACCGTGTCATACGACGTAAGCGGCAGCTCTGGCATCCATCGCCCTGTTGCACTACGATACATAACCAAGCCCGCAATAAGGAGTATTGGAACCGCTGCAGACATATGCACACCAAAACGCTCCATAATGGCTTTCGCTTTAGCAAGCGGTACCGACGTTGCCAGCTTTCGCAATGAGTTAAGACTGCCGAACCAAACCCAAGCGACTAACAAGTGTGTTAAAAGCGCTAGCTTTCCCCACCAGACGGCGTCACTGCCGTGACCAATACTTAAAAAGCTCCATCCCATGAGTCCAATGGCGACAACATATAGCACCCACTTTATACGTTTTAGCTTAACAACGGAGTAAACAATCCAAGCAATAGCAACCGCTATCTGAAGTTGGATGAACAACCCAACAGGGCCGGTCCATATAAACTGCATGTAGGTCGTGTCAATCATGCCGGCAAAGCCTTCAGCAGCAAAACTACCGACTTTCAGAAAAAAATACAGAAGGCTTGCCAGTAATAGAAGCAACGCAACAAGGCTATTCTTTCGTTCAGACTGCTTTTTTAAACCGGACAAATAAACGATATAAGGCGAGGCGGTCATCACCGCGTTAAGCCAGAATATAAAGGCCAACGTTAAAACGCTGGCCACACTCCAAAGGGTCATCATTTCACCTCAAAGCTAAAATCACCCGATATTTTATGACTGTCCCCACCCATTGCCGTCCAATAAACCGTATAACCACCTGACGCCAAATTGTTTTTAACAGCAATTTCGTACGCTGCTTTGGGAGTCATGCTCATCGAAAAGTCCAGCGGATGCATTTTACCGTCATCTGAGTGCAGCATGATTTTAGCCAGACGAACATCACCGGAAAAATTCATCGTAATTTCCGTTGGTGACTCGGACAAAGTCGCACCGTCCTCCGGGCTACTGGATGTTAGGCCGACGTGAGCGCTGGCCCATGCACTAAAAAATAACGTGGTACCGAAGGCTAACTTAAGTATGTTTTTCATGTTGTTTCCTCTTTGTTTATTATCAATTAAAACCAAACTCTGGCCCCAAGGACCACGCCTGTTTCTGTGGTGTCCTCACCCATTCGTTTCATTTCATCTGCCGTGTTGCCTAACGCGCCGTTCCAATAAACACCAATGTAGGGTGCAAACTCACGACTGATTTCGTGACGATAACGCAACCCCACACGCAAGTTGCTCAAGCCACTTTGCCGTTCATATTTGTCTGAAGCTGTCAGGTTGGCTGTAAACTCAATGCGAGGCTGTAAGTACGATGTTTGTGTGAGCTGCCACTCGTACTCAGTTTCGCTAACAAATTGGACGTCGCCTTCTTCATTCACCATCAGCGAGTTATCCATTTCGAACCAATAGGGCGCCAACCCCATAAAACTCACGACAGCATAATTTTCCATAGACGCGTCCGACGATAAGGTACCTCGCGTACCAATACCGGCCTGAAACGACCAAAACGGAGACACCAAGTATCCATACAGCAGTTCGGCACTTTCCAAGTCAGTGGGCTCACCGTCGTCTTGAACATTCTCCCCTTCACTCTTGAAAACAGCTCGGTGATAGTCACCGCCATACCAAGCCATCATGTCCCAGACGGCTAGGTTCTCTTCCTCGTTGGTTCGCGTTAACTCCAACCGATCGAACAGTACTTGCCCGGTGTAATATTCTTTGACGGGTTCAGGCCAGTCCTCTTTCGCATGTCCGGCGACTGCTAAACCTGGCAACAACGCCGCACCCACTAATAATGATTTACCGTACATAATTGTCCTCCTTATGCGACATTGACCACACGGAACATACCCGCTTTCATGTGATACAACAGGTGACAGTGGAACGCCCAACTACCCGGCGCGTCTGCCGTTATCAATAACGACACTTTTTCGCTCGGCTTCAGGCTAATCGTATGTTTGCGTGGGCGTGGATACTGTCCGTTTTCAAGTTCCATCCACATACCGTGTAGGTGTATGGGGTGGTCCATCATCGTATCGTTTACCATCACCAACCTCAGTCGTTCTCCATGATGAAACTGAACCGGGCCATCCACTTCGGTAAACTTATTCCCGTCGAAAGACCACATGTAACGCTCCATATTACCCGTTAAGTGCAGCTCTATCTGTCGTTCGGGCTCCCGCGTATCCGGCCATTCATGCGCGCCGACCAAGTCGGTATACACTAAGACTTTATGATCAACGTCTTCCAATCCAATCCCGGGTTCATGCAAACGGCTTACCGGGTTTGTAGCAATCATAGCCGCCCCGGCGCCATGTCCGGACTCACGGTGTTTGATTTTAATGTTTTCGACCGGGAGCTCTTTTTTGTGTGTCATTTTATGCGTCATATGGCTGTTATTGCCGCCCATATGCTTCATATTCATGCTATTGCCTTTCATATCACCGGACATCGCCATCGCTCCCATGCCCATAGCGGCCATGCCTCGCTCAGGAACTTGCCGTAGTTCAGGCACTTCAGCCTCAAGACCAAGTTCCGGCGTTAATGTACCTCTGACATAACCACTTCGATCAAAGCTCTCAGCATAAATAGTGTAAGGCTTGTTTTGCTTAGGCTGGACAATTACATCGTAGGTTTCCGCCACACCAATGCGGAACTCGTCAACTGGCACTGGCTTCACAGGCTGCCCGTCAGCGGCCACTACCGTCATCTCCAATCCAGGGATTCTTACGTCGAAGAAACTCATTGCCGAACCATTAATGATACGCAGGCGTACTTTTTCACCAGGCTTAAACAATGCTGACCAGTTCATCTGTGAATCGCGGCCATTCATCAGGTAGGTATAAGTACTGCCCGTCACATCCGCAATATCACGGGGGCTCATTCGCATTTGCCCCCACATTTCTCGTTGCTTCCAGGTTTTCTCTAACCCTTGCTGTCGCACGTCCTCGAAGGTCTCAAATATCGTACGTTTTTGATAGTTATAGTACCCCTCCGCAACTTTCAAGTTACGAAACACGGTATCCGGATCTTCGAATGTCCAGTCGCTGAGAATAATGGTATGTTCTCGATCAGCACCAATGTCTCCGTCTTTCGGTTCAATCACTAACGGCCCCAGGTGTCCCAATTGCTCCTGCAAACCGGAATGGCTGTGATACCAATAAGTTCCGTTTTGCTCGACATCGTAGCGGTATTTGAACGTTCGTCCTGGCTTTATCCCTTCGAAAGATACGCCAGGCACGCCATCCATATTCTCCGGCAATATAATTCCGTGCCAGTGAATTGACGTGTCTTCCGACAACCGGTTAGTCACATTTAGCTTTGCTCGCTGCCCTTCTTTTAAACGAATCAAAGGGCCCGGCATTTGGCCATTGATGGTTATTGGTGCTCCTACTTTATTTCCCACGAGCAGTGGGGACTTTGCAATGGTCAGATCAATCTCATCGTTTGTCAGGATCTGATCTTTAAAACTGCGTCCCTGAGGAGCAGCCCAAGTTGGGGCTACTTTGGCGATTGCTAAAGCAGACGCCACAGTGAATGCAGATTTAATAAACTTTCGACGCCCTTTGTTAAACTCATTGCTCATTATGACGCTCCTCTTTTGAGGTTAAATTTTGATAACGTTGAACGTCCTGTTCCTTATCAGACGGCTCATCAGAAACCGATGATTTAAACCCTTTAATCGCACTACCAAGATCGGAGCCCAGGGTTCGTAGCTTTTTACTACCAAAAAGAAGAATGACAATAACCAGTAAAACTCCTAACTGAACCATACTCATGCCGCCAAATCCCATAGCTAAAGCCCTCCATTTGAGAGTGCTTGCTGCTGCTCTAAACTTGCTATCTGCTGATAAGGTGTAATTGAACCGTCCTTTTTGATTTCATAGACCGTATACGGTTGAAACCGAGTACCCATTTCCATACCAACAGACCCTACCGGCATGCCAGGAACAGTTAATCCAATGCCATTTTCTGACTTTTTCCCAGCTAAATAATGAGAAACCAATGTAGGAGGAACGTGCCCCTCAAAGACATAGCCATTACTAGAAATAGCGGTATGACAGGATTGGACCTCGGCACTAATACCGGAGTCACGTTTTCGTTGGGTCAGGTTGTTCGGATGTTGTACGGACACACTAAAGCTATCGGGTAAAGCTTGTAACCACTTTTCACAGCAACCGCAGTTGGGATCTTTTAGAACGGTTAGTTGCTGCTCTTCTACATCGGTTGCAGATACAGACACGGAAAACAGCATCGCCAAAACAGCGATATTGCGTTTGATAGACATAATTATTCACCGATTAATAAGTTTTAAGGAAACACGCCGAGCGTGTGTTAAATTTCTAGTAACTTATTAAGCGGTAATTATTGGGGGACGGAATAAATTAGACGCGTGTTTAGCACGAATTGAGGTGTCGATGGGCGCATCGACTTTGGCAGAGAGGTTAACTGCAGCGGCATTAACCGAAGAAGACTGTCCGACAAATAAAACCGAGCCGCCGGAGCAATGCCGAATGGTCATGTCAGCACAGCACGAGTTGTGCTTTTGCGTCTCATGCTCGCAATCGTTTGTGTCGGCTTCGTACATCATGCTGTGCTGCATTTGGCTGTTATCATGACATGCGTGAGCTTCTGCCGTTTGCGAAAACGACATCGACACCAATAGCACTGTCATTAATAACAGAATTCGAATTAGCACGAGCACCCTGCTTTTTGCAATTTAATAAACTTCAGTCTAACGTCATTTTAACGCATGTCAAATAAGGAGCAGATAATGATGAATCACGAAATGTTCGCAGGTATGGGCTTTCTATGGATGCTGATTGTGGGAGCTATTTTTATTGTTCCCGCATGGCGTATCTGCCAACGAGTTGGCTACCCTGGTCCATTGGGTCTTCTGATTGTTATCCCTATCGCAAATATCATTCTTCTTTACTTTATAGCGTTCGGCCCATGGAAAAATGTTGATAAATAGCTAATTCACTTTAACCAAAGCAACAAGTATAGCTTTTCATCTCTGATCAGAAGCACGAATTTATTTGCCACTACACGTTCACAAGTTGCAGACCACTAAAGCTATGTTCAACGTGTTAAGCGAGTATTGGGCATAGCCAAAAAGTTAAAAGATTCATTTGTGAAAAAGCTTTCAATCAAAAAACTAAAGCTGAAGTTTTAGTAACAAGGTAAGTAACATGCTTGAATCTTAATATTTTTTATCCACTATAAAACAATAAGTTATTAGATCTTATCGATTCCGCCTCCGGCAGCTAAAAAACAGCAGACACCTTCTAAGTTAAAAGCTGCCGGCATCTTTTCTAAAAGCCTCATCCAAATACCCCCCCCACCACTGCATCAATTCACGGCGACGCTCAAGGTAATCCGCACGGTTATAAGCACTTCGCACTTGGTTAGGATCACCATGCGCCAGCGCTGATTCGATCAGGTCAGGATCTTTGCCCTCCTCGTTCATAATGGTGCTGGCTAAAGCCCTCAAACCATGGCTAACGAGTTTATCCTGGTAACCCATACGTCTTAACGCCATATTGGCTGTTTGGCTGTTAATGGACGTTTGTGGCTTTCGCAGTGAGATAAATATATGTTCGTATTGATCGCTTACGCTCTTCATGTCCTCCAGCACCCTCAATGCCTGTTCACACAGTGGAACTGTGTGCTGGCGACGCTTTTTCATCCGTTCAGCCGGAATCAACCAATTAGCTTGGCCGTCATCAAGCCATTGGATCTCACTCCATTTAGCGCCAGCAGCCTCAGATGGCCTGGTCATTGTTAGTAACTGCCATTTAATAACCTGCCGAGTAATATACGTAACGTTGGTTTCATGGAGCTTTCTTAGGAAGTCAGGGAGCTCTTTTGCGGTAATTGTCGGTAAATGCTGCTTCTTGGGCTTCTTGAAAGCAGATTTGATGGCAGCGATTGGATTTCCAGTAATTAATTTTTTAATGACAGCGTAATTCATTATCTCGTTTAACCGCTGAATTACACGTTTAACGGTTTCCAACCGCCCTGTTTTCTCAACCGGTCGTAATACATCAATGACCGTTTGAGCACTTATCTGGCTAACCGGCGTTTCACCTAAACGGTTAAATACATGTAGCTCTAACGATCGCCAAATATCATCAGCGTAGTCAGCAGTCACCTCACTTTTTTTGACCTCGAACCATTCTTCAGCAACTTTTCTCAAAGTCGCGTTCTCTGAGTAGCGTTGTGCCGCTCTTTCTTCCTCTCTGGCAAGCTTAGGGTCTACCCCTTCAGCAACTTGGCTTCTAGCAGCTTCTGTGAGCTCACGGGCTTTTTTAAGGCTCATATCGGGGTAGCTACCCAGCCCCATATTCACGCGCTTCTTTGTCGTCGGGTGAATGTAATTGAAGTTCCAAAGCTTAGAACCATTCACTCTCACTCGCAGCTGTAAGCCTTTCCCATCGGACTTAACGTAGTCCTTGTCTTTAGGTTTGAGTTGTCTGACGGCTGTATCCGTGAGCCCAATAGTAGAGCGCGCCATAAGCATATCTCCCTTCGATGTATTCCAAAGAGTTTACCCAAAATCGCTTGGAATACAAATTGGAATACTAAAAACTCAGGCTGGGGCTGGTTTTCTTGGGATAAGCTGGGAAAGCAAACGCCTATGAAAGCCTTATTTTACGTGACTTAGAAAGAAAAAAGGGGATGTCGTGAGACATCCCTTTTTTATGGAATTGGTGGAGCTGGCGGGAGTTGAACCCGCGTCCGCAATACCTACATCCTCGGTCCTACATGCTTATTCAGTCTTTTTATTAACTCGTGCGACGCCGACTGACAGGCTTCGTTCACGAGCGAGTCCGATTAAGTTTAACGCTTCAGCTCCGGACAAAGCATCCACGCGAGTCTACCTTAGGTCGAGCCGTCCTGATCCAGTCTCGTAGACAAAGCGCTGGGGGACGGGCTTAGCGGGTTATTAAGCCGCTAGAGCGTAGTTGTCGTCGTTTGCAACTATAATGTTGAGGCTTTTTACGAGGCCTGCCTCACCTCGGCATGCACCTTGGGTTTCGTGTATCCCGTCGAATCCTGATCAGCCCCAAAGTCTTACTGATAGAACCCTTATACTATAACTCAGACACCGCCTAAGTGCTATAAGTTCCGCACTCAAGCGGTGATTTATTAAGCTTTTGTACAGATAGCTGCGCTAAGACGCCATATACAGAACTTTTTCCACCAGTTTACTGATACCCGCCTCGGCATCAGGCAGGTTTTCGGCCAGCATGTAAGCCGGTGTCGTTACCAGTCGGTGTGCTTCGTCCACAACGATGTCGCGAACGCCACAGTCGACGTGTTCACCACCCATTTTGCCTATCGCGGCGGCGACGTCGGCGTCATTACCAATGGTCACGCGTACCCCTTCGCCGTAAATATAAGGCAGTAATACGGGCGCAATACACATGTAGCCTGCCGGTTTCTTCGCGTCTTTGAACGCTTTACCGACTTGCTCCACCTGTTCGTTGATCATCATCTCTGCACCCTTAAAGGCAAAGTCACAGAAATTCTTGGCAACGCCAAAGCCGCCCGGCAGTATCAGTGCATCAAATTCGGCAACATCCAGCTCGTTCAATGGCTTGACGTCACCACGGGCGATGCGGGCCGCTTCTTCTAACACATTGCGTTGGTCGTTACTTTCTTCACCGTTCAAGTGGTTAATGACCTGTGCTTGCTGTGTATCCGGCGCAAAACACTGGTAACTGGCACCCTGCTTGCTGATGTGCAACAGCGTCAAGACTGCTTCGTTCACTTCAGCGCCATCAAAAACGCCCGAACCTGATAGTAAAACCGCTACTCTTTTCATGACAAAACCCTTTGTTTTGCTGTCCCTATGATGTGTTTATTCCACTTCGATGTGCTTGTCGTGTTGTTTGCGCCAGCGCCACTCATTCTCAAGGGTGGCGGTGGGCTGCAGCATCGCAAACTCTAACTGTTCAATCTCGTCACCGGCTTTCAGTCGTTGCGGAAAGTCCGGGTTGGCCAACGCCGCTTTGCCAATCGCCAGCATGGCATTGGGATAATGTGCCGCGACGTGCTCATAATTCCGTTGGTCGATGCCGCCGTTGACGATCAGCGGAATATCACTAAAGTCCTGCACGATTTCCGCCAATGTTTTATTGCTACCGCCTTTGAACGGTTTCCGGCCAACTTCGGTATCTGTGGTATGAATATAGTCGATACCGGCCTCTTTCAAGGCTTTGACGATTTTAATCATCGCATCTTCGCCTTCCGGCCACTGATAGTCAGCGTCCGTCACCGTAATTTGGCTCAACCGAATGCCAACAATAAAGTTTTCACTTTTGGCCGCGTCTTTACAAGCTTTGGCCACCATCGCGACAAACTTTAGTCGATGGCCGATATCACCACCCCACTGATCGTTGCGCTGGTTAAAATAGTCACTCAAAAATTCGTTCAGCAGGTAGCCGTTGGCTGCGTGTAATTCTACCCCGTCAAAACCGGCTTCCTCGGCCCGGTTGACGGCGCCGACGAATCCCTGCATAACGGCATCGAAATCGGATTCATCCATGGCCTTGACGTCGGTCCAGCCATCCGTTTCGCCATACAGATCGAGCGGTTCGCCTTTGGGTTTAACGGCACTCGGCGCAATGGGCGTATCGGTATATTCGTTATGCTGAAACTGCGCTCCGGCGTGCATAAGTTGCAAAATAAAGGCGCAATCGTGCCGATGCACGCGTTCGACGATTTCCTTCCAGGCGTCAGTTTGAGGCGCATCCGTAATACCCGGCTGGTTGATGTAGCCCTGACTGGCCTGGCGATCGGTATAAACCCCTTCGCTGATGATCATGCTCCAGCCACCGCGAGCGAAGCGTTCGTAATAATCGCCCATGAGTTCCGTCGGCTTGCCTTTGCGGTCAGCACTGGTGCGGGTCATCGGCGCGACCACAAAGCGGTTATCAAACTTATGACCTTTTAACTCGAAATCATCAAATGCAGAGCTCATCGTATTGTCCTTTTTGCCATCGCTATTGTTATATGCCCATAAGCATAGCTGTTGTGATGAGTTACGGCGAAATCAAGGCCCTTTGATCACTTTTGCTGTCAGTTAGCGGCTAAAACAACCGCCGCTTTTTGTTTGCGGCCCCCGTAACCAAAGGCTTTGTTAAAGGTACCAATGGGGATCGGTAAATACTGGCGCTGGGTTGACGATTCCCATGGCAGCGTGTCGTAATCTGGGTCGTTAATATAGACAAAGTCGTCGTCGGCGGCACAAATCAGTACCCAATGCGGCGCCCTCACACCATCAAACTGATAGGTCGAAATGAGCGCCATTACCAAGGCTCCGGCGGCAAGATCCTGCTTCAGCAGATCAACATTATAATCGCGCACATTGATTGGCACGTTGTGCTCCCGCAAATACTGCATATCTGCTTCTTGAATCCGTTGCATGACATCTTTTTTCTGTGTCTGCCGCACCGATTCGATAAACAGCGGGCTGTCCGTATTGACCTCAACGCGCACCGTTAAACCGCGTTTATAAGCCGCTCGGGCAAGTCCGTGTGGGCCACAACCGCCGTGTCCTGAGGTCATATAGATGGTGGTGGCTTCGCGCCAAATTTCCAGTTCTTCAGCGGCCGGATTCGCACTGGGACAGTCGAAATAGTCCATCGCCATCAGCAGACTGGCCGGCCCACAGGTAAACTCAGTGGTTTGCGTCAGCATTGGTACGTATTCATCGGTCGCTCCAACGCCGCTGTCTTCGCCCAGTTCATATCGCGGTAACAGTTTTTGCAGCACCAACGCATCCGTCGACTGAGTCGCACTCGGCGGATAATAGGCTTCGCGCAATTCAATCACATGAAAGCCGTCTTCACTTAATAAGGTCTCGGCCAGTTTATTGGAGGTTGCAATTTCCGTGCGTAGAAACAAACAATGGCGCTCGTCTGCCAGATGTTCAGCAAACTGCAGCAATTGCCGACCGATACCCTGACCCCGGGCACTTTGTTTTACCACCCAGGCATACAACCGCGCCAGGTTGGTGTTATTACGAAACAGCACTACCGTATAGCCAACCACCTCGCTGCCCTCAACGGCAACGTAAAACTCCGCCGAACTGGCATCGATAAAGCGGCGGAAGCTGCGCCGACTGATGGCGTCATCCGGAAAACTCTGTTGTTCTATGGAAACCACGGCATCAAGATGCGAAGACTGAGCGGCAACAAAACGAATCAAGGTCTGACCCCTAAAATCAAACGGGTTTTGGAGTACCTTTTGTACCACATTTCGTGCTAAACTTGCGCGCAAATTTTGAGCCTGTTGAGGAATTTTCGTGAGCGACAACAAACCATCTCTTAGCTACAAAGACGCAGGCGTCGATATCGACGCTGGTAATGCCCTGGTTGACCGGATAAAAGGGGTCACCAAACGCACGGCTCGGCCGGAGGTCATGGGTAGTATTGGTGGTTTTGGCGCCTTATGCGAATTGCCTGAGGGCTACAAAAAACCGGTACTGGTATCGGGTACCGATGGTGTCGGCACCAAACTGCGTTTGGCCATCGACTTAAAACAACACCGCGGCGTCGGCATTGATCTGGTCGCGATGTGTGTCAACGACTTGATTGTACAGGGTGCTGAACCTCTGTTCTTCCTTGATTATTACGCAACGGGCAAACTTGACGTCGATGTGGCAGCGGATGTGGTTACCGGCATTGGTGATGGTTGTGAACAGTCAGGTTGTGCGCTTATCGGTGGTGAGACCGCTGAAATGCCGGGTATGTATGAACACGGCGATTACGATCTGGCCGGCTTCTGTGTCGGTGTGGTCGAAAAAGACGACATCATCGACGGCTCAAAAGTTGCTGCAGGCGATGCGCTGATAGCCCTGGCCTCCAGTGGCCCGCATTCAAACGGTTACTCACTGATCCGCAAAATCATCGAAGTCAGCGGTGCTGATTTAGAGTCTGACCTGCACGGTCGCACGCTGGCACAGCACCTGCTGGAACCCACCCGCATTTACGTAAAATCGGTACTGGAGTTGATCAAGCAAGTGCCGGTGCACGCGTTATCGCACATCACCGGCGGTGGTTTCTGGGAGAACATCCCACGGGTACTGCCTAAAGGCGCCAAAGC
Organism: Idiomarina aquatica; assembly: GCF_003987185.1. Lineage (GTDB taxonomy): Bacteria > Pseudomonadota > Gammaproteobacteria > Enterobacterales > Alteromonadaceae > Idiomarina > Idiomarina aquatica. The sequence goes on along the minus strand of NZ_PIPS01000002.1, from coordinate 102,039 downwards.
CGTTATCGACGGCAACAGCTGGGACTGGCCGGTTATCTTCGATTGGTTGAAAGACAACGGCAACGTCAGCATGAAAGAAATGTACCGCACCTTTAACTGTGGTGTGGGTATGGTGATTGCGGTACCGCAGGAACACGCCGAGCGAGCCGTTGACGTACTTACCGCAGCCGGTGAAACCGCCTGGAACATCGGCTACATTGCCACCGCCGCTGACGATGACGAGCAGGTAGAAATTTTAGCTGACGAAACACGCTAAGGCTGTCTGATGAAACGTATTGTGGTGTTAATTTCGGGCACCGGCTCGAACATGCTGGCAATTCAGGAAGCTTGTAAACAAGGTCGTGTTGCCGGTCAGGTGGTCGCTGTGATTGCCAATAAAGCCTCGGCTAAGGGTCTGGAAAAAGCAGCGGCGCAGGGTATCGATACCGAGGTGCTGTCGCACCAGGCGTTCGACAGCCGTGAAGCTTACGACGCCGAGTTGAAAGTACTGATCGACAGCTATCAGCCAGATCTGGTAGTGCTGGCCGGTTTCATGCGCATTTTAACCGGTGATTTAACCCGCCACTTTGAAGGGAGGATGCTGAACATCCACCCTTCGCTGTTACCGAAGTATAAAGGTGTGAATACCCATCAGCGCGCGCTTGATGCCGGTGATAAGGAACACGGTGTGAGTGTGCACTTCGTGACCGAAGAGCTGGACGGTGGACCGGTGATTCTACAAGCTAAGGTACCGGTATTTGACGGTGATACGGCAGACGATCTGCAGGCACGTGTGCACGAGCAGGAACACCGCATTTATCCGTTGGTGGTTAACTGGTTCTGTCAGGGACGTTTAGCCCTGCAAGGTGGCCGTGCGGTTCTCGACGGTCAGGTACTGGGTGAAAGCGGCTACGCAAACGAGTAGCGTGCAGGAGTAACGAGCAGGCCGCACCCTGATGACGCGTGTCAGAGTTTGAGGGGGCCAGCAAGGTTGGAGCGGCCTTCCTGCGTGCGCTCAGGGCGCACGCGACGGTTTAATCGGCTTGGTAGCTGCGCAGCGACATGGTTGCCTGTTCATCGCCTTCTTTGAATTGCTGCATTTTTACCAACAGGTAATCGAGTTCCGGGGCAAACCAAAAGTACGTTTGTCGACGATTGCTATCGCGCACGCGTTCAACTTTTACCGTCGTTAACTGGCCATATGGCGTGCTGATTTGCTCTTCTCCCAGCACCGCAAAGCGATATTCATCCGCTCGCCCTTTTTCATCGATAATGTCATAGCTGTAAGGCTCATTACCTGCTGCCACGTCCAAACGCAGTTTTTCTATCACGCTGGCTTCATCATACAGCGCCCCCTGCCAACTGATGTCAATCAACCGTCCGTTATCGACATTTTTCACTTCCTGTTTATCCGCATCAAAACTGGCGTGGAACGATTTATCGGAGCCGGTACCTGTGCGCATGTATAAAAACTCGATCGGATCAAAACGCTGGTGTTCTTCATTATAGGTAAACACCGAGCGGGTCTCGCGAACGTCCGATAAAATAAACCAGGAAATGTCCGTTTTACCGCGCAACTGCCAGTCTCCGTCCGGTGACGCCTCCAACCTACGGTAACCTTCACCGTAATCACTGCCACCACGGGTAATGGTGTACTCCGCCTGGTAAGGCGACAGGCTGATGTCGTCAGCCTGCGTCAGCGGTGCCGTTAGCGCTAAAAACATCGTTAACGCTGTTTTCATGTTGACTCCTTTTGATTCTCGCGCATGATGCACAAGTTACAAGCCTGCAAAGTTCAGTTTCCATTCAGTCAGACCTTTATTTCAAACGCTTGTTCAATTTTTGCTTGAAATTGCAATCCGTCTGATCTACTTTGCACGTATTAATACTGGTCAGACCTCTAATAATCGGAGCATAACTATGAGTGTCGCACTGTGGATCATCGCAACCTTAGCCGTTGCCGGTGTGTTAATTTACAAACGAGCAAGCCTGGTCACCTTTAGTCTGGGCTTGGTAGCCATGTTCGCGGTCGGCGGACTGTTCGATATTGTCGGTCCTGTTTTGTGGGTATTACTGGCCATCGTACTGGTACCCCTGAATATTACCAGCATTCGTCAGAAGCTGTTAACCCGACCTATCTTAACCGCTTATCGCAAGGTCATGCCGGAAATGTCCGACACCGAGCGAGACGCCCTCGAAGCGGGTACTGTTTGGTGGGAAGGCGAACTGTTCAGCGGCAATCCCGACTGGCAGAAACTGCTGGACGTACCAAAAGCTAAATTGAGCGAAGAAGAACAGGCGTTTTTAGACGGTCCCTGTGAAGAAGTTTGCAAGATGCTGGACGACTGGCAGGTCACGCACGAGCTGACCGACATGCCGGAACACGTATGGCAGTACCTGAAAGACAACAAATTCTTCGCCATGATCATCAAGAAAGAATACGGCGGCCTTGAGTTCTCGGCTTACGCACAATCCCGCGTACTGCAGAAACTGGCCGGTGTCAGCACCGTGTTGGCGTCCACCGTCGGTGTACCGAACTCATTGGGTCCGGGCGAATTACTGCAGCACTATGGAACCAAAGAGCAACAAGACCACTATTTGCCACGCCTGGCGCGCGGCGAAGAAATCCCTTGTTTTGGCCTGACCAGCCCGGAAGCGGGTTCAGACGCCGGTGCAATTCCGGATTCCGGGGTCATTTGTAAGGGTGAGTGGAACGGCGAAGAAATCGTCGGTATCAAGCTCAACTTCAACAAACGCTACATCACGCTGGCGCCGGTTGCTACGGTCATCGGTCTGGCGTTCAAAATGTACGATCCGGATGGTTTACTGGGTGACAAAAAAGAGCTTGGTATTACTTGTGCGCTGATCCCACGCGATACGGATGGCGTTGAAATCGGTCGTCGTCACTTCCCGCTGAACGTGCCGTTCCAAAACGGTCCGATCCGCGGTAAAGACGTGTTTGTGCCGCTGGACTACATCATCGGCGGCCAAAAAATGGCCGGCAAAGGCTGGCGTATGCTGGTTGAATGTCTGTCAGTTGGTCGTTGCATCACGCTGCCGTCGAACAGTGCCGGCGGTATCAAGCAAATGGCGCTGGCAACCGGTGCTTATTCGCGTATTCGTCGCCAGTTCAAATTGCCGATTGGTAAAATGGAAGGCGTTGAAGAGCCAATGGCGCGCATCGGTGGTAACGCCTATCTGATGGACGGTGTCACTACGCTGTCGACGGCGGCCATTGATTTAGGCGAGAAGCCATCGGTGATTTCCGCCATCGTTAAATATCATATGACCGAGAAACTGCGTTCCTGTATGGACGATGCCATGGATATCCACGGTGGTAAAGGCATCTGCTTGGGGCCAAACAACTACCTTGGTCGTGGTTATCAGGGTGTGCCGGTAGCGATCACCGTTGAAGGTGCCAACATTCTTACCCGCAGTATGATGATTTATGGTCAGGGAGCGATTCGTTGCCATCCGTTTGTACTGAAGGAGATGGAAGCATCCGCAAAAGACGGTGCTGCGGCACTGGCGGAATTCGATAAGGCCATTTTTGGTCACATCGGTTTTGCCGCCAGTAACTTTGTCCGTTCCCTGTTTTACGGTTTTGGCGGCTACCGTCTGAGCGATGCGCCGGGCAACAGCTCGACCAAACGCTACTACCAGCAAATGAACCGCTTTAGTGCCAACCTGGCGTTATTGTCGGACGTTGCCATGGGTGTGCTGGGTGGCAGCCTGAAACGCAAAGAACGTATCTCTGCGCGGCTTGGTGACATGCTTAGCTATCTCTACCTGGGCTCTGCCGTGCTGAAGCGTTTTGAAGATCAAGGTCGTCTGGACGAAGACAAGCCGTTAATGCACTGGGCCATGCAGGACACCCTGTATAAATTACAGGAAGCGCAATTGGCCATGCTGGAAAACTTCGGCGGTATTGGTACGGCGTTACGCGCCATCATGTTCCCGCTGGGTCGCATTGCGAAACGTCCTAGCGATAAGAACGACCACAAAGTGGCACGTCTGCTGATGGAGCCAAACGGCGCTCGCGAGCGTCTTGGCGAAGGCCAGTTCCTGAGCCCGGAAGGTCATTTTGGCTTCCTCGAGCAAACCTTGCGTGACATGATTGCCTGCGAACCTTTGCACAGCAAAATCTGCAAGGCTGCCGGTGAGCGCTTTAGCTTTACGCAACTGGATGCTCTGGCAGAACGCGGACTGGAATTAGGTGTCATCAGCGAAGATGAAGCAGAACTGATGCGCCGTACCGAAAAAGGTCGCTTACGCACCATCAACGTGGACGACTTTGACCCGGCTGATTTGCTGGCCGGCAAAGCAGCGTTTGACTACGCTCTGAAAAACCTGAGTAAAGGTGAAGCGGCGTAAACACGCTTGCATATCCTATGAGCAAACGGCACTCTTCGGAGTGCCGTTTTTTTATGCCCGTTTTTTTAACGTCCAAAGTTCGATAGAATCATCCGCTGAATTAAATCATTATAATAAGAGTAGTCTTTATGCAATCTTCGAATAACAGCTATGACGCCACCAGCAAGCGTGGTTGGTTTACGCGCTTTCTTGATGGCGTTGAATGGTTAGGTAACCTGCTACCCCACCCTATCACTCTATTTGCGATGTTCTGTTTGTTTATCATCATCGCCAGCGCTATTGCGGCCTACTTTGGCGTCAGTGCCATCGACCCCAGAGACGGTGAAACCGTTATCGAAGCCGTCAGTCTGATGACCGCGGAAGGCGTACAGAAAATAGTCACCAACCTGGTCACCAACTTTACCGGCTTTACCCCGTTGGGTACGGTTCTGGTGGCGCTGTTAGGTGTTGGCGTGGCCGAGCGTTCGGGGTTGATTTCCGCCGCCATGCGTGGACTGGTGATGAAGGCACCGCCAAAACTGATTACCGTAACCGTCGTGTTTGCCGGGGTTATCTCGAACACCGCATCGGAGCTGGGTTATGTCGTATTGGTTCCGCTCGCAGCGATGATTTTTTATGGCCTTGGACGTCACCCGTTAGCGGGTCTGGCAGCGGCCTTTGCCGGGGTTTCCGCCGGCTACAGTGCCAATCTGCTGATCGGTACGGTTGATCCGTTACTGTCCGGTATTACCGCTGAAGCCGCGCGTATTATCGATCCCGACTACACCGTCGGTGCCGAAGCCAACTGGTATTTTATGATGGTGAGCACCTTCTTAATCGCCATCATGGGTGCGCTGATTACCGATAAGATCGTCGAGCCCAAACTCGGTAAGTATAACGACGACGAAGCTTCCATCGATTTATCCGATCAGTCGTCCATGGAGCCGTTGAACCGTCAGGAAAAACGCGGCCTTATTTACGCCGGATTGGCAGTATTGGCCTTGGGCGGCTTGCTGGCATTGACCGTGGTTCCGGACTGGGGCATCTTGCGTCACCCGGAAACCGGCGATGTAAAAGGATCCCCCTTCCTGAAAGGCGTTGTAGTTTATATTTTCTTTTTCTTCGCCATTCCCGGTTTTGTTTACGGGCGCACCGTAAACACCATGAAGAACGATCGCGACGTTATTGACGCCATGTCACACAGCATGGGCACTATGGGTATGTACATCGTACTGGTGTTCTTCGCGGCACAGTTTGTGAACTTTTTTAAATGGACCAATTTCGGCACCATTTTCGCGATTAACGGCGCCGAATTTTTGACCAACATGGGTTTAACCGGACCATTGCTGTTCGTGTTCTTTATCATGATTTGCGGTTTTGTGAACCTGATGCTGGGTTCCGCATCAGCACAGTGGGCGATTACCGCACCGATTTTTGTGCCCATGCTGATGCTGGTCGGTTACGCGCCGGAAGTCATTCAGGCAGCCTACCGTATTGGTGACTCGGTCACTAACGTGATTACACCGATGATGAGTTATTTTGGACTGATCCTGGCGGTGGCCGCGCGTTACAAGAAGGATCTCGGTATTGGTACACTGATTGCGATGATGCTGCCGTACTCGATCATCTTCTTTATTGGCTGGACCATTCTGTTCTTTATCTGGGTGTTTGCCCTGGGTATGCCGGTCGGCCCCGAAGCACCGACCTATTACAGCAGTTAACGCATAGCGTCGACCACTTCCGGTCGCCGCAACAGGCGGTAGCAGGCCACCGCAATCAGGCCTGCTCCGCCTATCACCCAAGCCATGGCGTAATCGCTGAAGGTACTGACGTAATTCACTCCCATTGAGACCAGCCCGGCAATGAAAAACTGCAGACTGCCGGTAACCGCAGACGCTGACCCTGCCCGTTCCTGATGATTCGATAACGCGCCGGCCATGGCGTTAGGAAACACCAGCCCGAGCGTTGAAATATAGGCAAATAAAGGGATCAGAATGCCCCAAATCGGCGCCTCAAGGTACGCAGCAACTGCCATCACCATCGACACGCAGGCTAATATAGGCAGTGACACATTCAGTATTTTGCGCGAAGCAACGTATTTTAACAGCCAGCCATTAAGCTGCGAAAAGCCAATGATACCGATTGCATTTGCACCGAACAGCCAGCTGTAATGCGTCGGGCTAAGTCCGAACACTTCGATGAATAACAGCGGCGAGCCGGTAATGTAGGCAAACAAACCCGACTGCGCGATGCCACCGGTTAGCGAGTAGCGTAAAAAGTCAGCGTCCTTTAACACCGCCCAGTAGGTTTTACCGCTGTGTCGCATACGCACGTCGTAGCGCCGTCCGCGAGTTTCCGGCAACACCAGATGGATGGTTAACGCACAAGCCACGCCAAGCGCAGCGACGATCCAGAATAAAGCGCGCCAGCCCATGAATTCAGTAACATAAGCACCAAACAGCGGAGCCAGGATCGGCGCGACCCCCATCACCAGAATGAGAAATGAAAACACCCGCGCTGACGCCTGTGGCGTATACAAATCGCGGACAACGGCGCGCGCTATCACAATGCCGGCACAGGCACCAATAGCCTGAAAAAAGCGTAACGCAATCAACCATTCGATGTTCGGCGCCCAGGCGCAGGCCACCGAGGTCACCACATAGATTGCCAGACCGACATACAGTGGCTTTTTGCGGCCAAACTTGTCGGTCGCGGTGCCATACAATAACTGGCCAATGAATAAACCAAAAAAGAACGCCGTTAACGACAGTTCAACACGATGAGTATCGGTGGCGTAGTCGTTGGCAATGGCGGTAAACGCCGGCAAATACATATCGATGGAAAGTGGCGCAAAGGCCGTTAACAACGCCAGAATAACAACGGTTAAATCAAATCTGGCGTTATCTGAGACGGGAACTGGCTCGTAACCACGAGCCATCAGTTATTCACCTTTTTGGGTAACGGAACATACGACTGCGTCGCATAATCCGACGGCCGCGTCAGCACCCCTTGCGCTTTGGCGTAATTGGCCATCGCCTCGGCGTAATCAATTCCGGTGTTGGTTGTCCGCCCACGCTCGGATAAGCTGTGAAAGGTCTCATAGCCGTCCTGACCACCACCAATAAAGCTGTTGGTCACAACAATATAGGTGTCCCGCGGACGCACCGGTTGCCAGCTAGCGCTGTCTTTGTCCCAGACTTGCAGGTTGGCGACACGATCGCCGAAGTTTTCGGTTAAATTGACGTCATATCGAATACCGGCGCCATAAGGATAGGCTCGCGTTGAACCGCCGTCAGACACCGCATACGCCAGCCCCTCTTCCATGACCTGTTTCAGCTCAGAGCCGCTGATTTCAATTTTTACCAGTGTATTGGCAAATGGCAGCAGACTGAAGGCATCACCGCGGGTGAACTCCCCGGCTTCGATATCACCGCGGATACTGCCACCGTTCTGCAATGCAAAATCAGCGTCTGGCACCGCGTGTAGGAACGCTTGTGCCGTCAGCCGGTGTGCCGCGGAACTCAGCACATCCGAGCAACCTGGCCGACGCGGTAAATCAATCTCCTGATTACAGATGGTCTCAGGCACCTGTGCCAACACCTCGCCGGAAAACTCATCCACTTGATGCTGGTAATTGTCGAGTAATCGTTGCACGCCCGGATCTGGCTCAACAAAACTGAATACACCGCTGTTCTGCAGCGCCGTTTTAATCGGCTTTAATGTGGTAACGGCCCCTTCCACCGGCGTGATCTCATTCCCCAATAAAAAGTGCGGGCGGCCGCCGCATGAAGCGACCTGATCACCACGAAAGTCCACCTGCAGCTCGCCAACCACCTGACTGTATTGATAAGCATGTGCCAGACAAACGGTTTCACCGTCAGCATTGGTTAACACCGTGGGGTAAGCCCCTTCGCCTTGCATGCCAAACTCGGAGAAGTCACCTAACAACGTGTGCGAATCACCGCCAATCACCACATCCACCGCCGGAAGTTGCGGAATCAATGCCAAATCACGCTGGTATTGAATGTGAGACAGTAAAATGATTTTCTCGACCCCTTGCGCCTGCAATTGACTGATAGCACGACGTGCGGCCACGAGCTCATCTTCAAACTGAGTGGTTTCATCCGGCTGTGACGATTTTTTCGTTTTGGTCGCGATGGTCAACCCGACCACACCAATACGATGTCCGCCACGCTCGAATACCGTGTAAGGACGAAAAGAGTCCGTCATGCTGCTGGGAGTGAGTGCCGACACACCCAGCTCGGGTTTCACATTAGCCGATAACTTAGCGGTATCACAGGCAGGTGTACCCAATTGGTCAAGAAAGGTCTTAAGCCCCTCATCACCTTTATCAAATTCGTGATTACCCAGCGTAAATGCATCAAAACAAACCTGGTTCATCATCACCGCGTCCGGTTCGCTGCCGAACAGGGTAAAAAATAAACTACCGGTTATCGCATCACCCGCGTGCAAGGTGAGCACCTGCTCGTTTTGCGCCCGCAATTGATCGATTTGCGCTGCCACCCGCGGAAAGCCGCCACTTTCTACCTGCCACTGTTGGCCACCCCAACTTAACTGGCGCTGTTTGGGCGCCAGGTTTGAATGGTGGTCATTAACATGCAACACCGTCAAACGCATGTTTTCCGGTGCCTGTGGTGCCTGGCTGGCACAACCTGCGATGAGTAAAAACGATGCTGCCAGCGCCGACAACCGACCTAATGCCATGATGTTTGTCCTATGCGTTGTTGTCTTCGTTATCTTTAACCAGACCGATTTCGCGTAAACGTTCCATCAAGTAATCATCAGCCGTAATGGGTTCGTCGCGTTGCGGATTATCATCACTGATACAACTCGCTAACGGCGTGATCATCACATCGGGATTAAAATGCAGGAAAAACGGAATCGAATACCGTGATTGTGCGTTATAAGGTGCCGGCGGGTTAACCACGCGATGAGTGGTTGACCGCAGTACATGGTTGGTCAACCGCTGCAGCATATCACCAACGTTACAGATGATGGCTCCCTCGATGATGGTCACTGGCACCCAGGTGCCGTCTTTCGCCAACACTTCCAGTCCCGGTTCACGTGAGCCTACCAACAACGTCAGCACGTTAATGTCTTCGTGCGCACCGGCGCGAACCGATGGCGTACCTTCATCAATGATCGGCGGATAATGCAAAGGCCGTAAAATCGAGTTGCCGTTGTTGACTTTATCACGGAAAAAATCCCGCGGCTGATCGAGGAATACCGCAATCGCGTCCAGCACCTTATTACCCAATTTGTCCAGCTCACGGTATATCGCCGTCATATCCTGCTTAAACTGCGGCAGTTCCTGCGGCCAGACGTTTGGCAACAATTGTGGGTACTTTGGCTCACCCTCAACGTCACGGCCAACATGCCAGAATTCTTTTAAGTCTACATGCTTGGCGTCTTTCGCAATTTCAGTCCCAAACGGTGTGTAACCCCGTGCGCCACCTTGTCCCGGACGGTGATACTGCATTTTAACCGCTTCCGGTAAGGCGAACAGATCACGACAGGTATCCAGCGCACGTTCAATCAGTGCGGTGTCCACACCATGGTGGGTCAGTGCGATAAATCCATATTGTTCGTAGCCATTACCGACGGCCTGTGTGAAGGCTTCAAAATTGTCGTCGTATTGGCGCATATCCACGTGCGGGATCGAGTGTGAGGCAGACTGCATGCTGTTTTCCATCAATGTATTTAAACGTCAGAATAATCGGTTATTTTAAGGCTTTGAGGCCCTTTTCACAAGCCAGCCAGCAGTTCCTTCACCGGCCGAAAACTCTTGCGGTGGATCGGGCAAGGTCCATGCTGCCGGAGCAACTCCAGATGTTTGGCGGTGCCGTAGGCTTTGTGTTTGTCAAATTCGTATTGCGGGTACCTTTGATGCCATTCCAGCATTTGCCGATCCCGCTCCACCTTTGCCAAAATCGACGCCGCAGCGATGCACTGTTCACTGGCGTCACCGCCAACGATAGCTTCAGCCGGCACCTGCAACTGCGGCACCCGGTTACCGTCCACCAACACTTTACTCGGTGCCACAGGCAATGCTTCAACCGCTCGCGTCATCGCATTCATCGACGCCCACAGAATGTTGATGCGATCGATTTCATCGACATCCGCCTGTGCGATGGCCCAGTAAAGGGCTTTTTCCTTAATCTCCAGACTAAGTGCGTTACGTTTCTTTTCACTCAATTTTTTTGAATCATTCAACCCTTCGATAGGATTATCGGGGTCGAGAATAACCGCAGCGGCAACAACCGGACCGGCAATGGGTCCCCGCCCTGCTTCATCGGTACCACAAATCATGGATTCTCTCTTGGTTACACGGTTAAATAATGGTTATCATACCCTCTGAACTGTAACATTATATAATAACAACCAGAGGTTCTCATGGCAGATTCACCACAACCGGACCGCGAGGCAATGGAAAAGCCAAAAGGTCTGCTCAACCGCATGCTCGATGGCGTCGAGCGCGTTGGTAATAAACTCCCCGATCCCGCTGTTATGTTTTTTGGCCTGTTGCTCATCGTATGGGCCATGTCGTGGCTATTTTCCGGCGTGTCCTTCGACGAGAAACACCCGCTGACCGGCGAGGCCATTAACGTCGTCAACCTGCTCAGCGGCACCGAAATGGCCGACTTCCTCGCTAATATGGTCGACACCTTTATGGGCTTTGCACCATTAGGCGTGGTATTGGTCGCGATGTTGGGTGTTGGCGTTGCTGAACGCTCGGGCTACATCAACGTCGCCATTAAACTGATGTTGAACGTGACCCCTAAGGTCTTACTGACCCCCGTACTGATTCTGGTCGCTATTGTCAGCCATACCGCCGTTGATGCCGGTTACGTGTTGGTTATCCCATTGGGCGGGGTAATCTTCTACGCTGCCGGACGCCATCCGTTAGCGGGTATTGCCGCCGCATTTGCCGGCGTTTCCGGTGGTTTTAGTGCCAACTTTGTGCCGTCAGCCATTGATCCTCTGTTGCAGGGCTTTACTCAGACCGCGGCACAACTTATCGATGCGGAAGTACAGTTAAACCCGTTAAATAACTATTTCTTTACTGCTGCCTCATCGATTCTGGTGGTCGCGGTAGGCTGGTTCCTGACCGATAAGGTGGTTGAGCCACGTTTACGGGGTACCAAGCTGGACGGTGATCAGGATGATATGCCGGCACTTGATGACGTCACCCCGCGTGACCGTAAAGCGTTTTATCTGGCTTCGGCGACCATGGTTGCGGGTTTGGTGGCGCTGTATTTTGCCGCCACCATGGAAAACTCCCCATTGGCCGATCCGGCAACGGGCGAACTGGCCTCGTTCGCGGCGCCGCTGATGGGCATGATCGTACCGCTGATATTCCTGTTGTTCATCATCCCGGGGATGGTACACGGTTTTGTTTCCGGCAATTTTAACAACTCGCAGGACGTCATCGGCGCGATGACCAAATCGATGGAAGGCATGGCTTACTATATGGTCATGGCGTTCTTCTGTGCCATGTTCATTAAGGCGTTCGGCGACTCACAATTGGGCACACTGTTATCGGTAAAAGGCGCAAACTTCCTCGCCAGCCTGGAGCTGTCCGGTGGTGTTACCATGGTCGGCATGATTTTCCTGGTGGCGTTCATTAACCTGTTTGTCGGTTCGGCCTCCGCGAAATGGGCGCTGATTTCACCGATTTTTGTACCGATGCTGATGCAATTGGGTTACTCGCCTGACCTTACCCAGGCGGCCTATCGTGTCGGTGACTCCACCAGTAACATCATCACACCGTTACTGCCTTACTTCCCGCTGGTGGTGCTGTATTGCCAACGTTACGTTAAAGGCACCGGTATCGGCTCGTTGGTGGCGATGATGCTGCCATTTACGGTATCACTGTTGGTGTTGTGGTCTGCCTTCCTGATCGTTTACTGGACGCTGGGCATTCCATTGGGCTTCCAGGCCAGCTACACCTACCCGGCGGGCTAACCGATGACCGCCATTAAGGACAAGACCATCTGGCTAACCGGTGCCTCATCAGGCATCGGTTTAGCCCTGGCACAGCAACTCGCTGAGCGTGGGGCACGACTCATTCTGACATCGCGCCGAGAGCAGCAACTCGAGGAACTGCGCCAGTCCTTGCCAAACACCGATAACCATCGCGTGTTGGCACTGGATCTATCCCGTCCGGAACAGGCCAGAGAAAGCGCACAGCAGGCTTTGGCCGACATCGACGTTGATATACTGATCAACAACGCCGGCGTTTCTCAGCGCAGCAAAGCACTGGATACCGATTTGTCGGTGTACCGCCAGTTGATGGAGATTGACTACTTTGGCGTGGTTGCGCTGAATCAGGTGGTCTTGCCGTCGATGGTAAAACGTCGTTGCGGGCATATTGTCACCGTCGCCAGTGTCGCTGGAAAGGTCGGCAGTAAGCTGCGCAGTGGCTATTCTGGTGCAAAATTCGCGGTGCTTGGTTATATGGACTGTGTGCGCGCCGAAATGGCCGAACACAATGTGCAGGTCACCAGCATTTTACCCGGTTTTGTGAACACACAAATTGCCATCAACGCCTTACAGGCAGATGGCCAACAACAAGGCCATAACGATCCTGAAATCGAACAGGGAATCAGCGCAGAACACTGTGCTGAGGGCATCATCAAAGCGATTGAAGCCGATAAGGCAGAAGCGATTATCGGCAAAGGTTTGAGCGCGTTAGCACCAACACTGAAACGTTTTTTCCCCGGTCTGGTGCGGCGTATTGTCGCTAAACGCGACGCCTAACCCGCGTATTTCGGGTTGTAGGTCAGTTCCCAACAATGTCCGTCAGGATCAGAAAAGTACGCCCCATAACAGCCCCAGGGTTGTCGATGGGGCCGCTTAAGAACGTTGCCGCCGGCGTTTTCGACAGCTAACACCAGCTCATCAACCGCCGCTTGCGTGGTGACATTATGACTTAACATATGTCCGCTCCCCTGCACCGTCGTCCCCAATTGACGAGCAAGACTAGAACGCGGCCAAAGCGCCAGCTTGAACCCCTGGTTAAGGTTAAAAAACGCCACCTGTGTATCATCCTCCGGGTTGCCGACAATACCTTTTGTTGGCAACCCCAGACCGTCCCGATAAAAGCGCACTGCGCGCTCCAGGTTATCGGTGACCAACGTCACGACACTGATTGTCGGTTGCATAACAAAACTCCTGCTGTTTTCGTTTTAGCATAACAATTTTTAATACGCATAAACGACTTATTTACGCTATGCTCCCGCGTAACAGCCGTAACCAGAACCAAAGCAAGGAGCCGCTGTGGCATTGACTGCCAACGACAAAAAAGCCATGGGCTTCGCATTGACTGCGGTATTACTGTGGTCGACCGTCGCCACGGCGTTTAAGATCACCTTGCAATACCTAACGCCACTGCAAATGGTCACCGCCGCGACCGCGGTTTCCTTCGCTATCTTGCTGGTTATCGCACTGATAAGAGGCAAGCAGTCGCTGATCTTACTCGAACTGCGTCGAATGCCTTTGTATTACCTCCTGATCGGCGCACTCAACCCTACGCTCTACTATCTGGTGTTATTTGAAGCTTACTCATTGCTGCCCGCCTCCGAAGCGCAGCCACTCAACTATACCTGGGCAATCGCACTGACCTTTATGGCGGCGGTGGTATTAAAACAGCCAATCAGAAAACGCGACTGGATCGCCAGCGCCCTCGGCTACCTGGGCGTATTCGTGATTGCGACCCGCGGCGACCTGCTGGGTTTAAGCTTTTCCAATCCAATCGGAGTATTTTGGGCGCTGTTGTCGACATTTTTATGGGCCGCCTACTGGATCATTAACACCAAACGCAACGCCGAATCCATCGTCCAGTTAGTACTCGCATTTGGCCTGGCGCTGCCGTTTCTCATCATCTGGAGTCTGTTCAGCAGCGACTGGAGCGGCATTCCCTGGCAAGGTTGGCTCGCCGTCAGCTACGTTGGTCTGTTCGAAATGGGAATCACCTTCCTGTTCTGGATGATGGCCATGAAAACCGCCACCAACACTTCACTGATCAGCAACCTGATTTTTCTGTCGCCCTTCATTTCGCTCCTGTTGCTCAATCAAATCCTCGGCGAAACCATCTACCCCAGTACCATCGCCGGCCTATTGCTCATCATCAGCGGCTTGATCCTGCAGCGCCTGCGCCTTGAACAAAAAAGAAGGCGATAAGGCGATTGCCCCCCCCCTTGCTTAAGAGGTATCAGCCGCCCTGCCGTATTTTTTGTTCAGCGTGCAATGACTCAGGCCTCCTGGCGGAGGTTGCGGGCGAGCTCTTCGTCGGCGGCGTCGGGGTCGGGAGCGTCCTCGGGGCTGTTGAGTTCGGGTTTCAGGGCGAGTTCAGTTAGTAGCGGAAAGTGATCGGAACCAAAGGCGGGTAAGCGTTCGACGTTGACCAAGGCAAAGTGATGACTATGGAAAATATGGTCCAGTGGCCAGCGGGCAAACCAGTAATCGGCGTGGAAAGTATTAAACATCCCCCGGCCAATGCGTGGATCCAGCAAGCCACTCATTTTGCGGAACAATAAGGTCGTGCGCGACCAGGCGACGTCATTAAGATCGCCGGCGACAATGGTTGGAGTGTGTTTCTCGTCAATGTCTTCCGTCAACAGCAACAGTTCCGCATCCCGCTCCGTCGAGGCTTCGTTTTCGGAAGGACTTGGCGGTGCCGGATGCACGAAGTGCGCTTTGATGCGCTGGCCGGATGCCAGTTCTATCCAGGTGTGAATCGATGGCTTATCGTCTTCAACGATATAACGCACTTGACTGTTGTGCAGCGGCAAACGCGAATACAGATGCATTCCATAGAGATTATCCAATGGCACTTTAACCGTGTAGGCATAGACATCTTCGATCACCGCCAGTTGTTGTTGCCACCAGCTATCCGATTCGAGTGTAATGATCACATCCGGTTGATAGTGCTTGATAAAGCGTATTAATTGCTCGCTGTTCCGGTTGGGCGTTAGCACATTAGCCGTCATGATCTTGATGCCGACTGCCGATTGATCCGTCGTCGACTCAACCTCAACCGGAAAAAAGCGCGTGTACGGAATAATCCAGCGCAACTGTCGCGCTAGGGTGATCGCCAATAGGGCCTGGGATAACGATTCGGCCAGGCCATAGGATTCAAAATAAAACACCCCCATCAACAGCCAGAAAACCAGCACTACCGTTAACTGCAGCCGCGGAAAATCCAGCCCGCGAATGAGCCAGTGTTGAACACGCAATAACGGCGCCAACGAGAGCAGCGCGAGGATGATAGCAACGGTCAGATGAATTGACACAAACATCAGTAAATCCCTTTATGCATTAACTTAACGCTACTGCACGGAAGGATAAACTGCAACAATTAACGTGGCGGGAGTGCTACTGGATTGCTGATTGGCAGCGATGCCCTCGCCGGCGAATGTGGGAGAGCATGGATGCCCGACAACAAGTCTTACGAACCTGCTGCCGGGCGATCATCTCGCGTTAGGACGCGATCTACACCATATTGACCAACATGCTGGTAGGATCTTCAAGGAATTCCTGCCAGCGTTTGTTAAAGCGGGCGATGGTTCCACCGTCAATGATGCGGTGATCACCGGACCAGCTTACGGTCATGATCTTACGGGCTACGACATTGCCGTTGGCATCAAAGCGCGGTAGTTCCTGCACTTTACCCAGCGCGACAATGGCTGCTTCCGGTTTGTTAATGATTGGTGTTGCCACCGTACCACCGATAACACCGATATTGGAGATACTGATGGTGCCGCCCTTCATGTCCGCCTGTGGCACTTTGCCCTCACGCGCTGCCTGAGTTAAGCGCGTCACTTCGTTGGCAACATCAATGATGCTCTTGTTCTGCACCTGTTTGACGTTAGGCACCAGCAGACCGATTTTGGTGTCCACCGCCATACCGATGTTGTGATCGTCAAAATAGGTGATCTCTGTACAGTCTTCATTGACCTGAGCATTCATCACCGGGAACTCTTTCAACGCCAGCGACAGCGCTTTAATAAAGAACGGCATTACCGTTAGGCGAATACCTTTTTCTTTATACTGTTCCTTCAGCTTCTCGCGCAGTGCGATCAAATCAGTGACGTCAAACTCATCCGCATAGGTAAAGTGCGGAATGGTACTGACCGACTTCATCATTTGTTTTGCCATCGCCGCTTTCACGCCGCGAATCGCTTCGGTGCGGGTACCGCCGGTAGTCGTGCCAGCGGCAGGAGCTGCGTCAGAGGCGTGAGCATCGTCTGTGCGGCTGGCCGCTGTTGCATCACCCGACTTAAAGGCTTCGATGTCTTGCTTCAGCACCCGGCCTTTTTTACCTGAGCCAGGCACGTCGGCGATATTAATGTCGTTCTCGCGAGCCAGGCGGCGCACTGCCGGACTGGCAATGGCCTTGCCTTGACGGGCTTTAGCTGGCGGCTCAGCCGTCGCTTCCGCCTTAGCCGAGGCGTCGGTTGTTGTTTTCTGGGTGGCCGATGTTGACGGAGCTGACTCAACACCGCCGGCAGGCTGCAGTGCAAACAATGGTTTGTGAACTTCAGCAATATCACCTTTCTTGTGATACAACTTAACCACAACGCCATCGTCTTTGGCCGGAATTTCAACGGTTGCCTTGTCGGTCATGACTTCGACCACTGGCTGATCTTCTTTCACTTGGTCGCCTTCAGACACCAGCCACTCGACAATTTCACACTCAACAATACCTTCGCCGATATCAGGCAGGATAAAGTCGGTGGTTGCCGCCGCAGAACCAGAGT
This sequence comes from Idiomarina aquatica, assembly GCF_003987185.1. Taxonomy (GTDB): domain Bacteria; phylum Pseudomonadota; class Gammaproteobacteria; order Enterobacterales; family Alteromonadaceae; genus Idiomarina; species Idiomarina aquatica. The sequence continues at coordinate 84,925 of NZ_PIPS01000002.1, read as the reverse complement.
CACGCGTTTGCTCTGGCGCGGGCTTGGCTTCTTCCGTCGGTTGTTCTTCGGTGGCATCACCACCGGCGTTAATGCGGAACAAAGGTTCGTGAACTTTGGCAATATCGCCCTTGGCGTAATACAGCTTTTCGACCACGCCATCTTCCTTCGCCGGAATCTCAACCATGGCTTTATCGGTCATCACCTCAACCACGGGTTGATCTTCTTTAACCTGATCCCCTTCGGCTACCAGCCACTCAACGATTTCGCACTCTACGATCCCTTCGCCGATATCGGGCAGAATAAAATCTTTACTCATGTCGATGGGTCCTTAGTAATTCATTGAGCGAGTGATGGCTTCATAAATTTTCAGATGATCGGCCATATACTCTTTTTCGTGACACAGCGGATACGGCACATCAATACCGCACACACGGGCAATTGGAGACTCAAGATACAGGAAACATTTGTCCTGCACTGTCGCCGCGATTTCGCTGGCAAAGCCGCCGGTAATCGGGGCTTCCTGAGAAATCACCAAACGTCCGGTTTTTAATACCGACTGGGTTACCGTTTCGACGTCCCATGGCAGGATCGTACGCAAGTCGATCACTTCACAGGAAACACCGTCTTGTTCGGCTTTTTCGACCGCTTTCTCGGTCACTTCCATTTGTGCACCCCAGGCCAGTACCGTGATATCGGTACCTTCTTTGACCACATCGGCTTTGCCTAATGGAATCGTATATTCTTCTTCCGGCACATCACCGGTCGAGGCACGATACAAACGCTTCGGTTCCATAAACAGCACCGGGTTTGGATCGAAGATCGCGCTCAGCAACAGCCCTTTCGCTTCATAAGGGTTACGCGGGGTCACAATTTTCATGCCCGGCGTGTGCGCAAAATACGCTTCTGGTGACTGAGAATGATAATGACCGCCGGCAATACCGCCGCCGTATGGCGTCCGGATGGTCAGGCCGCCAACGTTAAACTCGTTACCCGAACGATAACGGAACTTAGCCGATTCGTTGACGATCTGGTCAAACGCCGGGAAAATATAGTCACCGAACTGAATCTCAGCAACGGCATAGCTACCCTGCGACGCCAAGCCGTTAGCGAAGCCGATAATACCTTGCTCAACCAGTGGCGTGTTGAAGTTGCGGTGCTTGCCGTATTTTTCCGTTAAGCCGGACGTTGCGCGGAATACGCCGCCGAAACCACCGGTGTCTTCACCAAAACTGTAGACGTTGTCGTGTTTTGCCATCGCCAGGTCTAGTGCGCTGTTGATGGCCTGCAGTAAATTCATTTTAGCCATTAGTCCAGTCTCCCTGACGTTTTCGGATACGCATCCGGGTATTTGCGGATGTGTGCCTTAAGTTCTTCCAACTGTTCTTTCAACAGCGGCGTTGGTTCGTCATACACATCGTTGATCAGTTCGTCGATGTGTGGGGCCGGTACTTTTTCGGCTTCTTTTAGCGCCGCCAGTACTTTGGCTTTAACCTCTTCGTGTTGCTGCTGAACGTCTTCATCGTTCAGCCAACCTTCGTTCTTCATCCACTTTTGCAGGCGATCCAACGGATCTTTGACCTTCCAGCCCTCTTCCTCTTCGCGAGTACGATAACCGGTCGGATCGTCCGAGGTTGAGTGACCTGACATGCGGTACGACATCGCTTCGATCAGCACCGGCTCGTTTTCCTCGACCGCCAGGCGACGGGCTTCCTGGGTTGCTTTAAGCACCGCAAACACATCGTTACCATCCACCCGGATGGTTTTGATGCCATAACCAATGCCGCGCGGTGCAATGCCGTCACCACCGTACTGTTCGCCCTGAGACGGTGTCGAGATAGCGTACCCATTGTTACGGCAGAAGAAAATCACCGGCACTTTGTAAACCGACGCCATATTCAGCGCAGCATGGAAATCCCCTTCAGAGGCCGCACCTTCACCGAAGTAACAAATGGTGCATTTACCGGTTTTATCCATCTTCTGACCGAAGGCGTAACCGGTTGCCTGCGGGATTTGTGTCCCTAACGGCGAGGAAATGGTCATAAAGTTAAGCTCAGCACAACCATAGTGTACTGGCATTTGACGACCTTTCCCTAAATCTTTTTCGTTAGAAAACAGCTGGTTCATAAACTGTTCAACCGTGAAGCCGCGGTACGCCAGGGCGCCCTGTTCACGGTACTGACCCATGATCATATCACCGCTGTCCAATGCCGCAGCAGAAGCGACACTCTCGGCTTCCTCGCCGCGTGAAGCCAGGTAGAAACTGATACGTCCCTGACGTTGCGCCGCAATCATACGTTCATCCAGTGTCCGGATGAACTGCATGGTATCGTGAATTTTTACGATAAGGTCCTTATCGTACTCAGGCATGTCAGCGCCCTGATGAAAACTGCCGTCCTCCTTGAGGATTTGCAGCATGGGAATTGTGACTGACTCACCGTCAAACCACTGTGGTTTGGTCACAATTTCAGTGTTGTGTTTTTTATCCTTGGCCATAACCTTCTCTTTCGGTTGTTAGCAGGGTGGAAATTTGCCGCTACTTTACCTTTACGTAAAGTGCTATGCAAATAGCCCACTGCCGAATAGTCAGTGGGCTAAGTGTAAATAGAAACGAACAGTTTTAACAATTTATCTGGGCTGATTAGACCAGATCTAAGCTTTCCGTTGGTACCCGCACCACCGTCAGCAACGCTCGCTGCCCCAGTGCAACGTCGGCATTGGGGAAAATAATGTGTTCATCATCGTGTTTGGCAAGGATTTTATCATCTCCGTCAATCGCCAGTAATTCGCCTTTGTTAAAAGACGTGAAGTTCGCCACATCATCGGCGAAATTCAATCTAAAGTCCTGATGTTGACGGTTGATGGTCTGAGCTTCAGCAAACACGAAGTGCTGTTGCGGATCAAATGCCGGTAAATCCGGTTCGGGTTGACCGACCAACTGCCGTAAACTTTTTTCTGCCGCCGCAAAATCAGCACGATTGTTTTCACCAAAACGACGCACTTTGCCCAGCTCAACAGTAAACGCATCAGCCTCAAATTGATGTGCGGAAAAATAGGAAAAGGTGGTCGTCGGTGCACGATTCAGCAGTACCGTATCAACGCCACAGGCCAGTAAAAATTGCAGTTGCGCCTGTTTGTATGGTTTACCATGAGTGAACGGATAGACCGCGAACTTTTCGCGCTTAGAATCGCGAATCGCTGTGTGCAAATCGTAATGATAACGACGACGTTCGCTGTCGCCGCCCTCCTGATAAAAACGCTGCACATACTGTTCCAGCTTAGCGGCACGCTCACGTTCTGGGTTGGTGATGCCACCTTTGCTGTGTGCACCACTGAATAAGCGGTTCATGTTTTCCTCGACAAAGCGACGTTCAACGTTTATCGAGGCCGGGTTGGCAATCAGAAACAGAGTACGATGCTGAACCGGTTGTTGTTCCGCAATGATGTCCTGAATGATGTCACGGCAAATTTCAATTGGTGCGGTCTCATTACCATGTACCGCACAGGAGATAATGATGTCTTTGTCGGTGGCGCTCTGTGGTTCCACCACCAGTACGCCGCTGTCCCACACCGTCAGTTGAGTACCATTGCTCAGACGTCGCTCGAAATGCCCGCTATGGCCCCATTCATTATCACAAGTCCACTTAAGAAAGTCTTCAAACACTGTCATCTCAGCCGCTGTCTCCAAACCTGACTCCTGTTATTTTTTCCCGGGTTCAAAACCATGAGTGGCAAGCAAGTGCCGCAGCACTCTCGAATTGTATTCACGTCGATACAGAATCACGACAACGATACTGCTGGCAATAATCAGCATGAGCGGGTGCAAAAACCAGGCAAGATAAGCCAGCGCGAAATAGTAGGTGCGCAATCCTTTGTTGTATTCATGTCCCGACTGATCGAGCACCTTGGCGGCATGATTGGCAAACGCGACCCGTTCTTCCTCGCTACGGTTTTGTTGCTGATACTTCACCGATGCGCCCAACAGTACCGAAACGAAACCAAACTGCCGTATCGACCAGGTGAACTTAAAAAAGGCGTAAATAAAGATCATTGCCAGTACCGCCAGTTGAAACTGCACCATGATCGGGCTTGAGGGCGGCGTCAACGGCAGTTCGTTAAGCACTTCGACCACTTCCTCGGAATGCGCTAATACGGTAATCACACCGGCCAGTACTAACACCGTTGATGAGGCAAAAAAAGTAACGGTTCGCTCGACATTACCAATCAATGACGCATCGGCAATTTGGTTGTCTTTGTGCATCACGGTCTGCATCCAGTCGATACGCAGCGTACACAAAATGCTAGAAAGGCAATGTGTGGTCTTCGCTCGCTTACGGGCAAACAGTGAATAGCCAACCCAGCTGACAAAGAAAAACACTAAGGCAATAAAATCGAGCGCTGATAACAGCATGATGCAGTCGTCCTGAGAGTTTGGTTTCAGTCTATGGCGACTATATTAACAAATTATGACACACACCAATAAAAAAAGGCCGCAACTTAATGTTGCGGCCTTAGTTGATGCGTTATTCGGTTAATAATTTTCCAACGCTTCTTTGGTTGTCATGTCTTTCGGTTCCGGCGGTTTTGCCAGGCCGTACCAGGACAGGAACGACTGCATACCGCGTTTGGCATCGGCCAGAATCAAGTACAGACAAGGTATCAGCAACAGCGTAATCACTGTGGCAAAGATGATACCGAATGCCAGTGATATCGCCATTGGGATAACGATCTTCGCCTGCAGGCTCTTCTCCAGCACGATAGGTAATAGACCGAAGAAGGTGGTCAGTGAGGTCAACGTAATTGCGCGGAAACGGCGACAACCGGCATCAAGTACGGCATGACGCAAGTCTGTTCCTGCAGCCCGTGCTTTGTTGACGTAATCCACCATCACCAACGAATCGTTTACCACAACCCCTGCCAGCGCAATGATACCGAACAAGCTTAAGATACTGACCGGCATACCCAGGATCCAGTGACCCAGTACCGCGCCGATCATACCAAACGGAATCACCGACATAATGATCAGCGGTTGACTGTAAGACTTAAGTGGTACCGCCATTAACGCGTACACCGCCAACATCGCTAATAGACCACCAATCGCCAGTGAGCCGGTTGCTTCTGCTTCGTCCTGAGTCGCGCCCTGCAACTGGAAGCCAACGCTTGGGTACTTGTCCAGAATTGCCTGGATTTTCTGCTCGCGAACCTCTTTAACGATGCGGAAAGGTTCAACCGACTCTTTATCAACCCGTGCTCTGACATTCACGGAACGCTCACGGTTAATCCGGGTAATGGTTGAATAACCCTCGGCAAATTCAATTTCAGCTAACTCGGTGAACGGGATCTCAGCACCGTCGGCCGTCCGTAATTTCATGTCCTGCAAATTACCGACCGACTGGCGTTGTTCTTCCGGATAACGCACCATCACCCGCACTTCCTCGTCACCGCGCTGAATACGCTGTGCTTCGGCACCGTAGAAAGCGTAACGCACTTGGGTAGCCAGCTCGGCCAGGTTAATGCCCATGGCTTCCGCCAGTGGCTTGGTGGTCACCAGAATTTCGTCTTTACCATCGCCGAAGGTATCTTCGATATCGAACACACCGTCGTATTCACCCAACACCACTTTCAGTTCATCAGCGGCAGCCTTTAACTGGTTAAGATCCTCGCCAACAAGCTGGAACTCAAGGTCGAAGCCACTACCACCGCCGATACCGCCCTGGAAGTTGATAGACCGTACTCCGGCGAGTTCCGGCACCATTTCACGCCATTGATTAACGATTTCATAGCCGTCAATGTTGCGTTCCTCACCCTTCTTAAGCTCGGCAAATACGGTGCCTGATTCGGTGCCGTTCATCCAGATATTGGTATGACGAACAACCCCTTCACCTTCGCTTTCTTCGGCTTTGTCATCAACCTTGCTCAGCGCCGCCGACACTTCGGTGAGTACTTCAATGGTTCGTTCTTCTGATGTACCCGGCTGCATTTCTACGTTAGCCCGGATAAAGTCACTGGGGATATCCGGGAAGAATACCCAGCGCACGATACCGCCACTGATCAAACCAATCATTAAGATCAACATACCCACAAAGGTTGCCAACGTGGTGTAACGGTAGTGCAGACATTTTTTCAGGAACGGACGGTACTTGGAGTTGACAAAACGTTGTACCGAATTGGCAAAGCCATTACGGAAACGCTGGAACGCATTCGGCTTCTCCGTCGTCACCTTCGAGTATTTCATGTTGGCTATATGCGCCGGCAGGATCAGTTTGGATTCCACCAGTGAAAAGCCCAGACACAGAATGACCACCCAGGCGATGGACTCCCAGATCGCTCCCATGCCACCGTCAACCATCAACATCGGAATAAAGGCAACCATGGTGGTTAGTACACCAAAGGTCGCGGGCATAGCCACTCGCTGTGCGCCGGCCACCACGTTATCGATGGACTTACCTTTCTCCTCGATTTCGGTGTAGGCACTCTCCCCTATGACTATCGCATCATCGACCACTATCCCGAGCACCAAGATAAAGCCAAACAACGAGATCATGTTAATGGAGATATCAAACATCGGTAACGGCATCAGTGCAATGGTACCCAGGAAGCACACCGGAATACCCAGCATAACCCAGAATGCCAACCGCAATTGCAGGAACAACGACAGCATCAGGAAGACCAGCAGGCCACCCATCCACATATTGTTCAACATCAAGTCGAGACGACCTTGCAAGTAATAGGACGAGTCTCCCCACTGCGCCAACTGAACTTCGTCAGGCAGCTCTTGTTGTTTGCGTTCGACGTAATTACGCACATACTCAGCAATTTTCAGGTCGTTCTGGTCACCGACGGAATTCACCCGGATAAAGGTTGCCGGTTTGCCATCGAAGCGCGTGAAGGCCTCCGTTTCGACAAAGCCGTCTTCTACCGTGGCGATGTCGCCGAGGGTCAAACGGGTACCATCCGGACGACTCAATAACACAATTTTCTCGAACTCGCCGCCCTGATAGGCTTGGTTATTGGCTCGCAACAAGATGTCGCCATTAGGCGTTTTAATCGAACCACCGGCGACGTCAATTGAAGTGCCGCGTACCGCATTAACGATTTGCTGGAACGACAAACCATAACGCTCAAGATCCTGCTGCGAGATTTCAATCGAAATCTCATAATTGCGATCGCCGACCACATCAACTTTGGTGATACCGCCAACCGACTTCAGCTCATCGCGAATGCTTTTGGCTAATTCTTTACGGGTTCGCTCATTAACATCGCCATACACCGTCATCCAAATGACTTCACGGTTAGGACGTACTCGATAAATGTTCGGTTTTTCAATTTGTTGCGGAAAGTTGGGGATTGCATCCACCAACATTTTCACTTCGTCCATCACCACCTGGACGTCGTAGTCCGGTTCAACCTCGATGGTGACACTACCGATCCCTTCCTGCGAACGCGAGGTCATTTCTTCAACACCGTCGACGTCTTCCAGCGCGTCTTCGATGAGCATGATGACGCCTTGCTCAACTTCCTGTGGCGCGGCGCCCGGGAACGGCACCTGGATGCTGATGATATTCAGTTCAATTTCCGGAAACATCTGCTTGCGGACCGAAAATACCGACATCGCTCCGGCAACCAGTATCAATATCATTAGCAGGTTTGCCGCAACAGAGTTGCGGGCAAACCACGAAATTATTCCTTTACGAGTATCTGCGGACATAATGCTTACTCACTCTGGCTATTGGCATTACCAGCCACTTGTTCTTCACTCTTGGCAGCGGTTTCCATCTGTTCTGGCAAAGGATCCCCTTCCAACCGCACGGTCATACCATTCAGCGCGTTCTTCAACTGGGTAAGCACTACTAAGTCACCCGCTTCCAATCCTGAACTTACAATGCTGGTATTTTGCTGAGTGCGAACCACTTCAATCGATTTTTTCTTCAGTTTGCGATCTTCAGCAACGGTCCATACGGTGCCGTCCGGGTTAATGGCATAGGTTGGTACTTCCATCACACCGGTCACTTCCTGACCTTCAACCTGCGCTTGCACAAAACGGCCGAAACGTAAGGGTGCCGTGTGTGTCTGACCCGCTAGGTTATAAGGGTCTTTAACTTCGACAACGCCGTAAATGACACGGCTGGCTTCGTCAAGAACGCCTTCGGTGCGAACCAGGTTGCCCATCCACTGTGTATCGACACCGGAGACTTGTGATTCCAGCAACACTTTCGGTTGCGTGTCGGTTTCACCCGGCAGATTGAGGTAGGTAACGTCAAGGTCACTCAGCGGCAGGCGAACTTCAGCGACTTCAGTGCCGAACAACGTCGCGATTTGTGCACCGGCGCCGACAAACTGACCCAGGTCTGCTTGTTTGCTGCGCAGTACACTGTCGTACGGCGCTCTGATGGTTGTGCGCTCTAGGTTGCGCTCCGCCATAGCCAGATTGGCTTGAGCAGATTCCAATGCCGCATAAGCGCTGGCCAGTTGCGGCTTACGCAAACCCAATGCCGGAGCTTCACCATCGGTAAACTGTGACCATTCTTCTTCTGCCACTTTGGCACGTGCTTTTTCTTCTTCCAACGCGGCCTGCGCCTGCAGCAACTGGGCGCGCGCTTGCTGCACGGCTACTTCGTAGTCGGACGGGTCGATTTGCAACAGCATCTCACCCTGCTTAAAGAAACCACCCGCGTTGTATTTGTCGGCAACCTCAACAATCTGACCACTGACTTCCGCCAATAACGTGGTCGAGTGTTTCGGCATGGCGGTTCCCTGCGAGTCGACCAGGAAGGTCATATCACGTGGAGTTACTTCTTTGACTTCGACCATCGCCGCAGGTTTTTGCTGCTGACGCGTTTCCGGTGGCTTAGCCGACATACTGGCCACTACCGAAAGAACGATCGCTAAAACAATAATTAGCGGTGGAATAAACGCTCGTTTTTTTAATTTCATCACAGTTCGCTCAACAGTTAGATGGATTCAACTGACTGTTATTATCGATCTAACAAATGTAAATTGTTAGACCTTAACTGTTGCGAACTGTGATTTTTCGGAGATAAGTTGTAACGGACTATTACAAAAAGCTTAACCTTCCAATAGCCATCGCTCTGCAGACTCGACGTGACGTGGCTTGCCGCTCAATAGCACAACATCGCCGGCACGCAGTTCCAACTGCGACGCCGGCTCTTCCACCTCGACATCGTCACGGCGCAGCGCTTTTAGTTTCACCTCATGGGCATCCCAGTCTAAATCAGCAACGGCCTGGCCTACTGCCCACGCCTGTTCCGGCAGGTTGACGGCATGCAAAAACTCGAGTTTATCCGCGGTTTCATGATCAATGGTGGTTTGCGAGCCCGGATAAAAGCCGTGCATATCGCCGTAATGATTGCGCCGTTCCTGTTCCAGCCTGGATAAGATTCGACGAATAGGAATACCGCTATGGCTCAGCACGTGCGAAATCAGCATCAGACTGGCTTCCAGCGTGTCCGGTACCACTTGTGAGGCGCCAGCTTCATTGAGCTTATCGAGGTTGAGGTCGTCCCGGCTGCGCACGATGACGTAAGCTTTTTCGTTCATCGCACGAATTTCACGTAGCACTTCGATGGCGCGCTGATCGTCGGAAAAACTGATGATGATCAGCGGCACCCTGGCGGCACCGACCGCTCGCAGAATATCGCGTTTGGCACTGTCACCAAAGTAAACGGGGGCGCCGCCGGCCACCGCTTCCTGTACCCGCATGGGGTCGTTATCCACCGCAATATGGCGTATGCCTTCAGCATCCAAAAAGCGGCTCACTGTTTGCCCGACCCGACCAAAGCCACAGATCAGTACTTGATGTTCACTCGTGCTCGCGTCAACTTTTTGCTCGATATTAGGTTCAGCCTCGCTCTCTCTGACAAGCATCGAAACCAGCGGTTGCAGTTTTTGAATCACCAACGGCGTCACCGCCATGCTGAACACGCCAACCCCAATCAATATCGACGACACGTCGGCACTGAGCAACTGATAACTGCTGGCCAACGCGACAATAACGAAACCAAACTCACCCATTTGAAACAGTGATACCGCACTCCCCCAGGCATCCCGGTCGCGCTCTCCCAGCGCCTTCGCCACGTAACGAATGATCAGCAGCTTAACCAATGCCATGCCCAGAATAATGAGCAAGACCCAGTGCAATGACTGTATAAAACTGTTTAATGCCAACTGCATACCGACGGTGGTGAAAAACAGACCCATCAAAATGTCGCGAAACGGGCGGATATCGGCTTCAAGCTGGTGTTTGTATTTACTCTCACCAAGCATCATACCGGCCAAGAACGCACCCAGCGCCATTGACAGACCAAACGCATGAGTCAGTCCCCCTGCCACCAGTGCCACCAGTAACGTTGCCAACACAAACAGTTCATCAGTGCGCTGATTGGCAATCTCCCGAAATGCGAACGGTAAGATCCACTTACCCACGGCCATCAATACGGCGATGACCGCAGCGCCTTTGACCATCGCCATCAGCAGACTGTAGGCAATGCTACCGTCACTGCCACCGCCGGCCAGCAGTGGAATAACGATCAGCAGGGGTACCACCGCGATATCCTGAAACAACAGTATCGCGACACTGACCTGACCGCGGCGTGTTGCTGTTTGCGAGCTTTCGCTCAATTGTTTGATCACGACCGCCGTCGACGACAGCGCCAACGCCCCCGCTACTGCCAGCGCCGACGCCCAATTGCCGAGTATCAAAAAGCCAATGGTTAAAAACACCAACAGCGATCCAAGCACCTGCGCTGCGCCGAGACCAAATACCAGCCGCCGCATCGCAATCATTTTCGGTAATGAGAACTCCAACCCAAGGGAAAACAGCAACAGTACGATACCCAGCTCGGCGATCAGATGATATTCGTCCGGATCAGGAATCCAGCCCATGACATGGGGACCGGCAATGATACCGGCGCACAAATAGGCGAGAATCGCCGGTAGTTTTATGCGCCGAAACGCCCACACCAACGCCACCGCAACGCCGAGCAATAACAATAAGCTGGTAAAGGTTCCGTACATGCTGTTCTCCCTGTTGGCCGATGCGGCAAAAAACCGCCGTCAAAATAATAACACCCACATCATGACGTTAACATGACTTTGTTAAGTCGTTGTTTTTATAATTCTTTATCTGCTTGGCATAGTTTTTGAATGTCTATTCTCATCGTCAATATTGCGTCATCTGTATTACGCCAGGACAAGATTATGCTCAGTAAAGTCGTTTTCGGAAAAGTTAAAGCGCACAACGCCATTCGTTCGCAATCTCAGGTCAGTCAACTGACCTGCAGTAAAGAGCTGTCCCGTTCCAATACCCTAACCGAGGTGTTGCAGACCACTCTGGACGCCCATCAGTTATTATCCGTCTATGCCGAGTTTATAAAGGCCCGCATCGACATTGAAGCTCTGCAGTTTGTTTCCGACGACCAACTGTTTAACCTTATCGGCGAATTTGGTGATAATCACCATCAGCACGCCGTCATGCTGTATGCTGACCAGTCCTACCTTGGACAAATGGTTTACAGCCTGAAACAACCGCTCAGCATGCCGCAAAAAATGCGTCTTGAGCAATGGCACCGCGAACTGACGTTTCCGTTACGCAATGCACTGAAGTTTTCGCAGTTGCATCGTTTGGCCGTCCGTGACCATCTCACCGGTCTCGGCAACCGAGCCTTGCTAGAAGAGGTGCTTGAGCACCTACACGTAAAACAGATGCGCCAAAAAGACGGCCGCCATGCCGTAATGATACTTGATCTCGACGGTTTTAAAGACGTTAACGATCGTCACGGCCACCACCAGGGCGACGACATCCTGCGTATTTTTGCCGAGCTGCTAAAATCCACCGTTCGTGACAGCGATCAGGTCTTCCGCTTTGGCGGTGATGAATTTGTTGTAGTGATGGAAGACACCAATCACCACCAGGCTCAGGACGTTTATCAACGCATTCGCCAGGCGGTCGCCAACTGTCAGGAACTGAGCTGCTACCAACTCAGCACCAGCGCAGGCACAGCTCAGCTTGAATGTTTTAATACCGTGGCACAAACACTGGAAGAAGCCGACAAACACCTTTATCGCGCCAAACACGGCGGTAAAAACCGCCATTGTGGTTCACAGGGCTGTGCCTGACCAGCGTGGTTCTGGTAACGTCGGTGCGTTCTGCTCGCTCGCACGAAGACTGAGCCACCCGACCGGCGGCAGCCAAACCCAGTCCTGACCAACCCGTAGCACGGGGCAGGATGTCCGTAACCAAGCCGGCACCTGTGCCTGCTTCAGCCAGTCTGCCTGCGTTTTTCGTCCCTGTCTGCGCGGATGTTGCCATTTACCCGGTTCCAGACCTTGTTGTAACACCAACGGATAAGCAGCGACTAACTCATTATCCAGCCACACCCGACCCCAGGGCTCCGGTAACGAGTGCCAGCCCGGCTGTGTAATCTCTTTTACCTGAACGGCCGACGGCCATTCCGGCACCCACCACAATGCCATCTGATAAAAGCGCACCTGATAGCCGGCGCATTGCACGCTCATACGGGTATCTGCCCGAGCCTCCTGCGCCTGCAGACGAATCTGCTCAAGTTGCTGAAAACTGGGTAATGGTGTGCTTTCGCTGCTGGCCTGTTCAAGCCAGCGCCGCAATAACGCGCGCTGCATGGCGGCGTTATGATTGCGCAGACTGTCGACCGGCAATCCGCTGCCGAGCAGCGGGTGCTCGATCAATTGTTGCTGCAAGCGTTGATCCAGCAACTCTTCCAGTACAGCCTGCTGTTCTGCACAAAGGCGGGTAGAACGTAATACGCTCACACCGAACTGCGGCCAACGCTGTTCCAGCAACGGCACCACCTGATGCCTTAAAAAGTTACGCTCGATGCGCGTGTCGTAATTGGTATCGTCTTCAATCCAGGTCAGTTGATGCTGTCTCGCGTAAGCGTAGATTTCCTCTTTACTGACAGACAGTAATGGCCGTACCAATCTACGCTTGTCATACCAATCGTGTACTTCAGCCATCGCAGCCAGCCCCTTCGGCCCGCTGCCGCGGTTGAGTTGTAACAACAGGGTTTCAATCTGGTCATTACGATGCTGACCCAGCAAAATCACGGCATCATCATCGCTGAGCTCGCGCAGACGCTGATAACGGCGTTCGCGTCCCGCCGCCTCTTTCGATTGCCGCGGTAGTACGTCAACCTGAAGCGGTTCGAAGTGTGTCGCCACACCATAGGCTTTAACAGCCTGCTCGATGGTTGTTGACCATTGTGCCGAATCCGGATGGAAGCTATGGTCAAGATGAATGGCAAGATAACGATAGTGAGGATGCTGGCGGTGGTAGCGCATGGCGCAGTCCAACAAGGTTTGTGAATCAGCGCCACCGCCCAACGCGATCACAATTTGTTGTTGCGGCTTGAGCGATAAGCCATCCAGTACCGAACAAAAACGGTGAAATAACGTATCGCTCATAGTCGCCAACGTTCGGTACTAGCAGTAGCCAAACGACATAAGTTTCTGATAGCGGCGATCGAGTAATTCGCTGCGCTCCAAGCCGCGCAGGTCATTCAGGTCAGTGACCAGACGTTCCTTCAGGGACTGTGCCATTGCGTCCATATCGCGGTGTGCGCCGCCAAGCGGCTCAGCAATAACGGTATCAATAAGCCCCAATTGTTTACTGCGTTGCGCGGTAACGCCCATCGCTTCGGCTGCTAACGGCGCTTTGCTGGCGCTCTTCCAAAGAATCGACGCACAGCCTTCCGGTGAAATCACCGAATAGGTGCTGTATTGCAGCATATTGACTTTGTCACCGACACCAATGGCCAGAGCACCGCCTGAGCCGCCCTCGCCAATCACTGTACAAACGATGGGCACGCCAAGACGCGACATCACTTTCAGGTTGCGGGCAATGGCCTCACTCTGCCCGCGCTCTTCGGCGCCAATCCCCGGATAGGCACCCGGCGTATCAATGAAGGTTACAATGGGCATTTTAAAACGTTCGGCCGTTTCCATCAGACGTAACGCTTTGCGATACCCTTCCGGCTTTGGCATGCCAAAATTGCGGCGTATTTTATCTTTAGTTTCGCGGCCTTTCTGTTGCCCGATAACCATGACGGGTTCATCGTTTAACCGCGCAATACCACCAACGATGGCTTCATCATTGGCGTAAGTACGATCCCCTGCCAGCTCATCAAACTCGGTAAAAATACGCGGGATATAATCCAGTGTATAAGGACGCAGCGGATGGCGTGCTAGCTGAGCGACCTGCCAGGCGCCAAGCTCTGAGAAAATCTTTTCCGTCAGCTCACGGCTTTTATTTGTCAGACGTTGGATTTCCTCTTCGATATTAATATCCAATGCCCCACGCTCGCCGACACTTTTTAGTTCTTCGATCTGCGCTTCCAGCTCGGCAATGGGTTGTTCAAAATCCAAAAAGTTCAGGCTCATTCGCTACCAATTCCTTTAAAATTCTAACGAGACCCACTGCTCACCCAGCAGCTCTCTTAAATGGTGTATTAATTCGTCAGCCGGGCGCACATACCATTGAGGCCCGGCTCGTAACGTCGCATTCGCCTTGTCGCCCTTAAAATGAATCAGTAACGGGCAAGTTCCTTGCGCATAGGGTTGCAATTCATTTTGCAACTTGGCGGCCATGCCATTTTTTAACTGTTCACTGGTCACGGTAATGGCGATATGACGCAGGAAACTCTCCCGCGCCTGATCAATACTCATCACTTCACGGGCTATCATTCTATTACCACCGGAGAAGTTATCAAATCGTACCTCCCCTTTTGCCCACAAAATTCTGTCTTTTTCGAGTAAATGTTGGAAACTATCGTACTCGTTACTATAAAGCATTACATCCATGCGCGCGCTTTTATCGTCTAACGTTACTACCGCGAAGCGCTGTCCACGCTTGTTGACAATGACCCGCACATCAATGACCAGGCCAGCGATAGCAACCAGCTCATTTTTGCGCGTTTCGTTCACTTCCGATAAGAAGCCAGCAACGTAATGCCGTAATTCCTTGCGAAAACGATTGATCGGGTGGCCGGTCAGATACAGCCCCAGAGTTTCCCGCTCGCCTTCCAGCCAAACCGCTTCCGGCCAGGGTTTAACGTTAACAAACTCGTGCTCAACGGCCTCAGGTTCGGTGGTTAACACGCCAAACATATCGCTCTGGCCAATACTCTCAGCCTTATGGTGCTGTTCCGCCTGACGCATGGCCTTTTCCAACGAGGCCATTAAGGTTGCCCGATGAGGCCCGAGGTTATCCATGGCTCCGCCGCGGATCAGTCGCTCCATCACCCGTTTATTCAGGCGTTTTAAATCGACCCGACAGCAAAAATCAAATAGATCAGTAAAAGCACCACCCTGCTCACGCGCCTCAATGATCGCTTCAATCGGGCCTTCACCTACGCCTTTTATGGCGCCAATGCCATAAACCACGCGTCCCTGTTCATCGACGGTGAATTTATACTGACCTTTATTGACATCCGGCGGCAACAGCTTCAGCCCCATGCGCTCGCATTCGTCCGCCAGTGTCACAATCTTATCGGTATTGTCCATATCCGCGGACATAACCGCCGCCATGAACTCCGCCGGATAATGGGTTTTCATCCACAGCGTCTGATAAGAAACCAACGCGTAGGCGGCCGAGTGCGATTTATTAAAACCATACCCGGCGAACTTTTCCACCAGGTCGAAGATTTTCATCGCCAGTTCTGGGTCGATGTTATTTTTCGCCGCGCCCTCACGGAAGATATCCCGCTGTTTGGCCATTTCTTCGGGTTTTTTCTTACCCATTGCGCGCCGCAATAGGTCGGCCGCCCCCAATGAGTAACCGGCCATCACCTGCGCGACCTGCATCACCTGTTCCTGATACAAAATAACCCCGTAGGTCGGCTCCAATATCGGTTTCAGGCAGTCGTGCTGATAGGTGGCGTCGGGATAGGAAACTTCTTCACGGCCATGCTTACGGTCGATAAAGTTGTCCACCATGCCCGATTCCAGTGGTCCCGGTCGAAACAGCGCCACCAGGGCGATAATGTCTTCAAAGCTGTCCGGCAACAGGCGTAAAATCAATTTTTTCATGCCCGCGGATTCCAACTGGAATACCGCGGTCGTTTCAGCTCGCTTTAAAATCTTAAAGCATTGCGGGTCATCCAGCGGTATCGCATTGATATCAACCAGCGGCTTGCCGTCACGTTGATGTCGGGCATTGACCATGTCCAGCGCCCACTGAATGATGGTCAAGGTTCGCAAGCCAAGAAAGTCAAATTTCACCAGACCCGCGGACTCAACGTCGTTTTTATCAAACTGAGTGACCGGGTTTTTGCCTTCATCGTCGCAATACAACGCCGCAAAATCAGTAATGGTGGTGGGCGAGATGACTACCCCACCAGCATGCTTGCCGGCGTTACGGGTGACGCCTTCCAGGATCCGCGCAAAATCGATCAGCTCTTTGACTTCCTCGTCCTGATCGTAGCGCTCACCCAGTTCAGGCACTTGCTGGAAGGCTTTTGCCAGGGTCATACCGGGGTCGCCGGGCACCAATTTGGAAATCCCGTCAACAAAACCATAGGGGTGACCCAGCACTCGCCCGACATCGCGAATCGATGCCTTCGCCGCCATGGTACCGAACGTAATGATCTGCGATACCGCATCACGGCCGTACAAGTCGGCCACGTGATCGATGACTTCATCACGACGATCCATACAAAAGTCGACGTCAAAGTCGGGCATCGATACCCGTTCAGGGTTTAGAAAACGTTCGAACAGCAGGTCAAATTCCAACGGGTCCAGATCGGTAATTTTTAACGCATAAGCGACCAGTGAACCAGCACCGGAACCACGTCCGGGCCCTACCGGAATGCCATTGTCCTTACTCCACTGGATAAATTCCATAACGATTAGGAAGTAACCCGGGAAACCCATTTGGTTGATAACGTTCAACTCAGTCTGGAGACGCTCGTCGTATTCCGGACGTCGCCGTGCCCGCTCGTCCGGGTCAGGAAATAAAAACGCCAGACGCTCTTCCAGACCTTCTTGTGACACTTTAACCAGAAAGTCTTCGGTACTGAGGTCGCCGGTCGGGAATTCCGGCAGGAAATACTCACCCAGGCGAATGGTGACGTTACAGCGCTTAGCGATTTCTACGGTGTTTTGTAACGCTTCCGGCAAATCCGCGAACAACGTCTGCATCTCTTCTGCCGAGCGCAAATACTGTTGTGCCGAGTATTTTTTCGGCCGCCGTTTATCACCCAGTTGGTAGCCATCATGAATGGCAACACGAATTTCGTGGGCCTCAAAGTTTTCCTCTTTTAAAAACACCACTTCGTTGGTCGCAACCACCGGTAACTGGTATTCACCGGCTACGGCCACGGCTTTATGCAGGTAATCTTCTTCGTCAGGGCGGCCGGTACGAATCAACTCAAGGTAGTAACGGTCCGGAAAATAGCGCTGGTAAAATGCCAGGCACTGTTGCAACGCCTCCGAATGCCCCTTCAGTAATGCCCGTCCGACATCCCCTTCACGGGCGCCGGACAGCAACAGTACCCCTTCGTTGTGCTCAATCAACCAGTCTTTATCGATAACCGGTTTATCGCCGACGTGGCCACGTAAATAGGCTTTCGAAACCAGTTGGATCAATTGCTGATAGCCGGTGTTGTTCAGCGCCAGTGCTGTCAACCGGAACACTTCACCTTGCGGGTAGTCACTTTGTACCCAAAGATCACAGCCCACAATCGGTTTAAGCCCCTGTTTGTGCGCCGCGCCATAATATTGAACCAGCCCACAGAAATTCATTTGATCGGTCAACGCCATCGCCGGCATGCCGGCCTCAGCCACGCCCTGACAGATCGGCCCGATTTTGGTCAGGCCATCAATCATAGAGAAATCGCTGTGAATGCGCAGATGAACGAAGTTGGTATCGCCAGTCATGAAATTTTTATGGTTGTTGTGTTAGTGCCTATTGTGCCTT
This sequence comes from Idiomarina aquatica, assembly GCF_003987185.1. Classification (GTDB taxonomy): domain Bacteria; phylum Pseudomonadota; class Gammaproteobacteria; order Enterobacterales; family Alteromonadaceae; genus Idiomarina; species Idiomarina aquatica. Next base: position 66,978 of record NZ_PIPS01000002.1, on the reverse strand, counting down.
AAAGCATAACGGCCGTCGAGGATACCGCACCGCCGTCAGTGCAACTTGAGGCGCGGCTTCACCGCATGGTTGAGTTTATCCACCGTAATGATCATCAGCATTTTCCACCAACCATGCAACGCCCGCTGATGCATACGATAAAGGCTGGCGTAAGCGTAGCGTGCCAGCGTGCCTTCAATCGACATCGATAAACTCTTGCTTTGCATGAGGTTTCCAACCGCAGAGAAGCGACTGAGTGACACCAGTGAACCGCGATCTTTGTACACAAAGGGCTTGGCAGACTTACCTTTGTTTTCGCGAATAAAGTTTGCCGCCAGGCGCTTTGCCATTTGATGAGCCGACTGCGCCCGCGGTGGTACAAAGCGCTCATCATCAATGGCACAAGCCGCACAATCGCCGATCGCATAAACGGCATCGTCCGTCGTTGTCTGTAAATAGTCGTTAACCAATAACTGATGATTCTTGCGCGTTTCCAGCCCCAGTTTCGACAGAAACTCCGGCGCCCGAATGCCCGCTGCCCAAACCATCAAATTGGCCGCTACCGGTGTCTCGTCCTTCAGTTGCAAGCCCTCACGGCTTGCTCTTACCGCCGGATTGCCCAGAATTACGGTAATCCCCAATGACTCCAGCTTTTGTTGCACCCGGTGTGCAAGTCCTTCCGGTAAAGCCGGGAGTAGCCTTGGTCCCGCCTCAACCAGCGTCACGTTAAGGTGTTGACGGTCAAGGTGAGTGAGGCCATAGATATTCAATAGCGACACCGAATGCACCAGCTCGGCCGCCAGTTCCACACCGGTGGCTCCACCACCCACTATGGCGATATCCAATGTTTGTTCGTCGCCGTCTTCAAGCGCCTGGTTAACGCGCAGAAATTCGTTCAGCAGTTCGTGATGAAACTTATCAGCCTGTGCCGTCGAGTCGAGGAAAAAACAGTGCTCGGGCACGCCTTCTACACCAAAATCGGCGGTCACACTGCCGACCGACAAGACCAGTTTATCGTAGTGTACGGTACGAGCTGCCAGGACTTCTTCACCATCTTCTTTGATCGCCGCCAACTGTAGCGTTTTTTCTTTCCGATCAATGTGTTCCAGTGTGCCAACCAGAAACCGAAAGCCGGTTCGGGCGCCCTGTCCACGATAATCGAGTTCAGCCAGTCTGGAGTCGAGCGCGCCCGAGGCCACCTCGTGCAGCAACGGCTTCCAGACATGGGTACTGTTGCGATCAATCAAAATGATTTCTGCGCGGCGTTTTTTGCCGAGCTTACGACCCAATTCGGTTGCCAACTCGAGGCCGCCGGCACCACCTCCTACCACAACAATGCGTTCCGCCATTGCGATTCCTTAAGAATAACTTGATTGCGTTAACACCAGCCAATAAAAAAGCCACTGACGATAGTAACGCCAGTGGCTTTTTTTCGCATCCCTGTTTTACCAACAGGGTGACATTTTTACTTAATCGATGGATGGGTCGGTTAAGCCGCGACGCTCCAGCAGAGCTTCAACGGTTGGTTCCTGACCACGCCAGTCGATGTACTGTTGCATAGGGTCTTTGCTGTTGCCCTGCGACAGGATTTCTTTACGGAATGCCTGGCCGTTTTCCAGCGTCAAACCACCATTATTGTTCATGTGTTTGAACGCATCAGCTGCCAGTACTTCACTCCACATATAAGCGTAGTAACCTGCCGAGTAGCCGCCCGCGAATACGTGCGCAAAGTAGGTTGAACGATAACGCGGTGGTACGGCTTCAACCGCAACGCCATTACGCTCCAGCGCTTCTTGCTCAAATGCCTGAACATCAGCAATTTCAGTGCCTGGCTCGATAGTGTGGTATTCGAGGTCAAGCAATGCCGCGGCAACGTACTCAAGAGTATCAAAACCTTGGTTGAAATTACGGGCAGCCAGCACTTTGTCCAGCAGCTCCTGAGGGATCTGCTCGCCGGTTTCATAATGTTTAGCGAAGTTATTGATCACTTTCTCGTTCAGCATCCAGTCTTCCTGGAAGGTCGACGGGAACTCAACATAGTCACGTGATACTGCGGTACCTGCCAGTGACGGGTATTTTACGTCCGAGAACATACCGTGCAGAGCATGGCCCATTTCATGGAACATGGTCGATACTTCATCAAAGCTCAGGAACGTTGGCTCACCTTCTGGTGCACGGGTGATGTTCATGTTGTTCAAAATAACCGGCTTCTGATTCATCAGCCCGGATTGCGAACGGAACGAGCTCATCCAGGCGCCGCCACGTTTGCTGTCGCGAGCAAAGTAATCAGCGTAGAACAGGCCAAGGCTGCTGCCGTCTACGTCAAACACTTCGTAGACTTTTACGTCTTCCTGATAAACCGGAATGTCGCTGCGTTCTTTAAAGGTGATACCGAACAGCTCACCCATCGCATAGAACACACCGTCTTCCAATACACGGTTAAACTCGAAGTATTTTTTCACTTCATCAGAATCTAACGCGTATTTCTCCGCACGAACTTTCTCTGCGTAGTAGAACCAGTCCCATGGCTTCAGTTCAAAGTCTTTGCCGTCTGCTTCAATGGCTTCCTGAATCGCAGCCGCTTCACGCTCTACGTTCGATACCACCGCCGGCACCAGATCCCGCAACATTTTTTTAGCGGCTTCAGGGTTACCGGCCATGTTGCTTTCCAGTACATAGTCGCCCCAGCTGTCATAACCAAGCAGGCTGGCTTTCTCAGCACGCAATTTTACCAGTTGCTGTACTAATGGATTCTGATCGGTTTCGGTATTGCCGGTACCACGGTTAGCTGACGCTTCCCAAATACGCTGACGCAATTCACGATTTTCCAGATCAGCCAAAATCGACTGGCGTGTGGTGTTGGTCAAAACAATCGCGTACTGGCCGTCTTTGTCCCGGCTCTTTGCGGCGTTCGCCAGGCTTTGAATTTGGCTGTCGCTAAGGCCTGCCAACTCTGCTTTGTCCTCAACGAAGACAACGGTTTCCTGAGTCAGTGACATCAGTCCGTCACGGAATTCATTGGTCAGACTGGAAAGCTGTTCGTTCACTTCACGAATTTGCGCTTTCTCTTGCTCATTCAACTGCGCGCCCGAACGAACAAAATCTTTGTACGTTTCTTCTAACAGACGCAGGCTTTCCGCATCCAGGTTCAGCTCATCACGCTGCTCATACAAACTTTTTACCCGTGCAAATAAATTCGCATTAAGACTGATGTTGTCGCTGTGAGCGGCCATTTTTGGTGCCAGCTCAGCTTGCAAGGCACGAATATCATCGTTGGAGTGCGACGACGACAGGTTATAGAACACTGAGCTCACGCGATTGAGGATAGCGCCTGATTTTTCCATCGCGACGATGGTGTTTTCGAACGTTGGCTGCTCGGAATTGTTGGCAATGGCCTCAATTTCTGCCATGTGTTCTGCCATGCCTCTTTCGAAGGCTGGGGCAAAATGTTCAAACTTAATTTTATTGAAATCCGGCGCTTCGTATTGCAAGGTGCTCGCCGTGAAAAATGGGTTTTGCTGCTCTGCTGGCTGCTGAGTTGCTTCGGCCGCTTGTTGTTCGGTTTGTTGATTGGCCGTCGCTTGCTGCTCATTGTCGCTACACGCGCTCAGTGATACAGCTGCGCCAATGGCAACGGCAACTAATGTTTTACGCATTGGTATTCTCCCGCTGGATTATAATTAAGTGCGCCAATACTCTAGTCGCGGATGGCGCCAGGCTCAAGAGCTGCACGGCAGAAAAGCGCAAATAAACGGTAAATGGATGTTGCAGATACAGAGGACAAAAACAAAAAAACACGCTCGAAGGCGTGTTTTTTGAGATGGCGGAGCGGACGGGACTCGAACCCGCGACCTCCGGCGTGACAGGCCGGCATTCTAACCAACTGAACTACCGCTCCACATCTGAGATGTGGTGACCTTTGGGTAAAGGTCGAGGTTAAGGTGGCGGAGCGGACGGGACTCGAACCCGCGACCTCCGGCGTGACAGGCCGGCATTCTAACCAACTGAACTACCGCTCCACACTTAACCGCTGTTGAGGCTCTCCCCTCAACGCGGCGTGAATATTACGAGCGAGGGGCAAAACAGTCAACCCTTTTTTTCATAAATTTTTAAACAAAATGACCGTTTGACTGAATATTACTCAGATTACCGCTTTTTTAATCAGATTTTTCTATTTTGCCCTTATTACTGTCGTTATTTTCAGCACCAGCCTGCGCCCGATTGTTGCGCTGCCGACGTTTCCACCAGACCCATAAAATGGCCGCGGCGATTAAAATAACATTAATGATGACCACAATGAGTAAATTAATCATCAATTGGCGCTCTTCAGCCTCGCGTTGCTGACGTTCGATGGCTGCCTGACGCTCGGCTTCCTGTCGGGCCTGTTCAGCTCGCTCGGCCGCGCTGAGCTTTTTAACCGGCTCTACCGAAATAAAACTCAAATCATCCAGTGCTAACTCAATCTCTCGTCCTTGTTGCGAGGTCGCAAAGACCGACAGTTCAACCCGGTGCTTGCCATAAGCAAGGTTGTCCAACGGCACGGCATGCGGGAATTTTTCGATTTGCGTTACCGAAAATCGTCGCTCCTCGCCATTGGGGTAACTAATGATGCCGTTAATGGCTACGCTCTTCGGACGAATTAAGGCATCGTTCACCTTAACCTTTAACACGTTATCCGCACCACGCTCTTCACTGAGCTCAAACTCAAATGTGATTGGCTGCGCTTCTACGATAACAGGATTATCCTCAAACGAACGCTCGTACAACGGTGTTTCAAGCTGGTAAGTCGGTATGTACTCGCCGGGGACAAGATCTAACGCAAAGCGCCCGGTGAACACTCCATCCCCGGGGACTTCATCGTAGCCCTGCCCATTATCCTCAAATTCAGCGACACGCTTAGGATCGGCGCCAAAGTTATCAAAGTCCGGATTGTTGCTACTGACGAACAGCACATCCAGCAACACAGTTTCACGAAAACGGGCGGTTTTTACTCGCTCATCGCCATTGTATAACACCCCCTCCACTTTCAACTGTTCGTTTTCAAACAACTGCTGTGGTAAAGGCTCAGCCTCAAAGCGAATAGAAGAAACAATAACCGCTTTATTTTTTTCATCAACGCGGCCCGCTACCTGCCAGGGACCAGGTTCCGGATCGACGATTTTGATCATGTCGAAATTAGGGTCGGTATACCAGGTGACCCGTTCCAGTGGGTAATCGCTGTCGTACCATTTGCTGCCGTCGGGCCGGATCAGAATCAATGGCGCGCTTTCCGGTTCGCGGAAGAATAACAAGGTGATTTCATCGACATTGGCATCAATACGAAACCGCTGCCCCTCAATCGGCAACAGGTTATTCATCGAGTTATCAATTAACTCCATGCCATCGTTTGTTGCATCGGATTGTTGTGCCAGCACCAGCCCCGCAGGAAGCAGCCAGCACAACATAATAATGGTCAGGACTCGAGCCACAGACACTTACCACCCTCATCTTTTACGCGCGCCAGGCGCTGCTGATGTTGTTCTAGTTCATCGGCCGTTGCTGCTAAAACCTTAAGCGCTGGTCGATTTTTTACCGGTTGATGTTGTACTTCGCCAGGACCATGCGCAGCGCCCCGCTGTTGACTGTTGTGTAAATTCAAATCGGTTTGACCACCGGTCATGGTCAGATAGACATCGGCAAGGATCTCGGCGTCAAGCAATGCGCCGTGCAGTTCCCGTGCTGAGTTATCGACCTCATAGGCTTTACACAATGCGTCAAGGCTATTGCGTTGGCCGGGGCGCATCTCCCGTGCTAATTGCAGTGAATCGAGTACCGTGCAGTAGTCGGTGGTTTTGCCATAACCGGCCTGTAACCGGGTAAACTCAGCGTCCATGTGACCGACGTCGAAGGGAGCGTTATGAATAACAAGCTGGGCGCCTTTAATAAAAGCCAGAAAATCATCAACAATTTGCGCAAAAACCGGTTTGTCGGCAAGAAAGTCGTTGGTAATCCCGTGCACTTCGATGGCTTCTTGCTCAACCACGCGCTCCGGATTGATATAGACGTGATAGTGGTTGCCCGTCAACTTACGGTCAATCACTTCAACACAACCAATTTCGATAATTCGATGACCCTCTGCGGGGTTAATACCGGTTGTTTCGGTATCCAATACCACCTGACGCATGCTTATTTCCTGATATACTCTGACCAAATTTGAGCTAATAGTAGCAATATTTATGACCAACACAAACGCTGTGCATTTGTATACTGACGGTTCCTGCCTGGGAAATCCCGGCCCGGGTGGCTACGGGGTGGTATTAGAATACAACGGACACAGCAAGGAACTCAGCGCGGGGTTTACCTGTACCACCAACAACCGCATGGAAATGCTGGCCTGTATTGAAGGACTGCGCGCCCTAAAACGCGCCTGTCATGTGGTCATTACAACCGACAGCCAGTACGTTAAGCAAGGTATCGAAAAGTGGATGGCCGGCTGGAAGCGTAACGGTTGGCGTACCGCCGCAAAAAAGCCGGTGAAAAATCAGGATTTGTGGCAGCAACTTGACACCGAACTGCAGCGCCACACCGTTCGCTGGGATTGGGTTAAGGGGCACTCCGGGCATCCGCAGAACGAACGCTGCGATGAACTCGCCCGCGCGGCGGCGAGCGGCTCAAAGCTTCGCGAGGATAAAGGCTATCAGCCCAATCCGGAGTGACCATTAGTCGTTAACTTTCGCCGGCAACCACCGGGCGTTTTTCTTCTGCCCAGGCGCTCATACCGCCATTAACGCTGTACACCTTGTCAAACCCCATACGCTCTAAACTTTCTGCCGCCAGTGCGGAGCGTCCACCGGTTTTACAGATAAGATAAAGTGGTTTGTCGGCAATACGTTGCAACGCATCGTCATAGCCGGCAACATCCGGGTGCTGATTTAACTGCATCTCTAATACGCCACGCGGCATATTAACGGCTTCACGAATGTGGCCCTGAGCGTACTCCGCAGGTTCACGTACATCGATGATCCGGGCGCCATCACGAAGTGCTTGTTGTAACTGCTCGGTAGTGACTTCGTTCACGTTATTTTTTGCCATTTGGCAAAGTTTCATTGCATCAATCATGCAGTACCTCATTATCTCTGTTTAATGTCGAATGAATATCCAATGCTTTAACCCGCGCCGCCGCTACTGGCTGTCGGGTCAAGCGTGCCGTCTCGCGCAGTTGCAGTCGTGGTCGCCGCAGGTAAACACATTTACGCGCTAAAATCGCATAGCCGCTGTTCAACAGCGGTAGCTTGCGGCACAGCGTTTCAGTCCAAACGTTTTTCTGGCTGTGCTCAGCGACCTCCGCATCACTCACTAAAAAGCGACCAATATAATAATCCTGTTGCACAATTTCATAACCCAACAGCGACAGCCAATCCTTAACCCGCAACGCCGAAAAGTAGCGTCCTGACCAGGGAAAGCCTTTGCGCCGACCGGGTAGCCAGCCACTCAACAATGCCGGACTAAAGGGGTTGAACCCGGTCAAAAAAATATACCCGTCATCGGCTAATATTCGGTTCACTTCCCTTAAGATCTGATGGGGGTCACGGCAAAATTCAAGTACAAAGGGCAAGATAACCTGATCTGCCACCGCATTCTTAATCGGTAAATGCTCGAGTTGCGCGCGGATTCCCGCCCGCTGGATGTGTGGTGCAACAATAAACGGCTTATTCAGACTAAAAGCCTGATACTGAAGTTGTTCAGCCAGATTGCCCAAGCCCACGGTGGTTCCGGCCCGCAGACGTCGACCATAGTCATCCAGCAACATCTGCGTTTGCGCGCGAATGTATTCGCCACAGGCAAGCTCATTCCAGCTTCGCGGAGATGGCAACCGCGATGGGCTATAAGCAGGCTTTAACAACACCGGCGGCTCCTTTGTGTTAGGCTAATACCAGTAACTTTATCCTAGCGTTAATGAGGGCCATATGCGAGTACATCCGATTAAGGCGTACGATGATAATTACATTTGGTTAATTCAGCCCGGCAGTGACAACACCGTTATCGTGGTTGATCCGGGTGATGCGGAGCCGGTCAAAGATTGGCTAAAGCGCCATGATGCCCGTGTTGACAGCTATTTCATAACCCACCACCATTGGGATCACACCGATGGTCTGGAGCCATTACTGGACGATTTTCCGGCACCGGTATTTGGCCCGCGGGACTCGCGCATTAAAGCCATTGACCACCCGCTCAGTGAAGGCGAGCAGGTACAACGGCTGGGCAAGACCTTTGACGTACTGGCTACCCCGGGTCATACCCTGGATCATATCAGTTTCCATCATCACGGCTTTTTGTTTTGTGGTGATACCCTGTTTTCCGGTGGTTGTGGGAGAATGTTTGAGGGCAACCCGGAAATGTATGTCGAGTCGCTGAAAAAGTTACGGCGATTGCCGGGCGACACTCGAGTTTTCTGCGCTCATGAGTACACCCAGGCGAACCTGACGTTTGCCAAACTGGTTGAACCGAATAACGCGGTACTGCACAGCTACCTGGAAAAAATAAAGCTGATGCGACAGCAACAGCAAGTGACCTTACCCAGCTCAATGCAATTGGAGCTGGCGATTAACCCTTTTTTACGTTTCGACCAAACCGCCGTGATTGCCGCGGCGGAAGAACATGCCGGCCAGTCATTGAATGGTGACGCCGAGGTTTTCGCCACCATTCGACAGTGGAAAGACAACGCATAATTCATTAAACTCGAATCGTTTTAAAAATAACCAGAGAATAATAACTGCATGAAGTTGACGATTGTCCCTGTTGCTGTAGCCTCGTTTTCCGCACTTTTTTTGGCTGGCTGCCAAAGCACTGCTCCGGAAACTTGGTTTTTAGACGAACAACGCGTGAACAGTGAACAAGCCACTGCCGAGCCAAGTCGTGAACCGGAGGTGCAGCAAGAGCAGCCGCTGTCGTTGCAAGCAGTCCCTGAGCTGGCGCTGGGCACCGGCTATTTGAAAGATCAGGCGACCGCTCAGGCGGCGACTGTGCCGGAACAAGATCTGTGGCAACGCATTCGTCAGCAGTTGCAGTTCAAGGCGCCGGAAAATCCGCGCTTGCAAGCACAACGTAACTGGTACCTGAGCCATCCGGACTATTTAGAACGTGTCGGTAAACGCGCTGAGCCATTTCTGCATCTGATTGTTGAAGAAATTGAAAAACGCCAACTGCCAATGGATCTGGTGTTGTTGCCGATTGTTGAGAGCGCATTTGATCCGTTCGCGTACAGCCATGGCAGCGCGTCCGGCGTATGGCAATTTATCCCGGGCACCGCCCGTCATTATGGCTTAGACATCAACTGGTGGTACGATGGTCGCCGCGATGTTTACGCGGCGACACACGCGGCTCTGGATTACCTGGAAGATCTTTACGATTACTTTGACGGCAACTGGATGCATGCGCTGGCCGCCTACAATTCAGGTCAGGGGCGTGTTGGTCGCGCCATTCGAAAAAATCAACGGGCCGGTAAACCAACCGATTTCTGGTCGCTCGATTTACCCCGTGAAACCCGCGCTTATGTCCCCAAACTTCTTGCGCTCTCTGACATTCTTGCCAACAGTGAAAAATACGGTATTGTCTGGTACCCCATCGAAAACCAGCCGCAACTAGAAGTCGTTGAGCTACCTGCGCAAATCGATTTGGCAAAGGCGGCGGATATGGCCGGTATGCCGTTAGAACTGTTGCACACCTATAATTCGGCTTATAATCGCTGGTCCACCGCCCCCAGCGGCCCGCACCGGTTACTGTTGCCACAACAAAATGCCCAACAATTTGAACAGGCCATCGCCAACTCAGACCCGAAACAATGGTTAAGCTGGCAGCGTCACCAGGTTCGTTCCGGCGAGAGTTTGTTAACCATCGCAAAGCAATACCACACCTCTGTGGAAGTGATTCAACAAGTTAATGACATCAGTAGCCACATCATCCGTGCCGGTGAGTTTTTGCTGATCCCGGTGGCCAGTAATGAACTGAGTGATTATACCTTGTCTCAGGGGCAACGCTTACTGGCGACTCAGGATCGTCAACGCGACGGCAGTAAGACCGAATATGTTGTTCAGGCCGGGGACACGTTGTGGGACATCAGCCGTATGTACGATGTCGGCACGCGCGAGCTGGCAAAGTGGAACGGCATGGCACCGGGTGATTTTTTACGGCCGGGACAAAAACTTGTCATTTGGTCAAAAAATAGCTCGTCATCTGAGCGTGCTGCTGGTTTAATAAGAACCATCACCTATCAGGTACGAAATGGTGACTCACTGGCTCGCATTGCGGATAAGTTTAATGTCAGTATTCGTGATATTGAACAATGGAACAACATTAACCGTAGCCGTTATTTGCAGCCAGGGCAACGGCTCACATTAAAAGTTGATGTGACAAACGTTAGTGGTTAGGGAAGCGATCATGATGAGAAAACTGTTGATGTCGTGTGTCATGCTGTTTGGCGTTATTGCCAGTCAGTCTGTGAATGCTCAGGAATGGGATGCTCCGGGCTCAGGCAAGGTCATTTATCCCAGTGGCCGTGCAGAGGATTTATCCTTTGGCTTTGCCTATCAGAAGAACTTTGACAGCTTTATTTTCAGCGCCGGTGAAGCCAACCTGCGCACCGAGGAAATGCCGCCGAATTACATTCTGAATGTCATCATCAATAAAGAAGGCCTTATCTATATTGCCGAATTTGCCGACGGTTTCTTTGAATCCTTTGAATTAAACCTGGGCGGTCATTACCTGGCAATAAAACCACGTAAAGCATTTGACGAAGACGAACCCTACAAGCATCTGGTTGTGCATGTCGATGACATGAGTTACCTGATTGATACCACGCACCCTTCGTTGAAATTTGTTTTTTCCGATGACGGTATCAAAGATATTGACGGGGTCGGTCTTATTCGCGACTTAAGTTCTCGTCGTTGATTCAGTGTGAAACGCCGCCGTTAACCGGCGGCGTTCGCTTAATCGCCGGCCAGTAATGCCTGCAAGTCATCCTCCGACAGTACCGCAACACCAAGCTGTTCGGCTTTTGTCAGTTTTGAACCGGCACTCTCGCCGGCAATGACCGCCGTGGTTTTCTTCGACACCGAACCCGTGACTTTAGCGCCAAGCGCTTCCAGTGCCTGCTTCGCTTCATCACGCGTCATCGACGCTAAGGTACCGGTCAACACGTAGGTATTACCTGCTAAGCGGTCATCTTTGCTCGCAATTGCCTCGCCTTCCGGCCATGCAATAAACCCGCGCAATTCACTGACCACTTGCTGATTGTGCGGTTCGGCAAAAAAGGTATGAATGTGGTGCGCCACTACTTCACCGATGTCATCAACTTCCTGTAAGGCCTCTATCGACGCCTCGGCGACTTTATCAAACGCCTGGAAATGAGCCGCCAGAGACGCTGCTGTAGCCTCCCCGACTTCCCGAATGCCCAGCGCGTAAATGAATTTAGCCAGGGTTGTTTCGCGCGTTCTGGCAATGGCATTAACCAGATTTTTCGCTGACTTCTGCCCCATACGTGGCAATGACGCCAGCATCGGTTCGGTAAGACGGTACAAATCTGCCGGCGACTTCACCCAGTCCCGCTCGATCAGTTGCTCGACGATTTTGTCGCCCAAGCCATCAATGTCCATGGCTTTGCGGCTGGCAAAATGCTTAATGGCTTCTTTGCGTTGCGCCGCACAAATCAGTCCACCGCTGCAACGCGCGACCGCTTCATCCGCCACTCGTTCGATTTCTGAATCACATACCGGGCAACGGCTGGGAAATTCAATGGCTTCAGTATTTTCCGGCCGTTGATCAGTAATCACACTGACCACCTGCGGAATCACATCACCAGCGCGTCGAATGCTCACCACATCACCGATGCGCACCCCCAGACGCTCAATCTCATCGGCGTTATGCAGCGTTGCGTTGGAGACCGTAACGCCGCCGACCGTGACCGGCTGTAACCGCGCGACTGGCGTAATCGCACCGGTACGGCCAACCTGAAAATCGACACCAATGATTTTGGTTAACTGTTCCTGAGCCGGAAATTTTCGAGCAATAGCCCAGCGCGGCGCTCGCGCCACAAAACCGAGGTCGTTCTGCAGGGCGATGGCATCGACTTTATAAACAATGCCGTCGATTTCGTACCTCAGTTGCTCACGTCGTTGCAGAATGTCCTCGTAAAACGCCTCACATTCAGCCACGGTTGCGGCGGTTTTAACCTCTTCATTCACCGGCAGCCCCCAGGCCGCTAACTGTTGTAAGCGCTGATAGTGACTGCCCGGTAACTGTTGCTCCGCCTGCTCATCGATAACACCAAGGCTGTAAGCGTAAAAGTGCAACGGCCGTTTGGCGGTTATGCGTGAATCCAACTGACGCAGACTGCCTGCGGCCGCATTACGCGGATTGGCAAAGACTTTATCACCGCGAGCCCGCGCCTGGTCATTAAATTGATTAAAAGCGGCCACCGGCATAAACACTTCGCCACGTACTTCCAGACGTTTTGGCGCGCCGGCGGCTAAACTTAACGGCACGTTACGGATGGTCTTGACGTTGGCGGTGATGTTTTCTCCACGGTACCCGTCACCCCGGGTTGCTGCTTGTACCAATTCACCCTCTTCGTACAGAATACTGACGGCTAAGCCGTCCAACTTGGGTTCACAGCAAAAGGTGATCGGTTGGTCACGATCCAGGCGTTGCGCGACACGCTCCGCAAAGGCTTCGAATTCTTCTTCAGAAAATGCGTTATCCAGCGACAACATGGGCACTTCATGCTCAATGGTGTCGAATTTGTCCAGCGGCTTGCTGCCCACCTTCTGGGTGGGTGAATTGGCTGTTGCCAATTCGGGATTTTTTTTTTCCAGTTGCTGCAGCTCGCGAAATAACGCATCGTATTCACTGTCGGGAACGGAGGGTTCATCCAACTCGTAATACTCTCGGTTATATCGGCTTAGCAGCTCTGTTAGGGTGTCGATGCGCTGTTTAACGGACGACTTTTCAGACATAGTAATACAACTCAATTAAAGGGTTAGGCTAGGCACCGGCCTGCGCTTTCTCAAACTCGCGAATGGTGTGATGAGCGCGTTGAATCGACTGTCGAGACAGCACCTGACGTTGGCCATCCAGCACTTGCCCCTGCGGAATTTCCATCGCCAATTTTTTCGCCGCATTCAACATCATATTGAACGCCTGCTGGCCGTCATAATCCAGTGGCAGGCTCATAAACAACGCCACTCCGTCGGTTTCAAAGTTCTCAATGTTGTCGAGGTCGAACGTACCCGGGTTATACATGTTTGCCACGCTGAAGATCAGCGGCCCATTACCCGACGTCTGTTCATAGCGGTGGAAAATCCCCATCTCGCCAAACTTGCAACCGAGCTCAGTCATCATCTGCAACAGCACGGCACCTTGCACCGAGCCTTTTACAAATAACGAAATCACTTCCTGTGCCGGCTGTGGTTTTTCCATAGCTTTGGCCGCCGGCGCTTTGTCCTGCTGCGTTGAGACCGATTCCGGTTGTGACGGCGTGTCGGAATCGACGTTATCTTCAGGTTTCGCCGATGCTGTGGCCTCACGGGAAGCCTTTACCGAAGTCTGCGGCGGCTCATCGGTTTGTGACTCCGACATTGATTCAGGCTCGAGCTTAAATGCTTCCTCCGCGGCGGGTTCGACGTCATCGTCATTTACCCGCATTGACGGTAATGGCGTGTCATCATCGTCGATATCAAGGTTCATTGACATCTGTTCAACCGGGTCATTGGCTTTGGTTTTATCAACCACCTTAACCGAGCCCACGCCGTCATCATCAAAGCCGTTATCCACTGTGCTTTCCCGTTGCTGACGTTTGGCCGCGACTTTACGCGCCTGCCGGGTCATTTGCTGACTGTTGCGGCGCATCGTCCAGAGGCCGTGACCAATGATGGCGACGATCAGTAATACACCGACGATACTTAAGGTTATCTGTAGATTGCTCATTCAGTTGCCAACCCTTTTGTTATAGTTATTCGCCTTCCGTCATCGCGACGGCTTGTTCGACATCCACGGCTACAAGGCGCGATACACCGGCCTCCTGCATGGTAACACCGGCCAGATGCGAAGCCATCTCCATAGCAACTTTATTATGGCTGATGTAGATAAACTGAACCGTTTCGGACATTTCACTGACCAATCGGCAAAAACGCCCGACATTAGCGTCATCGAGCGGCGCGTCCACTTCGTCCAGTAAGCAAAACGGCGCCGGATTCAACCGGAAAATCGCAAAAACTAATGATAAAGCGGTTAGCGCCTTTTCTCCACCACTTAACAGATGAATTGTACTGTTTTTCTTGCCCGGTGGGCGCGCCATGATAGTAACCCCGGTTTCCAGTAAGTCATCATCGGTGAGCTCAAGCTGTGCACTGCCGCCACCAAAAACTTTCGGAAACAACACCTGCAGGTCATTGTTGATCGCCTCAAACGTGGTTTTAAAACGCTGCCGAGTTTCTTTGTCAATTTTGCGAATCGCGTCTTCCAGTGTTTCCAGCGCTGAGGATAAGTCATGGTATTGCTGATCCAGATAGTCTTTACGTTGTTTTTGCGTTTCCGCTTCGTCAATCGCCGCCAGGTTAATCGCACCCAGCCGTTTGATCTGATTTTGTACCTTATCCAGTTGCTGCTGCCAGCGCGTTTCGTCCGCCTCATGACTGAGTTCCTGGAGCAGGGTTTTAAGACTCATTTTGGTCTCGGCCAGCGCCTCCAGAACCGTTTGTGTTCGTTCCTGTAACTTCGCCAATTCGATTTCGGTGTTTTGCATGCGCTGTTCAATCTGATGGATTTTTTCGCGTAACACCGAGCTTCCCTGACTCAGTTCATGCAGTTCGTGCTCGACCGTTGCCAAACGCTCCCGCTGCTCCAACAAGGCCTCGCTGGCGACTTCCCGTTGTTCCAGCAATTGTTGCAGTTGCTCACGTTGCACCTGTTCGTCATTCACATCGTTTTGCGCTGCCGCCAATTGTTCAAGTTCATCAAGCAGTGCCTGCTGACGCTGCTGATGACGCTGCTGAAGCTTTTCTTGTTGCTGTAACTGACTGTTCAGGTGTTGCCTTTCCAGCTGCAACTGTTGCTGTTTGCTGCCCAACTGCTGATGCTGTTGCTGTAACTGACGCAGTCGTTGTTCCAGCTCAGCACCGGCGGCGTTATCCTGCGCAGGTAGTTGTGACAACTGGTGCTCAAGCTGTTCCGCCTGTTGCTGCAGTTGCTGCTGTTGCTCCTGCGCCTGCAATTGTTGCTCCATCAACTCTTCTGCCTGCTGCTGCGCCTGTTGTTGTTGCGCCTGATACTGCTGATATTGTCGCTCAGCGTAGTGACGTTGTTGTTCGCCGGTTGCGACATCGGTGCGCAACTGCTGCACCTTTTGCTGCTCCGCCTGCAGCTCGCTCTGTGCCTGCGTCAATCGCTGCTGATGGTCGGCACAGGTCTGCTGTTGCTGCGTCAGTTGCTGTTGCAAGCGCTGTATCTGCGCTGCAAGTTGTTGTGTTTCATGTTGGGTGGCCAGCACACTGTCTTCTTCATCCACGGCTTCCGTTGTCAGTGAATAACGAGTACACCATTGCCCCGTTACCGTTAGCGCCAGCAGAGCTTGAGGGTTTTGTTGCAGTTGTTGCTGTGCTTCGCCGATATCCTCTACCAGCAGACACAGCGACAGCAGTGGCCATTTCCGGGCAACACCACTCACCACACGAGCGGCTGAATTTGCCGGCTGCTGCGGCGCATTCACCGTGCTTGCCGGCCACAACAGACTGACCCCCTCAGGCACCCGCTGCGACGGCTCTGCGTCAACCCAGAAGCTCTCCAGCCAAGGCTTGACCAAGGTTTCGATGGCACCTCGCCAACGCGGCTCGACCTCCAGCACCTCACGCAAGGGCCGCGCGTTATGTTGCTGCAACCACTGCCGCGCCGCGTCACTCAGGTGCGACTGCCGGCGTTGCAACAGTTGCTGTAACGCCTCATAACGGGCACTGGCCTGCTGCTCGCTGCGCTGATATTCCGTCAACTGCTGTTGATGTCGCTGTAATCCTTGCTGCAGTTCCGTGATTTGCTGTTCACGTTGCTGCAATTGCGCGGTTGCCTGTTCCAGTTGTTCGGTTAACTCAGTCAGGCGTTGCTGTTGCTGTTCCAGCTCAGCTTGCGCCTGCTCGCAGTTACTTTGGTCGTCTCGTTGTGCCAGTTGCTGACGTTGCTGCTGCAGATATTCCAATTGCTGTTCAACCCGTTGCTGCTGCAATTGCAGTTGTTGCTGCTGATGTTGCAATTGCTGGTGCTGTTGTTGATGCTGGCGTTGTTGCTGTTGAAATTGCTGCCACTGTTCGTCAGCCTCCTGCAATTGCTCCTCAAGCAACAGCAGTTGCTCTTCGAGCTGTTCTGTACGCGGCTCGAGCTCTGCGTATTGCTGCTGCAGTTGTTGTTGATGCTGCTGATCTTCCTGGTTCTGTTGTTGCTGTTGCTGCAATTCCTGCTGCAGTTGTTGTTGCCGTTGCTGACGTTGCTGTTGCAACTGTTGTTGATGCTGAAGTCCTTGCTCCAGCCGAGTGATTTGGTTGGATAAATTAAACAACGCCTGTTGTTTGTCATCAACCTGCTGCTTCAGTTGTTCCGCCTGTTCACGCCGTTCTATCACACCGCGTTCATCACCGGTCTGCTCGGCCTGCCAACGTTCCCGTTCGGTACGTTGCTGCTCCAACTCGCTCTGTAATTGCTGACGTTTCTGTTCAAGCTTTAACCAGCGCAGCGCATACAGCTCACCTTTTAACTGGCGCTCTTCCGCCTTCAGGTCTTTATAACGTTTTGCCGCCGCAGCCTGACGTTGCAGTTTTTCCAACTGTTGACCGAGTTCCTCGCGCACGTCACTGATGCGCTCGAGGTTATCACGGGTATGCGCAATTCGGTTCTCGGTCTCGCGGCGCCGTTCTTTGTATTTCGAAATCCCCGCGGCTTCTTCAATAAATACCCGCAGCTCTTGTGGTTTTGATTCAATCAGACGGGAAATCATCCCCTGTTCGATGATCGCGTAGCTGCGCGGGCCAAGTCCCGTCCCTAAAAACAGATCGGTAATGTCCCGGCGGCGGCACTTACTGTTATTGAGAAAATAATTCGACTGCCCGTCACGGGTTACCTGACGTTTTACTGAAATTTCTTTAAACGCCGCATATTCGCCCTGGATGCGCCCACTTTCGTTATCAAACACAAGTTCAACACTGGCTTGAGAAACCGGTTTGCGCGCCGTTGAGCCATTAAAAATGACATCGGTCATGGCGTCACCGCGCAAATTTTTGGCAGAACTCTCACCCAGCACCCAACGCACCGCATCAATGACGTTCGATTTGCCACAGCCATTCGGGCCAACGACACACGTCATTTGATCGGGAAACGGAACTTTTGTAGGGTCGACAAAGGATTTAAAGCCAACCAGTTTTATATGTTTTAGCCGCATTATTGTTGTTATATCGTGTTTTGTAACAATTTCAAGGATGCATCCACTGCCTGCTCGCGCTACTATCTTAGCATTAAAGGTACTCAGATACGCTAGTCAAAAGGACGATGTTAGCATGCGCACGACCATCTACAGTGACAACGGTTTCGCCTATTTAGCACGTGGCCTGCAATTAATCCAAAGCAAAGGCTTAAAGCGCTTTGTGATCATTCCGATCCTGGTTAATTTACTGCTGTTTAGTGCGGCTATCTACTGGCTCACGGTGACCACACAACAGTGGACAACCCAGTTAATGGAATGGCTACCGGGTTATTTCCAATGGGTGGAGTATCTGATTTATCCGTTGCTGGTGATTTTTATTATTGGCATGTTTTATTTTCTGTTTACCTCGCTGACCAATTTAATTGCTGCGCCTTTCAATGGCTTACTGGCCGAGAAGGTCGAACAGTACGAGAGTGGACAAAGCATCGCCGACGATGGCATTGCCGGCCTAATCAAAGATATTCCGCGCACCCTTGGCCGTGAATTTCAGAAAATGGCGTATTTTATTCCACGCGCCCTCGGCTTTTTCCTGCTCTCTCTGCTTATCCCCGTTATCGGCCAGGTTATTTGGTTTGTCTGGGTTTGCTGGATGATGGCGATTCAATATCTCGATTACCCATTCGACAATCATAAACTGCCGTTTACCCGTATGCGCTTCGAGTTACGCGCGCAAAAAGGTAAGTCCTTGAGTTTTGGCTTAGGTATTACGGTGCTTACCATGATTCCGCTGATCAATCTTATCGTCATGCCACTGGCCATCGCTGCTGCCACATCATTGTGGGTCGATCACTACCGCGCCAAAGCGCTACAGTAGTACATCGACGTCAGTCAGCAGTCACTGGTATTTTGCGGCGCTGTTTTTAAACTGAAACAACCAACAGTTTGGTTTTGTTAGATCAGGAAGGACAGCGATATGGATGCGCGCCAGACGAGCCCTTACGTTTATTTGTATCAGCCACAACATGGGGTATTGCTGCTCAGTAATGCCCTGCAAGCTTTCTATAACCTACCCAACCAACAGCGGCTGTGCCCGCCGTTGCGTTGGTTCAACTGCCATGGCCCCGAGTCTCAACAACAATTGAAACAGGCCTTTGCAGCGCTTTGTTTTGCCAACGATGACAATCGTCTGCAACTGACGCTAAAGCTCAACTCCCATACCATTGACGGCCAAAGCCGGCCGGTTGAGCACAAGTTGTGCATGGTACTGATTAACGAGCAACGTTTTATTTGCGGTCGTGTGGCACCGATTTGGAATCCGCGTCTGAGTCGTCGTCATCGAGCCATTCATTGGCAATCCGTTTACTCGTCTGCACCCCCATCTCACGGAATTTCTCGATTCTGCTGACCAGGTTACCACGGCCGCTGGAGAGCTTTTTCATTGCTTCCTGGTAGCGGTTATCCAATGTCTGGAGACTGCTACCGACTTTTTCCAAATCCTCAATAAAGCCGACAAACTTGTCGTACAGCTTGCCCGCATCAATGGCGATCTTCTCGGCGTTACGATTTTGGTATTCATACTGCCAGATGTTGTGGACGGTGCGCAGTGCAACCAACAGGTTAGTCGGACTCACCAGCATGATTTGCTGTTCCAGTGCCAGTTTTATCAACTCGGGTTCACGGTCCACGGCTAATAAGAAGGCCGGCTCGACCGGCACAAACATCAGCACATAGTCGAGCGTCCGTAAGCCTTCCAGTTGCTGATAGTTTTTCTTACCAAGCTGCTTGATGTGCTGTTTTAACGACTGCACATGCTCTTGCAGCAAGCGCTCTTTTTCCGCCTCATCATCACTGTTAAAGTAACGTTCATAGGCCGACAAACTGACTTTGGAGTCAATGACCACGTCTTTTTGGTTTGGCAAATGCACGATTACGTCGGGTTTGAAGGACTTACCGTCTTCATCGCGATGATGACTCTGGGTTTGATACTCATGCCCTTCGCGCAATCCCGACTGTTCCAGAATCCGTTCCAGCACCAACTCGCCCCAGTTGCCCTGTTGTTTGGTGTCACCTTTTAACGCGCGGGTCAGGGCTTCGGCTTCGTGCGCCATTTGTCGGTTGAGTTCACGCAGACTCATTAACTCGCTGCGCAATGCACTGCGTTCTTTGGTTTCGTCGCTGTATTGCTGTTGCACCTGCCGCTTGAACGATTCTAACTGTTGCTTGAAGGGTTCCAGCGTAGCGCTTAGCGTTTGCTGATTCTGCTGTTGCAAGCCCTGCGATTTTTGTTCAAAAATTTTATTGGCCAAATTCTCAAACTGTTGCGACAAACGCTCTTCGGATGCCTGTAATAAGCGCAATTTTTCATCGGCGTTACGGCGCTCCTGCATCGCCGTGGCGCGCAACGTCTGTAACTGCGCTTCCGCATACTGAGCCCGTTCTCTCAGTTCGTTATTGTGCGCTTGTGTTTGCTGCAACTGCTGTTGCAGACGCCGGTTCTGATTGCGTGACATCCACACAACGACCGCCGCCAGTAGCACCACCAGTAGCACAAAAAATAAGGGTATCACCCAGGCGGTGATACCCTCTTGTGTCAGAAACGCTGCCACTGATTAAGCTCCCGCTTTATCACGCATATCAGCAATTTTCACTTTCCAGATGGCCGGTCCTTCCGTGTGGGCATTGTTCCCCTCACTATCCACGGCGACCGTTACCGGCATGTCTTCCACCTCAAATTCGTAGATGGCTTCCATACCCAGATCCTCGAACGCAACCACTTTTGCTTGCTTAATCGCTTTCGCCACCAGGTAAGCGGCACCACCTACGGCCATCAAATAAACGGCTTTATGCTGACGAATGCTTTCAACGGCTTGCGGCCCACGCTCAGCCTTGCCGATCATGCCAATGATACCGGCTTTTTCTAACATTAAGTCGGTGAATTTATCCATCCGCGTTGAGGTCGTCGGGCCTGCCGGGCCAACGACTTCGTCACCCACCGGGTCAACCGGGCCGACGTAATAAATAAAGCGATTATTAAAATCAACCGGCAACGCTTCGCCTTTCTCAATCATGTCCTTAATGCGCTTATGCGCCGCGTCGCGACCGGTCAATAATTTACCGGACAGCAGCACGGTTTCGCCCATTTTCCAGTCCTGGATGTCTTCTTTCGTCACTTCATCAAGGTTAACGCGACGCGCATCGTCACCGAGCTCAAAGGTAACATCCGGCCAGTCTTCCAACTTCGGCGGTGTTAAATCGGCAACCCCTGAACCGTCCAGAGTAAAGTGAACATGGCGGGTCGCCGCGCAGTTCGGAATCAAGGTGACCGGTTTCGACGCGGCGTGAGTTGGCAAGGATTTAATTTTTACATCCAGCACCGTCGTCAATCCACCCAAACCCTGAGCACCGATGCCCAGATCGTTCACCCGGTTAAAAATCTCCAGGCGCAGTTCTTCTTCGGCCGTTTGCGGGCCACGCTCAATCAGTTCATGGATATCAACCGGATCCATTAACGACTCTTTCGCCAGTACCGCTGATTTCTCGGCGGTACCGCCAATGCCAATACCCAGCATACCCGGCGGACACCAGCCAGCCCCCATTTTCGGTAACGTTTCAACCACCCAGTCGGCGATTGAATCACTGGGGTTCAGCATCACCATTTTCGACTTGTTTTCTGAACCACCGCCTTTGGCGGCAATCATCACTTCAACCTTGTCACCGGCGACCATATCGAGATGCACAACAGCCGGCGTGTTGTCACCGGTGTTTTTACGCGCGCCGGCAGGATCAGCCACAATCGACGCTCGCAGCGGGTTATCCGGATTGGTGTAAGCGCGGCGAGTACCTTCATCGACCATTTCCTGCACGGTCATGTCGGTCTTGTCCCATTGCACGCCCATACCTACTTTGACAAAACAGGTGACGATACCGGTATCCTGACAAATCGGACGATGCCCTTGCGCCGACATCCGTGAGTTTGTCAGTACTTGCGCGATCGCGTTCTTCGCGGCTTCGCTTTGCTCGCGTTGATAGGCTTCATCTAATGCTTGAATGAAGTCCAACGGGTGGTAGTAAGAAATGTATTGCAACGCATCTGCGATGCTTTCAATAAAGTCGCTTTGACGAATAGTAGCCATCCAACAACACCTCATGGTTTGGGCATGCAAACGTAAATCCTTAATAACAGCCCGCATAATAGCGTTTTAATCGCCCGCTGACCAGTCACTGAGGTGCTGTGATATACTCGCCAAAAACAGCGATAAGGAAGATACTGCGGTGCTCTCAGGGTTAACGCTTAGATGGCAGAATTTTACCAACGCACTCGCTGCTCAGACTAGCGGCACGATTGATGACTGGGTAAAAGCGCGTGTGGCGCAACATCAGCAGGAAGATTATCTGCTGTGGTTCGACTCCGCCGCCGACAACCATCCCAACAGCCGCTTTCATATTTTATTACGGCGGCCGCAATTTTTTTTACAGGCCACCGAGCGCGGCGCCAAAGTATTACTGAACGCTCACGCAGCAGCCGATGCTGAACGATTGCAAAGCTATTGCAGCGACCGCTCGTTGTTACAGGCCGCCAATGCCATTCTTGTTGATTTGCAAGCGGCCATCAGCGTAGAGCCGCATACTGAACTGCCCTTTAACGGCGGCTTTGCCGGTTATTTAAGCTATGATCTGGGCCGTCAAATCGAACACCTGCCGGCACTGAATCCAACCGAATACCAATTGCCTTATGCCGGCCTGGGCTTTTATACCGAAGCGTTGGTTGTCGACAAACAACGGCAACAATTATGGGTGTTAGCTGCCGACGGTCACCACCAGGCTTATTTTGACAGTTGGCTAAACAAAGCCTCAGCAGGCGCAACACGGCCCTTTACCCTAACGGCACCATGGCAAAGTAATTTAAGCCGCGCACAATACAGTGACCGCTTCGCTCGGGTTCAGGCCTACCTCACCGCCGGTGATTGCTATCAAATTAATTTGGCGCAACGCTTCTCGGCCGCTTACGAAGGTAGCGAATGGCAAGCCTATGATGCTTTGCGTCGTGTCAACGGCGCTCCTTTTTCGGCCTTTATGCGACTGCCACAAAGCGCGATTCTTAGTGTTTCGCCGGAGCGCTTTCTGGCGGTCGACCGTCAACGACGAGTTGAGACTAAGCCCATTAAGGGCACGCGCCCACGTCATCCGGATCCGCAACAGGATCAACGGCAGCAGGAGCAATTGCGGGCATCCGCTAAAGATCAGGCCGAAAATCTCATGATCGTTGATCTGCTGCGCAATGATTTATCCCGCAGTTGCGCCCCCGGCAGCATCGAGGTACCGCATTTGTTTGCCATCGAGAGCTTTCCGGCGGTTCATCACTTAGTATCCACCGTTGTTGGTACCCTGGGGGCCAACAACACCGCGTTTGACTTGTTCGAAGGCGCGTTTCCCGGAGGTTCAATCACCGGCGCACCTAAGGTTCGGGCCATGGAAATTATTGAAGAACTCGAACCCAATCGTCGCGCCTGTTATTGTGGGTCTATGGCGTATTTCTCCTTGTGCGGTGCCAGCGACAGCAGTATCACCATCCGCACCCTCCTAGCCGAGCAAAATACGCTGTACTGCTGGGCCGGAGGCGGTTTAGTGATTGACTCAGAAGACGCCGCCGAGTACCAGGAAACGCTGGACAAAGTGGCGCGCATCTTACCGGTACTGGAGCAACCATGAGCATCAGAACGCGGCAGGATTTTATCCGGCGTTTTAACCTGCACCCCCATGCGCCGGTCAATCGACGGGTTGACGAACCGTTACGCAAGCGGCTGCGGCCGGCAGCGGTGCTGATCCCGATCATTGAGCGCCAGCATGGGCTGTCACTGATTCTGACCCAACGCTCGGCGAAGCTGCGCCAACACGCGGGCCAAATCAGTTTTCCCGGCGGACGTTACGAGCACCAGGACCAGCACCTGCTCACCACCGCGCTGCGCGAAACCGAAGAAGAAATTGGCTTACCCCGGCAACAGGTGGAAGTGATCGGGCGTTTGCAGGACTACCCGGTGCTGAGTAACTTTATGATTCGCCCCTTTGTCGGTTTTGTGACGCCCCAACAACCGTTGGTCGCAGAAGCCGGTGAAGTGGCAGAGATTTTTGAGGTGCCGCTTGCGGATATTCTTGATCTCAACAATCATTATGCCTATCGCATTCGCAAATTTATCTACGACAGGGTGTATTTTATTCCCTGGCAACATCGTAATATTTGGGGAGCAACTGCCGGCATTTTGCGCGAGTTGGCAGAACAGTTACAACCTGAGCTCCGCCATAAGCTGCGCCCCCTTAACTAAGTCCGCAAAGCGTGCGACAATAAGTTGTAAATACATTTAATCGAGATAGGTCACAATTAATGATCAGTGTTTTTGATATCTACAAAATTGGTATCGGCCCATCCAGTTCTCATACCGTCGGACCGATGCGTGCAGCCTATGACTTTCTGCATGCCGCCAAACAAGCCGGCCACCTCCAACAGGCCAATGGCGTCGAAGTGGAATTGTTTGGTTCGCTCGGCCAAACCGGTAAAGGCCATGGCACCGGTAAAGCGGTGATCCTCGGTTTGGCGGGTGAACTGCCGGAAACCGTCGATACCGACAACGTCGACAACTTTTTAGAACAAACCGACAAAACCCAGCAACTTAACCTGCTTGGCGAATACCCGGTGCACTTCCCGCGCCAGGGTGCGATTGTGTTTCACCGTCGCAAAACCATGCCTAAGCACGCTAACGCGATGGAATTGCGTCTGTTGAAAGACGGCGAAGTGCTGTACAAAGACTTGTACTATTCAATTGGCGGCGGTTTTATCGTGCGCGATGAAGATTTCGACGAAACGTTGGAAGAAGCCATTGAGCAATCGAGCAAGCCGATTCCGTACCCGTTTGATACGGCGGCCGAACTGCTCGAACATTGTGAAGAACACGGTTTGCGCATTAGCTCGCTGATGATGGCTAACGAAAAAGTCTTTCGTAGCGAAGACGAGATTCGTCAGGGGCTCATGAAGATTTGGCGTACCATGCAGCAAAGCATCGAAAACGGCATCAGTACCGAAGGCATTCTGCCCGGCGGCTTAAAAGTTCGGCGCCGTGCCTCGGCGCTGTACCAGCGCCTGAAGAAAGAAAAAACCACCGAACCGATGCAGTTCATGGATTGGGTGGATTTATTTGCCCTCGCGGTGAATGAAGAAAACGCAGCCGGCGGCCGCATCGTAACGGCCCCAACGAACGGTGCTGCGGGTATCATTCCTGCGGTAATGAGCTATGCCGATAAGTTTATTGAGAAACTGGATGAAGATGCGGTGGTGCGTTTTCTGCTTACCTCCGCCGCTATCGGTATTCTCTACAAGAAGAACGCGTCCATCTCCGGTGCCGAAGTCGGCTGTCAGGGCGAAGTGGGTGTGGCCTGTTCGATGGCAGCCGGTGCCTTGGCTGAGTTTACCGGTGGTTCACCACGCACGGTAGAAAACGCGGCTGAAATTGGTATGGAACATAATCTGGGACTGACCTGCGATCCGGTTGGTGGTTTGGTTCAGGTGCCTTGTATCGAACGTAATGCCATGGGCGCCATCAAAGCCATCAACGCGGCGCGTTTGGCTATGCGTGGCGACGGTAATCATAAGGTGTCTCTGGATAAAGTCATTAAGACCATGTGGGATACCGGTAACGATATGAAAACCAAGTACAAAGAAACGGCCCGCGGTGGCCTGGCGGTTAACATCATCGAATGTTAAGCGCATGACAGCCTGCCGACGCAGTGGCTTACAGCGTCGGCAGTTCTTCCTCAGCAAATAGTTGCTCGATTTCCTCATGGGTTTTTAAACGCATCGCCTGCTCAACGCGTGGCTTAGTCAAGTGCGGCGCAAAGTTTTCAATAAAATCATACATATAAGTGCGTAGAAAAGTCCCCCGACGGAAACCTATCTTGGTGGTACTCGGTTCGAACAAATGGTGCGCCGGGATGGCCACCAGATCCTTATCTTCTGCTTGGTTGTAGGCCATCGAGGCCACCACACCGATACCAATACCCATGCGCACATAGGTTTTTATCACATCGGCATCGGTTGCGGTAAAGACGATATGAGGCTCTTTGCCGGCCGCCGCAAACGCCCGATCCAATTCCGAACGTCCGGTAAACCCATGCACATAAGTAACCAGTGGAAACTCGCTGATATCGGCAATGCTCAGTTTGCTCAGTTGTGCCAGCGGATGATCTCGAGTGACGATGATCGAACGGTTCCAGTGATAACACGGCAACATGATCAAATCCTGATACAAATGCAGTGCTTCGGTAGCAATGGCGAAATCGGCGCGCCCTTTAGCAGCGGCCTCGCTGATCTGTTGTGGTGAACCTTGGTGCATGTGCAGCGACACTTTCGGATACTGCTTGATAAACCGACTGATGACGGACGGCAGCGCATAACGTGCCTGAGTGTGTGTGGTGGCGATATTCAACTTGCCACAATCTGGCTGATTATGTTCAGCCGCAACGGCTTTAATGGCATTGACCTGTTCCAGCACTTGCTGCGCAATATCAATCACTTCCCGACCGGCTGGGGTAATGTGTGTCAGGTGCTTGCCGGTACGGCCAAAAATCTGAATGCCCAGTTCATCTTCCAGCATCCGCACCTGCTTACTGATACCAGGTTGCGACGTGAACAAGCTTTCCGCCGTCGAAGATACATTCAAATTATGGTTCATAACTTCGACAATGTATCTTAATTGCTGTAATTTCATTCTAACGCGACCTGCCGTTGCCAAACTAGGTTATGCGAAAATACTATAGTAAATTACTTATTTATGCCAAACACTAAATAACGGTCTCGACCAACAGTTACTATGAATGAGCCACAACGACAACTCGATTTTACGACCGTACTGGCCAGCTCAGTGCATGATATGAAAAATTCATTAGCGCTGGTGTTGCAACAGTTGGAAGCCGTGGTCATGCGCGTCGATGATCCGGAACTTGGCAGTGATGTCGCCAATATTTATTATGAAGCACAACGCATTAACGCCAATTTGGTCCAATTACTGCAGTTGTATCGTCACCAGCAACACAGCAATTCGCTGAATATTGAACGCCACTTTGTGGATGAAATTATCGAAGAAGTGGTGATGAACAATGAGCTTTATGTCGAGCAGCGTGGCATTAACCTAAGCATTGATGTGAGCGATAACTGTCCGGCGTACTGTGATCGTGACCTTATTGTTAACCTGTTAAATGATATCGTCATTAATGCAATGCGCTATACCGCCGATAGCCTGTCTATTGAGGCGGAATCGGGGCCAACCGGTGAAGTCACGATTCGCGTGAGTGATAATGGCCCGGGTTATCCTGAGCACATGCTGGCAGCGGTGCCAACCCTACAGGCTCCGCAGCCGCAGAACAGCTCCCGCACTGGGCTGGGACTGTATTTTGCTCAGCAAATTGCCAGTGCACACGAACGCAACGGTAAAAAAGGTTTTATTACACTGCAAAATGGCGGACACTTAGGTGGTAGTGTGTTTAAATTAGTGTTGCCCTAAAGGTTTATCCATAACCGTTTAATGATAAAAACAATATGAGCATTGACTCGGATTACGCATGTTATACACCATTATCATCTCGCTGATCGTTTTGCTTGCAATACTGGCGGTCATGATAGGCGCTGTGCAACAGCACAAACAAAAGCAAGATATTCTGCGTCGGCAGAAACTGGCTAAATTTAGGGCTGCCCTGGAGCAAGTTGAGGATTTACTCAACATGGCCAGTTACTTTCCGATCGGTAAGTCAATGTTAGCGGTACTCAATGCCCGCGCCAAAGAGCTGTTAGAGGGTATGGACGAAGTCAGCCCAAGCGATGACTACAAAGCGCGAATAAATGATTATGCGCAACGCCTGCAACAAATGGATCGCAATGACACGTCACTGATCACCGAAGGCTTTGAGCTGCCTCATAACGATAAACAAATCATCGCCATGATCAATGCCCTCAAGCGTTTACGCAGCGCGCTGCGTTCCGAGCACACCCGCGGCAAGGTTGACAGCGGTGTTTACACCACCGAAGATGCCCGTTTGCAGAAGTTGCAGTTAAAGATCAGTGTAGAAACTCTGATTCGTCGAGGTCAAAACGCGTATCAGGGACATATGTTGGGTTCCGCACGACAGTATTATGAAAAAGCGCAAAAAATGCTCGAGGACCAAACGTACAGCGATGACTATATCGAAGGTCGTAGCCAGGTGATCGACCAGGCACTGGAGCAGATCACCAACGAATTGCGTGACGTTAATACTCGTGATGCGGCTAATCGCAAGCAAGACGAACTTGAAGAATTATTCCAACCGAAGAAAAAGTGGTAAGCGGTAATGACAGACTGGAAAGACCAACTGAGCCAATTGGTGTACTCTACTGACAGTGGCAAAGTCGACCCCGAACCGCAACCTGAACAGATTCCTGAGGGTGACGGCATTGTTCGGCTACAGCGTCAGACCAAAGGCCGCAAGGGTAAGGGCGTCACCATTGTCAGTGGCATAGCTGCTCCGCAGCAGGAACTGAAATCTATTGCTAAAACCTTGAAACAACACTGCGGTGTCGGTGGTGCTGTCAAAGACTACACCATCGAGTTACAGGGCGATCAACGTGACGCGGCTGAGCAGTGGCTGACCAAACAGGGCTACCGGGTTAAAAGGGCGGGCGGCTGAGGTCGTACTCAACGTGCAACACCTGCCCTTCGGCACGCCATTCCACCTTACCCGCAAAAGTTTCAATTAACTGCAGACCGCGCCCAAACAGCGCCTCCTCGTTGCTTTCTGAGGCTTTACCGGTGGACGCTTTTGGACTGTATGGCGCAAGGCCGTTTGAGCTGATATCGAAACTGATAAATTCTTCCTCTGGCAAGTAATGAATCACAATTTCAACACAAAAATGTTCATTTTGCTCGAGTCGCCGCTGCCGCTCTAAATAATAACGCTCAAAGCCAAGTTCGTCCTTCATGGTCGAATCCATCTGCAGCACATTGTGGTCAAGAATGTTGTTAAAACACTCGGCAAACAGCAGATACAAAGTGGTTTTGTGACTTTTTAAGGCATCCAATTTGCCGAGCGAATCAACCAGCTCCTGGACCGGATCGAGCCGCATCACCTCGCGTTTGCTGATGGTCACGGTTAACGTAAAGGGTAAGTGGTTATGCACCACCGGTTGTTCTGTTCTTACCGGCGGCTGTCGCTGGCACTGCAGAGCGATCAGGGACACATCATCATGAATTTGCTGTTTCGCCTCCATCATTGCCAAGAGCTGGTCGCGGACAGTGGCAAACCCATTTTCCCCCTGCTGCCAGGCATCGGCCAATAATTTTTCAAAGCCGCGCTCACCAAGCATGTTATCGTCCGCCAATTGCATTTCGACCACGCCATCGGTAAACGCAATAAGTGTCTGGTCAGCGCGCACAAACAAATGCTCGACCTGACTGTCGAATTGCTCCTCGGGAACAATCCCCAACGCCATATGACGTGGCGGAATACGATGCTCAATCTGTCCGTGTCGATTAATCACCAGAGCGTCGGGTATACCGCCGTTCCAGCACGTTAACCGCTCTCCTCCCGGCGACAGCTCGATGATCAAGGCGGCACAGAACATGTCATCGGGTAACAACTTTAACAGCCGCAGATTAAATTCAGTGGCCATATCGCTCACTGACATGCCGCGCTCTGCCATACCAAAGAATGCCTGTGCAATGGGCAGGGTTCCGGTTGCCGGCGCCAGTCCGTGGCCAGTAAAGTCACCGACAAACAGATAATAATTGCCAAACGGACCTTCTTTGCCCAAACAGAGATCGCCGTTAAAGGTAGAAACTGAACGCAGAAAGGATTTTACATAGGGTTTGTCGAGCTCATTTTCGCTCAGTGCATTGTGCAGCATATGACGGACAATGGCCTGCTCACGTTCCATCCGGTTAGAGTGCCACTTTAGCGTTTTATTCTTTTGTGCCAGCGAGTAACTCAACTCCCGTACCCGGGCATGAGCATTAATTTTTGCCTGTAACACCACCGGCTCAAACGGAATACTGAGAAAGTCATCGCCACCAACTTCCAGGCAGCGCAACAACGTATCCTTAGCGTCTAATGCGGTAATAAAAATGATCGGTAGGTGTACATCACCGCTCAGTTCTTTCAGTAATGGCGCTGTTTCAAAGCCATTTAACACCGGCATCATCACATCAAGCAAGACGATTTGTGGTTTTACCTCGGCAAATACATCCAACGCCTGTTGACCGTTATCGACACAATGCACCTTATGCCCAATACTGGTCAGAAGCCCCTCAAGCATGATTTGATTGGCTTTTTGATCATCAACAACCAGAATTTTCATTAACTGATGGTAAAAATTTTATCGAACCGCGAAATATCCAAAATGCGCTTAACTTCGGGGCGCGCATTAATTAACTGGATGCCCCGTACACTATTGCCTAGCGATTTACGCATATTCAACAACATACCTAACGCCGAGCTGTCGAGGTATTCGGTTTCACGCAAGTCGATAATAATGAGTGGTTGCGTCTCACCAACATGGCTGTAAGCCTGCCGAAATTCCTGTACCAGACTAAAATCAAACTTTCCTTTGATGGCAATGACCAACTGTTTTTGGTCCGCCGAAAACTCTCGTGTTACACCCATAACAGCCTCATTTTATTGATTGTTCTATTAGCATATATTTTTTTCATTGAGTTTGTCTGCTAAATCCCATAATCTTTTTGCACCACCAATCAAATGCAACCACCTATGTCTGTAGCGCTAGACCAACTTCGGATTTTGTTGGTAGAACCATCCGACGTGCAACGCAAAGTGATCTCGCAGCATCTCAATCAAGCCGGCCTTGACCAAACTCGGGGCGCTGCCAGCATTAGCGAAGCCAAACAGTTGATTCAAAGTTGGCAACCCGACATTGTCACCAGTGCCATGTACTTTGCCGATGGCACGGGTCATGAATTAATTGAACACATTCATCAGAACAATTTACACGACACCGTGCATTTTATGTTGGTGTCCAGCGAGCACCGCGCCGATCAGCTGGAACAATTTAAGCAATCCGGTATTGTTGCTATCCTACCAAAGCCGTTCACGCCGGAACAGTTGCAAAAGGCAATTAAAGCCACCGTCGATTTACTCGAACCTGAACACCTTGAACTCGACCTTTACGATATTGAGGATTTACGGGTATTGGTGGTTGATGACAGCTCGACTTCCCGCCATGTGTTACGCCGGGTGCTGGAAAACATGGGGGTTGAGCATTGCGTCGAAGCCGAGAACGGGCAACAGGCTATCGACATCCTGTCAGAGCAACAGTTTGATTTGATCGTTACCGATTTTCATATGCCGGAAGTTAATGGTAGTGAGCTGGCTCAATACGTTCGTAACCACTCAGCGCATTCACACACGCCCATGTTGATGGTGACGGCTCGTGCTAATGAGCCACAACTGGCAAACGTCAAGCAAAGCGGTATTGATGCTCTGACCGATAAACCCTTTGAACCCGAAACCTTACGCAAGATACTGAGCAAACTACTCAGTCATTAAGCAGGCCTTCAGGTACAAAAAAACCGCGCTGCCAACAGCGCGGTTTTTTATTTCAGCAGCAGCCATTATTCTGGTTTTTGCTGATACTTTTCGTACAACTCCGTATGGCGGCTTTCAAGTTCGACCGCTCGTCCGCTGATAAACAAGTGGGTCAAATCCTGACCCATAGGGTCCAGTAAATCCCCTTTTGATACACTGAAGGTTGCATTTTTTCCCACTTCCAGTGAACCCAACTGATCAGCAACACCCAGGAATTCCGCTGGTTTCAGCGTGATGGCTTTTAACGCCTGTTCGACATCCAGACCAAAAGCAACCGATTGACCGGCGGCAAACGGTAAGTTGCGAACATCCCAGTAACCCGGATAAGAAATCGCGAAATTAACGCCGGCTTCGGCTAAACGGGCCGGTGTTGCAAAGGCCTGATCATAGCCTTCGTCATCGCGGGCCGGTAACCCAAACGGTGAACCAAACACCACAGGGGTCTGAGTTTCAGCCAGCCGCTCGGCAATACGCCATGCGTCACGCGCACCCATTAACACGAGATCAAATCCGTATTCCTGTGTCAAATCCAGTGCCTGTTCAATCTGGCGCTTATCTTCGGCGTGAACGAACAGTTTTTTGGAGCCGTCAAACAGCCCTAACATCGCTTCCCAGCGTTGATCGACCAGCATATTAAGGTCGGCTTGCTTGGCATCATAGTAGGCTTTAGCATCCGCAAACACACGCTTAAGGCGTTTTAATGCCTTGGCATTGGCTTCCCGCTGTTCAGCCGGAGAACGACGCTCCCACCAGGTATCAACAACGTAGGTCCGCGGCCAGCTAACGTGCACACCGACTTCCGCCGCAACCAGGCTATCCTGATAGTTCCAGCCGTCCAACTGCATCAACGAGGATTGACCGTTGATGAGCGAGCCCTCAGGCACGACCTGTGCATGAGTAATGCCGTGGTAGCGTACCGTCGGGATCACTTCGGAATCGGCATTAAAGGCAATATGCCCGGCCACTTCCGGGGTGACTTCGCCCACTTCACGGGCGTCGCGAGTCGCTCGCACCGCCTCGATTTCGTTCAAGCCCAGGGTTGTATCCATGGCAATCACGCCCGGATAAACATGCTGCCCGGAGATATCAACCACCTCGGCATTGTCAGGAACGGCAACATCGGTGCCGATGGCGGTAATTTTACCGTCACTGAATACCAGGTCCGTATCGACTAAGGTGCCTTGGGTAACCGTATGCAACGTGCCGCCCTGCAACACAATTGGCTGTTGCTGCTTAGCGCCCGGAACCTGATCATGAGCCTGAGTTGCCGACGTTGCAGCCAGTGCACCTATTGCTGCCGCAGCGAGAGTTTTGGTTAATGTTTTCATTAGTGTTTACCTCCATGGCTATGGGCACCGGCTAAGAAATGATCCATCCATACGTCGTGATCCGTGTCGCAATGCCAAGTTGGCTGGTCGGCTTTATACACGTCTTCTGCACCAATATAGGCTTGATCGCCCTCTGCCAATACTTTCTGGATTAACGCGTTCTTCTCAGCTTGTACACGTTGCTGACGTTGTGCATCCAGCTCACGGTCAAAGAACTTACGACCATTAATCCAGGTTTGCTGAGCTTGAGCATAAGCACTCAGCGGATAGTTATTCCACAACACAAAGTCAGCGTGCTTGCCTTCTTCGATGCTACCGACGTATTGATCAACTTTCAGTTGTTTGGCCGGGTTAATGGTCACCATCTTCAGTGCTTCGTGTGGATCCATACCGCAGTAACGCACGGATTTCGCCGCTTCGGTATTGAGACGACGTTGCAGGTCGTTACTGTCTGAGTTGATACTGGTCAACACACCGCGGTCATGCATCAGACAGGCGTTGTGTGGAATCGCATCATAGACTTCAAACTTGTATGCCCACCAATCCGCGAAGGTCGAGCCGCCGGCACCGTGAGCAGCCATTTCGTCTGCCACTTTGTAGCCTTCCAGAATGTGAGTGAAGGTATCCAGCGTAAAGCCAAAATCTTCCGCCACTTCCATCAGCATCAGGATTTCTGACGCGACATAGGAGTGGGCGTGAACAAAACGCTCACTGTTGAGGATTTCGATCAAGGTTTCCAGACGGTAGTCCGGACGCGGCGGCGCCTGTTTTTGTTTCTCAGCGCGACTTAAGCGATCATAGGCTTGTTTTTGCTGCTGATACTCGAGGGCGGCCTGGAATCCATCACGCATAATGGTTTCTACACCCATGCGTGTTTGTGGGTAGCGAACGGTCATGTCGTCGCCCCAGTTACTTTGCTTAACGTTCTCCCCCAACGCAAACTTGATGCTCTCAGGCGCGGCGTCAAATTTCATTAAGTCAGCATTAGCACCCCAACGCAACTTGATGACTTGTGCCTGCCCACCAATAGGGTTAGCGGAACCGTGCAGTAGCTGTGCCATGGTGGTACCGCCGGCAAGCGAACGATAAATATGAATGTCATCGGGGTTCACAACATCACCAATGCGTACTTCTGAGGTAATGGATTCAGAACCTTCGTTAACACCACGGTCAATCGCAATGTGCGAATGTTCGTCAATAATACCCGGTGTCAGGTGCATGCCAGAACCGTCGATGACTGTGGCACCGCGCGGCGCAGACAAGTTGTTACCGATATCGGCGAATTCACCATTTCGCACCAGTACGTCCGTATCTTCTAAAATGCCGTCCTCGGTTGCGGTCCAGACCGTTACGTTACGGATCAATACATCCTGGCGCTCCGGCAGACCGTCAACACCATAAGCGACATTCGGGAAGGTTAAATCACCTACGTATTGAACTGTTTGTTCAGTGTCTTCCGCCGCATCCTGTGGTTTCGCACTGTAACTGGCGCTCAGTTGTTGTGCCGCACCATCGGGCGCTTTGGCGGTTAACTGAAACTGGTTTTGTGCGCTTGGTTCAAGTTTGAAGCGCCAGGTTCCCGCCGGCGTTGCCTGTGGCAGATCAGCAACGAATTCCATCACGTCCTCTGCCGCATTGACATGGCGTAACTTGATGGTGTCTTCACCCCATGTAAATTCACCACTGGCCGTCGGCTTCGCGGTAATATCGAGCGTCACTTGGTTACCCTGCCAGTCGATGTTGTACTGGCCGGCGAAATCGACCTCGTGGCGCGGCAGCAATTCGACTTCTTCACCCTGCATCCACACCGACTGAATGACGCCGTCGTCAAACACGTCACCTTTTACCATCACAAAATCGGCCATATAGCCCGCTGCCAATTTACCGACTTTGTCGCTGACACCGGCAATTTTCGCCGGAATGGTTGTCAGTGCTGCCAGAGCATCCTGTTTTGACAAACCGTGTTTGACCGCTTTACGGACGTTTGGCCAGAACTGATCGGCTTTATCCAGACCGTGCATGGTCAATGCAAAGTCAACGTCGGCCTGAGCCAGCATTGCCGGGTTAGCCGGCGCGCGTTCCCAGTGACGAAGCTTGGCTAAATCAACATCCAAATGCGCATCAACACCAGAAACATCCGGTGCTGCCGGGAAGTTCAACGGCAAAATCAACGGACTACCGGCGTTCTTAACATCGTCTAAACGGGCATATTCGTAACCGGAGCCAACGTAGATCGTTGGTACATTAAATTGGTCAAACACCGCGTCAGCCCGCAGCAGGGACTTTTCGTCTTCAACTTTAAAAACAATCCCGGTGTCTTCAATCGACGCCAGCGAATCGAGCGCGGCATTAAACTCCACCGGGCCTTTACCGGCTTGTTTACCATAGGCTTGCTCATACCAGTTAGCGTCTGACAGGGTCTGCCGAACCAACGCGATACTGCCCATCAACGAGCTTGGGTATTGCTGTTGTGAGGAGCCTTTATCAAAGGAGCCAAAGTGTCGTGTTTCTGCTTTATAAATCACGTCATTGGCGATTTTATCCGCCAGTGAAACCGTAACCGCGCGACCCTGGAAAATGCCGTCTAAACGTGCCGACTGCACACTGGTAAAACCGGCATCAACAAAGTTTTTGCTCGCCGCGCTGTCCGTTTTAAACGCACGAAACCAGGAGTCATCTGCATGAATAGCGTCGTTTGCCGCATTACCGCCCTCTCGTTCGTTGTTGTAGATCGGACTGTCCGGACGCGACGCTTTTTCCGGCGACGGCACACCATAATTGGCATAAGCATCGATAAAGCCGGGGTACACAGTATAACCCGTCGCATCAACAATGCGGGCACCTTCCGGCGCGCGGTTATTCTGTTGTACTGCAACAATTTTTCCGTTTTCAATGACCAGAGTGGCATTGTTGACCTGTTGCCCTGGTTCAGTAACTATGGTGGCATTCTGAATAGCGATCAGACTGGGTGTGTTGTCGCGCATACCGTTAACGCGCGAAGTCTGATCAGCTATTGCTGAGGTCGTGAACGCTGTGCTCAGCGCCAACGCCAAAGCACTTAACTGATGCTTTGCTTTCATTATGGGTTCCCCGTTTTCGTTATAAAAAATGTACTTATTAACCCTAATGACCAAATTATTCGTAATGCTGTAAAGTAACAAGTGTTAACCGACAGAAAGTGTAAATTTGTCGTTAAGTTTCACCTAAAACAATAAGATGAAGGAAGTGACTATGAACAAGCTGACGATCACAGCCGTTACCACGGCGTTACTGAGCTTTGGTATTGCCGGCAACGCCATGGCCGACAAACATGCGTTTAACGACGCAGAATCGGCCGTCGAGTACCGCCAGAACGCATTGTCAATCATGCGCGATAACTTTGCCGCTATGGGCGATATGGTAAAAGGAGATGTTGCATTTGACGCCGCCATCTTTCAGCAACGCGCCGAGGACTTTGCCCGTCTGAGCCATATCCCATGGGCCGGGTTTTCAGTAGACGGCGCGATGCCAGGCGACAACACCGATGCACTGCCTGAAATCTGGGATAATTGGGACGACTTCAAACAACGCACCGTTGATTTTACCGCTGACGCCGAAAAGTTGGCAGAAGTAGCCGCCGGCGGCTCACTGGACGACATCAAGCCAGTGTTTATGGCAGCCGCGAAGAACTGCAAGGGCTGCCATGACAATTACAAGGACTAATTGATCAGCAAATAAAGGATAAACCACACCGCCACCGTCAGCAGCATTGCCTGCCAGCCCGGCTTTAACTCGGGCTGGGTGGCTTTGCTGTTACGATAGCCGCTGAACATCGCCCCCAGCAATGGCACACCGAAGATTCGGTAGATCACAACGGCTAACACATGCAGCGCCACCAACGCCAGAATCACGTTAAATTGCGCCTTATGCCAGTCCGTTGCCCAATCCACCAAATCGCCACTGGCGTACCCTGCTAACGGTCCCGAAAACAAAATACCATCGCTGCTGAACATGCCGGTGATAATTTGCATCGCCAGGATCAGCAATAATGCAATCACCGACCACCCACCGGCTGCATTATGTGTGTCTCCGGTGCGATAACGTCGTTGCAATAATGCCTGCGCGTGTTGCGGAATTTTCATTGGCGAGCGGATAAAATAGCTAAAGCGAGTGTTTTTGCTGCCAAAAAATCCCCAGCCAATACGCACAATTAATAATGCGGTTAATACAATGGCGAAATCCTGGTGCAATGCCATCTCGCCATTTTCACCGCTCCACCACAGTGCCCCGACAAGCGCTACCATCAGCCAATGATAAAACCGGATAAAGCTGTCCCAAACCTTGATCCTGGGCGCCTTTACAGCCATCGTATCTCTCCTTTCTCTAGGCAAAAAGCTATGACAATGCTAGGGTAAAGCTATTATCAGTAAAACGGTAGTATTATGAACGAAGTTAACCGCATGACGGTGCTGGTTGCGGACGATGATCTCATCAGTCTGGAAGTCTTTAAGGCGATGTTGAGCCAGCATCCTATTGACGTCATTACCGCTGAAAATGGGGAACAGGCGCTGGCCGCGCTGGAGTCACAACCGGATTTGATTTTTCTTGATTTCGAAATGCCTGACATGTCCGGCGCTGACGTTTGCCGGACATTGCGGCAACAAGCGGAGTTTTCGGATACCCCGGTCATTGCCGTCACCAGTCACCAGAGTGCCACCGAAATGGAGGCCTGCCGAGATGCCGGCATGAACGCCACCTTACACAAGCCGGTTGCACCTGATGCCCTAGCGGAATTACTTGAGCAATTCCGCCGTTAGCGCCACACAGCGCCTTTGTCAACCACCGTGTTGTTGACGAAAGCGCTGATCATCGGCCAACTGCACCATACCCTCACTTTCATCGAGAAACTGACTGGCGTAGTTGCCAAAATACGCCTTTACTTGCTCAAACTGTTCAATAAAGCGAGCTTTATCGCCCTTTTCTAAATACCCTAAGGCTTCCCCAAAACGCTCCAGATAGCGACCAATGGTTGGAAACTGCTGCTTGTTCGCCATAATGATATCGGCATAAAGCTCCGCGTTTTGGGCAAACAAGCGCCCGACCATCATCAGTTCCATGCGATAAATTGGCGAGCTCATCTGCAATAAAGCATCGATATCCGCATTTTCTTCAGCCATATGCAAACCATAGCTAAAGG
Organism: Idiomarina aquatica; assembly: GCF_003987185.1. Classification (GTDB taxonomy): domain Bacteria; phylum Pseudomonadota; class Gammaproteobacteria; order Enterobacterales; family Alteromonadaceae; genus Idiomarina; species Idiomarina aquatica. The sequence continues at coordinate 29,447 of NZ_PIPS01000002.1, read as the reverse complement.
TGCTCAAATGGCGCATAGCCTGAACCCAACCCATTGCCTCGTCGTGTTGCCCCGCATCGCTGGTTTCAATATGAGCCCCCCAGTTAACAAACTGATCCAGCAACCACTGACAAGCGTCAGCGCACCGCCCCGGCGTCACCACCACCAACTGTTTCGCCAAGTTTTGTACCGACGGGCCAAACATTGGGTGTAATCCCACCACCGGTCCACTGTGCTGTTCCAGCATCGCCTGCAATGGTTCGGACTTAACACTGGTCACATCCGCCAAAACACAGTCAGCGGCCAACGCTGGCAGTTGCCGAATCACCCCAACCGTCTGATTCACCGGCACCGACAGCATCACCAACTGCGCCTGCGCGGCCAATTCATCAGTCCACTGATCGCCCTTATCCAGCACCGTCACCTGATAACCGGTCTGCCCAAACAACTTAGCCAGCAACTGACCCAACCGTCCACGCCCACCAACAATCACCACCGGACGTGACAAATCGGTCGAGGTTGGCGTCGCCTGCATAGTCTGAGTGCGGTACGACTCCCGAATGATGCGGCGCAATACGTCCTCTATCAAATCCGCTGCCAAGCCTTTTTGCTCGGCATACTGGCGCCGAGCACGAATCAAACTATGCTCACGCTCAGGGACATAAAGGGGTTGTTTCAACTGACGTTTTACCTGCCCCACCTGAGCAGTGATCGCAGCACGTTGTGCGATTAAGTCGACCAATTGGGTATCGACGGCATCAATGGCATCACGCAGCTGGCTCAACTGCGTAGCCGCGGCATCGGCGCTTTTACTGGACATAGTTACTACTCACTTATCCTATGTATGGGTTAATCAATGTTTTCAATTACAACTGCGTCATCAGTGTCTGATACGCCTTTTTAATGGTCTGCATTTTAACAAGACTACCGCCTTTATCCGGATGGTGTCTATGAATTAAGCGCCGGTACTGACGTTTGACTTGCGGCGCTGTCAGCGGCGGTGCCACCTCCATCACTTCACACGCTTGCTCATACGGCATTTGCGCCCCGGCGCTGGGTTTATGCGCCCCCATTTTACGCCAAAAGTCATCCAATAACGCTTCAACGTCAGCACAGGTCGTACCCGTTAATTGCGTAAGATCAAGATAATAGTCCGCCAACGGGTCATGTGGTTGCAACCCCGCTTCCCCTGCCTGCCAGGGTAAGGTTTCAATCTTTAAGGTATTGATCGTTAAATCCGCCTGTTGACGTTCACGCCAATCAGCCCGCAGTCGATAAAGACAATGAAAGATCAAAAAATGCGTCTGAAATAACGACAAGGGATCGCGCAAAGCCCCTGCCTCCAGCAGCTCATAAGGCGGCTTTTGCAAGGTTTCGATTAACTGATGTTCAGTCCATTGCGACTGTTGTTGCAGTAAATCCGCCAACGCCGCCGTGAGTATTGCGATATCTTCGTCCATAGCGCCAGCTTAGCATTTAGCACTAAAGCACGCTAGCAGAGCGGGCTGCATTGAACATGCTGAAGGTTATCAGGTCATGAATGGCCGGCAATCGGCGCTTGCCTATGACAGGCATAAAAAAACCCGGCCGAGGCCGGGTTTTTCAAAGCGACACCAATTACTTGGTTGCCAGCTTTTCGCGGATACGTGCAGATTTGCCTGAACGCTCGCGTAGGTAGTAAAGCTTGGCGCGACGTACTGCACCGCGACGCTTCACATTGATGCTGTCGATCAACGGGCTGTGCGTTTGGAACGTACGTTCTACGCCTTCACCGCTTGATACTTTACGAACCGTAAATGCAGAGTGCAAACCACGGTTACGAACACGGATAACCACACCTTCAAATGCCTGAAGACGCTCACGGTTACCTTCTTTTACTTTTACATTTACACTGACCGTATCGCCTGGAGCGAATTCCGGTAAATCTTTTTTCATTTGCTCTTCTTCAAGAGCCTTAATGATGTTTTGGCTAACTTTTGCCATGGTATTTCTCCTATCCTAGGTAAACTGTACGCTATTTTTCGGACGAGTGCTGCGCGATAAATTCGTTCAGCAACTGTTCCTGCTCGTCAGTCAGAGCTAGGCGATTCATTAAATCCCGACGTTGCAACCAGGTTTTACCCAGTGATTGCTGCAAACGCCAACGACGTATCTTTTCATGGTCGCCGCTCAGTAATACTGAGGGTACCCGCTGCTCGTTATAAACCTCCGGGCGAGTGTAATGAGGACAATCCAGTAAGCCATCAGCAAAAGAATCTTCGGCTGCGGAATCTTGATGTCCCAATACGCCGGGAACCAACCTCGCTACAGCATCAATCAGTACCATTGCTGGTAACTCACCGCCGCTGAGCACGTAATCCCCAATTGACCATTCAGCGTCAACATATTGCTGAATGACTCGCTCGTCGATACCTTCATAGCGACCAGCAATTAAAATCATTCGATCATGTTGGGCTAACTGTGTTACCCCTTGATGATCCAGTTTTTGCCCCTGGGGCGATAGATAAATAACCGGTGTTTCTTCACCCAGACGTTGCTTCGCGGCATTAATGGCGTCCACTAGAGGTTGCACCATCATTAACATGCCAGGTCCGCCACCATAAGGTCGATCATCAACCGTACGATGTTTGTCCTGCGTGAAATCACGTGGGTTCCACACCTCGATACTCAGCAAGCCATCCTGAATCGCCCGACGCGTAACACCGTGCTCGGTGATCGCGGCAAACATTTCGGGAAACAAACTGATAACGCCTACTTGCATCGGCAAGTCCGCTAAAAGTCTGCTGGCCAGTCCACCTGAATGAGCTGATTATCGTTGTCCACGGCCAGTATGTACTGGCTTTGCACAAACGGAATCAGTCGCTCAGACTTCCCAAACGCATCGTTCGAGTTGGCACTCACAACCAGCACATCGTTCGCTGGTGTTGGCATAATCTGTTCAACCACCCCCATGTCGTAGCCTTGTTTGTTTTTCACTCGCATACCAATCAGGTCACGCCAGTAAAACTCATCTTCGGCTAACGCTGGTAACTCATCAGCTGCAATGCTGATTTCCATGCCGGTCAAGCGACTTGCTTCATCGCGGTCATTAATACCATCGATGAGCGCAATCAAACCTTTATTGTGACGACGCCATTCGACGACAGTCACAGCCTGTTCGCTTTGTTGGCGTGCTGCAGAACTCTGCAGGTACCAAGGGCTATAACTAAAAATATCTTCCGGGTTTTCGGTGTATGACTGAATCTTCAACCAGCCTTTCACGCCATAAACCGCACCGATGCAACCGATGACGACGTTATCTGATTGTGCCATATGCCGACGACCCTATGACTGAATAAGTCTTATGCTTACGCCGCAGCGCGAGCATCTTTTACTAATTTCGCAACGCGATCGGATAACGATGCGCCTTGACCTACCCAGTGTTCAACACGGTCTAAGTCGATGCGAAGTTTTTCTTCCTGACCACGAGCTACCGGGTTGAAGAAACCTACATTTTCGATAAAGCGACCGTCGCGGGCATTGCGACTGTCAGCAACTACCATTTGGTAGAAGGGGCGTTTTTTAGCGCCGCTGCGTTGTAAACGAATGGTTACCATTGCGTTCCTCGATTTCAATTGTGTAAATGTAAAACGTATCTGTTAAAAACAGCAAAGCCCTCCGACACGGTCGGAAGGCTCGGCAATTCTACTGATTTTTTCTTCAAATGCAAGTTAATTAGCGTCCTGGGAACATTCCCGGCGGCAGTTTCCCGCCCATGCCGCGCAACATTTTTTGCATGCCGCCGCCTTTCATCTTTTTCATCATCTTTTGCATTTGCTGGAATTGCTTCAGCAATTTATTGACGTCCTGCACTTGAGTGCCTGAACCAGCGGCAATACGACGCTTACGAGAGCCTTTGATGACGTCCGGGTGCGCGCGCTCCTGCGGCGTCATCGAGTTGATGATGGCTTCCATGCGGATGGTGACCTTATCGTCCATCTGCCCCTTGATTTGGTCGGTCATCTTACCCATACCGGGCAATTTATCCATCAACCCCATCATGCCGCCCATGTCACGCATTTGCGCCAGTTGATCGCGGAAGTCTTCCAGCGAAAACTGGCCTTTTTTCATGACCTTGCGCGCCACTTTCTCGGCTTTCTCGCGGTCGACCTTGCGCTCGACTTCTTCCACCAGTGACAACACGTCACCCATGCCGAGAATACGCGACGCTACCCGATCCGGGTGGAAAGGCTCCAGCGCGTCGTTCTTCTCACCGACACCCAGGAATTTGATCGGTTTGCCGGTGATGTGGCGAATCGACAGTGCCGCACCGCCGCGCGCATCGCCATCGGTTTTGGTGAGGATAACACCGGTCAGTGGCAAGGCGTCGTTAAAGGCTTTCGCGGTATTAGCCGCATCCTGACCGGTCATCGAGTCAACCACGAATAAGGTTTCGATCGGCTTGATGCTGGCGTGCAGTTGTTGGATTTCCTGCATCATATCTTCATCAATGGTAAGACGACCGGCGGTATCCACCAGCACCACATCGATGAACTGTTTTTTCGCCTGCGCAATCGCGGCCTTAGCAATATCTTCCGGCTTCTGGTCGGTACTGGACGGGAAAAACTCAACGCCGGTTTGCTCTGCCAGCGTCTCCAACTGTTTAATCGCGGCCGGCCGATAAACGTCGGCACTGACCACCATGACCTTTTTCTTTTCCCGTTCTTTTAGGAACTTCGCCAGTTTGCCGACACTGGTGGTTTTACCGGCACCTTGCAAGCCCGCCATCAAAATCACGGCCGGCGGCTGGGTATTCAAGCTGAGCGGAACGTTGGCTTCGCCCATGGCCGCTTCCAACTCGCTTTGCACGATTTTGACAAAGACCTGCCCTGGGGTAAGGCTTTTATTTACCTCGGTGCCAACGGCGCGTTCTTTGACTTTACCAATAAATTCTTTGACCACCGGCAAAGCAACGTCGGCTTCCAGTAAAGCCATACGAACTTCGCGCAAAGTGTCTTTTATATTGTCATCCGTTAACCGACCGCGGCCGCCGATATTACGGAGCGATTGTGACAGTCGTTCGCTTAAATTCTCAAACATAAGGGCGATCTCTTCCGTTACTTGTCGCGTTTGCTGACGAATTGCCTTGTTAGATGGGGCTAGTATATCTGATTTGCAAGTAACTTTCGCCCTCAGATGCTTGGGTTTGTACCATCATGATCGTATACTCGGTGTAAATCATCGTTTCAATTGAGGATTGCGAGCCCGTGATGCTCACCATTCTGTTGCTGTTAGCCATCGCTGGATATGTCATCAGCGCTGTTGTGATTTTGCGAAACTTATTGCAAAACCGCGAACTGCATTCCGGATTTCATATTATTCCGGCGCTGGTTGCTATCATTAGCCACGCGTTGCTGGTTTTTAATGAATTTTCGGCAGATAACTTTCACCATATCAACATTGCCTCCAGTTTAGCCAGTGTGTCCTGGTTGGTGGCCTTGTTTGCGCTCTTGCGCAGCCATCACTCCGGTAGTCTGTTACTGAAACCGGTTGTTTATTTATTTGCCGCACTCACGTGTTTGTTGCTGGCCTTAGCGCCGGCGCAATGGGGCAGTTACATTAATATGAACGCCGGTCTGTTGGTTCATATTGTGTTGTCACTGGTTGCTTATGGCGTACTCGCCCTGGCTACTCTGTATGCGATTCAGGCCGCTTACGTCAGTTACACGTTAAAACAACGGCGCAACCCGACGTTGTTCCATAAATTACCGCCACTGATGACCATTGAGCGTTATTTTTTCCGCTTGCTGTTCAGTGGCACTATCTTACTCATTTTAGCGCTGTTATCCGGCTTTGCCTTTTTAGATAACATGTTCGCTCAAAACGTCGCCCACAAAACCTTTCTCAGCATCGCCGCCGCCATCGTTTATGTCGTGGCAAATGTCATGCACCGTGTCAGTGGTGCCCGTGGTAAAGTGATGGTAATCCTGACTTTAGTCGGCAGTTCCCTGCTGACGTTAGGCTACTTTGGCAGTCGTTTTGTTAAAGATATTATATTGACCTGAGGACAGTAATCTTGGACGAGATATCGACGAGTACGTTACTCGTTAGTTTGGTTATTTTAATTGCTTTATCGGCTTATTTTTCCGGTTCTGAAACCGGTATGATGTCCATCAACCGTTACCGGTTACGGCATCTGGTACAACACCAGCACAAAGCAGCTACCCGCGTACAATACTTATTGGATCGGCCCGATCGCTTGATCGGCTTGATTTTGATCGGTAACAACCTGGTTAATATTGCCGCCTCCTCGATTGCCACCATTTTGTTCATGCGCTGGCTTGGGGATTTAGGCCTGCTGTTGGCACCTTTCGTCTTGACTCTAGTGGTATTAATCTTTGCGGAAGTCACCCCAAAAACTATTGCCGCTCTGCACCCCGAGCGGGTTGCGTTTCCAAGCTCGCTGATCTTACGGCCGTTGCTGACACTGCTCTACCCTGTTGTCACCAGCGTAAACTTTATCACCAACTCGTTCATGCGCTTGCTTGGCATTGACCCCAAACGCGCCCATGTTGGTGATGCGTTAAGCTCGGATGAGTTGCGCACCGTCGTCAACGAGGCCGGCAACTTGATACCGACCTCGCACCAGGAAATGCTGACCAGTATTCTTGATTTAGAAAAGGTGACGGTCGAGGACGTCATGATCCCGCGTAATGAGATCGTTGGTATCGATATCAACGACGATTGGTCAAAAATCACCAAGCAAATTGAACACGCACAACACACCAGGGTGCTGCTCTATCGCAACGATATCGATGATGCAATTGGCTTTTTGCACGCGCGCGACATCATGCGTTTGATGAGTAAAAATCATTTTCAGACCGATAAGTCATCGCTGGTGCGTGCCGTTCGCGACATCTATTTTATCCCAGAGGGAACCCCGCTTAACGTGCAGTTGCTCAAATTTCAGCGTCGCAAAGAGCGTATTGGTCTGGTGGTCGATGAGTACGGCGATATTCAGGGGTTGGTCACGCTGGAAGACATTCTCGAAGAAATTGTCGGTGATTTCACCACCTCAATGGCGCCGCCGCCGAGCGAGACCGTCACGGTTCAGCCCGACGGCAGTTATTTGGTCGAGGGTAGCGCCAACTTGCGCGAATTGAATAAAGAAATGGACTGGCACTTTCCCACCGATGGCCCTAAAACCCTCAGTGGCTTGATCATCGAACAATTTGGCGATATTCCGTCTGCGCGCATGAGCCTGCGCCTGGGCGGCTACCCAGTAGAATTGATCGAAGTGGGTGACACCATGATCAAACAAGTACGGGTACTACCGAATTACTACAAACCCACTAACGAGCATAACGACGACTAACCGAAAAACAGATTCCACAACCAGCCATGCTGAAAATCTTCTTCACAGGTTTTCAGCTGCGCTGCGTAGCGCAGAGAACGCTGCTTCACGATCTTCGATGTGCGCACCAGCCAAGGCTTCTGCAAATAGCTTTTACGTTGATAGCCACCCCAGCCTTCATGATAATTTAAGTACTGGCCATAGGCGTCCCATTTTGACACCCCGTTAATGGTGTAGGTCTTGGTAATAAACCAACCCATAAAATCAATGGCGTCCTCGAAATCACTGCGGCTGGCCCAGCCATTTCCGGTTTCTCGTTGATAGTCTTCCCAGGTCATGGTTTTCGCCTGAGAATAGCCGTACGCACTGCTTACCCGGCCCCAGGGAATAAAACCTAACAGGTAGTCACGTGGCGGCAACGCATCGTGTTTAAACGAGCTTTCCTGGTACATCATTGCCATTGGCACGTGAATGGGTACCCCCCACTTATCGCGGACGTCTGCTGCGGCGTGGTACCAGTCTTCCTTCTCTTCAAAGATATGGCAAATATTATCGGGCGATGCTGGCGGTGCCGTCGCACAGCCGCTGATGGCCGCTGTTGCAACAACGATAAGAGAGAGTTGCTGGATTTTTTTTAATTTTTTTTGGTTCATTGTTGAACTTCTGTTACGCACAAGACTCTGAGTTAATGAGCAGCGATGTTGTGTTCATCCCCTGAATGTATTTTTTGACGCGGCCACCTTGGGTGACCGCGTTTTTTTGTGCTCATGATTTGGCTAAACCACCCGGTTTAGCGGCTTCTTTAAAATAATTGCTTAAGAAAGCGTCAAAATCAACGACATTGTCGTGTTCTTTACGTGCCACAAACGCCGTTTCCGACTCTTGTTTCCAGCGCAGAAAGTCCTGCGGCTGATAATATTCCAACTCGGTACTGCGGAACTCGTGCTGATATTTGTGCGCAAGATCCATCCCCAGCGTGCTGAAGTCCCAATGATTTTCTTTCAAAATCGTTAATACCCGACCGGACAACGTCAACTCCGGGTTTAGCACACACTGATACAACTCGTTTAAGTGGCTTTGATACTGACCCGGATTATCTGAGAACTCGTCCAGTGAGCGTGCAATCAACGTAAAGTCAGCAAACAACTCTTCCAGCCAGTCAGCCATCAACCGTTGCTGGCCCGCCTGCCATAATTCCAGACTGGGGTTGCGCCCTTCAAGCACAACCTTGGCAAAGTTCTTATCGTATTGTTGCTGTTCTTCCCATGACATTTCTGGGCTGTCAGTCAACAGGCAATACATTAACAGCAGATCTAAAAAGTGAATTTGTTGTTCCGTAATGCCAATGCCACTGAAAGGGTTCACATCAAGCGCCCGTACCTCGATGTATTCCACACCACCACGCTCTAATGCCTGGCTCGGTGTTTCACCGGACTGCGCGGTACGTTTTGGCCGTATCGGCGAGTAAAATTCATTTTCAATTTGCAGAATATTATCGTTCAGTTGATGGTATTCACCGTTCACTTTTACGCCGATTCGGGCGAATTGCTTTGACGGTGTCGTAATGGCTTTACGCAATCCGGCGACGTACTCATCCAGCGAATTATAAGTAATGCCCAGGCTGGCCTGCTCTTTATTGGTGTAACCCAGATCACTCATGCGCAGAGATGTGGCATAAGGCAAATAAGCAGTACCTTTACCAAGGCGCTGGAAGTTCCAGTCGGTGTCTTTTTGCTCGGTACCGGTCTGCTGGAAAAACGACTGACAAAATGCCGGTGACGCGCCGAACAGATAGGGAATCACCCAGGCAATGCGTTTGAAATTACGTATTAACGCAAAGTATTTTTCAGAACGGAACGCTTTATCATCAGGACGTTGCTGTTGCTGCGCCAACTGCTCCCACATTGCTTCCGATACAGAAAAATTATAATGCACACCGGAAATGATCTGCATGGTCGCGCCATAGCGATGGGTCAACCCCCGCCGATACAGGCTTTTCATGCGCCCGGAATGCGAATCACCGTAGTTAGCAATACGAATATCATCATCAGAACCAAGATAACAGGGCATACTCATTGGCCACAGCAGCTCGTCACCCAGCGCCTGATAGGTAACCCGATGAATGTCACGCAGTTGCGCCAGGGTGTCACTAATGCGACTGGCAACGGGGGTAATAAATTCAAGCAAGTTTTCCGAGTAGTCGGTCGTGATGGTTGGGTGCGTCAACGTTTTACCCAGTTCGGCCGGATGATCCGTCGTAGCTAAAGTTCCGTCTTTCATGATGCGCAGCGCTTCGCGCTCGATACCGCGGTGAATACCCGACCAGGCCTTACCCTGCTGCGCTTGATTCAAATCCTTTACGCGATCTGCTAGTGAATTCTGCAAAATACAACTCCATCGAACCGTTTCATTCTGGCTAGCCCCAAAGCTTACTGGGAATTTACCTTAACGTCTATGTTTGGCGGCGCTATCGTCCGCAACAACTTGGTGTTTTTCGCCGCTCATGGCAAACTACTTGACACATTGACATCACCCACTGGCAATCATGACTTCTATTTGGACGTTTCTGCAAATCGCCTTTATCGCGCTGCAATCCATCAGCCTGGTTTTGTACCTGGTGTTACCCGCCCCATGGAACGCCAGTGCGCTACTGGTAACGGTTATCATCAGTCTCATACTGGCCTGCAGTGTGTGGCTCTGGACGCACCGCACATCGCTAACGTCACCGTTACAACAGCCGTTTTTATCGTCCAATTCACTGCACCTGTTCGAGCAGGTATTCAATGACTTGCCGACGCGCGTTTACTGGCGTGATCGGGATCTTAAGTTGCTGGGTGGCAACCATGCCTTTTGTCAGGACATTGGCATTGCCGAAGATCAACTCAGTGGTAAAGACGATCGTGACATCAATATCCTCGCTAACAACGAAATTTTGCGCCAGCGGGATCAACAAACACTTAAGAATCAGCACGCATCCTGTAACGATGAAATCGAATTGACACTGACCAGTGGCCAACGCTGGGTCGAACACTCGAGCGTGCCTTTATACGACGAAGACCGCAACGTCATTGGCATTCTGGGCAGCTACTATGACATTTCCAGCATCAAATCGGTCGCCGAACAAATGGAAAAAGCGAAGGAAACGGCGGAGCAGGCAAATCAGGCGAAAGGTGAGTTTCTGGCCAATATGAGTCATGAAATTCGAACCCCGATCAACGCCATTGTCGGTATGGCTAACCTATGCCTTAAAACCGAGTTGAATCAGAAGCAAAAACGCTATTTAAAGGTCATTGATTCCTCATCGCAGGCGTTGCTGGGGGTCATCAATGACATTCTCGACTTCTCTAAAATTGACGCCGGCAAACTCACCATCGAGCGCATTCCGTTCGATTTACAGGATGTCCTGACCTCACTTGCCGATATGTTTGCCTACAAAGCTTACGATAAAGATCTCGAGTTCATCATTAACTTGCCGGCCAATATTCCAACGCGGTTACTTGGCGATCCTCTGCGTTTGAATCAGGTATTGGTCAATCTGGTCAGTAATGCCATCAAGTTTACCGACGATGGCGAGATTAACGTCGCCGTTACCTTGTTGGAAAAGTCCGATGCGCAAGTGTGGTTACGTATTTCGGTCAGCGACACCGGCATTGGCATGGACGAAGAACAGCGGGCCAACCTGTTCCAGGCCTTTACTCAGGCAGACACCTCAACCACACGCAAATACGGAGGAACCGGCCTGGGTTTGGCCATTTCGCGGCGGTTAATTTACCTGATGGGCGGTGACATCGGGGTCACCAGCGGCGTTGGCCAGGGTTCTACCTTCTACATTGAATTGACACTGCCATTACAAGACGAGCAGGATAATTCGCACCATCAGTATTTGATGCAGAAACTTGAAGGTGTGCGGGTATTGGCGATTGACGACAATCTCAGCACCCGTGAAATGATTCAGGAAATGCTGCGCAGTTATCGGGTGGATGTAAAAGTCTGTCGCACCGCTGAGCAAGCGTTAGAAATCTATCAGAGTTCGGTTGCCGACGAACACCCCTTTGATTTGATTTTAGTCGACTGGCGCCTGCCGGGTATGGACGGACTTGAATTCTGTCGCCGTATCAGCCAGCACTACAGTGGCGAGCAACGTCCGGCGCTGGTGCTTGCCACCGGCTACTATGTCGAAGAATTGAACGAAAAAGCGCGCCAGGCCGGCGTCGATGACATTTTGTCAAAACCCTACACCGCAGCCAGCCTGGGCCGCAGTTTAAGTTCAACACTGTTCCCGTCGGCGCAGCCTGCCATCAATGACAGCAATAACCATGCGAAAATACCCGATAGTATTCGTCATGCCCCCATCCTGGTGGTCGAAGACAACGAAATAAACCAGCAGGTTGCCCGTGAATTGCTGCAGTCGCACCAGTTCCGGGTGGATATTGCAGAGCATGGCCAGGCTGCCATCGAGGCCATAGAACGCAAACGTTATGCGCTGGTACTGATGGACATTCAAATGCCGGTCATGGATGGGCTTACCGCCGCCAAACAGATCCGTGCCCATTACAACTACCAGCAGTTACCCATTCTGGCGATGACCGCGAACGCCATGAGTGGTGATGAAGAACGGTCACTGGCGGCGGGCATGCAAGGACACATCGCCAAACCTATCGATGAGGCACAACTGCTGAAAGCGATGGTCAAATGGTGTGTTCCCGGCGACTACGATGGCGAAGACAGCGATACCTCAGCGGCAACCACCGAACAGCAGCCGGATAAACATCCTAAATTGCGTTATCCGCAAACCAAGGGGATTGATTTCGACGGGGCGTTGGCGCGGCTTGGCAATAATGTTGAACTGTACATTAAGTTGGTTGGTCAGCTTTATGAGCAGTACCAAAACAGCGCCATGAAGGTATCTGACTTTATCACCCGCGGACAGCACGAAAGCGCCCGACGCTATTTTCATTCTCTGAAAGGAGCGGCCGGTAATTTAGGCCTTGATGCGCTGCAAAACAAAGCCAGTGAACTTGAAAAATACATGGCAGACGGCGATATTGACAAAGTTGCTGATCAAATCACGGTGCTTGAAAAACGTTTGCAGCATGCCTATCTGGCCGCAAGTGATCTGGACGCTATCCAGAACCATCAAGCTTAGGAGCGTTATGATTCGTTTTATTTTTCTGATCCCGTTGGTGTTGAGCTTAGCGTGGCTCATCTACCTAAAACTTAACGGCTGGACCATTAAACAAGGATTGAAGGGGTTCGCTTACATCGCGATTTTCAGTACAGTGATCGCGTTATTTTACACGTTGATGATGTGGGTGACGGGTCGCTAACCCGTCACCCGTTCCATTAGACAAGCGCCAGCAACACACCGGCAGCCACCGCAGAGCCAAGCACCCCGGCGACATTCGGTCCCATTGCATGCATCAATAAAAAGTTACTCTGATTCGCATCCAAACCCACTTTATTGACAACCCGGGCCGCCATCGGTACCGCCGATACACCAGCCGCACCGATCAACGGGTTAATCGGGCTTTTACTGAATTTACCCATCAGTTTTGCCATTAGGATACCGCTCGCTGTACCAATGGCGAAGGCGACCGCACCTAATACCAGAATACCCAAGGTGGTAAAACTTAGGAATTGCTCCGCCTGCAGCTTTGAACCGACCGCAAGCCCCAGAAAAATGGTGACGATATTGATCAGCTCGTTCTGCGTGGTTTTTGTTAAGCGTTCCACCACACCCGATTCGCGCATGAGGTTACCCAGACAGAACATCCCGACTAATGGCGTCGCACTGGGCAGGAACAACAGCGTTAACAGAATCACGGCTAATGGGAAAAACAGCTTTTCACGACGACCTACCGGGCGTAGCTGCTCCATTTTTATCTGCCGCTCTTCCTTGTTCGTCAGCAGCCGCATAATGGGTGGCTGAATAATCGGGACCAGCGCCATATACGAATAGGCGGCCACGGCTATCGCACCCAATAAATCAGGAGCCAGTCGCGATGCCAAAAAGATAGCGGTCGGCCCGTCCGCACCACCGATAATGGATATCGCCGCCGCATCAGCCAGCGTGAATTCGATGCCCGGAATCACGTTCAGACCGATCGCGCCGAATAATGTTGCGAAAATGCCAAACTGGGCGGCACCGCCAAGCAGCATCATTTTGGGGTTGGCCAACAACGGGCCGAAATCCGTTAGCGCGCCCACACCCATAAAAATCAGCAGCGGGAACATACCGGTATCGATACCCACGTTATAAACGTAATAAAGCACCCCACCGGGTTCATTAAAGCCGCCCAGCGGGATATTGGCGAGAATAGCACCAAAGCCGATCGGCAATAACAACAACGGCTCAAACTTCTTCGCGATGGCAAGATACAGCAAGATACCGCCAACGATGATCATTGAGGCCTGGCCTATGGTCATCGCCGCAATACCAGTGGTCTGCCACAAGGTTAATAATTTATCCATAATTTAACCCAAGGTTACCAGCTCATCACCCACAGAAACGGCGTCGCCTTCTTTAACATGCAGCGACTTAACGGTGCCGCCGGTCTCAGCCTTAATATCCGTTTCCATCTTCATCGCTTCCATCACGATCACCACATCACCGGCCGCTACCGCTTGCCCTTCTTTGGCAACCACTTTGAAAACATTACCGGCTAATGGCGCTTTGATGGTTTCGCCACCCGTACTCGATGAATCACCACCCTTATCCGTGGACGACTTCGGCGCCGCTGCAACCTCTTCTAATTCACCAGCCGGACCAATCCGGACTCGATAGCGTTGACCGTCGACATCGACATCATACGCTTCCGGCTCAGCCGAGCCGCTGCTAGTTGCTGGTTTCGACGTTGATTTGGCAGGACTTTCAGACTGCGCTTGTGGTGCCGGCTCAAAAGCGTCCGGATTATCACGGTTCTTAAGAAATTTAAGCCCGATTTGAGGGAATAGTGCATAGGTCAGCACGTCATCAACCACAGCGTCAGCCAGACGAATGTCTTCATTTTTGGCTTTTTCTTTTAGCTCGTCTGTGAGCTTATCCAACTCGTTATCCAACAAGTCGGCAGGCCGCTGCGTGATCGGCTCAGCACCGTCTAAAACGCGTTTTTGCAGATCTTCGTTAACCGGTGCGGCTGTAGCACCGTATTCACCTTTTAATACCGCCGCGGTTTCCTTCGAAATATTGGCATAACGCTCACCACTCAAAACGTTCAGTACCGCTTGAGTACCGACAATTTGAGAAGTTGGCGTCACCAGAGGAATAAAACCTAAATCCTCGCGAACTTTAGGAATTTCTTCCAGCACCTGATCAAATTTTTCGATGGCACCCTGTTCTTTCAACTGGTTTTCCATATTGGTCAGCATACCGCCGGGCACCTGTGCCAGCAGAATGCGCGCATCAACGCCTTTCAGTGAGCCTTCAAACTGCGCGTACTTTTTACGCACATCGCGAAAATAGCTCGCAATTTCTTCCAGCAACGGCAAGTCCAGACCGGTATCACGATCCGTGTTTTCCGTCATAGCAACCAGTGTTTCTGTTGGCGAATGGCCGTAAGTCATACTCATGGATGAGATGGCGGTATCCAGCATGTCAATGCCGGCGTCAATGGACTTCTGATACGTCGCAACACTTAAACCGGTGGTAGCGTGGCACTGCATCGCAATCGGCAGGCTGGTGTTCTTTTTCAGCGCCGAAACCAGCTCGAACGCATCATTAGGCCGCAATAAACCGGCCATGTCTTTAATACACAAGGAATCGCAACCCAGGTCTTCCAGTTCCTGCGCCATTTCTACCCATTTCTCTAAGGTATGTACGGGGCTCACCGTGTAAGACATTGTCCCCTGCGCGTGTCCATCAACGTCCTTTGCCGCTTTAATTGCGGTTTTTAAATTGCGCACGTCATTCATCGCATCAAAAATACGGAATACGTCAACGCCATTATCTTTCGCCCGTTCAACAAAGCGCTTAACCACATCGTCAGCGTAGTGCCGGTAACCAAGCAAGTTCTGACCGCGTAACAGCATCTGCTGTGGCGTATTGGGCATGGCCTTTTTTAATTCACGGATGCGCTCCCAGGGGTCTTCACCAAGATAGCGAATACAGGCGTCAAAGGTTGCGCCCCCCCAGGATTCCATTGACCAATAACCGACTTTATCCAGTTTTTCGGCAATCGGTAACATATCGTCGATGCGCATACGCGTTGCAAGCAACGATTGATGCGCGTCACGAAGCACTAACTCCGTGAGCTTAAGTGGGTTACTCATGCGGAACTCTCCTTATTTTTTTATGCGGTTTGGCTGACCATGATTATTTACGGTGAGTATTAGTTACGGTGAGTTTTGCGATAACGATTTACCGCCACACTGATGGCGGCAACAACACCAGGTGATGGATTGCCATCTGAGTGAGAGGAATCTGGAGCCGAAGATGGCGTGCGCTGCGGCACAGGTTCAGGATGCGGAATTAGCCGCCCCATCAATGCCATAACAACGATCAGTAGTAACAGAAACGCCAGCACGGCGCCCATACCAACCAGCATGATTTCTGCAGCGTTGACAAATAACTCAGTCACGTTCACTCCTGCTTTGGTAGCCTAAAATGTTATAAAAAGATTAAAGACTATGGTAGCAGGCTTAGCAAGCAGATAAAGAGATATATAACCGGTATAAAGAGATAAAATATTGGGGAAAAACTAAGAAATGGCGCGCTCGGGAGGACTCGAACCTCCAACCGCCTGGTTCGTAGCCAGGTACTCTATCCAGTTGAGCTACGAGCGCATCATCGGGGTGTGTGTGAAATTGGCGCGCTCGGGAGGATTCGAACCTCCGACCGCCTGGTTCGTAGCCAGGTACTCTATCCAGCTGAGCTACGAGCGCGCTGATTTCAACGTCTAAACGTTACTGGCGGAGAGGGAGGGATTCGAACCCTCGATAGGGCTATAAACCCTATACTCCCTTAGCAGGGGAGCGCCTTCAGCCACTCGGCCACCTCTCCGTAACGTTGTGGCGTGCATTCTAGCGAGGTTGGAAATAATGTCAATCGCTTTTTTCCATCTCTGCGTTCAAGTGTGGGATATTTAACCATCTCGACCAGTTTTCAGGCAAAACCGGCCAAAAAGACAAAAGCCAGCTTAACGCTGGCTTTTTCATTTAGTGTTTTTACTCGGGCAAGCGGAACGGTATTGTCTGACTTATTCGTCAGTGGTCTGGCCGTCGTCCTTTTCAGACTGAATGCGCATATAGATTTCTTCCCTATGCACAGACACCTCTTTTGGGGCATTCACTCCAATACGAACTTGATTGCCTTTTACTCCGAGCACTGTAACGGATACATCATCACCAATCATTAGAGTCTCACCGACTCGGCGTGTCAAAATCAACATAACTTGCTCCTTCAATACTGTCCCGCTTCACCACGAATTAGAACGTTTCCCTAAGCTACTGATTGGCAGTCTAACAATATCCGCGACAATTACACTATAACGAAACATATATAATTTCGTTAACTTTTAAGTTCGTTTTGTAACCAACTTGTCGCTGTTGCCAATGCTTCGCTCAGGTGCTCAGGTTGTGAACCGCCGGCTTGCGCCATATCCGGACGGCCGCCACCTTTGCCACCTACGACATTCGCGGCTTGATTAACCAAATCTCCTGCTTTCACGCGTTTGGTTAAATCTTTCGTAACCCCAGCAATCAAGCTCACCTTATTAGCTTGCGCTGTAGCAAGTAATACGACACCTGACCCCAATTGGTTCTTCAAATCGTCGACTAAACCGCGCAGTGCTTTCGGATCAGTTTGCTCAAGTTCGGCAACAATTGCTTTGACACCACCAATGTCTGTTACTTGATTAATTAGACCACCACTGGCCTGTTGCGCAAGTTTTTGCTGCAATTGTTCTTTCTGCCGCTCCAGTTCTTTTGCGCGAGACTGCAGTTGCGCCACTTTCTCCGGAACCGATTCGTGGTCGGTTTTAAACTCTGCAGCCAACTGATCAAGCAAGCGTTGCTGGCCGAGCGTGTAATCCACCGCCGCTGCGCCGGTAACTACTTCGATACGGCGTACACCCGAGGCAATACCGGTTTCATTGATAATACGGAACAAACCAATATCGCCCGTTGCGCGAACGTGGGTACCGCCACACAGTTCCATCGACACGTCACCCATACGCACCACGCGCACATCATCATCGTATTTCTCGCCAAACAACGCCATAGCACCGGCCTGTTTGGCGTCTTCAATGTTCATCAGCTGCGTGCTGAGTTCAATATTGGCACGGATCTGCGCATTGATCTGTCGCTCCAGTTCGGCAATCTGTTGTTTACTGACTGGCTCAAAGTGGGAAAAGTCAAAACGCATCCGTTCGGCTTCAACCAACGAGCCTTTTTGGTTTACGTGCTCGCCGAGTAGCTTTCGCAGCGCTGCGTGCAGCAAATGCGTGGCCGAGTGATTGCGGCGAATATTATCGCGTCGCTGTGCGTCAACTTGAGCTTCGACGCGATCATTACGTTTGATTGCGCCATGAGCTTTACCGTGATGCGCAATCGCCTTACCAATGTATTGGGTATCGCTTACTTCAAACTCACCGTCGGCCAGCAACAGCCGCCCGGTATCACCCACCTGACCGCCGCTTTCGGCATAAAACGGGGTTGCTGACAAAATCACGATACCTTCATCACCGGCCGCCAGTTCGTCCACCGACTCGCCATTTTTGAACAGCTCGACAACCGTCGAATGTCCTTCATTGCTGTCATAGCCGAGGAATTCACTCTGCTGCGATGATTTCAGTTGGCTGTTGTAGTCAACGCCAAACTGTGAACTTTGTTGTGCGCGTTGACGCTGTTCTGCCATCGCCTGCGCAAAACCCTCTTCGTCGATGGTCAGCTTCTGCTCGCGGACGATGTCTGCGGTTAAATCCATCGGGAAGCCATAGGTGTCATACAATTTAAACACCACATCTCCGGGAATCACTGTACCCTCAAGGCCGGCAATTTCTTCGTTCAGAATCGTCAGACCGCGCTCGAGTGTCTTCGCAAACTGCTGTTCTTCACGATGCAACGCATCTTCGATAATTTGGCGCTTTTCACTCAGTTCGGGATAAGCATCTCCCATCTGATTAATAAGCTCAGCCACCAATTTATAGAAAAACGCCTGTTTGGCCCCCAACAAATGACCGTGACGCACAGCACGACGGATGATACGGCGTAGCACGTAACCGCGGCCTTCGTTAGACGGCATAACACCATCGACAATTAAAAACGAACAGGAGCGAATATGATCAGCAATGACGCGCAGCGATTTGCTCTCGGTATCATCCACACCAACCGCCTGTGCAGCCGCTTTTATCAGCGCCTGGAACGTATCGGTTTCGTAGTTACTGTGAACACCCTGTAAAATCGCAGCAATACGTTCTAATCCCATGCCCGTATCAATCGATGGATCCGGTAGGGGTTCTAACGTGCCATCAGCCTGACGGTTATACTGCATGAACACCAGGTTCCAGATTTCGATGTAACGGTCACCGTCTTCTTCCGGCGTACCCGGAGGGCCGCCCCAAACCTCAGGGCCATGATCATAAAACACTTCTGAGCACGGGCCACAGGGGCCGGTATCACCCATTGACCAGAAATTATCTTTTTCACCAATACGGGAAATTCGATCTTCAGGCACTCCGATTTCTTTTGCCCAGATATCATAAGCTTCATCATCTTCGGTAAAGACAGTCACCCACAGCTTTTCTGCCGGTAACTTGAGCTCTTCGGTTAAGAACTGCCAGGCGTACTGAATAGCTTCACGCTTAAAGTAATCACCAAAACTAAAGTTACCCAGCATTTCAAAGAAGGTGTGATGACGGGCTGTGTAACCAACGTTTTCCAAATCGTTGTGTTTGCCCCCGGCACGCAGGCACCGTTGTGCAGAGGTCGCTCGCGTATAGCGGCGCTTGTCGGTTCCCAGAAATACATCTTTAAAGGGCACCATACCGGCATTCGTAAACAATAAGGTCGGATCATTACCGGGAATCATTGACGCTGACGGTACACGTTCATGTCCCCGTTCAGCAAAAAACTGTAAAAACTTCTCACGAATTTGGGCGCTATTCATGCTCATTTAACATCCTATTGAACTTCTGCCTGAACCGAATTTGACTGTCTAGATTATCACGAAGCGAAAGCCTCGCCTAGCGTTCGAGTTCGCCGAGTACGGCGAAAATCTCATCGCCATTGAAGCCTTTTTGCTGCAAGTAGCGCACGCGCTTTGCCCACTGTTTGCGATCCTCCGGTGCCGAGTCACCAAATTTTTTCTGGTGCGCGGCGCGGCAACGACTGCGCCAGTCCGGCTGTTGCTGTTCCAGAACTGCCTCAACCAGTTCGCGCGCAATACCGCGCTGTTGTGTGGCCTGCGCCACGATTTTTAATCGTCCTTGGCCCTGCATAAGTTTGTCGCGAACAAAGCTCTCCGCAAATCGTTCATCGCTCTGCCACCCCTCAGCCTTTAACCAGTCAAGCAGCTCTGCAACCGCTGCGCTTGACCAGCCTTTTTTAACCAACTTCTGACGCAATTCAAAACGGCTGTGCTCGCGCCGGGTCAGTAGCCGAAAAGCGCTGTCTTTCAGTGCTTGAGTATCATCCGATACGGTTTTATCGCTTGCTGAGGAACTTTCATCCATAGCGGGACTCCAACTGATTAAATTAAAAGAAGAGAGGTGATAATGAAACACTCCGATCCATTTTGGAAACCAACCCTGATATTAACAGTTTGTCTGGCGTTGCTCATTTCTTTTACTTCCTTCGCGCAGTCATATTCTGCGAGCGACAACACCCACGGCCTGCGAGTATCCGGTTCCGCCAGTGTCAGTGCGGTACCTGACCAGGCGTCACTGACCTTCACCATCGAACAACGCGGCAATAAACTCAGCTCGTTAAAGACACAAGTCGACCAATACACCACTGCGCTGATTGATGACTTGCGTCAACGTGACATACCGGATCGCAACATTCGTTCCTACCAGTTGAATGTTTATCCGCAGTACGATACCTCCGGCGATGGTAAGCGTGAACAAAGCGGTTTTGTCGTGATGCGGTCACTGGAAGTTACGCTACCGTCACTGGAGCTCTATGACCAAATCATTGATTTAGCACTGGCACAGGGGGTGACCCGTGTTGGTCAGGTACAGTTTGAGGTATCTAATCAACAACAACTGTATCAACAAGCGCTGCAACAGGCCTTTAAGAATGCCCGTCAAAAAGCCACCTTTATTGCTGATACGGCCGGCGTCATTATCGACGGTGTCCTACGCATCGAAGAACAGTCGATGTCGCAGCCAATCATGATGCAAATGGCGGAGCTTGATACTCGCTCAAAGTCTCCCTCATTGCCCGGCGAACAACAGATTGAAGCACGACTGAATGTCATATTTTCCATTAAAAACACAAACTAAGCGGGACAAGCGTATGCCGCTGTACTACAATTTGTTAACAAATCATCTGCCAACGACTCCGTGACGTCAATACCACGCTTTATCGCATTGTATGTTTTAGCATTCGTTGCAATGGCCTTCAGCGTTGCCGGCAGCGCCGCCGAACCCTGGCAGAAATGGCGGGTTGACGCCAGCAATCATCCGCAACGCTGGCTCAATACCACACAGGAATGGATTCAAACATACGATCGTGAACGTCAATTCAGAGACCTCGCCCTCGCTTACGCAATTAGGGTAGAGGCGCTGCGCTATTCCGGTGACGAAGATCATGTCCAGGATGCCATTGAAGAAGGGCTGCGCTTCGCCAAACTGGCCGATTACCCTACCGCAACATCACTGCTACGGATTAATCAAGGTTGGTATTTTATCCAGCGCGGTATGCTTAAACGCGCCGCCAGCAGTGCCATTTATGCCATCGAAGCCGCAAAAGATGCCGACAACAGTAATCTCATTATCGAAGCGGAAATACTGCAAGCCCAGGTTTTTCATGAGTCCGGTGATGTCGCCCGCGCGCTTGAAATCCTCGAGGCATTGGAGCAACAACGCTACTCCGATCTCCCCCGTCTGCAAATGGAGTTCCATGGGCTGATAGGTGCCATCTACCTTGAAATTGGTGCGTACGATATCGCTTTGCAACACATGCACGATACCCTGTCGATTGCCCAGCAACATCTTGGTGACTGGGATGTTTCGGTCGCTCAGTACAATCTTGGCCGGGCCTATTCGCTCACCTCGGATTATCAGAAAGCCAGACAGTATTTTAATCAGGCGCTGGCGTCGAGCCGCAAAATCGACGACCAATTGGGCATTGCTTATGCGCTACAACGACTTGCGGAGATCGAAGATACCCAAGGTAATGAGCAACGTGCGCTGCAACTGATAGAACGTGCACTCCCGGTTTTTAAAGCGGCCGGAGCCCACCCGATGGAGGCGCAGGCGTGGCTCGCAAAAAGTGAAATTCATTTGGAGCAACAACAAATCATCAGTGCCGAACAGACACTGCAAGCGGCACAGTCATTAATCAACACGCTCAATGATACCAAGCTGTTACAGCGTCTTTACGAACTGCAATCACGGTTATTCCAGCAACAGCAAGACTATCAGCAGGCACTGGCGGCCTATCAGCAATCCGTCGACTATCTGTTGCAACACCAACAGACACTGCAGAATAAGCAAATTCAGGAAATCATGGTACGTCTGGAGATTCGTGAGCAAGAAGCCACCAATGAGCTACTGCAAAAAGAGAATCAGTTGCAACAGTTGCAATTACAGGAGCAGCGGACTTCCAATTATCTGATGTTATGGCTACTGTTTTCCGGTGCCGCCATCGTTCTGCTGATCAGCTATTTTCTTTATCAACAGATGCGGGCGCGTCGCCGTTATGCCGAGCTTGCACTGAAAGATGATTTAACCGGCGCACCGAACCGTCGTGCCATTGTCCGGCAATGTCAGCTCGGGCTGGAAGCGGTCGCGCACGGACAGCACCAACTTGCTCTAGCGGTTGTCGATTTCGATTTCTTTAAACAAATTAATGACTCGTTTGGCCATGACGTCGGCGACGCAGTGCTGCAACGTTTTGCTGAGGTTACTCAAGATTGTTTACGCAGTCAGGATAAATTCGGCCGTCTTGGCGGTGAGGAGTGGCTGTTGGTACTGTATGATGCAACCGAACAGGATGCGGAACTGATTTTCAACCGTCTACTCAACCGCATCAACGAGCACCCCATCCGCGGTTTGCCCGAAAGCTACCGCATTACCTTCAGTATGGGCTTTGCAACCGCCACGGCATCGGACACCTTCGAGACCTTATATAAGCGAGCTGACGATGTCCTTTACGATGCTAAGGAGCATGGTCGACAACGGTTAAAGATTGCGCCAGCGGCCGCGGTAGCGAGTGACTGATACAGTGTAGTCCGCCACCGCCAAGTACAAACTCGCGCGCATTCACCGTCATTATCCGATAGTCCGGCAGCGCTGACTTCAGTATGCTCAGCGCGATGTCGTCCTCAGCCAGTCCGTACTGAGGCAATACCAAATGATGACCGACCACAATCACGTTCACGTAACTGCACAACAACGCCACGGATGTGTCACGTTTCATCACCCCCGCTGCTGATTTCAGTCCCGATCGTTCAGGGGATGTCGGCCATTGCGGGTAAGGCAGCGGCAGCGCAATTTGGCGAATATGATCGGGTAACAGCGCCAGCTGTTGCTGGACAAGCCGGCAGGCAGGATAATCCGGGTGTTCAGGGTCGTCAGTAGCACTGTAGATTAACGTTGTATCATTAATAAACAACGCCAGATTATCAATATGGCCAAAGGTTTCATCAGCGCTGAGACAGGTTTCGATAAAAACGGGTCGCAACGGTGCAAAATCTTCTGCGATGCGCTGTTTCAGTTGTGCGGCGGGATAGCCGGGATTGCGCTTGCACAAACTGGTAAAACCGACCAATAGCCATTCACCGTTATGGCTGAACATGCCGCCCTCACCCGTCCAATCGGTGCCGGTCACGACCTCACCAAACAGCTGCTTTGACAACCTTGCATCCTGCTCAATATGCGACTGTACGCCACCCCAACCGTCAAATTGCGGTAACAGCCCGCGCCAATCGTCGCGGGTGTCATCAATAAACCATAACGGCAGCGTATCGCGTAACCAGATGTCGTCATAAGCCACCGTTTCAGGGGTTAAACAGCAGACATCGATAACCGCTGACAGATTGTCGCGCAGATTACTCAGGGCTTGTCGAGCAGGTTTCGCCTGGTCACGCCAGACATCATCACGGAAAGGTACGGCGAGCAGCAGTTGCTGTTCGCCGGCATACTCTTTAAACCAATGGCGCATACTATTTTTTCGACTTGTTTGCGCGTGGCTTCTGTTGTTTTAACTGTTGTTTGCGTTTCGCGGTCGCTTTACGAATTTTTCCAAATCGCCGCTGCTTCGATTCTTTGTGGCGAGGATCAATAAATGAACGTTGTTCAGCCGGCAGTTTAACTTGCTTGCGCAAATAGTTAACTTCCTCCAACGACAACTCTGTCCAGCCCCCCTGCGGGAGCCCCGATTCTAATGGAATGTCGCCATAACGAACACGGATCAGACGACTGACCTGAACTTCCTGAGATTCCCATAACCGGCGGACTTCACGATTACGTCCCTCGCTTAAGGTAACGTGGAACCAACGGTTAATACCTTCGCCGCCAGCCGCTTTGATGGTATTAAATTTCGCCGGCCCGTCTTCCAGTTGCACACCTTTGCGCAGACGTTGCAACATCGCCTCATCCACTTCACCAAAAATACGCACGGCATACTCGCGCTCAATCTGCTGACTTGGATGCATCAATCGGTTGGCCAATTCACCGTCGGTGGTAAACAACAATAAGCCAGACGTATTAACATCCAGGCGACCAACCGCCACCCAGCGCGCGCCGGACATTTTCGGTAACCGGTCATAAACCGTCGGGCGGCCTTCAGGATCTTTACGTGTACACAGTTCGCCCTCAGGCTTATGATACATCAGCACCCGACAGATCACGGCCTCTTCCGGCTTAATCTGTACTTCGTGCCCATCAATCCGCACCTGAGCATCGGCATCAATACGTTCGCCAAGTCGCGCCACTTTGCCGTTAACGCGAATGCGTCCGGCCGAAATTTTTGCTTCAATTTCGCGCCGTGAACCGTGGCCAGAACGTGCCAATACTTTTTGTAACTTTTCAGTCATTCAGGAAATCTCTCTCGTTAGTCGCTGTCTCAGCGGTACGTTTTTCATCCGGCGAATCAATCACCGGCAATTCATCCAAAGTTTTTAAATTAAAATCATCTAAAAATTCGTTGGTGGTTGCATAAAGTTGCGGGCGTCCCGGCACCTCTTTTACTCCCACCACTTTAATCCAGCCTCGCTCCTGCAGCGTTTTCATAATATTGCTGCTGACACTGACACCACGAACTTGTTCAATTTCACCACGGGTTATCGGTTGCCGATAAACGATCAGCGCCAAGGTTTCCAATAACGCTTGCGAATAACGTGGTGGTTTTTCCTGCCACAAACCCGCCAGCCGCTGCCCAAGTTCCGCCCGTGTCTGGAAGCGATATCCGGACGCCACCTGCACCAATTGCACACCACGTTCCTGATAGTCTTGTTGCAGTTCATCCAACGCTTTCTTTACCGCCGTCAATGACGTTTCGCTGCCATTCAGCAACAATTGCCGCAATTGTTCCGCCGATAATGGCTGCGGATGAGCAAACAACGCGGCTTCTAATAACTGTTTAAGCTGATTCGAATTCATCATGTTGGCGTTTTAAGCGAATGTGAATGTCACTCATTGGCTCCATTTGCGACAATTCTATCATTGATTCCTTCACAAGTTCCAAAATTGCTAAAAAACTAACCACAGCCCCCGCTCGACCCTCACTGCGTTTGAATAAGCGTGAGAAGCTGACGTAATGGTTGTGTTGTAGCAACTCTAAGACCTGACTCATCCGGGCCCGGGTGGACAACTGTTCGCGTTTGATTTGGTGGTGAGCCTGCAGCTTGATGGTATTGAGTACCCGACTGAACGCCAGCGTCAAATCCTCCAGCGTCACCTCCGGTGGTGGCACTGTTACATAGTCTTTGGCATCGGTTTTTATCTCACTTAACCAACTGTCACGACCAATCTGCGGCTGTTGCTCAATAAATTCCGCACCACGTCTTATCGCCTCATACTCTTGCAGTCGCCGCACCAGCTCGGCGCGCGGATCGTCCTCTTCTTCATCCTCTTGCGGAGGCTTGGGTAATAACAGTCGACTTTTGATTTCCGCCAGCATTGCCGCCATCACCAGGTAATCGGCCGCCAACTCCAGTTTCAACTCTTTCATCATTTCGACGTATTCAACATACTGTCGGGTGATGGTCAGTACCGGGAGCTCAACAATATCCAGTTTTTGCCGTCGGATCAGATACAGCAATAAATCCATCGGTCCGGAAAACGTTTCCAGAATCACTTCCAGCGCATCCGGAGGGATGTAGAGGTCTTCCGGTTTTTCAATGACCGGCTCGCCGCGCACAAATCCAAGTGGTAACGACTGCTGTTCCGGCATGGTGTTGTTGTTCAAAAGTCGAACGGTTCGGTGTCACCGGCGCCTTCACGACGGATGGTCGGCGCCCCCTCAGACAGATCCACTACCGTGGTGGGATGCTCGGCTTTATTACCACCGTCAATGATCAAATCAACCAGCTTTTCCAACCGCGCTCGAATCTGATGCGGATCGGCTTCCGCTAACTCACTGTCGTCCAGGATCAAACTGGTCGACATCAGCGGTTCATTGAGTTCTTCCAATAATGCCAGCGCAATGCGGTTCGTCGGCACGCGGATACCAATGGTTTTCCGTTTGGGGTTTAACAAGCGTTTCGGTACTTCTTTGGTGCCTTTAAGAATAAAGGTGTAAGGCCCCGGCGTGTTGTTTTTCAGCAAACGGAACGCATCGTTGTCGACACGAGCATAAATCGACAGTTCCGACAAATCGCGACACATCAGCGTAAAATTATGGTCTTTATCGATATTACGTATCTGGCAGATGCGATCAACACCCTGCTTGTTACCCAGTTGACAGCCAATCGCATACCCCGAATCGGTGGGGTACACCAGCACCCCGCCACGGCGAATAATATCGACAGCCTGCTGTACTAATCGTTTTTGTGGATTATCAGGATGAATTTCAAAATATTGGCTCATTTACGCCTCCAAGCTTAGGTGGGCAACCATTCACTCCATATTGGCACACACTGCTCCGGCAGACAAAGGTTTTTGCCGAGGTCTCGCCAGCCATTGGGGTGATGAAAATCCGAGCCCTGTGAGGCTTTTAACTGATAATCCGTGGCAAATTCAGCCAGTGCATTACGCTGTCCCAGCGGTTGCTGACTGATACTGACTTCGATGCCGTCCAGCCCCCAACTTTTGGCTTCCTGACACAGCTTGCGCAGCCACTTATTCGATAGTTTGTAGGCATGCGGATGTGCCAAAACGGCGTCACCGCCCGCGGCGTGGATAGCGGCAATAGCGGTTTCAATGTCACACCATTGTGCTTTTACATAGGCGCTGTTGCCCTTGCCAATGTATCGGTCAAACGCTTGCTGCGGACGCTCTACCACCCCCTTTTCGACCAGCGCGTCGGCAATGTGCTTGCGGGTCGGCATTGCGCTTATCCGACACTCTTCACGAGTCAGCATCACCCCCCGTTTTTCGAGTTTTTCCAGCATCTGCGTAAAGCGTTGTTCGCGAGCCTGTTGCTGGCGCTGCAACAACTGTTGCAGCGCTGGGTGATGACAATCAACGTTTAAACCGACGATATGAATTTCGAACGCATGCCATTGACAACTGAGTTCGACACCGCCAACTAGCGTTAACGGTAACGGCTGCCGCTGCAAATAATCCGCCGCCGCGAGGCTACCGTCGACAGTATCGTGGTCGGTGATCGCCAGTACATCAATGTCGTTGGCAACGGCGCGCTGCAAAAGCTCATCCACCGCCAACTGGCCATCGGAGTAATTACTGTGGCAATGCAGATCAATCCTCATATCAGAGTTCAATCGCCAATTCGGTGCCCTGCCGGATAGCCCGCTTAGCATCAAGTTCGGCCGCCACGTCGGCGCCACCAATAAGATGTACCGACTGCCCGGCCTCCAACAATTGTTGCTGCAAATCACGCATCGGCACCTGACCGGCACAAATGATGACATTATCCACGCTCAGCAAGGTGCGTTCGCCATTGCGTTCGATCTCGATTCCCTCGGGCACAATTCGATGATAAGTGACACCGTTCCACATGTGCACATTTTTGCTTTTCAGTTCGCTCCGGTGTACCCAACCTGAGGTCTTACCCAGCCCTTTACCAACTTTCGAGTCTTTTCGCTGTAACAACCACACCTCTCGCGGACTTGATTCCGGCTGCGGCGCTTGCAGGCCGCCACGTTGCTGGTACGATTTATCGATGCCCCAGCGCCGCGACCATTCAGCTTCATCCAGTGACAGTGATTTTTCGGTGGTCAAATATTCGGAAACATCAAAACCAATACCACCGGCACCAATAACCGCCACTTTCGAGCCCACCGCTTTGTGATCGCGCAGCACATCCAGATAGCCCAATACGTGCGGCAGTTCAACGCCCGGAATATCAATGCGCCGAGGCACCACCCCGGTCGCCAAAACCACCTCATCAAAATTACCTGCCAGCAGTCCATCTGCTGATTGTGCCTGGCCGAGTTTGAGGTGTACGCCGGTGTCCTTCAGGCGCTCAGAAAAATAGCGGATGGTTTCGTAGAACTCTTCCTTACCCGGAATTTGCTTCGCGTAATTAAACTGCCCACCAATCGCATCGGCTTTATCAAATAAATGCACGTCGTGGCCGCGCTCGGCCGCCGTGCAGGCAAACGCCAGTCCAGCCGGACCCGCACCAACCACCGCCACCCGCTTCTTACGTTTGGCTTGGGTGACCACCAACTCGGTCTCGTAGCAGGCGCGAGGATTCACCAGACAACTGGCGCGTTTGTTTTCAAACACATGATCCAGACAGGCCTGGTTGCAAGCAATGCAGGTATTAATTTTGTCGGCCTGCTGACGTTGTGCTTTATTGACGAATTCAGGATCGGCCAGCAGCGGCCTCGCCATCGACACCATATCCGCTTGCCCGGACGCCAGAATGGTTTCCGCAATCTCCGGTGTATTAATTCGGTTTACCGCCACCACCGGCACCGTCAGTTCACGGCGCACTCGCTCGGTTATCCAACTGAACGCCGCTCGCGGTACAGAGGTCACGATGGTTGGTACCCGAGCCTCATGCCAGCCAATGCCGGTATTGATGATGGTGACACCGGCCTGCTCCAGTGCTTTGCCTAACTGCAGCACCTCATCCAGAGTATGACCATCTTCCACTAGATCCAGCATCGACAGCCGGAAAATAATAATAAAGTCATTGCCGACCCTGGCGCGTACGGCATCAACAATTTCCAGCGCCAGGCGCATGCGGTTTTCAAACGAACCACCCCAGCCATCATTGCGCTGATTAGTGCGCGGACACAAAAATTGATTGATCAGATAACCTTCCGACCCCATCACTTCAACACCGTCATAGCCCGCTTTTTGCGCCAAGCGAGCGGCGCGCGCATAGTGTTTGATGGTGTTAACGATCTGCCGTTCACTCATTGCTTTAGGTTTAAACGGGTTGATCGGTGCTTTTACCGCACTCGGAGCAAGGCTGAACGGATGATAACTGTAACGTCCGGCATGCAGGATCTGCATGCAAATTTTAGCGCCGTATTGGTGCACACGTTCGGTCACCTTGCGATGCTTAGCAACGTGCCACGGACGCGACATTTCACTGCCAAACGGCGCCAAACGGCCACGAAAATTGGGGCTGATACCGCCGGTAACAATCAACCCGACACCACCGCGGGCGCGTTCTTCATAAAACGCAGCGAGTTTATCAAAACCGCCTTTTTCTTCTTCTAACCCTGTGTGCATAGAGCCCATAAGCACGCGGTTTTTCAGTTGCGTAAAGCCCAAATCCAGTGGTTCAAACAGATGCGGATAAGATGATTGTGTCACGACAGCCTCTTTTTAAACGGGTGTTTGATTTTTACCACACTTTACTCGCAACGGCGACGTTGCTCAAGTTTAAAACG
>NZ_PIPS01000001.1 GCF_003987185.1 Idiomarina aquatica | reverse complement strand
TCAAACTCTTCAATTAAAAGTAGTTCAATCAACTCAATGAATTACGCGTTTTTGCTTAGCTTCAAATTTGAAACCTTGCTGAACACTCATTCAAAAGTTGCAATACATAGTTCGTTTTGCTTAACTTTTGCAAGTGCCCACACAGTTTGCTTGGCTTGATATATTGTTAAAGAGCGTTTCTCAGCAGCGTTGCTGCGAGAGGTGCGTATTCTACACACCTGAAGTTTTCCGTCAACACTTTTTTGAAAAAAGATTTTTTAGAAAACTTCTGTTTTCGGCGGCTTCGTTGCCAGCCTCGAACGTGGAGCGCATTTTAGAGATTTATCTCGCACCGTCAAGGCCTTTTTTGCAATTTTAACTGGTTTTATTGCCGTTTGCGCAAAGTTGCATCAAATCGCTTTGTTTATAGGCAGTTTTACCCCTCGTTAGGTATCTAAAGCCAATATCTGTTATAACTTTGTTAGCTCAGGAAGCGATAAATCAGTAATCATCGAGAAGGGGAACGGAAATGGCAGATATCCGCAGTTTTCACGAAAAGCAGCCGCTACTGGGAGAACGCGTCTATATCGATAATAGTTGTGTGCTAGTGGGCGACATTGAAATAGGCGACGACAGCAGTATCTGGCCATTTGTCGCTGCCCGCGGTGATGTGAACCGTATTCGCATTGGCAAACGCACCAACATCCAAGATGGCACCATCTTACACGTTACCCGCCGCTCAGCCGGTAATCCTGATGGGCACCCACTTATCATTGGCGATGATGTGACCGTTGGTCACCACTGTATGTTGCATGGCTGTCAGTTAGGTCATCGGATCCTGGTGGGGATGTCAGCTGTTATTATGGATGATGTTATCGTTGAAGATGATGTCATCATTGGCGCTGGCAGTTTAGTACCACCGGGTAAACGGCTTGAAAGCGGCTATCTGTACGTGGGCAGTCCTGTAGCGAAAAAACGTCCACTGAATGAAGCCGAGCGGGAGTTTCTAAGTCAATCGGCAGTGAATTATGTCGAACTTAAAAACGACTACTTAATGGATGTTCACCCGGTTTCTTGATTACGTTTAATGAAACCGTCGTTCGTGGTGGCGTTTAATCGACAGTAAATCGGTTTTATCTTCAAGGCGCTGGGCAATGACATGCACAACGCCTTGATGACTTTCCAGTACACCTTTGACTTTTACCAGACGACTGCTTAAAAAAGCTTTGCGATATTTACGCGCTATCGTCGCCCAAACCACCACATTAATATTTCCAGTTTCATCCTCCAGCGTAAAGAAGGTGACCCCACTTTTGGTACCGGGCCGTTGCCGGCAGGTGACCAAACCGGCAACTTCTATCAAGCTACCGCTACGGCCATGCAACAATGCATCGGCGGTGATACAGCCTTTCAACTCGATATGCTCGCGAATCAGTGCCAGCGGATGACGCCGTAACGACAACCCCATGCTGGCGTAATCAAAACCAATGTCTTCCTGCTCGTTGGGTTTGAAAGGCGTTTTATCGTAATTTTCCTGTACCGTCGAAAATAACGGCAACTGTTCATCACTCATCATTAATGCATCCCAACTCGCCTGGTAACGATGTCCGGAAATACTTTTTAAGGCATCGGCTTTGGCGAGCGCCTCAATATCAGATTCAAACAAGCCTGCCTGCCGTAAAGCTTCTATTGTTTTAAAGCCATCACCACGTTGCTCAATTGCCGCTAGCGTGCGTGACTTTGCAAGACCGGCAACTTGCCGCAGTCCCACACGAATAACCTGGCCTTGCGCTGCCAACCACTGGTAATCCCAGTGACTCTGGTTAATGTCGGCAGGCAAAAATTTAACACCGTGACGTTTCGCATCCTGAACCAGTTGCGAAGGTGAGTAAAATCCCATCGGTAAGCTGTTAAGCAACCCAGTATAAAAAGCGCTGGGATAGTGAATTTTCAGCCACGCAGATGCATAAGCTAAATTCGCAAAACTCGCGGAGTGTGATTCTGGAAAACCATATTGACCAAACCCACAAATTTGCTGAAACAAGCGTTGCGCGAATGTTTCACTGTAGCCTCGTGCCAGCATTCCATTAATTAATTTATGTTCAAATTGCTTTAGCTTTCCTGTGCTGTGCCATGACGCCATAGCACGACGCAGTTGATCCGCCTGACCACCACTAAATCCGGCAGCGACCATCGCCAGTTTTATCGCCTGCTCCTGAAAAATAGGCACCCCCAAGGTGCGCTGCAGTACTGATCTCACTTCTTCGCTTGGGTAGTCAATGGCCTCCTGACCAGCCCGCCGACGAAGGTAAGGGTGAACCATGTCCCCCTGAATGGGTCCAGGTCGCACAATGGCGATTTGAATCACCAGATCATAAAACGTTGCAGGCTTTAATCTGGGCAGCATATTCATTTGTGCACGGGACTCTATTTGAAAAACGCCAACGGAATCACCCTTTTGTAGCGTCTGATAGACCTTAATGTCCTCTTGAGGTATCTCTGCCAAACTCAGCCTAATGTTCTGTTGTTCAAGCAGTTGCAGTGTTTTTCTTATGGCCGTCAACATACCCAGCGCCAGCACGTCTACTTTCAGGAGTTTTAACGTTTCAAGATCGTCTTTATCCCACTGAATAACGGTTCGGTCAGGCATACTGGCGTTTTCAATAGGTACTAGCTCGGTTAACGAACCTGCCGCTATGACAAAGCCACCGACATGCTGAGATAAGTGTCGCGGAAACCCCATTAATTGCTCGGTATACTTGAGCAACTGTTGTCCGCGGCGGCTTGCAACCAGTTGTGGATGTTGCTGCTTTAGCTGTTGCTTCCAATCCACACCTTTATCACGACGATCCAACTGCTGCCGAAAATGCTGTAACTGTTGTTCACTAAAACCGAGGGCTTTACCCACATCCCGGAAAGCGCTCCGAAAACGATAACGAATCACCGTAGCCGCTAGTGCCGCTCTGGAACGGCCATACTTACGATAGATGTATTGAATCACTTCTTCACGGCGTTCATGCTCAAAGTCAACATCGATATCAGGGGGCTCATCTCGCTCTTTAGAAATAAACCGTTCGAACAACACCTCTATCTGCGCAGGGTTAACCGCTGTAATTTCAAGACAATAACAAACCACCGAATTTGCTGCAGATCCGCGGCCTTGATAAAAAATGTTGTGTTGTTGCGCAAAACGAACCAAATCATGAATCGTTAAAAAGAAGTACTCATAGCGTTGCTCTTCTATAAGTTGTAGCTCTTTTTCGTACTGAGCCACGACATGGTCTGGAACACCAGCGGGGTAGCGTTTACGCGCTCCCGCTTCCGTGAGTTGGCGTAAATAATCACTGGCTGTTAAACCAGCAGGAACCAATTCAGCAGGGTATTCATAGCGTAATTCCGACATTGAGAAATGACATTGTTCAGCAATGTTGACGCTTTCCTGCAACCAATCTGGAGGGTAGCATTGCTGTAGCTCCGTTAAACTTCGTAACCGTTGCTCACCATTGATGCTGGCATGTTCAGGGTGGGCCAGTAACGATTCTCCATGAGCAATTGCAGTAACAATATCAAGCAAGGGCTGGCGACTTGCCTCATGCAACAAGCAGCCGCCGGCAGCAACAACCTTAACCTGCAATTGCTGACTTAAGCGCTGTATAAAACGAAACTGGTCTTTATCATCATGGTGATAGTGCCTTTCATATAAAAGCCAAAAACGCTGTCGCCAATACCGCTTTAGCTGATGACCAAAATTCAGCGCTTTTGCATAGGAAATACCACCTCGCTTGGCCTGCGGTAACCACAACAAAAAACAGTCTTCAAACCCATTGAGGAAATCTTCCGCTAATGCCTGATAATCGCCTTTTACTGCTCGACCACGAAACTCTGTTATTTTTCGACAAAGTTGTGCATAGCCTTTGCGGCTAGGGCAAATCACCACCAACACACCGAGCTCGGCGACATGAAACTCGCTCCCAACAATCAGCTTAATGGACTGATTACGGGCGGCTTCATAGGCTCTGACAATGCCAGCAACGGAACATTCATCGGTGATAGCAATCGCTTCATAGCCAAGTTCTGCCGCTTTATCGACCAGCTCAGCAGGGAATGCCGCAGCCCGCAAAAAGCTGAAGTTACTTAAGCAATGAAGCTCTGCGTAGCGCATTAACTAAACCAGCCCTGCAAAAACCATTGCTGCTGATAAAACAACCAACCGGTTCGCTGTTGGTTGTCTTTTGCAACCCAATAATCGCGCGATGTCGTATCTTCATCCCACCAACCGGTATGCAAACGCTCGGGTCCGTCGATTAACCGCCAGTGCTGAATATCAATAGGTTGTGGTGTTTCAAGCAGCCAGATAGGGCGTTTGGCAATACGTTCAGAGCCCGTCGTGGGAACCCCGGGCTGTTGTTTTTGTTCATTGAGCAAGGGTCGAAAGTCACTTGAAAGCGCCGGGCTGTATACCGCCCGCTCACCAAGTCGAGCCTGTAATCGGCTCAACAAGTCCGGTAAATCACCCTGATGGCGGGAGGCATCAGCCAACAACTGTCCGCTATCACTGTCCAGTTCATGTAAATAATCAGCTCGCAGGCTTAGCGCCATTACCGGCTGCTTCAGTGGATAACGGTCAACCTGTAACTGAATAAACTGCAGGAACTGTGAGGCACGCCAACTGTCCGATGCCAAGCGTAGAGGAATAAGCGTTTGCTGTTGTTCCCGGTGATGCAGAGTAATATCCAATTGCCGGATCGCTTTTTGGCGCTGATACAAAAACTGCTCAAGTTCTTTCAGGGCTCTTTTTAATGGAAACAACAGACCTTGCCAGCGCTCAATTTCCGTCACCAAATCAAAAGAAACATAAAATCGTTCGGCCGGCTGGTAAAAATGGACAGAAGATTTTTGTTCCCCCCGTAACACCGCTAATGCTTTAACCAGTTCATTGCCAAAACGCTTGCCGATTTGCGCCGTCGGTATTTGAATAAGGTTTTGTAGTGTTTTGATGCCGGTTTTTTTGAGTTTCTCAACGCGTTTTGCGTTCCACCCAAACTGTTCTACCGGCAAGTCAGCTAATGCTTGGTGAATATCCCAGCGATCTGTGGATAATTGCTCGACACCTGCTTGTGCGAGGCATTGTGCTGCTTCAGGGCTATAAGCCAGGCTTAAGCAAGCATCTAATTCAAAAGCCTGAAATTGCTCTTGCAGATGACAAACCAGAGGATCCATTCCCTGGTAAAGTCGCAATAAACTCTCAACGGCTATCGCAATCCCCTGAGGTGGAAAAAGCACCTGCTTATCAACCGACTGATAAAGCTTATCCGCAAGCTGTTGCAGAGCCTGGGCTTCTTTTTTCATAGAATACTGCCGACAAATAAGTTCTGGTACCAAGCTTTGCGCCAGCGCTATGCTCTGACCTTTTTCAACACCGGCAGCTACGGCTTTCGCATTACATTGAACAATGGTTTCTTTATTTGTCTGGCCGTTATCATAGAACGCTAAAGGGTAGTCATCGACAACGGGATGGATACGACACACCGTATCCATTAACAGTTGCGGAAAATGGCAGTATAACCACAGGCTCATAAAGCAATCTTCTGCACCGGCCAACCATAGCGGCGCTTAACGATGTCCACTTCAACCCCCCCATGCTGTAATGCAATCCGGTTGGTGTAAGAGCGAGCTTCAGGTTGTGATTGTATCCCGGTAAAAACAAAACCAGGTTGATGCCCACTTTGAGCCGCTTTATACCAACGGCGAACTTTATTGGCATCGATGTCTTCCTGAGAACCCCAGAATAAAGCGATTCCGGTACCACTTTTTAATACTTGCTCAAAAGCCCAGGCTGCATTCTGTTGCTGCGCCTGCACGATAATCTGTAATGAAGGCTCTGCTAATTGCCAGCTCAGTCCTGCTGCCGAAACTAACGCCGGTGGATTAATCCAGAACACCGGCACTTGTCGAACCAAAGCCTGCTGTAACAATGGTTTGATCAACCGATACTCGGTGAATTCATTTTGTCGCTGGCATTCATGTAACCCATCTAACTGCCAGCCTCCGCCCAACTGTTTATCCAAAACATCCGAGCCACTGTGCAAGTACTCTTGCTGTTTTCCTGAGCTAGGCCGACCTTGCCAGAGCAATCCTTTATCAACCAATTTTTTAAGTTTTGGTTGCATAAGAACCTCCAAACAAACACTGTACATATATACAGTATACCAACTTTATTGTTTTTACAATAAAAGGTGTTCAGAACAGACATCGTTCATTTGTTCCGTTATGATTTAGATCAGATTAAACAGGTCGCTATCACACAGGGTTAACGCATGCTGACAAAGTTACTCATTCCTTTTCGCGTAATCATTAACTTTCTCTGGGCTCTGGTAACAACCGCGATGATTGGGGTAGCCATTATTATTGTCGGTATTTTTAAACTGCTGTTGCCTATTGCGCCGGTTCAGGCTTTGCTGTCAACCGTTGCGAATGGCCTGTTCCGGCTATGGGCTTATGCAATGTCGATGTTATTTCAGCTAACCCAACCGATGAGCTGGCATATTGAAGGCGATCTGGCATTACATAAAAAAGGCTGGTACATGATCATGGCCAACCATCGCAGTTGGGTCGATGTGTTTGTCTTGATGCACCTGGCCAGACGCAATATGCCCATGCCACGTTTCTTTTTAAAACGGCAGTTGCTTTGGATCCCAATCGTAGGGTGGGGTTGCTGGGTATTGGATATGCCCTTCATGCGACGTTACTCTAAAGATGTGATAGCAAAAAAGCCTCACCTGAAAGGTCGTGACATAGAAACCACACGTCGCTCCTGCGCTAAGTTTAAGCACATTCCGACAACCGTCGTTAACTTCTGCGAGGGCACGCGCTTTACACCGGAAAAACATCGTCAAAAAGACAGCCCTTATCGTTATCTGCTGCCACCTAAAGCAGGTGGTACAGCTTTCTCTTTACAAATCATGGGTGATCAATTTGAGGCGATTTTGGATATTACCATTGCTTATCCCGGCAAAGATGATCGCCCGGTGGTATGGCATTTACTCAGCGGGCAACTGAGAAATGTTTACGTACATGTACGCACTTTACCCATCAGCGCCGATCTCATCGGTGACTATGGTAACGATGAGCAGTTTAAAACCCATTTTCAAAAGTGGCTGAATCAACGTTGGCATGAAAAAGACGCTATTATTGAAGCGTTGCACGAGAAAATGGAGCAAGCCCACCAACAAAGGTAACGACTATGGATTTAGAGTTCGTCACTGCATGGCTAAACAAAACGGGCTTTGAACAAGGCGTTATTGAACACCTGGCGATCGCTATCAATATCGTGCTTATTGTCTTGGCCAGCTATGTCGCATATGCGGTTTCACGCTTCTTTATTGATCTGGCCATCCATCGATTATTAAATAAAGCCCCCGAGCGCTGGTACAATGCGTTGGTCAACAGTGGTTTCTTCAAACGCTGCGCAAACCTGGCTCCGGTACTGGTCATTAACGCCTTCATTCCGGTCATCTTCGTTGAGCGTTTTGAAACCTGGCAAGACCCTCTGCAAACCGCTGTCAGCATTTATTTAACCTGGATAATCACCAGCATTCTAACGGCCCTGGCTAACGTGGTGCACATAGCCTACGAATATTCCAGTAAAGCCAAAGAGGTGCCAATAACCGGGGTGATTCAGGTTATTAAGCTGATCCTTGTGCTAATGGCCATACTCATCACTGTTGCCATCATCATGAATAAGTCACCGATGTATCTGCTCAGTGGTTTTGGTGCCATGACCGCAATTTTAATGGTGGTCTTTAGAGACACTTTAATGGGCTTTGTCGCCGGTGTGCAGCTCGCCACTAATCGCATGGTCGCGATTGATGACTGGATTCAAGTACCGGATTCAAATGTCGATGGCGTGATCAAGGAGGTCGGCCTTATCACGTTAAAGGTCGAAAATTGGGACAAAACCACAGTGTACTTGCCGACCTATGTGCTTATCCATCAGTCCTTTAAAAATTGGCAAGGCATGATCAACGCGGGTGGCCGCCGCATGATGCGATCGATCATGATTGATTTGGACAGCACGAGCCAACTTAACGATGAAAAACTAACAGCATTAGTCGATACGTATTTTTCGCAAGACCTTAAGTCTTGGCTGGAGCAAAACGAGCTGAGCTGCCCGGTCAGCAACCTGACGGCGTTTCGGTTGTACGCCGAACATTATCTTGCTAACCATCCTAAGGTTCGCCAGGACATGACCCATATGGCGCGCTTACTACAACCAACCCCTGCAGGATTGCCACTAGAGATTTATGCGTTCTGTGAAGAAACTCAGTGGACGCAATACGAAGCCATTCAATCCGCGATTGTCGAGCACCTGTATTCCGTGCTGCCGGAGTTCGGGTTAAAACACTATCAGTATTTGAATAAAGCGTTGCCTGACGCAGGCAAATGATTTTTTGTGAAGACGTTAATGCAGGGTAGTACTTCCATGTACCGCTTTCATTCCGTGCAAAACCTACGTTACCAAAGCTTCTTTAATGAAGCAAATTTATTTTTCACACTACAATATGAACATTGTCATATTCGGAACATAAAAAACCCTCAGATATCTGAGGGTTAAGTTTGGTAAATTATTTTTCGATAAGGTAGCTTGCCAACTTGGTGAAGTCCGCAGCGAAGTCCTCGCTGTCACGAAATCCTTGCGGCAACATCTTATACTTACCATTCACAATAAAGGTTGGTGTTGCATTAACGCCCAGATTGCTCGCTCGGCGATCCATTTTACTGGCAGCAGCACGTACGGCGAAACTTGCTAACGCTTTATCAAATTCATCACCGGCTACGCCGTTAACCACAAACACATTACGAATATCCTGCTTACTGGTCAGCATACTGTTTTTGTTAAAGTTGTAATCAAAAATCGCATCACTGATTTTCTCTTCGATATCGAGCTTTTGCGCTGCTGCAAAAGCTTTGGTCATCGTTTCGCCAACATCACCACGCGGGCTGATAAACGACACATGAGCTTTCTCAAAGGCTTCCGGATGCGCTTCTTTTAATGCCTTAGCGATTGGCTCGAAACGGAAACAATGTACGCAGTAGAACGAGAAAAATTCAACAATTTCAGGCTTACTGGTCGCTTCATCAGCGATTGTTTCGTAGTGAACACCTTCTTCAAATTGTTGCGCCTGAGCACTGCCTATTACCAATAAAGCCGCACTCAACAACCCTAAAAACCATTTGCTCATAGTTACACCTTAATTACGTTATTATCTAAAACCCGAGCCGCAGCGGCGCCTCATCCAACGCGGCAAATTGTTCTTTTAATGCCAATACCTGATTTTCCCAATAGCGGTCTTCTGCAAACCAAGGAAACGCCCGCTGAAAGGCACTATCTTGCCAGCGTTTCGATAACCATGCCATATATTGAATGATTCTGAATCCACGTAAAGGTTCAATTAACAGCAGTTCTGATTTATCAAACGAGCAAAATTCCTCATAGCCTTCGATTAGAGCATCAAGTTGTACCGTTTGTTCCTCACGCGGACCATTCAACATCATCCACAAGTCTTGGATAGCGGGTCCGGTGCGACAATCATCAAAATCGACAAACGTCAGTTGATCGTCACGTTGCAAAATATTACCAATATGACAGTCGCCATGCAGCCGCTGTGTACTAAAATCGTTCAGAGGTGTGCTTTCCAAGCGCTTTGCCAGCGGCTCTAAAATGGCAAAAAATGCCGTTTTTATGCTGTCCGGAATCAGCTCGCTTTGTTGCAACTCAGCAACTGACTCACAAACAAACTGCTGATAATTAATGGTTTCACGGGAGTGAAATGTTCCAGCCCGCGCTACCGCATGCAGACGCCCAATTTGCCGGCCAAGCCGTTCGAGCTGATCAAGGTTATCTGGCTCAAAAGCTCTGCCGCCAATGCTGGGGAACAAACAAAAGTGATAGCCTTCATACTCATGCAGCGTCTTGCCATGGATACGCAAAGGGGCAACAACCGGGATCTCTTCATCCGCCAGTTCCTGAGTAAATTGGTGTTCCTCAAGAACCTGTTCTAACGACCAACGTCCGGGGCGG
Organism: Idiomarina aquatica; assembly: GCF_003987185.1. Lineage (GTDB taxonomy): Bacteria > Pseudomonadota > Gammaproteobacteria > Enterobacterales > Alteromonadaceae > Idiomarina > Idiomarina aquatica. Next base: position 1,474,559 of record NZ_PIPS01000001.1, on the reverse strand, counting down.
TAGAACTTAACGACGTAACGTTGATGGTTATCGGTACTGAACTGGTAAACACGGTTTTCATAACTGTTGAGCGCCAGCAGGCCACTACTTGGATAAACCTCCAGGGTCTCCAGCGCTCGTATCAGCGTATCAGGACCAAGCCCCTGAAACGCGAAATCATTTTGCAGCATATACCTACTCGTAAATAAAACGTGTTTCGTGTGTTAACACCACGTCGGGATCATTTACGGACTGTACCACAAAATCGAAATCAGAAATTTGCTCTTTTAGCAGACTCGGGGGAACGGCCACGGTGATCGGCAGACTTCCTACCTCACCGGCTTCAACCGTCTTACGCGTATCGCCGATCAGCCGATATTGCTCAAACCCATTGAGAGAAATTTCATAGGTATGGTCTTGCTGCGACTTATTGACGATTTTCAGTGTATAGACGTTTTCTATTTCACCTTGAATGTTTTCACGATACAGCGCATTTCGGTCACGCAGAATATCAACCTCTAACGGAATACGAGTGGCAACGTCGATGACCAGAACCGCGGTTACCGCAAGCATCATAATGAAGTAACCAATGCTCTTCATACGCCAGGGGTTGGTTTTTTCGGATTTCTGTTTAGCGGCGAGGTTACGCTCAGTGGTGAAACGAATCAGCCCTCGAGGGTAATTCATTTTATCCATGACGTCGTTACAGGCATCTATACAGGCACCGCAATCAATGCATTCGTATTGCAGGCCGTTGCGTATGTCGATGCCGGTCGGGCAGACCTGAACGCACATATAGCAATCGATGCAGTCACCAAGGCCTTTTTCTTTTGGATCCACTTTGCGCGAGCGAGGTCCTCTTGGCTCACCACGATTGACGTCATAACTGACTGTGTAGGTATCCTTGTCAAACATGGCTGACTGAAAACGTGCATACGGACACATATGGGTGCACATGATTTCCCGCATATAGGCGGCATTGCCGTATGTACAAAACGTAAAGAACAACACACTGAACGTCGCCCAAAACCCGGCTTCCAGGGTAAAAAAGTTAACGAATAGGGCACGAACATCGGTAAAATAACCGACAAATATCATTGACGTTAACAACGCCACAGCAATCCAGCTTAACTGTTTGCCGGTCTTGCGCCACAACTTATCAAAATCCATTTTGCGTTGATCTAATTTAATTCGCTTGTTACGCGGGCCTTCAAATTTTTTCTCGAACCACATGAAAATCGCGGTCCAGGTGGTCTGCGGACACATAAAACCGCACCAAACCCGACCCCAGATGGTGGTGACAAAAAACAAGGCTACAGCCGCAACAATGGCAAACAAAGCAACTATGGTGAAGTCCTGAGGCCATAAGGTGAGACCAAAAATTCGGAAGCGCTGCTCCATGATATCAAGCAAGATCGCCTGTTCACCCTGATAAGTAATCCAGGGTAGCGCCGCAAAAACCGCTAATAGGATGAAGCCGAAAATACGCCGAAAATACTCCATGCCACCTTTGACATCACGTACATAAATTCGGCTTCTGGGAGAGTAGTCGTTGTTATTTTGAGAGCTTTTCGGACGCTGGATTTTGACCTTATCCGCTGCCTGAACTTTGATTTTCTGTTCCATTGCGCTACCACTTGATATCGGTCATGTATCGCCCAGTATATCTAACATACCGTTGACATGCATCAATTAACTCGCTGACTCGATGATGCAATCTAACAACACATTGGTGCCAGCTTCGACATCGTGCCAGTGAGACCATTCGTCAGGTGCATGACTTACGCCATTCACTGACGGAATAAAAATAAGCCCAGCGTCCGTGATCTGCGCCAGAAACTGCGTATCATGACCTGCACCACTAGGCATTTTCACACAAGATAGCTTACGTGACTTCGCTTTCTTTTCTATGATCTGCGTCAACTTGTCGGAACAAGCCTGCGGTTTCAACCAACTGACCTGTTCGTATTCAAACATCAGTCGGTGTTTTCGCGCGATTGCAGAGAGCGCTTTGCGACACGAATCGGCTAGCTCTTCCATGATCTCGTTGCTCATATCTCGCCCCACAATGGTAAACACAGCTTCTCCTGGAACCGTGTGCGGACTGCCGGGCTTTAAGTCAACTTTACCCACGGTAATGCGAGTTTTATCGGTACCGTCTTCGGCAATGATACGGTCAATCTCGTGCGCGAAGTCTGCCAACCCCATAAACGCGTCACTGCGCATGTTCATGGGTGCCGTGCCAGCATGATCGGCCTTACCTTTTAAGTGAACGATCCACTTGAAGACACCGGATATTCCCTCCACCGCACCAATGCAAATGTCCTCATTAAACAACACCGGTCCTTGTTCGATGTGCAATTCATAGAAAGCTTTTAAACGCTCGGGCGGCCAGGCGGCATCAAGCACATTCATCACATCCAAGCCATGTTCAGCCAGCGCATCTTTTAAATAGACATTATCAGCGTCGTGAGCGGACATCAGCCAGTCCATATTTAAAGCACCGGCTATTGCCTGTGATCCCATCATACCGCCAAAGCGACCTTCTTCCTCGGCCGTTGCAACAACCCATACCGGATGCTCCAACTGCACGTCATGGTCGGTTAACGTGCGCAGTACCTCCAACCCGGACAGTACCCCAAGCGCGCCATCAAAAATCCCCCCGGCCGGTACGGTATCCAAATGTGAGCCCGTCAATACCGCCGGCTTTTTATGATAATCGCCGATGCCAAAAAAGACGTTCCCGGCACCATCCATGTGCGCTTGATAGCCCTCAGCTTTGACGGTATCCAAAAGCCAGTGTCTGGCCTCCATATCCGCCGCGGTAAAGCCCCAACGGTAAACGCCATGGTCTTCCTCGTTATAGCCAATTTGGGAGAGTTCACGAATAGAACGCTTTAAGCGCTCGATATTGATATTCAACATCTTTCCTCCTTTGCTCAGCTTATTAATAACTGTAGGACATGATGCTGAAATAGAAAGAAAAAAAAGCCCGCACAAGGCGGGCTAAAGCGTTGCGAACAGTATGGCTACTGCTCTAGACAGGGGATGGAGCGTGGCGCTCCTGAGGGATTACGACAGTTTGCGCGCAGTCACAGCTGCGTTAAGTACCGCCGCCAACTTAATACTGGATTGAATCGCCTGAGCCGACACCTCGTGTTGCAACAGTGTTTTTACGTGCGAATCAATACATAGGCCACAGCCGTTTAACGCTGACACGGCCAGTGAATACAACTCAAAATCGGCTTTCTCAACACCCGGATTAGCCATTGCGTTCATGCGCAGGCCCGCCGGAAGTTTGGTAAATTGCTTGTCGCTGGATAAGTGCAAAAAGCGATAATAAACATTGTTCATTGCCATCAGGGTCGCCGCTAACTTAGCCGCGCTTTTTACGTTATCTTCAATTTTACCTTCGGCTTCTGCCTCGATGGCTGCAATAAGTTCTTCATCGGCAATGCTGTAAGCCAACGAAAGTGCCGTTCCGTAAAATTGATCCGTCGTTAAACCGGATGTATCAACGTTGTTAAACAAGCTTGATAGATTCAGTTTGGTGTCTTTACCGTGGTCACCTAATAGCTGCTTGTAATCTGCAATTGCCATGAACTACTCCTAAATCGTTTCAACAGACACCCGGAGAGAACCAGCCCGGGTGTCACTATGATTAATCCCTATTACAGAGTGTCGCCACCAACAGCGCGGTTGCACGGACACAGTTCATCTGTCTGTAAACCGTCAAGAATGCGCAGAATTTCTGCTGGGTTACGACCAACATTCAAGTTGTTTACCGATACGTGCTGAATGACGTTGTGAGGATCGACAACGAAGGTAGCACGCAGCGCTACGTTTTCTTCTTTGTCGCGGACACCCAGGCCGTCAACCAATGATCCGTTGTCTGCAAACGAGTATTGGTTCAAGCGATCAAGATCCGGGTGCTCACGGCGCCATGCCAGCTTCACAAATTCGTTGTCTGTGCTACCGCCAAGGACCACCGCGTCGCGATCCGCAAACTCTTCGTTCAACTTGGCGAACTCTACAATTTCAGTAGGGCACACGAAGGTGAAATCTTTTGGATAGAAGAAAATGATTTTCCATTTTCCGGCAAAGCTCTCGTTGTTAATCGTTTCAAACGCGCTTTCGCCGTTCTCTTCTGGCATATTGAAACCAGGCTTAGCTGCAACAACGCTGAATTCTGGTAATTTATCACCGACTGTTAACATAGATTTCTCTCCTAACAAGTGTTTTAAAAAATGTGCTGTAACGTTTCGATGAGTATGTTACGCAGAACGTCTTATTGGATAAAACGAATAAAACCTATTATGATAATCGGTAAATCGGATTAAAATTTCGGAGTGCCATCATGGGAAAGTTACCAAGCTTAAAAAACCTCAGTTATTTACTGGCGTTGCACCAGCAACAAAACTTTAACCGCGCAGCGGCCGCTTGTAATGTCAGCCAGTCAACCTTAAGCAGCGGCATTCAGAACCTCGAAGAGCAATTGGGCTGCCAATTGATTGAACGTGACCACAAGTCGTTTTTATTCACGGCCATCGGTGAAGAAATCGTTGAACAGGCGCGCAACATCATCACCTCAACCGAAGAGCTGGTTCATTACGCCAAAGGCCATGGCAATATCCTGGAAGGTCCGGTTCGGCTTGGGATCATTCCTACCATTGCCCCGTTTGTGGTAGGTGCACTCAGCAAGCGTGTGCAACAGAACTATCCGAAATTGTCACTTCAACTGGCCGAAGATACCACCAACAATTTGCTCAATGCCTTGCGCGATGGCGATTTAGACATTCTGCTGTTGGCATTACCGATGGATATCCAGGGCAACCAAAAATGGACACTCGGCCGCGACCCATTTAAGTTGGTTGCTCACAAATCAATCGCGGACAAACTGGGGGAACCGGTTGATTACGACATGCTACCGGACGGCAGTATTTTCCTGCTCGAAAAAGAGCATTGCCTGACCGGTCATGCGGTGTCCGCGTGTCAGTTAACCGACACGGTAAAGGTGAACCCATTTACCGCAACCAGTTTGCACAGCCTCGTGCAGATGGCAGACGCTCGCGGCGGCGCTACCTTCATGTCACAGATGGCCATAGACCACGGTATTTTAGACAATACCGATTTGATTCCGTTGAAACCCAGTGGGCAAGAGGCGTCCCGGGATATCGGTCTGGTCTATCGGGCGACCACCAGCCGCCGCCAGACATTCCGCAAAATTGCGGAAGAGATTGCAACCTTGTTACCAATTAACACCTTGTCTTAAGCAACCTTAACGTCGGCGGGCAGGCGGCAATGGATAACGATCAGCCAGACTGATGCTTTCACCGTCTGGCTTGATCACCCTGGCATGACGACGGGTTAACTGCCGAGGGTCAGTCACACCACAAGAGTGAGCGATGATGTTAACGCCGTATTCCAGGTATTTATGGTAATTCGCGACCCGTTCCGCTTTGTCGGTTGGATCGAGGCCTTTTTGTAACCTTGGATTATCGGTTGTGACACCGGTTGGACAGGTGTTTTTGTTGCACTGCATCGCCTGAATACACCCTAACGAGAACATAAAGCCGCGCGCCGACACCACAAAATCAGCCCCCATCGCAATCGCCCAGGCCACGTCAGCCGGCGAAATCATCTTACCGGAACAAATCACTTTTACTCGTTCTTTAAGGCCTGCTTCGGTTAATTTATCAATTAAAATGGGTAAGCTTTCTGACAGTTTCAAACCAACATAATCCATCAACGGTTGCGGAGCTGCACCGGTTCCGCCGTCGGCACTGTCGAGCGTAATAAAGTCGGGCGCCGACGCTTCGCCTCGCGCCAGGATCGAATCAACCAGTTCGTCAATCCAGCTGGGATCGCCCATCACAAACTTAAAACCTGTCGGCTTACCGGTGATACACCGAACTTTATCGATAAAATCGAGTAATTCTTCGTTGTTACTGATTTCAAGGTGACGGTTGGGACTGATGGCGTCTTTTCCAACTTCAATGCCGCGGATTTGGGCAATTTCCGCATTAACTTTTATACCGGGCAAGATACCGCCTTTGCCGGGCTTTGCCCCCTGGCTGAGTTTAATTTCAAACATCTTCACATTGTCGTGGCGACCCAGTTCAGCCAGGCGCGACTCATCCAGCTTACCGTCTTTGGTGCGGACACCAAATTTAGCCGTGCCCATTTGGAAAACAATGTCGCAGTGTCCGGAAAGATGATACGGAGACAGTCCACCTTCACCGGTATTCAACCAGCACCCGGCCTTGGCAGCTCCATTAGACAAGGCTTTGACCGCAACCGGTGACAACGCGCCGTAACTCATTCCGGAAATGTGGAAATAGGACCGTGGATAATAGGGCGTCGAACAATAGGGACCGATTTCAACCGGTTCCGGTTTTACTGCCTGTTCAGCGAGCGGCGGGTAGGGGGCGTTACTGAAAATGATCGTCCCGGTGCGGGTTAAGTCACGGGTAGAACCAAAAGCAACGTTACGGTCGGCATTTTTTGCGGCTCGATATACCCAGCTTCGTTGCGCCCGGTTAAAGGGCATTTCTTCACGATCCATCGCGAAGAAATACTGCCGCATAAACTCACCCATGCGTTCAAAAATATACCGAAACCGTCCGACCACAGGATAATTGCGGCGAATGGTATGTCGTACCTGTATTTTATCAACCACGTACATCACACCAATACTGATCAGCAGAACGATCAGTAACAGCACAAAAGCCGCTGCCATCCACTGCCCGAAAATGAGCAATGAATTACTGTTAAACCATGTCGATGTCATTAATTCGCCGTCTGTTGCGCTTGTTTCAATTGTTCAGCAATGGCTTTGGTGTTCATTGCTCTCAATGTTTTTTGCTCTGCTGTGCGCATATCGATAGTTTTGCCGGTATGTTGCTCGATCATTTTTTGCGCTTGCTGATAGGTAAGAGGTCCCTCGTTACGCAGAGCATAAACGCTATCGTCTTCGCCATCAACGGCGCCCGAGTTGGGCAAATAAATCGTACCGTTATGGAAATCCACCGCAAAAGCGACTAAGCCCGGGATCACAAACAATAGCAACCCTACGCCGTTCATCGCCGCCACGCCGGGATCAATACGGCCATCGGTCTGACCTTTACGTTCCGGGTACAGTAGCGTCCCACAAGCCGATAAATGTGCAATTAGACCAACACCCACCAGCGCTTTTACAATACCTTTTATTTTCATGATGTTACGCTCTCTCTTTATTAAGTGACTGACTCTTATTAACGGTGATAACCCCAAACAGATCAAGTCGGCACTCATCAAAATACGTATTTTTACCGTATACTGCTTTGACACAGTAAACGAACAGCAAGAGGAAATACTATGCAAACCAGTAAATTGGCTCTGGTTGTTGCCGTTTCATTAGGACTTAGCGCAACCGTCGCTGCTGATGAATACACAACCGAACGACATACGGTCGAGATGACCACCTTAACAGAAAACTTATCGCACCCCTGGGGTATGACATTTTTACCTGACGGCAGTATGTTGGTGACGGAACGAGACGGCATCCTTAATCATATTTCCGCCGACGGCTCTGAGCGTACTAAAATTAAAGGCACTCCAGAGGTGGTTGCGCGCAGTCAGGGCGGGCTACTGGACGTCAATATCGATCCGGATTTCAGCAACAACGGCTGGGTTTACATCAGTTACTCAGAGCCGAATCAAAGCGGTGGTGAGGGTAACAGTACCGCCGTTATGCGCGGTAAACTTGATGGCGACCAGTGGGTCGACGGCGAAGTCATTTTCCGACAGGCACCTAAGTATGAAAGCGGCGCCCATTTTGGCTCTCGTTTAGTGTTTTCACCTGAGGGGCACCTGTTTATTACGTTAGGTGACCGTTACTCTCGTATGGAAGATGCGCAAACACTGGATAATCATCACGGTAAAATTGTCCGCATCTGGCCCGATGGCAGTGTTCCTGAAGATAACCCCTTCGTTGGCGATGACGACGCGCTGGACGAAATCTGGTCTTATGGTCATCGTAACGTCCAGGGTGCCGCTATCCATCCGGACACCGGCGAACTATGGACGATTGAACATGGTCCACAGGGCGGTGACGAAGTTAACATTCCGAAAGCCGGTAAGAACTATGGCTGGCCAACCATCACTTACGGCGAAGATTACGGCGGCGGTGAAATTGGTATTGGTACGCACAAAGAGGGTATGGAGCAACCTTATTATTATTGGCTGCCATCGATTGCGACTGCTGGTTCAATCTTCTACACCGGCGATCAGTTTAAGCATTGGCAGGGGGATCTGTTAGTTACCGCTCTGCGCGGACAAATGATTGCCCGGTTGGATCTTGAAGAGGGTCGCATGATTCATGAAGAACGTCTGTTCGACGGCGATATTGATTTTCGCATTCGGGATATCGAACAAGGGCCTGACGGCATGTTGTACATCCTCAGCGACGAAGACAATGGTCGTTTAATCAAACTTTCACCCGCAGCAGACTGAGTTATGATGAAGTATCGAACGTTACTGGGGTTGCCATTTATGGCAGCCCCATTTTGTTACGCACAACAAACAGCCCCCGAGAAAATTGATGAACATGTTGTCGTTACGGCGACGCAAAGCCAACAGTCCTGGCTGACCAGCCCAGCCAGTGTGACTCGGGTAGACACCACTCAACAGCTACCGTCGCTCAACATCGATGCTGGCGATATGCTCGAGGGCATTCCCGGCATTCAAGCCGACAGTCGCTATAACTATGCACAGGATACTCGGCTGGTAATACGGGGGTTCGGAGCCCGCGCGGCTTTCGGCGTACGTGGCCTGCAACTGAATATTGATGGCATTCCGTTATCGATGCCCGACGGTCAGGCACAAACCTCAAGCATTATGCTGGATGATATTGCCAGCATTGAAGTGCTAAGAGGGCCATTAGCCGTACTCTACGGTAACGCCGGTGGCGGTGTTGTCGAATGGCAAAGCCAAGCGCCGATGAGTAGCCAGATAGCGTTGAGTACAAAACAATCGGCAGACAACCTGCAACGTTACGGTGCCGATCTTCAATACGCCGGCGAGCAACATCAGTTAAAACTGATGGCAACCGACTTCACAACCGATGGTCCGCGGCCACATAACCGCGCAGAACGCCAACAGCAGGCCTTGCGCTGGTACATGACACTGAGCGATAACCAGCAGTTGGTGCTGCGCTATGACAATAATTATGCACCGCTGTTGCAGGACCCTAGCGCGTTAACCCCGGCTGACTGGCGCGCTGACCCCACGCAAACGGTACAACGCGCTATCGATTTTGATACCCGGAAACGTATCCATCATCGGCAAGGCTCTTTAAGCTGGCGCTATGAAACCGATCACCAAAATTATCGTCTTTCGGCCTGGCAGGGCGATCGCGATATTGTCCAGTTTCTACCGTTTTCTGGTGCTGACTTAACCAGCTCTGGCGCGGTTATCGATTTGTCGCGACAATTTGAGGGACTGCATGCCTTCGCTCAATGGCAACTTAGCGAACAACTTGATATCAGCGGCGGTTGGATGCATGAAAGCCAGCAGGATCATCGTTTTGGTTTGGTTAATGATAATGGCAGCCGTGGCGAACTGCGGCGCGATGAGTTCAACCACATAGACAGTCAAAGCCTTTATTTACGCTCTGACTGGCAGCTTGCCGACAACTGGCAGGTAAATGCAGGTATTCGCTATAACGAGCTCGATTATCGGGTTATGGACTACTACATTAGCCCGGCAAATCCCGATGACAGCGGCGGCAAAACCTTTGATGAGCTATCCGCTGCCGCAGCAGTCACATGGCAACTGTCCGAAACCATCAGCAGCTACCTGAGTTATGGTGAAGGCTTCGAAACACCAACCCTGACTGAGTTGGCTTATCGCAACCAGGGCAGTGGTCTTAACACAGAGCTAATGCCCTCCACCAACAAACAGTTGGAAGCCGGACTAAAAGCGTATATCGCCGAAAACTGGCGCTTAGGCCTGTCTGTCTTTGATATCCGCAGTGACAACGAAATTCTTGTGGATCAGTCCAATGATGGCCGTACAACTTATCGTAACGCTGCCAAAACCGCTCGCGAAGGTCTCGAACTTTCACTGCAGGGGTCACTGATCAATGACAGACTTGACGCATGGGTATCATATACTCATCTGTCTGCAACGTTCGAAGCCGGCGAGTTAACGGGTAATCAATTACCTGGTGTCGCGAAAAATCAATGGTACGGCAGAATCAATTATGCACTGCCACAGCAATGGCAAGTGCAAGTGTCAGCTCGTTATCGGGATTCGGCCTACAGCTCGGACAATAATCAAGTCAAGGCGCCAAGTTATACCTTATTTGATGCCGCCGTCAGAAAGTCCTGGCAGTGGGGAGAGCATCAACTCGAGGGTTGGTTATTGTTGGATAATATTACCGATAAGGCCTACGTCGGCTCGGTGGTCGTCAATCAAGGCAGTGGCCGCTCTTTTGAGCCTGGTATCGGCCGTCAGCTCAGCGTCGGCCTAGAGTGGAGCCGACGCTTTTAACAGCTAATGATTGAGAGCGATGGGTTAAACCATCGCTCTTAGTACGTCCAGAAGGCGTTCCGCGGTTTGCTCTGACGAAGCCGGGTTTTGACCGGTGATTAACATACCGTCCTGCACCGCATAAGCTTGCCAATCATCGACTTTGCGATAATGCCCGCCTTTCTCACCGAGCGCATCCTCTAACAGGAACGGCACCACCGAGGTTAACCCAACCGCCTCTTCTTCAGAGTTACTAAAACCTGTCACCGTTCGCCCCTGAACGATCGGGTCTCCGGCCGGCGTTTTCGCGTTGAGCAACACCGCTGGCGCATGACAAACGGCTGCAACCGGCTTGCCTTTGCTCCAGAACTGTTCAATTAAGTGAATCGAATGCTCATCATTGGTCAGATCCCAAAGCGGTCCATGTCCACCGGGATAAAAAATGGCATCAAAATCGTCAACATTGATTTCATCCAACTTACAACTGGTTGCAAGTTTTTGCTGCGCGCTCTCATCGTTATCGAAACGACGCGTTGCCTCAGTCTGCGCATCTTCAGCAGCGCTGTTTGGATCAATCGGAGGCTGCCCACCTTTTGGCGACGCAATGGTGACTTCCGCGCCAGCATCGGTAAAGACATAATAAGGGGCTGCAAACTCTTCAACCCAAAAGCCCGTTTTGTTGCCGGTATCACCAAGCTCATCGTGTGAGGTTAGTACCATTAAAATCTTCACTACACTCTCCTTAACTCACGTGTTATCTGTGCTCTGGATACGTTCTTAGCGCTCGCTTTGATCACCCTGGTCATCAAGCCAGCGGTATAGCGTTCGCCGAGTAATACCCAGTATATCTGCTGCTTTCGACTTATTGCCCTCGACGTGTTGCATCACCCGTTTGATGTAGTCCTCCTGCAACTGATGCAAGGTGGGCCACTCATTTTTCAGACTGCCCTGATCTGGGCCACTGTATTCAAGAATCCGTTTGGGTAAGTCATCACAGTGGATGGTGTCATCCGCACTGAACGCCATCGCTCGTTCTATCGCATTCTGCAACTCGCGAACATTACCCGGGAACGGGTATCGGTAAAGTGCCTCCAACGCATCGCTATCAATATCCTTGATACGTTGCTCATTCTGAAGCTCATTAATGAAGTGACGCACCAACCGCTCGATATCTTCCCCGCGCTCGCGCAATGCCGGTACGTAAAGCGAGAAGGTCTCCAAGCGGTAAAAAAGATCCTGCCGAAAGCTGCCTTGTTCGACGTTTTGTTCGAGATTTTGATGCGTTGCCGCCAGAATTCGCACATCAACGCGCTCTTCCTTATCACTCCCCACAGCACGCAGCGTACCCTCCTGCAAAACTCTGAGTAATTTAGCTTGCAGCGCCATCGGCATTTCACCAATTTCGTCCAGTAGCAGCGTACCACCATCCGCTTGCTTCAATAGTCCGCTGCGTTTTCCTTTCGCACCCGTAAAGGCGCCGGCCTCATGACCAAAGAACTCGCTTTCCATCAAGTCGGCCGGGATACCGGCACAGTTAACCGCCTGAAACGACTTGTCCCGCCGCTCGCTGAGCTGATGAATCGCTCGCGCCACCAGCTCTTTCCCGGTACCGCTCTCACCCAAAATCAGCACGCTGCCATCCACCGCTGCAATTTGCTCGATTTGGGTGTAAAGCTTTCGCATCGCCGGACTTTGCCCAATCATTCCGGCGGGGCCGGTCTGCTGGGTTTTAAAGCGGTTCAGTTCTTGTTTTAAACTGCGGTGCTCAAGGATTCGTTGCACGCTCAGCAACAAGTGTTCTACGTCCAGCGGTTTAGTCAGAAAGTCTGCGGCCCCCTGTTTCAGTGCATCAACCGCCTGATCAACCGTGCCAAACGCGGTGATCAACAACACCGCGGGTGGATTATTCTGTTGCTGTAACGTTTGCAACAGCGACATGCCCGAGGTTCCCGGTAGACGAATGTCACTTACCACCACATCCGGCTGCCCCTCCTGGCTGAGATAGTCTTCGACACTGCCATGATGCGTTACACGGTAGCCCTCTGCCTCAAGCTCTTCGACCAGCAACTCATTCAGTGCCGGATCATCCTCAATAACCGCTACCCAGGCCTTATTCATACTCATACCCTTTACTCCTTACTTGCTGGCAGACGCAACCGTACACAGCAGCCACCATGCTCCGCATTTTCCAGAGTCATCGACCCGTGATGATCGGTCATCACGTGGCTGACAATGGTTAACCCCAGACCGGTACCTTTGCCTTGCGGCTTGGTACTGTTAAAGGGTTGTGTGGCGGTGTTTTTCATGGCGTCGTCGATCCCGGGTCCATCATCGCAAACACAGATTTCTACCGTATCACCACCCCGTAACGACACCACAATTTCTGACTTCGCTGCCTGTAGGGCGTTTCTCAATACATTGATCAGCGCCAGCTCAAAGCGCTTATCGTCGACATTAATCAACGACGAAACCTGGCCATCAACGCGTATTTTTATCGGGTCATCATCGCGCTCATAACCAATACTTTGAATGGCTCTGGCGAGCAGTTGTTGCACCTCACAAGGCTTACGCTCAGCAACCGGGGTGCGAGAGAACGCTAATAATTGATTAACCAGCCCGGTCAGCCGTTGGACTTGTCCGCGGACAGCATCCAACTGACGTATCTCTTCGCTATTGGTGTTGTTTTTTAATAATCGCTTGGCGCGCGCATCAATCACCGTCAACGGCGCACCAAGCTCATGCGCAACACCGCTGGCGACACTGCCGATTGCCGCCATTTTTTCTTGCTCACGAAGCGCTTGTTGCAACTTTTCTTCCTGTTGGCGACGCTGCTTTAATTCCTGTTCCGCACGGTCGATACTGTCCAGCATGCGGTTCAAGCCGTCACTGATTTCAGCGATCTCACTTGGGCCCTGAGGCGTTACACGAATATCGCGATCACCCTCAGCCACGCGTCGCATGGCATTTTTTAATTCCACAACGTGGCGGCCAACGCCGCGATAATGACCAAAAATAAGCACCGCAATGGTAACTAATGCAAACGCCGCCCAGCTAAACCAGGCCACCTTACTCAGTTGCGCAAATCGTTCATCAAAATCGCTGGCCTTTCGATTGATCTGCAGTAAGCCGATGATACGTCCGCCACGGTCAATGATTGGCATAAACTGGGAGAACACGTCTTGCCCTTCGACACGTCGGTAATCGTCTTGTGTGACACCGGTTTCTACCGTTTGCTGGGCGAGAAAGCTGTTAGACAGATCCGTTTCGGTAATACCGGCTTCCGCAACCTGATTGCCTTCTACATTATAAACCGAGGCACCGTAGACTCGACCAATTGAGAACACCGAGTCTAAGTTAGCCTGCACCGCAGGTAAGTCATTGGTTAATAAAGCATCACTTATCGGTAAGCTAATGGCACGACCCAACAGTTCCAAATCCGCTTTTAATCGCTGTTCTTCTTGTTGCGCCATTAGCTGCAAACCAAAACTGATTGCGACACCGGATATCACGATCATCGGAACGACAACATAAAGCAGTAGTCGTTTCTGCAAACTCGACAGGTTTAAACTGTATCTTTTTGTCATTCATGCTCCTCCAACTGTATCAAAACGATACAGGTTTTCACCCGACGCTGCTCTACAAATCATTCAATTTAATATTTTTCATTAATAATCAATGATTTGCAAAACTGGCACGGTCTTCGCTTTAGGTACAGTGAGCAAATTTAGTTCCAGACAACACTTAGGAGTCTATTATGAAAAAGACATTAATCGCATTAGCAACCGTTATGGCCTTTGGTTCAACAGCCGCTATCGCTCAACAACAAGGGCAAGCAGCTCAACAAATGGCTCAGCAGCAAGCTCAACAGAAAATTACTGAAGGCATGCTGGTCAAGTTTGTAACAGCGATGGAAGACGTACAAGCCGTTACTGAAAAGTATCGCGAAAAATTCCAAAACGCTGAGAACCAGGAGGAAGCTCGTACTATTCAGCAGTCTGCACAGGAAGAAATGATTGCGGCCGTTGAAGACGCTGGCTTAACACCTCAAGAGTACAACCAAATCATTCAGCAAGCGCAAAACGACGAAGAGTTGCGTAACCGTTTGCAGGAAATGACTGGTGAAGACTCGTAATTCATCACCGGCAGAAACGTAAAAAGGCGGCGACTTAAGCCGCCTTTTTTGATCATATGTCCTACGCTTTACGTAACCCCCAATACAAATGATTCAATACGCAAGGAGAGAGCGACGTGAAAGCATCGGATCTGATGGTTAAAGCGCTTGAAAACGAAGGCGTAGAATATATTTTTGGCATTCCGGGTGAGGAGAACCTCGATTTACTGGAGTCACTGTCAAAATCATCGATTAAACTGATTATTACGCGGCATGAACAAGGCGCTGGCTTCATGGCAGCAACCTATGGTCGGCTTACCGGTAAACCTGGAGTTTGTCTGTCGACCTTAGGTCCGGGCGCAACCAATTTAGTCACCCCGGTCGCCTATGCACAGCTGGGAGCCATGCCCATGGTCGTGATAACGGGGCAGAAACCGATAAAAGAACGCCAGCAAGGCCAGTTTCAAATCATCGATGTGGTCGACATGATGACCCCGATCACCAAATATACCCAGCCCATCATCAGCGCGAAAAGCATACCGGCACATGTCCGAGAAGCGTTCCGCCGCGCCGAAGAAGAACGTCCAGGTGCGGCCCACCTTGAATTGTCAGACGATGTCGCCAGTGAAGACGTTGACGCGAACCCCATTGAACCCAGCTTCTCGCGCCGTCCAATTCCTGAATATAAAGCGGTAACGCATGTGCTAAACCTGTTGCAGGAAGCAAAACACCCGTTATTGCTGATCGGTGCAGCAGCCAATCGCAAAATTACCGCTAAGATGCTACGCGCCTTTGTCGACAAAACCGGAATTCCGTTCGTTACCACACAAATGGGCAAAGGCGTCATCAACGAGGATCATCCCCGTTGGCTGGGTAACGCGGCGGTTTCCGACGGTGATTACCCACACCGCGCCATTGAGCAAGCCGATCTTATCTTAAATGTCGGCCACGACGTGGTTGAAAAGCCACCCTTTATGATGCGCGCCGACTCGAGCCAACGAAAAGTTGTTCACATCAATTTTCAGAGTGCTCAGGTTGATTCGGTTTACTTCCCTCACGCCAGCATGATTGGTGACATTGGTAACAGCATTTGGCAACTCAAAGAAGGTATCGAACCCCAGCCTCATTGGGACTTTGATTTTATGCTGAAGGTCAGAGATCACATGCGTGATCACACCGATGAAGGTGCCAATGATGACCGCTTTCCGATGTTGCCGCAGCGGCTGGTTGAGGAAGTCCGTGATGTGATGCCTGACGATGGCATTATCGCGTTGGACAACGGCATCTATAAAATCTGGTTTGCGCGAAACTATCCTGCCCGCGAGCCCAATACAGTATTACTCGACAATGCATTAGCCTCGATGGGAGCCGGTTTACCATCGGCAATGGCCGCGAAATTGGTGTTCCCGGACAGAAAAGTCGTCGCCATCTGCGGCGATGGTGGCTTTATGATGAACTCGCAGGAACTCGAAACCGCCGTCCGCTTGAATCAGGATCTGGTGGTTCTGCTGCTTAATGACAGCGCCTACGGCATGATTAAGTGGAAACAGCAAGATATGGGGTTAAGCGATTTCGGTCTGGACTTTAATAATCCCGATTTTATTAAGTACGCCGAAGCCTACGGTGCCAGCGGCTACCGCCTCAACAGCACGGACGAACTACAGCCGCTTATGAAAAAATGCATGGAGCAGGGCGGGGTTCATTTAATCGATGTGCCCGTCGACTACTCCATGAATAATAAACTGCTCAATCAAGAGATACCGCATAATGCGGCGCAGCTTACTCGATAACCGTAGGTTTAATTTCAGGGTGAGTATCGGCAAACAGTGGGTAGTCGTTAAGTTTATCGACGAATTCCTGCAATTGCGGATACTCGCTCAAAACCAAACGGTTTCTAAAGGCTGCCCAGCTTAAATAGCAGCCTAAACGCAGCTCGCCATCACTGAAAGGATGAGGACCTTCGTACGCCACCGCGTGTTCTTTGCTTTCCATTAAGGCAAGAATATCGTCTACGCGGCTCTGCTGGCGCTGCATATACGCATTGTTGTCCGGCGTCACACCTTGCTGCTCCAGCAAGAACAAGTTTATCGACGCGTCCAATGCGGTATTCACCAGGCAATACTGATCGTAGTCTTTGACATCGGCAAAGTAGCGCTCTCCGGCTTTTTCCCGAACGTACTTCAAAATACTGCTGGAATCGTGAAAACGGAGTTCTTTATGGTGCAAAAAAGGGACTTTCTTCGCCGGATTCAGTTTCGCACTCATGTCATGATCGGTTTCGGTAAACGAAAACTCCGTTTTGGTCTCAGCTAACGCAATTCGAATGTGCCGAACATAAGGTGAGGTATAACTGCCGAATAATTCCATAGCCAATCTCCGCTTTAAAACATAACCGAGTTAATTATCCCGACAATTCTCGTCTGGATACTCCAGTTCAATTGTCGTGTGCGCAAGCTTATAAGGCGCAAGCGTTTCTGAAATCAGAGCCTTTAAGCGCGCGCGTTGCTCACTGCTTAACTCTCTTGATACCACAATATGCGCCGTTAATACATGACGTTCACCATCTAATGACCAGAAATGTAAATGATGCGCGTCGGCAACATCGTTCAGGCTAACCAGTTTCTGCTTGATATCCGCGTATACCTGGGGACTTGGTGACGCCTGCACAAATAATTTGATGGTAGCCACCAGTGACCGTAAAACATTAATCAAAATGAACAGCGTAAATACAATCGACAACAACGGGTCTAAAATAGGCCAGTCGACAAACATCAAAATAATCGCCACGATCAGTACAGCGACCCAACCGAGCACATCCTCTAACAAGTGCCAGTTGAGCACCCGCTCATTCAGCGTCTGTCCCTTGCTCAGCTTAAAGGCGGCAAACCCATTAACGGCGACACCAAAAACGGCTAACAATGCCATTCCTTCCGCCTGAGGCATCACCGGGTCCCATAGTCTCGGTATAGCGGTATACAAAACCCAGGCGGAGCCCGTGATAAGAACCACAGCATTAATAAACGCACCCACTAATGACATTCGTTGATAGCCATAAGTAAAGGTGTGGGATGCCTGTTTGCCGCTGATTTTATTTAGCAGCCATGCCATTCCGATGGAAAGACTGTCGCCCAAATCGTGGACCGCATCAGCCAGAATTGCAGTGCTGTTGGTGAGCACGCCACCAATAAACTCAATAATCGTAAAAAACAGATTTAGAAAAAATGCCCAGCCAATTCGCTCAGATGCACTGTCATGATGGTGGTGGTGGTGATGGTGTTGGTGAGCCATAGAGAAACTCCAAGATAGTCAACTTTGTTGACAAAAAAAGGGCCATACGGCCCTTTTTTTACTCCACAGTAACCGATTTCGCCAGGTTACGAGGCTGGTCAACATCGGTACCCTTTATGATTGCAACGTAATACGAAAGCAACTGCAATGGGATGGTGTACACAATGGGAGCCACAATCTCGTCACAGTGACAGACGTTAAGAACATTCAATGTCTCATCGCTCTTAAAGCGCGCGTTCTTATCGGCAAAGACGTACATCAAACCACCGCGGGCACGCACTTCTTCGACATTGGATTTCAGCTTTTCGAGCAGTTCGTTGTTCGGTGCAACCACGATCACCGGCATTTCTTCATCAATCAGCGCCAGTGGCCCGTGCTTTAATTCACCCGCAGCGTAGGCTTCGGCGTGAATGTAAGAAATTTCTTTTAGCTTAAGCGCACCTTCCATCGCAATCGGGTACTGATTGCCACGCCCCAAGAACAGGCTATGTTCTTTGTTCGCAAAGTCGGGCGCCAATGCTTCAATATCGTCAGCCAGCGCAACGGCTTCTTCCAGTTTGGCCGGCAGTGCCTGCAGCGCTTTCACAATGGCTGCCTGTTGTTGCTCCGACATGCCACGGTATTTACCCAGCGCCACTGTCAGCATCAACAAGCCCGTTAATTGGGTAGTAAAAGCTTTGGTTGATGCAACGCCGATTTCGGCACCAGCGCGGGTCATGAAGGCAAGGTCAGATTCACGCACCATGGATGAGGTGGCGACGTTACAGATGGTTAAGCTGCCTTTGTAACCCAGCTCTTTTGAGAGTCGTAATGCCGCCAACGTGTCTGCGGTTTCACCGCTTTGCGAGATGGTGACCAATAAGCTGTTTGGGTGAACATAGGATTTGCGGTAACGAAATTCTGATGCGATTTCGACACTGCATGAAACGTTAGCCAAAGACTCGAGCCAATAGCGTGCCACCATACCTGCATGATAGCTGGTACCACAGGCAATGATTTGTACGTGTTCAACCGTTTTAAACAACTCCGCCGCGCCTTTACCAAAGGCATCATCGAGAACCGTTTCGCTCGACAACCGGCCTTCCAGCGCATTGCGCACGGCGATTGGCTGCTCGTGAATTTCTTTCAGCATAAAGTGACGATACTGGCCTTTGCCGCCGGCATCATAGGTGCTGTCGGATTCAACCACTTTGCGTTCGATGCGCTGGTCGTTTTCATCAAAAATGGTAACGCTGGTGCGAGTGATGTCAGCAACATCACCTTCTTCCAGGTAAATGAATTTACGTGTAACCGGTAATAGCGCCAGCTGATCAGACGCAACGAAGTTTTCGCCAATGCCGAGTCCGATAACCAACGGGCTGCCAGAACGGGCGACCACCAGCCGCTCGGGATCTTTGGTGTCCATCACCACAGTTCCGTAAGCACCTTCAAGCTGGCGCACAGCGGCCTTTACGGCAGCCAACAGGTCTGGCTGTTGCTTACGTTCGTGGTGAATCAAGTGAGCGATAACTTCGGTATCGGTCTGGCTATTAAACTGATAACCCAACGTCTGCAACTGCTCGCGTAGTGATTCATGGTTTTCGATAATGCCGTTATGAACTACGGCAATTTCACCCTCAGACAGGTGAGGGTGTGCATTGGCTTCGGTTACACCGCCGTGCGTTGCCCAGCGCGTGTGCGCAATACCAATGGTTCCATCCAATGGATTAGCTTCTATCGCGTCAACCAACTCTTGTACTTTTCCGGTACGACGCGTGCTTTGTAAATGCTGGTCGTTATCAATAACCGCAACACCGGCTGAGTCATAGCCGCGATACTCCAAGCGCTTGAGTCCTTCAAGCAAAATACCACTTACGCGACGTTCTGAGGTCGCTCCCACAATACCGCACATAGTTTAACTTCCTTTTTTCTGAGGGCGTTGCCAGCCACTGATATTACGTTGTTTGCCTCGGGCTACCGCTAGTTCGTCAGCACCCACTTCTCGGGTAATCACGGAGCCCGCCCCAACGGTTGCATTATCACCAATTTTTACTGGCGCCACTAATGAGCTGTTTGAGCCAATAAACGCGCCATCACCGATTTCGGTCAGGGACTTATTAACGCCGTCATAGTTACAGGTAATCGTGCCTGCACCAATATTGGCAAATTCACCAACCTGAGTGTCACCAAGGTAGGTCAGGTGACTTGCCTTGGAGCCTTTACCCAGGCGACTCTTTTTCATTTCGACAAAGTTGCCCACTTGCGCTTCATCAGCTAACTCCGCGCCGGGACGAAGCCGAGCAAACGGCCCGACTTTACAGTTCGATGCAACGCGGGCGCCTTCAATATGACTGTTGGCCCGAATAAGGGTTCCGTCACCGATTTCTGCGTCTTTGATCACACAATTGGGTTCAATAATAACGCCATTGCCAAGCTTAACCGTACCTTCAAAGACCGCATTCACGTCAATTACCACATCCGAACCAACACTCAGTTCGCCCCGGCAATCGAAGCGGGCCGGGTCAATCAAGGTCGCACCTGCGGTCATCACCTGTTCTGCCATGCGCCATTGGAACGCACGTTCTAGTGCGGCCAACTGCTGGCGGTTATTGGCACCTTCAACCTCGGTCGTGTCATCCGGTTGCGCTGAGGCAATGGTAATGCCTTGTTCTGCCGCCATCGCAACAACGTCGGTCAGGTAATATTCCTGTTGTGCATTATCGTTACTGAGGTCCTTTAGCCATTGTTTTAAATGGGCACCGGAAGCAACCATAATACCGGTATTCACTTCGTTAATGCGCAGTTGATCTAAGGTTGCGTCTTTTTGCTCGACAATGCCCTGAATTTTTTCATCGTCATCGCGAATAATACGACCGTAGCCCATCGGATTATTCAGGTACATGGTTAATAATCCCAACTCGCTCTCTGCACTCGCGTCGAGTAAACGCTGTACCGTCGACTGGGTCAATAAAGGCACATCCCCATAAAGAATTAACACGTTTTCGTCGTCTTGCAGGTGTGGTAATACTTGCTGTACGGCATGTCCCGTACCGAGTTGCTGCGCCTGCTCAACCCAATTCAGGTCATCACCGCTGATGGCAGCTTTCAGCGCGTCACCGCCATGACCATAAATCAGATCAATGGCGTTAGGACGAAGTGAGCGAGCGCAATCGATCACATGCTGAACCATGGCTTTATTGGCGACTTTATGCAGTACTTTGGGTAGATTAGAACGCATCCGTGTTCCTTTACCTGCCGCCAGTATGACAACGCGTAATTTCATGGGGGTATGTCCTTATTTTCTTGTGTTCATCAATTACACTAGTTTACAGACAAAAAAGGCCCTGTTGTAGAGACAACAAGGCCTTTTCTTATTTTTAACAAGACTAGCGTTTTAGCTTGCGGATAACTTCCAGCTGAGCCAATGCACGCGACAATTCAGCAATCGCTTCAGCATAGGTTACATCGGCACTTTGATCAGCAATGGCTTCCTCTGCACGTTTACGCGCAGATTCTGCTTCTTGCTCATCCAGGTCATCACCACGTACTGCAATATCGGCAAGTACGATAACTTGACCCGGCTGGACTTCCAATACACCACCGGCAACGTACATGAGTTCCTCGTCGCCTGCTTCGCTAACGTAACGAACCATTCCCGGTTTGATTTTCGTTAGCAGTGGCGCGTGTCCCGGATAAATACCGAGTTCACCTTCGCTACCGGAAACCTGAACGGTTTGCACAGCGCCGGAGAACAGTTTCTCTTCGGCGCTAACCACTTCCAGGTTCAATGTACTTGTGGCCATTTAAACCTCCAGGTTGGTTACAGGTTTTTGGCTTTTTCTACCGCTTCTTCGATGCTACCAACCATATAGAAGGCTTGTTCTGGCAGGTCATCATACTCACCTTCCAAAATGCCTTTAAAGCCAGCGATAGTATCTTTCAACGAAACGTATTTACCTGGCGAGCCAGTGAATACTTCCGCAACGAAGAACGGCTGTGACAAGAAGCGCTGGATCTTACGAGCACGGGCAACAGTCCGCTTGTCTTCTTCAGACAGCTCGTCCATACCCAGGATCGCGATGATGTCTTTCAGCTCTTTATAACGCTGAAGCACTTCCTGAACACCCATAGCCGTGTTGTAGTGCTCTTCACCAATAACCAGAGGGTCCAACTGACGTGACGTTGAATCCAATGGGTCAACCGCAGGGTAGATACCCAGTGATGCGATATCACGGTTCAATACAACCGTTGCATCCAAGTGCGCAAAGGTTGTTGCTGGTGATGGGTCAGTCAAGTCATCGGCAGGAACGTAAACGGCCTGTACGGATGTGATTGAACCCGTTTTGGTTGAGGTGATACGTTCTTGCAGTACACCCATTTCTTCAGCCAATGTCGGCTGATAACCTACCGCTGAAGGCATACGGCCTAACAGGGCTGATACCTCAGTACCGGCCAGTGTATAACGGTAAATGTTATCCACGAAGAACAGCACGTCACGACCTTCGTCACGGAATTTTTCCGCGATGGTCAAACCGGTCAATGCAACACGCAGACGGTTGCCCGGTGGCTCGTTCATCTGACCGTAAACCAACGATACTTTATCCAGTACGTTAGAGTCGTTCATTTCGTGATAGAAGTCGTTACCCTCACGAGTACGCTCACCAACACCAGCGAATACTGAGTAACCGCTGTGCTCGATTGCGATGTTACGGATAAGCTCCATCATGTTTACGGTTTTACCAACACCGGCACCACCGAACAAACCAACTTTACCACCTTTAGCAAACGGGCAAATCAAGTCGATAACCTTGATACCAGTTTCCAGTAGCTCGTTAGTGTTTGACTGATCTTCGTAGCTAGGCGCTGCACGGTGAATCGACATACGCTCTTCTTCACCGATAGGGCCTGCTTCATCGATAGGCTGACCTAATACGTTCATGATACGGCCCAGGGTCTTTTTACCCACTGGAACCATGATTGGCTCGCCGGTGTTCTCAGCGACGATGCCACGACGCAAACCGTCAGTTGTACCCATCGCGATGGTACGTACGATACCACCACCAAGTTGCTGCTGAACTTCCAGCACCAAATCTTTCAGGTCACCTTCGGTCACTTTCAGTGCGTCGTATACTTTTGGCACAGAGTCTTGTGGAAACTCAAAGTCCACAACCGCGCCGATGATCTGTACGACCTTACCTTGACTCATGACTAATCCTCTAACTCTTCAATTCTGTTAACCGTTGCCGCGTTATACCGCTTCGGCGCCGGACACGATTTCCGAAATTTCTTGCGTGATTGCCGCCTGACGCGCCTTATTGTATTGCAGCTGAAGTTTATCAATCAGCTCTTCGGCGTTATCCGTTGCAGCCTTCATAGCAATCATCCGAGCGGCTTGCTCACTGGCAAAGTTATCAACGACACCTTGGTACACCTGCATCTCTACGAAGCGGCGAATCAATGTATCGAGAATGCTCTCGGGGTTCGGCTCATACAGGTAATCCCAGCTACCTGCCTGTACTTCTTCGTCCGATTCTGATTGCGGCAATGGCAACAATTGATGAATGGTCGGCGATTGGGTCATTGTGTTCACAAATTTGTTAAACACAACGTAAAGACGATCGATTTTGCCTTCTTCGAAAGCATCCAACATGACTTGAACCGAACCGGTAATTTCTTTCAGTTCTGGTTTATCACCCATGCCCGATACTTGCGCCTGCAACTTGCCTCCAAAACGTTTGAAGAAGCCGGTTGCTTTACTACCAATGGCAGCAAAATCCGATTCGACACCTTGTTCTTTCCACTCGTTAGCGTGCTTAACGACAGCTTTGAACTCGTTTGCGTTCAAGCCACCACACAAACCGCGGTCGGTAGAAATAACAATGTACCCAACGCGTTTAACTTGTCGCTCTTCCATAAACGGATGACGATATTCCAAGTTACCGCGCGCCACATGACCAATCACCTTGCGAATGGTTTCAGCATACGGACGGTTACCTTCCATCCGTTCCTGCGCCTTTTTCATTTTAGACGCAGCAACCATTTCCATAGCACTGGTGATCTTCTGAGTATTACCGATACTCGAGATCTGAGTTTTTATCTCTTTACCGCTGGCCATGACGATTCTCCTGTTAACTCAACGACAAATGGCCGCTTGCGCGGCCAACTGCGATTACCAAGATTGCGTTTGCTTGAATTTTTCAAGCGCTGCTTTCAATTGGGCATCGATGTCGTCGTTATAGTTGCCAGTATTGTTAATTTCCGCCATTAGCTCAGCATATTCGCTTGCCATGAACGATTGTAACGACTCTTCAAAATCCATGATTTTGTCGATCGCTACATCTTTCAGGAAGCCTTTTTCTACGGCGTAAATTGACACTGCCATCTGAGCCACGCTCATTGGCTTGTACTGTTTCTGCTTCATCAGTTCGGTAACACGCTGACCGTGTTCCAACTGAGCACGTGTTGACTCATCAAGGTCTGATGCGAACTGCGCGAACGCAGCCAATTCGCGATACTGAGCAAGGGCAAGACGAATACCGCCGCCAAGCTTCTTGATGATTTTAGTCTGTGCAGCACCACCAACACGAGATACCGAGATACCGGCGTTAACCGCAGGACGAATACCTGAGTTAAACAAGTCAGTTTCAAGGAAGATCTGACCGTCAGTAATCGAGATAACGTTTGTTGGTACGAATGCAGATACGTCACCGGCCTGAGTTTCGATGATTGGCAGAGCGGTCAATGAACCGGTTTTGCCTTTCACTTTACCGTCGGTGTATTTTTCAACGTAGTCAGCATTAACTCGAGCAGCACGCTCTAGCAGACGTGAGTGAAGATAGAAAACGTCACCCGGGAATGCTTCACGGCCTGGCGGACGACGCAACAGCAATGAGATTTGACGGTAAGCAACCGCTTGCTTAGACAAATCATCATATACGATCAACGCGTCTTCACCGCGGTCACGGAAGAACTCACCCATGGTACAACCAGAGTAGGCTGCCAGGTATTGCAGTGCTGCTGATTCAGAAGCTGATGCAGCAACAACGATGGTGTTTTCTAACGCACCGTGCTCTTCAAGCTTGCGAACAACCGCAGAGATTGTTGAGTTTTTCTGACCGATGGCGACGTAAACACATTTAATACCAGAATCTTTCTGGTTGATGATGGCGTCAACGGCCAACGCGGTTTTACCGGTCTGACGGTCACCGATGATCAACTCACGCTGACCACGGCCAACTGGAATCATCGAGTCGATGGATTTGTAACCTGTTTGCACAGGCTCATCAACGGATTGACGATCGATAACACCTGGAGCGATTTTTTCTACTGGCTCGAAGCGATCGGCGTCGATTGGGCCTTTACCGTCGATTGGCTGACCCAACGTGTTTACTACACGACCCAACAGTTTTTCACCCACTGGTACTTCCAAAATACGACCAGTTGATTTTACTTTTACGCCTTCCTGAAGGTCAGCGTATGGGCCCATAACAACCGCACCGACCGAGTCACGTTCAAGGTTAAGTGCGATAGCGTAACGATTACCAGGTAGCTCGATCATCTCACCCTGCAAACAATCTGCAAGGCCGTGAATGCGAATGATACCGTCCTGTACGGACATGATGGTACCTTCGTTGCGAGCTTCGCTGGTGACTTCGAACTTCTCAATTCGCTGTTTGATCAGTTCTGCGATTTCATTTGAATTCAATTGCATGCTCAAGTCCCCAATTAGGATTGCAGTGCGTAGGCAAGCCGATCCAGCTTGCCGCGCAAGGTGCCATCGATTACCGTGTCACCTGCTTCAATAACGAGTCCACCAAGAATGGACTTATCGACACTGCAGTTCAGCTTAATTTTGCGTTGCAGACGTTTTTCCAGTGCTTTACTGAGTTCTGTTTGTTGCGCTTTGAGCAACTTAACAGCAGAAGTCACATCAACTTCGACTTCTTTTTCGTATTCAGCACGGAACGTCTGATAGAGCTCACTGACTGCTGACAGGGCAGTTAAACGTTCGTTTTCTGCCATAACTCTGATGAAGTTTTTCGCGCTATCGTCGAGCTCGTCGCCGCAAACGCCAATAAACACCTCAGCTGTCTTACCAACAGTAGCGGAGCTACTCAAAAATGACGCCATGGTCTCGTCTTTCGCTACCGCGGCAGCAAATTCGAGCATTTCGGCCCATTTATCGAGCGCTCCCTGTTCTAAAGCAAAATCAAAAGCTGCTTTTGCGTAAGGGCGAGCGACCGTAGTCAGTTCTGACATAAGCTCTAACCCCTTAATTAAAGTTCAGCGACCAGTTTTTCAACGATGTCACTGTGAGCGTCTTTATCAATTTCACGCTCGATGATTTTCTGAGCGCCAGTAACGGCTAAAACAGCAACCTGTTTACGCAATTCTTCGCGTGCACGGTTACGTTCAGCAGTGACTTCCTCATGACCAGCCGCAACGATTTTTTCACGTTCTTCATGACCACGTTGAGTTTCTTCCTCAACGATCTTAGCGCCACGTTTTTTCGCCTGTTCGATGATTTCAGCCGCTTGCTGCTTCGCTTCTTTCAGCTGTTCAGCAATGTCTTCCTGGGCTTTTTCTAAATCTTTTTGAGCGCGTTCGCCCGCATTCAGACCGTCAGCAATTTTCTTCTGACGTTCTTCGATGGCATTAATGATCGGTGGCCACACGAACTTCATGCAGAACCACACAAACACTGCAAACGCGATCGATTGTCCAATTATAGTTGCGTTGATATCCACAACGGACCTCCTTTATCTGGTGACCGTCGAATCGCGCTTAGCCTAACTGAGTTAAGAACGGGTTTGCGAACGTGAACAACAATGCAACCGCAACACCGATCATAGCGATAGCATCGATAAGACCAGCAACGATGAACATTTTAACTTGCAGCTGTGGTGCCAATTCAGGTTGACGAGCGGCAGCTTCAAGGAATTTACCACCCAGCATACCGAAGCCAAGTGCTGTACCCAGTGCAGCAAGACCGATCATGATTGATACAGCGATAGCAGTAAAAGCAACTACAGTTTCCATTGATTTCTCCAGTTTTTCAGTAGATTTAAAGTTAAAAAGTAAAACAAAAACTTTTTGATAAAAAAATTAGTGTTCAGACGATGCCATGCTCAGATAAACGATGGTCAACATCATGAAAATAAATGCTTGCAATACAATGACCAGGATGTGGAACACAGCCCATGCAAAGTGCGCCGGCAACTGCCAGAAGCCGATCATTGCAATTAGAATAAAGATCAATTCGCCGGCATAAAGGTTACCGAACAAACGCAACGCCAGTGACGCTGGTTTCGCTAACAGAGTAATACTCTCCAGCACAAAGTTGACCGGAATCAGAGACCAGTGGTTAAACGGGTTCAGGGTCAGTTCTTTGGTGAAACCTTTAAGGCCTTTGTATTTGATTGAGTAGATGATGATCAGAGCGAAAACACTCAAACTCAATGCAAATGTGGTGTTCAAGTCCGTCGTAGGAACGACTTTGAAGTACACATCGTGCGGATCATCAACAAACCCTAACCAGTAGCCCGTATACATAGCTGCCGTTGGCAACCAGTCTACCGGCACCAAATCCATCAGGTTCATCAGGAAGATCCAGACAAAGATGGTTAAGGCTAAAGGTGCTATAAGTTTATCTTTACCGTGAAAGGACTCTTTGACGCTGTTGTCGACAAACTCGACAATCATTTCGACAAAGCATTGCCATTTACCAGGTACCCCCGCAGAGGATTTTTTTGCTACTCTGCGGAAACTCCACAGAAACAGCACACCCAGTAACACGGACCAGAAGATAGTATCGACATTTACCGCCCAGAATCCTTCACCGACCGTCCAGTTTTGAAGGTGGTGTTGAATATACTGAGTCGGAGTTTGCTCTCCACTTACCATGTTGTTTCCCAGTTACGTTGATTTTAAAAATGAAATTGGCGCAATCCATTGTGAAATAACAGCAACAACAAAGCCGCTCATAAGCCACACTGAATTAAAATCTGTCAGTAGAAAAAGTGCACTGATGAGTACTGCGGTCAGCACGAGCTTAATACCTTCTCCTACAAAAAAACTTTTCACAACTTTCTGGTTAGCCCTGGCTCCGGCGTGTAAAAACGCGATAGCACCAAACAGGGCATTAGGAACAACAGCTGCTAATCCACCGAACACAACGGCTACTGCAGCGGTTCCACTAACGCTCAATGCGATGACAACGGTCAGCAGAGCGACAACGACCAATTGACAGATAATGGTTTTCAAAGCCAGTTGTCTACCCACTCGGGTCATTGACTGAACCACACGTATTACCTTAGGTCATTGGTCATAAATTTTATGGCGCAATAAACAGCCACTATGAAACTCGCGCTAGTATAAAGATCTGCCCGTTAATTGCAAACAAATTTGCCTACAGCCGTTGTTTTTAATGCCATTTAACAAAAGTTCTACAACGGCTACAGTAACTTAGTCGGCGTCGTTATTTTATGTGTGAAAGGATACCGTCCAGCTCATCCAGACTGGTGTAATTAATGACCACTTTGCCTTTACCTTTGCGACCATGATTAATCGCTACTTTGGCACCAAGGGTCTCAGCAAGTTGTGTCTGAAGACGTTCAATATCAGGATCCGGCTGAGGTTTTTCCTGTTCTTTAGGGGGTTCTAGGGTTTTACGAACCAGCTTTTCGGATTCGCGTACCGTTAAATCTTTCGCGACGATTTGTTGCGCCACATCCGTTTGTTGCTCGCCTTGTAGTGCGAGCAACAACTTAGCATGACCCAGGTCGATATCACCTCGTTCTAGCAACGTCTTCACACCGGGTTCAAGATTATTCAGCCGCAATAAGTTGGTGACCGTTGTGCGTGACTTACCGACAGCTTGGGCGACATCCTGGTGAGTCATCTGAAACTCGTCGAGCAGGCGTTGCAATGCGGTCGCTTCTTCCATCGCATTTAAATCTTCACGCTGAATATTTTCAATCAGTGCGATAGCGACAGCAGCCTCATCAGCCACTTCTTTAATCAGACATGGAACCACATCAAGTTTTGCTAACTGAGCGGCCCGCCAGCGTCGCTCACCGGCAATGATTTCGTATTGGTCATCAGCAACCGGGCGTACAACGATAGGTTGAATAATGCCCTGGGCTTTTACCGAAGCAGCGAGATCTTCCAAAGCTTCCGGCGACATGTCTTTGCGCGGCTGGTAACGGCCAGGTTTTAATTGCTCGATGGGCAATTTTTGCAGTTCACCTTTATCGACAGCAATTTCAGCGGCCTCAGTACTTTGTTGACTGTGCTTTTGCTGATTTGCTGTATTACTGGTCAGCAAGGCGTCGAGCCCGCGTCCGAGTCCTCGTTTTTTAGCTGACATAGGTTATATTTTTCCCTTAAACATTAACTAACTTCCGCGTTTGCTCGCTGCTCAGACCGGCGAATTAATTCACCAGCCAATGATAAATAAGCTTTTGCACCGGTTGAAGACTTGTCGTAGTACATGGCTGGAGCGCCAAACGACGGCGCCTCCGCTAATCGAACATTACGTGGAATCACCGTGCGATACACTTTATCACCAAAATGCTGTTTCAATTGCTCAGAAACGTCATTGGCCAGACGATTACGAGGGTCGTACATGGTTCGCAATATGCCTTCGATGGCTAAGCCAGGGTTAACCACGTCAGCCAATTGTCTGATGGTCTCCATCAACGCTGTCAGACCTTCCAGAGCATAATACTCGCATTGCATCGGTACCAGTACCGAATCGGCTGCCGCCATTGCGTTAACCGTTAACAGGTTAAGTGAAGGAGGGCAGTCAATGAAAATAAAATCATAATCGTCCTGCACCGCTTTGAGGGCATTACGTAATCGGACTTCGCGGGCGAAAAATTCCATCAGCTTTATTTCCGCCGCTGTTACGTCAGAGTTGGCGGCGATCAAATGGTATTTGCCATTGGTTTCCGTCTCAACAACGTCTTTAACAGGTTTTTCATCCACCAACAGTTCGTACACGGTGTTTTCGACGTCGTACTTGTCGACGCCGCTGCCCATAGTGGCATTGCCTTGCGGATCCAGGTCAATCAACAATACTTTACGCCGCGTCGCCGCCATCGAAGCCGCTAAATTAACAGCCGTCGTGGTTTTGCCTACGCCGCCTTTTTGATTCGCTATCGCAATGGTAGTCGCCACGGGTATTCAACCTCTTATCGTTATCGGATTTCTTGCCCAGAAGAAATGTGCTAAGACGAACTGTGTGCCGGCGAGATGATGACAATGTGTCGCTCGCCGTCGATACCAGGTACTTGTAACCGCTGTATCTGATCAATCTTATACTGCTGAGATAATTCGTCCAGCTCTTGCTGAGGGTATTGCCCCTTTAATGCGTAAAATTTACCTTCTACTTTCGGTAAATGGCCGCACCAATTCAGCATATCATTAAGCGAGGCAAAGGCTCTACTTAATACACCATCAAACGAATGGCTGTGTTCGGTAAAATCTTCTACACGACTTTGCACTGCCGTTACGTTAGTAATGTTAAGTTGGTGACAAACTTGGCGAATAAAACGAATTCGTTTGCCTAAACTGTCGAGCAGAACAAACGCTTTGTCCGGGTTAGCGATAGCAAGTGGTAGCCCAGGTAGTCCCGGTCCGGTGCCGACATCAATGAACCGTTCACCTTGTAAGAAGGGACTGACGACCAGGCTGTCAACAATATGCCGACTTAACATTTGCTTAGGATCACGAACACTGGTCAAGTTGTACGCTTTGTTCCATTTATCCAGTTGTTCGACTAACTGCACCAACAAATCCAATCGCTTGTCATCAAGCGACAACAATTCGTTGCTTTGCGTTTGTTGCAACAACGCCTTTAACGATGCTTTCACGATGATTCCTTACGCGCTTTTGCGCAACAGTCCTTGTTTTTTCAGGTGCACGAGCAACATTGAAATAGCTGCCGGGGTTATGCCTGAAATGCGCGACGCTTTGCCGACGGTTTCCGGTTGGTGTTGATTTAATTTTGCAATAACCTCATTGGACAAGCCTTTTATCGACGCGTAGTCGAAATTGCTTGGCAATAACGTGTTCTCATGACGCTGTTGTTTAGCGATCTCATCCTGTTGGCGAGAAATATAACCGGCGTATTTGGTTTGTATCTCAACCTGTTCAGCTGCAGCAGGATCACTGAGCCCTGGCGCAAAGAAGGGGGTGTTAACCAAATCACGGTAATGAATTTCAGGACGCCGTAGCAGTTCTTCACCGTTAACTTCTTTGGTAATAGGACTTTTTACTAACGCATTAATGCTGTCCACTTGTTCATGGTCTTTATGCACCCAGGTTTCTTTGAGGCGCTGTTTTTCCTGCTCGATCGCTTCCATTTTGGTATTGAAAGCGGCCCAGCGCTCATCGTCGACCAAGCCAAGCTCACGGCCTTTTTCAGTTAATCGAATATCGGCATTATCTTCGCGCAATAGTAATCGGTATTCTGCCCGCGAGGTAAACATACGATAAGGTTCTTGCGTACCTAAGGTTGACAGATCGTCGATCAATACGCCTGTGTATGCTTGGTCACGACGCGGTGACCAACTGTCTTTACCCTGCGCTCGCAATGAGGCATTAAGACCAGCGATAAGCCCTTGCGCACCGGCTTCTTCATAACCTGTGGTGCCGTTGATTTGACCGGCAAAAAACAGTCCTTCGATAACTTTGGTTTCGAGCGA
The DNA here is from genome assembly GCF_003987185.1 of Idiomarina aquatica. Lineage (GTDB taxonomy): Bacteria > Pseudomonadota > Gammaproteobacteria > Enterobacterales > Alteromonadaceae > Idiomarina > Idiomarina aquatica. The sequence continues at coordinate 1,442,981 of NZ_PIPS01000001.1, read as the reverse complement.
CTGCTTCAGATCCCGAGGATCAAAATAGTCGTACTCGATGGCGTAGCCCGGACGCGTAATTACGGCATGTTCAAAACCGCGTATCGAGCGCACCAAACGTTCCTGAACGTCGTACGGCAAGCTGGTTGAAATACCATTTGGGTAGAGCTCGAACGTATCCAGCCCCTCAGGTTCAACAAAAATTTGATGCGACGCTTTATCGGCAAAACGGACGATCTTATCTTCTATCGATGGACAGTAACGTGGACCAACGCCTTCGATAACGCCTGAATACATGGGCGAACGATCAAGTCCGGATCGAATAATATCGTGGGTTGATTCGTTGGTATGGGTTATATAGCAAGATATTTGCCGGGGATGATCCGCTTGGGAACCCATGTACGAAAATACGGGCGTCGGATTGTCTCCAGGCTGTTCCTGCATCACCGAAAAATCAACGGAGCTACTGGCAATACGGGGTGGTGTACCTGTTTTTAAGCGCTCTACGCGTAACGGCAATGCTCGCAATCGTTTTGCTAACGCGTTAGCCGGCGGATCACCTGCACGACCGCCTTGGTAATTATCTAAACCAATATGGATTTGGCCGCCAAGGAAGGTACCAACGGTTAGTACCACATTATTGGCTAAAAATTTAAGGCCCATTTGGGTAACAACGCCACAGACACGATCGTTTTCAACGATCAGATCGTCACAGCCTTGCTGAAATAACGTGAGATTTGGCTGTGTTTCTAACGCGTAACGAATGGCTTGTTTGTAAAGCTGGCGATCGGCCTGCGCTCGGGTAGCCCGGACTGCCGGGCCTTTCGACGAGTTGAGGGTGCGAAATTGGATACCTGCACGATCCGCTGCTTTTGCCATGATCCCGCCTAAGGCATCGATCTCTTTGACGAGATGGCCTTTACCAATACCCCCAATCGCTGGGTTACAGGACATTTGCCCTAAGGTATCAATATTATGCGTGAGTAACAGCGTACGACTGCCCATACGAGCTGCGGCGAGGGCAGCTTCTGTACCGGCATGACCTCCACCGACAACGATAACATCAAATTGTTGACTTGAGGTGTGTGACATTAAGCAGAACCTATGGCGTTAAAGGATTTGATCGAGCCGAGTATTTTAACGTGAATTGACTCAGATCGAAAAGGTTATTTTTTGCGCATCTGTATTTTTACACTTTGCTGAGAAAGGATCTAAATAAGATCAGTATTTGATCTTTATAGATCTTTTATTATTACTTCTTTTAGCTTGGGGATATCTGTGAATAGATCGCTGCAGAGCTTTATTTATCTCGCTTTGCGAACGATCAAAAAGTGTGTGTAAGATCCCTTAAGCTGGGATCATAGATCGTGGATAAGTCACCTGTTTATACACAACCCAAGTTATCCCCAAACATATACCCATGCCGACGACAGCCCTTAAGTGATCTTATACCTGATCTAATCACAGGCCTGCGCTACTGTGCATAACCCCGTGGATAGGATCGAGGATCATGGCGTCGGCGCCCTAATCCCACTGATCATTTTTGTGTATAGGATCGCAGTGCTTCGATCCAATTGGGCAACCATTGTTCGACGGCCTGTTCGGGGTCATCTTCCAGCATATCGATCTCTAATCCTTGGCACAGACGATGAGCGCCTAATTGTGCAAGCCGTTTATCGAGGTCCCGGCCAGCGGCGCAGTATGTGTCGTAACAGGATTCGCCAATCGCCACGATCGCATAGGGAAACGACTTAAGTTCAGTGATTTGCTGGATCTGATCGTAGAAGTCCAGCATCGAATCGGCATAATCACCGGCGCCGTGGCTGGCAATAAAGACCAGCCACGGTTGGCTTTGATCAAGCTCTGATAAGTCCGGTTCGTAGTGTAATTCAACCTCTATCTGAAGCTGTTGTTTGATCAGTTCGGCAGCATGGTCTGCCAGGTATTCTGTGTTGCCGGAAGTGGTACCGACTAATATCTGTAATGAAGTCATGGCTTATAATCTGTTTTATGCTTAAGTTAGTAGTATAAAACGTCATCTTACAGGAGTTTTATTATGCATAAATCATTGTTTGTCGCCTGCACGGGATTGCTGGTGATGTTATTTTCATTGAGTGCCTGGTCACAGGGTATTGAAGCGCCGAAACAAGTCAGTGAGCGGTTATGGGTCATGGGTACTCCGGATCAACGCGACATAACAGAATTTGCCGAGCAGGGTGGCGACGTTGTGATCAGTTTGTTGTCGGTTGAGGAAATGGCAGGCAGTAACGAAACGGAATGGACCACCAAGGCCGGCATTGCTTTTTATCATGTGCCGGTAGACGGTTCAAAAGGGGTTACTTTTGCCAACGCCAGAGCGTTGGATAGGCTGCTGTTAATGCATGCCGACAAACGAATTATGGTGCATTGTGCGTCGGCTAACCGAGTTGGGGCGTTGTTCGCGTTGCGGGCGGCCTGGCTTGACGGCCTGTCAGCGCAGCAAGCGCTCGACATTGGCCGCCAGCACGGTATGACGTCGTTAGAGCAAAAAGTATCAGAGATGCTCGCTGAGTAACTCAGGTAAGCGCTCAGGAGTAAAGATCTCGATCCAGTAGCCATCGGGATCTTTAATAAAAGCGATACCTTTCATGTTGCCGTCAGCCGGCCGTTTTTGAAAGGCTACCCCAAGTTTCTCGAAACGCTCGCAGGCGGTATCAATGTCAGGTACCGCAAAACCGATATGGCCAAAGCCTTTAGGTTCGCTGTTACCACTGTGAAATGACAGTGCTTCGTTATCTTCGTCACCCCAGTTGTGAGTTAATTCGAGCATCGCTGGCCGGGAAAACGTTTGCTTGATGCGCTCATCATGGTCTTTTGACCATTGTTCTCTTTGTTCCGGCGATAGCGCAGCCATAAAGTACAACGAAAACTTCATCTCAGGAAAATCCAGTCGCTTAACCAGCGTCATGCCCATGACATCGCTGTAAAATTGCAGAGATCGTTTAGGATCTTTAATTCGCATCATGGTTTGGTTAAACACGTACTGATGGGTTTCTGGATCGTGCTGTTCAGACAATCCTTCTGCTTGATCAAAATGTCGGCTCATTGTCGCTCCTTAACGGCTTTCGTATGATTAGGGTATGATACAGCTATTGGGTTAAAGACAGAGACTTTCAAGCAGTGACTGTAACTGAAGAAGGACGTTGGTTCGTTTATTTACTGCGTTGTGCAGATGATAGCTTGTATTGCGGCATCACCACTGACATCTCGCGCAGATTGCGACAGCACAACGGCGACATTAAAGGCGGTGCGCGTTACACGCAGGTGCGCCGCCCGGTGAAACTGGCTTATCTCGAACAACATGGTAATCGATCAGCGGCGGCTGCCAGGGAGTACGCGGTTAAACGCTTGCCAGCGACGGTTAAGCGAGATCTTTGCCGCACTGCCAACATACCTCAAAATTTGAGAAGTTTGTCTCCTGACAGTGAGGACAGGTAATCTCGAGTTGTCGATCTTGCTCATAGTTGGTCAATATTTTACGTGCCTGTTCATACTGTTCAGCCTGAACCTTGAGCGGTGTTTCGATGGCGTCGGCAGGCAATTCGCCTATCCCGCCAACCATACCGTTATCAGTCATCCTAACCGTGATCTGTTGCGTCTCCAGCAACCCTTTTAGCAGCTGTGCTTCCAGTGGGTTAGCCGCATAATAGACGGTAAGCCATTCATCACTCATGTTCTGCCACCTGATGTTGAACCCTTAGCAAATAGCGCGTACAGGCCAGTTTATCTTTGGTGCCCAGTTTGTCAGCCATTTGATAGAGTTTAAAGAGCCGGTGATACAACCGGGCTTTATAGCGCTGTCGTTGACTGTTGCTGAGAGTGCGCGTCTGCAGTTGGTGTAAGTCGCCTTCCAGAGCCTGAATGAGTTGTTGCTGGCGACTGCGCAAATTGGTTGGAAACAGCAATCGATAACTGATCAAAGCGAGGATCGGTGCAGCGATAACGGCCAAGGCGATGCTGATCGCCTGGAGTGGCTCAAACTGATAGTGTAATGCCGGTTGCATGAGCAACAGAAAAACCAGATTGAAATCCATGGCGCCGTTAGCGGTTCGGTTGTGTGCCATCGGGAAGCCGGCAAATAGGATGATTGGCATCAACCACAATACCATTGCAAGAATAGAATCTGCGTGAGGCCAAATAAAGGCTTGCACGAATAACGCGGTTAACGCGCCGAAGCTTTGCCCGATAAAAACGTAGTACATGGTTTTGGCCGGGTTTTCACTGGTAGAAAACAACGTTAGCATGACGGATGCACCTAACAGCAAATAGGCCATCTGAAACCAACCAGTATACGCCCAGGCGACACTGATCAGGGTCATAACCATCAGTGTGCGCAAGGCAGCTTGGCGAGCTCCCCGCCAGTCACGATGTAACAATATAGAGAGTTTTCGCACTGAGCGCGCCGTCTTGCCAGTATCACGGAATTCCAAGCGGGCATAAGAGGCTTCTACGAACTCCTTAAAATAAGGCAGCAGGGCGGCGTGTTCGACGTGTTGCAGAAAATTGCCCAGGGCGTTACGAATTTGCTCCGAACGATTGTCAATCAGCGACTTGGAACAGGTAAGTAAGTGTTCACTCATTTCTTTTGACTGAATCACTCCTTTGTTTTCAAGTTGAGCAAATAAACCCAGTTGTGCATTGAGGATGCGCCGTATGGTTTTTGCTGACTGATGTGCTGAGGGTGAACCGGTACCGTGTTCGATCAGCTGTGCCTCCAGGTGGGCTAATTGTGATATCCGATCATAACTATTCAGTTGTTGTAATGAACCGGTTTTGTACGCTTGTGCAAGAATGCGGAGGTTTTCTGCGGTTTGGCGTCGAAACTGGTTAACCAACGACTGTTCGGCACGTGAATAGGTAAATAACCAACCGATCAGTAAGGCGGTCATGACGCCGACAAAGACCGTGAGTAAACGGTCAATCCCGAGCGGTAAAAGGGCATCGGGAGTGCGCGTCAGTAATACCACCATGGATGCTGAGTAGCCGGCTAAAATGGCACCATAGGAAACCAGACCGTGTAACAGGTTGCCGATATACACGCACAAACCAACCCAAGCTGTTAAGCCCAGCGCCATGAAAATGATGTCATTACCGGTGGTGACCACCAGCAACATACCGACAACGGTGCCCAGCAGCGTGCCAAGGATCCGATAGGCGGCTTTTTCCAGAAGTAAGCCACGGGTGGGTTGGGATACTGCCCAGACGGTCATAGCGGACCATTGAGGATGTTCCAGCCCTAACGCCCAGGCAAAGACAAGTGATAAACAAGCGGCGATCCCGGTTCGGAAGCCAAACCGGAATCTTGTGTAGTCGAAGCCTAATTGTGCAAATTTAGCCTTTACTGCTGTCATCAATGAGTACCGCGATGGCACCGTCACCGGTAATATTACAGGCGGTGCCAAAGCTGTCCTGTGCCATGTAGAGAGCAATCATTAGCGCAATTGCGGTCTCGCCGAATCCAAGCATGGAGCCCAGCAGACCAACGGCTGACATTACCGCTCCGCCAGGAACACCCGGTGCTGCCAACATGACAACGCCCAGCATCATGATAAAGGGTAATACCGTGAGGAATGACGGAATCGCTAAGGCGTTATGCAGTACCATGACAGCCACGGTACAACTGACGATCGTAATGGTTGAGCCAGCCAGATGAACGGTCGCGCACAAAGGCACAGAAAAGTTCGCGACGTTATTGTCGACCTGGTTTTTACGGACACTCTGCAGGGTCACCGGAATGGTTGCTGCACTCGACATGGTGCCTAGCGCGGTAAAATAAGCCGGTAACATGTTCTTTATGAGCTTCAGTGGCGACTGACGGCTTTTGATGCCGGCGATAACGAACATAGTGGTGATGTAAACCCAATGCAGAATCACAGCCATAATTAGGATGATGCCGAAGGTTTTCAGTGTTTCGAACACGGTGCCGGCGACGGCCATTTCAGTAAATACGCCGGCAATATAAAACGGCAATAACGGGATAATGACTTTAGCCAGCAATTGCTCAATGATATCGCGGCCCTGATCAGACAAGGTTTTAAGTTGCTGGGCCTGAGTTGCAGCGATGCCTAATCCGAAAATAAACGCCAGTACCAGTGCTGACATCACGCTCATCAGCGGTGGGATATCAAGCGTGATAAATGGCGCTAAACTGGCATTGGCTTCGTTAGTAACCGACTGTGCGTCCGCGCTCAACATAGGCACTATCGCACTGGCCACAAAGAAGGCCAGAATACCGGCAGAGAGCGTCGATAAGTAGGCAACCCCCAACGTTTTACCCAACAGTTTTCCAGAATTATTCGGCAGGCTGGCAATGCCACTGGTGATAAAAAAGAGAATCAATAATGGGATGGTGAAAAACAGTAACTGCCCGAACAAATCTTTAAAGGTTAACAGCAGCCGGCTAACCCAGTCAGGGGCGTATAAACCGATAACGATACCGGCGAGAATGCCGGCGATAAGTTTGATGATCAGCTTCATGTTGTATTCCTAAAGGGGTTATTTACCGATACAGAATGAGCCAAAAATTTGGCCGAGCAAATCGTCAGAGGTGAACTCTCCGGTGATTTCATTCAGATGTTGTTGCGCCAGTCGCAATTCTTCTGCAAGCAACTCACCGGCCAGGTTCAGTTCCAATTGCTCCTGACCCTGTAACAGATGTGCTTTGGCTTTTGCCAGTGCGTCAAGGTGACGGCGTCGCGCCATAAAGCTGCCTTCTGCGCTGGTGGTGTAGCCAACACAGTGTTTTAAGTGATCACGCAATAGCTCGATACCGTGTCCGGTTTTTGCCGAGAGGTGCAACACCGGAATACCATTATGTTCGTCGATACCGATGGACTCGCGGGTCAGATCGACCTTATTGCGAATCACGGTAAATGGCATATCTTCCGGAAGCTGCGCGAAAAACTCTGGCCAAATATCGTCAGGATGTATGGCGCTGGTTTGTTGAGAATCCACCATAAACAGCACGCGGTCGGCTTGACGAATTTCTTCCCAGGCCCGTTCAATACCGATTTGCTCGACTTGATCCGGTGATTCCCGCAAGCCGGCGGTATCAATAATATGTAGGGGCATTCCGTCTATTTGAATGTGTTCGCGCAGGACGTCCCGCGTGGTACCGGCAATTTCGGTGACGATGGCTGATTCGCGGCCGGCCAGCGCATTCAACAGACTTGATTTGCCGGCATTGGGTCGTCCGGCTATAACAATACGCATACCTTCCCGCATCAGAGTGCCCTGGCGAGCCTGATGTTCTATATGGAACAATTGATCAATGATGTCGCTAAGGTCACCGGCGACTTTCCCGTCCGATAAGAAATCAATTTCCTCGTCCGGAAAATCAATGGCCGCTTCAACGTACATGCGCAGATGAATTACCGCATCGACAAGTTGGTCAATCTTATGAGAAAACTCGCCTTTGAGGCTCTGTAAGGCGGCTTTTGCGGCTTGTTCCGAATTGGTATCAATAAGATCGGCAATGGCTTCTGCCTGTGTCAGGTCGAGCTTGTCGTTGAGAAACGCTCGTTCGCTGAACTCGCCGGGACGAGCAGGGCGTATACCGGGTAATTCCAATATTGCTTTGATGATCATGTCAATGAGAACGGGGCCACCGTGCCCTTGTAGTTCCAGCACATCTTCCCCGGTAAATGAGTTGGGGCCGGGGAAGTAAAGCGCGATGCCCTCATCCAGCAATTCACCTTTGGTATTTCGGAACGGTAAATATTCCGCTCGGCGAGGTTTAGGGCAATGCCCGAGCAGTTTCTCCGCAACCAGTTTGCTGGCTTTACCACTGACACGCACGATACCGACACCGCCGCGTCCTGGGGGTGTGGCTTGCGCAACAATGGTATCGTTAAAGTCGGTTTCAGTTTGCATGGTGGTACATTATATTGTCGAAGTCAGAAGCTAGTGTAGCCGATAGAAAAAAGCCCGACATTCCGTCGGGCTTTCAACGCATTATTTCCCGCGGACGTTTATGCCCTTTTTCTCTAATCCTTTGTAAATAATCAACATCTGCGCGATGGTGATCAAGTTACTGACCAGCCAGTATAGAACCAAGCCGGACGGGAACCAGAGGAAGAATACGGTAAAGATAACCGGCATGTATTGGAAAAGTTTCTGCTGCATTGGGTCAGCCGTCGGTGTTGGCTGTAACTTCTGCATCAAGAACATGCTCGCGCCCATCAGGATAGGCAGGATGTAATAAGGGTCTTTGGTCGACAGATCCTGGATCCAGAAGACAAATTCGGAATGGCGTAATTCAACGCTTTCCAGCAACACCCAGTACAAGGCGAGGAAGATAGGTAATTGCAACAGCATTGGTAAGCAGCCACCCAGAGGATTCACTTTTTCCTCTTTGTAGAGCTTCATCATTGCCTGCGACATCTTCTGGCGGTCAGAACCATAACGCTCACGCAGAGCCGTCATTTTCGGCTGTAGCATGCGCATTTTCGCCATTGATACGTATTGCGCTTTGGTTAACGGGAACAGGACGGCTTTCACGATAACCGTGGTCAGGATGATGGCCAGACCCCAGTTAACAACCATGCTTTGCAAGAATTGTAGGAGCTTAAAGATAGGTTGTGCCAGCCACCACAGAAAACCGTAGTCGACGGTAAGGTCGAGGTTTTCCGCCAACGCTGCCATAGCGTCCTGATCTTTAGGACCTAAATACAGTGTTGAGTTAATGGTTTTGGTCTCGCCGGCGTTTACCTGAATCATCGGATAAATAACACCAATGATCGCCTGCGAATTATCGGCTACGCGCGAGAATAAACGGTTTTCTTGTTGCTGCGTCGGAATCCACGCAGACACAAAGTAATGCTCAAGCATACTGACCCAGCCGGTTTGAGTACTTACGTTCAAACGTTGGTCGCGCATGTCTTCAAAATCGTATTTTTCGAACTTATCGTCGTCGTGTGAGTAGGCCGCACCAAAATAAGTTGGCATGATCATACTGCCGCCTTCACCTGCCGCCATGGTCTGTTGCAATTGGCCATAAAACTGCATTTGTTGGGCTTGCTGACTGGCATTTTCGATTTCATAACGAACATCAACGTGATACTTGCCCTGTTCAAAGGTAAATATTTTCTTAATCGTTGAACCGTCATCTTTGGTAAAGACAAGCGGTACTTCAAGACGTCCGCCGTCCATGTTGTACTCGGTTTTAGCAACTGAGAACTGGGCACGACCACCACTGGAATCGATGCCGTTAGGGCCGATCAAGCCAGATTGTGCAATGTAAATATTGCCTGGTTGGCGTTGCAATAACTGGAAACGTTCTTCCGAATCCAGTGATTCGGCAAACTGTAGTAACTTGGCGGACACGATATCACCGCCTTTGGTGTCGATAACCAGGTCGAGTACATCAGTTTTTACTTCGACCAGTTGGCCGGTTCGAGCCTGAGTGGCAGGTGTATCACCTTCAGGAACCGAAGCATCTGAAGCAACCGCGCCTTGTGGATCGGGAACTGTGGAGTTGCCACTATCTGTCGTAGACGAGGTGGTTGATTTGCTTGGCGCCTGAGTTCCCGGTGCTGTATCGACCATCCAGGTCTGAAACAGGAAAAAGGACACCACTAAAAAAGCAATAAAAAGTATCGATCGTGGCGAATTCATAGTGATTTCGTCTCTAAGTTGCTACTGTTCGTGTGAATGTAAAGCGTCGTTGTGCGAGGCTTTCGCGTCAGGGACAGGATCAAACCCGCCCTCGCTGCCTGGATGACACCGTGCAATGCGTTTTGCGGCTAAGCCTACGCCCCTGATTGTACCGTGTTTCTCTATCGCCTCACAGGCATAATGCGAACATGATGGATAAAAACGACAGCGCGGCCCCATCAATGGCGATAGGGTCCATTGATAGATCTTAATTAACGCGACTGGTATTGCTCGCAGCGCTTTGCCAATTTTCGCCATAAATAGTTCAATGTATTGTTGAGTTCGGTATTATCAAGGTCAACGATACCTTGTTTGGCTATAACCACAATATCGAAGTTTGGAATTTTGTGTTGGCGCAAACGGAAGGTTTCGCGCACTCGGCGTTTGATGCGATTGCGTTGAACGGCTGTTTTAGCACGTTTCTTGCTGATCGTTACGCCAATTCGAGCGTGGTCTAGATCGTTGGGTGTTGCGAGCATGGTTAACTGCGCGGTGACAGCTTTTACCGGGGGATTAGAGAAAACGGTCTGAAACTGAGAGGGAGTTAGCAGGCGCAACTCCCTTCCATAGGCGTGAGTGTTATGCACTCAGTACTTTGCGACCACGTGCACGACGGCGTGCGATCACTTTACGGCCGTTTTTAGTTGCCATGCGCGCACGGAAACCGTGAGTGCGTTTGCGTTTTAATACGCTTGGTTGAAACGTTCTTTTCATAACAGTTATTCCATCGGTCAGTGCTAAAATTTTAGAGCGCGGATCATACCGATCTTTTTCATGTCAGTCAACATCTATCCGATGATTAACTGATTAAAAAGTGATTTATTTCATCCACATTATGGATGCCATAAATCCAATCAATGTGGATAATATGATAAGTTACTCACATTAATGTGGCAATCTAAACGTCGAAATGAACCGACAAAATTACCGTGAAAGGTAGCGTTCACCTGATCTCTGGAGTACAATTACCAAAATGCATAATTATAATTAGAATGGAGATGTTAGTGTGAATAATTCGCTTTGGCAGCAGTGCTCTGAACGCTTGCAATCTGACTTACCTCTGCAGCAGTTCAACACCTGGATTCGGCCAATTCAGGCGGAGCAGTCAGGCGACACATTAACGCTTTACGCGCCGAACATTTACTCGGTCGATTGGGTTCGCGATAAGTATCTAAAGTCCATTAATTCGATCCTTAATGAAGTCACCGATAATAAAGCGCCGAAGGTGATCATTAAGGTCGGTAATGTTAGCACGTCCTCAAATCAGCAAAGCAGTAACGCACGAACTCGAACACCGACCAAACGGTCAGGGCCGACGTTTGGCCGATCGTCACCGCAGGACATCGAGGAGTTCGAAAGTAACATTCACCCGGAGTACACCTTTGATAACTTTGTCGAGGGTAAATCCAACCAGTTAGCACGAGCAGCGGCAATTCAAGTCGCCGAGAACCCTGGTGGCGTCTATAACCCATTGTTTGTCTACGGTGGCACAGGTCTGGGTAAAACTCACCTGTTGCACGCCGTTGGTAATGGCATCATGGCTCACAAGCAGGGCGCAAAAGTTTTTTATATTCGTGCTGAGCGCTTTGTCCAGGATATGGTTAATTCGATCCGTAACAGCTCGACTAATGAGTTTAAACGCTATTACCGCTCGGTAGATGCATTGTTGATTGACGATATTCACTTCTTCGCGAATAAAAAGGGTTCTCAAGAAGAGTTCTTCCACACCTTTAACGCGTTGCTCGAAGGCAATCAGCAAATCATTATGACCAGTGATTTGTACCCAAAGGAAATCGATGGTGTTGAAGATCGTCTTAAGTCTCGTTTCGGCTGGGGTTTGACCATTGCTATTGAGCCACCAGAGCTTGAAACCCGTGTAGCAATTTTGATTCGAAAGGCAGAAGAACGTGGTTTACACATGCCACATGAAGTCGCCTTTTTTATTGCTAAGCGTTTGCGCTCAAATGTTCGCGAACTTGAAGGGGCGTTGAACCGGGTCGTAGCGAATGTATCCTTGACGGGACGGGCGATCACGATAGATTTTGTCCGAGAAGCCTTGCGCGATCTTATTGCAGCGCAGGAAAAGCTCGTTACTATTGATAATATTCAAAAAACCGTTGCCGAATACTATAACATCAAACTTGCCGATATTTTGTCAAAACGCCGCAGTCGCTCAGTGGCTCGTCCAAGGCAGTTGGCTATGGCGTTAGCGAAAGAATTGACGAACCATAGTCTACCGGAAATTGGTGATGCATTTGGCGGTCGCGATCATACAACGGTGTTGCACGCGTGCCGGCAAATACAAAAGTTAAAAGAAGAACAACACGACATTAAAGAAGATTACAGAAACCTTATTCGCACATTGTCGTCTTAATGCGAGCAGGCCAAATCAGGGGAAAGAATCATGAAATTTACAGTTAGCCGGGATGCTTTTCTTAAACCGCTTCAAGTCGTCAGTGGAGCGGTTGAGCGTCGTCACACGTTGCCCATTCTTTCTAATTTGCTGTTGCAGGTTCAGGGCGGGCAATTGCGATTGACAGGAACTGATTTGGAAGTTGAATTGGTTTCGTCGGTAATGGTTGAGGCCTCCGGTGGTGACGGCGCGGTAACCGTGCCTGCTAAGAAACTGTTGGATATTGTTCGCAGCTTACCTGATGAGGCGCAAATCGAATTTTCCGCAGAAGAGGATAAGGCCTTTGTACGTTCCGGCCGCAGTAAGTTCAAGCTGAGCACGTTACCGGCTGATGATTTCCCCAATATCGACGATTGGACCAGCGATATTAATTTTGTAACCGATCAGGTTATTTTAAAGCGCTTAATGGAAAAAACGCATTTCTCCATGGCCAACCAGGACGTGCGCTACTATTTAAACGGCATGTTGTTCGAGACGGATAACGGAATGCTTCGTTCGGTGGCAACAGACGGCCACCGTCTGGCCATGAGCAGCTGCACCATTAATCAGCCGGGCCTTGCGCAAAAACAGGTGATAGTGCCTCGTAAAGGGGTTGTAGAATTGCTTCGGTTACTTGGCGACGAGGAGATTGAAGTCGCCGTTGCAATTGGCAATAACCATATTCGCATTGAGTCTGAATCTATCGTATTCACCAGTAAACTCGTTGATGGTCGTTTCCCCGACTATCGTCGCGTATTACCAAGCGGTGGCGATAAAGTCGTTATCGCCGACCGGGATTTACTCCGTCAGGCCTTCGGCCGTGCTTCGATTTTATCGAACGAGAAATTCCGGGGCGTTCGTTTAAATTTATCCAGTGGTGAACTGTGCATTACCGCTACAAACCCAGAACAAGAGCAGGCTGAAGAAGTGATTGAGGTCAACTATCAAGGTGAGGATCTCGAGATTGGCTTTAACGTCAGCTATCTGCTGGATGTACTTAATAATGTCGATGACACTGAAATCAGTTTCACCTTGGCAGACTCTAATAGCAGCGCGTTGATTGAGCCACAGCACGACGATTCTTGTTGTTATGTGGTCATGCCAATGAGGTTGTAGGCGCTGATGCGTTTATGCGAATAACTCGGTTTATAGCGAATAATTTTAGGAATTTTTCGCATCTGGAAGTGAAGCCTGGCCCGGGAATCAATGTTGTTTTCGGCGAGAACGGGTCTGGCAAAACCAGCTTTTTGGAAGGTATCTACTTATTCGGGTTCGGGCGTAGTTTTCGGCCTGGCGGCTTCCGTCCCCTGATAAAATCCGGCGCTGATGAGTTTACCCTTTTTTGCGAAGGTCATGATGCCAGCGACGTTGATTCCCAACAACGGTTTGGTATGTCCCGTAACGTTAATGGCGAACACCAGCTTAGAATCAATGGCAGCAAAGAGGCTCGACTTGCCGATTTAGCCAAAAACGTACCGGTCCAGTTGTTTACCCCAGAATCGGTTGAAGTGATTGCGGGTGGGCCGAGTACCCGCCGGCAGTTAGTTGATTGGGGAGTGTTCCACGTGGAACATTCTTTTTTCGGACTCTGGTCAAACTATAATAAAGTGTTGCGACATCGCAATAAGTTACTTAAAACAAAAAGGCTGAACTACAGCCAGGCAGAAGATAAGTATTGGGTGCAGCAACTTTGTTTGTATGGGCAAGAGATTACGGAACAACGCCAAGGCTACGTTGAGCGGTTAGGTAAATATTTGAAGCCAATAGCACAAACATTCCTGCCAGATGTTACACTAGATGTTTCGTTAAAAGTCGGTTGGGATAGCAATAAAACGCTGTCAGACGCATTAAGTGGATCCATCAGTAACGATGTCAAATATGGACACACCAGTGTTGGGCCGCATAAAGCTGATTTGCAAATTATCGCGGATGGCGTTGCTGCCAAAGAACGTCTATCTCGAGGTCAGATAAAAGTCCTTGTAGCGAGTATGAAACTCGCTCAAGCTCGCTTGTTAAACGAAGCAACGGGATTAGCTTGCATTATAATTGTGGATGATTTGACGTCCGAGCTCGATAGAGATAATCAGCGAAAGTTTTGCGAGTTGCTCGAAGACAGTGACAACCAAGTATTTATAAGTTCAGTGAGTATTGACTCACTGTCCGATAATTTTAAAAAAGAACCCGCAATGTTCCACGTGGAACACGGAATTCTAAAACGTCATATTGAGAACTAACTATGGAAGAAAATAACTACGGTTCATCCAGTATTAAAGTCCTAAAAGGACTCGATGCCGTGCGTAAGCGCCCAGGCATGTATATTGGTGATACAGATGATGGCACAGGTCTTCATCATATGGTGTTTGAAGTAGTAGATAACTCCATCGATGAAGCTTTGGCAGGACACTGCTCAGAAATATTGGTAACCATCCATTCCGATGGGTCGGTTTCTGTAAAAGATGACGGCCGTGGTATTCCAGTTGATATTCACGAAGAAGAGGGCGTTTCCGCTGCGCAGGTTATTATGACCGTATTACACGCGGGCGGAAAGTTTGATGATAACTCATACAAAGTATCTGGCGGTCTCCACGGTGTTGGTGTTTCGGTGGTTAACGCGTTATCGGATAAGCTGACGTTAACTATCCGTCGTCAAGGACACATATACGAACAAACCTATCATTTGGGTGAGCCTCAAAGCGATATTCAAAAAGTAGGTGATACCAACCAAACCGGTACCGAGTTACGTTTTTGGCCAAGCCCGGATGTATTTACCGATACGTTGTTCCATTACGACATCCTTGCCAAACGGCTTCGTGAATTATCATTTTTGAACTCTGGCGTTGCCATTCGTCTGCGCGATGAACGTGACGATCGTGAAGATCATTTTAAATACGAAGGTGGCATCGCCGCTTTTGTAACTTACTTGAATAAAGCAAAAACGCCGATTCACCCAACGGCTTTCCACTTTAGTTCAGAGCGAGAAGACGGGATATCCGTCGAAGTTAGTATGCAATGGAATGACTCTTTCCAAGAGAATATTTATTGCTATACGAATAACATTCCACAGCGCGATGGTGGTACACACCTGGCCGGATTTCGTGCGGCACTGACCCGAACCCTGAACAACTACATGGAAAAGGAAGGCTACACGAAAAAAGCCAAAACCTCGGCAACGGGTGACGATGCACGTGAAGGTCTGACAGCGGTAATTTCGGTCAAAGTTCCGGACCCTAAATTCTCATCACAGACGAAAGAGAAATTGGTGTCTTCAGAAGTTAAAACCGCTGTAGAGCAAACCATGAATGAGCGGCTGTCTGACTACTTGTTAGAAAACCCGCAAGACGCCAAAACCATCGTTAATAAAATTATCGATGCAGCCCGTGCGCGTGAAGCAGCCCGAAAAGCTCGCGAAATGACGCGCCGTAAAGGAGCGCTGGACATTGCCGGCTTACCGGGAAAACTGGCCGACTGTCAGGAAAAAGATCCCGCGTTATCCGAACTTTATATTGTGGAGGGTGACTCGGCAGGCGGCTCTGCTAAGCAGGGGCGTAACCGAAAAAACCAGGCGATTCTGCCGCTGAAAGGTAAGATTCTAAACGTGGAAAAAGCGCGTTTTGATAAGATGCTTTCTTCACAAGAGGTCGGTACGCTGATCACCGCTATGGGTTGTGGTATCGGACGAGACGAATATAACCCGGATAAAACCCGGTATCACCGCATCATCATTATGACCGATGCTGACGTTGATGGCTCGCACATTCGTACGCTGCTATTGACCTTCTTCTATCGTCAGATGCCTGAAATTATCGAGCGCGGTTACATCTATATTGCCCAGCCGCCACTGTATAAAGTGAAGAAGGGTAAACAAGAAACCTATATCAAGGATGACCCTGCGCTGATTCGTTATTTGACCAGCCTCGCTTTGGATAATGCGTCGTTGCACGTTAATGCAGACGCTCCAGGCATTACCGGTGAGCGTTTGGAACACTTGGTTAATGGTTACCAATTGGCTCAGGACACCATCAAACGATTAAGTCGCCGTATTCCTGAGAAGTTTTTACAACGCCTCTTTTACGCGCCACGGTTAACCGACCAACGTTTGAAAGACAAAGCCTATATGGATGAGTGGGTCAAAGCCCTTAACGAGGATCTAACGGCGCGTGAAGTTGATTCAGCAACTTATACCATTGGCTTAAAAGAAGATATTGAGCGCCAAATGTGGCTACCATCAACCAATATTCGTCAGCATGGTGTTGATACAGAATACCCACTGAGTTACGAGTTTCTGATGTCGAAAGACTATGAGCAGATCGTAACGGTTGGTGACGAAATTGATTCACTGGTTGAAGAGGGTGGTTACGTTGTTCGTGGCGATAAGAAGCAACCGATTTCGCATTTTGTTGACGCGGTAGAGTGGTTGATTGGTGAATCGAAACGTGGCCTTTATGTACAGCGTTACAAAGGTCTAGGAGAGATGAATCCTGAGCAACTGTGGGAAACCACCATGGACCCTGAGACTCGCCGTATGTTGCAGGTAACCATCGAAGATGCGATTGGAGCGGACCAGCTCTTCACGACACTGATGGGCGACGAGGTAGAGCCACGCCGTCAATTCATCGAGTCTAACGCACTGAAAGTTGCTAACCTGGACGTTTAACGCGTTGCGCTGAACTGAAAATTTGATGAACGAACATAAAAAAGCCTCGCTAATGCGAGGCTTTTTGTTTGCTCATAGGCTTTTATCGAGCGGTTACTGAAGTAACGAAATATCCGCAACCCGCAAAAACAGATTCCGTAATTGCATCAACAGGTTTAAGCGATTCGTTTTCACCTTCTCGTCGTCGGCGTTAACCATGACGTTATCAAAGAAAGCATCAATGTCGTCTCTTAAGTCGGCCATACGATTAAGCGCACCTTCATAATTACCGGTAGCGAGATCCGGTTCGCAACTCTTTTCGGTTTGAGCAATCTTGGCGGCTAAGGTTTGTTCCTGTGCTTCGCTGAGCAAGTCGTGGTTGATAACACCCGTAAGTTCTATCTCAGACTTGGCAAGAATGTTACCAACACGCTTATTAGCCGCTGCAAGGCTCTCTGCGGCGTCTAATTGCTTAAATGATGCGATGGCCTTGATGCGTGCATCAAAGTCAGCAGGGCGCGACGGAGCGCGTGCAATGACGGCCTGAATAACATCGACATCGATGCCTTGATCTTGATACCAAGGACGGAAACGCCCCATTAGAAATTCAAACACATCGCTCACCACCGTCTTGTTGCTCAAGCGGTCGGAAAAACCGTCTGCGGCGGTGGAAATGACATCTTGTAAGTCGAGATTCAGTCCTTTTTCCACCATGATTCGGATAAGGCCAAGTGCGGCGCGGCGCAACGCAAAGGGGTCACGGTCGCCCTTGGGGGTCTGGCCAATACCAAAAATACCGACCAACGTATCCAGCTTGTCGGCAAGCGCAACGGCGCAGGCAACATCAGACACCGGTAAGTTATCACCAGAAAAACGTGGCCAGTAGTGTTGCTCGATGGCTTCTGCAACGGCTTCGCTTTCGCCGTCGTTCAGGGCATAGTGTTTACCCATTACCCCTTGCGTTTCTGGAAACTCGAGTACCATTTCACTGACCAGGTCGGCTTTGCATAACAGCCCGGCGCGCTTGGCGTCATCAACGGAGGCATTCAATTGTCCGGCAATCTGTCCTGCCAATGCGCTGATGCGGTCGGCTTTGTCTTGGATGCTACCCAGTTGTTTTTGGAATAACACCGAAGCCAGCTTGGGTAGGCGTGACTCAAGGCTTTGTTTCTTATCGGTTTCAAAGAAAAACTGCGCGTCAGCAAGTCGTGGGCGAACCACTTTTTCGTTACCCTGCACGATTTGCTGCGGATCTTTACTTTCAATGTTGGTAATAAAAATAAAGCGCGGCAACAGGCGTCCCTGGTCGTCTTCGACCGGGAAGTAGCGTTGGTCGTCTTTCATGGTAACAATCAACGGTTCTTTAGGGACGTCCAAAAACGCTTCGTCAAAGCTTGCCTGCAATGCAACAGGCCATTCAACCAATGCTGAGACTTCCTCAATCAGAGCCTCGTCTTCGACAACCTTGCCACCAAGCTCTGCCGCAATCCGGTTAACCTCACGACGAATGGTGTCCATGCGCTGTTGTTGGTCAACGTTTACGTAGTGTGCGTTAAGCTGCTCCTCGTAGTCATCGGCGTGGGCTAGTTCAAAGCCCTGCGGTGCGTGGAAGCGGTGCCCAAGAATATGACGTGCGCTACGAACCCCGAGTAATTCCGCATCAATTGACTGATCGCCGTAAACCAGCGTCAATGTATGTACCGGACGGATAAACTGTGCGTCACTGTCTCCCCAACGCATTGGCTTAGGAATCGGTAATTGCTTTAACGCCGACTCGACGATCCCCGGTAGCAATTTACTTAAGGGTTCACCTTTTACATCTGCCTTATGCAGTAACCATTCACCTTTATCGGTCTTCAGGCGCTGTGCTTGTTCAACCGTAATGCCATTAGAGCGAGCCCAGCCTTCTGCGGCTTTGGTCGGTTTACCATCATCATCAAAAGCGACATCAACGGAAGGCCCACGTTTTTCAACCACTTTGTCGGCTTGCTCGGCATCAAGTTGGCTGACCTTAACTGCCAGTCTGCGGGGCGTTGCCAGAGGTTGAATCGCGGTAAATTTAAGACCGCTACTTTCTAATCCTTGCTTGATACCCTCAGCAAAACTCTCGCTCAGCGACTTAAGTGCTTTAGGAGGAAGCTCTTCAGTGCCAAGTTCGATCAACAAATTATCTTTTCTCACTGTTTAAGCTCCTTCTGATTGAGACTGGCAAAGAGGGAAGCCAAGCGCTTCGCGCGACTGGTAATAAACCTCAGCACAAGCTTTCGCCATCGTCCGTACGCGGAGAATATAGCGCTGACGTTCGGTAACGGATATCGCATGGCGGGCATCCAGCAGGTTAAAGGCGTGAGAGGCTCGCATCACTTGCTCGTAAGCGGGCAGTGCCAGCGCTTTATCAATCAGTAGCTGACATTCCTTTTCGCAGTCTTCAAAACGCTGAAATAACACCTCGACATCGGCGTATTCAAAGTTGTAAGTGGATTGTTCCACTTCGTTTTGATGGAATACATCACGGTAGTAAATCTTACCGCGAGGCCCGTCCGTCCATACTAAATCGTAAATGCTGTCGACGCCCTGGATATACATTGCCAGACGCTCAAGACCATAGGTGATTTCACCAGAAACTGGCTTACATTCAATGCCGCCAACTTGCTGGAAGTAAGTGAATTGCGTCACTTCCATACCGTTGAGCCAAACTTCCCAGCCCAGTCCCCAGGCGCCCAGGGTTGGGGATTCCCAGTTATCTTCAACGAAGCGAATGTCGTGGGTCAGTGTGTCAAAACCGAGTAATTCAAGTGAGCCTAAATAAAGCTCCTGAATGTTTTTCGGTGACGGCTTCATGATGACCTGAAACTGATAGTAGTGTTGCAGGCGGTTGGGGTTTTCACCGTAGCGACCGTCAGTAGGGCGGCGGCAAGGTTGCACATAAGCAAAACTCGCAGGTTCAGGCCCTAACGAGCGCAAAAATGTCATCGGGTGAAAGGTTCCGGCGCCGACCTCCATATCCAGAGGCTGGACTACAGCACAGCCTTGCTGCGCCCAGTAGTCCTGCAACGCAAGGATTAATCCTTGAAAGGTTTTTACATCGTATTTAGACATAAATGTTCTCTTATACTGTGCGGGTAGTTGACCACTGACTAAAAAATATGCCTAGATTATACCCTTTGATGCGCCTAGGTTATAGGGGACCCAATGACAAAAGCTACGCAAAATCGTTGTCCATGGTGTGAGCAGGCAGACGATTATCGGCGCTACCATGATCAACAGTGGGGGCGGCCTGTCAGTGATCCTGTCGAATTGTTCGCTAAATTATGTCTTGATGGTCAGCAGGCGGGTTTAAGCTGGTTGACGATTTTACGCAAGCAACAAGGCTACGAACAGGCTTTCAAGGGCTTTGAGCCAGAGGCCATTGTTGCGATGAGCGATGATGAACGGAATGCGCTTTACAGTAACAAAGCCATTATTCGCAGTCGCGCAAAAATCGATGCAATTTTTGTCAATGCGCAAGCTTACCTCGCAATGCAGCAAAAAGGACTTAACTTCGCGCATTGGTTGTGGCAGTTTGTTGATCATCAGCCTCAAATTAATGCGTTTCGTACCTTACGAGAGGTTCCAACCGAGTCTGCGGCGTCACGTGCAATGGCAAAGGCGTTGAAACAACAGGGATTCAAGTTTGTTGGTCCGACAATTTGTTATGCTTTCATGCAAGCAGTCGGTATGATGAATGACCATCTGGTTGACTGCCATTGTTATCAGCCAGTGTGTGAAGAGATGACGCAATTTTCATTAACCAGTTAGTGGATAAACAATGATTGAAATAACATTGGCGGATTATTCAAATCCTGCCCATGCTCAAGCGGTAATTTCTATGTTGGATGCTTATGCCAAAGATCCGATGGGCGGAGGCGAAGGCATCAGTGATGAGGTTAAAGAAAATCTCATCAAAGAGATGGACAAGCGCGATCACGTGTTTTCGTTAATCGCCTTTGATGGTGATCAACCGGTTGGTGTCGCCAATTGTGTTGAGGGCTTTTCGACGTTCGCCGCAAAACCGTTGATGAACATTCACGATATCGCGGTTATTCCTGAATACCGCGGCGAGGGCGTAGCGCAAAAACTGCTTGAGGAAGTAAAAACTCTGGCTCAGTTTCGTGGCTGCGTAAAGTTGACGCTGGAAGTGCTGGATAAGAACGAACGCGCTAAAAACGCCTATAAGAAATTTGGTTTCAAACCCTATGAATTAGGTGATGTCGGTAAAGCGGAATTCTGGGAAATGTATTTGTAATCTCAGTCATTAAACGGCGTCGCGCCATTGGCGCGACCTATCCGTGGCTTTTTCTAACCCAATAACGGTAGGGCGTCTCGGTCGTTTCCTGGGCCACCAGTTGATGCTCCATAAACTCACAAAAGCCAGGAATATCCCGCGTTGTTGCTGGATCATCGGCTATTACGAGTAATACCTCGCCAACGGCCATTTTACGGATCGTGGCGCGCACCATCATCACCGGTTCAGGGCAGCGTAGTCCCAGCGTATCGAGTTCTTTATCTGCGTTCATGTGTTGCATTACGTTAGGTTAAATCGACTCTTTTTGTGCGACGAAAACGAAAGGCTGTTTGCTACCCGTTTCAACCTGAAGGTCAACGAGCGACAAACAGCCTCACTGTGCGTGGCTAACTGCGTTAAAAACGCAACTTACACGCGTTCGAAGACAGTAGCAATACCTTGACCAAGACCGATACACATGGTCGCCAGGCCAAGTTTGGCGTCTTTCTCTTCCATCAGGTTAATTAAGGTGGTGGAAATACGCGCGCCAGAGCAGCCCAATGGGTGACCCAGAGCGATAGCACCGCCGTTAAGGTTAACCTTTTCATCCATTTTGTCGAACAGTTTCAGGCCTTTAAGAACAGGCAGAGACTGCGCTGCAAAAGCTTCGTTGAGCTCAACCACATCGATGTCGTCAATGCTGACACCTGCGCGTTTCAACGCCTTCTCGGTTGCCGGCACAGGGCCGTATCCCATAATTGACGGATCGCAGCCAGCAACGGCCATAGAACGAATACGTACACGTGGTGTTAAGCCCAGCGCCTTGGCTTTCTCGGCGGACATCACCAACATAGCGGCCGCGCCGTCAGAAAGCGCCGACGAGGTACCCGCAGTGACGGTACCGTTAGCTGGATCAAATACCGGCCGTAACTGTGCCAGACCTTCGGCTGTGGTTTCCGGGCGAATAACTTCATCGGTGGTCACTCGAACCAGTTCACCATCGGCGTTATGGCCGTTCATGGGCAGAATTTCCTTAGCAAAACGGCCTTCAACCGTGGCTTGGTGCGCTTTTTGATGCGAACGAGCGCCAAAAGCGTCCTGCTGTTCACGGGTAATGCCGAATTTGCGCGACAGTAATTCGGCGGTCATGCCCATGCTGCCGGCTGCCTTTGCAACGGATTTATTCATTCCCGGATGAAAATCGATGCCGTGAGTCATTGGAACATGACCCATGTGTTCAACCCCGCCCGCCATGAAAATGTCGCCGTCGCCGTGCATAATTGCCCGGGCTGCATCGTGCAGAGCCTGCATAGATGAACCACACAGACGGTTTACGGTGACACCGGCGACAGAATGCGGAATGCCGGCAATAAGTGCTGAGTTTCGGGCAATGTTAAAGCCTTGTTCAAGCGTCTGCTGCACACATCCCCAGTAGATGTCCTCCAGTTCGTTGACATCGACTTGTGGGTTGCGTTCAAGCAGCCCTTTCATCAGCGCGGCTGAGAGGTCTTCGGCACGGGTGTGGCGAAATACACCATTTTTAGAACGCCCCATTGGCGTACGAATGCAATCTACGATGACTACGTCTTTCATAATTTAACCTCCTCTCGCCTTACTTCGCACGGGTCGTGTCGAAATAAGATTTGCCGGCTTTGGCCATTTCTCGCATACCGTCAGTCACTTGGTAAATTTCGCCTAAGTGAGCGTATTGGTCTGCCAGCTTAATAAAGTTATCGATACCCATGGTTTCCAGGTAGCGGAAAGGTCCTCCGCGGAAAGGAGGGAAGCCTAAACCATAAAGTAGCGCGATGTCTGCTTCAGCAGCAGAGCCGACAATACCTTCTTCCAGACAGCGCACGACTTCGTTCACCATAGGGATCATGCAACGCGCAATAACGTCATCGGCTTCAAGTTTTTTGCCTTGTTCACAGCCAAGCAGTTCATAAGTTGCCGGATCGGCGTCTTTCGTTGGCTTGCCTTTCTTATCGGTACCGTAAACGTAAAAACCTTTACCATTTTTCTGACCGTAACGTTCAGCGGCAGCCAGTTTGGCAATGGCGCTCGAGGTGTCTCGCTTCATTCGGCTTGGGAAGCCTTCTTCCATCACCACCGTACAATGATCGGCGGTATCGATACCGACGACGTCACTGAGGTAGGCGGGGCCCATTGGCCAACCGAATTGTTTTTCCATGACTTTGTCGATACCCACAAAATCGACCCCTTCGTCAACCATGCCGGCGAAGCCTGCAAGGTATGGGAACAACACGCGATTGACTAAGAAACCTGGGCAGTCATTAACAACGATCGGCGTTTTACCCAGTTTTAGTGCGTAAGCAACGACCGCGGCGACCGTCTCATCAGACGTCTTTTCGCCACGAATGATCTCTACTAAGGGCATTTTGTGCACTGGGTTGAAAAAGTGCATGCCGCAGAATTGTTCTGGACGTTTTAGGTTTTTCGCCAGTTCGGTAATTGAGATGGTTGAGGTATTTGAGGTAAGAATGGCATCGTTGCCGATAACACCCTCGATCTCCGCCAATACCGACCCTTTAACTTTCGGGTTCTCAACAACGGCTTCGACGACAATATCAACGTCTTTGACGGCGTCGTTCAGCAAGGTTGGCGTGATCGACGACAATACCTTGATCATTTTTTCGTGGTTGACCTTGCCGCGTTCAACACCTTTTTTCAGGATCTTACCGGCTTCTTTCATGCCAAGATCCAACGCGTCCTGCTTGATGTCTTTCATCACTGCCGGAACGCCTTTTAGCGCTGACTGATAGGCAATACCGCCGCCCATGATGCCGGCACCCAGTACGCCCGCCGATTTGATCTCTTTGGTCGCTGATTTGGCGTACTTTTTAGACTTGCCTTTGACCGCCTGATCCGCCAGGAAGATACCAACCTGTGCACGGCATGCATCGGTTTGGGTTAATTCGAAGAACGCATTGTTCTCCGCTTTAAGTGCGCCTTCGCGATGTTCGCGAGCACCGTTTTCGATGGCTTCAATGGCCTTATGAGGGGCAGGGTAATGCTTGCCTGCTTTCGCCGCGACCAGACCTTTTGCGGTAACCAGGGTCATGGTCAGCTCAGTGTCGTTAGCTTTTAGAGGTTCAAGCTTAGGTTGACGTTTAGCCTGCCAGTCCTGTTCGCCGGCTGCCGCCGCTTTGGCTAGGTTAAGTGCCGCTTCGGTCAGTTTTTCCGGAGCGACAACGGCGTCAATCGCGCCAACCTTCAAGGCATCCTCGGCGCTGTTGTTTTTGCCGGTTGTAATCCACTCTAACGCGTTGTCCGGGCCGATAATGCGCGGCAAACGCATGGTGCCGCCAAAGCCAGGGATAAGGCCCAGTTTAACTTCCGGTAAACCGATCGTTGCGGTGGTATCAGCGACACGGTAGTCACACGCTAGCAAGGCTTCACAGCCACCACCTAGCGCAAATCCTTTAACGGCACCCACTGTTGGTACCGGCAAGTCTTCTAATTGGTCAAATACACGGGAAGCTTTTGCAACCCAGCTACGAGTTTGTTCTTGATCCGAGAATAACGTTAAAAACTCGGTTATGTCAGCACCAACAATGAAGGTGGATTTGCTGCTGGTGACGATAACACCGCGTAGGTCGTCCGTATTTTTTAGTTTTGTCAGAGCTTCACTGAATTCTTCCAGTGTTGCTTGGTCGAATTTATTGACCGAGCCTTTCGCGTCGAATTGTAATTCGGCAAAACCGGGTTCAATAAAGTCGACCCGAATGCTTTCACCTTGGTAAATCATGTTGGGTCTCCCACGACATCCATAAATTTAGTGCTATAAAGAAACTGATTCTAATATAGCTTTAGGTTAAGGTAGAAAGAGTTTGGCGTGAATGCGCCAATTTTTCAACGGTTATTTAAACATGCGTTTGAATTAATGAAAAAGCAGTCGTTTATCATTCGTTACAGTAAAGCACTCGCGGCTACGGCGCTAGTGTCGATGGCGCTTGTCTGCTCGGTGCCATCGTCGGCCGCCGCTTCAGAGGCAAAGCGCGCAGAGCAGCGGGAACTATTCAGAAAAGCGGAATATGCAGCCAAACGTGGACGTCTGGCGGAGTATCGAAGACTACTGACACAGCTTGATGGTTACCCGTTAAAACCTTACCTGGAGCTTGAACGTTTGCAGCAGGTTGGTTATCTGGCTAATGAACAGCGTGTGTTGTCGTTTTTAGAACAGTACGAGGGGACGCCGCTGGACTGGCAATTACGCCGCCCGTGGTTAACGTATTTGGCCAGTCAGGGTGAAGAGCAGCGCTTTATTCGCGACTTCCGCCACCCCGGCACACTAACGCACCGTTGCCAGTTGATTGCCGCTGAGCGTAATCAGGGGCTGGCTGACGCGCCGTTCATCAAAAAAGTCGATGCGATATGGAAGCACGGCTTTTCGGTACCAACGGCCTGTAATTCGATATTGAATGAATGGGCTGATCTGGGTGCAAGAACCACGGATAAGGTTTGGCAACGGATCAGTTTAGCTGCCAACGGCGGTAACCCAACGTTAATTCCTTACCTAACCGGGCTGCTACCGGAAAACCTCCGATATCTAGGGGACCTCTATCATAAAGTTCGCTATTCACCGGCGGCTATCTATTCTGACCGCCGCTGGCGCGGGGTCGATCAAAAAAGAGAAGCCGAAATCGCCGCGTTTGGCTTGCAAAAATTGATTTGGGCGAATGAAAACCTTGCCTTAAAAGCTTTTGATAAGCTCAGCCAAAAACTGCCGTTTAACCGTGAACAGCGCCAACAAATAGCCGCTGAGTTTGCGGTGGCACTGAGCCTGAAAGATCATCCAGAAGCACGCGTCTGGCATCAGCGGGTGCCGCCGTCCGCCCTTGATGAACGCACGCTGCAATGGCGACTTGCGACGTACTTAAGAGATCGCGACTTTAGTAACTTAAAGCGAGCGATTCAAAGCCTTCCTGCAGCCATTGCCGGAGGAGCTCAGTGGCGTTACTGGTTGGCTCGTGCCAGTCAATTGAGCGGTGATGAGCTGGGTGCTAATGAAATCTACAGTGAGCTGGCCAAGGAGCGAAACTATTATGGTTTCCTGGCTTCTGCCCGATTGGGTAAGCCGGTCAGTTTGGAACGAGAGCCTATTGATGTCAGCTTGATGGAGCTAGAACAAGTCCGAAACCATCCGAGCGCACAGCGAGCCTATGAATTTATTCAGTTGGGGCGTTTTGTCGACGCGCGCCGGGAATGGAACCATTTGCTCACTGAACTCGATGGCGAGGCGCACAAAGCGGCCGCGTTGCTGGCGAGTGAATGGGAGTGGCATGATCAGGCGATATGGACATTGGCGCAGATTGGCCACTTTGATGCCATAAATATTCGTTTCCCGATGGCTTATGGTCAATTGTTAACGGATTCCTCGAATAAAGTGGGTATCGATCCGACCTGGGCGATGGCTATTACTCGCCGTGAAAGTGCGTTTCGTGCGGATGCCTATTCGAGCGCGGGTGCACGCGGGTTGATGCAAATTCTGCCAAGTACCGCGCGGCGGTTACGTAACGATAACATCAGCTATCGACAACTGCATCGACCCGAAGTCAACGTTGATCTGGGGACTTACTATCTCAGCCGATTACAGAATCGCTTTGATCAGAACCATGTGCTGGCGACGGCATCCTACAATGCCGGTTATTACAAGGTTCTCGACTGGTTACCGCAAAGCCCGACACCAGCCGATGAATGGATTGAGCAAATCCCATATTATGAAACGCGTGATTACGTGAAGGCAGTGATGACTTATCAACAGATTTACTATTTACTGCATGAAAATCAGGGCAACTTATTCGAAACCTTAGAAGCGATGAAGATTCAGCCAAGTTATGACTAGCAACTATCGACGTCCGGCAACGACTGCAGTGGCGGAAACGGTGGTTAAAAACAGTCGTTTTATCGCCGTCGTTGATGTCATGAAGCAACCCGAGGACCTGCAACGATTGAGCGATCGTGCAATGCAACAGTGGCCCAAAGCCAGCCATTATTGCACGGCGAGTATTTTAGGCTCGCCACAGCAGGGAACGTTTAGCTGTAACGATGACGGCGAACCCTCAGGTACCGCAGGCAGACCCATGTTGACAGTGTTGCAGAACGCTCCGCTGGGTGATGTTGCTGCGGTGGTGGTGCGTTACTTTGGCGGTGTCAAGTTAGGTACCGGAGGGTTGCAACGGGCCTACGGTCAGGCGGTTGCCGCCGCACTCGAGAAGCTGCCGACCGAGCTGGTGGTGTATCGGGAAAGTTTTGAACTCGACTACCCTTATCATCTGCAGGGAGCCATAGAACCTTTGTGGCAACAATTTGATGTGCGTGTCAGCGACAGTCAGTTTACCGAGCAAGTGCATCAACGTATTGAATTGATACCGGACGAGTTGGCGCCCTTGCAAGAGCGTTTGGACGCGGTTTCGCAGGGGCAGTTGAAACTGCGGAAGTGTTAAAAGAACATCGCGCTGGGCTGGAACAAGCGCTCGACTTCATCGATGTATTTTTTATCCAGTAAGAACATGATGACATGGTCATCCGCCTGAATAATGGTCTCGCTGTGAGCCATCAGCACCTCATTGCCTCTTACAATGGCGCCGATGGTGGTTCCCGGTGGCAACTTCACCTCTTTTATGGCTTTACCGACCACTTTCGATGTCTTTTCGTCACCATGTGCGATGGCTTCAATCGCCTCAGCTGCGCCCTTACGCAATGAATAAACATTGACAATGTCACCGCGGCGAACGTGCGTTAACAGCGCTGAAATGGTTGCTCTTTGTGGCGAAATGGCAATATCGATCTCGCCGCCTTGCACTAAATCGACGTATGCACTGCGCTGAATGAGTACCATCGTTTTCCGTGCACCCATGCGTTTTGCCAGCATCGCTGACATGATATTGGCTTCGTCGTCGTTTGTTACTGCAATGAAAACGTCGATGTCCTCAACGTGCTCTTCCTCAAGTAATTTTTGATCCGAGGCGTCACCGCGAAAAATCAGCGTATGCTCAAGACGTTGCGACAGCTCTTCGGCACGCGCGTCATCTCGCTCAATCAGCTTAACGCGATGGTCGCTTTCAAGCTGTTTGGCTAAACCAGCGCCAATATTTCCGCCGCCGACGATCATGATGCGGCGGTACTTGGTTTCTAATTTCTGCAATTCTTCCATTACCGTGCTGATATGGCGGGTATCGGCAATAAAGAAAACCTCGTCATCGGCTTCGATAATGGTGGTGCCGGTAGGACGTATGGGATGTCCTTGACGATAAATCGCCGCAACACGGGTATCGATATTAGGAATGTGCTCGCGCAGCGTGGAGATCGCGTGTCCCACCAATTTACCGCCATAATAGGCTTTAACGGCGACTAAGCTGGCGCGGCCACCGGCAAACTCCATAACCTGTAATGCTCCGGGATAATCAATCAACTTTTTAATGTAATTCGTGACTAATTGTTCCGGCGAGATAATAAAGTCAACCGGGGCATCGTTCTTGTGAAACAGCTGATCGCGGTAACGAATGTATTCCTCAGAGCGAATTCGGGCGATTTTTGTCGGCGTATTAAAAATGGAATAGGCAACCTGACAGGCGATCATATTGGTTTCGTCGCTGTTGGTTACTGCAATCACTAAATCCGCGTCTTCCGCGCCGGCTCGACGCAACGTATCCGGGTGCGCACCATTGCCGACAACAACTTGTAAATCATACTTATCTTGCAGTGCCTCAAGCAGGTCGGTATCGGTATCAACGACGGTAATATCATTGCGTTCGCCAACAAGATTCTCCGCTAACGTTCCGCCAACCTGACCAACACCTAAGATAATGATTTTCATGATTGTTTTCTTAACCTTGCGTAAAAGAAACCATCGCCGCCGGAGGTTTCCGGAAACAGTTGCAGCGTCGCTGACTGCTCGGATATCGGAAGTAGATTAGCATCTTGATGGCGGCTGAGGAAGTGTTCAACCTGGGTCTGATTTTCCTGTTTCAGCACCGAGCAAGTTGCGTAGAGCAATTCGCCACCGTCGGCTAAGGTTTGCCAGATGGTGTCCATAATCGTTGCCTGTAACGATACCAATGCTTCGATATCGGTTCTGCGTCGCAACCACTTAATATCCGGGTGACGACGAATCACTCCGGTTGCGGAGCAGGGCGCATCCAGTAAGATGCGATCAAATGGTTTACCATCCCACCAGGCGTCTAAATCAGCGACGTCGGCGCAAATAATGTTAGCGGGTTGTTGTTGTCGCGCGAGGTTCTCACGTACACGTTCAAGTCGTTGTGCATCGACGTCCAGCGCCACTAAAGGCGTTGTGAACTGATGTCGTTCCAGTAAGTGCAGCGTCTTGCCGCCCGGCGCTGCGCAGCAATCAAGCACACGATGACTTGCGTCTGCGTTTAGAAAAAAACCGGCCATTTGTGCTGAACGATCTTGAACCGACACGTCGCCCTTACTGAAGCCGGGCAAACGTTCGACCGAACAGGCTTTGTCCAGACGCAGGGCGCTGCTGACTTCGTGGTCAGTGTGGGCGATAATTTCCTGCTCTAATAGCTGTTTCTGGTAAGCGGCGGCCGACGTGCGCGATTCATTCACACGCAACCACATCGGCGGGTGTTGATTATTAGCCGTTAAAATCGACTGCCAGCGCTCTGGGTAGTCTGTCTGTAAGGCGTCAACAAACCAACGTGGGTGGTTGAATAACGGGTCATCAGGGAGTGTCCGTTGATCTTGTTCATCCCGCGCTGGCGCCTCGCGTAACAATTGGCGCAAAATTCCGTTGATCAGGCCGGTATGGTTCTTCCGTTTTAATTGTTTTGCCGCTTCTACCGTGGCACTGACCGCTGCATGGTCTTTGGTACGGAGTTGATATAGTTGGTAAGCGCCCACTAACAAAAGAGTGTTGAGGATCGACAGTTTGCCTTTGAGCGGCTTATTTAATTTGGCGGCAACTAAACGATTAAGCGTGGGTAAAAAACGCAACACCCCGTAGCAAATCGCTTGCGCTAATCGTTTGTCATTGCCATCAAGCTGTTCCGTTTCTGCGGGTAAAGCGTTGGTCAGGCTTTCGCCGTCATTTAGCACCCGGTGTAATGCGCGGGTCGCTGCGGCTCGGCTTGCTGCGCCGGAAAGCTTGGTTTGAGGTTTGGTCATTAAGAGAGTTGCTTCCCGTTACTAAAAATGTCGGCATACCCGTTCACGAGTGTTGCCACTGGTTGCGGTTTCTTCCCCGGGACTTGCGCTTCGAGTATGCGCAAAACGCCGTCTCCACAGGCTACATCAATACCTTCAGCGGTCGCGCTGACAATGGTTCCTGCTGCCGTGTTCTGAGTTGTTGAAGGTAATGACAGCGCTTTCAGCACTTTGACCATCGACTGATTTCCTTTGAAGCCATCGATGTCGAACCAGGCCGTCGGCCATGGGAAAAACGCTCGTACGTTGCGTTCAAGTTGTTGTGCTGACAGGTTCCAGTCAATACGCCCTTCGTCTTTACTGAGTTTCTTGGCATAGGTCGCCTGATCGTTGTTCTGAGGGGTCGCTTGATTACGATAATGTTCAAGCTCATCGAGCACGGTAATTAACGCATCAGGACCCAGTGCCTCCAGCTTTTGATACAAGGAGGCAGAGGTTTCGTCAGCGGCTATGTCGCAGCTGACTTCGTGTAATACTGGACCAGTATCGAGGCCGGCTTCCATCTGCATTACTGCCACACCGGATTTTTCATCGCCGGCCCAAATGGCACGTTGAATCGGGGCGGCACCGCGCCAACGAGGAAGCAACGAACCGTGCACATTAATGCAGCCATAGCGCGGTGTATCAAGAATGCGTTGTGGCAATAGTAATCCGTAAGCGACCACAACCATCACGTCAGCGTCCAACTGTGCCAACTCGCGCTGTGCCTCTTCAGCTTTCAATGACTCAGGCTGCAACACTGGCAATTCATGCTGTTGCGCGAGTTGTTTCACCGCGGACGGCTGTAATTTCTTACCACGACCGGCAGGGCGATCCGGCTGAGTGTAAACGGCGACCACCTGGTGCTTCGATGCCAGCAACGCTTGTAAATGTCGTGCAGCAAACTCGGGTGTGCCGGCGAACACAATCTTTAGCGGTTGGCTCATGCTTAGGCATCCGCCGCCAGTTTTTGTTGAACGCGCTGTTCTTTTTCAAGCTTTTTGCGGATTCGGCTTTGCTTAAGCGGCGACAAATAATCCACAAAAAGTTTGCCATTCAAGTGATCGATTTCATGCTGGATGCAAATCGCCAGCAATCCGTCTGCTTCAAGGCTAAAACTCTCGCCGTTGCGATCCAGCGCCTGAACTGTGACTTTTTCAGCTCGTTCAACTTTGGCGTAAACCCCGGGAAATGATAAGCAACCTTCATCATTGGTGAAGTGACCTTCAGCTTTTGTAATCTCCGGGTTAATGAACACCAGGGGTTCGTTCTGATCTTCACTGCAGTCAGCGACGAATAATCGCTTATGAACATCGACCTGAGTCGCCGCTAAACCGACGCCTTGAGACTCGTACATGGTCTCGAACATGTCGTCGATGGTCGCGCGTAGCGCGTCATCCACCGTTGCTATCGGTTCTGCAACCTTGCGCAAACGCTCGTCCGGATATTTTAGAACCGTTAACTGAGACATAATTTTAACTCCATTGCTTTGACTACCCTTAGTTTAACGTATTTTGGGGTATTAAGGACAGTCTATGAATCAACAGGATTTGTGTATTTTATTGGGGCTAAATCGCGCAAAACAAGACGTAAAAAGGGATGCACGCGAGCTAAAAAGTACCACCGACGTGCTTGAGCGATGGTCGCAATCGTTAAAACCGGTTGATTCTCGATGGGTGACGGCAGCGTTAACCTGGCAGCAGCAACCGAATCAGGGGGTTATTGGTTTTTATGATGAAGTTTATCCGCCGTTACTGAAGCAGATACAAGATCCGCCTTGGTTGCTGTTTTGGCATGGGCGGCAAGAACTTCTGCAACAACAGTGTGTGGCATTGGTGGGTAGCAGGAAGGCTTCCCATAGCGGCTTGCAAACCGCTGACTGGTTTGCTCGCGACTGTACCCAAGCTGACCTTGTCGTTGTCAGCGGTTTGGCCATGGGCATCGACGCACAGGCACATTCAACGGCTGTCGAGATGGGCAAAACCATTGCCGTTCTGGGTACCGGCATTGATAAAATTTACCCACCGCGTAATCGTCAATTGCACCGTCTCATCAGTCATCAGGGGCTTATCGTTTCGGAGTTTCCACCCGGTGTTTCAGCGCGAATGGATCATTTTCCCCGCCGTAACCGTATTATTAGTGGATTAAGCAAAGGTGTTGTGGTGATAGAAGCGGCAAAACGCAGCGGTTCCATGTCGACCGCCTTGGCAGCAATTAATGAAGGTCGCCATGTTGGTGCCGTACCGGGGTCATTGTACGCACGCGAATACGAAGGTTGTCACTGGTTGATTCGGCAGGGTGCAGAGCTCATTTCAACGTCGCAGGATATCATCAGCTGGTTTGGCCAAATCGCCTTGCCCGAAATGAGTGCAGCAGACGATGAACATTGGCAACAAGAAAGCTTGGCAAACACAAATTTGTTCGCTAATGTGGGATCAGAGCCCACTTCCGTTGATCAGTTAGTCGAACGAAGTGGTCTCTCTGCGGCAAAGGTAACGGAACAATTATTATTACTTGAGTTACAGGGTGCTGTAGCAGCTGTACCGGGCGGTTATATCAAAGTGGGGAGGCGCTAATTATGTTTGATATCCTCATGTATTTGTTCGAGAACTATATACACTCCGAACAAGAGGTCGTGGTAGACCATGATGAACTTACCGATGAGCTGGCCCGCGCAGGGTTTCATCGGCAGGAAATCCAAAAAGCTCTCGCCTGGCTAGAGCGCTTGGCTGACTTGCAGGACACGGATGGCAAGTCGTACTTGTCCTCACAACCGTCACAGTCAACGCGCATCTTTACAGAGCAGGAGACAACCAGGCTCGACTGTCAATGCCGTGGCTTTTTGATTTATCTCGAAAACCTCGGCGTGTTAGACTTCGCAACACGAGAAATGGTGATTGATCGTGTGATGGAGCTGGAAACGGCCAACTTTAACCTTGATGACCTTAAGTGGGTCGTGCTGATGGTCTTGTTTAATTTACCAGGGCATGAAGCGGCTTATGATCAGATGGAAGGTTTATTGTTTGAGGAGCCCGAAGGCCCGTTACACTGATTAACAGACGTGCGATGAGCGGGGAACCATGCAGCAATGTCCTGAATGTGGTAGCGAGCTAGTGGTCAAACACAAGGGCCATAATAGCTTTCTGGCCTGTTCTGCGTATCCTGCCTG
This sequence comes from Idiomarina aquatica, assembly GCF_003987185.1. Taxonomy (GTDB): domain Bacteria; phylum Pseudomonadota; class Gammaproteobacteria; order Enterobacterales; family Alteromonadaceae; genus Idiomarina; species Idiomarina aquatica. The sequence goes on along the minus strand of NZ_PIPS01000001.1, from coordinate 1,409,677 downwards.
TCAATTTACGCAAGGCTTACGTGAGCAATCAGAGATCGAACCTGAGGGCTTGGGCGTTGCGTGTCCTGAGTGTGGTAATGAATTACAGATTAAGAGCGGCCGATTTGGGCTGTTCGTTGGCTGCAGTAATTTCCCCACCTGTGATTTTGTCGCCGAACCTGATACGCAGGCAAGCCCTGAACAGGTAGCATGTCCTCTATGCGCCAAGGCAGATCGTGATGGTCGCTTAATTCAAAAAACCTCGCGTAAAGGATCGCCTTTTTACGCCTGTGACCAGTTCCCTCAATGTGATTTTTCAGTCAATTTACCCCCGGTTGCACAAGCGTGTCCAAAATGCGATTTTCCCATCCTATTGCGAAAGAAACAGGCTGGTGTGGTGCGCTACGTGTGTGCGCAAAAGGCCTGTGATTATCGGTCACAAGCGGTATAATTTATCCCAACTAAGTAAAGTGAGAATCTGTGACGATGTTTGATCCGAAAGATGTGCGCGAAGCACTTTTGGATGGCGTAATTGCTTATCCGACAGAAGCCGTTTTTGGGCTGGGTTGTGATCCCACCAATGATGAGGCGATAGCAAAAATTCTCGATTTAAAGCAACGGCCGGTTGAGAAAGGCCTCATTTTGATTGCCGCCGATTACAGTCAATTGCTACCGTTTGTGGATGACCAGGCAATCCCGCAGGATAAGCGGTTTGCCGTGTTCTCTCATTGGCCGGGGCCGGTGACATTAATCCTGCCTGCGCGTCCGTCGGTATCGCACTTATTAACGGGCGGTCGTGACAGCATTGCCGTGCGAGTAACGGCGTTTGAACCGGTGCGTGAACTATGCCGCAAGTTGGGTACCCCACTGGTTTCGACCAGTGCCAACCCGGCAGGCGAGGAGCCGGCGAGAACGGCACAGGAAGTTCGTGATTACTTCGGCGATCAACTCAGCTGGATAATGGATGAACCAACGGGCGGTGCCTTGTCCCCCAGTACCATTATCGATCCACTCACTAAAAAAGTATTTCGTACATCATGAATGAACAGTATTTGCAGCCGGTACTGGCGTATTTGATGAGTTTGCAGGACAGTATCTGCAAGCGAATCGAGCAGCTCGACGGCGAAGCACGTTTCCAACAAGATGCCTGGCAACGAGAGCAGGGCGGCGGTGGCCGTTCGCGGGTAATGAAAAACGGTGCCGTGTTTGAACAGGCCGGCGTTGGCTTTTCGCATGTTCATGGTGCGCAGCTACCTAAAAGTGCAACTGCGCACCGACCGGAGCTCGAAGGTCGAGACTTCAATGCCTGTGGTGTTTCCTTAGTGTTTCACCCAAAAAACCCACACGTACCGACGGTACACATGAACGTTCGCTTTTTCATCGCCGAAAAGGCGGGGGAAGAACCGGTGTGGTGGTTTGGCGGTGGCTTTGATCTAACACCGTTTTATGCGGTAGAGGAAGATGTCATCGGTTGGCACCAGCATGCGAAAGCGACGCTGGATAAACTTGATGAGTCGTTGTATCCGTCCTATAAAACCTGGTGTGATGATTATTTCTATCTGAAGCACCGCAACGAAGCACGTGGTGTTGGCGGCATCTTTTTTGATGACCTGAATGACCGTCCTTTCGAGGATGCCTTTGCGGTGATTCAAGCGGTGGGTGATGCGTTCGTTGACGGCTATGAACCGATCGTGAAAAAACGCAAAGACACCCCGTTTACCGAGCACCAAAGGGCGTTCCAGCTCTATCGTCGAGGTCGTTATGTTGAATTTAATCTAGTCTGGGATCGCGGCACGCTGTTTGGTTTACAGACAGGGGGGCGGACGGAGTCTATCCTGATGTCGATGCCGCCGATGGCCCGCTGGGAATATGATTGGCAGCCGGAACCCGGATCCGCGGAAGCGCGTTTGACGGAGTACTTTTTGCTACCACAGGACTGGGCCTCAAAACGCATCGAAGGCAGTGCTGATGACGCGTGAATTTTGCGTGCTCGGTAATCCGATTGCGCACAGCCGGTCACCACAAATCCACGAGCTGTTTGCGCAACAGTTCGAGCATAATCTGTGCTACCGGCGACAATTGGCCACCGTGGATCGGTTTTCTCGTGTTGTTGCCGGCTTGTTTCGCCAGGGGCTGGCGGGTGCAAATGTGACCGTCCCGTTTAAAGTTCAGGCCTATCAGTTAGTCACCCGGACCACTGCAGAAGCATCATTCGCACGGGCGGTTAACACCCTGATCCCACAACGTGATGGCGGGTTATTGGGGGCAAACACCGATGGTAAGGGCTTGCTGTATGATTTGAAGCGGCAGGGCGTCGACTTGTCCGGTTGTAAGGTATTGCTGATTGGCGCCGGCGGCGCTGCCCGGGGGGTATTAAAAAATCTTCTCGATGCCAAGCCGGAGGGCATCTGGATTTATAACCGTACCACAGCGAATGCCCGCGCGCTGAGTGAGCTGAGCACCGGAGTTCATTGCGTTGAGAGCTGGTCGTCACTGGCTGCCGTTGATGTCGTGATCAATGCGACCAGCGCCTCATTATTTGGCCAATTGCCGGACGTTCCTGAACGGATGTACCGACATGCTGAATTTATCTATGACATGGTTTACGGTGCAGAATTAACCGGCTTTCTTAAGCACGTTCAGCAAGTGAGCGATGCGCGCTGCAGCGATGGTCTGGGTATGCTTGTCGGACAGGCCGCTGAAAGCTACCGGCTGTGGTGGGGCTCGGAGTTACCACGTATTGAGCCGGTTATTCGGGTACTGCGTCAACAGTTGGTTGAACCTTCATAAGACGCACATCAACCTGACGGTGAGCGAGGAAGTTTAACCAACCATTTTGATTGGGGCGGATGCTGTCGCCCGGGCCTTTCACTTCGACCAACTGAACTTGCCCTTTATCGTTATAGAGCCACAAATCCGGAAAGCCGCTGCGGTTATTTTTGACGTCAAACGCCAGGCGCTGAAAGATGTCGTGCCAAACCTTAGCCGGTAATCGGTTAAACCAGGCTTCAACATCGCTTAGATAATGCCAACGCCAGGGCACGAACGGATTAGCGATACCCTGCTTTTGCTCGATGGTGTCGCGAATAAGTTGCTGTACCGCAGCAGTATCTGAAAGCAGTAATTTCAGCCGGTCAGAGATAAGCTGCTGACGATGTTTGAAGAATGCAGGCGACGTTAGATCTCTGGGGGCCCGTTGGAAGGGATGAATGAACGCGCCGTCTACCTCTGAAAAAATAATATCCCAGAAGATCAGTCCGAACAGCGACTGAACAATCAGGTTCTCCGCGTGCAAGCCTTGCCAACCCAATTGTTGATAGTGACTTAATACGGCTTGTTCGACCTGTCTGGCGGTGAATTTCAGGTGCACGAGTTCCTCAGTTATCGTGATGTTATCGGTGTTGGTCGGTTGTTTAAACCAGCGCGCCAGTAATTGTGTGGCAACGGCCAACTCCGGTTCGTCCCAGGGGTGCTGGCGCATGGTCGTTAGCACCTGTTGGCAACGCGTCTTTTTATTCAGGCGATAGAGAATACGGGCTTGTCGCTCGCGGCTGGGAGGGCGTGACGAGCGTTGATAAAGCGTCAGAGCCTGTTCAAACTGCTGCTGTCGCTCACAGTCTCTTGCAACCCGATTCAGGAAGCGGCTGAAACGACCATGATAACGTTCGGGAAGCTCGCTGAGGCAGTCGTTCAAGGGCAGTGTCAATGCCCAGTCGATACGCTCGGAAAGGGTCGGTAGCTCCTTGTAATGTTGCTGCCATTGCTCGATTTTGCAAAAGATTTCGAAGTGCCGGCGATCCGGAAATACCGCGCGTGGTTGATAACGATAAGGCTCGTAACGAACATGGCCGAGAGCGGTGACGACAAATTCTGACAGCTGCTGATGACGGTTGCCGAAAAACAGCAGCGACAGTTGTTGGAAGAGGCTATTCTTCTGTAATTCAATGACCGCTTCGGGTAACACCGCGGCTGTGTGTTCAAGTTGCTGTACGATTTCGGCTTTACTTAACCGAGCCAAGGTTTCACCCGGGAACGCCGCGGTTAATTCGGCTTTAGTAAACAGCTTTAAAGCGTTAGCTGAGGGGTTTTTGTGGAGGCATATCCAGCCGTTTTTAGCGAGCTCATCAAGCGCCCCTTCAATATCAATTTCGTGGTAATGGAGTTTGTTGGTGCGGAACAGCTCCCCTTTGCGCATATACAGACGTAACCATAACTTTTGCGCATTCGCACTCAGTTGCTGATAGTGGTCGAGGGCTTCATGAAGCTCGCGGCTGAGTAGTGCCGAGTGATAGTGCAACACCCACCGACGAACAACTTCAAAATTCTGCCAATAATAATCGGGCTGATCAGCATCAGCGACGTCCCAATCCATTGAAATACCTGCCAAAAAATAATGTGCTTATAAGAGGTACGAAAAAAACGAGCGAAATCGTCTAAGAAAATACCATATAAGCAGTAGATCGAAGATGATTTTATGGTAATCTTATCGACCGCTTTCGTTCATCGAAGTACGCCATGAGCGAAGCGGAAAAATTGTTTCCACATGAGAAGCAAGACAATAATAAGATGGGCAAACTGGGATGCCTGCAGTAATAAAACCCTTCCAAAACAAACAATTACAGAAATTTCAAACACGGTAAATTATTTAAAATTTACTGTGGGGAAACTATTTGTCAACAGAGTTATCCACACGTTACTCACCAGTGCTTGCTAGCGTTGTATGCTAAGCTGTGGCATTCTTCTCCGAAACCTCAGAATCTGCCAAAAAGGTTTGCTGAATGACCAAAAATGTACCAGAAAACCCATTTATTCTCGTCGATGGCTCTTCGTATTTATTTCGAGCGTTCCACGCGCCACCTCACCTGACGAACTCCAAAGGCGAGCCCACCGGCGCGATTTATGGCGTCGTTAATATGTTACGCAGTTTGCTTAAGCGCTATAAGCCAGAGAACATGGCGGTCGTTTTTGATGCTAAAGGCAAAACCTTTCGCAGCGATATTTACGCTGAATATAAAGCACACCGTCCGCCGATGCCGGATGAGCTGCGCTCCCAGATTGAGCCGTTGCATGAAATTGTCAAAGCGATGGGTTTGCCGTTGCTGTGTGTGGACGGTGTAGAAGCGGACGATGTCATTGGGACCTTGGCAACTCAGGCGGGCGAAGAAGGGCGCTTTACCTTAATCAGCACCAGCGATAAAGACATGGCGCAGTTGGTTAATGAGCACGTGATGCTGATCAACACCATGACCGATACCTTGTTGGACGAGGAGGGTGTGAAGGAAAAGTTCGGTGTCGCGCCCGACCAAATCATCGACTACCTAGCGTTGATGGGTGACAGTTCCGATAACATTCCGGGTTTACCGAAAGTGGGTGAGAAAACCGCGCAGGCGCTGTTACAGGGAATTCCGTCGATAGATGCCATTTATGACGATGTCGATGCGGTAACAAAACTGAGTTTCCGTGGTGCCAAGTCAATGCCGAAAAAATTGCAGGAGTACCGTGATCAACTGCTGATGTCCCGAGAGCTGGCCACCATCAAATGCGATGTGGAACTGGATTTCAACCCTCAGCAACTCAGCATTTCTGCGGCTGATAATGATAAATTGGCCGAGCTGTACGGACGTTGTGAATTCCGTCGTTGGTTAAGCGAGTTATTGGAACAGGGCGCTGCCACCGACCAGGCGTTAGGTTTAACGCATAATAGCGACGATGCGCCAGACACGGGTGTTTCCCGCGACGGCTATCAAACCTTACTGAGTGAAGATGAGGTCAGTGAGTACTTACAAAAGCTTAACACCCTCGATTATTTTGCCTTTGATACAGAGACCACCAGCCTCAACTACATGGATGCGGAGTTGGTCGGCGTGTCGTTATCGGGTGCTGAAGGTGAAGGCGTGTATATTCCGGTTGCACATGACTACATGGAGGCGCCGGAGCAAGTCAGTCGTGACTGGTTACTGCAACAATTAAAACCGTTACTTGAGGCTGACAAACCACAGAAAGTCGGACAAAACCTAAAGTACGATGCTCATATTCTACGTCGTTACGATATCCGCTTAGCGGGCATCAAAAACGACACCATGCTCGCGTCATACGTGTTTAATAGTGTTGGTTCGCGGCATGACATGGACACACTGAGTTTACAGTACTTAAATCACAAACCGATTAAATTTGAAGACATCGCGGGTAAAGGTGCTAAGCAACTGACGTTTAATCAAATTGCATTAGAACAGGCAGCTCCCTATGCGGCAGAGGATGCGGATATCACCTTGCGGTTGCATGAAGTGCTGTGGAGCAAGCTGGAATCAACCAGTGATGAGTTGATGCACGTGTTGACGGACATCGAAATACCATTGATTTCGGTACTAACCGACATGGAAGAGTATGGCGTACGTATTGATGCCGATATGCTGGCGCAACAAAGCCATGATATCGAAAAACTGCTGGTGGAGTATGAGCGCAAGGCGTTCGAAATTGCTGGCGAAGAGTTTAACTTAGGCTCAACCAAACAACTGCAGGCCATTCTGTTTGATAAATTGCAGCTCCCGGTCATCAAAAAGACCCCGAAGGGCGCACCGTCGACGGCCGAAGATGTATTGCACGAACTGGCGCACGACTACCCGTTGCCGGACGTGATTTTGCGCCACCGTAGCTTATCGAAATTGAAATCAACTTATACCGATAAGCTGCCGAAAATGATTAATGCCCGCACCGGCCGAGTGCATACATCGTATCAACAGGCGGTTGCGGCAACCGGACGATTGTCGTCAACAGAACCGAATTTACAGAATATTCCGATCCGTACCGAGGAAGGTCGTCGGGTTCGTCAGGCGTTTGTGCCTGAACCCGGCTACAAAATTGTGGCCATTGACTACAGCCAAATCGAACTGCGGATCATGGCGCATTTATCTCAGGATAAGGCGCTTTTGACGGCGTTTGCAGAAGGTAAAGATATTCACCGGGCGACAGCGGCAGAAGTGTTTTCTTGCAGCCTCGATGAAGTATCTGACGAGCAGCGGCGTCGAGCGAAAGCGGTTAACTTTGGCTTGATCTATGGTATGTCGGCTTTTGGCTTAGCTCGCCAGTTGGACATTCCGCGCCATGAAGCTCAGCACTATATGGACAAGTACTTTGAACGATTCCCGGGTGTGCTTCGGTATATGGAAGATACGCGTAAGTTGGCGAAAGAACAGGGATTTGTAAAAACCTTGTACGGTCGACGCCTACCACTGCCTGACATTAAGGCGTCCAATGGGGCCCGTCGTAAAGCCGCTGAACGAGCGGCAATCAATGCACCAATGCAGGGTACAGCCGCTGACATTATTAAACGAGCAATGATTGCAGTTGATCAGTGGATCGCCGAAAAGCAATGTCAGAAAGACGTACGTATGCTCATGCAGGTGCACGATGAACTGGTGTTTGAAATTGCTGAACATAAAATTGATGACTATGTCAGTGCATTAAGTCATGTCATGGAACAGGCCGCCAGCCTTGATGTGCCGCTTATTGCCGAAGCGGGTGTCGGCATGAATTGGGACGAAGCACACTAAAATTTTTTAACACTATGAACTTTTTTTAATTAACCCAGTCGGAGTAAGTGAGGGCAAGTTATTGGAATGAACATCCAGCCCTCAAAATTTGTTCTCCCTGGATTGTAGTTTTTGGCCCGGCTCATTGAGCCGGGCTTTTTTCTTTCTGCGGAATGCCTGCTAAGCCGGACCGGCCGCGACGGTTCGCAAACCACACGCCGACCAATATTGCCAGCATGCCGACGGCGTGTTGCAACCAGAAAGATTCGCCGTCCAGTATCCCCAGCAATATAGCGACAATCGGAATAAGGTAAGTGACCGAGCTGGTGAAAACGGTATTGGTCAGTTGCACGACATAATTAAAGATGACCAGCGCACCCGCGGTACCAACAATTCCGAGTACCAGCACTGAAACCAACGACAACATGGCATCAGGCTGTTGCACTTGAGCGACGAAGTCCGTTGCAAAAAATAGGTAAAAGGTTGCTGGCACAGAGGCCATCAGTAAGCTCACGCCAGTAATGGTCAGTGGACTTAAATCAGAAATTTTGTGTTTAATCAGGTTCAGATTCATTCCGTAACAAATGGTCGCAGCTAAGATCAGCAACGCATAAGTATTGAATGTCCAACTGCCGTTGGCACCAGCGGTCATCAGTAACAGAGTGCCGGATAGCCCAATTAAAACCCCGATGACCTGAGTCCGTTGTGCTGACTGCTGAAACAGAGTGACGCCAATAACCAAGGTAGCGATCGGTGTTAATGCGTTGAGCACTCCGGTAATGCCGCTGCTGATTTGGGTTTGTGCGATGGCAAACATAAAGGCAGGGATCAGGCTACCGACCAACCCGACACTGGCTAGCTTGGCCCAGTGCTTAGCGGTGATACGATGCAGTCGCTTGGCGACCAGCGGCAACAGCACAAGCCCGGCGGCAGAAATTCTAAGGGCGCCGACTTCCATGGCGCCAAATGCGATCAAACCCTTTTTAATGAGTAAAAAAGAACTTCCCCAAATCAGTGCTAATAACCCGAGTAACAACCATGCACGCAACGGCGGAACATCATGCGTCTGTGTCATAACCAAACCACTGATTCAGTTTTGCTTCGACTTTATCGACGCCTATTTTTTTCAGCGACGAAAAGGCTTCGACCTGAACATCACCGTTGAAGGCGATGGCTGCCTGGCGTGCCTGTAACACCATGTTCTTGCGCGCACCTTGTTTCAGCTTGTCCGCTTTGGTCAATAACGCCAACACTGGAATTTCGCAGCTTACCGCCCAGTAGATTAATTCCTGATCGGTTTCTTTAAACGGATGGCGGATGTCCATGAGGACGACTAATCCCTTTAACGACTTACGTTTCTGCAAATATTCGGAAAGCGCAAGCTGCCACTGTTCCTTGACGGCCATCGGCACTTTGGCGAAGCCGTAGCCCGGTAAGTCAATTAACCGCTCGCCGGTGTCCAGTTCAAAGACGTTAATAAGCTGCGTCCGTCCGGGTGTCTTACTGGTACGAGCCAGAGACTTTTGCCGAGTCAGTGTGTTCAGTGCGCTCGATTTACCCGCGTTAGAGCGACCTGCGAACGCGATTTCGATACCGGTGTCGTCAGGTAACTTGCGGATATTTGGCGCACTGGTAATGAACTTGGCTGTCTGATAGTTGATCGCTTTAGATTCCGGCACAGTATTTGATTGCTCTCGATTTAAGGAATAGGTCATTTATAGCGCTATTATGAAGGATCTGACCTCATCAGCCAATGATCAAATAGCCACTGAATGCGTTTTAATCATTTAAACCACACGAGTTTTGTGTAAAATAGCAGTCTGTCGAACGCGATGTATGTCGGCGATCTCCGCCTCCAGAGATACAAGAGAAGCAAACATGAAAAAATTCGCTATCATTTTGGGATTATTTCTTGGGTCAACAAGCGTAGCTTTTGCGCAGCAGGGCGACCCAGAAGCAGGTAAGAATAAATCACAGGTGTGTGCAGCTTGCCACGGCCCTCAAGGTGAATCACCAACGGATATGTATCCGCATTTGGCTGGCCAACATGAAAAATATTTGTTCAAGCAGCTGATGGACTTTAAAACTGCTGCTGAAACCGGTGGTGAAGAAGGCCGTAATAACGCCATTATGATGGGGCAGGTTGCCAGCCTTTCACAACAGGATATGGCAGACCTGGCTGCTTACTACGCGTCACAGGATGAGCCAAAGGGCAGTACGCCGGAAGATGTAATTGCTAAGGGCGCTGACTTGTATCGTCGCGGTAACCCAGAATCGAAAGTCCCTTCATGTGCGGGTTGTCACGGACCTCGTGGTAACGGCATGGGGCTGGCGGCATTCCCGGACATTTCTGGTCAGTTCCCGGCATACCTTGAATCACAACTGAAAATGTTCCGCAGCGGTGAACGTGCAAACGATCCAAACGGGATGATGCGCGGCGTTGCTGAGAAAATGACCGATGAAGAGATCGAATTGTTATCTAAGTATCTTCACGGATTGTATTAATTCTTCAGTTCGTTTAAAGAGGCGGTTTTTTAACCGCCTTTTTTAGCTCTTCAGGGTATAACAAAAGATATAAAAAACGGCTTTTTTTACGCCTTAACAACAAAAAGTAATAAGAAAGTTATTTTTTATATCAATAAAATCATTGATTAAAAATTTCATTCGAGTAGTCTTTACAACGTCTGCGGAGATACAGCACCAAATTTGGAGCTGACTCATCAGACACTAAAATAACAAGATCGTCTTGAAGGCGGCTAAGCTCGATACAAAAAAATAACAAGAGGTCGAGTTAGATTATCGAACGTTGAGAACAACAGTTATATCGATAATCCAGGGAGTAAATTGTCACGAGCAATGGACTCCTACACTATAAAAATTATAACAAAATCAGGTTAAGGAAGACCGCAATAATAACTCGGAAGCAGTGACAACCATTCTCATAGTCGCAGTGCGCTGCCTAATATGAGAAAGACAGGCGATGTGAAAGCATCGCCTTTTTTCTTTCTATCATACTCACTGACGAAATCCCCCTCATTACGTTACAATAGATGTATCAAGCTAAATGAGGAGTGAGTATGACTCGCCGTAAGAAATCCAGAAAGCCAGGGCCCTTAGCTCCGGCGAAAAAGCCAAAAGACACCAGCGTCAGCGTTGACAGTAGCCGTGGTAAAAAGAAAGGCAAGGGCCTTAAACCCGGCCAGCGCCATTCGTCGACCGCTACCAAACAAAGTGCCAGTCAGTCCGGATCGCAACAGCCAGATCCCCGCAAAGGCAGTCGTCGCAAGATCCCTCTGGTATCTGTTGCGTCAGCTGCTACCGTCAGTCAACTGACGCCGGCGGAGGAATTGAAGCGCCTTGAGCAAGACGAAACCTTGCAAGCATTAGTAACTCGTTTTGAGCAAGGTGAGGAGTTAAGCGATGCCGAACAGCAATACCTGGATGAAAAATCAGAACGCTATGAACAATTAGCGACCGAACTGGGTATTGATCTGGAAGACGATGACGACTGGGACGACGAGGAGTATTAATGTCTACAACTGTGATAATAGTCATTTTACTGGGGGTTGCCATCATTGCTGCCCTGGCGGTATACGCCAATAAGCTGTTACGGCAGTTAAAACAACAGAATCAAATGCGACAGGATGCGGTGCAGAAGCGTATCGACCGCATTGATGAGAGTGTGATTACCATTGCTAAAGCAATGCAGCAGGATCAATGCCCCTTGTCCGAGGGATGTTTGCGTATTGTTGTATTGCTTGATCATCGACCCGACTCGGTTGAGTATGATTACTCACAAGATTATCCGGCAATGCATGAGATGTACGATAAAATTAAGCATATGCCGACGCATGAAAATCGCAAAAAGTTTCCGAAAAAGAAAATTCGTGAAATGGACAAAGAGCGAGAAGGGTACGAGGCGAGCATGAAAGAGCGTATCCTGGCAGACGTTGATCGCTTGTTACAGCGTTTCGTCCAGTAATGGAGTGAACCATGGCATTTTTTAGTGGCATCAGGGAAGACATTAAAAGCGTTTTTGATCGCGATCCGGCCGCGCGCAATACAATGGAAGTTCTGTTTCATTATCCCGGTCTGCATGCCATCTGGTTTCATCGCATCAGTCATAAATTGTGGTGCTGGCGACTTTACTGGCTAGCACGCTTTCTATCCAATATTGCTCGCTGGCTAACCGGCGTTGAGATTCACCCTGGTGCCCGTATCGGGCGCCGTTTCTTTATTGATCATGGAATGGGTGTGGTGATTGGTGAAACAGCGGAGATAGGCGATGACGTCACGTTATACCATGGTGTAACCCTAGGTGGCACCAGTTGGAATAAAGGTAAGCGTCATCCCACCCTTAAAAACGGTGTGGTGATTGGTGCCGGAGCGAAAGTGCTTGGACCGTTAGTGGTCGGAGAGCAAGCTCGCATTGGTTCGAATGCGGTGGTTGTGAGAGACGTGCCGGCTAAAGCGACCATGGTTGGTATTCCGGCTCGAGTGGCAAAATCCGGCGTTGACCGTGAAACATCAGAGCGCCGCGAAAAAATGGCCAAAGCCTATGGCTTTGATGCCTATGCCATCGCAGCGGATAACCCTGACCCGGTAGCAACCGCGATTGGGCGTATGCTGGACCATGTTGATGTACTTGACCAAAAAGTTGCAGACCTTTGCCAAGCGGTGAATAAGCTCGGTGGGGATGTTTGCGGTAATATTCCGAAAGTTGATGTGGAAGATGTCGAATTTTTGGAAGAAACGGTTCGCGCCGCTGAGCGACGCGAACACCAACAACGCGATGACCGTTAATTCTTCAGGTTAAAGCGCTCGATCAATTCATAAAGCTGCTTAACGGTATCCTCAAGCTGTATGCTTGAGGACTCCGTATGTTCTGATGTTTGTTGCGTTTGCTTGGCAATGTCAGATATTTCCGTAATTTGCTCACTGATGTGCTCGGCAACACCACTTTGCTCTTCGACAGCAGAGGCCATCTGCGTTGACATCGCGGCAATCTGCTCGATCGCTTGAGCGATTTCAGCGAGTGCTTCATCTGCCTTACGGACTTTTTCAACACCGTCGGCCGCGGTCTGTTCGCCTTCTCGGGATACCTCAACCGCGTCTTTCGCACGTTCCCGAAGTTTAGCAATGACCTGATGGATACTGTCGGTCGATTGTGTCGTTCGTGATGCCAAATTGCGCACCTCATCCGCGACCACCGAAAACCCTCGTCCATGTTCGCCCGCTCTGGCCGCCTCAATCGCCGCGTTTAAGGCCAGTAAGTTGGTTTGGTCGGCAATGGAAGAAATCAGGTCTGCGGCTTCACCAATGGCGCCGGTGGACTCGTCTAATGCCTGCACAGTCTGAGCTATTTGTTCGACCGCTTCGTGCAAGCCTTCGATGACCTTACTGGCTTCGCGAGCGAGCGTAACACTGCGTTCAACATTTTGGCGCGCTACATCCGCCTGGCTGGCGTTTTGTTCTACCGTACGAGCCACTTCCTGGATAGCCGTTGCCATTTCGGTCATGGCGGTTGCGGTTTGATCGGTTGCTTCGGTCTGCCGTTCAACCTGAGCGTGGCTGCTGCGCGCTTGTTGTTGGGTATCCTCGGCCACCTTAAGGATGCCGCCGACGGCATCTTTTATGCGCGTTAAGGCGGTATAGTTTCGAGCCGCTTCACTGTGTAGCACCATGGCCAGCTGCGCTTCTCGACCGTGACGAGGAAAGTACGTCATACCGACTAACTCAGAATCAAACGCCTCCGGACGACTGTCCAGCAAGCGCTGCATCATGGCGCTGACATAGCGGTTATAAAGCCCTGAGGAGACCAGAGTGCCGGCCAATACTACCGCCGCCGGTATGCTTCCGGCGAGCCCGGCAACGACACCGGTGCTGATCAGGCCGGGAACCAGTACCGGTGATAAATCACGAGCGCTCATCGCCAGGCGCTTTATCAGTGGCAGCGGCGGCTGCCCGTTATTGATGCGTTCATAGATGGCCATCGCGCGACGTTTACGTTCATCGGTCGTAGGTACCCGAACGGATTCAAAACCTTTGGGTTTACCGTTTTCCATGATCGGCGTAACGTAAGCACTGACCCAATAATGATCACCGTTTTTGGCGCGGTTTTTCACCAACCCCATCCAGGGCTTGCCCCGTTTAATGGTTTTCCACATGTTTTCAAAAACGGGCGCCGGAACGTCGGGGTGGCGAAGAATGTTATGAGGTTCACCAATCAGCTCGTCTTCAGAATAGCCGCTGATATCGATAAAGTCCTGGTTACAGTGGGTAATCACCCCTTTGAGGTCTGTCGACGATACCAGTCGATAGTGAGCGGGGATCGGCTTTTCTTTCTGTGTAACTGGACCAGTGTCTCTCATAATTTCGCGCTTATTGATTGAAAAATCTGAACAAAAATTGATATAGATTATTATCGGCTAAATGGCGTGATTGTTTAAGTCATTAGGCATAAAAAAACGCCGTGCTATACCAGCACGGCGTTTTTGGAATTCTATATTTCGGCGTTCTTACATAGGAACGACGTTTTCAGCCTGAGGACCTTTAGGACCTTGTGCTACGGTGAAAGAAACTTGTTGGCCTTCAGCCAAAGTTTTGAAACCGTCAGCTTGAATAGCGCTGAAATGTACGAATACGTCTGCGCCATTTTCTTGCTCGATGAAACCGAAGCCTTTTGCTTCGTTAAAGAATTTTACTTTACCAGTAGTAGTAGACATGCTGATATTTCCTCGTAGTGCATGTAAAAAAACAATTGCTCAGAAACTTAGGTATTACTTGGACTTACAAAACGAGGTACAGCAAAAGGAGGACTTCGTACACAAATCTCAAATCAATAGCCGAATTTTCTCAGCACTTCCGAGTATATACCTTAAACAGAGTCTGTCAATGAAAAGCCAAATTATTTCAACCAGTTTCTGCTAATGTGGCGAAAGGTATCGGTTCCTGATTTATGCAGCCACTCGAAAGCTGCCATTTCAGACGTGATGATATCAACCCGATTATCCCGCATCCGTGCAATTGCTGTGTCCTTATCATTGGGTCGGCGGGAACCCACACAGTCGGAAGGAAGATAAACCTGATAGCCCTCGGCCTTCATGTCCAGCGCGGTCTGTAACACACAAACATGAGTTTCCATGCCCATGATAACGACTTGTTTCTTATTGTACTCTCGCAGCACATCTCTAAAACTGTCTTCTTGAAGGGCACTGAAGTGGGTTTTCTCAATCACGCGCGCTGATTCGATGATTTCCTGTAACGACGAAACCGTATAACCCAGCCCCTTAGGATATTGCTCAGTAATTAAAATGGGGATGTCCAATTGCAGTGCAATTTCTGCTAACCAGCGCATCCTTGATGTGACGTTATCGCGCTGATGAATAGCAGGCAGCAATTTTTCCTGGGCGTCAACGATGAGTAACACCGAGTCTTTGGCTGAAAGTAGCATATCGACCTCATTAGTAATGTCATTCAGCTTCTACCATACCGAAATTTTTGTCAGCGTCTATTCGCTGATAGTATGAGAAGCTCTGCCGACGGTCAAAAATTCTGCAATTGATTTGCAGTTTAGGCCTGGTGTGGCTACAATTCCGTGCTTTTCAGACCGACGCAAACTGTTCAATCTAAAAGGTGCTCCATGGCTTCTGTTCTTATTCTAATGGGCTCGCAGTCTGACTGGCCAACCATGCAAAAAGCTGCGCTCATGCTCGACGAACTGGGTGTCGACTGGGAGGCAAAAGTCGCCTCTGCGCACCGCACACCCGACTTACTGAAGTTCCACATGGAACAAGCGGAAGCTGGTGACGTTAAGGTGGTTATCGCGGGTGCTGGTGGCGCAGCTCACTTACCAGGAATGCTGGCGGCTCATACGGCGCTGCCGGTTTTAGGTGTCCCTGTTTCCAGTAAGCAGTTAAAAGGGCTGGATAGCCTGCTGTCGATTGTGCAGATGCCGAAAGGCGTTGCCGTTGGTACACTGGCGATTGGCGATGCCGGTGCGGCAAACGCCGGTTTGTTGGCGGCGCAAATTATTGGTTCCTTCGATAGTAAGGTACGTGAGGCCGTGCAGACGTTCCGCGCTAAACAGCGCGACAAAGTGATGGCCAATGCGGATCTGGAGTTACCGAAATGAACATACTGATTCTTGGTAATGGTCAGCTGGGCCAGATGCTTGGTAAAGCCGTCATTCAACAGGGCCACCAATGCTTGCTGTACAGTGATCGAGAACACAAAGTAATGGCATTAGCCAGCGATCAAAGTGTTGCTCTGTCATTGGAAGAAGCCAAGGACTGGGCTGATGTTGTCACCTGGGAGCACGAACACTTAGGTGAAGATCTTGTTGAGCGGACTCAGGATAAGTTTTTATTAAAGCCGGAACGCTTCCATCAGTTAACCGACCGTCGCACGCAAAAGGCGTTATGTGACGAGTTGTCGATCCCAACGGCACCCTGGAAGGCTTACCAAAACGTTGCTGAACTGCAAGCCATTCTGGGCCAATGTGAGCAGGCCGTTGTCATTAAATCGGCGCGTGGCGGTTATGACGGGAAAGGCCAGTGGCGCTGGAAGCCGGGGCAGGATATCGCAGCGATCGCCGAAGATGCGGGTCAGCACCCAGGCATCGTTGAAGATATGATTCCATTTACTGACGAAGTGTCGGTCGTTGCCGCGCGAGATCATCATGGCGAACAACGGGGCTACCCATTAACACTGAACGTGCATCGTGACGGTATCCTGGCTTACAGTATGGCCGGTGCACAGCAGTTTTCCGAGCAGCTGGAAGCGATGGCACAGCAGTATCACCAAAAGTTGACCGACCACATAGACTACGTCGGTGTGCTGGCGATTGAGTTTTTTGTTGTGGGCGAAGGTGAACAACAACAATTGTTGGTTAACGAGGTTGCGCCCCGTGTTCATAACTCTGGCCACTGGACGATGAGCGGTGCCAACTGCGATCAGTTTAATTTACATATCCGTTGCATTACCGGGTTGCCGTTACCTGAATTTTTGGTCGCACCGACACTGATGATTAATGCCATAGGCGTTGATGGTTTGCCGCAGGTGCTGTGGGAAGCGTCTGCCGCTGATTGCCACTGGTACGGAAAAGCGCCACGTCCGGGCCGCAAGGTTGGTCATGTGAACTTTATGATTGATACCTTTGAGCGTGGCCAAAAGCTCGCCACACAATGGTGCGACGAGCTGCAAAAACTGGCTTAAGCGAAGCGCTCTGCCAGCCACTTCTTCATATCCTGAACTTGCTCCAGGCATAAAGAGTGAGGCATAGGGTAGGTTTGGTAGGTTACCGGATAGCCGCGCGAGGTTAAATCTTGCGCGGCTTTTTTACCCAACGACTCGGGTACCACAGGATCTTGTGTTCCGTGCTGGATAAGCAGAGGCAAGTCCCGGTTAGCGTCACTGGCTTTGATGTCTGACGCGGTAGCAAAATAGGTCGAGTGAGCCATTAAACCACCCAGTCGCTGTGGATAAGTTAATGCCACTTCGTAGCCAACCGCGCCACCTTGCGAAAACCCGGCAATGATAATACGTCGGCTATCAATGCCTTGTTCGATTTGCTCATCAATCAGTTGCTGCACTTGTGCCGCTGAAGCACGAAGCTGTTCACTATCGATTTTCCGATCAATGCTGATGTCGGTGATGTCATACCAAGCCGGCATCACCATTCCCTGGTTGATGGTAACCGGTAACTGCGGCGCATGCGGGAACAAAAAACGAATGTTAGCGTTTGGAAACTGCAGGTGCTCGGTCATCGGCACAAAATCGTTGCCGGAGGCTCCTAAGCCGTGAAGCCAAATAATAACGGCGTCTGCAGCGTGTTGTGGCTCGTGTTTAATGACTTCTAAAGCCATGATTACTCCTTCCTCTTATGCGGCCCGATAGCTGCCAAGCCAGCGCACTTGATTCAATTTGCCCAGCTGTTCGACAGCCTCTTTGATGTGTGGCTGGTCGATGTGGCCGTCAAAATCAATGAAAAAATGGTATTGCCCAAATTTACCACCGGTTGGTCGCGAAACGATGGATGTCAGGTTGATTCCACGGCGGGCAAAGACCGAGAGGCTGTCGACCAATAGCCCCGGGTGATCATCATCGTCGACCAGCAAGACACTGCTTTTCCATGGTAACTTGTCGTCAAACCGCGGTGTTGTCTGGGATGCGGACAATAGCACAAAACGGGTTTCATTATGAGCGATATCGGCTGCTCGCGGTTGTATCACATGCAAGTCATCCGGACACGGCACATGTGCCGGAATCAACGCTGCCGCTGGAGACAGCGCATTTTGTAGCTTAATCAGTGCTTCGCTGTTACTGCTGGTGTGGATAATTGGCAGATCCAGTTGCTGCAAAGCCTGGCGGCACTGGCCTGCCGCGACGAACTGAGCCCAAAGGTGTTCGGGCTCTTCACGGTTGGCGACCACCTGAAACTCGACCGGAAGCTTGGTTTCTGCAATGATCCGTAATGGTTTGGCGACGAGACTGTCGACCACAGGAGAAACGAAGCCTTCACTTAGATTCTCGATGGGCACTAAGCCCAGCGTCGTTGAGTTAACGACGTTTAGCACTGTATTCAGGTTATCGACCAGTTCAATATCGGCAGTAATGCCCTTATCCCTTGCCAGGCGCTGCGCGGCCAGTTCAGAGAACGTGCCGGCAGGCCCCAGTGTGGCAATTTTTATAGCCTGTGTGTTCATCAGTCCTTTTTGTACCTCTCGAACCACGCCAGTGCGTGCTCAATTTTCGCAATCATATTCGATGGACGATACGTTACCCCGTGTGACGCGCCCGGAACCCGAACCATAGCGGTATCGACTTTGCGCAGTTGCAGCGCCTGATAGAATTGCTCGGTTTCGGAAATGGGGGTACGGCGGTCGTTTTCACCGGTGAACAACATTACCGGGGTAGTGACATTACCGACCAGAGACAGCGGTGAGCGTTCCCAGTAATGTTCCAGTTGCTCCCACGGCATCCCCGGGAACTGGTTGTGGATCTGACCCATTGAACTATCCGCGGTCAGAACTTTACTCACCCAGTTAATGACCGGGTTAGTCGCGGCTGCAGCATTAAAGCGGTCGGTCATACCTACGGCGTAGGCCGTTGCGATACCACCCGCTGAACCTCCGGCAATAAAGAGGTTGTTATCATCAATAAAGCCTTTGTCGATAAGCGCGTCAATGCCACTCATGTGGTCGGCAAAATCATAAGGTGAGGAGTAGTTGCCATCTAACAACATCGCAAACTCTTTACCGTAGGACGTGCTACCGCGGTGATTGACATAAAGTACCACGTAGCCCTCAGCGGCATAGCGCTGATGTTCCGCCGCGAAATGCGGTCCGTAGGACAGGTGAGGGCCACCATGAATTTCCAGCAGTAAAGGGTACTCTTTATTTTCGTCAAAGTTTGGCGGAGTAATGTACCAACCCTGGATCGTTTGGCCATCGTAACGGGATTCAAACTCAATTTCATGGACCTCACCAAGCTGACGATGAGCCAGTAGGTCTTCATTCAGTTGCGTTAAAGAAACCGAAGACGCCCCTTGTTGTTGGAAACCCACATCGGCCGGGCGGTATGGTGTGCCGCGGGTATAGGCAACAGATCCATCCAGCGCTGCGCTAAAAGAACCCATGGTGTAGGGGCGGCTGACATAGGTGCCACCGACGTCGTCCGCACGGCGTGTCAGAGTGTCGTCGAGAGTGATCGTGGCAATGACATTTTTGCCGCGATCAGCAAATTGCACGGCAATCTGCTCTTCACCGTTCCACTGTGGGTTGCTAAACGAACGGTCAAGATCAGCTTGCAGTTCGCGCGCTGAACGATCGTCCCAGTTCATAACCCACAGCTGGTTTTTATGGTACGGCACGGGTTCATTCCCGCTGTGCAGATACAGCAGGTGTTCACCATCCGGGGAAAATTGAGCAGAACCTTCCTGACCGGGTAGATCGGTGATTTGAGTCAGCGTTTTATCGCTTACCGATACCGCGAACAGGTCGCTTTCGTTCACTTGATAAGCCCAGTCCTCGTGGCGGTTGCCGGAAAAAACAATGTGCTCGTCATTCTCAGACCAGGTTAGCGGTCCGCGGTGACTGAATTCACCTTCGGTTAATTGCCGCGCCGTGCCTCCCAAAGCAGGTACGACAAACACCTGATTGTGAGATGGCTCAAGAATGCCGGCGCCATCGCGCTGATAGTAGGTCTCTTCTACCACAATGGTACTGTCTGCCCATTTCGCCCCTTGAGGTTTTGCAGGCATTTTTACCGATTTCTCAAACTCCGTCGGCCCGGCTTTCACGGACATCATAAAGGCGATCTGTTGATCGTCGTTAGACCATGCCAGACTGGACGGCGATTCATGCACGTTGGTGACCTTGGCAACCTTTTGTTCATTTATCCAGTACACATGGATTTGATTTTGCTCGTTGCGGTTGGAGGTAAAAGCCAGTCGGCTACTGTCATTTGACCAGCTTAGGGCACCGTAGCTATGACCATCATCAAAGATGGGTAATGCCTTGCCGGTTTCCGTTTCAACC
The DNA here is from genome assembly GCF_003987185.1 of Idiomarina aquatica. GTDB lineage: Bacteria > Pseudomonadota > Gammaproteobacteria > Enterobacterales > Alteromonadaceae > Idiomarina > Idiomarina aquatica. The sequence goes on along the minus strand of NZ_PIPS01000001.1, from coordinate 1,389,630 downwards.
AGCCATAAAGAACGACGGGTTGAGTCTTTCATATCGTCAAAACTGTTGCGGATATAGGCAACGTAGCGACCATCCGGTGACACTGAAACTTGATTGGCGTATTCCAACTGGAAAATATCTTCGGATTTAAACACCTCGGCGGACAGTTGCGGAGCAACGACGCCCAGGCTGAGTGCGATAGCAGATGCTTTCAGCCACATAGTAATACCCTCATGAACGGTAAAAGTTTTGTTAACGTTACTGAAGCCGCTGACGAAGTGCAAAGACTTCCGTTAAACTCGCAGAAAATTGCGGTAAACTCGCTCATAAGAATAAGTCGAAGACGGACAACCATGAACTACAGAGCTACGCGCGCAGAAATCAGCACCAAAGCGCTTCAACACAACCTTGACTGGATTCGTCAGCACATTGATGCCGGACGACTGTTGGGCATCGTCAAAGCCGATGGCTACGGCCACGGTGTGGGGTTAGTCTGTGAAGCGATCGACACTAGGGTGGATGCTTTTGGCGTCGGTTTTACCGATGAGGCACTGGCATTACGAGACGCGTATCCGCAGTCGGATAAAACGGTGCTGATCCTGGAAGGCTGCCAAACTGACAACGAACTCGCCCTCTGTGCACAACACAATTTCAGTACCGTGGTTCATTCGTTGCACCAGCTCGAACGGCTTGAACGCGCGCGGTTGCCGCGACCGTTAGAGGTTTGGCTAAAAATCGATACCGGAATGCACCGATTAGGTATTGAACTAAGCGATACCGGTCGGTTTATTACACGATTAAAGGCAACTGGTAATGTGGCTAAGGTGGTATTGATGTCACATCTCGCCAATGCCGATACCGGCATGCCGCTGAATCATTATCAACGTCAGCAGTTTGAAAAAATAAAGCAGCAGCATCCAGGCTTTGAGGTTTCCCTGCATAACTCTGCGGCGACTCTCAACCCGCAATTGCGTGGCCAAATCGGAGCCGATGAGTGGGTAAGAGCCGGGCTATTGATGTATGGCGTCAACCCGTCAACGTTAACTGATATACAACCGGCACTGCTGCCGGCGATGTCGCTGAAGGCGCCGGTTATCGCCATTCATGACCTTAAAAAGGGTGATTCGGTGGGCTACGGTAGTGCCTGGATCGCTCAGCAGGACACGCGTATTGCGACGGTAGCCATTGGTTATGCGGACGGTTATCCACGCCAATGTGTTAATGGCACACCAACGGCGCTACGTGGTGAAATCGCGCCGTTGGTCGGTCGTGTTTCGATGGACATGATCACCATCGACATTACTCACATTCCGTCAGCCACCATCGGTGATGATGTCGAGCTTTGGGGGCAGCAGGTCGATGTCAGAGAGGTTGCCGATTGTGCCAATACCATTTCATGGCACTTACTCACGGGCACCAGTGTACGCGTTCCAAGGCTGAGTGTTTAATTCCAGACCAGAATCCGTTGCCTCGTCAAATTCGACAATCGCATCGAAGTTACGACGTATGGCCTCTATCGTTGTGTCGGGCACCTCTGATTGTACTGCTCTGATACGCCCGAGAATAGGGTGGTTGGGCTGCCCGGCTTGTTTGTGGGCCGTCTCCAGAGAAAGTCTCATGCTGACGCTAAAAAGTAAGGCCGAGTCGCGCGCAAACGATTCCAATTTTGTGTAAGTATAAGGGCGGATAGCGTTCAGTAGCGTTTCCTGCCCGATTTTATTCGCGTAAAACGTAAGTTCCTGGGCTATGTTACGTTGGTATGTTTTGGGCTCAAACATCGCTACCATGTAGTCGATGGCTGCCTGTGGGTTGGTGAAATCGTAATTTGGCGGGTTGACGTCGGGGCTTTCAATGCCACTTGTCAGTGCCGTCACCTCATACAACGCAGACAGCAGATTATCAATGTCTTGATCGGTAAGACTCCAATCGTCATCAGCCACTGTAGGGAAGCTGAACAATAACAGGGTGATCATCAATACAATGGTTTTCATCACTGGCTCCTTAAAATAAAGCGTTCAGTTTAGTTGCCAAACGGATTTCAGTCGTTAACACTCAGCGTATTCAGTTGTCGGTCATAGCGCACAATAAGGCGAGGAAATCGAATGAAGCGAATCGTAGGACTTTTTACCACTATGGCTCTGCTGGCGGGTTGCCAGCAGGTGCAGTCAGAACACGTCAGTAGTCCGGACATTGCGGTTATCAATGCCAACGTGGTCACCTTTAACGGCAAAGCGGCGCAACTGCTCAGTGAACGCGCGGTCTATATTGAGGACGATCGTATTCAGGCGGTAGTACCCATGGCAGCAGCACGGAATCTCCCGGAGAGCACGCGGCTGATTGATGCCGCTGACGGTTATGTGCTGGCAGGCTTTACCGAAATGCACGGCCATGTGCCTCCGGCTACCGACTTTGGCGATCTGCCCAGACGTTATGCTGACGATATGTTGTACTTGTACGTTGCCAACGGTGTAACCACGGTGCGTGGCATGCTGGGCTATCCGCACCAACTGCAGTTAAAGACCGATATCGCCGAGGGTCGCCGGCAGGGCCCGACGCTGTATCTTGCCGGGCCGAGCTTTAATGGCAACAGCATCGAATCCGTCGAGCAAGCAACGCAACGGGTGATTGAACAGCGCGAGCAGGGTTGGGATTTATTAAAAATCCACCCGGGGCTGACGTTAGCTGAGTACCGGGCTTTGGCTAGAACCGCACGCGACAGTGATATGGATTTTGCCGGGCATGTACCGAAGGATGTTGGCCTGAAAGTAGCGTTGGAGGAAGGACAGCGCACCATTGATCACATGGATGGTTATTTAGAGTTTGTCGATGCTCTGGACCGACCCATTACTGAGCAGGAGCTGGCTCAGCTGGTTGACCTAACCTTGCAATACGATGTTGGGGTGGTGCCAACGCAAGCCTTGTGGTCGACGCTGATTGGTGCTGAAGATCCACAACAGCTGGCGCACTATCCAGAACTCGATTTGGTGCCGCCGTCCGTGCGTGAGGGCTGGCTGGGTTACTATCAGCAGCCAAGCATGGGTTACTTTAATCAGGACCAAGCCGATGTACAGCAACAAAATCGGCAAGCCTTATTGAAGGCTCTGCATGACGCTGACGCGAAATTGATCTTTGGCACCGATGCGCCGCAGCTGTTCAGTGTGCCGGGATTTTCTATCCATCATGAAATTCGCATAATGCAGCAAGCCGGCATTCCATTGGAGGCCATTTATTATTACGCCACGGTCGCCGCGGGTGATTATTTTGCCGAACAGGATCGTTTTGGTCGTATTGAGGGCGGCCATAGGGCTGACTTTATGGTGCTCTCCGAAAATCCTCTGGAAGACGCGGAAGCCTTAAGGCAAGTACTTGGGGTGATGGTTAGAGGAGAATGGCTGTCACGTAATGATATTGATAAAAAACTGCAGGAAATACGCGCGGCCTATCAGTAGGCCGCGCTAACACAGTTAGTGCTTACTTATTTAGCTGATGAACCCATTCCGTCAGCAAGCGAACACCAAAACCTGTTGGTCCAGCCGGATGAATGCCGGTTGGACTGCTGACCATAGCGTCGGCCGCCATGTCAATGTGAATCCACGGTGTATCACCGGCAAAGTGCTTGAGGAAAGCGGCACCGGCCTGAGTGCCCGGAGAGCCAATGTTACGAATATCCGCCAGCGGACTGTCGATGATGCCGGGATAGCCTTCTAATGGTAGTTCCCAGACTTTCTCATCGGTAATGTTACCGGCTTCGATGATGGCTTGACGCAAGTCATCGGCGGAGGCAAACATCGCCGCATAACCGGTACCCAAAGCGCCGACTTTAGAACCGGTAAGGGTTGCGATATTGGCGATAGCTCGCGGCTTAAAGGTTGCGTTGGCGTACCAGTTACCGTCGCCCAGGATCAGGCGGCCTTCGGCATCGGTATTGGCAATTTCAACCAAGGTGCCGTCACCGGCCTTAACCACATCACCGGGCAGTGTCGCAGACCCTGAGATCAGGTTGTGTGACAACGGGGCAATGGCGACCACATTCACCGGAGCTTGTTGCTTGGCCAGTGCCATGACAGTACCGATAACCGCTCCCGCGCCGGCTTTATCGGTTTGCATACGCAGAATCGATGACGAACTGGTTTTCAGGTTATAGCCGCCAGTGTCAAAGGTGTTGCCCTTACCGACCAACGCGATGGGAGCGTCATCACTGCCTTTGTAGTGTGCTGCGAGTAAGTATGAACCGTGTTGGCTGCCGGCACTGACACTTTCCAGTAAGCCCATGCCCATTTCTTTGACCTGCTCCGGCGTGATCACCGTGATGTCAATGTCCAGGTCCTGCATCGCCTGCTGCGCTAATTTTACAATCGCTTCAGGGTAGCCATCGCTGCCCGGCAGAGCGGTAATGTCACGCGCGACAAACACACCTTCGGCGATAGCACGGAAGTTCTGATAATGTTTTTCGGCAACTTTAGGTGACTGAGTCACCCAGTGGTAGGTCGTTTGTGGGCGAGCTTTCGGCTCTGACTGGTAACGGTCAAAACGGTAATTACGCAGGTCGATACCGTGTGCCACCTGGGCGCTGATTTCTGCGGCAACGCCGGGGTTTGTGATCAAGCGTGTGTCAAAAACAACGTCGCTGAGCTCCGGTTTTAGAGCTGCCGCAATCGCCGCTCCCAGTTTCTCAGCTTTAAAACGTGACAGTTCGGCCGGGTTGCCGACGCCCGCCAGCATCAGGTGGTTCGCTTGAGTTCCGGCGGGAGCCACCAAGGTCACCAGTTGTGAGGCGGCTCCGGTAAAGTCTTCAATTTCAGCAGCCCGGGCAACCGCCTGGTTTTGCTCACTAGACCAACCCTCGACCTCAATCGTTTGATCTTCAGCAACAAACACGACCCGAGTCGATGCTGTTGCATTGTCATCGGTAAACCGTGTCTGGGTCGACAGATAGTCGCTGGCCATTGCAGGCAGCGCCAACGCAGTTGATATCGCCAGTGTCGAAATGGCTCGTTGAATCGACATAGATTTTCCTCTTGTTTTAAGACAGATTGTTTACGTTACTATAACGATCTGTAGCTAACCGACAAAGTAGATAAGCCCAAAGGCTGAAAAAAAGCGATACGGTCCATGTTATTTAAGACGTTGTCCCCTGCGTTTGACGTAAAACCAAACGCCAGAAATGGGCAAGACAATGAGTGCAAGCCCTGACAGCAGGATGATGGTTAGATAAAGACTGCCGCCGATAGCAGCCACATGGGTGGGATAAATCATATTGGACACACGGTTACCCAGTGCGGTACTGCGTTCGTCAATGACCTTAGCGACGGTGCCGGAAGGGGTAAACTGCAAGTAATTGCGTCCGTTCGGATGCCACTCAGTTTGGTGTTTGGCCCGAATTTGCGGCTCTTCTAAATACAGTAGGCGCGCTTCAGCCGTTGGCAATGCCTGCTCGACCAAGGCTAAACGCTGCGACCAATTGCTGGCTTGTTTGTCCGGTAGGGGCGGCAAGGAGTGCTGTTGCGTTTGCGGGAACAGACTGACCAACACGGACTTCACCGGAGCCGCGTACATAATTGCGGTGCCGGTAATGATCACGATAACAATCGGAACAAACAGCGTCACACCGATAAAGCGATGTAACTGCCAAAGAGTTTGCATACCGCGTTTGCTAAAGGGGTTAAACCACCGTACCGAGAGAGCTCGACTGAAACTGCCGCGTCTGGGCCACCAGCGCACAATGCCGGTAGTGATAAGCGCAATACTGAGTAAGCCGAGAATGCCTAAGATATCTTTACCCAGCTCATTCAGCGCCAAGTGATGGTGCAACTCGACCAGCCAGCTCATGGTATCGCCTAAGTAATGGCGCTCTAACAGGAGGGTGCCATTGGCGTCATAGTAGTAATGGGTTTTTTCAGCATCAACCACTTCGAACCAGGGGCGGTCAGCGGTTGGCATCAGTGCGTAGCCGCTGGAGAATCCATCGGCAATAGTGCCCGCTGCGGATACCGAAACCGGTTCAGCTAATGCAAGTTGGGGATAAAGCAGCATCAGCAACTCATTTTTGTACAACAGTAACGAGCCGCTGATAGCCATTAACAGCATCCACAGGCTGAGCGTTAAGCCCAGCCAGCGGTGCCATTGTGTTAAGTTGGGTGTTACCAACGGTAATTCCAGTTAAAGCTGACAGTTCGACCACGGCCAGCGAAGTTACGAGTATCACCGCCGACGGTTTGTGCGTAGTAGGTAAAGTAAAACTCATCCAGTAAGTTTTCGACACCCACCGAGAAGTTACCCAAATCACGCGTTTCGATAAGTACAGACGCATCAACGGTGTTATAGCCGTCAAAGTTGTTGATGGCTTGCTCACCACTGTAAATATCGCGGTCAAACAGTTTATTCCACTGTACTTTCGAGCTTACCATACCGGTCCATTGTTGCGACCAGTATAGGTTAGCGCGTTTTGGCGCGATGTTACGGCCACCCAGTTGCGTGTCGACAGAGCCATCATCGTTGCTGTCGTATTCGCCGTCAGTATCCGCGTAATTTAAGCCAAACGCGGTATCGTTCGATAGTGCGTATTCGGCACTGAACTCAATACCGTCAATTTCGGTTTTTTCACGCATAACGCTGTAGATGCCATCTGCGTCAGCTTGCAGGCGTGCGCCCAGGTCAGAATCAGAGCGGAAGTAGCTCAATGAGGCGCTCAGCGCGTTATCACGATATTCAACGCCGATCTCTTGGTTATCCGCAATCACCGGCTGTAAGTCTAAGAAACTGTTGATGCTAAGACCCGGTGTCGAAATACCGCGCAACACACGACCTACGTCCGGCATGCTAAAGCCTTCTGAGTAGCTGGCAAAAACGCGCAGTTCATCGGTCAGTGCGTAGACGGCACCCAGGTTGGGTAGCAGATCGTTAAAGCTTGGCTCGCCGCCTTCAACGAAGGTCGAGTTATAGCCGGCCAGGGTGGTGAAATCATCCACGTTAAGTTTGCCGTACTCGTAGCGCAGACCACCACTAAGGGTTAAGCCGTTGGCCTGGTAACGAAGTTGCGCATAAGGTGCCCAGTTCTTGAATTCTGTCTCTGGTACCCATTTACGACCGGTCTGAGCCAGCTCCTGGAAGGTGGTGTCGTTTAGGTAATCCAAACCGGCACTGACGGAGAACGGCGATTGTTTGATGTTGTTCCAGTTCATCGTTACCCGGGAACCGTACTTGCGCGAATCGTTACGTGACTGGTCAAACAGGTTGTCGCCATAGGCCGGATCCTGAAACACGCCGTAGGTACCGCCGCCGTATAGAGCAGAGAAGTCCTGTAAGAACAATTGCCAGTTCAGCTCGGCGTTTAGAAAATCGGTATTGTTGTAGGTCAGGCTTGAGGTGGTGACCTCGTTCTCTGGTGCATCACCCGGTTGTTCACCTTTTACCGAAACCGTTGGAATGCCTTCAAGGCGGTTACCGCCCAGCGAACCGTAGTCACCGTTGCCAGCCATATCAAAACGGTTCAGCATCAGCTCCAGCGACTGCTGCTGGTCGATTTGGTAACCCAATTTGGCAAACACGTCGTAACTCTTGGAGTCCATGGTGTCGCCCTGTGTGGTGTCGACGCCGATAAGCATCCCGTTACCATCAACGTACATACCGGTATCACGGTACTGAACACCACCGACAAAGCGCCAATCCCCCTGCGCGTGGCGCAGCAGGTAACCGGCCTGGTAGCTGAGGCCTTCGGATACTTCAGAATCCGGTGCCATAAAACCGGCATTCATTTCGTGTGAGGTGCCGGCTTCGGCCTGTTTCGTGACGATATTGATGATACCGCCACTGGCGCCCATGCCCTGAATGGCGCTGGCGCCGTGAATGACCTCAACGCGCTCGATCATGAACGGGTCGATGGTCATGGCAGCACGAGAACCATTCCGCAATGGGTTTGACTGTGGCACGCCGTCAATCAAATACAACGGTTCACGTCCACGCAAGGTCTCGCCGGCACTGGTTAGCTTCTGACGTGAGGGCGAAAAGGCCGGGATCAGGTTGCCCAGGATGTCCGATAAGGATTGTGCGACCGTCATTTGCTGACGAATGTCTTCACCATCAATAACCGATACCGTTGCCGGAATCGCACTTTGTGGGATGCTGGTACGTGTTGCGGTGATTTTGATGGTTTCGTCGATATCAACGCTATCGGTCTGATTCTGCTGCGCCATCGCCGAGCTTGATAATGCGGTCAGGATTGCAAGAGAGAGTGTCTTCTTAAACATGAGAATCCTTATCATTTAAAAAAGTGCGACAATGATAACGATTCGCATTAAAGAGTCAATAAATGCTTAATACTATTTTTAATGGTATTGATCGACGTAAAAAACTCAGCCGCTATGGTAACCTTCGATATAGAACAATAAAACGCCAAAAGGAAAGCGAAAATGAAAGGGTTAACAAAAATTCTTTGTCTAACGGCTGCCGTCAGCGCACTGATCGGGTGTTCTGAAAAACCGGCACCGGAAACCGCGCAGCCGTCGCTCGAGCAGAAAATTCGCCAAACCGCAGAACAGTCGCTGCAGGCTTTTAATATTCCCGGTCTGGCCGTTGTTGCGGTGAAAGACGGTGAAGTTGTCCTGGCGGAAGGTTTTGGCATCCGCGATATTGAGTCGCAGCAGCCGGTCACCCCAACCACCTTGTTTGGCATTGCCTCGCACACCAAAGCGATGACTGCCGCAGCGATGGCAACATTGGTCGAGCAGGGTAAACTGAACTGGGATGATAACGTCATCCAACATTTGCCAGAATTTAAACTGTCTGACCCTTACATAACCCGCGAACTGACCATCCGTGACCTACTTAGTCACCGCTCCGGCCTTGGGCTTGGCGCTGGCGATTTGATGATCTGGCCAAATACCGATAAAAGCACCGATGAGGTCATCGCCGGCTTAGCGAACGTGCCCATCGAGCACGGTTTCCGAGAACGCTTTGATTACAATAACCTGATGTTTGTAACTGCCGGCAAGGTCATCGCTGAAGTCAGTGGTATGCCATACCATCAGTACGTTGAACAAACCTTGTTTGAGCCAATGCAGATGGACGAAAGCACAATTGGCTTCTCGCGGATAGATGCCGGCAACGACAACGTCGCTGTTGGTACCATAGAAATGAACGGTGAGCTGCACCGTTTTCCGTTGGATTTTCTGGAAGATTTCGCCGCTGCGGGTGCAACGGCCGCCAGTGTTGATGACATGAGCCGTTGGTTATTGACCTTGTTGAACGAAGGGAAAACACCGACCGGTCAGACGTTGTTCAGCGAAGACTCATTGCATGATATGTGGCAACTGGTAACACCGTTGCCAGTGTCTGCAAAGGCTGCCGAGCAGGGCACTTACTTCCGCGGCTATGGGCTGGGTTGGTTCGTTAAAGACTACTACGGTGTTAAGCACGTATCCCACAGCGGCGGCATCCTCGGTATGTTGTCGTTTACCACGGTGATCCCCGAAAAAGAATTTGCCATTACGGTGATGAGCAATCAGCAGGCGTTTGGCGCGCTCACCGCTGTTGTCGAAGAATCGCTGGAATTAGTGCTGGGGACACCGGACAAAGACTGGGTAGCCAATGAGAGCAAAAAATATCATGAGTTTATTCAGAAAAAAGCCGAGTTCACCGTCGATGACGTGGAAGACCCTCAACCTGCGTTGCCACTCAGCCATTACGCGGGCCGATACAACGACGCCTGGTACGGTGACGTGGTGATTAGCGAGCAAGATAATGCTCTGCGCATTGATTTTACTCACACCGATATGCTGAAAGGCACACTCGAACACTACAACGGCAATACCTTTATTGTGCGCTGGGACGAACCGTTACTGGAAGCCGATGCGTTTATCGATTTCGACGTTAATCGCGATAATCAAATTAAAACCGCTACCATGGAAGCCGTTGCCGATTTTACCGACTTCAGTTTTGACTTTCATAACCTGACATTGCAAAAGCAATAAGCAAGCTAACTCTGGACAGCGCGAGGGCAAATCCCTATAATGCCCTCGCTTTCCATAAGCATGCGCACCCGTAGCTCAGCTGGATAGAGCGCTGCCCTCCGGAGGCAGAGGTCACAGGTTCGACTCCTGTCGGGTGCGCCATTTCCTTTGTCTTTAGCGATTTTCTTCCTTTAGTATCTATTCTAAATTCTTCTCTTTGATGTTTTTTTCGGCGTGACCGTTAGCTGTTGTGTTTAGTGGCAAACTAAAGTTAGCTAACCTCAACAAGCACAAAAATCATACAGCTAAATGAGTGCTATTTATGTCGGCTGCGCGATGCCATTGAGCTCAAATAGGTTGAAAAGTAACAAATATACGTTGTTTATCGACGTGTTTAGCTTTATTATCAAACCAAGTTAGTTTGATTAATGTGAAATACACGTCAATAATTAACGTATATAGATAATATTGTGAACCTAAAAGAGCATCACATACTAAATCACGAAGCAGGCAAAACGCTGAAGCAAAAACTCCCGCTTGGTATGGTCGCAACGAAACGCTGGCTACAAGAGCAGGGGTTAAGTTTGCATTACATCGACAATTCCGTTCGAAGAGGGGCCTTACTCGTAGCCGTTCCCGGTGTTTATTACCGAGATGAAGCCCGTCCGACTTGGCAGGGGGTGGTCGCTTCACTGCAGCAAATGGCTAAGCTTCCTGTTCATGTCGGTGGGTTGAGTGCGTTAGCGGTAAACGGCGTAAGCCATTTCGTAAACAAACGTGGTAATCCTATAGTTGACTTATATTCTCCCGACAAGCTCCCGGCATGGGTTAATAAGATAGATGTGGGAGCTACTTTTGCATGGCATGGCACGAAGCGCCTGTGGCCTGAGTCATTACTGCTCGACCAAAGTGTGTTCCGTCATTATGAATGGGTAAAAGGTTTGCCGGAAATAACGTATTCGTGTGTTGAAAAAGCCTATCTGGAAGTACTCAACGAGGTGCCTAAGCACGTCAGTTTCGAGCATGCTGACGCGCTTCTTCAGGGGTTACATAACTTGTCACCTCGTAAGTTGGATACGCTGTTAAAAGGCTGTCTTAATGTAAAAGTGAAACGGTTATTTTTTTGGTTAGCGGAGCGTAATCAACAGCCTTGGTTTAAATACTTGAAGTCAGAGGATTACGACTTAGGAGCAGGTAAGAGAGTCGTAGCGGTAAATGGTCGCCTGGAAAACAAATGGCAAATTACGGTTCCCAAGGAGATGTAAATTATCATGGATAGAAATAGTATTTATTATCGCCAGGTTCAGTTGCTTATGCAGGTGCTACCATTTGTTGCGGCTCATGACTGTTTTGCGCTCAAAGGCGGTACAATCTGGACAATTAATCAACGAACTGCTGACACCATCTTCTTCGTCGGGTGATAGAGACCGATTCGAGCAAAGACTATCCTCAGATCTAGGAAGAGTTATAGAGATCGGGCTTAGTTTGCCCCCTACATTTAGCGACGAAGCAGACAGTATGGTTTGTACCAAAACACTTCATTGGATCTTGGCTAATAACCATCCTTGCTTCAAATAAACCTGTCAATTTCGACTCACAAATACTTCACTCACACAAATAGTTTTTGTTCCACTTTGATGGTTTTCGTGTTCCACCTTAATGTCACCAAGCGTTTCCCTTAAAGGTACTGAGATGTTCCTTTCCATGGGAATATCTAGGTGGAAATTACCGCCCAAATGACACACCTCGAACCCTGAAATGGCACAGCAAGAGATTTTAAGGTGGAACACGAAAACCGTGAACGTGGAACAAGCACCCTCTGACAGAAAAAGCAATCTTCAGACCCGATTATTGTCTATAATCTCTAAACAGCTGTAGCAACCAGAGTCGGTGTTCATGCCTTACTGCCAAACTAACTTTCGAGCTGTACCACCAAAGCGAGTTGAAGAGGTGCTCTCTTCATTGACCAAAGAGAGCTTTGTTGGAGGACAATCCGCTTATCAGCTCGACGATGGCTCTTACTCCATTAATGCCGGGGAAAACGATATTCGGGCTATCTATGACCAAGAAAATACAGAAATAAAGTTCTTCTGCCGTTACCAACGGGGTATGAACTTTTACGATAAGAAACTGATGGCTTTTGCCACCAAGCATGGCATTGACACCAAACCTTGCACCGTCTCATCTGAATAGTGAGCCGCTACGACTTGGCTTGATGTGAGAAAAAAACAAAGCCGCGCGAGGGCGAGGCTTTGGATTCAAAGTGATTTCTTTGAGCTGAACGTTCCTGATATTGCAGTTATCAAAGTCCTTATATTCAATAGATAGAACAGTAAAACTAAGAAAACCGCTCCAACTTTGAAAAATGCTATTGCGTAGCTTTTCTCCCAACCGAAAAGCAAATAGAGAACATAGCTACCAACAGCAATTCCCACCACATTGTATATGGGAAATAACAATAAATACCGAAATAGCAACTTTTTATTACTTGGTCTCATTAACACCCTCCTTGCCTCTCGCATCCTGAAGCGACATTATCTGCAACAGAGGATACTGCATTAACAGAATTACCTGCTACGTTACCAGCAGTAGCTCCCGGCTGAGTATTGGTGAACATAGTTTGCGCACGAGAATTCCCAAGAGTCTTTTGAGTAGCATTTGCTTGAAATTGTCCGCTAGTTCCACCTGACACAGCACCAAGAGCTGCACCTTTACCAGCAGCTTCCAGAACTTGTCCACCATCTATACTGCCCGTTTGGGATAATTGTGTTAATGAGCTTCCTGTTGCTCCCGTCACAGCACCTGATACAGCACCACTTATACCTTCAGTTGCAACCTTTGAAGCACCGCTTCCCATTGCCGAAGCTGGTTTTGTTAATGCACCGATAGCTTTACTCGCTAACTTACCTGCCGCACCGCCTGTTCCTCCTGAGATAGCGCCAATACCAGTTTGCATGGCTACCTCTCCCCAATCACTTACACTTCCACCTGAAGCTATTTGGGTTATTACCTCACTTGCAAATCCAACAGCAGCACCAATAGCAAATTGTATAAATTCACCATCAGGGTCTTTATATTTATATGGGTTATTGTTTGCATACATATATCGGTTGAATGACATGACTGGATTAGCATCAGTATACCCAACCGGATCATTCGAATAGAAACGACCTATGACTGGATCATAGTATCGTGCCTGCATATACATTAATCGATACTACGAGCCATAATACATTGTCAATAAAGTATAACTAGTACAGTAACTTAACAGTATAGTTGAGTCTTTGTAGTCTGCACGGTTGATGTCAAAAAAAAGCCCCGAAAGGGCGAGGCTATGGATTCAAAACATTATTCATAATTTACTTAACGGAATAGCCCAAAGATTTTACATGGTCGATGACCAACCCATGACCTTGCATTAAAGCTGAAAGCCGAATTTTCGAACCGCCTTTGAAGTTTAAAGTGTACCAATTCGCACTAGCGTTGAATTTCGCTGACTCCAAATCTGTCCATTTTTCATGTTTACTCCCAGTCCAAGGAGTATGAAACTCTATCGTTTGAGAATTGAAGCTGCCTTTAACCTTATATGCTTCTCCAAATGAGTACACAGCCGCCAAGCCGAAACCCACAATCAGACCAATTATGGGAAACAGATCCCTTTCATAATTAATGTCTGTGAAAATCAAACTGTAAAGACAAATTCCAATAATAAATAAGCAAACCCAAAACAGGATAGATACAATTAAACCGAATTTTAGTTGCCCATTGTTTGATTTATGGCTAATTCTTGTCGAAACGACGCTGCATAAGGCAATGGATACTATTCCCCCTATAATACCGCCTAGTAGACCTGAATCCATATGAGCTTCTCCTCTAACCACTACATGACACGCTAAATGAAGACAAAAAGACTCTGTAGTGCGTCAGTTTTTAACAACGTCCTGCATAAAGGCAGGATTAACATTACTAATTACTTTTACTCAGTGTCATAATTGATAAGACCGAAAACACTATGGCCAGAATGATATAGATGCCTACAATGAGAGGGCTTTTTATCATATTTATATAAAAGTCAAAATCTAATAGGAAGCTCGTGTCATTTCTGTCGTCGATTAATGCCACAAAAACTGCAAGCAACAAAAACACTAAAAACAGCAAACTCGCTTTCCAAATTCCAGATTTTATGCACTTAAAATAAAGGTTCATACGATCTCATTTTCTGCAATATTAACTCGATTAATTTCACAATCTATAACTAGTTGCAGTCGTCTCCGACACACGTATTAGAAGCCGCTTGATTTATAACTTCTTGAGTGCCTGTAACAATTAGTTCGGCTGTAGCTTTACCTCCAGCGAGACTTCCTGCTGGCCCTAAATTTGTTGAGTTTGTTAGGGCTTTCACCGCTTTTTCTCCCGCTACACCACCAATTACCGTGCCTGCGGCACTCACACCAGACGCTTTCGCAACATCTTGTTGTATGGGGTCACCATTCGCCGTATTTTCAACCATCTGGGTCAATCCGCCCCCGACAGCAGCAACACCAGCGGAGGGAGTAAGTACTGTCGCCGCAGCCTCAGCACCTGTAAGTCCAATTTTTGTAGCGGCAGCACCAGCTAATCCACCTGTTGCGCCCACTGCCGCGCCAGTTAGCGTAGCAGCTCCAACAGTTGACCAATTTATTTGCTTATCACCAGTAAAAGCTTGAACAGCTATTGATGAAAGTCCTCCAATTGCTCCTCCGATAGCAGCTCCCAACAATCCAAATTCGCCATCCGGGTCAACATATTTATATGGATTATTGTTTGCGTATGTATATCTGCCAAATCCACGAGCAATACTATTACCACGTTGCATGTGGCCCAACGCATCCACCGGATCATTCGAATAAAACCGCCCGATAACTGGATCATAGTATCGTGCCTGCATATACATTAATCGACACTACGAGCCATAGTAAAGCATCAATAAAATTTATCTAATACAGTGTGTTAGCAGTATAGCTTAATTATTGAAGCCTACCGCATTGAGCACCCAAAAAACAAAGCCCCGCGAGGGCGAGGCTTTGGATTCAAATTGATTTATTTATATCCGCGAGTTTGCACGCTTAAATAGGGAATTGATACCAAGTAGGGGTATAAATGTAGCGAAAGCTAGATATTTTAAATCCCCTTGCAACAATCCACCTGCATAAACAAAAATGAAAAGCGCCCCCCACAAAAGCACAACTTTTACGCTAGATTTGGAATCATCTCCAGTATTTGTACTCGCTTTTTTTAACAAGCCAAAGCAGAAAAACGGATACAGGATTGATTTTGCAACTAGTACCAATTGCGATGAGGCGTCACTATTTTTCAAAAAATTTTTGTAAAAGTAGTACATGTTATACACCCCAGCAGAAAAAAACGAGAAAATCACTAATCTTGCAGGGGCTTCAGTATAAAAATTTAAAGTTTCTTTATTTTTGATAGTCATACATCACTCAAAAGTTTTCTTTATTTTGTCTATTGCCTGTTTGACAGCGTCGGAAGTTACTTCTCCTTTAAATTCAACACCTACCGAGGCACCCAAGCCGACTTTTCCTTTGGGCTCGCCAAAGCTAGCTTGGTTTTTAACATCTCCACTAAGGGTGTTTTCCGACATTACTTCTCCTCCATAAGAAATCGCACCAACAGTTACATCAGCAGTCACCGCGATTTCGGAGTTAGAAGAGTCTTGGGCAACTTCACCACTCTGTTCAATAGTTAAACTAGGCTCTACTCCAACGCCGACTCCTAGCCTAGGCCCAGCCGTATACGTCGCACCAATCTCTAAAGTTTCGGTGTCAAAACTTACCGAAAAGCCTACTCTGGCTCCAGCAAATAACATTGCTTCACCGGTTAATCCCAAGGATATTTTTTCTTCACCTGTAGGGTCAGTATACTTATATGGATTGTTTGCCACATATGAATATCGATTGAAAGTGTCAATTTCACCTGTAAATCCAACAGGGTCATTCGAATAAAACCGCCCAATTACGGGATCATAGTATCGTGCCTGCATATAAATTAGTACGATGTAGGAACCAGAATTTATATAGGACAGCCCTCATAATCTGACCCGCCCTAAAGTATCTAGGCGGCAACTTCCCAGTGATCTTCTATTTCCTCTAGGCGAATTTCTTTTGCAGCTTCCTCTGCTTCTGTGTCCGCCAGTAGATCAAGAAAATAGCTCACTGGATTATTTTTTTCTTGGCTTTCCATGTACAGTGTTCTTAAAGCCGCGTCTGTAGTTCGAGGAATTTTTGTCTTGCCTTTTTCATAACGGGCAATTGTCTGCTCATCCACACCAAAACGTGTGCCAAGCATTTTCTGAGAAATATTCATCTCAATACGCAAAAACTTAAATTCTTCATGCGTAAGTGGTTTTCTGCTGTCCACAACAGCCTGTCCTATCGCTTTATGCAGCCCATTCATATCATCAATACTTGTATATTCTTCACCATCGATGTGTTCAACGGTAAAACCATTTTTGAGATATATATTTGATAAACCGCTTTCAATGTAATGGTACATACCAACCTCTTAATCGAGCCATACAGTTACCAGAACTGACATAGGACTGTCATGATGATTCTTAAGTGCAACAGTCAATTCAATAACCTTGCCTGCTGCTAACCCTTTCAAGTTAAATTTCCAGTCTCCGTTCACTTCTGGATACGGGCCTTCTCTGAATACTGAATGCTTACTCTTAAGTAAGGTGATTATTTGTCCAGTAGTAACCCCTCGCTCCCTCATGCGTTCCTTGACGTGATTGCTCCATCGAATCCTGTGAGTATAATTCGTTGCCAGATCATTCATTATCTTTCTGGCGGTTTCCTCCGACAGAGGAAATTCGTTTACGCCTTTAGGGTTGTTTTTATTCATCAAAAACCTATCAACCTGATACCTATCATTTTGATGGGTTGAATGCACAATGTCAACTATTGTTTTAAATCATCAAAACAACCCGCTACCGCCTCGCGCTGAGGGATGAGTGTCCTGATAGACTTGAGAAAGTTTCTTACGGCTTACATGCGTGTACAATTGAGTTGTCAGAATACTTGCATGGCCAAGCATCTCTTGAATATGCCTTAAATCTGCACCATTATCCAGCATCGTTGTCGCTGTGTTATGGCGGTACAGGTGACAAGCTCCGGTGCGGTCAAACCCGGCAAGCTTCACATATTGAGAAGCCATGTCTGACAGCTTTCCGGGTATGTAGCGCTTCCCATTGTTCGCCAGAAATAACGCTTTCCCGGAACCAATGAAGGCAAACATGGGGCGGATTTTTCCGATGTAGAACGCGACCCATTCACAGCCCCGCTGACTGATTGGCACTAGGCGCTCTTTCTTTCCCTTCCCATGAACACGAACGAGCTTTGCTGAGAAATCAATATCGTCAACATTGAGCTTAACAAGCTCACCGCGACGTATGCCTGTCGCAAAAAAGGTTTCGAGTATTGCCCTGTCGCGCAGTCCTTTAATGCCGAACAGCAGCGGTTGCTCAAGTATGACTTCGATTTCCTCCTCGGTGTAGAGTGCTTTGGGGATCTGCTCACCTTTTGATGGAAGCTCAATATTCTGAAGGGGATTAGCCGATAGTAACCCTTTAATGTACAGGTACTTCACAAAGGTTTTCACGAACGTCAGAAGATTACGCTTCTGTGCTGCGCACAGGGGTTTATTGTCCAATGGCTTTCGATAAGCATTGAGATACGCCGCATAGCCATCCATCAGGTCTAAATTGATTTGGTCTACGCGAGTAACGTTACGCCCCAAGCACCAGAGAAAAAACTTTTTAAGCCCGCTGCGCTTGCCTCTGATGGTATCTGAGCTTTGCCCCTTGGCGAGACAAAGCTCAAAATAGTACTTGGCACATCGCCAGATACGCTTAGTGGAAGGCTTGACCATGAATAAGCTCTCTGGCAAGTGATAGCCCGACGTCCACAAAAGCGTTCGGCTCAGGCCGTCGCCAATAGACAACCAGTTTATCAGAGGTACGAACCCTTCCGACACGATAACCAACCGCAGAAATGACACTCCCGTTTTCATGATACGTCGGAAACACAACACAGCCCCTGAACAGTTCGTGTCCAGTTGCGCGCACTAGTCCAGCGCGTTGAAGGCTTCCTCTTATCGCGGCTCCCTCATAGGTTCTAGCCTTCGGGATATGTTTGCCCATGGTACGATCACAATATCCAACCGAAAAATGTTCCTTCACATCGTCGTCGATAGCGCAGCTTTTAGCGACGAATTGCTGTGCTAGCTCGCTTTGCTGATAACGTTGGCGGTAATAATCGAATGCTTGCTGAATATTCAACTCGTCAAGATTGAGTTGACCCAGTACGTTCAAGTACGGGTTGCTAGATGACATATTCATTTCGCGCTCCCCCGAAGTCCCAATAACTTCCTGATCGACTCTCCTTTTAGAACAATCTTGTGAGCACTATGGACAATCCGATCAAGCGTAGAATCTGCAACGGTTGCATCACCGAAGGCATCATGCCACTCAACAATTGCAAATTGCGATGTGATCAACAGGGACGAGTTTTGGTCACGCTTCTCAATCAACTCAAAAAGTGAATGGCGCTCGGTCACTGATAAAGGTGCGGTTCCCCAATCATCAATGATAAGAAGTGGTGCTTTCTCGACTCTCCTTCTGAACGTTGCGGCTCGCTTATCTGTGTCTGCGGCAGCAAGGTTAAGGATCAGCGTTTTAAAACGGCAGTGAATAGCAGGAATGCCACTTGATATAACAGCATTACCGAAAGCGCTTGCCAAGGACGTTTTACCTGTTCCTGTCGGCCCTGTGATAATGATATGACGGTGATTTTTCAGCCACTCAAGTTCAGCCAGCTCCTTGACAACAGCAGGCTTTAGAGAAGGCATAAGGGAGTAGTTAATATCGCCGATGGAAGCAGCGGGAAAACGTATTGCGGCTTGCTTCATCATCCTTGCGGTACGCGCATTTGAAGTGACATTAAGCTGCTCAACAACTAGCTCATCCAATCGCTGCAAAAAGCCTTTGTCCTCATAATTGTCGTTGCTGAACTGTTGCTTAAGAGCGCTGACCATACCGTGGAGCTTTAACTCTGACAGATTAGACGTTATCTTATTTTTAAGCATCATAGTTATCTCCGTAGTAGTCTCTACCGCGAATGTTGCCGTGCAATTCAACACGAGACGGAAGGTTTTCGAAGCCACCCTCCGCCTTTTGAGCGCTAATAATCAATTCGATTTCACTGGGCTTATCCATGTCATGACGAAGCGCATATTCACACGCTTGGTTCACAAGGTTACTCCCTTGTTTTTGAACCAAATTCATTAGTGCTCGACAGCGCTTAGCGATGGGCCGGGACTGCGGGTTCTTTGTCTGCGAGTACCAGCTCTCAACAATTGCCTGAACTTGTTCACCAGTGTCCTCAGCCCACTTAATATTGGCCTTTTTGTCACACATACTGAAATCGGCCAGATGCTCGGCTGACATGTGCTCAGGAATGGTCGTAGACCCACCTTTGTTTTTGCTGAGGTGGTGCTTATAAACAAAACGGTTTTGGTGATAGATGCCGATTTCATTTTGAGTCACGACGATATCAACGGACTCTCCAGCAAGCGTATAGGGTACGGAATAGTCATGGTTACCATATTCAAAATGGTAATCCGGTTTGACGCGTTTAACTTGGCGATCAGTTACCATACGATAAGGGGTCGCAGGGCAAGGGCGCAACGCACCCCGCTCATTTTCCTCAAAGAGATCGTTGCGTGAAATATCAAACCCTTGGAAGCACTCATTATTGAGCTTCTCGACTTCTTTTAGAATGTACTGATTGATCTCGTTTATGTCGAAAAACGTCATGTTCAACATCGGCACTAAAACACGCTGTGTAATAAACTTGACCCCATTTTCTACCAAGGACTTATCTTGGGGGTGACCGACGCGACAGGTGTTGATCAAACAGCCGTAGTGCTCAGCCCAGAACATCACGTTATCAACGAGATTAGCTACAAGACCCGGCTCGCTGACTAGGGCTTTTGCGTTATCCATTGTCACCGTCTCAGTACAACCGGCGAAGTAAGTGACGGCTTTTGTCATACCGTCAATCCAATGAACTGTCTTTTCTCCTTCTGTTGCGAAAGCAAATAATTTCTTTGACGCACCTAACGTGGCGACAAAGATTTTCACCCATACTTTCTCGCCACCGACCTTGTAAAATACCTTTGTGCCTGCATAGTCGATATACATATTTTCACCAGCCACATGATGCTGCTTCATAACTACCTTGACGCGCTTCATGACTTTATTAAGCATCCGAAAGTAGTGAGTCTTGCTCATAGCCGTTGCCGGGTCGATAGCCCGGTATTCAAGGTAAAGAACAGTTCTGCTTTTACGTTTGCCTCGCGCTTTGCTTAACTCGCGTAGCGCTTCGTTGTAGTCTGGCTCACGTTTACAAGATGTCCGATGGTCGGAGTACAAAAGCACTTCGACAACCTCCTTATTGCTTAGCTGCTCAAGTAACAGATGATCGATCTTGAGTTTTTGACAACGCTTGTTAAGACGGTGCGTTGCTGAAGGCGATGCTCCAGCGAAAGCCGCCTGCTCTCTGACAGTGATGTCGGGCTTCACGAACTTAGCCCTCACGACGGCTCGGATAGTGCTGACATTCATCATTTTGATGTCCTCTCAATAGGTAAAAAGAGGCGCAGGCGACCAAAGCTTTCTTTTCAACAGCAGGAAACTTGACAAATGTCACATCAAGAACAATGATTCAGTATCGAGTTTCGATTCGATGCTCAACCAAAAAGCCCTTTAGAGTTGCCGCTCTGAGGGCTTTTGTTCTATTTGCGCCAATAAAATTTTTTAGTTAGCGAATTACATTGCTCAGTCCTCCCTCGCGCAGGCTTGGCTAGCCAAAAATTTACAGACATCTCTCACCAGCGCAAATCGTCCTCTTCTGTTAGGAAGCTCAAAAATATGCACGGGCAACGTTTGCCTTTGAATGGCTTGTTTCACCGCAGCCACGCTTCGGTAGTTCAAAGCTCGTTGTAATTGCTCAATGGTGAGAATTGGTGAGCCGTATAACTTCAACAAATCTTGCTCAAGCTGCATGGCCAGAAATTCTCGTTCTTCGTCACTCAATGTTTGTCATCCTCCATATCAAACTAACGGTGACAATTAGCCTATACTCAAAATTTGAAATAAACATTGTCGATTTATTAACCAGATTCGTCCTGATGACTCAATGAGCGGAGATACTTAATATGCTGTATTTATTGAAAATTCGTTTAATATTCTTCAAATAGAAAGGTCAGTGAATGAATAATACTTCATCTATTGAACTCAATAATTTCTGGAGTTGGGAGGCTTTTTACCCACTGACTGAGGACAGGCGCACGGAGATAAAAAGTCGATATTTAGCGTTGTCTCCAGTAATGCGATCGGTTGCAGGACAAATTGCTGTTCAGAGGCATCTCGAAGAAAATAACCATCCTTCAATGGTGCGTTTCATCGAATCATTGGACTACGATTCAAAGGACACTACCCAACTGAAATATCCAAACTTTTGGTACAAGTTATTTGCTGGCAGAGCAATGACACAGTCGAATACCATCGACTTATTCTTTGATGGTGTGAATTATCCAACCGCCAATATCTTAAAGCACCCGCTTTGGTCTTTGATCGACCATCGAGTTACGATAGAGTCATCGCTGAAGCAGTTTGCAATTCAATACGGAGGGAAATTATTTAGAAAGCTGTTTAGCTGGCACTGCTTAGATGAAATACCGCTCAGCGCTTTAAAGCAATCGTACCCTAGTCAAAGGCAAACACAGTTTGAAGCGAGATCACTCGACTCGCTCAACGCACTGCTTTTTATCACACTCAACCAAATCAGAGAGTGCAAGCATTTAAGGCCAACGACAGCCGAGCAATATGCTTATGCACTTTTTCTATTTTTGTTTGGCTATAAATACCGAACACTGAAAATGCTGGATATGGGAATAATGCTCAACGAACTGCTGACACCATCTTCTTCGTCGGGTGATAGTATTAAGCGACAATTAACCTGACCGGTCCGCGACAATTATCTTGACCGGTTGATCTGATAGGGTTCGATACAGCAAAACGGAGGTAATGCTGTGTCGGGAAAGCAAGTTACAGATCAACAGGTTAATCTTTATATGAAATTCAGAAAGAACAACACTCAGAAGGTAGCTGCGGCAAAAGCTGGTATCTCTGAAAGCTCCGGCTATCGCATCGAAAAGCAGGCGCTTCAACCTAAAAATGGTCAACGAAGCTGGCGAACGCGTCCTGACCCGCTGGAATCAATTTGGGATAGCGTTGTAATCCCTTTGCTAGAAAAAGATAGCGACATCACGCCGGTCGGTATATACGACCACTTATGCGAACACTACCAAGATAAATTCAATCCTTCGTCCCGACGTACACTGGAGCGCCGAGTTAAGCAGTGGCGACACCTTAACGCTGGTTCAGGCGATGTCGTCTTTGTCCAACATCATGAGCTAGGCAGGTTAGGAATTGCGGACTTCACAAAAGTCCAATATCCGGTCAGTATTCTGGGTGAAGTGCTACAACATCAGTTATTCCACTTCCGGTTGCCAGCGTGTGGTTGGGCGTTTGCTCAGGTTATTTATGGTGGTGAGAGCTTTGCCGCTTTCTCTGATGGTCTGCAGAACGCTCTGATTGCAGCAGGTGGCGTGCCAGCTGAAATCCGCACTGACAGCTTAAGCGCAGCGTATAAAAACCGTACCGAGCAGGATGACTTCACTGAACGCTTTACCGAGCTAATGCGCCATTATGGCTTCAAAGCCTCCCGAAATAATCGGGGAGTTGCGCAGGAAAATGGCGCTATCGAGTCACCGAATCGCCACATTAAAGCTCAACTGGAGCAAGCATTAAGAATACGTGGTAGCTATGACTTTACCTCAAGATCTGATTATGAGGCGTTCGTACAAAGTATTATCGAGCGCCGTAACCGTCGGGTTGCTGATAAGCTAGCCCAAGAGCAGCGACAATTACAGCCGCTTCCTGTGCACACCAGCGTCAATTACACTGAACATTACCTGAGGGTAAGCCGCACCAGTACCATCGCCTTGAAACGCGTGACCTATACCGTGCCATCTCGACTGGTTGGAAGTCGCTTGCTGGTCAGGCTCTATGATAGCCGCCTGGAGCTTTACCTGGGCACTGTCCTTACTGATACGTTACCACGAGTCTATGCACAGGGGTCTAAGCGAGTACGCAGCGTCAATTACCGGCATGTCATAGACGCACTGGTTAAAAAGCCCAGAGCGTTCCGCCATTCACAATGCGTGATGAGCTGTTACCCAGCGACAACTACAAACATATCTGGTCACACGTGAACGACACGATGATGGCAGATAAAGCCTGCTACTACATCGTCCGCTTGCTTCATCTAGCCAGTAAAACTGGACATGAGCAACGACTCGGCGAGTTCGTAATGAACGAAATCGAGCATGGTCGCGTGCCGAGCATTTATGACTGCGAAGAGCGATTTACGTGCCCGCCAGCAGCCATACCTAAGATGACCGTTCATCAGCACGCACTGAGTCAGTACCAATCACTGCTGCACGGAGGTAATCATGGATAACGCCACCGCCTCATTGCCGCTAATGCTTAAACAACTGCGTCTGGGTTCAATCCGCGAACTCTGGCAGACTATGGCAGAGAAAGCCATCCATGAACAGTGGTCACCGCAACAATACCTTGCTGAGTTATGCAGTGCCGAACTCGCCAGCCGCGAAGACAAAAGACTGCAACGACATCTGCGTGAGTCAAAACTGCCGCCCGGCAAGCACCTTAGCGGCTTTAACTTCAACGCCATAGAAGGCGTTAACAAGGCGCAGGTCCATGACTTAATAGATCGGCCCGGCTGGGTGAAACAAGGCGCTAATATACTCTTGTTCGGTGCCAGTGGCGTTGGTAAAACTCACATCGCCAGCAGTATAGGCTACGGCCTAATCGAAGCTGGTATCCGTGTGAAGTTCAGCTCTGCAACCGCATTAGTGCAACATCTGCAGCAAGCAAAACAAGAGCTTAAGCTTGAGGATGCATTACTTAAACTGGATAAGTACGCAGTGCTTATCGTCGACGACATCGGCTATATCCGTAAAACCGAGCAAGAAACCAGCGTCCTGTTCGAGCTCATTGCTCATCGGTACGAGCGTTGCAGCATGATCATTACGTCGAATCAGTCGTTCGAGGACTGGGACACGCTGTTCGATGACTCAAGCATGACCATTGCAGCCATCGACCGTCTGGTGCATCACGCGACCATTATCCAGTGCTTAGGGGAAAGCTACAGGAGGAAAGCATCACTGAAAACTAAACAAGAAGGATGACGACAACCCGTCAAGTTAATTGACGCTGATCAGTCAAGATAGTTGACGCTCTATATGATAGAGACCAATTCGAGCAAAGACTATCCTCAGATCTAGGAAGAGTTATAGAGATCGGGCTTAGTTTGCCCCCTACATTTAGCGACGAAGCAGAAAGTATTTTTTGTACCAAAACACTTCATTGGATCTTGGCTAATAACCATCCTTGCTTCAAATAAACCTGTCAATTTCGACTCACAAATACTTCACTCACACAAATAGTTTTTGTTCCACTTTGATGGTTTTCGTGTTCCACCTTAATGTCACCAAGCGTTTCCCTTAAAGGTGCTGAGATGTTCCTTTCCATGGGAATATCTATGTGCAAATTCTCATCCAAATGGCACAGTCCGCCCAAAAAATGGCACGCCAAGTACTTTTAAGGTGGAACAAGAAAACCGTCAGCGAGGAACAAGCGTCTTTGCATAGCACGCCCCACAACAATGAACAGTAATTAATCTACCCCGGCGGATTTAGCCGTGCTCAGATACTGTTTTTAGCTATAATCGAAAGACAGCAAAAACAGCAAGAGCCAAAGTCTATGCCATACTGCCGCACCGCATTTCAAACTGTGAAGCCAGAGCAGGTTGAAAGCCTGCTGACAACATTTACGCAAGAATGCTTCGTTGGCGGACAGGTTGCTTATCGGCTAGACGATGGTACTTTCTCGATTGATGCTGGGGAAAACGATATTCGGGCTATCTATGACCAAGAAAATGCAGAAATAAAGTTCTTCTGCCGTTACCAACCGGATATGAACTTTTACGATAAGAAACTGATGGCTTTTGCCACCAAGCATGGCATTGACACGAAACCTTGCACCGTCACATCTGAATAGTGAACCGCTACGACTTGCCTTGATGTGAGCAAAAAACAAAGCCCCGCGAGGGCGAGGCTATGGATTCAAATCGACACGCTAGAGTAAATTTATTTTTCTAACTTACAGTTGCAAGAGTAGCATTCCGCCTTTGGAAGTCGATAACTAAGAAATGAGCGAATTACTTGGTTTTTCTGACAGCTAGGACAAACATAATTTATTGACTTAACGATCAGTGTTATTGCAAATACAAAGCTCAATATATAGAAGGGGTTGAAATAGAACTCCCCCCCGATTTTTACAAAGTTAAAGCTAATAATGCAGATTATTAAAGCTATCAAAGTCGCTTTAAATTGATTGTGTTTTGCCATGGTATCACCTAATTAGCTCTTCTATTTTTGACTTTACTTCCTGAGCCGCCTGTTTGACATCATTTCCTGTTAAAGTAAAAGATTTACTGACGGTGGCATCAGCACCTAGTGAGGGGCCAATTTCTACTGTAGCGCTAGATTCTGAACTAGACGCATCCCCAATACTAACTGTCCCTACTCCAACTCCCACATCAATAGAAGCTGACGGATCATCGAAGTTCTGATCGGTATGACTTCCGGCTCCCTTGCCAAATGTCAATCCAGCAATCGCCCCTTTCTGCTTTACAGCGCCTTTAGTGACATCTGAATCGACATTTGAAGCACTAGTGCTAAATCGCACGAACAACCCAGAAGTTGTATTTCCTTGGCCGTTAGCATTAGGTTTAAAACTTACTGTTCCAACATCTACTGCTCCCACGAACGGCACCTTTAGCGATAAGAAAGTTTCTTCGTAGTCTCTTCCATCTGGATCAACATATTTATAAGGATTGTTAGCAGCGTATGCATATCTATTGAACCCTTGAATTTTACCTTCAGAAAGGAAAGATGCTGTACCCTTAGGATCATTAGAATAAAACCGCCCAATCACTGGATCATAGTATCGTGCCTGCATATAACTCAGCCCTAAGTCATTATCGTACTTATGGCCGGTATACCCGATGTCGTAGCTCGGTGCCTCGTAAGTGTCACCAAAAGGCTTATAGTGCCGGCGACTTTGCACTGTCCCCGCGGCGTTGGTTCTGGCCACCGGACTGCCCAGCATATCCGAATGGACAAAGGTGGTCACCGCCTGGCTGTCCTCGGCAATGAGTTTGTTGCCTAGATAAATGTAGTTCGTTTGAATGCCGTTTTCTTCACTAAACAGCAGTTGTCCCGACTGGCTGTAAAAATAGTAACGGGTGTCACCGTTGCCCGCCACTTTGACACGGCGGTTATGCCCGTCGTAGGTGTAGCTATTGCCAAGCGCTGAGGTCATCTGGTTGGCCAGGTTATAACTCATGCCAACATGGCTGTTGTAGGTGATGTTGCCCCGCGCGTCGTAGTTAAAGTAGCTGTAGTTCTTTGCCGCAGTGCCCGAGGAGCTGACGCCCGTTAAGCGGTTCAGCGTGGTGTTGTAGTTGTAATTAAGCGTGCGGTTGTGCGTCACCAGTCGCGTAATGTTGCCCAGCGCATCATAGTCAACCGAGGCATTTCCAGCCTTACTATTGCCGGAGGTACCGATGAGCCGGTCCAGGCCGTCATAGCTTAACGCATTCAGATGATAGCCACTGTCGGTGCCATCTAATAGCTGCGTGATGTTGGCGTTGTTATCGTAGGCATAATCAAACCATGCTATCCGGTTGTTGCCTTTCATATCCGAGATGTGTACCGGCAGGTTACTGACACTATCAAGCACGCTTTGATGCGTGACACCATTACCATAGGTGAAGCTTTTCACGCCCCCCGATGGATGGAAGTCAATGCCACTGGCATAGCTCTGACCGCTTCTTGCGACCTGCGTCGGCTCACCAAAGGCGTTGGGCGACAGATGCACGACCTGTTGCGTAACGGGGTATACTAATGCGCTTGGCGCAAGGTCACTGTTATAACGGTAATCAACGGTGAGCGACTCACTGCGGCCCGGCACGGTCAGAGTTTCGCTTTCTAGCGCACCTTGATTGTTATACACATAGTTTTGCACCGCACTGCCTGCGGCCAGTTGCACCAGGTTCCCGACGTTATCCAGCGTATAACTAACATCTGGCGTACTATCGGGGTAGTTGACCGCCTTTAAGCTACCAAGGTTATCGTAGACACGGTCAACCGCATGCGCGGGTTTTGCGCCACTACAACTGCTGACATTGCCCTGCGCTTGCCACTGGAGTTCGCCGAGTAAATTGTACTTAAACTGCACATTCCCAGTGTCATTCCGCCCCACAAAACACAGGTGGTTATGGCTGTCATACACCCGTGACTCAGTTTGTGACAAGCCACCGCCTTGCTGGGTGATGGCTGTTACATTGGCAAAGGTATCGTACATCAGCTCGGTCACCACGCCCTCTGGCGATTCGATGCGTGTCGGGTAGTGATATAAAGGCGTCGCAAACGCCCGGTAAGTGGTGACTGTTGCAAAGCCCCGAGGATTCACCTGTTGCACTTTATTCCCCGCAAGATAATTGAAGTACGTAGTGCCCAGCCCCGAGGTGGTGACCGATGTTTTACGTTTTAGCGGCCCATAGGTGGAGTGGGTGCCGCGAGTTTCATTGCTGTTCGCGCTGACAAAGGATGCGAACGTGGTTTGGTTGTTGGCATCATAGGTGAACAACTGATAGCGGCTTTCGCCGTCCCCACTTACCTGCCGCTTTACTAAGCGATAAAGCGCGTCATACGTCTGGGTAGTGGTCAGTGATGTCGGCCCACTGCAGCCGCTCATGGCGTTGTTCACTACACACTGCTGCGCCGTTCTTACCAGTCCACCCGAACTCGGATAGCTATAGGTAAACAAGGTATCGTTCCAGTTACCGTAGGTATAAGTACTATCGGGCGCCAGGTTAACCGCACGCACCAAGCCCACGGGGGTATAGGCATACTCGGTGCGTACACCATTAAAATCCGTGGTCGCGACCACCCAGCCATTGTCATCCACCTCTTTGGTCATCGACATGGTGCCGCTTAAATACCGCTGTGGCACGGTGACCGTTTGTGCCTGTCCGCGCTTATAGTTGTTAAAACTGACACGCCGCTTGCTGCCCGCCGCATCTAAATGCAAATCCACATCTTTGATTTGCCCGCGGGCGCCGGTCACGCTCTGGTAACTCGGATACGCTTTGCGTATCGTGCCGAAATACTTTTCCTCTTTAAGCTGAAAACGGTACGCCGTATTACTGTGCAAGGCATCGTAATAGACGTTTTCTGACAAGCGTTGATACGTCCCACCATTGAGACTCACATCGACTGTCGTGGGCTGATTCAGCACCCAGGTGCCACTATGGTGTGCAAAGCCAAGCTGAATCTGCCGCGTGCCACCAGGCCCATACTGGCTTACCTGCTGAGCTTTTTCATAGTTATTAAACTGACTGAATGCTTCTTTGTAAGACGTGGGCGTGGCCCCGTCGACTAACACGAGCTCCCTATCTAAAAGCCGCATGTGCTTACTTGCAGAGACCGCCTGGTCGAAATAAATCTGGCCGTCAAATTCCGGTGGCAACGGGTAGACAATATACTCTTCAATACCATGCACCCATTGGCGTGTACTGCCATAATCCATCGGGCTCACGCTATAGTGGTACTTGGTGTAACTCACAAGGTTAAAGTTAGCGTCATAGGTTGCTGCATACAGCTGTTTACCGTTTTGATAGCCATAGCGACGGTCCGCGATAGACAGCTGATAGTTACCGTCCGGGTTTGTGATAAGTGTTGCACTCACATCGACCAAATCTTCACTGACAAAGCTTAAATCGGTTCCAGCAGGTAATCCGGGGAGGTTAAAGCTGATATCGTACGGTGAGGACTCACCATAATAATAGCCAAAGTTAAGATTGTAGGAATAGCCCCACTCGTACACTGTTCCGTCAGGTAAATCGAGACGCTTGTGTGAGAGCGAGTACTGCTGATGGGTCTTAGGTAACGCGTACGTTTGATACGGCGCTCCCTGACCGAAACGATTAAAATTTTGCAGCTTCGGTACCGCAGCCTGTCCCACACAACGCCCTTCAATCCTAAATATTGCAGACGCGCCGCCTGGATGGGTCATGCTCACGTAATCACCGCCACCGCCGGGGTCGCACTGGACCGGGTCAAAAGGATCTATTTGTGCATGACGACCAATAAACAATGAATGCCAGAATCGGGTCGTTGTGCCATTGTCGGGGTAGTCGAACTGCCATTGGCGGCTGTCGGGTAATGTGACACCTGTTAACAGGTACATGTCAGATTCGCTGGAGGTGTTGGGTGACTGGTAGCTGTAGGTCCACGTCCGGTTATTTGCCCTAACGCTACTGAGCCGTCGCTCATCTGTGCCGCTATACTGGAGCGTAATCTCCCGGCCATCAGAGGCATAAATTCTGATTAAATTGCCGTACGTATCGTA
Source organism: Idiomarina aquatica (assembly GCF_003987185.1). Taxonomy (GTDB): domain Bacteria; phylum Pseudomonadota; class Gammaproteobacteria; order Enterobacterales; family Alteromonadaceae; genus Idiomarina; species Idiomarina aquatica. The sequence goes on along the minus strand of NZ_PIPS01000001.1, from coordinate 1,360,017 downwards.
GTCATATTTCACCCAATTGCCGAACCTGTCTTTCACTTCGGTGACTTGCATAAAAACGTTCACCACTGACATCGCCAACTTTAGATTAGGTGTATTATCGCCAAGCGCTGGATAGGCGCATTGCTGCAAACAGGGCATGTCTTCGGAAGCTAAATACGTTTTTTTAAACGACTTGATGGTTTTTAATTCAGAAAAGATATAGGCCGTACCATCAGGCAACGTTACTTGAAAGGCATCGACACCGTTTACATCAAGGCAATCGATTTTCCACTGATTCACCGTTTTTTTGGTCGTACCGTCCTGCAGGATCTGTTCACTGCCGACGCCAGGAATAGAGATAGTATCCCCCTGCCAGTAGTCTTCTTTTTTCAGCTCAAAACCAGCACCATCAATGTATTTATAAAAATCCGGATTGCTGTTGAGCGGTGCTGAGCAAGCTTCGCCACGCACCCACGCTGGCGGCAACGAGCCTTGAGTATGAGAAAAGCTACCGTCCACATTCGTAATATACCGTGAGCGAATATGCGGAATGGCTAAATTCCAGTTACCTAACTCCCGGGTCGCCCGCGGCCAACTACCCGCATCAAGCAACTCACGTTTGACGGCAACTTCGAGGGCAAAGTTACCGGGAAGGCTCACGTCGGTTTGCGTCCAAGAACTTGCGCCGGAGGCTGGATCGGTTTGATCCCCCATTAACTCAGTAGTGAGTGATGGTACATCCGTTTGAACGTTATTTATTTCGTTAAAGTTGTATGTAAAGGTCTTCGGCGGGACATAATTTTCGGTGCTGCTGCCATCACCAATCCCAGGAGATATCGGATCCATGGATTGCGCAGCAAAAGCCATGCCCTGAAGAGGGAAAAGCAATAAAATGGCTAGTAACAAATAACCCGCTTGAACGCGTTGAAAAAACGAAAAGCCTAGCCTGCTTCGCGCAAGCTTAACTTCCTTGTAAGACTTCATACTGCTACCGATACCTTTGCTTTATTAGATTTTTATCAGATGGTATACGTAGTTCACACTGCTAGGCTGCCAGTTATTTGTATGAGTTAGACGCTATGTTTATTTAAACCATTAATCAACAAGCTTTCAATTTTTATAACGTTTTATGTGCTGTTTTACTGACAATAAAGGCGCTGCCACCTCAAAATTTATGCTCAAAGCACTCAGCCCGTGGAAAATTTTCCACCCCAACACTTAGACTTTCCTCAGAAGGTGAGATTTTTTAGTCGTGAGGCAGTGGTCAAAACTGGATAGTTTTGGGGTAGGTATTCTGTGACTAATTTTGTCGTTAAATGGGCTCAAAAGTAGGAATAGTCTTGGCGAGACCGGAACAGCAACATCATTTAAGCCCTTACCAAGCCGAGCTTTAACGATTTCCCAGCGAACCGGTAACTGCCCTCCGGAGGCAGAGGTCACAGGTTCGACTCCTGTCGGGTGCGCCATTTTCACGTAAAACACGTGATCGAATCACTTTCCTAATAACAGGCATACACTGGTCATCAGGGTCAAAAATGACCGTTTCCCCTCGCTGCCTAACGCAAGGTCAGCTCCAATGCTCGACAGCGCTCACGAATACGGTCGGTTATCGTTGCGTACATTTTGTCCGGTAGCGGCGTTCGAAAGCCGCTTTTGAGCACCTTTAATAGTTTGCCGATGAGCTGTTTTAGTTGTTTTTCCACAAGTGCTTGCGGTAAGCCTATATTCACACCAAGCTGCACGAAGTCGCTTTGGGTATAGAAGCCAAACTGCTCGTAAGCGTCGCTGAAATAGCCGTCGTCTCCCTCTTCTGTTGCGAGAACGCCAATCGACATGAAGCAAGCGTGGTCAAATACGGGATAGGGCGCTAAGCTAAGGACGTCATAGATGGGGGCTAACATATCCATCGTCGAGTCTTGTCCGAAGGGCTTGCGCATTAAGGAAAAATTCTTCAAGTGCAAATCGTTGTTGGCAACAAGGTATGAAAAAACGACTTGTAAGAAGAGGTTGAGCGTCACCGCTTTGCTGTTTCCTGCGGTCTCGCTTAGCCTTTTTAAAACGGTTTCATAACTTAACGCCTCGCTGTCTTTATGTTTTGGGTGCACCAAACATAACGAAGCGCCATCCTCAACGAAGTAACGCTCACCCTTGTTGAGAATATCGAAACGCTTCGTTACATAAGCGAGTTCCCCGTCTTCAAAGGGGACAAGGCCACACTCAGCCGTCTTGAGTCCAATCGTCTTGGCTAAGCTCATGACAAAAAATTCGTTTTCAGGGCAATGTGGCACGCCTTCGGGAGTGGGTTTAACAATGTATTGCCCGCCACGAGCTGTCGGCACTAACTGGTGACCTTCTAGCTTCATCATTAGCTTTCGTTGCACACCTGATATGGAATGGCCATTGGCATGATCAACAGCATACTCATTGAATGAGCGTGACGTGCCAACAATGGTGACGCCTTTGTCCTTTAAAGTGCTTGGTTTAGAAATTGGTATTTGGACCGAACGCTGGCTTGGTAAATCGTCAACTTCACCGGGCGCGACAGAAACAGCACCAATCAGTTCTTCACCATTGGCGCACAACAAACCAAACTCATCGCTTTTATCAAGTCGGGCCTTCTGTGCTTGGTGGGTTCTTAACCAACCTTCTGAGAGCAAATTGGTAAAGAAAGGCGGTAACGCATCAAACTCATACCGGGCCTTTGTGAGCGGAAGATGATGCCCAATTGGCGAACCATCTGCTAGGTAGTCTGATTCATACGCAAATGTATAAGACTCTCGAGCAGATAAATCCTGCGACGCACGATATTCGGTGAGTATGCCCGCCTTCACACCATTGACGAATACGGTCGCGATACGATTAACGTGCATCGGTGCGGCCAACATACAATGTATAGTTGCCAAACACAGCGATAATTGACTCAATGGTTGAGCACTTCGTTGAGCTTGGTGAATTAAATGCAGCGTAGAGTGTTGTCTTACTGATCATCGCTAAATCGCAAAAGGTGTCGATGGTAATATCGTTTTCTTTCACGTACTGAGTCACACGTTCTTTCAGTTCTGCGAGCGGAAAGCTCTCTTTCTCTTCAAGCTCTTTTGCTTCTATTCGCTCGATCTCACGCAGAAGCGCATGAACTTGCTGCTTTAACTCTGTGATGTGGCTTTTCATGTGTTTCACCAGTGTTAGTTGTTTTTAGTGAACTTTTTTTATGCCTGAATGATAATTTGTTTAATATAGCATACTTTTACGCTATTCAATTCGGTTTAGTGAACTTTTGCATTAATTATCTTGTTTTAGTTTTTTATAGTGAACTTTTTGTTCAGTTATCTGAAGCCTCTGGACTTTTTTTACCGGAGGCGAAGGCTGTTACTAATGACCCGTATTGGTGAAACGTATACAATTTATGTCGTACAAAAAATAATCGGAATGCAGGTTTTTCAAAGGCGGAAATGTGCTTAAACCCAAAGTCATGATTCCTCAACAATTTATTCACGAGCACCCCATTCATCATGGGGAAGAGTTTGGTGTGCTCTGCTGGAATACGCAAAAACTTACCGAAAAACCCGATTTTCAGCGCACGTTGGCGCGCGTTCTAGCGGACTTCCCCTGTTTATTTTTGTTACTCCAGGAAGTGAAGCTGAGTGCGAAAAATAACTGGCCGCTGCCGCGTTGGTCTTATGCTGTAGCGCCAAATATGCAAACACGTCGTTCGATTTATGGGGTGCTCACGGCAAGCCAGTATGCGTTTACCGAAGCCCAAGCCCGACTCAGCAGAAAGCGCGAAGGCATGTTTGCTACACATAAAAGTTATATGCTGTCTTATCACGCGCTAGCCGAGGGCGGTTCATTATTAGTGGTTAATGTCCATGCGATCAACTTCGTCCGCACACAGCAATTTTCTCAGGAAATAGAGATCATCAAAGAAGAGATATTAGGACACAAAGGGCCGCTTATTGTGGCTGGTGATTTTAACGTTTGGAGCCGCCAACGGCGCTTGCACTTGCTGCAATTTTGTCGCAGCGTCGGCCTTAAGCAAGCGATTATGGTTGATCCTCATCATATAAAAACCTACCGACAGCACCCCCTTGATTTCATCTTTTATCGCGGTCTTGCGTTGCAAGAAACCTTAGCGATCGACACCCATACCGTGTCTGATCATAACCCCCTTTATGCCCGATTTAAGCTGTAGCCCTTCAGGACTGCGGTGCTTTACGACAAAAAAAGGTGAGCCCTTTGCAGAGCCCACCTCTTAATCAACCACAAATAAAACGTCTTATAGCGACTTCAGCAACTCATCAACCGCACGTTCTAACTGTGGATCCACCTTTTTGGCTTTGTACGCCGGTGGATTGAATACCTCGATATCCGGCTGCGCTGGCGTAAAGTCCATGTTGGCGTCGGACTCTTTAACCCACCAGCCTCTAAATGGCATTCTGATGATCGAGCCATCCACCAGCCGTTCAGCACCGGTACTGATGACCGCGCCAAAAGTCGGGCGACCAACCAGTTTACCAATGCCTAATGACTTATAGGCATGCGAGAAGATTTCAGCGTTTGAGTAGCTGTTTTCATTACTCATCGCTATGGACGGTTTAGTCCATGCCGATAACGGCAAACGCTCAGAGTAAGGGTACTCGTTTCTGAACTTCTTCTGATCTTTATCCAGGTTGTCGGTCGCGCCACGAGGAATCGTGTATGCATGCTGTTTCACGTTTAACACGGCCATAAGGTAGTCGGTTGTCCAGCCACCACCGTTGTAGCGCACGTCAATTACGATACCCTCTTTACCATAACCGGCGGCCATCAGCTCGCGCTCAAAGCGTTCAAAGCTGGTCCAGTTCATGCCCCGAATATGCAGATAGCCTAAGCGTCCGTCCGAATATTCTTCGGTCAGCGCGCGACGCGTTTCGACCCAGTTGTCGTACTTTTCGTCACTCAAACTGGTGGTTGGCCATAACACCACTTCCACGTCGTCAGTTGCACGTTTGATATTGAGTAACACGCGCTGTTTGGCGTAGTCATTCAGTAACTCGTAAAAGTTCGTGTCTTTGACTGACCGTTGATTGACGTGTGTGATGATGTCATTGACCTGTAGACGACTTTCATCACGGGCGGCCGGGCTCTTGTTCAGTACTGAGGTAACCTGCAGCCCTTCAGCGGTCGGTACCACTTCGATACCCAATAAACCGGTTTGGGTCTTTTGGGTTTCTTTTTGGTTTTCACCGCGATACAGACCCATGTGGCTGGCGTTGACCTGACCCAGCATCAAATTAAAGATGTACTGAAAGTCTTCTTTGGTTGATGCTTTAAGCGCTAATGGACGGTATTTCTCTTTGAGCTGCTGCCAGTCATTGCCATGAAATTCAGGATCATAGAATCCAGCATTCAGGGCTTGCCAGGCTTCATCAAAGATTTGAGCGCGCTCAGCCATATGTTCAATGCTTTGTTGAGACACGGTAGCCAGGGTTTCCGGCTTGTCCTTTTTGGTGTCGACTTTAACCAGTGTGCCCTTGCCGGTTAACGCAAACAAGTGCTTACCATCGGTGCTCAAGGACAGACTGCGAGGACGCTTGTTGTCTTTAATGATGTGCTTTTTGTCTTCGCCGTTCCACTTAATCTTGAACAGGTCCTGGTCCATTTTAAAGTTCTGACGACCGGCTCCACCAATGGTGTAATAGACATGCTCGCCTTCTTTATCAAACGCTAGCCCCGATTCATTACCGGCGAAGCGTGTCACCTGAACCAGACGCTTATAGATGCCATCCAGATCAATCTGCATGGGTTCGGCTTGCGGTTCCGCAGTTGCAGGCGTTTCGTCGTCTTTTTTGCTGTCTGCGCTCTTGTCGGCAAACTCGTCACGTTTCCATTCTTCGTTTGAACGTTGCCAGTCGCTCTCGGTTAACCAGGCGAACCAAATGTCGTAGTCACCATTGTTGCGCATTGAGGTGAAGCCAAGCTTGCTGCCATCCGGTGACCAAACAGGGTTGTAATCACCTTTCGGGTGCATACTCACGTTAACCGGTTTTAGCGAGTTGTCGGCGGCATGGATAAAAACTTCACTGTTAAATGACAGGTCAGATTTCGCGTAGGCTAACCAGTTACTGTCCGGTGACCAACTGACGTCGCTAGGGGTTGCCCAGCCGTCTAACAGGGTCGTTGGGTTAGTTAATGAATTGCCGTCTGTTACTTCTGCAACAATCAGTTTGCCGCGGCCTTCGCGGTACGCAATCTTGTTGCCGTCCGGCGAGACAACGGGCTCGCGCTCTTGTGCATCGGTGCGTGTGACAGCGGTTACCGAATGCTTGAGCGACTTAAACAGATTCGGCTCATCAGCATCCGCCGACGTTAACGCAAAAATATCGTTTTGGCCGTCCCGATCAGAAACGAACAACAACGTATTATCGTCTAACCAAGTAACGTCGCGGTCTCGTGCCGCTCCGGTTGTTAGACGGACTGAGCGTTTATCGTCCTTGTCGTTGCGCTTAACGAACAGATCGCCACGTACAACATAAGAAATCAATTCGCCGTTGGGCGACACGCTGTACTCGTCCAGTGCGTTTGTCGTTGACTTTTTGGTGACAGGATCAAAGCGGAAATCCGTCGCAATGGATAGGTCGATCGTTCGACTGTCGCCGTCCGCAATCAGTTTCACGCTGTCGGCAGCTTGATACACTAAGTGGTTTGCTTGCCGATCAATACTAAAATGCTCAACACCGAATTCACGTTCGTTTGTAATTTGTTTTGCTCGCTTCGATCCGAGCTTTTGCTTGAATACGTTGTATTTACCGGCGCGAGAGGAAATAAAGTACAACTCGTTGTTGCCTGACCATTGAGGCATAAAATCATTGCCATCAAAGTCCGTTAACTGCTCGTATTCACCGGTTTCGGTGTCGTAAATCCAAATGTTGCGGTTGGCGGGGCCGCGATAGTCCTCGCGCGCTACCCGGCAAGTGCCTCGCACAAAGGCTATTTTTTTGCCGTCAGGAGAGACAACGGCATCGAAGCCCAGGGCGTCCATAAAACGCGATTCGGTTGCCTCGCCCGTTGGCGCGACACTGTAAACTTCCCACTCACGCTCAACTTCAGCGTACAAGCGGCGGGTATTAAATAACACTTGGTTATCGTTATTAAACCCGAGAATGCGATCGGGAGCGCTGTGGTAGGTTAAGCGATCAGGGCGGCCGCCCTGGCTTGGCATAACAAATACATCGTCATTACCAAAACGATCGCTACTGAATGCGATGGTGCTGCCGTCGTTTGACCACTTCGGCGAGCTCTCATAGCCTTCGTGAATCGTTAAACGAGTGAGATTGCTACCCGAGGTGGACATTGTCCAAATATCGCCTTGGTAACTGAAGGCGATTTGCGTCCCATCCGGACTCAGTTCGGGCTGCATAATTAAAGGGCGTTCTGAGGTTCCATCAGACGCAGATGCGCCGAGTGCCGCAGAAACAAGCAGGCTGGTAACCAGTCGTTTCATATTTTAACTGCCTATTTTAGTTAGATTTATTAGTAACGCATCGATGGTAGCAAATAAATTCTCGAGAGGATCTCAGGTTGGGGGATTACTCGGTAGATCGCGCATTTTGCGCGACACCTTACAAAAAATTAACTAAACTTCCGCAGGATTAATCACCCTGAGTGACTCCGGTATGGTGTCGATGTAATTGCGATGAACTTGCAGCGTGGTACCGTCTTGTAGCTGTAATTCGGCATCTCTGCCTTGACGACGGCGAAACTCACTAACCAGCAGCAAATTGATAATTTCACTACGGTTTATTTTCACAAACCGTTGTGGATCGAGCTGTTGTAACAAGGCCGTCTGAGTGATGCGCAGAGGATAAGCGCGACCGTTGACGTAAAGTTCCTGATAATTGCCAGCCGTGCGGATGAACGATACATCCTCAAGCCTAATCAAAAACTCCTGATTGAGCATCTTAACCAGCACCTGTTGTAAGTAACGGCTGCTTGAACTTGTCTCGTCCGGTGGATTACTGAGTTGCGACGCTTCACCGCGCCAGCGCCGAACGACAAATCGGTACAGTTCGAACAACGCTACAAAAAGCAGATAAATGCGAAAATCTTTGGCAAGTTCATAAAGCAGGTTTTGAAAAGACCAGTCAAACTGATAATGACCATCGAACAGATGGTAGGTCGCCTGTCGGATTCCAACCATCAGCAAAATATGAGTCGCGGTAAACACCATGACGCCGATGAGATGGTGCTGCAGTTGTCGCCCCGGCTGGCGGAATTGCAGTGGCAAACGGTCTGTCCACCAGGCCAGTGGCAATAGCAAAGCAGCCAGCGCCAACATACTGCTGAACTCCCAAACCCAGGGTTCCCAGGACTGCATTGCTGAAGACGATGTTTCCATCAGCACAACAAAGCTGTTGGCGGTTGCATTCACCAACAAAATAAGTGCGAGCAGAGCGACTTCGACACGTTTTTTATGTGTGATAAACCAGTTCAGGTCGTTTTTCTGAGACATAAACCGTCCTTAATTCGTCCCACAAATAGCGAGTTTATCCCAAAATCCCGCACTTCGTCACTGCCGTTGTCAAGTTGTCACGGGTTACTGGCACTTCGGGCGTAAGCAGATGAACCTAATGATGCTTTTTTGAGTGAGGGAGAGATTCTGATGAAAAATCGTCGTTATGATATTGATGCGTTACGGGTGCTTGCTTTCGGCATTTTAATTCTTTATCACTGTGGCATGCTTTACGTGCCGGGTTGGAGTTGGCACATAAAAAGCAGTCATTCTGCGGAGGGTCTGGCTACGCTGATGCAATTTGTGAATGCGTGGCGGATGCCGTTGTTATTTTTAATCAGTGGCGCCGCTATCGCGTTTGCTGCACCAGAAAGAAACCTTAGCCGGTTTATCCGACAACGGGCTTTTCGTATTTTGTTCCCGCTACTGATGGCGATGATTTTCACGGTGCCTTTGCAGGCTTATGTACAGGCGGTGGCCAATCACAGCATCGAGCCTGGATTGCTGAGCTTTCTGGTGCGGTATTTCACCTTTCAGCCGTGGCCCGCGGGTGCTTTCGATGGCGCTGAGGTTGGTTTCACATGGAACCATCTTTGGTATTTACCTTATTTGTTCATGTATACCGTGTTGCTTTTGGCTGTCATTAAACTCGTTCATGGCGTATTAACCAAGCCTCTATTTATTCTCAAAATTCCGGCAGCGTGGCGGTTTATGCTTATTTATATTGGCTTGGGGCTTTTTGTTACCTGGCTAAAAATGTGTGTTAAGCCGAATTTTCCGGAAACTCACGCGCTGTATAACGATGTCTTTGCTCATCCTTATTATTTCAGCTTCTTTTGTGTTGGTTATTGGCTGGGGCGTCCCGCCGCGAATAGCGTATGGGGCAGTTTGAGTCAGTACAGGGTAAGTCTATTGCTGCTGGCGCTGGGGTGTTTTGTGTTAATGCAGACTTATCAGATGATACCGTTGCACAGTGTGTATACGCTGCTGATGTTGGCAACAATACTGGGTTTTGGCTATCACCATCTAAATGATCGGGAGAATAAACTGGCACGGTTTAGCCGAGCGGTATTTCCTTGGTATATCCTGCACCAAACCTATATTGTTTTATTAGCGTACCTGGTGTTGCCGTTGCAGTTAGGCCTTTGGGCTGAGGCATTCATCGTCATCGTTGGAACATTTATGGGCTGCTGGGTAACTTACCGTTATATTCTATTGCCGTTACCCATTTTACACGCAGCTTTTGGCATCTTTAGCCGTCACACAACGAGAACTCATCGTTAGTTGCGTTGCCATGACACTCGGCACAAGGTTCCATCATAATTAATACGAAGCTCTCCCGCATGAGCTTGCTCAATGGCATGGCCAATTTGTTTAGGTAAATGACGGTCGGTAAAACGGATGCGGATTCCATTACCGCGTTTATCGATCGCGATCAGCCGGTTCAGCGGGTGCTGTTCACACTCATAGTTGGCGATGTGGTGGATCAGGCTCAGTATCTCGTTCTGATGTGCAAGAAAGTAATCGCCGTTAAGGGTAAGAAAACCGGTAGCCTGGTGCTTATTCACCAGTTGGCATGCAGGGCACAGCGTTGACAGTACGGGCTCGGTGATGCCATGGATATGCCAGCTCCAGCGACCGTCCTGATAGAGTACACCACATTGCTTGCAACGTGATGGGCTGCGAAGTTTTTTGGCTTCGGTGGGTAAACGCCATACCCGAGGGTGTTGATCCTGAGGCAAGCTGGGCTTTTGATTTTCCATAACGGTACTCCGGTAAGTGGTCAATTAACTAAAGAGTAGATGGTTAACCATGCGCTGCCATTAGTCGGGTTGCTGAAATTAAGATCAGGAAATTTCTGACGGGCTTGTCTATAGTTTTCTCACGAGAGTCGCTCATTAACCTGGTGCACGGAAAGCCATGAACCCTCTAAAGACGGTGTTACTAGCCGATGCCCATCCGATTTGTCGGATGGGCCTTAGTGCGTTGATCCACACAACGGCTGATATGAGTGTTTGTGCGGAAACGGATTCGGCAAAAGACGCTGTACAGTTGATTAGTAAATTTAATCCAGATGGATTAGTAATGGGTCTGAGTCTTAATCAAGGCAGCGGTTTGCACCTGATTCATACACTACGTTCACAGGCGCTGGCGCTGCCGATCCTGGTGATGTCGATGTACGATGAAGTGTTCTTTGCGGAGCGGGTGATCAGAGCAGGCGCCAATGGTTATCTGCAAAAATCGGCAAGTGGCGCCATTTTCCTGCGAGCTTTACGGCAGGTTTTAAAAGGTCAGCTGTATTTGAGTCCACAAATGTCTGATGTCTTATTGCGCGCGCATTTACACGGGCAGGTTGTGGGTAAAACGACGTGTGAACGGGCCTTGTCAGATCGCGAGTTGGAAGTTTATATGTTGCTGGGGCAGGGCTACACCACCAAACGTATCGCCAGCGAGCTGCATTTGAGCCCAAAAACAGTAGATTCTCACAAAGAGCACATCAAAATGAAACTGGGTATAACGGACAATATGATGTTGATACGGCGTGCTCTGGCTTGGGAGATGGAACATCATACTTAGCCATTACTCCGGCAAACCCCTAGCCGTAATGTAGACTTTTTCCTAATGACGAATGTCAGCCAGCGACTAAATTTTAACTGGCGCAAAACGCGTTCACATTAAAAATTTTTACTGACAGTCGAATCTTTGAGGATACAGCAATGAGTATTTTCCCCCAGTTACGCTCGCAGAGCCAACTTGCCCGTTGGGACCCCTTTAACGGAGGCAGCTCCATTTTTGATGCTTTTAGCGATATATTCAACGATAAGGTTGTAGCCCCTGTTGAATCAGTCTGGAATCCACCGGTAGATATTATTGAGAACGACAAGGAAGTCATACTTAAAATGGATGTTCCGGGTATGAATAATAAAGACATTCATGTGGAGATTGACAATGGTGCTCTGGTTATTCGTGGTGAACGGAAGTACGAAAAAGAGCACAAAGAAGAAAACTACTTGTGTGTTGAACGCCGTTATGGACAGTTTTCCAGAAGCTTTCGTTTGCCAGATTATGTCGATGAAAGCCACATTAAAGCCGAGTGTAAAAATGGCTTGCTGCAAGTTCACTTGTCCAAACAGCCGGGCAAGAAAAAAGAAGTTCGCTCAATTGCGGTTGGAAATTAATTAAAAAGCCCGCATCAGCGGGCTTTTTTCAATAACGTTCCAACCAATGTGCATAGGGCGCGGGTAGCACCCACGATGGCTTTTCAACCCGTAAGGCTTTTGCCGTTTCATACGGCCAGTGTGGGTTTGATAAGTGCGCACGACCGACCATAACCAGATCCAACTGCCCTTGAGCAACGGTATGTTCCGCCAGTTGTGGCAAGTCGATGCCCCAGGCCGAGGCTACTGGAATATCTGCCGCTTTGCGGATGCGTTCAGCGATCGGTGCCATGAAACCAGGCCCCCAGGGGATATTGGCTTGTGGTGTCGAAAAGCTGATGCTGACGTTAAGAAAGTCGAGCCCTTCGGCTTTTAAGCGCTTGGTTAGCTCAATCGATTCGCGCAGTTGCTGTTCATCGTTGCCGTCAAATTCAATGACCCCAAAGCGAGCGGTCAGTGGCAGGTTATCCGGCCATACTTTTTTCACCGCGCGGACGGTTTCGATTAGGAAACGGGCGCGGTTTTCAAATGAGCCGCCGTATTGATCATTGCGTTGGTTGGCGTACGGTGAGAAAAAACTCTGTCCCAGATAACCATGGGCAAAATGCAGCTCAAGCCATTCAAAACCCAGATCGCGGGCGCGTTCAGCGGCGGCGACGAAATCGGCTTGGACGCGCTGAATATCCTCCAGTGACATGGCTTTGGGTTTGCGTGGCAGGTTGGCGCCGAATGCTATGGGTGAGGGGGAGATGGTTTGCCAGCTTTTAGCATCATCTTCGGCAATATGGTCGTCGCCTTCCCATGGGCGGTTAGCACAGGCTTTGCGGCCTGCATGGCCAATTTGAATGCCGGCAACGGCCCCTGCGGCTTTGATATTTTGGACGATAGGAGCGAAAGCCTCAGCCTGTTGGTTATTCCAGAGCCCGGTACAGTTTGGTGTAATACGTCCTTCCGCTGAAACGGCGGTGGCTTCGACGATGACCAAGCCAGCGCCGCCACGGGCTAAGCTGGTGTAATGGCTCAGGTGCCAGTCGTTGGCAACGCCATCTTCCGCCATGTACTGACACATCGGCGGCACGGCGATACGGTTACGTAAACGAACATCTTTTAATTCAAATGGCTCAAATAATGCGGACACGTTTAACTCTCCTAGTTTTGTATGGGCACATACTAGCCGGTGTTACCATCGTCCGTTAATACGAAATAATCTATTTAAGCCATCGAAAAAATGAATAACAGCAAAATGTTCGCGGTTAGCCACCACGAACACTTTCTTAAGCGCTTTGCAGTTGGTTCAGGTAATCATCGTAACTGCCGGAAAAATCGCGCATGCCTCTGTCCGTTAACTCGATAATGCGTGATGCCAGTGACGACACAAACTCGCGGTCGTGGCTCACAAAGAGCACTGTCCCGTCGTAGTTTTCCAGCGCCAGGTTGAGCGCCTCAATGGATTCCATGTCCAAGTGGTTGGTGGGTTCGTCCATTACCAGTACGTTAGGGCGTTGCATAATCAGCTTACCAAATATCATGCGGCCTTTTTCGCCACCCGATAAGATGCTAACGGGCTTTTTGATGTCATCCTGAGAAAACAGCATACGTCCCAGAACACCCCGTATGGCCTGCTCATCATGGTGCGGCTGTTTCCACTGACTCATCCAGTCAAACACCGTCATATTGTCCTTGAACCAATCGGCATGATCTTGCGCGTAGTAGCCAATATTGACGTTTTCAGACCACTTTATCAGGCCTCCGTCGGCCGGGTACTGGTCCACCAGACATTTAAGCAGTGTCGTTTTACCGATACCGTTGGCGCCGAGAATAGCCACTTTTTCACCGACTTCAATCATGGCGCTGAGGTTTTTCAATACCTGCAGTTCACCAAACGACTTATCTAAGCCTTCCACTTCCAGCGCTAGCCGGTACAGCTTTTTCTCTTGCTCGAAGCGAATATATGGGCTGACCCGGCTGGATGCTTTGACTTCCGCCAACTGAATTTTTTCGATCTGCTTAGCCCGCGAAGTGGCCTGCTTCGCTTTTGATGCGTTAGCGGAGAAGCGGCTGACAAACTGTTGCAGTTCGGCAATTTTATCTTTTTTACGAGCATTTTCGTTCAGTAGCTGTTCACGTGCCTGAGTGGCAGCAAACATGTATTGATCGTAGTTGCCCGGATAAACTCGAAGCTCGCCATAATCAATGTCGGCCATGTGGGTACAGACACTGTTCAGAAAGTGGCGATCATGCGAAATGATGATCATTGTCGCCTGGCGTTCATTGAGCACGGTTTCCAGCCAACGGATGGTGTTGATGTCGAGGTTGTTGGTCGGCTCATCAAGCAACATGATGTCGGGTTCAGAAAACAGTACTTGCGCGAGTAACACACGCAACTTCAGGCCCGGTGCTAATTCGCTCATTAGGCCGAAATGGGATTCCAGCGGGATGCCAACACCCAGTAGCAGTTCTCCGGCACGAGATTCAGCGGTGTAGCCATCCATCTCGGCGAACGCGACTTCAAGATCGGCAACTCGCATACCGTCTTCTTCGCTCATTTCCGGCAAGCTGTATATGCGGTCACGTTCAGATTTAACTTGCCAAAGCTCCTCATGACCCATAATGACGGTGTCGACGACACTGAATTGCTCATAAGCAAACTGATCCTGACGTAACTTACCCACCCGCATGTTCGGATCGGTCGATACATTGCCCGATGATGGCTCTTGATCGCCACTGAGGATACGCATGAACGTTGATTTGCCGCAGCCATTGGCGCCGATCAATCCGTAGCGATTGCCTTCGCCAAATTTAACAGAAATGTTTTCGAATAGAGGTTTTGCACCAAATTGCATGGTGATGTTTGCAGCAGAGATCACGTTTACGCACCTGAATAAAAAATAGGCGCGTAATCTACGCGTTTTAGCGCCAAATGACAAAGGAAGTTTGCACCAGTGGTTACACAAAAAATGAAAATATCAGCGTTTCCTCATCTTTTGCTCATGTGTTTTTTGCCAAAGCCAGCTAGTTTTGATGCGTACTTTTAAACGGATAACCAGAAGGAATTCGATGATGAAATTGAACCGTCATTACTGGCGTGTGGCTGGCTGGAGTCTAGTGCTCGGGTTAATGCTGTTACCGCTTATTGCCATGCAGTTTAGCGATGGTGTTGACTGGACTCCGAGTGACTTCATCGTGGCGGGAGTGTTGCTTGGAGGTACCGGTCTTATGATCGAGCTGGGTGTTCGCTTAAGTGCTTCACTGTCTTACCGGCTGGGCATTATCATGGCGACGCTAACGTCACTGCTACTGCTCTGGATTAATCTTGCCGTTGGGGTTATTGGTCCGGAAGATAATCCGATTAATGGGCTGTATTCTCTGCTGGTTGCGATGGTGTTGATTGCGGCGCTGCTGTTACGAGGGCGAGCTAACGGGTTGCGCAATCTTTTTATTGCTACCGCTATCGCACAAATGACGGTGGTGCTGACGGCCTTGCTGTTGAGTGCTGTGCCGTTATTACTGCCCGTCGTGGTGCTGAACATCGCGTTCGCTTTGTTATGGCTGATTGCGGCAGGCTTGTTTCATCATGCCTGCGGGGCGCATAATTGAGAGCGATCAAGAAGGGACTTAAGAGATTATCATGAACGATGACGATGTCGTGAATACCTACTATTTTGCCGACTTTAGTTTAGATGTCCGGGAGCGTCGGCTGTGCCGAGGCCGGCAAGCTATGGATATTAATCCACGCTACCTGGATGCCTTATTGTTGTTGCTCAGGAACCCGGGCCAGTTGGTGAGTAAAGCCGTGTTTATGGACGAAGTCTGGCAGGGTATTGCGGTCACGGATGAAGCGTTAACTCAATGCATTCGAAACTTGCGTAAGTTGTTGGGCGATAATGCGCGTTCACCGATTTATATCGAAACCGTCCCTAAACATGGTTATCGCTGGGTCTGTCCAGTACAAACGGATCAGCCGCAAGCGGTTTCCTGGGTAGTGCAGGGTGGCGTAGCAACGTTAGGCGGCGGTCTCGCGGGATTGATTGGCGGCTTGTTTATTGGCCTTGCCACCACTGGCCGGGCAGCGACGTCCTCTGCGCTCGACGCTTCTGGTTTGAGCGTGGTGATTGCGTTAACGGCGCTGGTCGGGTTACTCGGAGCTGCTGCGGTGAGTTACAGCTCACTGTTGTCTAAGCGCTTTATCGGTCATCAGCTCGGTTATCTGATTGGCGGGCTGTGTGGTGGCCTGGTCATCGGTGTGCTGTTCAAAATGGCGGCACTGGATACGCTACAACTGGTATTCGGTCATCATCCCGGCGACGTCACCGGGGGCTTCGAGGGCGCCTTAATAGGACTGGGCTTGGGTGGCGTTCTAGCGATGCTTAATGGTAGCCGCGCAGGTCTGTTGCGCGTGTTGTTAGCCGCGACCGGTATCGGACTTGCCGTTGGGTTGTTGATCAGCTTAAGCGGCAATGTACTCATGACCGGCAGTTTGCAGTTACTGATTAACGGCTATCCCAACGCTCAGTTGGTGTTATCGCAGCCTCCGCTGGCGGGGTCACCTGGGTTATGGTTGTCTTTTGCGAACGTGATGGAAGTGATTTTGTTCTATATTTGTGTGGCTTCCTGTCTGAAATTTCCCAAAAAATAGAACGATTACTGATCGTTTTTCTGCGCTTACGACTACGTTTTATAAGCACGTTACTTAAAAATAGACAGCAAAACGCCTGTTAAGGAGCAAAGAATGACGGACAAAAATGCCTTTGAACAAAAACAAGAAGCTAAAATTGAGCAAATGAATGCTGAAATTGAGCGGTTGAAAGCCAAGGCTAAGGAGGCGGATGCTGAATCTCGAATTAAGTATCAGGAAAAGGTCGACGAATTGGAAGCCCTGCGGGGAGTCGCTAAAACTAAGTTAGATAAACTTAAACAGTCCAGTGAAAGCGCTTGGACTGATATCAGCAAAGGCCTGGATGAGGCAACGACGTCCCTTGCAACCGCTATTAAAAATGCGAGTCAAGAATTTAAGTCTTAATCGGAAAAGCGTTGAAGGAGTCAATGATGGCAAAAGTGTTACTGATCACAGGCGCGTCCAGCGGTATTGGTAAAGCAACCGCAAAGAAAGCCGCTAGCGAAGGAATGCGTGTTATTTTGACCGCTCGACGCAAAGCGTTGCTGGACGAATTGGTGGATGAGATTGGCGGTGATAACGCACTGGGCATCGCGGCGGATGCGGGTAATTATGATGAATTAGCTGAGGTTGTCGAGCAGGGCGTGAAGCACTTTGGCCAGTTGGATGCGGTGTTCGCCAATGCCGGCACCGGAGTTAGCACGCCGGGCACCGAAGACGGCGATCCACAACAATGGAAAACGATGGTTGATGTTAATATCAACGGTCTGCTGTATACCGCTAAGTTAACGTTACCGCATTTGCGCAAGAGCACAGGACATTTTTTGATGACCGGTTCTGCTGCCGGGCGCACCACCTTAAAGGGCTCGGTCTATGGTGCGACCAAGTGGTTTGTGCATGGTTTTGCACAGAATCTCGCGGAGGAAATGAAAGAATGGAACGGTCGTTGTACCACCATTGCTCCGGGAATGGTGAATACCCCGTTCTTTGACGAGCCTAAACCGGATAAGCTGGATGCCGATGACGTTGCTGACGCGGTGCTGTATGCTTTAAATGCGCACCCTCGTAATTGTGTCCGAGAGGTATTTTTAATGCCCGCCTACAAATAACCTGTTAATGACAAGGAGCGTTAGTGGACAAACAGCAACCTCAGCCGATCTCCTGGAAGCGACTCAGTTTGTTTGCCGCGCTCTTTGTCGGGTTGACACTGGCCGGTTTTTTCACGGTTTTTGAACACTTTTCCGGTCGCAACCTCAGTTTTGACGGGCAACTGCTAAAGCCAGGGTTTGTTGGCGCTTGTCTGCTACTACTGGTTATTTATTTCGCCGCAGATGGGCTGCGCTTTTATTACACCTTAGTGGCTCTGGGCGTACGGGTAAAACCCCGTGTCATGGCAAAGCTGGTGTTCATCAATATCTTCTTTTCCAATATCACGCCGATGGCTACCGGGGGCGGCTTCGCCCAAGTTTGGTATTTACACCAACAGGGTGTATCGGTGGGCAAAGCGATGGCGGCCAGTACCATTCGTACAGTACTGGCGGTCTTGTTTATTTTCTCGCTGGCACCGTGGTTCTTGCTGACACTTGAGCCGTTACAGCGCTCTTCTTGGAATCATGGCATCAGCTCAGCGTTAGCAATGTTTACGCTTCTGTATTTGGCCTTTTTTGTGATCTTGTTGTGGCGTGCGAAGTGGTTGGTGCACCCGTTGACCGCGACGGTGGGGCTGTTGAATAAGGTTGGCGCGATATCAGAGACACGTATGCGTGCCTGGAACTTTCGCCTGATGCGTGAGTTGTTTAAGTTTTCCCGCAGTTTTTCGGAGTATCGACACGGTTCTAAGTGGGCTATCGCGTTATCAGTGATTCATACCGGCTTGTTTTTGCTGGCATTATTTAGCTTCCCGGCGCTGTTGATGTGGGGCTTGGGCTATGATGTACCTTACTTAACCTCATTGGGTTTGTTAGTGGTGACAACCTTTATTATGTATTTTTCGCCGACTCCGGGTGCTTCGGGTATTTCCGAAGGCGTTTTTGGCAGTTTCTTTAATCAGTTACTTGAGAAGCAACACTTGTTGTTAGTGACCTTTAGTTGGCGGGCGCTCACGATTTATCTGGGCATGGTGATTGGACTGCTGGTCTTGCAACGTTATTTACTGCAACGCTCTCAACAGGCACTGAGGGCAAACCTATGAACAAGCGTCGTTGGTTAAAATTACTGTTCTACATCAATGTCGTCATTGTTGCCGCTTTAGTGGTGTACAAGCTTTATCTGAACGTTTCAACGGCAGAGTTTTCGGCGGTTCATGGCGAGCAACTGGCTGCCGTCAGTGCGAAAGTCGAGGGTCAGAAACGTTATCGCTTTGCTGTGGTTGGCAATATCAATAACTCGGTCGGCATTTTCGAGCGACGCATCATTCCAAAGTTAAACGACAGTGACATCGATTTTGTGATTTCCGCCGGCAATGCCGTCAGTAGTGGTGGAGAAGATAAATACCGCGCGTTACAGGGTACCCTGTCGCACCTTAATAAACCGTATTTATTGACCTTTGGTGAAAACGAGTACGAAGAGTTTGGTAGCTTTCGCTTTTACGACCACTATGGACCGCACTTTTACAGCTTTAGCGCGGGCGACAGCCGCTTTATTTTCCTCGACAGTACCGGTAAAACGCCTTGGCAATGGCAGCTTCGCTGGTTAAACGATATTCTCAGAGCGGATCGCTCGGAACATCGGTTTGTGTTTATTGGTCATCCGTTGTTTAAACCACAAGAAGAGTTCTTGCTGGCGGATGACGAAGACTATTTGCAACCCGAAGCGTTTCGTCAGGCGCTGCTCTCAACCTTTGCGCAATTCGAGGTTGATCGCGTCTTTTCGGCCAATATTTCTATGTATTGGGAGCACATCGAAGGAAAAACGCCGTATATCACAACCGGTGGCGCTGGCGGATTGGTGCTGAATCAAGACGAAAGCTATTATCACTTTGTGAAGGTGACCGTTGACGCTGAAGAAGGCGTTTCTCATGAAGTGGTTGAGCTGCCGGTCGGCCAGCATCCGATATTAAAGCAACTGGAAAGCTTTTGGTTTTTTATTCACTCACTGTTCTATGTTGGCTACATCAATTTTATTTTGCTGGTGAGCTTATTTTTGGCCATCAGTATTAAGCTCTACAATGCTGTTTTTGTCGGCAAAGAGTACTACCCGAATTATGATATCGACCCGGAACCCTGGCTGAAAAAGCCCCTGCGGGTGGCGATGTTCACCAATAATTATTTGCCGTTTATCGGCGGTGTTCCTATCTCAATTGAACGCTTGCGGCACGGCTTAAGCCAGGTAAAAGACAAGGTGTTGGTGGTCGCGCCCAGATACCGTGAAACCGGCGGGGATTCTAAAAAAGAGCGTTTGGTTGTGCGTATGCCCTCGTTGTTCTCTTTTGGTGATAAAAGTGAGTTCCGCTTTGCCAATATTTTTTCTGGTTATGTCCGTAAAAAAGTAAAACAGTTTAAGCCCGATATTATTCATGCCCATCACCCTTTTTGGATAGGTTCATTGGGTGTTTACATGGCGCGGCGCCTGAAAATACCGGTCGTTTATACCTACCACACACGCTTAGAGCATTACGCGCATTTTGTGTTTTTGCCGGGTAGCCTGTTTCGTAACATTATTGCGCATTTTCTGGTGCGCCGTTTTGCTAACAAGTGCGATAGCGTTATTGTTCCAACCCAATCGACGGAAGAGTACCTGCGCATGATTGGTGTTAAGAGCACCATTTATGTGCAACCCACCGGTATTGAGTTTGAGCGCTTTCAGCATCGTGATGAAGATCTGATCGAGCGATTGCGGGCGCAACAAAAACTGACTGATGAAACGGTATTTGTCAGTGTTGCCCGCCTTTCTAACGAAAAGAACATCGACTTTATGCTGGAGGGGCTGGCGCAATTAAAGCAACAAAGCGAGCAACCGTTCCGCTTTTTAATGATCGGCGATGGTCATCAACGGCAGCGTTTGCAGGAGAAAGCAAAACAACTGGGGTTAACCGAGCAGGTCACGTTCGTCGGTTCAGTGCCGCCACAGGAGATGGCCAACTGGTATCAGCTTGGCGATGCGTTCTTATTTGCTTCACAATCAGAAACTCAGGGTATGGTTATTCTCGAGGCCATGGCCGCCGGGTTGCCGGTTGTGGCCGTGCGTTCAAGTGGTATTGATGACGTGGTTGTCGATGGGGTTAATGGGTACAAAACACCTGCACGGCAGGAACTTTGGGTGGAACGAGTAAAGTTGCTGTTGCAACAGCCGGAAAAACGTCAACAATTGGCGAAGCAGGCGGTCAAATGCGCGGCTTCCCATTCGGTCGAAAACTTTACCAAAGAGGTGCGCTACGTCTATGCCGAAACGCTGGCGCGCTACGAACAAAAGAAGGGCGATTAAGGTCGCCCTTTATCGTTAAACAATTTCGATTCCTTCACATTTATAATCGCCGACCAGGGTATCTGATAGCAGTACATTGCCATCCAGGTCAAAGGCAAAAAAATAGGTCTCGGTGCGGTTGCCCACTTCGACACTTTTAAGTCCAATGCATTCGTTGGGGTGGCCGGGCAACAGTTTAAACGATGATACGCCTCGTTCACCGATGACTTCACCCACCGGCACGATGCGAATGTCGCTAAAGTCCTCGGAAACAATAAACAGCTGGTTGTTGCCACATTGAGTTTGGTCGTGTTGCGGGTCAAACGGTTGCCGCGATAGTTTACGCGGGAAGAACAACCACTTGTGCCAAAGCGGATGCCACTCCGCGGCTTCATGAACCAGGTACCCTTGTTCACCGACTCCTGCGGCTTCGCGCAGAGCCTGGTAGTTATGCTGCCAGTTCACGCTTGTTAACGCGTAATTGCGGCCAATGATTTTAATCCATTCTTGCTCGGGACTCTTGCCATGGCTACCGACGATTAGGTCGTTGCCTTTCAAGGTAGCCCACTCACTTTTAAAGCCTTTAAATTTTTCATCACCGCTACCGGTCATCAAAATTTGTCGAGGTACCAACTGATTTTGTCGGCGTATTTCACACACCAGCCCAGTTCGGTCGTCAAAGGTCATCAAATGTTTACCGAACATGACCAACTCAGAAAACTCAGCACCCCGACCGCCTTCTGCTATCAGGCTGACGAGGTGATGCTCACCTCCATCCTCCGGATCAATGACATGAAACTCATACTCACCGGTTGCGCTACGAACAAACTCGTCATAGCGCAGGGTGGAACGCCAAGCCGTCTGTCCATCGTCCAAGGCGACTGTCGAAGCGTCGTCCTCATCGGTGATAATGGCTAATAGATAGTTGCATTGGTCAGCAGCGTAGCGCTGTTGCCGCTGCACATCGAGGGGTGTTTGCTTCATGGCTCGGCTCCTTTTGCCCGGTGCGATGGTTCGAACGCACACTCGCCGCCGGTGGCGTTAAGTTGTTTGATGTGTTTTGGCGTACCATCATCACTGAATTCGACAAAGCCGATACCTGCCTGGTTCCATAGTCGTTCACCGGCGCTCCGCTCACTCGGTAAACGAGGGAATACCCGAAACCGCCGTCGTTTGGTGAACCAGTTAAGCGGTGAGTAGGGTGCAAACAACCAACGGTTAAGGCGGTCAAGCCACTCAAGCAATGAGTCGGGAAATTGATTTTTGATACCACTACTGGTTATCTGGCAGATTTCCGGACTTTGTTTGCGGTGCTTAAGAGCAACGTCATACACGAAAGAGTAATGCACATCACCGGATAGAATTGTAAAATGTTGTGGCGTTTTTCGATGAGAGAAAATATTGAGCATTACTTCTGCGGAGCCTTGGTGTGCCATCCAGTTTTCCGCATCAACCAATAGCGGCTTGCCGAACAAGGTGAATACTTCCTGAATCGCTTCAATGAGCTTAACACCAAACATCGGCGCTGGTGATACAACGATCACTGCTGTGTGGTCGATGATTTTGCTCTGAAATGACGTCAGTGCTTCCCAGTCCATTAAACCGGAAGGTTTTGCCCGACTTTTCTCGCTTCGCCAGCGTTGGGTGCGGGTATCCAATACAATAACAGCTGGCGTGCGAGCGATCGTGTAACCCCAGCCTTCAAAGGTCAAAAGTTCTTCAATCAGAGCATCTTGCTCTGCGCTATCATAGGTACCAGCATTAACTCGGATGCTGTTAGCCTGTTTAATTAACTCATCAACCTTGTCCGTTGTGTTACCCCAAGCCTGACACAGCAAGTAACCGATCAGTGCATTACCGACAATACGCTTTGAAAAAGGATGTTGATAGGCGCTTTCTTCCCATAGTGCGGATAAGTTCCAGTCGTCGGTGATGTCGTGATCATCAAAAATCATGTAGTTAGGGATGTTCGCCATTGCGCGAGCAACTTGAGCTAAATTGCAGCTAAAGTCGTCGATGTTGGTGAGTTCTTGATTGAATCGGTTTAGCTGTTTTGCGGTTAGCGATGCTGGCGCGTAAAGGTTAACCATTTTCCACGGCGTAGGAGACCAGCTCAGCAGGTACATGGCGATCATTTCGTTCAGTGTAATGAGGTGGTTCGCGGCATTACTTGATGTAAATATCGGTTTGCGGACACCCCCGAAAAACCGTTTTGTGATAGCCGCATTAACTTCTGTGTCAGGCAGCAATGCATCGCGTCCGTAAAAATTTTTTTGATGCTGACGTAACGCAAACGACGACTCAATCGGGGCCCCTTCGATGACTTCATCAAATAGTTCCAGCCGCTCGATGATTTGATGGATGGCTTGCAACATTGGTCCTGCGACATCATCGACATAAACCTGATCGCCGCTGTGTAGAAGCAGTGCAGGACGTAATTCAGGCTGGTGGTAGGTTCTTGCCAGTTCATGGTCGACACGAACGAGACCATCGGCTGCCGGGTGGTGGGGACGTCGACAGGAGCCATGCAATAGCCGTTCTATCTGAGCCTTATAAACGCAACCGGGACAATTTGCCCCTTCATACAGAAGGTGTGGGGCTAATTGCTGTAGCTGGTGCCCGCCGATTTCGATGTCGTATTCAATGTATTGGTTGTTTTCAAAGGCTTGTTCGGGGATCAAGGTTAATCGGCGAAGGTAAGCGTGGGTACCGACCTGAACGGACTCTTCGATGACCTCTTTTAGTGCGACTGATAACGTCGCTGTAACGGGTTTATTATGGCTGGTGACCAGCCAAAGCAACAGACGCTGACTGTCCAGAGCGCGGACAATGGGACCACAAAGGATATCGGCAAGGTCAGTCATTTATCGTATCTTTTTATCATTCAACCGTTACTGTTCTAGCAAAGATTCCTCTTATTGCCTAGTTCTGTTAACTTAATGCAACAAATTAAAAACAGGAGAATAATAATGAGAATGATCCTAACAGCAGTGGCTGCCGGCGTGTTAATGGCCTGCTCGCCGCAGCAAAGTGAACCATCGACCGAAAACCAGGCGCAAGAACAGCAAACACAACAAGAGAGCGCGCAGATGCAGTATCCGCAAACACGTAAAGGCGACGTTGTTGATACCTATTTTGAACAGCAGGTAGCAGACCCTTATCGTTGGCTTGAGGATGATCGAAGTGAAGAAACCGAAGCCTGGGTTAAAGCGCAAAACGAGGTGACTTTTGCCCACTTAGAGGACATTCCATTTCGCGATAAAATCGAGCAACGCCTGACAGAACTTTGGAATTACGAAAAAATCAGTGCGCCGCGTTTTGAAGGCGATTACATCTATTTTTACAAGAATGACGGGCTGCAAAACCAATACGTTGTTTATCGTAAGAAGAGCGAAGATGCCGAAGCAGAAGTGTTCCTGGATCCGAATACCTTTAGCGAAGACGGCACCACGTCCTTAGCGCAACTGACCTTCAGTGAAGATGGCTCAATAGCGGCCTATTCGATTTCGGAAGGTGGCAGTGACTGGCGCAAAATCATTGTCATTGATGCCGAAACCGGTGAGCAACTTGAAGAACCTTTGGTGGACGTAAAATTCAGCGGCATTTCCTGGAAAGGCAATGACGGTTTTTATTACTCCAGCTACGATAAACCTGAAGGCAGTGAGTTATCTGCTAAAACCGATCAACACAAACTTTATTACCATAAACTGGGTACGCCACAGTCCGATGATGTGTTAATTTTTGGCGGCACCGATGAAGAGAAACACCGTTATGTTGGCGGTTATGTCACCGAAGATGATCGCTTCCTGGTGGTATCTGCGGCAAACTCCACGTCAGGCAACACACTTTACATCAAAGATCTCTCCGATCCAGATGCCGAGCTTGTTTTGGTTGACGGCGATATGGCTTACGACACCTCGGTACTGACCAGTCGCGGCTCGACGCTGTATTTAGAAACCAATATGGATGCGCCAAACGGACGGGTTGTTACGGTTGACGCCAGCAACCCGACAGCCGAGAACTGGCAGGATTTCATTGCTCACAGCGATAATGTTCTGAACCCATCAACGGGGGCTGGCTATATTTTTGCTGAGTATATGGTCGACGCGGTTTCTAAAGTTGAGCAGTACGATTACGACGGTAATAAAGTGCGTGACATTGAACTGCCTGGTGTAGGCAGTGCCAGCGGCTTCAGTGAAAAGCAAGACGCGGAAAAAGTGTATTACAGCTTTACCAATTACAGCACGCCGCAGACCATCTATGAAATGGATCCTGAGAGTGGCGAGTCGGTTGTTTATCAAGAGTCTGGTGCAGACTTTGACTCCAGCCAATACGTTTCTAAGCAGGTTTTCTATACCTCGAAAGATGGCACTAAGGTGCCTATGATCATCACGCACAAAAAGGGAATGACGCTGGATGGCAGCAATCCAACCATTCTTTACGGCTATGGTGGTTTTAATATTAGCCTGACACCGAGCTTCAGCATTGCGAACGCAGCCTGGTTAGAGATGGGTGGTGTGTATGCGGTTGCTAACCTGCGTGGTGGTGGTGAATATGGTAAAGAGTGGCACAAAGCCGGCACTAAGATGCAGAAGCAAAACGTTTTCGACGATTTTATTGCAGCTGCTGAGTATTTGATCGACGAAGATTATACCTCGTCTGAGCGACTGGCGATCCGCGGTGGCTCTAATGGTGGTTTGCTGGTGGGTGCCGCAATGACTCAACGTCCAGAACTGTTTGCAGTTGCTCTGCCAGCGGTTGGGGTACTGGATATGCTGCGTTATCACACCTTTACGGCCGGCGCCGGTTGGGCTTATGACTACGGCACCGCCGAAGACAGTCCGGAAATGTTTGAGTATCTACTAAACTACTCGCCGGTGCATAACGTAGAAGAGGGTGTGGCGTATCCGGCCACCTTAATTACAACCGGTGATCACGATGATCGTGTGGTGCCTGCGCATTCCTTTAAGTTTGCGGCTGAGTTGCAAGATAAAGCCGGTGGCGATAATCCGCAGTTGATCCGGATCGAGACCAATGCGGGTCACGGAGCGGGTACGCCGGTATCGAAAACGATTGAGCAGTACTCTGACATTTTCGGATTTACGCTCTACCATATGGGTTATGAAGCCTTACCTAAGGAGTAATTAACCATGCAAAACACCTTCGACTTTCCGGTCGCTTGGGTGGTGGTCATTATCATCGGGCTCGCACTTTTGGCGAGCTCGATTCGTATTGTCCCCCAGCAAAGCATTTTTGTTATCGAACTGTTCGGCCGTTACCGCAGACTGTTGAGGCCTGGCCTCAATTTTATTATTCCGTTGGTCGAGCAAGTGGCACACAAGCAATCCATGCGCACGCGACAGCTGGACGTTGATGTGGAAACGAAAACCAACGACAACGTCTTTGTTGTGGTAAGGGTTTCGGTTCAATATCGGGTAAGCTCTGCTGATGCGGTGTATAACGCGTTCTATCAACTGGAAAACCCGGAATGGCAGATGCAGTCTTACGTGTTTGATACGGTTCGGGCGCAGATTCCAAAGCAGAATCTGGACGCTGTGTTTGATAACAAAGACAGCATTTCAAACGACGTAAAAATGCAGTTGCGCGACACCATGGAAGGTTATGGTTTCGAGATCATTGCGTCGTTGGTGACCGACATCGATCCGGATCAGTCGGTGAAAGATTCGATGAACCAGATTAATGCCGCGGAACGTGAGCGCCGTGCGGCGGAACATAAAGCGGAAGCAGAGAAAATCATCAAAGTGAAGCAGGCTGAAGCGGACAAAGAGTCGAAGATCCTGCAGGGTGAGGGTATTGCCGGACAACGGCGAGCCATTGCGGAAGGACTGCGAGACTCAATCGCGATGGTGACCAATGAAAATAATGACATTACGTCTCGTGATGTCATTGATTTGCTGAAGTTTACTAACTATGTTGATGTATTAGGTTCATTTGATAATTCGTCCAGTAAAGTCATCATGCTACCTCAGCCGACTGGGCAATTAAATTCGTTATCGACTGACCTGATGGCGGCGATGGAAGCTGCCCGGGAAGGTGACAAGAAGCCAACATAACAGGAGTTTAGTCATGAAAGCACTTATGCTTTTCGCTGGTGCAGCGACCGTATCATTATTGGCCGGCTGCAGCGCAGAGGAAACGGTGACACGCTGTACTACGGCATCGCAAAGCGAATGGATAGACCAAGAGCAGTTTCAAGCCGGGCTAAAAGAGCAGGGTTATGAAATCAATGAGTTCAAGGTAACGCCGGGTAATTGTTATGAAATTTATGGCAAAAACCGAGCTGGCGAAAAGGTCGAAATCTATTTCAACCCCGTTGATGGCAGCGTTGTAAAAGAAGAAAAAGAGTAGGCCAATGAGTAAGTCAGTGGTTATCTGGGATGCTTTCATTCGAGGTTATCACTGGCTTATTGTTATCGCCTTTGTGCTTAACTATTTCATTCTTGAGCCAGGCGACACGGTTCACCAGTGGGTGGGCTACAGCGCGGTAACCCTGGTTATTTTGCGGATACTGTGGGGAGTTATCGGGCCTCGGCGGGCATTACTCAGCGACTTTTTTCCTACCCCTAAACGAATTGCCGAACACGTCCAGCATTTGCGACGGCGTCAACTACCTCAACGGCAAGGGCATAACGCCTTGGGCGGTCTATTGATATGGGTGTTCTGGTTGCTGTTTTTGGGCCAGGGTTTTACCGGCTATTTACTGGAAGAAACGGATCGTTTTTTTGGTAGCAGTGTGGTCGAAAACATCCACGAATGGTTGGCTCACAGCTTGTTTGCGGGCGTGTTGATTCATCTGGTCGCGGTTATTGTGGTGAGCTGGTGGGGCCGTATTCAGTTGCTACGACCCATGCTGACAGGCAAACGCCAGATCCGTTCAGAAGACGACTAATGCGCTTTGGCTATCGTTTGTATTTTGTTGACGATGGCGCGTAAACCATTACCTCGTGTTGGCGTAATGTGATTTTCCAAATCCAGCTGGTTGAAATACTGATCAATATCGAACGCCAGGATTTGTTCGGCGGTCTTGTCGTGATACGCCGCTAGTACCAGCGTTAACAGCCCTTGCACGATGACCGCATCGCTGTCGACGTGAAACTGTAACTTACCGTCTTTTTCTTCACTGATCAGCCAAACATTACTTTGACAGCCACGGACCAAATACTCGTCTTTGTGCTGTTCTTCCGGTAAGCCCGGTAGCGCCTTGCCTAAATCGATAATGTATTGGTAACGCTGTTCCCAGTCATCAAGGAACGCTAAATCGTCAAGAATTTCGTCAGTACTTGGTAAGTTCATGATTGCCTATGTTCCTGTTTAGAAAAATACGCCGGCTTCAAGTTGTGCTTCTTCGCTCATCATGTCGCGAGACCAGGGGGGATCGAAAACCAGGTTAACGTTCACCTTGTCGACATGTGGCACTAATGATACACGGTACTCAACGTCACCAACCAATACCGGTCCCATGCCGCAACCGGGGGCGGT
Source organism: Idiomarina aquatica (assembly GCF_003987185.1). Lineage (GTDB taxonomy): Bacteria > Pseudomonadota > Gammaproteobacteria > Enterobacterales > Alteromonadaceae > Idiomarina > Idiomarina aquatica. The sequence goes on along the minus strand of NZ_PIPS01000001.1, from coordinate 1,331,876 downwards.
CAGGGTCATATCGATATTAACCTGATGAGCTTGCTGATCTACGGCAACACGGTAGATGAGCCCAAGCGAGACCAGATTAATTGGAATTTCGGGATCGTATATGGTTTCAAGAGCGTCCCAGACTTGTTGTTCTGAGATCTGACCATCGGCGGGCTCCGGGAAATCCAGTTTCTCCGGCTTGCGGCCTATTGCATCCCCGTCGGTACCGTCGATACGCAGCATATTACCTTGCCAAGTGACGGTATAGTTGCCACCCAGATCTTGGGTGATGTTAACAAACTCACCCTTGGGAATGATTTTTGGTTCGCCGGACGGCACTTTGCGCGCTTTCACTTCGCGCAAAGTATTTACCATTTTCTGTTGCATGAGTACGCTTCTTTACCCGTTAGCTGACGCTGAAGCTTTCGCCACAGCCACATTCGTTGACAACATTAGGGTTATTGAATTTAACCACCCCATTAATGCCTTCTTTGACGTAATCAATTTCGGTATTGCGTAACACGTCGATGGCGTCAGCTGCCACGGCAACGGTAATGTTGTCGTTAATTTTTACCAGCTCATCACCTTGTTGAGCATTATCTACCGCGTCTAAAACATAAGCGTAGCCGGTACAGCCACTGGTTTTAGTCGACAGTCGGACAAGGTGCCCCGGTTGATCTTTCAACCGTGACTCAAAGTAACGTACCGCACGGTCAGTCATTGAAACCAACGCATTAGATGGGACAAAAGATTCGACAGACATACTATCCTCCCGTCGTTAAGCCAACATCATTTGGGCTTTGTTGATGGCTTTAAAGAGCGCTTCAACATCGTCCATGGTGTTGTAAATAGAGAAAGACGCGCGTGCCGTGCCCGGTACACCGAGACGTTTCATCAACGGTTGTGCACAATGATCGCCGGTGCGGATCGCAACGCCTTGTTTATCCAGAATAAAGCCGATATCGGCAGGGTGTATACCCTCAATCACAAAACTGAGTACCCCAATTTTGTTCGGTGCAGTGCCAATGATGCGCAAGCCCTGAGTTTGTTCGGCAAGCTCGGTAGCACGCTTTAGCAATGCTTGCTCATGGGCCCAGATATCTTTGGCGTTTAGCCCTTGTAACCAGGTAATCGCTGCGGCCAGACCGATAACGCCGGCAATGTTAGGTGTGCCGGCCTCGAGGCGGTTTGGTAACTCCCCCCAGGTTGCATCCTGATAACTCACCGTAGCAATCATCTCACCGCCAACCAGCCACACCGGCCATTCCGCCAGTACGTCGTAACGTCCCCATAATACGCCAATACCGGTTGGGCCAAACAGCTTGTGACCGGAGAACGCATAAAAGTCGCAACCAATGTCCTGCACATCGATGGCACCGTGAGCAACGCCCTGAGCGCCATCGATAAGCACTAAAGCGCCTTTGGCTTTGGCGGCCGCGGTCAATTCTTTAATTGGATTAATGGTACCCAGCGCGTTAGAAACGTGAGGCATCGCCACAAACGCGGTTTTATCACTTAATAACTGGTGGAACGCATCGACGTTGAGTTCGCCGCTGTCGTGAATGGGAACCACCTTTAAGGTCGCTCCAGAGCGTTTACAGGCTTGTTGCCACGTGACTAAGTCAGCATGGTGCTCCATCTCCGTCACCAGGACTTCATCGCCGGCTTTTAAACGTTGCGCAACGCCATTGGCAACCAGATTAATGCCCTCGGTTGTACCACTGGTCCAGATAACCTCTTCGCTGCGACCGGCATTAATATACGCGGCAACGGTTTTGCGAGCGGCTTCGTAGCGCTTGGTTGCTTCATCCGATAAATAGTGAGCACCGCGGTGTACGTTCGAGTTGCACTGCGTGTAATAGTCCACCAGTGCATCGATAACAGCCTGCGGTTTCTGGGTGGTTGCGGCATTGTCCAGATAAACCAATGGCTGGCCATTAACCTGACGCTTCAGTATCGGGAATTGGTCACGGATTTGGGCAACGTTTAAGGTCATTTTTGCTCCATCATGCGCTCAAAACGCTGCCGCAAAATCGGCTGTAACCAGTCGGCCAGAGCTTTATTCGGCATTTGGAACAGCAGTTCCTGTACGAAGCCGAAGTTGAGCATCACCAGTGCCTGCTGTTTATCGATACCGCGCGTCAGCATATAGTAAAGGGCTTCTTCGTCGATTTCGGCAACCGTTGCGCCATGTGCGCACTGTACGTCATCGGCATAGATTTCCAGCTCTGGTTTGGTGTTAATCTGTGCGCCGCGTGACAACAGTAGGTTGCGGTTGTTGAGTTCCGCCAACGTTTTCTGGGCGTGGCGGTGAATGTGAATACGACCGTTGAACACGGCTTTGGCTTTATCACCGATGATGCCACGGGCATTTTCTTCGGTGGTGCCATTCGGCTGAGCGTGCTCAATGGTGCTGTGCAAATCAAAATGCTCGTGCGGCGCCAGTAAGTAAATATTATTGAATTTGGCAAAGGCATGCTCGCCGGCATGCTCAATATCAACGTCCAGACGCGTCAGTTGTGAACCGTAACCGACCAGCGTGCTGTTCAGCTTTGATTCATTATGTAGCCGGAAATGGCTACCGCCAACGTGGATGGCCTGGTCTTCCTGCAGCGCCAGACGATAATGCTCGAGACTGGCTCGATCAGCGATGTCGTACTCGGCAAATACGGTATTGAGACTTTGCTCGTTACCGACACCGTGTTCAATTATGGTTGCTTTAGCACCCTGACCAACACGTACCAGCGTACGCTGATGCGATTCGATACCGTTAGTGGAGACATTGACGATTCGAATCGGCTGCTCAACCTGAGCGCCTTCCGCGACATCGATAACGATACCTTGTTGCGCCAGTACATCATTCACTAAACCGAATAAGTGGTGCGCTGGCTTGATGTTCGCAAACAAAGCTTCTGCCGCGTCACTCTTGGCATCCAAAGCCGCAATGCGGATGCCTTCCGGCAACTGCAAGTGCGCAATATCGGTGCTCAAGCGTCCGTCTACAAAGACTAAATCGATACTGTTCAAGCCATTGACCTGAGGCGCTTCAGCGACCGCCTGGCTGCTGGTTTTCAGCGCCAGATCGGCGACTTTGTGCAGTGACGTGTAGCGCCATGCCTCGGTGCGACGTCCTGGCCATTGTTTTTGCTTCAGCTCGGCAAGCGCATTGGCGCGTACCGGAGACAGCCAGTCGTCAACGTTGGCAGCACGCTCAATAACGTGGGCTAACCATTGACTCATGCGCTTTCTCCCTCTTTTAACCATGCATAACCAGAGGCTTCGACTTCTTTAGCCAGCTCCGGACCACCACTTTTCACGATCTTGCCTTTTGACAGGATGTGCACATAATCTGGTTCGATATAGTCCAGCAGACGTTGGTAGTGGGTGACAACGATAAAGCTGCGCTTACCGTCACGTTGGCTGTTCACCCCTTTGGCGACGACTTGCAGAGCGTCGACGTCCAGACCGGAGTCGGATTCGTCCAAAATGGCCAACTTAGGTTCCAGCATGATCATTTGCATGATCTCATTGCGTTTCTTCTCGCCGCCTGAAAAGCCTTCGTTGACACCCCGTTTCAGGAAATCCAGAGGCAGTTCTACTTGCTTACAGGCTTCTTTTGCTTTTTTCAGAAATTCTGCTGAACTGAGCGCCGCTTCACCGCGTGCTTCACGCATGGCGTTAACCGACTCTTTCATGAATTCCATATTGCTGACGCCAGGAATTTCAACAGGGTATTGGAAAGCCAGGAATAAGCCAGCCTGTGCGCGCTCTTCAACTTCCATATCGAACAAGTCTTTGCCGTCAAAGTCTGCGCTGCCGCTTTCTACATCGTAGCCTTCACGGCCTGACAAAACATAGCCAAGCGTACTTTTGCCCGCACCGTTAGGGCCCATAATTGCATGTACTTCGCCTGGTTTAATGTCCAGGTTAAGCCCTTTAAGAATCGTTGTATCTTCTACACGTGCGTGCAAGTCTTTAATTGATAACATGTTTTACCCCACTGAACCTTCAAGACTGATTTCGAGCAACTTACCGGCTTCTACGGCAAACTCCATAGGTAGTTCACGGAACACCTCTTTACAGAAGCCATTGACAATCATTGAGACGGCTTTTTCAGGGTCCAGGCCTCGTTGCTGACATAAGAATAATTGGTCGTCGCTCACTTTCGAGGTGGTTGCCTCGTGTTCGACGATCGCGGTTGGGTTGCTGCTTTCAATATACGGGAATGTGTGAGCGCCACACTGATCACCAATCAACAGTGAGTCACATTCGGTAAAGTTACGAGCGCCTTCTGCGCCCGGGCCCATTCGTACCAAACCGCGGTAGGCATTATTACTGCGTCCGGCAGAAATACCTTTCGAAATAATGGTCGACTTGGTGTTTTTGCCCAAGTGAATCATTTTGGTGCCGGTATCGGCTTGTTGTTTACCGCGAGTCAGCGCAACCGAGTAGAATTCACCGACGCTGTTGTCACCTTTCAAGATGCAACTTGGGTATTTCCAGGTTACGGCCGATCCCGTTTCTACTTGAGTCCAGGAGATTTTGGCGTTTTTCTCACAAAGACCACGCTTAGTCACAAAGTTGTAGATACCGCCTTTACCGTCTTCGTCACCCGGATACCAGTTTTGAACCGTCGAGTATTTGATCTCAGCGTCATCCAACGCAACCAGCTCGACCACCGCGGCGTGCAATTGGTTTTCGTCGCGCTGAGGTGCAGTACAACCTTCAAGGTAGCTGACGTAGCTGCCTTCCTCGGCAACAATCAGCGTACGCTCAAACTGGCCAGTGTTCTGCTCGTTAATTCGGAAATAAGTGGATAGTTCCATCGGACAGCGTACACCCTTAGGAATGTACACAAAGGAACCATCGGTAAAGACCGCGCTGTTGAGTGCCGCAAAGTAGTTGTCACCTTTAGGTACAACAGTGCCTAAGTACTTTTTAACCAGCTCAGGGTATTTCTTAATCGCTTCCGAAATCGGGCAGAAAATAACGCCGGCTTCTTCCAGTTTCTCGCGGAAGGTGGTGACCACAGAAACCGAGTCGAACACAGCATCAACGGCCACGCCGGCCAACATTTCCTGCTCATGCAGAGGAATACCAAGTTTTTCGTAGGTACGCAGCAATTCAGGATCAACCTCATCCAGGGATTTGGGTTTATCCTTCATGCTTTTCGGCGCTGAATAATAAGAAATGGACTGGTAGTCGACTTTCGGATAGTCGACATGGGCCCAGTCGGGCTCTTCCATTTTCAGCCATTTGCGATACGCCTGCAGGCGCCACTCTGTCATCCACTCTGGTTCGTCTTTCATCGCCGACAGACGGCGGATGACGTCTTCATCTAACCCAGGCGGAAACGTCTCTGACTCGATTTCAGATACGAAGCCAGCATCGTATTTGCGCTTAAGCGCCTGATCAATTTGTTCGCTCATGATGACCACCTTACTAACTTGCGAATGCCCTCTATTATAAAATACCTGACTAAAACACTCAACTTTATCTGAAGCAGGCCAATCAGGCTTTGGGCAATTGGCCGCGTATTATACGCACAATCCATCGAAATGTCGCTTTAAAGCCTACTCATCAGGTGCTACCGATCTATGGGTAAGTGTCCCGTTTTCACCCAGATAATGGTTTCCTCCTCGACAAACGGATGATGGGTGCTCAAGTGTGGGCTACGGATCCAGGTGCCGGCAGGGTAACGGCCATGCTCGTCACAAAATTCTCCTGACAGCACGAAAATTTCCTCACCGCCCAAGTGGCGATGGGGTTTGAACACTTCGTTCGTTGGCCATTTAACCAGCGCAACGTGCTCGGTTCCATGACTGTGGAGTGGCATCACTTCAAGTCCGCCCTGACCAGGAAGCCATTCGCTGTTGTGGGTATCTACCCGTACCGAGGTTCCATCGTCCGGTCGAAACTGATGCAGTTTTACCAACAACCTACAACCCTCTCGGCTAAACGGAGCATGAGCACTGCCGGGCGGGTTGCGCAAATAGGTTCCGGCGGGATAATCACCGTGTTCATCGGAGAACACACCGTCCAGTACCAGGATTTCCTCACCCAGCGGGTGCTGATGGGTCTTAAATGACGCGCCGGCGGCGTATTCAACAATGCTGGTCGCACGGCCGCGCTCAGCTTCTTCGCGCTCCAATAGCTTGCGGCGAACACCAGGGGCTGGACTGGGGCTCCACGGCTGCTGTTGGGTGTTTATGACAACGCGTTGAGAAAAATCTAAATTTATCATGCGATAATTTTTACCCGACTTAAAAATGCGTACTACACTTACGTTAAAGACAGACTTTATGGGTCACGTTTTGATCAAGGAGCTTTATTATGGCAAATGTTGGTGGTATTGATCGTATTTTACGAGCGATTGTGGGTATCGCCATTATCGTTTGGTCGGTAATGGCGGGCAATTTCTGGTGGATTTTAGGCGCTATTATTTTGGCCACGGCCGTTTTTAAATTCTGCCTGCTCTACAAATTGCTCGGTGTATCGACCGATAAAGCAAAAGGAAACGCGTCTTAATGTCAGACAGTATGATCGTGGCATGTCCCGCATGTCACAAGAAAAACCGAGTAGTACGAACAAAAATTCAGGCCGGCGCGGTCTGCGGACAATGTAAATCACCGCTGTTTACGGGCGAACCCATCGTTGTTAATAGCGATGAGTTTCGTGCACACCAAACGGCAGACATGCCCTTAGTTGTCGATTTTTGGGCAAGTTGGTGCGGACCCTGTAAACAATACGCGCCGCATTTTGAACAAGCGGCAAAGCAACTGCCGTTCACCGCTCAGTTTTTAAAAATCAGTACCGAAACCGAACCCCATCTGGCACAACAATATGCGGTGCGCAGTATTCCAACGACGCTACTGATAAAAGATGGCCAGGAAATTGCCCGACAGGCCGGAGCGATGTCAGCGACTCAACTACAGGCTTGGATTGCACAACGGACATAAGCCACTGGGTGTTTTTAATAGACCGAATACCTCAGCATGTGTAAAATTCAGGCTCTTTTTTGCTGTGAATAAAAATTAAAGAGACACACGTTATGGGTCGCGCATTTCAAAACCGAAAAGAATCGATTGCTAAAACCGCAGCTGCTAAAAGCAAAGTTTATAGTCGCTACGGTCGTGAAATTTATGTCTGTGGTAAACAGGGCGGAACGGATCCAGAAGCGAATCTGGCGTTGCGCAGCTTAATTGACCGGGCGAAAAAAGATCAGGTGCCATCGCACGTTATCGAAAAGGCGCTTGATAAAGCACAAGGTGGTGCCGGTGAAGACTTTTCTCCGGCGCGCTATGAAGGCTACGGCCCGGGTAACTGTATGGTTATCGTAGAATGTCTGACCGATAACCCGAACCGCACCTTTGGTGAAGTCCGAAACTGTTTTACCAAAAGTAAGTGCAAAATCGGTGAACAAGGCAGTGTGATGCACTCCTTTGAGCACTGTGCGATTTTCTCGTTTAAACACGACAGCGAAGACGAGGTGCTGGAAGCATTGATGGAAGCCGACGTCGATGTTACAGACGTTGAATTCGAGGATGGCGTCGTGACGGTGTTTGCGCCGCATACTGAGTACGCTGCGGCTCGTCAGGCACTAACGGGTGCTTTTGCAGATATCGATTTCGACACCGATGAGATTCAATTCCTGCCACACGTCACAACGCAAATTGGCGAAGAAGACATGCCAATGTTTGAGCGCTTAATGGATATGCTGAACGATTGTGATGATGTACAAAATATTTATCACAACGCTGAAGTATAACCGCCGATAAAAATGATCTAGATCAAATTGATCAAACGCAAAACCTTATAAGCTTCATGGGTATTCAACCACAAGGAGTTACCCATGAAGCGTTCGATTTTATCTCTAGGTGTATTGTTCGGGCTATTGAGTGGTTCGGCGCTGGCGAACGACTTTTCGGTCAATGTTGGTGCCATCAGCGTAATGCCAGATGATAGCAGTGGTGCGCTCAATGTTGTCGAAAGTGTTGCTGGACTCGATGCTAACAGTACCGGCGTTGGCGTTAATACCAATACTCAGTTGGGTTTAACTTTTGATTACGCGCTGGACAGCAACTGGGTCATCGAACTCGTCGCTGCCACACCTTTCAGTCACGATATCACCGGCACCGGCTCTTTAGCGGGTGTAAAAATCGGTGACACCAAACATTTACCGCCAACCTTGCTGGCTCAGTATCACTTTGATATTGGCAGCGACATGTTCAAGCCTTTTGTCGGTGTCGGTGCCAACTATACGACCTTCTTTGATGACCAGGTTTCTCCGGAAGTGAAGAACTTGCTGGTTGCTACTGGCGTGGCCAGCACTGATGATAGCGTCGATTTAGCGCTTGAAAACAGTTGGGGACTGGCGCTTCAGGCCGGCGTAAACGTTAAAGTTAACAATGACTGGGGTGTGCATTTTATGGTCAGCAAGATTGACATTGATACCACCGGTGATGTGCGCTTAAACGGTAATACCATTGAAAGCGTTGACGTGCAGATCGACCCTTACGTTGCGATGGTCGGTTTACGTTACACCTTTTAAGAAACGCCATAGACGAAACAAGTCCAGCTCGTTGCTCTCGAGTTAAAATTAAGGGCATGCATTAGGGAAGATGCTCTAACCGCCACGGGTTTTCCGCTGGCGGTTTTTTTTATGTGTTAGGGCGTTTCTTGGCGAGTTTGCGTTGTAAGGTACGGCGATGCATACCCAGTTCTCTTGCAGTTTTTGAGATATTGCCCTGATTTTGTTGCAGCACACGTTGAATATACTCCCACTCCACTTGTGCGGGAGACAAGGGCTGTGGATCGTCGGGCAGATTCTGGGGCTTGCCTTCCAGCCGTTCGATGATCTCGCGACTACTTACCGGCTTGGCCAAATAATCCGTGGCACCGCGTTTGATCGCTTCGACGGTTGTCGCGATACTGGCGTAACCGGTCAGTACGATAAGTTGTTGCGGCTGGTGTTTAGTCATAAGCGGCTCAATGAATTCGATGCCGTTCTCATTGCCTAACATCATATCCAGGAGGATGACATCGTAAGGGCCCGTGGTTGCGGTAAGTGATTCTTCACCACTGTGTATTACATCGACTGAATAACCGTGGTGTTCGAGCCGTCGGCTTAACACCTGGCAGAAGCTTGAGTCATCATCAATGAGCAGTATTGAGTGCTTAATCGTCATGTGGGTACTCACGGGGTGTCGAGGTGCCGAGCGGTAAGAAAATTTCGGTGTAGGCAAGATCATTGGCACAACGCCACCAAACCTGACCGCCATGGCGTTCAATCGTGGCGTGACTGATTACGGCAGCCACGCCACTGCCTTTGTTGCTTGCCTGTAATGCTATCCCTAAGTTTTTTGCCAGCGGATGTGAGGGATCGACCGTGTTGATGATGGTCCAATGCACGGTGTTCTTTTCGGTGCATACGGTGACGTCAATGCCAGGCTCCGCTGACGCTTCAATGGCATTATTAATAAGGTTGGCGATCGCCGGAATTAACGTTCTGTCACAGACTAATGGCTGATTTTGAGTGTCGTCACGGACCTGCCAGGTAATGTTTGACTCGGGCGTGATGACGCGAAGTAACTGGTTGATCTGGTTGATAAAGTCTCTGATTGTGAAGTGATGTCGACGGCGCTGGCGCACATCATCAGACGCCTGCCGCCATTGCTTTAAGGAATGACTTATCCGGTTCAACTCATGGTCGGCTAACGACCAGTCGAGATGGGGTGCCTGTTCACGGAATTCTTCATGCAACAGCTGCAGCGTTTGCACCGGTGTTGCCAGATCGTGAGTCAGCTGCGCGGCCGCAGAACCGATGGTTAACAGTTGTTCGTCGCGCAACTGGCGTTCGCGCAATTTTTGCAACAAATGACGGGACTGTTGCCAGCGTGTTTTCAGCCACAGGCTGGATGCCCAGATAATCAGTGCCGCGATAACAAAACTGATCACCATGCCTTGTGCATGAGCGACGAATTCTGGCCCCATACCGTGATGTTGATCCAGGGTCAGGTTTAACCATTGATGAGCCCATAACTGAGCAACCTGAGCCAGCATGCTGGCGGCCAGAACGATCAGTGACGGCAACCACTCCAGCAACAGTACGGCTAACACCACATAAATCAGCAATAACGTCGAAAAAGGGTTGCTGATACCGCCGCTCATGGCAATCACATAGTTGCCGATAGCAATATCGATGAGCATGGCCGCAACAAGGAGTAAGGTACTGTGTCGACGGTACAGGGCCGCTAAAAAGGTCAGCATGAGTTACTTCGTTAAATGGCTTCAAAAATATACGTTGGATTGTAACCACAACACCCGGCCTGGCTCATTGACCCGCTCGGTTTGTTGGTAGCCAGCAATGGTAGCACCGCTGCCGCTCACATGTTCGGCATACACTTTGTCAAACAGGTTATCGACTCCGACGGCCAATTGCCAGTCTTTGTCGATGGCCCAGCTGATGTTGGCCGATACTATGCCGTAGCCGCTGGTGCTGGCAAAATCGTAGCCGATAACGTTACCGGACCCGATATCAACGCGATCCTGCTGCTTGACCAGGCGCCAGACTAAGGCATAGGTCAGGTCGCTATGTTGATACTCACTGGCGATTCTAAGCTCATCGGCCGGCTGCTGGGGAAGGTATTGATCGTCGGTTTTATTTTTACCCCGGGTTATGGCAACGGTCGCGGATAATTTCCAGGCTTGGCTGACTTGCCAGCGACCCGTCGCTTCTCCGCCCCAACTGCGCGCATCAACATTTCGCACAACGTCCGGCATCATGGCGGCGCCTTCTTCAAGTAAGATGAAATCAGCAATGTTAGCGAAGAACAGTGATGCGTCCAGTTGCAGCGACGAGTGATTATAATGCCATCCGATATCCCATTGCTGGTTCGTTTCCGGCTTCAGAAACAACGCGGATGGACTGCCGAGGTAGCTGCGGTTATTACCGATGGTTTCCCAGTAGTCAGGAAACCGCTCGGCCTGCCCCCAGCCGGCATACCAATAGCCGCTGTCTAATTGTTGCTCGAGCCGGATAAAGCCACTGAATAAGTCGTCTGCGTTGACCTGATCGACTGTCGGGTTGTTTTGCGACGTCATCATTGTGCCGATCACCTGACGGCGATCGGTTAAGCGCCACTGATCCCAGCGCCAACCGGCATTGATCGAGTACGCTGCCGGCAGGGGGATGCGCTGTTCGGCAAAAACACCGAACTGCGATGTATCAGCATCGGGCTGGCGTGGCATGTTTTGATAAGGCATGTCCAGTTGGTTTCGACTGATGCGGTCGCGATGTACATTTTGATGGTATTCAGCGCCGAGTCGCGTGATTTGCGCACCGGCGAGTTGCCATTCGCTCTCGATTCTGGCGCCACGAGCGTAGCGATCAGGGTTACGGGCGGTTGCTTGGGGCATCATCATGGATGGACGGAATTCACGTAACGAGTAGTTATCCATCACATGATCGATGTGATTAAAATAGGCCGCGACTGTGGCAGAGCGGAGTTGCTTATCGCCGCTGACCTCATAGCGAATGGCGGTACTTCTGCGGGCAAATTTAACCCCATCCATCGCCCGATCGGCGTAGGCGGCTTCGCCGTCGCTGGCCCCCAAACTCAGCGTCAGGGTATGATCCTGAGACGGTGTCCAGGCAACGTCAATATCCGAACTCCAGCGTTGGTATTCACTGTTCAATGCAACGCCGTTGCCATCTTCGTAGTCACCGGCTGTCGCGGTGGTGAGGTTGGCTTTGAGATAACCGTTCGCATTGCCCGCAATCAGCTCACTGCTGGCATTTGCCCGATCGTAACTGGCTCCGGTTAGGTTTAAAAATCCTTCGAACGTGGGCTGAGAGAAGGCTAACGCTTCTCGCTCGAACTCAATAATTGCCGCACTTCCGGCATAGCGAACAGTTTGCGGCCCTTTGACGATACGAATCGTGTCGTAACTTTGTGGACTGATATAGGCCGTCGGGGGATCCATACGGTTACTGCATCCGCCTTGTAACATCTGACCGTCATTGACAATGGTCAGCCGCGAAGCGCCCATACCGCGAAACAGCGGATCGGCAGAGGCTCCCCCTTTGCGGCTGGCTGAAAAGCCGGCAATGGTTTTTAAGAAGTCGCCGCCATCGTGAGCGGGGAGCGGCTGGCGAGGCTGTTTGGCATCGACTTCATAGACGCCCGGAGCAAGCATCGACTCGCCGATAATCGTAATGTATTCATCCGTATTAGACAGCTTTTCCTGGGCAAACAGCGGCACGCTGTATAGTAGTGCAAGTGATAGATAACCTTTGTGCATAACAGCCACTCGGTGAGTTTTTAAGCGGCAATTATGGCGAAAAACGACGACATCAGGGATGCGGCATAATGTAGCAGTTAACTTTACTATTGCGAATCATTCTCATATACATTATCATCCGCGCCATCAAATTGAACAAAACGAGGTTGCCCGTGAATAAGCTTTCATCCATCGCTGTAGCACTTGTCTGTGCAGGTTTGCCATTGTCAGCACTGGCAGAACAACCACAACAAACCGATAAAGTCATTGAACGTCTGAAAGTTACTGGCCAGAAACAGGAAGGCTACCGTAGCTCAGAAGCTGACGGTGCAACTAAGCTCGGTCTGTCGTTAAAAGAAACGCCGCAGGCGGTGACCGTCATCACCCGTGAGCAAATTGAGGACTTCGGCCTGGATGACATTAACTCGGTGTTGGAAAGTTCTGCTGCGGTAAACGTTGAAAATGTGGAAACCGACCGAGTGTATTACACGTCGCGCGGTTTTGAGCTGAATAACTTCCAGATTGACGGTCTTGGATTACCGCTGATCAATAATAACACCCACGGACGTATCGACACGGCGCTGTACGAGCGCGTTGAAGTGATTCATGGTGCCAATGGTATTATGACGGGCGTCGGCAGTCCTTCGGCCACCGTTAATATGGTGCGTAAGCGTCCAACGTCGGAAACGCACCTGGAGGTGGACGCATCGTTAGCGTCATGGAACGGTAAACGACTGCAGCTTGATGCTTCGGGCAAGCTGAGTGATCGGGTGCGCGCCCGTGTAGTGGCTGCGGCTGATAACAGTGAGTCGTATATTGACCGCTACGAAAACGACACCAAAGTGTTCTATGGTGTGGCTGATTTTGCCGTATCGGACAGCACGCTACTGACGGTGGGTCACAGTGAGCACCGCAGCCATACCGATGGTAATATGTGGGGTGCATTGACCCTCTATTATGGCGACGGCACCCCCACCAATTTTGATGAATCAACAAACGTGGCGGCCGACTGGTCAGAGTGGGGCGTTGATGAGAGCCGCAGTTTCATCGACGTGGAAACCGCGTTATCAGACAATTGGACACTTCGCGCGGCATACAATCGAGTCCGTACCGACGAAGACAGCCTGTTGTTTTATACGTACCTAATGGATGCTCAGGCAGGTCTTGATCCCGAAACCGGTTTGGGTTTGCTTGGTTACGGCAGTGAATACGATCTGGATGACGAACAAGATACGTTGGACGTATACGCCAGCGGCTCATTTACCGCATGGGGGCAACTGCATGAGCTGGTGGTCGGTGCTAACTATGCACGGCTCGACTATGTCGACCATTCGCTGTATGACTTTCATACTGGTCTCGGCTTCCCGGTAATGCCGTCGCTAAAAGACTGGGATGGCAATACACCGCTGCCTGAATTCACCGATGGCGCGGCCGGCAGTGTCATCGACAACACCCAAAAGGCGGTGTATGCGCAGGCACGTTTGTCGCTGTCTAACCAGGCTAAATTGTTGATTGGCGGTCGTTACAACGACTTTACCACCGATGGTGTCGGTTATGGCGTCGATCAGTCACGTGATGACGCACAGTTTATTCCGTATCTCGGTTTAACGTATGCGGTAAACGATGCGCTGACCGCTTATGCATCTTATACCGAAACGTTCTTGGCTCAAACCGAACGCGACCGCGACTTCCGTCGCATTGATCCGCTGACCGGCAAGAACTCAGAAATCGGCTTAAAAACCGACTTGTTTGATAACAAAGCTCTGCTGAACCTGGCCTACTTCCACATCGACCAGGAAAACCTGGCGGTGAGCGACGGTGAAGCCATTAACCCGGAGACGGGTGTACCAGAGCCGGTTTACCGCGCCGCTGACGGCATTAACAGTCAAGGTCTGGAACTGGAACTGTCCGGACAGTTGGCTGAAGGTCTTCAGGGTATGGTATCTGCCACGGTATTCGACATTGACGGCGACCAACTGGTTGAAGATTATACCGCAGAGAAACTGTTCCGTACGGCGTTAACGTATCAGTTGCCGCAGATGCCGGCGGTAAAACTGGGCTTAACTTATCAATGGCAGGACGATATTTCACGTGAGCAGGGCGTGGTCGGGCCGATGTATGACAATGCCGGCGATGTTATTGTGACTAAGCAACCGTCTTATGGTTTGCTGGGTCTGATGGCAAGCTGGCAAATCAACGATGCGTTGTCGGTACGAGTGAATGGCTACAACGTGACGGATGAAAAATACCTGAACAGTCTTTACTGGGCACAGGGCTTCTATGGGGCGCCGGCGAACTATTCGGCAACGTTGAGTTACTCCTTTTAAACCATGAAAAAGCAACTGCATAAAATTCATGGCTGGGCCGGGATCATTTTTATGATCCCGTTTCTCGTTGTAAGCCTGACCGGCAGTATCCTGGTGTTTAAGACCGAGATTGACAGCTGGTTGATTCCCGATGTTGCTCTGGTCGAGGCCGATGGCCGTGAGCGACTGTCATTAAACGAGCTGACCGCGAGAGTGAATCAGCAATTGCCGGACTACGAAATCGGTAGCTGGGAGATTTTTCCGGCGGGTCATCCCGAAGCGGATCGCGTATTCGTGATCCAAAAGGGCACCGATGAGTGGCGTAAAGCGCATCTGAACCCCTACACCGGTGAATTGCAGAGTGAGCCAACGAGTTCAGGACATTATCTTACCGACTGGTTGGTGGAGCTTCATTACACCTTGTTGCTGAATGACATCGATGGTCTGGATGAGCACCTGGGGTTGATTATCAGCTTCGTGCTGGCGCTGTTTCTGGTGTTTATGGGTACCTCAGGACTGATCATTTATCGCCGGTTCTGGGCAAGGGTGTTTACCTTACGCTGGAACCAACGGCTGTTGGTGGTATTCAGTGATCTGCACAAAATGGCTGGCACATTGGCATCCCCGGTATTGTTGGTATTGGGAATTACCGGTGGCTATTACAGTGCCATCATTTATTACGAGGAATTCATCGAACACAGTACCGGCCAAGAACATCACATCATGCAGGAACGTCTGTATGCGGATGATCTGAACATTGACCAGCTGGTTGCCCAGAGCCGGGAAAAAATCGATGCGTTCAAGCCGACTTATTTGCTGTTTCCATACGAGCCAGAGCTACCCTTTACGGTATTTGGGCGTGCACCGACCAATAATCCGTTGTTGAGCAACTACGGCAGTGTGGTGAACTTTGACCCGCATAGCGGCGCTTATCAGAGCACCTATAATCTGAATGAACAAGGCGCTTTGCCGAAAGTGCTCGACAGTTTCCGTCGCTTGCATTTCGGAACCTTTGGCGGTTGGGTCAGCAAGGTGATCTGGAGTCTGGTCGGGTTGATACCGCTATTACTCGCGATCACCGGTACTTACCTATGGTGGCAACGTCGCGCAAAACGCGCCCGCAAACGACGTTAACGATCATGTTCTGCCAGCTCGCGCTCAGTCTTAAGCCCAAACAGCTTTTTCATGACCATGCTGGCAGGACAAAACCCGGTGAACGACTGTTGAAACAAGTTGGCACCGACGAACACCGTTAACCATACAAAGTATGGGTGTACCCAATAGGTGAGTGCTACCGACAGCAGCACCATAAACCCCGCAAATGCCATCACCGCTTTTTCGACACTCATATTCTACTCACTCCGTTCGCTATACCTGTTGACTGGTTCTTGTGCACTGGATTGATCTGCATCAAGCGCTAATACTGCTATTTCAGTTACTGTTCTTTGCTATGTAGCCAAGGGCTGTAGGCTCACAAAATACAATTAAGGTAAAAACATATTATATGACAACACCACATATTCAAGCAAAACCTGAACAATTTGCGTCCACCTGTTTATTGCCGGGCGATCCGTTACGAGCAAAATTTATTGCCGAGACTTACCTAACGGATGTTGAGCTGATTAACAGTACGCGCAATATGTTGGCTTACACCGGCAGCCATCAGGGCTCGCGGGTGTCGGTGATGGGTACCGGTATGGGGATGCCGAGCTGTATGCTATACAGCGAAGAGTTGATCAAGGAATTTGGCGTGCGCCGTTTAATTCGTGTGGGATCCTGCGGCTCAACCGATCCAGAGCTTGGGTTAAATGACTTGGTGTTAGCGGCCGGCGCGTCGACGGATTCTAATGCTAACCGCTTGCAATTTGGTGGTTATGATTATGCCGCCATTGCCGACTTTGAGCTACTGACCGCTGCCGCCGCCAGTGCTCGTAAACGAGGCGTCGATGCTCGTGTTGGTAATGTCTTTTCTACCGATAGCTTCTATCATCCGAACCGTAAGTTAACGGCGATGCTCAACCGCTTACACATATTGGCGGTAGAAATGGAGGCGGCCGGTCTATACAGCGTCGCCGCCCGTCATCGGGCACAGGCACTCGCGATTCTGACGGTCTCTGACCATCTTATTACCCACCAACAACTATCTAGTGAAGAACGCGAGCGTTCTTTCGATACCATGATCCGCATCGCCCTGGATGTTGCGGTTAACGACGCATAAAAGGAAGAGTATATGGCAATTTTAGACTCGCTAACCCGTCCGTTGCAGCGTGTTTTTAATCGCCTGAGCTTTCGTCGGAAATTTATTTTAATTGGCGTAACGCTATTTTTGCCGCTGATTGGGCTCAGTAGCCTGATGGTGAAAGACGCGTGGCAACAGCAACGTCAGGTGCAGCTTAAGTTGGAGGCTGCACAGCTGTGGCAGCCGCTGCGGCAGTTAATGGAGAACGTCGCCGAATATCGGGGCTTATCGGGTTCTGGAGCGGCGGATTCACGGCTGCAACCGTTGCAGCAGCAAATTGAGCAACAACTACAACGGCTTTCTGTGGCTAATCAGCAAAGTGGTCAGCCACTGCCGGCAGATCAGCTACAAACCCTCGAGCAAGCCTGGCGAGAAGCCCGTAACCGTCCTGAATTTGACCGTTTCAGCGGTCTCATTGGATTGATTCAAACGCAATTGGGCTACCTTGCCCGCCATTCAAACCAGTTGTTGGAAGATCAATTGGATGCCTTGTATGTGGCGATGTTAAGTACCGATGAGCTACCTCAGGTGATTGAACTGACCGCGCAGCTGCGCGGCTTGGGGGCTGCTTGGTTGAACGGCCGGCAAGATGCACTGACCGAACAACGGTTAATGACGTTACAGGCAGCACTGTCGAGTCGCACTAAAACGCTCGCGAACAGTTTGCAGATTTTGAATCAATATCGCGTCGGCAAGCAACAACTGGAAGGGCAGTCAGCGCTGGCCGCACTCACGGAATTTGAGCAGCGCGCCGCTGGCTTACTGCAGTCGCGAAACCTCTCGGGCGACGTCTATTTTGAACAGGCAACCGGTTCCATTAATCGTCTTTACACGCTATATGATGAAGCCATTCCCCTGTATCAGCAGATTCAACAACAACGGCTGTCGGATCTGGCCTGGGTGGTGCGCTGGAACCTGATACTATTGATCGTAATGGTGCTGGTGCAATTGTTATTGTTTACCAGCATGTACTTTGGCATTTACCGCTCTGTGGCTGGTAATATCAGCATGGCTAAATCGCTGGCTAACGGTGACTTGAACCGCTTAGGTGAGCGTTACAGTAACGACGAATTGGGACGTATCAGTGATTACCTCAATTCGATCGCCATCGAAACCAGTTACTCCGTTGATGCAATCAGAGCATCCAGTCGTGGTATGGATGATTTGGGAGAGCAAAATTATACCGCCATCCGCGAACTCGCCGAGCGAGCGACCGAGCAGGCAGCGCAAATGCAGAGTGCAGCGGCTGCAGTAGAGCAGATGACGGCCGCCATCAGTGAGGTCTCTGAGTCGACGCAAAAAGCGGCGACGGAAGCTGACAATACTTTAAGGTCTGCGCAGCAGGGACAACAAAAAGTTGACCTTATGGTTACCGCGATAAAACAACTGGAACAGGATGTCAGTGAGTCGCAACAGGTGATTCGCTCATTGTCGGAGGACAGCCAGGCGATCAGTAAGTTGTTATTAACCATTAATGACATTGCCGATCAAACTAATTTGCTCGCCTTGAACGCGGCCATTGAGGCTGCCCGTGCCGGTGAATCCGGACGCGGTTTTGCCGTTGTGGCCGATGAAGTGCGGCAGCTGGCGCAGCGGGTACAGGCATCAACCGGTGAAATACAACGCGTCATCACGAAGCTCGAGCACAATACCCAAAATGCCGTCAGCAGTATGGAATCCAATAAAGCATTGGCCGCGGATAACGTTGAACACGCAGAAAGCGCTGACCAATCACTCCGCGAGATCGTTCATAATGTCGGCATAATTAACGATTTTAATACCCAAATCGCTTCAGCTGCCGAGGAGCAATCGGCGGTAACCCTGAATATTGAAGACACCATAAAGTCACTGTCCGCCAGTGCCAGGGTGGTGGATGAACGATCGCAAGAGGCCTTGGAGAGTTCCGCTCAACTGACCACCCTTGGCGGTGAAATTAAATCGCTGGGCGATCGTTATTACATCGAAGACGCTGTCATCGCAGAACGCATTAATGCGCAGGATAAATTAATCGAGTGGAGTGATAAACTTGACGTCGGCATCGCCGAAGTTAATCGTCAGCATCAGCGGTTGATATACATTGCCAATGAATTGTTCCGATTAAAGCAGCGTGGTGGCGATCGCCATGCTGTGCAGCGACTGGTTAACTCACTGATCAATTATACGGCAACGCACTTCAACTATGAGGAACTGTTGATGGAGCGTCACAACTATCCGGATCTTGATGCGCATAAACAAAAGCATCAAGATTTAGTGAATGACGTGATGCGATTCAAACAGCGGGTTGATAACAATGAAGATGTGATTGATGAGCTACTTGAGTTTGTGAAAGCTTGGTTAACGCGTCACATTATGGGCAGTGATATGGCCTATAAAGAACATTTAAACCAGCGCGGCATTTGCTAGCCGCGCCGTAAACCCGCCTCCGATAGGGCACTGAAAGGTTACGCTAAGCCAAGACTGACGACCGGGGCGCGTCCCTGTTCCTGCTCGCGGGTAAAGCTGTCTTTATCATTGATACCGCGCCAGCCCATCGCCGCCAGAGTTTGCCCGGTAGCACCACCAAGGCTGTTACCGGGCCCCAGCAGCACAATGTTGTCGGGTGCGAATTCGTTAATGCTGACCTGTAACGCACGAGTGAAATCGTAGGTTTCGGCAACCTGATGATGAAACGTGTAGTCACGCAATTGCCCCAAGTCCACGGCCGGAGGCTGCCAAATGACGCCCCGGCCATCAATCAATGGTCGCTGCGGTTGGCGGAATTCGTCCACAGGCCAGTGCGCCAATGCTCGGTTCACCGCTTCGCCCATGAGGGGAGAGTGAAAAGCGGCATGCCCCGGCAGAATTAATGGAAAACGTTCGTCCACCCGCGGTAACGATGCTGCGGCTGCTTGTATCGCATGTTCGGTCCCGGAAAGCAGGATATAGCCCCCATAATGAATGGATTCAAACAGCTCTTGCGGATGTTGCTGAAGCACTTGCTGTACGGCCTGATGATAAGCCGGCAGGGGTTTCCAGTTGCTATCTACCAGTGGAAAAATAAGCTGGGCACCCTTAGCATCGGCGGTATTACGTGCCATATCGGTGACTATCGTCATTGCCCGGGTCGGCTCCCACACCCCAGCGCATGCCAACGCGGTATACCAGCCCATTGAATTACCGGTTATCGCGACCACCTCGTAGTCACGCTCTAAGGCCATAAAATCGAGGTAGCCGGCGGCGTAGATAAGTGCCGCCGAGTTTTCTGCGTGTAAATGCTGTTTAAAGTCGAACCTGGCGGCCTGGTCCAGTTCGCTGACGGTTGCTGCAGATGCGGCTTTACGGGCGTTATCCCAAGCCTGCAGTTGCTGAGTCTGGAGCGGATGCTTACGCGTGATGCTACCCAGTTCCGGTTTGTTATAACCGCCTCGACCAGGGCAGACGACAATGGCAGTGGGCTTGTTGGCGTTGTTCATGCCGGGACGACTCCTAATGCTTTTAGTTTTTCAGCGATTGCGCTTGCGGAGGGTAATACGTCATATGCGGCACGCCCCAAAGGTATAAAACTATCATCCGCAGTAATCCGGCTGACCGGGCGGTTGGCGCTGTCGTGTTCCAGTAAGTAGGTCATGATTTCTTCGCTAAGAGAACCGCGCTGTCGACATTCATCAACGATTAGAATGTGCTCGCAATCGCCGACGGCTGCCATAACCTGAGGCATATCCAGCGGAATCAGGTAACGCAAATCGATAATCCGTAGCTGGTCATCGGCTTGCAGGTGTTCGCGCGCCTGGTGACTGAGGTATACCCCGTTACCGTAGCTGATGATCGCCACTTTGTTACCGCTCCCGGACACGCTGGGCTGACCCAAGGCGGGTAGCGGTGCGTCGGCTTGCGGATAATCAAACAGCCATTTGCCGTCACCCTCGTCAATAAGATCGCGGGTCATATAAAGCGCTATCGGCTCTAGCATAATAACAACGCGACGTTCACGCTGTGCAAGCTCGGTAGCATGTCGCAACAGCAACGCACCGTCGCGGCCGTTACTGGGGCACATCACAATCAGGCCCGGTACGTCTCTGAAGACGGCAAAGGAATTGTCGTTATGAAAATGGCCGCCAAAACCTTTTTGATAGGCAAGGCCAGCAATCCGGATAACCATCGGGTTATCGAATTGCCCGTTAGAGAAAAACGGCAGTGTGGCTGCTTCGCCACGGATTTGGTCTTCTGCATTATGTACATACGCTAAAAACTGGATTTCAGGTATCGGTAAGAAACCCTGCTGGGCAGCACCAATGGCCAGCCCGAGTATGCTTTGTTCATCCAGTACCGTATTCATGACTCGATTTGGACCGAAGCGGTCACGTAGGTGATGAGTCACATGGTATACACCGCCCTTCTTCGCCACATCTTCACCAAATATCAGCGCATGGGGAAAGTCCTGCATGATCTCATGCAGCGCCCAGTTGAGCATTTTGGCTAAGGGTTGTGGCGTGCCGCGATTACGGCGGTCAAAGGCTAGCGCCTGCTTGATGGTTTGCGCGGAGCGCACCGGTAGTTGCTGTGCTCGTGGTTTCGGCACAATTGCTGATTTTATCGCGCTGGCGCCTTCAAGCCGAGGACGTGTTGCCGCTTCGGCAGCGACCCGCCGGACGCGTGCTTTGGTGTCTTGCGCATGCTGTGCCAGAGCAGCAGGAGACAGTGCGCCACGGGCAAGTAACTGGGATGCCGTATGCAATAACACATCGTTCTCAAAGTCCTGTGCAATCGCGTATTTGTCCCGATAGGCTACCTCAGCATCGGCACCGGCATGGCCAAAATAACGAGTGGTTTTTAACTGCAAAATGGCCGGCTTGCCGGTTTTGCGAATGTAGGCCTGAGCGGTCTGGGCTATGACATAGGTTTGCTGTGCATCACGGCCGTCAGCATAAAAATAACGGAGCGGATGAATGCTCTGTAGGCGTTGCGATATCCAGCCTTTGGGCGATTGCGTTGAGATACCAATACCGTTGTCTTCACAAACGTATAGAATTGGCATCGGAATGCCTTGGTACGAGGCCCAGGCCGTGGCATTCAGTGCACCCAGTAAGGTCGAGTGATTAAACGATGCGTCGCCAAAACTGCACAGTACCACGGAGTCTTGCGGCCAGTTTCCTTGAACCTTAACGCGGCGGCTCATGGCGATGGCGTGCGCGGCTCCCATCGCTTTTGGCAAATGCGAAGCGATGGTAGACGTTTGTGGCGGAATGTTGAGTTGCAGGCTGCCTAACACCTTGTGGCGGCCTCCGGAAATCGGATCTTCGGCGGACGCGCAGAACGACAACATCAAGTCATAGAGTGCGTGGGAGCCCGGCTGTTGTCGCGCTCGCTGTAAGAAAAAGGCGCCGCTGCGATAGTGCAGAAACGCCGGATCCGTTGGTCGAAGCGCTGCGGCGACGCAGGCATTGGCCTCGTGTCCTGCACTACCGATGGTGTAAAAGCTTTGTCCTTGCCGTTGCAGTCGTCGCGACTCCAGGTCGGCAAAGCGACTGGTTAACTGACTGTTGTACCAGTCACTGAGCATGGCATTTGATATGCCGGGCTCAGTGGGGGTAGCGGCTGGTAGGTCGGCATCGGCAAGACGCTGGATAAAGTCACTTTGCCAGCCTTCGAAATCGGTCCGCATCATAACGATGAGTCCTTTTGTCGATGATTAAAACGCCGCAATACCGGTCTGTGCACGACCTAATATCAGCGCATGAACGTCGTGCGTACCCTCGTAGGTATTCACGGCTTCGAGGTTCATGACATGGCGGATAACGTGATATTCGTCGGCGATGCCGTTACCGCCGTGCATATCACGAGCCTGCCGCGCGATATCCAGGGCTTTACCGCAGTTATTGCGTTTAATCAACGAGATAGAAGCAGGGTTAAGCGAACCATTATCCAGCTCGCGACCGGCTTGCAGTGCCGCTAATAAGCCGAGGCTGATCTCGGTCTGCATATCCGCGAGCTTTTTCTGAATCAACTGATTGGCTGCCAGTGGTCGGTTAAACTGCTCCCGATCGAGGGTGTACTGACGTGCGGCATGCCAGCAAAATTCAGCGGCGCCCATCGAGCCCCAGGCAATACCGTAGCGTGCTTTATTGAGACAGCTGAAAGGCCCTTTTAAGCCGCGGACCTCAGGAAAAATATGTTGTTCAGAAACTTCAACACCGTCCATCACGATTTCACCGGTGATCGATGCCCGCAGTGAAAACTTGCCGTCAATTTTAGGAGCACTTAGGCCGGGCATGCCTTTTTCGAGGATAAAGCCGCGAATTTCGCCATCGAGTTTTGCCCAGACCACAAAAACGTCAGCGATGGGCGAGTTGGTGATCCACATTTTACTGCCATTGAGGACATAGCCGTTGGCGGTTTTTTTGGCGACGGTGCGCATGCTGGCAGGGTCAGAACCTGCATCGGGTTCGGTCAGGCCGAAACAGCCAACCCACTCGCCGGTGGCCAGTTTCGGCAGGTATTTTTGCCGTTGATCTTCGCTACCGAAGGTATAAATAGGGTGCATGACCAGCGAGGACTGTACGCTCATTGCGCTGCGATAGCCGCTGTCGACGCGCTCGATTTCACGCGCGATAAGACCGTAGCAAACATGGTTAACGCCGGCGCCACCATACTGTTCCGGTAGCGTCGAACCGAGCAGACCCATGTCGCCCAGTTCGGTCATGATTTCGCGGTGAAAAATCTCCTGACGATTGGCCTCTAACACTCGCGGCATTAACTTTTCCTGCGCATATTGGCGGGCGCTTTCATGCACCATGCGCTCTTCTTCGCTCAACAGCGAGTTCATGTTTAGGGGATCTTCCCAGTTAAATGCCGGTTGTGACATAAATGCCTCCGTCTGAGTTTATTGTTATCGGCGTTTAGCGCCTGTTGTTAGGCGACCAGTTGCTTTAGTTCAGCGACGTTCTTAATGGTCAGAATAGACTGTTGTGTTTCGATCAGACCCTGCTGTTTAAAGGATGTAAAAATGCGACTGACGGTTTCAACGGCAAGCCCCAAATAATTGGCAATATCGGTACGGGTCATGGGTAAGCGGAACTCATAGCGGGAAAACCCATGTTCATGCAAATGATCGCCCATTGCCATCAAAAACGACGCCACGCGTTGCTCTGCCGTTGTGTTGACCACGTTTAAATAGTGCGCATTACGTTGACCAATGCGTTTGCTCAATAATTGCAGCAAATTTTTGTCAACACCGGAAAAGTTTTGTGCGAACAGCCGGCTCAGCTTAATTTCACACAGCATCGAGGTCTCCAGCGCTTCACAGTAGGTAACGGCGGCGCCATTAGCGATGGACTCCATGCCAATGATGTCACCGGCTAAGTGAAAGCTGGTGATTTGTTGTTTGCCGTCAGAGTCAATGGTGTAACATTTTACTGAGCCACTTTTAATAGCAAACAGGGAGTGCATCGGTTGATCCGGGCTGTAAACCATGGCGCGTTTGTTGTACACATGAGGCTCGCGGCTACTTTTATCCAATAAATCAACATCACTCGGAATGAGGCCGGCAGGTACGCAAATGGATTGCATACTGCACTGATTACACTGAATTGGATTACGCATGGCCACCTCTTTTGGGGCTTTGTGTGATTGCTGCATTTGAGTCTACCTTAGTCTTAGTTTGCGTTAATCGCTAGTAATGTCGACGGCATCAACAGGGCAGACCGCATAACAGCTCGGTTGATCATAATAGCCTTCACATTCGACACAGAGCGACTGATTGATTTCAAAATGTTCTGAGCCCATATCAATCGCTTCGACAGGACACTCGGGTACGCACATATCACAGTTAATACAATCGTCATTTATTACTATCATATGAGTTGCTCACTGTTTAACCAATAGGCTGTAAGGGATATCTCTTTCGGCTAAAGGTAAAGATGTCTGTACAACCACCCGATAGCCAGAGCCCGGCGCACGAATCATCGAATTGCCTTGTTCATCGTGCAATTGTTCAAGGCGAAATGACTGATTACCTGACGGTGACATCAGCAAGATTTGATCGCCAACCTGAAAGCCGTTTTTGACTTCGACCAAATAACGGCTGTCGCCAAGCTCACTAACGACTTGTCCAACTAACAGCTGTTCGCCTTCGCTATGGGAACGCTGATAATTCTGTAGATCCTGAGGGGAGTGGCGTTGCAGGAAACCATGAGTGAAGCCACGGTTTGCCATGCCGTTCAGATCGTTGAGCAATTGCTCGTCAAAGTCCTTTCCGGCTGCCGCATCATCAATTGCTTTGCGATAAACTTGCGTGGTTCGGGCAACGTAGTAGTCCGACTTGGTACGGCCCTCGATTTTTAGCGAATGCACCCCAATCTTGACCAGGTCCCCGACCAGGTCAACGGCGCGCAAATCCTTTGAATTCATAATGTAACTGCCGTGCAGATCCTCATCCAGCAGCATTAAGTCCTCCGGTCGTTTGGGATCGCCCAGCAATACCGGGTCAAGCTGTGGCTGCGGCACGTACTGGCCAACCGAGTCTTCTTGGGCTTCATGAACCTGATAGCCCCAACGACAAGCGTTGGTACAGGCACCTTGGTTGGGATCGCGCTTGTTCATGTAACCGGATAGCAGGCAACGGCCGGAATAGGCCATGCACAGTGCGCCGTGGACGAAAACTTCGAGTTCCAGATCCGGAACCTGTTGACGCATTTCTGCGACTTCTTTCAGCGATAACTCGCGTGACAGGATGACGCGCTCGATGCCTTGTTGCTGCCAAAACTTTAACGCCGCCCAGTTGATGGTATTGGCCTGCACCGACAAGTGCAGTGGTTGCTCAGGAAAGTGTTCTCTTAGCAGCATGATAACGCCGGGGTCTGAGACAATCAGTGCATCGGGATTGAGCGCGACAATTTGCGACATATGGTCGACAAAATTCGCTAACTTAGCGTTATGTGGTGCGATATTGACGACAACATAAAAGCGTTTTCCAAGCTCGTGCGCATAGCGGATGGCTTCACCCATATTTTGCAGGGTGAAGCTATTATTGCGAACCCGCAGGCTGTAACGGGGTTCGCCAGCGTATACGGCATCAGCGCCGTAAGCGAACGCAATTTTCATTGCGTTTGGGTTACCGGCTGGGCAAAGAAGTTCGGGTTTATTGTATATGGCCATGGACAGCTTGACTTAGATCAGGTTTCTAGAAAATTTGCGCTGAGATTAGCAGAGTCCCGAGATCAAAAATTTGATGTGCATCAAAAGATCGCGTTGCCGAGTACCCCGGAAGTGGTATTTCGCCCCTCCATTCAAGGGAATTTCGCGGACAGTAAACTGTGCGTAAGCTTGTTGTCACATTCGCCGAGCGACGGGATCTACGTTAACCGCCATAGTGCCGTTAATACGAACCGTGAGCCGTGGTGGGTCGTTAAACGACTGCCACCGGGTGGTACTGGAAACGGTTCCACCTCCCGACACTGGAAAGGTGACGTATGACACAACTGCAGGATCGCTTTAAGCGACGCTTTACTTATTTACGGCTGTCTTTGACAGAAAGCTGTAATTTTCGCTGTGATTATTGTCTGCCCAATGGGCCGGATTGTAGTTCACGACGCCATGAGATCAGCTTGCCGGAAATCCGTCGTCTGGTTACCGCTTTTGCCGAGCTGGGCACCACCAAAATTCGCTTGACCGGCGGGGAACCTTGCCTGCGCAAAGATCTTACTGAAATCATTGCCACCTGCAAACAAGTTCCGGGTATTGAGAAAGTCGCAATCACCACTAACGGTTATCGCTTACAGCGCGATCTACCGGAATGGCGCGATGCCGGCCTTGATGCGATTAACGTCAGTATTGATAGCCTGGATCCGGCCACGTTTCACCTCATCACCGGGCAGAACAAACTCGAACAAATCATCGATGGTATCGACCAGGCGGTCGCCATGGACTTCGCTAAGGTAAAAGTAAATACGGTGCTGCTTAAGCAGTACAACGGTGGCGAGTTACCGCAGTTTTTGACGTTCATTAAGGATCGCAATGTCGCATTGCGCTTTATTGAGCTGATGCGCACATCCGATAACGTTGACTACTATCGCCGCCATCATGTCAGTGGTCAGGAAATTAAAACGCAATTGCTGCAGCAGGGCTGGGTGCAACGTTTAAAAAGTCATAATGACGGGCCTGCGCAAGAGTTTTCTCATCCGGATTATGCGGGTCAGATGGGCTTGATTATGCCTTACAGCAAAGACTTCTGTGATGATTGTAATCGTCTACGGGTCTCGAGCCTGGGGCAATTGTTTTTGTGTTTGTTTACTGAACAGCACCAGGACATTCGTCAGTACTTACAAACCGATGATCCCGAGCCATTGATGAAGGCACTGCAGAACAACATCATGCTAAAACAGGCTACCCATGGTTTACATGATGAAAACAGTGGTGCAACGCGTCATCTCGCGATGATTGGAGGCTAGTTATGAGTGCTTCCCAGAATAGGCCGGTGGCTGGACTGCTGCTAGCCGGCGGCAAATCGAGCCGAATGGGTCAGGACAAAGCGTTACTGAGCTTAAACGGCGAAACCTTAATCAACCGCACCTGGCGCGTTCTAAAGCAGGTGCAGTGCCAGCCCGTGCTGATCTGTGGCCAGCGGCCCGGCGGAATCGCGGATATTTATCCGGGACACGGACCGTTAAGCGGTATTCATGCCGGCTTACGGGCGTTACGTACACACGTTGGCCTGTCCCGGGTGGTGGTCGTTCCGGTGGATATGCCGCGGCTGTCGAAAGCGTTATTGCAGCCGTTATTGGCGCATCCTACGTCAAAACCGGTGCATTATCAGCATGCAGCGTTACCCTGTGTGCTACCCGTGACCGATGAGCTGATGCACTACCTGCAAAACGCGCTGGTACAGGACTATGCCGACCACTCGGTGATGGCCTTGTTACGTGAGTTCAAGGCTGAGGTGATTACTGCCCCGGATGCCAACGCGATGCTGAATACCAATACCCCCGAACAATGGCAAAGACTACTCAAGGAGAATGCGAATGAGTACCGCCAAACTGTTTAAGCCGCTGAACGTGGCTGTACTGACGTTTTCGGACAAACGCGATGCGGGCAACGATACCACCGGCGATAAACTGCAAAGCTGGCTGCAGCGTGAGGGTCACAACGTGGTTCAGCGTATGGTCATTGGTCATGATAAGCACCAAATTCGGGCGCAGGTGTGTGCATTAATCGCCGCCGACGACGTTCAGGTTGTGATCACGAATGGTGGCACTGGGTTCGCCCCCGATAACGTCACTTATGAAGCCATTGAGCCATTGCTGGATAACGCCATTGACGGTTTTGGTGAATTATTTAGAGCGTTCTCATACGAGGATATTGGTTCGTCAGCGCTGCAGTCGAGAGCCTTTGCCGGGCTAACCAATAATACCCTTATCGCGTGCGTACCGGGTTCCGGTGGCGCCGCCCAGTTGGCCTGGGAAAAGTTACTGCAGCCGCAGTTGGATGCCCGACAGGGGCCGTGCAACTTTGTCGGTCATTTGCGTTAACCGGGAGCAGAATTTTACATGACACATTTAACACATTTAACCGCAGACGGCGCGGCACATATGGTTGACGTGGGCGATAAAGCGCTCACGCAGCGTACTGCGAAAGCGACCAGTACCTTACGCACCGCGAACAATGTGATTGCATTGTTGAAGCAGGCCGCAGAGAAGAAAGGCGATGTTTTCGCCACCGCACGCATCGCCGGTATTATGGCCGCTAAACGCTGCAGCGACCTGATTCCGTTATGCCACCCACTGGCATTAACGCGGGTTGAGGTGAGCTTTGATGTGCAGGAAGACGATGGTGCCATCGTGGTTTATACCGAGTGCAAAGTGAATGGCAATACAGGGGTTGAGATGGAAGCCCTGACCGCGGCCTCGGTGGCGGCCTTAACGCTTTACGATATGTGCAAAGCGGTTGACCCGGCGATGGTGATTGAGGCAACCCGGCTACTTGAGAAACAGGGCGGTAAACGCGGTCATTGGACGTTGGCGGACCATCAGGAGGCATGAATGTTAACCATTAAATTCTTTGCAGTATTACGTGAACGGCTGGCTGTCGACCAGTTACAGCTCGACATTAACAAACCCATCAGCGTGGCTAAGTTGCTGGAGCAGTTAAAAAGCCGCTCTGATAAATGGCACAGAGAACTGTCACGCTATGATTTGCTGTGTGCGGTCAATCATGAATTTGCGGAACCGACGCAGCGTGTCGGGAATGGTGACGAGGTGGCGTTATTTCCCCCGGTAACAGGTGGTTAAACAAGATGTCGGTACAGGTTGCGGTTCAAACCGAAGACTTTGATGTCGCTGATTGCTATAAAACACTGGCCAAGCACGCCAGTTGCGGCGCCGTCGCTACCTTTTCCGGCTTGGTACGCGATGACACCGGTGACCTGCAGGCACTGGAGCTTGAACACTATCCGCAGATGACCGAGAAGGCGCTGCAGGGGATCGTCGCGCAAGCACAACAACGTTGGCCGTTAGCGGCGGTTACCGTTATTCACCGGGTCGGCTATTTACGGGTTAATGAGCAAATTGTCTTTGTCGGCGTGGCCAGTGGTCACCGCGATGCGGCGTTCGCAGCCACCAGTTTCATCATGGATTATCTAAAAACCAAAGCGCCATTCTGGAAAAAAGAGCACTACGCCGAAGGCAGTCGCTGGGTCGCGGCTAAAGACAGTGACACCGTTGCTGCCAACCGCTGGGAGTAACCAGTAATGCGGCAGCGGGCGGTTTTCTTTCTGGCATTGTTGTGGGTGAGTGTGATCGCAATGGTCAACGCCGAGCCGTTGACGATCGCTGCAGCCTCAAGTTACCGACCCATCTTAGAACCTATCACGCAGGCCTATCGCGAACAGCACCAACAGGTGGTGCGAGTCATTTACGGCTCATCCGGGAAGCTGGCAACTCAGATTGCTGCTGGCGCGCCGTTTGACCTTTATTTTTCGGCGAATCCGCGGTTTATGCAGAAGCTCCGGCAACAGTTGCTGGTCGACCGGGTGCATGACGACGGCATCGGGCAGTTGGTGCTGTGGGCACCGCGCTCAAAAGCGGCACTGCAACCGGCCGACATCATGCAGGCGGAGATCCGCGTTGCAATAGCCCAGCCACGCCATGCGCCCTATGGCCAGGCGGCGTTGGGATGGCTAAAGAACCAGGGTCTCTATGAGCAGATCAAGCCGAAGCTGGTGTATGCCGAGAATGTGGCGCAGGCTGCACAAATGGTGTTTAGTGGCGCAGCTGATTTTGGTCTGGTCGCGCTGTCGGTCGTACCGTTGGATGCTCGTTCGGAAAATCAACTGCTGCAGTTACAACTTGACGACTCGCAGCGGCTGCAACAGAACCACGCAAGGGTTGCGGGCTCGGAGCAAGTTACGGCGGCGCGCGCATTCAGTCAGTTTTATCGCCAGTCACAGTTTGATGCATTAAAACAACGCTTTGGTATACAGGTACGCGCAACGGAGTTATCACCATGACAGCCCTCGACTGGCAGGCGGTCAGCCTGACCTTGAAGCTGGGATTGTACAGTACCCTCATCCTGTTATTACTGGCAACCCCGCTGGCCTGGTGGCTGGCGCGCCGGCATTCCTGGTTAAGTTCGGTGATCCAGGCCGTGGTCGCGCTACCGCTGGTATTACCGCCGACGGTACTCGGCTTTTACTTATTGATGTGGTTAGGACCATCAGGATTTGTGGGGGCTACCCTAGAATCCTTGGGGCTGGATCATTTGGCGTTCAGCTTTGAGGGGATTTTGGTGGCGTCGGTGATTTATTCTCTGCCGTTTGCGGTACAGCCGTTGGTTGAATCCTTTCGTCAGTTACCGCAAGGGCAGTTGGAAGCGGCGGCAACGCTCGGGGCTGGCTGGTGGCGTCGCTTCTGGACGTTGGTGATACCGGCCAGCCAAGGCGGCTTTTTGGTGGCGGCAACACTAAGTTTCGCTCATACGCTAGGAGAGTTTGGCGTTATTTTGATGCTCGGCGGCAGTATCCCCGGAGAAACTCAGGTTCTTTCGATTTTGATTTATGACCATACCGAAGCGATGAACTATGATGCCGCGGGTAATCTGGCGCTGGGTTTACTGGTCTTCTCGTTTACGGTGCTACTGGCCGTATACAGTCTGCAAAAACGCACGTTGGGGGGCGCGACCTATGCTAAAGGTTGATGTTTCTCTGCAACGGGCAGGTTTCCAACTGCAAGTAAAACACGCATTCTCCGGCACGGGCGTAACGGCTGTTTTCGGTCCCTCCGGCAGTGGTAAAAGCACCTTGTTGCGGGTTATCGCCGGATTGGAAACGCAGGTATCGGGTTCGGTTCAGTGGCACACAACCGACTGGCTGCAGGGGCGCAAACAGCTTAGGGCCGAACATCGAAAGGTCGCTATGGTGTTTCAGCAGCCGCACTTATTTAGCAAGAAATCGGTTATGGAGAACATTCTCTACGGTATGCCCAAACGCGGCGAAGGTGTTTTTATTCATCCGGATGAAGTGATCAAGGTACTGGGCATTAGTCCGTTGTTGCAACGTTATCCCAGTGCATTGTCGGGGGGACAACAGCAACGCGTCGCATTGGCCCGGGCGTTGCTGTCACAACCGCGTCTGCTGCTGCTGGACGAGCCAATGACGGGTCTTGATTACGCCGCCAAGCAGCAAATTTTGGCGGATCTAAAGAAGGTGCAACAACGTTTTCAGTTGCCGATGATATTCGTCAGCCATCAGTTAGACGAGGTGGTGCAGCTCGCTGATGATGTAGTGGTGATCAACCAAGGGCAGGTCGAGTCTGCGGGACCATTACAACAGCAGGTGCCACAATTGGCTGGTCATAGCGATGGGCCATTGTCAGTACTTGAGCTGGAACCGGTGGAGCAGGTGCCGCAACAAGGCCTGCAATGCTGGCGGATAGACGGGCAGTCATTGTGGCTTCCGCAAGCGCTTGAAGAGACCTCAGCTAAACAACGGTTGCTGGTTTGGGCACGTGATGTCAGTTTGGCCTTGCAACCCTTGACCGCCAGTTCGCTCAGCAATCAATTGGCCGCAAACGTGGTTGCGGTTGAGGCGGCGCGTCATGCGGCTGAAGTTATCGTCACCTTGAGCCTCGGCGACCAGCAGTTACGGGCGCTGATTACCAGAGCATCGTGTCAGCGACTGGCATTAGCGCCGGGCGTCAAGGTCATGGCAGCCTTTAAGGCTGCCGCTGTGCATTAGCGCAGGAGCTTAGAAAAGGGCAGTACGGTGACCGACTCGCCGGGTTCTACCTTGCCACGTTCTTGCTCAATAGCCGCAAAACCATTGGCAAGTTTAAGTGTGCTTAATACCCCTGAACTCTGAGAGCCAGCACTTTTCAGTTTGAGTTCGCCATGTTCATCCTGCCAGTAGCAGATGCGTTGGAAATCAGCCCGCCCCGGACGTTTTTTCAACGCTTCCGCAGACGTCGCTGACAACTGCAACGTCGCCTGCTGTTGTTCTCCGGCAAGTTTTGCCAACACCGGTTGTACCAATTGGTCCATGGTAACGGCCGCGGCGACCGGATTGCCGGGCAAACCGAAAAACCATGCCTGGTTAAGGCGGCCAAACGCAAACGGCTTACCGGGCTTCATTGCGACCTTCCAAAAGCCAACTTCGCCCAGCGCTTCAAGCGCTTGTTTGGTGTAGTCGGCATCGCCAACGGACACACCGCCACTGGTAATGATGGCGTCTGCTTGCGTACTTGCGTCAGTCAGCGCGCCTTTTATGGCTTCCAGGTTGTCGGGTAAGCGACCCAGATCCATCACCTCAATATTAAGGCGTTGCAGCATCGCCCCTATCAAGTAACGATTGGAATCGTAGATCTGACCGGACTGGAGCGGCTGACCGGGGCTGACCAGTTCGTCACCGGTAGAAAAAACCGCCACTTTTAGCGTCCGCTGCACCTCAACCTCGGCGATGCCCAGTGACGCGAGTAACCCGATATCAACCGGATTGAGACGCTCGCCCTGACCAATCACGGTCGCGCCCTGGCTAACATCGGCACCGCGCAGGCGGATGTTGTCTCCAACACGGACCGGCTCGTTAATGGTAATGCTGCCGCCATCGTCCGAGACACTGACATTTTCCTGGATGATGATGGCGTCGGTTCCGGTGGGAACCGTTGCACCGGTCATGATGCGGACACATTGTCCGGCCGCAACCGCGCCGCTATATGGGTGTCCTGCCGCAGAAGTACCCACAATCACCGGTTGGTCGCCGACCTGCGTCGAACCGGCACGAACCGCATAACCGTCCATCGCTGAGTTATCATGGCCGGGTACATCAATCGGTGACTGTATTGGTTTGGCACAAATGCGGCCAAGTCCTTGTGCCAGCGGTACGATTTCAGTTTGTACCACGCGGGTCACACGCTCAAGCATGCGTTCGACGGCTTCAGCGACGGGTATCATTGCAGACATTATTGCTCCCCTTGTTGATTCACCATCCATACGGCGGCTTCAACACGGGATCGAAGTCCTAGTTTCTTGAGAAGATGTTTAACGTGGACTTTAACGGTGCCGTCGGAGATATCGAGTTCGCGGGCAATCACTTTGTTGCTCATGCCTTTAGCGATGAGGCTCAAAATTTCGTACTCACGGTTGGTCAGCGAGCTCAACTGTGATGACGGTGATTTTGCTGGCTGTCGCAGAGCCGTAGCAAGAATTTCGGTAATCGCTTCGCTCAGTACCATTTTACCGGTAACCGCGCGGTGGATTTGTTCAAGCAGCTGTTCCGGCTCCATGTCTTTTAGTAGGTAGCCGTCGGCGCCGTTAGTAATTGCCGCCACCACATCGTCATCGGCGTCACTGACGGTAAGCATAATGATGCGCGAGGTCACGCCGGAATCGCGCAGTTTTTTCAACGTCTCGATACCGTCCATGCCCTGCATATTAAGATCCAACACAATTAAATCGGGATCATGCTGCGCCGCGAGTTCTATTGCATCTTTGCCATTACTGGCCTCGGCAACAACTTGCATGTCATCTTCCATGGCAATCAGTTGCTTCAGTCCCTTACGCAGTAACGGGTGATCATCAACTAACATGATGCTGGCCGCTTCACTCGACATGGGTCTCTCCTTGAACGTACATTTATCGTGCTTGAATAGCGTATAGGTTGCCACAACTGCGCACTAAATACATTAAAAATACCCCCTTATGGGTAGAATGTTACCCCATAAAAACTGCTAACTAACACGTAAAACGAGTTGTCCTTTGAGTGGCGTCACTGCAAAGTTTAGGGAATGTCGAAACAACTCAATAAAGTGTTGCTGTGAATAGAGAAAGTCGCTCCACGTGGCTGCAATTGCTTATCGGGATGAGCTACTGGGCGAGTTGGCCGATCATGATCGTGCTGATGTATCAAACACGCCAGTTGGGGGTCACCGATGCTTTCGTGTTGCTCGCGGTGTGCGGAGCCGGCGGGGTGCTTGCCCGTGTGATCGGTAGTTTGCTCTCGGCGCAGGCGACCGCCATGGTCAGTCGTTATCACAATCTTGCTATGCTCATTGTGGCAGCAGCGGGCTTTGTCGGTGTGGTTTATCAGCAAACCCATATGGGTATTCTGGCGCTAGCGCTTTTACTATCCGGATACCCGGCGATCATTTATGGTCGGGCATTTGACTCGAGCCTGGTTGGCACTCGTTCGGATTTAACCGGCACGTCGTTGCCGTCAGCGTGGGTGGTGGGGATTATTTTAATTTCGACCTTCCTGGCGTACTTACTGGTGCCATTGGTGGTGATGTTGCCGCTGCCGATAGAAGGCGCAGCAAAGACCTTTGTGATGAGTAGTGGCAATCTGTTTTCACGGCAACCCATCGGAGCTGCCATTACCCCGGCGAGCTTTCCGTTACTGATGGCGGTGTTATTTCTTGCTTCTTCGATTAAACAATGGCTGTTGCCAAACACTCACTTTCCATTCAAACCCATTAACCGAGTGCCGTTACGGGGTCTGCTGCTGAATAACAAGCATCTTTGGTATGTGGGCATTTTGTACAACATGACACTGGGAAGCTTTATTGGCTTTAGCTTTGTGCTGCCGATCATTCTGGAAGTCGAGTTTGGATACAGCACGCTGATGCTGGTTTGGATGGCGCCATTTCTGGGAATTCTGGCGCGCCCACTTGGCCATTGGTTGGGGCGGCTATTCGGCGGCACCCTGGTAACCCAAGTCTGTTTACTGTTGATGTCGGTGTTTGCGGCCATGGCCGCGCGACAATTCCTGCTGATGGATTACCCGCAGGATATGCGTTACTTCGATGTACTTTTTATCAGTATGATGGGGCTGGTGATCAGTTCGGCAATGGCTAACGGCTCGGTTGTGGTGACCTTACATAAGGTATTTCCGTTAGCTTACGTAAACCGGGTCTTATCCTGGGTTGGCAGCGTGGCTTTTATCGGCGCGGTTTATTTGCCGCTTAGGTTTTTACTGGCATGGGAAGAACAGGGCTTTGCCAACGTTATGTTTGAAATCGCCGTGTTCTTTGTGCTCGGTTTTATCGCCAATTACATTATTTATCTGCGCCGGCACGGTGAGTTTTATAACCCGTAATAATCTGCCGGACAGACCCGGACTAGCCCGGCAAACGACTGCAACACACGATTGCGACCACTTATTGCAACAAGTAGTCCGGCGTGAAGCGGAACCAGACAATGGTCCCGCCTTCTTCCCGCTGACGCATTTCGAGTTCACCACCGAGGTTTCGGCTTCGTTCCTGCATAATCGCCAGACCGTAGTGATTGAGCTTCTCAGCATTTTCGGGAATACCAATACCGTCATCACTGATGGTCAGTTCAATGTCGGATCCCGCCGGTTGTGTCAGGGTAATATGCAAATGCTCACCCTGACTGTGGTTGACCGCGTTTTGACTGGCTTCACGAATGATCTGCAGCAAGTGAATTTCTTCGTGAGGTGCCAGTGGAATGTCATTCAGACGGTAGTCTAATTGCACTGCCAGATCGCTTTGCTCAGACAGCTGTTTCACCGTCGTTTGCAAAGCGTTGTACAAGCCTGAACCATCAACTTTCAGGCGGAACGTGGTAAGCAGTTCGCGCAACTGTTTGTAAGCCGAGTTAAGACCTTCGCGGAGTTCGGTAGACACGTCATCAATGACCGCCCGGTCTTGTTTCTCGACGGCCTTTTGTAACCGTGTAACCTGTATTTTCAAATAGGATAATGCCTGCGCCAGGGAGTCATGAAGTTCGCGTGCAATGACCGTGCGTTCATGCATCAGTGCCAGGCGCCGGACTTGTTCTTCCTCGGTTTTTAAACTCTGTGACAGTGCCAATTGATCGGCCGTCGAGCTCATCAGCTGTTGTTGCCAGCCTTCTAACTGGGTGCCGGGTTCGCAACGGACAATCAATACGCCATACTCTTGATCTTCCCGTTTTAAGACAAACCGGTAGACCATCTTATCGTCAATAATAGAAGCACCGGCGCCCGCCTTGATACAGGTCGCGCAACTTTGGCTGCTACAAGGCTCTTTCGAGGTCGGCCGCGGCTGTAATTGTAAAAACGGACGGCTGCCTTCTTCGGTCAACAGACACAGTTCGATATCGTCGACTTCGCCAACTTCATAGAGACGCTCAATGACGTCTTGATAATTGGCATAATCGTAGCTGTGGACAATGATCGAGCGTGCGGTGTCGTAGAGAAACGACAGCACCTTGTTTTTTCTACTCAGTTCCGCGGTTTGTTGTTCAACCCGGCGCTCTAAGCCGCCATAAAAGTAACTGACGGTGTCCGACATTTTATTCAATGCGTTAGACAACTGGCCAATTTCGTCGTTGGATTCAATGTGCGCGCGAGCAGTAAAGTCACCTTGAATCAACCGTCGGCAAACACTCATAACATGGTTCAATGGCTCATCGATGCGCCGGCGCAGGATATACAGCAGGAAGAAAAACACCGCCACGATAATAAAGGCGGACACCGCCAGGGCGCCCCTCACCAGGGTCATGCGCTGCTCGGATTTATGTTGCAGCGCCAATACAAAGCTTTGCAGCTGCTCAACATAATCCTTTACCGACGTATAACTGATCGGCTCGGCAGCAGATAACTGTCGTTCGATACGTTGCCAGTGCTGCCGAGCGGTAACCGCGATGGTGGAGGCGTCGGA
Source organism: Idiomarina aquatica (assembly GCF_003987185.1). GTDB lineage: Bacteria > Pseudomonadota > Gammaproteobacteria > Enterobacterales > Alteromonadaceae > Idiomarina > Idiomarina aquatica. Next base: position 1,294,950 of record NZ_PIPS01000001.1, on the reverse strand, counting down.
AGCGGGATCGTTGGTGTGAAATTCAAGCAAGGGGTGCTGCCAGCGCTGATTAATATCACCACTGATGCGCTCGACTTCGTCGGTGTTGCTGGCCTGGTCGGCTGCTAATAACTCAAACGCGAGCATCCGGTGCATACCGGCGGCATTAATGACAGCGGCATCCTTTTCTGATTTTTCCAGCAGCAGAAAACCGGTGAGTGCCGAACCGCTGGCAACAATAACGATAAGGGCGAGTGAAACCCGAAAAAGATTGATAATGGATGTTGTTCTCATACGCCTATGGCAATCCTGCTCCGAAACTCTGCAGCGCAAAATACATGTAAGTGGAATGTATATTAACAGACGACGAGAGGCTAAGTAACTTTGGGCTACCCCTTTTTTATCGAAAATAGTGGGTAATGAAAACCACTCTCAATTGGAAAAAATAAAACTATTAATAATCAATAGCTTAAAAAACTACCCTCATCTCCCAAAAGGGGTATTTTTGATACCCCTATTCGCTTTTCGAGGCAATTACCCTACTGGCTTTACGTGTTTTGATCGAGCAAACTGCCGGTCATCTATTGAACTAGCTGTTAGGCGTAGACTGGGAGTCTTAATATGAGTCGTCTACTCGAAAAACTGCGTTTCTTCAAAACGCATAAAGAATCTTTTTCTGATGGTCACGGTGTGACTACGGATGAAGACCGTACGTGGGAACAAGGGTACCGCCAGCGTTGGCAGCACGACAAAATCGTGCGCTCTACCCATGGCGTTAACTGTACCGGTTCCTGTAGTTGGAAAATCTATGTCAAAGACGGACTGGTCACCTGGGAAACTCAGCAAACGGACTATCCGCGGACGCGTCCTGACCTGCCGAACCATGAGCCGCGGGGCTGTCCTCGTGGGGCAAGTTATTCTTGGTATATCTACAGTGCCAACCGTCTGAAATACCCTAAAGTACGTCAGCAACTGATGACGCTATGGCGTGAGGCCAAAGAAAAGCATAAGGATCCGGTAAAAGCCTGGGAATCCATTGTCACCGATCCAAAAAAAGCGAAAAGTTATAAGCAAGCCCGTGGTATGGGTGGTTTTGTTCGTGCTGACTGGAAAGAAGTGAATGAAATCATCGCCGCGTCAAACGTTTACACCGCCAAAACCTACGGACCAGACCGTATCAGCGGCTTCTCACCGATCCCGGCGATGTCGATGGTGTCTTACGCTGCCGGCGCCCGTTATTTGTCATTGATCGGTGGTAACTGCCTGAGTTTCTACGATTGGTACTGTGACTTACCGCCAGCTTCACCGCAAGTATGGGGTGAGCAGACGGACGTACCGGAATCCGCTGACTGGTATAACTCAAACTACATTATTGTCTGGGGTTCGAACGTCCCTCAAACACGTACACCGGACGCGCACTTCTTAACGGAAGTTCGTTATAAAGGCACCAAAACCTGTGTCATCACGTCGGATTACTCGGAAGCATCAAAATTTGGTGATACCTGGTTAGCACCGCGTCAGGGTACGGACTCGGCACTGGCAATGGCATTTGGTCACGTTATTCTGAAAGAGTTTTACGTGAATAAGCAAAGCCAGTATTTCCACGACTACGTCACTCGCTACACCGACATGCCGATGTTGGTGATGCTGGAGCCGGGTGAAAAAGTTCTGAATCAGGGCCGTTTCCTACGTGCTGCTGACTTGGTTGACAATTTGGGCGAAGAAAACAACCCAGACTGGAAAACCATTGCCATAAACAGCAAAGACCAACGTCTGACCAGCCCGAACGGTTCGATTGGATATCGCTGGGGCGAGAAAGGTAAGTGGAACCTGGAGCAGAAAGACAAACAAGGTGAGCTGGATCTGCAATTGTCGTTGAAAGACAACCATGACGAAGTGGTTGAAGTCGGCTTCCCATACTTCGGCAGTGCGCCGCACGAGTATGAGTACTTCCAACACACCGAACATGACGAAGTTCAGGTACGCAAAATTCCGGCTAAAAAAGTTGAGCTGGCCAACGGCGAAACCGCATATGTCGCGACGGTATTTGACCTGATGTTGGCGCAGTATGGCGTTGATAACGGCATTAACGATGAAAATCGCGCTAAAGATTACAGCGATAACGTACCTTACACGCCGGCATGGCAGGAGCACATCACTGGCGTTAAACCAGAAGATGTCATCCGTGTGGCGACAGAGTTCGGCCGCAACGCCGATAAGACCAAAGGCCGTTCCATGGTGATTGTCGGTGCAGCAATCAACCACTGGTATCACATGGACATGAGCTATCGTGGCCTGATCAATATGTTGATGATGTGTGGTTGTATCGGTCAATCCGGTGGTGGCTGGGCACACTATGTTGGCCAGGAAAAACTGCGTCCGCAAACCGGCTGGCAGCCGCTGGCCTTTGGATTGGACTGGCAGCGTCCGCCGCGCCACATGAACGGCACCTCGTTCTTCTACAACCACTCAGATCAGTGGCGCTACGAAAAGCTTGATATGAGCGAAGTGGTATCACCGCTGGCCAATAAGGATAAGTGGAACAGCACTATTCTTGATTACAACACCCGTGCTGAACGTATGGGCTGGCTACCGTCGGCACCGCAGTTGGGAACCAACCCCCTGGGTCTGGTTAAGGCTGCCGAGAAAGCGGGCATGGATGTTAAAGACTACATCGTCGATCAGTTGAAGAAAGGTGAGCTTAAGTTTGCCTGTGAGCAACCGGACGATCCGAAGAACTTCCCGCGCAACCTGTTTATCTGGCGTTCAAACCTGCTCGGTTCATCCGGTAAAGGGCATGAGTACATGCTGAAGCACTTACTGGGTACTAAGCACGGTCTGCTGGGCAAAGACCTCGGTGATTTTGGCGGTAAGAAGCCGGAAGACGTGGAATGGGTTGATGAAGCGCCGGAAGGAAAAATCGATCTACTGACCACACTGGATTTCCGTATGTCGACCACGTGTTTGTATTCAGACATCGTGTTGCCGACGGCAACCTGGTACGAAAAAGACGACATGAATACCTCGGATATGCATCCGTTTATTCACCCGTTAACGGCGGCCGTTGATCCGGTTTGGGAAGCACAGTCGGACTGGGACATCTTTAAAGGTATCGCCAAAGACTTTTCGCGCATCAGTCAGGGGCACCTGGGTGTTGAGCAGGATGTTGTGACCGTACCGTTACAACATGACTCGCCGGGTGAGCTGGCACAGCCATACGGTGGTAAAGCATGGTGGAAAGGTGAAGTCGAAGCCATTCCGGGTAAAACCATGCCAAACATTACTGTGGTTGAGCGTGACTATCCGAACACTTATCACCGTTTCACCTCGTTGGGTCCGTTGATGGACGAACTGGGTAACGGCGGTAAAGGCATTAACTGGGATACCAAAGAAGAAGTGGCGTTCCTGGGCAAGCTGAACCGCACGCACGTTGAAGAAGGTGTCAACAAAGGTCGTCCGAAGATCGAAACGGCGATTGATGCCTGTGAAACCATCTTGTCACTGGCACCGGAAACGAACGGTCACGTTGCCGTAAAAGCATGGGCTGCACTGGGCGAACTGACAGGACGCGATCACACTCATTTGGCGAAGCCGAAAGAGGAAGAAAAGATCCGCTTCCGCGATATCGTGGCGCAACCGCGTAAGATCATTTCGTCACCGACCTGGTCAGGTCTGGAAGATGAACATGTCTCTTATAACGCCGGTTACACCAACGTACACGAGCTGATTCCATGGCGTACCATTACCGGACGTCAACAGTTCTATCAGGATCACGAGTGGATGCGTGACTTTGGTGAAACGCTGTGTGCGTACAAGCCACCGATTAATCTGAAAACAGTGGCTCCGGTGCTGAACAAGCGCCAGAACGGCAATAAAGAGATTGTACTGAACTGGATCACGCCGCACCAGAAGTGGGGTATCCACAGTACTTACTCCGACAACCTGTTAATGCAAACCCTATCGCGGGGTGGCCCTATTGTGTGGCTGAGTGAGATCGATGCGAAGGCAGCGGGTGTTGAGGATAACGACTGGATCGAAATCTTTAACGTTAACGGTTCAATATGTGCCCGAGCGGTTGTATCTCAGCGTGTACCAGAAGGTATGAGCATGATGTACCACGCTCAGGAACGTATCTTGAACATGCCTGGATCTGAGCTGACAGGTACCCGTGGTGGTATCCACAACTCAGTAACGCGTGTCGTGATGAAGCCAACCCACATGATCGGTGGTTACGCACAACAGGCATACGGCTTTAACTACTACGGGACAGTAGGCTGTAACCGCGATGAATTCGTGGTGGTCCGCAAGATGGACAAAGTCGACTTCCTGGATACTGAATAAATCGGAGTGAGGACAACACGATGAAAGTAAGAGCTCAAATTGGCATGGTGCTGAATTTGGACAAGTGTATCGGCTGTCATACTTGCTCCATCACCTGCAAAAACGTCTGGACCTCGCGTGAAGGGGTCGAGTATGCCTGGTTCAATAACGTTGAAACCAAGCCGGGTATCGGTTTCCCGAAAGAATGGGAAAACCAGGATAAATGGAACGGTGGTTGGTCGCGCAATAAAAAGGGCAACCTGGAACTTAAGATTGGTAGCAAACGCCGAGTGCTGGCGAACATCTTTGGTAATCCGGATTTACCTGAAATTGACGACTATTACGAGCCGTTTGATTTTGATTATCAACACTTACACACGGCAAAACCGAGTAAACATCAGCCGACCGCGCGCCCGCGGTCACTGATCACCGGTAAACGCATGGAAAAAATCGAATGGGGTCCTAACTGGGAAGAAATTCTTGGCACCGAGTTCGAAAAGCGTAAAAAAGATAAAAACTTCGATGACGTTGTACAGAAGGACATTTACGGCCAGTTCGAAAAAACCTTCATGATGTACTTGCCACGTCTGTGTGAGCACTGTCTGAACCCTGCGTGTGTCGCAGCTTGTCCATCCGGTGCCATTTACAAGCGTGAAGAAGACGGCATTGTCTTGATTGATCAGGACAAGTGTCGTGGTTGGCGGATGTGTGTATCAGGCTGCCCATACAAGAAAATTTACTATAACTGGAAAACCGGTAAGTCCGAAAAGTGTACGTTCTGCTACCCGCGTATCGAAGCCGGTCAGCCGACCACCTGTTCAGAAACGTGTGTTGGCCGTATCCGTTACTTAGGCGTGTTGCTTTACGATGCCGACCGAATCGAAGAGGCGGCAAATACACCAAACGAGCAGGATCTGTACGAAGAGCAGTTAGGTATCTTCCTTGACCCGCACGATCCGGAAGTGCAGGAAGCAGCGCGTAAAGAAGGTATTGCTGAAAACTGGATTAAAGCGGCACAGCGCTCGCCGGTTTACATGATGGCGATGCAGTGGAAAGTCGCACTGCCATTGCACCCTGAATACCGGACCTTGCCAATGGTTTGGTACGTACCGCCGCTGTCGCCGATTCAAAGCGCAGTAGAAGCCGGTCATGTGGGCATGGACGGAGAAATTCCGGATCTGAAGTCGCTGCGTATTCCGCTGCGTTACCTGGCCAACTTGCTGACGGCGGGCGACGAGAAACCGATCATTCGGGCGCTGGAACGCATGATTGCTATGCGCTCCTACATGCGCTCACACCATGTTGATGGCGTGGAAGACCTGAATGTGCTGAAACAAGTCGGCTTGAGTAAAAATCAGGTTGAAGAAATGTACCGTTACATGGCTTTGGCTGATTACGAAGATCGTTTTGTGATTCCGACCAGTCACCGCGCATACGCCGAAAATGCGTACGACATGAAAGGCGGCTGCGGCTTTAGCTTCGGCAACGGCTGTAGCGATGGCAATAACGGTGTGAACTTGTTTGGCGCGAAGAAGCAAACCGTCCGCCAGGTCATCCCTGTAACGATGAAGGAGTAATCAGATGCAAGTTTTACAGGTTATTTCTTTATTACTGGACTACCCGAAACCCGAGCTGATTGAGGCTCGGGCAGAACTTGAAGGGTTGATTGAGCAGTCCACTCTGGCCGCTAACGACAAAGCCGCGCTATTGGAATTTTTACACAGTCGCTGCGAGATGCGGTTGATGGACTGGCAGTCGGAATACGACAGCTTGTTTGAGCGCGGCCGGGCATTGTCATTGCTGCTGTTCGAACACGTCCATGGTGAATCTCGTGACCGTGGTCAGGCGATGGTTGATTTAAACAATCAATACAAACAGGCCGGGTTGGAATTGGGCGTTAAGGAACTGCCCGATTATATCCCGCTGTACCTAGAGTTTTTATCAACACAAGGCGACGACAACGCGCGTCTGGGCTTGGAAGAAGTGGCGCATATTTTGGCACTGCTTACGGCTCGTCTGGAACAGCGTGGCAGTAACTACTCACTGTTGTTTGAAGTGCTGTTGCATGCGTCAGGCATCGACATCGATCTCGATGATGTGCGCCGCCAAATTGCGGATGAAAAACGTGACGATACGGCGAAAGCGTTGGACAAAGTCTGGGAAGAGGAAGCGGTTACCTTTACCGGTACGGATCAAACCCAGGGGTGCCCAACCGCACAACATCGTCCGTCAGAAAGCCAGCGCCGCGATCAGTTTGTGCCGTTGAATACGGATGAGCTGTTGCAGTCAGGCAACGCACAGCCACGCAAAGTTTCAGGGATTTAAGGAGAGCATCATGGATTACATTAATATGTTGGCCTTCGGCGTATATCCTTATATTGCCCTGGCTGTATTTTTTATCGGAACCTGGATTCGCTACGACCGCGAACAATATACGTGGAAGACCAGCTCCAGCCAGATTTTGGAAAGTAAACAGCTGCGCAAAGGCAGTCTGCCGTTTCACATCGGTATCATTGGTATTTTCTTTGGTCACCTGGTCGGCTTGCTGACCCCTAAACCAATCTGGCATATGCTGGGCGTAACCAATGAGATGAAACAGTGGGTTGCTATCATTATGGGTGGCATCTTTGGTCTGATCTGCTTGTATGGCTTAGCAATTCTTGTCAACCGTCGCATGAACAACACGCGGGTTCGTGCCAACAGCTCGACCATGGATATTCTGCTGTTGTGGATTTTGCTGGCGCAACTGGTATTGGGTCTGGTGTCGATTTTCTACTCTATCAGCCACGTCACTTACGGTGCTGAAGGTGAGAAAGCAGCGGTTATGGTGGCCTTAATGACCTGGGCTCAGAACATCGTCACCCTGGATCCGGTTGATGCCGTGGCAGCGATCGCCAATACGCCGGTGGATTGGGTGTTCAAGCTGCACGTGGTGTTGGGGATGACCATTTTCCTTATCTTCCCATTTTCGCGACTGGTGCATATGTTCAGCGTACCGGTGCAGTATGTTGCGCGTCAGCACCAAGTGGTGCGGAAAAAGTTCGCCCGCTAAGATTTATGCAGTAGAGGGGACAACAGTCCCCTCAAGGACAGTATTATGATTCAAGTTAATCACGTTGAAATTCCGGAAAAAGCAATCCTGGAAGAAATGCAATATCACCCTGCGGATACTCGCGAAGAAGCGATGAGTAAAGCAGCTGAAGCCCTGGTTATTGGGGAATTGTTTAAACAGCGGGCAAAGGAGCTCGGTATCGAAGTGCTTGATGATGCCGCACAGGGTGCCGAAGATGACTTTATTGAAGTGCTGATTGAACGCGAGGTTGCCCGGCCAAGTGCGGATGAGCAGGCGTGTCGCCAGTATTTTGAGCAAAACCCTGAACGCTTTAAAACGTCACCCATTGTGGAAGCACGGCATATTTTGCTGGCTGCAGCACCGGATGATGATCTCGAACGGGTGAATGCTAAGCGCATGGCCGAGCAGTTAATCGAACAACTGAATCAAGGCGATGATTTTGCTCAGCTTGCACGCCAATACTCATCCTGTCCATCGAAGGAAACCGATGGTAATTTGGGTCAATTGAGCAAAGGGCAAACGGTTCCAGAGTTTGAGCGTCAGTTGTTTACGGCTGACACCGGTATCATGAAATACCCGGTGGAAACCCGCTATGGCTTCCATGTAGTGTCGGTGGATCATAAAATTGAAGGCAAGGCGCTTCCGTACGAAGCGGTACGTGAAAAAGTGGCGGAGTATCTTGAAGAGAAAGTACACCGCAAAGCCGTATCACAATACATTCAGGCACTGGCAAATGAGGCGGAGATTAAAGGTTTCGATTTTGCCAGTACAGGATCGCCGCTGTTGCAATAAAATAGCATCGAACTTGACTGGATCTTTTACACAGTAAAAGGCACCCTTTGCGGGTGCTTTTTTAGTTTAGGAGTAATACATGGAAGCCAGCTTTTGGCATGAACGTTGGCAAAACCAACAGATAGGTTTTCATCGTCCGCAGCCGCATGACATGCTTTGTCGCTATTTTAAAACCTTCGCTAAGCCTGGATCATTGGTATTCGTCCCCTTATGTGGCAAGTCCAACGATCTAATTTGGTTGATGGCTCAGGGCTATCGCGTTTTTGGCGTTGAACTCAGTGAGCTGGCCGTCGCTCAACTGTTCGAGGAAAACGGTCTGACCGCTGAGATCACTCAGCAAGGCGTGTTTAAGCAGTACGCGTGTGGGCAACTGGTGGTCTGGGTTGGTGATTTTTTTGCGTTAACTGCGCAGGACCTTGCTGAGGTTGATGTCTGGTATGATCGTGCCGCCATGATAGCGTTGCCGCCGGAAATGCGCAGCCGTTACGTTAAGCAGTTAAGTGAACAATTACCGCCCGCAGCGCAGGGGTTGTTGATTACACTGCAATACCCGGTTGGTTTTCGGCAGGGGCCACCGTTTTCAGTCACCGAAGGTGAGGTGGAATCCGGTTTTGGCCAGCGCTTCAGTATTGAACAGTTGGAGTCCGACGAAGGCGTGATCAACGGTACCTCAACCGAGGAAAACCCCGTAACTGAACACGTTTATCTACTCAGTTAGTTCATCAAATGATTACGCTGTAAGATTTTTTTTGTGCGGCGTGCCAGTTTTTCCATAAACACCAGGTCAGCCAGGGTCGGTTCAGCCAAGTCGTTATCGAGATCGGCTTGCCACTGGCTGACTTCGGCATCAAGCATTTCCATCATTTTTTTCGAACACCCGCGGCAAATGCCCTGGCACATATCCGCCTCTTTTAAACCGAATGGAATGTGTTCGCGAATGGTATCCAGTAGCTGGTACATGGCTGTTTTGGTATTTGGTTTACGGCTCATACCTCCTCCAGTAAGTTCTCCGACATCGTCTGGATGTGTTCATTAACCTCGCGATTGTATTGCTCCATTTCAGCGAGTTTTTGTTGTGCAAGCGGGCGATTGTTCGTTTGTACGGCGTTGACTACCGCTTGAGCGCATTGATGCACTTGATCATGCGGGGCTTCGATGGCCTGATAGCTGTGATGAGATTTAAACCGTTGTCGAAACAGCTCAGAATAGTACCACCGGCCAATACCGCAGGTGTTTGAGTCGACCACATCACACTGTTCCGCCGCGAGGGTGCCGAGATAGACCCGGTAGACGTCCATTCTTAACTGCATTTCTTCAATATTCGCCAGTTCAATTTGAGCCAGTAAGGCGCTATTGGAAATGCTGCCGCTCAGCTGTTTAATGTGCTGATTTTCTTCTGCTAACGAAGCCAGATAGTGCTTTGTGGACGCAATATTGTCGCGCGTCGTTTGCATCGCCTCAATACTGCGGCTATGACTTGCATCAACCCCCAGCACAATTTGTCCGACTTTGTCGTTAATGCGGTCGGTGAGCTCCGTGGTGCGTTGTGATAAAGCTCTTACCTCGTTTGCGACGACGGTAAAGCCGCGACCATGTTCGCCGGCACGTGCCGCTTCGATGTTGGCGTTCAAACTCAGCAAGTTGGTGGTCTCGGCAACGCCTCTGACATCGGCGCTGGTTTTTTCAATTTCCTGAGTGTGGTGTTTCAATGCAGAAACGCTTTCTGAGGTGGCTTCAATGTCATCGACAATGGCGCTCAGGTTGCCTACCACAGCAGACATGGTTGACTCCCCGGTCTGATTATTCTGATCAATGGTCAGCAGCGTTTCGCGTTCGCGTTGCAACAATTCACTTAGCCGCGAAAAGGTATTCTGGTAGCCGGCTAATGACTGCGTGAAATTTTCGATGAATGCAAATCGCTGGTGAACGTCAGCGAGTTCTTGCTGCTGTCTGGATACGATGGTGTTAGCGGACTCAAGTTCAGATCTCAACTGTTGGTTGTCTGACTCAAGCTGAGCGATACGCTGGGTTAAATCCTGTTGTTTGCTGGAACATTGTAGGCGGTTTACGTAACCTAACTTTTCGATTAACTGCATGGCTCCTCCTAAAGTGCATAAGCGGGTTTCCGCGGAGGGCGGAAACCCGGCTGTATGAGGTTAAGCGGACTTGTGCTTCAAGCCTTTAACCACTTGCCAGCTGATGGCTAGCGCACCGACGATGAAGATCATATCGCCAACGGTACGGAACCAACGCAGGCCTTGCAGCAGCGGTTGTTGCATGAAGGCTTCGCTACGTGCATACCAGAGACCTTCGGTCGCGGCGGCGTAGAACTGAATGAAGCCAACCGGCAACAAGCTGGTGAAGAGCATCAGGCACAAGCCGATGTTCATGGTCCAGAACGCCATTTTCATGAGCTTGTCGTCAAACTGAAGAGTTGGACGAATGTAGCGCAGTACCAGTAGCACAAAGCCCAGTGCCAGGAAGCCGTAGACCCCGAACAGCGCTGCGTGCGCGTGGGTTGGCGTGGTGTTCAGGCCTTGGACGTAATAGAGCGAGATCGGTGGGTTGATCATGAAACCAAGCACACCGGCGCCGAGCATATTCCAGAAGGCAACCGCGACGAAGCACATGAGTGGCCATTTGAGGCGTTGCATCCAGTCGGCTTTCTTCTGCAGGCTGTAGTTTTCCCAGGCTTCCCAGCCCAGCACAATCAACGGTACCACTTCCAGCGCTGAGAACGTCGCACCAACGGCCATCACCGGCGTGGTGGTGCCAGAGAAGTACAAGTGGTGGAAGGTACCGGGAACGCCACCAAGCATGAACAGCGATGCTGAAGCCAGTGAAGCCACGGTCGCCATACGGCGTGATACCAGCCCCATATTGTGGAAGATGAACGCGAGTGCGGCGGTGGCGAAAACTTCAAAGAATCCTTCTACCCACAGGTGGACAATCCACCAGCGCCAGTATTCCATGATAGAAATATGGGTACGTTCACCGTAGAAGAAACCAGCGCCGTAAAACAGCCCGATGGCAACCACGGAAGCGGTGAATAACGCCAATAGGTTCTTATCGCCTTTTACCTTGAACGCACCGGCAACGCCGCGCATCATCAGTACCAGCCAGAAGACGATGCCAAGGAATTTACCAATCTGCCATAGACGTCCCAGATCGACGTATTCATAACCTTGGTGACCGAGCCAGAAGTTCAAATGCTCAGGCATGATCTGTGCGATGGCAAGATAGTTACCGATAAAGGTACCGGCGACCACCAACACTAATGCCCAGAATAAGATGTCGACGCCCAGTTTCTGGTATTTCGGATCTTTGCCACCGTTAATGATGGGGGCCAAAAATAAACCTGCCGCCAGGAATCCCGTCGCGATCCAGAACAGCGCGGCTTGAATGTGCCAGGTTCTGACCAATGAATACGGGAACCACTGTGATACGTCGATGCCATAAAACTCCTGGCCTTCAACCGTATAGTGCGCGGTAAAGCCACCCAGTAATACTTGCAGTGAGAACAGTGCGACAACGATAAATAAGTATTTACCTAACGCTTTTTGCGATGGCGTCAGTTTAATCTTGGTTAACGGGTCTTCTTTGGGTGCGGCGGGGTCTTCCTCGTCGTGATTACGCAGGAATGCCCAGCCCCAAATCAATCCGCCAACACCAGCAATCAGCAAAATCACACTGACGATCGACCAGATGATGTTCTCTGCGCTCGGAACGTTGTCGATTAACTGCTCGTGAGGCCAGTTGTTGGTATAGGTAACGTCTGCATCCGGGCGTTCGGTTGCGGCTGCCCATGCGGTCCAAAAGAAGAAATCGGTCATTACCGCGCGGCGTTCTGCCGAAGGTAACGTGTTTTCCTTCATCGCGTAGCTGACACGGGTAGGGCGAAGCTCAGGATCATCGCTGAACAGGCGTGAATAATAATCTGCGGTCTGCTCAATGGCTTGTACCCGGCGATCACTCAAGATCACGCGGTTGCTGTCTTTATCGTAAGTATTGGTACGATACTCTTGCTTCAGTTCATACTGCAGCTGGTTTTGCTGAGCGCCTGTCAGTGAGTCATAGGGTTGATTGAAGACTTCCTGCGCGCGAATTTCTAACCAGGCGATCAGCTCGCGATGCAACCAATCGGCTGTCCAGTCGGGCGCCTGATACGCGCCGTGGCCCCAAATAGAGCCCAACTGCATGCCGCCCACAGACTGCCATGCGGTTTGCCCGTCCAGAATACTATCCTCCGTGGCGATAACCTTGCCTTGCGGGGTAACAAACTGATCAGGGATAGGGGGAGCCTCACGATAAACTTCTTTACCAAAGTACCCCAAAATGCCAAAGGTAATAGCGAGGATACAAATGAGTATCCACCATAACTTACGATACCCGGCCATTCACGACCTCCTTTAATTGCTTTTGTTGTAGCGCTAAAAATGTGTGCACTTCTCTAGAGCAATTAACAGGCCAATAGTTAACCATATGAAATAAAACGAATTTTTATGAGTATAGGTGATTCCTACCATACTGGTTGGGGTTTATTTTACCGACAGGGTTAAATTAACCCTCTCTAAGAAAACTCAGGGAATTCAAACAGTAAGCAATAGCCTCATGAATCGTTGACACTGATCAACGCAAAAGCCCAAAAACAGATTAGCCTTAAACACAATATCTAGTGCTAATAAGAAGTTTAATAACTATATATGGTGTTTTATGCGCGATGCGTTGTTTCGTTACTGTAGCGAGGAAGTGGTCTTTCAGGAAGTCCCTGGCGAGGTGTCTTTGGCTTATACCATGACCGGCTGCCCTGTTGGGTGTAAAGGCTGCCACAGTGCCGATACCTGGGCCGTCGGTTCCGGTCTGGAGTTAACCCTGGATTATCTGGCGCAGCAACTTAATCGTTACCAGGGGTTTATTACCTGTTTGGCGTTTATGGGCGGAGAATGGCGGCCTGAGATGCTGAAGGCGTGTCTGAAGCTGGCTCGCCGTCGGGGAATAAAAACCTGCTTGTATACGGGTTATGACAACGTGTCCATTCAACTGCGTGAGCACCTGGATTTTCTAAAAACCGGCCCCTGGGTGAAAGAACTCGGCGGGCTCGACAGCCCTACAACAAATCAGAAGTTTTATGATTTGCGCAACCAGCAAGTGCTGAATGTTGCGTTTCAATAAGGAGAATAATTATGTTGCGCTTAACCGAACAGCAAGTCACCGGCAAAGTTAATTTTATTAACGACTACCTGCACGCCCAGAATGCGGCTGACGGTTCAAAGATGGACGCCAACGCCAATGTCACGCAAAAGAACATTGCCACCTTGGAAGCCGAATTAATGAAGGACTTTTTTGTCCAGGTTAACCGCAAACAGGTCAGTAATAAGATCGCTGAGTTATTCGATGAAGACCTGGCCAGAGAGTACGTTCGTCAAATTGAAGATCATGAAATCTACGTGCACGATGAAACCAGCCTAAAACCCTATTGTGTTTCGGTCACCATGTACCCATTTTTGCGTGACGGACTCACTAAGCTCGGGGGCGAATCGCAGGCGCCGAAGCATCTGGAATCCTTTTGCGGTACCTTCGTGAACTTTGTGTTCGCGGTCAGCTCGCAGTTTGCCGGTGCCGTTGCGACGGTCGAGTTTCTTACCTATTTTGACTATTTTGCCCGCAAAGATTACGGCGACAACTACTTAGCCACACATCGCCACGAAATTGCTAATCATCTTCAGCATGTGGTTTATGCTCTGAATCAACCCGCCGCAGCACGAGGATATCAAAGCGTATTCTGGAATATCTCCATTTACGATAAGCATTATTTTGAATCGATGTTTGGCGATTTTGTGTTTCCTGCCGACTTTACCAAGCCACAGTGGGAGTCGGTTAGTGCATTGCAGGACTTTTTCCTCGACTGGTTTAACAAGGAACGCGAGAAAACCATTCTGACGTTCCCGGTCGTGACCGTGGCAATGTTAACGGACAATGGCCAGTGTAAAGACCAGACGTTTGCTAAAAAAATGGCAGCGGAACTTTCGCAGGGCAGCTCATTCTTTATTTACTTGTCAGATAACGCAGACTCACTGGCATCGTGTTGCCGTTTGCGGAATGAAATCAGTGATAACACGTTTTCCTACACCCTGGGTGCCGGAGGTGTCGCGACCGGGTCGATCAATGTCATTACCATCAACATGAATCGTCTGGTTCAGGATGGCCGCGATCTGGAAACCGAAGTACAGAAAATTCATAAATATCAGGTTGCATACCGGGCAATGATGGAAGAATACAAAGGTGCAGGGTTACTTACCGTTTATGATGCGGGCTTCATCAGTCTCGATAAACAGTTCTTAACGATTGGCATTAACGGTATGGCGGAAGCTGCCGAATCGCAGGGCATTACGGTGGGTAACAACGACGCCTATAAACGTTTTGTTCAGCAGCATTTGAAGGTCATTTATGATGCGAACAAACAGGCGAAACTGACCTATGGCTATCTGTTTAACACCGAGTTTGTGCCGGCTGAAAACCTTGGTGTGAAAAATTCAAAATGGGACAAAGCAGACGGTTATCAGGTGACACGCGACTGTTATAACTCCTATTTTTATGTGGTTGAAGACGAGCAAACCAACGCCCTGGATAAATTTATTCTGCACGGCAAGGAGTTAATTGACTACCTCGACGGCGGCTCGGCACTGCACTTGAACCTGGATGAAAAGCTGACCACGGATGGTTACCTATCGTTGATCAATTTGGCCGCAAAAACCGGCTGTAATTACTTCTGCATTAACGTAAAAATCACGATCTGTAACCGCTGTGAACACATTGATAAGCGTACCTTAGCGCACTGCCCGGATTGTGGATCTCCGGATATCGACTACGGTACCCGGGTCATCGGATACCTAAAACGAGTATCAGCCTTTAGCTCCGGACGTCGTCAGGAACACGCGTTGCGGCATTACCAC
The DNA here is from genome assembly GCF_003987185.1 of Idiomarina aquatica. Lineage (GTDB taxonomy): Bacteria > Pseudomonadota > Gammaproteobacteria > Enterobacterales > Alteromonadaceae > Idiomarina > Idiomarina aquatica. Next base: position 1,279,833 of record NZ_PIPS01000001.1, on the reverse strand, counting down.
CGTAAGCAACCGGCTGAAGTTGCCGTAGGTGCTGCACAAGCCAACGAAGGCATGCGACAGGCGAGCTAATTGCGGGACTACCACTAAAGAGGGACATTATGTCCCTCTTTTTATTAACATATTGTGCTTTGGCTTGTGCTACTATCCGCGCGAATTTATAACCAACAGGTGAGCCTATGGACATCACAAGCTACCAAGATTTTATTCAAATGGCCAAACAGCAACCCGAGCCACAGCGTTTGTTGTTTGTGCTGGCAAAGGCACAACTGCCGGATCAGCCGACGGATGCACAAAAATCACAGTTTGAGCAACAAGCCGGCGGTAATCTGGAGCCCGTTTTGTGTGTTGATAAGCTCCCCGAGGAAGTCGAGTCGTTCGAGACCTTGGTTGAAGAGTCAAAGCGCACGGATATTGACTGGGATATCGCTTTTGTCAGTGCCATGGACGGGCGTGGCGGTCACCCTGCATCCAGTGATGAAGCGACTCAGCCATTAGAGATGATGGTGCAACAAATACAAGCCGGCATGATCAAGCACTTTTTAACCATTAACAAACAGGGAGAGTTGGTGCAGGTTATGTAGTGTCTACAGCCTGCGCCTGACCAGCGCTATGACAAAACTACTGCTTACCGTTATCACGTTGTTCTTTTCGGTATCAGTACTGGCAGCAGGATCCCCTGCTGACCGTATCGATCTCACCTCGACGAATATTGGCTTTGCTGCCATCGTTATCTTTATCCTCGCCTATATCCTGGTCATGGGGGAAGAAAAACTCCATATGCGCAAATCCAAGCCGGTGCTGGTTGCTGCCGGTATCATATGGATATTGATAGGATTTGTTTACACCGGCGATAAAGCCCCGCTCGCCGAGGAAGCGTTTCGGCATAACTTGCTGGAATTTGCCGAACTGATGTTATTCCTGTTAGTGGCAATGACCTACATTAATGCGATGGAAGAACGCCGTCTATTTGATGCGTTACGAGCCTGGTTGCTAAAGAAGGGCTTCAGTTACCGAAAACTGTTCTGGATAACGGGCATATTGGCATTCTTTATTTCGCCGATCGCCGATAACCTGACTACGGCATTGCTCATGTGTGCGGTGGTCATGAAAGTTGCCGAAGGTGATAAGAAGTTTGTTGCGTTGTGTTGCACCAGCATCGTTATCGCAGCCAATGCCGGTGGAGCGTTCAGTCCATTCGGTGACATCACGACGTTGATGGTTTGGCAGGCTGGTCAGGTCACCTTTACGGAGTTTCTGAGATTATTCCTGCCATCGGTAGCAAACTACTTGATCCCAGCACTGATCATGAGTGTGTTTATCGAAAACAAATACCCAAGCACTCTGCATACAGAGGTCGAATTAAAACGTGGTGCGCTGCGCATTACCTTTTTATTTCTGCTCACCGTAGCCACGGCGGTTACTTGCCATATCTGGCTGCATCTGCCACCGGTTCTTGGCATGATGATGGGACTGGGCTATTTGCAGTTCTTTGGCTACTTCTTGCGCATGACCTTACCTGGCTCGTTAGCACGCAAACGCGCAATGGCCGAACGTGCCGGCGACCAGAAACGGTTAGAACAACTCGGCGGCATTGTGCCTTTTGATGTCTTTAGCCGGGTATCACGGGCAGAATGGGATACCTTATTGTTCTTCTACGGTATTGTGCTTTGCGTCGGTGGCCTCGGCTTTATGGGGTATCTGAGCATGCTGTCAGAAACCTTATACGGTGACTTTAGCCATACTATGGCGAACAGTATTCTGGGCATCGTATCAGCGGTGATTGATAACATCCCGGTGATGTTCGCGGTACTGTCGATGGAACCCGAGATGTCACATGGTCAATGGTTACTTATCACCCTGACCGCCGGTACCGGCGGTAGTCTGCTGTCTATTGGCTCGGCAGCGGGTGTCGCGCTGATGGGACAGGCCCGTGGCTATTACACCTTCGCCTCACACTTAAAGTGGACGCCGGTTATCGCGTTGGGGTATATCGCGAGTATCCTGTTGCATCTGTGGCTGAATAAGAGCGTTTTCTAAGCTCGCTGCGCTCGCGGTTTAGATTCGCTATGCTCATGGTGTATCGCGAAGCCTAAACCGGCGCAGCCCTAAGCCGTGAGCAAAGCGAGCCTATCCCGCGCGAAGCGCCCAAATCGCGAGCAAAGCGAGCCTAAACCACCTTCGAGTAGCGGTTCTGACCGTGGTCGAGGTATTCGTCGAAGCAGGCGCAGATGCTGCGGACCCACAGTCGGCCTAAATCGGTAACGCGGAGTTTTTTGTCCGAAACGTCGACCAGGCCGTCCTCAATAAATGGTTTTAATAGCGGAATGGCTTCGGCAAAGTGCGCCCAGAAGTCGTCGAGCTGCCATTGTGCTTTAAACGCTTCAATATCTAATTCGAAGTGACAAATCACTTGTGAAATCAGCGCAGCCCGCAGCTTATCCTCATCGTTAAGCGCCATGCCTTTGATAATCGGGCGCTGACCACTATCAATCATTTTGTAATAGGCCGGTAGCTCTTTCTCGTGCTGCCATAGCACGCCGTTTACCTGACTGATGGACGAAACACCAAGCCCCAGCAAGGCATCCTGACCGTCGGTTGTGTAGCCCTGGAAATTACGTTGTAAACGACCCTCTCGCTGCGCAATTGCCAAGCCATCATTGGCTTTGGCAAAGTGATCCATACCAATAAACTGATAGCCGGCTTCACTAAGCTGGGTAATCGCCTGTTCCAGTAAGCTCAACTTCACTGAGGGGCGCGGAATTGACTCCTCAGGGATTTTCCGCTGGCCAGCAAACCGTTGTGGTAAATGGGCATAACTGAATACCGAAATACGATCGGGATCCATCTCGATGACCTGCTCAATGGACTTTTTAAATGTTTCCGGCTGTTGATAAGGCAAACCGTAGATAAGATCCAGATTAATCGATTCAAAACCCAACGCTTTGCTCAATTTGAGCTGATGACGGATCAGGTCGACATCCTGTACCCGGTTAATGGCAATTTGTACTTTCGTATCGAAATCCTGCACCCCATAACTAACGCGGTTAAAGCCCAACGTGCGCAGGTGACGTAGTTTTTCGTCACTGCAACTGCGTGGATCGATTTCGATGCTGACTTCGGCATTATCGACAAAACGAAAATGCTGGTGAACAAGCGCCATCAAGCGAGTCAATTGTTGTTCCGTCAAAAAGGTTGGCGTGCCGCCGCCAAGATGGATTTGACGAATCCGTTTGTCGGCGACCAAAGGCTGATACATCGCCATCTCTTTGGCTAAATAGTCGAGGTATTTATCGGCTTTATGCTGGTGCCGCGTAATCACTTTATTGCAACCACAGTAGTAACAAAGCTTGTGGCAAAACGGCAAATGAAGGTACAGGCACAACTCGTCTCCGGCCGCTTGCAACGCGTGGTCAATGCGTCCCCGATCGAACTGATCGGACAGCATCAATGCGGTCGGATAGGAGGTGTAGCGAGGGCCGTTAATGTTGTACTTATCGATTAACTTTTTATCCCACTGAATGACTGACATAACGACCTCTTGACTCTTGTCAAAGCAACTGGTTTTACGATGAGACTATTATTTCATCTTTTCTTTGCTGTAAATAGGACGCCAGTTTATCACCGAGGCGGAATAACGGCTGCGGCAGCTTTTGATCTACCTCAATAGTGTCAAGGAAATTTTTAAGGGATAGTCCCAGTTCCGTATTACCTTCGACGCGTAGCTGACGCCGAAAGAACAGTGTGTCGGGATCCACCTTATTATGAATTAATAACAAGAAATCGGTGCTGTTGGCGCTCATCCGTGCATCGGCCGAAGCCGCTTCTGAACGCACGCGAAGACGTTTATTGACTAGGCTCACAGAGAACGACAGGGATACATCCAATACCTCAATAGCGACGGATTTGTCCCTCAAAAAATCAAGTTCATCGGCGTCGATTTCGGTCGCAAAAAGTCGATTTAACAGCAACTCAATCGGTTTTAATTTAAGGCTGGCAGGGATGAATTGATGGGCCATAGCAAACCCTTGAAACGCGCGCGCTACCCCTTTGTTGGTATCCATTATTATCTCACTCTTTTAAATAAATATTTGGAATGTGTCTTTATAATAGATCAAGTGAAATTCGCTTTTATTAACCTAAATAAAAAACTGAACAAAAACTCGAGGCCGTTATGGAATTATTATGTCCTGCAGGCAGTATTCCCGCATTAAAAGCGGCGATTGAAAACGGCGCGGACGCGGTTTACGTCGGCTTAAAAGATGAAACCAATGCCCGCCATTTCGCGGGGCTGAACTTAAATGCGCTTAAACTGGCGGAAGCTGCCGACTATGTTCACCGGCATGGCAAGAAACTGCACGTTGCCATTAATACCTTTGCCCACGCCAATAATTGGACAAAGTGGCGGGATGCGGTAGACGGGGCGGTAGCCGCCGGTGCCGATGTACTGATCATTTCAGATATTGCGGTATTGGGCTATGCCGCTGAGCGTTATCCACGGATTGAGCGGCACTTAAGTGTTCAGGCGTCAGCCACCAATGCGGGAGCCATTGAATTCTATCGTCAGTACGGTATCAGCCGGGTGGTATTACCGCGCGTATTATCGATGCAGCAAGTGCGGGCGTTAGCGCGAACCACCGATATCGAGTTGGAAGTCTTTGCGTTTGGCAGTCTCTGCATTATGGCCGAGGGCCGTTGCTATTTAAGTTCTTACATGACCGGAGAATCGCCAAACACCGCTGGCGCCTGCTCTCCGGCGGCTTATGTTGAATGGGAGCATCAGGGTAGCCGGCTGGAGTCGCGTTTAAACGGTGTGGTGATTGACCGTTTTGGCGAAGGCGAAAATGCTGGCTATCCGACCCTGTGTAAAGGGCGTTTCCAGGTCGATGATGAACTCTACAATGTGCTCGAAGAACCGACCAGCTTAAACACCTTGAGCCTGCTACCGCAACTTCACAAAGAGGGCATTGCGTCGCTAAAAATCGAAGGGCGACAACGCAGTCCGGCTTATGTCGCACAAATTACCAAGGTATGGCGGCAGGCGATTGACCGGGTCATGCAAAACCCGGAACAGTTTGAAGTAGAGCACGAGTGGGACCGCGTATTGTCATCGCTATCTGAAGGCAGCCAAACGACGTTAGGCGCCTATCACCGAAAGTGGAAGTAAATTATGCAAATTGCATTAGGACCGATTTTATATTTTTGGCCAAAAGCCAAAGTAAAAGCCTTTTACCGGCAGGTGGCTGAATCTGATGTCGACCGGGTGTACCTGGGCGAAACCGTCTGCAGTAAACGCCGTGAACTGAACCTGGATGACTATCTAACCATTGCCCATGAACTGCGTGAGGCCGGTAAACAGGTATGTCTGTCGACCATGACCTTACTTGAAGCGCCGGCGGAGCTGGCGCAAATGGCAAAATATTGCAACAACGGAGAGTTCGAGGTTGAAGCCAATGACGTCGGTGCGATCCCATACTTGCGCGAGCATGGGGTTAACTTCACTGTTGGTTCTGCAGTCAATATCTATAACCATGAGGCACTGCGCCGCTTTGTGGATATGGGCATGAATCATTGGGTGACACCCTATGAGTTGTCTCAGCAATGGCTGAGTGACATTTTGAAACAGCCACAGGTCAGCTCGGTACGAAATCTGTTTCAGACCGAAGTGTTTGCCTTGGGTCATATGCCGTTGGCCTGGTCAGGACGCTGTTTTACAGCGCGCTCAGAAAACCGACCCAAAGATCAGTGTGAACTTTGCTGCATTAAATACCCACAGGGGCGCACGGTAAAGAGCCAGGACGGCAAACAGGTTTTCGTGCTGAACGGCATACAAACGCAGTCTGGTACACGTTACAATTTGATCAATCAATTGCCGTCAATGCAGGGATTGGTTGACCGCGTTCGCATCAGTCCACAGCCCGAGGGCACCTTCGACTGGATTGAACGTTTCAGAGCAAATATGGATGGCAGCCAGCCGCTGAAGCTGAGTGATAAAGAGAGTAATGGCTACTGGTTGCAACTGGCTGGTATGGTAAAGGCCAGCTAACGTGGAATAACGATTGAGGAATTATGGAAGCAGCACGTATCGGAATTGTAACCGTCAGCGACCGCGCCAGCCGCGGTCAATATGAGGATCTGTCCGGACCGGCAATACAGGAAACGCTGACAGCGTATTTGACGTCCTCCTGGGAACCGGTTTATCGAGTCATTGAAGATGAGCAGGCGCTGATAGAAGCTACTTTGCGGGAGCTTGTTGACGAGCAACGCTGCTGTTTGGTGGTAACCACCGGCGGAACCGGTCCGGCTAAGCGCGATGTCACACCGGAAGCCACCGAAGCCGTTTGCGACCGGATGATGCCGGGCTTTGGAGAGTTAATGCGTCAGGAGTCGTTAAAATACGTACCGACGGCTATTTTATCGCGCCAAACGGCTGGCTTGCGGGGTTCGTCACTGATCATCAACTTACCGGGTAAACCGAAAGCCATTCGTCAGTGCTTAGACGCCGTGTTTCCGGCAGTGCCTTACTGCATTGACTTAATGGAAGGCCCGTATTTAACCTGTGACGAGTCGGTAATAAAGCCGTTCCGACCGAAGAAGTAGTTTAACGTAAACCAAAAAAAAGCCCGGTCACTTTAATTTGAAGTGACCGGGCTTTTTTATTGCCAGATCCTTAACAAGGATCTGGTGCATTTTTGCGAGAGTAGAACCACCAAGTTATCACAGCACAGACTGCGTAAAAGATGATAAAGCTCACTAAAGCCGCGGAAACGCCACCGGTTAAGCTGATGGACGTACCGTACGCTTTCGGAATAAAGAAACCACCGTAGGCAGCAAATGCTGAAATAAAGCCAATGACTGCAGCGGACTCTTTGTTGCCTTCCTTAATGGCCTGGTCGGTATCGCCGAGTTCACGTTTGCGTTGGTTTAAGAAGATGACCGGTACCATACGGAACGTTGAGCCATTACCGATACCCGTTGCGATAAACAGCAACATAAACGCCGCGAAGAAGCCCCAGAAATTGCCTTCTGTACCCGCAATTGGCAGGAAGTAGATGACGCCAAGGACACCGACAATCATTAACAAGAAGTTCCAGAAGGTAACCCGGGCGCCGCCCAGCTTATCAGCGATGATCCCCCCGGCAGGTCGGGCAAGGGCGCCAACCAGCGGCCCGAGGAAGGCATAGGCGGTAGGATCGACTTCAGGGAACAGCATCCCGGACAGCAGTGGGAAGCCCGCGGCGAAGCCGATGAAGCTACCAAAGGTGCCGAGATACAGGATACACATGATCCAGTTATGGCTGCGTTTAAAAATAACCGCTTGGTCGCTGAATGACGCCTTGGCTGACGAGATGTCGTTCATGCCAAACCAGGCGGCTACAGAGGCGATCACAATCAATGGCACCCACAGGAAGGCAGCATTTTGCAGCCAGATTTCCTGACCGGCATTCGCGCCTTGTTGTACCACCAGTGGATCACCTTCAATGCCTCCAAATACACTGGCTGCGATAACTAACGGCGCCAGTAGTTGCATACCGGAAACACCCAGGTTACCAAGGCCGGCGTTCATCCCCAGAGCGCCGCCTTTTTCCTTCTGTGGATAGAAGAAGCTGATGTTTGACATGCTGGAGGAGAAGTTACCGCCGCCAAAACCACACAGTAGTGCCAGGATCAGCATGATCATGTATGGCGTATCGGTATTTTGTACGGCAAAGCCAATCCACACGCATGGAATGAGCAGTGAGGCAGTGGATATGGCGGTCCAGCGTCTGCCGCCGAAGATTGGCACCATGAAGCTGTAGAAAATCCTCAGGGTAGCACCGGACAACGCTGGCAATGCGGCTAACCAGAATAACTCGTTTTGGCTGTACGGGAAGCCCAGCGCGGGCATTTTAACCACCAGAATACTCCAGATGGTCCAGACCGCGAACGCCAGGAATAAGTTCGGGATGGAAATCCACAGGTTCCGGGTAGCAATACGTTTGCCTTTTTCTTTCCAGAAGGTTTCGTCTTCCGGACGCCAGTCATCCAGCACCATTGAGTTCGGGGTAGACAATTCCGGCAGATCCCGCTCTTCACGATCTTCACGGTATTCAACGCGCTCTGCTTTAAGAATGGCAAAGTGCATCCAGGCTAACGCCCCCGCGGCAATGACAAACAACAGCATGAAACTGCTTTGCCAAACGCCGATAACGTCATTCAGCATACCGAAGGTAAGCGGTAATAAGAAGCCGCCTAAACCACCGATCATACCAACCACGCCACCAACCGCGCCGACGCTTTTCGGGTAGTAAACGGGAATGTGCTTAAATACTGCGGCTTTACCCAGCGACATGAAAAAGCCCAGCACAAACGTCAGGAAGACAAAGCCAACTAAGGTCACTTCTAAGTGAAAGTTGTAGACTTGATCAACCCCCTGAACGGCGTACTGTGTGCTTGGATAGCTTAACAGGAAGGTACAAATTACGGACGCGATAAAGGTCCAGTACATGACCCGACGGGCGCCGTATTTGTCGGACATCCAGCCGCCAAGAATACGAAACAGTGAGGCCGGAATGGTATACATCGCGGCAATCATACCGGCGGTTTTTACATCCAGATGATAAACGCCGATAAGATAATGCGGAAGCCACAGCGCAAGCGCAACGAACGCGCCGAAAACAAAGAAATAATACAAGGAAAAGCGCCAGACCCGCAGATCTCCCAGCGGTGACAACTGTTCCCAGAAGCCTTGCTGTTGTTTCTCCTGACGGGCATTTTTCAGCGGATCTTCTTTGGCGAGTACGAAGAACGTGATGCCGGCGATGGCAAGCACTGTCGCGTAAATTTGTGCAGTACCCTGCCAACCGAGTGCGATCAGCAAAAAGGGCGCACCAAAGTTAGTCACCGCTGAGCCGACATTACCGGCGCCAAAAATACCCAGCGCGGTACCTTGCTTCTCTTTAGCGTCATCAAACCAGGCAGCGGTGTAGGTAACACCCACAATAAAAGAGCCGCCGGCAAGACCAACCCCAAGTGCGGCAACCAGCAACATGATGTAGCTGTCGGCAAAGGTCAGTAAATAGACACAGGCCGATGTCAGCAACATTAAGATGGCAAACACCTTTTTGCCACCGAAACGGTCGGTCCAAATGCCGAGAAACATCCGACTGATGGAACCGGTTAATACCGGCGTTGCCATCAACAAACCGAGTTGAGTATCGGTAAGATTAAAATCGTCCTTAATCTGTATACCGATGATGGAAAAAATCGTCCAGACGGCAAAACACAAGGTAAACGCAAGCGTTGAGAGCAACAATGCGTAATTGCGTTGGCCGGGCGATGTTGATACGGACTGGTTCATTAAAAACCTCCTAATAAGCCCTGTTATCGATACCACTTACTTTACGGGGTTTTTAAATAAATTACTTTATAATCAAGGCTATAGAGCTTTATCTGACGGCTGTTTAACTACCTATTGTGGGTAAAGACAGAAGCTTTGAAAAAGGCCAGTTTACGCGCGTTGTTATCACTTTTTGGGTAGTTGGGTTAGGTCAGCCGGGGTTTCGATAATCTTTGGGGTACTACACTATTTTCAGCAATAAAGGGTGGTTTTAATGTGCATTAAAAATGTATGATAATGCTAATTGAGCCAAGAGGACAGGATCATGCAAGTTACACAGCTAGATAAAGAAATGGCAATGGCACCCATTCTGCGCCAGGCTTACCGGCCGATGTTTTTATTCGGCGCTATTTTCAGTGCCATCGCCATTCTATTGTGGGGGTTAGCGCTGAGTGGGACGCTAGAGCTGCCGGTGTACGGCAACATCCTGTTCTGGCACAGTCATGAAATGATTTACGGCTTTGTCGTAGCCATTGTATTGGGGTTCTTATTAACAGCGGTTCAGAACTGGACCGGTATGCGTGCAACACATGGCGCAACACTGGGTATTCTCGCGTTGCTGTGGAGTGCCGGGCGGTTGCTGATGTTGTTTGGCGAAGGCTTACCCTGGTGGCTGGTCATGAGCGTTGATGTTGCGCTACTAACGGTCGCGGCCATTCTGTTCGCACGGTTGGTATTGAAAGTGAACCAAACGCGCAATCTGTTTTTTATTCCCATTCTTTTGTTGTTGGCGGTGTCCAGCGCGTTGATGCACGTTGGCTATCAATTTAAGCAATACGAGTGGCAAACCCTGGGCGCTTATAACGGTGTGTTCTTGGTTACGCTGTTGATGTCCATCATCGGCGGCCGGGTGATGCCGATGTTTACAGCCAATGGCACCATGACCAAAAAAGTATTGCCGATTGGCTGGTTGGAAAGCTTGTCCATTGGGCTGCTGTGGCTGCTGTTTGCGGTGCACTTTTTTAATCTCACCTTGTACATTCCGGACCTTTGGCTCGGGGCACTTTTTGCCGTTGCTGCGCTGGCGCACTTTGTTCGCGTGTTGCGTTGGAAAATCTGGTTAACCTTCCGCGTACCGTTACTTTGGTCTTTGCACATTGCCTACTGGTTTATCCCGCTTGGGTTGGCATTACTGGCTGCGCATTACTGGGGAGCCGAAATCACTCGCAGTACCGCCATGCATGCACTCACTGCCGGAGCGATGGGTAACATGATTTTAGCGATGATGGCGCGCGTGTCGCTAGGCCACAGTGGTAGGCCGTTACAGCCAAAACCGATCATGTCGCTGGCATTTGCGTTGATGGTGATTGCCGGGTTAACTCGTGTTCTGGGCGTCAGTGTATGGCCGCAGTGGACAACCGATTGGCTGTTAATCAGCAGCTACGCCTGGACCGCCGCATTGCTGATTTTTGTAATGGTTTACGTGCGTATCTTTTTAACCCCGCGGGCTGATGGCAACCCAGGTTAACCACAAGCCGGGCAGTTTGGAAACGGGCTGAGTTTAAAGCGTTGCCACTCTGCGTTTAAGCCGTCAAACATTAATAGCTGACCAAACAGGGGCTTACCGGCCCCTGTTAAGATCTTCAGCGCTTCCAGTGCCTGCATGCTGCCGACTACGCCAACCAGAGGAGAAGCTACGCCGGACTCCGTGCAGCTTAGACTTTGCTCACCAAACAGCCGACTAAAACACTGATAACAGGGTTCGCCGGGCTGCATAGAAAACGCCGCAAGTTGCCCTTCAAAGCGGATGGCAGAGCCGGAAACCAGCGGTATGCTGTGCTTAACACAAAACTCATTGACCAGATTGCGGGTGGTCAGGTTATCGCAACAATCGATGATCAGATCAATGGGCTGTTCGAGTGACGCCAGTGTGTCGGCATCGGCCCAACCATGAATCGCGCGCAGTTGTGTTTCACTGTTGAGTTGTTGCAACTGCTGTTGAGCGGTTTCGGCCTTGCTACCACCAACGTCTTGTTCGCGGTACAGCGGCTGACGCTGCAGATTGCTTCGCTCGATAGTATCAGCATCAATGATGGTAACGCTGCCAACGCCAGCACTGACGAGGTACGGTAATACCGCGCAACCCAAGCCGCCGGCACCAATCACAACCACCTGACTGTTCAGTAGTCGTTCCTGACCTTCCATGTCGATAGCAGGCAGAACAATGTGGCGGTTATAACGAAGCATTTGCTCATGCGTCAGTGTTTTCATGATCGTTGCTCTTTATCGTTTCAACAAGGTCGGGACGGGTCCACAGCCAACTGCCGACGCTGACCAAAATGACACCAACCGTGATTTTAAGCCATACCGGCGGCCACTGGATAAACCACAGAATAATGTAGCCACCGGTCATCATCAGGATAGCCGCCCACTTGGCGCTACGACGGACGCTGCGGGTTTCGCGCCAGGCACGAATGTCGGCACCGTATTTGGGGTGTTCGAGGAGTTTTCGCTCCAGTGACGGCCAGCCTTTGCTGGCTGCCCATAAGGCGACGATTAAAAAAGGTACCGTTGGCATTACCGGTAATAGCAACCCGATAAAGCCCAGCGCGACAAAACTGAGCGCCAGACAACGCCAGAATACTGTGGTCATCCACTGCATGACTATTTGATTCCCAAGCGACTCGCAAGTTTATGAAGGTTGCTTGAGTCTACACCTAAACGCTTCGCGGCTCGACTCCAGTTGCCATCTTCCAGTGTCAGCGCCTGACGGATCATTTGTTTCTGCGTAAACTCTACGGCGTCACGCAAGCTGATGTCTTCATTGGCCGCCAGCACGGTATCCTGCAGATCCCGCCTTTGCGTGGCGGCTACCGACGGCATGGTCAAGTCCAGCGTATCATCATCGATGGTCGCAATACTGTTGTGATCAACCCCAACGCTCAACAGTTTGATGGCAGCGCGGCTAATGACATGCTCGAGTTCTCGGATGTTGCCCGGCCAGCGATATTGCTTCAGTGCCAATTCGGCCGTGGACGATAGGCGCAGCGCACGCAACCCCAGACGACTCCGGTTTAACTCGAGAAAATGACCAGCGAGCAACAAAATATCGTCCTCGCGTTCCCGCAGAGGTGGTATGGGAATAGGGTAGACCGATAAGCGGTGATAAAGGTCGGCGCGAAATTGCTCGTCCCGCACTTGTTGCTTTAAATTACGGTTGGTTGCGGCAACAATGCGAACATCGACTTGGCGCGGCTTATCGGAGCCCAGCCGCTGAACCTCGCCATTCTGCAAAACCCGCAGTAATTTGGCTTGAATCGACAGCGGTAGCTCGCCAACTTCATCGAGAAATAATGTGCCACCGTGAGCCGCCTCAAAGCGTCCACCGCGTTCGCTGCTGGCACCGGAGAATGCGCCTTTACTATGACCAAATAATTCGGACTCAGCTAACGATTCAGGTAAAGCGGCACAGTTAACGTAAATCATTGGTTTATCCGCACGCGTTGAGTGGCGATGCAGCTCGCGGGCAAACAACTCTTTACCAACGCCGGTCTCGCCCAATAGCAAGACCGGTAAATCGGCTTTAGCGACCGCATGCAGCTCTGCCAAAATTTGTTGTAATGCCGGGCTGTTTCCAATGATTTCCGAGTCGGTACGGGTTGAAACGCTTGCTTCCGGTGATGACAGTGGTTGGTTCTGGCGTAGCGCTCTAACCTGTTGCTCCAGAGAACCAACGCGAATGGCTGCCTCGACAATCAGGCTAAAACGCTGTAGCTCAACCGTGGATTGATCATTAAAGGTACCCGGCTGTAATGCATCCAGCGTGAGCACGCCCCAACATTGACCTTCAACGTATAAACTGATGCCCATACAATCGTGCACGGGTAATGCATCCCCCGGTTGTTCTGCCAATAGCCCGTCATAGGGATCAGGAAGGCTGGTGCTCGGCTCAAACAGCACTGGATTACGCGATGACAGCAGGGTGGCAAGACGTGGATGTTGCGCGATGACAAAGCGACGTCCCAAGGCTTCATCAACCAACCCATGCATGGCAACCGGCTTTAGCGCATCGCTGTCGCGTTTTAACAGGACAACGGCGCCACAATGAAAGTGCTGGCGCAAGGTTTTCACCAAATTTTGCAGGCGCACCGCCGCCGGTACATCGGTGACAAGATCCGCTAAAAGGCTTTGTTGCAGCATGGTTATTTTTACACTATCGGTTAAATGTACCCTTATTCACTGGGTGAATCATACCGTGCTGGCCTGCAACCTCAATATCCACAAGGGGGTAGAAGTTGGCCTGAATTGTGCAAACGTCATTGCTGTCCGTTTTTAGATGACTATAAGAGGTTAATATGACAGCAAGCATTGTCAGTGAGTGGTCCGGAAAATCAAATCGCGAATTGATTGAATTTATCGTTGAACGTTTCCATCAGGTGCATCGCCAACAGTTGCCTGAATTAAAGCAACTGGCGCTGAAAATCGAAGAAGTGCACGGCGACCATGATGAGGCTCCGCACGGCCTGGCTGAGCACCTGGATAATATGCTTCATGAGCTGGAAAGCCACATGATGAAGGAAGAACAAATTTTATTTCCGATGCTGGCGCGCGATATTTATCCCAGCGGCCCGATTTCAGTGATGGAAGAAGAGCATGTTCAGCACGAGCAGGACATTAACAAGATCAGCGCTCTGACCAATAATTTAACCTTACCAGAGGGTGCCTGTGGTAGTTGGCAAGCTTTATACCGGGGACTTGGCGAGTTGGTCGACGATCTTAACCAGCACATTGAATTAGAAAATACCGTGCTTTTCGTCGAGCGCGAAAGTACACCAACACACGGCAAAGATTTTTGTTGCGGCTCCTGCCAGTAATGCCTGGGTTGAAAAAAAGGCTACCGAGTCGGTAGCCTTTTGTCGCTATTTAAAGAAAGGAATGCTTAGTAGGTAAGGTTTCAGCATACCTTGCTTCGCTTGAACCGCGGCCAGCACTATCATCACAATGGAAAACAGTGCAAACAACAGTACGGCCACCAGACTCAGTATCGGCATCACCAAAAAACTCAGCAGAATACCAATCCCATATAGGCCCAGGCTGAGCATCCAGTTAAAAATAAACTTGCCATGGCGGTCAATAAAGTCGTTATCGCGTTTTAAAAACCACATCACAATTGGCGCGAGCCAACCAATAAAGGGTATGATAAAAGTCGCGAATTGTGATAAATGCATCAACATTGCGTAATTTGTCTGTTCATCCGTGATGCGGCTAATTGTATCGTCCATTGATTCCTTTACCCCTTCAAAAAAATTCTTAACGGCTTCACAACGTGCTAATCTGCTTTTACATTAGGTAGAACCAAAAATGATAAAAACAGGTTAGTACATGAGCGTAATGAAAAAGTTGTTCCTCACACTCAGCGTTGCGGCCGCAAGCGCGGCAGCAGCCTCGGATCAGTTAAGTGGCGCAGCGTCCATGCTGCCCGAAGCAAACTATAGCAACGGAAAAGCATCTGTCGAGGAGGTTTTAGGCTACTCAATCGGTACGAAAATAACCTCTCCGGAGGCCATGAGCCGGTATTTCGAGGCGTTGGCGGCGGCGTTCCCCGATCAGGTGAAACTACTGGATTACGGCAAAAGCTGGGAAGGGCGTACGCTCTACTACGCCGTTATCTCAAGTGCGGAGAATATGGCCAACTTTGATAACTTCGTTGGCAATATGCAGCGTTTAGCGGACCCCCGTAAAACCAGCCAGCAAGAGGCGCAACGACTGATCGCTGAAACCCCAGCCAGCATTTGGTTATCCTACGGCGTGCACGGCAATGAGATCTCCTCTCCGGAGGCGGCGATGATGACGGCTTATCATCTGCTCAATGATCAACGTCCACAAACCAAGGACTGGTTAAAAAACACGGTGGTCTTCATCGATCCGTTGCAAAACCCGGATGGCCGCGCGCGCTTTGTACAGCGCTATTACATGACGGCAGGACTCGAGCACTCGGCGGATCGCCGCAGTGCTGAACACAATGAACCCTGGCCCAGTGGCCGCACCAACCACTACTTGTTTGATATGAACCGCGACTGGATCGCGTTGACGCAACCAGAAATTAAAGGGCAAGTCGATGCTCTGCTGAAGTATTACCCATTGGTTTTCGTTGACTTGCACGAGATGGGTGGCGATTCAACCTACTATTTTACCCCTGAAGCACGGCCTTATAACCCACTGATAACCGAACAGCAACGGGAAACCTTGAACTGGATTGGTAAAAACAATGCCTCGTGGTTTGATAAGAAGGGCTTTGATTACTTTACCCGCGAGATTTTTGATGCTTTCTACCCAGGCTATGGCGCAAGCTGGCCGTTGTACCACGGCTCCGTGGCGATGACCTATGAAATGGCCTCGGCACGAGGCCACCGCTTTGAGCGTAAAGACGGCTCTATTCTCACCTACGCCGATGGTGTTCAGCAGCACTTTGTTGCGTCACTTTCGACCATAGAAACGGTCTCAGAGCGTCGTCAGGCACTGTTAGAAAAGTTTTGGAATTACCGGCTTAGCGCGATAAAAGCGGGTGAAGATGACGAACAACGAGCATTAATTGTGGCCGCTGATGATGACCCAGCGGCGGCGCGAAAACTGGCGTCGTTGTTGGTTGAACAAGGCGCTGACGTGCAGCAGGCGCAGGAAAACTTTCGCGTGTGCGGAACCGATTACCCTGCTGGAAGTTATATCATCGATAAAGCACAGCCGGCCTACCGTATGATCAGTACCTTGATGGATGAACAGGTCGATATGGCTGCGGACTTCATTGAGGAACAGGAACAACGACGCAATAATAACTTACCGGATCAGATTTATGATGTAACCGGTTGGTCGTTGCCGTTAATGTTCAATGTTGATGTGGACGGTTGTGACGATGTGCCACGCGTTGACAGCGTTGCCGTTAGCGAAGGCCGTATCGCCCCCGGACAACTACTGAATGCCGATGCTGAGGTTGGTTATCTGGTACGTTGGGGTGACATGAACGCCGGTCGTTTGGTGACCGCGGCACTGCGGCAAGGGCTGCAACTAAAACAAAGCGAGTTAGCTTTTACTCACGAGCAGGCCGGCAAGTACCCAAGCGGCTCACTGGTGATTACCCACGCTGATAATCCTGATGTGGAACTGCCAACGGTACTGGCACAGCTGGCTGAACAAACCGGCGCAACGATTCAGGGAGTGGATACCAGCTGGATCACCGAAGGACCAAACTTTGGCTCGGGTAATGTGCATGGCTTGTTTGCGCCTAACATTGGTATGGCGTGGGATGAACCCGTCAGCCAGTACAATGCCGGCCACACGCGGTATGTGATTGAGCGGCAAATGAATTATCCGGTGACGGCGATTCGTACCGATGACTTGCGCGGCGGCGATCTAGCTGGCTTTGATGTCTTTATTTTACCGGCAAGTGCCGGTTATGACCGCGTCTTTAATGCGGAAACGGTGGCGGCGTTCAAACGCTGGGTGGCCGACGGTGGTGTGTTAGTGACCTTAGGCAACGCCTCCGGCTGGGCCGTGGAAGCCGGTCTGTTAAACACCAAAGTTGAACGGGCTATCCCAAAAGAAGGGGTTGAAAAGCCTGCGGAAGAAACGCGCGTTGACGGCACGGAAATCACCTCAAAAGCGCAGTTGATGACTGAAATTCAGGCTCATGGCGTAAACCCTGACTGGGTATCCGGAGCATTGGTGAATGCCGACGTTGATAAGGACCACTTTTTAGCCGCCGGTTTAAAACAACGTTTAGTCAGCTTGTTTAATGGTAATACCATTTTGGCTCCGATTGATATCAATCATGGCCGCAACATTGCCTGGTTTGCCGACAAAGAAGCGTTAATCGCCAGCGGCTTTTTATGGGATGAGACACAACAACAACTCCCTTACAAGCCTCTGTTAATCTGGCAACCGATGGGTGAAGGCATGGTGATCAGCTTCACTCAGGAGCCGACCTATCGAGCTTATATGGACGGTTTGAATATGGCACTGATGAACGCCTTGTTCCTGGCGCCGGCGACCACCCGCTAATGGACGGAGATGCGTAGATGGAGATTACGCAGAAAAAATACCAAGCCAAAGCTCAGAACACCACAGAGGATGTGGTTTCTGGCTTTACTCGGAAGGTAGCGAATTATACCCAGTGGGGCGCGGCTGTGATCGTGGCTCCGCTGGCGATTGTTCAGGGGGTAGCGGGGCACTGGTTGATGACTGCCTGGCTCGCCGCGTTTTGTGTTTACTCGTTAAGTCTGGCGTTGATTTCGCGCCACCAAAATCTGAAGCAAAGGCAATTACTGGCTTTTGTTTCCATGCTCGCACTGGCAGCCAGTTACTCGACCTTCATCAACGGCATTAATGGCTTTGTCTGGTCGTTTCCGGTGATGGCTTCGATTGTGTTTTTACTGCGTCGAAAATGGGCCGTCGTTTCTGCCTTTACTTTCTTTGTGCTTATGGTCATTGCGGCGGTGGTTGCGATGCCGCTTGATATTGCCTGGCGCGGCTCGCTGTCACTGGCTGCGGTGTTAGTGTTGACACTGACCTTGCTGTTTTTGCTGGAAACAATGCAGCGCAGCTTTACCCGTTTGGCAACCACCGACACCTTAACCGGAGTCTATAACCGTAAAAGCCTCAACAGCCGGCTCGACCAGGTTCTTGCATTGTACAAACGTAATCAGCAACCGGTTTCAGTAGTCATTTGCGATATTGACTGGTTTAAACCGATTAATGATAAATATGGGCATTTACAAGGTGACCGTTTGTTGGTGCAGGCGGCTAAGTTGATCCGCCAGTCGGTGCGGTTGAGTGACAGTGTGTATCGGGTGGGTGGCGAAGAGTTTCTCATTTTGATGCCTGAAACGGATGCAGGTGGTGCGGCCAAAGCCGCTGAACAACTACGCCTGCGCTTTGCCGAGAACGAATTTAAGCTAAAAGGTGCAAGCCCGAAGATGACGTTGTCAGCGGGTGTGGCCCAGTTACGTACGGGGGAACACTGGACCGACTGGCTTGAACGAGCGGATAAACGTCTGTATCAGGCGAAGGAATCGGGGCGTAATCAGGTCGTTAACGATTAAGAGAGGGGTAATATGGCACAGTTTGGGATTGTTGGTCTGGGTCGATTTGGTGCCAGAACCGCATTGGAGTTGCTGGATCTTGGCCATGACGTAATTGGTGTGGATTCGGATGAGAAGAGTGTTGATGCCATCGCGGATCATTTAACGCACGCAGCGATTGCCGATGTGACGGATGAGCGCGCCCTACGCGAACTCAGCCTGGAAGAATGTGATGTTGTGCTGGTCGCGATTGGCGAGGATTTGCAGGCCAGCCTTTTATGCGTCTTGCACCTTAAAAGTATTGGGGTGAAAGAAATCTGGGCAAAAGCGACATCAAAAGAGCATCACCAGATTTTGTCCAAGCTCGGCGTAACCCGCATCATTCATCCGGAAGAGGAAATGGGCATCCGGGTGGCGCAGGCACTGAATTACCCCATGGTGAACGAGTATATGTCGCTTGGCCATAACTGGTATTGTGTCGAAATTGACGTGAGTTCAGAACTGGATGGCAAAACCATTGAAGACATCTTACCGGATGAGCTTGAGCACTTTCACCTCTTGCTGCTGAAACGCAGAGACGAAGTAACCGCTAATCCTTCTACGTCGGTGACACTGCAGGGCAATGAAACCCTGGTGATTGCGGGTAGTCTGAAAGCACTGAAATCCATGGCGCCCAAGTTGAAATAACCGATGAAGCAGTGGTTACCTTCTTTTAGCTTTTTATACCAAAAGCGGCCGCGTACACGCCGACGTTCCATTAATCTGAGTCCACCGGTGATTCTGGCCAGTGGCTTTTTGGGTTTGATCGTGCTGGGCACCTTGTTGCTGAAATTGCCTTTTGCCACCGAACAACCAATTACTTGGTTGGAAAGTTTGTTTACGGCGACATCCGCGGTAACGGTAACGGGCCTGGTCGTAGTGGATACCGGTGCAACGTTTTCCGGGTTTGGCCTTTCCGTCATCACGCTGCTGATCCAGGCCGGCGGACTGGGGTTTATGACCTTCGCCGTGGTTGCCGCGATTTCCTTGGGTGGACAGGTCGGGCTAAAGCAACAAATGCTGGCGAAAGAGGTTATGCAACAAACCAGCCTGGGTAGCATTAAAAAAACAGCATTTGCCGTTGTGACCCTGGCACTGGTTGCGGAGGCCATCGCCATCGTTGTAATGACAGTGTACTGGACAGCCGAGAAAGGTTTTGTCAACGCGTTACTGGAGTCCGTCTTTTATGCGGTGTCGGCATTCAACAGTGCGGGGTTTGTGCTTACCCCCAATGGTTTAGTGGATTACCAGGCTGAGCGCACCATTACTCTGCTGATCAGTGTTTTATTTGTGATTGGCGGACTGGGGTTCTCGGTCATCAACAACATTTACGAAAAGCGTCGCTGGAACCGGTTTTCGGTCTATTCCAAAGCCATTTTAATAGCGACGTTGCTGATTAATGCGGTTGCCATGGCCATTTTATGGTTGCTGGAGAGCGGCAACCCCGCAACAATCGGCAATATGCCGTGGTATGATCAAGCGGTCAACGCCTGGTTTCAGGCGGTGACGCCGAGATCGGCCGGATTTAATACCGTCGACACCGGTGCGATGACCGAAGCCAGCGCCGTATTTACGCTACTGTTGATGTTTATCGGTGGTGGTTCGATGAGTACAGCCGGCGGCATTAAATTGGGTACCTTTATCATTTTATTGCTGGCTACCTATACCTTTTTACGTCGTCGCGAGGCGGTTACCCTGGGTGACCGCACAATACCGCAGGACCTGGTGATGAAAGCGCTGGCGGTGACCATTGTTTACCTGGGTCTCATCTTTGCCGGTATATTTGCGCTAATGATTTTGAATTCGCTGCCGTTTATAGATATAGCCTTTGAGGTTTTATCGGCGTCGGCAACGGTCGGGCTATCCAGAGGTATCACAGCCGAGGTGACCGATAGCAGCCAGCTCATTTTGATTTTTCTGATGTTTGCCGGTCGTTTGGGACCGTTAACATTAGGCTATTTTGTGGCGACACCGAAAAAACGCCACGTACGCTATCCGGATACGGACATTCAGGTCGGCTAAAATAACGAGTAACGTGAACTATGTTGAAGTCTCTCAAGTTTAACCAAAAAGTAATATTGGCAGCGTCCTTAATTCTGGTGCTGGTGTTGGGTGTTTTTACGCTCACCAATTTTTATCAGATGTCGAGTCAGGTGCGCGCCGACTTACAGGCTCAGATGCAGGCGTTATCCGGTTCGGTCTCAAATAATATATCGCACTGGCTAAATGACCGTATGCGTATTATCCGTGCGACAGCCAATGCCTATTCGGATACCGACAGCATTGAACAAGCATTAGCCAAAGTTCAGCAGTCAAAAGCGGCCGGCGATTTTAAAAATGTTTATTATGGGCTGACGGACGGTACTTTTATTCTTGACGATACTTCAATTGATTTACCGGATGATTATGATGCGCGCAGCCGCCCCTGGTACCAACTGGCATTGGAGGAAAATCAGCCGACCTATACCAAGCCGTACATCGACGTCACCACCAATGAACTGACCATTTCGGCCGTCGTGCCGATGCACGAAAATGGACGTCTATTGGGCGTAGCCGGCGGTGACATGATGCTGGATACCATTTCCGCTATCGTGAATGATGTCGACTTTATGGGGCTTGGATTTGCGTTTTTGGTCAACAATAAGGGCAGCATTTTAAGCCACCCAGAGACCGACATGGTGGACTCTAATTTGTCCGATTATCTGGGGTCCAAGGTACCGATGACCAGTGACTTTAACGGCTACCGCATTGACGGTGTGGATCGTCTGGTGTCGTTTAGAAAGGTTGAAGGAATTGACGGTGTTGACTGGTATCTTGCGGTTGCTATTGATGAAGAGCAGGCATATGCCGCTGTGTCATCGTTCGCCTGGACGGCCATTGTCTACATGGTTATCGGTATCATTGCTGTGGTGCTGTTGTTGAGTTGGTTGCTGCGGTTATTACTCAAACCACTGCAACGTCTGAACCATGCCGTAACCGATATGGCTCGGGGCGAGGGTGATCTGACACAACGGTTACCGGTCGAGTCCGATGATGAATTTGGGCGCTTGTCACAGCGTATGAATGAGTTTATCCGTAAGATTCATTCAGCCATCAGTGACGTAAGAAAAGCGTCCACCCAGTTAGAAAAGAATGTTGCGGCGATGGTGAAAGCCAATCAGGACTCGGTTAACCTCGGTGATGAACAGGCACAGCGCACCAACACCGTGGCAACGGCGATTAATGAGCTTGGTGCCAGCGCCAATGATATTTCCGACAGCGCCTCGAATGCTTCTGAGCGGGCGTCGGAGGCAAATCATAAATCGACCGAAGCGCGGCATACGCTGAGCGAAAATATGCAGCAGATACAGCACCTTTCGCGGCGCATGCAGGAGTCTGCGCAGGCGATTACGGAGCTGGATGAAAATACGCAAAATATCGGCCAGATCCTGGAAGTCATAAAAGGGATTACCGAACAGACCAATTTGCTTGCCCTAAACGCCGCCATTGAAGCCGCGCGAGCCGGTGAGGCCGGACGTGGTTTTGCGGTCGTCGCCGATGAAGTCCGTAGTTTGGCGCAACGCACGGCGGACTCAGCGGGTGAAATCGAAGCGATGATAGAACGGGTTCGCCAAGGCACCAAAACCGTTGTTGGTGTCATTAAAGAGAGCGAAGCAACCAGTGACGCTTGTGTGAAATCTGCGGAACAATCGTCTCAGCACATGGCAGAAATCGATGCCATTATCGGCAAAATTGATGACGTTAACCACTCCGTGGCTTCAGCGACCGAACAGCAGAATTCTGTGATTAAGTCGCTGGATGAAGACATTACTAACATCAGTCAGTTGAACGAACAGAATCAAACGAACCTGCGCCGCACCAACGATGCCTGTCAACAGTTACAACGGGAATTTGATCGTTTAGAATCCTTAGTCAGTAAATTTAAATTAGAATAACTCGATTAAGGAGAACAACATGAAAGGTGCATTATTGGTTGGCGCATTGGCAATGCTCGGCGGTCCGGTGCTGGCAACAGCCGAAGCGCAGGAAATGTCGCGTTCAGAGTCTGCTGAAGGAGCGCAGGCGTATATCATTTCGCCTCAGAATGGCGAAGTCGTAGGTCGTACCTTTAAGGTCAAGTTTGGGTTGACGGGAATGGGCGTAGCGCCGGCAGGCGTTGACGTAAAACACACCGGTCACCATCATCTGTTGATCGATAAAGACGAGCTACCGGCGCTGGGTCAACCGATGGGTGGGGATGTGATTCACTTCGGTGGCGGACAAACAGAAACGACGGTGACGCTGGAACCCGGTGAGCATACCCTGCAACTGATTTTAGGTGATAAAAACCACGTGCCTCACGAACCTGTGGTGATGTCCGAAAAAATCACCATCACTGTTAAAGACGACTAATCTAAGTCCAACTCTAACTGCTGTTGTTGCTCGGGGTCAGGTAACGCGACGCTGACCCCGAGCAAGCGCACCCCTTTATCCGCACCGCGTGACCAGGCTTCCTGTAAAAGTTGATAGAAAAGGCTGGGTGATACCCGCTGACTGCTGCGCGACACAGTGGTTTGGGTAAAATCGGAAAATTTTAGTTTAACCGTCTGCGAACGAATCGGTTGTTGATGCCAGTGCGTGACTCGCAACCGTTGTTTTAGCTTGGGTAACAGCTGTTGCTGGCAGTAATCTTGTGCCGTACCAAGCTGTGTCATGTCGGCGGCCAGCGTTTGTTCTACACCGACGCTTTTGCGGATCCGTTCGGTAACCACCGGACGAAGGTCAATGCCCAGGCAACGCTGGTGTAACACATAACCGGCTTTATCTCCGACGATTTGCTGTAAATGGGGCATTTCTATTGCCTGAATATCAGCTCCGCATAAAAGTCCGTGTTGTGCGAGCACTTGCTGACTCTTTGGTCCTACACCCGGTATCCGTTTTAATTCAAGTCGAGCGATATAGTTCAATACCTGATCCGGAGTGACCAGAAACTGGCCATCGGGTTTGCGCTCGTCACTGGCGATTTTCGCGACCATTTTTTGATTAGAGATACCGGCCGATCCGGTAATGCCCAAGGCTCTTATCTTGTCGCGCAGCGCTTGAACGGTGAGCGACGCACTGCCTTTAAAGAGCGTATTCTCGGTGAGATCTAAATAAAACTCGTCAATGGAGGCGGGTTCGATAACGTCGGTAACTTCACTGAGCAGTGCCAGAACTCGCTTTGACATCTCTCGGTAGCGGGTCGGATCCGGCTTTACGAAGATGAGCTGTGGACACAAACGGCGTGCGTGGCTGCCGGGCATGGCACTCTTTACCCCATAACGACGCGCAATATAATTGGCGGTTGCGACCACGCCGCGCTCACCGCCCCCGCCGACTGCAAAGGGTTTGTGCCGCAGCGATGGATCGCGTAACACCTCAACGGATGCAAAGAACGCGTCGAGATCGAGTAGAGCAATTTTTCGCGTAAGCTCAGCCAAGTGTTTATCCTGTGCGCATTTGTGGTTATAATCAGCCCACAAACTGGGTATGATGATCACCAGCCACTTTAGGAGAAACCAGTGAAACGTATTAAATCTCTAGCATCCAAAGGCCTTATTGCCTCTATCGCTGCATTGTTTGCTGTTGCTGCTGGCGCAGCCTCGGTTCAAGACAAAATGTCTAAGGAAGCGATCGAGAAGCGTATTGAACCGCTTGCCCAACATTATGTGGCTGGAGAAGAAAGCGATCAACAGGCAGATGCCGGTGGTACGCGTTCTGGCGAAGCCGTTTACAACCAATTTTGTGCGGCGTGCCATACATCGGGTGTGATGGGTGCACCCAAAATCAATAACGCCGGTGACTGGGGACCACGCCTGGAGCAGGGCATGGAAACCGTATTGCGTCATGCCATCGAAGGCTATAATGCGATGCCTCCAAAAGGCACCTGTTCTGACTGCTCAGACGAAGAAATTCAAGCCGCTATCGACTACATGACAGCTGATATCTAAGCAAAGTCGGTTACAGAGATAGACTCTGACTAAAGCCACCTTTAAGAGGTGGCTTTTTTTTGCCAGTATTACACCTTGAACAAATATTCACCGTAAGTCTTGCATCTTTTAAACGGCTGTTTATACTTTACGTTTGTTACAAATAGTAACATCAGTGCGTTTCTGTCTATTCTTTGCAACTTATTTATTATTTAAGGGAATGTTAATTGGTGAATGGCGCGAAGCCACAACAAACGTCACAACAACTTGAGGCCGAAAACCTCAGGCTTAGGAAAGTCGTATCTCGACTTAAGCAACTGACCCATAAATATCGCTCCGCAGAAGTCATACAAAACGCCTTATTTCAAATTTCCGAGCTGGCCGCTCAAGTGCGCAACATGGACAGTTTTTACCGCTCTGTGCATGAGATTATTGGCAAGTTGATGTTTGCCAAAAACTTTTATATTTGTCTTTACGATGCTCAGAAAGAAGTGGTCAATTTTGTCTATTTTGTCGATGAGGTTGATCAAGATACCCTATTCGAAGAAATTCCAGTTGAAAAGCTCAGTGCCGGTCTTACTGGTTATATTCTGCGAACCGGCGAACCGTTACTGTGCCCACCAGAGGTGTACCAGCAGTTGATCGAGAACGGCGACGTTAAAGAGATGGGCGCAGCTCACGTCGACTGGCTCGGTGTCCCACTAAAAAGTGGTGACCATGTGATCGGTGTGATGGTAGTGCAGAGCTACAATGACGCCTTTCGCTACGATGAGAAAGATGAAGAACTGCTTACCTTTGTGTCGCAACACGTTGTCAATGCCCTGGAACGTCTCAAACAGCGTGAGTTAATGCAAAACGAGATTGAGCATCAGACCGCTGAGTTACGGCATGCGAACGAGAGCTTGATGCGTGAAATCACTGAGCGTGAGAAGGCGGAACAACAAACGGCAGCCCTCTTTGCCATCTCCGAGCTGACCAATACGTCCGATAATATGGCGACTTTTTACAAGAGCCTGCATGCCGAGATCAGTAAACTGATCCATGCGGATAACTTCTATGTCGCTTTGCTGTCTCCCGATAAGAAATA
Source organism: Idiomarina aquatica (assembly GCF_003987185.1). GTDB lineage: Bacteria > Pseudomonadota > Gammaproteobacteria > Enterobacterales > Alteromonadaceae > Idiomarina > Idiomarina aquatica. Next base: position 1,254,369 of record NZ_PIPS01000001.1, on the reverse strand, counting down.
CCTGCATTTTCCCTATCACGTTGACGTGACCGGAGCGCAGGCCGAACGTCGGCGAGTCAGTCGCGGTTTAACAGAGTATGTCATTCGTGAGCAACGTTCATTGTTTCTTAATGCGCGTTCCCGGCAACAACTGATTGAGGACGGTCAGGTGACACCGGGCACCGGAGGCGGCAAGTTGGCCAAACAATGGCTCGGATCGCCGTTGATGCTAAAAGGTGAGGTGTTTGGCGTTATCGCGGTACAAACCTATGACAGTGAGTTTTTGTATCGCAATGACGATCTTGAGCTACTCAACTTTGTATCGCAACACGTTGCTGTGGCTATTGACCGGAAGCGATCCGCTGAAGAAATTCAGCGGGTAAACCAGTTTCTGGAAAAGAAAGTGACCGAGCGCACTGAGGAACTGGTGTCTGAAATTGAACGCCGCAAGAAGATCGAAGCGCGGTTGTTTCACGATGCGCATCACGACAGTTTAACCGGACTGCCCAACCGCGCCTTATTTACCGAGCGTCTACAACAGGCGGTGGCCCACAAAAAGCGTCATCCGGAACATCACTTTGCGGTGTTGTTTCTCGACTTGGACCGTTTTAAGAACATCAACGACACACTGGGGCACTCCGCCGGCGATGAATTTTTATTGGATGTTGCTAAACGAGTCAGTGACTGTACCCGAGAGAATGACATGGTCGCGCGCTTAGGCGGCGACGAGTTTGTGGTACTGCTGGACACCATGACGTCCGTTGACGACGCCAAAGACGTTGCAAAGCGAATGATTAAGAGCCTTGCTGAACCTTTCTTGTTAAACGGTCAGGAGCATTACTCAGGCGCTAGTGTGGGTATCGCGTTGTGTCAGGGTGAGCACGATTCAGTGGAACGACTGCTGCGCGATGCCGATGCGGCGATGTATCAGGCTAAAATACAAGGCCGCGGTCGCTATGTGTTATTTGATGAGTACATGCACCAATCGCTGGTGGATTCGGTAAAACGTGAAACAGCGTTACGTCACGCGAAAATAGAAGAAGATTTTGACATCGATTATCAGGATATTATCGAGCTGACAACGAATCAGTTGGTGGGCATTGAAATGCAAATACGCTGGAATGACCCCCACCATGATATATCGACCGACGAATTCGTGGCGCTGGCAGAGAAAACTGGTCTTATTATGAAGCTGGATCGCTATGTCTTAAAACGTTGCTGCGAGCGTCTTAACCAAACGCGGCAACAGGAATTGCCATGCCTGCATGTGAACTTGTCAGCACGGCATTTGCTAAAAGCGGGATACATCAATCAGCTGATCGAGCTGGTAAAGCGTTACGACATTGCGCCCGATCGTATCGCGCTGGAGTTTTCGGAAACCGCGTTAACGCAAAATGACCGTCGTTCTCTGGCAAGTTTAAGACGGCTGTCGGAGCTTGGTTTTACGTTGGTTATCGATCACTTCGGGCGTGGTGCAGGACCGTTGCAGTATTTGTACAATTATCCGTTTTCGATACTGAAGCTCGATCACAATTATGTCGCGCGACTTAAAAGTAATGAGCGCGCCCGTGCGATGTTAAAGCACGTCGTCACACTGTGTGATGAGCTCGGCATTCGTCTTTATGCGGCGGGTCTCGATTCTGAACAAGAATACGCCAACATCACTCAGCTCGGTGTCAGTGTTGGCCAGGGCAATTATGTTACCGACGGCGTGCGTTCGCAGAACCGTCCCGATAAACGTTCAACGGGTTAGCGATCCTTTTTTAACGCGTTTTTTAACATTTCCAGTCCGCGGCTGCGCTGCTCTTCCTGTTCCTGTTCCGATTTTTGTTTGCGCTGATGTTCCCACTCTAAATCGTCCTGTGGCAATTCGTGCAAAAAGCGGCTGGGCTGAGGTTGTATGACCTCGCCAAACTGTCGGCGTTCACGCGCCATGGTGAAAGTGAGCTGGTGCTGCGCCCGGGTAATACCCACGTAGGCGAGACGACGCTCCTCTTCGACATCATCGAGGTCGATACTGCTTTGGTGGGGTAATAAGCCTTCCTCCATGCCGACCAAAAATACCTGGGGAAACTCCAGGCCTTTTGACGCGTGCAGCGTCATCAATTGCACCTGATCAAAGTTCTCGTCTTCTTCGTTGCGCGACATCATGTCACGTAAGCAGAGCCGACTGACGACCTGATCCAGGCTCATCGGTTCGTTCTCGTCGTTACCGTCGAGCATCTCGCTGACCCAGCGGTGCAGTTCATGAATATTCTTAATCCGCATTTCTGCAGCTTTTGCACTCGGGCTTTGCTCAAATAGCCAGTCTTCGTAGCCGATGTCGCTGAGCAACTGACGCACGGCCTCCTGCGCGTCCGGTTGATGCTCAGCACGGCGCGCCAGCGTTGTCATCATACTGACAAAGGTATCCAGCGCGTTAAATACATTGCTGCTGAGTAAGGTTTTGACGTGTGGTGACTGTGCGGCTTCGAACAGGCTGCAGCTGAGTTCTTTCGACAGTTCACCGATGCGTTCAATGGTTTGTGGGCCAATACCACGCCGGGGTACATTAATAATACGCAAAAACGCCGTGTCGTCGGTTGGATTAACCAACAACCGAAAGTAGGCCATGATGTCTTTGATTTCTGCCCGCGCAAAGAACGACTGGCCACCGGTAATTTTGTAGGGAATGCGGTTATTCATCAGCGCCTTTTCAAACAAACGAGCTTGATGATTGCCGCGGTACAGAATCGCGAATTCGTGGTAGGGCGTTTTACGCAAAAAGCGTTGTTTTACAATTTCTGCGACAACCCGTTCTGCCTCGTGTTCTTCATTTCGGCCATACAACACGCGCATGGGTACGCCGTATTCCATATCGGAAAAAAGTTTCTTTTCAAAGACGTGTGGGTTGTTTTCGATAAGAATGTTAGCCGCTTTCAGAATACGACCGTGGGAGCGGTAATTTTGCTCCAGTTTTACCACCTTAAGCGCGGGAAAGTCTTTTTGCAGCAAGGCCAGATTTTGTGGTTGCGCGCCGCGCCAGGAATAAATCGATTGATCATCGTCACCGACCACCGTAAAGCGCGCCCGTTCACCGACCAGCAGTTTCACTAACTGATATTGACTGGTGTTGGTATCCTGATACTCATCCACCAGTAGGTATTGGTATTTTTTCTGCCAGCGTTTGCGAACGGCTTCATTGGTTTGCAACAGCATGGTCGGCAACCGAATCAAATCATCAAAATCAACCGCGTTGCATGCGGTTAAATTACGCTGGTAGTCCGTGTATACGGCGGCAAAATCCCGTTCTTCCGGCGTGGCAGCCTGGCGCAACGCAAGCTCCGGTGTCAGCATATCGTTTTTCCAGTTGCTGATTTGGTGCGCGCAACGTTGAATCAGTTGTTTATCGCCGTCCCATTGCTCTTCAGTCAGCGCTTTCAACAATGCAAAGGTATCCTGGTCATCAAACAGAGAGAAGCCGGCTTTTAATCCTAAGGCGCTGAGTTCTCTACGGATGATGTTCAGGCCGAGCGTATGGAAGGTGGATACGGTGAGGCCGCGGGCACCCTGTTTACCCATGGTTTGAGCGACCCGTTCCTTCATTTCTCGTGCCGCCTTGTTGGTAAAGGTTACCGCGGCAATCTGCCGCGCCGTATAAATTCTTTGACGGATGAGATAAGCGATTTTTTCAGTGATAACGCGGGTCTTGCCACTGCCCGCGCCAGCCAGCACCAGCATCGGGCCCTGAATATAGTGAACTGCTTGTTGCTGGCGCTCGTTTAACATTAAACAGACCTTAAAAGGAGTGGTAGACTAGTGAAGCAACGGATTTTACCGAAAGGATAAGACAATGGACAATAAAACCATCGAAAACATTGCAAAGCAAATCAGTGAGAGCATGCCGGCAGGCGTCAAAGAAATGGCTGGCAATGTTGAACAGCGGGTTAAGCAAACGCTGCAAACCCAATTAGCAAAACTCGACTTGGTGACGCGAGAAGAAATGGACGTACAACAGCAAATGCTATTACGCCTGCGCGAGCGAGTTGAGCTTTTAGAACAGCAATTGGCAGAACAACAAACGGACAAACAAAAGGACTGATTGCCCGTGGTGCAATTAATTAACGGTAAAGTGGTTGAGAACTACCGCTGGAGCGATAATGTGTTCAGTTTACGTATTATTGCTGAACCCTTTGACTTTAAGGCAGGCCAGTTTGTGCGATTGGGGCTCCCGGGCGGTGATGCCAAAGCGTTGCGGGCTTATTCACTGGCAAGCCCGCCGGGTGCGTCGGTGATTGACTTTGTCATTGCTGAAGTCGCTGATGGACTCACCAGCCCGCAACTGGCCAAGCTAAAACCTGGTGATTCGGTAACCATTACACAACCGGCAAGTGGCTTTTTTACCCTTGATGAAGTGCCTGACGGTGACGATTTGTGGCTACTGTCAACGGGTACCGGTATCGGCCCCTTTATATCCATGCTGCATACCGAGCAGCCTTGGCGCCGGTTTCGGCGTATTAATCTGGTTCACGGAGTTCGCACAGCCGCGGATCTGGTGTATCAGGAGCAGATTCAGCACTGGCAACAACAGTATCCGGACCGTCTCGGTTATCAGCCGGTGATAACCCGTGAACAGATACCGGGCGCCTTAAACGAACGAATTCCACAACTGCTCGAGTCTGGAAAGCTGGAGGCGGCTTTAGCGACACCACTGACAACCAATAGCCAAGTGATGTTGTGCGGCAATCCGGATATGATCACTGAATGCCGAGGGGTACTGGCAGCGAAAGGGCTCGCCAAAAATACCCGCCGTAAACCGGGCAATGTGACCTCTGAGAATTATTGGTAAGTCAGTTGCTGATGCTGGCTGCGTTGGTTAGCCAGCATCACCCTCCGCCGGCTTAGGCGCTTTCTTTTTCGTCTGCTTTTTCGCGCCAAGAGCAATTAATACTTGCTCGCGTTCGCGCGCCAGGAAAAACGCTAAATCTTCCAATGTTTGCTCATCGCTGACGGTTTCACTGCGCGCCAATAATGGCACTAGCTCATCCACCATGTCCAACATCTTGTCGTGGGCATCGGCTTCCGCTTTGGTGTTAAACGTCATTTTTTTCCTCTCCGTCACGCACAACAACGTATTGGGTTACTACCGGCATGAATCATCCTCGTGGGTATTAAGAATACTGGTTATTTATACAGTTGAATGGGCTTGAATGCAACCTTTGTATCATGCATTTGCTGACACAGAAATCAGCGATCTCCCCGCAGAGTCAGTCAACAATAGCGCTATACTTCGCTGTTTTGAGAGGTAGCTATGGCGTTAGCAACGGTGTTTACGCGAGCAAGTCTGGGTATTGATGCCCCGGAAATCCGAGTCGAAGTGGACTTAGCCAGAGGGTTGCCCGGGTTTGCCATTGTCGGGTTACCGACCGCAACCATTCGTGAAGCTAAAGATCGGGTAAAGGCCGCGCTGATGAACGCCGGTTTAGAGTTTCCACAGGCGACCAAAATTACCGTCAACCTCTCGCCCGCCGACGTGCCAAAACAGGGAGCTCGCTATGAGTTAGCCATTGCGGTGGGGATCCTGGTTGCATCGGGGCAGGTGCCCGATGCGGCGATAAAGAATACTGAATTTTACGGTGAACTGGCCTTGAATGCTGAGCTACTGCCGGTTACCGGTCTGGTGCCTGCGCTGTTGGCTTGTCGTAGCGCAAAACGAACCGCGTTTATTCCGTTAAAAAATGAAACCGATGCCGGCTTGATTCAAGGACAGACCGCGTATCTGGTACCGGATTTAATCGGCGTGTTTGAGCACCTTCATCAACACAACGGTCTTCGCAAGGCAACGCCCATCGACTGGCAGCTAACGGAACCGACAAGCAGTGGCGATCTTGCCGAAGTGATGGGGCAGGAGCAGGCAAAACGGGCATTAACGCTCGCGGCAGCAGGGCGCCACCATATCCTCTTTGTCGGCCCACCCGGCACCGGTAAAACCATGCTCGCACAACGATTGATGAGTTTAATGCCAGCGTTAACGGAACAAGAAGCGCTGGAGTTGGCCTCGATCCGCTCCATCGCGCAGCAGCCGGGAACGTTGCAGGACTGGCGGGTGCGTGAATTTCGTGCCCCTCACCACTCGTGCTCAGCGGCTGCCTTGGTCGGCGGCGGGTCGCCGCCGCGACCGGGCGAAATCAGCCTGGCGCATAATAGCGTCTTGTTCCTGGATGAATTACCTGAGTTTTCTCGTCATGTTCTGGATTCTTTGCGAGAACCGTTAGAAAGCGGTCACGTCACCATCAGTCGTGCCGCTCATCACGTCCGTTTTCCGGCAAATTTTCAACTGATCTGCGCGTTAAATCCGTCACCCTGCGGTCAGTTTGACGGCAGCCTGGCCAGTTGTCGTTCGACCCCGGATCAAATCATGAATTATTTAAACAAATTATCTGGCCCGTTACTGGATCGGATTGATATTCAGGTTGCGGTACCGCGAGAAACATCGAGTTTGCGGGTAAACGCGCGCAAGCATTCCCCCCTAAACAGTCAGCAACTGAAAGCCCAGGTTAGCGCCGCTCGCGAGCGGCAATTGGCCCGTCAGGGCTGTCTCAACAGTGACCTTCGTGCAAACGCGGTGCTCGACTACAGTCAACTGAGTGATGAGGATCATGAGTTTCTAATAGCCGCGATTGAGAAACTCAAGCTTTCTCACCGCGCCTATCATCGGACGTTGCGGCTGGCGCGTAGCATTGCGGATTTGGAGAACGAGGAGCGGGTGCAGAAGTCCCATTTAGCAGAGGCCATGGGCTATCGTGCGTTGGATCAATTAATTGATCAGGTGCGTTCGTTGTGAGCGCCTAAAATGGCGCCCCATTCATACAGCTCAGACAGTGCTTGCTGTGCGTGGCGCTGAAAGTTCTGATCTGCCGTTACACCGAGCTGTGCGGCGAGCTGTTCGATGGCATCCTGGCCCGACGAGATGTGCTTTTGTTGCAGTTGCTGCCAGAGCAACCCGAACACCGGGTTCATTAGGCGAAAACCGATACTCATATCGAGTTTGCGGTAAACCAGTATCAGCGTATCTTTTTTGTCATTCACCGACGGTTGGTTGTCTGCGCTGATCTCATGTACGGGGTATTCGTAACTTAACAACCACGCGGCGTCAGATAACACCGGCTTACCCGTAAGCAGGTCGTCGTTAAGCTGCTGCCGAACCGCTAACGTATCCTGTGGGATGTTGTCCAGTGCCAGCTCTACCCATTCGTAGTGCATTAGCTCCAACAGGCAATCGGGTTCGGCGGTATTCACTGAATCACTCTCGCGTAAGAACGACAAAAACTCAGCGGCAATCTCATTAAAATACGGCGACTGGCTGCGATGATGAATTAAAAACTGGCGTACCGCCTGCTGCCACCAGTCATCACCTATGATTGAGCAGGCTACGGGAAAGGCGGAACGGGTAAAACCGAGCAGATTATTAAAAATCAGTTCCCGGTAGACTGCCATCCGGCGCGGCTCAATATCAGCCATGTCATGTTCAGCGGGATTGCGGATGGCCGCCGTAAACTGCTGTTGAGTATTACGAAAGGACGGCATGTTGCAACGCCTGAGTTTTGCGGATGGTTGCCAATTCGTTACTGAGCGTATTGAGCGATGGAATATTAAAATCGCGCTCCAGCAGCGTTGGATGACAGCCCACGTGTTGGTAACTGTTATCCAGAAGTTTCCAGACGGGATCAATAACATCCGCGCCATGGGTATCTATGATCAAATCCGGTTGTTGCTGATAATGCCCGGCAATGTGCATATAGCGAACGCGCTCTGCAGGTAATCCTGCGATGAATTCTCTGGCGTCATAGCCATGATTGATGCTATTAACATAAACGTTGTTGACGTCCAGCAACAAGCCGCAATCGGCTTCCGTCAGTACCGCATTAATGAACTCCAGCTCGGTCATGTCATGGCTGGGCATGGCATAAAACGAGACATTTTCCAGTACCAATGGTCGCTCGAGTATGTCACTGACTGTGCGGACGCGTTGGCTAACATGAGACACGGCATCTGTGGTGAAAGGAATTGGCATGAGGTCGTACAAATGCCCGTCATCAGAGCAGTAGCTCAAATGCTCGGAATAGAGATCGATATTGTATTCGTCCAGAAAGGCTTTCAGACGTTTTAAAAAGGCGTGATCAAGGGGAGCAAAACTGCCAATCGACAATGACAGCCCGTGAGTGGTAAACGGCACACGCTCACGCAACGCCCGTAACTGATGTTGCAAACGGGGGCCGGTATTCATCCAGTTTTCCGGCGCAATTTCGAGAAAGTCGAACGGGAGCTGATCGCATTCGATCAGCTCCTGGTACATCGAGCGGCGATAGCCCAGTCCTACGCTGTCGCTATTAAGCGGCACCGCACTTACCTTCACCGCATTTGCCTTCTTTGTCTTTTTTCTCTTTTGCCTGCTTGGCTTTTTCGGACATCATGGCTTCACCACACTTTCCTTCGCCACATTTGCCTTCCATGTCCTTTTGCTCTTTCATCTGCTTGGCTTTTTCGGCCATCATGGCCTCGCCGCATTTCCCTTCACCGCACTTGCCTTCCATGTCCTTTTGCTCTTTCATCTGCTTGGCTTTTTCGGCCATCATGGCCTCGCCGCATTTCCCTTCACCACACTTACCTTCTTCCATCATTTTATGTTCGGCTTTGCTTTTGGCTTTGTCTTTTGCCTCTTCAGACTTCTGATTACCGCCGCAGTTGCCTTCCTTTTGAGCCGCCACTTCGTAGCCGGAACTGAGTTCAACGGATGCAAAGGGATTATCGGCGGCGTTCGCCGGCATGGCAGAACCCAGCGCTAGTGCAGCGCCGACTGAAGCGATAAGAGGTTTAACGGATTGACTCATGGTATGTTCCTTTTGTTTGGGACTCTGTCCGTTAATCATAGCCAACGGCGACAGAGATCACCTAACGGTTAGCGTAAAAATTCTGCAAAATTGCTGATAAATTGTTCAAGCATCGGCCGCTCCGCATTCAAGTGCGTGACCAGGCGCAGCTTTTTCCCGCTCGGGATAACGATATTGCGTTGCGCCATAAACTGTTGTAACTGCAAGCCCTGTTCCGCTGATGGCAGTTCAAGATAGACCATGTTGGTTTGTGCCGGATGGGTGGTGATAGCGTGTTGGCCAGCAATACCGGCCAGTTCTTCAGCAAGCCAGGCCGCGTTCGCATGGTCTTGTTTAAGACGTTCGATATGGTGATCCAACGCGTAGTCGATAGCCGCAGCAATCACGCCTGCTTGACGCATACCACCGCCGACCATTTTACGCCAGCGTCGCGCGCGGGCGATAAAATCAGCGCTGCCCACCAGTAACGATCCCACTGGAGCACCTAAGCCTTTTGAGCAGCAAATCGATACGCTGTCGAACGGTGCCGCAAGCTCGGCAAAGCTTCGATCGGATGCCACCACTGCATTGGCGAGACGGGCGCCGTCCAAATGCATTGCTAAGCCATGTTGATCGGCAATGCGGCGAGCTGTATTAAAGTAGGCCTGATCAATCACCTTGCCGGCATGGGTGTTTTCAAACGCCAGCAGACGGGTAATCGGGAAGTGCGGATCATCAGGCTTAATGCGGCTGACCAGAACGTCCAGGTCGAGCGTACCGTCCGCCTGCACTTCTAATGGTTGAGGCACGATGCCACCAACAACGGCTGCACCGCCAGCTTCATACCGGTAGGTGTGGTATTCCTGCCCGACGATATACTCTTCGCCGTTGCGGCAATGGGCTAACAGGCCGCATAAATTACTTTGGGTTCCTGACGCACAAAGCAGGGCTGACTCTTTGCCGAGCATGGTGGCAACGCGTTGTTCAAGCGCATTAATGGTGGGGTCCTCTCCGTAAACATCATCGCCGACCGGCGCATTTGCCATAGCCTCACGCATCGCGGGTGTGGGTTGGGTAACGGTATCACTGCGTAAATCGAGGCGTTTCACTCTATCTCTCCATTATTGTATTCGTTATAACCTCAAGCAAAGCATTCTAAGCCTGTGGTTGTTATGCAAGCCAAGTATAGGGATAATGAGCGTAATTCAAACAGACACTCAATAAAAAAGCGACCGCATATGAAAGTTTTCGATAACGTTTTGGAAATGATTGGCAACACGCCTCTGGTGCGTGTGAATAATTTAGACACCGGCCCATGTGAGTTGTATTTAAAACTAGAGTTACAAAATCCGGGCGGTTCGATTAAAGATCGCATCGCGGTTGAAATGATTAATGCTGCTGAGCGCGACGGAAAGTTGAAAGCCGGTGACACCATCATCGAGGCCACCGCAGGCAATACCGGTCTGGGTTTGGCACTGGTGGCTGCCAGTAAAGGTTACCCGTTAAAAATCGTCATGCCCGATAAAATGAGTCAGGAAAAGGTTAATAACCTGCGCGCGATGGGCGCCGAAGTCGTGCAAACGCGCTCTGATGTGCAGAAGGGGCACCCCGAGTACTATCAGGATATGGCCGCACGAATGGCCTCAGAGAATGGCTGGTTTTACGTGAATCAATTCGAAAACCCCGCCAACGTCGAGGCCCACTACAAGACCACCGGGCCAGAAATCTGGCAGCAAATGAATGGCGATATTGACGCCTTCGTCTGTGGTGTTGGCTCTGGCGGAACGCTCACGGGTATTGGCCGCTATTTGCGTGAACATAACGCTGATGTGGATATGGTGTTAGCGGATCCGGCAGGCTCGATTCTCGAGCCGTTGGTGAACCGCGGCGAACACGTGGAAGCCGGAAGTTGGCTTGCTGAAGGTATCGGTGAAGATTTTGTTCCGACGATCTGTGATATTTCGATTGCCAACAAAGCCTATGCAATCAGCGACAAAGAAGGCATGCAGACGGCTCGTAATGTGTTGGAAAAAGAAGGCGTTATGGTGGGTTCATCCAGCGGCACTCTGATTGCTGCAGCACTGCGTTACTGTCAGGAGCAGACGGAGAAAAAACGTGTGGTGACGTTGGCATGCGATACCGGTAACCGTTATTTATCCAAGTTGTTTAACGACGACTGGATGCGTGAAAACAATTTGCTGTAAAAGAGGCGGAACATGGCGAACGATAAAACAATGAAATTTGCGACTAAGGCGATTCATGGTGGACAGGCTCCTGAGCCTGTGACCGGTGCAGTGATGCCGCCGATTTTTACCAGTTCAACCTATGCTCAGGAGAGTCCGGGCAAGCATAAAGGTTTTGAGTATTCCCGCTCACATAACCCAACGCGGTTTGCCTGGGAGCGCGCGGTAGCCAGTCTCGAAGGCGGCCAGCAGGGCTTGGCGTTTGCCTCTGGTATGGCAGCAACATCAACCATTCTGGAGTTGCTCGACAGTGGTGACCATGTGGTGGCGATGGACGATTTGTATGGCGGCAGTTTCCGCCTGTTTGACAAAGTGCGTGGCCGTTCCGCAGGCTTACAGTTCAGCTATGTTGACTTGGCCGATTTGGACCAGGTTGCGCAGGCAATTAAGCCGGAAACCCGCATGATTTGGGTTGAAACGCCCAGTAACCCGATGCTGAAACTGGTCGACATCAAGGCCATTGTAAAGCTTGCCAAAGAGCGCAACCCAGACATTATTGTGGTGGTGGATAACACCTTCGCAACGCCGTTTAACCAGCGACCGCTGGAGCAGGGCGCTGATATCGTGATGCACTCTGCCACGAAATACCTCAACGGTCACTCGGATATGGTCGGCGGTATTGCGGTTGTCGGTGATAATGATGACTTGGTCGAACGTATGTTGTTTTTACAAAATTCGGTCGGTGCCGTTGCCGGGCCATTTGATGCTTACCTGGCGCTGAGAGGCGTGAAAACGCTGGCGTTGCGTATGCGCCATCATAATCAGGCAGCGCTGGAGTTGGCACAATGGCTGGAACAGCATCCGAAGATCGAAAAAGTGATCTATCCGGGCTTGCCAAGTCATCCACAGCATGAACTGGCCAAGCAACAAATGGACGGTTTTGGCGGCATGATTTCCATTCTGCTGAAAGGTGATTTGGAAGCGGCACGCAAGTTCCTGGAAACGGTGGAAGTGTTTGCATTGGCCGAAAGCCTGGGAGGCGTTGAATCGCTGATTGAACACCCGGCCATTATGACGCACGCATCGGTTCCAAAAGAGAACCGTGAGAAGCTGGGTATTCTGGATAATTTCGTGCGAGTGTCGGTTGGTATTGAAGATCTGGACGATCTCAAAGCCGATCTGGAACGGGCGCTAAATGCCTTTTAATCGACAATAACGATTAAAATAGTTTAAACTGATATGTAAAGCCGGCTAAAAAGCCGGCTTTTTTCGTTAAAAATCATGAATTTATACAAAATTTTACAGTTTAGTCATAATTGAGTAGTCTTACTGCATCAGCAATTGCTGATGGTAAAACGATAACAACAAAGCAAACAGACACAGATAAGAAGGATACATCCTATGCTATTGAGCCTACTGGTATTGCAGGGACTCGTAGCTGCGTTGTTGTTCTACGGATTGGTAGGGCAATATCAGCAAAAACCACTTTGGAATCTGTTAGCCGTATTAACGGCCGGTTTTATTCCGCCGTTAAATTGGATCCTGCTGATGACAGCGATCGGCGTAAGAATGTGGAAGCGTTCACCGCAGACCTCATCAACCCGTTCGACCTCAGCGACAACTCATCTTAGCCACTAAATTAAGAGGGCGGTATGAACGCAGTACGTCCCTTCCATCTTGCGATTCCAGTCACCTCGCTCGATAATGCCCGCCGTTTTTACGGTGACGTCATGGGTCTTGAGCAAGGCCGTAGCAGTGATCACTGGATCGATTGGAATTTCTACGGGCACCAATTCGTCACTCACGTGGCTCCGGATGTCGCCGGTCTGAAAAATCATAATGGCGTGGACGGTCACTCTGTGCCGGTACCGCATTTTGGCGTGGTGCTGTTACGTGATGATTGGGAAGCTCTTGCCGAACGCGTCCGTGCCGCGGGTATTGAATTTGTTATCGAACCCTATATTCGCTTCAAAGGAAAACCGGGCGAACAGGGCACCATGTTCTTCTACGATTATTGTGGTAACGCCCTGGAGTTTAAAACCTTCAAGAGCGATGACGATATTTTCGCGACCTAAATAGGATGTCCCTTGGCTGAGCTAAATACCTTCCAGCGCATTCGTGATTTAGACTGGGATCATCAAGTGGTGCTGGCGCTGTATCTGTGCGAACGCATGGTACCTAACTACGAATTCTTCTGCCACATCACGCAATTTGGTGACGCTAAGCCGTTGCGCGGCGCGCTGAATGCGTGTTGGGATCATGTTGCACAACCGAAGCAGGTCAAAGTCAACTTTGGCCGCTGGCAGGAAAAAGTGGATGAAGTGACCCCAAGCGAGCATGGCCACGATATGCTCGGTGTCTATCCGGCGATGGATGCGTGTACTGCAATCAGCATCTTGTTGCAGGGCTTACTGGATAAAAATGCCGGTAATTTGCTGGATGTTGCCAAAGTGTCGCAAGCCAGCGTGGTGAAATTTATCGAGCTGAATGATGCCGAACAAGTTCCCGCCGACGAACTGCAACAGCATGTTGATGAACATGAGTTGTATCAATATGAGATTGCCATGCAACAGGCGATGGTGAGCTTTTTAGAGAGCCAACCGGCCGTCAGTGCCGCACTGATTAAACAAGTACGGCAGATGGTCATTGATGAAGGTGTGTCGAATCTGGGGCTTCAGTTAGAGGAAGACTGATGGTCATTGGTGCGCTTGAAAATGGCCAGCCAGGCAAAAATACCAAACGCCAGAATCTGCCAACTGTCGCCTTTTTTCCACAGCATTTGTGGCTTCATGATGGCGACGAAGGTACCAAGTAACAGTAAGTGCATGATCACCATAACGGCCAATAGTAGCGCGACCAGAGCGTAGGTCTGCGAGCCGATGTCGCCGGCAAATCCGGCTAATACAGCAAACAATGCCAGCCAAATCACCGCAAAGACGCATTTTCCGATAATAATTGCAGTTTTCATTAGGTTACCTTTTTTGTAATAGACAGAATTGCACCGCACCATGGCGTTTTTCCTTGATTACCTGCCAACGCGTTGCGTTGCTGGGCGAAAAGCCGTGTTCGGTTTCTAAATAGATCAGTGTGTCAGTGTTCACTTGTGGGCAGTTTAGCAGGCGTTCGAGGGTCTGATCGGCCAAGCCTTGGGCGAAGGGCGGATCGACGAAGACGATATCCCAATGTGGTGGCAATGAGGAAGGCGATTGCAACAATGCCAGTGCATCAGCCACAAGTACTCGGGCGTTGGTTGCCTTGAGTGTGTTCAGGTTCTCGCTGAGTTGCGTCGCGACCCGTTTATCCCGTTCGATAAGAAGAACCTCTGCTGCACCGCGGGAAGCGGCTTCCAGGCCAAGCCCCCCGGCACCGGCGAACAGATCCACTACAACCGCGTCAGCCACATCAAACTGAAGCCAGTTAAACAGCGTTTCGCGCACTCGATCTGTGGTTGGACGCAATCCGTCGCTATCGAGTATGGGCAATTTCCGTCCTCGCCATTGGCCGCCAATGACCCTTAATTGTCCAGCATTTTTGCGCAATTTGACCTCTCCGGGTATTCACTCCATCGTCAGTTAAGAAAGAGCGTGGTAAACTTAGCGCATAGTTTACTCGTTACGGCGCCGTTGTTCCAAGGCAAACAGCCAGGACAAAGAAATTCCAAGGTTAAGCAATTATGGCAAAAGGTTCGTTGTTCTCGATTTTTAAGAAAAAGCACAAGAAAACTGCTGAGCAAGAAACTCCGCAAAGCGCTGCCGAGCAGGATACACAGCCTCGGCATACGCCGCTGAAAAGTGCGGACACGCCATCCGCTGTGGACGATTGCGCACAGGTGACGGCAGACTCGGCCGCCGGTAAGGGCTTGCCAGCGGTTGAACCGGAAGCTCCGAAAGCGCACTCTGCGGCTGAGCCCAAGGCGGGGGAACCGCCCAAACCGGAGAAGAAAAAAGGGTTTTGGCAACGGTTAACGCAAGGTCTTAAAAAAACCTCCGGCTCTATCGGTTCTGGCTTGTTCGGCATTTTCCGCGGTAAGAAAATCGATGATGAGTTATTTGAAGAGCTTGAAACACAGTTATTAATGGCCGATTTGGGGGTCAGTACCACTACCAAAATCATCGACAATCTGACTCAGCAGGCGGATCGAAAGCAACTGAATGATGCCGAAGCGCTGTATGAGCTGTTGCAAGAGCAACTGGCGGAGCTCCTAAAACCGGTTGATAAGCCGTTAGAGATTCCGCCATCGGACAGCCCGTTTGTGATCTTGATGACCGGCGTTAACGGCGTGGGTAAGACCACCACCATTGGCAAACTGGCCAAGCAGTTCAAAAACGAAGGCAAATCGGTGATGCTGGCGGCCGGTGACACCTTCCGCGCTGCGGCGGTAGAGCAGTTGGAAATATGGGGTGAACGAAACGATATTCCGGTGATCGCCCAACAAACCGGCTCGGACAGTGCATCGGTGCTGTTTGATGCACTGCAGGCGGCCAAAGCGCGTAACATTGATGTGTTGATCGCGGACACCGCCGGACGTTTGCAGAATAAAGCAAACCTGATGGAAGAACTGAAAAAGATCGTGCGGGTAATGAAGAAGCTCGATCCCAATGCGCCACATGAAGTCATGCTAACCCTTGATGCCGGCACCGGCCAAAACGCCATCAGTCAGGCAAAACTGTTTACCGAGGCGGTTGGCGTATCCGGAATTGTGATGACCAAACTGGACGGTACCGCGAAAGGCGGTGTTATCTTTGCGGTTGCTGATCAATTTGCGATACCGATTCGCTACATTGGAGTGGGCGAGCAATTAGACGATTTACGCCCTTTTGTGGCGAAAGACTTTATCCAGGCATTGTTTGACCGTAAGCTAGAGTCTGAATCGGATAACACAACTGAGTAAACCATGATTCGCTTTGAGCAGGTCAGTAAAACCTATCCCGGCGGCCATCAGGCGCTGAGTCACGTTGATTTTCACATAAAACCGGGTGAAATGGCGTTCCTGACGGGGCATTCCGGAGCGGGCAAAAGTACCTTACTAAAACTTATCAGTATCATGGAACGACCCACCGCCGGGCGGGTTCTGATAAACGGTCATGATTTACGCAAAATTAAGTCATCACAGGTGCCGTTTGTACGTCGTGATATCGGCATGATCTTTCAAGATCATCGCTTGCTGATGGATAAGTCGGTGTTTGACAATGTCGCGCTGCCGTTAATTATCGAAGGCTATAGCGTGCAAGAGGCACGCAAACGGGTGTTGGCTGCGCTGGAAAAAGTCGGTCTGGCGGATAAGTACCGGCATTACCCGCAAATGCTTTCAGGCGGCGAACAACAGCGTGTCGGCATTGCTCGCGCTATAGTCAATAAACCACCGTTGTTATTGGCCGATGAACCAACCGGCAACCTCGATCCGAAGTTATCGATGGAAATCATCCGCTTGTTTGAATCCTTTAACAAAGTGGGTGTCGCGGTGCTTATCGCGACCCATGATCTGGGACTGATAGCTCGCTTGAAATACCGTACGCTGACGCTCAAAGAAGGTCGGTTGATCAATGACGGACTGGAAGAGGAGCCATTGGCATGAGTCTGTTGTTCGGTAACCGGGAAAGCGCGGCGGGCGCGCAACAACGGCAAAAGCTGGCGTGGTACCGGCGCGCGTTAATGGTGCCGGTGCATCATCTGCAACAGGCCGTCGCCAGCCTTGGTGAACTGTGGCGTAACCCCTTTGCGTCGTTACTGACCATGGCCGTGCTCGGTTTAAGTCTGACTTTACCGTCAGCGCTTTATGTGCTGGTTAAGAATACCTCAGCGATATCCGGTGAATGGCAACAAGCGTCACAAATGTCGCTGTTTTTACGCAAAGACCTGGATGAGCAAACGCGGCAAACGTTAAAAACACAATGGGAATTAGATCCTCGTATTGATGAGGTGACGTTGATTACCAAAGAACAAGGTTTAGCCGAGTTCAGACAGCGTTCCGGCTTCGGCGAAACGCTGGATTATCTTGAAAATAACCCATTGCCGGACGTTTTGTTGGTGATTCCGGCGGAAAGCTTTCGTGCGCCGGAAAAAGCGGAATCGTTGTTGGCGGAATTAGAAGGTGCCCGCGAGGTTGAGTTTGGCAAGCTGGACGTGCAGTGGCTGGAGCGATTACAGGCGTTGCTGAATCTGGCGAAAGATATTTTGGGCGGCCTTGGCCTGCTGTTGTGTTTGTCGGTGGTACTGATTGTTGGTAATACCATTCGCTTAAATATCCTCAGCCAACGTGAGGCGATCGTCGTCATGAAGCTGGTGGGCGCCACCAATGCCTTTATTCAACGGCCGTTTTTATACACCGGTGTATGGTACGGATTTGTTGGAGGCATATTGGCCTGGCTGGCAACGGCCCTACTCATATGGTGGGTTGAGTCGTCGGTGTTAACGGTCACCGAACTTTATGACACGCAGTTTCAACTGGCTGGCCTAAGCTTCAATGAAATGTTGTTCGTTTGGCTTATTGCGGTGGTGTTGGGATTAGCCGGCTCGTATTTGGCGGTGCGCCGTCATATTCGAAGTATTGAACCGCAATAGGGTTGCGATCGTACTGATCTTAGATATACTAAATTTTTGGCGAGCACAAAGAAGTGCGCCGAAAAACGGAACTTTTCTGTCAAAAAAGGGTCATAAAGGGCAGTTAAAGTAGCTATAAGCGTCTTTATACCGAAGTTTTAGCATAGAGGTAGTCGATGAGCACTGAATTACAAACCATGGCGTTGTCAGTCCCACAGGGGGGCGGTCTTGACGGTTACATTCAGGCTGTAAACCGCATTCCGATGTTGACTGCGGAAAAAGAGAAAGAGTTGGCAACTCGGTTGTATCACGAGGGCGATCTGGATTCAGCGCGAGAGCTGATCATGTCGCACCTGCGTTTTGTGGTGCATATTGCCCGCGGCTATTCTGGCTATGGTTTACCGCAAGCTGATTTGATTCAAGAAGGTAATATCGGCTTAATGAAAGCGGTAAAACGTTTTAACCCTGAAGTTGGGGTTCGCTTAGTATCTTTTGCTGTGCATTGGATAAAAGCAGAGATTCATGAATACGTGTTGCGCAACTGGCGCGTTGTTAAAGTGGCAACCACCAAGGCGCAACGTAAATTATTCTTTAATCTTCGTAAAATGAAGAAACGTCTGGGTTGGTTCAGCCAGAAAGAAGTGGAAACAGTGGCGGAAGAACTGGGCGTATCAACCAAAGAAGTCATGGAAATGGAAGCTCGAATGAGCGCTCATGACCAGGCATTTGAGTTGAGCTCTGACGACGATGATGCGAAAGAAGGCAGTAATTATACGCCGGCCATGTATCTTGAAGACAAACGTTCTGATCTGGCAGAAGAAATTGAAGCGGAAGATTACGAAGCTCATACTCAGAAAAAGCTGTTTACGGCGATGAGTCAGTTGGACGAACGCAGTCAGGACATCGTGCAGTCACGTTGGTTAACGGACAATAAAGCCACCTTGCACGATTTAGCCGCCAAATATCAGGTATCGGCGGAACGTGTCCGTCAGCTTGAACAAAATGCGATGAAGAAGCTACGCACAGCAATGGCGTAATCACTAAACGTATTGTTAAAAGGCGCTGCATTGTCAGCGCCTTTTTCATATCTGCAGTAAGGAGTTCCTATGCAATGCCGAATGGGCTGTGGCGCATGCTGTATTGCTCCGTCGATAAGCTCACCCATTCCCGGCATGCCCGCGGGCAAGCCGGCCGGTGTGCGCTGCGTGCAATTGGATGAGAACAACCTATGCAAACTCTTTGGTCACCCGGATCGTCCGGCTGTCTGTGAACAGTTTGCTGCAGACCGTGAGGTGTGTGGCGATGATCGTGATCAGGCGTTGATCTTACTCACTGACCTGGAAGACGCGACGGGGTAATAACCCCGGTTGTTCGGTGGCCAGCTCACTGGCAAACACCAGCTCTATCCCTTGCTGTTTCAAGCGCGGAATCTGCTGTTTTAGAAACGCCAACGTTTCGGGGTAGGGATGCCCGATGCCCACCGCGTGCCCTTGACTCAGTGCCGCATCCAGCAGTAATTGCCATTGCTGTTCGAGGTACTCCGGAGTGATGTCATTATCCAGAAAAACGTGCCGGTGTGCGGTTGGGACACCAAAGTCCAGGGCGGTTTGCTCGGCGACACTGAACTCAGAGGTGCGACTGTCGATAAAGAACAGTTGCCGGTGTTGCAACGTCTCCATAACCGCCTGCATGGCGTCTTCAACCTGAGTAAAGTAGCTACCCATATGATTATTGACGCCCGCTACATAGGGGATATCGTCTAACGCCCGTTGCAACTCAAGTTTGATCTCTGGCAGCGACATTTCGGTGGTTAACGCACCAGGGCCTAGACGGTTGCCCCGAACGGCCTGCATCGGTGCGTGCAGCATAATTTGCTTACCCTGATGGTGGGCGCGCAAGGCAAAGGCGCGGCCATGAGGGGTAAAAGGCAACACCGCAAAGGTTAATCGGCCGGGTAACAGCGCGGCGTCAAGATCGGCACGACTGTTGCCCATGTCATCAATGATGATGGCAATTTTAGCCGGTTGTTTAGCGGCCTCGACTGTTGCCGAAAAGAGCACGATTAAAGCGAGGATAGACAGCAATAACCAACCGAGTCGCATACTAGTTAATCCATCGAGTTGGGTTTTGTGCATTGCCCCGGTATCGGATTTCGAAGTAAAGCGCTGCATCCGAGCGACCTCCGGACTGACCCATTAGCGCAATTTCCTCACCCATCTTAACTTCATCACCAACGTCTTTTAATAACGTTTGGTTGTGCCCATAGAGGCTCATATAACCTTCACCGTGGTCAATGACGGTGACTAAGCCAAAGCCGCGCAGCCAGTTGGCAAATAATACCCGGCCGTCGGCGATGGTGCGAACGGCCTGTCCGTTTGCGCCTTCGATCATCACGCCTTTCCAGCGCAGTGGCCCCTCACGGGACTGGCCAAAGAGTTTTCTCACGCGGCCTTGCGTTGGCCATTGTAAGCGAGATTTAACCGGCTCTAAACCGACCAGACGGACATCAGCCTTGAGCGCCTGTTCAATCGCTTCAATGACTTGTTCCAATTGCTCCCGGCTTTGCTCTAATTGCTGCAAGCGAGCCTGATCAGAACGCTGTCGTTGTTGCAGCTTGGCCAACAGCGTTTCCTGTTCCGCCTGCTGTTGCTGTAACGCGGTTCGTTGCTGCTGTTGTTGCTCCGCCAGACTGGCTAATGCCTCGTGTTGTTGTTCCAGAGTTTGCTGCAGCGCACTCAGTTCCCGCGTGACCGCTTTTAAGCGTTCGATTTGTTCAATACGAGCTTGGTTAAAATAGTGATAGTAACTGAGCATACGCTCGATATCGGCGGGATTCTGCTGATTCAGCAGTAGTTTTAAAAAGTCGTGTTCGCCGTTGGTGTAGGCATTGGCGACCTGTTGCTCGAGCGCATCGGCCTGCTGCTTCTGCTGTTGTTGCAGTTCGCTTTGTCGGCTTAGATTTGCATCAATGCGCTGTTGTAACTCGGCTTGTTCGCGACGTGTCTGTTGCAGGCGTCTGGCCAATTGTGCGGTCTTTTGTTCAAGTTCCTGCAGCTCACGTTCGCTACGAGTGAGTTGTTGTTGCCGCTGTTTCAGCGTATCCAGACGCTCCGCTATTTGCTCCTGAATCGCGTTTAATTCGGCCTGTTTGCGTTCTTTCTCTGCTTCGCTCGGCGTGGATTGTAGCCAAGCGTTTGCCCCGGTCGATATCAGCCACAGCGATACCGACGCAAGACAGCCAAGTAGGTTGCGGGGCAAACGCATGATGGCCTAGTCGCTCTTGAGTTGCATTAAGGTCTTGCCAGTCATTTCCTCGGGTTGCTCCATGCCCATCAGGTGCAACATGGTTGGTGCCACATCCGACAAAATACCGTCGCGTGCTGTTGCTTCGCGGCCGACATAGATAAACGGCACCAGTTCACTGGTATGAGCGGTATGTGCCTGCCCGGTGTTGGGGTCGCTCATCTGCTCAGCGTTACCGTGGTCTGCGGTAATCAGGGCTTCGCCACCAACCCGTTGCAGCGCATCGATGACACGGCCGACAGAACGGTCGACGGCTTCGCAGGCTTTGACCGCCGCATCAAAGTTGCCGGTATGACCCACCATATCACCATTCGGGTAGTTGCAAATGATGGCATCAAATTCACCGCTTTCGATGGCGTTGATGAGCTCGTCGGTGAGTGCCTCCGAACTCATTTCAGGTTGTAGATCGTAGGTTTTGACCTTGGGTGAGGGAATTAGCACACGTTGTTCGCCGTCGAACTCCTGCTCCCGGCCACCGCTAAAGAAGAAGGTGACATGGGCGTATTTTTCCGTTTCTGAAATGCGTAACTGGGTTTTATTATGCTTGGCCAGCCATTCGCCAAACACGTTATTCAGCGGCTCAGGAGGAAAGGCTACGGCCGCGTTTAAGTCATCAGAATATTCCGTCAGCATAACAAAGCCACTGAGCTTCTTACGCACGCCACGTTCGAAGGTGTCCAAATTGTCGTCGGTAAAAGCGCGGGTCATTTCGCGGGCCCGATCAGCGCGGAAGTTCATGAAGAAAACCGCATCGCCATCGTTGATCGCGACCGGCTCGCCGATGGTGACCGGGCTGACAAACTCATCGCTCTCATCGCGTTCGTAGGCTGCGGCCAGAGCTTCCAACGGGTTTACGGCAGAATAGGCCGCGTGCCCATGATAGATAGCGTTATAAGATTGTTCGATACGCTCCCAGCGATTGTCGCGGTCCATCGCATAGAAGCGTCCGCTAAGGCTGGCAAACCGACCCACGCCCAGACGCTCAAACAGGGCTTCGATACGTTCAATGGACGGTCGAGCCGACTTTGGCGGTGTATCGCGACCGTCCAGGAATGCGTGCAGGTATATCGCTTTCGCGCCTTTTTGTGCGGCCAGTTCGATCATTGCCATGATGTGGTCTTCGTGGCTGTGAACACCACCCGGGGAAAGCAAACCCATGATATGTACGGCACCGTTGGCAGCAACGGCGGCGGTTACGGTGTCGACCAAGGTCGGATTACGGAAGAAATCGCCATCCTGAATACTTTTTGAGATACGAGTGAAATCTTGAAAAACTACGCGCCCGGCACCCAGGTTAACGTGACCGACTTCGGAGTTGCCCATTTGACCGGCAGGCAGACCTACGGCACCACCAGAGCCATCAACCAGACAGTGGGGGTAGTTTTGCCAAAGCTTATCCATGACTGGAGTATTAGCCGTTGTAATGGCGTTGTCGGGAGCGGCTTCGCGATAACCCCAACCATCTAAAATCATCAAAACTAACGGTTTTTTGCCTTGGCTCATGAAATTCATCCTTTGTCGCGTTTGGAACAACTCGAGCCTGTTAGTTTACGCGATTTTGAGGGTGTTCGCATCCGTTTAAGATTTTACTGGCAACTGAAATTTGTACAGGTATACTTTGGAGCCTTATTGAAATTCGCACACCTCAACAGAAAGCAATTTATATTATGCAGGAAATTCTTGAGTTTGCTCGTCAAAACGCTTTTATGAGCGGTCTTTGGGTGGTTCTATTGGTGGCACTTATCGTTACCTGGATTCGCTCAAAATCTTCACCGGTTAAAGACTTGTCAACGCATCAGGCAACCATATGGGTTAACAAAGAGAACGGTGTCTTTGTTGATATTCGTAGCCAGGATGAGTTTCGTAAAGCGCATATCCACGGTGCTAAGTCGTTACCGGCGAATCAAATTAAGCAAAAAAGCGTGACGGCGATTGAAAAGTATAAAGATGCCCCCATTGTAGTTGTATGCAACTCAGGTGCGACCGCTCGTGGAGCGGCATCGCAACTTTCGCAGCAAGGCTTTACAAAGGTAGCTGTGTTAGCGGGTGGTATGAACGCCTGGCGCAACGAGAAGTTGCCTGTGGCATCCGGAAAGTAGTTTTTGTTAAAAAAATTCGGTACAGTCTGACGACGTAACCCGACATTATAAGTTCATTAAGTAATAGGAAGTAACATCATGGCTGAAGAACAGCAAGCAAATGGCGCAGCTGCCCAAAACGAACAACAACCACAAGTGCAGTTTGCTATCCAACGTGTTTATACCAAAGACGTTTCTTTTGAAGCACCGAATTCACCTGCGATTTTCCGTAAAGAGTGGAAACCAGACCTGAAACTTGACCTGAACGTAAAGCACGAGAAAATCGAAGATCGTGTTTACGAAGTCGTACTGACGTTGACGGCAACCAACAAGGTTGAAGATGAAGTGGCGTTCCTGTGTGAAGTTCACCAGGCTGGTATCTTTACTATCGGTGAAGAAGTACAAGACGGCCAGTTGGCTCACATGCTGGGTTCGTTCTGCCCGAACATCTTGTTCCCTTACGCTCGTGAGTGTGTTTCTAGCCTGGTTAACCGTGCGACTTTCCCACAACTGAACCTTGCACCGGTTAACTTTGACGCTATCTTTGCTCGTCACATGCAGCAACAAGCTGAGCAAAACCAAGCTCAAGCGGACGCGTAAGCGCCGCGCTTAAGACGTTCATGAAACAAGCAGACGTTGTAATATTAGGGGCGGGCTCTTATGGGACCGCCCTTGCTATTTGTTTTGCCCGTAAAGGCATTACGACAACGCTTTGGGGGCGGGATAAAACTCAGGTTGCGGCGATGCGCGAGGCGCATGAAAACGCCCATTACCTACCGGGGTGTCCGTTTCCTGAATCGTTGCAGGTAACGGATGATTTAGCCGCGGCGGTAAAAGGCGTGCGCAACGTATTGGTGGTGGTACCCAGTCACGCGTTTGCCGAGATGCTTCGCAACATCAAGCCGCTGTTAGCGGATCATGCCCGGGTCGCCTGGGCAACGAAAGGACTTGAGCCCGAAACCGGCCGCTTACTCTATGAAGTAGCTGAGGAAGAGCTCGGTACTGATCATCCGCTGGCCGTGCTGTCCGGGCCAACGTTTGCCATCGAAATGGCAAAAGGCCTGCCGACCGCAATTTCAATGTCATCGACCGATGAGCAGTTTGTCGATGAACTTTCGGAAATGCTCCACTGCGAACGATCCTTCCGGGTTTACACCAATGATGACTTCATCGGTGTACAGTTAGGCGGTGCCGTAAAAAATGTCATTGCGATAGGTGCCGGCATGGCGGATGGCATTGGCTTTGGGGCAAATGCGCGGACCGCGCTAATAACTCGTGGACTGGCTGAATTAACCCGACTGGGTCTCACCTTAGGCGCTAAAAGCGAAACCTTTACCGGTATGGCCGGGTTAGGCGATCTGATCCTGACCTGTACCGATAACCAATCGCGTAATCGTCGTTTTGGTCTGGCGTTAGGTCAGGGTAAATCGGTGGACGAAGCGTTAGCGTCAATCGGTCAGGCAGTAGAGGGTTATCGCAACACCCGCGAAGTGGTTGCCCTGGCAAAGCGCAGTGGCGTCGAAATGCCGATCTGTGAACAAATCTACAAAGTGCTCTACGCCGGCAAATCGCCGCGGCAGGCGGCGATTGACCTGTTAAGTAGAAGCCGGAAAACCGAGAGCGATTAACTTAACGATAATTGCTGTGCAATTGACTGCCACTGGGTACTGAAGTGCTCAGTAGGCAGGCGTTTAAAGTTAGACCTTACAAACTGGGCAATTTTGCCATCGGCAAAGCTCAGCAGCATATTCGCCAACACACCTTCGTCGATAGTAAACTTCTGCTTTTCACGCAATGCTTTTTCT
Organism: Idiomarina aquatica; assembly: GCF_003987185.1. GTDB lineage: Bacteria > Pseudomonadota > Gammaproteobacteria > Enterobacterales > Alteromonadaceae > Idiomarina > Idiomarina aquatica. Next base: position 1,229,632 of record NZ_PIPS01000001.1, on the reverse strand, counting down.
CGTAGCACCTGTTTAAGTTGTGCCTCGATACGATTGAATAAGTCGTCGATGCGGCCGCGTAAGCGATCGTGTTCGCCCATCAATGCATCACCGGTCATGACCCGGGTGATGCCCGGATTACGCTCGGCAAAAGTCAACAATAGCTGTAAAATCGCCTGACAGCGCACCAGCGTGTCTTTTTCCTCAGACATGATCAAATTGATGCGAGTTAACAAGGTATCTTCAACAAACTCAATTAAACCCTCAAACATACGGGCTTTCGAGGGAAAATGGCGATACAAAGCCGCCTCCGAAACGCCTAGGCTGGCCGCCAGTTTTGCGGTTGTAATGCGTTGACCGGGACTGGTTTCCAACATGGCGGCAAGCGCCTGTAAAATTTCCTCACGACGATTACGCTTTTGCTGTGCCATTCACATTCCTCGTTATTCTTACGGTTTGTTCTTAAAGTAATGTTGCGCGAACAGCTCATTCAGAGCGTTAGCTAAATTCTGTTTACTCTGCGCCGCAAAGGATTGTTCACCATCCTGCCAATAGACCGTAACGGCGTTATTATCGCTGTTAAAACCAATCTGCTTGTCACTGACGTCATTGGCGACAATCAGTTGAAGCTGCTTTCGTTGCAGTTTATCGAGCGCATGTTGCCTGACTTTTTCGGTTTCTGCGGCAAAACCAATACAAAACGGCGGTTGTGGTTGCGTTGCAATGGTCTTCAAAATATCCGGATTTTTTACCAACGTCAGTTGTGCGTCATCACCCTTTTGCTCTTTCTTGATCTTTTGCTGTGAAACTTCCGCAGGGCGATAGTCCGCAACGGCTGCACAACTGACAAAGACATCCATCGTCTGCGCTTGAGCCGCTGCAAGCATCTGCTCGGCGGATTCAACGTGAATGACGTTAACCCCTGGTGGGGATGGCAAAGTCACCGGACCGGAAATCAGCGTAACCTCAGCGCCTAATTGCTGTGCTGCCGCGGCAAGCGCATAGCCCATTTTACCGGAACTGTGGTTGCTGATGTAGCGAACCGGATCAATGGCTTCGCGGGTTGGTCCGGCGGTAATGGTTATCCGGGTGCCTTGCCAAACATTGGTGCGATGGGTGTCAAACAGTTCAACGACCCGATCGCGCAGTTGCAGCGGTTCGAGCATGCGCCCGGCGCCGACATCTCCGCAGGCCTGTGAACCGCTGGCCGGTCCCCAGATATGCACGCCACGGTCATTAAGGCGTTGCACGTTCTCTGCCACCACTTGTGCTGCCCACATTTGCTGATTCATCGCCGGTGCGATGGCAATCGGCGCCGGCGTTGCCAGTGCCAGGGTCGTCAATAAGTCATCGGCAAAGCCATTTGCCAGCCGCGCGATAACGTTAGCACTGGCCGGAGCCACTAATACCAGATCGGCCCATTTCGCCAATTCAATATGGCCCATCGCGGCTTCGGCTGTAGGATCAAGTAAGTCGCTACTGACCGGATTTGCCGACACAGCCTGTAAGCTCAAAGGCGTTACAAAGGCTTCGCCGCCCCGCGTCAGAACAACACGTACGTTAGCGCCCACTTCTTTTAAACGCCTTACAAGATCGGGTGTTTTGTAGGCAGCAATACCACCAGAAATGCCAAGCAAAATATTTTTATTGTGCAGGGTTTGCATCGCCAAAACGAACTCGCCATTGTTTGGGTAAAGAGTTGTAAAGATAACATGCTCCCGAGTAACAGGGTAGAGCCAGACTATACTGGAGGTTTGATCGGTAACAGGAGTCAGGTGGATGAAATTGAAGGAGTGGCCGGAAACAGAGCGCCCAAGGGAGAAGCTACAGCAATTGGGAGCGGCGGCACTGAGTGATGCTGAACTGATTGCGATTTTACTCGGTAGCGGACAAAAAGGGGTAGACGTGGTGTCTTATTCACGGCAATTATTGGCAACCTTTGATGGCGTCGGACCCTTGCTGTGCGCGCCGGCGGAGAAATTACTCAAATATCACGGCATCGGCCCGGCCAGAGTCAATCAGCTGCAAGTTGTGTTAGAGCTATCGAGACGCTATCTCCAATGGCAATTGAAGCGTGGCGATGGTTTCACCGAGCCCGCCATGGTGAAAGATTACCTGACTACCCAGCTACGCCACCAATCACGCGAGGTGTTCGTGGTCCTGCTACTGGACAGCCAACATCGCCTGCTGCGCTACGAGGAAATGTTTCACGGCACCATTAACGCCGCACCGGTATACCCAAGGGAAGTATTGAAAATGGTCATGCAGCACAACGCCGCCGCGGTTATCCTTGCCCACAATCACCCCTCCGGTGTCGCCGAACCCAGCCAAGCCGACCAACGCGTCACCGAACGCCTGAAAAAAGCCCTCAGCCTCGTCGACGTCGCCTTACTCGATCACTTTATCATCGGCAGCGGCGACCCTGTCTCGTTCGCCGAACGCGGGCTGTTGTAGGAGATTCAGGCAGGTCGGTTGTGCTTTGTTCTGAACTTTGGGGGCGCGCCTCAGAAACCGCTGCGAGCACGTCCGTGTGGCTTGTTTCCGGCCATCCATGGCCTCCAACATTCCCGAGCAGCGCCCCCACAACCCAACACGCATGTTTCCATTCCTTGCTCTAGGCTTCCGGGCAGTTAGAGCCAAGGTGGTCGAGTAGTAACGCGTAGCAGTTTGAAGGGGGGCTGAGGCAGGAATGTGGGAGGGCATGGATGCCCGGACACAAGCCACACGGACGTGCTTGAAGCGGTTCCTGGCTCAGCCCCCCTTCAAGCTGATAAGAGCGTTACTGCTTCACCACCTTGTTTCTCACTAACCAAAGAAAGCGCTGGAAGATTGAGCGGATTTAGCGTAGAATTCGCCGCGAATGATCGGAAAGGATCAAAAAACCGCCGTTTTAGCTTGATTAGCGGGCCTGTTTGCTGTATAAAATGCGCCCTCGGATTTCTAGGCAAGGTCAAATTGGGCGACAGGCGAGCTTGCAGCAATTTTGGAGTAAAGACATGTCACAAGTATGCCAAGTTACAGGTAAGCGTCCGGTAGTCGGTAACAACCGCTCGCACGCACGCAATGCGACTAAGCGTCGCTTTTTACCAAACTTACAATCTCACCGCTTCTGGGTAGAAAGCGAGAAGCGTTGGGTTAAGCTGCGCATTTCTACTAAAGGTATGCGTATCATCGATAAAAATGGTATCGACTCGGTATTAGCGGATCTCCGCGGCCGTGGTATCAAGGTGTAAGGAACAGATATTATGCGCGATAAGATTCGTTTGGTGTCATCTGCTGGTACTGGTTATTTCTACACCACAGATAAAAATAAGCGTACCATGCCAGAAAAAATGGAGATCAAAAAGTACGACCCAGTGGTTCGTAAGCACGTGATCTTCAAAGAAGCTAAAATCAAGTAATTTAGGCTTCCAACAGAAAATTAAAAACCGGCTTCTGGCCGGTTTTTTTGTGCCTGAAAATTGTGCTTAGCGCGGTGGGTCGACAATGCCTGAGATGCTGGCGTTGATACGGAACCAACCGGTGATGCTGAGGCGGTCGCGGTGGGAGGGCAATACTTCGTGAACAAACTTCTCGCTAAGAAACACCACCAGGGTGCCTCGCTCCGGAGTCACTTGCTCCAGGATCTCGCCGCGATCGCCGTAGATCACCAGTTGACCACCGTGTTGCTCCTGCCAGTCTTCGTTTAAATACATCACTGTCGTCAGGCGTCGGTTGCTGCGTCCTTTAAAGGCGTCCAGATGTTTCTTGTAAAATGCCCCTTTGGGGTAATGGGCAAAATGACATTCATAGTCGAATAGACCGAGAAACAGCTGGCGATTGAGTTCGGTGCGTAACTCATCCATCAGCTTAAGATAGGTGTTTTCGATGGCTTGTTCGGCGGATAGCCACAAGATCCGGTCGTTACGTACCATCGTATTAACGGTCTGCTGTGTGGCGCGGCCGATGGCAGCGGTATTCCAGTACTGTTCTGGTATTGCCTGGGCGTGCTGATACAATTGTTGTGATAGGGATTCCGCTAAAAAATTTGGCACGATGCAATAGCCTTTGTCACTGAGGCTATCTAAGATGTGATCAAGCTGAGGGATGGCGGACATATCAGATTACCAATATCACGGACGCTTACGGGAGCCGAAATATAGGTTATTCTGGCGATATCGACAAGCGCTTTATGGGTGTTTCATGAGACGAGAACAAAAACGTACCTTTTTCGGCGTTACGATGAGTAAACGGGCGTGGAACAACGTGCTGGTTTATGTTGTGTTGTTGATCATGTTTCTGCTCTATTTCGTGCTCCCCGGCAACCGGCAGGCATTGACCGAAAGCCCGGCGAGCGTTGAGGTGGTTGGGTTGATTCCTGCTGAAATGAGGTTATTGAGTATTCATATCGATGATCAGGTGATTGAGCGTCAGCCGGACGGTTGGGTGTGTGTTCCTGTGTGCGCGATTTCCAAACAACGGGCTGCGGCGTTGGCTGAGACGTGGCAGTCCTTGCGGATGATACCTTCCTCGTTGCAGCCGGAAGCGAAGATTGTCGACGTTTATTTGTATTTTGAGGGTGACCAGCAGGCGCGAATCGAGCTGTATTCAGAGCCCAAACTATTAATTAAATTGCCGCAACAGGATCGGGTGTTTGAGCCGGTCGATGTTGCTGTAGAGGCTTTATTAGGACGTTAGGAACTAAGTATGCCGGAGTTACCAGAAGTTGAAGTCAGTCGGTTAGGCATCAGCCCTCATATTGAGGGCAAGTTGATAACACAGGTTAGAGTGCACGATGCGCGGTTGCGTTGGCCGGTGCCGGAGACGGTTCAGCGGGTCAGCGGTCAGCAGCTGGAAGCGGTGACCCGCAGAGCCAAGTACTTATTGTTGAAGACTGCTGTCGGCACTTTGTTATTGCACCTCGGGATGTCCGGTAAGTTGCGGGTAGTGCCGAATACCACCTCGTTGAAAAAACACGATCATATCGAGATTGAGTTCGAAGATGGGCAGGTACTGAGGCTGAATGATCCGCGCCGCTTTGGCGCCTTACTGTTTTGTGCTGACGATGTCAGTTCGCACGAACTGTTGGCGCGGCTGGGGCCGGAGCCGCTGACGGAGGCATTTACGGCCGATTACTTGTTTGCAGCATCGCGGGGGCGTAAACAGGCGATTAAGACCTTCATCATGGACAATCATGTGGTGGTCGGGGTTGGTAATATTTACGCCAATGAGGCGTTGTTTAAAGCGGGTATTAACCCGAAGCGACAGGCGGGTCAGGTCAGCCGGGCGCGTTATCAAAAATTGGTGCCGCTGATTAAGCAAACCTTGCAAGATGCTATCGCACAAGGGGGCACAACGTTACGGGATTTTACCAACGTTGATGGCTCGCCCGGTTATTTCGCGCAACAACTGATGGTGTACGGGCGGGGTGGCAAGCGTTGCATGGTTTGTCAGGCAACGCTGAAAGAAATCCGTCTGGGCCAACGCAGTACCGTTTATTGCACCCGGTGTCAGCGCTAGACAGCGCTCAGGAATTGGCGATAGCGTTCGGCAAACGGTATGCTGGCGGATACGAATGGCGTATGGGCGCAGTGGTTAAACACGTGTTGTTGAGACTGCGGTGCCAGCGCCTGCACCAAGTCACTAACGGCAACCGGAACTAAGCTATCAAGTCGGCCGTAAAAGCGCATAAATGGTTGTTGGATGTCAGCTAACTGAGTCCTTAGATCGGCTTGTTGCAGCAATGACAGACCGTTTTTTAAGCTCTCCGTATTGGCCATCGGTTTTTCAAATACCCAATGACGAACCTGTTTGATCAGTTGCTTGGCATGCGGGCTACCCATTGCCTGCACGGCCATGAATCGTTCAATGGTGGCTTTGAAGTCGGATCTCAGTGAACGTTGAAATTGCTGTAGCAGCACCGGTTTAATGCCGGGCCAGTCGTCGTTTGCGATGAAATAAGGTGACGAGGCAACCGTTGCTAAAGACAGCACACGCTGCGGGCATTGGACGGCGAGTTGCGTGGCCACCAGTCCCCCTAATGACCACCCTAGAACATGAAATTGTTGCGGTAGTGATGGCAGAATGTCATGACAGATATCCTCCAGCGACGGACTTAGGGTTAACGAATGGCTATCCCCGAAACCTGGTAAATCAATTTGGGTAACCCTGAACTGTGAGGTCAGTTCCGGCAGCAGTGGTTGCCAAACATTCGCATTCATTCCCCAGCCATGGATGACAACAATATCCGTGCCTGTACCTTGTGTTGAAGTCCAAATACTCACTATAGTCGCCTGTCTTGTCCGAGTTATAGGGGTGCTATGCTAGCGTCAATCAGCGGCTTCGCCAATAGAATCGGTGCCAATGCCTGTATTCTCTGTCGTATGCACAGCGTACTCGAGCATGGTATCTGCGATGATTGTGCGGTTGCGCTGCCACGATGGTACCCGCGCAGTGTGAAACATTTGGCTCATTTTCCCTCATTGCAGGAACGTGAGTTGACCGCACATTGGTTTGCTCCCCTACGCTGGACACTGCTCACTCAATCGTTAATTTATCGCTATAAAACGGGTGGCCAGGTGCACTTGGCGGGCGCCTTTGCGGCCTGGCTGGCGGCACACCTGATCCATTGTTACCGAAACGAGCAGCAATCCTGGCCGGACGTACTGGTGGTTGTACCGACGACGGCGAAGGTGTGGCAACAACGGGGTTTTCATCATACGGGTTTGCTGGCGCAACAATTGGCAAGCTATCTGAAGATCCCTTATCAGGCTGGTGTATTGCGCGTTATTCGGCCGCTAGCCAAACAGAAGCAACTCGGGCGCCAGCAGCGTTGGCGACAGCATGCTAAGAGTCTGCATTGCACGGTTGATACGAGCGGACTGAGAGTTGCTGTGCTTGATGACTTGATCAGCTCGGGAGCGACGCTGACGGCGGCCGCTCGAGCGTTGCGAAAACAGGGCGCCAAAACGGTTGACGGGTGGGCGCTGATCTACAACCAGGGTGACTAGCCACATCGATGATATTCAGGTAGACTATACCCTAGTAATTTACTCAGGTATAGCAAGAGGCGAGCAGAATGATTCGTATTACCGAAGCGGCACAACAACATTTTGGTAAGCTCCTGGCGGAACAACCCGAAGGCACAGGCATTCGTGTGTTTGTGGTTAACCCAGGGTCACCGAATGCCGAGTGTGGTGTATCTTATTGCCCGCCGGATTCGGTCGAAGCGGATGATGAGCGGTTACCCTTTAATGGCTTTGACGCCATCGTTGACTCCGGCAGTGCACCGTTTTTAGAAGATGCCGTGATTGACTTTGAAGAGCAGGAGCTGGGTTCACAGCTGACGCTGAAAGCACCAAACGCTAAAGCGAAAAAAGTTGCTGATGACGCGCCGTTAATTGAGCGTGTTGAGTACGTGATTCAGGCGGAAATTAACCCGCAGTTAGCCAACCACGGTGGTCACGTCATGGTCAATGACATTACTGACGACGGTTTAGCAATTCTACAGTTTGGCGGCGGCTGTAATGGTTGCAGCATGATTGATGTCACGGTTAAGAACGGCATTGAAAAAGAGCTGAAAGAGCGTTTTCCGAATGAAATCACCGGGGTGCGCGATATCACTGAACATGAGCGTGGCGAACATTCTTATTACTAGAGTTTGGCGCTATACAACTTGATGTTTTGTTCGATTTTTTGATGTTAAAATAATGTGATCCCTCGCACATATCTCCTGCGTAGTGATATTTGCCCTAATCATTACGAGGAAATTATTATGCGAGGAATCACAAAACTCAGTGTACTCTCTTTATCCCTTGTTGTCTTGTCAGGTTGTTGGCTGGATGATGATGACAATGATACTACCACCGTTACGCCACCGCCTGAGCCCGAGGTTCAGTCAACCTATGTGCGCGTGCACCACACTTCTGCTGACGCGCCCAATGTTAATGTTTTGGCGGACGGTAACGCGGTTCTAGAAGATGTGCCTTACCATGCGTCATCCAATGTACTGGAACTTGATGAGGGGACTTACTCCATCACGGTACAAGGTATTTTACCGGATCAAAGTACGGCGGATGTGATTGGCCCGGCGGATCTTGAATTTGCCGCGGATACCCGCTACGAAATCTTTGCCATCGGTGATGTCAGTGACGAGACGCTTGAACCCCTGGTGCTGTCAAACCCAGTCACTGCAGTAGCTGATGGCGAAAGCCGCATTCAAGTTGTACACGCGGCTTATGGTGCGCCAACGGTTGATGTTTATCTGACGGCTCCTGACGAAGAGTTGGCCAGTGCATCACCGGCAGTGACCCTGGAATACGCGGACGACAGTGGCCAGGTAGAAGTCCCTGCCGGCGATTACCGTGTGCGCTTAACACCGGCCGGTGAAACGACGGTGGTTTACGACTCTGGTAGCGTGAGTCTGGCAGATGGCGGCGACTATATCATCGCGGCGACGAATAATGTCAGTACCGGTAACTCACCAGTGACGCTGCAAATTTCAACCGGTGAGGAAACCCTCGTGGTGCCTGATGCGAATGCCGGCAGTGACGTACGTGTCGTGCACGCCTCGGCTGACGCGCCAAACGTCGATGTGACGTTGAATAATGCCAGTGAAGCACAAATTCAAGATTTAGCCTTTGGTTCGGTAGCGGGCTATTTGAATGTTGAGGCCGGCGATTACTTAGTCGATGTGGCCGCTGCAGGTGGTTCGCCAGTGGTGTTTGATGATGTTGAGCTGCCATTAGCCTTAGCCACCAGCTACAGTGTTTATGCGATGGGCGCGCTGGAAAACATTAATCTGCAGGTGTTGACTGAAGAGCGTCGCCGGATTGCGACTGCGGCACAGTTGCAAATCGTGCACGCATCGCCGTCAGCGGGTAATGTTGATATCTACCTGACCGAAACCGATGACATCAGTGACGCGGAGCCGGTATTCAGCGATGTGCCCTTTGATGCGGATGCGTTAGTCAGTACCGGTAATGTTCAGGTCACGCCGGGCGACTACTTTGCAACCGTTACCGCAACGGGTACGAAAGACGCCGCCATTGGTCCGGTGGCACTGACGTTGTCTGCAGAAGGTATTTACACCATAGTGGCAACCGATTCAGCCGGTGGTGGTTTACCTCCGCAGGTCATCTTGTTAGATGATTTGGCGCCAGCGCAGCCGTAACCACAGGGCCTGAAATACCCCACGCATGAGTAAAAAGCCGCTCAGAGCCATCCACAAACCATGGTTCTGTAGCGGCAACCCAAGCCACCATAACGGTAAAAAGCCAAACGCCGCTGCCAAAATCATGGTATTGCGCATGCCTTTACTGAGCGATAAACCGATAAACACACCGTCAAACCAGTAGCTCCAATGACCGATCAACGGTAGCAGCACAATCCACGGCAGGTATTGAGCCGCGGTGGTAATCACCTCGGGTATATCTGTGATGAGGCCAATGATGGCTGGCCCGAACAGCCAGAACAGCAGTGTGTAAGCAATCGCGAAAATACACGACCAGAGCAGTGTAAGCCGGCACCAATAGGCCACTTTGTGCGGATTACGTTGGCCTTTAGCGGCTCCTGTGAGCGCCTCAACAGCATAGGCAATACCGTCGAGTCCCAGCGAAATCAGCATCAGAAACTGCATCAGCACGGCATTCACGGCGACGACGGTAGAACCATAGCGGGCGGCATAACCTGTCATCGTCGCCATGCACAGCTGCAGCACCAGGCTTCGAATAAAGATGTTGCCGTTGACACTGGCATACTGACGTAAGGCGTTAAATTTGATGTGAATGCTGGTAGGCGACCAGTTGAGCGCTCGCGCGCACCAATAAAGGCCAACCGCTGCGGTCACATAGTCGGCGCTGAAGGAAGCCCAGGCGGCGCCTTTAACATTCATACCCAGTCCAAGAATCAATATCACATCCATCACCACATTGACGCCGTTGGTAATGATCGCCAGCCACATCGCCCGTCCGCTTTGCTGCCGTCCGAGTAGCACACCGAGCGTAATGAGGGTAATCAGCGCCGCCGGCGCCGACCATAAACGAATACCGATATAGTCGCTGGCGAGCGGGATCAACTGAGTGTCGGGTTGCACTATCCACATGGCAAAATCAATGATCCAGGGGGAGCCGAGGCCAATAGCGCTACCCAGAAGCACCGCCAGCAACAGCCCGTGGTTAAAGTGCTGACGTTGCGCCGCTCGATCATTTGCGCCGAACGACTGGGCGATATAGCCGGTGGTCGCCATGCGCAAAAACACGGCTAACAGGAAAATAAAGCTCACCACCATAGCGCCAATCGCAACGGCCGACAGGTAGATAGCGTCGGGTAAATGCCCTATGATAGCGGTGTCAACCAAGCCAAGCATGGGGGCCGCGATGTTCGATAAAATCATCGGCAGGGCGATGGCGAAAACTTTCTTGTGATCGGCAAGTGGAAAGCGCAGCAACGTTGACGACAAGGTATTACCCCATTGACAGCAAAATCTGGAGTGTAGCATGAAATTTAAATCACTGGTGCTGGCCACAGCATTGGTTTCGGCCTGCGGGGATACGGCTTCTCAGGAGTCCGTTGCAAACAGCGATAAGATGACCGATAACAGTATCGCGATACTCCAGTATCATCATGTGGCTGAAGACACGCCCGCGGTAACGTCAATTGCTCCTGAGCGTTTTGAAGAGCACCTCAAGTATTTAAAAGACAATAATTTTGTCGTGCTGCCGATAGAAGAAGCTCATCAACGCATTGAGAGCGGCGAGTCGTTTCCGGCAAAAGCGGTGGTGATCACCTTTGATGACGGATACGACAACGTCTATGACAACGCGGCACCTCTGCTAAAACAATACGATATGCCCTACGCGGTATTTGTTAATCCCGATTTAATGCAACAAAGTCCTTCCGCCTATATGAGCTGGGAGCAGCTCAGAACCATTCAGGAGCAAGGCGCAACCATCGTTAACCATGGCCAGACACACGCTCACTTGATCCGCCGTAAGGACGGGGAAAGTGAAACAGAATGGCGTGAGCGCATGAGCTACGATGTCCTGAGCGCACAGCAAGCCATCGACGAGAAATTAGGGCCGCAGCCGAAATATTTTGCTTACCCGTTTGGTGAATACGATGCAGATTTGCAGGCATTGCTGGATGAGTGGGGCTTCCTGGGTTTTGCTCAGCATAGCGGACCGTGGAGTCCTTACAGTGACCCAACCGCAATCACCCGGTTTCCGGCCTCAGGTATTTACGCGAACCTGAAGACGCTGGCGCCCAAGCTCAATAGCCTGGCAATGCCGGTGGCAGAGTACTCACCGCAGGAGCCATTGCTTGAGCATCAACAAACGCGCCCCGAATTAACGGTCACGTTGAGCTCAGTGAGTACACTGCAAAAACACGCCCTGCAGTGCTATCAAGGGTCACACGTGCTAAAACCCGAGTGGTTGTCAGAGCGGGTGTTTTCGGTGACGCCGAGTGCTGACCTAGCTATTGGCCGTTCGCGCATCAACTGCACTGCGCCCAATAAAACCGGTCAGGCATACTATTGGTTTTCGGCGGCCTTTATTCGCCCGGACAGCAATGGCAGTTGGCCGGACTGATCACACTTAATCGGCAATAATGGCGAAGTCTCGTTTTAACTGTTGCATGTCAACAACGGGAATTTCGCCCGGCTTATGGTCGGCATTGAATATTGCTTTACGATTACCATCAGGGTCGACAAGAATGATCGCTGCACTGTGATTAACCAGATAATTCTCTTCGTCCTCTTCCGGTATCGAGTACATTAAACCGAGATCCCGCACGAACGGAAACAGTTGTGGGTGCTCTGCGCGGACACCAACAAAAGCGTCACCAAAATAGCCGGTATACTGAGTCAGGCGTTCCAGTGAGTCTCGTTTAGGATCGACTGAGATAAGCCAGACTTTAACCGGTTGGTCGGTGTGTTGCTGCAATTCCGGCAGGATACGTTGTAAGTCGGATAGTGTGGTCGGGCAAATATCCGGACAAAAGGTGTAGCCGGTAAACAGCAAGGTCCATTGGCCTTTTAAAGCGTCATTATCGATGGTTTGCTGGGTTGCCGTTGACTCAATCTGGAACGGCGCCAGCGCACGCGGAGGGTTGTATACCAACGCCTCTGGCTGCGGTTGAGGCCAGAATTGATAAGTGGCAATGCCTACCGCAGCGGCGATAATGGCGGCAATCACGATCAATGCTTTTTGCATAAACGGCTCTCTCGTTGTGGCTAAACGTAATGATCGACCAATAGGATGACGAACAGCAGCATTAGGTGCCAAATAGAGAAGGCAAACATATTATATGCGGTTTTCTTATTGGGTGCGTACTTGAGCTTCCAGGCGTAGCCGAGGAAAATGGCATTAAGCACACTCACGCCAACCAAATAAATCACGCCGGACATACCAACCAAATAGGGCAAAAAGCAAACCACACTGAGCAATACCGTATACAGCAGGATGCAGGTCTTAGTGAACTCTATGCCGTGAGTGACCGGTAGCATTGGCACCTTGGCTCGTGCATAGTCCCGTTCACGGTGTACGGCCAAGGCCCAGAAATGCGGTGGCGTCCAGGTAAATATGATCATCACCAATAAAATGGCATGGGCGTGAATATCATTAGTAACGGCGGTCCAGCCTAACAGCGGAGGGGCTGCCCCAGCGAGACCTCCGATAACGATATTTTGTGGTGTGGCGCGCTTTAAAAACATCGTGTAAACGACCGCATAGCCAACCATACTGGCAAAAGTCAGCCAGGCTGTTAAGGCATTGACCCAAACGTACAGCGTGGCAAAACCCAGTAACCCGATGATGCTGGCAAAGGTCGATACCTTAAATGGCGACAGGTTGCCCTGAGGCAACGGTCGACGCAACGTGCGAGCCATTTTCGCATCGATATGACGGTCTACCAGGTGGTTGATGGCGGCAGCGGCTGCCGACATCAGGCCAATGCCTGTCAACGCCGGTATCAGCACACTCAACGCCACCCATTCGGTCTGCGCCAGAGCCATGCCGACAACCGCGGTTAATAAAAGTAACGCGACCACCCGCGGCTTGGTTAATTCGAGATAATCTCGCCATGGCGCGCTGCGTTGTTGTAGTTTTTTTGATGCAACGTAAGCTGGCATAGTGAACTCCTTCAAGCCTTTCTGGACAAGTTGTAATTAAGTGCGACCAGAGACAGCAATAACAGTGCTCCCACAGCATTATGGGATACAGCTACCCAAAGCGGTAAGCTAAAGACTACGTTACTCACACCGAGCGCAATTTGCAAAATTAATAACAATCCGATAACAACCAGCGATTGGCGGAAAAAGCCAGAAACCGCTTTGCGCCAACATTTAAACAGCAACCACCCGACGACTAACGTCGTTACGATCGCACCAAAGCGGTGGACAATGTGCATGGTCATGCGGTCATCGTAGTCATGTGCGCCAAATTGATAAGTGGAGGCTTCAGGAATACTGAATGCACCGCTGAAATCGAGGTTAGCGGTCCAGTTGCCTTCACAAAATGGTAGCTCGGTGCAGGCAACCGCGGCATAGTTGGCTGCCACCCAGCCACCCAGCGCAATTTGACCCAGCACCACAAACAGAGTGAACAGCGCCAAGCCGCGGTAACGTCGTAACTCGGGATCGCCGCCGCCAACCCGGTAGGGTTCTAACCTCAGCTTCAGCAAGTACAGCAGCGACAGTATGGAAAAACCGCCCAGTAAATGTCCCATCACAATCAGCGGCTGCAGATTCATGGTAACCGTCCACATGCCCAGTGCCGCCTGAAAAATAACCAGCCCCAATAATAACGTTGGTAACTTGACCGGCGTCGGCTTTTGGCTCGGCACGCGTTTTTTAAACCACGCGCTGACAGCAATAAGTAAAATCATCAAACCCAGCGCGCCGGCAAAATAGCGATGGATCATTTCGTTCCAGGCTTTGTCCTTTTCCACCGGTGCATCGGGATACAATGCTTCTGCCTGCGCGATATGTTCTGCTTTTGAAGGCACAGATAAAAAGCCATAGCAGCCGGGCCAGTCAGGACAGCCGAGTCCAGCTTCCGTTAAGCGCGTAAACGAGCCGAGTACGATAACGCAGAACGCCAGAACCACACTGATTCTTACAAGTGTACGCATACCCTTTATCCTATTCTCGATAGTTTTAATAATTTTCTCAGGTCGGCGAGGACGTTCTTGCCTTCCAGAATCATGGTTTGCTGATCGTCATGTGAAGGGTAATAAAGCATGACGTTGTTCAACGGGTCGATAATAAACAAAGAGCCGGCCGGTAAACCGTTCAGCTGGTCGATGAGCTGTGGTTGTTGCAGTTGTGTGAAATGAAACTCGGAGTGAAATTCTCGTACGTCGGCTGCCGCTGAATTGGTCAGTACCACCGGCGTGACACGGTCGGTGTCTTTGCCCAGGGCAACGTCAATCTGATTCATCACAAAGAGCACATTTTGACAGCGCTCCTGACACTGTTCGGGCGCAATATAAGCCAACTTCCAGCCATCGGGCAGCTCATCGGCCTGGCTCAGGGTAACCGGCTCAGCTAATAGAGTGCCTTTATTGGTGCCGGCTTGATACCAATGTTGGTCGAGAATGATCCAGGCGATAATAACCGGCAACAGGAAGGCTATCAGGACTATGATCAGTGTTCGTCGTGAGCGATTGAGGGAGCTCATGATTACTCCTCTTGTTTTTGTTTATTTATTCTTATAACAGCAATTGTAAAAATCACCAACGCTGCAACCGCTAAACTGAACCATTGCAATGCATAGGCCTGATGCTTTTCAGGTGGCATCACATTGGGTTTCCAGTCGCGAAGATAGCCAAATGAGGCGTTCTTACTCAGCAGCAATAGAAAGGGCGCGATGTCGAGCTGAAAGTTGTCAGCAACAGCTGACGGCACAAATTCCGGTATACGCTGTGGCCAAATACCCAGAGGTTGTTCCTGAACATCATTAATAAACACGTTTTCCTGCGGATATTGTGTTAATGCCGTGAATGACACGGTTCCGGAAGGCAGACGAATATCGGGTAGTTCGGAACGCAATGTAGGTGCCTCTATCCAGCCAAGGTTTACCGCCACCTGCTGCTCCTGATTAGCGATGTTCAGCAAGCCAACCACATGATAACCGGGTGTCCCTTGGTGCAGTTGGTTGTCGATAAGAAAGTAGCGTTGTGGGTCGAATTCGCCGCTGACCGTAACGGCTTCAAACCGTTCTGGCTGTCGCTCCAGTAAATTGAGGTTGGCAGCCGGTCGAGACTCACTGTGCTCGGCATACGCTTGATAGTCGTTAAACAGGGCTGCTTTCTCGGCGGCACGTTCGAGCTGCCAAAATCCTAACTTGACCATTACTGCCACAGCTAGCACAGTAAGAGTTCCGGCAATTACAGGAATTTTTATGTTAGCAATTTTTAAGCTCATTATCGTTGCGCTACTGCTCTATATGGTGTTTAACCTGTTTCGGGCACTGTTTGTCATGCTTCGAAACGACCCCAACAAACCACCGATGACGCATTACCTGGGTAAACGGGTAGGAATTGCAGCCTTGGTTCTCTTGGTCTTAATCATCGCTGCTTACAGCGGGCTATTACCGCTTAACCCGCGCCCCTATTAAGAGGCGCGAGTTGTTTACGGTTAAATCACATAAACCACAACAAACAAACAAATCCACACCACATCGACGAAATGCCAGTACCAACTGGTCGCCTGAAAGGCAAAGTGATTGTCGGGTGTAAAATGACCTTTTAGCACACGCAGGAACATGATGATCAACATCAGTGTGCCAAGTGTTACGTGCATGCCGTGGAAGCCCGTCAGCAGGTAGAAGGTGTTACCGTAAATACCGGACTGCAAGGTTAAACCAAGCTGCTCGTACGCGTGAATGTACTCGGCTCCCTGGAAGTACAGGAAGATGCAACCAAGGATGATGGTGATGGCCAGCCAGGCGGTCAGTTGCTTACGGTTGTCTTTTTCCAGGCCAACGTGCGCCAAGTGGCAGGTGACCGAGCTAACCACCAGAATGACGGTGTTAATCAACGGTAGACCGTACCAACCCATCGCTTCGGTTTCAGTACCTCCGGGGGTTTTCGTCAATGGCCACTGAGCAACAAACTGCGGCCATAATACCTCGGCGGTCATGGCATTATTGCTGGCGCCATCAAGCCATGGTACAGCGATTACCCGGGCATAGAATAAGGCGCCAAAAAACGCCGCAAAGAACATGACTTCGGAAAAGATAAACCAACTCATGCCTTGTTTATAAGAATTACCAAGCTGCTCGTTGTACAGGCCCTGCATGGATTCATTGATTTGATCCCGGAACCAGCCAAACAGCATTACGGCCATAACGATAATGCCCGCGATAAGCACGGTGCTACCATAACCATCTTGTTCATTGGTCATGTCTATAACGGTGTTTCCTGCACCCCAGGCGATAAGCCCTAAGCCGATGGCGCCAATAATGGGCCAGGGGCTGGAAGCAGGAACATAATAACTTTGATTCTCTGCCATAACGACGTTTCCTTATTCTGATGATTGTAGCTGAGCTAATGTCTCAGCCGTCGCATCGGCTGTCATATCATACAGCGTGTATGACAGTGTTAATGTAGTGATGTGAGCCGGAATTTCCGGGTCGAGATAAAATTGCATTGGCATTTCGGTGTCGTCACCGGCTGCAAGCGGCTGTTGATTAAAACAGAAACATTCCACTTTATTGAGGTACAACGATGCCTCCGCCGGGGCTACCGATGGAATCGCCTGAGCCACCATGTCTCCACCGGTAGGGTTGCCCGCCAAAAAGTTAACCACACGGACTTCACCGGGGTGTACTTTGACTTGCTTCACCGAGGGTTCAAATTTCCAGGGAATGCCTTTCGCGTTGCGAGTAATGAACTGCACGGTCACGGTTCGCGACGTGTCCACCTCTTGGTGGACAGCCGCGACCGCTTCGTTCTTTGTACGTCCGTTAAAGCCGGTTACCTCGCAAAACACGTCATACAGAGGGACCAGTGCGAAACCGAAAGCGAACATCCCGGCAACGGTCAGTAGCAGCCGTTTAACGATGGTCGCGTTGTTTGCACGTTGTTGCGAGTCAGACATGGCTGTTACTCCACTTTAGGTGGCTTTTCGAACGTGTGGTAAGGCGCTGGTGAAGGCACCGTCCATTCAAGCCCTTCAGCACCTTCCCAGGGCTTAGCCGCCGCCTTCTCGCCACCACGAACACATTTGATCGCCAACCACAGGAAGATCAGTTGCGATAAACCAAAGGCAAAGCCGCCAATACTGGTGATTTGGTTAACATCGGCAAACTGCACCGAGTAGTCCGGAATCCGCCGAGGCATGCCCGCCAGGCCGGCAAAGTGCATTGGGAAGAACAGCACATTAACCGAGATCAGCGAGGTCCAGAAGTGCAGTTTGGCGAGGGTTTCATCGTACATATGGCCGGTCCACTTCGGTAACCAGTAGTAGGCCGCCGCCATGATCGAGAAGACGGCTCCGGTAACCAGCACATAATGGAAATGGGCCACCACGAAGTAGGTGTCATGGTACTGAAAGTCAACTGGCGTAATGGCCAGCATCAGACCCGAGAAACCACCGATGGTAAACAGAATGACAAACGCCAGCGCAAATAACATCGGTGTTTCGAAGGTCATTGCTCCGCGCCACATGGTCGCCACCCAGTTAAACACTTTAACCCCGGTCGGCACGGCGATCAGCATGGTGCAGTACATGAAGAAGAGCTCGGCGAACACCGGCATACCGGTGGTAAACATGTGGTGTGCCCAAACCAGGAACGACAGAATGGCAATGGATGCGGTGGCATAAACCATCGACGCATAACCGAATAGTCGTTTACGGGTAAAGGCAGGGATGATGGCCGAAATGATACCAAAAGACGGCAAAATCATGATGTACACTTCAGGGTGACCGAAGAACCAGAAAATATGCTGGAACATGACCGGATCACCGCCTCCTGCCGCATCAAAGAAGCTGGTACCAAAGTATTTATCCGTTAACACCATGGTGACTGCCCCGGCCAGCACCGGCATCACTGCGATCAGCAGGAAGGCGGTAATCAGCCAGGTCCAGACGAACAACGGCATTTTCATGTAGTTCATGCCGGGCGCGCGCATGTTCATGATGGTAACGATAACGTTAATTGCGCCCATGATGGATGAAATACCCAAAATGTGCATGGAAAACACAAACAGCGCTGTTGAATCGTTGCTGTAGGTGGTTGATAACGGTGCGTAGAATGTCCAGCCAAAGTTAGGACCACCGCCTTCCAGGAACAACGAAGACAGCAGAATCGCAAAGCCAAATGGCAGGATCCAGAAACTCCAGTTGTTCATTCGCGGCAGCGCCATATCCGGCGCACCAATCATCATTGGAATCATCCAGTTTGCCAGTCCAGTGAAGGCCGGCATGACCGCGCCAAAGACCATGATCAGGCCATGCACGGTGGTCATCTGGTTAAAGAAATTGGGTTCAACCAATTGCAAACCAGGCTGGAACAGCTCTGCACGGATGACCATGGCCATCGCGCCGCCAATGAAAAACATGATTAAACTAAACCACAGATACAACGAACCGATGTCTTTGTGGTTAGTGGTGAACAGCCAACGAGTAATGCCCGACGGCTTGTGATCGTGGTGTTCTTCGTGATGGATATCGTCCACAACTGTACTCATCACCGTCTCCTTATTGGTTCATTACTGCGTTGATATCTGCCGCTTGCACGGTGTCGCCGGTGTCGTTACCCCAAGCGTTACGCTCATAGGTAATAACCGCTGCCAGTTCCTGCATGCTCAACTGCTGGCCAAACGCCTGCATGGCAGTACCCTGGACACCGTTGACAACGATATCAATGTGTTGATCGCGAGCTTCCGGATCGACTGAAACGCCGGAGCCGGCGAGTGCCGGGAAAGTGCCTGGAATACCCTGGCCATTTGCCTGGTGACAGGCTGCACAGGTACTGTTGTAGATTTTTTCACCCATGGCCATCAGCTCATCCATTGACATTTCCATGTCCAGTAACTCTTGCTCACGCTCGCGTGCGGCAATTTGTTCGGCTTCGGTTTCTTCAACCCATTTCTGATACTCAGCGGGCTCTTTGGCGATGACAACAACAGGCATAAAGCCATGATCTTTACCACAAAGCTCAGCACATTGACCGCGATAGATTCCGGGCTCCTCGACACGCGTCCAGGCTTCGTTAATAAAACCGGGGTTGGCGTCCTTTTTGACCGCAAAATCCGGCACCCACCAACTGTGAATCACGTCGTCAGACGTGACCAGAAAGCGAACTTTCTTACCGGTAGGGATGACCAGCGGATTATCCACCTCAAGCAGGTAGTTTTCGCTTTTCTCAAATTTATTTTGAATTTGTTCCTGTTGCGTCGCGAGGCGGCTGAAAAACTCAACTTCATGTTCGAAGTACTTGTAATGCCATTTCCATTGCGAGCCGGTAATTTGTACAGTGACATCGGCGTCGCTGGTATCTTCCATCGCGATCAGGGTAGATGTCGCCGGTATTGCCATGCCGACCAAAATAAGGAAGGGGATGATGGTCCAGGCAATTTCGACCTTCACACTTTCGTGGAACTTGGCAGGCTCTCGTCCTTTTGACTTGCGGTGACGAATCATAGAAATGAACATCAGGCCGAAGACAATAACTCCAATGACACAACATATATAAAAAATGGTCATGTGGAGGTCATAGACACGGTTACTGACGTCGGTGACACCTTCCGTCAGATTGAGGCGATTTTGGGCTTGCGCAGAAAACCCAAACAAAGCCAGTAGTGCCAACAGCGGCTTCATTTTCACGTGACTTCTCCTCTTATTCTTCTTCTAGCACGGCTTTTTGTAAAAACACGTGCGGGCGATGAAGAACAAAGAGGTAAGCAGAAAAAGGAACAGCTTCTCCCCAGAAATCACTTTCTCTACCAACTCTTTGTTGTAGTTTCGTTGTTATATTAATTTATATAGTTGGGTAGTATCATTTATTAACGAATTTACACACAAAGATCCAGATCAATCTTACCGATTGCTTGAAAAATAATCAAAATTGTAAAAAAAAGGCTACCCGAGGGTAGCCTAGATACATTATCCAATGGTGGGGATACTGAGATGGGGCTCAGTGAAGGTGAGGGAATAATGTATCTTCTTCAAACAGGAAGCTTTTTGTCTGACTAAGGCGGCAGGCCATTTTAATACGTTGACAAAAGCGTTGCTCCAGTCCGTCCAACCAGCCAACAATCACCGCGCTGGTGCCTGCAAGCGTGGCTTGCTCAAGCGCCCATTCACGCTGTGTGTGATCGCCTGTGCGCAACCAGCGAATGCGCTGTTTTGGAATGCCGGCCGCGAGCAGTTCTGCAATAAATTCACGGCTGCCGCCCACGATGGTTATCCATTTCTCAGACTCGCCGTTTACACAGGCAGCAACAACTTCCGCGTGCTGGTCGTTAGTCGGATTAAAGGTAGCTTCGGATGCGATGACCGATGAAACCGCCGCCTGTTGGGAGGCTGTTTGACCGGCACTTTGCCACAGGCCGGGGTGATGTATTTTGGTTGTATGCTGAAACTTCATAGTGATGCTCCATTACGAATAACACCGACAGCTAAGCCCTCGATGGCAAAAACTTGAGAGGATAAATCGACAATAATGGTCGAGAATTCCTCATTTTCTGGATGAAGTAGCACTTTTCGACCTTTTTGCTCAAATCGTTTAACCGTAACTTCATCCTCGACACGGGCGACAACCACCTGCCCGTTTCGTGCTTGTTCGGTTTTGTGAACCGCTAACAAGTCGCCGTCCAGAATGCCAATATTACGCATACTCATGCCGTTCACTTTCAACAGAAAGTTGGCAGCGGGATAGAACATATTTTCATCGACCTTAAAGTGGCCTTCGATATGCTCTTGCGCGAGAATCGGCGAACCGGCTGCCACTTGCCCGATGAGCGGCAGACCCTCTTCAATTTCAAAATCGTCGGCCACCAAACGAATACCGCGTGACATGCCTGGCAGTATTTCAATGACGCCCTTACGAGCCAGCGCCTTGAGGTGCTCCTCTGCGGCATTAGCTGAGCGAAATCCTAATTTCGCTGCGATTTCGGCGCGCGTAGGGGGCATGCCAGTCGCCTGCAAATTGTCCTTAATTAATTCAAGGATCTCGGATTGTCGTGGTGTTAATGGTCGCATAAGAGTACCTGTTTATTCGTACAGTATACTGTGAGTATATACAGGTATTTTTATTTGGCAAGAATTTTTCTTTGTGTGTTTTTTGTCGTTGCCCAAGATCCTGTATACTCTACCGTTCACTACTGTTTTAAACGCTTTACGCTCGGGAATCGAATGGCTAATCAGAGTTGGATTTATGCAGTTATAAAACACCCTTTACGCTGGCTAACGCGTTTTATTGCGATCGCCGATGAGGCAGAGGCTGGTGACGCGAGCGTAAAGGATAAGCCCATCGTTTATGTGATGCGCTCAACCTCACGCGCTGATTTTTCCATTTTGCAACGGGCCGCAGCCAGTAAGTCGCTACCGGATCCGCAGCAGCCACTAACCATTAACGGTAAGTCATTTGCGCGGGTGATGTATCTGGAAGAAACCCATTCTGATTCTTCTCAACGAGCGATAGGACAGTTTCAGGAACTGCTCGAAGCTCACCAAGCCGATCCAGAGCTGGACATTCAGCTATTGCCGGTCGGTATCTTCTGGGGACGCAAACCGGGTCAGGAGGCACGAGCAGGTTCGGCGATGACCGGTGATCTGGACAATCCGGGACATCTGCGCAAGTTCTGGTTGGTACTGTTTTCCGGCCGGCAGGTGTTGTGCCGCTTCTCACGCAGTGTCAGCCTCGGCACCATGGCGCGGCAAAGTGGCAGTGATTTTAAGATAGCGCATAAATTGGCGCGCGTGGCGCGGGTTCATTTTGTTCGTATGCGACACGCGGTGGCCGGACCTAAGCTCAGTGACCGCAACCAATTGATGCAGGAGCTGATCCATTCGCCGGCATTAAAAAAAGCCATTGCCGATGAGCAGCGCAGCAATAAAGTGTCTGAGCAGGAAGCGCGCAAAAAGGCGCTCAGCTACATCAATGAGATCGCGGCAAATTACAGCTCAACTCTGGTGCGGGTGCTGGATCGATTCATGACCTGGATGTGGAGCCGAATTTATAACGGTATTGATGTGCGCGGCGGTGACCGAATTCGTAAGCTGGCGCAGCAGGGGCACGAAGTTATTTACGTGCCTTGCCATCGTAGCCATATGGACTACTTATTACTGAGCTATGTGATTTATAAAGAAGGCCTGGTGCCACCTCACATCGCGGCCGGTGTTAACCTGAATTTCTTCCCGGTGGGTGGCATATTCCGCCGTGGTGGTGCGTTCTTCATCCGGCGCAGCTTCCGCGGCAATAAATTGTATTCCGCGGTCTTCCGTGAATACCTATGTTGGCTGTTTCAAAAAGGCTATCCGGTTGAGTATTTCAGCGAAGGTGGGCGCTCACGTACCGGCCGCCTGCTGCCGCCAAAAACCGGTATGTTAGCGATGACGGTGCAGGGTATGTTACGTGGCCAGCAACGCCCCATTTCGTTGGTTCCTGTTTACCTCGGTTACGAGCACATTATGGAAGTTGCCACGTACCTGAAAGAGCTGAAAGGAAAAAGCAAAGAAAAGGAATCCATGTGGCAGGTACTTGGTTCGTTGCGTAAACTGCGCAACTTCGGCCAGGGTTACGTCACCTTTGGCAAGCCAATTGACCTGAAAAACTTTTTGGATGAGGAGGTGACCGATTGGCAGGCATCGATAACCCGTGGCGCGGAAGAACCTGAGCGTCCGAACTGGCTCACGCCGACCGTGAACCGCCTGGCAGAGACTGTTATGCGTGGAATCAATGACGCTGCAGCCGCCAACAGTGTCAACCTGACAGCGCTGGCGATTTTGAGTTCTGAGCATCATGCCTTGACGAAGGAAGAGCTACTGCAACAATTGTCAGTTTATCAGGGTGTATTACGTGAAGTGCCTTATACCAGCGAAGTTAACGTGCCCTCGGACAGTGCGGAAGCGTTATGGCAACAGGCACAGCGGACCGGTAAGTTTAGCGTTCAAGACGATACTATGGGGCAGGTTATCTCGCTACAGGACGTTAATGCGATAGCGATGACCTATTATCGTAATAATATTCTGCATTTAATGATCATTCCCGGTATCGTTGCGACGATTATGGTGGCCAAAAAGCAGCAGACGACGGCGCAGTTGGCAGAGCGCGTGCAGCAAATTTATCCGATGCTGCAAAAAGAACTGTTTTTATCCCATGAAATTGACGATGTGCCGCTCTGGGTTGCTGCTGTTATCGAAGAACTTCAGCGTCAGGATCTCGTTACACAAAACGGCGAAACCTGGCATATGGCGTCGCGCGAATCGGCACAGTGGATGCAACTGCAATTGCTGGCGCGCAGTGCCAGCGAAACGCTGCAACGCTACAGTATTGTGTTGGAATTGTTGCAGCAGGCACAACCGATTCAGCGGGCTGAACTGGAACGCCATTCGATTACTCTGGCCGAGCGGCTAAGCGCCATTCACGGCATTAACGCACCGGAGTTTTACGATAAGAAGGTGATGACCACCTTCATCGCCAGCCTCAAGGCGCAGGAACTATTACAGGTGAATGATGACGGTCAGCAAATAGCGGCTCCAGCCATTGGTGAGCTGAGTGACGCTATTGATGAACTTATCGATCCACCGGTGTTACAAACCATTCGTCAGTCGGTACAACAACTGCTGGTGGAAACCGGTAAGACCGATAATACTAAATAAACCAGTAGTGCCAGGCAAGACCGATGGCGAAACTCATGCCGACATAATGATTGTGGAGAAAAGCGCGAAAACACTTGCTGGGTTCGCGCTCTTTTATCAGCCACTGCTGATAGCCGAATAATCCGACGATAATCAGCAACGCCAGCACAATAGGCCAGCTCCAGTCGAACCAATGAGTGACATAAGCGAGCAACAACAGCGTGATGAGCTGTAACAGGCCTATGATCAGTTTATCGTGGCGGCCAAACAGTATTGCCGTGCTGCGAATACCGATTTGCAGATCGTCCTCTCGATCGGCCATCGCGTACTCGGTGTCATACATCACCGTCCAGATGACGTTGGCGATGAATAAGACGCCGGCGATAAACCATTGATTCGCGTCCTGCGCGCTGAATGCCATCAGGATACCAAAGCTAAAGGCTATCCCCAGTACCACTTGTGGCAGGTGCGTCCAGCGCTTGCAGAACGGATACAAGGCGGCAACGCCGGCGGCAAAAAAGCTTAACATCACGGTTTGGGTGTTAAATTGCAACACGATGATGAACGCGGCAAATAGCAGTAACGCAAACACCAACACGGCTTCGGTCGGAGTCACTTCGCCGGCCGGCAATGGTCGTTGATGCGTACGACGTACATGGCCGTCGAGATTGCGATCCGCAAAATCGTTGATGACACAACCGGCCGAGCGCATTAAAAACGTACCCACCATAAACAGTACAAATACTTTCAGTGACGGGTAGCCATCGGCGGCTATCAGTAATGCCCAGACGGTAGGCCACGCTAATAAATAGGTACCGATAGGGCGGTCTGCCCGCATTAAGCGCCAATAGGCATCCAATTTATTCATCTTGACTCCCGTTATTCTGCCGACCATAAAAGGGCAAAGGCGACAAAAACAGTTCGCTGACCAGCACGCGTTGTCCTGCGGTAAGAAAAAGGCTGCGGCGTCCCCATAACGAATGTGCTTTTCCGTGTAGTGTCTGATTAAGTTTAGCGAGCGGATGCGAGCTGTCCAGCCGTGTCACATCGAAAGGGCTGCGTAACAGATCCGCTTGATCAAATAACGACTGCCCGAGTGACGAGCAGCCCAGCGAGGATAAATTTAGGTTTTTATGCTGCAGTGCCGATACAGGGAAAAGACTGCGGGCAAACACCCAGGGCTTGCCGTCACAGCACAGCAGCACTTCGCGTACCGTGGCTTCGAAAGGGACACGGGTATGATGCCGGCGAAACAGTTCAAACTCGCTGTCAAAAATGGGCGCTGCTTGCTGGCCAATGAGCTCGACGGTAAACTGCTGACAGTGTTGTTTCAGCTTTTGTGTTAGCGAACCTTCCTCGAGGAGCCATTCTTTCGCCGCAGCGGGGATGCTCAGACGATCAGGGCGAGTCCACTGGCATGGCTGAGCAACAGGGAATTGAAGATCCATATGGGTTTTAATTAATTAAGTCCTGTCAGTATCATAGCAAAGCTACAGGCGATACGCAGTAGCATAACAGCACCAAGATGAGAGGCGATAACAGCGAATGAGAAAACTAGGGATAGCAGTGGCCGTTTCCCTCATGCTGATGATGACGGCACCGGTAAAAGCCTGGCAGAGTAATGTGTCCTATTATGGCTTTGAACCGGATATCACCACCAATTTTATTAAAGAAGGTAATGACTACCGGCTTGGCTTTATTCGTGTCGCTATCGAAGTCATGGTGCCCGATCCCCAATATGTGGGGGTTGTTGAGCATCATGCACCACTGCTGCGTGATGCGTTTATTCGCATTTTAAGCTCGGCACCGGAGCGGCAGATAAAAACCATGACCGGACGCGATCAACTGCGTTTAAAGTGTCTGGAAAAAGCGCAGGAACTGATGCGCGAAGAGACCGGTAACCCGGTAATACAGGAAGTGCTCTTCACCAAATATATTTATCAGTAAAGCGGCTGCTTTGGTGTCGGATTGAGTACCCGCACGACAAAACCGGCGAGGCAGCCCGAGAGCAGACCCGCCAGGTGTGCTTCGTTGGCAATATTGACCCAGAGCACACCGGTATACCCTAACAACAACCAGCCGATCATAAAAACGATTAACCCGGGCGGGAGCCACAGGGCAGTGCGGCGTCCGAAGCTGTATATCCAACAGAACCCGAGCAGCCCATAGACCACGCCAGATAAGCCACCAAAGTTGGGACCACTGACGGCGTATTGTGCGACGTTAGCGGTAACACCACTGAACAGCAATAAGGCCAGTAGCCAGGAGGTTCCCAGGTAGCGCTCAATGCGGCCGCCTAGATACCACCACCAGAACACATTGAATACCAAGTGCATCAAGGAAAAGTGCAACAGTACCGGTGTTAAAAATCGCCACGGCTGCGCAAACGGGTAGGCATCGTAATAATGACTGATGCGGAGGCTTCCGAGTATCGCTTCCGGTGCCATATTGAGCAGCAAGAACATCAGTACCGCGATACCCGCCGTGACACGGGTCAGCCAGCCGGTATTGCGCAACAGATCCGACAATAATGATGAGCGTATCTGACCTTGTGATGGCGTTGTCTGTGACGTTGGCGGGTTATTTTTGAAGGTCTGAATCAGTTCTTTGGCTGCGGCTTCGTAGCTACTTTGGTGCAGCCAGAGTTCTAATTGCTGACCTTGCTCAGTAACACTGACGGGGATGCCGTGCTGGCGCAGATACTGGTACAGCTGACCGATGAATTCACTGTCGGTAGAGGTCAGTAATCTGCGCATGGGCGTTAGCTCGTCTCGATATCGGTGGTGAACTGAGTTTGCCAGGCGGTGAAGCCTCCCTGCATACTCAACACCTTGTTGAGGCCGTGTTGCTGCAATACATCGGCCGCCTGTTGGCTGCTGATGCCGTGATAGCAAACAACGATGACCGTGGTATCGGCGTCAGTTTGATCGATAAACTCGGCGACATTGTCGTTATTAAGCGGCTGTGCACCCGGTATATGACCGAGCGCAAAGGACTGCCCGTCGCGGATATCGACAAATACCGGTGGTTGCTCTGACGCCCATAATTGATGGGCGTCGAGTAAACTGATTTCTTGTGCCAAAAAGCCTCCTGCAGGCGTCGCTTAATCCCAGTTTAAAATCACTTTGCCGGAATGACCGCTGATCATGGTTTCGAAGCCTTGTTCATAGTCATCGACGTGCATCTGGTGTGTCAAAATCGGTGAAATATCTAAACCTGACTGTAGCAGGCTCGCCATTTTATACCAGGTCTCAAACATTTCGCGTCCGTAAATGCCTTTGATCACCAAGCCTTTAAAAATAACCTGGTTCCAGTCAATGGCGACATTCTCCGGCGGTATACCCAACATGGCAATTTTGCCGCCGTGGTTCATGGTCGCCAACATTTGTGAAAACGCCGACGGTACCCCTGACATTTCCAGCCCGACATCGAAACCTTCTTTCATGCCCAGTTCGTCCATCACGTCGGTGAGCTTTTGCTCAGACACATTAACCGCTCGGGTAACGCCCATTTTACGGGCAAGGTCCAGACGAAACTCATTAACGTCGGTGATGACGACATGGCGTGCGCCAACGTGACGAGCGACAGCTGCCGCCATGATACCGATAGGACCAGCACCGGTAATCAGCACGTCCTCACCCACCAGATCAAACGCCAACGCAGTGTGCACGGCGTTCCCGAAGGGGTCCATGATGGCGGCCATGTCATCGCTGACATCGTCAGGCAGTTTAAAGGCATTATCAGCCGGAATCACCAGGTACTCAGCAAATGCGCCGGGACGATTTACACCTACGCCGTAGGTATTGCGACATAAGTGGCGGCGGCCGGCACGGCAGTTACGGCAATGGCCGCAGGTAATATGACCTTCACCGGAGACGCGGTCGCCAATTTCAAAACCACGCACGCCTTCACCCATGGCTGCTACTTCGCCAACGTATTCGTGGCCAACGACCATCGGCACCGGAATGGTCTTCTGTGACCACTCATCCCACTTATAGATGTGCACGTCGGTACCGCAAATCGCAGTTTTCTTAATTTTAATCAGGATGTCGTTGTAACCGTATTCCGGTTTATCAACGTCGGTCATCCAGATGCCGGGTTTATCGTGCAGCTTCGCTAACGCTTTCATAACTTCTCCTTGGCCCGGCATTAAATAATGCCGAGGTCCTTACCGATACGTGTAAAGGCTTCAATGGTGCGATCCAGCTGTGCACGTGTGTGTGCAGCAGACATCTGGGTACGGATACGGGCCTTGCCTTTAGGTACTACCGGGAAGGAGAAACCGATCACGTAAATGCCTTCTTCCAACAACCGGTCCGCCATTTCAGAAGCCAGTCGCGCATCACCGATCATCACTGGGATAATGGCATGATCAGCGCCGCTTAAGGTAAAGCCCGCAGCGGTCATTTGCTCACGGAAATAACGAGCATTGTCCCACAGTTTACTGCGTAACTCGTGACCGTCCGCGAGCATATCCAGAACTTTGATAGACGCTTGTACGATAGCCGGCGCAACCGAGTTTGAGAACAAGTAAGGGCGTGAACGTTGGCGTAACCAGTCGATGACTTCCTTCTTGCCGGACGTGTAACCACCAGACGCGCCACCCAATGCCTTACCCAGAGTACCGGTAATAATGTCAACGCGACCAATGACGTCGCAATATTCGTGAGTTCCTTTGCCGTTTTCACCTAAGAAACCGGTTGCGTGGCAGTCGTCCATCATCACCAGCGCGTCGTACTTGTCGGCGAGGTCGCAAATGCCTTTAAGGTCGGCGATAACGCCATCCATAGAGAATACGCCGTCAGTCGCGATCAACTTAAATCGTGCGCCATCAGCGTCGGCCTGTTTTAACTGTTCTTCAAGGCTGGCCAGGTCGTTATTTTTGTAGCGATAACGCTTAGCTTTGCTGAGGCGGATACCGTCGATGATGCTGGCGTGGTTTAATTCGTCACTGATAATGGCGTCTTCAGGTCCCATTAGCGTTTCAAACAAACCGCCGTTAGCGTCGAAGCAAGATGAGTAAAGGATGGTGTCTTCAGTGCCCAGGAAGTGACTCAGTTTCTGTTCGAGTTCTTTATGAATATCCTGCGTACCGCAGATGAATCGTACTGACGCGGTACCAAAACCGTGCTCATCCAGACCTTTCTTAGCGGCTGCAATGAGATCCGGGTGATTGGCCAGACCCAGATAGTTGTTGGCACAGAAGTTCAATACTTGCTGTCCGTTAACGGTAATCTCTGAACTTTGATCAGAGGTAATGATACGTTCTTTCTTATACAGTCCCTCGTTGCGGGTGGCTTCGAGCTGTTCGCTTAACTGCTGATAAAATGCTGAATTCATGGATGCTCCATATCGTCCGATAGTGGCAAATTTATGCTCTATTTTACTGATGTTATGGTGTGTTCGCACCCTTAATTTTGAATTAGCGTTTGAGTCAGCCGTTCAATAAGGTGTACTCTTTAGCGAAAATTACGTGACACGAGGCAACCATGCACAGTAAAGCCATTTATCCGGGAACCTTCGATCCAATTACAAATGGGCATTATGACTTGATCGAGCGTGCGGCAAAGCTGTTTCGGCATGTGGTGGTCGGTATTGCCGAAAACCCGAGTAAAAAACCACTGTTTTCGTTGCAGGAGCGAGTGATTCTGGCGCAACAAGTAACTGAGACCTTGGATAACGTATCCGTTGTCGGCTTTTCCGGCTTGCTGGTTAACTTTGCCAAAGAACAGGAAGCCACGGTTCTGGTGCGCGGCCTGCGTGCGGTATCGGATTTTGAATACGAGTTTCAACTGGCCAACATGAACCGCCGATTGTTTCCGGATTTGGAAAGTGTGTTTCTCACTCCGGCGGAAGAAAACTCATTTATTTCCTCCACTCTGGTGAAAGAAGTCGCGCTGCATGGCGGCGATGTCACCGGCTTTGTCGACAATCGCGTCGCCGATGCTTTAAAGCAGAAATTTGCCAACCGCAGTTAACAGCAAGCTATTTGTGGCTTCGCCATGGCTTTTTTGCGCTCAAGAGCCGCCGACACCCGAAGCGAGTCGGCAAACAGCCGTGGCGAAGCTACTAACAGCCAGCGCCGATAGACGCTAAAAAGCCGTATTTATAAACACCAACGTCATCAACACAGGACAGATATAGCGCAAATGCCAGCGCAAAGCGGTCAGCCAGAAGCTGCCCTGCGCGATGGTGTGTAAGTGGTTACTTTTCCGCCATAGCCAGCCGACCACGAGCAGATAGAAGATGCCCGAAATCGGTAACTGGAACTGGGTTACTGCTGTCACTACCCAACCGAACAGAGGCTCAAAAAAGATCACTAGACTGAAGGCTAATACGGCGATGGTTGCCAGTGCCAGCAACGTGGCTTTTTTACGGTTCAGGTTTTTTTCTTCAATCAGGTACGAAACCGGCACTTCTGCCTGAGCGATGGTCGAGGTGAGCGCGGCGATGCTGAGCAGGGTGAAGAATGCAAAGCCGACAAATGGACCAACTGCACCCATGCTGGCAAATAGCTGTGGTAAGACGGCGAAAATAAGCTGACCTTCACCGATCAGTTCATCGCCGTTGGTGACGGTGACGCCAAGCTCGATACCGGCATACAGCGCAGGAATGATCAGTAAGCCAGCGAGAAATGCGATGAGGGTATCAAGGCCCGCCACGGACAGACTGAGTTTCCCCAGTTTGGCGCCCGGCAGCAAGTAGGAACCGTAAATCATCATGCCGCCTAAGCCGATCGACAGCGAGAAAAACGCTTGCCCCATGGCAGCCAGGTAAATCGATGGATCGCTCAGTTGAGAAAAATCCGGTACCAGATAAACGGTGAAGCCGTCACTGGCGCCGGCCAGGGTGCCCATGTAGATGATCAAACCCACCAGCAGTAACACCAAGGTTGGCATCAACCGTTTCGACCAGCGTTCGATGCCGTTTTCGATGCCTTGCAATACCACCCAGCCGGTGGTGCACAAAAACAGTGCGGTAAACATAAGGTCACGCGTTAACGAGCTGTTCATTAAAAACTCGGCAACGGCCGCCAGCCCGAGCCAGCCGGCCACGTAGCCCAACGCATGTACAACCATCCAGCCCGCCACGATATGGTAAAAGCTGAGCATCAGGCACGAGCCGATAACATTCAAAAAGCCCATGGTGGCGCCAACGGGTTGTGCACGGCCTTCACTGAGCTTGGCGAGTGACCGAACCGGGTTGGCGCGGCCATGATGGCCGATTAACATTTCGCTATACAACGCTGGTATGGCCAGTATGAAAATGACGATGAGGTAGACCAATAAGAACGCGCCTCCCCCGTGATTGGCCACTTGAGTAGGAAAGCCCCAAATGTTTCCAAGACCTACTGCAGAGCCGGCGGCCGCTAGGATAAAGCCAAGTCGGGTGTGGAAGGATTCGCGCATACTTGCTCACTTACTACTTGTATAAAAATTAAAAGACAGAGCGCGCATTCTAACGAACTGAGAGAATTTTGCCCTATCTTTTTTAGCCAATAAACGGTAACATTCGCGTCCGAATTTTAATCAAGATCAGCGCTACCAGGATGGCTGCGCGCACTAGTAAGTTAACGTTAACGCAAAGACCGTATTCTCAGGAGCCTTACGTCATGCCAAATTTGGATTTGAGCCGCTATGGCATCAATAACGTCCAGGAAATTGTCCACAACCCGTCTTACGATGTGTTATTTGCCGAAGAAACTCGTGACGACTTACATGGGTTTGAGAAAGGAACCGTGACCGATTTGGGCGCTGTTGCTGTTGATACCGGAATTTTCACCGGTCGCTCACCAAAAGATAAGTACATTGTGCGTGATGACACCACTCGCGATACGGTGTGGTGGTCAGATCAAGGCAAAAACGATAACAAACCGATGTCGGAAGAAACCTGGTCAAGCCTAAAAGGTCTTGTTACCGAACAGCTTTCCAACAAACGTTTGTTTGTTGTCGATACCTATTGCGGTGCTAACGAGGATACTCGTTTGGCCGTTCGTTTCATTACCGAAGTCGCATGGCAGGCTCACTTCGTAAAAAACATGTTTATCCGCCCGAGCGCAGAAGAACTGGAAACGTTCGAGCCGGACTTTGTGGTAATGAATGGTGCTAAATGCATCAACCCAAACTGGCAAGAGCAGGGTCTGAACTCGGAAAACTTTGTCGCCTTTAACTTAACGGAAAAGATTCAGTTAATTGGCGGTACCTGGTACGGCGGGGAAATGAAAAAGGGTATGTTCTCGATGATGAACTACTTCCTGCCACTGCAAGGTATTGCGTCAATGCACTGCTCAGCAAACGTCGGCAAAGACGGCGATGTAGCAATTTTCTTTGGCTTGTCAGGCACCGGTAAAACGACGCTGTCTACGGATCCTAAACGGGCGTTGATTGGTGACGACGAGCACGGTTGGGATGACGATGGCGTGTTTAACTTCGAGGGTGGTTGTTACGCGAAGACCATTAACCTGTCGAAAGAAGCGGAGCCGGATATTTATAATGCCATCCGCCGTGACGCATTGCTTGAAAACGTCACCGTACGCGAAGACGGTTCGGTCGATTTTGATGATAACTCGAAGACAGAAAATACTCGCGTGTCTTACCCGATTTATCACATCGACAATATTGTTAAGCCGGTTTCCAAAGCAGGCCACGCGAAAAAAGTTATCTTCTTAACCGCGGATGCTTTTGGGGTGTTACCACCAGTTTCTAAGTTGACCAAAGAACAGGCCCAGTACCACTTCCTGTCCGGTTTCACGGCGAAACTCGCAGGTACCGAACGTGGCGTAACCGAGCCCACACCAACATTCTCCAGTTGTTTTGGGGCGGCCTTCTTAAGTTTGCATCCAACCCAGTACGCTGAAGTATTGGTCAAGCGTATGGAAGCCGCTGGCGCGGAAGCTTATTTGGTGAACACCGGCTGGAACGGTACCGGTAAGCGCATTTCGATTAAAGCGACGCGTGCGATCATTGACGCCATTTTGGACGGTTCGATTGAAGACGCCGAGTTTGTTCAGCTACCGTACTTTAACCTGGCGATGCCAACCGCATTAACCGGTGTTGAAGACAGCGACATTCTGGATCCTCGTAATACTTATGACGATAAGGAAGAGTGGGATCTGCGTGCGCGCGATCTGGCGAAACGTTTCGTTGCTAACTTCGAGAAGTTTACCGATACCGATAACGGTAAAGCGTTGGTTGACGCGGGTCCTAAGCTTTAACGTCAAACTTATCGTTATTGACGTCACATTTTGAAACAATAAAAGGCCTGTAACCATCTGTTACAGGCCTTTTTCGTTCGCTATCATAGCGTCAGATCTCATAACAGTCTGGCAACATGAATATAACAATAGATACGGTAACGAAACGTTACAAGACAGTGACAGCCGTCGACGCAATATCTTTGGATGTGCGTTCTGGGCAAATTTACGCCTTACTCGGGCCAAATGGTGCCGGTAAATCTTCCTTGGTTCGGATGCTGGTCGGTTTAACACAACCTGACAGTGGCCGGATTCAGATAACAGACCTGGGGGGTGCCGATATTCAGCTGCGTCCACAGCATTTTGCTTACCTCCCTGAAGACCGCGGTCTCTATCAGGATCGTTCGATTCTCGATAACCTGTCATACGTAGCAAGGCTACGAGGACTCGAGCAGAGTGTGTATTTACCGCGCATTGACAAGTGGTTGGCACATTTTGATCTGACCGATCGCAAACAAGAGCCAATGCGGCAGTTGTCGAAAGGTAATCAGCAAAAAGTGCAGTTAATTTCTACTTTGTTGCACGATCCCGACCTGGTGATTCTTGATGAACCTTTTTCTGGCCTTGATCCGGTTAATCAGGAGCACGTGCTAAAGGTGCTGAGCGATTTGAAAGAACAAGGTAAAACCGTGTTGTTGAGCGCCCACCAGATGGCGCTGGTCGAGCGTTTGGCGGATAAAATGTTACTGATGTCTCATGGTAAAGCCCTGGCGCAGGGATCTCTGGAAGAAATTCGCGCGACATTGCAGCCGCAACGACTCTATCGTGTGCACTGTGATGCCATTGCGGCACAGAGTGCCTGGTCAGATTTTAGCGAAATCGAGCGCCTCCACCCGATCGACAAAAATGAGCTGGAACTCACGCTTGGAGCCGATGTTGACGCATCCATGTTATGGCCTCGGTTAGCCGAACGTTGTGCGATTGAGTCATTTGCATTGCGCAAACCCGGATTGCACGAACTGTATCTGGACACCATCGGACGCTCACAAGCACAGGGAGATGCCGCATGAACCGTTCGCAACAATTGAAGACCATCGCTTGGTGGGAATTTAAACGTTTCTTTAAATGGAAACAGGAACTTATCTCGATTGCGTTGCTGGCGATTATCTTTCTGGTCAGTGCCGGTTGGGGCGTCATCACGGAAGTGTTCTCCGAGCAACATCAGGGCGCGATTTTTTACCAAAACAAAGCCGAGCAAAGCTGGCGTTTCGAGGCACCAGACGATGTGCCATTGCGTGCTGCAGGGTCGATGGAAGTGCAGCAATGGCAACAGCAATTACCGGACGATTTGGATGTGCTGGTGGTCATTTCACCGTCGTTAGAAGCTGAGCTGGTAGTACGGGAGAAAGACGACTGGCAAGATGGCTTGGTTAAGGCGTTGGAGCAACAACTGCAACAGCAGCGCATCAAACAGCTAACGTTGAGCGACCAACAGCGGCAGGTCATCAATGAACCACCGGCAATCACGACAACGGTGCAAAGTACCGATGTCAGTGCGCAAGATGAGGATGAAGGTGGTTTTAGTGAAGCTTTGCCAATGCTGGTCACCGTGGCGATTACGGTGGGTGTTTTCACTGGCTTTGGTTTGATGATGATGTCGATTACCGCAGAAAAACAGCAACGGGTTACTGAGCAGCTGTTAACCATCATATCGCCAACACAGTGGATGGACGGTAAAATTCTTGGTATTACCTTGCACAGCATCAAGTCGATGGTGTTCCTGGGCTTATTTTTTACCGGTATTGGACTGGTGGCCTCGATGTTCAGTGGCGGCGACAGCAGTGTCAGCTTCGACCGCTACTACGGTGCTGTGTTATCGGTCGTGTTCGTGTTGCTGGGACTGGTGTTGATCAATGCGATGTTGGCCGGTTTTTCGGCCACCATCGATGACCCCAATCACTCGTCACGCAGCTCGGTGATGCTGTTGCCTTTACTGCCGGTATTTCTGTCGTTTAGCATCATCGATAATCCAGACGGTGGATTGGCTCAGGTGATGAGCATTTTACCCATTTCGTCGTTTGTGATGATGCCGGTGCGGTTGTTACAAACTGACGTCACCTGGTGGCAACAGTTGCTTAGTCTGGCGCTGCTGGTGGTGTTCGTGATTTGGATGCGCAACGTAGCCGGCCGGTTGTTTGCGATGGGTATTCAGTTCTACGGCAAAGAACCCAGTTGGAAAGACATCTGGAATGCCATTAAGGGGTAACAACTGCCATTAAAAAAGGCCGGCTTGTGAGCCGGCCTTTTTGTATTCGCAGCATTAGTCGTCTGCTTGCATATGCTCAACATGTGGTAGCTCAAACGGAGGTTTGGTTTCCGCTTTTTCTACCAGGAAGGTGTCCATCCAGCGCATCATCCGCATACCGTAATCCAGCTGCGCTGCCATTTTCCGGTTCCCGTGGCCTTCGCCCGGATAAAGAACCAGTCGTACCGGCACATTACCGTGAGTTTTCAGGTAGCGGTAGAGTTCCATCGACTGTGACGGATGAACACGGGTATCTTCTTTACCGTGCATGATTAAGATCGGCGTACGAGCCTGCTCAGCATAGTAAATAGGACTGCGTTCTAAGTACCACTGCCACTTTTCCCACGGGTAGCTACGAGCGTGAACGGCGTGCATCTCTTTGGCGATGTCCGTCGTGCCGAACTTAGAGATGTTATCGCTGATACCGACAAACATGACACTGGCCGCAAAATGCTCAGTTTGTTTGGTTGCGCCCCAGGCTGAGGCATAACCACCGTAAGAACCGCCGGTGATACCGACACGCTCAGGGTCTGTGATGCCCATTTCTACCAGGTGTTGTTTGGCGTCAACGATATCGTCGAACTCTTTACCGGCATAATCGTTTTGGCTCAGCATTGAGAACTCTACGCCGCGACCAGTGCTGCCCCGATAATTCGGGAAGAACAACGCATAGCCGTTGGCAGCAGCGTGTTTAACCGGTGCGGAATAGCGATCCAGCCAACCGTTGCTGTAATGTGACTCAGGACCGCCATGGATGACCATTACGGTAGGATAGCTTTGGCCTTCCTGATAGTCCGTTGGATAAACCAGAATGCCTTCCAATTGCAAACCGTCACGAGCTTCGTAGGTGATGCTTTCCTGACGCGGCATGGTGATTTCATCCAGCCACGGATTGGAAACCGTTAACCGCTCTAAGCCGCTGTCGTCCAGCAGGAAGGCTTCGTTTGGATGTTCGGGGCGGTTACCGCGCAACGCAATTTGTCCAATTCCGGATTCACCGTCAAGACTGCTGAAAATCGCTTCGCCTGGCTCCACCAGCATACGGTTTTCGAGGAACTTTAACGTCAGTGCCTGTACTTCGGATTCGGTACCACGATGACCTAACCAAACCAGTTCCTGGTCGGTACGCCAAGCGAAATCACGGATAGAGCCTTGGTAATCGGGTAAGACGTTGCGCAACTCTTCCGTTTGCGAGTCCCAGACGAGCAGGGTACCCGCCGACGGGTCGTTGTAATTGGCCGCCGAGATCATCGCCAGATAACGGCCGTCCGGAGAGAAGCTTGCTTGTCCTAGCTTGCCGGCAGTTTCGAACGCTTGTTGCAGTTCGCCGGCTTTATTGATGAGCTGATATTGGCTGCTCATGTAGTTATCATCGATCAGCGGCGTTGGCGCAGTACGCACCAGGATGTGGGTGTTGTCGGGGTGGAACTCAGCCGACAAAATATGTTGGTCGTCCGCCGATACCTGAGTCGCCTGTTTTTGTTCGGCGCTTAGGTCAACGTGATACAAATGCGTGTAATCAAGGTCTTCTTCGTAAACCTCAGCTTTAAAGCCTTTCTTAGCCAGCTTCTGTTCATCCGCATCCGGTTTACCGCGTGACGTAAAAATCAGAGACTGACCCTCATCACTGATGTCATAAGCGCCGATATGACCTTCAAACTCATAAAATGACTGTACCGCGCCACCGTTAATCGGCAGGCGGTACAGTTCGTTGTATTTGTCATCGTCGCGCTTAGCGGTGAAATACAGGTATTCACTGTTTGGACCAAAGGACACCTGCGAGAACTCATCGTCGCGATTAAAATAGACGGTTTCGTTACCTTGCGCGTCGATTAATACGAGCTCGGTAAAACCGCTACCGTCGTCGTCTTTATACGGCGTACGCGGGATGTATTTTAACACCGCGGTATACTGGCCATTTGGCGATAAATCGACGCTGGCAACAGACTGAGCTGTTACCGTTTCCATCAGCGTCATTTCGCGAGCTTGTCCGGTCACCGCAAGGGTCAGTAAACTGACTGTGCCAAGGGTTCTGAATAACATCGGATTCTCCTGGTTTATTGTGATTTTCTGTTGATTGTAAAACGGTCTTATGTCTGTGCAAGCCGGCGCGTTGCTTCGGCGCCACGTGCGACCAGACGCACTTGCTGAATGGTCGCCTCGGTGATCTGGCGGCGTTCGTCGTCGCTGACGTCAAAACAGTCAGCGCCTGCGCTAAATACGATTTTTACAATGGCATCGGATTGCAGTGACGCCAGCTCGTGGGTAAAGCCCTGTTCCATCACCAGATATTCTTCCAGTTCCGCCTTAAAATGTTCAAGCTCACGCTCCACGGCACTGCGAAACTCCCTTGAGCAACCGGTGCGCTCCTGCAGTAATAACCGAAAGATGGCGGTGTTACTGGCAACGTATTGCATAAAGGTTTCTATCGAAACGCGGATGATGGAACCGCCTTTTTCGATACGCTGGCGGGCCTGCCGCAGTAGTTGTCTGAGCGTCAGACCACACTCGTCGACGAGGGTTAATCCCAGTTCGTCCATATTACGAAAATGACGATAAAACGAGGTTGGGGCAATATTTGCTTCGCGGGCCACTTCACGCAGGCTCAGGCTGGAAAAGCCGGTCTCGGCGCTGAGCTGATTCATCGCCGCATCAATTAAAGCTCGCCGGGTTTTTTCTTTTTGTTGCGCTCTGATACCGTTCGTCGCTTGCTTTGCCACTGTGCTCTCACTTTATGTTTGAGTAAACGTTTTGCCCATTAAACGGTCATAGTATCACAGGATTTTACACAATTATTGCTTGTATTCTGAAGCAAAAACCCGTAAATTCAGCGAACACGTGTACGCTATTTTGGTTTGCACCGTTTTACTCGCAGTTACATGGCAAGAATTTGAATGACCGAATTAAATACCAAACCCCCAATTATCTGGCTTAACACCATTGTCTTTTTATCAACCTTCGTGATTGCTGCCGTCGGCGTGCCGCTGTATGGCTATCTTGTTGGTATTGATAGTGCATTATGGTGGATTATGCTGGGTACAATTTGTTTTGCAGGCATTTCCATTACCGCCGGCTACCACCGTCTGTGGTCGCACAAAACTTATGATGCCAATCCCGTCGTGCGTTTTCTGTTTGCTATCGGTGGTGCACTGGCGTTACAGAACAGTGCCTTGCACTGGTCGTCGGATCACCGCGTTCACCACACCCACGTCGACGATAATGATAAAGACCCTTATTCGGCAAAACGTGGCTTCTGGTATTCGCACATTGGCTGGATGTTACGTGAGTATCAGGCCAGTCGTTATTCGGATTACGACAATGTTAAGGATTTGCAGAAAGATCCCATCGTTATGTGGCAGCATCGTCACTATCTGGCGCTGACATTATTGACCAACTTCGGCTGGCCAATTCTGGTGGGTCTGATGGTGGGCGATGTGTGGGCTGCACTGTTGGTTGTTGGTGTTTTACGTCTGGTACTTAATCATCACACCACGTTTTTCATCAATTCGTTGGCGCATGTTTGGGGCAAACAACCTTATACCGATAAAAATACCGCGCGTGACAACGGCGTACTGGCGTTCCTGACCTTTGGTGAAGGCTACCACAACTACCATCACATTTTCTCGGCCGACTACCGTAACGGCATTCGCTGGTATCAGTTTGATCCAACTAAGTGGCTGATTCGCGCATTATCCTGGGTAGGATTAGCCTCTAACCTTAAGCGCAGCTCAGGTTATCAGGTCGAAAAAGCGCGTCTGCAGATGCAGTTACAGCGGTTACAGAAGAAAGCGAAGTCTGCACCGCATACGTTGCTCGAAATGGCCCAACAGCATTATGACGATATGGCGGTTCAGTTACGTCAATACTACCAGGCGCGAAAAAAGCTGTTGGACAGTAAAGCCAAACACTTGCGCGAGCAAGTGAACATGGATGCACTGAAAGCCCAGGTCGACGAGCTTAAAGCGTCGCTAGAGCAACAGCGCCGTCACTGGAAAGAACTGGTGTCACAGATTAAGCAGCACGCTTAACGTAAAGAACGCTGACGCTGGCTTGCATTTGCCTGCTTTTTATACAATACTGGTGGCAACATTTTGCCGCAGTCATTGGAGGCAGCTATGGAAATCAATGGTGCAATGAACGCAGGCCTGCAAGGCTTGCAACGAGCCAGCCAGCAAGTTAACGAAGCCAGTGCAGAAATTGCAAATGCGGGTGCACGTAATGATGTGCAACAACAAAGCAATGCACAGTCAAGCGGCGTTAACGCTGCGACGGAGTCGGCCAGCGAAACCAGTCAGTCGGTAAGCGCAAATAACGCCACTGACGGACTGGTGTCTTTACAGCAAGGCGAGACTAATTTCGAAGCCAATACCCGCACCGTCGAAACGGCCGATGAAGTACTCGGTACGTTAATCGATACCAGCGCGTAAGGCTCAAGATAAACTCGCGTATGTAACGGCCATGAATATCACAACCGCACTTCCGACGATTCCTCCGGCACCGATGCCGGCGTCGGATGCTGTTGGCCGTGAAAACCAGCAACGTGCAGCCATTAAAGAGCCTGCATCCTCCCCCCAGGCTGGCACATCAACCGATAAACAAGCGCGTAAGACAGACGGCAAAAAAGAGCAACAGAGCGCTTCTGAGTCCACCAAAGCCGACGGTCGCAAAGCGGAAGATAAGCGTGAATCCGAGCGTACTCCCGAAGAACAGCGTGAAATCCAAGAGGAAGTCCGGGAACTAAAAAACCGTGATGCGGAAGTGCGCACGCACGAGCAGGCACACGCCGCTGTGGGTGGTCAGTATGCCGGTAGTCCCAGCTATGAATATGAACGCGGCCCGGATGGTAAATCCTATGCCGTGGGCGGTGAAGTACAAATCGACGTCAGCGTCGTTCCCGGCGATCCCCAGGCAACCATCCAGAAAATGCAGGTGGTTCGGCGTGCGGCATTGGCCCCGGCGGAACCCTCTTCTGCTGACCGCTCGATTGCTGCAGAAGCCTCGGTAAAGGCAGCGGAAGCCCGTGCCGAACTGGCTAAAAGCGACGCTCCGGGTGCCTCTAAGGCGGCAGAAGCTACTGATGGGGAAGAGACTAAATCGTCGCAAGGCCGTAATGATGCCGGAGACGGCAGTCGTATTCAGGGTCCCGTGCGCAAATCGCTCGAAGGTGAGGGCAACGACAGCTCTTCCGTCGGCAGTGCTGGTGAGCTTGC
Source organism: Idiomarina aquatica (assembly GCF_003987185.1). Lineage (GTDB taxonomy): Bacteria > Pseudomonadota > Gammaproteobacteria > Enterobacterales > Alteromonadaceae > Idiomarina > Idiomarina aquatica. The sequence goes on along the minus strand of NZ_PIPS01000001.1, from coordinate 1,189,157 downwards.
CGGAACACAGCGAAAGACGCTTTCCGCTGCTGAACGCGGTACGCTGATTGCTGATTTTTATAGCCGCCGCGTGAGCCCGTCAGAAACGGGCTTCAGCGCGACCGCCTAAACCGGATTATTATCCCTTCTTAGCCTTTGCAAAGGCATCCGCCAGGGCATTACCCATTGCCGAATTAGCCGGTTGCGGGCGTGACTTGGCTTTACCCGTACCACTGGATTTACCACCCGCTTTGCCACTGCCTTTTTTGGCTGTCGGTTTGGTGCTGGTGGACGTTGCGGCGATTTCATCGTCAAGGCGCATGGTCAGGCCAATACGATTGCGTTCGAGATCCACTTCAACCACTTTCACCTTAACAATTTGGCCGGCTTTAACGACTTCGCGTGGATCACTGACGAACTTGTTCGACAACGCCGAGATATGCACTAAACCGTCTTGATGCACGCCGATATCGACGAACGCGCCGAAGTTGGCGACATTGGTTACGACGCCTTCGAGCGTCATACCTGGCTTCAGATCGCTGACTTTATCCACACCGTCTTTAAAATTCGCGGTTTTGAATTCAGGACGTGGATCTCGCCCCGGCTTTTCCAGTTCGGCGAGGATATCGGTTACTGTCGGTAACCCAAAACGCTCATCGGTATAGTCCGCGGCATTGAGCCCTTTGATCAATGACTGGTTGCCTATCAGTTCTTGTACCGGCACATTATTTGCGGCGGCGATACGCTCCACCACCGTGTAAGCTTCCGGGTGAACCGCAGAGGCATCCAGCGGCTGCTCACCCTTGTTGATGCGGAGGAAGCCCGCCGCTTGTTCAAAGGCTTTGGGTCCCATCCGCGGCACCTCCAACAACTGTTTGCGGTTGGCAAAAGCGCCGTTATTGTCACGGTAGTCGACAATGTTCTTGGCCAATGTCTTTGATAGACCGGATACGCGTTGCAACAGCGCCGCTGAAGCCATGTTCGCATCTACCCCAACAGCGTTCACACAATCCTCAACCACCGCATCGAGGCTCTGAGCCAGTTGTGACTGACTGACGTCGTGCTGGTATTGGCCAACACCGATGGACTTAGGTTCAATTTTAACCAGCTCCGCCAGCGGATCCTGTAAGCGCCGGGCAATTGATACCGCCCCACGCAGGGATACGTCCATGTCCGGAAATTCCAGCGCCGCCTGTTCAGAAGCGGAGTAAACGGAGGCACCGGCTTCGTTAACAATCACCTTACTTGCCTTGATCTCACTGTGCTGCTTGAGCATGTCACCAACCATTTTGTCGGTTTCACGTGAGTGGGTGCCGTTACCAATGCTGATCAGTTCCACTTTGTACTGTTTACACAACATTGCCAGTGTTCGCATGGCCTTATCCATTTGATTCTGCGGCTGGAACGGGAATACCGTATTAGTAGCAAGCACCTTGCCGGTTTCGTCCACCACCGCAACTTTAACCCCGGTGCGAACACCCGGATCTAAACCCATGGTGGCTTTGGCGCCGGCCGGTGCCGCCATCAGTAGATCTTTTAAGTTACTGGCAAACACTTGAATGGCGGCTTCTTCAGCGCGCTCCCGCACTTTAGCCATCAATTCGGTTTCCATGTGCAACGACAGTTTTACTCGCCAGGTCCATTGAATCACCTGTCGTAGCCAGTCGTCCGCAGCACGCCCCTGATGTTCAAAGTTCAGGAAATCCGCAATAATGACTTCGCAGTGTGAGCCGGCGGTTTTGTCGTCCTCACCGGGATCGGCGTCCATTGATAATTGCAGGAAGCCTTCGTTACGTCCCCGTAACAACGCCAGAGTGCGATGCGACGGAATGGTTTTGAACAGCTCAGAAAACTCGAAATAATCGCGGAATTTAGCGCCTTCCTTTTCTTTGCCCGGCGCAACGGTACTGGTTAAATGGGCCGTCTGCCACAAATGCGAGCGTAGCCGCTTCAACAGTTCAGCTTGCTCGGCAAAGCGCTCCATTAAAATAGCGCGGGCGCCGTCCAGTACCGCTTTGCTGTCGGCAAAGCCTTTGTCAGCGTCAATATAATCTGCCGCGGCCTGTTCCGGCTGTTGCGTGGGATCATTCCAAAGCAGGTCGGCCAGCGGTTCAATACCGGCTTCGATAGCAATTTGGCCTTTGGTACGGCGTTTAGGCTTATAGGGTAGGTATAAGTCTTCAAGCTCGGTTTTTGAGTCGGCAGCCTTAATACGCTGAGCCAGCTCGTCGGTCAGTTTACCTTGCTCGTCAATTGACTTGAGGATGACCTGACGGCGGTCGTCCAGCTCGCGCAGGTAGTTCAGGCGCTGATGCAACTGACGTAACTGGGTATCGTCTAGTCCACCCGTCACCTCTTTTCGGTAACGGGCGATAAATGGCACCGTTGAGCCTTCATCCAGCAACTGGATAACGGCTGCGATCTGGCGCTGATCCACCTTCAGTTCATTAGCAAGTATTTGCGGTATCTGGCTCATAGGACATCTCTTGGTTTTAAAACGTTACGACAAATAATGGGGACGAATACTATCACGAATTGGCTACGCGGGCTGTTGGTAACTTATCTTATTAATTAACCAGACCTTAGTGCCTTGTGGTGTGCGAACCTCGGCTTCATCATCGACTTGTTTTTTAAGCAGCGCACGTGCCATCGGTGAATCAATCGACACCGCATCTTTGCGATCATAAATTTCATCGGGGCCGACAATCTGAAACGCACGAACATGGCCGTCTTCATCCTCAATTTCCACCCAGGCACCGAAAAATACTTTGCCATCCTGTTGTGGTGAGTAGTCCACAACCTTTACCTGTTCGATACGTTTGGTTAAGTAACGGATGCGGCTGTCAATTTTACGCAATTTCTGTTTATTGTATTTGTAGTCCGCGTTCTCTGAGCGGTCACCAAGGCTCGCCGCCCAGGACACCTTCTCTACGGTTTCACGACGCTCCACCCGCCAAAGGTGTTGCAGCTCTTGTTGTAACCGCTCGTAACCCGAGCGGGTGATTAAATTGGTTTTCATACGCTGAAGGGTTGTACCGGCGTTGAATGATGAGCCGATTTTACTGGGTTCTCGTTTTGAAAGGAATGCTTGTGACAATAATCCGGACGCGTGCAACTTATAGCCGTATGCTCTATAACTGTAAATGACTTACTTATTGCGCTCAATTGTGAAAAGGAGATTACAATGAAGATTAAAACCATACTATGCATCACGTCGTTACTCGGCTCGGTATCGAGCGTTGCCGCTGATACCTATCAAGTTTCAACCTCGGTCTATTCAAACGGCGAGTGGGTCGCGTCACCGGTTATGGTTGTAGAAGCAGACAAAATGTCGTCAATAACAATCGGTGAAGACTTTAGTTACCGTTTAACGGTCAAACCGAACCACGATGAAACCGCAGATGTCATTACCGCCGTTTCCATCAAAGGTCAGACGCTCAATCCCACAGTAACTCTTGCCTACGACAAAGAAGCAACCATCGAAATAGGTTCCGAAAAAATAACGCTGAATGTAAGCAAAGCGGGCGACTAGCGGCGGCCGACGACTTTTCGGGTTGGTTAAGGCGTTAACATGAATAAACGCTATCGGTATGCTTGTTTGCAGTACAGCCAACGAAACACTCAATGGAGGCTCTATGCTCTCTTTCGGACGAACCGTTATTCTGGTAGACAATTACGAACGCGCGCTCAAATTCTATGTTGATAAGCTTGGCTTGACGCTGGCGACCGATATTGATGCTGGCGAGCGCCGTTTTGTTCATTTAACCTTCCCGGATCAGCCGAATGCCGGACTGTGGCTTTTACAGGCGGAGACCGAAAAAGATCGGGAGGCAATAGGACAGCAAGCAGGAGATCAGCCCATCGTAGTTATTTATACGGACAATTTTGATAGGGAATTTGAGCGCCTGAAAAACGCCAGCGTTGAGTTTCTTGGCGAGCCATTGGCGGCGGACGGAGCCGTTTCGGCGCACTTTTCTGATTTGTATGGAAACAAGTTTGTTCTGGTGCAGGTAAATTAAGCCGATAGAGGGTTGGCCGTTCCGTTAAAAAAACTACTGCAAAGTGGTGAAAAAAGGAGCAAACTCAGGGTCTCCTCGATTTACCCAATTAGCGCTTATAAGGGACAGAGTGTTGTCACAACAAAAACAATACGACATACACTGGTTAACAGGGCAGTTTCGCGATCAGAGTAAAGAGTCAGAGTACCGGCGTGCGATTGAATCAGGCGTTCGATCGGATTCGCGGCTTGCGCTGTTGCTGGTTTCCGTCGTGTTTGCCATGTTTGGCATCACCGACTATAACCTGCTGGGCACAACCACCGACTATTATTGGTTGCTAAGCATGCGCATCACTGTGGTTGGTACCTGTCTGCTGTTGGCTTTCATCATCGGTCGCCGCGGCGGCTATGCCAGTACGCCGTGGTTGCACGCATTACCGCTGTGGATACTGGCCGCTGGTACTATTCTGATTGTGCCGTTGCGTCCCGAGAGTTTGTCCACTCAAATCACCGCTATTGTGGTCGCTATTATGGCGTTCTATCTGTTGATACCCAACCTACTCACCATCGCCGCTCTGGCGAGCCTCTTTTTGAGTAGTGGCTTTTTGGTTGCCGCCTATATCTACGCAGGCATTTCAGCGGGCGATGTGGTCCGTTTGGGACTGTTACTGATCATGAGCAACATTGTTGGGTATTCAGCATTGCGGCGGCTAGAGAGACTGCAACGTAAGCAATATCTGCTATTGAATGAAGAGCGGAGCCAAAACCGCGTATTGCTGAGCGAAATTAAACACCGAAAATCACTGGAGGCGCAGTTACGGATGGTCGCCGAGCATGACGATCTGACCGGTGTTGACAGTCGCAGACATTTTATGAAACGGGCTAAGGCGTTATTGCAGCGCTCGCGCCTGGAGCAAACACCGTTTTGCTTTTTTATGATAGACGTTGATCACTTTAAGCGCATTAATGACACGTGGGGCCACACTCGCGGGGATCTTATTCTCAGCACCATTGCATCGGTTTGTCAGCAGTCGTTGCGACCATCGGATATCATCGGCCGTTTTGGCGGCGAGGAGTTTGTGGTGGGGCTTCCACATACGCTGCCCGATGACGCCTATGCCGTCGCCGAGCGCTTGAAGCAAAACGTTGCGGCAATTGCGTTATCCGGTGAACTTGCCGGGGTACAACTGAGTGTCACCATCGGTGTTGCAATTGCTACCCCTGAAGATGATCTCGATGACCTGATAGCGCACGCTGATAACCTGCTTTACGTCGGCAAACGGGATGGCAGAAATCAGGTCGTCATGTGTGGTGAATCAACTTAAGCCACATTAATTGCCATTGAGTGCATTTTTTTCACGTCTTAGCTGTATCTGAACCATACTTAGTGCAATTGGGTTACCAAAACATTGCAATGGCACACGATTGGAAGCGGTGATATCATTAATTAAGTTTAAAGCATATTGTTAGGGCAAACACCATGGATACGACGGCTTTTGGTTGTTCAAATCGACTTCACTCCGGGTTTCAGGTTTTACTGATTGTTTTCTCGTTTATCGCGTCTCCCTCGCTATTGGCGCAGCAGTGGATAACCGCTGAGCACCGGCAGATAACCGAGACCTTAGCGCTTGATGGGAAAATTGAGGCAGTGCAGCAGAGCACGGTTTCGGCTCAGACCGCCGGTACGGTGATTGAGCTACCGGTGGATGTGGACGATGCGGTGCAGGCGAACGAGTTGATTGTACGACTTGACGATACCGAGCAACAAGCTCGCTTACATCGTGCCGAAGCGAATTTAGAGAGTGCCGAGGCAACGCTTAATGACGCTCGTCGTCGGTTTAACCGGATACGAGATCTCTATGAACAGGAAGTAGCCTCTCAGTCCGAACTGGATGATGCCCAGACTCAGTTAGAAACGGCCGAGGCGGCGGTCGCCGAAGCGCAGGCCGTTGCCGAAGAAGCCAGCAAACAACTGAGCTATACCGAAGTGCGTGCGCCTTATGCCGGTATTGTCACCGAACGTTTTGTTGAGCTTGGCGAGTCGGTACAGCCGGGACAACCCCTCATCAGCGGATTATCCCTCGAGCACTTGCGAGTGATTACTGACTTACCACAACGATATGCTCAGTACGTTCGCGACAATCGCGGCGCGGAAGTCATTACCGACGACGGTCGCGCACTGGGGATTGCGTCGATGATTTTCTACCCCTACGCCGATGAGGCGTCGCATACTTTCCGGTTGCGGCTCAACCTGACGGATCCTAACGGCACCCTGTTCCCGGGTATGCTGGTGACGGTGAGAGTGGCCGTCGGCGAGAAGTCCGCATTACTGATTCCCTCCTCAGCAGTGCTCATACGCGGCGAACTGCGGGCAGTCTATGTGAAAAATGAGCAAGGGCAAGCACAGCTTCGGCAAGTGCGGCTGGGACGCCAACACAATGGTGAGGTTGAAATCCTGGCGGGCTTAAATGCCGGTGAGCAGATTGCAGTGCAGGCGGAGGCGTTACTGAATGAGTAATACAGAAAAGCCGCTTGGCCCCTCCGGTATTATCGCGAGAGTTTTTCAGCATTCAGAGCTGACACCGCTCATCTGTCTACTGGGTCTGGTGATGGGTATCGTCGCGGTCATCATCACGCCGAAGGAAGAAGAACCACAAATTGATGTCACTATGGCTGACGTATTGGTTGGCTTCCCTGGTGCCTCGGCGCAGCAGGTCGAACAGCTGATAGCCATTCCTGGTGAGCAAATTCTGAGCGAAATGTCTGACATTGAACACGTTTATTCGGTGTCGCGAGCCGGGCAGGCTGTTCTGACCGTTCAATTTGAGGTTGGTGTTCCACGTCAGCAAGCGCTGGTAAGGTTGTACAATAAAATCCAATCGAATGCCGATTGGTTTCCGCAGGGGTTAGGGGTCATGCAACCGGTGGTGAAGCCGCGTAGCATTGATGATGTGCCGATCATGACGCTAACGCTTTATAACCGTGACCAACTGACCAGCGCTGAACAGTTAACGGCGCTGGCACACCGGCTGGAGATAGCTCTTAAACAGATACCCGGAACGCGCGATATTAGAACCTATGGTGCTGCCGGGCAGCACGTTAATGCACGCCTTGAGGCCAGTAAGCTGGCCGGTTATGGGTTGACGGTGCTGGATATTCAACAGGCGATCGAGAGCGCCAATCTTGCAGCGCCCGAGTCACGTATTACCGATCAGGGACTGTCCATTCCATTTCAGGCTGGAGCATTCCTTGCCAGCGTCGAAGACGTCCGTAACTTGGTGGTTGGCACGGTTGAGGGTAGGCCGATTTTCTTTGCCGATATTGCTGAGATTGAAGACAGTGGCAGCGCCAACGAACAGTCGGTATTGATGGGCGGACTTGACGGCGACACAGCTATTTATCCGGCAGTGACCCTTGCGATAGCGAAAAAGCCGGGTGAAAACGCCATTGATATTACCAATGCCGTGCGGGCGAAATTGGTGGATTTACAAAACCAGCTATTGCCGGCCGATGTTGAAGTGAGCATAACCCGCGATTATGGCGAAACGGCGACGGAAAAGTTCGAACAACTGGTGTCCGACCTGATTTCTGCCACCCTCTCGGTGATCATTTTGGTGTTACTCACGATGGGCTGGCGTCAGGCGGTTATTGTCGGTGTCGCGGTGCTGGTAACACTGCTGTTTACCCTGGTGTTCAGCTGGTTCTGGGGATTTACCTTAAACCGTGTGTCGCTGTTTGCGTTGATTTTTTCCATCGGTATTTTGGTGGACGACGGTATTGTTATTACTGAGAACATTCACCGGCGCGTGCGTAATTCCACCAAACCCTTGCCGGAGGTGATTCCGCGGGCCGTGGATGAGGTCGGGTCACCGACCATTATGGCGACTTTAACCATCATTGCGGCGTTGCTACCGATGGCCTTTGTCAGTGGCTTAATGGGGCCTTATATGAGCCCTATCCCGATTAATGCTTCTGCCGGTATGCTGTTTTCCCAGTTGATGGCATTTATTGTTGCGCCCTGGCTGGCGCTACGTATGTTGAATCGTGAGCGGGGCAAAGACAGTGATGATGCCAGTGATTCTGCCGCGGGTACTTCGCCGGCGTTAAAGCAGCTGTTTGAAAAATTGCTGCGGCCGTTGTTAGGCCAGCAACGGCGGTTACGGCGGGCATTATTCGGCGCCGCCGTGCTGGCGCTGTTACTGCTGGTGATGTTGCTGCCAGTCACACAGGGTGTGATTTTGAAAATGCTGCCCTTTGATAATAAATCTGAACTGCAGATTGTCGTCGATATGCCGGATGACGCAGCGATGGAGGAGACCCAGCGCTTACAGGTGGCGATGGGCAACTACCTGTCGACCGTCGATGACGTTGCGAACTGGCAGGCTTATGCCGGCACCGCATCACCGATTAACTTCAATGGTCTGGTGCGGCAATATTACTTACGTAGCCAACCTAATCAGGGTGATCTGCAGGTCAACTTAAAGGACAAGGAGAGCAGAACGCGTTCGTCTCACGATATTGCCCGGGCTATTCGTGCAGAGTTAACCGCGATTGCTGAGCCCTTTGGTGCGAGTATCAAGGTGGTCGAAGTGCCGCCGGGGCCACCGGTACTGGCGCCGTTGGTTGCGGAAATCTATGGCGGTACTAGTCAACAGCAAATTGAACTGGCGGAAACACTGCTGGAAAAAATAGGCCAGGTAAACGGCTTGGTTGATGCCGACTCGAGCACCACCGATGAAGTAGCACGTTGGTTTTTGACCGTTGACCGGCAACGAGCGGCGCAGTTGGGTGTATCACAGTCACAAGTAACGCAAACCCTCAGTTTGCTGGTCAATGCGCAGCCGGCCGGTTATCTGCATAAGGATACCGCAAAGTACGCGGTACCCATCCTGGTGCAACTCAATGACGGTGCGAAAGCTCAGCAACAACAGATCTTGTCGTTACAAGTGCGGGCGCAGGATGGGTCGATGATCCCGTTGTCGACCATCGCCAGTATTGATACCGATCGCTGGCCACGCAGCCGTTATCATAAGGATTTAAAGCCCGTCACTTATGTACAGGCTAATATGGCGGGCGAGACCGATTCTCCGATTTACGGCATGTTCCAACTGGTATCACTGATTGATGAACTGGATAATCCACCGCAACAGTTTTTCATTAATCAGCCTGAGGCAACCGGGCCCGTGGCGATTAAATGGGATGGTGAGTGGCAGATTACCTACGAGACGTTCCGTGATATGGGACTCGCTTACAGCGTCGGGATTTTCATGATTTTCGTGTTGTTGGTCGCGCAATTCCGCTCCTATTTGATGCCATTGATCATCATGTCGCCAATACCGCTGACCTTGGTTGGGATTTTGCCCGGCCATTGGTTGCTGGGTAAAGAATTTACCGCAACATCAATGATCGGCATGATCGCATTGGCCGGCATTATCGTGCGGAACTCGATACTGTTGGTGGTCTTTATTCGCCAACTGATGGAAGAGGGCTATTCACTGGAAGATGCCGTGGTACTCGCCGGCGCTGTGCGCTTAAAACCGATCGTGCTGACGGCGGTATCGGCGATGATTGGTGCCTATTTTATCCTTGCGGATCCGATTTTCAACGGGCTGGCGATTTCGTTGATTTTCGGTCTGGCGGCGTCAACGGTGTTGACGGTGATTGTCGTTCCTCTATTGTATTACGGGTTGTACAACTTTTTAGCGGACAGTAAACGCTCGTGATCATATCGTTTCTTGCCAACAGTCTGGTGGTGTTGCTGGTCGTGGCGTTTCACTATGAAGCGCTACGGCAAATTGGTTTGGTCTTTCACAAGTGGCGGGTGTTGGCGCAGTTTCGCATCGGCATCGCCGTGTTGCTGGCACTTATCGTCCACAGTTGTGAGGCGGCCATTTTTGCACTGGCTTATTATTTTATGCATCACCACCCTGATTTTGGCACCTTGCACGGTGCTTTTGACGGTAGTTTCCTCGACAGTTTGTATTTTTCCTTCACGGTTTATACCACGGTTGGTTTCGGTGATATTTATCCGCAGGGCGAGTTACGCTTTCTAACCGGCATTGAAAGCCTGACCGGGCTGGTATTGATTACCTGGACGGCGTCTTTTTTATACGTAAAAATGACGCGTTACTGGACGGATTTATAAAAGCCTGTGGACACATTTGTTAACACTCAAAGGCTTCTTAATCCGTTTTTCTGAGTGTATGTTAATAACCAAAATACCAAGACCGAGAAAAATACCATGACACAAGAAACCCTAAAGGTTCTGGTAGTAGATGACGACGCCCGCCTGCGCAGTTTATTAGAACGCTATTTGAACGAACAGGGATTCCAGGTTCGTGTAGCACAAAACGCTGAACAAATGGATCGCCTGTTAACCCGGGAAAATTTCCATCTGATGGTGCTGGATCTGATGTTACCGGGTGAGGACGGCCTATCTATCTGTAAACGCTTGCGGCAAAACAATAATACCATTCCGGTTATTATGTTAACGGCCAAAGGCGACGAGGTTGATCGTATTATCGGGCTCGAACTCGGTGCCGACGATTACCTTGCCAAACCCTTTAATCCCCGAGAACTACTGGCCCGTATCCGTGCCGTGTTGCGCCGTCGTGGTAATGAGGCTCCGGGAGCACCCAGTCAGGACGACGAAGAGGTCACCTTTGGCACTTATCGCCTCAACCTCGGAACACGTGAAATGTTTGATGGTGATACGCCAATGCCACTCACCAGTGGCGAGTTTGCGGTGCTAAAAGCATTGGTCACTCATCCGCGTGAGCCCTTGTCACGGGACAAACTCATGAATCTGGCCCGCGGTCGTGATTACAGTGCACTCGAGCGGTCGATTGATGTCCAGGTTTCGCGTCTGCGTCGTATGCTGGAAGCGGACCCTGCCAAGCCCCGTTATATTCAGACGGTGTGGGGTCTGGGTTATGTGTTTGTGCCAGACGGCCGATTAAAAAGTTAAATGACACTTTTCCCTAAATCAGCGTTTGCCCGAACCGTCGGATTGTTGGCGTTGGTGCTCTTACTGAATCAGGTCGTGTCCTATCTGATGGTGAGCAACTACGTCGTCAAACCCTCGGTTGAGCAGATCACGCAGCTGGTTGCCAAGCAAATAAAAACCATGTTCATTCGTGAGACGACACTTCCTGAGCGACAGACGGAACAGTCGCTTGCGGTGGCGTTCTATGAGGCAACGGGTATTCGCGTATTTGACGATGAAAAAGCGCAGGAAGAGGGACTTCGCTTAACCACTTACTACGGTTATTTGTCGGAAATCATGTCAGCGGAACTGGGCGGCGAAGCGGAAGTTCGGATTGCTCAGGGAGAGGAGTTTTTTGTCTGGGTAAAACCTCCGCAGGCACCTGACTACTGGATTCGGGTGCCGCTTAACAGCCTCACGTCGGGGCAGTTTTCTCCGTTGGTCATTTATTTGCTGGTGATCGGTATCCTCAGTGTGGTCGGCGGCATCCTCTTCGCGAACTGGTTGAACCGGCCGTTAAAGGCGCTGGAAGAGTCGGCCAAACAGGTTGGTCGCGGTGAATTTCCGTCGCAGTTGCCGGAGCGGGGCGCCAGTGAAATCGTGGCGGTAACACGGGCGTTTAATCGTATGTCGCGCGGCATTCAGGAATTGGAAAATGACCGCAACTTATTAATGGCCGGGGTTTCCCATGATTTGCGTACACCACTGACGCGGATTCGCCTGGCGGCGGAAATGATGCCTGAGTCCGAGGATTACCTGGCGCAGGGGATCGCTGAAGATATCGATGACATGAATGACATTATTGACCAATTCATCGATTATGTTCGGTTGGATCAGCAGGAAAACTCCAGCAAAGAGTCATTGAACGAGTTGCTGGAACAAACCGTGGCTAACGTTCCGGATTCCTGGCAGAAACAATTTCACGTTAATTTAGGCCGTTGTCCGCGTATCCAGTTGCGGCCGTTGTCGATCAAGCGCGTGGTCATCAATCTGCTCGAGAACGCTGAGCGGTATGGTAATGCCAATGTTTGGATCGAATCGGGCTACAACAAGAAACGCCGTCAGGTTTGGTTTTCTGTTACCGATGATGGTCCCGGCATCCCGCCGGAACAGCAACAGCAGTTATTCCAACCGTTCACTCAGGGTGATAAAGCGCGCGGCGGCGTCGGCTCGGGGTTGGGGCTGGCGATCATCAAACGCATTGTTGACCGCCATGACGGCACTATCGACATGGAGAATGTGCCGGGTAAAGGTCTTAAAGTTACCGTTCAGTTACCTCAACGTAGTTAAAGTCGATTGATGCCGTTTAGCGCGGCAACACGATAGGCCTCGGCCATGGTCGGGTAGTTGAAGGTGGTATTAACAAAGTAGTCGATGCTGTTACCCCCGTTTTTCTGTTCCATGATCGCCTGTCCGATGTGAATAATTTCCGAGGCCCGTTCACCGAAGCAATGCAGACCCAGCAGTTCTCGGGTATCGCGGTGGAACAGTAGCTTTAAACAACCCACATTGTTACCCGAAATTTGTGCACGAGCCAGATGCTTGAATTGCGCCCGGCCAACTTCATAAGGCACTTTGGCCGCGGTCAGTTCCTCTTCCGTCTTACCGACGGAACTGATTTCCGGAATGGTGTAGATGCCGGTTGGAATATCACTGATAAGCTCTTCATCGCAACGGCCATTAAGAATAGCGGTGGCGCAGATGCGTCCTTGATCATAGGCGGCGCTGGCGAGACTTGGATAACCAATGATGTCGCCCACGGCATAAATATTGTCGACGCCCGTGCGATAATTTTGATCCACTTCGAGTTGTCCACGATGATTCGGTTTAAGACCGACGGCATCGCAATTCAGCGCTTCAATATTACCGGATCGGCCGTTGGCGAATAATAAGCAATCGGCTTTCATGATTTTGCCCGACTTGGTTTTCAGCGTAACGCCGTCGTCATGGCCGGTAATGCTTTCATATTCTTCGTTGTGACGGATCACCACACCATTGTTACGCAGGTGGTAACTGAGCGCATCGGAAATCTCAGCATCCAGAAACGACAGCAGCCGATCGCGTTGGTTAATCAGATCGACTTTAACACCCATACCACGAAAGATACTGGCGTATTCGCTACCAATAACACCGGCTCCGTAGATGAGAATGTTTTTGGGATCCTTATCCAGCGAGAGCACGGTATCTGAGTCGTAGATGCGTGGGTGCTTAAAATCAATGTCGCCGGGGTGGTATGGACGAGAGCCTGTGGCAATCACCACTTGCTCAACATTAAGGTAGTCAAAGGAGCCGTCATTTTTGGTGACTTTGATGCGGTTGGCGTCAACGAACGAGGCTGAGCCGTGAATCACGGTAACGTCGTTGCGCTGATAAAACGAACTGCGCAGTTTAACCTGTTTACGAATAACGCCTGAGGCATAATGCAAAATTTGCGAAAAGGTCATGCCACTTTGCCAGCCGGTACCGGTAAACAGCGGGTTGTTGTTGTACTCAATCAGGCGACTGACCGCATGACGGAGCGCCTTCGACGGGATGGTTCCCCAGTGCGTGCAGCCACCGCCAATGGACTGGTGGCGTTCAACAACAGCAACTTTCTTATCGTTTTTTGCCAGTTGCATCGCAGCACCTTCGCCGCCCGGACCGGTACCGATAACAACAACATCAAAATTGGTTTCAGTGGCAACTTTTTTACCCACAGAACTTCTCCAGCCGATTTTACGAAAATTGCTGATAGATTAGCATTGCCTCAGGGTAACGTCATCAGCACATAGATCTAAGTCTTAATTGCTACTGTTTTCTGTCTGCAGAGGCGTTATAGTAGAAGCTGATATTTATCATGGTAGTAACGCATTATGGCATCTCGACAAGTTCCTAAGGTATTGGCACGGAAAGTCGTCGCGCAAAGCCGACTGTTAAAAATCGAAGCGGTGGACTTGCGTTTTAGTAACGGCGAACAACGACAGTTTGAACGTATGCAAGGTAGTGGCCGAGGTGCGGTGATGGTGGTGCCGTTTATCGATGATGAAACCATGATCTTAGTGCGGGAGTATGCTGCCGGGCTGCACGAGTATCAATTGGGCTTCCCTAAAGGCTTGATTGATCCGGGCGAGACCCCCGAGCAGGCGGCACAACGAGAACTCAAAGAGGAAATTGGCTACGGCTGTCGGTCCTTACAGCGCTTGACCGAGGTCACCATGGCGCCGCAATTTTTTCAGGCTAAGATGACCTTATTTGTGGCTGAAGACTTGTACCCCGAAGCGTTGCCGGGAGATGAACCCGAGCCGCTGGAAAAAGTGCCGTGGAACATTAACGAGGTCGAGAAGCTGCTGGCGCAACCGGATTTTAGCGAAGCGCGCAGCTTGACCGCACTGTTGCTGATGTTGCGAAATAAAGGACGGTAAACACATGCTGGATACCCTTGCTGGTATTGCCCGGGAAGCGGGCGAACGTATTATGCAGTTGTACGAACGGCGCGACTATTCCACCTATCAAAAGCCGGATGAATCGCCGGTTACCAGTGCCGATATGGCAGCAAGTGAACTCATCATTGACCGTCTGCAGCAGGTGTATCCTGATATTCCGGTATTGTCGGAAGAAAGCGAACATGAAAGTTATCAACAGCGACGTGGTTGGCAGCGTTATTTTTTGATCGACCCGATTGACGGCACTCAAGAATTTATTTCCCGCTCGGGTGATTTTGCCGTGAATATCGCGCTGGTGGAAGATAATCAGCCCACGCTCGGGGTGATTTTTTGGCCGGCGGGTAACAGTCTGTATGCTGCCAAACGCGGTGAAGGCGCTTATAAAACCACGACGGCAGGCAGTCAGCAAATTCGGGTGCGGGCGCTCGATGATCCTCAGTCCGATCCCATCATCATCGCAATCAGTCGTCGCCAGCCACGCGCTCCGGTGCTCAGCCGCATTCAAACGGATCGCGAGTTGCAGCCATTACCCGCTGGCAGTTGTTCGTTAAAAGCCTGTTTTATCGCCGAAGGAAAAGCCGACTGTTTCCTGCGGCTTGGTCCGACCGGCGAGTGGGACACCGCCGCCGCACAAGTGATTGTTAGTGAGGCCGGCGGCACCATCGTCAACGAAAACTTTGAGCCTATCACGTACAATCAGACCGTTAGTCTGTTGAACCCCAACTTTCTGGTATTGGGCGACCCAAGGGTCGATTGGCAGAGCGTATTTATTGCTCGTCAGCCCCGTTTTCGTTAGCGCTCACTTGTTGTGGATCGACAATATCCACGCTTTCGTGCAGTTCGGAGTAAACAATAACGGCTTCGCCGGATTTAAGCTTATGGCGTAATTGTTCAACCTTGGCAGCGAAACTCAGTTCCTGCTCGCCGTAATCGGTGCCTTCGCGCAGTACCACCGACTCCAATAGGTTATTTAATGTCTCTGGGTCTAATTCCTGCCATGGAATTCGCATTAGCGTGCCTCCATTAGTTGATGCTGTAAGAAACCAATCAAGCGCTGTGGAAGCCAGCTTTGCCAGCGTCCGTATTTGCGTTCAACAAAGCCCATGTGACCACCATGATGGCTAACTTCGTAGGTCACGGCGGCAGACAACTCTTTTGCCGTCGGCACAACCGCAGCGCCCATAAAAGGGTCGTCATGGGCATGGATAATCAGAGTCGGAGTAGTGATATGGGCTAAGAACTGCCGTCCGCTGGCGCGGTGATAATAATCATCAACGTTTTTAAACCCATGCAGCGGCGCTGTGATGTCATTATCAAACTCAAAAAAGCTCTGCATCGGCGTGGTATCGACATTCGCCAGTGGGTGGTCGTCTGCAATAATGCCTTGTTCACGCTTTAGGCGAAATTTTTGTTTGAGCGGTGTCAGCAGGTAGCGCCGATAAATCCGCGATAATCCGCGATCAATGCGTTCTGAGCAACTGTGTAAATCCAATGGTGCACAGGCAATTGCGGCCGCTTGCAGATGTTGGCTAACGGAGTTGGCCAGTAACTGTGCCAGCATGTTGCCGCCAAGACTGAAGCCGGCGGTCAATAGACGCGCGTTGCCAAAACGTTGTTGTAACCAATCAATGACCGCGCTGGCGTCGCCGATATCGCCAGAGTGATAGGCGCGGGGGAGACGGTTCAGGCCCGACTTGCCGCAGCCACGAAAATGCATTACCAAGGTTTGCCAGCCCAGTGCGTCAGCGAGTTCCATGGTTTGCCAAATATAAGGCGAGTCAACGGAGCCCTCCAGACTATGAAACAACAACAAGATTGGTTTTGAGCTGCGGCGATCGGGTGGCCGTCGCCAGCACAGGTCGACGAAGTCACCGTCAGCGAGCTCAAACGGCTGCCAATGTCCTGACCATTGGCGCGGCTTAAACAGAATTCGCGGCGTCAGTGTTTGCAGGTGAGGGTTGCTCAGCCCGAATGGGGCAACAAAGCTCGCGCTGTTCATATTGTATCGTGACTGTCGGCAAAGAGTTGCTGGTGTTCGGCCAACTCTTCCTCGGCGGCCATCCAGTCCGCCTCGGCTTGTTCCAGCTGTTGTTTGATCGCTGTCTGCTGCTGCAGTAAATCCTGCAGTTGGGCTTTGTTAGCGTCATCATACAAACTGGCATCACTGAGTTGTTCATGCAATTGCTCAAGCTGTTGTTCCAACTGGCTGATTTCGGCCTCGCGCTGTTCAATCCGCTTTTTCAGCGGTGCAACCTGTTGTCTGAATTGCGCTTCCCGGCGTTTCTGCTCTTTGCGGTCCGGCGCCTGCCGCTGGCCGGCCGCCGGAGCCGACTTACTCTTACTGGCACTGGCCTGTTCCTGCAGCCAGCGATGGTAATCGTCAAGGTCGCCGTCAAACGGCTGTACCTGACCACCGGCAACCAGACAGAATTCATCAACGGTGGTGCGTAACAGATGGCGATCGTGAGCCACAACGATCAGTGCGCCCTGATAGTCCTGTAATGCATCAACCAGCGTATCGCGCAAACTCAAATCAAGGTGGTTGGTTGGCTCATCAAGCAACAGCAGGTTGGGTTTTTGATAAATAATAATGGCCAGTGCCAGGCGCGCTTTTTCGCCGCCTGACATAGGTTCAACTGCGCGTGTCGCATCGTCCCCGGAAAAGCCAAGCTTTCCGAGGAAGTCGCGTAACTGCTGCTCTGTGGCATGGCGATCTAAACGCTGCAGGTGTAACAGTGCAGAGGCCTGCATGTCTAACGTCTCTAATTGATGCTGGGCAAAGTAACCGATTCTCAGCCCCTGACTGACAACGCGCTCACCACCTAAAGGCGGAAGCTCGCCGGCCAGCAGCTTAATTAAGGTTGATTTACCGGCGCCATTGCGGCCGAGCAGGCCAAGCCGTGTGCCGGGGACTAAATTGAGCTTGATAGAGTGAAGTACAACCGTTTCATCGTAACCTGCCTGGGCGTCGCGCAGGGTCATTAAGGGGTTAGGCAGTTGCGGTGGCTCTAAAAAGCGGAACTGGATGTCTGACTGCGCTCGCAGCGGTGCCTGCGTCGGCAGTTTTTCGATAGCTTTTAAGCGGCTCTGGGCCTGCTTGGCTTTGCTGGCTTTATAGCGGAAACGGTCGACATAACTTTGCAGATGTTGACGCATCACCTGTGCTTTTTCGTATTGGCTCTGTTGTTGCGCCAGTTGTTCCGCGCGCTGAGCTTCAAACTGACTGTAATTCCCGCGATAAGCGTTAACCCGCTGATGCTCGATATGCAGTATGTCAGTACACACCTGATCAAGGAAGTCGCGGTCGTGAGAAATCAAAATCAGTGTGCCGGAAAACTGTTTCAGATAGTCTTCAAGCCAGAAAATGGCGTCGACGTCCAGGTGGTTGGTTGGCTCATCCAGCAACAACAGGTCAGCCCGCGCCATCAATGCTTGCGCCAGATTAAGACGCATTCGCCAGCCGCCGGAGAACGCCTTGACCGGATTCTGCAACTGCTCCTGTGCAAAACCAAGTCCGGCCAACATCGCGCTGGCGCGAGCCTCGATATCAAAGGACCCAATGGCCGCCAACTGATCGTGCAACTCAGCCATGCGGTGGCCGTCTTCGGCGGTCTCGGCCTGTGCCAACTCGGCCTGTAATTGACGAAACGGGCGATCACCATCGATCACGTAGCTTAATGCGCTTTGCTCAAGTGCCGGTGTGTCCTGGGCAACGCTGGCAAAACGCCATTTTGCCGGTACATGCAGTTGCCCTTCATCGGCTTGTAGTTCGCCTCTAAACAGGGCAAATAACGATGATTTGCCACAGCCGTTTTTGCCGACCAGGCCAACGCGATGCTGTGGAAATATTTGAAAGCTGCTGTCTTCAAACAGAGTACTACCGCCTCTCAACAAGGCGAGGTTTTCGGCTGTGATCATGGTCTGTTTATCGTTTGCCTACGTTAAGGTAGAATAGGCACAGTCTACCATTTTCGCGGATAGCTGACACAGGAGTCATTGTGGCACGACAGAAAAAACGCTTTATCGCAGGGGCAACCTGCCCCAAATGCAAGGCGATGGATACGCTCATGCTATTCCTCGAGAACGACGTCGAACAGGTTGAGTGTGTCGAATGTAAGCATCGCTTCAGCGAACCGAAGGAGCAAGGCGGCGGCAGTCAACGTCAATTTGATCAGGTCATCGGGGTATTTAAACCAGAATAAGCTGCGCCATCAGGCGTCGCGGGGTAACCCTTTTTCGACCGCTCTTACCAGCCGTTTTAACTGTTGTGTGGTTTTTGCCACACCACTACGTTGGCGCTCCAGTGCCCAGTCGATGTGCTCCTGAACCATGTCGCTGACTTCACCACTACGTTGTTCCAATGCTTCAATAATGGTGACATCGGCGTTGGCGTTTCCAAGTGCCACAGCAAGGTTGCGCAACCAGCAGTCAAAACCAATCCGGCGAATCGGTGAGCCTTCCAGCCGCTCCAGAAAGGTTTGTTCGTCCCATTGCCACAGGGTAAGTAATTCAGGGCTATGTAAATACTGGCGGGGGTTGAAGTCGGCCTCGTCGGTAAGCTGGGCATAGCGGTTCCACGGACAAATCAGCTGGCAGTCGTCGCAACCATAAATGCGGTTACCGATCAGTGGTCGCAGGTGTTCCGGAATCGCGCCGCGTAACTCGATGGTTAAATAGGAAATACAACGGCGCGCATCCAGCTCATAAGGCCCGACGATGGCCTGGGTCGGGCAAATGGTTATACAGGCGGTGCAACTGCCGCAGCCTTCCTCCACCGGTTGGTCGACCGGTAGCGGTAAGTTAATCAGTAACTCACCAAGAAAAAACCATGAGCCACTGTCTCGATCGAGGATCAGTGTGTGCTTACCGGTCCAGCCAAGCCCGGCTTTTTCGGCCAAAGGACGCTCCATGATCGGTGCCGAATCGACAAATGGACGAAAATCGGTGCCATCGAATGCGGCCTTAATTTTATCACCCAGCTGTTTCAGCCGTTTGCGCATCAGCTTATGGTAGTCGCGGCCTAGTGCATAGCGAGAGATAAAGGCTTTGTTGGAGTCGTTAAGCGTTTTCGCAAAGCCCGCTTCTACGGGCAGGTAATTCATCCGTACCGAAATGGCCCGCACGGAACCCGGGTGCAACTCAGCTGGGCGTGCTCTGAGCATACCGTGCCGTTCCATAAACTCCATTTCGCCATGATAGCCTTTATCCAGCCAGTCTTGTAAGCTAGCTTCATGACGACTCAGGTCTAAGTCCGCAATACCGACTTTTTGAAAACCGAGTTCAGCGCCCCAACGTTTTATGTCGGTCGCCAGTTGGGCCAGTTGTTGTTCGGTGAGCGGCTGCTTGGGCATGACTTACTCGCTTTTGGGGGCAATAATGTCAGAAACGGCAACAGTAAGTTTATCACAAAGTCTTTACCGTGCAGAACAGGTACGTGAAGGGGAACAGCAGGCGGCTGAGCGCAGCGGTTTGAGCATGCGTGCATTGATGGCCGCAGCCGGGAAAGCCGTGTTCCAGCAGTTACAGCAACAGTGCCACCAAGGAGCCCGAGTTGCGGTATTTTGCGGGGAAGGCAATAATGGCGGCGACGGCTATGTGGTAGCGCGCCTGGCACAGCAGCAGGGCTACCGGGTAAGCGTGTTCGCGCTTAAGCCGGATGCAGAGCTGCAACAGGTTACCAGCAATGATGCACAACACGCGCGTCAGGCCTGGCGCGACCTAGGTCAGCAAGAACACCGGTTTGACGAATTTGAGGCAACGCAGTTTGATATTGTGGTTGACGCGGTGTTTGGCATTGGCTTGAGTCGGCCGCTGGAAGGTCGGTTATTACGCTGGACGCGTGATGTTAATCAATCCGGGCTGCCGGTACTGGCGGTGGATATTCCGTCTGGTATTGATGCTGATACCGGTGCCGTATTGGGGGCAGCCATTAAGGCAACGCTGACCGTTACCATGGTCGCAATCAAGCGCGGACTCTACACGGGTGAAGCACCGGCTTTTGTGGGGCAACTGCAGCTCGCTGATTTGGGTGTCGGCGAGGCGTTCTTCAACGCGAATAAAGCCGATTGGAAGCTGGCAGGTTGTGACAACTATTATGACTGGCTCGGTAAACGACGGGTGAATGCCCATAAAGGTGACTTTGGTCATGTGCTGGTCGTTGGCGGGGGCGAAGGTATGCCCGGTGCTGTGATATTGGCAATGAAAACCGCGTTGCGCACCGGCGCAGGCAAAGTATCGGTTGCCTGTCACCCGGATAATGTCGGAGTGATTGCCGCGGCGCAGCCCGAGGCGATGGTTCATGGTATCCATGCAAGTGATGCATTGAAGCCGCTGCTGGCTCAGGCAACGGTGGTGGTGATTGGACCGGGCCTTGGTCAGAGCGAATGGGCCAAAGCCTGTTTTAACGAAGTCATTAATGGCAATAATAATGTCAAAGTGGTTGACGCGGACGGGCTGAATTTGCTGGCGCAATCGCCACAACGCTCGGATCGTTTTGTGTTAACCCCCCATCCCGGTGAAGCAGGACGTTTATTGCAAAGCTCGGCAAAGGACGTGGAACAAGATCGGTTTAGCGCGGTCGAATCACTTCGCCAACGGTTTGGGGGCCAGGTGCTGCTGAAAGGGGCGGGTAGCCTGATCAGCTCTGAACGTGGTAATTTCGTCATCGGCCGTGGTAGTCCAGCGCTGGCAAGCGGCGGCATGGGAGATTGTCTGGCCGGTTTGATTGGCTCACTGCTGGCGCAGAAATTGGCACCGGCGCAGGCACTCGTTGCAGGTGCCTATTGGCATGCAGTGGCGGGTGAAGAGGCCGGAAAGGATGGTGAACGCGGCACGCTGGCGACCGATTTGTTGTTACCGTTACGGCGCCTGGTGAACGGCCTGCCGCTCGAATAATTATTGATAGGATACGCAGTGACACGGCTTCAACGAGATTTAGCAAACGAACAGGACACACTGGCTTTCGCCGCGCGTTTTGCCGAAGCGATAAAACAGCCTGTGGTGATTTATTTACACGGCGATTTGGGTGCTGGCAAAACAACGTTTTGCCGCGGCATCATTAACCGCTTGGGGCATCAAGGGGCGGTAAAAAGTCCGACCTACACCTTAGTTGAGCCCTACCAGCTCAATAACTGGCGAGTGCACCACTTTGATTTGTACCGGTTGGCGGATCCGGAGGAACTCGAATACATGGGGATTCGGGATTACTTCGCCAATGACACGCTGAATCTGATCGAATGGCCTGAGCGTGGTGAAGGATGGCTTCCGCAAGCCGATATTGAAATCACGCTAAGCTATTATGAGCAGGGTCGTCGCATTATTTTGGACGCTAAAAATAAAGACGCAGAAGCGTTATTACAACAATTATGAATTACCGTCGTATTTTCGGGAATGTGTGGCAATCTGCGCTGGTGCTGATACTTACTTTGGCACCGGCGTTAGCCGCTGCCCAGAACAGCATTGAAAGTATCAGGGTATGGCCGTCGCCTGATAAAACTCGGATTGTCTTTGACTTAAAGAAGGCGCCGGACTACAGCTACTTTACACTGTACGGTAGCGACCCTTTACGATTGGTTATCGATTTTAGTAACACCAGCCTTAAGACGTCGCTGGACGAGCTGGGGGAAGATTCTTTGCTGGTCGATCTCATTCGTACCAGTACCCCAAAAAATAACAATGACACGCGCATAGTGATTGAGTTAGCGGCCAAGAGCGAACCGCAAATTTTCCCGTTGCCGGCGAACGAATCCTATCCGGACCGCTTAGTCGTTGATTTGCCGGGCAAGTCAGCGGAGCGCAGTGGCCCGGCCAAGTCCATCGCTGAATTAAAGGATCGTAAAGTAACCATCGCTATCGATGCCGGACACGGCGGTGATGACCCTGGTTCAATTGGTCCAAGCGGTACCTACGAAAAAACTGTGGTACTAAAAATCGCACGCGCACTGGCCAGCATGATTAATGACGATCCTGGTATGCAGGCCTATTTAATTCGTTCCGGCGACTACTATGTTGATTTGAACCTGCGCCCTCAAAAGGCGTGGCAGGCAAAAGCCGATTTTTTCGTGTCAATTCATGCGGATGCGTTCCGTACGCCACAGCCGCGCGGTGCCTCGGTGTGGGTGCTGTCGAAGCGGCGGGCGGATTCTGAAGTGGGTCGCTGGTTGGAAGGCACCGAGCGCAAATCGGAACTGCTCGGTGGTGCGGAAACCATTATTCGTGATACCGGGCATGAACCGTTTTTGGCGCAAACGCTGTTGGATATGTCGATGGACAGTTCGATTGCCGGCGCGTATTCGGCCTCTCGTTACATTATTGACGAGATGAGTCGCATCACAAAAATGCACAAAAGCAAGCCTCAGGCAGCCAGCTTTGCGGTGTTGAAATCGCCGGATAAACCGTCGTTACTGGTGGAAACCGGATTTATCTCTAACCCTCATGAGGAACGTCTGCTGAACAGTAACGGCCATCAGCAGAAACTGGCGCGTGCAATTTATAACGGCATTCGACAATATTTTGTCAATAACCCATTAGATAACACCTACCTGGCCAATCACGGCACCATCGAATATACGGTGAAGTCGGGGGACGCCTTGTCACTGATTGCTGAGCGTTACGGCACCACTGTGGCGGCGATCAAACGCGAGAACAACCTGAAAAGTTCGGTGCTGCAAGTCGGCCAAAAACTGACCATCCCGAGCCGCTGATGCCGATTCGCCAACTTCCTATCGAGCTTGCTAACCAGATCGCCGCCGGTGAAGTGGTCGAGCGCCCGGCATCGGTGGTCAAAGAGCTGGTCGAGAATTCGTTAGATGCCGGCGCCGACCAGCTGGTGATTGATGTCGAAAATGGCGGCATCAAACGCATACGGATTCGGGATAATGGCTGTGGCATCAGTAAAGACGAGCTGGCGTTGGCGCTGAGCCGCCATGCAACCAGTAAGATTGCCTCTTTAGATGATTTAGAGGCGATTCAAAGCCTCGGCTTTCGAGGGGAAGCCTTAGCCAGTATTAGCTCGGTTTCGCGGCTCAGGTTAACCTCTAAACCGGCACAGCAAAGCGAAGCCTGGCAAGCCTGGACCGCCGGTCGCGATATGGCGGTACAAATCGAGCCAGCGGCCCACCCTGACGGTACCAGCATCGATATTCAGGATATTTTCTTCAATACGCCGGCGCGGCGTAAGTTCCTGCGCACGGAAAAAACCGAATTTGCGCACATCGACGAAACGCTCAAGCGCATCGCTCTGAGCCGCTTTGATGTCGACATCACACTGAACCACCAGGGTAAGCGGGTACGCCATTACCCGCGCGTCAAAGCGACCGACGAAAACAGCCAACGGCGACGGGTGGCGAAGGTTTGTGGTGCAGGCTTTGCGGATAGTGCACTGGCAATATCAGCCAACGCCGAACCCTATCAACTGAGTGGCTGGATTGCACCGGCGGAGGCCTGCCGGCATCAGGCTGATATTCAGTATTGTTTTGTTAACGGCCGCATGATGAAAGACAAATTACTGAGTCATGCTATTCGTCAGGCTTACGAACGCTATTTATTGCCGGAACGTGTTCCGACGTACGTGCTCTATTTTTGCTTGCCGCCACAGCAAGTGGACGTTAATGTTCATCCGGCCAAGCACGAAGTCAGGTTCCATCAACAGCGGCAGGTACATGACTTTATCATGCAGGCGGTTGCCAACGCACTCAGTCAACAACCTCAGCAATCAGCGGATCAGACACCACCACAGGCACAAGCCGCAAGGCCGCAGCCATCGGGGGATGCTAAGCCAGCACATGGCTACCAGACCAAGACGTCCGCATTAAATGAGCGTTTGTCGGGGTATCGTGCAGGACCGAGTATTTTGCCAAATGCCGCCGCCGTTGTCCGTCCGCGGGACGAATCGGAGCCGGCTGCTGTTGTTGAGAAAACGCCAAGTTGGCGCGCGTTAACGGTGGTTAGGCAACGTTGGTTACTAATGAAGGATGACGAGCAGGTGGCCTGGCTGGATTTACAAACGACGCAACGAAAGGTGTTGACCAGGCAGTTACAGCAGCAATTGCAGCAGGGCTTGAGTGGTCAACCGTTATTGGTCGAGGTGAGCGTTGATCTGAAACAGTTTGGCATTAGTCCTCAACAGGTGCTGGAGCAGGCCGATACCCTCAATCGCTGTGGCCTGAATTATCGATTAAAGGGGTCTCGTTTAGTGGTCGATACCGTGCCCTCGATGTTACGGCAGGGCAATGTTGCGCATCATTGTGTTGGTCTCATCCGCACCGTTCTGGAAACCCAGCAACTGGAGCAACTGGCTGCTTGGCTTGCCATGCGCGGACTCAACGAGAGCTATTCGTTAACTCAGGCTGAGTACTGGCTCAATCAATGGCAACAGCAGTTGGGCGCTGATCGCGGATTGGTGTATGATCTGGAGCCGCCCGCGGCAGCAACTGAGTAAGCAATGAAACCAAACCCTTTTGTGATCTGTTTATACGGCCCGACCGCCGCCGGTAAAACCGCGCTGGCGTTGACGTTGAGTGAGCAATTACCGTGCGAGATCGTCTCGGTTGATTCGGCGCTGATATACCGTGGTATGGATATAGGTACGGCTAAGCCTACGGCGCAAGAACTGAATCAGGTCCCTCATCATTTGATCGACATTTGTGACCCCGCAGAAAGCTATTCCGCCGCGGAGTTTCAGCGTGATGCAACGCAGTGTATTGAGGAAATTCTCAGCCGCGGCAAGGTGCCATTATTGGTCGGTGGTACCATGCTGTATTTTAAAGCGCTGTTGGAAGGAATGTCGAAATTGCCTGAGTCGGATGCGGCGGTACGACAGCAACTGACCGACGAGTTGGCGCAGTATGGACTGGCGCACCTGCATCAGCAGTTAAGCCACATCGACCCGCCAAGTGGCGCTCGTATTCATCCTAATGACCCGCAACGAACGCTGCGTGCGCTGGAAGTTTACCGAGTGTCAGGAAAAACCTTAACGGAACTGACGCAAGCTCGGGAAGGCCGGTTGCCGTATCCGCTGTATCAATTTGCCATCGCCCCGCGCGAGCGTCAGCAGTTGCATCAGCGCATCGAGCAGCGTTTTGATGAAATGCTGGCGCAACCATTCGAAGCTGAAGTGCGTGCGCTGTATGAGCGTGGCGATCTGCATCCGGATCTACCGTCCGTTCGCTGCGTCGGTTATCGACAAATGTGGTCGTATCTTGCCGGTGACTATGATTATCAAACCATGCGTGAGCGCGGTATTATTGCCACCCGACAACTCGCTAAGCGTCAATTAACCTGGCTCCGGGGCTGGCCTGATGTGCAATGGTTGGAAACGGGCGCCACCGATCTGTCAACCCGGGTTGCCGCAGCATTACAGCAGCCGGCAAAAAGATTTCCTGACCAGCATTGAAGTTTTACGATCCGCCCATAGATAAGATTTATGTTGCAAAAATTAATGACTGGTCTAGGGTAGATGTGAGTCGTACTTGCTTGTAATACGACGCCTTTTTAAAAGACCTTGGATATAAATAACGAGAATAAGGAATCCAGCATGGCTAAGGGACAAACACTACAAGACCCCTTTTTAAACGCATTACGTAGAGAACGTATACCCGTTTCAATTTATTTGGTAAACGGCATCAAGTTGCAGGGGCAAATTGAATCCTTTGACCAGTTCGTCGTGTTACTGAAAAACACAGTCAGTCAGATGGTCTACAAGCATGCAATCTCAACGGTTGTGCCCGCGCGCATTCCACAAAATTATTTGCCTCAGCAGAACTCGCAGGATTTAGCTGACGCACCGGAATAATCACTCAAGCAGGAGGTCTCTCAAACTTGTTCGACAGATATGAAGGTGGCGATTACGCTATATTGGTCCATATGGACTTACCCGCCGAAGTCGACCGCGAAGACCTCTCGGAATTACAATTACTCGCCGACTCAGCAGGTGTAAAAACACTCGGCGTGGTGACTGCTGCGCGCAGTTCCCCGAGTCCAAAATACTTTGTTGGCAGTGGTAAGGCCGAGGAAATCGCAGAGCTGGTGAAGGAAACGCAAGCCAGCATTGTCATTTTTAATCACGCATTGTCTCCGACGCAGGAACGTAACCTCGAAAAAATTTGTCAGTGCCGTGTGCTTGATCGTACCGGCTTGATTCTCGATATATTTGCCCAGCGCGCACGAACTCACGAAGGTAAGTTGCAGGTTGAGCTAGCGCAGTTGCGACACATCTCGACCCGGTTGGTACGCGGCTGGACGCACCTTGAGCGTCAAAAAGGCGGTATCGGCCTGCGCGGCCCCGGTGAGACCCAGTTGGAAACCGACCGTCGGTTGATTCGTGGGCGCATCAAAAACATTCTTAAGCGGCTGGAAAAGGTGCAGAAGCAACGCGAGCAGGGACGACGGGCTCGGCAGCGTGCAGAAATTCCGACCGTGAGCCTGGTAGGTTATACCAACGCCGGTAAATCAACGCTGTTTAACAAGCTCTGTAGCTCCGACGTTTATGCGGCAGATCAGCTGTTCGCCACCCTTGACCCGACCCTTCGAAAAATCGAGGTGGATGAGGTTGGCACTGTTATCCTGGCGGATACCGTTGGGTTTATTCGTCATCTGCCACACGATCTGGTGGCAGCATTTAAGGCGACCTTACAAGAAACACAAGATGCAACCTTGTTGCTGCATGTCGTCGATATTGCCGATGAACACCACGAAGATAACGTTGATCAGGTTACCGAAGTATTGACCGAGATTGACGCCGGTGATGTGCCGCAGTTAATGATTTGCAACAAAATCGATAAACTCGACGCCGTTACCCCGAAAATTGATCGCGATGATGAAGGCAAGCCGGTCAGAGTATGGGTTTCAGCCCAACAAGGGGAAGGGCTGGAGCTTATTCTGCAAGCGTTGCAGGAGCGGCTGGGTAAGCAAATGGTCGATTTGCGCTTAAAATTACCGCCGTCGATGGGTAAACTACGTGGTACATTGTACAGCCTAAACAGTGTCACGGCTGAGCACGTTGACGAGACGGGGCAACTGAATGTTGCGATAAAAATGTCGGTCGTTGACTGGCGCAAATTACAAAAGCAGTACGATTATCAGCTCGATCAGTTTGTAGATGGGCAAAGATAATTTAGACTGTTACTAAGATACAATTGGCGTATTTAAACTAAAGTGGAGTAGTCCATGGCTTGGAACCAACCGGGTAATGGCGGTGATAAAGACCGCGACCCATGGAAAAACCAAGGGGGAAATGATCAAGGCCCCCCTGATCTAGATGAAGCATTGCGCAAGCTGTTTGCGAAATTCGGCTTTGGCGGCAAAAAAGGCGGTGGCTCGGGCGGCAGCTCCGGGATTCCGGCAAAGGGCGTTGGCTTAATCGCTATTATCGCCCTGATTGTCTGGTTTATTGCTGGCTTTTACACCGTTAAGGAAGCGGATCGTGGCGTCGTATTGCGGTTTGGTAATTTCCACACGCTGGTTGAGTCAGGATTGCACTGGCGTCCGGTCTTTATCGACACCGTGGAACACGTGGACGTTAACAACATCCGCTCGGACAGCACCGAAGGCTTCATGTTAACGCAAGACGAAAACGTGGTCGTTGTGCAATTGGACGTTCAGTATCGCGTCGTCGACCCACGCAACTACTTATTTAACGTGGTTAACGCTGATGCTGTGCTGTCGAAAGCAACCGACAGTGCGCTGCGTTATGTTGTCGGTCATACCACCATGGATGAAGTGCTGACCCGCGGTCGTGAGGACGTTCGTGCGAGAACGCTGGAATTATTAGAGCGTACCGTCATGCCTTATGAAATGGGTTTGCAAATCGTCGACATTAACCTGTTGCCGGCACGTCCGCCGGAAGCGGTAAAAGATGCCTTTGATGATGCGATCTCCGCGCAGGAAGACGAAGAACGCTTTATCCGTGAAGCGGAAGCTTATGCACGTGAAGTCGAGCCTTTGGCGCGTGGTCAGGTTCGCCGTATGTTGCAAGAAGCACAAGCGTATAAGGAGCAGATTATCCTGGAAGCACAAGGTGAAGTGGCTCGCTTTAACGAGTTACTGCCGGAGTACAAACAAGCACCACAGGTAACGCGTGAACGCATTTATCTGGATACCTTACAAGATCTGTACAGCAAAACGCCTAAGGTGTTGGTGGATGTTGAAGGTAGCAACAACATGATGTATCTGCCACTCGACAAGATCCTGGAAAAGCAGGGACGTAACGTGACATCGTTCTCACCGTCGCGGGTACCGCTAGAGAGCTCGAGCAATAGTAATAACTCGATGAACTCAAATGAGGTAGGTACTGGCCGTTCGAGCAATCGTGGTGGAGGTCGAGACTAATGAAAAACCTAATTGCAATTATTGTTGTTGTGCTTGTTGCACTCGGCCTGTCATCGGTTTACGTCGTTAAAGAAGGCGAACGCGCGATACTTATCCAGTTTGGTAAAGTTGAGCGTGATGCCGAGACCGGCGAAGCCCGGGTATTTGAACCGGGTTTGCACTTTAAAATTCCGTTTATCGAAACGGTCAAACGCTTGGACGCTCGTCTACAGACACTGGATGGCGATCCGGATCGGTTTGTGACCAGTGAGAAGAAAGACTTGATCGTTGATACCTACGTCATGTGGCGTATTAACGACTTTTCGACCTTTTATCTGAGCACCAACGGCGGTAACAAGTTGCAGGCGGAAGCCTTGCTGACTCGTCGTATCAACAGTGGTCTGCGCAGCGAATTCGGTAGCCGTACCATCTCTGACATCGTTTCCGGTGAACGTGATGAGCTGATGCGTGAAGCCTTGATTAAAGGCGCTGAAAGCGCGAGTGACTTGGGTGTTGAAGTGGTTGACGTGCGGGTGATGCAAATTAACCTGCCAAACGAAGTCAGCCAGTCGATCTATCAGCGTATGCGTGCTGAGCGTCAGGCAGTGGCAACAGAGCACCGCTCTGAAGGTCGCGAGCAGGCGGAATTTATTCGCGCCGATGTGGATGCACGAGTCACCGTAATGTTGGCGGATGCCAAACGTCAGTCGCGTGAACTGCGAGGTGAAGGTGATGCACAGGCTGCTAAGATTTACGCAGACGCGTATTCTCAGGACCCTGAGTTCTTCTCCTTTATCCGCAGTATGGAAGCCTACACCAAGTCGTTTGAGTCCGGTACCGATGTACTGGTTCTGGACGGCAAGAGCGACTTCTTCAAGTACTTGCAGGACATGCAGGGACAGCTAGAAGACTAGTTCCTGGTCGAGAAAAAGCCCCGGTAGTGATTAAAAAATCACCCGGGGCTTTTTTATGCGCGTGTACAAAAGCGCCGCAACAGGTTAGAATTGCCGCGCTTTTTTTTTACGCGGGGCAAACATGAGTCAGAACGTCGTCATTCTCGGCACCCAATGGGGTGATGAAGGTAAGGGTAAAATCGTTGACTTGTTAACGGACAAGGCCACTTTGGTGGTGCGTTATCAAGGTGGACACAACGCCGGCCATACATTGGTCATCGACGGTGAAAAGACCGTCCTGCACCTGATTCCTTCAGGCATCTTACGTTCCAATGTGCAATGCATTATTGGTAATGGGGTGGTGTTGTCGCCGGAAGCACTGATGGAAGAAATGGCGATGCTGGAAGCGCGCGATGTACCGGTGAAAGAGCGTCTGCGCATCAGCGAAGCCTGCCCGTTAATTCTGCCGTTCCACATTGCGTTAGATCAGGCACGCGAAAAAGCGCGTGGCAAAGAAGCCATTGGTACCACCGGACGTGGTATTGGTCCTGCCTACGAAGATAAAGTAGCACGCCGCGGGCTGCGCGTTGGCGATTTGTTTAACGCGGAACGGTTTGCCGAAAAGCTCAAAGAGCTGGTCGACTTCCATAACTTCGCGTTGACCGAGTACTACAAGACCGATGCCATCAGCTTTGATGATGTGTTGCAGCAGTGCAAGCAGTTTGCTGAAGTCCTGAAACCGATGGTCGCAGACGTACCGGCGATTCTCGATCAAGCGCGCAAGCGCGGCGATAAGATCATGTTTGAAGGCGCACAGGGTACCTTGCTGGATATCGACCACGGTACTTATCCGTACGTAACGTCGTCCAACACCACCGCCGGCGGTGTTGCTACTGGCGCAGGTTTTGGTCCGCGTTACATCGACTACGTTCTGGGCATTGTCAAAGCCTATACCACCCGTGTCGGCAGTGGTCCGTTCCCAACCGAGCTGGACTGTGATGTCGGTGAACACCTTGGCGTAAAAGGGCATGAATTTGGTGCCACGACCGGGCGTAAACGCCGTACGGGTTGGTTAGACGTGGTGGCGATGCGCCGCGCCGTACAAATTAACTCAATCAGTGGTTTTTGCTTAACCAAACTTGACGTTCTCGACGGCTTGGATGAGTTGAAAATCTGTACGGGTTACAAGTTGGCAGACGGTTCCATCAGCGAATACCCACCGCTTGCCGCAGAAGATTATGATGTGGTTGAGCCGGTGTACGAAACGTTAAAAGGTTGGCAGCAAAGTACCGTTGGCCTGACTCAGCACAATGAACTGCCGCCGGAAGCGTTGGCCTACATTGCTCGCATCGAAGCCTTGACCGGCGTACCTGTGGATATTATTTCCACCGGTCCGGATCGCGCGGAAACGATCGTCCTGCGTCACCCGTTTAATTAACGCCTGCGGCGTCGGCCGTTTGCCCGTTCCGGGCGGCATTTTATCGCCTGCGGCGATGGCCGTTTGTAACCTGCCTTCGGCGGTTACGGCTATTTGCCGCCTGGGGCGGCGGCAAAACCCAAAGCGAGGGTGTTTATGTTTTCCCGCGCCGCAGGCTCAAAAGGCCGTACGCAAGCAAAGCGAGCGAACAAACAGCCATCGCCGAAGGCGATAAACAGCCATTGCGTAGCAATAAACAGCCGTGCCGGAGGCACAAACGGCCATCGCGGCAGCGATAAAATTGCTGGGATTTTGTGCGAAAAAGTCAAAAACTGAGCAACTGACCATAAAATATAAATTTTTTTGCGCAAAGCTATTGCACTATCAAAATTAGTACCATAGAATGCGCTCCACCTAACCGGGGTGCCGGCATAGCTCAGCTGGTAGAGCAACTGACTTGTAATCAGTAGGTCGGGAGTTCGACTCTCTCTGCCGGCACCAATTCAAATTGCATTTGGGAGGGGTTCCCGAGTGGCCAAAGGGATCAGACTGTAAATCTGACGGCTCAGCCTTCGCAGGTTCGAATCCTGCCCCCTCCACCACGCAATTTCCTTGGTTTTGAGGTGGCCCAAATAGTTCAGCGGGTGTCGTATAGTGGCTATTACCTCAGCCTTCCAAGCTGATGACGCGGGTTCGATTCCCGCCACCCGCTCCAAGCTACAATCCGTGCTGATATAGCTCAGTTGGTAGAGCGCACCCTTGGTAAGGGTGAGGTCGGCGGTTCAAATCCGCCTATCAGCACCATTTCTTATTTGGCCCATCTGACAAACCACCGGTCGTAAGGTAAACACCGAAAGAATTTTGTTAGAGAGGCTGCAATGTCTAAAGAAAAATTTGAACGTTCGAAGCCGCACGTAAACGTCGGCACCATTGGTCACGTTGACCACGGTAAAACTACCCTGACCGCTGCTATTACAACTGTTTTGGCAAAAGTATACGGTGGTGCGGCGAAAGACTTCGCAGCCATCGATAACGCGCCAGAAGAGAAAGAGCGTGGTATCACCATCTCAACATCACACGTTGAGTATGACACTCCAGCACGCCACTACGCTCACGTAGACTGCCCAGGACACGCTGACTATGTTAAAAACATGATCACCGGTGCGGCGCAGATGGACGGCGCAATCCTGGTAGTAGCAGCAACAGACGGCCCAATGCCACAGACTCGTGAGCACATCCTGTTGTCACGTCAGGTAGGCGTACCTTACATCGTAGTATTCATGAACAAATGTGACATGGTTGACGATGAAGAGCTGTTAGAGCTGGTAGAAATGGAAGTTCGTGAACTGTTATCAGAATACGAATTCCCGGGCGACGACCTGCCGGTAATCCAGGGTTCAGCCCTGAAAGCACTGGAAGGTGACGAAGAGTGGTCGAAGAAGATCATCGAACTAGCAGACGCCCTGGACAGCTACATCCCAGAGCCAGAGCGTGACATCGATAAGCCATTCATCATGCCAATCGAAGACGTATTCTCGATCTCAGGTCGTGGTACGGTAGTCACCGGTCGTGTCGAGCGCGGGATCATCCGCACTGGCGACGAGTGTGAAATCGTAGGTATGAAAGAAACCACCAAGACAACCGTAACGGGTGTTGAGATGTTCCGTAAGCTGCTTGACGAAGGTCGTGCAGGTGAGAACATCGGTGCGTTGCTGCGTGGTACGAAGCGTGACGAAGTAGAGCGTGGTCAGGTATTGGCGAAGCCAGGTACTATCACTCCGCACACTAAGTTCGAAGCAGAAGTCTACGTACTGAGCAAAGACGAAGGTGGCCGTCACACGCCATTCTTCAAAGGCTATCGTCCACAGTTCTACTTCCGTACAACGGACGTAACCGGTGCGGTAGAGTTGCCAGAAGGCGTAGAAATGGTAATGCCAGGCGACAACCTGAAATTCGTGGTAGAGCTGATTGCTCCAATCGCGATGGACGAAGGTCTGCGTTTCGCCATCCGTGAAGGTGGTCGTACTGTAGGTGCAGGTGTTGTATCTAAGATCATCGACTAAGCAGTATCTTGCGCCAGAGGCGCAAGCTACCGCTTGCTAAAAAAACCCGGCTTCGGCCGGGTTTTTTTTATGTCTGGCGTTCGCGTTGCTCACTTGCCAGGCACCGCTGACGCGGCTTGTCCGCGCGTGCGCTGCGCGCACTTGCTTTTTTTAACAGCAAGCGAGTGCGAAGCACGAGGCGCCAAGCAAGCGGCGGTTGGCCGCGCCAAGCAAACCGGCGCAGCCGGTGCCTAGCAACCGAGCGCAGCGAGGGCCAGGCGCGAACGAAGTGAGTGTTGCGCTTCGCGCAGTCTTAGGTATAATACCGCGTCCAATCCTGAGCCCTTATTTCGGCGCAGGACAGTATAGGGGCGTAGTTCCAATGGCAGAACAGCGGTCTCCAAAACCGACGGTTGGGGGTTCGAATCCCTCCGCCCCTGCCAGATTTTATGAAAGTTCGTTGAGCGAAACGGCTAGTCGCAATTAGGATTTTAGAATGAGCGCAAATAACGAGACGCAAAGCAGTTCCTTAAATAGCGTTAAATGGATCATTACCATCGCCTTGTTAGTCGTTGCTATTGGCGGCAACCATTATTACACGGAAGAAATCTCCGTGCTTTATCGTGCGATTGGTGTAGTGATTCTGGTTGGCTTAGCGGGCTTTACCGCAGCAATGACAACGAAAGGGCAGCAATTTCTGTCGTTTGCCAAAGAAAGCCGCACAGAAGTGCGTAAAGTGGTTTGGCCTTCGCGTCAGGAAGCCACTCAGACAACGTTGATTGTCGTTGTGGCGACGGTTATCGTTGCGCTTATCCTTTGGGGCTTAGACGGCATTCTGGTGCGCGTGGTTGGTTTCTTAACCGGATTGGAGATTTAATATGAGCGATACGAAGCGTTGGTACGTTGTACAAGCTTTTTCCGGTTTTGAGGCGCGTGTTGCTGAGTCGCTGAAAGAACACATTAAAATGCACGGCCTGGAAGACAAATTTGGCGAAGTACTCGTGCCAAAAGAAGAAGTGGTCGAAATGAAGGCCGGCGTGCGCCGTAAGAGCGAACGTAAGTTCTTCCCGGGGTATGTGCTGGTTGAGATGGTCATGGATGATGAAACGTGGCACTTAGTGAAAAGCGTACCACGGGTATTAGGATTCATCGGCGGTAGCAGTGAGCGTCCTACACCGATTTCAAAGCGTGAAGCTGACGCGATTTTGGATCGCTTACAAGACTCACAAGACAAACCGAAACCGAAAACCTTGTTCGAACCGGGCGAAGTCGTGCGTGTTAACGACGGTCCGTTTGCTGACTTTAATGGTACCGTTGAGGAAGTCGACTACGAAAAAAGTCGCGTTACGGTATCGGTCTCTATCTTCGGCCGTGCAACGCCTGTAGAGCTAGAGTTCAGCCAGATCGAAAAAGCGTGAGTAAAAAATAGCCGACAAGGCATTGATCGTGGATGCGAATTCGCCTATAATTCGCGTCCTTTTTTAACGGGGAGCCGATTGAGTAATTTGACTCTGACAAGTTACGAGGCGTTACACCCACAACAGAGGTGATAATCATGGCGAAAAAAGTATCAGCCATCATCAAGTTACAGGTAGCTGCTGGTTCAGCTAACCCTTCACCACCAGTTGGTCCTGCATTGGGTCAGCATGGTGTTAACATCATGGAATTCTGTAAAGCGTTTAACGCACAGACCGACAGCCTGGAAAAAGGTGCACCGGTTCCTGTAGAAATTACAGTTTTCGAAGATCGTTCATTCACGTTCATCACTAAGACACCTCCTGCAGCCTTCTTGCTGAAGAAAGCAGCCGGTATCAAGAGCGGTTCTGGTCGTCCTAACACTGAAAAAGTGGGTACCGTTACTCGTGCGCAATTAGAAGAAATTGCGAAAGTGAAAGAACCTGATCTGACTGCCGCTGACCTTGACGCAGCAGTTCGTACTATCGCCGGCTCTGCCCGTGCGATGGGCCTAAATGTGGAGGGCTAATCAATGGCTAAATTATCAAAACGCGCTCGTTTGATCCGCGAAAAAGTTGAAGCCCGTGACTACGACGTTAACGAAGCAATCACACTGTTGAAAGAGCTGGCTACTGCCAAGTTCACTGAAAGTGTTGACGTTGCTGTTAACCTAGGTATCGATGCACGTAAATCAGACCAAAACGTTCGTGGTGCTACTGTACTACCTAACGGTACTGGCCGTGATGTTCGTGTTGCTGTGTTCACTTCAGGTGACAACGTAGCAAAAGCACAAGAAGCTGGTGCAGACATCGTAGGTATGGAAGATCTTGCTGAGCAAGTTAAGAAAGGCGAGATGAACTTCGACGTTGTTGTTGCATCACCAGACGCGATGCGCGTTGTCGGCCAGTTAGGTCAAATCTTAGGTCCACGCGGCCTGATGCCTAACCCGAAAACCGGTACCGTAACACCAGACGTGGCAACAGCGGTTAAAAACGCTAAAGCCGGTCAGGTACGCTATCGCAACGACAAAAACGGTATCGTTCACGCGACCATCGGCCGTGTTGACTTCGATAACGACAAATTGAAAGAAAACTTAGACGCCTTGTTGGCTGCATTGAAGAAAGCGAAGCCTTCTTCTGCTAAAGGTGTTTACTTTAAACGCATCAGCCTGTCTACCACGATGGGTGCTGGTGTGAGCATTGACCAAGGCACGGTAAGCGCCGGTTAATTGCTGTAAAGGTTTGTGGGTTGGAGCTGCCGTGCCGTTGTCCAAAAGACAATGACACAAGGCTCTCATCCAAGACCGTAGGTGTACCGCGAGTATTTCAGTAGTATCGAATAGCGGCACTTAATTTCCTACGCAGATGGTGATATCCGACTCAGGCTCTCTGGGTAAGAGATTCACCGGGACAACGCGGTGGGGGTAACCTCACTTAACTTGTAACGAGGGACTTAGGTCCCGAATTTAAACGAGGTGATATCAGTGGCAATAGGTTTAGCCGGAAAGAAGGCCATCGTTAAGGAAGTTAACGAAGTAGCTTCAAACGCGCTAGCTGTCACCGTTGCTGAATATCGAGGCATCGAAGTTGCCGACATGACTGAGCTGCGTAAGAAAGCTCGTGAGCAAGGCGTATTCGTGAAAGTTGTACGTAATACTCTTGCAAAGCGTGCCTTCGAAGGTACTCAGTTTGACGACATGGCGGATGCACTTAAAGGACCTCTTATTTACGGCTTCTCTTTGGACGCACCGGGCGCTTCAGCTCGCTTGTTCAAAGATTTCGCTAAAGAAAATAAGAAACTGCAAGTGACGGCTCTGTCGATCGGTAATGGCATCATGGGTCCAGAAAAACTGGACGCAGTTGCTTCACTTCCGACTCGTGATGAAGCATTGGCTAAATTGCTCGCCACCTTCAAAGCACCTGTTAGCAAATTCGTTAGAACAGTTAACGAAGTACCTGCTAAGTTTGTGCGTACGTTGGCGGCAATTAAAGACGCTAAATAATACGTTGGTTTTTAAACCATTTTTTGTAATTATCAACCCAGGAGTTTAGAGTAATGGCTCTGACTAAAGACGATATCTTAAACGCGATCGCTGAAATGCCAGTTATGGAACTGGTTGAACTGATCGAAGCAGCTGAAGAAAAATTCGGCGTTGACGCATCTGCAGCAGTAGCAGTAGCAGCTGGCCCAGCGGCTGGCGGCGAAGCAGCAGCTGAAGAGAAAACTGAATTTGACGTAGTACTGAAAGGCGCAGGCAGCAACAAAGTTGCAGCGATCAAAGCAGTACGCGGCGCAACTGGCCTTGGCTTGAAAGAAGCTAAAGCTATGGTTGAGTCTGCTCCAGTAGCAGTCAAAGAAGGCGTAAGCAAAGACGAAGCTGAAGAGCTGAAAAAGCAGCTTGAAGAAGCTGGTGCGGAAGTTGAAGTTAAGTAATTTAACTTTAGCTCTACATCTGGCCTAGCGGCCTTAGGCTGGTGGTTAATTGACCACCAGCCTTTTCGCGCTTTAACGCTTGTATCATTTTTGCCCGTCGTTGGGATACAAGTTAGCGGTACAGAACAACGGGAACAACAGACTAACACTCTGTATTTAACCATCGAACCACTCGTTGGTTAGGGTCATCAATCAGCTAGCTGAGGAACCCCATGGCGTACTCCTACTCAGAGAAAAAACGTATTCGTAAGGACTTTGGAAAACGGCCACAAGTGCTGGAAGTCCCTTACTTGCTGTCAATGCAGCTTGATTCATTTAAGAAATTTATTGAAGTTGATCCAGAAGCTAACAATGGTCTGGAAGCAGCTTTTCGTTCGGTTTTTCCGATTGCCAGCTACTCAGGTAATGCGGAACTGCAGTACGTCAGTTACCACATGGGTGAGCCTGCGTTCGACGTTGAAGAATGTCAGATCCGCGGAATCACGTATTCTGCGCCACTGCGTGTGAAACTGCGTCTGGTTCTGTTTGATAAAGAAGCAGCCGCTGGAACAGTTAAAGACATCAAAGAACAAGAAGTGTACATGGGCGAAATCCCACTGATGACAGAGAACGGTACGTTCGTCATCAACGGTACCGAACGCGTCATCGTGTCACAACTGCATCGTTCGCCGGGTGTGTTCTTTGATCATGATAAAGGGAAGTCACACTCCTCAGGTAAAGTGTTGTATAACGCGCGCGTTATTCCTTACCGTGGCTCCTGGCTTGATTTCGAATTTGATCCTAAAGACAACGTATTTGTGCGTATTGACCGTCGTCGTAAGTTGCCGGCCTCGATCATTTTACGTGCACTAGAATACACAACCGAAGAAATCCTCGAGATGTTCTTCGAAACCACGTATTTCGAAATTCTCAAGACCAAAGTAAAAATGCAATTGGTGCCTGAGCGTTTACGTGGTGAAACCGCCAAATTCGACATCAAATCTCCTGATGGTGAGGTTATTGTTGAAAAAGGCCGTCGTGTTACTGCACGTCATATTCGCCAACTTGAAAAGCTTGAACTTTCCGAACTGGAAGTACCGGTTGAGTACATGGTCGGTAAAGTATTGGCTAAAGATTACGCGGACAAGAAAACCGGCGAAATCGTTGCCAATGCCAATGACGAGCTGACCTTAGAGCTGATCGCTAAATTAAGCGAAGCGGGCATCAAGAAAATTGAAACCCTGTTCGTCAACGACCTCGACCACGGTCCATACATGAGCGAAACGTTGCGTGTTGATAGCACAACGAACCGTATGGAAGCGCTGGTTGAAATCTACCGCATGATGCGCCCGGGCGAGCCGCCCACGCGTGACGCGGCTGAAGCCTTGTTCGACAACCTGTTCTTCAGCGAAGATCGTTACGATCTGTCAACCGTAGGTCGGATGAAGTTTAACCGTCGTTTGGGTCGTGAAGACCTGACCGGTCCAAACACCCTGACCAATGAAGACATTATCGAAGTGATGAAGAAGCTGATCGAGATCCGTAACGGTCTTGATGAAGTGGATGATATCGATCACTTGGGTAACCGTCGTATCCGTTCGGTTGGCGAAATGGCGGAAAACCAATTCCGCGTTGGTTTGGTACGTGTAGAACGTGCTGTGAAAGAGCGTTTGTCACTGGGTGACTTGGATAACACCATGCCTCAGGACCTGATCAACGCCAAACCAATCAGCGCTGCGGTCAAAGAATTCTTTGGCTCAAGCCAGCTGTCGCAATTTATGGACCAAAACAACCCGTTGTCAGAAGTTACCCACAAACGTCGTATCTCGGCGCTTGGTCCGGGTGGTTTGACGCGTGAACGTGCCGGCTTCGAAGTTCGTGACGTACACCCGACTCACTATGGTCGCCTGTGTCCTATCGAAACTCCGGAAGGTCCAAACATCGGTCTGATTAACTCGCTATCGACCTTTGCGCGCACCAATGAATATGGGTTCTTAGAAACCCCTTACCGTCGCATCGAAAACAGTCAGGTAACCGATGATGTGGTTTACTTGTCCGCTATCGAAGAAGGTAATTACGTTATCGCACAGGCGAACGTAGCGCTTGACGACGAAGGTAAGCTGGTTGAAGACTTGGTTCCTTGCCGTCACAAGAACGAATTCACCCTGGTCAGTAAAGAACAGGTTGAGTATATGGACGTTGCACCGCAGCAGATCGTATCGATCGCAGCGAGCATGATCCCGTTCCTTGAACACGATGACGCTAACCGTGCATTGATGGGTTCAAACATGCAACGTCAGGCGGTTCCGACGCTGCGTGCGGACAAGCCGTTAGTCGGTACTGGCATCGAGCGCACCATCGCCGTTGACTCGGGTGTTTGTGTGGTGGCTAAACGTGGTGGTGTGGTTGACTACGTTGACGCGGCACGCATCGTTGTTAAGGTTAACGAAGAAGAAATGGTACCTGGAGAAGCGGGTATCGATATTTACAACCTGACCAAGTACACCCGTTCTAACCAGAACACCTGTATTAACCAGAAGCCTACGGTTAACCCTGGTGAGCCGGTAACTCGTGGTGATGTACTGGCCGATGGTCCGTCGACGGATCTGGGTGAATTAGCCCTAGGTCAGAACATGCGCGTAGCCTTCATGCCTTGGAATGGTTACAACTTTGAGGATTCGATCCTTATTTCTGAGCGTGTCGCTCAGGAAGACCGCATGACCACCATCCACATTCAGGAATTGAACTGTGTGGCTCGTGACACCAAACTGGGTGCCGAAGAGATCACCTCTGATATTCCAAACGTTGGTGAATCAGCACTGAGCAAGCTTGACGAAGCCGGTGTGGTTTATGTCGGTGCCGAAGTTAAAGGCGGCGATATTCTGGTTGGTAAAGTAACACCGAAAGGTGAAACTCAGCTGACCCCGGAAGAGAAGCTATTGCGTGCCATCTTCGGTGAAAAAGCGTCTGACGTAAAAGACAGCTCGCTGCGTGTACCAAACGGCGTTAATGGTACCGTCATTGATGTACAGGTATTTACTCGTGACGGCGTTGAAAAAGACAAACGCGCTATCGCCATCGAAGAGATGCAACTGGCTAAGGTTAAGAAGGACTTAACGGAAGAGTTCAAGATCCTTGAAGAAGGTATCTATAACCGCGCCCGTAACCTGCTACTGGCCAATGGTTTTGATGAAGCTAAGCTGGCCAGCATGGATCGCAGCAACTGGCTGACGCAAGGTCTGAGCGACGAGAGCGCGCAAGAGCAGTTAGAGCAGATCGCCGAGCAGTACCAGCAGATCCGTGAAGACTTCGATCAGAAGTTCGAAACCAAACGTCGCAAGATCACTCAAGGTGATGACCTGGCGCCGGGTGTACTGAAGATCGTTAAGGTTTACCTTGCGGTTAAACGTCGCATCCAGCCTGGTGACAAACTTGCCGGACGTCACGGTAACAAGGGTGTTATCTCGACCATTATTCCGGTCGAAGATATGCCACACGATGACGAGGGTAATCCGGTCGACATCGTACTTAACCCATTGGGTGTACCGTCGCGGATGAACATCGGTCAGATCCTTGAAACTCACTTGGGTATGGCGGCACGTGGTATCGGTATCAAGATTGATAAGATGCTGAAACAACAGCGTGCGATGCAGGATCTTCGTGACTTCCTGCAGCAGGTCTACTCATTGGGTGATTGCCGTCAGAAGGTCGACATTGCGGAATTCAGTGATGACGAAGTGTTACGTTTGGCGAATAACCTGCGTGCCGGTCTGCCGACAGCAACACCAGCATTTGATGGTGCTGTAGAAGCTGAAATTAAGGAACTGTTGAAGTTAGCAGATATCCCTGAATCAGGCCAAATCACCTTGTTCGACGGCCGTACCGGTGAGCGTTTTGAGCGTGATGTAACGGTTGGTTACATGTACATGCTGAAGCTGAACCACTTGGTTGACGACAAGATGCACGCGCGTTCTACCGGTTCTTACAGCTTGGTTACTCAGCAGCCGCTGGGTGGTAAAGCACAGTTCGGTGGTCAGCGTTTCGGTGAGATGGAAGTCTGGGCACTGGAAGCTTATGGTGCTGCGTATACCCTGCAGGAAATGCTGACGGTTAAATCGGACGATGTGAACGGTCGTACTAAGATGTACAAGAACATCGTTGATAATAACCTGCAGATGGAAGCAGGTATGCCTGAATCCTTCAACGTATTGTTGAAAGAGATTCGCTCACTGGGCATCAATATCGAGCTGGAACAGGGCTAATACGCTGTTGCGGAATGAATTCGGGGAGTGCTCGCACTCCCCTGAGGTTTGAACTCCGACAGGAGATAAATCGTGAAAGACTTGCTTAAGTTTTTAAAACCGGCTAACCAGACAGAAGAGTTCGATGGTATTCGAATCCAACTGTCATCACCTGATATGATCCGCAGTTGGTCATACGGTGAGGTGAAAAAGCCGGAAACAATCAATTACCGTACTTTCAAGCCAGAACGTGACGGCTTGTTCTGTGCGCGTATTTTTGGTCCGGTAAAAGACTACGAATGTTTGTGTGGTAAATACAAGCGTTTGAAGCACCGTGGCGTTATCTGTGAGAAGTGTGGCGTTGAAGTTACACTGACCAAGGTACGTCGTGAGCGTATGGGTCACATCGAACTGGCCAGCCCGGTTGCACATATTTGGTTCCTTAAGTCACTGCCGTCTCGTATCGGTTTGATGCTGGACATGACGCTGCGTGACATCGAACGCGTGCTGTACTTCGAATCTTATGTGGTAACCGAAGGTGGCTTGACGTCACTGGAACAAGGCCAGATTCTGACCGAAGAAGAATACCTTGATGCGTTGGAAGAGCACGGCGATGAGTTCGACGCGAAGATGGGTGCGGAAGCCGTACTTGATCTGTTACGCGCCATCGACATCGATGCTGAGATCCAACAGCTGCGTGAAGAGTTGCCGGAAACCAATTCCGAAACCAAGCGCAAGAAAATCAGCAAGCGTCTGAAATTACTTGAGTCGTTCCAAATGTCAGGTAACAAGCCTGAGTGGATGATTCTGAAAGTATTACCGGTGTTACCACCGGATTTGCGCCCATTAGTACCGTTGGACGGCGGTCGTTTCGCGACTTCGGATCTGAACGATCTGTACCGTCGCGTGATCAACCGTAACAACCGTCTGAAGCGTCTGCTTGACTTAGCAGCACCTGACATCATCGTACGTAACGAAAAACGTATGTTGCAGGAAGCCGTTGATGCGTTGTTAGATAATGGTCGTCGTGGCCGTGCTATCACTGGCTCGAACAAGCGCCCACTGAAATCACTTGCCGATATGATCAAAGGTAAGCAGGGTCGTTTCCGTCAGAACCTGTTGGGTAAACGTGTTGACTACTCAGGTCGTTCGGTTATTACCGTTGGTCCTAAGTTGCGCCTGCATCAGTGTGGTCTGCCTAAGAAGATGGCATTGGAACTGTTCAAGCCATTTATTTACGGCAAACTTGAGCGCCGTGGCTTGGCAACAACCATCAAAGCCGCGAAGAAGATGGTTGAGCGTGAAACCGCAGAGGTTTGGGACGTTCTTGATGAAGTCATCAAAGAGCATCCGGTGCTGTTGAACCGTGCCCCAACACTTCACCGTTTGGGTATTCAGGCATTCGAACCGGTACTGATCGAAGGTAAGGCAATTCAGTTGCACCCATTGGTGTGTGCGGCCTATAACGCCGACTTCGACGGTGACCAAATGGCCGTTCACTTACCGTTGACGCTAGAAGCGCAGCTAGAAGCGCGTGCGTTGATGATGTCGACCAACAACGTACTGTCGCCAGCCAGTGGTGATCCGATCATCGTTCCTTCACAGGACGTTGTCTTAGGTCTGTACTACATGACCAAAGAAAAGATCAATGCCAAAGGCGAAGGCATGGCGTTTAAGAGCCCGTCGGAAGCTGAAAAAGCCTACCGTAACGGCTTGGTTGAACTGCACTCTCGCGTGAAGGTACGTATCACGGATACCACCATTCACGAAGACGGCACCAAAGAAACCAAAACGCAATTGCGTGATACGACCGTCGGTCGTGCATTGTTGTCACTGATCATGCCGAAAGGCTTACCGTTTGAGCTGATCGATCAGCCAATGGGTAAAAAGCCAATCGCTCGTATGCTAAACCAGGCATACCGTGATTTAGGTCTGAAAGACACCGTTATTTTTGCTGACCAGGTTATGTACACAGGTTTCCATTACGCAATGGTCTCCGGTGCATCGGTTGGTATCAACGATATGGTGATCCCGGATGCCAAAAAAGAAATCGTTGAAGCTGCGGAAGAAGAAGTGGCAGAGATTCAGGAGCAGTTTGAATCAGGTCTGGTAACCGCGGGCGAGAAATACAACAAAGTTATCGACATTTGGTCAACCGCTAACGAGAAAGTCTCGAAAGCGATGATGGACAACCTGTCGAAAGAAATTGTTATCAACAAAGACGGTAAAGAAGAAGAGCAGGCATCATTTAACTCTATCTTTATGATGGCGGACTCGGGCGCTCGTGGTAGCCCCGCACAGATTCGTCAGTTGGCCGGTATGCGTGGTCTGATGGCGAAGCCGGATGGCTCAATCATCGAAACGCCAATCGTTGCTAACTTCCGTGAAGGTTTGAACGTACTTCAGTACTTCATCTCAACCCACGGTGCGCGTAAAGGTTTGGCCGATACTGCATTGAAGACCGCGAACTCAGGTTATCTGACCCGTCGTCTGGTTGACGTTTCACAAGACGTTGTGATCATGGAAGAAGATTGTGGCACGTTCGAAGGCCTTATCATGAAACCATTGATCGAAGGTGGTGACGTTGTTGAACCATTGCGCGAACGTGTACTGGGTCGTGTGGTCTGTGAAGACGTCCTCAAGCCTGGTTCGGATGAAGTGCTGCTGCCACGCAACACCTTGTTGGACGAGAAGAACTGCGACATCCTCGAAGAGAACTCCATCGATGAAGTTAAAGTTCGCTCGGTCATCACCTGTGACACGGACTTTGGTGTTTGTGCTCACTGTTACGGCCGTGACTTGGCTCGTGGCCACATGGTTAACCAAGGTGAGGCAGTTGGTGTTATCGCGGCTCAGTCCATCGGTGAACCGGGTACACAGCTTACCATGCGTACCTTCCACATTGGTGGTGCGGCATCACGGGCGACAGCAGAAAACAGTGTCCAGGTTAAAAACCCGGGTACCATCAAGCTACACAACGCGAAATGGGTTGTTAACAGCGATAAAGCGCACGTGATTACCTCACGCTCGACCGAGTTGACGCTGATTGATGAGTATGGTCGTGAACGTGAGCGCTATAAAGTGCCTTACGGTGCGGTACTGAAGAAAGGTGAAGGCGACGCAGTTGAAGGCGGTGAAACCGTTGCAAACTGGGACCCGCACACGCACCCAATCATTACCGAAGTAGAAGGTCGCATCAAGTTT
This sequence comes from Idiomarina aquatica, assembly GCF_003987185.1. GTDB lineage: Bacteria > Pseudomonadota > Gammaproteobacteria > Enterobacterales > Alteromonadaceae > Idiomarina > Idiomarina aquatica. The sequence goes on along the minus strand of NZ_PIPS01000001.1, from coordinate 1,144,806 downwards.
GTTGACTTGATTGATGGTGTCACCATGACTCGTCAGACCGACGAACTGACCGGTCTTTCAAGCGTTGTTGTACTGGAAACAGGTCAACGTACCAGCGCCGGTAAAGACATGCGTCCGATGGTGAAACTGGTGGATGAGAAAGGTAACGACGTAAACATCGTTGGTACCGATATCCCAGCGCAGTACTTCCTGCCGGGTAACGCGATCATCAACCTGGAAGACAACGCCGAAGTGAAAGTGGGTGATACCCTTGCACGTATTCCGCAAGAAGGTTCGAAAACTCGCGACATCACCGGTGGTCTGCCACGGGTTGCTGACTTGTTCGAAGCGCGCCGTCCGAAAGAGCCTGCGATTCTTGCTGAAATCACCGGTACGGTGTCATTCGGTAAAGAAACTAAAGGTAAACGTCGTCTATTGATCACACCAACCGATGGCGGTGATCAGTACGAAGAGATGATTCCGAAGTGGCGTCAGCTGAACGTGTTTGAAGGTGAACACGTTGAGAAAGGTGAAGTTATCGCGGACGGCCCGGAAGCGCCGCACGATATCCTTCGCTTGCGTGGTGTTAGCGCGGTAGCAAACTACATCGTTAACGAAGTGCAGGAAGTTTACCGCTTACAAGGTGTTAAGATTAACGATAAGCACATCGAAACTATCGTTCGTCAGATGCTGCGTAAAGCACTTATCCTGCGCGCTAACGACACCAACTTGCTGGAAGGCGAAATGGTTGAAATGTCTGAGGTACTGGCAGCAAACGCAAAAGCCGAAGCAGAAGGCAAACAGCCTGCGACCTTCGAGCGTCAGCTGTTGGGTATTACCAAAGCATCACTGTCAACTGAGTCGTTTATTTCTGCGGCCTCGTTCCAGGAGACCACTCGTGTCCTGACCGAAGCGGCCGTTGGCGGCAAGAAAGACAGTCTGCGCGGACTGAAAGAAAACGTTATCGTAGGTCGACTGATTCCTGCCGGTACCGGCTATTCGTATCACAAGGAACGCATGCAGCGTCGCCTTGACGAAATGCAGGTGGTAGAAGAAGCGCCTAAGATGACGGCTGAAGAAGCAGAACAGCAACTGGCTGACGCCCTAAATGCGGGTGGCCAGAGCGATGATAGTGCTGAATAAAGCACGTTCTGTTTAGACAGCGTACAGAAGCCGGTACTGATATCAGTACCGGCTTCTTTTATATAGCCTTGACAGGTGAAAATATGACCATTAAAATTCCCGCTCCCGATTTTCGGGATCTGATCGTTAATGGTCAGGATTTAGCGATTTTTCACGCACCCTCGTGCGCGCTAAAAAGCGACATCAACTAAACTAGGAGTAATGAATGGCAACAGTTAATCAGCTGGTGCGTAAAGGCCGTCAGAAGCCGGTTGTGAAAAGCAACGTTCCGGCTCTTGAAGCGTGCCCTCAAAAACGCGGAGTTTGTACCCGTGTTTACACCACAACCCCAAAGAAACCAAACTCTGCAATGCGCAAAGTTTGTCGTGTACGTCTGACCAACGGTTATGAAGTTTCTTCATACATCGGTGGTGAAGGCCACAACTTACAAGAACACTCAGTCGTACTGATCCGTGGCGGTCGTGTAAAAGACTTGCCAGGTGTTCGCTACCACACCGTTCGTGGTGCACTTGACTGTTCAGGTGTTAACGATCGTAAACAAGGCCGTTCTAAGTACGGCGCGAAGCGGCCTAAGTCTTAACGGTTCTCCGTTAGTAAGGCCAAACTTTGTACGTTTTGGGTAATACCCTGAATTAATCGGAGAATATTGAGATGCCAAGAAGACGCGTCATAGGTCAACGTAAAATCCTTCCAGATCCTAAGTTCGGATCCGAGTTGTTGGCTAAGTTTATCAATGTCGTCATGGTTGACGGCAAAAAAGCAGTCGCTGAAAAGATTATCTACGGTGCACTGGACATTCTGGCTGAGAAGTCAGGTAAAGATCATCTGGAAATTTTCGATGCCGCACTAGAAAACGTGCGTCCTACCGTCGAGGTTAAATCTCGTCGTGTTGGTGGTTCAACCTACCAAGTTCCAGTTGAAGTTCGTCCGGTACGTCGTAACGCACTGGCTATGCGCTGGTTAGTTGATGCAGCGCGCACCCGTGGTGAAAAATCAATGTCGCAGCGTCTGGCAGCTGAAATGCTAGATGCATCAGAAAACAAAGGGTCAGCTGTGAAGAAACGTGAAGACGTTCACCGCATGGCTGAAGCAAACAAAGCGTTTGCTCACTATCGCTGGTAAATTCACAGTTAACCGAGTAAGGAGTTTATTGTGGCTCGTAAAACTTCCATTGAGCGCTATCGTAATATCGGTATCTGTGCTCACGTAGACGCCGGTAAGACAACCACTACTGAGCGTGTGTTGTTCTACACAGGTCTGTCTCACAAGATTGGTGAGGTGCACGATGGTGCAGCTACCATGGACTGGATGGAGCAAGAACAAGAACGTGGTATCACCATTACCTCGGCAGCAACAACCTGTTTCTGGCAAGGTATGGACAAGCAGTTCCCTGAGCACCGTATCAACATCATTGATACTCCTGGGCACGTTGACTTCACCATCGAAGTAGAACGTTCTCTGCGTGTTCTTGACGGCGCTGTCGTCGTTCTGTGTGCATCTTCAGGTGTTCAGCCTCAAACAGAAACTGTTTGGCGCCAGGCGAACAAATATGAAGTTCCACGTATGGTTTTCGTTAACAAGATGGACCGCGCTGGTGCGGACTTCTTGTCTGTTGTAAACCAAATGAAAACGCGTTTGGCAGCCCAAGCGGTACCAATGCAGCTTCCAGTAGGCGCTGAAGATAACTTCCGCGGCGTTGTTGACTTGATCAAGATGAAGTTCATCAACTGGAACGAAGAAGACATGGGTACGTCATTCACTTATGAAGACATCCCAGAAGATATGGTTGATCTGTGTGAAGAATATCACGCAGAGTTGGTTGAAGCTGCTGCCGAAGCCAACGAAGAACTGATGAACAAATACCTTGAAGACGGCGAGTTAACTGAAGCTGAAATCAAGCAAGGTCTGCGTGCGCGTACTTTGGCGAACGAAATCTGCTTGGTAGCTGCTGGTTCTGCGTTCAAAAACAAGGGTGTTCAAGCAGTACTTGACGCTGTTATCGAATACTTGCCGTCGCCTACAGAAGTTAAAGCGATCCGCGGTATTTTGCCTGACGAAAGCGAAGGCATTCGTAAGTCGAGCGACGAAGAGCCGTTCTCGGCGTTGGCGTTCAAAATTGCGACTGACCCATTCGTAGGTACCTTGACGTTCGTTCGTGTTTACTCTGGTGTGCTTAATCAGGGTGACGGCGTTATCAACGCGGTTAAGAGCAAGAAAGAACGTGTTGGCCGTATGGTGCAAATGCACTCAAACAGCCGTGAAGAAATCAAAGAAGTGCGCGCTGGTGACATCGCTGCACTGATCGGTCTTAAAGACGTAACAACGGGTGACACGCTTTGTGATCCAAACAATCCAATTATCCTGGAGCGTATGGAATTCCCAGAGCCGGTTATCTCTGTTGCGGTAGAACCGAAAACCAAAGCCGACCAAGAGAAAATGGGTATTGCCCTGGGTAAATTGGCTGCTGAAGATCCGTCATTCCGTGTTAAGACTGACGAAGAATCAGGCCAAACCATCATCTCTGGTATGGGCGAGTTACACTTGGACATCATCGTTGACCGTATGAAGCGTGAGTTCAAAGTTGAATGTAACGTTGGTCAGCCTCAGGTTGCATACCGTGAAGCAATTCGTAAAGCGGTTGAAGTTGAAGGCAAGTTCGTTCGTCAATCAGGTGGTCGTGGTCAGTTCGGTCACGTTTGGCTGAAACTTGAACCGATGAAGATCGAAGAAGACGAAAACGGTGATGATGTCACTTACGAATTCGTTAACGAAATCGTTGGTGGTGTGGTACCAAAAGAGTACATCCCAGCTGTTGATAAAGGTGTTCAAGAGCAGATGGAACAGGGTGTATTGGCTGGCTACCCAGTATTGGGTGTTAAAGCGACTCTGTATGATGGCTCTTACCACGACGTCGACTCATCAGAAATGGCGTTTAAGATCGCTGGTAGCATGGCCTTCAAAAAAGGTGCATTACAAGCTGACCCAGTATTGCTTGAACCACTGATGAAAGTTGAAGTTATCACTCCTGAAGAATCTATGGGTGATGTTGTTGGTGACTTAAACCGTCGCCGCGGTCTGATCGAAGGCATGGAAGAAGCGCCAGGCGGCTTGAAAGCTGTTAACGCGGTTGTGCCTCTTTCTGAGATGTTTGGTTACGCAACTGACTTGCGTTCACAAACTCAAGGTCGCGCATCTTACTCAATGGAATTCTTGAAGTACGGTGAAGCACCAAACAACATCGCTGAAAAAGTGATGGCTGAGCGTAACGCTAAATAAGTAAGGTCTGGTCCGGTTTTTTACGAGACCGGACTTTTAACTTAAGTTTGAGGAACTATCATGTCTAAAGAAAAATTTGAACGTTCGAAGCCGCACGTAAACGTCGGCACCATTGGTCACGTTGACCACGGTAAAACTACCCTGACTGCTGCTATTACAACTGTTTTGGCAAAAGTATACGGTGGTGCGGCGAAAGACTTCGCAGCCATCGATAACGCGCCAGAAGAGAAAGAGCGTGGTATCACCATCTCAACATCACACGTTGAGTATGACACGCCAGCACGTCACTACGCTCACGTAGACTGCCCAGGACACGCTGACTATGTTAAAAACATGATCACCGGTGCGGCGCAGATGGACGGCGCAATCCTGGTAGTAGCAGCAACAGACGGCCCAATGCCACAGACTCGTGAGCACATCCTGCTGTCACGTCAGGTAGGCGTACCTTACATCGTAGTATTCATGAACAAATGTGACATGGTTGACGATGAAGAGCTGTTAGAGCTGGTAGAAATGGAAGTTCGTGAACTGTTATCAGAATACGAATTCCCGGGCGACGACCTGCCGGTAATCCAGGGTTCAGCCCTGAAAGCACTGGAAGGTGACGAAGAGTGGTCGAAGAAGATCATCGAACTAGCAGACGCCCTGGACAGCTACATCCCAGAGCCAGAGCGTGACATCGATAAGCCATTCATCATGCCAATCGAAGACGTATTCTCGATCTCAGGTCGTGGTACGGTAGTCACCGGTCGTGTCGAGCGCGGGATCATCCGCACTGGCGACGAGTGTGAAATCGTAGGTATGAAAGAAACCACCAAGACAACCGTAACGGGTGTTGAGATGTTCCGTAAGCTGCTTGACGAAGGTCGTGCAGGTGAGAACATCGGTGCGTTGCTGCGTGGTACGAAGCGTGACGAAGTAGAGCGTGGTCAGGTATTGGCGAAGCCAGGTACTATCACTCCGCACACTAAGTTCGAAGCAGAAGTCTACGTACTGAGCAAAGACGAAGGTGGCCGTCACACGCCATTCTTCAAAGGCTATCGTCCACAGTTCTACTTCCGTACAACGGACGTAACCGGTGCGGTAGAGTTGCCAGAAGGCGTAGAAATGGTAATGCCAGGCGACAACCTGAAATTCGTGGTAGAGCTGATTGCTCCAATCGCGATGGACGAAGGTCTGCGTTTCGCCATCCGTGAAGGTGGTCGTACTGTAGGTGCAGGTGTTGTATCTAAGATCATCGACTAAGCAGTATCTTGCGCCAGAGGCGCAAGCTACCGCTTGCTAAAAAACCCGGCTTCGGCCGGGTTTTTTTATGTCTGGCGTTCGCGTTGCTCACTTGCCAGGCGCCTTCGGCTTGCCAGGCACCGCTGACGCGGCTTGTCCGCGCGTGCGCTGCGCGCACTTGCTTTTTTTAACAGCAAGCGAGTGCGAAGCACGAGGCGTCAAGCAAGCGGCCGTTGGCCGCGCCAAGCAAACCGGCGAAGCCGGTGCCCGGCAACCGAGCGGAGCGAGGGCCAAGCGCGAACGAAGTGAGTGCCAAGGCGCTTGCGCTTCGCGTTGTGTTAGGTATTATGGTTGCGTCCTTGTTAATCAACGTTACGCCGTGAATCGATATATCCTGTCGTTATTAATCGTTTGTTCACTGTTTACCGGAAACGCCTTGTCTCGCGAACCGGTGTATGTGGCGGCCTATGATTTTCCGCCGTTTTTTTCTGGTACGCTCGAAACCGATGTCACCACGGAACTGGTTAATCTGCTTAACGATAATCAAAATGAGTACGAGTTCATCATTCAGGCGATTCCTCCCAATGGCCGTTACCAGGCGCTTTCCGCCGAGGGCTGTTGCGATGTTATTTTTTTCGAGTCATTACTTTGGGGCTGGCAGAACGCTCAAGTGGACGTTGCCACAACATTTCCGTTACTAAGGGGTTCTGAGCGTTTAGTGGCCAAGAAGGTTGCTGGCAGGGATCAGTCGTTCTTTGAAAATCTCGAAGGGCTCAAGCTTGGCGGTGTGCGCGGCTATCATTATCTCTTTGGCGGTACCGTGATGAACTCCGAAGAGGTTGCCAAACGTTATTCCATTTATCTGTCCGACTCCCGCATCACCAACTTACGAATGCTGCTTGGCGGCCGTATTGATGCTGCCGTACTTAATGACGAACTGTTGAGTGCTCTGAAAAATTCTTCGGTTAACTATCTCGAGCAATTACTGATTTCAGATCGTGTCGAGAGTGAGTACGAACTCGGGGTGGTTGTAGCGACGGGCAAAGGCATATCCGTTGAAGAAGTACAGCGACTGGTTCGGTTGTTGTCACGTGATGAGAAGTTTAATCACCTGTTTGCGCGCTTTAACCTGCAGCGGTTTCAACTGTACCGCCGTTAATACACACTCAGGCCCAGGCGGTTGGCCAGTTCACGAACCATAAACATACCGCGGGCACTATTTCCGTATTCGTTCAGTCGCGGGCTCCAGGCGGCAATGACACCAAAATCAGGTACCACGGCAACAATACCGCCACCGACACCACTTTTCGCCGGGACTCCTACGGTAAACGCAAACTCACCGCTTTGGTCATACATGCCGCTGGTTGAGAGCAGCGCGTTAATGCGCTGGGAATCGCGCTTTGACATAATGCTGTTCTTAGAAAAGGGGCATACGCCGTCATTAGCCAAGAACGTAAAGGAGCGAGCCAGGTTTTCACAAGTCATCGTTAAGGCACACTGCCAGAAATAATGATCCAGCAATTCATCAACATCGGATTCGATATTGCCGAAGCTCTTCATCAAGTGAGCTAATGCTGCGTTGCGGTGCCCATGGGCTTTTTCCGATAGGTGTACTTCATGGTCTGCATGCACCGATTCATTGCCGCAGAGCGTGCGTACCAGGCTTAAAACCGCATTTTTACTGGCCGAATAACGACTCACCAGAACGTCACTGACAAGAATGGCGCCTGCGTTAATCATTGGATTACGCGGGATGCCTTTCTCCCACTCTAACTGAACGATGGAATTAAAGGCCTGGCCGGAAGGTTCCATTTTTACCCGCTGCCACAGTTCATCGCCGAGTCGTTCCATGGCTAGCATTAAACCAAAGATTTTTGACACCGACTGGATCGAAAAAGGCTGCTGAGTATCGCCAACATTAAAGACTTCGCCATCCAACGTCGCGAGGGTTAGCGCACAATAGTCAGGGTTTACCTCGGCCAAAGCAGGGATATAATCCGCTACTTTGCCAGAGGTGATGGTCATGGCCTCATCGTATATCTCCTGCAACAACCGGTTAAGGTCGTCAGGTGCATGGATGTGTTGGCCACCACTAACTAAATCACGCGTCAAGAGGATGCTCCGGATGAGTGAGTGTTGCTAATCGTGAGCGTAAACCGTCGGTTAAAGCAATCGAGGTCTGCTCGCTGAAATCAAAATAAACTAACACGGTCTTGCCTTTGGCACAGAGTTCGTCTTTTTGCCAAATCTCTGTGCTGATATCAAAGGACGAACCGCCCAAACGGCTGACATAGGTCTTTACCGTTACGTTACTGCCAAAGAAGATCGGCCTAAGGTAGTCGACTTCCAGCCGAGCCACGATCAGGCTTTGAGTTTCCGGTGACATTTCACCGAAAAACTCAAATATCGGCAACCGGCCGGTTTCGATCCACATCGGTACCACCGTATTGTTGACGTGTCCCAGCGCGTCGGTTTCATAAAAACGAACTTTAAACTGTTCTTCTAACATCTTATGGCATCCTTGCTAGTTGCTTAACATGGGTTTCAAAAAACGCGCAGTGTGCGAACGCTCCACTTCACAAATCTCTTCGGGTGTACCCTGCGCAATGATTTCGCCGCCGCCGGATCCGCCCTCTGGTCCCAGATCAATGATCCAGTCGGCCGTTTTGATCACGTCCAGATTGTGTTCAATAACAACCACTGTATTACCATGGTCACGTAAGCGATGAATCACGGCAAGCAACTGTTTAATGTCGTGGAAGTGCAGGCCGGTGGTTGGCTCATCGAGAATATACAGCGTTTTGCCGGTATCCCGCTTCGATAATTCGCGCGACAGTTTCACCCGTTGTGCCTCACCACCCGACAGTGTAGTGGCAGACTGACCAAGTCGTACATAGGATAGCCCAACATCCATCAGCGTTTGCAGTTTGCGCGCAATGGCCGGGATGGGCTCGAAAAACTCGCGGGCTTCTTCGATGGTCATATCCAGCACTTCGTTGATATTCTTACCTTTGTATTGAATATCGAGCGTTTCGCGGTTATAGCGCTTTCCTTTACAGATGTCACACGGGACATAAACGTCCGGCAGAAAGTGCATTTCAACTTTTATAACACCGTCACCCTGGCAGGCCTCACAGCGGCCCCCGCGGACGTTAAAGCTAAAGCGTCCGGGTTTATAGCCACGAGCTCGGGACTCAGGTACCCCCGCGAACAATTCACGGATAGGGGTAAAAATACCGGTATAGGTGGCCGGGTTCGACCGCGGTGTGCGACCAATCGGGCTTTGATCGATGTCGACGACTTTGTCCAGATACTGCAGGCCGTCCACCTCGTCGTATGCAGCCGGTTCACCTGTTGTTGCACCGTTTAACTCAAGATGCGCAAGGTGGAACAGCGTATCGTTAACCAGCGTTGACTTACCCGAGCCGGAAACCCCGGTCACACAGGTCAGCACGCCCAACGGCAATTCAAAGTCGACACCCTTCAAGTTGTTACCGCGTGCGCCTTTGATCACCAGTCGGCGATCATCCGGTACGTGCCGTTGTGCCGGCACATCGATCACTTTTTTGCCGGAGAGGTAGTCACCGGTGAGTGAATCGCTGCTACCAATTATGTCATCGACCTTGCCCTGAGCGATGATTTCCCCGCCGTGAACCCCGGCACCCGGACCAATATCAATGATGTGGTCGGCCTGACGAATGGCGTCTTCGTCGTGCTCAACCACGATCACCGTGTTACCTAAATCCCGTAAGTGCGTGAGCGTGTTGAGCAAGCGTTCGTTGTCGCGCTGATGCAGGCCAATGCTGGGTTCGTCAAGCACGTACATCACGCCGACCAGACCCGCGCCAATTTGGCTGGCGAGGCGGATGCGCTGTGCTTCACCACCCGACAGCGTTTCGGCACTGCGTGACAGACTCAGGTAATTCAAACCAACGTTCACCAAAAAACGCAGTCGGTCATTAATTTCTTTCAGAATTTTTTCCGCGATTTGTGCGCGCTGGCCTTCTAGTTCGAGTGTCTGGAAAAAGCTCAGGGCGTCGCCAATCGAGCGCTCTGCGACCTGCGGCAGCGTGGTGTCACTAATAAACACATGACGAGCCTCGGTGCGTAACCGCGAGCCATTACAGCTTTTACAGGGTTGTACCGCAATGTACTTGGAAAGCTCTTCCCGCACCGCCTGTGACTCGGTTTCGCGGTAGCGGCGTTGCATGTTCGGGATGATCCCTTCAAACGGGTGTTCACGCACGACTTTATCGCCGCGATCGTTCACATAAGTAAACTTAATCTGCTGCTGACCGCTACCGAACAAAATTTTGTGCCGTACGTCTTCATCCAGCTCGTTGAACGGCGTCGACAACTTAAATTCGTAATGCTTAGCCAGAGACTGCAGCATTTGATAGTAGTAGAAATTACGTTTATCCCAGCCCCGAATGGCGCCGCCGGTTAATGACAGCTCCGCGTTAGTGACCACTTTGGCTGGATCAAAAAATTGTTCAACGCCAAGGCCGTCACAGGTACCGCAGGCACCGGCCGGGTTATTAAAGGAGAACAGTCGAGGCTCTAGCTCTTGCATGCTGAAGCCGCAATGCGGGCAAGCGAAGTTGGCCGAGAACACCATTTCATCGTCATTGCCTTCCATCGGTGCAACCAGGGCCGTGCCGCCGCTCAGCTCGAGCGCAGTCTCGAACGACTCGGCAAGACGCTGTTCTAGCCCCTCACGAACTTTAAACCGGTCGACCACGACTTCGATGGTGTGTTTTTTCTGCAACTCCAGTGTTGGTGGATCGCTCAAGTCACATATTTCGCCATCAATACGGGCACGAATGAAACCTTGCAGGGCAAGATTCTCTAATACTTTTAGGTGCTCACCCTTGCGGTTCTGAATAATGGGAGCCAGCATCATCAGCTTCGATCCCTCTGGCGCTGCCAGTACGTTGTCCACCATTTGCGAAACGGTCTGCGCCGCTAACGGCACGTCATGGGTTGGACAGCGAGGTTCGCCGACACGGGCGTACAATAACCGCAAATAGTCGTATATTTCGGTGATGGTACCAACCGTCGAACGGGGGTTGTGCGAGGTCGACTTTTGTTCAATCGATATCGCCGGCGACAAGCCCTCGATAGAGTCCACATCGGGTTTCTCCATCAATGACAAAAACTGCCGCGCGTAAGCCGACAGCGATTCGACGTAGCGTCGCTGGCCTTCCGCATAGAGGGTATCAAAAGCCAACGAAGACTTGCCCGACCCCGATAAACCGGTGATAACCACCAGCTTATTGCGCGGTATCGAGAGATTAAAGTTCTTAAGATTGTGTGTTCTTGCTCCGCGTACTTCTATGGTATCCATTCATTACTTCCTATTGGCTGCTGAACACATTATCGCACACCCAGCCGCATCTGGTACAATGCTGTCATTGAAGAATTCTAAAGCTGTGGTCGATGTCACAACAAACACTAAATCAAACGGAAAAACGAGCCGCTGTTGCGCTGGCATCCGTCTTCGGAATACGGATGCTGGGGCTGTTTTTGATCATGCCCGTGCTGGCAATTTATGCCCGTGACTACCCAGATTATAGTGCCTTCCTTATGGGTGCAACGTTGGGTGCTTACGGTCTCACTCAGGCTCTGCTGCAGATCCCCATGGGCATGTTGTCGGATCGTTGGGGCCGGCGTCCGGTCATTATCCTGGGGCTGTTGGTGTTTATCCTCGGAAGTGTGGTTGCGGCGCAGGCGGACAGTTTGCTTGGGGTCGCAATCGGGCGGGCTATCCAGGGCTTGGGTGCCGTGGCAGCCGCCATTTTAGCGCTGGCTGCTGACGTGTCGCGAGAACAGCAACGTACCAAAGTCATGGCGATCATCGGTATGTGTATCGGGCTCGCCTTTGCCGTTGCCATGGTGGCGGGTCCTTTGCTTGGCAGTTGGCTGGGTTTGGCGGGTATCTTTTGGTTTACCGCTGCAACCGGCGTGTTAGGCATCGTGGTATTAGTCGCCAGCGTGCCACAGGTGCAAACACAAACGGCACGACGAGATGCGCTACCCGTTGCATCCGAGTTGCGTAGCCTGTTAAAACATGGTCAGTTATGGCAGCTGAATGTCGGCGTTTTTGTGTTACATGCGGTGCTGACGGCTTGGTTTATCACGTTGCCGACGCAACTGCAGCAGGCCGGCTTTGAGCCAGCAACCCACGCCTGGTTTTATCTGCCAACATTGGTGGCATCAATTGCCGTCATGGTGCCCATGATCATTCGCAGCTCGCGAACTGATAATCAAGTGTTCTGGTTCCGATTGGCATTGCTGATGCTGTGCATTGGGGTGGCGCTGGCCGATATGTTGGGAGCTTCGGCGGTGGTGCTGGTGGCGGCGCTGGTGATTTTTTTCGCCGGCTTCAACTATCTGGAAGCTTCGCTACCTTCATTCTTAACCCGTATTGCGCCGGCCGGTAGTAAAGGCAGTGCCAGCGGCCTTTATGCGACCAGTCAGTTTTTAGGTGCTTTTATCGGTGGCAGTACCGGCGGTTGGGTCTTACAAACATATCAGTCAACGGGATTAGGCATTTTATCGCTGACTCTATTAGGCTGTTGGTTAGTGTTAACCTTATGGATGAAAAATCCGAAAGCGGTGACTAATGTGGCGCTGAACCTTGGTCATTTGGCGGAAACTCAGCGGAGTGAATTAAATCAACGGCTGTTACAAGTAACCGGCGTTGAGGAAGTTCGTTACGCACCAGATGACCAAATTAGTTATTTAAAAGTCGATAAAAAGCAGTATGATGAAGAGACCGTGCAAGGTCTCTTGCAAGCCCATGAACCGGCAAAATAACGACAATTTTAATTAATACGATAAGATTTAAAACAGGAGAAAAGCATGGCCAGTCGCGGTGTCAACAAAGTGATTTTAATCGGTAACCTGGGTGCCGATCCAGAAGTGCGTTATACGCAAAACAGCACGGCTATTGCGAATTTATCAATCGCGACCAGCGAAACCTGGAAAGATAAACAAACGGGCGAGCCGCGCGAGCAAACCGAATGGCACCGTTGTGTGGCGTATCGTCGCTTGGCGGAGATTGCCGGTGAATACCTGAAAAAAGGTTCAAAAGTATACGTCGAAGGGCGACTGCAAACCCGTAAATGGCAAGGTCAGGATGGCCAGGATCGTTACACCACAGAAATCGTCATTAACGACATGCAAATGCTGGATTCGCGCGGTGGTGCTGGCATGGGTCAGAACCAAGGTATGAATCAAGGCATGAACCAGGGCATGAATCAGTCTGCTCCGGCACAGCAAGGTGGCTATCAGCAGGGTTATCAACAGCCGCCGCAGCAACCAGCGCAGCAGCCACAGGGTGGTGGTCAGGCCCCGACGCCGGGTAATGCACCACAACAGCGCCCTCAACAACCATCACAACCTCAGCCGTTCTCGCCAGACTCGGCGGATTTTGACGACGATATTCCGTTCTAATTCGTCACAGATGATGACGGCATGAAAGCTCGCCCGGCAGCAGTGACTGCCTGGCGAGCCTCGTTAAACTGACGCTTATTCCTCGGTTAATCCAAACTTCGCGACCATCTTGTCAAAGTACGCCAGATTCTGCTTCGTGTATTCACGCTTTTCGGTGTAAGCACCGGGGTAGAAGTTCTTCTTGAAGCTGTAAGCAACCAAATCCTTCAGTCGGTGCAACGGAATATCAAAGTTATCAACCGCCAACTGATATTCGTTACTGACGGTGGTGCGCGAAACCAGCCGATTATCGGTACAGATGACGGTGGCCAAACGATGATCCAGCATATGGCGGAAGTTGTGATTCTTAATGTCGCCAATGGCAGGATTGGTCTGCAGGTTTGACGTTAAGCAGACTTCGATAGCGATGCGTTGGTCAGCAATGTAGGACGCCAGCTTTTCACCATAAGCTTTAGGATCGTTAATGCTCGGATCAGAGGTCATTTCCGGTGAAAATAACGAATAGCCATGACCCAGGCGATCGGCATGACACTGAGTCAGTGCCTCAAAGATACTTTCAGCGCCATAGGCTTCACCAGCGTGCACGGTTTTCAGTAAAAAGTTTTCATGGGCGTATTCGTAAACGTCTTTGAATTTACCCGCGGGATAACCAATTTCTTGTCCAGCGATGTCCAGCCCGACAATCGGTAGCCCTTCTTCGTCGCGCATACGGACACTGGCGCGCACCAGCTCCATCGCAGCGGTGCGAATAACTTGCATGGGTTCAAAGTCACGCAGGTGCTGGAACAGTTGGGTGTAGTAAGGGGAGAACCCTTTTTTGCCAAACATCCGCATGGCACAGTTAATGATGCCGTAATTAAAGGCCGGCTTGTCACCGCTTTTTACGTCCGGCTGTTGGTTATATTCGTCTTTGGCACGCTTTAAACCGTCATTGACGACATGCATGATGGTATCAAAGGTGACGCCTTTAGAGGGATCCATCAATAACTGGGGGGCAAACCTTACCTCAATATAAGTGACGCCCTCGTTTTGGTTGTCAATGGCCAGCTCGTACGAGGCTTGCTCCAGGTTTTCCAGATCCCGCAGTACCGCACAGGTGTACTGAAACCCGTTTAAATACTCACCGAGGTTATTGTAATGCGACTTAAATACCTGTTCGAACAGGCCTTCTTCCGTGTAACTGGGCAGTTCGACGCCGGAGCGTTTCGCCATATCCACCAAGCTGCTGGCACGTAAACTACCATCCAGGTGTAAGTGCAGATCGGCTTTGGGAATGGCACGGATAAATTCGGCTGGGTATTGCATATCACAGGCTCCTCGGTAAGATTTGCTTTTTATCATGATGACATAAAAACAATAATATGGCTTCCTTGTATTTTACCTACTCGGCGATGAATGCCGGTAAAAGCACCTCGTTATTACAGGTTGCGCACAATTACGAAGAGCGCAATCAGCAGGTGTTGTTAATGACCCCGGCGATCGATGATCGCGCCGGTAGCGGCAAAATTGCGTCGCGACTTGGGATAAAACGTCAGGCAATGAGTTTTGGCAGTGATTGTAACCTGATCGATAAAGTGCTGGCTGAGCATCGGCGCACACCCATTGACTGTTTGTTGATTGACGAAGCACAGTTTTTAACCGAGCAGCAGGTTTGGCAGTTGAGCACACTGGTCGATCGTCATGACATTCCGGTCATGTGTTATGGCATCCGCACCGATGCGTTTGGTAATGCCTTCCCCGGCAGTGCCGTTTTGCTGGCCATCGCCGACAAACTGGTGGAGATGAAAACCATTTGTCATTGTGGCCGCAAAGCCACGATGTCGCTGCGCGTCGATGAAAATGGGCAAGCCGTTACCATGGGTCAGCAAATTGCTATCGGGGGAAATGATCGCTATGTGTCCTGCTGTCGCAAGCACTGGAAGGAAGCGATGGGACTGCGTTAATCGGCGTCGGGTTAGACAGGGCGCTATGCAACAGCATATAATTTCAGCCTAAGCTTTTACATTGACAACGAGATAGGCTCCCCCGATGCAGCAGTTAACCATAGCTCGACCTGACGATTGGCACCTCCATTTGCGCGATGGCGCATTACTACAAACAACGGTTCCGGCTTCCGCGCGGGTTTTCCACCGTGCGGTTGTAATGCCTAATCTGGTGCCGCCAGTGACCACGGTCGAAATGGCATTGGCTTACCGCGAGCGAATTATGGCGGCGTTGCCAGCGGAGATGACGTTTGAACCCCTAATGGCACTGTATCTGACTGCTGATACCTCGGTTGCTGAAGTGAAAAAAGCCGCAGCTGACCGCCGCATCATCGGCTTTAAACTGTATCCGTCCGGAGCAACCACTAATTCAGCGGCCGGTGTCAAATCGGTGGAAGCGCTGGCTCCGGTACTTGAAGCGATGCAGCAGCACGGGGTTCCGTTGCTGGTTCACGGGGAAGTCACCGATAAAGAGATCGACATCTTTGATCGCGAGCGCGTCTTCATCGAACGTCATCTGATACCGATCACTCAGCAGTTTCCCGGCTTAAAGCTGATACTGGAACACATCACGACCGGCGACGCCGTCGACTTTGTCAGTGAGGCCAATGAGAACGTCGCAGCAACTATGACCCCGCAGCATTTGTTGATGAATCGCAACGACTTGCTGGTTGGCGGTGTACGTCCGCATAATTATTGTCTGCCGATTTTAAAACGTCGTGAGCACCAGTTGCGACTGCAACAGGCGGCACTGTCGGGCAATCCTAAGTTTTTCCTCGGTACTGATTCCGCGCCGCATGTACAGGCGAATAAAGAAACCTCTTGTGGCTGCGCAGGCTGTTACTCGGCGCCGGCGGCGATTGAGTTATATGCCGAGTTTTTTGCTCAGCATCAGGCGCTCGACAAACTGGAAAATTTTGCTTCCGTATTTGGTGCGGCGTTTTATGGTTTTGAGAAGAATCAAGAAACCATCACCTTGTCGCAGTCGCCATGGCAAGTGGCGGCAACGCTGGATACTGCTGATGGCCCAATGGTGCCGTATTACGCCGGTAATACGCTGCAGTGGCAAGTTTCTGAATGAACGTTAAAGTTTATTGAAGAACCGCCGAGACTGGCCGATAGATAAAGTGTAACCTTTACTCAAGAACCATAACTCGGAAGATGCCGGATGAAGCTCATTCACAAACTCATCATCGCCTTTGGTGTGATCATTGTTGTTTTGGCAGGACTGATCGGCACGGTCGTCTATAGCGTTTCCAACATGGAACAAACCACGCAACGCGCTGAACATACTTTCACCGTCATCAGCGAGGCGGAGGATCTGGTTAAACACTTTCTCAATATTGAAAGTGGCCAACGGGGGTATGTCATCAGTGGTGAAGAAGCTTTTCAGCAACCCTATATTGACGGTAAAGAAGGTGTTGAACGCAACCTCAAATCATTACGTGAGTTGACCGCTGACAATCCGGAACAACAGCAATTGCTGCAACAGCTCAGCGAGGTCTACCAGCAGTGGTTGACCGAGGCGATCGACCCTCCGATTGATATTCGTACTCAATACGGACCGGGTGCTATGGGTCTGGATCAGGCCGCTTACCTTGTGAAGCAGGGGCGTGGCAAAGAAGGCATGGATCAACTCCGCGAGCTGATGGATCAGTTTATCGCGACGGAACAGCAATTGTTGGTACAGCGCTCTGCCGCGGCAGACAGTGCCGCGAAACTGGTTTATTCGGTCGTGGTGCTGGGTGGCTTGCTGGTCGCTGGGGTCGCGGTCGTGGCCGCACTCTTATTCCGACGTCAATTGGCGGGGCGCATTGAGGATGCCATGCGGGTGGCAACCACCATTGCCGATGGTAACTTACGGGCGACGATTGATGATAGCGGCCGTGATGAAGTGGCAGAGCTGTTGTCAGCGATGGCCACCATGCAGACACAACTGCGCAATATGATGGGTGAAATTAAAACCGCATCGTCGGAGCTGGATTCAGCCAGTAACTCGGTGGCCAGTACCGCCGAACAGTTATCAGCCTCGTCTAATGAACAAACGCGGGCATCAACCACGATTGCGACTTCGATTGAAGAATTGAGTACCAGCATCAACCATGTGTCAGAGAACGCCTCAGAAGCACGTGAAATATCTGAACAGTCCAGTAAAAACGCTGAACAAAGTGCCTCCGTTATGGAGCAGATGGTTGCCTCAATGAACCGCATCAGCGACGCTGTTCAGCAAGCGTCGGCACAGTTGGTTGAACTGGATAAACAGTCCGAGCAAATCAGCTCCATCGTTAACGTGATCAAATCGATTGCCGATCAAACCAATTTACTGGCACTGAATGCGGCCATTGAGGCGGCTCGTGCCGGAGAGCAAGGCCGCGGATTCTCCGTAGTCGCCGATGAGGTTCGTCATTTGGCGCAACGTACCAGCGAATCCACCGATGAAATCGAAGCCACGGTGGCAAAAATTCAGAGCGGCACTCAGGCCAGTGTTAAGCAAATGGAGCATGGTGTGCACGAGGTTGAGGAAGGCGTTGAGCTGGCTTCAATGACCGGTCAGGCGATTAATGAGATTCGCGAGAGCTTTGACCGAGTGTTGCAGGTGGTGCAGGACATCAGCGACGCATTGGGCGAGCAGAACGCCGCCAGCGATGAAGTAGCGCGTAACGTTGAGAGTTTCTCGGCAATGGCCGATCAAAACCAGGAAGCAACGGAACATACCAGCGCTACCGCACATCAATTACAGGAACTTGCCGGTAAATTGAGTCGGGCTGTAGGTCAGTTCCGTTTCTAGTCGGTTACTGAGTCTGCTAAGCGTCTGTAACGTATGGGCTATGCCGCTGTCATAGCCCTTCATTTTTTGTTGTTTTTTGTCGTTTTTTGTTCACTTGCTGAGCACATCTCTGGTATCATTTCCCGATAA
Source organism: Idiomarina aquatica (assembly GCF_003987185.1). Classification (GTDB taxonomy): domain Bacteria; phylum Pseudomonadota; class Gammaproteobacteria; order Enterobacterales; family Alteromonadaceae; genus Idiomarina; species Idiomarina aquatica. The sequence goes on along the minus strand of NZ_PIPS01000001.1, from coordinate 1,126,827 downwards.
TAATTAGAAAAGGGTTAACGTGTGCTGATCGGAGCGTCCCGTGCGCGTTCTGGTAATTACCGGATAATATTACAACTTGGTGTAAAGCAGCTGCGACTCATGGTGTTGCGGCATACCGAAGCTGACCTGCCCGAAGTGGTTGTGAATGATTCAACCGACCTGTCCTCCTCCTCATTTGCTGACGCGCTACAACAATTTAGCGAAACCTACAGCAAGCTGGATCTAAAAAAAGCCGAAGTGACGTTAGTGCTGGGGTTAACTCGTTATCAGTCTGTGACCGTTGACCGGCCTGACGTACCGGCACAGGATATTGCTGCCAGCCTCGCTTTCCAACTGGGGGAGTTGGTCGATTTGGCACCCGAAGAGATGGTGACCGATTACTACGAACTGGCGTATCAGGCGTCCGGACAGGATAAAGTCGTGGCGGTGGTAGCAAACAAGGCGGAACTTAAGCAATGGACACACGACATTGTCGCGTGCGGCTGGGTGCCGGTTAAAATCAGCGTCAGCGAGATCGAATTAGCAACGTTGCACAGCCAGGCGGAGCGCGCGGAGTTGTGCTTATACCCATTACCCCGTGGCTATCTGGCGCAAATTTATCATCGCGGCAAACTGTGTTTTACCCGTGCGCTGAGTGGTTTACAGTCGATCCAGCACTACAGCAAAGAAGAGATTAAGCTCGGTGCGCTGGAACCTCTGGCAACCGAACTCCAACGCTCGATGGATTACTACGAAAGTCAGCTACGTCAGGCACCGGTAAAGACCATCAAGCTGGCATTGCAGCATTCGTTACTAGACGAAGTGACGCAGTCCCTGACGGAGTTGTTGGCGGTTGATGTGCAGCGCTACCATTACGAAGACTGGATGAGTGAATTGTGTGAGGGTGACTTTAGCGACCTCGATGCCTTTGCAGCCGCAAAAGTGGCCCATGAAGACTCGACGCAGGCGAAGGAGTCCTCATGAAGCAATCGATTAATTTACTGCGTGATGAACTCAAACCGATCGTACAACGGTTGTCGTTAAATCGGTTGGCATTGGTGACCCTGGTTTTGGCGGTCTGCGTGCTGGCAGCGGTGCTGTACACCAGTCAGCTTCAACAGCAAAGCCGTCAGGCGCTGGCACAGTTGGAGGAACAGTTGGCACAACAAAAACAGCGCCGCGAGCAATTACAGCAACAGTTGGAACAACGTTCACCAAGCCCTGCCCTGACAGAACAGGAACAAGCCTTAGAAGCGGCAATAGCGGCACAACAACAGCTAAATCAACAGTTGGCAGCACAGCAATCAGAGCGGCAGATAGCGCCGGATCAGTTGATGCAGGAATTGTCACAAGTCAATATTGACGGCCTCTGGCTGACGGAGTTCAGCATTACGCCTGATGGGGTCTCGTTATCCGGCAAAATGATTCGGGCTAATTTACTCCCGCGCTGGATGCAACGGTTCCAGTCAATGCCGCTGCTGTCACAAAGCCATTTTGCGGTCGTCGATCTGGATCGCAACGAGCAGCAACAACAAACCTTTTCTTTAAATAATCAGCAAAGCCCGTCGAACGGTGATACGGTGAGTTATGGTGCGCCGGCTACGGGGACAAAGTAATGGATAAGCTATTGCAACGCTGGCATCAATGGGCGGAACAATTCGGCGAGCTACCTCGCGAGCGACGTGTGCTCATCGGGGTGGCCGTCTGGTTACTGGTTACCTTGCCGTTGTTAAGCTACCAGCTGTTGCCATTGCAAGCACAACATCAACGCAACCAGCAACAGTTGAGCAATGTTGAGCAACAGCTGGCGCAGCAACAGCAGTCAATCGATGTGTTGCAGCAGCAATTACAAGAAGACATTAATCAGCCACTGCGGCAACAAATTTCGCGCAAAGAGTCGCGTTTGATGTCATTGAAGGACGTGTCTGATGCGTACACCTTGCTGAATAAATCTGAGCGTCAACGGTTTTTGGAGAGCAGCTTACAGTACCCGGATGCGCTTCAGTTGGTGACGTTGGCATCGCAATCGCCACAGCCGATTGAAGCAGAAGATGGCACGGTGAGTCTGTATCGGCACCAGATTAATGCCACGTATCGGGGAAATTACACCGAACTGCGGTTGTTTTTTCAGCAGTTGCGTGAGTTGCATCCGGAAGTACAATGGCACCGTTTCCATTATCAGGTACTCGATTATCCGCAGGCAGAAGTCGATATCGTTTGGCAACTGTTAAGCGTTGATAAGGAGATCATTGGTGGCTAGAGGCAACAAACTGTACATCCCTTTGACACTAACGTTGATGCTGTCGACACTCAGCACCACCGCTGTTGCGACTGAAGATCCCACCCGTCCTTATGGTTGGCAACCGCAGGTTACGGCAACGGCCGGCGGTAAACCGCAGAAAGGGCTCGAACTGGACCAAATTATTGTGTTCGGCGAGCGCCGTTATGCCATCATCAATGGTCAACGCTATCAGCATCATGATGAAATCCGCGGGTTCAGAATTGTTGCGATTGAGAATCAGCGGGTGCGCTTGCAAAATGGTCAACAAGAAGTTGAGCTGACGATGTACAGCCGCGGTATTAAGCGTCGTAGTGGTCAGCAAGGAGAAATTGAATGAGAGTTGGATGTTTTATCATCAGTATCACCTTGTTGAGCTCAATGGCAGGCTGCGCTTATCAGCCGAACCAAGCGCCTCAGCAAGCCTACGAGGCGTTGGAACAGACGTCAACGGCTAAGCCGAACCCGCAGCCGAGCAATGACGATATTCCTGAGGCGGTTGCCGCCTACTTAGCACAACCGATCCAGGTCAGTCCGTCCGACACCAATAATCTGGTGGAAGAACAACGCTTTGTGTTGCAAGCGAAAGCCATGGATGCACGCGAGTTCTTTTACAGCCTGACGGTGGATACCCCGTATAACATCATCGTTCACCCCGATGTGGAGGGGGAAATCTCACTGGACTTAAAAGACGTCACTATTGATGAAACGCTTGCTGTGATCGAAGACACTTACGGTTATGAGATTAAGCAAACCGGCCGAATGGTCCAGGTGTTTCCAAGTGGGGTGCGCACCAAAACCTTTTCGCTGGATTATTTGTCCTTAAAACGGTTCGGTATGTCGCAAACGCAGATTACCAGTGGCGGGGTTAGCCAGAACGCGAATAACGGCAACCAAAACAACAGCAGCGGCAGCTTTAATAATTCCAACAGTGATTTTAATAATCCAGGGCTGTTGGGCGGAGGCTCCGGCAACAGCAATAGCTCAAACCAGCGGATGCAGGGCGGCAACGGAGCCAGTGTCAGTTCGCAGTCCGAAACGGATATCTGGGGCGAGCTCGAAGACATGATCAGCAAAGTGGCCGGCAACGGCAGTTCTGTGGTGATGTCACCGCAGGCTGGCATTGTTAGTGTTACCGCACAGCCGTCTAAGCTACGTGCAGTGGGTGAGTTTCTGGCCACGCTGCAAACGCGCCTGCAGCGACAGGTCATTCTTGAAGCCCGGATTGTTGAAGTGACACTGGCCGATGGGTTTGAGCAAGGCATACAGTGGAGCAAGCTGGATGAATTTGCCGATGGTTTGGGGTCGGGGTTCGATGTGAACTTTAATGGCTCAACCCCAGCAGACCTTGCCAGCGCCACGTCCAATGGCTTATTCGGGTTGCGCTTTAGCGACAATAATTTTTCCAGCTTCTTACAGCTGCTACAAACCCAGGGCTCCGTGCAGGTGCTGTCGAACCCTCGCGTCAGTGCATCGAATAACCAAAAAGCGGTCATTAAAATTGGTGAAGACGAGTATTACGTTACTGACGTTCAGTCGCAGACCAACACCACGGGCCTTAATGATGCGTTAACCAGCTCGGACATTGAACTGACACCATTTTTCTCCGGTATTTCGTTGGATGTGACGCCGCAAATCAGTGATGACGATGTGGTCACCCTGCATGTTCACCCGTCCGTGGTAGAAACTGCGGAGCAGGAAAAAGTCATCGAAATAGGCGATGAAACACTGCGCTTGCCGCTGGCACGCAGTAATATTCGTGAGAGCGACACCATTGTCCGCGCTCGCAACGGCGAAATTGTGGTACTGGGCGGTTTAATGCAAACCACCACCACCGAAGACATCGAGCAAGTACCGTTACTGGGAGACTTGCCGTTATTGGGTAACTTGTTTAAAAACCGTGCCAATCGGGTCGAGAAAAAAGAGTTGGTCATTCTGATCAAACCAACGGTCATTGGCGCGGATACGTGGCAACAGGAACTGGAACGTTCACGGGAACTCTTGAAAACATGGTTTCCTGATTTAACGGATTAATGAAAGCGGGTGTCGTCGGGATGTATTTGTATCACTATGGTCTGCAGCAGCTACCGTTCACAATAACGCCGAATACGCAGTTTTATTGTGATCTTAAAAGCCATCATCAGGCGGCTAAGGTGGTGCTGACGGCGCTGAAAACCGGCGAGGGTTTTATTAAAGTAACCGGTGAGGTCGGCACCGGGAAAACCTTGCTGTGTCGGCGGCTGCTTGAGGACATACCTGACTTTTTTAAAACCGCTTACGTGCCTGACTCCTACCTCAGCCCGGAAGAGCTGCGGCGAGCTATCGCGCAAGAGCTGGAAGTGGATACCCAGGCTATTGGCGGCGAGCATCAGTTAGCGCGCGCACTGCAACAACGCCTTCTGGAGATTAATCAACATGGTCAGTCGGTGGTGCTGATCATTGATGAGGCACAGGCGTTGCCGGAAGAGAGCCTCGAAGCGGTGCGGCTGCTTTCTAACCTGGAAACACAATCCCGCAAACTGCTGCACATCGTGCTGGTTGGGCAGCCTGAGTTAGACGATCGACTGCAACAGCATCGGTTTCGACAGTTGCGCCAACGCATCAGCTTCTCCTACCAATTAACGGCAATGAACGCTGATGAAACCAGCGAATATATTGGCCACCGCATGCGCATTGCCGGCTATAGCGGAGCGCCCATTTTTTCAGCCAAAGTGGTGGCTTCCATTTATGAATGCAGCAGAGGGATACCGCGGTTGGTTAACATGTTGTGCCATAAAATGTTGCTGCTGGCGTTTGGCGAAGGCCGCCATCAACTCACGCTGAATGATGTCAAACTGGCCGCTGCCGATACCGACGATGTCATCTACCGCAGTCGCCGTTATCGCCTGTTCTTGTGGACTCTACTTTTTAGCGTTGGGCTAGTGGTCGCGTTAGGAGCGCTGTTTGTCGACTATCTGCCGTGGGAGTTACTGGGTTGAGTATTATCAATAAAGTATTGAATGACCTGGATAAGCGCAACCAGCACAATGGCTCGGGCGGTGGACATGGCTCAGCCGTTGCGCCGCCGAGCAGAAGCGGCAGCCGGCTGCTGTGGCTGTTGCTGGTCGTTGTGATGGTGACGGTCGTTGCTGTGGGCTATTACGTCTGGAATAACGCCTCCGTTTCGTCAACGTCTCAGGCTACTGAACCGGTTCAGCAACGACCATCGCAACAGCCACAGTCCGAGCGATCAGAGCCGGTGAAGGCAGCAGCGTCCAAACCGGATACCGGGAGTGATAAACGCGTTGCTGAAGTGGCGGAAGAGAATGAAGCCGCGCCGTCGCGAGTTGCTGAGCTTGAATTACCCGAGCCTATCGCGGTTGAGCCAACCCTAAATGAGCAGCAACAATCAGACGACACGGCAAGCGAAAGTGAGCAACGCGCTAGCACTGGCAGCTTTAGCAAGCAAAGCGTACAGCTCACTGCCGCAGAAGTTGCCGAACGCCAGCGACAAAAAGCCGAGCAGGCACAAAAACAAGGGCTATTCACGGATGCTGCCAGCCACTACGAAGCAGCCCTGAATGCCCAGCCACAATGGCATGATGTGCGCAAAGAGTGGGCCGCGCTGGAATATGGCCGAGGGCAGACCACCCAAGCCCTTGCGATTTTGCGCGAAGGGCTGCAGCAGTTCCCGCAGGCGCATTCACTGCGACTGTTGGCGGCATCTATGCTGGAAAAACAAGCCCAGCCGCAGTTGGCTCTGCAGTTACTGGTACAGCATCAGCCTGCGGCGACGGAGCTACCCCAGTATTACCAGCTACAAGCCGAACTGGCGCAACAACTTGATGATAATGACGCAATGCAGCAAAGCTACCGCGCACTGGTTAACGCTCAACCGGATAATGGTCGTTGGCGACTGGGGTTGGCGCTGGCACTGCGCGAACAGCACCCACAGCAGGCATTGGCTGAATTTGAGCAGGCGGCCGCGCGGATCGAGCACACCCCGACGCTGAATTTTATTGCCGAACAGATCAAACGACTCAGGAGCCAGCATGCAACGTCCACGCCTTAAAATGCGCTTGGGTGACTTGCTGGTTCACGAGCAAGTCATTTCTGAGAAGCAACTGGATTCGGCACTGAAAGAGCAAAAGCAGTCCGGCCGTAAGCTTGGCGCAACGCTGATTGAACTTGGCTTTATCAGTGAGCAACAGTTAACGGAATTCCTTGCGCAGCAGTTGAAAATTCCGACGGTGTCGTTAAGCGATCAGAAGATCCCACAGCAGGTCGTTGAGTTGTTGCCTGAGGTACAGGCACGCCGCCACCGGGCGCTGGTTTACGAGGCTGATAACGGTCACGCCAAAGTGGCGATGAGCGATCCAGCGGATTTGGCCGCCATCGACCAGGTGAATCAACAACTGGCACCGCGAGAAGTGGATATTGCGGTAGTCGCAGAAACCGACCTGTTGCAGGCGTTTGACAGTCTCTACCGGCGCACTAAAGATATTGAAACCTTCGCCAGCCAGTTGCAGGACGAATACGAGGACACGGCTGAGTTTGAACTGGGCGCCCTGAGCCTCGACGAGGAAGGAGAGGATGCGACCGTCGCCAAGCTGCTGCAGTCCATCTTTGAAGATGCGGTGCAAGTGCGGGCCTCGGACATTCATATCGAACCCGACGAGAATATGCTGCGGATCCGTCAGCGGGTCGACGGAGTACTGCAGGAAAACATTCTTGATGAGACCAATATCGCCAGTGCTTTGGTGTTGCGCTTAAAGCTGATGTCAGGCATGGATATCTCAGAGCGCCGATTACCTCAGGACGGCCGTTTCAACATCAAGATCAAAAAGAAGAATATCGATGTGCGGGTATCGACAATGCCCGTTCAGTACGGTGAGTCCTGCGTTATGCGTCTGCTGGACCAAACCAGTGGCATTCTCTCGCTGGATCAGACCGGCATGCCGGAACCGCTGCTGAAGCGTGTTCGTGCGCTCATCAACCGGCCCCATGGCATGTTGCTGGTAACCGGACCAACCGGCTCGGGTAAAACCACCACTCTTTACGGCGCATTAAGTGAACTTAACACCGAAAGTAAAAAGGTCATCACCGTTGAAGACCCGGTCGAGTATCGGTTGCCGCGGATTTCTCAGGTGCAGACCAGCAGTAAAATCGGTCTCGACTTTGCCCGGGTACTACGAACCACGCTGCGTCAGGACCCCGATATCATCATGGTGGGTGAGATGCGTGACCATGAAACCGTGGAAATCGGCTTACGTGGTGCGATTACCGGTCACTTGGTGTTGTCGACCTTGCACACCAACGATGCCATTACCAGTGCTATGCGCTTGATTGACATGGGCGCGCCTTCCTATCTGGTTGCTGCCGCATTGCGTGGCATTATTGCGCAGCGACTGGTACGGCGTGTGTGCGAACGCTGCGCTACGGATACGCCATTAGAGCCAGAACAGGAGTCGCTACTAGAACACCTCGAAAAGGGCAGCTCCGGGCATAGCTACAAAAAAGGTAGGGGCTGTCAGCATTGCAACCATACCGGCTACAAAGGCCGGATAGGTGTGTTTGAACTACTGGAAATGAACCGGGCAATGATGGATGCCCTGCGCATGAACGATACCCAGCGCTTTGCGGAAGCGGCCAATGAGTCCACTGGCTTTCGCTCGATGGCCTTGGTGGCGCTGGATTACGCAAAGCAAGGCATTACCAGTGTCGAAGAAGCGCTGTTCCTGGCTGAGAGTGTTGAGGACAACATTACCCCGGCGACGGTGGATACCGATGCCGACGTAGAGCAGGCGGAGCGTTAACATGAAGTTTCGCTATCAAGCTCGTGACAAACAAGGCAAGTTGCAAAGGGGCAGCATTGAGGCGGCTGACTCACGGGCCGCCGCCAAAGCCATTATGTCGCGCGGTTTGGTCCCGGTACAGGTCGAGGCCAATACGGCTTCCGGAGCCGCTGCGCCGAAAAGCAGTGGTAATGATTGGTTGCAGGTGTTAAAGGATGCGCTAGAGCCCAGTGTTGAGCTTGAACAACTGATTATCTTCTGCCGGCAGATGTATTCGTTAACTAACGCCGGTATCCCGATTTTGCGGGCGATAGACGGACTTGCCGACAGCACCCACAACAAACGCATGAAAAAAGCGTTGAAAGACGTTCATAGTCAGTTGGAGCGCGGACGCACCTTATCCGCCGGCCTGTCGCAGCATAAAAAAGTGTTCCCTAAACTGGTGATTGCGATTGTCCATGTGGGTGAAAACACCGGTCAATTAGAAGAATCGTTTGAGCAGTTAGCGCTGTATCTGGAAAAAGAACAGGATACGCGTAAACGCATTAAAGCGGCGACCCGCTACCCAAGCTTTGTACTGATTGCGCTGGTTGTGGCGATGTTCGTACTGAATATTTTCGTCATCCCGACCTTTGCCGATATGTTTAGCCGCTTCAACGTCGAGTTGCCTTGGGCAACACGGGCGTTGTTAGGTACCTCCAGCGTTTTTGTCAATTACTGGCCGTTGATGCTGATGGCAATACTGGGCGGCGTTATCGGCATCCGCTACTACGTCAGTCAGCCCTCCGGACGCCTGTTTTGGGACAGTTTAAAACTTAAGGTGCCGGTGATAGGTAGCATTTTAGAACGTTCAATGCTGGCGCGGTTTTCACGATCGTTTTCGGTGATGCTGGGGGCGGGAGTGCCACTGACCCAAGCCTTGTCGCTGGTAGCCGAGGCAGTGGACAACGCCTGGATGGAAAAGAAAATCATCGACATTCGCCGCTCCATCGAACGGGGCGACAATTTGTCGCGTGCGGCCAGGCAGTCAAGCCTGTTTACACCGCTAGTGATGCAAATGATCGTGGTAGGGGAAGAAACCGGACGCATCGATACGCTATTAAAAGAGGTGGCCGAGTATTATGAGCGTGAAACCGATTACGACCTGAAAACCCTGACGGCCCGCATCGAGCCCGCCATGATAGCGGTGGTCGCTGTCATGGTACTGATTCTGGCGCTGGGTATTTTTACCCCAATGTGGGACATGATGAGTGCTTACCAGGGGGGCTGATGAGCGCCGAAGAAAAGTCACGCTCACGGTTATTGCGCTGGTTGCAGAACCTGGTGGTGATTACGGTGATGGCGCTGCTGGTGATGAAGTTGCTCGAGGTGGGTATATTTAACGACCGCTGGGGCTGGCAGGCTGCTGAACGCGAGGTCGTGCAAAAGCGCTTTAATGAAAACGCGATGCTGGCGCGGACCGAATGGCTGCGGCAGGGAAAGCCTCCGCAAATAACGTTGCAAACGCAACGAGAGGACTTTCAGGTACGCATGAATCGGCAGGGATGGCCCGGCATTGACAATGGCTGTCTACGGTTATGGCAAATGTTAGCCGGCGGACGTTTGCATCCGCGTGTCGAACTGCAGTCGCAGCAATGTTGGTTTTGGGTAGCTACGACAGACGCTGAAGCGACATTGCGGCTTGTTTATGACGCCCGCACAGGGCAGTTGAAATGATGACAGTTTGACCGTAAAGACTATGAAACGTAAACATTACGTTATAGAATATTCTTACATTTTTTAAGGAAATAACTGATGGTTTCGGCAAAGCAACAATCAGGTTTTACCATTATCGAGTTGATCATTGTGGTGGTCATACTAGGGCTGCTTGCTGCCTCGGCCTTGCCGCGCTTTACCGACGTAACCGCCGATGCTGAAGACTCAGCGATCGAAGGGGTAGCCGGTGGCTTTGCCAGTGCGGTTGGTATCGCCCGTGGTGAATGGGAACTGCGAGGCCGCCCGCGCGGCAATGACAGCAATGGTGCCGGCGCACAGGTCGAACTGGACTCGTTGCCGATTTATGTTGATGGCAACACCGGTTACCCGGTTACCGCACGAGGCGATGACAGCATTCACGATGCCAATTTAACCGGCGCCGATTGCGTGAGCCTGATGCAGGGCATACTGCAAGGCTCACCCACCGTCACCGACGACTATAATGGCTTAGGCGAAAATCGCTATTTCACCTACGCCACCCCGAATCCAGAACCCAGTATGGATAATCAGTTGTGTGTTTACTATCTGGCGAACACCATCAAAAACTTGGCCGCAGAACCGGCAGGTGAGGACTATCGCACCACCGGCAATGCCTTTGTGTACAACCCCAGAAATGGTGGTGTCACCGTGTTCAGTAATAACGATAACTGATAGCGTGGCCCGCGTTTAACGACTTATTTTTTAACTTAGTAAAACAAAGAGAGAGTACTATCATGCGCAATCAAAAAGGTTTCACACTGATCGAACTGATCATCGTGATCGTGGTATTAGGGATTTTGGCGGTTACGGCTGCGCCTCAGTTTATTAATTTTTCGAGTGATGCTCGGACGAGCACAGTTAACGGTCTACTTGGCAGTGCTAAAGCGGCTTCTGAGATGGTTCACGGAAAGGCTCTTATCAATTCTAATGATGCCTCAGTTAGTATAGGTAACGGTAACTCTGTCGATGTTACGAATGGATACCCAGCAGCAACTGAAGCTGGAATTTTTGCAGCCTTAGACGTTGAAGGAGACTGGGACAACGTCGTAGCTTCAGGTTGGTCTGGAAATACTAATGTGTCAGATGATGATTTAGTTATTTTCCCCACAGACTTAGATGTGACAGCAGACGGAAGTACGGATGCTGAATGCTATGTCGTCTATCGTGCTGCCGTAGCTGACGATGGTTCTGATGATACAGCAGGGACAGAGGATGATTTCATAGCGAAGCCTGTAATAACCGCAGTAACTAATGGTTGTTAATCACTTACTGAAAATCTTCACCCTAGTATCACTCTAGGATAACGAACAAAAAACCCGGCGGGCGCCGGGTTTTTTATGGTAAGCAGTGTATGCGAGATAAGAACACTCACCACCTTTCCAACCAATAAATCACCCGATCATTCCCCCGGTATAAACCAAAGTTAGCGGTTGCGCGAGGATCGTTATCGCTACAAACTGCATTACCACTATCAAGCGAGTTTGGTAATTCTCCCCAATCAAAGGTTAGGTAGTCTTCTGTAGCAAAACAAAGATCATAAAGACCTTCGCTAGCCGGCGCTGCAAGGAAAAAACTATCTGCTGGCAGTTGGCCATCCTCTAAAATTGCCGTGCCGCTGGTGATGTTTTCATCGTTGGTGACATCAAAGGCGGAGGTTAACACCGCGCTGCTATCATGACTCACTTCAAAGCAATCGTCGTCGGTGTTGGTGATAAATCTGCCGTTTTCTGAGTAGTATTGGTTTGTGAGTACAATACTGAGATCGGTATTTGCGGGGCCAAATAAATTAGCCAAAACGGTGCGGCCATAGCGCAAGTCAAGGGTGTCACTCAAAGGCACTGCAGAGCCGTTTATGGTTTTGTCTACAGCGTTAAAGTCGCGATCGTGAGGTTCACTGTCCGCGGCTATCATTAATCCAACGGTCAATTCATCATAGGGGCCATCGGGTGTATCATCTAAGCGTCGCTCGAACACTCCATTGTCGCTTGAATATATTAGCTCGCCGTCGACCCATACGACTGTACCTGATGAACTCCAACGCGACGATAAATCGGTATAGTTGGTGCCGCTTTGAGGCATTGAATATGCACCTTCTAGGACTTCTGCTACCGGGTAATTTCGTGTCTCGTTATCGTAATTTTTCGTCGTGACATTGTCGGCGTTGCGCGCTGCAACGGTATAGTTTAACTCGATGTTTGACTGCCCCATGTAGCTAAAATTGGTGCAAGTATTCGAGAGAGAACTACTGGTCAGTTTGAAATGATCCGGATAAAAACGACCTACATTAATGGCTGCGCGATTGAGCGTAGCGTTGTTGATATCGCCCGCGCCTAGATAATCGTTGGTTAGATTCCCGTCTGATAGGCTTGGTTGTAACAGTATATTGCCCACCTCAGGCCAGCTTACCGATTCCCATGTTTTTTCTGCTCCGTAGTCTGTTTCAGCCCCTTTACTGAGAGAGTTTTCACCCACGCCTTGGGTCGGAAAAACGACACTGGTTAGATTGAAATCAAGCGTGTAAGGTGTCGTTTCGTTACCGAAATTATCTGTTAGTTCACCGCTCTCTGTAAGGCTCTGCACGGTTACTTCAAAAGCTTCGGCGGCCGCGGTAAAGCCGTCTGCGTTGCCTGGTGCTAACTGGCCTTGTTTGTTGCTGGCGGTAAGACGCAACTCAAACGGTTTAACGACAAAGTTATTGATGCTGGTACCCGAAAGGATGAATGAAGGATTGGGCGACTGACCGACAACTTCGACAGCAGCGTGCAGACGCAATTGTCCAACATCGGGATATTGATTATCTAAAGTTGCTTCGCCATTAGTGTCAAAGTTAACCTGCAACGTTGTTACGATATTTTCCTTATTTGCTGGGACACTCCCTAAATTAAATGGCTCAAGGGTTTGTGAGTCCAAAGATGAGGAAACTGTATAGGCATTACCAGCAAAGCTGGTCGGATTGATTGCCTCTATGCCCATTTTTACGGTTTGTTGGCCTGATATTGCAGCCTGACAAGCGCCTGTTGTGGTATTTGTCTCCACCGCGCGAAGCATGGTTGAGAAGTTACTCCCGGCTGATTGGCCTGCGATGTCGCTGATGCCATCGGTTGCGGTAATAATCAATCCGGCCGTTTTAAATTCAATTTCACAGTTGCTATTTTGAGTACCGCTGGAATAACACACAAAAGGATTGGTCGCACTCACAGAAGGATTGGCTATTGATATGGAGGTGGTACCGCCACTTACCCAGCTTAGATTTGCAGAGGCTTGGCCTTCAACGAGACTAATATTTTCGCTATTCCCGCTCCCCCACGAGCTACCCAACGCGGATGAGTTCAGTGTAATGCTGGTTTCTGCTTCGGTGACTATGCCACAAACTGGGTTGTCGGGCTGATTACTGCAGGCGAAAACATCAACATTTGCGGCGAGACAACTGACCGTGGATGATGGAAAAGACAGTCGGTAGTGGTTTATGCTCGTAGGTTCATCATCCAATATGGCGGGATCGCATCCTTGGGCTTCCAGGCTGTCGCGCTGATCTTGTTCGGAATAGGTAATCTCGGTGTTACTTCCGAAACTCACAGTGCCCTGAGTCAACGCGCTACCCTTATAATTGGTGTTTTGTCCGAATTCAATATCAACCGTTTCGTATGGGCTGTATATACTGCCGTTAAAGGTAAACTCTGGACAATTATTAGCGCTGTTGCAGTAGTTTCCAATAATAAAATCTGCATTATCGTAGAGGTAAACGATTAAATCACGCGTTCTTCCGCTATTGTTAAATGAGATATCGTTGCCGCCGTTAACACCATCACGAATGTATATTTTTACTTGACCTTCAGGAGCAATATTAACGCTTGAATTATTACCTAAATTTAATTCGCCGATATAATAAGTGCCTGGAGCAAGCGTTGCCGAGTTATTTTGCGTGCTGAACCGAAGTTCCTCGATAAAGTAGGTGCCGCCGGCAAACGTTGTTTGTCCGTTATTACCGGAAATTCTTACTACGTCGTATGTGCCAGCGGACACATTTGTACCATTGGTAACGTCACTGCCGCCTGAGAACGTCGGGAAAGTTGACGGATCAAGTGGGGGATAGGGTAAGTCGACGGTATCGATGGTGCCTTGTGGTGTAGGCGTGTTTCCATCTTCGTCGTCGATGTCGTTGTTATTAATGACTGAACCAGAGCCTGCCGTAAAACGGCTAGAGCCGACGATACCGTATTGTGAGAGTTCGGCAAGTTGCTGGCAACTGAGTGTGTAATCTGTGTTGCCACCGTTATCGTCACCGGGGTCCGCAGGTCCAGAACCCGTTTGACACTCGAAGGCGTCGTTTGGGTCTACGCTACTGTTGGAGTCATCGCAATAACGACCGCCAGCCACAGCATTTTCGTCACCGCTGTCGTTAATGATGGTTGGCGCCGTGGCATCACCTCCGATAGACCCACCCCAGCCAATATCAATGAGGGTATCAGCAAACGCATTTTCTGTGATATAGGCATTAGAATCTTGCATTTCAATACTGTCTGCCGATGCCGAACCGTCAATTCCTGAACCGCTACCGATTACGATGTCACCATTGGCAACGACGGTTCCGTCAATCTCGGAATTGCTGGCGCGTATCACGATATTGCTTGCATTAACATCGCCGTTAACCTGACTGCCACTGGCTAAATCGAAATCACCGTTTGCGCTAATGTTCCCGTTAATAATTACCGGACTATCTGTTGTTATGTTGTTCCCCGATATAGTTCCAGTGACACTGTTGCCACTGCCAATATAAATATCACCGTTTGAGCTAACACTGCCGGAGAATGTGGAGTTGCTGGGGGCTAACTGAACGAAGTTGGAGCCGCTAATCGAACCGGCAACATTGCTTGCTGAACCAATGGTTATGCCTCCTGCCTGAATACTGCCACCAATGTCAGTTGCCGAATCGGTCCAGAGAGAGTTGGCTGAAATGTCACCTGCTACGGTCGTTTGATACGCAAGAGTGATATTATCACCGCTTAGGCTCCCACTAATCGCCGTCGAGCTTCCGGTGATGATATCGCCACCCGATAAGTTTCCACCAATGGTAGTTCCGAAGCCTCCGGTAAAACTATTAGTTACTGTAACGTCAGCTTGATAGTTATTGTTGCTGCCGTTGGACGCATTGATGGTGCCGGCCGAGATGTTGCCTGCAATCGTGTTGTTATTGGCAAAGGTAATTGTGCCGCTAACGTTAAGAGCCCCATCGGTAAAAAAACCAGAATTAGTGCTGAGATTACCATTATCAACATTGATGGTGATACCACCACTAATGTTGGCATTTTGCAAATCTGCATTACCGGTTACGTTAATGATTGTCGCTTTAGTAGCACTAATGGTGTCGCCCCATTGTAGCGTGAGGCCATTGGGGCACTCGACTGGGCCATTACCCTGTTGGTCACACCCAGAAGGAACATTGTTTTTCTGAGTGCCGTAGTCGGCCGCAATAACGGGTAAGGTCATTAATACTAAGCTGGTCAATAGCGATCTACAGCACCGCATCACTGGCCTCCAATAGAAGAACGCGAGTATAGTTTTCACCACCTATCTCGCAACTGCCAATGGATTCAACCCGTACATGGATGCTACCGGTTGGCGTAGTCACATGGTCGCAATGAACATAAGCCTGACACGAGGATAAACCGCCTTCGTTGATAAAAGGAATTTCGGTAGGCTCATCTCGCTCGCTAGGCGCTTGGTTCTCCTCACGGGGTGTACAATCACCCAACGTAATGCTATCCGGGCTCTCTAACAGCCTGTTTGCAAGAAATATTTCGGCGCCGCTGCGTGCTGCGAACAATGCACGAGCGCCATAAACCTCACTGACGGTTGCTTTCGATGTATTATTTAGCATGGTAATAACAGCGCTACCGACTAAACTCAGCACAACAATGATAAATACTGCCATCGCTAATGCTGCACCGCGTTGGCTGCGAGGCACAGCTTTTATTGACTGTTCTGAACTTAATTTATGGCACATTCGGGACATGAACCTCGTAAAGCAAACGTAATGGTTCTGGGGCATCATCTCGCTCAAATACAAAATCAATCAAAACCAAATTGTTTTGGCTGAGTGTGATGTTATCGACCTCAAAAACAGGTTCTGAGTTGTCGTTACGCAGTTGCTCTGCCATCAATTCTCCGTTGGCAACGACGCTGGGAGCGGGGGGAGCCACATTAAAATCAGTTGACTGATACCGCCTAATTTGCCCGTTGTCAGGCAGATAACACCAACTTACCGGGGGGCTGACTTCGTAGTAACGTCTTGATGGGCCGATAAGGTTGAACTCAATAGGGTCGCTCTCACTGTCACTTAAGGTAAAGTCGATCGTATGACTACCTGCATCTCTTTGTCGGGCATCAATTCGATACCGTTGGCCTGAGGTTCCGTAAATTGCATTTAACTTCGTGTTGTAGATAACAAGATAACGAGCCGGTACTGGCTGTGTTTTCCTTTGTAGTGGCGCCATCGCTGTTACCGTATTGCCCGGGTTTGCTGAAGTGGGGGCGTCAATATATTCACCACTGGTTAAGATTGGTGTGTATTCTATGCAGTGTTGTCCATCATAAACCCTCACACTTAACGGCAATGCATTGCGCAGCTCACGTGACAAACGCTCGAGAGCGAAGCGTGACTGTGATACCAATTGTGACCTCGCACTTGCATCACGGAAAACGTCAGCTCCAAGTCCAATGAAACGGAAGGAGAACGTGCCGACAATGGCAAGCAGAATAATAGCGATGACCAGCTCCACCAACGTAAAGCCTTTACAAGTCAAACGCAGCATCAGTAATCACCCCGAATGGCAGTAAAAACGAAATCTTGATTGTTGGGTGCTGTTATCGTGACATCAATTCGCTTGTAGCGTTGAATTGATGTTTGTTGCTCGCCTTTATCATTGGAGTAGACTACTGAAATCTCGAAACTAAAACCAGCGAATCGCTCGTCTAAACCGCCTTGTAATAAGACATCGTCGATGTCATCGCCGCTATCGCTACTTAATCCGTGAAAGTCATCGACGTCATCGTAGTCACTTCGGCTCTGCTCCTCACTTGATAATGAGCCTGGCTCAGTGCACGACACGGGTGTGGTGTCATTGCAACGTACATAGCCGCCACTCATATCACTGTTGTCATCAAATGCTTTTCCCATGATTTCATTCATAAACATCTGCCCTAGCGCTGATGCTCGGGCCTGCAACAAGGGTTCTGCACTGCGTGGCGCTTGTGGGAACAATAATGTGGATAGCAGCACGAGCGCAATACTCAGCGTGACTATGCCGACAATGATTTCAATAAGCGTGAACCCGCGTTGCTGCATGACTATCTCGAAGTAGCTATTTGTACAGAGTTTAACTGTTTTTTTTTCGGCTGTTGATATATTGTTCAGGGATAACGAGGTTAACATGTTCACGATACTAAAATGTACCTAAAAATATTTAGATTAGCGTATCAGTATGCGTAACTTTTTAATGCCAACACGTGGCTTTACCATCATTGAACTCATCGTCATTATTATCGTTGTAGGCATTTTAGCGGTAAGCGCTTACCCACTGATGGGCGGCCGGAGTGGTGTTGATGTCGCAGTTTATCAGGCAGAGTTGGTAAGTCTACTGCGTCAGCAACAGCAGCGAGCGATGCAGGATACAGCAACGGATAAGCTCTACAGTGCATGTGTCGCGGATAAAGATGTTGCTCTGTTTACGTTTAACTCAGGCGTTGAATGCCCTTCTCCTGAGAATATTTCGCAAATTTGTGCAGAAAGAGATGATTGCGTTCGTGTCGAGAAGCAAGATGCGGTCACGTTCAGAGGGCCTGAACGAATTAATTTTGACAGCATGGGGTGCCCTTATACTAATGCCAGTAAGCCCGCTTTGTTGTGTGCAGAAGGAACTATAATAATTGAAGTAGATGGCGAAACAACCCGTGAAATCATGATTAACCAACAAGGTTACATCCAAGCCCTTAATTGATCTCACCACTTTGTCGTCATTATCCTACATTGCCTCTTGCGCTTTTATTGACAAGCACATAGCATAAAGCACAGTGATTACAAATGCGCGACGTTGACGAACGTTCAATAAAACTACAATAACAATAGCGCGGACGCAGCAACAGCTTACTGCCGCTGAGTTATTTTCAAGCTTGGAATGGGAACATGATGCGATTGGCTCGACTGGCCGTGATAATGGCCTCTACTTTGACATTCGCCTCGACAGCATTGGCTCAACAGGAGTCAGACGCAACGCAAATGTCTGTCGAAGAAATATCAAACCAAATTGCGACCTTAGAGACAGAATACGAAAATTTTTCTGATACCGTCGCGACCTTGCAGCGAGAAGAGCAGCAGCTAAGAGAGCAGCTACAGTCTCTGCGCGAGCGTAACAATGCGCTCGAACAGCAACGGCAGACGGCGTTGGAAGAGATGAATCACCGCTATCAGCAGTTGGTTGATGACCCCAGCATTGATATTGCTGGCGCTCAGGAAGCTTATAAAGAAGCGGTGATGGCGCATCAGCAAAATAAAGAAGACATTAAGACTCAGGTGCAACTGGTCAGTGCGAAAAGCCGTGAGGTGGAAGAAGCGCGGGTTAGCAAACACAGCCTGATTAATGAAATTGAAACGTTGAAAGATCAGCGCAACGTTGCCCGAGTTGAACGTTTACAGGAAGAGTTTAACCGCACGGGTGAGCTGGAAGTCAGCCAGTCCATCGTTTGTGACCGTCAGGAAACGCTCAGCCAGTGCGAAAACCGCGGTAAATTGCTGGCTAAACAGAAAGCGTCAAAGCAATACCTGGATCAGACCTTGTCGAATTTATCCGAGTCTCAGTTGGCGCGTGATAACCTTGACCGTGTTAGTCCAAACGTACAAATTCTCGGCTCAAAGACGGTAAGTGATGGCTTTAGCGGGCAGGGTAATTATGGCGTTAAAATGGGTGTTGAATTACGCGGACAATTGCCGCAGTCGCAGGCTTGTACGTTGCTTGATATAGACGTTCGGTACTGTGCGGTAAAGCGCAGTGAGAGTAACCAACCGGTTGCTGAAGCGCCGGTTGACAGTTCTATTATGCATCCGTTGACGATTCGTTCGAATGTCTACGACGACGAAGTGATCATTGATGGCGTGAGTTATGGTTCAACGCCTATCGAAGTGATGTTGCCGGGTGGTGAACACGAAGTCGAGGTGATTAAGTATGGTTACTCCGCGTTCACACAAACCATCAATTTAAAAGACGCTCAGTCGATTCGTGCCGACTTGGAAAAGTCTGAATACTCATTTACGCGCGGTGAAAAAATTCAGGATATCTTGTTTCGGGATGTTCGCGGCCCGGAGCTGGTCGTTATGCCATCGGGCAATTTCAAAATGGGCGACTTAACCGGTAATGGTATGTCTAATGAACGCCCTGCGACGACGGAAACCATTGAACGTCCGTTTGGCATTACCGATACTGAAATTACCGTTGCGGATTTCCGTAAGTTTGTGAATGACACCGCCTATGTGACCGAAGCTGAGAAAAATGGCAGCTGTGCGGTGCTGGAAAATGGCATGCCGAAGTTTGATGATAGCCTGAACTGGCGTAATGCCGGTTTTGCTCAATCTGACGCTTCGCCCGTGGTGTGTGTGAGCTTGAACGACGCGCAGGCGTATACACAATGGCTCAGTCAGAAAAGTGGCTTTAGCTACACGATTCCTACCGAAGTGCAGTGGGAATATGCCGCGCGAGCGGGTACCGAAACCGATTTTTGGTGGGGCAACGACGTCGGTTTTGGTAAAGCCAACTGCCGTAACTGTGGCTCGGACTACTCCAATCAGCGTACCGCGCCGGTAGGCAGCTTTCAGCGTAACCCGTGGGGATTATTTGATACGGTGGGTAACGTTTGGGAATGGACGCAGTCTGACCAGAGCTCTGTCGTCCGTGGTGGTGCGTGGAATTTTGCACCCAGTTTAGCGCGAGTTTCGACACGGATGGAACTTCCGGCGGATTTCAGCTCTAATTATATAGGTTTTCGTGTGGTAAGAGCGCAGTAAGTACTGACTTGCGTTATCATTGCAGTTTTTAGCTTTTTAAGTAGGGATCTACCGCTTCATGTTTAAGAAAATTCGCGGCCTTTTTTCTAATGACCTGTCCATCGACTTAGGTACCGCCAACACATTGATCTACGTTAAGGACGAAGGCATCGTCCTGAATGAACCTTCTGTCGTTGCGATTCGTCAAGAGCGCTCGGGCGGTCCAAAGGCGATCGCCGCGGTGGGTGCGGCAGCGAAACAGATGCTGGGTCGTACGCCGGGCAACATTAAAGCCATCCGCCCGATGAAAGACGGTGTTATCGCAGACTTTTATGTGTGCGAGAAAATGCTGCAGTTTTTCATTAAACAAGTACACGACAGTCATTACTTTCGTCCCAGCCCCCGAGTATTAGTCTGTGTTCCTTGTGGCTCAACACAAGTTGAGCGCCGTGCGATTCGGGAATCGGCATTGGGTGCTGGCGCACGCGAAGTGTACCTCATCGATGAACCTATGGCTGCGGCTATTGGTGCCGGTTTGCCGGTGTCTGAAGCGACCGGCTCAATGGTTGTCGATATCGGTGGTGGTACGACCGAAGTCGCCATCATCTCGTTGAATGGCGTTGTTTATTCGTCATCGGTTCGCATTGGTGGTGATAAGTTTGATGAAGCTATCATCAACTACGTACGCCGCAACTTTGGTGCGCTGATTGGTGATGCAACGGCAGAACGCATCAAACACGAAATCGGTTCAGCCTTCCCGGGCGAGGAACTGAAAGAAATCGAAGTGCGCGGTCGTAACCTGGCCGAGGGCGTGCCGCGTTCGTTCACGCTCAACAGCAATGAGATTCTTGAAGCGCTGCAGGAGCCACTGATGGGCATCGTCAGTGCGGTTATGGTCGCATTGGAACAATCTCCGCCAGAACTGGCTTCGGACATTTCAGAGCGTGGCATGGTGCTGACCGGTGGTGGCGCGTTATTGAAAGATCTGGATCGTCTGTTGATGGAAGAAACGGGGATTCCGGTAATCATTGCGGACGATCCACTGACTTGTGTGGCCCGCGGTGGCGGTAAAGCGCTCGAAATGATTGATATGCACGGTGGTGACCTCTTTAGTTACGAGTAACAGAGCGATTTATGCAACCGATGCGAGGTGACCTAGCGCCAAGATGAAAACATTATTTGTCAGAGGCCCATCACTGTTATCCAGGCTAGTGCTCGCACTAGCCTGTTCGTTTTTATTGATCTTTATTGATCATCGCTTACAAGCGATGCAACCCGTCCGTTTGTTCCTTAATTCACTGGTCACGCCGGTACAATATTTGGCGATTCTGCCCGAGCAAATTTTGAGTGGCTTTTCGGAAAGCATTAAAACTCAGGATCAGCTCAGCGATGAAAACCAACGCCTGAAAAAGCAGTTACTGGAATTACAGGGGCAGTTGCAGCAATTTCAGTTTATTACCAACGAAAACAAGCGTCTGCGCGAGCTGTTGGGTTCCGAACAAAGGGTTCCAAACCGGCGTATGGTTGCCGAGGTAATCGCTGTTGCTTCGGAACCATTCAGTCAGCAATTAGTGATCAATAAAGGCACCCTGAATGGCGTCTACGAAGGTCAGGCGGTGCTCGATAACCGCGGTATCATCGGTCAGGTACAGGACGTCGGCAGCAATACCGCCCGGGTGTTGTTAATTTCTGACCAAAGTCATGCCATTCCGTTGCGCTCGGAGCGCAGTGACATTCGCGTGCTGGCACAGGGCACCGGTGAGATTGGTCGCCTGCAGTTAATGTTCGTGCCCCACAGTACCGGCCTGAAGGAAGGCGATCTGCTGGTGTCTTCCGGGCTGGGCGGTGTCTACCCCGAGGGTTATCCGGTCGCGCGTATTCGTAGCATTGTGCGTGACGAATCGCTGCCGTTTGCACAGGTTCAGGCCGATCCTATTTCGGCGCTTGACCGTGTTCGAAATGTGTTGTTGCTGTGGCGCAGTGACGATCAACAGCAGCCCATCTATGAGGATCAGCCAGATGCTTAAGCACGGAACCTTTACGCTGATATTAACCTATCTGGTGGCGCTGGTATTGATGGTGATGCCGATGCCGGCAGCGTTTGATACCTTTCGTCCAGACTGGGTGACGCTGGTACTACTGTATTGGGTACTGGCGATTCCACACCGTGTGAACATGGGCACCGCGCTGATCCTGGGCGTACTCAGTGATATTTTGCTCGGCTCTGTGCTTGGGGTACATGCGCTTGGTATGGTGGTGGTTACCTATTTCGTGGCTCGTCATTTCCAGCGTTTCCGCAACTTCTCGTTACCGCAGCAGGCCATTCTGGTGGCGTTTCTGATCTTGTTAAAACGGATGATTGTGTTTCAGGCTAACGT
This sequence comes from Idiomarina aquatica, assembly GCF_003987185.1. GTDB lineage: Bacteria > Pseudomonadota > Gammaproteobacteria > Enterobacterales > Alteromonadaceae > Idiomarina > Idiomarina aquatica. Next base: position 1,104,651 of record NZ_PIPS01000001.1, on the reverse strand, counting down.
GTTCATTCATGATGCTGAGTTTACCGCCAGTTACTTTTGGCCGGCGTTTACTTCTGCGGTCTTCTGGCTGTGGCTGTTTCCATTGTTACGCAAAATTCGTCGGCACTTTAAGGTGGCCTAATGAGGATTGTCCTGGCATCGGCTTCGCCTAGGCGGGCGCAGTTATTAAAGCAGATTTGCGCCCAGTTTGAGGTGTTGCCGTCACACATCGAAGAACGGCGTCATGCCGATGAAACACCGTCGACGTACGTACAGAGACTGGCGCTCGATAAGGCACGCTATGTTGCCGGGCAGTTGGACGACACAGCGCTGGTGATTGGTAGCGATACACTCATCGATTACGCCGGTGAGGTGATGGAAAAACCACTCGACAAGCCGCATTTTAAGCAGATGTTAGGACAGCTTGCCGGGCACGTACATCAGGTGCGTACCGCCGTTGCCGTGGTTGTTACTGATGGTCGGCAGATAAAGCGTGAACAGGTCCTGGAAGTGGTCACCGATGTCGAATTAGGTGCCATCAATGATCAGCAGTTAGAGCACTACTGGAATACCGGAGAGCCGCAGGACAAAGCTGGCGGTTACGCCATTCAGGGTGGTGCAGCGCGATTCGTGAAACGCATCAATGGCAGTTATACTGCAGTTGTTGGCTTGCCATTATATGAAACCGACCAATTATTGTCGGCCGTTGCGAACAGTTAAAGGGGAGCGCGATGAGTGTCGAAGTGTTGATGAATGTGACGCCCACAGAAAGTCGCGTTGTGCTCGTCGAAAATGGCATCTTGCAGGAAGTTCATATCGAGCGCCAGGTTAAGCGTGGCTTGGTAGGCAATATTTATATGGGCAAGGTGTCGCGGGTGTTGCCGGGGATGCAAGCCGCGTTCGTTGATATTGGGCTGGATAAGGCCGCGTTCCTGCATGCGTCGGATATCGTCACCAGTATTGATGGTGATGCCATTGAGCGCGCAGAACGCAGCGAACCCAATATTACCTCATTGGTCCATCAGGGGCAGCACATCATGGTGCAGGTGGTAAAGGATCCGCTGGGCACTAAAGGCGCTCGCCTAACCACGGATATCACACTGCCATCCCGTTATCTGGTGTTCATGCCGCAGAGTTCACACGTCGGCGTGTCACAACGTATTGATGACGCTGACGAGCGCGAGCGTTTGCGCAGCCTAGCCGAGTCGCTCAGTAATGAGGATGGTTATTTCATTGTGCGTACCGCCGCTGAAGGTGCCGAAGAGGCCGCGTTAAAGGGCGATGCGGAGTTTCTGACACGATTATGGCAACAAATAAAGAAGCGCAAAAAGGCGCAACGTAAAGTTGGCGTGCTGTATGAAGATTTAAACCTGTGTTGCCGGGTGTTGAGAGACTTTGTCGGCGAGCAGATAGAGCGGATCCGGGTTGACTCCCGAACCACGCTGGAACAGCTCAAGTTGTTCACCAAGGACTTTATTCCCGAACTCAGCCCGGTGCTGGAGTATTACACCGGTGACCGGCCAATTTTTGATTTATTTGATATCGAAAATGAAATTCAGCGTGCGCTGGACAGAAGGGTGGATCTTAAGTCCGGTGGTTCGTTGATCATTGACCAGACTGAGGCCATGACCACGATTGATATCAACACAGGGGCTTTTGTTGGTCATCGTAATCTCGAAGAAACCATTTTTAACACCAACATCGAAGCCACTCAGGCGATCGCACGACAGCTGCGACTACGCAATCTCGGCGGTATCATTATTATCGATTTTATCGATATGCAGAACGATGAACATAAACGCCGTGTGTTGCACAGCCTGGAGCAGGCATTGGCAAAAGATCGGGCAAAAACGTCGATTAATGGCTTTACCACCCTCGGCTTAGTCGAAATGACTCGTAAGCGCACGCGCGAAAGCTTAGAACATGTCTTGTGTGGTGAGTGTCCGGTGTGCCGCGGTCGTGGTTCAATGAAAACCGTCGAAACGGTCTGCTATGAAATCATGCGCGAAATCGTCCGTGTGCATAAGGCCTATGACGCCGATAAATTTGTCGTTTACGCCTCGGCGGCGGTGAGCGAAGCGCTACTTAATGAAGAATCTCACGCACTGGCTGAACTTGAGCTGTTTGTTTCGCGTCAAATAACCATACAAACTGAAACGCTCTATAACCAAGAGCAATTTGATGTGGTGATGATGTAGTGTCCGCGAGTAAAGGTTTATTGTGGTTGTTGAACAAACTGTGGCTTTCACTTGCCATTGTTCTGGTGCTTGCGGCTGTGCTGATGAGTGCATTGCGCTATGCATTACCGCATATACCGGACGTTTCTGAACAATTGGAAGCGCAACTCGAAGCGCGTTTGCAGCAACCGATTGAAATTTCCTCGTTAGCGATGTCGTGGCACCGGCAAGGACCGGCGCTCGACGTAACCGGCATTCAATTGGCCGGACAAACCGATTCGCCGGTACAAGTGGATGTGGGTCAGGTATCGGTGGTACTGGATTTCTGGCAGTCACTGCTGCAGCAGCAATTGGTAGCACAGGAATTTATTTTAAATCAGGCGACCATCGACATTGATTTGCGGGGCTTGCAGGCGCAGGACAGTGAAGCGCTAAATTTAGACACGCTGGAAAGTCTATTTCTGCAGCAGCTCGAGCGTTTCTCATTAACCGAGAGCGAGCTCAACGTCATTAATCTTGCCGGAAATCGTCGTTCGATTGTGATTGAGCGGCTGTCCTGGCTCAATCGTGGTCGCCAGCACCAGGGGATTGGCCAATTCCGGGTGCGTGACTTTACCCGCAATAGTCTCGACTTCATCATCAAGCTGGATGGCAATGATCTCAGCACCGTCAACGGTCAGTTTTACGTCGATTCAAGGCAGATTGATATCAGCCCATGGCTGGAACAACAGCTGTCTAATGTGGATATCACCGAGTCTAAAGTGAACTTCACCAGTTGGTTGACGCTGGTCGACGGCAATATTTCCAGTGGTCTGCTGCAGTTGCGCGATAACGTCGTGGCGGCTCGTATTAACGAGCAAGATCTGCAGTTGCACATTGCGCAAGGACAAATTGCGATTCAGCCTCGCCAGCAGGGTTGGTTGTTGAATGTGTTGCCAATGACGCTGGAAATTAATGAACAGCAAATCGAGCTGCCGCTGATTGCCTGGCAAAGTAGCCAGCAACAACATCAACTCTCAGCACGACGTATTCCCATTCATGATCTGGCACCGTTCGTGCCATTACTATTGCCCGACACCCGCGGCGTAATCGAACAGCAAATCAATGCCGGCACCCAGGCTTTTGTTGACGCTAAGGTTATGCGCGACGCCGAAGGACATTGGGACTGGCTGGTACACAGTGACAGTATTCAAAGTGACGGCGATGAGCAACTGCCGTCGTTTTCGCCGATAGCTGTTACCGTCGCAGGGCATAACGATGAGCGCGGTTATTGGTCGGCACAGGCCGATGAATTTCAGCTGTCCAGTAGCCGCTTATCGGACGCTGCAATTTGGCAACAGCAGGCGTTCAGCTTAACGGGCAACTGGAATCACGATGACGCTGGCTGGCAATTTGAATTGGGTGACGGACAGTGGCAGTTGGGGGATTTAGCTCTGCAACTTCAGGGTCGCCTTAAGCAAGTGGGTGATGACACCCCCAGCATTGCATTGTTAGCGACGGCTGAACAATCATTCGCGGTGGCTACAGCACGTGATTTATTGCCGCGTGCCATGGGCGAGGGCGTTCGCAACTATCTGAACGAATCATTAGTGGCTGGTGACATTCGTGGTCTGGAGGTGCTCTGGCGTGGCCCTCTGCAACACTTCCCCGATGATGACATGGCCGGCGTATTTAATGCCCGCGTTGACTTCGCAGGGTTGGATTATCAGTTTCAGGCCGATTGGCCGATGCTGCAGGACACGCCTCTACGGCTTGATTTTTACCAGCACGGGCTGTTTATGTTCAGCGACGCCGGTCAGCTTATGGACGTCACGGTGGACGCGGTCAGTGCAAAAATTCCCGATCTGACTGACGGCGGCCGCGGGCTGCAGTTGCAAAGTTCAGTCAGTTCGGAGGCCGGCAGCTTGAAACCGGTCTTTGATGCGTCGCCATTGCAGTCGGTAGCAGAAACCTTAACTCAGGTGCAACCGAGGTCAGCGATTAAAGGTGACTTTCGCCTGGATATTCCTTTCGACGGCTCCCGGGATGTCGATGTGTCGGTGCGAGCCGATCTGGCCGGGCAAGCCTTTTATGTGACCGCGATCGATCAAAGCTTTGCCGTGAAGCGTGGCACATTGATGATTGATAATGCGCAGGTAAGTACCCGTGATCTCATCATGAACTGGTACGGGCGTCCGATTAACACTGAAATTGTCGGCAATAACAAAGATGGTGACTACTTACTAACCGTTTCTACGGCGATTGATTGGCAATTAGAGCCATTACTGGAGAATTTACCGAGTGACGGTTGGCAGAAATATTTTTATGGTGCCATCAACGGTACCGGTGAGTTGGAATTATTATTGGGTGACCAAGTTAACGTCGACTGGACTTCACAATACGACTTGACCGGACTGGAATCGAACTTGCCGGCACCGTTAGCGAAAGACTTTGGCGAAAACTGGCAGTTGCAGTTGAACCTGAGCGGAGACCCCGGGCAACTGCAACTGGACGTCAATGTCGACGACCGGTTGGACTGGTCCAGTCGTTGGCAACCGGGTGTTGCTGAATGGCAGCAGGCTAGCCTGGTGCTGGGTGAGCAACCCTCTTCGCAACGGGCAACATTGGCGCAGGGGCGAGGCGCCTTCGTGATCTCAGCGGTTTTACCCCAGGTTAATATTGGTGAATGGTACGATTTGGTTTATTTCATGCAACAGAGCGATGACGGTACCGATGATACCGCTGAAGGCTCGTCGATACCGCCGTTGGCGCCGGACTATATTACGGTTACAACGCCATTGTTGATGTGGGCCGGACAGCAGTTTGCCGACGCGGAATTTGAAATATGGCCTGACAATACGGTTTGGAATGGTCGAGTATTTGCCAATGATTTGGCCTTAGAAATCCGTATCCCGGAAGACTTTATAGAAAGCCCCATTGAAGTGGATGCGGATTTTGTACAGCTTTCCTCTGAGTTAGATGGCGGTACGGATAATCCCGTTCGCGAGTCGGAAGGCGAGTGGCAGTGGGTGACGCGGTTACCGGCCATTAACGTTAACTGTAAAACCTGTAAACTTGACGATAAGAGCTTCGTCGATGTGCGGGCACAGTTAAAACCGGTGAAAGGTGGGGTCGAATTATCAAACCTCAGCGCGCGCAGCAATAATTCACAAATCAACAGCTCTGGTTATTGGCTGGTTGATGATGGTAAGCCTCATACCCAAATCAGCGGCCAACTCAGCAGCGAAGATTTTGGTGATCTGTTACGAGAGTATGGGTTGGAAACGGCGATTCGCGACAGCGCTGCGGAGATTGAGTTTGGACTCAACTGGGACGGACATCCGCATCAACTGGATTTTGACAGCCTCGGTGGTTCGATGAGTTGGGAGTTAGGTCAGGGCTATCTTGCCGAAGTCAGCGATGGTGGCGCACGACTGTTTTCGTTACTGAGCTTAGACGGTATTTTGCGTAAGCTGACCCTCGATTTCCGTGATATCTTCTCTCAAGGTATGTTCTATACTAACTTGTCAGGTAGCGTGCAGGTGGCTAATGGTGTGGCGACCACCAACGATACCCAAATGCTCGGCTCGGCCGGTAATATGGAAATCAAAGGCACCACCAACCTGGTGACCGAAGAATTAAACTATCAATTGACCTACGCGCCCAAGGTGACTTCCAGCTTACCGGTTATCCTTGCCTGGATGGTGAACCCGCCCAGTGGACTTGCCGCCTTGCTCATTGATAAGGTATTGCAGGACGCCGAAGTTATTTCACAGTTACGTTATCAAGTGACCGGCACCATTAGCGAACCCGTTGTGACCGAAGTGGATCGCAACAGTCGCCCGGTTGATATTCCGGAGCTTGATATCCCGCAGGAGGACCAACCGAGTGAACCAACAAACGCAACCTCTGCTGACGGCGGTTCAGTTAAGTAGCCGCGAAACGCCCGAGCAAAACCTGGAACGTGTCGAACATTGGCTGCAACAGCTGCCTTCACAACGGCCACAACTGGTGGTACTGCCGGAGGCTTTTAGCTGTTTTGGCGCAGGCGATCGCGCGCAATTGGCGATGGCTGAGCCTGACAACGACGGCCCGGTGCAGAAGCGCTTAGCGCAATTAGCGAAACACTATGGGGTATACCTGATTGGTGGCACCATTCCGTTGCAGGCCGGTGAACGCTTTGCTGCTGCATCCCTGGCCTACGATCCGCAAGGCCAACGGATTGGTCGTTACGATAAAATCCATCTGTTTGATGTCGATGTCGCTGATAACACCCGTCGGTATCGGGAGTCTAAATGGACGAAACCGGGCGGCTCGATTGTTACCATCGACTGTGGCTTTGCTGTGGTCGGTATGGCGGTATGTTATGATGTTCGTTTTCCTGAGTTATTTAAGGCGCTGCGACAGGCCGGCGCCGATATTATTGCCCTGCCGTCGGCGTATACTCAGGTGACGGGAGCGGCGCACTGGCACACGCTGGTGCGCGCCCGAGCCATCGAACAACAAGTTTATGTGGTTGCGCCTGGGCAGGTTGGTGAACATGCTAACGGCCGGAAAACCTATGGACATTCACTGATCGTCGATCCCTGGGGCGAAATTCAGGCCGAACGAGCGCAGGGTGAAGGGGTTATCAGTGCCCCGTTTGAGCGAGCTCGGCTTGCTGAGATCCGGCAACAAATGCCGGTGGCAGAGCAAAGTCGTTTAAAGGTCGCGTTAACGCAGTAATAAAGAGGTTTCATGACAAATAACAGTCAACCCTCACTGGCGTGGTTAAGCCAGTGGGGTATTGGTGAAGACCAACTCCAGGCCGCACTTGGCAAACTCTATACCGGCGACATTGATTTCGCAGACATTTATCTGCAAAACAGCGTCAATGAGTCTTGGGTGCTGGAAGACGGAATCATCAAAGATGGTGCTTACCATATCGAAACCGGTATGGGTGTGCGTGCAGTACACGGTGAAAAAACCGGTTTTGCGTACGCCGATGAGATAACGGAGCAGGCGCTTTCACGCACGTGCGAAGCGGCACGCGGTATTGTCCGACAGGGACAGAGTAAACAGGTGAAAGCGCTGTCATCGCGTGCTATCACGCCGCGCTATCAAGGCATTAATCCGCTGACGTCGCTCAATGAAAGCGAAAAAATCGCGTTGCTTAAGCAAGTGGATGCGCACGCCCGTGCGCAAGATCCACGAGTTTCACAAGTGGTGGTGAGTTTATCGGCTAGTTACGATGACGTTACGGTTGCCGCTACCGATGGTACCTTGGCTTCCGATGTGCGGCCGTTGGTGAGACTGAACTGCAGTGTGATTGCTGAACAGGACGGTCGCCGTGAGCGTGGTAGCGCTGGCGGCGGCGCGCGTGTCGGGTATGATTATTTTCTGCTGCAAGACGGTAAGCCTCGCTGGCAGAAATTTGCCGAAGAAGCGGTACGTCAGGCATTGGTTAATCTGGAAGCCGTGCCGGCACCTGCGGGGACGATGCCCGTGGTGTTGGGAGCCGGCTGGCCCGGTGTGTTGTTGCACGAAGCTGTGGGTCACGGGCTGGAAGGGGACTTTAACCGCAAAGGATCTTCGGCCTACTCCGGCAAAATTGGTCAGAAAGTAGCGTCGGAGCTGTGCACCATTGTCGACGACGGCACCCTCAGCGACCGTCGGGGTTCGATGACCATCGACGACGAGGGCACGGAAAGCGGCTACAACGTGTTGATTGAAAAAGGCGTTCTCAAAGGCTACATGCAGGACAAGATGAACGCGCGCTTGATGAATATGCCGTTAACCGGTAACGGGCGTCGGGAAAGTTACGCGCATTTGCCAATGCCGCGCATGACCAACACCTATATGTTACCGGGCGAACACGAGCCGGAAGAGATCATCGCCAGTGTTAAGCGCGGTATTTATGCGCCACATTTTGCCGGTGGTCAGGTGGATATTACCTCCGGTCAGTTTGTGTTTTCGGCGTCGGAAGCTTATTTAATTGAAAACGGCAAGATTACGACACCGATTAAAGGCGCTACGCTGATTGGTAATGGCCCGGATGCCATGTCTCAAGTGTCCATGGTCGGAAATGACCTGGAACTGGACGAAGGGGTTGGCGTGTGTGGTAAAGACGGTCAGAGTCTGCCGGTTGGCGTTGGCCAGCCGACACTCAAACTGGACGCAATGACGGTCGGCGGCACCGAATAACGGAGGATGAGCCGCTCAGCGGCTCATCAACTTACGCAGTTCGACAAAGATGCGACGCGATGCCATTGGCGGCTTATTGTGTTGCTGCTGTTGCAGGTGTTCAGCGTATAACGACAGCAACTGTGCTCGGTCAGCCTCGGGCTGCTGTTGGCACAGTTCATCAATAGCGCTGGCGCCCTCAGCCAGAATGCGGTCACGCCATTGCTCAATGTGATGAAACTGGGCGGTAGCCTGCTGGTGACGTCCTTGCAATTCGGCCAATGCCTCTTTAATTGGCTGTGGGTCACGCTGGCGCATCAGTTTGCCGATAAACTGCAATTGGCGACGGTAGCCTTCGTGCTTGTTCCGAATGCGTCGGGCCAGCAGCAAAGCATCGCGCAACTCGTCATCTAACGGGATGGTTTTGAGTTGGGTATCGGTCAACTGGATCAGTTCTTTGCCAAGATCCTGCAACGCGTCCATTTCGCGTTTGATCTGGGACTTACTGACAAACGACTCGTCGTCGTGTTGGCCATCGTTGGCATCAGAAGTGTGCTTGGTCATGAGTAGTGCAGTACACAGGTTATGAATGAAGACTAAGTTTAGCAGTTTTCGCTACCAAGCCGGTAGCGGTTTAAGGAGAGCTTTTTGAAATTACAACGCGAACAACTAGAGCAACAGCTTGGGCAAGTGAAGCAGGCCGTTTCCGAGGCGTTAGATATTGCTCGCCAGCTTGGCGCGAGCGATGCAGAATGTTCGATCAGCAAGAGCTCGGGAATTTCGGTGGGTACTCGCATGGGTGAGGTTGAAACCGTTGAGTTTAACCAGGATGGCGCACTGGGCATTACGGTCTACCGCGATCATCAGAAGGGCTCGGCGTCGACCACCGATTTGTCGACCGAGGCGATTCGTGCTGCGGTTAATAAAGCCTGCGAAATCGCCCGCCACACCTCCGCAGATCCTTATAACGGGTTAGCACCGAAGGAACTGATGGCGTTCGAATACCCTGAGCTTGAGCTTTGCCATCCGGGCGACCAAAGTCCCGAGTATGCTATTGAACAAGCGCTACGGTGCGAGCGACATGCGTTAACTCTGGATAAACGGATTATCAACTCAGACGGCGCCCACTATGGTTCACACAGTGGCTTTAAAGTTTACGGCAACAGCCACGGCTTTATCGGCGGTTATCTGCAGTCACGGCAGAATCTCAGCTGTGTGCTGATTGCAGAGCAAGACGGTAAAATGCAGCGAGACATGAGCTATACCGTCGCCCGCCGCACGGACGACTTGCTGGCCGCTGAACAGGTTGCTGAGCAAGCGGCCGAAGAAACGTTGGCGCGACTGGGTGCGCGTAAGATTGATACGGCGAAGGTACCGGTAATTTTCCGTGCCGACGTCGCGAGCAGTCTGTTTGGCCATATGATTGCCGCCATCAGTGGGGGCAACCTGTACCGTAAGTCGAGCTTCCTATTGGACGCGCTGGGAGAAACCATCTTACCCGAGTGGCTAACCATCACGGAAGACCCTCATTTGGTTGGTGGGCTGGCAAGCACGCCGTTTGATAATGAAGGAGTAGCAACTCGCAAGCAGGACATCATTAAAGCCGGCGTACTGCAAACTTACCTGCTGACCAGTTACGCAGCCCGAAAGCTGGATCGCACGCCTACCGGGCATGCCGGCGGTATCCATAACTGGCGTATGACCCACTCGGATAAATCGTTACAGCAACTGTGCCAGCAAATGGGTAAAGGTCTGCTGGTCACCGAACTCATGGGGCAGGGTGTGAACCTGGTGAATGGCGACTATTCACGCGGAGCCGCCGGTTTCTGGGTAGAAAACGGTGAAATACAGTATCCGGTGGAAGAGATTACCATTGCCGGTAACCTGAAAGATATGTTGCGCAATATTGTTGCTATTGGCAATGACACAGACACCCGGCACGCGCTGCATACCGGGTCGGTGTTACTGGATGAATTACGAATTGCCGGTGTTTAACGGTTAGGCGGAAAGCAACAACGTCGCGGTGCCAAGGAAGGCAAAAATACCGACAACATCGGTAACCGTTGTAAGAATGACCCCGCCTGCAAGGGCAGGGTCAATATTAAATTTCTTCAATATCATTGGCACCGTAACCCCGGCCAGCGCGGCTGCCAGTAAGTTCGCCATCATCGCGAAGGCGATAATGCCACCGACCAGCCAGCTCTGCATCCACAACGCCACAACGGCGGCTATCAAGACCGACCAGATAACGCCATTAAGCGCCCCAATCGCGAGCTCCTTACCGATAAGCCAACGTGAGTTACTGGTACCGATGTGGCCGAGCGCCATACCCCGAATAACCAGAGTCAGTGTCTGACTGCCGGCGATACCGCCCATGCTTGGGACGATGGTATTGAGAATGGCGAGCACTGCCATTTGCGCCAAAATGTCTTCAAACAACGAACTGACCATTGCCGCCAGTAACGCGGTCAGCAAGTTAATCGCCAGCCATACGGTACGGCGACGGGTACTTTTCAGTACCGGTGCGAAGGTATCTTCATCATCCTCAAGACCGGCCATGCTCAGCATCGAGTGCTGGGCTTCTTCACGAATGATATCAACCACGTCATCGATGGTGATACGACCGACCAATTGCTGTTCTGCGTCAACAACCGGCGCGGAAACCCAGTCAAAGCGTTCAAAAAGTTTAGCGACTTCGGTTTCCTGCATATCGACCGGGATACTGACCACTTCGGTCGACATGATGTCAGAAACAATTTTGCTGGGATCAACGGTAACCAGCCGCGCCAACGAGATTTCACCAATCAGTTTGTCGTTGCGATCAGCAACATAGAGCATGTCAGTGGCTTCGGGTAACTCACCCTTCAAGCGCAAATAACGCAGAACCACGTCAACGCTGACGTCGGCCCGAACCGTGATGGTGTCGGTATTCATGATACCGCCGGCGGTATCCTCATCATAGGACAGTGCCGTCTCTGCACGTTCGCGGTCGCGCTCGTCCATCGACTTAAGCACTTCCTGATAAACCTGATCCGGAAGACCACGAAGAACATAGGCAAGGTCATCGGTGTCCATGCCTTCGGTTGCGGCGGCCAGTTTCTCCGGCGCCATTTGCCGGATGATCGACTTCTGTACTTCTTCGGAGAGTTCTTCGAGGATTTCACCGTGTTCGTCAACATCGACCAGCTTCCAGACGATGGCACGGTTTTTCGGCGGTGATGACTCCAGTAACAGCGCGATGTCACAGGCCGGCATGTTATGCAGCATACGGCGGGCAGCCACGTACATGCCGTCCGCCAGGGCAGCATTCACCTCTTGAATACGCTGCATTGCATATTCTTTATCGGTCAGTTCGGCGACCATGCTTATTCGTCTTCCTCAAAGCGCTGTTCAAATAACTCGGTAACGGCTGCCAACGCGGCTTCGGCCTCATTGCCTTCGGCATATACATTAACCGCTTTGCCTTGTTTACCGGCAAGCAGCATCAGACACATGACACTGGCTGCATCGACACGCTGGCCGTCTTGTTCAACCGCGATTTTGGCATCGAAACGCTGGGTAAGTTGCGCCAGTTTGGTGGCTGCGCGTGCGTGTAGACCAAGTTTATTACGAATGATCAGTGTTTTACAGAGGGTTGCCATTATTTTGTTATCTCACGGTGGCGCACTTGCACATTAATCGCCGTATGACGAAAACGTTCTGCCAACTGCTCGGTGATGTAAACAGAACGGTGCTGACCGCCGGTGCAACCTGTGGCAATGGTCAGATAGCTACGGTTGCTGCGCTGAAAATGTGGAATCCAGGTGGCCAGGAAGTTTTCCACCTGATGGATGTACTTAGCAACCAGCGGTTGTTGCCGGAAGTAATGCTGGACATCATCATCCAGGCCACTGAGCAGTTTGAGCTCTGGCTGCCAGTGTGGGTTTGGCAATATGCGCGCATCAAAGACAAAGTCGGCATCTTTGGGTAAGCCGTATTTGAAGCCAAACGATTGAAAGACGATGATGAGCTTTTTCTGTGCCCGCCCCAGCACTCGTTCGGCGACTTGCTCACTCAGTTGGTGCAACGACAAGTGGCTACTGTCGATGCGCCAGTTGGCACGCTCCATAATCGGCTCAAGTAGCTTGTGTTCAAGCTGTAGGGCGTCAGTGAGGGGCAGTTCTTTTTGTGACAACGGGTGTAGCCGGCGGGTTTCGCCGAAGCGCTGTAATAAGGTTTGGTCATCCGCATCAATGAACAAAATTTCCGGCTCGACTTCAGCCGGGAGAAAGTCCAGCGACTCGAGTAATTCTTCCGAATTTTCGGGTAAATTTCTTACGTCGATACTGATGGCAATGCGATCATATTGCGCCATTACGGCATGCACCAGCGTCGGTAACAAAGCGATCGGAAGGTTATCAACGCAGTAGTAGCCAAGATCTTCCAGAACCCGAAGAGCGATGGTTTTTCCTGAACCAGACCGGCCACTAACAACGATTAACTGCATGATCCGTCACTGTCCTCATTAACAAAAATGTCGTAAAGATCCTGGTCACTATGTGCCGCTCGCAGTGCACGGGTACACACTTTATCATTCATGCGGCGTGCTACGGTGGCCAGCGTTTGCAGATGATTTTCGTGTTCAGATTCGGGTACCAGCAGGGCAAAAATAATGTCTACGGGCTGGTTATCTATGGCGTCAAACTCAATCGGCTCGGCAAGCGTTATCAACACCGCCACAGGCTGAGTTGCATTGGGTAAGCGACCATGTGGAATCGCAATACCAAGGCCAATACCGGTACTGCCTAAACGTTCGCGATTTAACAGGCTCTCAAAAATATCATGGCGGGTAATGCCGACCAGCTTGGGAGCCGCAATTTGGCTAATGGTTTCTAATAGCCGTTTTTTACTTGCGCCCTCGACTGCACACTTGGTGCAGTCGGGGCTTAACAGTTCAGACAGTTGCATGATTAATGCTTTTTCATTTTCTCTTTGTGTTTAATAACTTGCCGATCGAGTTTATCAATTAAACCATCGATGGCCGCATACATATCGTCGTGTTGGGCATCGGCAAAAATTTCGCCGCCATTAACGTGCAGGTTGGCTTCCGCGATTTGTGCCGTTTTTTCTACTTTAAGGATGACGTGAACATTGTTGATGTGGTCAAAGTGTCGCTCAAGTTTAGCGAACTTAGTGTCTACATAGTCACGCAGTGCGTCGGTAATATCGATGTGATGACCGGTCAAATTAATTTGCATAACGTCTTCCTTCTTGTTTCTATCACGATTAAAGCAGACTCTTGCGTTGGCTCGAGGACGGAATGTTTAACGACTCCCGATACTTCGCAATTGTCCTCCTTGCTACTTGGATTCCCTGGTCTGCTATGAGTTCAGCAATTTTGCTGTCACTCAATGGTTTAGCGCGGTTTTCCGCCGCCACTAACTTCTTAATTAAAGCACGAATAGCGGTACTTGAACACTCACCTCCTGCTTCTGTATTGACATGACTGGAGAAAAAGTATTTGAGTTCAAACACGCCCCGTGGGCAGTGTAGATATTTCTGCGTAGTGACCCGTGAAATGGTGCTTTCATGCATATCGACGGCTTCGGCGATGTCGTTGAGTACCATCGGCTTCATAGCCTCTTCACCGTGTTCAAAAAAGCCTTGTTGGCGGTGAACAATGCAGTGTGCAACCTTTAACAAGGTCTCATTACGACTTTCCAAACTTTTAATGAACCAGCGCGCTTCCTGCGTGTGCGATTTTATATATTGACTGTCTGCTGCGGATTTTGCGGCTTTACTTAAGGCCGCATATTCTTCGTTCACTTTTAATTTGGGTACGCTGTCGGGATTCAATTCGACCACCCAGCGCCCTTGTTTTTTTACCACTGAAACGTCGGGTATGACGTATTCAACCGGCTTCTGCGCAATTTGTTCACCGGGGTGAGGATGCAATTGCTGAATTAATTGCATAATCTCTTTCAGTTGCCCTTCGGATAAGCGCATTTTGCGCAGGATGGTGCGGTAATCGCGGCTACCGAGCAGGTCCATGTGTTGCTGTACAAGCTCCAGCGCCTGTTCTTTGAGTGGTGAGTCTTCTACTTGTTGACGTAACTGAATGCTCAGACACTCGGCGACATCGCGGGCACCAACACCAACGGGATCAAAATGTTGAATACGCTTCAGCACCATCAGCACTTCGTCTTCACCAACGTCCAGGTGCTGTAACGCGGCAACGATGTCGTCAACGGAGGAAGTCAGGTAGCCATTATCATCAATCGACTCGATAATGGCTTCGGCTATTTCAGTGTCCTCATCGGAAAAATGCGACAGTTGCATTTGCCACAACAGGTGATCCTGCAGTGACTCACTGGTTTCGCCCTGATAGACATCCATCTCGCCGTCATAGCTTTTACCGTTAGGGCTGGTAACCGATGTCGGAGTGGATGAGGTATAGGTATCATCCCAGCTGCTGTCGACCGGGAGCTCATCAGGGAGTTGATCTTTTTTCAGCACATCAGAGGTTTCCTGATGGCTGTCATCACGATGATTAGAGGTTTCTGGTGCTTCACCCTCGACGTCCTGATGGTCACCGTCAACTTCAAGCAGCGGGTTGTTGTCCAGTGCCTCCTGAATTTCAGCCTGTAGATCCAACGACGACAACTGCAGCAGGCGAATGGCTTGCTGTAGTTGTGGTGTCATGGTCAGCTGCTGACCGATTTTTAACTGAAGGCTTTGTCGCATTTATCTGACTCCCGGCTTCACGCTATGCTGCTTACAGTGTGAACTGCTCACCGAGGTAAACATCCTTAACCTGTTGATTTGATAATATACTCTCAGCATCACCGCTGGCAATCAATTGTCCGTGACTGACAATATAAGCATGCTCACATACTGACAAGGTCTCACGTACATTATGATCGGTGATCAAAACACCAATGCCACGTTGTTTAAGGTGCTCGATAATTTTCTTGATATCGAGTACAGAAATCGGGTCCACCCCGGCAAACGGTTCATCAAGCAGAATAAAGGTCGGGTCCGCCGCCAATGCGCGGGCGATTTCAACGCGGCGGCGTTCGCCGCCGGAAAGGCTCATGCCGAGGCTATTGGCGATGTGGCCGATGTGAAACTCTTCTAACAGTGCATCAACCTTTTCTTCGCGCTCTACTGCGGTGAGGTTTTTGCGAGTTTCCAGGATTGCCATCAGATTGTCGCGCACGGTCAGTTTCCGGAAAATCGATGACTCCTGCGGCAAATAACCGATGCCACGTCGCGCTCGCTCGTGCATAGGCAGCAGGGTTAAGTCGGTGTCATCCAGATAAATCTGTCCTTTGTCGCTGTTCACCAAGCCTACGATCATGTAAAAGGTCGTGGTTTTACCGGCACCGTTCGGGCCCAGCAGCCCAATGATTTGCCCCTGGCTGACTTCCAGACTCACGTCCTTAACCACTTGCCGGCGTTTGTAACTCTTTGCTAAATGACGAACGGATAAAGTAGCCATGAACTCAGTTGTTGCTCCCGTTTTTATCGTCTTTTTTCTTTTTCGGCGGTGTGAATATGGTGGTTACCCGGTTGTTTTCAGAACCTTCGCCACTGGCTGAAACGGTCTGCTGAGCCAGGTCATAGGTAATAATTTGCGCACTCGAACGGCTGGAGCCCTGCGAGACTTGAGCATTCCCCACCAGTTCCAGCACTTCACGTGCCTGATAGTAGGTAATACGGTCGGCCTGTGCACTGATGGTGGAACCGTCGTCCAGTTGTTGAGTATAGGTCGCTGGATTTCCTTCCGCGATAAAGGTGTCCGCCTGTTGATCCGCATTTCGCAGAGCTTCGACACGATCGGCCTTAATTTCCAACGTGCCCTGTTTGACGGTAACATTATCGGTCAGCAGTAGCCGGTTGTTTTTGATATCCAGTTCTTCATGCCCGGCGGTTAATTCAATGGCTTTCGAGAAGTCCGCTTCGCCTTGCGCATAAACGTTCGCACTGACGAGCAGCATAACGCCACTAGCGAGGCTCAAATACGGTCTTAACATGTCGGTTTAGCTCCATTTTTTCGGCGTATAAGTCAGCTTTCAGACCATCGCCCTGAATCGTAAGTTGTGGCCCAAACAGGGTAACTGGATAGTCAGTGCGCATTGTTTCAGCGGCCATATCAATGACCAGATATTCCGTCACAACCCTTTGTATAGCAGTATCAGGCTGAAGCGACTTTATTTCAACACCACGCTCCAGGATCAGCGTTTGGTCGTCATAAAAAGTGCCTTGTTCAGCACTGATTTGCCAGGTCGCCTGATTGTCCTCGGTATACACCGAATAAACCGGCTGGGTTAACTCTGTCAGCCCGATTTGCAGGTAGTGTGCCATGGCATCCGCTTTAAGCTGATGTGCCAGGTTTCCTTCCGACTCAAATAATCGGGTTTCCAGCCCCCGAGCGGTGAAATCGGGCTTCATGATTTGTGAACGTTGTTGGGCAGTATCTTCACCTTCGTCGATAAAAGGGCGCCAGACCAGTAACAGTCCAGCCCCGAACAGCAGTAGCAGAATGAAGGTGATGCGACGACTCACAGACTGATCCCCTCAGCACTGCGAAGCTGGCCACTGGCCAACAGTAATAAGTCACAGACTTCGCGAACAGCACCGTGGCCGCCCGCGCACCGGGTAATATAATCAGCGCCTTGTTGCACGGCCGGGTGCGCATCATGAACGGCGATACCCAGTCCGGAACGTTGAATTAATGCCAGATCCGGAACATCATCGCCGATGTAAGCGACCTGCTCGGGGGTCACATCGAGTTGCTCAAGCAATTGCTGATAAGCGACGGTTTTGTCGGATTGTCCCTGAAAAATATGACCCACGTCCAGGTGCTTCATTCTGCGTTCGACGATAGCAGACTGACGGCCGGTAATCACGGCCGTGGTAAAGCCGGCGTTAACCAGTGCCTTCATGCCAAAACCGTCACGGGTATGAAAGGCTTTCAGCTCTTCACCGTCGTTACCTAAATAAATACGGCCGTCCGAAAATACCCCATCCACGTCGAGCACCAGTAAACGTACCTGTTGAAACTTCTTCAGCAGCGCCTGCTCGATATCGCCATACCAGGTATTAATCATCTCCATTGATTATCTCCTCAGACAACGCCAGCTTGTAGCAGGTCATGCATGTTCATTGCGCCAACGGGACGGCCATCCTCGTCAACAATGATAAGACCGTTAATTTTGCGATCCTGCATAATTTTTAGCGCTTGCGCAGCCAGCATATCGGCGTTCGCGGTAATGCAGGAACGTGTCATAACCTCATGGATACCGGTGCTGTGAACATCGATACGATTGTCGAGAATGCGGCGTAAGTCACCATCCGTGAAAATGCCCGCCAGGCGCTTGTTGTCATCGACAATTGCGGTCATGCCCAGGCCTTTGCGCGACATTTCTAATAAGGCTTCACTGATGAGCGCCGTTTGTTCGGTTACCGGCACGCGATCACCGGTGTGCATAATGTCCTGCAGGCGCAGCAGCAAACGCTTACCCAGTGAACCGCCGGGATGAGACAAGGCAAAGTCGTCGGCGGTAAAGCCCCGGGTTTTCAACAGAGCCACGGCTAACGCATCCCCCATAACCAGGGTGGCAGTCGTCGAGGCGGTGGGCGCTAAACCCAATGGGCAGGCTTCTTGTTCTACCTTAATGCAGACATGCACGTCAGCAAGGCGTGCCAACGTTGACTCGGGGTTGCCGGTCATGGCGATCAGCTTCACACCTAATCGTTTTATCACCGGTAGAATATTCAGAACCTCTGAGGTTTCACCACTGTTGGAAATGGCAATAACAACGTCGTTGTCGGTTACCATACCGAGGTCGCCATGGCTGGCTTCACCCGGGTGGACAAAGAATGCCGGCGTGCCGGTAGAAGCCAGTGTTGCGGCTATTTTTCCACCGATGTGGCCTGATTTACCCATGCCGATGACAATCACCCGGCCTTTGCAATCGAACATGATCTGACAGGCGCGATTAAATTGTTCGTCGATGTATTGTTTGAGGCCTGCGATAGCGCTTTGCTCGATCTCCAGCACATCGTGGCCGAGCGGGCGAAAGTCATGTGTGACTTGCTTCATAGAATCTTCCCAGCTTGTCAGTTTATGCGCTAATGATACGTCATTATCAATGGCTATGCCTACCGTGACGGTGCAGAGAATATTGCTTTTTTATTAAGAGTTAATTACTATACCAACTGGACGGTTAATAAAGTGGGCCCTAAATGAGCCCCGGGAAGCAGTAAATGGTGGGTCGGCCAAGCAATCGTGATGCAATTATAGACGCGGCAGAACAACTGGTTGCGGAGCAGGGGGCTGCGCATTTGACGTTTGATGCCCTGTGTCAGGAAACCGGTATCAGTAAAGGCGGTTTGCTGTATCACTTTGCCAATAAAAACGCGCTGTTAGCCGCTATGCTAGAGCGTATGGTGCAACAATTCGATGCCTTGCGTGCGCACTTTCGTGAGCAACTCGAAAACGATCCACGCCGTGAACTAAAAAGTATTCTATTAGCCTCATTAAACAGTGATGCTGAATGTGCACAATTGAGCAGCGGTATGTTGGCCGTTGCGGCAAATAATCCAGAACTGCTGGAGCCGTTACAAGAGCATGTCCGGCAGACCTTCGACGCGATAAAAAATGATACGCCTGATCCGCAGTTGGCGGAATTGTTATTCTTTTCTGTGCACGGTGCCCGTTTGTTTGAGCAACTGCAGCTTTGCCAGCATTGCCAGGCCGATCGCGAACAGTTTGCGCAGAAATTGATGACATTGGTTGATTCGATTAACTGATATGTTTTGCAACATTTTTACAGTTAGTGATTAGACGCTTACGCGCTAAACTACGTAAGCTTAAAGAAACGATAACACAGGAAGCACAGTGAGCAATTTTGTCGAGCTGAACAATGTGCATTTTTCACATGGCGAGCGTTCCATTTATGAGGGCTTGTCGTTAACCGTTCCGAAAGGTAAAACGGTCGCGGTAATGGGACCGAGCGGCATCGGTAAAACAACCTTGTTGCGACTCATTGGCGGGCAGCTAAAGCCGTCATCGGGAAGCATTAAGGTGGCGGATGTGGAAGTGCCTCAACTGGCAAGAAAACCGCTTTATGAATTACGCAAACGGATGAGCATGTTGTTCCAGAGTGGAGCCCTGTTTACCGATATGAGCGTTTACGACAATGTCGCGTTTCCGTTGCGAGAACACACCAACTTATCCGAACGGTTGATTCGCAGCATTGTCATTATGAAGCTCGAAGCCGTTGGTTTGCGCGGCGCCCGACACTTGATGCCGGCGGAACTTTCCGGCGGTATGGCACGGCGTGCGGCGCTGGCAAGAGCCATTGCGCTGGATCCTGATCTGATCATGTACGATGAACCGTTCGCCGGGCAGGACCCGATTTCGATGGGGGTGATCGTTAAGCTAATCAAGTCGTTAAATGATTCGCTTGGGTTAACCTCAATCGTGGTGACACACGACGTCGATGAGGTGCTGAGCATTGCCGACTATGCCTACATTATCGCGGACAAACGAGTGGTTGCAGAGGGTGAGCCGCAGGCATTGTTAAAAGATGACACCGCATTGGTTAAACAGTTCTTGCACGGTGAGGCCGATGGTCCGGTGGCATTCCACTATTCTGACGATGACTTTGCCAGTGACTTATTAGGAGGTCAGCGATGATCGAACAGCTGCGCCGAGTGGGGCACACGTCACTGAATCAAGTCGCTGGGATTGGTTATGCGTTAGCGATGTTGCTCAGTGCGATAATCGGTAAGCCGAACCCGCGCAAATCGTTTCCTTTGTTCATCAAACAGATGTACGTCGTTGGCGTCTTGTCGTTGCTTATCATCATTGTCAGCGGTCTGTTCATCGGCATGGTGCTTGGTCTGCAGGGCTATACCATATTGGTGGACTATGGTGCCGAGCAGAGTCTCGGACCGATGGTGGCGCTGTCGCTACTGCGCGAGTTAGGCCCCGTCGTGACGGCCTTGTTGTTTGCCGGTCGGGCGGGCTCGGCGTTGACCGCTGAAATTGGTTTGATGAAGGCGACCGAACAGCTGTCCAGCCTCGAGATGATGGCTGTAGACCCGCTACGACGGGTGGTGGCGCCACGGTTTTGGGCCGGTTTTATCAGCATGCCATTACTGGCGTTGATTTTTTCTGCGGTCGGCATCTACGGCGGTTACCTGGTGGGTTCCGGCTGGCTGGGTGTTGATGAAGGGGCGTTTTGGTCGGTGATGCAGTCGTCGGTCGATTGGTACGACGATTTATTGAACGGCATTATTAAATCCATCGTATTTGCATTTGTAGTGACCTGGATCGCACTTTACAAAGGTTATCGTGCCGTACCAACGTCTGCAGGTATTAGCACAGCGACGACTTCGACAGTGGTGACGGCGTCACTGGCTGTTCTCGGACTTGATTTTATTCTTACAGCTTTGATGTTTGGTGGGTAGAAACCATGGAATCACGTAAAACACAGATTTGGGTTGGCTTGTTTGTTGTACTTGGCGTACTTGCCTTACTTTTTATCGCGCTTAGAGCTGCCAGTGGCAGTGCCGCAACGTCGGGCGAAACGTATAAGCTCTATGCAAAGTTCGATAATATCGGCAGCCTCAAAGTGCGCTCGCCGGTAAAAGTCGGCGGGGTTGTTGTCGGACGCGTAAGCAACATCACGTTGACCGGTGAATATTACGAACCCACAGTAGAGATGGAAATCAGCGCGGACTACGACCAGTTCTCTGAAACCAGCTCATTGTCGGTGCTAACGTCAGGCTTGCTGGGCGAACAGTACCTTGGTCTGCAACCGGGTTTTATTGATGACACCGTGGGCATGTTAGAAGACGGCGATACCATCAGTGACACGAAGTCAGCATTGGTACTTGAGCAGCTAATCGGGCAATTCCTGTTCAGCCAGGGTAACGATTAAGTTAAGGAGATAAACATGAAGGCATTAATTTTTTGGGCACTGAGTCTACTGATGATCGCTGCCCCTGCGTCGGCGCAAGTGATTAAAGACGATAACCCATACCGTTTGCTGGAGCAGGTGGCTGAAAAGACGTTCGCTCGTATTGCTGAGGAACGCGACCGGATTAATGACGACCCTAACTATCTAAAAACGGTTGTCAGAGAAGAGCTGATGCCTTACGTCGACAACATTTATGCGTCGAAAAAGGTGTTGGGCCGTTACTTTAAAGACACCAGCAGCGAGCAACGGCAGGCTTTTTACCAAGCTTTTACAGATTACATTGTTGCCACCTATGCTCGTGCTTTTACACAATATGACGAGTCAAAGCACGACGTTGAGTTCGTTAACCCGAAGAACGTTTCGCCGGATGACCGCGCGGTACGTGTCGAAACACGGGTTATTGAACAGGGTCGACCGCCCATACGGCTTGATTTCGCGGTACGTTATGACAGTGAAAGCGAGACCTGGAAAGCCTACGACCTCATTGTTGAAGGTGTGAGCCTGTTGCAAAGCAAGCAAAGTGAGATTTCTTCGGTGATCCGTGCCCGAGGCATTGATAACACCATCGCTTTGCTGAAAGACAAGGCAGAGCAACCCATCTCGTTGGACGACGAAGTAGACGTACCGGCATAATGGCGAGTTCACGCAAGTTAAACGGTATCCAGATCAGCTTCAGCGATGATCAACATACGCTGGAGCTGGCGGGTGCTTTGACACGAGAAACGATTCCGGCAATTTGGTCGCAGTGGCTAAGTGACGTCAATGGCAAAGCCATATCACGGGTGGATGTGAGTAAGGTTGACGCGGTAGATACTGCTGGCGTGGCATTATTGCTGGAAGTCGTAAAAGCGCAAAACGTCACGTCGATTGAATGTGTCGGAGCAAGTCAACAGTTGCAACAAATTGCAGCGGTCAGTGGCGTTGAGGGCGTGCTTTCGTTAAGCTAGCGTCCTGACACTTACACCTGCTGTAAAAAAGGTAATAATGATGGACGCAGAACAAATTGAAGGCTTATTAAAAGACCAACTGGAACTTGCCGAAGTGCATGTCCAGCTTGACGGTGCTAACGTAAACATCATCGCGGTAGGGGATGTGTTCGCGTCGTTAAGTCGGGTGAAACGACAGCAGTACGTTTATAATCCGTTAAAACCCCTGATTGCTGATGGTACCCTGCATGCGGTCTCGTTAAAGACGTACACCCCGGAAGACTGGGCTCGCGATAAAAAGTTAGTGATGCCGCAGGGTTAATGGTCAGCATGGATAAATTCGTCATCAAAGGTGGCCATCGCTTACAGGGCGAGGTCACAATTTCCGGCGCTAAGAACGCCGCACTCCCCATTCTGTTGGCAACGGTCGCCGTCAGCGACACCGTGCAACTCGATAATGTCCCGCAGTTACAAGATGTAAAGACCAGCCTGAAATTGCTGCAAACGCTGGGTATCGAGCACAGCGGACTCAGTGATGGCAGTGTGACCATCTCGCCAGCGTCATTGTCGACGACCGTGGCGCCCTACGAACTGGTTAAGACCATGCGGGCGTCGATTCTGGTGTTAGGTCCGTTACTGGCACGTACCGGAAAGGCAGAGGTGTCATTACCGGGTGGCTGCGCCATTGGTGCTCGGCCGGTTAACCTTCACATTGAAGGCCTGCGTCAGATGGGGGCGCACATTACCGTCGAAAACGGTTACATCAAAGCGGCAGTGAACGGACGCTTAAAGGGTGCCAATATCTTAATGGACACGGTAAGTGTTACCGGCACCGAAAACTTGATGACGGCGGCGGCGCTTGCCGACGGCAAAACCGTTATTGAGAATGCGGCTCGTGAACCCGAAGTTATTGATTTAGCCAACTTCCTGAATACGTTGGGCGCAGACATACATGGTGCGGGTACCGATACCATTGTGGTGCATGGGGTTGAGAAGCTGCATGGTGGACGTTATGCGGTCATGCCGGATCGCATCGAAACCGGTACTTTCCTGGTGGCTGGCCTGGTAACCCAGGGCGACGTGACCTGTCGCAACACGAATCCTGCGTGCCTTGACGCGGTGTTGAAAAAGTTAACCGAGGCCGGTGCGGATATCGACAAAGGGGATGACTGGATTCGTATTCGTGCCAGTCGTCGACCACAGCCAGTAACCATTATTACTGCGCCTCACCCGGCATTTCCAACAGATATGCAGGCACAGTTTTGTGCGTTAAATTGCATTGCCGACGGCAGTGGTTGGATTCGTGAAACCATCTTCGAAAATCGTTTCATGCACATTCCGGAGTTGCGTCGCATGGGTGCACAAGTGGAGCTTGAAGGTAACACGGCAATCAGTAAAGGTGTCGACCGACTGACCGGCGCTGAGGTGATGTGTACCGATTTACGAGCCTCGGCATCGCTGGTTATTGCCGGTCTTGTGGCGCAGGGCGAAACCGTGGTCGAACGCATTTACCACATTGATCGCGGTTACGAATCGATTGAACACAAATTGCGTCAATTGGGTGCGGATATTACTCGCGTCCGTGATTAACTAATTGGCCGGTGGTTCGGCAATCGTAACGGTGACGCTTTGTGGCTCACCGTTGCGGTAAAAGTCGATGACTACTGCTGACCCCGGCTTACTGTTTACGACCTCTTTCATGCCTTCCGATGCCGAGCGCACCGGTTTACCACCGATGCGGGTGATCACATCATTCGGCTTAAGGCCGGCAACGGCGGCAGGGCTGCCGGGGTCAACCGCTGTTATCTGAATGCCCTGTTGGGCAAGCCGATCACTGGAGTTCGGGTCGACACTGATACCAATCCAACCTCGCACCACTTTGCCTTCTGCGATAAGCGTTTCCATCACATCCCGGGCGGTACTAAAGGGAACCGCAAAATAAATGCCTTCAATGCCATCGCCAAAAGCGTTGTTAAAACGGGCGTTATTAATGCCGATCAGTTGCCCGGTTGAGTTAACTAAAGCGCCGCCGGAGGCCCCTTGGTTAATGACCGCATCCATCTGAATAAGGTCGGAATAAGAACTACGACTGACCCCAACGCGGCCACCGGTGGCACTGATGATGCCCTGAGTGATGGTCTGGCCAATATTATAGGGATTGCCTATCGCCAGCACGATGTCGCCAACCCGCGTCTGTGGATTTTCGGCAGTTGGTATCACCGGCAGGTTGTCGGCTTCTATTTTTAACACGGCTAAGTCGGTGTAGTAGTCGCTGCCGATAAGTTGGGCGCCGTATTGACGACCGTCCTGCAAGGCAACCAAAATTTGATCAACATTATCGACCACATGTTGTGCGGTGAGGATATAGCCGCGGCCGTCCATAATAACGCCAGATCCTAATCGCCAGACACGTGAGGTACGTGGTTGAAAATAGGAACCCTCAATTTCGCCCAGGCTATAGATATTGACTACTGCGGGTGCTGCGCGGCTAACGGCATCGTTAAAACTGAGCGCAGTTGCATTTTGATCCAGTGCGCCACGCGAATGATTGGACAGATAGGGGAGCAACAGAATCACGATGGCAGCAACGATTAAACCCAATCCAACCGACTGAAAGATAAAACGAAAGACCGATTGTGCTGCACTCATGATGGGGTTCCGACGCTATTAACAAAAAAGGTGACATCAGCTTATCACTGCTGTCACCTTTTTGTAAGCTTCTGACGTAGCTGACGTTAACCGGGGTTACGCAACACCAGGTAAAGTGAGCTGTTGCCCCGTTGTACATTAAGGGCAACGACGCCAGCAGTGTCTTCAATGACACTGCGCAAATCGCCAACCGAGGTCACGATCTGGCGATTCACACCGCGGATGATGTCGCCTTCTTCCAGACCAATGCGAGCGGCAGGAGAACCCTCTTCGATGGCGGTAATTTCGATACCCGCCGGGTCACTTGAAACCGCCAGGGTAGCGCCTTCAAGTGCCGGATGAATAGACGATGCGGTCACTTCAACATCCTGGGCACCAAGCACAACGTCCACTTCTAATTCTTCACCGTCACGGACAATACCCAGGCTGATGGTTTTACCTTGCCCCATGCTGCTGACTAAGGCACGAAGCTCAGAGAACGAAGCAATGCGTGAGCCATTGACGGAAAGGATCACATCACCGGATTTAATGCCGGCTTCAGCGGCCGAGCCACCAGGAATGGCTTCTGCGACAAAGGCGCCGGTACTTGCGTCAATGTCCAGTGCTTTAGCGATGTCATGAGTGAGGTCGTGCCCGCGAATACCCAACACGCCCCGACGAACTTCGCCAAATTCGATCAGTTGCATAACCAGGTTGTTCATCATATCCGACGGGATCGCAAAGCCGATGCCGATGTTACCGCCGTTGGGGCCAAGAATGGCGGTATTAATCCCAATCAACTTACCGTCCAATGTGACCAGTGCACCACCGGAGTTACCGCTGTTAATCGCAGCATCGGTCTGAATAAAATTTTCCAGCTCTTCAATGCCGAGGCCACTGCGACCCAATGCGCTGACAATACCCGAGGTCACGGTTTGCCCTAAACCGAATGGATTGCCAATAGCGACGACGAAGTCACCCACGCGTAAATCGGAGGATTTGCCCAGCTCGATATCGGTCAGGTTTTCGCCGTTTTTAATTTTGATTAAGGCGATATCTGAACGCTCGTCGGTACCAATGACCTCGGCGTCAAATTCGCGGCCATCTTTCAGCGTCACCAAAATTTCGGTAGCGTCATCGATAACGTGGTTATTGGTAACAACATAGCCCTTTTCTGCGTCGATGATAACGCCAGAACCGAGCCCTTGGAACGGCCGCTCACGAACTTGTTCGCGCGGGGCATTGGGGCCAAAAAAGAACCGTAGCGCATCCGGAAGTCGCTGTCTGACTTCGCGTTTGCCTTTAACAGAAATGTTCACGACGGCCGGTGTCACCTCTTCCAGCATTGGCGCCAGAGTAGGGACTTCGTCGGATTTACCAAAAAACGGGATACTTGCTTGCGCAGTGGCCGTAACGCTGGCAACGGCAAGGCCAGCAGCGGCAATAAGAGTCAACAGTTTCTGCATAGTGTTACTTACTCCTCGGAATAGGGCTTAATTGCTCATCGAACAAAAACCAACTGTGCGTTCAGACCGCTGACTCGTTATATGAGTTCACTGGCAAAATGTTTCAAGATATTATTTTTTTTAATCCCTTTCTGAGTGTTTGTCACGGCTGGACTCAAACAAACCACTGCGTTTTTCCGTGTAGTCACGAGGCGCTTGTTCAGCCGCGTCATCATTTTGACCCGAACGGTAGTCTTTATTGACGGTGTTGGCCACGCGCAACTGACGCAAAGTGTCCTCAGAGAAAAACGGTAAGTCGTCCTGTACGCCATGTTGCTGCAGTAACTCAGCGCTTTGATTCAGGTAATTTTGCAGTTTGTCCTGAGTTTCCGCCAATTGCTCGACCAGCGCATTCGCGGTAGCGAAATGCTCTGCGACTTCGCGCTGATAATCCGCCAACTGCTTCTGGCTTTGTTCAACCTGGCTTTCCAGATCGCCGTTGGTGCCGGAACTCAGCCAAAACTTAGCCACAAAAAAACCAATGATAGCGCCGACAATGACCAGTAGCACACCAATAATCCAACTCATTTTCTACTCCTGCGCAATGGGGGCATTGCTATTGATTGCTGAAAGTTAGCTTCATGATAAACTATCTGCTTATTTTAGGGTAATCGGATCTGAGGTTAAGTTGTAGTGTCCAGCCAAGGCTTAAGCCCAAAACAGCGGTATCAAAAAGACTTACAGCAAGACGGATTCAGCCACGATGAAGCGCAGGCGCATGCGGTTGAACAGCTCGAAGCACTCTATCAGCAACTGTTGCTGTGGCAGCGCCAGTGCCAGCAACCGTTTTGGAAGCGATGGTTCAGTGCGACGCCGAAACCGCCAAAAGGACTCTACTTTTGGGGTGGTGTAGGGCGTGGTAAAACGTATTTAGTCGATACGTTTTTCGACAGCCTGCCACTGGATAAAAAATGGCGCGTTCATTTTCATCGTTTTATGCATCGAGTGCATCAGGAACTGAAATCCCTTAAGCACCAGTCCGATCCGTTAGAAATCATTGCCGACCGCATCGCGGCGCAAGCTAAAATCATCTGTTTTGATGAGTTTTTTGTGCAGGACATAACCGACGCTATGTTGCTCGGCAAGCTGTTTGAATATTTATTTGAGCGCAAGGTCGTGCTCGTCGCCACGTCCAATATCGTGCCTGATGATTTGTACAAGAATGGCCTGCAGCGGGAACGTTTTCTTCCGGCTATCCGCCTGATTAAAGAAAACTGTCGTGTGGTTAACGTCGATAGCGGTGTGGATTACCGTTTGCGCACACTCAGCCGAGCGGAAATTTTCCACTCGCCGTTGGATCAGCAGGCTGACGCGAACCTGCAGCAGTATTTTTCGCAGTTGGCTCCGGAAAACAAAGACAGCTATGACGCCACCACCATTGATATTCTCGGCCGAGAGATCGAGGTGCGGGCAGTCAGTGATGATGTGGTGTTTTTTGACTTTAACGCAATCTGCAAAACGGCACGCTCACAGAACGACTACATGGAAATCAGTCAACTCTACCACGCGGTGTTAGTCAGCAACGTCGAACAGATGGGTCGTGGCAGCGATGATATTGCGCGCCGTTTCATCGCCTTAGTGGACGAATTTTATGAGCGCAAAGTGAAACTTATCCTTTCGGCGGAAGTGCCCATTGAGCAATTGTACACCGAAGGTCAACTGAGCTTTGAGTTCAAACGTTGCATCAGCCGCCTGCAGGAGATGCAAAGCCAGCAATATCTTGCCGAAGAGCACAAAGCGTAGGCTAAATTTTCTGCAAAAAGTACGTGATCTTTAGCGCCATTTTTCCTATAATCCGCGCAGCCCACGTTACAGTCCATTGCATTAACTTCGGTTAGGCAATGGTCGCAGCAGATAACTTAATGAATTTCCTCATTATTTTATTGTTGTGATTCGCGGGGAAGCCCGGAATTACTGTCCGTGAACTTTTTGATTTAGGTTTTTTTATCATGAAAACATTTGTAGCAAAACCAGAAACGGTAAAACGCGACTGGTATGTAGTGGACGCAGAAGGTAAAACTTTAGGTCGTTTGGCTACTGAAATCGCTCGTCGCCTGCGCGGCAAGCACAAGCCTGAGTATACTCCGCACGTAGACACCGGCGATTACATCGTTGTTGTTAACGCAGAGAAAGTTGCTGTAACCGGTAACAAAGCTCAGGACAAGATGTACTACTCGCACACTGGATTTCCGGGTGGTATCAAATCAATCAGCTTTGAAAAGCTGATTGCCAAGAAGCCTGAAATGGTAATTCAGAAAGCGGTTAAAGGTATGTTGCCTCGTGGACCACTAGGCCGTGCCATGTTCCGTAAACTGAAAGTGTACGCAGGTGCTGAGCACAACCATGTTGCTCAACAGCCGAAACAACTGGATATCTAACGGAGCAAGACTACTATGGCAGATAATCAATACTACGGTACTGGTCGCCGCAAAAACTCAACGGCTCGCGTATTCTTGCGTCCGGGTAGCGGCAACATCCAAATCAACAACCGCGCGTTGGAAGAATACTTCGGTCGTGAAACCGCTCAGATGGTTGTTCGTCAACCGTTAGAGCTTGTAGAAATGACTGAAAAGTTCGACCTGTACATCACTGTAAGTGGTGGCGGTACTACTGGTCAGGCGGGCGCAATCCGTCACGGTATTACTCGTGCACTGATGCAGTATGACGAAGCGTTCCGTGGTCCTCTTCGTAAAGAAGGCTACGTTACTCGTGACGCACGTCAGGTTGAACGTAAGAAAATCGGTTTGCACAAAGCGCGCAAACGTCCACAGTTCTCGAAGCGTTAATTCAAGCTTCAACTGTACCCCAAAAACCCGGCATCGCCGGGTTTTTTTATGGCCGTAGCTCGCGCCTTTGGCGCGAGGAAATCATCGGTGCGTTTGGCGCACAGGTAAACCGGCTTGGCGGAGCACTCACACCGGCGACTTTTTGATGTAACGCGACCCCGTCAGTCGGGGGACGCCACAAGTACGTCCCTGTAGTCTTGTTTCCGGCCATCCATGGCCTCCAACACCCCCGCCTGATCCAGCCCCCTCGAAGCCGAATAAAAGCGTTTTCCTGCGACAGGCGGTTCGTTGCGCGTAACGGCATCTATAAACAACGCCGTGCCCAGCCTTTTGTCTTGTAAATTTTGTGGGTTTTCTTTATCATTCTAAGGCATTTTTTGTAATCCGTATGGCGGATAACGCAGCAGCTAATTCCCGATTCCGTGGCGATGCA
The DNA here is from genome assembly GCF_003987185.1 of Idiomarina aquatica. Classification (GTDB taxonomy): domain Bacteria; phylum Pseudomonadota; class Gammaproteobacteria; order Enterobacterales; family Alteromonadaceae; genus Idiomarina; species Idiomarina aquatica. Next base: position 1,075,102 of record NZ_PIPS01000001.1, on the reverse strand, counting down.
CCGCGGAGCGTCCAAACCTGGAGAATAAATGGATGAGCAATGCGCCTGTAGATAAAGGCCGCCGTCGTTTTTTGACGGTCGCGACGGGGGTTGTCGGTGGAGCTGGAGCAGCATTTACAGCTGTTCCTTTTATTGCTTCCTGGAACCCTAGTGCGAAAGCCAAAAACGCCGGAGCACCGGTCGAAGTAAATATAGCCAAAGCTGAACCGGGTCAGATGATCCGTGTGAAATGGCGGGGCAAGCCCGTATGGGTTGTTCGTCGAACCCCGGAAATGTTAGACGGTCTGGGTAAAATCGAAGACAACCTGCGTGATCCTAACTCTGAAGAACCGCAACAACCTCCTTATGCAGCGAATAAATACCGCTCTATCAAAGAAGAGTTTTTCGTTGCCGTTGGTATTTGTACCCACTTGGGCTGTTCTCCTACCTACTTGCCATCCGGTATGGGCGAACACGTTGAAGGTGTAGAATCCGGTTTCTTCTGCCCATGTCACGGTTCCAAATTCGATATTGCTGGTCGTGTTTTCCAAAGCGTTCCTGCGCCACTGAACTTAGTGGTTCCGCCTCATTACTACGTTGATGACAACACGATTTTGGTTGGCGAAGAGAAGGGGCAAGCGTAATGGCTAACAAATTTGTACAGTGGATGGATGAACGCATCCCAATGACCAAGACGTGGAATATCCACCTTGCTCAGTACCCCGCGCCGAAAAACTTCAACATGTGGTACATCTTTGGTGTGCTCGCCATGTTGGTATTGGTTAATCAGATCCTTACCGGTATCTGGCTGACCATGAACTACGTTCCCAGTGCGGAAGGCGCGTTTGCATCAGTAGAATACATCATGCGCGATGTTGAGTACGGTTGGTTACTGCGTTACATGCACTCAACCGGTGCCTCAGCCTTCTTCGTCGTCGTCTACCTGCACATGTTCCGCGGTATGATGTACGGCTCTTACCAGAAACCACGTGAATTGCTGTGGCTATTCGGTATGTTCATCTTCCTGGTGTTGATGGCAGAAGCCTTTATGGGCTACCTGCTGCCATGGGGTCAGATGTCATACTGGGGTGCGCAGGTTATCATCTCACTGTTCGGTGCGATTCCGGTTATCGGTGATGATTTAACGCTGTGGATTCGCGGTGACTACGTTATCTCCGGCGCGACGCTTAACCGTTTCTTCGCATTGCATGTTATTGCCTTACCGTTGGTGCTGGTGATTTTGGTGTTCTTGCACATTATCGCTCTGCACGAAGTGGGTTCTAACAACCCGGACGGTGTTGCCATTAAGAAGCCTAAGGGTTCTGTACCGGACGAAGAGAAGCCGAAGTTTAAGTTCCATGAGCGCTTCACGAAGAAATACGACATCGTTGATGCAATTCCTTTCTATCCTTACTACATCGTGAAGGATCTGATTGGTATCGGTATCTTCCTGTTCTTCTTCTGTTATGTGATTTTCTTTAACCCTGAAATGGGCGGTTTCTTCCTTGAGCCACCAAACTTTGAGCCGGCTAACCCGTTGAAGACTCCGGAGCACATTGCACCTGTTTGGTACTTCACGCCGTTTTACGCGATTCTGCGTGCGGTACCGGACAAATTGTTGGGTGTCATCCTGATGTTTGCAGCGATCGTTCTGTTGGCGCTGTTGCCATGGATTGACCGCGGTAAGGTTCGTTCAGTGCGTTATCGTTCGGTGTTACACAAGTTGAACCTGGTTAACTTCGTCATCAGCTTTGTGGTGTTGGGTTACCTCGGTACACAACCTGCAACGCCGGTAGCGACACTATTTGCGCAAATCTTTACATTCCTGTATTTCGCGTTCTTCGTGTTCCTGTTCTTCTACAGTCGACGCGAGAAAACGAAACCGGTACCAGAAAGGGTGACGTCATAATGAAAAAACTGTTAATCGCTCTTATCACCTTGATCCCGTCGCTGGCATTTGCGGCGGGCCCAACTGTACCGTTAGATGAAGCGAAAGTGGATTTGCACGACAAAGCTTCTCTGCAGCGCGGTGCGCAGTTATACATGAACTATTGTCTGGGCTGTCACTCTCTGGAGTACGCTCGTTACAATCGCATGTTTAACGATTTGGAGATTCCGGAAGAGCTGGGTCAAAAGCACCTTCAGTTCACCGGTAACAAAGCAGGCGACCTAATCACCATTAACATGTCGCCTGATGCGGCCGGAAACTGGTTTGGTAACCCGCCACCGGATCTAACCAACGTGGCGCGAGTTCGCGGTGAAGATTGGATCTACACGTACTTGCGGTCTTTCTATAAAGACGACAGCCGTCCGTTTGGCGTTAACAACACCGTGTTCCCAAATGTCGGTATGCCGCATGTATTGGAAGAACTGCAAGGCTTGCCAGAGAAGACGTATGAAGAACGTCGCATCGATGGCGAAATGAAAGAAGTCTACGTTGGGATTAAAACCGACGGTAGTGGACGCTTAACTGAGAGTGAATACGATCAGGCCATGCTCGATTTGACCGCATTTTTGGTCTATATGGGTGAACCTATGTTGCTGGAGCAACGCCGTACCGGTTGGTTCGTCTTCGGCTTCTTGTTGGTATTCACCATTTTAGCTTGGCTGCTGAAGAAAGAGTTCTGGCGAGATCTCAAGTAATCAGTATGGTCAGGAAAAGGTAATTAAGGGTGGCTTGCCACCCTTTTGCCGTTGATATTATCTGGAGAAATAAATGGCGGTTGCAGCAAATAAACGTTCAGTGATGACGTTGTATTCGGGTCGGGATGATTTGAAAAGTCATCAAGTTCGCTTGGTCTTAGCCGAGAAGGGCGTAAGTGTTGAAATCAGTTACGTTGATGGTGATGAACGTCCGGAAGATTTGATTCAGCTGAATCCTTACCCTGATGCGACGCCGACCTTGGTGGATAGAGAACTGGTCCTGTACGATGCGCAAATCATCATGGAATACCTCGATGAGCGTTTTCCTCATCCTCCATTGATGCCGGTGTATCCGGTCGCTCGTGGCACCAGCCGTTTGATGATGTATCGCATCGAGCGTGATTGGTACGCGCTGGCCGATAAGATCCTCGCCGGCGACAACGCAGCACGGCAGGAACTTAAGGAAGGACTGCTGTCACTGGCACCGATTTTCGCTGATACGCCTTATTTCATGAGCGAAGAATTCAGCTTAGTCGATTGCTATATTGCGCCGCTGTTATGGCGTTTACCGGCCTACGGTATTCAACTGGAAGGTCAGGGCGCAAAAGACATTAAAGCGTACATGATTCGTGTGTTCGAGCGTAAAACGTTCCAGGAATCACTCACCGACGCCGAAAAAGAACTGGCACGCTAGTTCTTGCTCGCTACCTTTGGGAGGCGATGATGAAAGTGACTGATATGACCCCTAAGCGCCCGTATTTACTGCGGGCCTTATACGACTGGATTGTGGATAACCAGCTGACACCACATCTGGTGGTCGACGCTACGATTGTAGGTACTAAGGTGCCACAACAATTCGTCAACGACGGACAAATTACGCTGAATATTTCACCCAGCGCGGTTGTGGGTCTGCAACTGCTGGATGATGAAATACGTTTTAATGCGCGGTTTGGCGGTCAGCCAATGGAAGTGATCGTGCCGATGACGGCAGCGCTTGCCTTGTTCGCCCGCGAAAACGGTGCCGGGGCGATGTTTGAAGCCGAGCCTCAGCTGGATAAAATGCCATCTACGGATGACGATGCCGGCGACGCACCTGAGGCGAGCCCGGAGAAAAGCTCTACAACCCGTAAACGTCCTAATCTAAAAGTCATTAAGTAATAAAATAGGTGTTTAAGGCCCCGCTTAGCGAGGCGCCTTAAACGCTTTGATGACACGAGTTACACCTTTTACGTTGCGGGCAATGTCGACCGCGATGTTGGCCGAATCACCACCGACAATCCCCAACAAGAACACTTCACCATTCTCGGTAACCACTTTTACATCCGATGCATCGACCTTATCGTTCGCGGCGAGCTTCAGTTTTACCTGACTGGTAATCCAGGCGTCATTGGTCTGAGTAGAGAGGCCGGCCTGAGAGCTGATACGTACCTGGTTAAAAATGTTATCGATACCGTTAGTATCGCTAATGATGCGCTCGGCACGTTGACGAGCGGCTTCGTTCGGTACCTGCCCTATCAGTAATACATTCTGGTCATAACTGACCACACGTAAACGGTATTCACCTAATTGTTCATCATTGCCAAGCTTAGCGTTGGCTTTCATTTCGATGGTCTGGTCGTCCAACTGACTGCCGATAGTCCGCGGATCGGTTACCGAGCTAACGCCCAGTGCCGCTGCCCCGGTCGCAACCACGGCGCAACCATTCAAGGTTGCTAATAACGTGAGTGCCGTAGCAACTTGGGTAAAACGACGGCGTAAACAGGTTTGGCTAAGCTGTTGCATGATTACTCGTGCTCCTGAGGAAAAATGGTCTGTTCAATCAATTCGCATAGGCAATGGCTTATCAATAACTGTTGTTCAAGCACGCGCGCCGGATTCAGCGACGGTACCTGTATTTCCACATCATCCGCGCCAAGCAGACCCGACACCAGCTCGTTATTCTGTCCGGTTAAGGCGACAATGATCATTTCCCGGCTCAGTGCCACTTCCATGGTCTCGATTAACGTTTGGTCGTCACCGTCAGCTGCGGCAATCACAATCAAAATGTCATTACTTTGCGCCAGTGAAGCCACTTGTTGGTGGCCATAGGACTGTAATGGAATCGCCTGAAAAGCCGGCCGTTCCAGCTTCATTCCGCAATTCATTTTTTCAGCAAAATGCTGACTGAGCCAGGATGCCGACGCATTACCATGAACAAACAAACGCTGGCCATTGAGCAGACTATTGACCAACAGTCCGACAGTGTCTTCGATAACATCCGATAACCCTTCAACCGCCGATATTTGCGTCTGAATACTTTCGGTAAATACGGTTTTAACGCGCTCTGACTGCATGATTAAAAAGCATCCTTAAGCCAATTAATGGAAGCGTCGGGGCCGGTAATAGTGATCACATCAAAGCGTAACCTCAGCCGATGCTGATCCAGTCCCCGTTGCAGTAAAAAGTGTTGTGCTGTAAAACGAATTCTTCGACATTGTGCCGGAGTGATTTGTTCTAGCGCCGCTGCAAAATTCTCATCATGCCGGTATTTGACCTCGATAAATACATAGGCTTGTTGATGTTTTGCAATTAAATCGATTTCACCCCCCTCGATACGAAAATTACGTTCGACGAGTTGCAATCCTTGCTGCGATAAAAACGCGGCCGCGAGTTGTTCTGCGCGGTTTCCTTTGGCTTTTTTTGACATAGTTTACTTTAAGGGCTGAATGGCTTGCTCCTTAAAGATAGCCCAGTCGAGTTCTCTTTGTACGCGGTTAAATGCTATCGATAAACGTCCGTTAAATCCGCTCCACTGTGCGCCAGGGAATACATTAAGCGCCTGTGCTTTACTCACCAAATAAAGACTATCATGGCCCATGGCCAATAGTCGCGCTTCGTTAAAGCTCATGTCGGAGCGCAGTTCAAGCCACTGTTCGAGCGCCGAGCTTTGTTGATGAGCGCCGATGAGAAATGGACTGTCCGAGAACTGAACGCCGGACAAATCAGAATCACCGCCGCGGTTACTGCGTTCGTGCACCGAGGAACTGGCGTATACGGTCAGTGGTGGCGCAAAAGGCGACAGATTGACATCAATAAATGGCTTTAATAACCGCACCTGCGCCAAATTACCGGGTAAGTACACCGAGTCAACGTCAGCACGACTGCGCTCCTGCTCGTCGACAATGATTTTACCGGCCGCGATTTTGACCTCGCGGATACGCTGTTTACTCGCGCTGATACCGAGCAACTCCTCGACCACGGGTTGCATTTGCTCTTGCTCAGCATACCAGCCGACGGTCGCTGAGTGATCACTTACTTGCTGCAAACGTTGTTGAAAGTTCTCCACCATGCGGCGGCTGGAGCCGCTATTGGCGGCAAAAATCAACGGTGCCTGTTGCGACTGCGAGGCAAGATATTCAGCGGCCTGATGAGCCTCATCCTCCGGTGCCAGTGCAAACTGGATAATAGTATTGGTGGGTACCGTTGATAATACACCGTCGCTCTCATTCAGCATAAGATGAAAAACGCCGGATAACGGGCGTTTCAGCCAGGCTTCAACGTTGTCCTTCAATAACGGTCCGATAACATGAGTGACGCCGGACTCGACAATTTGGGCGGCCTGCTGTTCGATGTCGGTACGGTTGGTGTCGATAAAGGTAATGTCTTGTTGCTGCTCTGCCGCTGCCATCAGTAAACCGTCGCGAACGGCTATGCCTTGTGCCTGATAGCGTCCCGATAACGGCAGTAGAGCGATAACCTGCTGCGGTGTTTGCCAGGACTGCTGTTGCCATTCGGTCACTAAACCATTGGCGAGATGATCCGGGTAGCTTGATTGCCAGCGGGCAAACCCCTCTGCTAGATCAATCGACTGTTGCTGGCTGTCATGAAACAGTTTCGCCAGCCGCCACCAACCGGCTATGGTACTGTTTGACGGCCGTTGCTGTGGCAGTTGCGCAGCGGGAACCTGACGTAGATAGCGCCAAATAGCGTCACGGCTTTGTTGTGCTGTCGCTTCACCATGATACTGCTCCGCTTCTATTTGTCGCACCACGGCTTGCCAATACTGATTTTGTTGAGCGTAGCTGAGCGCCAACAAGTTAAGAGCCTGTAGCCTTAAGCGCCGTTGTTGGAATCGTTGGGCGATGGGCTCAAGGGTGGTGGAAACCTGTTGCCACTGTTGCTGCTGTGCCAACCACTGTGCCTGAGCAAGACGGAACAGCGGGTAGGCGGACGGCGTCAGTTGCCGAGGACTGATTTGACTCAAAATTGCCGCGCTTTGTTGCCACTGTTCGTCGTTTTGAAACGCTAACGCAGCATGAATGAGCAAAGTTTGTTGTTGTGCCGTCGAGTCCGCTTCGCGGGCATCCGCCAGCCATTCAGCTGCAGAGCGTTGACTTTTTACCGTGTCGGTCAGCACTTCGTTGCCGTTGTCGGGAGCTGTCGCGGGTGGCACCGACGACGGCTGCTCGACCGAGCTGCATTGTGTGAGCAGAACGGTGCTCAGCATGGCAATGCCAGCTCGCATGATGCGAGTATAAACTGTACGACTGAATTGAATCGTCACGGAAACCTGTCCTCTGCCAAAGCCTGGCTGGTGATGATACTATAATGCCAAGGTTGATTGAAACAAACAAAGGCACACATGTCGTCCGCTGGTACTGTAAAAGAAACGAAAAACACAGGCACACTTTATATTGTTCCGACGCCGATTGGTAATTTGGGGGATTTATCGGAACGAGCCGTAGCGGTGCTACGCACGGTTGACTGTGTCGCCGCTGAAGATACCCGGCATAGCCGCCCGTTACTGCAGCAGGTTGGCTCTAAGGCTCGCGTCATTGCTTTGCATGAGCATAACGAGCAGCAGAAAGCGCAGACGCTGATCGAACAACTTGAGCAGGGACAGTCGATTGCATTGATCAGTGATGCGGGAACACCGTTAATCAGTGATCCGGGTTATGTCATGGTGCGCGCCTGCAGACGTCAGGGAATTCCGGTGGTCGCGTTACCGGGCCCCTGTGCGATCACCACGGCATTGAGTGGTGCCGGTATCGCGACGGACCGCTTCACTTTTGAAGGGTTTTTGCCCGCTAAGCCACAGCAACGGCGTAAGCAACTGGAGCTGCTAAAAACAGAAGTGCGGACATTGGTATTCTATGAATCACCACATCGCATCCTGCACACCCTGCAGGATATGGCCGAGGTTATCGGGCCAGAGCGTGAGCTAGTGCTGGCGCGTGAATTAACCAAGCAGTTCGAAACCTACTTGTTCGGTAACGCCGAACAACTGTTGCAGCGCTTGCATGACGACAGCAATCAGCAACGCGGTGAAATGGTGTTAATGGTTGCTGGCTTTCAGCCGTCGGAACAGACCTCTGACGAACCGGGAGCTGAGGCACAGAGAGCATTACGAGTGCTATGTGAAGAGCTGCCATTAAAGAAAGCGGCGGCATTAGTCGCCAAGCTCTACGATGAGCGAAAAAATGCACTCTACCAATGGGGTCTGAAAAACCTTAATAATTGATTGAGGTCTGTGTCGACAGGGCGTATGATTGCGCGCTTGGGAAGCCTGCCAGACAATCGCTGCTCATGCTTGCATGAGGGGAGGAAAGTCCGGGCTCCACAGGGCAGGGTGCCAGGTAACGCCTGGGCGGTGTAAACCGACGACCAGTGCAACAGAGAGCAAACCGCCGATGGCCGCTTGCGGCACAGGTAAGGGTGAAAGGGTGCGGTAAGAGCGCACCGCGCGACTGGTAACAGTTCGTGGCACGGTAAACTCCACCCGGAGCAAGGTCAAATAGGGGTTCTATGGCGCGGCCCGCGTTGAACCCGGGTAGACTGCATGACGATCAGGGTGACTTGATCGCTAGATGAATGATTGTCCACGACAGAACCCGGCTTATCGGCGGGCTTCCCTCCTTCTTTATGTAACCGTTCTCTCAGTTTCAGAAATACGTCCCAAATACACCCCAATACGTCATTAGCCAAAATGCCTTTTGGCTTCAACGACTTGACGTAAAAATCCTGAAAATTTCACGAAAAGCCCAGTTTCCGCAAGGTTTTTAGCTTGACAGTGGGAAGTTTAACTACCTAGACTGTAACATTGTGGGGATTTGTGGATAATCGTGGATCAAAAATGATCAGGTGGGGATCATGTTCCGAGGGGCAACAACAATCAGTCTGGACAGTAAAGGGCGCTTAGCGATACCCGCTAAGTATCGTCATGCGCTGTCGATAGACTGTGACGGCAAGATGGTCTGCACGATAGATATTAAGCAGCCTTGCCTATTGTTGTATCCGCTACCGGAATGGCAAATCATCGAACGTAAGTTGACCCAATTATCCAGCATGAATCCAGCAGAACGCCGTTTACAGCGTTTACTGCTTGGCCACGCCGACGACTGTGATATGGATAAAAATGGCCGTTTGCTCATTTCTGCACCACTGCGGCAGCATGCCGGGCTTGATAAAAAGCTGATGTTGGTGGGGCAGTTAAATAAGTTTGAAATTTGGGACGAAGCCGCCTGGCATGACCAAATTGCGCAAGATATGGATGTTGAGCGTGAAGGCGATTTCACCTTAAACGAACGCTTGGAAGATTTCTCTTTATAATGACAACAACGACACCGCAACACGTTTCGGTGCTTTTAGAAGAATCCATTACTGCGTTAGTGATTGATCCGCAAGGCACCTATATTGACGCCACCTTTGGACGTGGCGGTCACACGCGTGCGTTGCTACAGCAACTCGGTGACCAAGGGCGCGTTATCGCGCTCGACCAAGACCCTCAGGCGATCGAAGCAGCCAGCCACATTGATGACCCTCGTTTTAGCATTATCCACACCCCCTTTTCACGCTTGGGCGAGGTGATTGAACAACAACAACTGACCCACCAGGTCACCGGCATTCTGTTCGACCTTGGCGTCTCCTCCCCACAATTGGATGACGCCGAGCGTGGTTTCAGCTTTATGCGCGACGGTCCACTCGACATGAGAATGGACAGTTCACAAGGCGAAACCGCAGCAGAATGGCTAAACCATGCCAGCTTTGATGACATCGTTTATGTACTGAAAGTCTATGGCGAAGAGCGTTTCGCCCGGAAAATTGCTCGTGCCATAGTCCATGATCGTGAGTTGGAACCCTTTACTCGCACGAAGCAACTGGCTGACTTGATTGGCCGCGTTGCGCCTAGTAAGGAACGTCATAAACATCCGGCGACGCGGTCGTTCCAGGCGATCCGTATTCACATTAACCGTGAACTGGAACAAATTGAAGCCGCGTTGGATGCTTCTTTGGACGCCCTGAAAGAAGGTGGACGGCTGGTGGTGATTAGCTTCCATAGTCTGGAAGACCGCATCGTCAAACGCTTTATGCGTGCTCACAGCCAGGGTAAACAAGTGCCGGCCGGGTTGCCACTGACCGAAGCGGAACTGAATAAAGATCGCACGCTGGCGCTGGAAGGAAAAGCCATCAAGCCGTCAGCACAGGAACTGCAACATAACCCACGGGCGCGCAGCTCGGTGTTACGGGTAGCGCGGAGGTTGGCTCATGGCTAAACCACGTTATCCGACATTACCGGTCATGCTGCTGCAGGATCTGCGCCGCTATAAATGGGTGATCGCGTTGATGTTGTTAGTGATGATGACCGCATTGAGTGTCATTTATATCGCCCATCAAAACCGGCAACTTACCGCGGCCAGAGATCAATTGCTCTCTAACCGCGACCTATTGGATCGCGAATGGCGACATCTGGTGATCGAGCAAAACTCACTTACCGAGCACAGTCGTGTCGAACGGATCGCGCAGGAACAGCTGGGTATGGTCGATATTACCCGCGAGCATGAGGTGGTCGTGCCATGGCAATAAGACCACAGCCAAAAACAGCGGCCAAGCGCAACCGTAAAAACAAACCGGCTGTCGGCACACAGTGGCGTTTTTATGTGGCGGTCAGTATTTTGTTTTCGGTGTTCAGTGTGCTGGTGGCGCGCGCCGCTTACATTCAGGTCATCAGTCCGGAGCGTTATTCATCGCAGGGCGATATGCGTTCGTTGCGCTCAGCCAGTTTGAGTGTGCAACGCGGCATGATCGTTGACCGTAACGGTCGCGAGTTGGCTGTCAGCGTACCGGTTGAAACCGTTTGGGCCGACCCGCAGCGTATTGCTGAAGCCAATGCACTCAGTGATACGAGACGCTGGCAGGCATTAGCCGAAACGTTTCGGATGAATCGCGAAGAATTGGTTAGTAAGGTGTCTGACCCCGAGCGACGCTTTGTCTACCTACAACGTAAAGTGACGCCCAGCGAGGCCGATTATGTGCGCCAGTTAAATATCCCGGGTGTCTACTTAAAAACCGAATCACGCCGTTATTATCCAACCGGCGAAATCAGCGCCCATTTGTTGGGGCTGACCAACATTGACGGGCAGGGTCAAGAAGGGCTTGAACTGCTTTATGATGAACATCTAACCGGTACTCCCGGTAAGCGAGTTTATCGCAAGGACGCGCAAGGGCGGGTTATTGAAGAGGTGAGCCAAACCGACGCTGAGCAACCGAAACAATTAACCCTAAGCATTGATCAACGGATTCAGGCGACTGCCTACACCGAGTTGAAAAAAGCCGTGCGCTACAATCAGGCAACCTCGGGTAGTGCGGTGGTCATCGACGTTGATACCGGCGAAATTTTGGCGATGGTCAATAGCCCGTCCTTTAATCCTAACAATCGTGCGGACCTGCAAAGTTACAAAATGCGCAACCGGGCGATTACCGACAGCTACGAACCTGGCTCAACGGTTAAGCCATTGGTGGTGTTGAGCGCGTTGGAAAACCGCTTGCACAAAGCCGGTGACACCATCGATACCAGCCCTGGCTGGCTGCGCATCGGCGGACGCCGGGTCAGCGATCCGCGCAATTACGGCGAGCTGAACCTGGGCGGCATTCTCGAGCATTCATCAAACGTCGGGGTTACCAAAATCGCCCTGGAACTGGGCGTCGACCCGTTGTTGCAAACCTATTTTGATGTCGGCTTTGGTAATGATACCGGCGTGTCGTTACTGGGTGAAAGTATGGGCATGTTTGGTAACCGCCGGCGCTGGTCAGATTTTGAACTGGCGACCTTGTCCTACGGCTATGGACTTTCGGTCACCACGTTGCAACTGGCGCGCGCCTATACCGCCATTGCCAGCGGGGGCATGTTGCGGCCATTAACGATTTTCCGGCAGGAGTCGCCGTTACCGGCCGAGCAGGTGTTCAGCCCGGATAATACCCGAGCCGTTATCCGTATGATGGAACGGGTGGTCAGCGAGGGAACGGCAAAAGAAGCACAAGTGCCGGGTTATCGTATCGCCGGCAAAACCGGAACCACACGAAAAGCGACGGCGACTGGCGGCTATGGTGACGAGTATGTGGCGTTATTTGCGGGAATGGCACCGGCGTCCGACCCCGAAGTGGTGGTTGTGGTGACCATTAATGAACCCGGCACCGATGATTATTATGGCGGTACCGCTGCCGCCCCGGTATTTTCTTCCATTGTGGGTCAGACCATGCGGTTACTGAATATTGCGCCTGATAACCTGCACAACGAACCAATGAAGGCTGCCAGTGTGGGAGGGCCTGTGCCATGAAGCTGCAACACCTGTTACACATGGTGCACCAACCTTTGCCCGATGTTGAGATCAGCGGGCTAAAACTGGACAGCAGACAGGTCGCCAATGGCGATTTGTTTGTTGCTGTGCCTGGCTACTTAACCGATGGCCGGCAGTTTATTCGCCAGGCGTTGGACAGTGGCGCCAGTGCGGTATTGGCAGAGGCGGAAAGCCTAACGGTTGAAGTGCTGGAGGGTGTTCCGGTGGTAAAAATGCCCGCCGTAAAAGAACAGTTGTCATTAATTGCGGGCACCTTTTTCGGCCATCCGTCCCGCCATGCCAAGGTGATAGGTGTGACCGGCACCAATGGCAAAACGTCGGTGACTCACCTTATCGCGCAACTGGCTAAAGCGATGGGGCATGAGGCTGCGGTCATCGGTACCACCGGCAGTGGCCTTATTGGTCGCTTGCTGCCGGAAAAACACACCACACCGGATGCTGTTACCGTTCAACAACGTTTGGCGACGATGGTGGCGGAAGGTGCGCAGTGGATTGCTATGGAGGTGTCGTCCCACGCGCTGGTGCAGCGACGAGTTGAAGCGTTAAGTTTCAGTTCGGTAGCGGTGACCAACATTAGCCGTGACCATCTTGATTACCACGGCACGATGGATAATTACGTGCGGGCAAAGTATCGCCTGTTCAGTGACTTTGACGCCGGGCACCGGATAATTAATGCCGACGACAACGCCTTAGAAAGCTGGTTAGAGGACTTCCCTGACAGCATCACAACCGGTCTGTTTGAACAACCGAATGGTCAGGGTTTACGCGCCGAGAATATTCGCTACAACGGCGACGGCACCCATTTCGATGCGGTTTGGTATCAACCGCAGGGTCGAACACAGCAGGTCGAAGTGCAGTCGCCGCTGCTCGGCCAGTTTAATGTTTATAACCTCCTGACTGCACTGGCGGTAATGGTTGCTGAAGGCGTGGCGTTAGCCGATGCGGCGGTAGCATGCCAGCAGTTGCAACCGGTTCCGGGCAGAATGGAAGCGTTTCAGAACGAGCGTTCGGCGCTCATCGTCGTCGACTATGCGCACACTCCGGACGCACTGCAGCAGGTATTGCAAGCCTTACGCAAGCACTGTAAAGGCAAGCTCTGGTGTGTGTTTGGTTGTGGCGGCGATCGCGATCGTGGTAAACGCCCGCAAATGGGTCAGGTGGCGGCTGAATACGCCGACGTGGTGGTGGTGACAGACGATAACCCCCGCACCGAGCCGGCAGAACAAATCATTGCCGATATCTTAGCGGGTACTGGCAGCAAAAAGCGTACTCGGGTGATTCAGGGGCGCCGCGAAGCGGTGCTGGATACTATCGCCCGGGCTGAGGCTGATGATGTGGTATTGCTAGCCGGAAAAGGCCATGAGGATTACCAGGTGATTGGCACCGAGCACATTGATTATAACGAACGGGCGATTGTTGCCGACTGGCTACGAGGAGACAATCTATGATTACGGTCAGCTTGCAATGGATAGCCGAGAAACTTGGCGCCAAAGTGGTAGGGACGGATGACGCTGCCGGAATAATGATCAGTAAAGTAAGCACTGACACGCGCGAATCCATGGCCGATGCGTTATTCATCGCGTTAAAAGGTAAAAACTTTGATGCGCATGAGTTCATTGACCAAGCCGCTGCCCAGGGAGCGAAGGCGGTGGTTTGTCAGCAGCAAGTCGACAGCAACATACCGCAACTTATTGTTGAAGACAGCCGCTACGCACTGGGTCAGCTTGGTGCAGCAGTAAAAGCCGAGGTTGCACCGAAAACCGTCGCCATAACCGGCAGCAACGGCAAAACGACGGTTAAAGAAATGCTGGCCGCGATTTTATCGCAACGGCATAAGGTGTTAGCGACCCAAGGTAACTTTAACAATGACATCGGCGTGCCGCTGACGCTGCTGCGTATTCAACCCGAACACGAATACGCCGTGATCGAATTAGGTGCGAATCACCCAGGGGAAATTGCCTATACCACGGCGCTAACGCGGCCCGACGTTGCCATTTTGAACAATGTTAGCGCCGCTCATGTTGAAGGATTTGGTTCGATACAGGGCGTAGCCCGCGCGAAAACTGAGATTTTTCGGGGCTTACCGGATGATGGCCTGGCGATAACGACTCGCCACTCGGAGTTCTTGCCCTGCTGGGAGCGCAACCGCGAGGGCAAACGCTGGCAAACCTTTGGCTGGGATGATGCCGCCGATGTTTATGCCAGTGACGTACAACTCGATGCGGAAGGACGGCCAAGTTTTACCTTACATTTGTTCGATAACCAAGCACGAGTGTCGTTGCAACTATCCGGTAAACACAACGTGCTCAATGCGCTGGCAGCGAGCACTGCTGCGCACGAACTGGGCGTAGGCATTGTTGATATCATCAGCGGGCTCGAATCGGTGCAGCCAGTCGCCGGGCGCTTGACCACTTATAAGCTGAGCGATCGTATTCGTCTTATCGATGACAGTTATAACGCCAGTGTCGCCTCAACCAAGGCGGCATTGGAGCTGCTGGGTGATTACCGGGGTTACCGAATTATGGTGCTGGGTGATATGGGCGAGCTGGGGGCAGACGCTCGTGCTTATCATGAAGAAGTCGGCAGCCACGCGCTCGACTGTGGTATCGATAATTTATTTACGCTCGGTGTGCTCAGTCAAAGTGCCAGCGAAGTGTTCAACGGCCGCGGTGGCCGACATTTTTCTTCGGTGGATGATATTGTCGCCGCCATTTTACAGATCATTACACAACAAAGCCTGGAGCAGCCGGTCACAGTGTTGGTTAAAGGCTCTCGCTCTGCACATATGGAGCGCGTTGTACAAGCGTTAAAAGAGCAGATGCAGAAGCAAACACAAGAGGACCAGCACGCATGTTAGTTTGGCTTGCGGAATACCTAACCCAGTTTGAGAGCGCGTTTAATGTGTTCTCCTATCTGACCCTACGCGCCATATTAAGTGTGCTGAGTGCACTGATTTTATCACTGTGGTTAGGTCCGTGGATGATCGCCCGGTTACAGCGTCTGCAAATTGGCCAGACGGTGCGCGATGATGGCCCACAAAGTCACCTCAGTAAAACCGGCACCCCGACCATGGGCGGGGTGCTGATCCTCGTTGCCATTGTTGGCTCAAGTCTGTTGTGGGCGGATTTAGATAACCGCTATGTATGGGTGGTTTTGTTTGTCGTTATTGGTTTTGGCGTGGTCGGATTTATTGATGATTACCGTAAAGTGGTGCGCAAAGATCCAAAAGGCCTTATCGCCAAGTGGAAGTATTTCTGGCAATCCATCATTGCTAGCGTGGCGGTGGTTTACCTGTACTGGTCCAGCAGCCTGCCAAGTGAAACCGCACTGTTGGTGCCGTTTTTCAAAGAGGTTATGCCACAGCTCGGGCTGATGTATCTGCTACTGGGTTACTTTGTCATTGTTGGTACCAGTAATGCGGTAAACCTGACCGACGGGCTGGATGGGTTGGCGATCATGCCGACGGTAATGGTGGCTGGCGCACTCGGCGTGTTCGCCTACGCGTCCGGTAACATTAATTTTGCCGAGTATTTACAAATTCCGCACTTACCCTTGTCCGGTGAACTGCTGGTGGTTTGTGCGGCCATTGTTGGCGCCGGGCTTGGCTTTCTGTGGTTTAACACCTACCCGGCAATGGTGTTCATGGGCGATGTCGGTTCGTTGTCACTCGGTGCCACGCTCGGCACCATCGCCATCCTGGTGCGCCAGGAACTGGTACTGTTCATTATGGGTGGCGTGTTTGTGATGGAAACCGTCTCGGTGATGTTGCAGGTTGGCTCCTACAAACTGCGTGGTAAACGCATTTTCCGGATGGCACCCATTCATCATCATTACGAATTAAAAGGCTGGCCGGAACCACGGGTGATCGTGCGCTTCTGGATTTTATCATTAATTTTTGTGCTGATAGGGCTGGCAACGCTCAAGCTGCGTTAAGCTTGGACGTGCCAGCACGACAAACGGAGTGCTGAAAAATGTCGTCAATTGACTGGCAAAACGTAGAACAAATCACGGTACTGGGCTTGGGTAAGTCCGGCCTTTCCGTGCTGCGTTACTTGCAACGTCAGTTTAACAACGACATCAGCAACGGTACCTTAAGCATTAGGGCGTTCGATTCACGAGAGCAGGCGCCGGGGCGAGAACAGGCAAGTGCCTTGATCGGCGCAGAGAACGTGTTTTGTCGGCGTTGGCAGTTGGAAGACACGCTGGCGGCGGATGTACTGGTGTTAAGCCCCGGTATCGACGCGCGTGAAGAGCCTATCGAGCTGGCGATGCAAGCCGGCGTGATCGTCACCGGCGATGTTGAACTGTTTGCCCAGCAGGTGCGCCAGCCGGTGGTGGCGATTACCGGCTCTAATGGCAAGTCGACGGTTACCCGAATGGTAGAACACATTGCTCGACGCGCCGGTATCAACGCACTCGCGGCAGGTAATATTGGCTTGCCGGTATTGGATGCGCTGGCGCAAAACGCTGACGCCTATGTGCTGGAGCTGTCCAGTTTTCAGTTGGAAACCCTCAATTCATTGCGGCCAAAGGCCGCGACCGTGCTCAATATCAGCCCGGATCATATGGATCGTTATCCGAGCCTGGCCGACTATACGGCGGCGAAACTGCGCATTTATCAAGGTTCGGAGATACAGGTGCTGAACCGTCAGCAACCGGAGTGCTGGCCAACCCAGTGCAGCTCAACCTTACGCTTTGGTGATGACGATGCGGCAGAGTTTGGGCTCATCAGGCACCAGGACGAAACCTGGATTAGCTATCAGGGTAAACGTCTGCTTGGCGCTCATCAATTGACGGTGCAGGGCTTGCATAACTTGCTCAACGCCCAGGCAGCACTGGCATTAAGTTCAGCATTGGGTATCTCCGTTAATGAGGCAGCCCGTCATCTGGTCCAGTTTTATGGTCTCCCGCATCGTTGCCAATTAGTGACAGAGCGCAACGGTGTTAAGTGGGTGAATGATTCGAAAGCCACCAATATCGGAGCAACCGAGGCCGCCATTAAGGGTATGCGTCCGATTGTCGCCGGTAAATTGATTCTTATCGCCGGCGGAGAGGGCAAAGGCGCCGACTTTAGCGCGTTACAGGCAAGTTTGAAGCAGGTCGATGTGCTATTAACCATTGGCAAAGACGGGCCGGCCATTGGCGCATTATTCAATGGCTCACGGCAGTTACAAAGCCTTGACGATGCGGTAGCGTTGGCGTCAACCCTGAGTGAACCGGGCGATATGGTACTGCTGTCGCCTGCCTGCGCCAGTTTTGATCAGTTTGATAATTTTGAACATCGCGGTGACGTGTTCGCCCGGGCTGTGGAGGCGCATGATGAACAAAGCGCATGAACAACAGCTTGATCTGAATATGCAGACAACGTCGCGGAAGCCATTAGCGGCTACCTTGGCGTGGTTGTGGCCGGGCCACGCGAACAGTCTTTATGACCGCGTGCTGTTGACGCTGTCGATGGTGTTGTTGATTTTTGGTTTTATTATGGTGACCTCGGCATCGTTGCCCACGGCTGAAAAGTTAACCGGTAATCCGTTTCACTTTGCTATCCGCCATACGGTGTATGTCATCGCCGGTCTCATAGTGATGCTGGTGACGCTGGCCATCCCCACCCAGTTGTGGCAACGGCATAGTGGCAAGTTGTTGCTGACGGGGCTGGGCATGTTGGTACTGGTGCTGCTGGTCGGCCACTCGGTCAATGGCGCTCAGCGCTGGATAAAAATTGGACCGATCACGATCCAGGTCGCGGAACTGGCGAAACTGTTCTTTTACATTTACATGGCCAGCTATTTGTCACGGCGAGAAGAGGAAATCCGCGAGGCGACCAAAGGTTTTATTAAGCCGTTGGTACTGCTTTTTATCGCCGCAGTGTTACTATTGATGCAACCCGACTTTGGTACCGTAGCGGTGATGTCGGCGACCACCATTGCCATGCTGTTCCTGGCAGGCGCCAAACTGTGGCAATTTTTTGGTGTGTTTCTTACCTGCGTGCTGGCGCTGATCCTGCTTATCATCGTTGAACCCTACCGGATGCAGCGGATGCTGACCTTTTTAGAGCCGGAGAAAGATCCCTTTGGTGCCGGCTATCAGTTGATGCAGTCACTGATTGCCTTTGGTCAGGGACAGTTTAGTGGCCTGGGGCTTGGCAACAGCATTCAGAAGCTGCAGTACCTGCCTGAGGCTCATACCGACTTTATTATGTCCGTGGTTGCTGAAGAGCTCGGTTTTATCGGCGTAGTGAGCGTTATTGTACTGGTATTAATGCTGGTCAGCCGGGCGCTAGTGATCGGCCGTCGCTGTTTGTTGATCAACCACCGTTATGGTGGCTACCTGGCATATGGTATCGGCGTGTGGTTCAGTCTGCAGGCTTTTGTCAACATTGGCGTAGCCTCGGGAGCTTTGCCGACGAAGGGCCTGACGTTACCACTGATCAGCTACGGCGGGACCAGCCTGGTGGTGTCATCACTGGCAGTAGGATTGTTGTTACGCATCGACCATGAACGGCGTATGAGTGGCCGCAAAGTGGCGCCGCGGGGAGGTGCTGAATGACACGGGCGTTGATCGCAGCTGCCGGTACCGGCGGTCATGTCTTCCCGGCGTTGGCCGTTGCTAAACAGTTGCAGCATAACGGCTGGCAGGTGGATTGGCTGGGCACGGAAGAAGGTCGGTTGGAATCGCGGGTGGTGCCGGCCAACGGCATCAACTTGCACCGCATTGCGATGACCGGTGTTCGTGGACATGGATTGTTGCGGCTGGTGAAGGCGCCGTTGCTGTTGGCGTCGGCGGTACGCCAGTGTCAGCGCTTACTGAAGCAGTTGCGTCCGGACATCGTGGTGACCTTTGGTGGTTATGTTTGTGCGCCACTGGGGATTGCCGCCAAGTTAGCCGGTATTCCGTTGCTGGTGCATGAGCAAAATGCGGTGCCGGGGATGACGACGCGTTTACTGGCACCTATCGCGACGGTGGTAATGGCAGGGTTGCCATTGCGTAAAAAAGTCATCAAGCGCGCGCAATGGGTGGGTAACCCGTTGCGCCGTGACATTGAACAATTGGCACAGCGGCCGTTACCGGATTCCGCAAGCGGCCATCCGATCAAGTTGTTGGTGGTCGGCGGTAGTCTTGGCGCTCAAGTGCTCAATGAGGTTGTGCCGGAGGCCTTACAGAATATCGAACAGCAGCTAACAGGCACGCATCAGTGTGGTGAGGGTAAAGCGGAGACGGTAACCGCACGTTATCAACAACTGAACCGTCAACCGTTGCAAGTGGTCGAATTTATTGACGATATGGCAGCGGCTTATGACGCCGCCGATTTGGTGATTTGCCGCGCCGGCGCACTGACTGTGTCGGAATTGGCAGCGCTGGGTAAGCCAGCCATTTTTGTGCCACTGCCACATGCGGTCGACGATCATCAAACGGAGAATGCGCGGGTGATGGTTGAGGCAGGCGCAGCGCGGTTGATACCGCAAGCTGAGCTGACTGCCGCCAGCCTTGCAAAGGAGTTGCAAAGTTTATTGCAACAGCCACAACAACTGTGGAAAATGGCGCGCTTCGCGCGCCAGTGCGCTCGGCCCGACGCGACCGAAGCAGTGGCGCAGTTATGTATTGATGCGGTCCGGAACAGGGCTGCATAGCAGGTGATATGAAATGACGATAACAGCAGCAAAAGAACAGCCTTTTACCATAGTGAACGTACCGGAAATGCGCCGGGTAAAACGTATTCACTTTATTGGTATCGGCGGTGCCGGTATGGCCGGTATTGCTGAAGTGCTGCTCAATCAGGGGTACCGCGTCTCGGGCTCTGATATTGCTGACAATGCCAATACCGCGCGGTTGACCCAGTTAGGTGCATGTGTCGTGTTCGGGCACGCGGCAGAAAACGTGGCAGAGGCTAGTGTAGTAGTGGTGTCGAGTGCCATAAAAGCTGACAACGCGGAGCTACTGGCGGCGCAGGAATTACGCATCCCGGTGGTACGCCGGGCAGAAATGTTGGCTGAGCTGATGCGCTTTCGCCACGGTATCGCGGTTGCCGGCACGCACGGTAAAACCACAACGACCTCGCTACTGGCCAGTGTGTTTGCTGAAGCCGGGCTGGATCCGACCTTTGTCATCGGCGGCTTGTTGAATTCTGCCGGCTCCAATGCGCGGCTGGGTAACAGTAAGTATTTGATTGCCGAGGCCGACGAAAGTGATGCCTCGTTTTTGCATCTGCAGCCGATGGTTGCGGTGGTGACGAACATCGAAGCAGACCACATGGACACCTACGAAGGTGACTTTAATAAGCTGCTGGACACTTATGTGGAATTTCTGCACAACCTGCCATTTTATGGGTTGGCCGTGATGTGTATTGATGACCCGGTGGTGGCGGAGTTGATTCCGCGGATTGGTCGGCAGGCCATTACCTATGGTTTTTCCGAGCATGCGGATGTACGCGCAGTCGATTACCGACAAACCGCCGGGCAGAGTCGTTTTACGGTGCTACGGGACGGTCACGCACCACTCGAGGTGGTGCTGAATTTGCCTGGAAAACATAACGCCTTAAACGCGTTAGCGGCGGTTGCTGTGGCGACGGACGAAGGTGTTTCTGACAAGGCGCTGCAGGCGGCTCTGAACCGTTTTGAAGGGATCGGTCGCCGTTTTCAGCATTATGGCGACTTTGTCGCGCCGCAATGGTCGGCGCAGCAAAAGCAACAAGGGCATGTGATGCTGGTCGATGATTACGGACACCACCCGTCTGAAGTCGAAGCGACCATAAAGGCGGCCCGCGAAGGTTGGCCCGATAAGCGCCTGGTGATGGCCTTTCAGCCGCACCGTTATTCGCGCACCCGGGATCTCTACGAAGATTTCGTCAATGTGTTATCGCAACTGGATACGCTGTTATTACTGGAGGTTTATGGCGCCGGTGAAGCGCCGATCAGTGGCGCAGACAGTCGTTCGCTGAGCCGCAGTATTCGCCAGCGAGGACAGGTTGACCCGGTCTATGTCAGCTCGCCGGATGAGTTGGTGGATGTCATCGGTGACATTTTGCAACCGAATGACCTGTTGTTAACGCAAGGTGCCGGTAACATTGGAGCGCTGGCGAAACGCCTTGCCTTCGAGGTATTAGAAGTGGAGAGCAAAGCATGAGTCGCGCGGAATTTGGCAAGGTTGCTGTGATGATGGGGGGACATTCCGCAGAACGCGAGGTGTCACTGAAATCTGGTCAGGCGATCTTAAACGCGTTGCAGGCGCAGGGTATCGAAGCGGTTGCCTTTGATCCGGCACAACAGCCCTTGCAGGCGTTGCTGGAGCAAAACATTGACCGGGTTTTTATTGCCCTGCACGGCCGCGGCGGTGAGGACGGCAGTATGCAGGGTGCTTTGCAAACACTGGGCTTGCCATACACCGGAAGCGGTATTCTGGGCTGCGCGTTGGCAATGGATAAAGTACGTACCAAACAGATCTGGCAAGCAATGGGTTTACCGGTTGCCGACAGTGTCAGTGTCAGCCCACAACAACGGGACCAGATTGATACGCAACAAGTGATGGCGGATTTGGGGGGACGCGTGATCGTGAAGCCGGCCAATGAAGGTTCGTCGATCGGCATGAGTGTCGCCAATGATGCGGAACAACTGGCAACAGCGCTGGATATTGCGTTTCAATACGATCAGCAGGTGCTGGTCGAGCGTTGGATCGTGGGTAAGGAATACACGGTGGGTTTGTTAGCGGGCGAGGCGTTGCCGGTTATCCGCTTACAAACTCCTCATGAATTTTATGACTTTGCGGCCAAATACCAGGCCAATGATACCCAGTATCATTGCCCCGCCGGACTGAGTGCGGAAGACGAACAACACCTGCAACAGTTGGCTGTAGCAGCGTTTGCAGGACTGGGTTGTCGTGGCTGGGGGCGTATTGACGCCATGCGTGATGAACAGGGTAATTGGTATCTGCTAGAAGCCAACGCGGTGCCGGGAATGACCGAGAAAAGCTTAGTGCCAATGGCTGCTAAGGCGCGCGGAGACAGTTTTAGTACGCTGGTTGAAAACATACTGGCGCAAACGTTGGAGTCGTAATGGCAGCAAACGCCAAACGGCAGCCTCTACCAAAATGGAATTTTTGGCTGGGTTTGCTGACCTGCGTGGCGACCGTGCTGGCGTTTATTATTGGCACTGTGAAGTTGATCGATGTGCTGAAGGATGAGCAACAGGTGCCGCTGGCGCGGTTGAACGTGCAGGGTGAACTGCGACAACTGACGCAGGCTGAGATCCGCAGTGCGTTAACGCAACAGCCTATGGGGAGCTTTTTTACCGCCGACGTGAATGTGTTGCGGGAGCGCGTCGAACAACTGCCGTGGGTGGCCAAGGCGTCATTACGGAAAGTCTGGCCGGATCGGCTGTCGGTGTATGTCACCGAGCGGCAACCGGTGGCGCGCTGGAATGGCGACCGGTTGGTGACTGCGGAGGGAACCGTATTCCGTGCCCAACTGGACGAAACGCAGTTAGCGCAGCCGCTGCCAGAGTTGTTCGGCCCGGAAGATGCGGTGTCAGCGACGCTGGAGCAGTTTAATCAGGTCCGACAGATGTTGCAGGTGAATGGCATTGAGGTGCGGGCGATGCGTTTAACCGAGCGGTTTGCCGTCAGTGTGATGCTGGCAGACCAGGTAGAGCTGAAGTTAGGTCGCGAGGCGACATTAGAACGAATAAAACGGTTCATTGATTTATTACCCAGTATCAATGAGCACAAAAACAGTAAGACTAAGGTGCTGGACACCGTCGATTTACGTTATGACACAGGTGCGGCAGTGAGTTGGCGCGAACCAGAAAATAAAGAGAGCTAAATCAGTATGTCGAAAGCTACAGAACGTCAAATGGTCGTTGGTCTTGATATTGGTACCAGTAAGGTGACTGCGCTTATTGGCGAACTGTTACCGGATGACGAGATCAGTGTCGTGGGCGTTGGCGTGACCACCGCTCGCGGGATGGATAAAGGTGGTGTCAACGATCTCAATTTGGTGGTGCAGTCGATTCAGCGCGCCGTTGATGAGGCTGAACTGATGGCCGACTGCCGCGTGGCGTCCGTCTTTCTGAATATTTCCGGACGCCATATTTCGTGTCAAAACGAAAGTGGCATGGTGCCGATTAACGAAGCCGAAGTGACTCAGGATGACGTGGATAACGTCATTCACGCGGCGCAGTCAGTGCCTATTGCGAAAGAACGTCGCATCCTGCACGTCCTGCCACAGGAGTATGTGATTGATTCACAAGAAAGTATTCGCAGCCCAATTGGTATGTCCGGGGTGCGTATGGAGTCAAAAGTCCATATCATTACCTGCGCGAATGATATGGCCAAAAACATCACCAAAGCGGTTGAGCGTTGCGGTTTGCAGGTGGACAAACTGATTTTTTCTGCACTGGCATCGAGCATTTCGGTGCTCACCGATGATGAAAAAGATTTAGGCGTGGCTTTGGTGGATATGGGCGGCGGTACCATCGACATCTGCATCTACGCCGGTGGCGTGTTGCGGCATACGGCGGTGATTCCGGCCGCTGGTAACCAGGTCACCAGTGATATTGCGAAAATATTCCGTACGCCGACCAACCACGCTGAGCAGATAAAAACACAGCACGCCTGTGCTCTGCGACAGATGGTCAGTATGGAAGATACCATTGAAGTACCGTCGGTTGGCGGGCGTCCGGCACGGATGATGTCGCGCCATACGTTGGCTGAAGTGGTGGAACCGCGCTACCAGGAGTTATTTGAGCTGGTCCGCGATGAGATTGAACAAAGCGGTCTGGATGAGCAAATAGCGGCTGGTGTTGTGATCACCGGCGGTAGTGCAAAAATGCAGGGTTGCGTTGAGTTCGCCGAAGAGATTTTTCAGATGCCGGTGCGCATCGGTAAACCCCTCAATGTTAAGGGGCTAAAAGATTATGTAGAAGATCCGGTTTATGCCACTGCGGTCGGCCTGTTACGCTACGGGCAGGAGAGTACGACGGCAGTGCAAAAAGAAAGCACTAAAACTGACGTGATCGGTCTTTGGCAAAAAGTCCAAAGCTGGTTTAAAGGTGAGTTTTAACGCTGGGGTAGCACAATAAGAAAAGCAGGTAGGGAGAAATCTAATGTTTGAACTGATGGACAATTACGAAAGTGAAGCCGTCATAAAAGTGATTGGCGTCGGTGGTGGCGGTGGTAACGCCGTACAACACATGGTGAAAGAGTCGATCGAAGGGGTTCAGTTTATTGCAGCGAACACCGACGCGCAGGCTCTGCGTAACCACACCGCGGATGTCACCATTCAACTGGGCGGTGAAATTACTAAAGGTCTTGGGGCTGGCGCCAACCCGGAAGTTGGGCGGCAGTCAGCAGAAGACGACCGCGAAGCCATCAAAGCGCAGTTGGAAGGCGCTGATATGGTATTCATCGCTGCCGGTATGGGCGGTGGTACAGGTACCGGTGCCGCACCTGTAGTGGCAGAAATTGCCAAAGAACTCGGTATCCTCACCGTTGCCGTGGTGACCAAGCCGTTTCCGTTTGAAGGCAAAAAGCGTATGGCGGTTGCCGAAGAGGGTATTAATGCGCTGTCGCAAAGCGTCGATTCCTTAATCACCATCCCGAACGAGAAGCTGTTAAAAGTGATGGGCAAAGGGACTTCGTTGCTGGATGCCTTTAGTGCCGCCAATAACGTGTTGTTGGGTGCGGTTCAGGGTATTGCGGAACTGATTACCCGTCCTGGTCTGATCAACGTTGACTTTGCTGACGTGCGTGCGGTCATGAAAGAAATGGGTACGGCGATGATGGGCACCGGCGTTGCCAGTGGCGAAGACCGTGCTCAGGAAGCGGCGGAGATGGCGATCAACAGCCCATTACTGGAAGACATCGATCTTTCGGGCGCGCGTGGCGTATTGGTTAACGTAACGGCCGGCATGGATATGAGCATCGACGAGTTCGAAACCGTGGGTAATACGGTTAAAGCCTTTGCCTCGGATAACGCCACCGTTATTGTCGGAACCGTTATCGATACTGAGATGTCGGACGAATTGCGTGTCACTGTGGTTGCAACCGGTATTGGCGCAGAGCGTAAGCCTGATATTTCACTGGTTAACAGCGCTCAGAGCAATAAGCGTGAATCGAGCCAAGGTTATCGAGCGGATCTTGACCGCAGCGCCGCAGCACCGCGCTACGAAGAAGTGGAAGAGCCACAGGCGGAGACACATCAGGAACCAGCACGTAAGCCGGCTGCCAAAAAGCAGCAGGATAAAGAACTGGATTACCTGGATATTCCGGCATTTTTACGCAAACAAGTCGATTAGTGCTGAAAAAACAGCCAAAATTTGCTTGTAGCCTATCAAATGTCGTATACTATGCGGCCGCGCTGGCAATGGCCAGCGGCTAGTTGACGAGGTGAGTTTAGCTGATGGTAAAACAACGTACACTGAAACAAGCGATCTCAACCACGGGTGTCGGACTGCACAAGGGTAACAAGGTCAATTTGACGTTACGCCCTGCACCGGCAAATACCGGGCTGATTTTCCGCCGTGTCGATCTTGACCCGGTAGTGGATATTCCTGCGCGCGCTGATTGGGTGCGGGATACGCAATTGTGTACGTGTTTAATCAATGAGCAGGACGTCCGTGTTTCTACGGTTGAGCACCTGCTTGCAGCATTAGCCGGCGTTGGCATTGATAACTGCATTATTGAAGTTGATTCACACGAGATTCCGATCATGGACGGCAGCTCGCACCCCTTTGTTTACCTGCTACAAAGTGCGGGCATTGAGGAGCAGTCGGTGGCGAAGAAGTTCATTCGCATCAAAGCACCGATTCGTGTGGAAGAGGAAGATGGCAAATGGGCGGAACTGCTACCCCACGATGGGTTCCGCATCGATTTTGCCATCGACTTTAATCATCCGGCAATTGCAGAAACCGGTCAGCAAGTATCGATGGATTTCAGCAGCGGTGCCTTCATTAAAGAAATCAGCCGTGCGCGCACCTTTGGTTTTATGAAAGACATCGAGTATTTACGTAAAAACAATCTGGCGTTGGGCGGCAGCTTTGATAATGCCGTTGTGCTGGATGAATTCCGAGTGCTGAATACCGACGGCTTGCGTTACGACGACGAATTTGTAAAACATAAAATGTTGGATGCGATTGGCGACTTGTACATGTGTGGGCACAGTATATTAGGGCATTTACGTGCCTATAAATCTGGACACGCACTGAATAATCACTTGTTGCAAGCGATGCTACAGCAACAAGAAGCCTGGGAGTTCGTCACCTTTGACGAAGAGCAGGCGCAGTCACCTATCGCGTATTGGGCGCCCAGCCTGGCTTAAATTCTGTAGGTAGCCTGCACGCTTTGGCGACAGCGGGCTACCACATCTTCTCAGCAATCTTCAGTAACTCCGATTTCAACGGCTCCTGGCTGTTTTCCGCTAAACGTAAAATCCGCTCGCGTCGCGACTGTTGTTCTGTTGACGCCGTCAGTGCCCGGTCAGCACCGGGTTTAATCTTGACTTCGATCTCGTTAACCTCAATCATCGCATCTTGTTGGAAATGCGTTATAATGCGCGCTTGTTGAAATTTTAGCTGGGTAGCCCAGGTGGCGGCATCGGTTTCAACGATCAGCTTGCCATCACGAACATTCAGTAATTGGCAGTGATCCGACAGCGGCCTTTCGAGTAGGCGTTGAAACAAAAGTTGCCATTGCTTTAGTTGGACGGCAAACTGTGCATAGTGTTGCAAAGTTTGCGTTTGCGGCTCAACTCGAGTGCGTAGCCATTGTTTTGGTGTTTTTGGTCTGTTGTTCATAACCCGTGGTTTACCCCACAAAAGAGAGTATTCATGAGTTTATCAGTCTTTTACCGAGGCTCAAAAATACGTTTTGGTTTTCGCTTAACACGGCGCCGTATGTTGTCCTATGCAGGACTTTCTGCTGTGGTGGCGTTGGCGGCATGGTCGCCATGGGAATATCGCGGAATCGATCCGAACATCGCACAGCAAGAAATTACTGAAGAGCAACGCCAACTGGCATTGCAGGAAGCCGCAGTCGCCGAGTTGCGCACGAAAACGGAGAAAAAACTGGGCGCGATGACCGTGTATCTGGGCGAGCTCCGGGCGCAAGTGCGACGCCTTGATGCATTAGGTGAGCGGTTGGCGGAAAAGGCCAACTTAACCAACGGCGAGTTTAATTTTAATACTGACATCCCTCTTGGCGGTCCCGAAGCGACGGTGGCAGAACTGCCAAAAGCATCGGGCAATGACGTCTTGGCAGAGATCGATCAATTACTGAATCACATTGCTGACAAACAAAAACAGCTGTCGCTCCTTGAATCTGTGATGATGAACCACAATGTCAGTAATGCCAGTTACATTGCCGGGCGGCCAATAACGGAAGGCTGGCTGTCCTCGCAATACGGTGTGCGTAAAGACCCCTTTAATGGCACGCCGGCCATGCATAAAGGCCTGGATTTCGCCAGTTATGCCGAAGACGTAAAAGTGATTGCGACAGGCGCCGGGGTTGTTACCTGGGCCGGAGAGCGCTGGGGCTATGGTCAGTTGATTGAAATTGATCACGGTGGTGGGTTGAAAACCCGCTACGGTCACAATGATCGCTTATTAGTTGATGTCGGTGACGTTGTTACGCGCGGACAGCCGATTGCGCAAATGGGCAATACCGGTCGTTCGACGGGGCCTCATGTGCATTATGAGGTGCTGCGCAATGGTCAACAAGTTGACCCGAACCAGTTTGTGTATCGCAAGCTAGACAACGATTGATCACCGAAACGTGCGAGCGACCTCGGCAGCGAGTGTCGCTTTTATTGTTCATAATTAATAACAGGAAATTCCTTACTCATGCTAGGCAGTTTGTTTCGTAAAGTATTTGGTAGTCGCAACGACCGTATTCTGAAGGCGTTGTTCAAGAAGGTTAATCAGATTAACCAACTGGAGCCGGAATTCGAGGCGTTGTCGGATGCAGAACTGAAAGACAAAACGGCCGAGTTTCGTAAACGTCTGAATGACGGCGAAAGCCTGCAGGATCTCCTGGTTGAAGCGTTCGCGACCGTACGCGAGGCGAGTAAGCGTGTCTTTGGTATGCGCCACTTCGATGTACAGCTGGTCGGTGGCATGGTGCTGGATGAGAACCGCATTGCCGAAATGAAAACCGGTGAAGGTAAAACCCTGACGGCAACACTGCCGGCGTATCTTAACGCCCTTGCCGGTAAAGGCGTGCACATCATTACGGTGAATGATTATTTGGCGCGTCGTGACGCTGAGTTCAATCGCCCGTTATTTGAATTCCTGGGTATGAGCGTCGCCTTTAATATTCCGGGCCTACCGCCGCAGCAAAAGAAGGAAGCCTATCAGGCTGACATCACTTACGGCACCAACAATGAATTCGGCTTTGATTACTTGCGCGATAATATGGCGTTTTCGCCGGAGGATCGGGTACAGCGTGAACTCTACTATGCACTGGTGGATGAGGTTGATTCAATCCTGATTGACGAAGCTCGCACGCCGTTGATTATTTCAGGCCCGGCTGAAGACAGCTCAGATATGTACACCAAAATGAATGAGCTGGTACCGCTGCTGACTCGCCAGGAAAAAGAAGACACCGAGGAAGAAAAAGGCGATGGTGATTTCACCATCGATGAGAAAGCCAAGCAACTGCATCTTACCGAGCACGGCCAGGAGCACATCGAGTCGCTGTTGAAAGAGCGCGGTATGCTGGCGGAAGACGACTCCTTGTACTCCGCCGGTAACATCACCCTGTTACACCACATCAATGCGGCATTGCGGGCTCACCACCTGTTCCAGAAAGACGTCGATTACATCGTCAAAGACGGCAAAATTGTCATCGTTGATGAGCATACCGGCCGTACTATGGAAGGACGTCGCTGGTCTGAAGGTTTGCACCAGGCGGTGGAAGCCAAAGAAGGTGTTGAAATACAGAATGAAAACCAGACACTGGCATCGATTACCTTCCAGAATTATTTCCGTCTGTACGACAAACTGGCCGGTATGACCGGTACCGCCGATACAGAAGCCTTTGAATTCCAGTCGATTTACGGCCTCGAAACGGTGGTGATTCCAACCAACAAACCGATGGTTCGTGATGACCGCGCAGACCTTATCTATTTAACCGCGCAGGAAAAGTACGAAGCCATTGCCGAGGACATTGAAGAGTGTCGTAAGCAGGGACGTCCGGTGCTGGTCGGTACCGTGTCGATCGAAAACTCGGAACTGCTGTCGCGGTTATTGAAAAAGAAAAAGATTCCACATGCGGTGCTCAATGCTAAGTTCCACGCGCAGGAAGCCGACATTATCGCGCAGGCCGGGCGTCCGGGAGCGGTAACCATTGCCACCAACATGGCCGGTCGTGGTACGGACATCGTATTAGGCGGTAGTTGGATGGCCGAAGTGGAAAAGCTGGAAGAGCCGAGCAACGACAAGATTGAAAAAATTAAGCAGGAATGGCAAAAGCTTCATGACGCTGTTATCGAAGCCGGTGGCCTGCATATCATCGGTACTGAGCGCCACGAGTCGCGTCGTATTGATAACCAGTTGCGTGGCCGTGCCGGTCGTCAGGGTGACCCGGGTTCATCGCGGTTCTACCTGTCACTTGAAGATCCGCTGATGCGTATTTTTGCGTCCGAGCGTATGGCTTCAATGATGAAGCGCCTGGGTATGAAAGAAGGTGAAGCCATTGAGCACCCGTGGGTGACCCGTGCCATCGAAAACGCCCAGCGTAAAGTCGAAGGCCGTAACTTCGACGTGCGCAAACAGTTGCTTGAGTACGATGACGTTGCCAACGATCAACGTCGCGTGGTGTACGAACAACGTAACGAGTTGCTTGATGAAGGCGACATCTCAGAAACGATTCAGGTGATCCGTGAAGACGTTATTAACTCAGTGATCGATGAGTATGTACCACCACAATCACTGGCCGAATTGTGGGATTTGGCCTCGTTGGAAGAGCGCCTGCGTGCCGATTTTGATATCGATCTGCCGTTGCAACAATGGCTGGACGAAGACGATCATTTCCACGAAGAAGTGTTGCGCGAACGTGTGCTGGAAGCCTTGACCAAGGCTTATCAGGACAAAGAGCAGTTGGTTGGCGCAGAGGTGCTGCGCCGGTTCGAGAAATCGATCATGCTGCAAAGCCTGGACCAACACTGGAAAGAACATCTGGCCGCAATGGACCATTTGCGTCAGGGGATTCATTTGCGCGGTTACGCACAGAAGAACCCGAAACAGGAATATAAGCGCGAAGCCTTTGAGCTGTTCAGTGAAATGCTGGAGAACTTGAAGCTGGATGTTGTCACCATCTTAAGTCGCGTTAAAGTGCGTGCTCCGGAAGATGTGGATGCGGTGGATAAACAGCGTAAAGCGGCTGACAGCGCACCGCGTGAATTTAAACATGAGCAGGCCAGTGCCACCGGTCAGACGACCGACGGCAGTGCCGGCGAGCAACAAGAGCGTCCGGTGCAACGTGGTCAGAAAGTGGGTCGCAATGACGCTTGTCCTTGCGGCTCGGGTAAAAAATACAAACATTGTCATGGCAAACTGTAATTCATGAGTGACTCAGACAGTCAGCTCCCAACCGTACACGTTGCGGTTGGGGTTATCGAAAACGAGAACGGCGAAATTTTTATCGCCCAACGGCTTCCTGAGCAGCATCAGGGAGGCAAGTGGGAGTTCCCCGGCGGTAAAGTGGAAGCCGGCGAAAGCGTTCAACAGGCATTGACCCGTGAGTTGAAAGAAGAGTGCAATATCGAGGTTATCGACTGTGCTCCGCTGACAGTGGTCGAACATCAGTACCATGATAAACGGGTGTTACTGGATGTCTGGTGGGTATTGAAATACCGCGGCGAAGCGCGTCAGTTGGAAGGGCAGAAATGGTTGTGGGTTGATATCGCACAACTGGACGCGTTTCAGTTCCCGGACGCTAACCAACCCATTGTTGAGCGCCTGGTTGAGACGCTCAACAGTTATTAATCAATAAGCTTCATCATTACCGGGTTGCTGGTCGGGTATCACCGCCGGCTCACCCGGGATCGCTTTCTCTTCATTGGCCCATTCACCTAAATCGATAAGTTTGCAGCGCTCACTGCAAAATGGCTTAAAGGGCGATTTATCGGACCATTCTACTGTCGTTTGGCAGGTGGGACAGGGTACAGACGTGGGCATAGTTCTCTCTTAATCGTTTAGGTATTGGTGAGTAACGGGCAACGCGCAATCGCCAGTGGCACATTATCACTGACGGCGTCGGTTTGCTTGGCTTCGCCTTCGGCCAGCGTCATCAAACGCAGCGTAAAACGCTGGCGGTGGCCGCTGATGACCGGGTAACAGGCATGTTCTGCCGCAATCTTGATGCGCAACAGCGCTAATGGCTCACAGCTTTCCTGCCAAAATCCGTTATTTGCGACGACGTCACTGAATTGACCCTGCTGACGGGTTAATTCCAATTGCAGTTCAACCGCAGCAGCGATGGGGGCAAAACAGTCCAGCCACTGCTGCGCGTGTTGTTGGCGGGTAGCCGAAGGCTGTTGTAACCAAAGTTGTAATTGCGGTAATTCGAACAGTCCGGTCACTCCGGGTTGAGCAAACCGATTGCGGATACTGGCGAGAAACCGGTCATCCTTTATCAAACGTAATTCCTTCGGCACCTGTTGCAGATTGTCAGCCGCTGCCAGAACACTTTGCAGAGCACCTTGCAGTGCCGTCTGATCAATTTGCGGGTGTTGCTCCCAGCGTTTCATGAACAGCCGTTGCTGATCAAGGTCCTTGCTCAGTTCGGTGCGAATGTCGCTACGTTCAATCAATTCCTGAGCAGCAAACAACGCACTGAAGAACGGTTCCGGGTGTTTACCGAGCACTGCCAGTGCCGAGTGCAGCTGTTTAAAGCTGTGCTCGAGTCGCAAGTACGTACGAAAACGCTCCTGCAGAGGGTATTCATAGATAACACTGGATGGCAGTTGTTCGGGCATCTAGGCTCTCGTTTGGTTAATAGTGATTGTCGCCTATGATAACGGAATCGTGGTGGGGTGCAATGCCGACTCTGTTAAGAGCCTTTGGCCAACTGGCGATAACGTTTGTCCAATGCCGTCAACTGCTGCTGCAGATGGGTCAGGTCGGCGTCATTGTGGACGATATCGTCAGCTCGCTGTAAGCGTTGCTCGCGAGTCAGTTGCGATGCCATAATGGCCTCAACCTGTTGCTGTTCACTGTTATCCCGCTGCATAGTGCGTTCAAGTTGTAAGGCTTCGGGAACGTCGATGACCAATACCCGGTTACAGTAGCGCTGCAGTTGGTTTTCCAGCAACAACGGGGCTACCAGCACCACATAGGGCGAATCGGCTTGTTGCAATTGAGCCAACAGCCGCGCTCGAATCGCCGGGTGCAACAGTTGGTTCAGCCATTCTTTCGCACGGTTGTCGTTAAATACGATATCGCGTAATGCACGGCGGTTGAGTTGCCCCTGCGCATCGATAACGCGCTCGCCGAAGTGCTCTGCAATGGCTGTTAAACAAGGGCTACCGGGTTCGACCACTTCGCGTGCCACCACGTCGGCATCAACAATGTCGATGCCCAACGAGGCGAGAAAGTCGGAGGCGGCGGTTTTACCGCTGCCGATTCCACCGGTTAGCCCGACCACATAGTTCGACATCAGGAATACCCCAGCCATTGCCAGTAACCGTGAAGCAGTTGCTCACCCCAGAAAAAGCTGATGAGGCCGCCGCCAATTAAAAATGGACCAAAAGGAATCGGCGCCGAATGCCCCCGTTTTATCATTGCAATGACCCCCACCACAATGCCGACCAGCGAACTGGCAAGAATGGTAACCGGCAGCAAACTGGCACCGGTGAAGGCGCCGATGGCGGCAAGCAGTTTAAAGTCGCCGTAGCCCAGACCTTCCTTGCCGGTCAGCAATTTAAATACCCAGTACACCGACCACAGACTCAAGTAGCCCGCGGCAGCACCAATGATGGCCTGTGAGGGGGTTATGCTGGCGGCATCGTGCAGAGACCATAACAGTCCTGTCCATAACAAACAGTAGGTTAATTGGTCCGGTAGCAATTGATGACGACTGTCAATAACGGTCATTACCACCAGCAAGGATGCGACGGTCACCACCACGGCAAAGGTTAAGCCTAACCCCAATTGCCAGGCGGCAAATGCAGCGATCAGGGTCAGCACTACCTCGACCAGCCAGTACACAATCGGAATCGATTCACGACAATGACGACAGCGTCCGCTGAGCATCAGGTAGCTGAGCAACGGAATGTTGTCGTACCAGGCAATGGCTTGCTGACACTGCGGACAATGTGAAGGAGGATGTGCCAAGTTATAGCGATCCAGCTCTTTCACCGGTTGTCCGTTGAGTTCTGCACATTCACGTTGCCACTGCTGCTGTAACTGCTTCGGCAGACGTACGATAACCACATTTAAAAAGCTGCCAATACTGGCGCCCAGTAATACAGCAACTAAAATCGCCGGCCACTGGCCTGCAGCGTAAAGACTTTCCATGGTATTTTCCTATTAGAACTGCTGGCCTATGTTAAATATTGGTAGATACATGGCCAGCAAAAGAGTGCCTATGATGCCGCCTAAACTCAGCATCAGCAAGGGCTGGATTAAACCTAAACGTTGCGCACACTGATGCGCAAAGCGTCTGCCGAGCTCGGCCGCCAGGCGCGTCATCATGTCATCAATCCGGCCGGTCTGCTCGCCGGTTTTTAAGTACGCGTTAATCAAGGTGTTGTCCAATCGTTGCTCTGCGATCGCAATAGACCAACTTTTACCCTGCTCGATGGCACTGCCGATAGCACCGCAGTCAGCCCGGGTGCGAAACCATGGACTACTCGCGGCGACCAGTTGCAACGCCGCGGTTGCCGCCATTCCTGCCCGTAACAACAGACTCAGTTGGGCGAACAGCTGCTGCGTCCGCGCCAGCCGCAACAATGGTCCTACGATGGGTAAACGCAGCAGTAGCCGCTGCCACAGTTGCGGGTGGTAGCGTCGTATGGCGCTGAACAGCAACACCGTGCTGACGCTGACGGCGAGCATCGTCAGGCCGTGTTGCTGCATCAGTGCCGATAATTGCAGCAGAGCTTGCGTCAGCATCGGCAGTTGCTGAGTCTGAAACAGTGCGGTGAATTGCGGTAATACCCAGACCAGCAAGACCACCGTAACCACGATGGCAACGGCAAAAATGGCGGCCGGATAACGGATGGCTTGTAGCAATAAGCGGCGCTGTTGCTGGCGTTGTTGATAATCCTGCACCATATGCTGCAACACCGTGGCGAACTGCCCGCTTTGTTCGGCAAGTTGTAAATAGCCAAACATGGCGGCAGGTAACCGTCTTGGCAGGTGATTGGCCGCCTTATGCAGCGGTAAACCATCGTCGACGGTGGCAATAAAGGTTGCGAAGCATTGCTGTATCGTCGCCGATGACAGCTGGGAATGGACAACGAACAAGGCTGCGCGCAAAGGCAGGCCACTATCGATGAGCAGCGCAAGCTGCTCAAAGGCGGCAATCAGCTGTTGCTGTTGAGACGGGGTAAAGTCGCGTTCAGAGGCTGACATTTTGCAGTCGTTCCGCTTGTTGTGCGGACGTCAACCTAGCTTCAACACAGGCTTGAGCATGCTGTTGTAACGTCGGCAGTTGTTGTTGGGATAAATAATCACGAATGCTGCCAGCCTGCACTAACTGCTGATGACTGGAACTGTGCCAGGGAACCACTTCAAACACCGCTAATTGACCAAAATAACCGTCATGGCAGTGCGCGCAAGCGCGCCCACCACAGTGTTGGCACAAGCGTCGCAGTAAGCGCTGACTGATGATAAGACTCAGCGCGGTACCGACATCGTTGCTGCTGACGCCCAGCGCTTGAAGCCGCTGTAGGCTTTCTAAAGCGCCGTTAGTATGTAATGAGGCTAGTACTAAATGGCCGGTCTGAGCCGCTTGTAAGGCAACCTGTGCGGTTTCTGCATCACGGATTTCACCGATCATCAGCACGTCCGGGTCTTGTCGGAGCAGGCTGCGCAGAATACGGGCAAAGGTAAGCTGTCGCCGGCTCTGCACCGGTACCTGATTGATGCCGTCACAGCGTATTTCGACCGGATCCTCGACGGTACAAATGTTCAACACCCGCTGATTTAAGCGCTGTAGCAGGCTGTAAAGCGTCGACGTTTTACCGCTGCCGGTGGGTCCGGTGACCAAAATCAGTCCTTGCTTTAATGTCAGTGCCCGGGTCACCTGCTGACGCTGCGCATCGGTCATGCCCAGTTGGCTCAGAGCGGTTACCTGCTGTAAGGTGCCAAGACAGCGTATCACCAGCTTTTCGCCATGCAGCACCGGACACGTGCTGATCCGGAAGTCTTGTGTGTGCTGGTCGTTCAGGGCAATGGAAAAGCGACCATCCTGCGGTTGTCGTTGCTCGCTGATGTCGAGATCGGCAATCACTTTTGCTCGCGCAATCAGTTGCCGGCCATGCTCTAAGGATAGGTGTTGCAAGGTGACCAGTTGACCCGCTAAGCGAAGCCGCAAGCGCAAACCCAGTGTCGTCGGCTCACAGTGAATGTCGGAAGCGCGCTGTGACAGGGCGTAGCGTAATAGCGCATCAAGCCATTCTGCTACGCTTTGCGTTTGGCAGTTAAACAGTACAGGAACCGTGTCGCTGAGCGCAATCAGGATGAGCTGTGACGAATGCACCTGTTGCCAGGCAAATTGTAATTGCGTCGCCCGACAGGACAGTGCTTCAGCAATAGCCAGTACTGCGGTGTCGGCTCCTTGATAAAGCAAGCATAACTGTTGTGGCGGACACTGCACCGCCAAAGCCAGTTGTTGTTCCGGCTCGAGCTGTTGCCGCGGCAGACTGACAAATTCACCGCCGATCATTGACGTAAATCTGCCTGGCAAGCCGCTACGGCTGAGCGTCCGGATGCGTAGTCTGAACAGCGGGTTACCCAGTTCAGCATGCCTTGCTGCAGTTGCGGACTTAACTCGACCACAACGGCCGTGTTGTCTTGAGTGACTTCGCGCAGTTCCAGCTGAATGGACGCTGAATCAAGCACTTGAAAGTCGCTCAGCGAGTCCGGCAACGGCAGCGGAAGGTTTGGTAGCCCTCGTTGTCCAGGGCGGTTGCAGCGGTCGAGGCTGCCTTCAACCTGCCAACACAGCGCAATCGCCAGTTGCATCGGCTGCGCATGTTGTATTGCTTCAGCGGCTTTGGCGCGTTGGGTGTAATGATGGTAAGCCGGTACCGCGAAAGAGGAGAGAATACCGATAATGGCAACCACAACCATCAGCTCGATCAGGCTGAAGGCGGGTTTAAGCGCAGGGCGGGCGTGTGTTATGAGCATAGCGGTTTCCAATGATGAAAACCGCAAGCATGGTAGAGGCTGCTGTTACCGGCAACTCTATTGTTTCGTACGAGATCAGCTTATCCGCATGGACAAGTCAATGGCTTGCACGTTTTTGGTCAGTGCGCCGGAGGAAATGAAATCAACACCGGTGGCTTTCAGTTCATGCAGACGGGCATCCGTGATGTTGCCGGACACCTCCAGCTTAGCCGGGTGAGCATGTTGTTGATTGATGGCAACGGCGCGTTCAATATCAGCTAATGAAAAATTATCAAGCATGACAATATCCGCCTGAGCGTCGAGTGCCTGGGTAAACTCATCCAGGTTTTCCACTTCCACTTCGACCGGTTTATCGG
The DNA here is from genome assembly GCF_003987185.1 of Idiomarina aquatica. GTDB lineage: Bacteria > Pseudomonadota > Gammaproteobacteria > Enterobacterales > Alteromonadaceae > Idiomarina > Idiomarina aquatica. The sequence goes on along the minus strand of NZ_PIPS01000001.1, from coordinate 1,038,172 downwards.
CATGCAACTGACGCGCGCTGGCGATCGCTTTAGCGATACCGCCACAGGCTGCAATGTGGTTCTCCTTGATCAGGTAGGCATCGTACAAACCAATACGGTGGTTCTTACCGCCACCGCAACGAACGGCGTACTTCTGCGCCAGTCTTAAGCCGGGCAGGGTTTTGCGAGTATCGAGTAAGCGCGTGTTTGAACCCTCAAGTAAGGCGGTGTACTGAGCCGTTAACGTGGCGGTGGCTGCCAGCGTCTGTAGAAAGTTCAGAGCCGTGCGCTCGCCGGTCAGTAGCGAGCGGCTGGGGCCGCTGAGTTTGCACAACACGGTACCGGCCTTGACCGCCTCGCCATCGCTGACTTGCCAGTCAATGGCAACGCGCTCATCCAACTGTTGAAATACTTCGTTGACCCAGGCCATGCCGCACATGACCATGTCTTCGCGGGTAATAATGGTGGCATTGCTATGGCTGTCTGCGGCGATTAACTGTGCGGTAATATCGTAATTGGCATCGACCGCTGATAAGTCCTCCTGTAATGCCAGAGTAACTTGTTGTTGCAGCGATTGCAGTTCGGATTGGGACAACACTTCCATGACGACTTTACCTTTATCAGCACAATGACGATACTAGGGGGCAAACTTTACCTGTTTGCGACCGCGGTGAAAAGACATAGCATCAAAAACCATTGGCTGGAGAGCGTCGACCGACGACCCTCACCTCATTTCGATGAACGCCCCGACCCGGCGGACATCAGTTTACTGGTGATCCACTGTATCAGTTTGCCGGAAGGCGAGTACGGCACCCCCTTTGTTGAACAGTTATTTATGGGCACACTAAAACCAGCACCGGGTAGCGCGCTGGAACCGTTGATCGGATTAAGGGTCTCTGCACACCTCGTCATTCGTCGTAACGGTCATATCGAGCAATACGTTGGTTTTGATAAACGTGCCTGGCATGCCGGTAAATCCAGCTTCTGCGGGCGCAAGCGTTGTAACGATTATAGCATCGGCATAGAATTGGAAGGGACGGATAAAGAGGCTTATACTGAGGCACAATATCGACAGTTGGTCTCGGTGACGCAGGCCTTGATGCAGGACTATCCGGGCATTCGTTCAGGTCGTATTGTCGGCCATGAAGACATCGCCCGCGGACGTAAAACGGATCCGGGCCAAGGCTTTGACTGGACACACTTTCTGCAGCAACTGACTAAGGAGAGGATATGATCCTCATCGCACTGCTGATAGCGCTAAGTATTGAGCGTGTTACGCATCTACCCGCTTTCTGGCAGATGGATTTTCTGCTTGGCCGTTGGCTTGACTGGAGCCAGCAAAAACTCGCCGCGAGCCGTTACCAGCAGCAGCTACAAAAGCCATGGGTGCAAATGCTGTGGTTGTTGTTACCAGCGTTGGCGGCAGGACTATTGGTCAGTTGGCTGGACAATCTATTGGTGACCTTTATCGGTGGTATCATTGCCTTTTTGGTGGCTTGTAGCTGTCAGCCGGCGCGAAACGCCTATAAACAGTATTTAAAAGCGGCCAACAAAGGCGAGCCAACGGAGCGGCAAGAACAGCAATTGCAGGCGTTCGCCGGTCATGATGATACGCGTGCTGTTGAAGACACCGTATGCTGGTTAAACTACCAATATTACGTCGCTATCATTTTCTTTTTTGTGGTGTTTGGGGTCTTTGGTGCCTTAGCGTACGCTTCTATCCGCAGCGCTCAGGTACAGTATCAATCGCAATTTAGCGCGTTGCCCCTTGATCGCATCCGCTGGGCCGTCGACTTTATTCCGGTTCGACTGACCGGTTTGGGGTTGCTGGTGGTTGGCCATTTTTCTCGCGCCTTGCCGGTTTGGCTGGCCTCATTAACCGACTTCAACCGTCCCAATGATCGGATTCTCGCAAACCTTATTGCTAAGGCGGAGGATCTTCCCCATCACCCGGATGATAAAACCGATGCGGTCACCGCGCAGTTGGGATTAATGAAGCGACAACAGTTGGTGTGGTTGTGTGTTATCGCGTTGCTGACGTTGTCCGGCGGACTGCATTAACGCAAATTATCACTCTGCGCAGGTCATACCAGACCAGAAAAAATTTGGGTTATAGGCCGTTATGGATTAAAATAACCGCACTGTTTGGTCAGACCAATTTACCTGACGATTTATCGAACTATCGGGAGAGTCGCGCATTTTGCCGTTTCAGCAAATAAAAGTAACGAAAATTTCCGACCAGATCGTTGCCGAAATTGAAGCGATGATCGTTGACGGGCGCTTCGTTGCCGGCCAAAAACTCCCGTCAGAGCGCGATCTGGCGCAGCAATTTAATGTGTCCAGACAATCGCTGCGTGAGGCGATTCAAAAGCTCGAAGCCAAAGGCTTAGTTGATCGTCGTCAAGGCGGTGGCACTTATGTTACCGATACCTTGAATGACAAGGTGACTACCCCTTTGTTTGAGTTGCTGGCGAAACATCCGGAGTCGCAATTTGACCTGCTGGAGTTTCGTCACGCCTTAGAGGGTATCTCATCGTTTTATGCGGCGTTGAGAGGAACCGATTCCGATCTGGATCGGATCAAACTGAGTATCAATAACATCATTGAATCACAAGCGGGTGATATTGATGCGCAAGTTGATGCGTTAGTGAGTTTTTACTTACGTATCGCAGAAGCATCCCACAACGTGGTGTTACTGCATGTGGTGATGGGAATGCAAGAATTGCTCGCGGAAAACATCAAACAAAATTTAGAAATACTGGCTCAAAACCCCGAGGTTATTGAGCAGCTCAATCAACATCGCTCCCAGATTGCTGCGGCAATTATTGGGGGGCAACCGGAGCAGGCGCGGGATGCGTGTCATCAACATTTGTCCTATATTGAACAGGCATTGTTGGAAATGACCAAGGAACAGTCACGCATCCAACGCTCGCTGCGTCGTTCCTGAATAACGTAACGGTAAGGAATAGCTATGAGTGAAGAATTAAACAAAGACGTTGACCAGCAGGAAACTCAGGAGTGGCTAGACGCTCTTGAGGGTGTGCTTGATGCCGAAGGCCCCGAGCGTGCCCACTTCTTGTTGGAGCAATTAATCGATAAAGCGCGCCGCAATGGTGCGTATTTGCCGTATCGTCCAACAACGTCATACCTGAATACGATTCCTGCCAGCCAGGAACCGACCATGCCGGGCAACCAAACCATGGAAGCACGTATCCGTTCAGCGATTCGCTGGAACGCCGTGATGATGGTATTGCGTGCCTCGCAAAAAGGCGAAGAGCTGGGTGGTCACATTGCTAGCTTTGCCTCGTCGGCGATGCTGTATGACGTAGGCTTTAACCATTTCTTCCGTGCGCCGAGTAACGGTGACGGCGGTGACTTCCTGTTCATTCAGGGCCATGCGTCGCCGGGTATTTACGGCCGAGCCTTTATTGAAGGACGTCTGACCGAAGAGCAATTAAACAATTTCCGTCAGGAAGTTGAAGGCAAAGGCCTGCCTTCGTACCCGCATCCAAACTTGATGCCGGACTTCTGGCAGTTCCCGACGGTATCTATGGGGCTTGGTCCGATTCAAGCCATTTACCTGGCGCGGTTCCTGAAGTACCTGACTGACCGTGGTATTAAAGACTGTTCAAATCAACGCGTATACTGCTTTATGGGCGACGGTGAAACCGATGAGCCGGAAAGCTTGGGTGCTATCAGCCTGGCAGCGCGCGAAGAGTTGGATAACCTGACGTTCGTGATTAACTGTAACCTGCAGCGCCTGGACGGCCCGGTGCGTGGTAACGGTAAGATCATTCAAGAGCTGGAAGGAACCTTCCGTGGTGCCGGCTGGGAAGTGATCAAAGTGATTTGGGGCCGTTACTGGGATCCGTTGTTGTACCGGGACACCGAAGGTAAGTTGCGTCAGTTGATGGAAGAAACCGTTGACGGTGACTACCAGAACTTTAAAGCCAAAGGCGGCAAGTACACTCGTGAACACTTCTTCGGTAAATACCCTGAAACTGAAGAAATGGTGGCGAACCTGTCCGATGAGGATATCTGGCGTCTGAACCGTGGTGGCCACGATCCGGTGAAAGTTTACTCGGCGTACCACAAAGCGGTGAACACCAAAAATCGTCCACAGGTGATCCTGGCGAAAACCGTAAAAGGTTATGGCATGGGCGCCGCGGGTGAAGGTAAAAACATTGCGCACCAGGTTAAGAAAATGGACATGGACGCGATCAAGCACTTGCGTGACCGCTTCAACATTCCATTCAAGGACGGTGAGCTGGAAGACCTGCCGTACTACAAGTTCGACGAAGACAGCGACGAAATGAAGTACATGAAAGAGCGTCGCGAAGCATTGGGCGGTTATATGCCTGTGCGCCGTGCGCAAAGTGACGTTGAACTGGAACTGCCGGCGCTGAAAGCCTTCGATGCGGTTCTTAAAGGTTCCGGCGATCGCGAAATTTCATCGACCATGGCATTTGTCCGTGTGCTGACGGCGTTGTTGAAAGATAAGAAAATTGGTAAGCGAATTGTCCCGATCATTCCGGATGAAGCGCGTACCTTTGGTATGGAAGGCTTGTTCCGTCAGGTGGGTATCTATGCACACCACGGTCAAAAATACACACCACAAGATGCTGATCAGGTTGCTTACTATCGTGAGGACAAAAAAGGTCAGGTTATCCAGGAAGGTATTAACGAACTGGGTGCGATGGCATCGTGGGTGGCAGCGGGTACCAGCTACTCACTGAACAATGAGCCGATGATCCCGTTCTACATTTACTATTCAATGTTTGGCTTCCAGCGTGTCGGTGACCTGGTCTGGGCTGCCGGTGACAGCCAAACTCGTGGTTTCCTGATTGGCGGTACCGCGGGTCGTACAACGCTGAACGGTGAAGGTCTGCAGCACCAGGATGGCCACAGCCACATTCTGTTTGGTACGGTACCTAACTGCATCAGCTATGATCCAACCTATGGCTATGAAATTGCGGTTATCGTACACGACGGTCTTAAGCGTATGTACGAAGATCAGGAAAACGTGTTCTATTACCTGACGGTAATGAACGAGAACTACCAGCAGCCGGAAATGCCGGAAGGAGCTGAAGAAGGCATCCTTAAAGGTATTTACGTACTGGACAACGTCAAGGCGAAGAACAAAGCCAAAGGCGATGTGCAGTTACTGGGTAGCGGTACTATCCTGCAACAAGTGCGTAAAGCCGCTGACATGCTGGCTGAGCAGTTTGACATTAACTCAACGGTATACAGTGTAACGTCGTTTAATGAATTGGCTCGTGATGGTCTGGACGTTGATCGCCACAACATGCTGCATGCCGATAAAGACAGTAAAGAAGCCTACATCACCAAAGTGATGAAAGACGCGAAAGGTCCGGCGGTAGCAGCAACGGATTACATGAAGCTGTACGCTGATCAGGTTCGTGCGTGGGTACCGACCTCTTACCGTGTGCTGGGTACCGATGGCTTTGGTCGTTCGGACAGTCGCAGCAATTTGCGTAAGCACTTTGAAGTAAGTCCGGAGTACATCGTTGTGGCGGCACTGAAAGAACTGGCTGATGCCGGTGATATCGACAAGAAAGTGCTCGCAAAAGCGATCAAAGACTTCGGTATCGATGTCGACAAAATCAACCCACGTAACGCATAAGGAGTACTGAGATGGCCGATACAATCGAACTCAAAGTCCCTGACGTGGGCGGTGAAGAAGTCGAAGTCATTGAATTGTTAGTCAGCGTTGGTGATACCGTCGAAAAAGAAGACGGTATTGTCACCGTCGAGAGTGACAAAGCGTCCATGGATATCCCTGCTTCAGCCGGCGGTAAAATCGTCGAGCTGAAGGTTAAGGAAGGCGATACCATCAGCGAAGGTGACGTGCTGGCGCTGGTCGAAGCGGCGGATGCGGGCTCCTCGGACGATGCCGACGAGGCAACCGAAGAGAGCACTGACGACACAGCAAACAGCGATGAGAAAAGCGACGATAAGGCTGAGGCAGAAAGCAAGGCTGAGCCAGAAGACGAAGCAAAAGAAAGCCAGGATTCTGACCGCAAGGCGAGCGCTGGCGAAGCCAAAGTGATTGACGTGGAAGTCCCGGATATCGGTGATGAAGAAGACGTCGAAATCATTGAAATCCTGGTCTCGAAAGGTGACAGCGTTGCCAAAGAAGATGGCTTGATTACGCTTGAAACCGATAAAGCAACGATGGATGTGCCGTGTCCTGATGACGGCGAGATCGTTGAGATGTTGGTAAAAGAGGGTGATAAAGTCTCGCAGGGGTCGGTCATTGCTAAGCTGAAAGTGGCTGGCGGTTCGGCGGACACTGCGGATGCGCAAGCGTCAGCGTCCGAGAGCGAAGACAAGACCGAGAAGAGCGAGTCGAAACAGCAGCAAGCGCAAACATCGTCTGACGATGACGACAGCTCGCGTGCGACGCCAACCACCGAGCGTCAGCCGCCGGTACCGGATCACCCGACTGAGCGCAAAGATAAGCACGTCATTCATGCGTCACCGGCGGTACGTCGCGTTGCCCGCGAATTTGGTGTGGATCTGTCCCAGGTCAAAGGCAATGGACCAAAAGGGCGTATCCTGAAAGAAGACGTACAAGACTACGTTAAGTACGAACTGTCGCGTCCGAAAGCGGTTGCGGGTGCAACTGGCCAGGGCGGTGGCGGTCTGCAGGTCATCGATGCGCCAAAAGTTGATTTCAGCAAATTTGGTGAAGTCGAAGAAGTGCAATTGTCGCGGATTCAACGTAAATCTGGCCCTAATCTGCACCGTAACTGGGTAACCATCCCGCACGTTACGCAGTTTGACGAAGCGGATATCACCGAGCTGGAAAACTTCCGTAAATCCGAGAACGAGGTGGCGAAGAAGAAAGATCTTGGCTTCAAGATCACACCGTTGGTGTTTATCATGAAAGCCTGTGCCAAAGCGTTGCGCGAGTTCCCGACCTTTAACTCGAGCTTGTCAGAGTCGGGTGAGTCGCTGTACATGAAAAAATATGTACACATCGGTATTGCGGTTGATACACCAAACGGCTTGGTGGTTCCGGTTATTCGTGATGTGGATAAAAAAGGCATTTACGAACTATCCGAAGAACTGGTTGAGATCAGTGCCAAAGCACGAGACGGCAAATTGAAAGCCGCTGACATGCAGGGCGGTTGTTTCTCTATCTCAAGTTTGGGTGGCATTGGCGGTACGGCCTTTACGCCGATTGTTAATGCACCGGACGTTGCTATTCTGGGGGTTTCACGTAACGAGATGAAGCCGAAATGGAATGGCAAAGAGTTCGAGCCGCGACTGATGTTGCCATTGTCACTGTCGTACGATCACCGTGTGATCGACGGCGCGGAAGCCGCGCGCTTTACCAGCTACCTCAGTCAGGTGCTGGGCGACATTCGCAAATTGGTATTGTAAGTCTCGTGCCAGTGGCACGAGCTACGATCATTTTGCACAAGAAATACGAAACAATTCGCGCTACAATAGCGCCACTTTTTAGCGTTGACTGACCTCGGCTGGTGGCTCAACCAGCCGTAACAAACAAGGGGTTAACATGAGCGACAAAATTAAGACACAGGTAGTGGTGTTAGGTTCAGGCCCAGGCGGATACTCGGCAGCTTTCCGTGCCGCCGACTTAGGCCTTGATGTTGTTTTGATCGAGCGTTACAGCACCTTAGGCGGTGTTTGCCTGAACGTTGGCTGTATTCCGTCAAAAGCACTGCTGCACATGACCAAGCACATCGAAGAAGCAAAAAATCTTGCGGCTGAAGGCATTGAGTTTGGTGAGCCAAAAATCGACTTGGAAAAAATGCGTAAGCATAAAGAAAAAGTCGTTGGCCAGCTGACCGGTGGCTTAGGTCAGATGTCGAAAATGCGTAAAGTCAAAGTCGTTAATGGTTACGGCAAATTTACCGGCAGCAACACCATCAAAGTAGAAGGTGATGACGGTGAAACCACCGTTGAATTTGATAACGCTATCATTGCGGCCGGTTCACAACCAATCAAACTGCCGTTTGTACCGCATGACGATGAGCGCGTATGGGATTCTACTGACGCGCTGGAATTAAAAGAAATTCCGAAGAAAATGTTGTTGTTAGGCGGCGGTATTATCGCACTGGAAATGGGTCAGGTTTACGCATCGCTGGGTTCTAAAGTGGATGTTGTCGAAATGACCGACCAGCTTGTACCACCTGCTGACGCCGATATTATCAAGAGCTTCAACAAGCAAATCAAAGGCCGCTTTGAAAACATCATGCTGAGCACCAAGGCGACCAACGTTGAAGCCAAGAAAGACGGCATTTACGTGACCTTTGAAGGCAAGAACGCGCCAGAGAAACCGGTTAAGTACGACGTAGTTCTGGTTGCCGTTGGCCGAGCGCCGAATGGTAACAAAATTGACGCTGACAAAGCCGGTGTGAAAGTGGATGAGCGCGGTTTCATCAACGTTGACAGCCAAATGCGTACCAACGTTGACCACATCTTCGCCATTGGCGATATCGTTGGTCAGCCAATGCTGGCGCACAAAGCCGTACACGAATCTCACGTTGCTGCCGAGGTGATTTCTGGTAAGAAGCATTTCTTCGAGCCTAAAGTCATTCCTTCGATCATGTACACTGACCCAGAAGTAGCATGGGCAGGTGTTACTGAAAAAGAAGCGAAAGAGAAAGGCATCGAATACGATGTGGTCACCTTCCCTTGGTCAGCATCAGGTCGTGCCATTGCCTCTAATGCGCAACAGGGTATGACTAAACTGATCTTTGATAAGAACAACCGCATTATCGGTGGTGCTATGTGCGGCAGCAATGCCGGCGAGCTGCTGGGTGAAGTCTGCCTGGCCATCGAAATGGGTTGTGATGCCGAAGACATCGCTTTGACCGTGCACGCTCACCCAACGCTGCATGAGTCAGTCGGTCTGGCCGCTGAGATTCAGGAAGGTTCGATTACGGATATGCCGAATCCAAAGGCGAAAAAGAAAAAGTAACAGACTGTTACGTTTAATGAACGGTAAAACGGCCGCATTCATCGCGAATGCGGCCGTTTTTCTTTGCGTGTCGCGTAACAATGCGATAATTTTACAAAGTTGTCTAACATAGACTCAACCCCAAACTAAGGAGGCTGTTATGGCCAACGAAGGATACCACGAACCCTACGAGCTGTTATCCGACGAAACGCGTGACATGCACCGAGCCATCATTTCACTGATGGAGGAGCTGGAAGCGGTCGATTGGTACAACCAACGTATCGACGTGTGCAAGGACGAAGAACTTAAAGCGGTGTTAGTTCATAACCGCGATGAGGAAAAAGAGCATGCGGCGATGATGTTGGAGTGGATCCGACGTAAAGATCCGAAGTTTGATGAAGAGCTAAAAGACTATTTGTTTACGGATAAATCCTTAAAACACGATTAGAACAAGAAAACCAGGGAAAACATAATGAAACTGAAATTAGCTACTGTCGCTGCCAGTGTATCAATGGCGCTGGCGTTGTCAGCCTGTTCACCACAACAAGCGCAAAATGAGAACAACCAACAGGCGAGTGCCGAGCAACAGCAACAACAACAGTTGTCGTCCGGTGTCTTTTTAGAGAACTTTGACCACAGTGTTAAGCCACAGAACGATTTGTATCGTCATGTGAACGGTGCCTGGATTGAGCGCACAGAAATTCCTTCCGATCGCTCTTCGATTGGTGCGTTCTACGATTTGCGTGAACAGAACCAGAAGCGCTTACGTGACATCATTGAAAAGGCCGCTAATTCAAACCCGGAAGCGGGTTCTAATGAGCGCAAAGTCGGTGATTTCTTCAACGCGTACATGGACGTCGAAACACTGAATGAGTTGGGTGTTAAGCCGATCCAAAGCGACCTGGATGCCATTGCCGCGCTGGACAGTCACTCTGCAGTCGCCGAACATATGGCGCGTTTCAGTCGCCAAAGTGTCTCAACACCGTTTGGCTTTTATGTTTATCCGGATGCCAAAGATCCGCAAGTCAATGCGATGTACGTGTCACAATCGGGCCTGGGTCTGCCGGATCGCGATTACTACTTGAAAGACGATGAGAAATTCGAAGAATTCCGTAATGCTTACCAGGACTACGCCGCTGACATTCTGGCGATGGCCGGTGTGGCAGATGCGGAAGCGGCGGCAGAACGCATCCTGAAGTTAGAAACCCAACTGGCTGAAATTCAATGGTCACGGGTCGAAAGCCGCAATGCCGATAAAACCTATAACAAAAAGACCGTAGCAGAAGTTGCCGACATGCTGGGTGATTTTGATTTCTCGGCTTGGGTAGAAACGGCAGGATTGAGCGACGTAGAGGCTATGGTCATTCGTCAGCCGTCGTATTTTGAAGCGTTTGGTGAGTTGTTTACCGACGTTGATTTGCAAACCTGGAAAGACTATTTAAGTTTCCGCATGGTTAACGATGCCGCCCCCATCCTGAGTGAAGAGTTCGGTGAGCGCCGGTTCGCCTTCTATGGCTCAACGCTGCGCGGTATCCCTGAACAAGAACCACGCTGGAAGCGCGGTGTTGACGCCACTAACGGCATCCTGGGCGAAGTACTGGGGCAAGTTTATGTGAAAGAATACTTCCCGCCGGAAGCCAAGCAGAAAATGGAAGTGTTGATCGAAAACTTGCGTGAAGCCTATGGAGAATCGATTCGCAACCTTGAGTGGATGACCGACGAGACCAAGGAAAAAGCCTTAGACAAACTGGCTAAGTTCGATCCGAAAGTGGGTTATCCGAACGAGTGGCGCGACTACAGCGATCTGCAAATTTCGGCAACCGATCTGGTCGGTAACTACAAAGCCTACGCAGAATTCAACTATCAGGAAGAAATCGCCAAAATCGGTGGTCCTGTTGATGAAGAAGACTGGGGTATGACGCCACAGACGGTGAACGCCTATTACAGCCCGGTACGTAATGAAATCGTCTTCCCGGCCGGTATTTTGCAGCCTCCGTTCTTTGATATGAACGCAGAAATGGCGGTCAACTACGGCGGTATTGGCGCGGTTATCGGCCACGAGATGGGTCACGGCTTTGACGACCAGGGCTCTAAATACGATGGCGATGGTAACCTGGAAAGCTGGTGGACCGATGCCGATCGTGAAGCCTTTGATGAGCGTGGTCAGCAGTTGTCTGAACAGTTTAGCCAATACGAGCCGATTGAAGGTCTGAACATTAACGGCGACCTGACGCTGGGTGAAAACATCGGTGACCTGGCCGGCTTAACCATCGCTTATGAAGCGTATAAAAAATCGCTCAACGGCGAACCGGCACCGGAACTGGATGGCTTTACCGGCGAACAACGTGTCTTTATCGGTTGGGCGCAGGTATGGCGTGGTAAGTACCGCGAAGACGCGATCCGCGAGCAAGTCATGAGTGATCCGCATTCACCGGCCGAGTACCGTGTTAACGGTACCGTGGTGAACGTTCCGGCTTTCTACGAAGCCTTTGAGGTGAAGCAGGGTGACGAGCTGTACGTGGCGCCGGAAAATCGCGTGACGATTTGGTAAGCGCTCTGTTAGACTAACGACTATGAAAACACTTACGGTTGTTTTGACATTGATTGTGGCGCTGCTGGCGGGGAGCTTTTCCTCGCCGGCAATGCACGCTATGCCAATGGCAGATACCGTAAGTGTTATGTCTCAGGAGGTCGGCGAATCGCATGACTGCTGTGACGAGGCCGAGCAAGCAACGATGTCCGCCTCGTGCGAACAAGAAAGCTCATTTTGCCAGCATTGTGAACAACACTGTGCTGGCCAAATTGGCTTAGTCAGTTTACTGACCCAATTCCCCTCAACATCATTCTTTACCCTGTTTGAGCGTCGCGAGATGGCCCTCTGGCAGCGCAATGAACGTCTTATTCGTCCACCGAAATTGATGGTTGCATAACCCGAAGTACGTTTTTTATGCACAATCAGAAGGTGGAATACCATGCGAGTTTTATTGTTAGCGTTGACGCTGTTGGCGCTGCTTTCTACGGTTAGCGCGCCGCTTGCGTTAGCTCAGGACCACAGTCAACATCAGCATCAGCAAAGCACTGACAACGACCCCTTTAACGAGGACGATGTGCAATACGTGTGTCCGATGCACAGCCAAATAGTGAAAGACGAACCCGGTACGTGCCCAATCTGTGGCATGGACTTGGTTCAGAAGAAAACGGAAGCACGGCCGCAATCGCAGCAACCGTCCAATGACATGAGCGAGAGGTCAGAGTCGGATACGGATCGCTCGCGAGATTTTACGGTGCCGGTGAAACAGCAGCAGGCGCTACGGGTAACGACCGCTGTGGTTGAACGTAAAAACGTCACCCCCAGTATCTCGGCGCAAGCACAAGTGAGCTGGCAACAGTCTGCCAAATACCACGTGCACGCTCGTGCAGAAGGTTGGGTCGAAGAGTTATACGCCGACATCGAAGGCCAGTGGGTGGATAAAGGCGACAAACTGTATCGTGTTTACGCACCGGACCTGGTGGTGGCACAGGATGACTATCTGCAATTACTAAACTCGTTGGCGCAAGTGGGTAACTCGCAGCGTCAGCAACAGTTCAAGCAACGTGGCCAGCAGCGATTGCGGCTGCTGGGTATGACCGAGGCGCAGATCGCGCAATTGGAGAAAAGTGGCGAGACGCGCTACGAGGTGGATTATTTCGCACCAAAGTCCGGTTATGTGACGGAGCTCAATATCCAGCAAGGTATGTACGTTAATCCCGGACTTGAGTTGATGACCATCAGTGGTGACGAGCAGCTGTGGTTTATGCTGGATGTGCCGGTACGTTATGCCGATCAGCTCGCTGTCGGGCAAATGGTACACCTTAGCTCGGAACAAATTGACGGCCACTGGATGAACCGCATTGATTATCTTTACCCGCAAGTTGACCAGCGCACACAAACGATAACCGCCCGGGTTCCGGTTGATGCGTCCATCGATAACTTGCGCGAGGGCATTTGGGCGAGCGGCCGTATCGAGCTGGATACTATCGAGAACGCTTTAGTTATCCCGGTGAAAAGCCTGATCCAGACGCAAAAAAATAACCGTGTCATCGTGCAGACGAATGAACAGGCGTTTGCCGTGCGAAAAGTCACGACGGGTTTGCGTATTGGTGATGATATCGTTATCCGGGAAGGTCTTCAGGAAGGCGAGCGTGTGGTCACCAACGGCCAGTTTCTACTCGATTCGGAAGCGTCATTACGGGGCCTGCAGCCGGATGCTGAGGCAATGCCAGCGATGCAACATGACCACGGAGGCCACTGATGTTAACGCGGATCATTCAGGCATCGTTGCGTAACTCGATGCTGGTGCTGCTGCTCTTTGCAGCGTTAAGTTTTTTAGCCTGGAAGTCGTTGCAACAGACTAAGCTGGATGCGATTCCGGATTTGTCCGACGTCCAGGTGATTGTTAAGACCAGTTACCCGGGGCAGGCGCCGGCCGTGGTCGAAGAGCAAGTGACCTATCCATTGTCGAGTGTGATGTTGTCTGTCCCCAATACCAAGTCGGTACGGGGCTTCTCATTTTTCGGCGACTCTTACGTTTACGTCATCTTTGAGGAAGGCACCGACCCTTACTGGGCCCGTAGCCGGGTCATCGAATACCTGGATCAGGCGCAAAGCCAGTTACCAGAGGCGGTACAACCAAGCCTTGGACCCGATGCAACCGGGGTTGGCTGGATTTATCAGTACGCGCTGGTCGACCACAGCGGTCAACACAACCTGGGCGAGTTGACGCGTTTACAGAACTGGTTTTTGCAGCAGGAATTGCAGAGCGTTGAAGGCGTCGCGGAAGTTGCCCGGGTGGGCGGTATGGTTGAGACCTATCAGGTGGTTGTTGACCCGCGCACGTTGCACCAATATCAGCTGTCATTAACCGACGTTGAACAGGCCATACAGCAAGCCAATTCGGAAGTCGGCGGTTCGGTGGTCGAAATGGCCGAAGCCGAGTATATGGTAAGGGGTCTTGGTTACCTGCAGTCCATTGAGGATCTGCGGCAATTGCCGTTGCTGAAGGCTTCCGCCAACGACGGTGTGCTGCTACTGGAAGACATTGCCGATGTGCGGCTGGGACCACAAGTGCGACGTGGTGTCGCTGAACTTGATGGTGATGGTGAAGTGGTCGGCGGCATTGTGGTGATGCGCTACGGTGCTAATGCCTTGCAAACCATCGACAACGTCAAAGCCAAGCTCGAACAATTGCAGCAGGGCTTGCCGGAAGGTGTTGAGCTGGTGACCACCTATGATCGATCGGAACTGATACAGGCTTCGGTAGATAACCTGACCACCAAACTGATCGAAGAGATGGCGCTGGTGGCCATTGTTTGCTTCCTGTTCCTCTGGCATGCGCGTTCCGCGTTGGTGGCGGTGGTCAGCCTGCCGCTGTCGGTATTGTTGGCGATCTGGATCATGAATGGCTTGGGCATTAGTGCCAACATCATGAGTTTGGGCGGTATTGCGATTGCGATAGGGGCGTTGGTTGACGCGGCCATTGTGATGATAGAAAACGCCCATAAGCACTTGCATCATTACCAGCAACAAAATGACGATAAACCGGCGCAAGGTGCGCAACGCTGGCGTTTGATCACCGATGCCTGTTCGGAAGTCGGGCCATCGCTATTTTTCTCGCTGTTGGTGATAACCGTAAGCTTCATTCCGGTTTTTGCCCTCCAAGGGCAACAAGGGCGCTTATTCGAACCGCTGGCTTACACCAAGACATTGGCGATGGGTGCCGCATCGGTACTGGCAGTGACGTTGATCCCGGTATTGATAGCGTTACTGGTGCGGGGAAAAATCCCGGCGGAAACCGGTAACCCGTTGACGCGATTGCTGATTTGGCTGTATCGGCCGTTGCTGAACATGACGTTGCGCTGGCCCAAATTGCTGATTGTGCTGTGTATCGGCATCACGGCGTCGGCCTGGTATCCGTGGCAAAAATTAGACTATGAACTGATGCCGCCATTGTATGAAGGTGACCTCATGTACATGCCGACCACGTTACCGGGCATTAGCGTGAACGAGGCCAGTGAACTGCTCCAGCAGACCGATGCACTGATTGCTCAGCATCCGCAGGTAAAACGGGTGTTTGGTAAGATTGGGCGGGCGGACACAGCCACCGATCCCGCGCCGTTAACGATGATTGAGACCAGCATCACGTTAACGCCGGAAGAACAGTGGCCGGCAGGGAAAACCATTGATGACGTGATGGATGAGCTCGATGCGATGGTGCAGATTCCGGGTTTGACCAATGCCTGGGTGATGCCGATCCGGACGCGCATCGAAATGCTTGCTACCGGCGTTAAAACGCCGTTGGCGATCAAGGTAAGCGGTGCCGAGTTTGCCCGCATTCAGAAACTGGCGACCGACATTGAAGGGGTACTGGCGGAGTTACCGGAAACCGGCTCGGTGATCGCCGAACGCGCGGCCGACGGACGCTATATCGAAGTATTGCCTAAACTGCGCGAAGCGGCCCGATTTGGCTTATCACAGACGGATATTCAGCAGCATTTAATGCAGGCCGTCGGCGGCAGTAATATTGCCACCTCGGTACAGGGCAACGAGCGCTTTCCGATTAACCTTCGGTACCCGCGCGAGACACGGGATCATATCGATAAGTTACGTGAGTTACCGATCCGCTCGGCTGACGGTCGTTGGCTGACACTGTCCGATGTTGCTGAGATTGATTTAACGTCCGGGCCGGCGGTATTAAAAAGTGAAAATGCGCGGCTCAGTAGCTGGATCTTTATCGAACCGGCGAAAGGCGTGACGGTCAGTGATTACATTGCTGCCGTCAGCGATGAGCTGGCGCAGTTGTCATTGCCAACGGGCTATAGCTGGAGCTGGACCGGGCAGTTTGAGTCCATGCAACAAGTCGAGGCGGATTTAAAAGAGATCATTCCGCTGACATTGGCCTTGATCGTGATTTTGCTCTACTTGACCTTCCGTTCGATGGGGCAGGCATTGCTGGTGATTGCGACATTACCGCTGGCGTTGACCGGCAGTTTATGGCTGCTGTATTGGCTGGATTACAACCTGTCACTGGCGGTGATCGTGGGCATGATTGCGTTGGCCGGGGTTGCCGCCGAATTTGGTGTGGTGATGTTGCTGTATCTGAATAACGCCTGGAAAGGCGTGGGTCAGCAGCGCCCGCAATTGCAGGCTGCGATTGAGGAAGGGGCGGTGTTGCGAGTACGACCTAAGGCAATGACGGTGGCTACCATTGTTATCGGGCTATTGCCGATCATGCTCGGCAGCGGTATTGGTAACGAAGTTATGCAACGGATAGCAGCACCTATGGTGGGCGGGATGATCCTCGCTCCGCTGGTATCCATGCTGTTGATTCCGGCTGTGTTTTATTTACGCTGGAAGTAGCGCATGTTCACCGCGAAGAGCGCGGAGAGCGCAGAGGTTTTATTGTTAAAACATCAAAACCTTCGGACGTTATGACCACCGGTACGGGTGATGGGCACAAAACCCGTACCAACAACCAAACCCAAACAAACGGGTGTTCCATTAAAAAGGTTTTCTCCGCGGTTCTTAGCGCGCTCAGCGGTGAGAAAAAACGTTGTGTTCACCGCGGAAGCCTGTCTACTATAGGCTACAGAGGGGGTGTAGTTTGTTTTGATCCAGATCAATAGTAAGGTTTTTATGTAAATAAAATTCAATTTAAATTCAACATATTATCCATTTGTTATAAAAAATCTTCATTTTCTTACTGGCGGAATCGCAAATTGCTGATTAATATTTCGTCACCTGAAGGCACTAACGGTGACTTCAGGTAAGCCAAACCCACCGCGAGGTGGGGACGGAAAGCTTCGGGTCTTCTAAAAAGAAAAAGCGAAGATAGCCGGGTTGCAGCTAAATAATTAACTTTGTTTAACTGCCAAACTCATCGTGAGATGAGGACGGAAAGCCACGGGTCTCAGAGTATTCTGAGTCGTTTCTAAGATAGCCGGGCTGCGAAAATTAGGATTTCGCAACAATGAAAAATTCAGTAAAAACACTTATCGCTGTTAGCTTACTCACCTCCACCGCAGCGTTAGCTGAACAGATGGATATGAATAACACCGACACCACTTCTTTCTCTGTCAATGGTACCGTAGAAAAAGTGTGTAAAGTCGATAACAGCAGTGGCCCATCAAAAACTATCGCTTTGGATGGCGTTGCTACCGCAGGATTTGGTATCGGTTTCTGGTGTAACACCGCAGCGATGCCAACCATCACCTACAGCTCTCAAAATGGTGGTGTACTTGCCCTTAACAACGATCCACAAGCCGGCTTCATTCCATACACCATGGATCATGGCGCTGCAGTAGGTGTGTCGTTGACTTCTCCCTACTCAATGACTGGTAACGGCAACATGGTAGGTAACAACACCAATGGTGACCTACACCGCCGGACATTGACTGTATCTCCTGCTCCAACAGGGTATGAGCGTGCGGGTGACTACAGTGACACAATCACTGTGACTGTCACACCAAACTAATCCGTAATAAAGCCATCGCCCTCGGGCGATGGCTCTCGTTTTCCGCCAAAATAAGAAAAAAACCATGCTAAAAAAATCATTGTTCGGGTTGCTCGTGCTCACCGCTTTATTGGTGAAAGCCTACGAGGTTGAGCCGATGATAGCTGAAATTCTGGCAAGCAGCGGTAACAACCGGGTCACCTACCGTGTGGCTAATCCAAGTGACACCACGCTGGCACTGGAAGTGGAAATCTACAAACGGACGTTCGATGAAAACCAGGCCGAGCAGTTGGTCGAAACCGATGACATTCTGGTACTGCCGCCACAAACCGAAGTGAACGCCAAATCTTACCAAGTTTTTCGGGCGCAATTCATTGGTGACCCACGGATTGCAGAGACTCAATCCTATCGTATCGTGTTCAAGCAATTGCCGTTGAAGAACGACGCCGACGGTCAACCTGAGATTAATATGGTGTTTAACTTCGCCACCTTATTGTTTGTCAATCCGCAGCAAGGCATCGAAAGCCTGCAGCAACGTCTTGAATGTGACGCGCAGCAACACTGTGAGCTGGTATTGAGTAACGAAGGCAACCAAGTGGTTAACCTAAATGGCAGTGAGTTGTTTATTAACGATGGCGAAGAACGTGTGGTGGAGTGGACGCTGTATCGCGAGCTACTGCCAGTTTCTTATTTAATGCCATCACATACCATCCGGCTGGCGTTATCATCAATTCACGAACAAGGGACAGTTGAAGATGCGTTCATCCGCCTGGCTGACGATCGTTAGTGCATCATTTGCTGCTGCGGTTCCTGTTTGTGTCGCACAGCAATACGCTATCGATTTACCGGTTACCTACAATGAAAGAAACTTAAAAGATATCGCCGTCAGTATTCAATCCGGTGAGGTTGTCTCGGTGGTTCGGGACTCTCTGCTTGATTCGATGAAACGGTTGCTCAATGATGAAACCTTGCAACGACTCAGCACCTATGAACAGTCCATGATTCCACTGTCAACGTTGGAAGACAGCGGTATTTTTCTTACTTTTTCAGTGCAAAACATGAGCCTGACCCTGAAGCTGGCGGGGACGGCATTGCGTCCTACCGAGCTTGATTATGGTGGTCAAAATGAATTGGTATTACCCGATGAAACGGCATCCTGGGCAACATTAAACCGTTTTAATTTGTTAACGGAAACGATCGACTCCGATACCCAAGTTGCGCTTGAATGGCTCGGTAGTGCCAACTTTGGGGGCTATGACGGCGTCAATATGCGCTGGTCAGGGTTTGCTGACCGCGACAATGAGGGAGATAACACCTTCTATCGCGGCGAAATTACGCTTTATCACGATGATCCCGTCAAACCGATGCGCTACGAGCTCGGTGACTTAACCACCTTTACCAGTGGTCATGTCAGTGGTCTTAATATGGGCGGCATCGGCATTTCGCGTGCATACCGGGAACTGCAACCTCGTCGTGAAATCAGCCCGGGGAACACCCAACAGTTTTATTTGCCCTCCAGCGCCGATGTCGAAATCCAGGTGAACGGGTTCACAGTACTGCGGCAGCAGTTTAATCCGGGTCGTTACGAGTTGAATGATTTGCCGCTTACGTCCGGAGCAAATGAGGTACTGGTTATTGCTACCTTCGAAGACGGCACTACGCAAACGTTTCAGTTCGATAACTTCTACAGTGGTGCTTTACTGCGTAAGGGCTTGTCGGATTTTTCATTACGGCTGGGGTATGCTTCGGAGTTTGAGGAGTTCTCATACGATTATGAGGACGAATTAACCCTCTCGGGTTACTACGATTATGGTTTTAGTGATGCCTTTACTGCGGGTATCAATGCCGAACTCAGTAGCCTTGGTCATATTGCCGGAACTACATTGTCTTATGGCTTTAGCGTGGGGGTCGTTACCTTACGTGGGTCGCACTCGAAAATTGAAAGTTACGACGGCTATGCGGCCTCCATTGATATGGGTTTTTCGGTTTGGGGGAGTGGTTATAACAGCTCTCCCAACTTGCGTTTTAGTTATGAAACCCGGTCTGATTTTGCTCCAACCGTGGCAATGGTGCCATTGACACTATTGGACGATAAACGTTTTACCGCAGATTACAGCTATTATTTTAACGATGATCTGGATCTCACAGCCAGTGTTTCGCGCTATGAAGCGGTTGATGGTACGGAAATAGACATTGATTCGCTGCGTATGAGTTATCGTCGTCGTGGGTGGCTGTTTAGCGCCGAGTACTACCGTAGTAACTTTATCGATCCGCTGACGCAGCAGCAGGATGGTGTGTTTTTCAGTATCTCCTGGAACGGCTATGACTCTCGCAGTCAGATCCGTAGCCGGGCGGAATACGATGATCGGCGGGAACAGACGCAACTTTCCTATGGCCGTATAAATCGGAACCGAGTCGGTAATTATGGCTACGAAATCTATGGCATTGATAATGCTCAGATCCGCGATATACGTGCCAGTGCAAGCTATACTGGTAATCGGGGTCGAGCTGAGTTGACGGCATCGCAACTGGAATTAGCGTCAGGAGCGAAATTTGACATTTATCGTACGGCACTGTCATCAACCCTGGGTATAGCCGATGGTCAGGTTGGTGTCGGAAGTATTGTCGAAACGCCCTTTGCGTTAGTGCGCAAGCACCATACGCTGGCGAACAGTACCGTGCAGGTAAACCCGGACTATCTGGGCGAGATTGAAGCAAAAGCGGGTGAAACCATAGCCGGTATGGTGTCACTTGGAGCACCGTTTAGTGAAACCAGTGTGTTGGTTAACGTGCCGGATGCGCCGCTGGGCTATAACTGGGGGCCTGGTTTGTATGACTCAAGCGGCGGTAGTACGACCGGTCGTGTTATTACGGTAGGTTCCGACGCGGCCTATTTGGTGCTTGGTTATATATACAATCATCTGGGGCAGCCGTTAAGTCTGGAACGGGGAGAGTTACGTGGAGAAGGGCGGGTGCTCGAAGTCTTCACGAATCGGCGAGGGCGGTTTGCGGTCGAAGGTATAGCGCCGGGTCGATACCAATTGGTGATAGGTGGCCTGTCCGCTGACGTTGTACTGACAGCAACAGAAGAGAATTTAATTGATGCGGGGGTTATTACCGTAAGTGAGGTGAAGCCATGAAGTGGTTCATGTTTATACTTGTGGGGGTGTTTGCGCTTAATGCGCAGGCCAATAGTCAATATCCTCACCAGTGTACCGGCGATTTTGATGTGCAAATCAATCAGCACAGTTCGGTGCGCTTTGATGATGAGATTTTATTGCCAATAAAGGTACAGGCGTATCGGGAGGGAGGCCCGTGTATTGACACCCTGATTTTTGGTGCGGTGGACGCGGGCCCCTTTAAACTTAAGGGGGCTAACGGGGTTGAACTGGATGCAACGCTGCTTGATACCAACCGTAAGCCATTGCCGGTTCGTACGGTTGACGGCAGATTGTCATGGGTGGTTGATTACCATGGTCATCAGCGTCTGAACCTGTGGCTGCGCATTGACGGTCACCGGGTGATCACCTCCGGTACCTATTCTGCTGCGTTGATGGTGAGTTCTCGGGATGGTCAGCATAATTTGGTGCAAAAATACCTCGATGTTGGCTTTTATATGCCGGCAATGGTGAGCATTCATGTGTCAGATTCTGACAGCAGCGTGCAAGGCCACGGCGGACATTATCAGGTTGAATTGGGTAGTTTGAATGACGGTGCCCGCGCCGACTGGCGTTTGAGTGTGTTCAGCAACAGTCTTTACGACGTCACCATATTTTCTGAAGAGAAAGCACTGGTTCACCAACAGGACAGAGGGAGTCAGATACCCTACGAGATTTTATTCGATGGTGACCGTTTCTCGTCCAGCAGCATGTATCAGCGCAGTTACCAGCAGAGTTATTCGGGTAAGCGACGGTTCACGATGGGGGTGGTCGTCGATGATGTCAATTATCAGCGCGCGGGACGTTATCGGGATACGGTTTACGTTACCGTTACAGCGCGTTAAAACTTTTTCAGGAATGAAAAAAAGCGCCTTGCGGCGCTTTTTTCTTTGCGATGGCTTAGCTTACGTTATTAAGCCACATTAATGGTTGGAATGATGTTTGCCTTGGCCGCTTTCTCAGCGTCACGGAAAGCATCCATTTGATCAAAGTTTAGATATTTATAAACTTCGCCAGCCATTGAGTTAATGTCCTGTGCGTATTCCAGGTATTCTTCCGGCGTTGGTAGACGGCCAACAATCGCACCGACGGCAGCCAGCTCGGCTGAGGTCAGGTAAACGTTGGCACCATCACCTAGACGGTTCGGGAAGTTACGGGTAGAGGTCGACAGAACGGTTGAATTAGGTTCAACACGCGCTTGGTTACCCATACACAGTGAACAGCCCGGCATTTCTGTACGAACACCATTACGCTCGTAAATGTCGTAGTAACCTTCGGTTTCCAGCTGTGCTTTGTCCATCTTCGTTGGCGGCGCAATCCACAGACGAGTATTCAGAGGATCCGAGTTCTTCTCCAATAATTTACCCGCAGCACGGAAGTGACCAATGTTGGTCATGCACGAACCGATGAAGACTTCGTCAACTTTATCGCCGGCGACTTCGCTCAGGAACTTGGCATCATCCGGATCGTTCGGGCAGCAAACGATAGGCTCTTTGATTTGATCCAAGTCGATTTCGATGACTTCTGCGTATTCCGCATCTTTATCCGCACGAATTAAGCTTGGGTTCTCCAGCCACTCTTCCATCTTACGCGCACGACGTTCAAGGGTACGGGCATCGCCGTAGCCTTCGTTGATCATCCAGCGCAGCATGGTGATGTTTGAACGCAGGTATTCTGCGACAGAATCTTCAGACAGGTTGATGGTACAACCCGCCGCGGAACGTTCTGCCGAGGCGTCAGATAATTCAAACGCCTGCTCAACGGTCAGGTGTTCAAGACCTTCAATTTCCAGGATACGACCCGAGAAGGCGTTTTTCTTGCCACGTTTTTCAACGGTCAACAAACCTTCTTTAATCGCAAAGGCAGGAATCGCATGAACCAGGTCACGCAGGGTAATACCCGGCTGCATTTTACCTTTAAAGCGAACCAGCACAGATTCCGGCATATCCAGTGGCATAACCCCTGTTGCTGCAGCAAACGCAACCAAACCAGAGCCTGCCGGGAAAGAAATACCCAGCGGGAAGCGGGTATGTGAGTCACCACCAGTACCGACGGTGTCCGGCAACAACATACGGTTCAGCCAGCTGTGGATGATACCGTCACCCGGACGCAATGAAACACCACCACGGTTCATGATGAAATCAGGCAGCGTGTGCTGAGTTTCAACGTCAACCGGCTTAGGATAAGCCGCTGTGTGACAGAACGACTGCATGACCAGGTCAGAGTTAAAGCCAAGGCAGGCCAGGTCTTTCAACTCGTCACGGGTCATTGGGCCGGTGGTATCCTGAGAACCAACGGTCGTCATCTTAGGTTCGCAATAGGTACCTGGGCGAACACCTTCCATACCACAAGCTTTACCCACCAGCTTTTGTGCCAGGCTGTAACCTTTACCGCTGTCAGCAGGCTGTTCAGGTGTCAGGAACAGATCGGTGTGACCCAGTCCCAGAGATTCGCGAGCCTTGGTGGTTAAACCGCGACCGATGATCAGGTTGATACGACCACCCGCACGAACTTCGTCAAGGATGACACGTGATGCGTAGTCGTATTCGGCGATCACCTCGCCCGCTTCGTTTTCGATTTTGCCTTCATAAGGGTAGATGGTAATGACATCACCCATGTTCATTTTTTCTACGTCGGCTTCAAACACCAAAGCACCAGCATCTTTCATGGTGTTAAAGAAGATTGGAGCGACTTTACCACCGATGCAGATACCGCCGGCACGTTTGTTTGGTGTACCCGGCATATCTTCGCCGATGTTCCAAAGTACCGAGTTGGTTGCCGATTTACGTGAAGAACCAGTACCGACAACGTCACCAACGAACGCAACCGGATGACCTTTTTGCTTCAGCTCTTCAATTTGCTTGCCCGCGTCAGTGATGCCTTCGCGCGGCATTTTATACATAGCTTTAGCGTGCAGCGGGATGTCTGGGCGTGACCAGGCGTCAGGCGCCGGTGACAAGTCATCGGTGTTGGTTTCACCGGTTACTTTGAAAACCGTCGCTTTGATTTGCTCCGGCATTTTGTCACGGCTGGTAAACCACTCACCCTCAGCCCACGACTCAACCACTTCTTTCGCCAGCTCGTTACCGGCTTTCATTTTTTCTTCAACGTCGTGGAACGCGTCGAACATCAAAATGGTGTGTTTTAATTCTTCCGCGGCCAAACGACCCAACTCGGCATCGTCTAACAGTTCCACCAAGGTTTCGATGTTATAGCCGCCGTGCATGTTACCCAGTAACTTAACGGCGTCCTGTTTACTGATAACCGGGCTTTGTACGTCACCCTTTACCAGCGCGCTTAAGAAACCGGCCTTAACGTAAGCGGCTTCATCAACACCCGGAGGCACGCGCTCTGCCAGCAGTTCGACCAGAAAATCTTCTTCGCCGGCCGGTGGATTTTTCAGTAGCTCAACAAGATCCGCTACCTGCTCAGCCGTTAATGGTTTTGGAGGGATGCCCTCTGCGGCACGTTCTTCCACGTGCTGACGATATTCTTTAAGCACTCGAATTACCTCTTATTTTGCTTACATCAATGGATGACAATTGCTCGATGCGGCGCATTATACGGAAAGCGCGGCTAAATTCCCATGTTATGGGGGCATTCAGGCAATAAATGCGGTGAATGGCTATTGTCAGCCGCAGTGATTGAGCGCCTGCTGCCAAAGGCTCTGTGCTGCTGGCCCCAGGGTGCGTGCGGCAGACCGAATCATGTGCACTTCCAGGTTAACTTGCTGGACAAAACCGGGGATCGAAATCTCATGTAATTGACCCCCGTCAAGATAAGGTCTGACCATATGTTTGGGAATGATACCCCAGCCCATACCGGCGAGAAGTAACTCCCGTTGGGTGGTCACATCATTAGCCTGAATACGGCGCTTACTGGGTAGCCGCAAGATGGCATCGACGCTGATCCCGACGTCCAGATTCTGTGGCAACAACATCGTGAGATTCAATAATTGCTGGCGGGTGGTGGGGCGCGTACCGATGCGTTTGACGAGGCTGTCCGCGATCACCACGATAAGTTCGAACGGCGCAATAGGTGTGGTCTCAAAATCACCGTATTGGCGGAACAGCGGTAGCCACGGGCAAATAGCGAGATCAACTTCACCTTCATTGACGCGGCGCAGACTGCGTAACTGCGATTCGCCTTCGATGCGGATTTCCGTGGCCGGAAAGTCGGTCTGCAAGGTGTCTATGTGTTGCAGCCAAAGACCGGCATCGCAGGTGTGGTCGTAGCATAACGTGATATGGGGCTCGGCACCTTCACGTAACCGTCCGGCCAGTGTTTGTAAACGCTGATGCTGGCGCAGCACCTCCTCGGCCTGGCGCAGATACTGCTGGCCGTGGGCAGTGAGCTTTAACCGGTAGCCACTGCGATCGAACAAGGCAAAACCGGCTTCCTGTTCAAGCTTTTTTAGTGCCATACTGATGGCTGACTGGGTTTTAAACAGCTGTTGTGCTGCTTGTTGCAGACTGCCGGTAGCGGCCACGGTCTGCATCATTTCCAAGTGTAAGATGTT
This sequence comes from Idiomarina aquatica, assembly GCF_003987185.1. Classification (GTDB taxonomy): domain Bacteria; phylum Pseudomonadota; class Gammaproteobacteria; order Enterobacterales; family Alteromonadaceae; genus Idiomarina; species Idiomarina aquatica. Next base: position 1,013,074 of record NZ_PIPS01000001.1, on the reverse strand, counting down.
CATAATTATTGAATAAGATGAAAATATTAATTCAATATAACTGTATTAGATTCTTGCTTAAACTAATACCATTAATTCACCGTTTAATACGCTGATGACTGCAACGGGGCTTGCTATGTACACTGGAAACTGGAAAACGCTTTTGGCGATAGGGTGGTTGTTGTTAACGGTGGCGGGTTGTTCCGACAACAGTGCCGCCGAAAGTGTGACTAAGCCTCCCCGGCCGGTAAAAATCGCCGAGGTTAAAGACGCGGCAGCGGTGCAATTGCGCCACTTTCCGGCGGTGGTGCAGGCATCGGAAGTGGCTCAGCTGACCTTTCGGGTCGGCGGCGAGATTGAGCAACTGCCGGTCAGAGCTGGCGCTGAAGTAAAGCAGGGTGACTTAATTGCGGCGTTGGATCCGACCGATTATCAGCTCGCGGTGGATCAGGCTAAGGCGCAATACGATCTCGCCTCATCGCAATATCAGCGCAATCAAAAGCTGGTGCAGCAAGGGCTCATGTCAGAAGCGCAGTTTGATGAAATAGAATCGCAGTTGGCGGTGGCTAAATCCAACTATGAAACCGCACAGGCGAATTTGAGTTATACCCGGCTGGAGGCTCCCTTTGATGGGATTGTGGCCCGTTTAGCCGTGGAAAAATATGAAAATATTCAGCCCAAGCAACCGATCGCGACGTTACAAATTGCCGATGCCATTGACGTTGCGATACAGGTTCCGGAAAACTTGTTTGCTCGCGTTTCCAAGCGCCTTGACTATGAACCTCTGGTGGCGTTCGACGCGGCGCCGGAACAGCGTTTTTTAGCGCACTTAAAGGAGTGGGATTCGCAGGCTGACCCGGCCACCAACACTTACGAGGTGGTGTTTACCTTGCCAAAGCCGGAAAACCTCAACATTCTGCCCGGCATGACCGCAACCGTTATCGTTGATCTCAATCAGGTGCTGCGACAAGTTCTTGATGGCGTTGTGATCCCGTCCTCGGCGGTGTTTGCTGACCCTCAGGGGCAGTCTTATGTGTGGCGTGTTAACGACGATATGACGGTCACTCAGGTCGCGGTCGAAGTCGGCAACATGACCAACAGCGGTTTGTTGATCAGCGACGGACTCAGCGCCGGTGAGCGTGTGGTTGCCGCCGGTGTGCAGCAATTACAAAACGGCCAGTCCATTCGTCAATGGAAGCGTGAGCGGGGGCTGTAATGAACATCGCTCAATACAGCATGGAACGTAAAACCAGTAGCTGGCTACTGCTATTGATTTTATTAATTGGTGGTATCGTCAGTCTGACGCAGTTAGGCCGGCTGGAAGATCCTAAGTTCACCATCAAGCAGGCGATGGTGATTACCCAATACCCCGGCGCATCGGCGCAACAGGTTGAGGAAGAGGTCAGTTACCCGCTCGAGAATGCGATTCAGGAACTCAGTTACGTTGATCATGTGCGTTCGATTTCCAAGCCGGGACTGTCGCAGATTACGGTGGAGATGAAATCGATTTACCGTGCCGATGACCTGGAGCAAATCTGGGATGAATTGCGCCGTAAAGTCGGTGATGCCAGCCGCCGTTTGCCGCCGGGCACTCAGCAACCGATGGTGCGTGATGATTTTGCCGATGTTTATGGGGTGCTACTGGCGATCACCGGCGAGGGTTACTCCTATCATGACATTGAACATTATGCGGATTTTCTGCGCCGCGAATTGGTGCTGGTTGAAGGCGTCGGTAAAGTGGTGGCAACCGGTGAGCAACAAGAGCAGGTGGTGGTTGAAGTGTCGCGGGCGAAACTGTCAAACGTGGGCATTCCTCCGGCTCGCATCGCCAACTTATTGACCACGCAAAATACGGTGGCCGATGCCGGTCGCGTAACCATCGAAGACGAAGCGTTCCGCATCGCCACCAGTGGTGAGTTTGAGTCGGTGGAGGAGTTGGCCAATTTAGTGATATCAAATCCCGGTGCCGACGAACGCATTTACCTGCGGGATGTTGCCGCAATCTATCGAACGGTAGAGGAAATTCCCCAGCAGGTGGTGCGTTTTAACGGTCTGCCATCGGTATGGCTGGGGCTGTCTTTTGCCGATAACGTGAATGTCGTGGAGGTCGGCGAGCGCATTCAGGCAAAGCTGGATGAGCTGAGCTATGCGCAACCCATCGGGATGCAGTTGGAACGCATCTACGATCAGCCGCATGCGGTCGAAAACTCGGTCAATGACTTTCTGCTGAACTTGGTCGAAGCGGTCGCGATCGTTATTATCGCGTTGCTGGTAACCATGGGGTTTCGCAGTGGTCTGTTGATCGGCACGGTATTGTTGTTGACGGTGCTGGGTACCTTCATCTTCATGAACGTGTTTTCGATCAACCTGCAACGGGTATCCCTGGGGGCGTTGATCATTGCGCTGGGGATGTTGGTTGATAATGCCATTGTGATCGCCGATGGCATTGTGGTGGGCATGCGCCGCGGGCAATCAAAACTGCAGGCCGCGGTGATCACCGTGAAACAGAATCAATGGGCGCTGTTGGGTGGTACGGTGATTGGTATCATTGCGTTTGCGCCGATTGGTCTGTCAGCGGATGCGACCGGCGAATTTGCCGGCAGTTTGTTTTGGGTGTTGCTGATTTCGCTGTTGTTAAGTTGGATTACGGCACTGATATTGATCCCATTTTTAGCGGACCGGCTGTATTCCAAAAAGGACATCAGTGGTGATGGTAACAGTGATGTCTTCGACCATCCGGTGTATCGCGTTTATCGACGTGTGCTGGAAGCCTGTCTGCGGCACAAAGTGTTTACCATGTTATTGATGCTGGCACTGTTGGTGGTATCCGCAGCCGGCTTTAAGCAAGTTAAACAAGCGTTTTTTCCACCGTCGACGACGCCGATGTTCTACGTTGACCTCTGGTATCCGCAAGGTACCGATATTCGCACCACGGCACAGGACTCCAAGCGCCTGGAACAATACCTGCTGGCGCAGCCGCAGGTGGTTTCGGTGTCCACAACCGTCGGTCAGGGCGCACCGCGTTTTACCTTGACCTATCTGGTCGAAAAAGCGTACGAAAGTTATGCACAGTTAATTGTGCGAGCTCAGGATAAGGACGCCATGGAGCAGATCATGGCCAATGTCCGTGAACACATCCGGGTCGCTCATCCTCAGGTGGAAGATAAACTGATTCGAGTCGAAATTGGACCGGCGACGCCGGCCAAAATCGAAGCGCGCATCAGTGGTTCAGAACCGGCAGTATTACGTGAGATTGCGACGCAGATCGAAGCGATTCTGGCCAAGGATCCGGGCGCCATGAATATTCGTCATGACTGGCGCAACAAAACTAAGTTGCTAAGGCCGCGTTTTGATGAGTCGGCGGCACGGCGACTGGGTATTACCAAACAGGACGTTAATGATCTGCTGCGGACCAACTTTGTTGGTCGCCAGGTCGGCTTGTACCGTGATGGCACCGATTTACTGCCTATTGTCTCGCGGGCTCCGGCCAGCGAACGAGTGGATCTGGATAACTGGCAGGAACTGCAGATATACAGTCCAGTCATGGATCGCTTTTTGCCGTTGGCGCAGGTGGTACAGCGCATAGACGTAGAGTGGGAGGACGCCTTAATTTTACGCCGTGATCGCAAACGCACGCTGACGGTGATGGCTGATCATGATGTACTGGGTGAGGAAACCGCCACAGCGGTATTTGAACGGGTCCGTCCGCAGATTGAGGCGCTGTCGCTGCCGCTGGGTTATGAACTGTCCTGGGGAGGTCAGCACGAGGCGTCAAATAAGGCTCAGACGGCGCTGTTCAGCTCGTTACCGCTGGGATTTTTGGTGATGTTTATCATCACGGTGTTGTTGTTCAATTCCGCTCGCCTGGCGGTGGTGTTGTGGACGACAGTACCGTTGTCGATTGTGGGGGTGACAGCAGGCCTGTTGCTGTTGGATAAGCCGTTTGGTTTTATGGCGTTACTTGGCTTCTTGAGTTTGTCGGGGATGCTGATCAAGAACGGCGTGGTTTTGCTGGAGCAGGTGAATGTTGAGCTGGGCGAGGGTAAACCGCCGCATCAGGCGTTGGTGGATGCGTCGGTCAGCCGCGTTCGTCCGGTTGCGATGGCGGCAGCAACCACAATTCTGGGGATGCTACCGCTGTTATTTGATGACTTCTTTGCCAGTATGGCGACGGTGATCATGTTTGGCCTTGGGTTTGCGACGGTACTGACGCTCATCGTGGTACCGGTGATGTACGCGCTCATCGCTTCACCCAAGCGCTAGGCGCCGCCGACGGCGTCTAGCGTTGCTGGTTGATCCAGTCATTGATGTGAGCCTCGAGAATGTCCAGCGGCACGCTGCCATTCTCCAGAATCGCATCGTGGAACTCACGCAGATCAAAGTCAGCCCCCAATTGCTGCTCAGCCTCGGCTCGTAAGCGCTTAATGGTTAACTCACCCAGCTTGTATGACAACGCCTGCGCCGGCCACGTAATGTAACGATCAATCTCGGTCGTTACGTTATGCAAGGACAACGCCGTGTTATTGGCCATAAACTCAATCGCCCGCTCACGGCTCCAGCCCATCGCGTGCATACCGGTATCCACCACCAGTCGCGCCGCGCGCCACATCTCATAACTCAGACGACCAAAGTTGCTGTAGGGGTCCTGATAAAAGCCCGCTTCCAGCCCCAGATACTCCGAATACAGCCCCCAGCCCTCACCGAAGGCTGAGATATAGGTCTGTTGACGGTATTCAGGTAACCCCTCCAGTTCGCCGGCCAGTGCATTCTGCAAATGATGACCCGGCACCGCCTCGTGTAAGGTCAACGCTTCCATCTGATACAACGGGCGACGGTCCAGGGCATAGGTGTTAACCCAATAAAAACCGGCGCGGTCATCGCGGTTGGTGCCTGAATAGCGACCGGTGGTGTATTTGGGTGCGATTTCTTCCGGCACCGGAGCAATACCATAAGGCTTGCGTGGCAGCGTTTTAAACAGTTTGGGCAGTTCGCCGTCCATTTTTTTGGCGATCCAGGCGGCATAGCGCAGCAATTCTTCTGCGGACTTTGGATAGAACTGCTCGTCGGTACGCAGGAAATGAACAAAGTCATCAAAGTCGCCGTCAAAGCCGGTTTCTTCGATCACGCGCAACATTTCAGCACGAATACGGGCAACTTCCTGCAAACCGATGTTATGAATTTCTTCCGCACTCAAGTCGGTGGTGGTGTAATGTTCAATGCGGTTTTTATAGAAGGCATCACCGTTTGGCAGCTCGCTGGCACCGACGGATTCACGAGCACTTGGTAAGTACTCACTGACCATGAAGGTAAAGTAATCGTCGTAAGCCGGCATGATTTGGTCATCAATGATGGTGGCGGCTTGTTGTTGTAAATCGGCCCAGGTGCTGTCATCAATAAACGTCGGCTGCTGCTGGAACGGGTCGTAATAAACGCTGGCTGTCGGATCTTGTACGATGTACGCAAGGATACTTTCTTCAAAGCCGGCCATGGCTGCTTTAGGCTGAGTATAGCCTTGCTCGATGGCCTGCCGCAGCCAGTTGGTCTGTTGCGCCATGTAACGTTCGATGGTGCCGAGTTTGGCAAGGTAGTCGCGATAATCTTGTTCGCTGTTAAAACGGGTATAGCCCGGCATAAACGCCAGTGAACTGTGAAATGAGCCCTCGGCGGTTAGCGGCATCAGGTGCGCATTAAACCGGTACTCATCGACACGGTTTTTCAATGCATAATGGATCATGGCGTGATTAATACGATCCTGCTTATCAAGCTGTGCGACATCGATGGCATCGAGTTGTTTAAGCCATGTTTGATGGCGCTCGAAGCGTTGCTTTAACGCGTCTGGCGACATATCCGGCAGCGCGGTTTTGTGTGGTGCCGAAAGTGCTTCCCAAATGGTGTCAGCCAATTGTTTAAACTGTTGAGTTTGTGAGCTGGCCGCAACCGCGCTATTGTTGGTCGTAGTCCGTTGATTTGGCGCGTCCGTCTGACTGGCACACGAAGTCAGTGACAGAATCGCTAAAGCAATGATCGTTTTGCGCATGATTTTTCCTTGCGAAGCAATATTAAATAAAGGCATTCTATAATGCCTGCAGTTCGCGGCAATGTAAAAGAACCGAAAAAGCACGCCAAATGTCTCAAACGGCGGCCTAAAAACAACAACAACGGGGTCAACTTTGCTAAAAGCACAATCCGGCGTTTGTGCCGAACCTAATCTGCATGGTTTAACCTTATTCTGCAACGTAATGACAGATGACGTTGATGCGGTGCGTGGCAAGCTGGCGCGCATTCCGGACATCATCAGCGAACTTGATGATCGCTTTTCCGAATCGATGCTGAACGGCTTTGTCGCCGTAGGGGCCGATTATTGGGATGTCGTCTATCCGGAGCAGAAACCGGTTTATTTACGCCGTTTCCCGGAGCTGTCGCAGGGCGACCGTGAAGCACCACGACAGCCTTACGACTTATTATTGCAGATCCGCTCCGATCGATTTGACGCCAATTACCTGGCCGGGCGGACCCTGCTCGAGTGGTTAGGTTATGATGTCGAAGTGGTTGAGCAGTTGCGTACCTTTCGTTATCTGGATGGCCGAGACCTGACCGGCTTCATTGATGCGCCCGATAATCCTCGGGGCTTACGCAAGCGCGCCGTTGCGCTGCTCGACCCGGACATGGATGCGGAGTTTGCCGGTGGCAGCTATTTGTTTCTGCAAAAATTTCGTCACGATCTCAGGCGCTGGGACCACCTAGGACCTGAACGGCAGCAACAAATCATGGGGCGCGATAAAGTATCCGGTGAGCGCTTAGCGGAGGCCGAAATTGAAGGGGTTACACACGCCGCTAAAACTCGTTTGCTGGGCGCTGACGAGCAACCGGTAGCCTTGTTACGACAAAACATGCCCTGGGGCGACCTGCGTGAACAAGGGCTGCTCGGTATGTATTTTAGCAACCAGCCCAAAACCGTTATCGACTGGCTTAAAGAACGCTACTACGAAGACGAACAGGGGCATTATGACCCCTTGCTGGACTACACTCAGGCCGTCACCAACGCCAGCTTTTTCGTCCCGTCCCCGGATTTTTTAAAACGTTATCGCTACGCGATACAGACCGACTCGCGTCAGGATTCTGACACCACCGAATGAGTGGCAAACAACTCTTTGACTTTGGTCAAGGTAAAGTCAATTTCCGACACCTTTAACGGTGCGATAAAGATGGTATCGTCACCGGCAATCGTGCCCAATACGCCTTCTTTTTTCCCCACCGAATCCAACAGCCGCGCGATCAACTGTGCCGCGCCCGGGCTGGTACGGATGATCACCATTACATCATTATGCTGAATATCCAATACAAGCTGATTTAATGGTGCTTTGGCTGAAGGTACGCTAATCTCAGCGGGTAAACAGTAAACCATCTCCTGCTTAGCATTGCGGGTGCGAACAGCGCCGTGTTTGCTCAGCATGCGTGAGACTTTTGACTGACTGACATTAGTAAATCCCTGTGCTTTAAGGGCATCGACAATTTCCGTTTGTGAGCCATAGCGTTCTTCTTTGAGTAATGCTTTGAACGCATCCAGTAAATCTGCTTTGGTCATAAGTCTTGTGTTCCAGGTTTGCGGTACCGGGTTGGTGGGTAACCAGCCGCGGCTAAATTTGTAATTTTAACCCTATTAGAGTACAGTTTTGCGCCAAATATTGCATAACTATTCTATGCTTATGCAGTACCTTATCAAACAGTCAAATGGAGTCTGAGATGAAAGTAGCCGTATTAGGTGCGGCCGGTGGTATCGGCCAGGCATTGTCATTACTTCTTAAAACTCAATTACCAGCAGGTTCTGAGTTATCTTTATATGACGTAGCACCGGTCGTTCCGGGTGTTGCTGTAGACCTGAGCCACATCCCGACCGACGTTAAAGTGACCGGTTTCGGTAAAGACGATCTGGCATCAGCGTTGGTGGGCAGTGACATCGTATTGATTCCAGCCGGTGTTCCCCGTAAGCCGGGTATGGATCGTTCAGACTTGTTTAACATGAACGCAGGCATCGTGAAAAACCTGGTGCAGGGCGTTGCTGATAATTGCCCGGACGCTTGTGTGGGTATCATCACTAACCCGGTTAACACCACAGTTCCTATCGCTGCTGAAGTACTGAAGCAAAACGGTTGCTACGATAAGCGCAAGTTGTTTGGTGTTACTACGTTGGACGTTATCCGCTCGGAAGCGTTCGTCGCGGAATTGCGTGGCCTTAACCCGGCTAACGTGACGGTACCGGTTATCGGTGGTCACAGCGGTACGACGATTCTGCCATTGCTGTCTCAGGTAGAAGGTGTTGAGTTTACCGAGCAAGAAATTAACGATCTGACGCATCGTATTCAAAACGCCGGTACCGAAGTGGTTGAAGCGAAAGCAGGCGGTGGTTCAGCGACCTTGTCAATGGGTCAGGCGGCAGCACGCTTCTGCTTATCGCTGGTGAAAGGCTTACAAGGTCAGGAAACCGTCGAGTGCACCTACGTTGAAGGTCCAGGTGACCACGCGACTTTCTTCGCACAGCCAGTACGTCTGGGTAAAAATGGCGTCGAAGAAGTGTTGCCTTACGGCGAGCTGAGTGCATTCGAGAAGCAATGCATGGATGAGATGCTGGATGGCCTCAAGAGCGATATTCAAAAAGGCATCGATTTCGTTTAATCGGGTGTCGCCAAAAAAACCGCGCTTCGGCGCGGTTTTTTTATGCCTGGCGCCGCCTGCGGCGGCTTGCCTGGCGACACGTGCTTCGCCGTGTCTTGCTCGGCGTCCGCTCCGCGAACTTGCCTGGCGCGCCGAAGGCGCTTGCAGCAAAGCGCCGTAACTTGCGCCTACGGCGCAAGGAGGCTTGTCGCGCCACAGGCGCGACTCGCTGGGGTTTACAAGCGCCTACGGCGCGCCCAGCAAGCGGGCGGAGCCCGCGCCGGGCAAGGTACGGCGAAGCACGTAACGCCGAGCAAACCGCCGAAGGTGGCGCCTAGCGCTTATTGTAAAAATGATGTAGCATGGCGCTTCCGTTAAATTTTGTAAAAACAGATAGCTACCATGGATATGCAGTCCATTAACGCGTTAGCCAAAGACGACATGCTTGGGGTTAACGCGCTGATCGGTGAACAGCTAACATCAGATGTTGCCCTAATCAACCAACTTGGCATGTACATCGTTAACAGCGGCGGTAAACGACTCCGTCCCTTGTTGACCGTACTCGCCGCCCGAGCCCTTGGGTATCAGGGCAACGATCATCAAAAGCTGGCCGCCATCATCGAATTTATTCATACCGCAACTTTGTTGCACGATGACGTAGTGGACGAATCCGAACTGCGGCGCGGACGCAAAACCGCCAACGCAGTATTTGGCAATGAAGCCTCAGTACTGGTGGGTGATTTTCTTTACACCCGTGCCTTCCAGATGATGGTGCAGCTGGACTCGCTGAAAATCCTCAGTATTTTGGCCGATGCCACCAATATCATCGCCGAAGGTGAAGTACTGCAGTTAATGAACTGCAATGATCCTGATACCACCGAAGCACGCTACTTTAATGTCATTTACGGCAAAACCGCGAAACTGTTTGAAGCGGCAACGCAGTTGGCCGGCATTTTAACCGAGCAGGATGATGATGTGACGGCGTCGATGGCGGATTATGGCCGCTATCTCGGTACCGCGTTTCAGCTCGTCGATGATTTGCTGGATTATACCGCGGATACCGCAACCATGGGTAAGAATGCCGGCGACGATCTGGCTGAAGGAAAGCCGACGCTGCCGCTGTTGTACGCTATGTGGCATGGTGATGAAACTGAGCAAAATTTGATTCGCGCCGCGATCGAAAACGGCGACGGACGCGAGCATTTGCAAACGGTTTTGACCGCGATGGAGCGTACCGGGGCGTTGACCTACACCCGCGAAAAAGCGCTGGAATCGGCACAACAGGCGCGCGACGCGTTAGCGGATATTCCAGATTCAGACTACAAACAGGCCTTGCTGGCGCTCGCTGATTTGTCAGTCAATCGTATCGCTTAATTCCACAACGCAGTAAGGGGTTGCCCACGACGGACTGGCGTCCTTTGTGCGCAACGCCTTACTGCGTTGCGCTTGGCGCGGGCTTTGCCCGCTTGCTTGGCGCTGCAAGCGGTGCTTGCAGCTTGCGCGGCGTTCGCTACGCGAACTTGCCCGGCGCGCCGAAGGCGCTTGCAAACCCTGGCGAGTCGCGCCTTCGGCGCGACAAGCCTCCTTGCGCCGTAGGCGCAAGTTACGGCGCTTTGGCAAGGCGCTTTGCGCCGCCCGGCAAGCGGGCGGAGCCCGCGCCGGGCAAGACACGTGCGTAGCACGAGTCGCCAAGCAAGCCGCCGCAGGCGGCGCCAAGCGGAAATTACCGCTTGCGTTAATTTCCGCTTTTCAGTACAATTCGCGCCCTGATTTAAATTTGGATACCCATAAGGGTTGTGGAGATTACTATGTACGCAGTATTCCAAAGTGGCGGTAAGCAGCACCGTGTGACTGAAGGCCAAATCGTCCGCCTGGAAAAACTGGAAGCAGCTACCGGAGACGTAGTTGAGTTCGACCAGGTTTTGATGGTTTCTGACGGCAGCGACGTGAAAATTGGCGCGCCGTTCGTATCAGGTGGCAAAGTTAAGGCAGAGATCGTAAACCACGGTCGTGGCGATAAAGTAAAAATCGTCAAGTTCCGTCGTCGTAAGCATTCTCGTCGCCAACAAGGTCATCGTCAGTGGTTCACTGAAGTGAAAATCACTGGTATCAACAGCTAATTAAGGAGTAACGACATGGCACACAAAAAGGCTGGTGGTTCAACCAAAAACGGTCGTGACTCAGAGAGTAAACGTCTGGGTGTTAAGCGTTTCGGTGGTGAGTCTGTATTAGCAGGCAACATCCTTGTTCGTCAACGTGGTACTAAGTTCCACGCCGGCGACAACGTAGGTATGGGTAAAGACCACACCTTGTTCGCGACTGCAGAAGGCAAAGTTTCTTTCGAAACCAAAGGCAACAAAAACCGTAAATACATCAGTGTTATCACTGACTAATTAACGGATTGCCAAAGCCGCCTGCAATAGCAGGTGACTGATTACGGAGCCCCGCCTACAATAGGCGGGGCTTTTTCATATGTGCTAAGATTTTGTTCCAGGCATCCAAGCAAAGTAAGTTTATTCATGAAATTTGTCGATGAAGCAGAAATCCGCGTAGAAGCGGGCGATGGCGGTAATGGCTGTATCAGCTTCCGCCGCGAAAAATACATTCCTAAAGGTGGACCCGACGGCGGCGACGGTGGCGACGGCGGTGACGTATACCTTGAGGCTGATGAAAACCTCAATACGCTCATTGACTACCGCTTTGAGCGCTTCCACCGGGCACAGCGCGGTCAAAACGGGATGGGTAAAAATTGTACCGGTAAACGGGGCGAGGATATTACCCTGTTCGTACCACCGGGAACTCGCGCCACCGATCAGGACACCGGTGAGGTGCTTGGCGATTTAACCAAACACGGTCAACGTCTGATGGTGGCCAAAGGCGGTTTCCACGGCTTGGGCAACACTCGCTTTAAAAGCAGTGTCAATCGTGCGCCACGGCAAAAAACCGACGGCACTCCGGGTGAGATACGCAACTTAAAACTGGAGCTGATGCTGCTTGCGGACGTCGGTTTGTTGGGTATGCCAAATGCCGGTAAGTCGACCTTTATTCGTTCGGTTTCGGCTGCCAAGCCGAAAGTGGCGGATTATCCGTTTACCACCCTGGTGCCGAATCTCGGCGTGGTACGTCCTGCCGCACACCAAAGTTTCGTGATTGCCGATATTCCGGGGTTGATCGAAGGGGCCGCGGATGGTGCCGGACTGGGTATTCAGTTCCTCAAACATCTGGAACGTTGTCGGTTGTTGCTGCACTTGGTTGATTTGGCACCTTACGACGAAAGCGATCCGGCCGAGCAGGCCCGAATCATTATCGAAGAGCTTGAAAAATACAGCCCGAAACTGGCCGACAAGCCACGTTGGCTGGTGATCAATAAGATCGATCTGGTACTGGAAGAAGAGCGCCAAGAGCTGGTTGATGCTCTGGTTGAGGAACTTGAGTGGGATGGTCCGGTCTATCAGATCGCGGCACTGGAAGGCCGTGATACCGATAAACTTTGTCGTGACGTGATGGCGTTTATCGAAACCATGCCATCACCCCATGAAGAAGCTGAACAAGCCACCGAAGCGGATCCGGTCGACTTTAAATGGGATAGCTACCACGAAGAGGCGATGGAACAGGTCGACGATGATGACGACGATGACTTTGATGACGACGACTACGACGTTGAGGTAATTTACGAGCGCTAGCCGGGCTCGCTTTGCTCGCGGTTTGGGCTCGCTTTGCTCGCGGTTTAGGCTCGCTTTGCTCGCGGTTTGAGCTCGCTTTGCTCGCGGTGTAGCTTGCTGCCTTCGGCGCAAGGGTTTAGGGCCTACGGCCGCCAAACCGGCGAAGCCCCAAACCGGCCGAAGGCCCCAAACCGGCCGCAGGCCCCAGACCGGCCGAAGGCCCCAAACCGGCCGAAGGCCCCAGACCGGCGAAGCCCCAAACCGGCCACAGGCCCCAAACCGGCCACAGGCCCCAAACCGGCCGCAGGCCCCAAACAACTGAGGAAATTCAATGAAAATATCACTGGTGGCCGCGATGGCCAATAACCGCGTCATAGGTAAGGACAATACCATGCCGTGGCACATACCCAGCGAGTTAAAATATTTCAAAAAAATTACCTTGGGTAAGCCAATTGTTATGGGTCGGCGGACATTTGAATCCCTTGGTCGTCCTCTGCCAGGGCGCAAAAACATTGTCCTTTCGACCCAGGCGAAACCGCCCGAAAGCCAAGCAGAACAAGTGGTTTGGGTGTCCGGTGTTAAGCAAGCCATTGCCGCTGCTGGGGCGGTAGACGAGCTTATGGTGATTGGTGGCGGAAAAATTTATAACGCGTTTTTACCCTATGCGGATCGACTTTATGTTACCGAAATCGAACTGAATGTTGCAGGCGATACATACTTTCCAGACTATCAGCAAGTCGGTGAATGGCAGGAAGTGGAGCGGCAATACGTTGCCGCCGAAGGCCCCAAGGTACCCGCTTATACTACTCGTATACTCGACTTAAAACGTTAGGTAAATGTTAACAAATCAAACACTTAAGCTTAAAATCGGACGTTGATGCGACGCTAAATTCGTAGTATTATTTTGATGAAAATTTGAGCGATTTAGTGATAGGGGTCACATAGATGAAAGCATTGTTATTAGGCTCAGTAATGGCAGCCGTGGCAGCGACTGGAGTAACCTTTTCAAAGAACGCAGAAGCCAATGAGCTGGCGTTGAGCCTTTGCACTTACGTACAAGGTGACGACACCATGCGGATGCGCAAAAAGTTGCGCGATTCACGCGTACGGATTCGCGACGTGTACTCGGGTATCCAGTGCAACGGTCAAAGCCTATTGCAATTCGCAATGAGTAATGGTTCGAGCGATGTCGGTACGTTTATTGTCGGCCGCCTTGCTGTTGATGATTTGAAAGCATCAGGCGACTATGAGTGGGCGCAGTCGAATGGCCACGGTGGTTCGGCTATTGCGCAAGCGATTAAAGAGCGTGCTGGTCTTTAACCGCGATTGATGACGAAAACGAAAAAGGCTCCTACGGGAGCCTTTTTCATATCTGTTAACAAATTATTCGATTAAAGCCGTTGCTAAACTTGCGTAGCAAAGTAACATTGATGCTTCTTAGCGTATCGACAGGGAATCACAATGCGATCAAGTTTGGCCATTATTTATGGTTTAGTGGGCATAGCAAGTGCCCTCAGTAGCCCTTTGTTCGCGTCTGACGACGTGCCGGTTGCTCACAGTGAGTCATGTTTTATTGACGGTGTCGATGAGCAACTCACCTGCGGTTATGTGCCGGTTCCGGAGAATTACCAGCAACCTGATGGTAAACAGATCGACATTCATTATGCGATTTTGCCAGCGGTAACCGAGGGTAAGCGGCCAGATCCTTTGTTAATACTCGCCGGTGGACCGGGTCAGGCGGCAACCGAGTTGGCCCCGATGATTGCAAAAATTTTTGAGCCGGTGCGCAAAAAACGCGATATTGTCTTGATCGATCAACGCGGCACCGGCGCCAGTAATCCGTTGCAATGCGAAGTGCAGCATGCGGATGAACTCATGCAGACCGACGATCCGGACAACCTTCGCAAGATGGCTGCAAATTGCCTCGCTAAATTGACGGATACCGATACGCTTCAATACACCACACTGAACAGCATTCGCGACTTCGAACAGGTTCGGAAGGCTTTAGACATTGCTCACTTTAATCTCTATGGCGGTTCGTATGGCACTCGGGTCGGGCTTAAGTATCTGCAGCACTATCCTGAGTCCGTTCGTACCGCGACACTTGACGCTGTGGCTCCTCCACAAGTGGTCATTGGCCCGTTCGGATTACACGGCAGTCTGGCGTTCAACCTGATGTTAGAGGACTGCCAAAAGCAACCAGGATGTGCCAGGACATTTCCTGATCTTACCGGAGATTATCAGGAAGTGATGAAGCGACTAGCGACAACCGAAGTGAAATTGGACGCTAACGATCCGCTGACAAATGAACCTATTGAGATGTTACTCACGCCGGGACGTTTTGGGTCCATTATTCGCTTGGCGCTGTATAGCCCGATGAGTCGCCAGTTATTGCCGTACACGATTCACCAGGCCGCTGTTGAAAACTATCAGCCATTACTGGGATTAATGGGCAGTACCACCGTTGCCGCGCAAAACTCAATCTATTTGGGTTTAATGTTATCGGTTGTGTGTAGTGAAGACTTACCGCGGGCCAGTGACGAGTTGCTGGCTCAGGATGCCAATAATGACTTTATTGGCGGCCAGACCGGCGAAGCGTTCAAAGCGCTGTGTTCGGCATGGCCGGCGCAGCCGGTTGATGAAAGCTGGGCCGAACCGGTGCAATCAGACAAACCGGTGTTGCTGCTGTCCGGCACCCAGGATCCGGTGACGCCACCACGTTGGGGTGATATTGCCGCCCGTACGCTACCCAACAGTAAACATTTGGTTGCGTCACATGCCAGCCACACGATTGCCAGTCACACCTGCGCTAATCGCATTATTGCTAAATTTATCGAAGCCGGCAGTGTCGAGTCGCTTGACGGCGACTGCCTGAAACAGCGCGTTGCTCAACCCTTTGTGCTTAACGTCAATGGGGAGGGGCTGTAATGATCAACGTGCAACGCTTAAGTAAATCTTTTAAAGAGGTGCAGGCACTGGATAACCTCAGCTTTAGTGCTCCCGACGGCCAGATAACAGGACTGTTGGGTCCCAATGGCGCGGGGAAAACAACCTGCCTGCGGATCATTTATGGACTGTTGAAAAGTGAGCAGGGTGAAGCCCTCATTAATGGTATTGACGCCAATCAGGATCCCATCAATGCTCGCCGCCAGATTGGTATTTTTCCGGATAAATTCGGACTTTATGAACGCCTGACCGTGCGTGAACAGATCCGCTATTTTGCGCAGCTACATGGGCTGAGTGGTATGGAGCTGGAGCAGCGCACCGAACTCGTTATCAATCAACTGGACATGAGCAGTTTAGCGAACCGAAAGTCAGCCGGTTTTTCGCAGGGCCAACGCATGAAAGTCGCGTTAGCGCAAGCATTGGTGCATAACCCCAAACACCTGATCCTGGATGAACCCAGTCGTGGCCTGGATGTCATGAGTACCCGCATCTTACGCGATATTTTACGAGAGCAGCGAGCGCAGGGGACCTGTATCTTGTTCTCCAGCCATGTCATGCAGGAAGTCGCCGCGTTGTGTGATCGCGTGGTAGTGATGGCAAAAGGGCGTGTTGCTGCTGAGGGAACCCCACAGGAGCTGTGCGAATTGACGGGTGAGTCCGCACTGGAAGAAGCCTTTGTTAAGATTATCGGTAGTGATGAGGGGATTGCAGCCTAATGAATATGACGGCACTGATCTGGCGTAAAGAATTTAAAGACGCCCTGCGTGATAAACGATCGGTTCTTGCGGCGATGTCTTACGCGTTCTTTGGGCCCATGTTAATGGCGGTGGCGTTTTTTTTCCTCATCAGCCAGTTGACCGATCCCTCCGACGTTGAAATCTCCATCGAAGGCAAAGAACATGCGCCGGAGCTGGTACAACACCTGCAACTGCAGGGAATCGTTGAGCGCCAACAACCCTGGCCGGACACCGTTACGCCGATTACACTTTCGATCCCGGCGCAGTGGGCCGAGCAAATAAAACGTGCCGAGCCGGTTACGGTAACGTTGCGCGCGGACTGGTCGGCACAGAAACAGCAAACGGAAATTAAACGGGTTGAACGGGCGGTGCAAGCTTATGCGGCGCAAATAACGCATTACCGCATGATACTGCGGGGGATCGATCCTCGCATGGCACAACCCATTAACCTCAGCAAACAAGATTTGGCAACGCGGGGCTCTAAAGCCGCGTTGATCATGGGCAGCGTGCTGGTGTTTATCATTCTATCGGTGTTTTGGTCCGGCATGAACGTAGCTATCGACATCAGCGCGGGTGAACGGGAGCGCAATTCGCTGGAGTTTCTGTTGTCGCAGCCACTCAGTACGCAGTCAATTGTCTGGGGTAAGGGGCTGGCGGCCACCAGTTTTGCGGTGTTTGGCGCGGCTCTCTCTCTGGTGCTGATACCCATTATTTTTAATTATGTCCCGTTGCAGGAAATCGGCATGAGCGTTAACTTCTCGGTGCCGATGATGCTACTGATGTTCGTACTGCTGATCCCTCTGGCGCTGTTGGCGACGGCATTACAACTGTTTGTTTCGTTCCGGGCAAAGAACTTTAAAGAGGCACAGACCTATATCAGCTTCCTGTTGATTATCCCGATGGCGGCTTCTTTCGGGGTCGAGTTTGCACGCCTTAAAACGCCGATTTTGTATTATCTGCCGCTCACCGGCCAGCATCAGACATTCCTGTCGCTGATCCGCGGCGAAGGGGTAAATTGGCTGGGGGCTAGCGTCAGCGCCGTGGCAACCCTGGTATTGGCGCTACTGATAGGGCAACTGATCGCACGGATGCTGAAAAGTGAAAAAACGGTATTTGGGCTGTAGCTTGCGCTTAATGCGCAAGCTACTCGGTCATCCGCGCATAATGGTAGAACGCCCATTGCCCGAGGCGACGTAAAGACGCCAACGGGAAGCGTTTAAGCGGCGTTTTGTAGTAGGGCAGGTCCGGCAGTTTATCACCCATGGCGGCCTCGGCCAGGCGCTGTCCGGCCAGTGCACTAAAACTTACGCCGGCGCCGCAATAGCCCATACTGGCGTACAAATTATCGCCAATCGCACGTACCCGTGGGTAGTCATCCAGGGATACACTCACCCAACCGCTCCAGAAGTGCTCCCACTTATGTATCGATCGCAGCGCTGGAAACGAGCGCTGTAAGGCGCTTAACAGGTGTTGTGCGTAAAAGGGGTCATCGGCATGGCGACCACGGATAGCCCCACGGCCTCCCATCAGTAACCGCTTATCGGGTAACAGACGGAAGTAATATTTCAACGTACGGGTGTCCATATAGGCGTGTTGTGACTGTAAACCACAGCCCCGCAGTTGCTCATCGGTAAGTGGCGGTGTGGTAATAATGCTCGACAACACCGGCAGTGAGCGTCCGCTCAGTTCTGTCAGTAACCGGTTGGCGGTATAGGCATTGGTACATAACAACAATTTATTGCAACTGATGTCGCCTGCTGAGGTGCTGACACGCCAGCCTTCCGCTAACCGTTGTATGTTGTTAGCGCTGCATTGCTCCACCAAATTGGCGCCGGCCTGAGCCGCCTGCTGCGCCGTAGTGGCGGCCAGCTTCAATGGATTAACCGTAAAGCAGTCATCAAACTTTAAGCCCGCATGGGCGTGCTGGCTGTGCAAATAATCCTGTAGGTCTCCGCCGTCGAGCCAGGACACCGGCTGCTGATAGTGCTTAAGGGTTTGAAATTGCTGCTGCAGTGTCGCCACCGCACGGGGGCGATGGGCCAGTTTAATGTAGCCACCGTACTGTGCGTCACAATGGTCGGCAGCGCCCTCAAGGCGTTGTTGAATCAACTCTAGCGCCCGTTGGTGCTCATCAGCCACGGCACGGGCTACGGTTGGACTGAAACGTTGTTGCCATTGGGCGAGGCCCAGCCGTCCAGTGCTTTTCATAACGAAGCCCGCGTTACGGCTGGAGCAGCCCCAGGCTAGCCGGTTTGCGTCGATAACCGTGGTTTCGCGGCCATATCGTTCGGTTAATGTGATAGCCGCATTCAATCCGGTATAGCCGGCGCCAATGACCAGTACATCCGTGTGCTCCGGTAACTGACCGGTATGCGGCCAATGCACTTGACTATGTGCCTCCCAGTAGCTGTTCGGAGAGGGTTGGTTTGACTCAAGCTGGGTATCGGAGAGCGGATCGTACATGCTCAGATGTCCTCAAACAGTAACACCATTTCACCCGCTTCGCAGCGGCAGGTACCATCACATACGGGGCAATAATAACCGTCTTCGATGGAGGCCTGGAGCCAACGGTCCGGATGACGGGTGATCAACTTGCCACCGCAACGGGAAAAGTATTCATAGGCGCTGTTACCCGGGCTCTGTAGCCAAATATGTGCCAGTCCGGCAGTGCAACCAAGGCGTTTGGCCTCGGCAATACTTTTCATCAGTAACTGTCTCCCGACGCCCAGGCCGCGTGCTTCTTCCGCGACGGCTGCACATTTAAAATAGCACATCTGGGTTGCCGGCACCGGCCACTGTTCCGGCGTACAGGCATCGTCGATAGGCCATTGTCCAGGAGCCAGAGTTAAGCGAATACCGAGCACCTCACCGTCGCGCTCGGCCAGCCAATTGAGCTTAATGTCGCCAACGCTGCCACCATCCAATAACTGTTGCAGTGAAGCGTCGTTCAGGTAATTATCGCCATGAACGCGATTCGCCAGATCAATAACGGCCGCCGAATCGGCAGCCGTTATTTCGCGGTAGGTTACTGAACCCGCCATTAGTAGCGATACTCATCGGCTTTGAACGGGCCATCCACATCAACGTGAATGTAATCCGCCTGCGCCGGGGTCAAACGGGTGATGACACCACCAAAGCCTTGCACCATATAACGTGCGACTTCTTCGTCCAGGTGCTTAGGTAACACTTCAACACGGAGGTATTCTTTTTGCTGTTCCAGCGACATATCGGCAAATTTTTGCTCAAATAAGTGCAACTGAGCCAATACCTGGTTGGCAAAGGAGCCGTCCATGATCCGGCTTGGGTGTCCGGTTGCGTTACCCAGGTTAACCAAACGCCCTTCGGCTAACAGTAACAGGTAATCGTTATCATCGTCGGAACGATAGATTTTGTGCACTTGCGGTTTGATTTCTTCCCAGCGCCAATTTTCGCGCATGAACTTGGTGTCGATCTCGTTATCAAAGTGACCAATGTTACAGACCACTGCCGATGACTTCAGTGCGGCCAGCATATGACGATCGCAAACGTCCATATTACCGGTGGTGGTGACCAGCAGGTCGGTGTTTTCCAGCAGCGCTTTGTTGATGTTCTTGCCGCTGCCGTCGTTGATGCCATTGATGTAAGGAGAAACGACTTCATAACCGTCCATACACGCTTGCATCGCACAAATCGGATCGATTTCTGTGACTTTTACGATCATACCTTCCTGGCGTAGACTCGCGGCAGAGCCTTTGCCAACATCACCGTAACCGATGACCAATGCTTTTTTACCGGACATCAGGTGATCGGTAGAGCGTTTGATGGCATCGTTCAGTGAGTGACGGCAACCGTACTTGTTGTCGTTCTTGGATTTGGTGACAGAGTCGTTCACGTTAATGGCAGGCACACGCAGAGTGCCTTTTTCCAACATATCCAGCAAACGGTGAACACCGGTGGTGGTTTCTTCGGTAATACCATGGATTTTTTCCAGCATTTGCGGGAATTTCTCATGGATCATAAGGGTCAGATCACCACCATCATCAAGGATCATGTTGGCATCCCACAATTCGCCGTCTTTGTGGCAAGTTTGTTCAAGACACCACTCATACTCTTCTTCGGTTTCACCCTTCCAGGCAAATACCGGAACACCGCGGGCTGCCATCGCAGCGGCGGCGTGATCCTGAGTTGAGAAAATATTACACGATGACCAACGAACCTCTGCACCTAACTCAAGTAAGGTTTCGATCAGCACCGCGGTTTGAATGGTCATATGAATACAACCGATAATACGGGCGCCTTTAAGGGGCTTGCTCTCAGCATATTTACGGCGAATCGTCATCAGCGCCGGCATTTCAGATTCGGCGATGGCGATTTCTTTGCGACCGTATTCTGCAAGACTAATGTCTGCAACTTTATAGTCAGTATGCTTCGGATCATTCAAACTCATAATAGCTCTCTCAATGTTAAAATAAGCGTTGCATCAGTTGCTGCTGGCGTTCTTTGCTCAGCCGTGCGCCAAACTCAGTAACCAGTTCAGCAGCGGCGTGGCTGGCTAAGCGACCGGCATCGGCTAATGACATACCCTGCGTCAGTCCATACAGCATAGCTCCGGCAAACATATCGCCGGCGCCGTTCGTGTCAATGGCTTTTACGGGAACGCCCGGAATATAGACTTGTTGCTTCTGATCAACCACCAGGGCGCCTTCTTTGCCCAACGTTATGGCAACCGTATCGGCGTGATTAAGCAATGCCTTAGCGGCTGCTTCGGCGTCACTTTCGCCGGTCAGCAGTTCGGCTTCCTCGCGGTTACAGAACATCAGGTCAACGCCACCGTCGAGAATTTCTTCAATACCATCCTGGAAATACTTAACCATGGCCGGATCAGAACAGGTCATAACCAGTTTAGTACCGTTTTCACGGGCTACCTGCTTAGCGCGTTTTATCGCTTCACGAGCTATTTGTGACGTGATTAGATAGCCTTCGATGTACAGGTAACTGGCCGCGGCAATCGCTTCCTCATCCAATTCTTCTGTGGATAAATCAGCGGTTATGCCCAAATGGGTACGCATGGTGCGTTCTGCATCGGGCGTTACCATGACCAGACAGCGGCCCGTGGTTCCCGGGTTTTGCTGACGTTCAAGATTAGTACGAATACCGACTTGTTCTAGATCTTGGCGATAAAACTTTCCGGCTTCATCGTCTGCGACTTTGCAGCAATAGAAGCTTTGCCACCAAACTGAGCAAAGGCTACCAGAGAATTGGCAGCCGAGCCGCCACCACATTGTTTTTTCAATTCGCCCAGCTTACTGAGTTCAGTAATGAGCTTGTTTTGGTCATCCTCTTCGATCAGGGCCATCATGCCCTTTTCTAAACGATGCTGCTGCAAAAAGGCGTCAGAGACTTCAAACTCTTGATCTACCAAGGCATTTCCAATGCCGATTACATCAATGGTCTTCATAACAGATTATGGTTGCTAATTAGGGCGCACAGTATATACGAAGTCGTGCTCAGGGTCGATAAATGAACAACAGTATGAGCGCAATCGTTACCAGCAGGATCAATGTTGACTGCCAGGCGCTCAACCAGAGGCGGTAGCGTGGGTAGCAGTATTCCGGGGGGCGTCCGGCAAAGCGTTGCCGCTGCAGACGTTGGCCGGCGACTTGTAATGGCCCGCCGGTACTCATGTTATATAAGCGGGCGAGCGCCTGTAACCAGCGTGCGCTAGGCCAGAGCCAGGCACTATTGTTATCGATTGGCTCATCCCGGGGACGGCGCCGCAGCGCGGCCAGCACCGAGGCAACCATGGCCAAGAGCAAGGTCACTGGGCCAATGGTAACCGCATAAGCAACGCGTACCGCCACGCCGAAGTGACGAAAGCGCGGCATGCAAACCGGCCATAACTGGTACAGCTCGGTGGTGACGCGCAATGCCAATGCCAGGATAGGGCCACCAAGTAGCCAGCCGAGCACAGGCACATAACGGTGCTCAATAACACTCAACGCGCGCAGCTCAAAGGTTGTTTTGAAAATGCCGTGCACGCTGAGGTTATGTGTATCGCGCCAGTCGGTGCGTGCCAGTAATGCCCGGGCTGCTCGCTTTTGCCCTTTGCGGGCCAGCTTTTCAACGCTATCCAATGTGTGCAGCAGATGCTGTTGACGCAAACAGCCAACTAACACCAGGGTTCCCAGCCATTGCGACAAGTCAGCGGCGTATACCACAATCGCGGTCGGCACCAGGGTTAATAGCAACAGTAATAGCAATGCAAGAGCACCGGCGAGGCGCTGTTGGGACGGCGCGTATCGGGGTTGGTTAACCTTATGTTGCAGATAGTTGGCGAATAGCCGAAAAATAGCCACCGGGTGCCATTGTTCGGGCCATGGGAGCCAGCGCTCGATGGCGATAGCGATCAGCGCGAGCCCCCATGGCGAGGTTAAAATTTGCTGGATGTCATGCGCGTTCATGACCTCATTTTGCCGAAAGCCAGCTTAGGCGGCAACGGGAGATTGTTGGCCGTTTTGCTGTTGCTCGGTTTTCGGTACCGCCGCGCGGATGTGCTCGGCCTGACGGATTTTCGCGTGAATATAGTCGTGCAAGTCCGCTACCCGATAGCCTGGTTTAGCTTTAAACCGCAGGAACGGAAGTCCCGCTGCTGCCAGGGTATTTTTCAAAAACAGGTTGCGTTTTTGCTGTTGCAGGTTATTGGTTGCCGGTTCAAGTTCGATAACCATTTTAATTTGCATGGTTTCGATATCGCACAGCACGTAATCGAGAATCCGTTGGTTGGCTTTTGCCTGCGCGTCTTTCTGGACGCTGCCGGACACGCCTTTTTTAACGGTAACGATGTCACTTAAACGGACTTTGGTGAAGATGCGGAAGTCAGCGCCAACGGCTTTATCCAGTAATGTCATGAACTGCGCTTCCTGCGCGGTGCAAAGGCTGACATCTTTCAGTTTGTAGGGGTAGGGCGCGTAGTTCTCTGACATGCGGCTGGCGATCAGCGCTACAGCAATTAATACAACAACAAAAAGGAGTAATACGATTTCCATAACTCACCTCGGCAAAAATTTGACACAACAAACTTCGTGTCAAATTTAATGCAAAGGCTGTGCCAAGGGCTCGCTTCGCTCGCGGTTTGGGGCCTTCGGCCGGTGTAGGGCTTCGCCGGTTTAGGGCCTTCGGCCGGTTTGACGGGCGAAGCCCCTAAACCCTTGCGCCGAAGGCAGCAAGCTACACCGCGAGCGCAGCGAGCCTAAACCGCCCGAAGGGCCTAGGCCGCCCGAAAGGCCTAAGCCCGGTAGCCGCTGTCGACACCTTTGGTGGCGATGGCGACGGCGTCGTGCGCGTGCAAGGACTCGTAATGATTAACACGCAGCCAAAAATCTTTGAAAATTGGCATTTGGTTCAGCTGATGCTTGAGTCGGCGCGAGGCGTCTTCACAGAACATCAAGTTTTGACCATTTAAGCGCGCAAATTCTTGCTCATCTTCACGTTTAACCGCAGCCTGCACGGGTGTCTTCAACGCACCTTCAACAGCATCAATCAATGCAACAATCGGAAACTCTTCCAGATCTTCGGCAAGCTTAACCTTAACTTCTGCCGTTGAACGTTGGCTGTGTGGCGTTGCAACAATACCTTCGGTAGAGCCAAGCCATTCGTGCAGCGTCGCTTTATCAATCACTTCTTTGTCGGCGAACTTTTCAACAAAAGCCTCTTGAATCAGTTGGCGTGCAAGCGCTGCTGAGCAAGGGCAAGTTGACGAATAGGGCACGTCGACCGCCAATTCGAGTGACAATTTGCCGGCATCATAGCGCCCGGTCAAACTCACCGGATAGGCTTTCCAGCCCTTCTTGCGGCTGATTAATGACTCGCGACGTAGGTGATATTCAAAATCAAACTTAATAAACGCTTGATCACTGATGTCACTGTGGCTTTCGATAAAGTCACGCAAAAGTTGCTTAAGCGACGAGTGGCTGAGTTCGCCTTCGGTGGAAAGCTGATCCAGTAATAAATACAACCGAGACATATGAATGCCTTTGGTTTTCGGATCTTTAAGGTTAACGAATGCCTCCACGTGCGCAGCCACTGGACGCTCTGCGGCGTCAGAAGCGGCGACCATAAGAGGCACTTCTATGTTGCTCATGCCAACCCAGTCCAGGGTACCTTCTGTTTGTGCCTGGCTCTGATTGGCTACGTCGGGCATGCTATTAGGCATTCGTTTTGAACTCCGATCGGTGTTTACTGTATCAAGCATAAATGTTGAATCCGCTAGTATATCGTAGATGCAGGGATCATTTCATTCCCGAACACAAAATTTAATCAGAAATAACCGATTATCTGAATCGGTTGACTGAATCAAGGTTTACGCACAGGATAAGCTTTTGGATTGTTATGGAGCTAAGGTATGGCCGAACAACAGGTTTTAGATACTGAGTTATTGAGTCAGTATCGCGAAAGTTTGGGTGATGACGGGCTAAAGGCGACGTTGGCAACCTTTGATCAAATCATACAAAGTTACGCAAACTTACTGCATCAAGCGGCAAAGCAAAAAAACGAAGAGCAACTTCGCAGTCAAGCTCATAAAGTGAAGGGTGCTTGTAACTCTGTGGGTTTACTGCAATTGGCCAAGCTGATGGAACGGCTCGAAAAAGACGCGTGGGAATGGCCTCAGGCGGAGCGACTACTGATTGAATGGGCCGACTCGGTTAGCCCTCATCGGCAACAACTCAATCAGTGGGTTGAACAGGAAGCTTACTGAGCTTCCTGAGTGACCTCGCCAATAAAGCGATAGCCTTCACCGTGAATGGTGGTGATCAGGTTCGGCGTATCCGGGTGCGATTCGAAATGCCGGCGAATACGACGAATAGCCACATCGACAGTACGATCATTCGGACGTAACTCGCGATCCAGCATACGTTTAACCAGGGTTTCACGGTCAAGGATGCGCCCCGGACTGGTCAAAAACAGCTCCAGTGCCCGGTATTCGCTTTTCGGTAGGCGGAACATCTGATTGTCCGGTGAATACAAACAACGGCTGTCGCTATTTAAGCGCCAGCCATGGAAATGAAACTGTACGCTGTTACTTTCGACCGGACTGCTGTTGCGTGATGCTTCGATGCGACGGCACAGATTGCGCACACGAATGGTCAGCTCTTTCGGGTTGTAAGGCTTAATCAAATAGTCATCAG
Organism: Idiomarina aquatica; assembly: GCF_003987185.1. Lineage (GTDB taxonomy): Bacteria > Pseudomonadota > Gammaproteobacteria > Enterobacterales > Alteromonadaceae > Idiomarina > Idiomarina aquatica. The sequence goes on along the minus strand of NZ_PIPS01000001.1, from coordinate 987,934 downwards.
CACCTAATTCAAGCGCCAGCAAGCGGTCATCTTCGCTGTCGCGGCCGGTCAAAAAGATCAAACCGATGTTGTCGCGCTCGCGCAAGGATTCGGCCAATTCCAGACCATTTTTTCCGGGTAGATTAACGTCCATAATGACAACATCGATACGCTCTTGGCGCATGATGTTTTCCATTTGGAGGCCGTCAGCCGCATCAAATACTTCGTAATTCTCTTGCTGAAATAGGCGGGTCAATGTCTGGCGGGTAACAACCTCATCTTCCACAATTAATAGTCTGGCGTTCATAGTGTTCCGCGTTCCTGGCAAATTATTATAATTTAGCGCTTAAGAAAAGTTGTACAAATATTGACGCTATATTATGACTTTTGTTCAAAATTTTTCAAGCATATGGGCCGTTTAGTCGTCGATGGTTTCAATCGATTTTACTGACTGTACCACGCTAACCGGAAAACGCACGATGAACTCGACGCCGTGCTGTTGTTCGCTGAAGAAATGAATATTGCCACCAAGCACCTGGGTCACCAGGTTGTAAACTAAGTGCAGCCCCAAACCGCTACCGCCGGCGCCCCGTTTGGTGGTAACGAAGGGGTCGAATATTTTTTTGCGGATATCAAAAGGTACACCGTTGCCATCGTCGCGGTAGGTGATCTCAAGGTCGTCATCAATCAGTTCGAAGGAAATGTCGATCGTGCCGCTGCTTCTGCCGTCAAAACCATGCACCATCGAATTTACAATGAGGTTAATTAAAATTTGATTCAGTGGACCGGGCTTGGTAATCACCGACAAACCTTCCGCACAATGCACATGAATGGGGAACTTTTCTACGTCAAGTCGCCGTGGTTTAACTGAGGTCAGCACATCACGCATAAAACTATGAATTTCGATGGTACGATCGATTTCTGATGATTGATCGACCGCAACCTGCTTAAAGCTGGTGACCAATTCCGCGGCGCGGTTAAGGTTGCGGTAAATGATGGACAAGTTTTCGTCACAATCATCCAGGAAGCGGGCAAACTCGTTGGTTGAAATGCGCTTCTGCTGGAATTTTTCCTGCATAACCGCCAACTTGTCCTGCAACAGCGTCGATGCCGTGACCGACAGACCAATCGGCGTATTGACCTCATGTGCAACACCCGCGACCATATCACCCAAGGAGGCCATTTTTTCGGATTCCACCAGTTGTCCTTGGTATTGATGCAATTGTTCGAGTGTTGCCAGTAGTTCTTTGTTTGATTCGCGCAAGGCTTTCGTGCGTTGCGTTACCTGCTGCTCAAGCTCCAGGTTCAGCTGACTCGCTTCTTTTTCCGCGCGTTGTTGCCGACTAATTTGGTGCTGCACGCGTTCCAGCATAATGTTCAGCGACTGGCCCAAATCATTAAACTCGTCGAGCCTGGATTCCGGAATACGCAGGGTATAGTTTTTATCCCGTGCCACCTGACTGGCGATATCAACGATATGTTCGAGCGGCTGAATCACACGGTGACGCAGTTTTAAGGTCGCCAGCCAGCACACCAGTATGGTGATCACAAAGACCGCAATCGCAATCGCAATCGCACGCCACATGAACAGACGCACCTCATCATTGGAACCGCGTAAATAAACATAACCGACAACGGAATCGTCGAGCAGAATCGGTTCTGCCACTTCCATATACTGGTCATTGATGCGGGGCTCGCTGAGATATTCAATTTTTGAAAACTTAGCGGGAATGGGTGCCAGACCTTCTTTGTTATAACTTGAAAAAAAGCTCAGTTCACCACTGTTTGGATCGACCCGGTAAATATGGACATGCTGGACAAATGGACTGTTCGCCAGTGAATTGAGTCGTTGCGATTCTTCACTGTTATCATTAAGTGCGACACTCTCACGGGCGTTGCCGGCGATAATTTTTGCATAAGAAGAAACACGCTTGAGCATCGATGACTGATATTGACTGACCTGGCTGACCACATTAATGGTGAAGCCAATACCCAGCGCGGTTGCCGTTACCAGTAACACTACGATAATGAGGCCGCGCCTAAGGGATATCGATTGCATGAATCTACACTAGCTCGCTGTTCAGTGAATAGCAATATGTTATCAAAGCGTTAACGTGACTGCACCTCATAATTACTGGCATACGATGATTGTGCCTTTATTTCCGTTGAGCGTGATAAACACAGAACTTATTGGTTTCAACGAGGCGTTCGCAATGACCAAAATGGGCTTCAATCGCCTCAGGCCAGGGCAGAAAGCGATTAGCGACCAAGTACAAATCACCGCCTTTACGTAAAGCCTGATGAGCGTCACGAATAAATTGTTTAGCAATTTGGTAATCGGTTCTTAAACCGGTATGGAACGGCGGATTGCTGACAATGGTGCCGACGCCTTCAATGTCTTCGGGTAAGCCATCGTTGAGAAAAACCTCGGCATCGGCCGCTGCCAGGTTATGTTGTGCTGCCGCTACCGCTAATGGGTTAACGTCACTTAAATAAAGCTTTGGTTGTTGGCGCTTATGCAGGGTGGCCGCGATAACGCCACTGCCGCAGGCAAAATCAACGATGGGGGTTTTCAGTGGTTTGGGCAAATGCTCCAACAGCAACCGTGTGCCGACATCCAACCGTTGTTGGCTGAATACGCCGGGCAGACTTTGTAGCGAAAACTGGACGTCCGTTAGATCTACGGCAACAGAGTGCATAAATTGATGCAGTTGCGGAGCCGTATGGGAAGCCTCTACGTGCGTTTCAAACAACTGACAATGATTGCCCGATGCGAGTTTTTGGGGCGCACCGTAGCCGTCCGGAAGACGTTTAGCCAGCGACATGACGCCGCCTCTCTTCTCGCCGACAAGCCAGATTGGGCTGCCTGCGGGCAACGCCTGCAGTTGCGTTAAAATGTAGTGATTCAGCGTTTGCTCTTTGGCAACGACAAGCAGAGCCCCGCGATAAGAGGATAAGTCGGGTGGTTGTGCCTGACAAAATGCCCGTTGCCAATGTTTGGCATGGCCGGCATGGAAACACCAGGCATCCGCGTCCAGAAAGGTCAGCGCGTCGCCATCGGGATTAATCACCAGCAGGGGTCCTGTGCGTTGTGATGGACTCCATGGTTGTTGAGATTGGCGTTGAAGTAATTTGGCTACAGCGTGAGAGGTCGATTCTGCCGACATAAGTTATCGTAATATATCCATTCGTAATTGATGATCCTGAAGCATAAACAGTGTACCACCGCGATGCTCTTTCATCTGCAGTTTTTTATTTTCATGGATAAATTTAACCCCGGGAAAAACTTCTTTGGCAGCGATTACCCTCAGGGTTGGATGTTGGTCGGCGGACGCTTTGATGACGGCTATGTCGTCCTTGAGCGACTGCAGCTTACGCTGCTCGTGACGAATCGCTTTGATCAGCGTTCGGGTATGTTGAATACGCTGTTGCTCGTCTTCCAGCGCGTTACAGCGCGATAAGCCCATTTTCAGTCGTTTCAGTTTTTTTAGCGTCAGCTTTAAATTTTGTGTCAGGCTTTGCAACGCATCCAGGGTGCTTTCGTCAGGAGGCGGTGGCGACAGGATAAAGCGAGTTCGGGTGCCGGCTCTGGCGCCAAGCTGTCCGGCAAAAACCGGCGCACAGGTTTCAAAGGTGCCGCCGATAATTTTGCCGCGGGCTTGTTTGTCGTTACCGCCAATTTCAGCTGGCCCAGCGGTGATAACGTGGCAATGGGTAAGTTGTTTATCGACAATAATACCCTGGCCACTTTCAAGGTAGGCGTACTGTGCGTACGCGCACCAAATACTGCCACCGGCTGACAGCTTACTGCTTAACGTGGGGATAAAGTTTTCGTTATCCAATACCAACTGCTCATCTTCTTTGGAGATGTGCCCAATGCAACCCTTGCGAATGGTAATGTTGCCGCCGGCACTGAGTTCTGCTGAGTCTACGTAACCGGCGACGGTAATGTCGCCTGAGGCGTTGACGCGCATGCCTTCGGTGACACTGCCTGAAATAACCACAGAGCCTTTAAAATCAACGTGCCCGGTCGCGACGTCAACGGCTTTTAAGGTTAAGACATCATCGACGTTCGCCGAGTTATGAGTAAACCAAGGCATACCAACCTTGGTTGCGACCAACAAGTCCGGATCCTGGTCACTGATTTCAGTGCCCTCGCCGGCTGCTAAGGCAATGTCGTCGCCGCCCTCCGCCGGCAAAGTTTCACCTTTTATGGTGAAACCGTCACGGCCGCCTTCCGGCGGTAAGCGGCGCATGAGCGCATCGCCCTTATCGACCGTAATTTGTTTGCCAAGATCACGCATATCAACGGTACCGTCTTCACGTTCCTGTGGCTTAAGAATGCGTTTACGGGCATCTTCAACTAAGGCTTCAAAACGCGCGTTTTTACCATGAATGGGGGGGCGGCCTTTGGCAATGATCACCTCGATGGTTGTGCCGGCCGGGGCTTCGATGCAGTGTTGTAAGATTTGATTGATGCCAGTGCGTTGGATACCGGTTGAAATATTGCAGCTTTTCAGCTCGGCCAGCAGTCGCGGTCGGGTAAGAGGCTCGCCACCCCAGGCCGACGTCACGGACGCGGTGGCTAGCATATCGTCATCATCGATAGTTATGGTGAGCCTGGCGTCGACAATGACAGCAACTTCTTGGCTATAATTTTCGCTAGGTTTACGTTTTCGTTGTTGGTGCCATTCACTAAAATTTTTGGCGATGTTATCAAAGGTGTTTCGGTCGAGGGGTTGGGCACTAGCAAATTCAGACAACTGAAAGGCCTGTTTTAAATGTTCAGCTTTAATCGATGAATTGGATGCCGAAACAAACACATAAACATCGTTGCCATCGCACTGAAAGCGTATGTTATCAGACGGCTTCGCAGACATAGACCCGTTAACTTGAGTAATCGTTATTTTTATATCGGCTCAGTGTAGCGAAAATTAATGAAAATGTGATTAAAAATTTAACAATTGCTTGACTTTAAATAGTCTTGCAGCACTTGTACAAGCGCCGTTAACTCTTCAGCTATATTGCTTAACTCAACTTGTGCATCGGCCGAACTGATACTCGTCCAATGTTGGAAACTCGTCGCGGCGAGCTGACTTAAATGCGTGGCACCAATGGTTGCGCATAAACCTTTGAGCGTATGCAACTCAAGCTGTGCGTGCTCTGGCGACTGCAGCATGGCATCGTAATTGAGGCCATTTTGGTACTGGGCTAAGAACTGTCGCAGCACCGCAAGGTAAATGCGGTGCTGGTTATCACAATGTTTAAGCCCTTGATCAAAGTCAATTAAGGCGTTCATAACGGGGTTTTGTTGTCGAACACTTCGGTGAATGAACCCACCACTTCAGTGGCTTCAGAGATTTCCTCTTTCTCGAACTGAGCAACGTTAAAAAGCGCCTCGCCTTCATTGGCTACCGGGATGTTGCTGCAGCCGATGATGATGCCACGCACCGGTGAGGAAATGATATCAGCCTCGCCCGCGTGCGGATTCACGCTGTGTGCCAGCACCTGACCTTTCTGAATGGTCTGGCCAAGCTCAACCTTACGCAATACCAGGCCGTCCTTTTCCGCACGAATCCAGGTTGAGCGACGCGCAATTACTGGTGTGATGCGCTTACCACGGCGTCGGCCTTTGACCATCTTCAGATGCTTCATGACATTCTGTACGCCGATCACGCCGGCATTAATGGATGCGTCATCAAAGCGCAGAGCTTCGCCGGCTTCATAGAGGATCAACGGAATCCCTAATTCGTTGGCAAAGGCGCGCAATGAACCATCGCGCTCTTTCGAGTGCAGAATAACCGGTGATCCAAAGGCCTTCGCCATGTCCAGTGCAGTGGCATTTTCCACATCGACACGTATCTGCGGCAAATTGCTGCGGTGAATGGCACCGGTGTGCAGATCAACGATGTGGGTACACTTCTTAACCAGTTCTTCACTGAACAAATAGGCCATTCGCGAACCCAGCGCTCCGCGCTCCGAACCGGGGAAACAACGGTTCAAGTCGCGTCGGTCCGGCAGGTAACGAGACTGCTGGATAAAACCAAAGAGGTTCACGATAGGGACCACAATCAGGGTTCCGTGCAACTGTAACGCATCGGTCTGATCGATGATCTGGCGGCAAATCTCGATGCCGTTTAACTCATCACCGTGGATTGCCGCGCACAACAACATCACCGGGCCTGGGCGGGTGCCGTGGAATACGTCAACACGTAAGTCCAGCGGGGCGTCATTGTACAGGCGCACCGCCGGGATCAGAATGTGTTGATGAGAGCCCGGCTCGATGCGTTTACCGGCCAGTTCAAAGGCTGCCATAACAGGCTTACGAGAGGCAGAACTTCTGTTCATTAACCGCGGCTCCCTTTGGTGCGCGTTTTATGCGCTTTGGCGTTGTTTTCCAGGAAGGTGATGATCTGGCCGGCGATGTCTTTCTCGGACGCGGTTTCGATACCTTCCAAGCCCGGCGATGAGTTGACTTCCATCACCAACGGTCCATGGTTAGAGCGCAGAATGTCGACACCGGCGACATTCAGACCCATGGTTTTAGCGGCTTTAATCGCGGTCTGACGCTCAGCCGGCGATAATTTAATCAGGCTGGCACTGCCACCCCGGTGCAGGTTGGAGCGGAACTCGCCTTCTTTGGCCTGACGTTTCATTGCTGCAATGACCTTATCGCCCAAGACAAAACAGCGAATATCGGCACCGCCGGCCTCACGGATATATTCCTGCACCATAATGTTCGCTTTCATACCCATAAAGGCTTCGATAACGCTCTCTGCGGCCTGTGCGGTCTCAGCCAGCACCACACCGATGCCCTGCGTACCTTCTAACAGTTTAATGACCAGCGGCGCACCACCAACCATATCAATAAGATCCGGGATATCCTGCGGCTGATCGGCAAAACCGGTGGTCGGCAAGCCAATGCCTTTCCGCGATAACAGTTGTAACGAGCGTAATTTGTCGCGACTGCGCGAAATAGCAACCGATTCATTCAGCGGGTACGTGCCCATCATTTCAAACTGGCGTAATACCGCGGTGCCGTAAAAGGTGACCGATGCGCCGATGCGCGGGATGACACAATCATAGTAAGGCAGTTCCTTGCCGTGACGGTGAATTGAGTTTTCTCGCGCGTTAATGTTCATGTAGCAACTTAACGGGTTAAGAACATCGACCTGATGGCCGCGCTCCCGTGCCGCCTCGACCAAACGACGCGTCGAGTAAAGATTGCTGTTACGCGACAAGATTGCAATTCGCATAGTTATTCTCCTAATAAGTGGGCTTGCGCAGGATTTACAATAAAATGCTGGCGCATGGCCTGACGGCCCAACAACATCCTAAATTTCATGGTGTCCCGGTTAGTTAACGTTAATTCGATGACCTGGTCAAACTGTCCTAGTACTAATCGTGTGCGAATGACGTAGCGTACTTCGGTATGACCACCGGAGTCTGTGACCTCACGTTGCTCGTAGACCGGGGCTTCAAAACTGTGTTCTTGCAAAGAGTCTTGTTGTGGGTGGACATAGACCTTCAGCCAGGAGGCTCCGTCACGCTCGAAAGGTTCTAGTTTAAACGCGTGCAGACAGGATGTTTTGGCGCCCGTATCCACTTTCATATGGATGCGATCAATCCCGATATCCGGCAACGCGCCCCATTCCTTCCAACCTAATGTTTGCATGACAATCTCCTGACCGTTACAAAATAAATCCTGAGCGTGCTAAATACACTATTTTCAGATTAGCGCAATCAATTTATTTGTTGAACGGGTCGATGATCTCAAATGCTATCATAATCGTTTTACTGCTACGTGCGTAATTTATGACGCCACGTTCGAGGAGGAATAATGGCGGCTTGCCCATCGTGTGACTGCGAGAGTCCGTTAGGTTTTAAAATTAAAATGGCGTTTCAGCCGATTGTTAATGTGCAGACCAAAGAGGTGTTTGCCTTTGAAGCATTGGTGCGTGGTGAAAACGGCGAGGGTGCCGGTGAAGTACTGTCGCGGGTGAACGATGCCAACAAATACACCTTTGATCAGAGCTGCAGAATGGCGGCCATTGAAACGGCAGCTGCAGTTAATCTGCCGTCAAAAGTCAGCATCAATTTTATGCCGAATGCCATATATGAACCCGAAACCTGTCTGGCAAAAACGTTGAAAACCGCACGAAAAACCGGTTTCCCGCGTGAAAATATTATTTTCGAAGTGACCGAACACGAAAAGGTGGAAAATCACGGCTTGCTGGTTGATGTGTTTAAAACCTACCGTGAACACGGTTTTTTAACGGCCATTGATGATTTTGGTGAAGGCTACGCCGGGCTCAATCTGCTGGCCGACTTCCAGCCCGATATCCTAAAAATTGATATGAAACTGGTGCGTAATATTCATCAGGATCGGATTAAAAAAGCCTTGTTTTCGGCGGTTCAGAAAGCCTCTCAAGAGCTTGGAATTATGTTGGTTGCCGAAGGTGTTGAGACTCAGGACGAGTATTTGTACCTCAAGTACAACGGTGTGGAACTGATGCAGGGGTATTATTTCCAGAAGCCAGAAATTGAAGCCTACTCCATTCCCACGTTCGACTGATGCGCTGCTACTCGTCTTCGCCGGCCGCCTCATTGCGGCTGGCCTGCAGTTTCTGCAGGTGAGCTTTAAATTCATAGACATCGCGGTCAAGCGCATTGGCACTGACGTATAGGTCATAGCCCAACAACTCACGCAACTGTGCCATGCGAACCGCAAAGGACGCGATCAAGCCTTTGTAAACCACCCCGTTGGGGCTGACATAACGGTCGGGAATATCGAAATACTGCGAGTAATCCGACTGGTCAGGGCGTTCATGACGTAACGCCATGGTCAGCAGTTGGCGCTGTTCAAACAACAGCGCCGACGCCAGCCGCGGCGATATCGACTGCAACACCTCATCAACATTGTGTAAGCGAAACCCGAGAAAGGGTGCGTCTTCCAAATCCAGAATGCGGGTTACACGTGGCACGTCATAACGGATGATATTATCCCAACTGATCTGCCATTGGCCGCGGCGATGCAGGTACGTCAGATGTTCGGGGGTGATGCTCAGTGACACCGGCGGTTCAATCAGTTTACCGATGCCCAGCAACAACAGGATCGCCGAGGTTGCGCCGATCACCACGGTGACGCCGCCGGGCACATCGTCCCTGACCAGGTGGATAAACACAATTAACGCAAACAGCAACAGCGCAAGCCCACAAAACGTGAGGGCATTACGTTTGGCGTGAGGGGTCACATTAAACTGCATGAAATACCTGCCGGATGATTTGTTCGGTAAATGATGTTTTCAAATAAAACCCACGCGGCCTGACTTGGATAATACTCCCGTCAGGTCCTATCGCATCGGTTAACGCTGAGCCATCGGCTGCCTTCGGACGAATTTGTAACGCCACCCCCTGACGTGCGGTAATGTGCTCCACTTCGCCCAGCGCAATGCGATCCATGTGTTCTTCCCAGTCGCGTTGCAGCATTGACTCCTGTGCCGCGTTGGGTTGCCAGATAAAGGCACTGCCGACCACCCGGTCAGCCAAGGGAATTTCCCGGCGCCCGTCAATCGGCAACCATAATACGCATTGTAGCTTATTACGGACATTACTGGTCTGCCAGTTCACTCCGGCGAGGTCGGTTAATGGTGCGACACAGACGAAGGTGGTTTCCAATGGTTTGCCGTTGGCATCCACCGGTAAGGTTTTCAGTTCAATGCCCAGTTCCGGAAAGTCCTGTGTTGGCTTTGAGCCCGCCGTCGCACCGAGATAATGCTCCAGCAGCATACCAACCCAGCCTTTATCACGTCGCAGATCGTTGGGAATGGGCAGTTGCGCGGCAGCCGCAAGATCAGCAAAACGCTGACCGGCAAGCTCGCTGGCGCGGGCAAATAATTCATCAATACTGTGTGGACGTTGGGGTTTCAGGCTCATATTTAATAGCTAATCGTTTGCCCAAAGCGGGCCTTTATGGAAGAATCAATGCTAACAGAGAATAATTGAGGATGCTCGCGTGATAGATGCAGAAGGATTCCGGCCAAACGTAGGAATCGTCATCTGTAACGGGCATGGGCAGGTATTTTGGGCTCGCCGCATTAACCAGCACAGCTGGCAATTTCCGCAGGGCGGCATTGATGAGGGCGAGACCCCTGAACAGGCAATGTACCGAGAACTTTGGGAAGAGGTCGGTCTTAAGCCAGAGCAGGTAGAAATTCTGTACACCAGCCGTCACTGGTTGCGTTATCGATTACCCAAGCGGTTAATTCGGCGCGAACAACGGCCCATGTGTGTTGGTCAGAAACAAAAATGGTTCCTTTTGCGGCTGAAATGCCGCGAAGAAGATGTTGACGTGTTGAAGTCCGGACACCCTGAATTTGATGGTTGGCGCTGGGTGAGCTATTGGTATCCGGTAAGGCAGGTAGTTTCGTTCAAACGCGATGTGTATCGTCGTGTGATGAAAGAATTTGCTTCGCACGCCATGCCATTTAACGGAGGGGGACGCCCGCCGCGGCATTCCCGCGGTAACAAACGAAGACGGTAACTCATGCTCGTAACCTTGCAGCGCATTGTCGAAACAGTTAACAAGTCGCCGGATTTTAATCTCGCCTTGCGTGCGATGGTGGGTCAGGTGCGGGAAGCCTTGCAGACAGACAGTTGTAGCGTGTTTTTAGCAGACGACGATACACAACAGTTTGTGATGGCTGCCAGCGATGGTCTCAGTACCCGGCAGGGTGAGCAAGTTCGGGTGGATTTTGGCGACGGTATTATCTCGCTTGCGGCGCAGCGTGAAGAGCCGCTGAATATCGCGGATGCCAGTCAGCATCCGGCGAATAAAAAGCTGACGGAAACCAACGAATCCGAATATCGAGGCTTATTGGCCGCACCCATTATCCACCGCCGTAAGGTGCTCGGTATTATCGTTGTGCATCAGAGCGAGGCACGCAGCTTTACCCGCGAGGAAGAAGCCTTTGTCGTCACACTGGCGGCGCAGTTGGCGGTCGTGATTGCTCATGCCAGCGCCAAAGGTTTACTGGCCAATGAGAACTCGCCCTGGATCCATAGTCTGCAGGGATTACCCGGCTCACCGGGCGTGGCGATTGGTGATGCCTTTGTGTCGCGCCCTGAAGTCAGTCTCAAGGAAGTCTCAGCGCAGCGCACCGACCGACCGCAACATGAAATTCGCAAATTTCGCCAGGCGGTGGCGCGTACCCGGGCCGACTTAAAGCAGTTGGCTGAGCGGATGTTGGGACAGGTCCCTGACGACACCCTATCTATTTTTGATGTTTACCAGAGCATGCTCGATGCCGCCAGTCTCGGCAATGCGGTTGAAGCGATGATTAACGAGGGTTGGCGTGCGCAAACGGCCCTCAAGCATGTGGTGGAACAGTTTGTTGATCAGTTTGAGGCATTGGACGATTCGTACTTACGCGAACGCGCAACGGATGTCCGTGATATTGGTCAACGGGTGTTACTGCACTTACAACAACGGCAGCGCAAGCCGCGGTTATTCCCGGCTGAAGGCATTTTGATTGCAGATGAAGTCACGGCGTCGATGCTGGCCGAATTACCCCAGGAAAAGATCGCAGGCATTATCTCGCTGCGCGGCTCCAGCAACTCCCACGCGGCGATCATGGCGCGGAGCATGGGGATTCCCGCCGTACTGGGTATTGACGACATTGAGTTGCACTTTTTTGCAGAGAAACAACTGATTGTCGATGGTTACACCGGCGAAATTTACATTAATCCACCGCCGCAGGTAAAAGAGCAATACCGTCATTTGGCGGAGGAAGAAGAAGAACTCAAAGAGATTGTTGCCCGGCACGCCCATCTGCCGGCACAAACGCAGGACGGCCAACGTGTCAGTTTGCATCTAAACCTGGGCCTTGATCTTAAACAACCGCACCTGAAAAACCTGAACATCGACGGCATTGGTTTGTACCGTTCCGAAATTCCGTTCATGATGCGTGATCAACTGCCGACCGAAGATGAGCAGGTTGAAATGTATCAGGAGGTGCTGGATCAGTTTCCGGATCAACCGGTAGTGATGCGGACCCTGGACGTCGGCGGTGACAAGCCATTACCTTACCTACCGCTGCAGGAAGATAATCCGTTTCTAGGCTGGCGCGGCATTCGCTTAACGCTGGATCATCCGGAAATCTTCCTGGTGCAGGTGCGGGCAATGTTACGGGCCAGTATTGGTCGCACCAATTTACGCATTTTACTGCCCATGGTGACCAGCGTTAGTGAGGTCGAAGAGGCGTCGCGACTGATCAAGCAGGCGTATTTTGAGGTGGCCGAAGAGCAGGGATGTGCGGTTGGCGTCAATCTGGTACAGCCGCAGTTAGGCGTTATGATTGAAGTGCCGGCGATCATTTACCAGTTGCCGGCGTTGGCCAGTAAAGTGGACTTTTTCTCGGTCGGTTCGAACGACCTCACGCAATACTTACTGGCTGTGGATCGTAACAATCGCCGCGTGGCAAACCTGTACGATGCGTACCACCCGGCGGTGTTGGCAAGTCTTGATGAAATTGCCCGACGTTGTGAAGAGTTAAGTAAGCCGGTCAGTGTTTGCGGCGAGCTTGCCGGCGATCCCGGTGGCGCGTTGCTGCTGGTGGCGATGGGTTACCGCCAGTTGAGCATGAACAGTTATAACATCGATCGCGTGCGCTGGATACTACGCAACGTACGCTCCAGCACGTTGCAGGTGATGCTGGCAAAAGCCTTGCAGGCAAGACACCCGGAGCAGATACGAAAAATGATCGCGAATAAAATGGAAAGTATTGGCCTTGGCGGCTTCGTCCGGGCGGGCAAATAATATGGACATAACTGTTTGGCTGTGGTGTCTTGGTGGTGGTGCGTTAGCTGGGTTACTGGCCGGGCTGCTGGGCATTGGCGGTGGCTTGGTGGTGGTTCCTCTGCTGATTTATTTATTGCCGGTGATCGGTGTGGCGCCGGAACTGGTGGTACCCAGTGCTATCGCTACCAGCCTGGCGACCATTTGTATGACCACCGCTTCGGCCGCGTTGACTCACTCCCGTACCGGCTATCTTGAACGATTTTGGCTGATACGGGTATTGCCAGGGTTGTCGGTCGGTGCGTTGTTGGGTGCGTTTTTAGTGACCGTGGTCAATCCAGAATGGTTAAAGCTGAGCTTTGCGGCAGTGTTGGTGATTTTGTCCATACGTATGTTACTGCCGGCGCCGGAAGGTGAACCGAAAACCAGTGTCTCAAAACGATTGTTGGCCATCGGAGCGGCGCTCATCGGCACCATTTCCGGGCTGGTAGGTATCGGTGGCGGTGCGTTGACGGTACCGTTTTTACAACGCGTAAGAATTCCGGTACGGCAGGCCATCGCCATATCGTCACTGGGCAGTTTTGTTATCGGCTGCAGTTCGGTGGTGATGTTTATCCTCAACGGCTGGTTGTCCGAGCAGACCAGTGGCCCCTTGGGGCTGATTAACCTGCCGGCGTGGATTGCGATTTCAATGGCTTCGGTGCTATTGGCGCCATTAGGCGCCAAGCTTGCGCATCGCTTGCCAATCAGATTGATGCGACGTTTTTTTGCGGCCTTTTTGGTGGTCGTTGCGATTAACTTATTAATGAAGTAGGAGATGAATGTGCCCCCAACGGACTTTTGGCAATTTCCAACCATCGACCCGGTGATTCTGCATATTTGGGGTCCAATTGCTATCCGCTGGTACGGTCTGGCGTACATCGCCGGGTTTGTGTTTGCCTACTGGTGGGGCAGCCGTCAGGCTCGACGCAGTCAGCATTGGACTCAGGAACAGTTTTCCGACTTGCTGTTCTGGGGATTTCTGGGCGTGATTCTGGGTGGCCGTATCGGTTACGTGCTGTTTTATAAATTTGCTGACTTTATTGATAACCCTCTGTTTTTATTCCAGGTATTTGACGGTGGAATGTCGTTCCACGGTGGCTTGCTGGGGGTGATCACCGCGATGTTCTGGTATGCCCGAGCGAAACAACGACCGTTTTTGCAGGTGGGCGACTTTATCGCACCGCTGGTGCCGATGGGGCTGTTCTTTGGCCGTTTGGGCAACTTTATTAACGGTGAGCTGTGGGGGCGCGCAACGGACGTGCCCTGGGCCATCGTGTTTCCAAGCGGCGGCCCGGTACCGCGCCATCCATCGCAGCTTTATGAGGCGCTGCTCGAAGGTTTGGTATTGTTTGCATTACTCTGGTGGTTCCAGCAAAAGCCTCGCGGCCGCGGAGCGGTCAGCGGGCTGTTTTTACTGGGTTACGGCGTCGCCCGTTTTACCGTCGAGTTTTTCCGTGAACCGGATGCGCACCTCGGGTTGCTGTCTCTGGGGATGTCGATGGGTCAATGGCTGACCTTGCCGATGATTTTGTTGGGTATAGGCCTATTGTACGCGGCCAAGGGTAAAGAAAAGGTAGCGCAGCCATGAGTAATCGTCCGGAACAACAGTATCTGCAGTTGTGTCAGCGTATCGTTGATGAGGGCGTTTGGGTTGAAAACAAGCGCACGGGTATTAACTGTCTGACGGTGATAGACGCAGACCTGAGCTACGATGTCGGCAACAATGAGTTTCCGCTTATCACAACCCGCAAGAGCTTTTATAAGGCGGCCATTGCCGAATTGCTGGGGTATTTGCGGGGGTACGACAACGCAGCGCAGTTTCGCGCGATTGGTTGTAATACCTGGAATGCAAACGCCAATGAAAATCAGGCCTGGCTGAACAACCCGAACCGCAAAGGCGAAGACGACATGGGGCGGGTGTACGGGGTGCAGGCCCGCCAATGGCGCAAACCCGACGGAACGCACCTCGACCAATTGCGCAAGGTGATCGATAACCTCAGTCGTGGTATCGACGACCGCGGTGAAATTATTACGTTTTATAATCCTGGTGAATTTGAACTTGGCTGTTTACGTCCGTGTATGCACACGCACACCTTTTCGCTGCTGGGTGACACACTCCATCTGACATCCTATCAGCGCAGTTGCGACGTGCCGCTGGGGTTAAACTTTAATCAGATCCAATGTTTTGTGTTACTTGCGTTAGTGGCGCAAATCACCGGCCATAAGCCGGGTAAGGCCTATCATAAAATCGTTAATGCCCATATCTATGAAAATCAGTTGCCGTTAATGCGTGACGTGCAACTGAAACGCGAACCCTACCCGGCGCCGTCGTTGCACATTAACCCGGACATCCGATCCTTGCAGGACCTGGAAACCTGGGTCAGCAAGGACGATTTTAACGTTCAAGGTTATCAATCGCATCCGGCGATAAAATACCCGTTCGCGGTATAGGAACCATCATGTCACTGAAGGTCACCATTTGCGATGACTCAGGGATGGCACGCAAACAATTGTTACGCACCTTGCCCGAGGACTGGGACGCTAAGGTGTATCAGGCCGCGGATGGCGAGCAGGCGCTAGCCTGTGTCAAAGCCGGTCAGGCGGATGTGTTATTTCTTGATTTGAATATGCCGGTAATGGATGGCTATCAAACCCTGGCGGCGATCCAACAACAGCAGTTAGAATCGCTGGTGATCGTCGTGTCCGGCGACATCCAGCCGCAGGCGCATCAACGGGTAACTCAGCTCGGTGCGATGGCGTTTGTGAAAAAGCCGATGTCCGGGGGCGAGTTGCGTCAGTTGTTACAGCAGTTCGGGTTGTATCAACCGGCATCAGGACACCTACAATTGGTGGACGAACGTCAGGCACAGCCGGAGAACGCGCTGGATGTTTATCGAGAAGTCAGCAATGTCGCGATGGGGCAGGCGGGCGACCATCTGGCGCGTATGCTCAACACCTTTATTGAACTGCCGGTGCCCAATGTCAATTTCATTGCCCCGTCCGAACTGCATATGGCGCTACAGGCTATTGATAACAGCGAACGTGTGTCGGCGATCAGTCAGGGCTTTGCGGGTAGCGGTATCTTGGGGGAAACCCTGACCTTGTTCAGTGATACCTCAATTGATGATGTTTGTCAGTTATTGGGTCATCAGTTAAGTGGCTCGATGCGACAACAACGTATTGAGGCGCTGATGGATATCGCTTCCATTATTTCATCCGCTTGCCTGAACGGTCTTGGCCAACAATTGCACGTCGAGTTTACCGCGTCACAGCCTGTCCTATTAGGTGAACAAAAAGCCATCAGTGAATTACTTGCCGAGTCCGAGCAACGTTGGCAGAACATACTCGCCATTGAAATTGGTTACACCCTTAAACAGCATCAAATCGGCTTTGACTTACTGTTACTGTTCCCTGCTGATGCCGTCAAGGTACTCGACCAGCAACTGGCGCACTGGTTGGCCGGGCAGGAGGACTAAAATGACAGAGATGGATGAATTACACGCCAAAATGAGTATACTCGGCGCCATCGATGTGGGCATCGTGGTGCTGGATCGCGAATACCGGGTGCAACTGTGGAATGAATTCATGCAGAACCACAGCGGCCTGCGCCCCAGCCAGGTGCGTGACCAAAATCTGTTTAGCGTGTGTCCCGAAATTGATGAAGCCTGGCTCAAACGAAAGGTCGAACGGGTGTGGGAGCTCGACGCCCGGGTGTTTATTACCTGGGAGCAGCGCCCCTACGTGTTTCGCTTTCGTAACAGTCGGCCCATTACCGCGACCAGTGAATGGATGTATCAGAATATGACCGCGATTCCGCTGCATAACCCCCGCGGCGAGGTGTATCAGGTCTGTTTAATCATTTATGACGTCAGTGAGCAAGTACGTGAGCAACAGTAATCATCAGGCAATAACAGAAGCACAGGGTGGTATCCAGCGTGTCTATGGACGCCAGGCACTCACTCAGTTTCAGCAAACTCATGTTGCCGTGGCCGGCCTCGGTGGCGTCGGCTCCTGGGCGCTAGAAGCGTTGGCGCGAACCGGTATCGGTAAACTCACGTTAATTGATTTGGACGACGTCTGTGTCAGCAACATTAACCGTCAGTTGCCGGCAACCTTTGATACCGTCGGACAACCGAAAACAGAGGTACTGGCAGCACGCGTGCGTGCCATTAACCCGGACTGTGACGTGCGGGTTATCGATGACTTCCTGCTACCGGATAATTTTGACGAGTATCTGCAGGGCGTAGACGCGGTCCTGGATGCGATCGACAGCGTCAAAACCAAAGCCGCGCTGGTCGCCTGGTGCAAACGGCATAAGGTACGGATGGTGTGTTGTGGTGGCGCAGGTGGGCAAATCGACCCCACTCAGATCCGCGTGGCTGATCTGGCCAAAGCCAAGCAGGATCCGTTATTGGCAAAAGTGCGTTCGGATTTGCGCCGTAATTATGGTTTTTCTAAGAACCCGAAACGTAAGTGGGGAGTTGACTGCGTCTATTCGGAAGAGCAGTTGCGCTATCCGATCATCAGTGGTGAGGGTGAAGGCGAGGTGACGTTGCAAAAACCGGGCAGCGGCAGCATGCAAATGAACTGCTCCTCCGGCTTCGGCGCCGCCATGACCGTCACCTGCAGCTTCGCCATGCACGCAGTTGCTATACTACTCCGGCGCTGCGCGCCTCCGCGCTAGGCGCGGCTGACAGCCGCTTGCCTGGCGGTGCGTACCGCACCTTGCTCGGCGTTCGCTGCGCGAACTTGCTTGGCGGCGCGTGGCGCCTTGCATCAAAGCCGTAGCTTGCGCCTGCGGCGCAAGTAAGCTTGTCGCGCCGCAGGCGCGACTCGCCGGTGTTGGCAAGCCGCCGTAGGCGGCGCCTAGCTGGTGAGTTCACGCAGAGACTCAGCAACATGGCGCAAGAAGAATTCAACGTGCAAAGTCATTAAAGCCTCAGGAGCCGGACTATACCGATTCACGTATTCAGTTCATAAGTAGCCATCGGTTTAGCGAGCCGAAGGCGAGCGTACCGATCGGGGGGCGTCGAAGTCGGATGTTAATTTTTTAGCGACGTTACGCAGGCCGTTGCTGCGTGATGGGGTTAAATGATTTTCCAAATTCTCAGCCCGTAACAGCGCATCGAGGTCGAACGCCCGTATCTCTGCCAACGGTTGCCCATCAAGGCGCTGCTGAATCAGCGCCAACAACCCCTTCACAATCCGCGACGCACTGTCAAAACGAATCACCACCGCATCCGGATTCGAGCTATCAACGTATAACCAGACCTTAGCCTCACAACCGCTGACCAGATGCCGCTCATCACGCGCATCGTCCGGATACGGAGGGAGGGTACGAGCTAACTGCACCAAGCGACGGTATTGTTGTTCCCAGTTCAATTCGTAAACTCTCCCTTACATCTGCGAAACTAAATTGTCGCATAACTTGTGAGATGGACGCTAGTTAAGGATAATAACGATAAATTAACAGCAAATCACAAGAGTAACTTTTTAAAAGTTCCAAACAAAAGGAAGTTAACATGAAGATACTTGTCGCGGTGAAGCGCGTGATTGACTACAACGTCAAAGTCCGCGTTAAGCCAGATCAGTCCGATGTCGATTTGGCCAACGTCAAGATGGCTCTTAACCCCTTCTGCGAAATTGCCGTAGAAGAAGCTGTTCGCCTAAAAGAAGCAGGCACGGCCGACGAAGTGGTGGTGGTTTCTATCGGCCCGAAAGCCGTCCAGGAACAATTACGTACTGCCTTGGCGCTGGGCGCGGATCGCGCGATTCAAGTTGAAACCGACGACATGCCGGATTCACTGTCGGTCGCCAAAATTCTTAAAGGCGTGGTCGACAAAGAAGGTCCGGATATGGTCATTCTTGGTAAGCAGTCGATCGATTCGGACAACAACCAAACCGGTCAAATGCTGGGTGCATTAACCGGTATGCCTCAAGGCACGTTTGCGTCAAAAGTCGAGGTCGGTGACGGCTTTATCAACGTCACCCGTGAGATTGACGGCGGTTTGCAAACCGTAAAACTGAACCTGCCGGCGATCGTAACCACCGACTTGCGTTTGAACGAACCGCGTTACGCGTCTCTGCCAAACATCATGAAAGCGAAGCGTAAGCCGCTGGAAACCATCAGCACCGACGATTTGGGTGTTGAGGTTAAACGCACCGTTAAATTGCTAAAAGTTGAGCCACCTGCGGAACGCAGCGCCGGTATCAAAGTGGCGGATGTGGATGAGCTTGTCGAGAAACTGAAAAACGAGGCCAAAGTACTATGAGCATTTTAGTAGTTGCAGAACACGACAATAACGCCGTTGATCCGTCGACTCTGAAGACTTTGGCTGCGGCCCAGAAACTGGGTGGCGACATCCATGTATTGGTGGCTGGCAGCGGCTGTTCAACCGTTGCCGAAAACATCGCTAAAGCCGAGGGTGTGAGCAAAGTATTCTTGGCCGATAACTCGGTCTATGAACATCAACTGGCTGAAAACATCGGGGCACTGGTCGCTGAATTAGGCAAAGATTACAGCCACGTGCTGGCTCCAGCCACCACGACCGGCAAAAACTTCATGCCGCGTGTAGCGGCGCTGCTGGATGTGGCACAAATTTCGGACATCATCAGCGTTGAAAGCGAGGATACGTTTAAACGTCCTATCTACGCCGGTAATGCCATTGCCACCGTACAGTCGGAAGACGCGATCAAAGTGATCACTGTGCGCACCACTGCCTTTGATGCGGTCGCAGCAGAAGGCGGCAGCGCCAGTGTTGAGTCACTGGATATCGTGATTGACAACGACAAGTCAGCGTTCGTTGGTGAGCAGTTGGCTGAATCAGAACGTCCTGACCTGACCTCTGCTGAGATCGTGATTTCAGGCGGTCGCGGTATGCAAAATGGCGAAAACTTCAAACTGATCGAAGACATTGCCGACAAATTGGGCGCCGCAGTGGGTGCATCACGAGCGGCGGTCGACGCCGGCTTCGTACCAAACGATATGCAGGTGGGACAGACCGGTAAAATTGTTGCCCCACAACTGTACATCGCGGTGGGCATCAGTGGCGCTATCCAGCACCTGGCCGGGATGAAAGACTCCAAAGTGATCGTTGCCATCAACAAAGATGAAGAGGCGCCGATTTTCCAGGTGGCTGACTATGGTTTGGTTGCCGACTTGTTCGATGTACTGCCAGAACTGAGCAAAAAACTGTAATCTGCAGTAACGCTTCTCTGACGCCACCTGAATCAACAACTTGATGAAAGGTGGCGTCATTTTCCTCACTTTTCGCCCCGATACACTTGCATATTTTTAACTCATCGGACATGATTCAGTCATAACCGCCGTAAAAGTTAAAAATATTAGGTGGCTCACAATGAAAAGAAGAACAACTATGCTAAAAAAATTACCTCTAGCGTCGGCCATTGCGCTGGCCTTTGCGTTGCCAACTCAGGCTGCTGACTTTGAAGTGGGTGATTTCGACATCAAGTTCGATTCCATCCTGTCCTACGGTGCCGCTTGGCGGATGGAAGATCCGGCCATGCACCTCATTCATCCGGGTAACCGCGCCGGTGGCACAGCCGGTTCCAGTGTCGGTGATGACGGCAACCTGAACTTTGAAAAAGGCGATCTGGTAAGTTCAGTATTTAAGGGTGTTCACGATTTAAGCATTGACGGCGGCAGCTACGGTGCCTTTTTCCGTTTCAATTACTGGTATGACTACGTGATTTCTGAAGAAGAAATGCCGCACGGTCATCCGGGTAACAACTACGTGCCTAACACCACCCTTAACGATGACATTTTTGATGACTACTCACAGGGTAGTGGTTTCGAAGTGTTGGATGCGTTTGTCTGGGCAAACTTTGATATGGGCGATATCCCGACCAGTCTGCGGGTAGGTCGTCAGGTGTTGAGCTGGGGTGAAAGTACCTTTGTCTTTAACGGCATCAATGACATTAACCCACTGGACGTTAACGCGGCGCGTCGTCCGGGTGCTGAAATCAAAGAAGCTCTGTTACCGGTAGGTATGGTGAGCATCAACATGGGCTTAACTGAAAGCCTGAATATGGAAGCCTTCTATCAATACGAGTGGGACAACACCAAGCTTGATGGCTGCGGTACTTACTTCTCCAGCGTTGATATCATCGGCGGTCCGGGTTGCGGTAAAGTGACCCTGAACCCACAGCTGGTTCCGGGCGATCCCAGCAGTTATCTGAGCGACCGTGAGTCGGTTGTATCGGGTGCCTACATTGGCTCCAACCCAACGCTTGATGCGTCAGATAGCGGTCAGTGGGGGGTTAACTTCCGTTATTACTCACTGGATTTAGACGCTGAATTTGGTTTGTACTACCTCAACCTGCACAGCAATACGCCGATCATTTCCGCGTATAACTGGACCGTCGATCCGGAACAGTATATGTCCGATGAAGATCGTATGAATCCAGGTTACACCTATGCGACACCAAACGGCTACCCCATCGACGGACCGCGTCTGGTGATCGAGTATCCGGAAGATTACAAAGTCATGGGTGCGAGCTTTAGCACCAACCTGGGCATGTGGTCTGTTGCTGGTGAATACAGCTTCCGTAAAGACGCGCCCGTGCAAATTAACACCACCGAAATTCTGACCGCCGGTTTGCGCCCGAATGTACCGAGCACCTTTGCGGATCGCGTGCAAACCACCGAGTTGGGTGGTCTTGCCAGCGGTTATGACCGGTTGGACGTCAGCCAGGCGCAGGCCAGTTTTGTGCGTTTCGTTGACCGTCTGTGGGGTTCTGACCGCATGACCTTCGTCGGTGAAATTGCGATGAACCAGGTACACGACCTACCGGGTCTTGAAGAACAACGTTATGGCCGTCTGCCATTATTTGGTAAGTGCTTACTGCCATCAGAAGTAGGGCCGGCCAACGCGGGCAACTGTGAAGGTTTCGTCACCGAAAACTCGTGGGGTTACCGCACCCGCTTCCAGTTTGAATACTTAAACGTATGGCAAGGCTGGAGCCTGACCCCGGTGGTTCAATTTAACCACGATGTATCGGGTTACTCACCAAACAGTAACTTTATCGAAGACCGTAAGTCGCTGGGTATTAACCTGACGGCCGACTACCTGTCGACTTATAAAGTGAACCTGGGTTACACCACGTACAGTGGCAGTGACTATGATGCGACGACTGACCGTGATTTCGCGTCCATCAGCTTCTCATACGCCTTCTAACAAGGTTAGACTGCTTATGAGCTAACGGAAAGTCGTGCCTTTGGCGCGACTTTTTTTTTGAAATGACTTCGGCTTCGCCTTCGGCTCAGCGGTTTAGGCTCGCTGCGCTCGCGGTTTGGGGCCTTCGGCCGGTGTAGGCTTCGCGGTATAACGGACGGAGTCCCTAAGGACTTGCGCCGAAGGCGGCAAGCTACACCGTGCGAAGCACCTAAACCGCCCGCAGGGCCTAGACCGCCCGCAGGGCCTAAATCGCCCGCAGGGCCTAAATCGCCCGAAGGGCCTAGGCCGCCCGCAGGGCCTAAACCGCGAAGCCGAAGGCGGAGCCCTAATAAAAAACCAGGAGAGCAAGATGAAACGAGCGTTAACCGCAATAGCGGCATTGATGGTCTCTGCCACTGCATTCGCTGATGACCATAACACCTTTCAGTTAGAAGATGTTTTTACGCTGGAATATGCGTCTTCACCAACCATTCACCCCAGCGGGGATTACAGTGTTTTTGTGCGTCAGGCGATGGACATCAACAAAGACCGTAAGGTGGGTACACTGTGGAAAATCCACGAGAATGGCGACTTGCGGCCACTGACCGGCGACAAAGCCAGTGAGAGCCAGCCGGTCTGGTCACCGGATGGGAAACGGCTGGCGTTTGTCTCAACCGCAACCGGTAGCCCGCAAATTCATATTTATTGGGTCGATAGTGGTGAGCATGCTGCGATTACCGACCTAACCCAGGCACCATCAAGCCTGAGTTGGTCACCGGACGGTAAGCAAATTGCCTTTACTATGTTTACCCCGGACGCCAAGCCGGCACCGGTTTCATTGCCGGGGAAACCACAAGGCGCCGAGTGGACGGACGCGCCGAAATACATCGATAAAGACAACTATCGCTACGATGGCGGCGGTTATGCCCGTGACGGTTATCAACACATTTATGTGGTACCCAGCGAAGGTGGTACCGCGCGTAAACTGACGAGCGGCGACTATAACCACGGCGGCGAACTGGCCTGGGCGGATAACGGCGAGGTCATTTACTTCTCGGCCAATCGCCGTGACGACGCGTTTCGTCAGCCAACCAACAGCGAACTTTATCAAGTGGCCGTCAATAGTGGCGAGATACAACAAGTGACCGACCGCAAAGGTCCTGACCGCTCGCCTGCCGTATCGCCGGACGGCGAATACATTGCCTATCTGGGGAACGACGATAATGGCAAAAGCTTTCAGGTGACGCGGCTTTACGTAATGTCTGCTGACGGCAGCGACAACACAGTACTGACGGCGGATCTGGATCGCAGTGTCACCGGCTTTGAGTGGGACAGTGATAGCGATGGTATTTACTTCAGCTACGACGACCACGGCATTGGCTACCTGGCACGCACGGACTTGTCCGGCGATCACGAACAGCTGGCGGATCGTGTCGGCGGCTTGTCCTACAGTCGTCCTTATGGGGGTGGTGATTTCTCAGTGGCTGCCGATGACAGCGTATTGTATACCGTTTCGAACCCTCAGCGTCCGGCGGATTTGGCCTTATGGCAGGACGGCGACAGTCGTCAGTTAACGCAACTGAATGAGGATGCGCTGGCGCATAAACAGCTCGCGCGTGTCGAAGAAATTAACTATAAGTCCAGCGTGGACGGTCTTGACTTACAGGGTTGGATTGCCTACCCACCGAATTTCGATCCGAGTAAAAAATACCCGCTGATGCTGGAGATTCATGGTGGTCCGCACACCAATTACGGCCCGCGTTTTGCCGCCGAGATCCAGTTATTCGCGGCAGCCGGCTACGTGGTGCTTTATACCAACCCTCGTGGCAGCACCAGTTACGGTGATGAGTTTGCCAATACCATTAATAAAAACTACCCGAGTCATGACTACGATGACTTAATGGACGGCGTCGATGCGGTCATTGATAAGGGCTTTATTGATGAAGACGAGCTGTACGTCACCGGTGGTAGCGGTGGTGGTGTTTTGACCGCCTGGATTGTCGGCCATACCGATCGCTTCAAAGCGGCGGTGGTCGCGAAGCCCGTAATCAACTGGTACAGCTTTGTACTGACCGCCGATATGTATAACTACTTCTATCAGTACTGGTTCCCGGGGTTGCCATGGGATAACCTGGAACACTATATGAAGTATTCGCCAATAAGCTATGTCGGTAACGTGACCACACCAACGATGTTACTGACGGGTGAGAATGACTATCGCACACCGATGTCAGAAACCGAGCAGTACTATCAAGCATTGAAATTAGCCGGTGTAGAGACAGCGATGGTGCGGATTCAGGATTCAGGGCACGGTATTTATGCGCGCCCAAGTAACCTGATGAACAAAGTTGCCTACATCCTGCATTGGTTTGACAAGTACCGCGACAAGGATTAATCCCGCGTGCGGCAAAAACGGCGGTTTTGCCAGTAAAACCGCCACTGTTCGAGAAAGCGCCGCCAGGCGCTTTTATCTTTTAAGTGGCGATCTTCAACGTCAAGAATGTCACTGCCGTGCTGATGAGTGTTATCAACGCAGTAGGGCAGCAACCCCTGTACGTAACAGCCGGTTTCCCATTGCCACTGAAAATCAACATCAACCGGACGGAAAAATCGTTTACGAGCTAGCAATTTAGCCGCACCGGAGCGGCTCAAAATGTAGCCGCAGGCGCCCATCGGTGGTTTGTCGGTACGGTAGTCCACCAGCGTAAATGCGCCAACATCAGCCAGCTTATAATGTTGCTTGGGCTTAAAGGGTTGCGCTAATTTCAGCAAGTGCCAGTCGTCCGACAGTGTTGCAACGGCCGCGCCCAACTCGGCAAAGGCCGGACTAACCATAATATCGTCTTCCAGAATGACGGCCGCTTGCGCAGGGCTGTCGAGCAGTTGCTGCCAAGCCTTCCGGTGGCTCATGTAACAGGCGATTTCGCCACGCGTTAGTGACGCGTAAAAGCGCTGCCGATTGCGTTCGCTGTCATAGACACGATCAATCTCGGCATCGCTTAACTGACGTCCGTCAATCGCCGCGATCCGAGTAAAATTAACGCCGATACTGTGCAGTTGTTGGCTGGCGTGCTGTAGGCGTTCGCGCGAACGGTCGAGGTTAATAACATAAACGGGCAACATCATTTAGCGCTCAGATTTTTCGACATCATCACCGCGCTTGCGGCGGTATTCACGTTCGTAGAGCTTGGCTTCCGTCAGGAAAAAGTGGAAGGCATCAATATTGGCTTTGATAAAGCCCCGCCAGCCAGCCAGGAACATACGGCGAATGAGATAAAATTTAATGAACATCAGCGGGAAAATGAGTAATACCCGCGCCAGGCTACAGGTACGCCCCTGTTCTTCGCGTTGTTTGGCTTTTAGTAACGAGTATTTGTTCAGTTTATCCATGTAACCGTGCGCTGAGTCATAGCCATAATGTTTAACATCAATGGGCAGGTGCGCAAGCGGTGGCTCGACCTCGATGTGTTCGTGCACTTTTAATGAGGTGTTCCAGCGTGACTTGGACTTGCGATAAACACGGCGGAAGCGGTGATGTCGGTGACCCGGTAGCGAGTGACCCATAAAAATATCGTCGTGCGCCAGATAGATGCCGTTGATGTCCCCTTTGGCAATGCGCTGCTGAATTTGCTCGAACGCCCCGTTGGGAAGCACTTCATCGCCATCCAGGTTAATCACCCAATCGTTACGACATTGTTCCAGCGCGAACGCCTTTTGCTTTGAATAACCAAGCCAGTCTTGATGAATGATACGAGCGCCATGCTTTTCAGCGATGGTGAGGGTATCGTCGGTCGAACCAGAGTCGACCAGAACGATCTCATCAGCGCCTTTCACGCTGCTAAGCACTTCGTCTAAATGACGACCTTCATTTTTGGTGATGAGATAAACACTGATTTTTGGTAACTCGGCCATGAAAGCCTCCCGTTAACTCGCGATGGCGTTAATGATATAGTTTTTTCTACGTATACGCATCAATCGGAATCGCTATGGGTGACTGGACAAAATTGCTGGCTGACGAAAAACAACAACCGTATTTTCAGGAATTACTGCACCGCGTTGCCCAGGCACGCGAACAAACCACCGTATACCCGCCGGCAGCGGATGTCTTTAATGCATTAAAGCTAACCGCGCCTGAACAAGTAAAGGTCGTGATTTTGGGGCAAGACCCGTATCACGGGCCTGGCCAGGCGCATGGGTTGAGTTTTTCGGTACCGGATGGGGTTAAGCTGCCGCCGTCGTTGCGCAACATACTGAAAGCCATTCAGGTGGACTACCCCGAACAGCCGCAGCCCGCGAACGGTGATTTGACGCGCTGGGCAAAGCAGGGCGTGTTGCTGTTGAATACGGTACTCACGGTGCAGGCGGGTAACGCTCACAGCCATGCCAACTGGGGCTGGGAGACCTTTACTGACCGGGTGATTGAACGGTTGGCGGCAGAACAGCAGGGCATTGTCTTTTTGTTATGGGGCGCGCATGCGCAGAAAAAGGCACGCCTTATTGATGGTAATCGCCACTGCGTGCTAAAAACGGTGCACCCGTCGCCGCTTTCAGCACATCGAGGTTTTTTCGACGCGCACCACTTCCGTAAAGCCAATGACTATCTCGTCAGCATTGGACGTGAGCCCATTCGTTGGTGACTCGCTCACCGTAGAGGTTTTTCACCGCAGAGGGCGCTGAGGACACGGAGAAAAGCTTTTTAAGGGAAACCCAATTGGGTCGGGTTTTTTGTTGGGTTGATGCAGAGTGCCTGTCGCCACCACCGCGGTTGATATTATTAGAGGGGGGGGGTTAACAATAAAAACCTCCGCGCTTTCTGTGGCCTTAGCGGTGAACACAAAGGCTTTTCACCGCTGAGGGCGCTGAGGACACGGAGAAAAGCTTTTTAAGGGAAACCCAATTGGGTCGGGTTTTTTGTTGGGTTGACGCTTTGTGTCTATTGTCACCACCGCGGTTGATATCATGAGAGGGGTGGGTGGTTTTACCCTTAAAAACCTCCGCGCTCTCTGTGTTCTCAGCGGTGAACCCAGAGGTTTTTCACCGCAGAGGGCGCTGAGTACACGG
The DNA here is from genome assembly GCF_003987185.1 of Idiomarina aquatica. Lineage (GTDB taxonomy): Bacteria > Pseudomonadota > Gammaproteobacteria > Enterobacterales > Alteromonadaceae > Idiomarina > Idiomarina aquatica. The sequence continues at coordinate 960,880 of NZ_PIPS01000001.1, read as the reverse complement.
AGAAAAACGTTTTAAGGGAAACCCAATGGGTTGGTTTTTTTGTTGGGTTGACGCAGTGTGCCTGTTGTCACCACCGCGGTTGATATCATGAGAGGGGTGGGTGGTTTTACCCTTAAAAACCTCCGCGCGCTCTGTGTTCTTAGCGGTGAACACAAAGGTTTTCACCGCTAAGGGCGCGGAGTACACGGAGAAAAACGTTTTAAGGGAAACCCAATGGGTCGGTTTTTTTGTTGGGTTGACGCAGTTTGCCTGTTGTCACCATCGCGGTTGATATCATCAGAGGGGTGGGTGGTTTTACAATAAAAAACCTCCGCGCTCTCTGTGTTCTCAGCGGTGAACAGACGCTGTCGATGTTCATGAAAAATTGCGGAAGAGTTAACACGAATGTAACAATTAGCTTTTAATCTGGAGCTCGCTGTGGTATTAAGGTGTTTGTGAATTTATTGTTATAAAAAGTGATAACAATTTTTTCACGTGCGCTAAGACCATAACTATAAAACTGAGAGGCAAGTATGGATCATTCAGAAGAGCTTCAGAAAGTCAGTGACAAGTCATCGAAGGGACGCGCAAAAAAACGCAAATGGCGTGAAATTGAACAACTAAAAGAAAAATACCAGTTACGGGAAGAACTGGCCGAAATGGATTATTGCTACGATCTCGATTTGGAAGAAATCGACCTGACGTAGGTCGCGCCCAGAGCGCGACCCATTATCTTTCGGAATGGCTTGCGCCATGGGCGCAAGTTACTCAGGCTTTTTGCGCATGACCGGCAGCATTTGCTTGAGCACTTTCGGTGCGCCTGCAACCACGTTACCGCTTTGCACGTAATTGTGGCCGCCGCTGAAGTCGCAGATGATACCACCGGCTTCGCGAATCATCAGTTCGCCGGCCAGCATATCCCAGGGCTTGAGACCCATTTCAAAGAAGCCGTCAAAGCGACCGGCCGCGACATAGGCTAAGTCCAGTGCTGCTGCTCCGGGGCGGCGCATGTCTGCGCAGTGTTCAAACAAGTTATTAAACATTTGCTGATATTCAGGCAGTTTGTGCTTGTACTTGAACGGAAAGCCCGTCGCTAACAACGCTCCCTTAAGCTCAACTTTCGGGTCAATCCGTAAACGGCGACCATTTAACTGAGCACCGGCACCTCGTGATGCACTGAATAACTCTTCGCGAATCGGATCATAGACCACGCCCTGTTGCACAGAACCTTTGTGCAAAAGCGCAATCGAAATACAGAAGTGAGGGATACCGCGCAGGTAATTTGTGGTGCCGTCCAGCGGGTCGATAACCCACTGAAAATCATTATCCGAGCCTTGTTGCTGGCCGCTTTCTTCCGCGATGATACCGTGTTCAGGGTAGGATTTACGGATGGTGCTGATGATTGCCTGTTCGGCGGCTTTGTCCATTTCGGACACCCAGTCATTCGGGCCTTTAGAAACCGCGTCGATGGGTTGCCCCTGATCAAATTGCTTAACAAGAATTTTGCCGGCTGCACGCGCTGCGCGCACCGCAATGTTTAACATCGGATGCATAATCAAATTACCTGTGCTGTCAAAGAACGTTGTGAGGATCACAAAAATCTGGTCGCGGATAATACCAGTATTGCGGTATCATGCACAACTTTTATTCAGCAACACTGTTGTGTGTCATCCGTTTTAATCGTTCAAGGGCATCATGTTAGATTCAATTCGTATCGTACTTGTAAACACCTCGCATACAGGCAACATCGGTTCGGTGGCACGGGCCATGAAAACCATGGGTTTAAAAGAACTGACCCTGGTTGATCCGGTGAACAAACCGGACAGCCACGCGTCCGCGTTGGCGGCCGGGGCGACGGATATTTTGGCCAACGCCCAAATCGTTGACACGCTGGAAGAAGCGATCGCAGACTGTGAGTTGGTGCTGGCGACCAGCGCCCGCAATCGGACCCTCGACTGGCCGTTGTTAGGTCCGCGCGATGCGGCCGCCAAAATGCTGGCCGAAGCACCAAAGCATAAAGTCGCAGTGGTCTTCGGGCGTGAGAACAATGGCTTAACCAACGAAGAGCTGCAACTCAGTCAGTATCATTTGCACATCCCGACCAACCCGGATTATGGTTCGTTGAACCTGGCGATGGCAGTACAGACGGTTTGTTACGAGCTGCGTATGCAACACTTGGAAGCGGCAGAAGGGCAGTCGTTATACACGCATACGGATGAGATTGCGGACTATCCCCGTGCGGAACAACTGGAAATGTTCTACCAGCACCTGGAGCAGACGCTCTACCATACCGGCTTTATTGTGAAGCAGCATCCGGGGCAGGTGATGACCAAGTTGCGGCGCTTATTTAACCGAGCGCGCCCGGAAGAAAGCGAAATCAACATCCTGCGCGGTATCCTCGCTTCCATTAAGAAATAACCGCTTGGCACAAAAAGCGTAACGTGCGCCACCGGCGCAAGAGGGCCAACGCGCCAAGCGCAACGCCCACGTCGCGCTAATACTTGACTATTTTAGTCGGGTAAGTAAACTTAAAAGTCCAGCTCAGCGAAGAGGATACAGAATCATGCGCCTGACATCCAAGGGCCGCTATGCGGTCACCGCGATGCTTGACGTCGCCATGTTTGCACAAAAAGCCCCGGTACCATTGGCGGACATCTCAGAGCGGCAAGGTATTTCATTGTCGTATCTCGAACAGCTGTTCGCGCGCCTGCGAAAGCGCAAACTCGTTCAAAGCGTCCGTGGGCCAGGCGGTGGTTACCAACTCGGCCGCCGTGCCAACGAAATTTCGGTCGGCGCCGTGATTGAAGCGGTTGACGAATCCATCGATGCAACCCGTTGTCAGGGCAAGGCCAACTGTCAGGGCGGCGAACGCTGTTTAACCCACTCCTTGTGGGAAGGATTGAGCGACCGCATCGCCGATTTCCTTGATGGTATCACGCTGGCCGAGCTAATGGCGTCAAGGGATGTGAATGCCGTGGGCAAACGGCAATCATCAGAAAAGATTGAGTTAAACGTTATTTAGTATGTTGTTAAATTACGGTTCAGGAGTTTTTGCGTAGTGAAATTGCCTATTTATATGGATTTTGCGGCCACCACCCCGGTAGAACAGCAGGTCGCTGATAAAATGATGCAATTTCTTACCTATGATGGCATCTACGCAAACCCCGCTTCACGCTCACATCGCTATGGCTGGCAGGCTGAAGAGGCGGTTGATATTGCCCGTCACCAAGTGGCTGATTTGCTCAACGCAGACGCACGCGAGATTGTTTTCACCTCAGGCGCAACCGAATCGGACAACCTCGCGATTAAAGGCGTTGCCTACCAATTGCGTGACAAAGGCAAGCATCTGATCACCGTTAAAACCGAGCATAAAGCGGTGTTGGATCCGATGTTGCAACTGCAAAAAGAAGGATTCTCGGTCACCTTTCTCGATGTACAGGCGGATGGGCGTATTGATCTCGATGAATTGCGCTCGGCGTTACGGGAAGACACCATCCTGGTCAGTGTGATGCACGTGAATAATGAGCTGGGTGTGATTCAGGATATCGAGGCGATCGGTTCTATTTGCCGAAGCAATGGTACCTTACTGCATGTCGACGCTGCGCAAAGTGCCGGTAAACTGAGCCTGGATCTGAGTCAGCTTCCGGTCGATTTGTTGTCGCTTTCGGCGCACAAATTGTATGGCCCGAAAGGCATTGGTGCCTTGTATGTGCGGCGTCAGCCAAGAGTGCGGCTACAGGCGCAAATGCACGGTGGCGGGCATGAGCGAGGTATGCGCTCAGGTACCCTGGCAACCCATCAAATCGTCGGGCTTGGCGAAGCCTGCGCGGTTGCCGGAGAGCGACTGCAACACGATGCAGAGTACTTTGAGCAACTCCGTCAGCGGTTTTTAACGCCGCTACTGGCTGAGCCTGGCATCGATCTAAACGGCAGTGATGCGTTGCGGGTGCCGCACATCATTAATTTGCGCTTTGCGGATGTCGAGGGTGAGATTTTACTGATGTCACTAAAAGATCTCGCCATTTCATCAGGCTCTGCCTGTACTTCGGCCAGTGTCGAGCCGTCTTACGTGCTGAGAGCGCTGGGGCTGACGGATGAGTTGGCGCATGCCTCGTTACGTTTCAGCTTCGGCCGCCCAACGACGGAAGCGGAAGTAGACCACGCCGCCGAACACATCCTCGCGGTTTACCGAGCCCTTAGCACGAATTAGGCTCCGGCGTCACCTCCGCGGTTTAGGCCCTTCGGGCGGTCTAGGCTTCGCGGTTTAACGGGCGAAGCCCCTAAACCCTTGCGCCGAAGGAAGCAAGCTACACCGTGCGAAGCACCTAAGCCGCCGCCGGAGGCGGCGCCAAGCGCTAGAAATTAGCGCAGAAGCCCGGCAAAGGTTTTCCGGAATTTCGCTAATTTCGGTGAAATCACTGCCTGACAGTACGGATTTTCCGGGTTTCGGTTAAAGTAGTTGGTATGATAATCCTCGGCCGGATAAAACACCTCCAGCGGCGACACCTCAGTTACAATCGGATCAGCAAAGGCACCCTCTGACTCAAGTTCAGCAATGATTTGCTCCGCTTCACGCTTTTGCTCATCGTCGTGGTAAAAAATCGACGTGCGATACTGCGTGCCAATGTCATTGCCCTGACGGTTCACCTGCGTTGGATCGTGCAACGTGAAGAAGATTTCTAGGATTTGACGATACGAAATTTGCTCAGGGTCGTAGGTTAACTGCGCGACTTCCGCGTGTCCGGTCTCACCGCTACACACTTGTTCATAAGTCGGATTTTCAGTATGGCCACCGGTGTATCCCGATTGTACATTGCTGATGCCCTTGACTTGCAGGAAGGCAGACTCAACACACCAAAAACAGCCGCCACCCAAGGTTGCTTGTGCCATGCTTATTACTCCTCTCGTCGTATAGACGTCTATATGGCTATATGTTTTCGCATCCTAACTTAGAATTTAAACAAAAACAATCAATCGCTATTCGATTTTTAATGCAATCTCCCGTATAATTCGCGCGGAAAATTTAATCACTGGTTTAATACCCTTTTTGGAGTAAAACAGATGGCTTTAGAGCGCACTTTATCAATCATCAAGCCCGATGCAGTTGCTAAAAACTTAATCGGTGCTATCTACAACCGTTTCGAATCTGCAGGTCTGCGCATTGTTGCAGCTAAAATGATGCACCTGAGCAAAGAACAGGCGGAAGGTTTTTACGCGGAACACAAAGAACGTCCTTTCTTCGGCGCTTTGGTTGAGTTCATGACCTCTGGCCCAATCGTTGTTCAGGTTCTGGAAGGCGAAGACGCCGTCCGTAAAAACCGCGACATCATGGGCGCAACGAACCCGGCAGAAGCACTGGCAGGAACGTTACGTGCAGACTATGCTGAAACTATCGACGAAAATGCAGTACACGGCTCAGACGCTGTTGAATCTGCTGCGCGTGAAATTGCTTACTTCTTCAGCGACGAAGAAATCTGCCCACGCACTCGGTAAGATCTTAGCTTCGGCTTCACGGTCTAGGGCCTGCGGGCGGTCTAGGCGCTTCGCGCGGTTTGGGCTCGCTTCGCTCGCGGTGTAGCTTGCTGCCTTCGGCGCAAGGGTTTAGGGGCTTCGCCCGTCAAACCGCGAAGCCTAAACCGGCCAAAGGCCCCAAACCGCGAGCGCAGCGAGCCTAAACCGCGGAGGCGAAGCCGGAGCCGAAGTATTCCAATTTAACAGGAAATTTATGACCAATACCATCGACAAAAAAGTGAACCTTCTTAACCTCAACCGCGAGGGAATGAAAGAATTCTTCCGCGAAATGGGGGAGAAGCCATTTCGTGCCGATCAGGTGATGAAATGGTTGTATCATTTTTGCGTGGATGATTTTGATGAGATGACCAATCTCAACAAAAAGCTGCGGGAAAAACTCAAGCAAGTTGCAGAAGTTCGGGCGCCAGAAGTCCGCACTCAACAGCAATCCTCCGACGGCACCATCAAGTTTGTCATGACCTTATTTGACGGACAGGATGTGGAGACGGTATGGATTCCCGAGCGTGATCGAGCGACCTTATGTGTGTCATCGCAGGTTGGCTGTGCGCTGGAATGCACCTTCTGCTCGACCGGGGCGCAAGGCTTTAACCGTAATCTCAACGTTGCGGAAATCATTGGTCAGGTATGGCGCGTTAATCAACTACTCGGAGCCTACGGTAAAACCGGCATAAAACCGGTTACCAACGTGGTGATGATGGGGATGGGTGAACCGCTACTGAATATGAATAATGTTGTTCCGGCGATGGAATTGATGCTGGACGACTACGGTTTTGGTTTATCAAAACGCCGTGTCACGCTAAGCACCTCAGGGGTGGTACCGGCACTGGATAAACTGGCCGAACAAATTGATGTGATGCTGGCGATTTCGTTGCACGCGCCGAATGATGAGCTGCGTAACGAGATTGTGCCGATCAATAAAAAGTACAACATTGAACAGTTTTTAGCGTCGAGTCGCCGCTATGTTGATCAATCAAAAGCGCAACACAAAGTGACCGTAGAATATGTGATGCTGGATCACGTCAATGATTCGACGGATCAGGCGCACGAATTGGCGAAAACGCTTAAGGACACGCCCAGTAAAATTAATCTTATTCCGTTTAATCCGTTCCCGGGATCGGATTACGGGCGTTCGAGCAACTCGCGCATCGACCGTTTTGCTAAAGTGTTGATGGAATATGGCTTTACCGTGATGGTCAGGAAGACCCGTGGTGACGACATTGATGCGGCCTGTGGTCAATTGGTGGGTGATGTGATTGACCGCACCAAGCGCATCCTCAAGCGCCAACAAGCGGCGCGCGGCGACGAGATCGCCATCGCTTCTAACAGCTAGGCGCCCCACAAGCTTACTGGCTCATCTTAGCGAGTCGTGCCGAAGGCACGACAAGCTGCGCTGTTTTGAGCAAGCGCCTCCGGCGCGCCAGGCAAGCGGGCGGAGCCCGCGTCGAGCAAGGCACCGCGCAGCACGTGCCGCCAAGCAAGCCGCCGCTGGCGGCGCCAAGCGCGTAGCGCAAATAAGCAAAGGAATGCTGAAATGAGAATATGGATAGTACTCGCCGTAACCCTGAGCGGTTGTAGCACAGCCCCCAGTACATCACTCAGCGATGCCGGCCAACATCGCCTCAACCTTGGCCTCGAATATATGAAACGCGGACACCTGGAACGCGCCCGCCAACATCTCGATAAAGCATACGCCGACGCACCAGGAGCAGAAGCCGTCATCATCGCCCTCGGACAATGGTATTTACACAAAGAAAAGCTCAATTCTGCGTTGCTACTTTACCAGCAAGCGTTATCATGGCAACCTATGAGCGGCGCATTGTACAACAATTACGCTATCGCGCTGTGCTTATCCGGTCACTGGCAACAAGCGCTGGTGATGTTTGACCATGCTCAAAGGTTACAGCAAGATGTTGCTGCCAACCGAGCACAGTGCTTAACCAGTCGCTGAGCCGAAGCGAGAGGGTAGCGTACTAACAGGGAACAACCCAGATATCATGACTGCTGATAATCAATCGAACGACACTGAGGAAAACGCGGTAGATAACAACGACGTAAAAGCCTCCGCGGAACAGCAGAAGGAACCTGTCAAAGGGCCTGGACAGATCTTAAAAGAGGCCAGAGAACGCAAAAACCTGAGTCAGCGTGAGGTCGCGGATCGCTTGCGGCTGCGTTTACAGATCATCGAATTGCTCGAAAACGATGAGTACGACTCCTTTTCAACACCTACCTTTATTAAAGGTTATTTGCGGTCCTACGCAAAACTGCTGGACGTGAATGATCAGGAAATCTTCGCCGCTTATCGAAAAATGGGCATTAAAGAGCCCGATACCTCCGCCATGCAAAGTTTTTCGCGACGCGTAAAACACGAAGAGAACGACAACCGTCTCATGCTGATTACTTATGCTGTGATCATTGTCGTCATCGGCTTAGTCATTTGGTGGTGGCAGGACAGCGGACTGAGTTTTAACAGCATCAGTGATGATGTTGAGCAAGCAGTAACAGAAACGGAAGTGCAGGAGTCGTCGCAGCCGCAACTGCAGTCACCGACGACGTCGCAGCCAGAACCAACTAAAAATGATGAAGAACCGTTGCTGGAATCGGAAGTTGAGGCCGACGATGTGAGTACCTCGTTGACCGCCAACGACCCGAATCAGTCGACCGCGGATGAGGCAGTAACCGTGTCCGAAACTGAGCAACCAGAAACGACGCTGGCGGCAGTCAACGAGCCGGCACCAGAATCAGGCGCGAGTGACGAGCCTGCCGTTGATGATGAACAACCGGCTACCGTCACCGATGATACGGCCAACGAGAGTGAGCTTGCAGACGTCAATGAACCGTCGCCGGCAGCCGACTCGGACGCCGACCAAGATACGTCACCACAAGCGCAACAGGAAGACACAGCTGCCAGCTTGGTGTTTCAGTTCAGTGAAGAGTGTTGGGTAAAAGTTGATGACGCCAACGGCGAGACTCAGGCGGTCGGTATCAAAGCCGCTGGTTATACCATGCAGGTGCCCGGTGAAGCACCGTTCTCGATTACCGTGTGTAAGCCAGAAGCGGTGACCATTACTTATCAAGGCGAAACCGTAGACTTGAGCAGCTTCCGTCAGTCACGGGTTGCGCGTCTGACCGTACCGGCAACCAATTAATAGTGGATCTCTAAGCAGTAGGAATATCGATCTATGATGCACGAAAGTCCCATCAAGCGCAGACCCTCCCGTCGTATCTACGTCGGCGATGTGCCCATTGGTGATGGCGCTCCGATTGCGGTGCAGTCCATGACCAACACCGAAACCACCGATGTGCAGGCGACCTTAGCGCAAATTCAGGCGCTGGCCGACGCGGGAGCGGATATTGTGCGTGTTTCGGTACCCACGATGGAGGCGGCAGAAGCGTTTAAAGCCATCAAGCAGGGCAGTCCTGTGCCTTTGGTAACAGACATCCACTTTGACTATCGCATTGCTTTAAAAGTGGCGGAATATGGTGCCGACTGCTTGCGCATTAATCCCGGCAATATTGGCCGCGAAGATCGTATTCGCGCGGTTGTTGACGCCGCCAGAGATAAAAACATTCCTATCCGAATTGGTGTTAACGGCGGTTCGCTGGAGAAAGACCTGCAAGAAAAATATGGTGAACCAACGCCCGCGGCACTGGTTGAATCGGCGATGCGGCATGTCGAGATTCTCGATCGACTTAATTTCCAGGACTTTAAAGTCAGTGTCAAAGCATCCGATGTGTTTCTCGCGGTTGATTCTTACCGCTTATTGGCGAAACAAATTGAGCAACCGTTGCACTTGGGCATCACCGAAGCGGGCGGCAAGCGCAGTGGCGCGGTCAAATCATCCATCGGTCTGGGTATGCTATTGGCCGAAGGGATTGGCGATACCTTGCGGGTGTCATTAGCGGCGGATCCCGTCGAAGAGATCAAAGTGGGGTTCGATATTCTGAAATCGCTCAGGATCCGGTCCCGTGGCATTAACTTCATTGCCTGCCCAAGTTGTTCGCGGCAGGAGTTTGATGTGATAGCAACCGTTAACGAATTGGAACAGCGGCTTGAAGACGTTACGGTGCCGATGGATGTGTCCATTATCGGCTGTGTCGTCAACGGCCCGGGGGAAGCCCTGGTTGCCGAAGTTGGGTTGGCCGGTGCAAAGAATAAAAGTGGCTTGTATATTGGCGGCGAACGGCAAAAACTGCGCCTCGACAACAAGGACCTGGTGGATCAACTGGAACGTCAAATCCGTGAACGCGTTGCCCACGTCGAAAAACACAAAATTGACGTAAAAGAAATCGGTTAACGCGTTTTACCCGCTGTCATAAAATCCTTATAATACGCGCTCGTTTTTTGAGCCTTTGTTTTTATGGCTCATCGTGTACGTAATGACCATCGGCAACAGATAGCAACCAAGACGGAAGTAACAAGCGTGGCAAAATCCATACAGGCAATTCGAGGCATGAACGACCTGTTACCCGACCAAAGCCCAGCCTGGCAACAGGTTGAGTCGATTATTCGTCGAGTGGCAGCAAGCTACGGCTACAGCGAAATTCGCATGCCGGTACTTGAGCAAACCGCACTGTTTAAGCGCTCTATCGGTGAGGTGACCGATATTGTCGAAAAAGAAATGTACACCTTTGATGACCGCAATGGTGAGAGTCTCACCTTGCGTCCTGAGGGTACGGCAAGCTGCGTCCGTGCCGGTAATCAACATGGGTTGTTGTATAATCAAATTCAGCGACTTTGGTATATGGGGCCGATGTTTCGCTATGAACGCCCACAAAAAGGTCGTTATCGGCAGTTTCATCAGTTCGGTATTGAAACCTTTGGGCTACCTTCAGCGGATGCTGATGCCGAAGTTATTCTGTTGTCAGCGCGGCTGTGGAAAGCCTTTGGTATCGCCGACCAGGTTGAGTTGCAGTTAAACTCGCTGGGATCGAATGAAGCCCGCGCGCGTTATCGCGATGCTCTGCGTGAGTATCTGGAGCAATATAAAGAGCAACTGGACGAAGACAGTCAGCGTCGGTTGGACAGCAACCCGTTGCGTATTCTTGACAGCAAAGACCCCAATACACAGCAGCTATTGGAAGAAGCGCCGCGTCTGTCAGAGTACTGGGACGATGAATCGCGGGAGCACTTTGAGCAGTTGCGTGCATTGCTGGACGAAGCCGGTATTCGCTACACCCTAAACGAGCGTTTGGTGCGTGGACTGGACTATTACAACCGCACAGTGTTTGAATGGGTTACCACCGCCTTGGGCGCTCAGGGTACCGTCTGTGCCGGTGGCCGTTATGACGGCTTGGTAGAACAACTTGGCGGTAAGCCAACGCCGGCTGTTGGTTTCGCGATGGGCATGGAACGGTTAGTGTTGCTGTTGCAGGAACAAAATAAATTGACGCCAAGACGTGCGGTGGATGCTTATTTAATGCCGTTAGGCGACGCTGCGGAACTAAAAGCAGCGGCGATTGCCGAACAGCTGAGAGATGCACTGCCGGAGTTGCGGCTGGTGACCCACTGTGGTGGTGGGGCAATGAAAAAACAAATGAAAAAAGCGGATAAATCCGGTGCGGAAGTCGCCCTAATTATCGGCGAGAATGAGCTGGCAACGCAGCAAGTAACGGTTAAACCGTTACGCAGCGAGGCTGAACAAATTACTTTAAGTCACGCAGAACTTATTGACCATCTGCGGCCATTGACGCAAGCGTAAGAGGTGATCCTGTGGATCAGAACGAAGAACAACAAGTCGAACGAATTAAAGAGTTTTGGGCCGAACACGGCAAAGGCATTATCGCCGGTGCGGTGATTGGTTTTGGCCTGTTTTTTGGCTGGCGCTATTATGACCAAGCACAGATTGATGCGGCTAACGCAGCTTCAGCAGGTTATCAGCAAGTGGCCAGTCAGTTACAGGCAGACGCCGATAACGCAGTGGTTAACGCGCAACAATTTATCGATGAGCACGCCGGTTCACATTACGCGCACCTTGCCGCACTGCAGTTAGCTCAACACGCCGCCAGCAATGGCGATCTGGCGACGGCGGTGACCGCACTGCAACAGGTGGTCGGTGAGAGCGACGATAACAATCTGAAAGCGGTTGCCAACATCCGCTTGGCACGGGTTCTGTTAGCGCAGCAGCAATACGAGGGTGCTCTGGCCGCCGTAACAACGGCGATGCCAACGGCCTATCAAGCCGCGGCTGCCGAACTGGAAGGCGACATTTATGCTGAACAGGGTCAGAATGATCAAGCTCGCGAAGCTTACCAGCGTGCGCTTGCCGCTGAGGGTGAAGCGCTGACTCCGGCACTGGAACTTAAACTCAACAGCCTGGCTACGTCATAATGCATTTGCTTAACACGTTAAAAAAGTCCGCCTCGTTACTCGCGATTGCCGCACTAGCAACCAGCATCAGCGGTTGCTCGCTGTTCGGTGATGATGACGAAGAAATTAAGATTGCACCGCTCCAGCCGATTAACGAAAACCTCAATGTTTCCGTTAAGTGGGAGCGCTCCGTTGGTGATGGTGTAGGAGAGTTTTTCTCTCGCCTTAACCCAGTTGTTGCTTACGATAAAGTGTATGCTGCCGATCGTCAGGGCACGGTTGTCGCGATGAGTAAAGACAACGGCGAAACGCTGTGGGAAGTCGAGTTGCATGACCTCATCGAAATTAACGAAGCGTCTGATGAGGGTTGGTTCAGCGGCATTCTGTCATCACCATTCCCGGCGCGCATTTCCGGCGGTCTGGTTGCAGCTTATGACAAGCTGTTTTTGGGTACCGAGAACGGCGATTTGATAGCGTTAAATGCCGAGACCGGTGAGCTGGTCTGGCATGTCGACGTTGGCAATGAAGTAAACTCTGATCCCGCGGTTGGCGAAGGACGAGTCGTCATTCACACCACGGGCGGCAAAGTCATCAGTTATGATGCCGAAAGCGGTGAGCAACAGTGGCAGTTTGAATACCAGACACCTACGCTAACCTTGCGTGGTTCATCGGCGCCGACCATCGCCAGTGGTGGTGTGATTGTTGGTGACAGTAATGGTACCGCGTCAATTCTCATCGCTAATAATGGCCAGCAGGCGTGGACACAGAGTGTTGGCACGCCAAGCGGCGCGACCGAGCTCGAAGCATTGGCCGATATCGACGCCAATCCGGTTGTGGTCGGTGGCGTGATATACATGATCGCGTATAACGGCGAACTGGTGGCACTGGAATTACGCAGCGGCGAGGTACGTTGGAAGCGTGACTACAGTGCGTTCGAGAATATGCTAGTGCGCGGTGGACGCATTTATTTGACCGACTACCAAAGCCATCTTTATGGCTTGAACCAGGAAGGCGGCATTGAGTTGTGGAGCAACAACGAAATGTTTGGCCGTAAATTGACGGGCCCGGCATGGCATGATGGTTTCGTCGTTGTCGGTGATCTGGACGGTTACTTACACTGGTTGAATCCAACCGATGGCACTATTGAAGGTCGCTATGAAGTCGGCGGTGATGGCATTTTTGCGCAGCCGGTTGTGGATGGAACAACCTTATACACACAAACTCGCGACGGCGATATTGTGGCAATTGAGATAAATTCAGGAAGTTAAACAAACATGTTACCTGTTGTAGCCCTGGTAGGGCGCCCGAATGTGGGGAAATCCACATTATTTAATCGTTTAACCCGCAGCCGGGATGCACTGGTAGCAGACTTTCCCGGCCTGACCCGCGATCGTAAGTACGGCCAGGCCAACTATGATGGATATCAATTCATTGTCGTGGATACCGGTGGTATTCACGGGGATGAAGAAGGCATCGATGAGGTAATGGCAAAGCAATCGCTGCAAGCCATTGAAGAAGCCGATGTGGTGTTGTTTTTGGTGGATGCCCGTGACGGCGTGACCGTCGGCGATCAGGCCATTGCGGATCATCTGCGCAAAAAACAGCAGCAGAAAAAAGTCTACATGGTCTGTAACAAGATCGACGGTATCGATGCCTCAACCGCAATGGCTGACTTTTACTCACTGGCGTTAGGCGACCTTTACGGTATTGCCGCTGCTCACGGACGTGGTGTTGAACAGTTGCTGGAAAGCTGTTTTAAGCCGCTGGCTGAGGACTACCCGGACGTTATAGTCCGTAACGACGAAGCGCCGGAAGATCTTGACCACGATGAAATCGACTACGATGCGTTACCGCTGAAGTTGGCCATTGTCGGCCGACCGAACGTGGGTAAGTCAACGCTTACTAACCGTATCCTTGGTGAAGAGCGGGTGGTGGTTTTTGATATGCCCGGAACCACTCGCGACTCGGTGTATATCCCGATGCAACGGGATGAGCGCGAATACGTGCTCATTGATACCGCTGGTGTGCGTCGCCGGGGCCGTATCGATGAGGCGATCGAGAAATTTTCGGTGGTGAAAACGTTGCAGGCGATCGAAGAAGCCAACGTTGTACTGATTGTCATTGATGCGCGCGAAACCATCACCGACCAGGATCTCAACCTGATTGGTTTTGCCCTCAACGCCGGCCGTTCAATCGTGATTGCGGTGAATAAGTGGGACGGTTTAGAGCAGGATCACAAAGAAGAGATTAAGCGTGAGTTAGATCGTCGCCTCGGCTTTGTTGATTTCGCACGTTTACACTTTATCTCGGCGCTGCACGGCACCGGTGTCGGCCACCTGTTTGAAAGCGTTGAAGAAGCTTACAGCAGCGCCACACAGCGGGTAAGTACGTCTAAACTGACCAAGATCATGGAAATGGCTCAGGAAGAACACCAGCCACCGTTGGTCAGTGGTCGTCGTGTGAAACTCAAATACGCGCACGCCGGCGGCTACAATCCGCCGCGTATCGTTATTCACGGCAACCAGGTCACCAAGCTGCCGGGCTCATATCAGCGTTATTTGACCAACTACTTCCGTAAAGCCCTGGGTGTGATGGGCACACCGATTAAGATCGAGTTCCGCGAACCGGTTAACCCGTACGAAGGTAAGAAAAACCAGCTGACCCTGTCTCAGCAGCGCAAACGCCGCCGCTTAATGAAGTTCATTAAGAAGAAAGGCTGAGGGTTCTCACCGCAGAGGGCGCTGAGAACCGCAGAGAAAAGCTTTTTAATGGAAAACCCAATGGGTTGGGTGGTTTTAACAATAAAAACCTCCGCGCTCTCTGTGTTCTCAGCGGTGAAAGACTTGCGCCACAGGCGCAAGCTACGCGAAGTCGGATTCTTTGAAGCGGTATTCTGTCAGGCAATAGTCGCAGGTCATGACGATCTCGCCGTCAGTCTGTAAAATCTCTCGCAACTGCTCGACCGGCACGCTGGCCAACGCATCCAGCGTCCGCTCGCGTGAACAACCGCAGACAAAGGAAACTTTCTGAGCCGGATACAGGTGCACCGTTTCTTCGTGGTATAAGCGATGCAACAGCTGTTCTGCGGGCAGCGAATACAACTCCTGTTCGGTGATGGTATCGGTTAAGGTGGCCAAGTGTTCAAACCCGGTCATGTCTTTACCGGATGCCGGCAGCCGTTGCAATAACATACCGGCCGCATGTTCGCCGTCGGCGTGCAACCAGATTTTGGTGGCCAGCTGCTCGGATTGCATAAAATAATTTTCCAGCATTTCGGCAATTGAGTCGGCGTCTGAACTGGTAACGCCCTGATAACGTTCGCCGTGTTCCGGCTCCAGGGTAATAACCAGCTCACCTTTACCAATCATGCTGCGAATGTCCGTCGCGGTGATGTCACCACGAACGCGAGCAATGCCGCGCAACTCCTGGTGATGGTTACCATTAACCGCAATAAAGTTTAGCGGGCCGTTGCCCTGCAGTTGCACAGCGATGTGGCCTTCAAACTTAAGTGTTGCGGTCAGCAGTGACACCGCCGCCATCATTTCACCGAGCGCCTGTTGCACCGCCGGTGGGTACTGGTGGCCGCGGATCAAGCTTTGATAACTGCTGGTTAACTGCACCAACTCACCGCGCACATCCTGGTCAGCAAAGGTATAACGCACCAGTTGGTCGGTCGGGTATTCGATAGTTTGCTCGGTCATTGCCCATCACCTTCGTTTCGTTGTCCGTCTTTCATTCTGATCAACTGCCGCCGCTGCTTTTTGTCCGGACGGCCTTGTGGGTGCGGATTATACATGGCATTGAGTTTTCGTGCTTGCGCGTTTTGCTCGCGTTGCTTGATGCTGCTTTCGGTTTCGCGATAAAGCAGCTGCGCTTCGCTGGCGCCGCGGCGCTGATCACTCAAAGCAATTACTTCGACTTCTTTACTGTCAAAGCCTTGTCTAAGTTTCAGCATCGCGCCAATTTCCACCGCCTTGGAAGGCTTAGTGCGCTGGCCATTGTAGTGAACTTTGCCAGACTGAATCATCTGCCTGGCAATGGCCCGTGTTTTATAAAAACGCGCTGCCCAAAGCCACTTGTCTAAACGTATTGCATTTGCTGTTGTCATAAAGTTGCAATCAAATTACCATAAACTGTGTTAATCGATTGTTGGCTCTTGCACGGAGAGCTAGAATGCGGTTAGCTACACAAGTCTAACAAAACTATAATGATAAAGTGACCTAAATTGTCTTACCTAAACGGCTTTCGCAGCAATAAATGGGCATCGCCCTCACGGCTGATATCGCTGGCAACCATCGCTATCTGGCTGCTGGTGGTGATACTGCTAGCGCAGTTAACCTGGTGGTTGGTGGCTCCGGCCGCGCCAACGGGCGGCACATCGGCACCGTCACTACCGTCAAGCTACAACGCGGCAGAAGACACCGCGGTCGATATTGCCGCTCTGCAACGTCTTAACTTGTTTGGTGAAAGTTCGCAAACCTCATCGACAACGCGTCGTGATGCACCGAAAACCTCATTGAACATCCGTCTGGTAGGGGTATCGGCCAGTTCCAACCCGCTGCGTTCTGCGGCTATTATTGAACAGGCTGGTCAACAACAGACCTATATCGTCGGCGATAAGCTTGGCCGTAGCGGTGTGACCGTTGAAGAAATCTATGCTGACCGGGTATTGTTAGACAACAACGGTCGTATAGAAACGTTGCAACTCGAAGACATTGGCGAGGATCGGCCCGCGTTGTCGCTGATTGTTGAACAGCCGCAGCAAGAGGCGACGGAAACCGTCCCCGAACAAGACCTTGAGCAGGCCGTTGAGGAGATTAATGCGGATCCGCAGTCGCTTACCGATTACGTGTCGATAAGCCCGGCCATGGATAACGGTCAACTGATAGGGTACCGTCTGGAAGCAGGACAAAAGCCGGAACTGTTTCGTCAGGCCGGTTTACAAAACGGCGACCTTGCCATTGCCATTAACGGTTACGATTTAACCGATATGCAACAGGCAATGCAATTAAGTAACGAATTAACCACGCTGACGCGCGCCGACATAGAGATTGTGCGCGACGGTCAACCGATGCAGCTCACCATTGAGCTCGCCAACGAACAGGACAACTAACTATGGCAGTTCACTCTCGTGGCCCCAAAGTCTGGTTAAGCGCACTTGCGCTGGGTATCGCTTCGGCGGTGTTGGTACCAACGCCCGCTGCGATGGCTGATGAATACGCCGCAAGCTTTAAAAACACCGACATTAATGAATTCATTCAGGTGGTTGGGCGTAACCTCGGTAAAACCATCATTATTGACCCTAACGTGCGCGGCAAAATTGACGTTCGCAGTTATGACGTCATGAACGAACAGCAGTACTATCAATTTTTTCTGAATGTGCTGGAAGTTTATGGGTTTGCCGTGGTGGAGATGGATTCTGGCGTACTTAAAGTTATCCGCGACAAAGATGCTCAGCATGCACCGTTACCGGTGGTGGCGGGTGAGCAACAGCAACGTGGTGACATGATGATCACCCGTGTGGTGCCGGTGGAAAACGTTTCCGTACGAGAGCTCGCGCCCTTGTTACGGCAGTTAAATGATCAGACCGGTGGCGGCATGGTGGTCAGTTACGATCCTTCTAACGTGATCATGATGACCGGCCGGGCAGAAACCATTGGCCGCCTGGTGGAAATCATCGAACGCGTCGACCAGGCCGGTGACCAGGACGTCGATATTATTGATTTAGAGTATGCGTCGGCGAATGAGTTGGTCCGCATCGCCCAAAGCTTATTTGAAAAAAGCGCCCAGGACGGCACACCGACCTTGCTGATCCCAAAAATCGTTGCCGATGAGCGCAGTAACAGCGTCATTGTCAGTGGTGAGCCGCGTGCCCGTTCGCGGGTGGTGAAGCTCATCCGTCAACTGGATCAAGACCTCAAGACCGAGGGCAACACACGCGTCTATTATCTGAAGTATGCGCGTGCTGAAGAAATGGTTGAAGTGCTGGATAACGTCAGCCGCTCGATTCAGGCAGAAGTTGAACAACAGCAGGGCAGCAATACCGGTGGTCGACGCGCAGGCGGTGGTAACAACACCGTCAGTATCAGTCCCCATGCGCCGACCAATGCCGTAGTTATTACCGCCGAGCCGGACATGCTGGCGTCACTGGAAAACGTCATTCGCGACCTTGATATCCGTCGGGCTCAGGTACAGGTTGAGGCCATTATTGTCGAGATACTGGAAGGCGACAATGTCGACTTTGGTATTCAGTGGATCAGCGAAGACGGTGGCCTGGTGCAGTACAATACTGGTAACCAAGTGCCGATTGGCGCGTTAGCTGCAGGCGCTTATCAGGCGCAGCCACAAGAGGGTACCACGGTGATTTCGGAAGGTGGTGCGGTTACCCAAAACCCGGACAAGCCGGGCGATATCAGCTTGTTAGCAGAGTTGCTGGGTAGTGTTAACGGGATGATGTTCGGTACCATTAAGAACGATTGGGCGGCCGTGGTGCAGGCGATTTCGCAGGATACCAACTCCAATATTCTGGCAACCCCAAGCATCGTAACCGTTGATAACGAAGAAGCCAGTTTCCTCGTGGGTCAGGAAGTTCCGACCATTACCGGCTCAACGTTGGGCGGTGATAACGAAAACCCATTCCAGACCGTCGATCGTCAGGAAGTGGGTATTAAGTTAAAAGTGACGCCGCAGATCAACGAGGGCGATGCCGTACAAATGCTCATTGAGCAGGAAGTCTCCAGCCTAAGCGGGGCAACCTCGGTGGACGTCATTGTTAATAAACGTGAACTGAAAACCACGGTGATGGCCAATGACGGTGAAACTATTGTGCTTGGCGGCCTGATTGACGAAGACGTGCAGGAGTCGGTATCAAAAATTCCGTTGCTCGGCGACATTCCGATCCTGGGTAAGTTATTCAGTTCAACCTCAACCTCGACCCAGAAGCGCAATCTGATGGTGTTTATCCGTCCGACCATCGTGCGTGACGGCAGCAAACTGGCGGAAATCAGTCGCGGTAAATACAACTACATGCGGGCTTTGCAGCTTGACCGTAAAGCACGCGGTGTGGATTTAATGCCGACCAAAGAAACCCCGGTAATGCCAGAGTGGGACGGTGACCTGACGCTGCCGCCAAGTTTTGACGAATACATGGATAACAAAGAAAAGTCGGTGCAAGATAAAGGTCAAAATAATGACTGAAGCCAGTGCCATTGCAACCAAACGTTTGCCCTTTAGTTTTGCCAAACGCTTCGGCGTGGTGGTGGAGCAGGGCGAGCACCCGACCGTACATTGCCGCGCCGGCGTGGCGGCGGAAGCGTTGCTGGAAGTCAGACGTGTGTTGCAGCAGCCCTTCCAGTTGCAAGAACATCCGGAGTCGGAGTTTGAGACACTGTTAACCCAAGCGTATCAGCGTGACTCCTCCGAGGCCAAGCAACTGATGGAAGACATCGGCAACGAATCGGATCTGTTTTCGTTGGCCGACGAGTTACCGCAGACCGAAGACCTGCTGGAAAGCGAAGACGATGCGCCAATCATTAAGTTGATCAATGCCATGCTTAGCGAAGCCATCAAAGAAGGGGCTTCGGATATCCATATTGAAACGTTCGAGAAGCAACTGACCATTCGTTTCCGCATCGACGGTGTCTTGCGTGAAGTACTCAAGCCCAACCGCAAACTGGCGTCGCTGCTGATCTCGCGGATTAAAGTCATGGCGCAACTGGATATTGCCGAGAAACGGGTACCGCAGGACGGCCGTATTTCGCTATTAATCGCCGGTCGGGCGGTGGATGTGCGGGTATCGACCATGCCGTCTAACCACGGCGAGCGGGTGGTACTGCGACTGCTGGATAAAAACAATGCACGGTTAAACCTCAAGCAACTGGGGATGACCGAGCATAACCGCGGTATTTTCTCGCAGCTCATCCATAAGCCGCACGGCATTATTTTGGTGACCGGACCGACCGGTTCTGGTAAATCAACCACGCTCTATGCCGGCATTACCGAAATCAATTCCAAAGATCGCAATATTCTGACGGTTGAAGATCCCATTGAATATGCCATCGAGGGCATTGGCCAGACTCAGGTTAACCCTCGCGTGGACATGACCTTTGCCCGCGGTTTGCGTGCGATTTTGCGACAAGACCCGGACGTGGTCATGGTCGGCGAAATCCGTGACGTCGAGACCGCACAAATCGCGGTACAGGCATCATTAACCGGCCACTTGGTGTTATCGACGTTGCACACCAACACCGCTGCCGGGGCCATCACCCGATTGGAAGATATGGGCGTTGAACCGTTCTTGTTGTCGTCCAGTTTACTCGGGGTATTGTCGCAACGTTTGGTGCGTACCCTGTGCCCGCAGTGTAAGCAGCCCCATCAACCGGACGCTGAGGAACGACGGATGCTGGGCACGGTTGACGACGACGTCGTGATTTATCGCGCCCAGGGGTGCGAGCACTGCAACCAAAGCGGTTACCGGGGGCGTACCGGTATCCATGAGTTGATCGTGGTCGACGACACCATTCGTGAGCTCATTCACAACGGCCACGGCGAGCAGGCGATTGAAAAATACGTGCGCCGGAATACCCCCAGTATTCGTCGCGACGGTATTGATAAAGTGCTGGCCGGACAGACCACTCTCGAAGAAGTATTGCGCGTAACGCGTGAGGAGTAAGCGCTAGTGGCGGCATTTGCATATCAGGCACTGGATGCCAAAGGGCGTAAAAAGCGCGGTGTTATCGAAGCCGATACGATGCGCCAGGTACGACAGCAACTCCGTGATCAGGGACTGATGCCGGTCGAGGTCGAGCCTGCGTCAGAAAAAGAGCAACAACCGGGTCAGACGACCTCGCGCTGGACCATGGTGCGCAAAGTCAAAGCACAGGATTTGGCGTTGATCACCCGCCAGCTCTCGACGCTGGTAAGTTCAGCATTACCGATTGAACAATGTTTGTTGGCGGTGGCGGATCAAACCGAGAAACCGCGCCTGAAGAAACTGCTGATGTCGGTGCGCAGCAAAGTGGTGGAAGGTTACTCGTTGGCCGAAGCGATGGCTGATTACCCCGGCGTGTTCGACCATTTGTACACCGCCATGGTGGCCGCGGGTGAGAAATCCGGTCACTTAGATCAGGTATTAAATGAGCTGGCGGACTACACCGAACAGCGTCAACACATGAAAAGCCAGTTAACGCAGGCGTTGATTTATCCGTTGATGCTGACGCTGGTTGCGATTGGCATCGTCGTGTTTCTGTTGGTGTCAATTGTGCCGCAAATTGTCGAAAACTTTGCCGATATGGGACAAACCCTACCGGGCACAACCTTATTTATGATCGCAATTTCTGAGTTTTTGCAGAACTGGGGCCTGTGGTTGCTGGTCATACTTATGGTCATGGTCGTTGGTTTTAAGCAATGGCTGCGAAAAGACAACAATAAGCGCTGGTATCACCGCAAGTTACTTAAACTGCCGTTAATCGGGAAAGTCATCCGCGGCGTCAGCACCGCACGCTTTGCTCGTACGCTCAGTATCTTAACGTCCTCGGCCGTGCCGCTGCTGGATGGTTTGCGCATTACCTCAACGGTAATCGGTAATCTTGCCATTCGTGATGCCATCGACGATGCCGCAACACGAGTGCGCGAGGGTTCATCGCTGCGGGCGGCCTTACAGGAAACCGGTTTGTTCCCACCGATGATGCTGCACATGATAGCAGCCGGGGAAAAATCCGGTGAACTGGAACAAATGCTGCGACGCACAGCGGATAACCAGGACCGTGAGTTTGAGGCGCTGGTGCAAGTCAGTTTAAAAGTGTTTGAACCGGTGCTGATTGTCACCATGGCAGGTATCGTGTTCTTTATTGTATTGGCTATTATTCAACCCATTTTGCAGTTAAATCAGAGTGTAGGACTTTAATTATGATGTACAGAACAACAGCCCAACGGGGTTTCTCTTTGGTTGAGGTGATGGTCGTTATCGCCATCATCGGTATTCTTGCCACCATGATCCTGCCGAACGTGTTGGGTTCGCAGGAGCAGGCAAACAAACAGAAAGTGACTGCGGATATCGTTGCACTGGAAAATGCGCTGGCGCAGTATCATTTGGACAACGGCATGTTCCCGACCACAGAGCAGGGTCTCGAAGCCTTGGTACAACGCCCCAATATGGATCCACAACCACGGAATTACCGTAACGGCGGCTACATCAAACGCTTGCCACAGGACCCTTATGGCAACGACTACCTGCTGTTGAACCCTGGCGAGTATGACGACGTCGACCTGTTTTCGGCAGGCCCTGATGGTCAACCGGGCACAGACGATGACTTTGGCAGTTGGATGATTGGTCAGGACGAACAAAACAACTGATCGACTCTCTGATGCAACCACGGCGCCGCAATAATGGGTTCACTCTGGTCGAATTGCTGCTGGTCATGGCCATTATTGGCATGATAGCCGGTACGGTTGCCTTTACTCTGCCTTCTTCATCCGCTCGAGATAAATCGCCGCAGGACATTGCGGTTACCTTAAAAGAGCAACTGCAGTACGCCCGTGAGTACGCGATGGTGAGGCAGCAGCCTTTGGGCTTAGTCATGGACGATGACGGTTATCAGTTTGTGCACTGGTACGACAATCAATGGCAGCCGCTTAATGCCAGAGGCTTAAAAGCCGTTAACTGGGATGAGCGTCTGCGCTGGCGACTGCAACCGCTGGAAGGCAACCTAGTGGCGCAGGAAGAGGCGGCGCGCGATTTGTTGTTTCAGCCCGATAACGATAATGACGAACAAGAGGACGAGCAGCCACAGCCGCAAATACTGATCTTGCCGAGCGGTGAGATGACGGCCTTTTCATTGGCGTTGGATAAGCCGCAACTGGCACGCCGGGAGCAGCGTTGGTTAATTGCACAAAGTGCCTGGCAAGTCAGCATACAGGATGAGGCCAGTTTCGATGCGAGTTACTGAGCGCGGCTTTACCCTGGTTGAAGTGATGGTGGCCATCGCCATTTTTGGTACCGCCGCGTTGGCGGCGGTCAATGCAGCCAGTGGCCATTTGAGCAGTATCAGTCAAATTCAGCAAAAAACCTTTGCCCAGTACGTAGCATCCAATCGCCTGACCGAACTGAGTCTGTCGCGGCAGTGGCCGGTTAAGGATAAACAAAGCGGACAAATGCAACTGGCGGAACAGGACTGGCGCTGGCAACAACAGGTGGTTGAAACGGTTACACCGGACGTGGTGGCGGTCACGGTGACGGTCACTAAACCCGGCAGCGACGCGCAACTGGTTCAGTTGACCCGCTATCTGCGTCGCCCGGATGCGGCCGCTCAGAGCGATACGAATGGAGTCGGACCATGACGCAACAACGGGGCTTTACCTTGGTTGAAGTGTTGGTGACCATGGCCATTTTTGCATTGCTGGGAATCGGCAGCTTTACCGTGCTGGATCAAATGAGTAAAACCAAGACGCAGTCAGAGGCAGCGCGTGAGCAACTGCAACAGATGCAGTTTGGCTGGCTGATGATCGAGCAGGATCTGCGGCAGTTAGTGAATAAACCAACGCGGCCAAACGGTACCGAGGTGGTGCGCCGTTATGTCAGTAACGACGAGCGGGTAACTGAGTCTGACAGTGGCGTGCTGGCGCTGGTCAAAAGCGGCTATGACAACCCGGGCTTGTTATTGCCGCGCTCAGAGTTGCAGCCGGTCATTTATCGGGTTCGCGACGGTGTGTTAGAGCGGGTCAGTTTTCCTTACGTGAATGACCGCTCGGACGAACCGGTGGTACAACCGTTAATGAACGATGTTGAAGCGTTCAGTGTGCGGTTTTTCCGCGATGACGCCGCCGGTGACCAGCAGCAGCTACAGAATCAGGGCATCCGCGCTGGCTGGCAGGGCAGTTGGGATACCGAAGGCGATGTGCCCAAGGCCGTTGAGGTCACCATCAACAGCAAAGCCTACGGTGAAATTAGCCGACAGTTTTTAACGGCGGCAAGCACCGCAGTCAGCGTCAGCGATGAGGACAGCGACCAATGATGGCGAGGCAGCGTGGCGCGGCGTTAATCACTGTGATGCTGGTGATTGCGATTGTTTCAGTGATTGCGGTCAATTTGGGCAGTAGTCTGCAACGTCAGGTCAGTCGCAGTGCCAATCTGCAACAGGCCGAACAGAGCTACTGGATGTGGCTGAGCGCGGAAGATGTGCTGGCGGAAGTGTTGCAGCTAGAGCTGGAGCAGAGTGACGGTATTGTCCATCGCCAGCAGAACTGGGCGACCAAGCAAGGGCCATTTCCGGTTGCCGGCGGACAAATTGCCGCCGATGTGCGGGATTTGCGCAGTTGTTTTAATCTCAACAGCCTGGTCCCCGGAGGCGAGCAGGAACTGCAGGGGGAACGCCGGCGTCAGCAATTTCGGCAGTTGCTGATGGCTAACGAGGTGGACAGTTATCTGGCGCAACAGCTTACCGATGCCCTTATTGACTGGATTGATGAAGACACTCGCTTGAGTGAAAACGGCGCCGAGGATCCGGACTATGAATCCTTGCCGCACCCGTACCAAGCCGCCAACAGTCCATTACTGGACATCAGTGAACTCAGGCAGGTGCGCGGCTTCAGTGCCGACATTGTGGCGAAGATTAAACCACAGGTGTGCGTCATTCCGGGCAATAGCGAACTTAAGTTAAACATCAACACAATGGATGATGAGCATGCTGCGTTGTTGGTCGCGTTGACCAATGGCGCGCTGGATCTGGCCGGTGCGCAGCAGGTTCTGGCAGGTCGACCTGAAGGTGGGTATGATGATCGCGAACAGGCCCTGACCGAGGGGCCGCTGGCCGGCATTAAAGATCAAGACGGCAACCCGCTCGATGAGCTGGTGGTCACGAGTCAGTATTTTCAATTATTGGCGTACATTCAATGGGGCGAGGTCGAAACTCGGGCGCGCTCTGTCATGCAAGTAACGCCAGAATCGGCCCGGGTCATTTACCGGGCGATGGGAGAATAACAATGCAAGAGCGACTGTTTATCCGGCTACCCGCCAGTAGCGGTAAAGAAACGGCAGTAGCCGATGCGGGTAAGGTAGTCTGGTTTATATGGCACCAGGCGCAACAGGAAGTGATTGCCAGTGGCGAACTCGGTTCGCCGGCGGAACTGTCGCAGTTGCAGCAGCAGGCCCGTCGTTGCGAAACCACGGTAATGCTGCCGGGTCAGGACGTGTTATTAAAACAGGTTGAGTTGCCGGCCGGTAGCCGCCGTCATCTCGATCGCGTGATTCCTTATGCACTGGAAGAAGAGCTGGCAAGTGATATCGATGAACTGCACTTCAGTTGGCCAGCCAACGTCAGTAAAGCCCAGAGCAGTATCCCGGTTGCGATAGTCGCGCGCAGTCGCATGAGCTGTTGGCAGAATTGGTTAAAAGAGGCGGCAATTGATGCCGACCACTGGTACCCGGAAACGCTGTTACTGCCGTACAGAGAGAACCACTGGAGTGCCATTCGTGTGGGTGCTGATGTGGTGGTGCGCACGGGGCCGTGGCAGGGCTTCAGTATCGAAGCCGAGGCCAGTGCCGCGCTGATGCCGGTGATCGTGGCGCAATGGCCGGCGCCGTCACTGATCGACCATTATGGCGACATCGACTGGCCGCAACCGCCATCACCCATGCAAGCGGCGGATATTGAAGTGCCGTTGAGTATTTTTGCACGTGCCGGCGATACCTTAGAACTTCGTCGTGGCGAATTCGCGGTAAAACGCAAGCGCGTTGATAGCATTCGCTGGAAGCCACTCGCGGTTGCCGCGTCGGTAGCGCTGGTGGTCGCCGTCGGCGGCAATTTATTAAGAGCCTATCAATTGTCGTCAGAAGCCGATGCCCTGCAGTTGCAGGCTGAGCAACGCTTCTTAGAAGCCTTTCCCAATAAAACCCGTATCGTTAACTTGCGTGCACAATTGCAACAGGAGCTGAACCAACTCGGTGCCAGCGGTGCTGAGCAGGCATCGGCTCTGGCATTGCTGGACAGTCTGCAACCGGCTTTTGCTGATTTACCAGAGATGACGCTGGAGTTGTTGCGCTATCAGGACGGCGAATTGAGACTGCAGGCATTGGCGCAGAATTTTTCTCAGTTTGAACGCTTTCAGCGAGCTGCTGAGCAGGCAGGGCTGCAAGTGCAGCAGGGCGCATTGAATAATCGCGGCAATCAGGTGGCCGGTTCACTGACAATCGCACGAGGAGCTCAGTCATGAAGGCGTTTTCAGGTATGGCACAGCAACTGCAACAACACCCGCTGATGCAGCGAGCGCAACAACGCTGGCAGCAGTTTGCGCCGCGCGAACAGCGGCTGCTGCAGGTGTTGGCCGCTGTGCTGGGTGTGGCCGTGGTATACTTCCTCATTTGGCAGCCCAGTCAGCAAGCGCGGCTGCAGGCCGAACAACGGTTGCAGGCGCAACAGCAACAACTGTTGTGGGTGCAACAGAACATCGCTCGTTACGAAGCCCTTGCAGCACGTCAGCAGGAGCGGGTAGAACCCGCATCCGGCTCGTTAACGCAACGGCTCAATCAAGCTGCGGAAGCGCAGGATATTCGCTTGGCGCGCATGCAGCCGCAGGGCGAGGGTATGGTGGTTAGCGTCGATGAAGCCAGTTTCGCTCAGGTCCTGCAATTGGTTGCGCAACTGGAACAACAGTATCAACTGCGGGTGGAAACGCTGGATGTGGCACGCCTGGATACCCCGGGTCAGGTCCGGGTAAGACAGTTACTGGTAATGGATAATTCATGAAACGTTGGTGGTGGTTACTCGTTGTTTATGTCGTCGCCCTGGTAGTGATGCTGCCGGCTAAGGTCATTTATTGGTTGCCACTGCCGCCGCAGGTGTCAGTCAGTCAGGTGTCCGGCAGTCTCTGGCAGGGTAATATCGGTGCGCTGCAGATCCAGGGGGTGCCGCTGACGAACGTGGGTTGGAATTGGCGTGTCAGCAAGCTGCTGACGGGACAACTGAGTATCGATGTGACGGTGCCCGCAGCCGCTGGTAACCCTTTAACAGTCAACGGCACGGTGCAAGCGGGGCTGAGCGGTGTGTCGGTCGATAACCTCCGTTCAAAGGGTGATCTAGCTACCCTGTTGCAATTGTCGAATACCCGTCTGCCACTGACCACTCGTGGCCGTTGGTCAGTTAATGTCGACGCTTTTACGGTCAGCGATCCAGGCCCGGTAAAATGGTGTAACCAGTTACGAGGTGATGCGCAGGGGCAGGATATCCAGGTGCTGGTCAACGGTGTCTGGCAAAACCTTGGCGACTTTCCGGTGGGTCTGAGTTGTGATAATTCCGGCGCCGTGGGGCTTTCCATGAACGGTAATAACAGCCTGGGATTGGCGTTCGACGGCACCGTAAATAGTCAGGATATTCGCATCGCTGGTACCGTACGGCCTAATCCTCGTACCCCCGAAGGGCTGGCCAAAATGCTGCAATACCTTGGTCAGCCGGACGCGCAGGGACGATATCGTTTTTCGCTGTAATTGCCCAAATGCGCATTTCACGCTAAATTGAACAGACACTCTGCAACATAAGGAATTACTCAATGCAGGCCATCATTGACTGGATTAACGAAAACCAGGGCATGTTGATTGAATACAGCATTAAAGTCATCATAGCCATTGTCATTCTCTTCGTCGCCAAAATTGTCGCCAACGTGGTGACTGGCACCATGCGTAAAGGTATGGCGAAACGAGAAATGGACGGTGCCGTGATTGGCTTCCTGTCCGCCATTGTGAAGTCGATCATTTTTATCGCCGCATTGCTGGTGGCGTTGAATCAGGTGGGTGTAGAAACCACGTCGTTTATTGCCATTTTAGGTGCGGCCGGTTTAGCGATTGGTTTGGCGTTGCAGGGCTCGTTGTCCAACATCGCCTCCGGGGTGTTGCTGATCATGTTCCGCCCCATGCGAGCCGGTGAGTACGTTGAATGTGGCGGTACCGCAGGCACCGTCGAAGAAATCAATATTTTTCAGACCATCCTGAAAACGCCGGATCGCAAAGTGGTGTATGTGCCCAACTCACAGGTTATCGGTGGCACCATCACCAACTACAACCGTGAAGATCTGCGTCGTATCGACCTGGTGATCGGTGTCAGCTACAGCGCCAACCTGCAGCAAACCAAACAGGTGTTGATGGATGTTATTACCAGCGACGAGCGCGTACTGACCGATCCCGAACCGAACGTGCGGGTGAGTGCACTGAACAGTTCATCGGTTGATTTTATCGTGCGCCCATGGACCAAAACCGAAGATTACTGGCCAACCTACTGGGATCTGCTGGAACGCATCAAAGACCGTCTTGATGAGGAAGGCATCGGCATCCCGTTCCCGCAAATGGACGTGCACATGCATAAGCCTTAGGGCTTCGCCGGTCTACTAGGCTCGCTGCGCTCGCGGTTTAGGCGCTTCGCGCGGTCTAGGCTCGCTACGCTCGCGGTGTAGCTTGCTGCCTTCGGCGCAAGGGGTTAGGGGCTTCGCCCGTTAAACCGCGAAGCCTATCCCGCGAGCGCAGCGAGCCCAAACCGCCCGAAGGGCCTAGAGAGCGTTGTCCAAATCCTCGAGGATGTCATCGATATGCTCGATACCGACACACAAGCGGATGGCTTCGGGTTTAACACCCACCCGGGCCTGTTCTTCCTCACTCAACTGGCGGTGCGTGGTTGACGCCGGATGACAGGCCAGGCTCTTAGCATCACCAATGTTGACCAGACGCTTGAACAATTTTAGCTTGTCGTAAAACCGCACCCCGGCGTCAAAGCCGCCCTTAATGCCAAACGTCAGTAACGACGCCGGCACACCGCCGCTGATGTACTTACTGACTCGCTCGTTGTCCGGATGATCAGCACTACCGGCAAAATTCACCCAGTCCACCGCATGGTGTTGCTGCAGAAACTCCACCACGCGCACCGCATTCTGGCAGTGACGTTCCATCCGCAGCGACAACGTTTCTAAGCCCTGTAACAACAAGAACGCGTTAAACGGTGACAGTGAAGCTCCGGTATTACGCAGCGCAACCGTACGTACTCGGGCAATAAACGCCGCTGCTTCAAAGGCATCCGTGTAGACAATACCGTGATAGGCTGGCTCAGGACTGCTGAACTGAGGGAAGCGGTCTTTGTGCTTAAGCCAGTCAAAACGACCGGAATCGACAATCAAGCCACCGACCGAGTTACCGTGGCCGCCTATGTATTTGGTCAGCGAGTGGACAACAATGTCGGCACCAAAATCAATCGGCTTGCACAACACCGGTGTCGCCACGGTGTTATCGACCACCAACGGCACCCCGGCCTGATGCGCGACTTCGGCCAGGCCTTCGATATCGGCGACGTTGCCAGCCGGGTTACCGATGGTCTCGCAGTACACCGCTTTGGTGTTGTCATCGATAACACGGGCAATGTCCTCGGGCTTGTCACTGTCAGCAAAGCGTACCTCGATACCAAACGAAGGCAGCATGTGCTGGAACAGCGTATAGGTGCCGCCATAAAGCTGCGGCGTCGTGACAATATTGTCGCCGTGTTTAGCCAGCGTAATCAGCGCATACTCGATCGCCGCCATACCCGAAGCTACTGCCAGCGCCGCAATCCCGTGTTCGAGTTCGGCAACCCGCTGCTCCAATACATCGTTGGTCGGGTTCATGATGCGCGAGTAGATATTGCCGGGCACGGCTAAATCAAACAAATCCGCACCATGTTGCGCGTTATCGAATTCAAACGCGACGGACTGATAAATCGGCGTCGCCACGGCTTTGGTGGTGGGATCCGTTTGATAACCGTGGTGGATGGCCAGCGTTTCGTCTTTCATAAAGGGTTCTCCGTAAGTTCTAATCGGGATGTTTTTAACGGTGGAATAAAATGCCTAAGCGGCTGCTGATAATCAGCAACGTTCTTGATAAAGCCATCGTGACCATAAGGCGTCTCGATGGATAAATAACTGTGACAATGGGGTAATAAGGCTTCCAGCTCCGCCACCAGTGCCGTTGGCGCAATACTGTCCGAGGCGAAACCAATCACCTGAACCGGGCATGAAATGCGTTTCGGATCGACCTGATAATCGTTCAGTGCCGGTGTTAGATGGGTAAATAAGGTATTGGCCTGGTTGCCGTGGCGACGAAGTAAACGTTCACCCTGCGCGAGTACATATTGGAGCGCGTCATCGCTGTTGGCAAAGCGTTGCTCAAATTCGTCGGCACTGCGGTAGGTCAGCATGGCCAGCGCCCGCGCCAGAATCACGCCCTGTTGCGGACTTTCTGCATGCTGCAGCAACAGCTGCTGGAACGAACGCAACAACGCCGACTGAATCGAAGGTTTATGCGCGGCACCGATAACCGCCAGTCGGCGAATGACCGGCCCATGTTGTTGAGCCGCTGCATGCAGGCCCAGCACCCCGCCAAACGAACCACCGACCCAGGCTTCGACGGATTCAACCCCCAGTTGCGTGAGGGCGTCGGTATAGGCCTGAGTATGTTCGGTAACCGTCAGTGGCTGCGTCGGCGTGTCCGAACCACCAACACCGCCCAGATAATCAAAGCTGATCACCTGCACGTCTTCGGCCGGCGCGAACACGTTATACAGCGACTGCCACCAGCCGCTGCCATCCAGCCGCCATAACTGGCCGGTAGCACTGATACCGCCCTGAATGACGATCACCGGGGCATCAGCACGACCATTATCAGCCGCGTAGCGAAACCCTTTCACGCGACCAAAGCGGGTGTTTGTATAAAATGAACGACCAACGGGTAATACCATATCAACTCCTCACTATCCGAACCCGCAAGATCGCAAATAGATTTCTAGCTGTCAAGAAGTTTAGACGTCCAAAAGGCTTGCGCCAAAGGCGCAAGCTACAGCGAGCAGCAAGCGCCGAAGGCGCGAGCGCAGCAAAGCAGCAAGCGCCAAAGGCGCGAGCACAGCAAAGCAGCAAGCGCCAAAGGCGCGAGCGCAGCAAAGCAGCAAGCGCCAAAGGCGCGAGCACAAACCGCAAGCGCGAAAGCGCGCCCAGCAAGTTCGCGCAGCGAACGCCAAGCAAGGCGCAACGCGCCGCCAAGCAAGCACCGGAAGGTGCGCCAAGCGCAATTTTCGCCCACGAAAATTGCGCAGAAGAGCTTGCTTAAAATGACGTCGGTATGTATAATCCACGCGCAACATGAATCCCCCTACGGAGTGTTGCAATGCTGCGAATCGCCCAAGAAGCCCTTACCTTTGACGACGTCTTACTCGTCCCCGGACATTCAACCGTTCTGCCTCATCAAGCCGATCTGCGCACCAAATTGACGCGCGGAATTACCCTGAACGTGCCTCTGGTATCAGCGGCGATGGACACCGTCACCGAAGCCCCATTGGCGATCGCGCTGGCGCAGGAAGGCGGCATCGGTTTTATCCACAAAAACATGACCGCTGAGCAGCAGGCTGCACACGTTCGTAAAGTGAAAAAATACGAAAGTGGCATGGTCACAGACCCGGTTACCATTCACCCTGACACCACCATCGGTGAAATCAAAGCATTGACCGCTGAACATGGCTTTCAGGGCTTCCCGGTGATCGAGAAAAACGGCGATCTGGTTGGCATCGTGACCGGCCGTGACACCCGTTTTGAAGACGATGACGCTAAGCAGGTAAAAGACGTCATGACCGGTAAAGACCGTTTGGTCACCGTGCATGAAAGCGCTGAAAGCGAAGAAATCCTGCAGTTGATGCACCAGCATCGCATCGAAAAAATTCTGGTGGTCGATGATGCCTACAAACTGAAAGGCATGATCACGCTGAAAGACTTTGAAAAAGCCGAGAACAAACCCAACGCTTGTAAAGACGAATTGGGCTCTTTGCGTGTCGGCGCAGCGGTCGGCGTTGGACCGGGTACCGAAGAACGCATCCAGTTGCTGGTCGAAGCAGGCGTTGACGTTCTGCTCATCGATACCTCACACGGTCATTCTCAGGGCGTGATTGATCGCGTTGCGAAAACGCGTAAAGACTATCCAAACTTACAGATCATCGCCGGTAACGTAGCAACCGCAGCGGGTGCTAAGGCATTGGCAGAAGCGGGTGTTGACGCGGTGAAAGTGGGGATTGGCCCGGGTTCAATTTGTACCACTCGTATCGTCACCGGTTGCGGCGTACCACAGATTACCGCCATTGCCGACGCGGTTGACGCCCTTAAAGGTACTGACATCCCGGTGATTGCCGACGGCGGTATCCGCTTCTCCGGCGACATCGCCAAAGCCTTGGTGGCAGGCGCGCACTGTGTCATGGTGGGTAGCATGCTGGCCGGTACCGAAGAATCGCCGGGCGAAGTCGAGCTGTATCAGGGCCGCTATTACAAATCCTATCGTGGAATGGGCAGCCTGGGTGCGATGAATCAGCGTAACGGCTCTTCAGATCGCTATTTCCAAAGCTCGAACGAAGCGGAAAAACTGGTCCCCGAAGGTATCGAAGGCCGCATCGCCTATAAAGGACCGATTTCGGCCATCATCCATCAGCAGATGGGCGGTGTGCGCTCGGCCATGGGCTTAACCGGTTGCGCCAACATCGAAGAACTGCGCACCAAGCCGCAGTTTGTCAAAGTGACCGCGGCCGGCATGGGTGAATCGCACGTCCATGATGTGCAGATCACCAAAGAAGCACCGAATTATCGCAGCTCTTAAGTAGCGCCTTTTTATCCGACAGGAAACGAAAAACAGCATGACTCAAGACATTCATGATCATCGAATACTGATTTTAGACTTCGGCTCTCAATACACTCAGTTGATTGCGCGCCGTATCCGTGAAATTGGCGTTTACTGCGAGCTGTGGGCTTGGGACGTTGACGAACAGGACATCCGTGACTTCGCCCCGAAAGGCATCATTCTGTCCGGTGGTCCGGAAAGTGTGACCGAGCAAGGTTCGCCACGCGCACCGGATTACGTATTTGAAGCCGGCGTGCCGGTACTGGGTGTGTGCTACGGTATGCAAACCATGGCGCATCAGCTGGGTGGTTCGGTACAGGGGTCCCTGGAGCGCGAATTTGGTTACGCGCAAATCGAACTGGTCGAGAAAAGCCCGTTGTTTGAAGCCATTGAAGATGCGGTCAGCGAATCCGGTGCGCCGTTGCTGGATGTCTGGATGAGCCACGGCGATAAAGTCGATGCCATCCCGGCAGGATTCCACACCGTGGCCAAAACCTCGTACTGCCCGTACGCCGCGATGGCGGACGAAGAGCGTCGTTTTTACGGCGTGCAGTTCCACCCGGAAGTGACGCATACGCGTCAGGGTATGCGTATGCTGGAACATTTTGTCAGCGGCATTTGCGGTTGCGAGAAAAACTGGACACCAGAGCAAATTATCGACGATGCGATTGAACGTATCCGTGAGCAGGTTGGCAGCGATAAAGTCATTTTGGGTTTGTCCGGTGGTGTTGACTCCTCAGTCACGGCGATGTTGCTGCATCGCGCCATTGGCGAACAGCTTACCTGTATTTTTGTTGATAACGGTTTGTTGCGTTTAAATGAAGCCGAACAGGTGATGGAAATGTTCGGCGACCATTACGGCCTGAACATTCTGCCGGTGAAAGCCGAAGATCGCTTCCTGGATGCGCTGAAGGGCGAAAACGATCCAGAGAAAAAACGTAAGATCATCGGTAATACCTTTATCGAAATCTTCGACGAAGAAGCGGCCAAACTGACCGAAGTCGACTGGTTGGCGCAGGGCACCATTTATCCCGACGTCATTGAGTCAGCCGGCTCCAAAACCGGTAAAGCGCATGTGATCAAATCGCATCACAACGTCGGTGGTCTGCCGGAAGACATGAAGTTGGGCTTGGTTGAGCCGTTGCGTGAACTGTTCAAAGACGAAGTACGCAAAATTGGCTTAGAACTCGGCCTGCCGTACAACATGCTGTACCGTCATCCGTTCCCGGGACCGGGTTTAGGTGTACGGGTACTGGGCGAGATCAAGAAAGAGTATTGCGATTTACTGCGTCGGGCCGATGCCATCTTCATCGAAGAGTTGCACAAAGCCGACTGGTACCACAAAGTCAGTCAGGCCTTCGCGGTATTCCTGCCAGTGCGGTCGGTCGGCGTGATGGGCGATCAGCGCAAATACGACTGGGTTATCGCACTGCGAGCGGTAGAAACCATCGACTTTATGACCGCGCGCTGGGCGCACCTGCCGTATGAGCTATTGGAGAAGGTATCCAACCGCATCATCAACGAGGTCAACGGCATTTCACGGGTAACCTACGACATCTCCGGCAAACCACCGGCAACGATTGAGTGGGAATAGGGCCTGCGGCCGGGATGGGCCCTTCGGGCGGGATGGGGCTGCGCCGGTTTAGGCTTTGCGGTTTGACGGGCGAAGCCCCTAGACCCTTGCGCCGAAGGCAGCAAGCTACACCGCGAGCGCAGCGAGCCTAAACCGCGCGAAGCGCCTAAACCGCGAGCGTAGCGAGCCTAGGGCCTAGTCCGCGTGAAGCGCCGAGACCGCCCTCAACTCACCTTTCGCTAAACGAATAGCCAGCTCGGTGCCCGGCGGTGCTTGCTGGCTGTCGCGTATGACGTTGCCGTTGTTATCGCGAACGATAGCGTAACCTCGGTCGAGGGTGTTGAGTGGGCTGACAATGTTCAGTGCTTGCATCAAGCTGCGCTGCTGCTCTGTTTTCTGCTTCAACAATCGCTCAATTGCTGGGTTTAACCGCTGTTGCACATCACTTAATCGACGCTGACAACGATCCAGATCCTTCTGTGGATGTAACGCTTGTAGGCGACTTTGGAAATAATTCTGGCGTTGTATTAAGCGCTGCAACTGAACCTGCATGGCACGCGTTGCGCGCGCCTGCAATTCGTCCGCGCGCTGTGCCTGTTGTTGCAGTTGGCGCTGCGGATGTTGCTGTTGCAGACGCACCTGCAGGTGTTGAAAGCGTTGCGCGCTGTGCGTCAGTTTACGTTGTTGTGCCAGCATCAGGCGTTGCTGCAGTGACTGCAACTGCTGCAACGTCTGACTACGGTCCTTGGTGACCACCTCGGCAGCTGCTGACGGCGTGGGGGCGCGCAAATCGGCGACAAAGTCACAGATGGTAAAGTCGATCTCGTGACCAACGGCGCTGATCACCGGCATCGGCGCATCGACCAACATTCTCGCTACCCCTTCGTCGTTAAAGCACCAAAGATCCTCGATGGAGCCACCGCCACGGCTGACAATCAGAACGTCGACCTCGTTTCGGACAAAGGCGCTGTGCAGCATGTGCTTTAATTGTGGAATCGCGGCTTCACCCTGAACCGCACTGGGATAGATGATCACTTCAACGTTTGGGTCGCGCCGTTTCATCACCGCCAGAATGTCCTGAATGGCGGCACCGGTCGGTGAGGTGACCACGCCGACCCGCCGAATATCCGTCGGCAGCGGGCGTTTGCGTTCATTGGCAAACAGACCTTCAGCAGCCAGTTTCACTTTCAATTGTTCAAATTGCTGTTGCAGCAGACCCTGACCGGCATCTTCGATGTGTTCAACAATCAGCTGGTAATCACCGCGAGGGGCATAGACGGTGACCCGTGCCCGCACCAAAACCTGGACACCATTCTGCGGCCGGATCTTAGCGCGTTGATTATTGCCACGGAACATCGCACAGCGGATCTGTGCTTTGTCGTCTTTAAGGGTAAAGTACCAATGGCCGGAACCCGGCGCAGCAAAGTTCGACACCTCACCCACCAGCCAGACATTACCAAACTGCTGCTCCAGCGCCAGACGGATGTCGTTGTTCAGTTTCGAAACCGAGTAAATGTCCATTCCTTTTCCCTCTTTTTAGGCTCGCTTTGCTCGCGGTTTGGGCGCTTCGCGCGGTTTAGGGCCTTCGGCCGGGATAGGGCTTCGCGGTTTAACGGGCGAAGCCCCTAGACCCTTGCGCCGAAGGCAGCAAGCTACACCGCGAGCGCAGCGAGCCTAGATCGCGCGGAGCGCCTAGATCTCAATATCCACCCACACCAACCGGTGGTCGGAGGATGCGCCGCGCTCGGCCATTAAGCGATAGCCTTGCTGTCCTTTGATAGGCCAGAATACGCCGGCGTCGTTAACGGTTAAGTCCGTTGAAGGTAGCACATAATCAACGCGCTTGCGCCAGGCGGCGGTGTGATACTCAGCGCCATCGATATCCGGAGAATGACGTTTACCACCTTTACTGGTCGGCGCAGGATCCTTCACGCGGGGGTGCTCAAGCAGTTGCTCAATGGCACCATCAACGCCGCCGGCGCCCGGTGCCGCATTAAGATCACCTAAGATGACAAAAGCGGCATCAGCGGCTAAACCGCCACGTACACCATCGTCATCGTAAATGTAGTTATCAGCACCTGGTGTCAGATAGTCACGGATTAAGCGAATTTCATCAAAGTTCTTCATACCGTTACGGTTTTCCGGACCATCGAAACTCGGCGGTGTTGGGTGCGCAGCGAGTAAATGAATACGGCGTTCGCCGACCTGAACTGGCACATCCCAATAGGATTTAGAGCTTAATGGGAACTGTGCCATGACCTCGTCGGAATACCAGTTTTCAGCGGTCAGTTCGCCGGCTTCATTAGGTACTTTGGGGACATGATGGCCGGGCATATCGCGCCATAAGAAATGTTGGAAGGTGCGCGCGTCATCGATAGCCAACGGATATTTCGACAAGATCACCATGCCGTACTGACCCGGATACCAACCAAAACCCCAGGCATCATTACCACGGCCAGTGGCTTCACCGTCGCGGTTAAGATCAAACGCCGATGGCACACCGGTATTAACCGGAGCGGTGTAAACATAGGGGTATTCAAGCGGCTGCAGACCGTTCTGCGATGCGCCCAGGTAGTCACGCAGGAACACGTCAATGCCGCGTTCGCGCTCGACATAATCAAACTCGTTCAGTAGCACGATATCCGGACGTACACGTTGCAATATCTCAGCAATGCCGGCAATTTGCTCATTGCCGTTGGCCAGTTGCGCCGGAACCGGAGACTCCGTGACTGTGGGTAATTGTTCATAATCGACATAATTACTGGCGTCCATACTGACATTAAATGTCGCTATCCGGACGCGATCAGACGCAAACGATGTAGAAGAAACCATGAAAAGTGCTGCCAAGAGAAAAAAGTTAAAACGCATAAAGCCCATGAGTACGCCTTGTGAGGGGAAGCTACGACAAGTTTTTACAATAAAGGTTCAATTGGCACTAGGCAAGCGTTGCTTAATTAATTAAAATGCGCGCACAAATTGACACATTAATGTCATAAAATGGTATCAAAAGCTTAATGATTTCAACCGCTCCATACACAGCGACGAACTCTTACCACACCCGCGAAGCCTGTCTCGTTGTCAGCTTTCCGGTGGCTAATCAGTTGTTGTGCCGCGGTTCCTCATCTTTTCGGGGAAAACGAAATTCACGATTTGCTGTTTCTATCTCCCCTGCTGTATTTAGAATAAATCCCAAGTTTTTCAAAGCTTTCATCAATTTGTCATCTTTACGCGATATAAACCTTCGCTCGTTGCTTTTTGTTTTAACCCTCAATCGAAAACCAGGAAATAACTCATGACGTTGAATTTTAAAGTGAGTCGCCTTTCGGCTGCGTTAGCGCTAGCTGTTGGGTTATCGACCAGCGCTATGGCGCAGGACACTTCATCTGTTGTACGTGGTAACGTAGTTACAGCTTCAGGCGAAGTTGCCGCTAATGCACGTGTTGAAATCATTCACATTCCTACCGGAACACGCTCTGTTGCGACAACCAACGAAGCGGGTGCATTCTCTAACTCAGGTCTGCGCGTTGGCGGTCCTTACCTTATCGTTATCGAAGGTGAGAACGGCCGTAAAGTATACGAAGACGTATACTTGTCACTAGGCGAACCTTTCCGTATCAATGCTGAGCTTGAAGCTGTTGATATGGAACGTATTGAGGTTTCTGGTTCTGCGATCATCGGCTCGTCCAACAGCGGTAGCAGCAGCTACTTCGGCGAAGACGATATTGCAAACACACCAACGTTTAACCGTGACTTGAAAGAAGTTGCACGTTTAAACCCATACGTAAACCTGTTGTCAGGTAGCGAAACACCAATGAGTATTGGTGGTGCTAACCCACGTTACAACAGCGTCTCAATCGACGGTGTTGGTGTGAATGATGACTTCGGTCTGAACGGCAACGGTTACCCAACGCAGCGTTCACCGATTTCTATCGACGCGGTTGAGCAAGTCGCTGTAGACGTCGCTCCATTTGACGCGTCAGAAGGTGGTTTCTCAGGCGGCCGCATCAATGCAGTAACCAAATCAGGTACGAACGAATTCCACGGTTCATTGACCTATGAGCGCATGAGCGACGCATGGGCCGGCGATCCGGTAAACCCTTCAAACGACCGTGAAGTCCCGTTGGATTACGAGCGTGACACATACAGCCTGGCGCTGGGTGGCCCGATCGTTCAGGACAAATTGTTCTTCTTCGTAAACTACGAGAACGCTCAGGAACCCGCACAAATCGAATACGGTCCAGCCGGTGCCGGTGCGCCAAACGACAGTAACGTAACGTTGGAAGAGTACGAGCGCCTTAAGCAAATCGCTCAAAGCCAGTATGGTATCGATATCGGTAACTGGGACACCGTTCGCGATACTGAAAATGATAACCTGTTGGTTAAATTAGACTGGAACATCAACTACGACCACCGTGCGGCGCTGACTTATAACCGCACCGAAGGTAATAACCTGCGTGGCGTTAGCAGCCGTGCTAACTCGTTGAACCTGGACACCAACTGGTACAACTACCAGCAGAACATGGACTTGATTCGTTTGTCGCTGTTCTCTGACTGGAGCGCAGACTTATCAAGCGAGATCTACGTTAGCCACAAAGCGGTAGAAGCAATTTCTGGGCTGGTAACCAAAGACTTTGGTGACGTCAGTGTTCGTACCGAAAGCGGTACCATCAACTTTGGTCCTGACTCAAACCGTCATGCTAACCAACTTGAAAACGATAACTTTAAGATCGGCGCTCGTTTTGACTACTTGATCGGCGACCACGAAATCGAGTTTGGTGGTGAATACGACAGCGTTGACGTGTATAACGTATTCGTTCGTAACTCACTGGGTTCTTGGTCATTCGATTCAATCGACGACTTCGAAGCGGGTAATGCAAGCAACTTCTTCTATGAAAATGCTTACACCAACGATGCGACTGACGCAGCGGCCAACTTCGAACTGGGTATGTTGAACTTGTACGTGCAAGACAACTGGTACCTGAGCGACACCATGGAGTTAGGTCTGGGTGTTCGTTACGAAACCTACCTGGTAGACGACAAGCCTACGTTGAACCAAAACTTTGTTGACCGTTATGGTTACAGCAACCAGGAAAACCTGGATGGCAAAGACATCATCTTACCGCGTGTGGACTTCAAATGGTTTGCTACCGATGACATGGTTGTTCGCGCTGGCTTAGGTCGTTTCTCTGGTGGCCGTCCTAATGTTTGGATTTCAAACTCGTTCTCTAACGACGGTTACACCTTGGTTCAGTTCGATCGTGACGTGGTACCTGAAGAAGCTTACCTAAACGATCAAAACGTTGCGCAAATTCCACAAGCCGTATTGGACAGCATGGCGGCTGGTGACGGCGATACTAACAGCATCGACCCGAACTACGACATCCCGTCTGACTGGATTGCCCGCGTTGGTGTTGACTATCGTTTCGACATCCCGAACGTCGGTAACGACTTCCAGGCGACCGCTGAAGTGACGCGTAAGTGGATGACCGACAACAGCCAGTGGGTTGATATTTCTCGCTGTGAAGCCGGTGAAACAGCTGCTGGAATCACTATTTATGAACCGTGCGATCCAACAGCACCGACAGGTCACTATGACTTGCAACTGACGAATGAAGACAAAACAGGTACTGCCTGGTTGTTCACCACCTCGTTGTCAAAAGCGTGGGATAACGGCTTCAACATGTATGCTGCTTACACGCATCAGGACATCGAAGAGGGTAACCCTGGTACGTCTTCTACAGCGACGTCAAACTATCAGTACAACATCGTACGTGACCGTAACGAAGCCATTATTGGCACAGCTGACTATCAAGTTGAGCACAGCCTGAAAATTGCTTTAGGTTACAGCAAAGAGTTCTTTGACGGTTATGCGTCTAAGTTCAACTTGTTCTTCAACCGTCGTTCAGGTACAGCTTTCAGCTACACCATGGGCTTGTATAACGATGGTGACTTCGGTGATCAGCGTTACTTCCAGGGCGGTGGTTCTTATCTGCCGTACATCCCGACTGGTGCTGACGATCCAGCATTCAGCCCGGAAAGCCCACTGTCTTATGAAGAAGTTATGGCTTACTTCAGTGACGTAGGCCTGGATAAGTACGCGGGTGGTTTTGCACCGAAAGGTGTTGGTCGTTCACCATGGGTTACCAGCATGGACTTCCAGTTCCAGCAGGAAGTTCCTGGATTCGCCGAAGGTCATAAAGGTATTTTCTACGTGACCATCAACAACCTGTTGAACTTGATCGACAGCTCAAAAGGCGAAGTATTGCGTCAGCAGTACACCAACCAAACCATCGTAGACTTCGCTGGTCTTGATGACCAAGGTCGTTACATGTACACCGACCCGTTCTATGGTTACGGCGACTGGAACATCTTCGAAGCAGAAGAATCAACTTGGCGCTTGAAGTTGGGTGTTAAATACACCTTCTAAGCAGCCATTGATAGACGGAAACAGAAGCCGCGTTTTTAACGCGGCTTTTTTTTTGCTCAGATCCGAAAAAGAGTTCACAAACTTGTCATAAATCGACTATACCCTGATATGTGTTCAAAAAAACAACACTAGGGATGAACGAATATCATGTTTACGTTAACTTTCAAACGCACCGCGATTGCTGCGGCTGTTGCCATGACCTTGTCAGGCGCGGCTGTCGCGCAAGACACCTCGTCTAATTTACGTGGCTCGGTAGCAACCGAATCGGGCGAAATCGTGGCCAATGCAACCATCCAACTGCGTGACGAACGTACCGGTACGACACGTACGTATACCACTAACGAACAGGGCGCTTTCTCGGCACGAGGTCTCAGCGTCGGTGGTCCTTACACCATCGTTGCAGAAGGTCCTGGTGGCCGTCGCGACGTGATTGAAAACATTTATCTGACACTGGGTGACTCTGAGTCCGTGCGCGTGGTGCTGGAAGCGGATATGGAAACCATTTCAGTGACCGGTTCTACCATGGCGAACTCGCTCTACGGCAGCAACAGTCCGGCGGCCAATTTTAACTTGAGTGACCTGGAGAACCTGCCGGCCATCAACCGTGACTTGAAAGACATCGTCCGCGTTGATCCCCGTGTTTACATTGACCAAAGCTTTGGTGATGGCATTCAATGTGTCGGCGCAAGCCCGCGTTTTAACAGCTTGACGGTTGACGGCGTACGCATGAACGATAACTTTGGCCTCAACTCGAACGGTTACCCAACCGAACGTATGCCGTTCTCCTACGATGCCATCGAGCAGGTGGCTGTAGAATTTGCGCCCTTTGATGTGCAATACGGCGGGTTTACCGCGTGTAACATCAACGCCGTAACAAAATCGGGTTCTAACGAATTCCACGGTGGTTTCTTCTACGACTACACCAACGAATCTATGATCGGTGATGAACTGGAAGGCACTAAGCTGGAGCAGGCCGACTTTGAAGAAGACCGTTATGGCTTCACTTTGGGCGGCCCGATCATTGAGGATACCCTGTTCTTCTTCGCCTCTTATGAAAAATTTGAAGGCGCGGATAACTTCGATTTTGGTCCGGCCAACAGTAATGCAGCTACGGTCGTTAACGGCGTCAGTCAGGAGCAATT
Organism: Idiomarina aquatica; assembly: GCF_003987185.1. GTDB lineage: Bacteria > Pseudomonadota > Gammaproteobacteria > Enterobacterales > Alteromonadaceae > Idiomarina > Idiomarina aquatica. Next base: position 919,267 of record NZ_PIPS01000001.1, on the reverse strand, counting down.
AAATCAGATCGCACAGATCGCTCGTGATGTTTACGGCTATGACGTCGGCGAACCACTCTTGTCGTCGCCGGTTGAAGACGAAAAAATGTTGCTGAAGCTGGACTGGCAAATTAACGACGCCCACCGTGCCTCAGTCACCTACAACTACAACGAGGGTTCTTCGATTACTCCATCAGACGGTGGTAATGCGTTCGAATACGAATTCTCAAACCATTTTTATAACCGTGGCGCCGAGTTCACCTCGTACGTTGGTCAATTATACTCTGACTGGACCGACCGTTTTTCCACCGAGTTCCGGGTCGGCTATTCAGAACTCGATAACCTGCAGGAAACCATTGGTCCAAAAGACATCGCCGACTTCCAGATCAATACCCAGTTTGATCACGACAACAACGGTACGCCATCATCGGCCACCGTTTATTTTGGCGCCGATGACTCACGTCAGGCCAACGATCTTTACTATGAAACCATGTTCTACAAAATGGCGGGTACCTATTTTGTCGGTGACCACGTCATTTTTGGTGGCTTCGAGCGCGAAGAGCTCGACATCTTTAACATGTTTGTGCAGCATTCCCGCGGTGGTGAAATTGACTTCTACTCGCTGGAAGACTTTATTAACGGCGATGTCGGCCGTTACTACTATGGCTCGGGTACCGGCACCAACAACCCACGTGATGCCGCCGGTGCGTTCAAATACGCCACCAACACCGCCTACTTACAGGACGAGTACTATTACGCGCCGATGGACATGACCATCACCATGGGTTTCCGTTACGACTGGTACACCAGCGACGACTACCCGCAGGAAAACCCGAACTTCGTCCAGCGTTACGGTTTCACCAATGCCTCGAACCTCGACGGCGAAGGCCTGTTCCAGCCACGCATTGGCATCAACTGGAATGTCAGCCCGTCACTTGAAGTTCGTGGTGGTATTGGTCTTTACTCCGGTGGTAATCCCAACGTGTGGTTGGCCAACAACTTCCAGCAGGATGGCATCAGCCAGACTCAGGTTTCTCTCAGTGGCTTTAACCTGTTCGACGTACCACTGAGCGGCGAAGGGCGTCCGGGCTATGATGCACCGGCTGAGCTGGTTGACGCGGTAACCAACGCGACCAACGATTCAGCGGTCAATGTGTTGGATCCTAACTTTGACATTCCAAGTGAATGGAAGTACGCGCTCGGTGCAACCTACACCTTCCCGGACGAATACATCCTGATGACGGATTTCATGTACACCGTTCGTAAAAACGAAGCGTACATCAAAAACATCGCCGTTGAGCAGGTTGGCACGATGGCCGACGGGCGTCCAATTTACGGCGAACGCGAAGCGGGTCGTTCTGAAGACTTGATGTTAACCAACTTAAGTGATGACACCAAAGCGTTCTCATTCTCTACCGCGATCAGCAAGAGCTACGACTTCGGTCTGAGCGGCTCATTGGCGTATGCCTTCACCGAGTCGGAAGATGGTAACCCAATGACCAGCTCAGTGGCGTACTCAAACTACGCGAATTTCGCCACGGACAACTTTAACAATCCGTCTGCGGCTACCTCGAACTACGAGATACCACACCGTTTTACCTTGCGTTTAACCTATCAAAAAGAATTTTTTGACGGGCTGAACACCACGGTGTCACTGTTTGGCTCTGCCAACAAAGGTCGTCCATACAGCTATGTGTTCCAGAATACTCCTGACCAGCCGGCGATTCAGGGGCTTGATATCGCCGATGATCGTCAGTTGCTGTACGTACCAGACGGTGCAGACGACCCGAATGTCGTATTTACCGACAACTTCGATCAACAGGCCTTCTTTGCATGGCTGAACGATTCAGGTTTGGGCAAATACGCCGGCGGTTCAGCCGAGCGCAACGCCCAGTACAGTTCCTGGTGGCATAAATTAGACCTGCACGTTTCACAAGATCTGCCGGGTTTAATGGAAGGTCATAAAGCCAGCCTGTTCTTTACCATTGATAACCTGACCAACTTACTGAATGACGACTGGGGTGTTCTGTATCAAGCAGGCTTCCCGCAGTATCAGGAAGTGGTATCGGCGTACCGTAATGAACAGGGTCAGTATGTATTCGACCAGTTCTTAGAACCGAATGTTCAAAGTCGGGTGTCGGGTCCATCACTATGGACAGCACGCATCGGCGTCGAATATAAGTTTTAATCGCACGGCGCGTTGCGCCGCGCTTGGCGCCGCCTTCGGGCGGCTTGCTGGGCGGCCCCGCTCTGCGGGGCCTTGCTTGGCGTTCGCGGTGCGAACTTGCCTGGCGCGGCTGCGCCGCTTGCTGGTTTTGCGCCTTGTCGCCTTCGGCGACTCGGCGCTTTGCCCTTGCCGCTTTGCGGCTCGGGGTTACGTAGGTCGTGCCTTTGGCACGACTTTTATTTTTAGCAAAACTCCGCGTAAACCCTCGCCCAATCGGGCGGGGATACAAGCGGGAACCGCGCAGCGGTTCTAGTCCGATGTAGCCTGACTCTGCACATACTCTCTCAGTGTTTCAATAGTTGCCCCGCCTGCACTACAGGCAAAGTAAGAGCGTGACCAGAGCGCTGCGCTTTTGCTTTGCCGGGGTATGTGGGTATTGAGTATGCGTATCCGGCGTGATGAAACCGATTGGTGGTAAAGACCAGATGCATAACCAGCTTGGTGACGCTGTGGCGTTTTCGGAGGTAATCTGACAGCAACGCTTTATTATGCATACTCACTTGAAGAGTGACCTTACTGGCTTATAATAAATGAATCATATCAATGAGCGCTGAAATGTTAAAGGCCACGAAAGTACGCATCTACCCGACACCTGAACAGGCGGAATTTCTCAACCGCCAGTTCGGTGCTATGCGGTTCGTGTACAACAAGGCGTTGCATATCATCAGCTCACAGTACAAACGCCACGGCCTTAAGCTCAAGGCCAAGAAAGACCTTAAGCCGCTGTTGGCGGTGGCGAAAAAGTCCCGCAAGTATCACTGGCTCAAGGATTTCGATTCGATTGCACTCCAGCAAGCGTGCATCAACCTCGATAAAGCCTTCCAGAACTTTTTTGACCCGAAGCTTCCCGCCCGTTATCCGAAGTTCAAGCGCAAACACGGTAAACAATCCAGCTACCACTGCACGAGTGTAAGTGCTGGTGAGAACTGGATCAAAGTGCCGAAGATGAAACCGATTAAGGCGCAGGTCCACCGTGAGCTGGACGGAAAGCTCAAGAGCGTAACGCTGTCGCGCACGGTAACAGGGAAATACTATGCCTCGCTGTTGGTCGAAGACGGCTTGCAAACACCTGCCCCATTGCATAGCGTTGATACCGTGCTGGGCGTTGATATGGGGCTAACCCATCTTGCTATCGACTCCGAAGGTAACAAAACGACGAATCCCCGTTTCCTGAAACGCGCTCAGTCTAACTTGCGACGCAAGCAAAAGGCCCTGTCCCGGTGCCGGAAAGGCAGCAAAGGACGTACGAAAGCACGCTTGAAACTTGCCAAGGCGCATGAGCGCCTAGCGAATGCACGTGCGGATTTCCAGCACAACCTGTCCCGACAACTTATTGACGACAACCAAGCGGTGGTGGTCGAGACATTGAAAGTGAAGAACCTGCTGAAGAACCGGAAATTGGCGAAGCACATCGCAGACGCAAGCTGGTTCGGCCTGATTCAGAAACTGGAATACAAGGCGAAGGAGCAGGGCAAACATCTGGTCAAAATCGACCAGTGGTTAGCCAGTTCCAGGATCTGCTCCTGCTGTGGGCACAAGGTAGACACCCTGCCGTTGTCGGTGCGTAACTGGTCGTGCCCTGCTTGTAAAGCAGAGCTTGACCGCGACATCAACGCCGCGGTCAATATCCGCCAGCAGGGTATTATCAAACTAAGAGCCGAAGGACTGTCGGTTCCTGCCAATGGAGGCTTGCGTAAATCCGGCCACGCGCCGGTTGCTGCCTGAGAAGTTGGAAGCCTCGCCCGGCAGGGCGGGGAGCAGTCACGTAATACAATTGAAAGTTTACTTTTTGGACTTGCTTCAACAACTCTTCGCATACATCATTACTGAAATATCCTAACTTTTTTGCAATCAATAACTGCGTTTCCAATTCGGCATTGGATGCTTTGGCGATACTTAAAAAACGATTTTTTTCAACCTCACTATCCCGCGTCATCCCCTCAGCAATATTCGACGGCACCGAAATCGCCGAACGTCTTACCTGATCAGCAAAGGCATAATTCTGGCAAGACTCCACCAACCTCAGCACCTCAACCGCAATCTCCAACGCCCCCTGCCAAACCCTTAGATTTTTATAACTCACCAACCGCCCTCCATGGCAAAACAAAAAGTATAGCCCAACAACCCAACACCCGAGCCGCAAAGCGGCAAGGGGAAAACCAACGCCAGAGCCGCAAAGCGGCAAGGGGGAAACCAACGCCCGAGCCGCAAAGCGGCAAGGAGGAAACCAACGCCCGAGCCGCGTAGCGGCAAGGGCAAAGCGCCAAGTCGCCGAAGGCGACAAGGCGCAAAACAGCAAGCGGCGCAGCCGCGCCACGCAAGTTCGCACCGCGAACGCCAAGCAAGGCACCGCGAAGCGGAGCCGCCCAGCAAGCCGCCCAAAGGCGGCGCCAAGCGCGGCGCAACGCGCCGCGCTAGAAAAACCAAGAAAATTCCGATAACCTCAGCACATTATTCAATAGAGAAATGACCCATGGAACTGACCTGGACAAGCCTGCTGCCATCGCTACTGGCGATCATTTTTGCCATCATCACACGCAAAGTACTGCTCGCCCTGATCGGCGGCATTCTGCTCGCCAACATACTCCTGTTTTGGCCCCACAGCAGTGACATCAGCGAAGGCGTCCTACTCAGCTCCTGGAGTACCCTGGTCGACCCCGGCAACATGCTGGTCTGGTTCTTTACCCTTGGCATCGGCGCCTTGTTTGGCGTCCTTGAAAAAGGCGGAACGTTCAAACAGTTCGTGCTAAAACTCGAACAAAAACAATGGGTTGAATCCAAACGCCGCGCCCGACTTATGACCTGGGTACTCGGCGTTATCGTTTTTATCGAATCCAACGTCACCATCATGATCTCCGGCACCACATCCCGGCCTATCTACGATCGACTTGGCATTTCGCGCGAAAAACTTGCTTACATCGTCGACTCCACCTGCGCGGCGATCTGTATTCTTATCCCACTCAATGCCTGGGGCGCCTTTAATCTCACGTTGATTGCTAATCAAGGGGTAGAGCAGCCATTGCTGGTCTTTATTCAATCCATTGCCTTTAACTTTTACGCCATCTTCGCGGTACTGCTGGCGCTGTTTGTGGCATGGTTCGACTGGAATATCGGCCCGATGAAGGCCTTTGAACGTAACGCTAAGCCCAACCGCGTAACCCAGCACACTTGGTCCGATGGTCCTGATGAGGAAGCCAGCTTTGGCAAAGGCACGGCGGTGGTGTTGCTGAGCCTGATAGCGCTAGTGGTAATGGTGCCGGTGATGCTGTTGATAACCGGTAACGGCGTGCTGGTTGAGGGCGATGGCACGCTCAGCGTATTTGTTGCCATCTATATTGCGTTGGGGCTGGCAATGCTGGGGACGTTGCTTACCGGCTCGGCAGGTGCGGCTAAGATCGTAACCAGTGCCTTGAAGGGAGCTTGGAATATCTTACCGCTGGCGGTCATTCTTTGGTTATCCATAACGCTTGGTGGGCTAACCCGTGATCTGGGTACCGGTGAATTTCTGGCGTCGGTGCTGGACGGCAGCGTTAGCGTGTGGATGTTGCTGCCGCTGATTTTTGTGTTGTCAGCCATCACTGGATTTTCGATTGGTTCGAGCTGGGGAACCTTTGCTATTATGTTGCCGCTGGCGATTCCGATAGCCATGACCCTGGGGCTACCGGCGGCACCGTTTATCGCCGCCGCGATTTCGGGGGGAATCTTTGGCGATCACGCGTCACCGATATCCGACACGACGATTATTGCCTCGATGGCCAGCGGCACTGAACACATCGATCACGTGCGCACCCAATTGCCCTATGCGCTATTGGCCGGCGCAGGCGCCACCATCGCTTACGCCATCACCGGCGCGGTGATGTAGGTCGCGCCTTTGGCGCGACACTAGGGTGCAAAAAGAGCAAAACTCTGAACCGCAGAGGTCAATGTTTTAAAAACATGCGCCAAGGGCGCACGCTACGGATAAGAAGATGAATCAAGACGAAATCTACATGCAGCGGGCGCTGGAGCTGGCGGCAAAAGCGGCGGCAGAGGACGAAGTGCCGGTAGGAGCTGTGCTGGTGGTTAACGACGAAATCGTTGGTGAAGGTTATAACCAGGTCATCACGCTGTCCGACCCGTCAGCGCACGCTGAAGCCCAAGCCATAAGAGCCGCCGGCAAAGCCATCGACAACTATCGGCTGGTTGACTCCACCCTGTACGTGACACTCGAGCCCTGTGCCATGTGCGCCGGATTAATTACCCACGCCCGCGTTAAACGGCTGGTGTTTGGTGCCACCGATCCTCGTACCGGTGCCACCGGCACCGCCATAGAAGTGCTCAATCACGCCTCCATGAATCACAAAGTCGACGTCCAGGGCGGTATCCTCAGCGACGCCTGCGGCGACATCCTGCGCCAGTTCTTCCGCGCCCGCCGCTAGCCGTAGCTCGCGCCTTTGGCGGCAGCTCGCGCCTTTGGCGGTAGCTTGCGCCTTTGGCGCAAGGGTGGGCCCTAAAGCAAGCCCGCTTCTGCCAGAGCTCGAGGGGGTTTGACCAGGAACCGCCACGAGCACATCCGTGTGGGCTTGCAGCGTCCCCCTGCCGCGGGAGCAACAGAGCCTGTAAAGCCTGCTTGTTACTACCGCTGCCCTTGCGCCAAAGGCGCAAGCTACCCTTGCCAATCGTTGATTGCAGATTCGTTGTTTTCCCCCTAAGATGATTGCAGATCATCCAGGGAGAATAACAATGAAAAAGCTCTTACTTGCGGCGGCCATTAGCGCCGTTTCTTTTGCGGCTCCTCAGGCTGCGGCACAGCAATCACCGGTTGCCATTGATGACACACTCGAAGCAAAAGTCATCGAATGGCGTCGTCATATTCACGCCAACCCGGAACTCGGTAACCGTGAATACGAAACCGCTAAATACATCGCCAATCATTTGCAGTCGCTGGGGCTGGAGGTGAAAACCGGTATTGCACATACCGGTGTCGCCGCGTTGCTCAAAGGCAACGGTGATGGGCCAACCATCGCCTTGCGGGCTGATATGGACGCGCTGCCGGTAACGGAAAAAACCGATGTGCCGTTTAAATCGACCGTTACGTCAACCTACCGTGGTAACGACGTTGGCGTCATGCACGCCTGTGGTCACGACACCCACGTTGCCATGCTGATGGGCGCAGCCGAACAACTGGTGAAAATGAAAGATCAGCTTAACGGTAACGTACTGTTTATCTTCCAGCCGGCAGAAGAAGGCGCCCCGGAAGGTGAAGAGGGTGGTGCCGAGCTGATGCTGGAAGAAGGCTTGTTCACTAACGTATTCCCAGGCTACAAGCCGGAGCGCGTATTTGGAATCCATGTTTGGGGCGGCTTCCCGACCGGTCACATCGGTTATCGCAAAGGCCCGCTGATGGCTTCGTCTGATAAATTTGAAATTAAGGTTAAAGGCGTTCAAACCCACGGTTCACGGCCTTGGGGTGGGGTTGATCCTATTGTGACGTCAGCGCAGATCATCAACAGCTCGCAAACCATCATCAGTCGCCAGTCTGACATCACCAAAGCGCCGGCGGTGCTGAGCTACGGTATTGTTGAAGGCGGCGTTCGCAACAACATCATTCCTGACGAAGTAACCATGATAGGTACTATTCGTAACTTCGATATGGACATTCGTGCAGACATCCACGAAAAGCTTGAGCATACCGCTAAGCATGTTGCGATGGCTAACGGCGCTGAGGCCGAGGTCAAGATTGACTTGGGGTATCCGGTAACGGTCAACAACCCGGAGTTGGTCGAGGAAATGTTGCCGATCACCAAGCGCATTGCCGGTGCGGATAAGGTGCGTGAAGTGCCGTTGGTGACCGGGGCAGAGGACTTTTCGTTTTATGCACTGGAAGTACCGGGAATGTTTGTTTTCCTCGGGGTAACTCCGCCGGATCAAGACATGGACGAAGCGCCGTCTAACCACTCGCCGTATTTTTATGCCGATGAGGACGCACTGCGCACCGGTGTCGACCTCTACGTCAACTGGGCACTAGAGTCCATGTAACAACGGTACGTCGCGCCTATGGCGCGACACTACCTTTTCACCGCAGAGGGCACAGAGAACGCAGAGGTTTTAATTTTAAAACGAACAGCTTCCCGGACCGTATCACCACCGGTGCTGGTGATGGGCGCTTGGCCCGCCCTCAAAATCAAAGCCGGAACGATTGGGTTTTCCATATTAAGAGGTTTTCTCCGCGCTCTCAGCGGCCTCTGCGGTTTAATGGTTAACAACGTGCGCCAAAGGCGCACGGTACGTCCTGATCTACGTCAACTTCATCCCTGATAACACCTAATTAACGTTTTTTTAACGTCAAACCTCTAGTAAATTACTAAGTCCATATTTTGTACAGGGTTATTAGGGGACTCTTATGCCTACGCCAAAACAGGCAACAGTGACCGGTGTTGAACAAACCTTTTCGGCACGCGCAAACATCCTGTCAACAACGAACCTAAAAGGCCAGATAACTTACGTTAATCAGGACTTCGTTGACATCAGCGGTTTTCAGCGTGACGAGTTGATTGGTCATGGCCATAACATCGTTCGTCATCCCGACATGCCGAAGCAGGCGTTCAAGATGCTCTGGGATAACCTCAAGCAAGGTCAGTCGTGGATGGGACTGGTGAAAAACCGCTGTAAAAACGGTGACCACTACTGGGTTGATGCCTTTGTTACCCCCATTAAAAACAACGGCAAAGTTACCGAATATCAGTCGGTGCGGCGCAAAGCGCAATCGATTTGGGTAAAGCGGGCAAGCGACATCTATCGGACACTCAACCAAGGGCGGCGGGTGAGGAAGCTTGCTGATGCCATGCCAACCCACATCCGGCTGTTACTCAGTGTCCTGCTACCTTACTTTATCCCCGCTGCCAGCCTTATTATTGCCCCGTCGTTAACCATGTTTAGTTTGAGTGTCTTAGCTGCGGTCTGTTTATCGATTGTGCTCGTCATTATGACCTGGCAACCCTACCGTGAGGCGGTCAGTAAAGCGAAAGACGTGATTGATGATCCCGTCGCGCGTTACATCTACACCGGCAACAATACCGAGGCCGGCAATTTATTGCTGGCGCTGAAGAAATTGGAGGCTGAAAATTCGGCACTGATTGGCCGTATCCACGACACCTCACTGGCCTTGTCCGATAATGCGTCGAGCCTTAGCAGTGCGGTTATGCAGTCGGAAACCGGCAGTAAAAGCCAGCTACAGCAGACCGACGCGGTGGTGACAGCGCTGGAACAGATGCAGCAGGGCGCGCATGAAGTTGCTAGTAGTACCCGGCAAACCGCGGATGCCACGCAACGCGGGTTACAAACCGCCGAAGATGGTCAAGCTGTGATTCAGGCGACCGAACAGTCAATCCAGCAATTGACGCAACAACTGCAACAGGCGTCATCGGTGATATCGACGGTCTCGCAGCGCAGTCAGGACATTGAACAAATCCTTGATGTCATCCTTAGTATTGCCGAGCAAACTAATCTGTTGGCGCTAAATGCTGCTATTGAGGCTGCGCGCGCGGGCGACTCGGGGCGTGGTTTTGCCGTGGTTGCCGATGAAGTGCGCTCGCTGGCAAACCGCACGCAGGAGTCAACGGCTGACATCCGCGGTGTTATTGAGCAACTGCAACAATCGGTGCAACAGGCAGTGACCACCATGCAACAAGGGGAGACGATGGCGGCCGATAGTGTTGAGAGCAGCCAACAGGCGGCACACTATTTAACCACCGTGGTGGACGCCATCAGCCGCGTTAGTGCTTTGACCGAACAGGTTGTCAGCGCGGTAGAGCAACAGCAACAGGCCTGCGACAGCGTACAGGACTCGGTCGCCGGTATCCGCGCCAGTGCGCAGGAAAATCTTGAGGCGGTTCAGCTCAGTCGCGAGGTCAGCCATCGCACGGTCGAATTTGCCAATCAACTGGACAAACTCACCCTTCAATTTTGGGAAGCACAACAGGGCGTTGCGCATGAAACAGCTCACTAACTCGGCATCAAGTTTGTACTCACTGGCCGATTATATCGACGATCCCTATGAGTCACTCAGTATTGATTTACTGCAACATTTTCTGCGCGCTCTGGATTACAGCGCCATTGTCTCGATCACAGATCGGGATGGTGTGATTACCTATGTCAATGAACAGTTCGTTCGAATCAGTGGCTATGAGCGCAGCGAGCTGATTGGGCAAAAGCACAATGTCGTTCGCCATCCGGATATGTCGCAGCGGGTGTTTGAACAACTGTGGCAGACGATCAGTAACAGGAAACCCTGGCGTGGCCTGATAAAAAATCTGCGCAAAGACGGTAGTGCTTACTACGTTAAAAGCGTCATCCTGCCGGTGCTGGATGACAACGGCGAGATCACTCAATTTCTGAGTATTCGTAATGACGTCACTGACATCATAGAAGTACGTCACCAGTTAAGGGAGCAGCTAACCGATGATCTCACCGGGTTGCCTAATCGCATGGCGCTCCTTAATGAACTGAAAGAATGCAAAGTGGGGGCGGCCGCGGTGTTTGACCTTCGCAACTTCAAACTGTTTAACGACTACTGGGGGATCGACATCGGTGATGTCTATATCCGCAAGCTGGGCGAGCAATTCAAGCTATTAGAGCAAAGCTACGAGGTAAAAGTGTATCGCTTAAATGGCGCTTGTTTTGCGATTCGGCCCCGCCAGCGCCTGCAAAAGCACGAGTTCTGCCTGATGGTAGAGCAGGTTAAGTACGAACTCGAACATAAAGACATTCTGTTTAATGACATTGACTGCGATATTCAGTTAACCGTCGGTATCGGTATTTCACCGAGCCGGGCGCTTGCTTACGCCGAAAGCGCGGTGGCTGACTCCAAAACTAAGTTTTATGGCCGAGCGGTGGTGATAAAAGATGGCAGTGACAGTGGTGATAATGCCTTCTGTTGGGTCGAGGAAATCAAGGAGGCGCTACGGGACGGCCGCTTGCTCGCTTGTTTCCACAAGATGTGCAGCGCTAAAGACCCAGGCACCGGTAACGACAAATACGAAGCACTGGCACGGATAAAACTGCGCAATGGCCGCGTGGTTTCGCCGTTGGAATTTCTCGATCACCTGAAAAAGACCCGTTACTACGCCGAACTGACCAAAGAAATGGTCGTTCGCGCATTGGAATTTGCCGGCCACAACCGTTGTAAGGTGTCCGTTAACTTATGTATTCAGGATATTTTGGACACCGACACCGTGGCTTTTATCGAACAGCAATTACTGCACTATGGTGGGCAGCGCATTATTTTTGAAATTACCGAATCGGAGGCGGTCAATGACTTTGCCCGGGTCAGTGAGTTTATCGACCGTGTGCGAACGTTCGGCGCGACCATCGCCATCGATGATTTTGGCAGTGGCTATTCCAACTTCGTTTATCTGGTGCAGTTAAAGCCGGAGTACATAAAAATTGATGGCTCCATCATCAGCGGCATTGTCGATAATGAGCAAAGTTACCTGGTGACGAAAAGCATTGTCGATATGGCTCGTAATCTTAACATCAAGACCATTGCTGAATTTGTCAGCAGTCACGCCATTTTAGAGCGCCTGCGCCTGCTTAATGTGGATTTCTTACAAGGGTTTTATTTGCATCGGCCGGAATTAAGTGGATGGGAACGTTGAAGTTTGTATGAATTTTTAACATTTAATGTTGCACTTTATCGTACATTAAAATACCCTTGCAACGTAAAGATTTGTAAAGAAACAGTAAAGCAGGGAAGCCCCACATATGCAAGGTGAACCGTCGTCATCGACCCCAACCGATACCGCCGCTAACTCGGCGCAGCCGCCGGGATTCTGGAAGAAACTGGCACGTATTATCGTTACGGTGTCGTTACCGCTCATCGCCATGGGGCAATGGGTCGACACGCGGGATCTACTCATCGACACTTACCAGGGATTCATCACCCACTTCACCGATGAGGTCGAGTTGGAGATGCTATCCGAAGTGCGGGTCGGTGGTAACTTAGAGTACCTTGAACAGGTGTTCGGTGTCGCGAAGCTGATCAAGAGCAGCTCGCTCGAAGCCGATACGCAATACCGCTATTACCAACATCCCAAATTTATGCTGACCCTGGCGGTTCGTCAAAATCAGGTAACCGGCTACACCGTCACCTCGCTGCGGCCGGCATTTCATCCGCCGATTACATTTTCAGACTTAACGCTGGGTGAGCAAAGCTTTGCTCAAATGCAAGACTTTGCCGGTGTGTTTACAGCCGATGCCGCCAACATTCATTACTACATGGAACAAAAACAGCTGGCGCGCGAAGGACTGTTCTATAACCGTTATCTTGCTTATGTCGAGTATGGAGCGGATCACCGCGATTCTGAGCGCAAGGTACAACCCATCGCAGAAACCCTTAACCGCATCAGTGACGCCTACGCCTTGGACGATACCGAGCTGTTGCGCACGCAGTTAACCCAGTTACGCGAACAGCAGCGCCCAAATACCTATGTATTAGGCCGGTTAAGCCTGGAGCAGGCCGCAGAAATGGTGCTGACGCGGTATGAGTTTAAAGCCTATTTTGGCCAGGAGAGTTAATCGATGATACGCCTGAAAGCTTTGTTAGTAGCAGTCGCTGTCATGGCAACCAGCGCCTGCAGTACCAGCGCAGCCATCGCGCAGGACTGGTGGAATTCGCCGCCGGTGGATGATGAACAATACTTTTATGGGCTGGGTGAAGGATATACTAAGCAACAGGCGCAGGAACTGGCGCTGAATAACATTGCCGGCAAGTTAGGCACCACCATCGCCTCGGAAATGAGCCGCAATACGCAGGATATGTCAGGCATCAGCGCGGATGATATTCGCCGTACCATTAAGACCCAGGTTGCCGATATGCAACTCGGTTATTACAGCGTTTTGCGTACCGCTGATGAAGGTTCGGGTACTCGCGTACTGGTGCGACTGGACAAGCAAAAACTGGCTGCAGACTGGCAGCGCCAGTTAAAAAATCAAAAGGCACTTATCGTACCGCAAATCCAACGCGGCCCGGCGACAACATTAAACGATTACCTACAACTGAAAGACGTACTGTTAGAGGCACAGCAGGCGGACGTACTGGAAGCGCGCCTGACCGGTATCAGCGACCATCAGGCTGGCCCTAGCTTATATCAGGCGGTCAGTGGATTACTGGACAAGAGCACCTTACGTATCGGGATCAAAGGTGAGCTGCCACAGATCAACGAAGTGTTGGAACTGGAACTGGCGGAGCAGGGATTGCCGATTTGTCGCAGCAACTGCCCAACCTGGATAGAACACTCGGCCACTATCGCTCGCAAAGAGATGTTTGGTCAGTATGTGAGTGAAATGAACCTGAAGTTTTCCGTTACCGAAGGCGGTCAGCTTCTTAAAACCAAAAGCTGGAGTAATAAAGTGTCGTCGGTGAGCAGCAGTCGTTCTGCTGACCGGGGAGCCGTCACGACAGCGCTTAATAATCTAAAGGAAAGAGGTCTTTGGATAACCTTAGGCTTTGAAAACTTAAATTAGGGAATCGTTATGAAAAACCTCATTAAAGCAACCGCAATCTCAACACTGGCGTTAGCACTTACTGGCTGTATGAGTTCAGGTCCGAAAGTGGCTGAAACTCGTGTCGTCAACTTTCCTGACGCGCAAGTTATGCCAACGCCAGAACAGGTGAGAGATCCCGGCTTCCGTGTAGTGGTTACTCCGGTTAAGTACAGCAGCGACGTACCAAGCAGCATCGCCGAAAGAGTCTATGGCCAGGTCGAATCGCTGCTGTTGAAGTCAGGCAATAAAGTTATCGACCGTGATTTAGCCCGTCAATTACAGCAAGAGCTGATAGTTGCTGAGGAAGAAGGCCGGTACAACACTCAAGGCGTGCTGGCAGCAGACATTGCGATTATGGCCAAAGTCGAAAGCGTGGGTGTCTCTTATGATTTTACCGAACGCCGTACCGAACGTGATGACGGTGAAACCAAAGTGTACCCTGCACACTGTGACTTTAAAGCAACATCAAGCGTTGATGTAAAAGCGTATTATCTGCCGTCAATGCAGCCTGTAGGTACCTGGAAATTTGAAGGTAGCGAATTGTCCAGCACCGAAACCAGCAACAGTCGTTGTCCTCTGTCTGACGGTGCGATGAGCAGTATGGTGAATGAAGCGACGACGGATGCAGTAGAAAGCAACATGCATCAACTGTTAACACCGCTAGCGCCTAACTTCTATGTACTGGAGCGTCGTGACGGTGAAAGTGGTACCTTGTTTCGTACTAACCTGGGCACATCAAAAGGTGCACAAGCCGGTGCTAAAGTAAAAATCTTCAAAATGGAGAAAATCCCGGCATCTGAGTACACCAAAGAAAAAATCACTCGGGTTGAGTTAGGTGAGGGTGAAATTGTTGAGGGCGTGGGCACAGATATGTCCTATGTTTATGTCAGCGACAAAAACTTGGTCAATCAAATTCGTCGCGGTCACGTTATCCAGCTTCGTCACTCTGAGTGTGGAATCGGTGAAGGCGATGCTTGGTTACCGGGCTTCTGTATTAACAAGATCATAAAATAAGTGAGATACTCGATGAAAAAGTGGTTAATCACCAGCTTATTCGTCACCGCTGGCGCACTCTCCGGGTGCGCCAGTAATGGTGGTGAACCAGTAAGCTATGACCCCTGTGTGTTTCCGGACGCTCCTGACCATAAAGCACCAGGCTGGATTTGTGAACAGCCGGTAAAAGATGTGTGGGTTCAGGCTGTCGGTTTTTCGCCGAAAAAATCGGCCGGTCCGGGTTTCATGAAAGACGTGGCCGCGCAGGAAGCTCGTAATCGTCTGGCACAAAACTTTGCTCAGCAGATCGCGTCCGAGTACAAACGTTACACGGCCGATAAAACCACCAATGGCGAAAATGTCAGTGTTGACGCTATCGAACAGACCATGCTCAGTGAACTGGCAATGAACGTGGTTTATAGCCGTATTTATCGTTCACAAACCAGCCCTAACGGTGGTGTTTATGTGTTGGTAGGCTTAAACGAGGCCGGTTACAAAGAAAACGTTGACCGCTTGTTTAATAACCCGATTGATCCGGAAAACCCGGAGTTGTTCCAGCAGTTTTTGATTGATAATTCGAAGTCAAAACTCGAACAAGTCAGAGAAGAGCTATAACCATGAACTATTGGTATCTGGGAATCAGCGCAGCGACACTGATGGTGGTGTCTACGCCTGCGACAACGCAGTCTTACGAAGCGTTTAAACAACAGTATCAGCAACGCTATACGGACTACCAGGCTGAATACTTAAAATCTTACGAGTCGTTTAAGCAACGTGTGACAGCGCAGTGGGGTGATAAGGCTGAAATCTCAGATGCTGATACGTACGTGCATTACTCCGACGATTTGCAACAAAAAACGGTGATCGATTACGCCGATAACAGCATTGTGGTTGAGCGTTTAAGTGATGATGCTATCGACATCAAGGAGGTCGAAGCACTGTTAACCGCCTTAAGTGAAACGCCGGTAACAGAGCAGGCAAAACGCGATCCAATCCTACAGTCTATTCCGGTTGCTAATGATCAAACGGTACTGGCCAGTTGGGTGCCTGAATCTGATGTCGATGGCATACTGCAACAGGCAACCATCGAAGCCAGCGAAGATCAGGCCGAAGTGCCGGCTGAAGTTGTGCAGGAAACCATCGCCGATGTTGAATCGGAACAACCGGCAACGACGGCACCGGAAAACGTTGAGCAAGAACAATTACCGCCACCAACGGTGAAACGCATTCAACGGATGACGATTAGCCTCAACAGCGGCAGTGTGTATAGCCAACGGGCAAAACCTTATATGGAAGATGCTCGCCAGGTGGTGACGGAATTGAACCTGCCGTTTGCGTTGCTCATGGCGGTCATGCAAACCGAGTCGAGCTTCAATCCACTGGCGCAGTCACCCATTCCCGCTTTTGGGTTGATGCAAATTGTGCCCAGCACCGCCGGCCTGGATGTCAATCGTCTGGTTTATGGAAAACAGCAGCCACCGAGTGTTGACGTATTGTTCGAAGCGTCACAAAACATGCGGTTTGGTGGAAACTACCTGGCCTTGTTGCGGGATCGTTACCTGAAGCAAATTGAAAACCCTGAAAGCCGTCTTTACTGCATGATTGCCGCATACAACACCGGCGCCGGCAACGTGGCAACAGCGTTTCATCCTCGCGGTGAAAAGAGTGTGCAAGAAGCTATCGACGTGATCAATCAGATGACGCCAGAGGCAGTTTATCAGCGGCTGGAAGAAAAACTTCCTTACCAGGAAACTCGTGCTTATATGGGTAAAGTTCGGGCGGCCATGGAGCACTATCAGAGTATTTAAGGATAAGATAACTTGGCATCGATTTAAGACCGCCTTAAAATGACCCTGTCAGTTCATTAATAGGAAGCGAATGCCAAGTCTATTTGTGCGTGTTGTTCTGTGGCTCTTATGTGTGGTGACGCTGGTCGCCTGCAAGCCCCAGCAGGTCCCCGACAAGCTGACGGTCGTTAAAGAACGTCAGGTGTTGCGGGTCGGTACATTGATGAATCCGACCAGCTACTATTTTGATCACGATCGCGAGCAAGGTTTTGAGTATGACCTAGCCAAGCGCTTCGCCGATCGGTTGGGTGTTGAGCTGCAGATGGTGCCGCGCTTTGATGTGAATGACCTGTTCACGATGTTACGACGTGGTGACGTTGACATCATTGCTGCCGGTCTTGACCGAACCTCAGCACGCGCTACGCTGTACCGCTTTGGCCCTCCGTATGACATCATCAGCCAGAAACTGGTGTTTAAACAAGGCTCCCGCCAGCGCCCGCGGGATTTACAGCAAGTCACCGACGGTGAGATTGTGGTTGTCGAAGGCAGCTCACACCATGAATACCTAAAGGCACTGGGCGAGAGTATTCCCGGTTTGCAATGGCGCGCGACCCGTGACCACGATGCGGTGGAATTACTTCGTATGGTGGCCCGCGAAGAAATCGACTACACCATTGCTGACAGCAACCAATTGGAAGTGCAACGCCGTGCCTACCCCGGTTTGAGTGTCGCCTTTACCCTTAAACACGATCAGCCGGTCGCCTGGGCCCTGGCGCAAACGACGGATGACTCATTGTACAGCGCTGTTATTCAGTATTTTGGTGAAATTCGCAGCAGTGGGCGCCTAGCCTATATCAAAGAGCGCCACTTTGGCCACGTCAAACAATTTAACTACGTCACCACCAGCCTGTTCATTGAGGCGGTAAAAACCACGCTACCTAAGTATATTGATGTATTTAAAGAGCATGCCGGTACACTGGACTGGCGGCTATTAGCCGCGATTTCTTATCAGGAGTCGTTATGGAATCCACGGGCGGTATCGCCAACCGGGGTGAGGGGGATGATGATGCTGACCTTGCCGACAGCCAAGGCGATGGGGGTGAAAAGCCGTCTTAATGCCGAGCAAAGCATTCGTGGCGGAGCCCGTTATCTGGAGCGGATGATGCGGCGCATTCCGGCACGCATACCCGAACCAGATCGCACCTGGTTTGCACTGGCCGCTTATAACATTGGCTTTGGACACCTCGAGGACGCGCGGGTACTGACGGAACGTCAAGGCGGTAACCCCGATCGTTGGCTGGACGTTAAGCAGCGGTTACCGCTGCTGCGCAAGAAGGAGTTCTACCGCCAGACTAAATTCGGTTTCGCCCGCGGTGACGAGCCGGTCACCTATGTTGGCAATATCCGCCGTTTTTATGACACGTTAAAGTGGCTCGACGAACAAGGACGCTTATAACGCACCCGCACCTTTGGTAGCTTGCGCCTTCGGCGCAAGTTAAGGCACAATACCCCCGAACCCACACGTAGGAGCCAACCATGCGCCGAATCCGCAAAACCGCAAACGACGCACGCCGCCGCGCGGTCATCCGCAAACGCCGTAAACGCATCACCGAACGCCGCGAAAAATGGTTCCGCATCGTGCAAAAAGGCGGCAACCCAAAAATCGATTGAGGCTAGAGCGCAGAGACAAGCGGGTCACCGCAGAGGGCGCAGAGAGCACAGAGGTTTTTAGGGTTAAAACACCAAAGCTCACGGATGATACAATTGCTGGTGTTGCTGATGGGCACAAAGCCCGAATCCAAAACCAAACCTGAACAAATGGGTTTTCCATTAAAAGTCTTTTCTCCGCGTTCTCAGTGCTCTCCGCGGTGAAAAAACACCGTGTTCACCGCAGAGGGCGCTGAGAGCACAGAGTTTTTTTAAGGTTAAAACACCAAAGCTCACGGATGATATAATTGCTGGTGTTGTTGATGGGCACAAAGCCCATTCCAAAACCAAAGCCTGAACAAATGGGTTTTCCATTAAAAGTCTTTTCTCCGCGTTCTCAGTGCTCTCCGCGGTGAAAAAAACTTAGCGGTAAAAAACACAATAAACGAGGGTGGATGAGTTATGGATAACGACGCTTGGTACGTTTTAAAAAGCAAACCCAGACAGGAAGTCCGGGCAGTACAAAACCTTGAAAACCAAGGCTTTGAAGCCTATTGCCCGCAGTTAATGGTAGAAAAAATCCGCCGTGGCGTGCGCCAAAAAGTCCTCGAACCCATGTTCCCGGGCTATCTTTTCGTGCACCCCGACAACCTCATCGAGCAATTTTACAAACTGCGCAGCACCTACGGCGTCGCCTCAGTACTGCGTTTTGGTGACAATATTCCACAAATCCCCGACGAATTTATCCAGCAGCTCAAACAGCTGGATCAAGGCGAAGATACGCTGGCGCCCAAGGTTGGCGACAAGGTCGAAATAAAATCCGGTCCCTTCAAAGGCTTCCTGGCAAAGGTCATTAAACTCGACGGCGAATCACGCTGTTTCGTCATGCTTGAATGGATGCAAAAAGAAGTTACCGCAACCTTTAGTTACAGCGAACTTGCTCTCTAGGCTCGCTGTGCTCGCGATCCGGGCGCTTCGCGCGGTTTGGGCGCTTCGCGCGGGATAGGGCAGCGCCGGTTTAGGCTTCGCGGTTTAACGGGCGAAGCCCCCAAACCCTTGCGCCGAAGGCAGCAAGCTACACCGCGAGCAAAGCGAGCACAAACCAGCCGAAGGCCCAAACCAGCCGAAGGCTCTAAACCGGCCGAAGGCCCTAAACCAGCCGAAGGCTCTAGGAATTCCATTAACCCATGCTTTACTGTATACTTCGCACGCAAAAATTCCCCAGCGTTTGGAGACAGCAAAGTGGAAATCTTTCGTGGTGCACCGGCATTATCCGCCTTTAAAATTACCAAGAAACTCGAACAGTTAAAGCAGGCGGGGTTGCCGGTCAAAGGGCTCTACGCCGAATACCGACACTTCGTAAATCTACACTCACCGCTCTCAGACGCCCAGCGCGATACCCTCACAAAACTCTTAACTTACGGCCCGGATGCCGGCGAGGCACAGTCCCACGAGGATGGTTGCAACTATCTATTGGTTACCCCTCGTCTGGGTACCATCAGCCCTTGGGCATCAAAAGCGACCGATATCGCGCATAACTGCGACTTGAAGAATGTCCATCGTATCGAGCGTGGTATTGCCTATTTCCTCGAGGGGGATTTATCCGGCGAAGAACAAAAACAGGCCGCTGCGCTGCTGCATGACCGTATGACCGAGTCCGTGTTGTATCACGAGCAGGACGCCGAAAAGTTATTCGAGAAGCATGAGCCAAAACCATTGTCCAGCGTCGACATCCTGGCCGGCGGCCGCGCGGCACTGGCTGACGCCAACATCAGCCTGGGCTTGGCGCTGGCCGACGACGAAATTGACTATCTGGTTGAAAACTTTAAAAAACTCAACCGCAACCCGAACGACATCGAGTTGTACATGTTCGCGCAGGCCAACTCAGAGCATTGCCGACACAAAATTTTTAACGCCGACTGGACCATCGACGGTGTCGAACAGCCGAAGTCGCTGTTTAAAATGATCAAAAACACCTATGAAGTAACCCCGGATTACGTATTGTCGGCGTACAAAGATAACGCCGCCGTGATGGAAGGGTTCGACGCCGGCCGTTTTTACCCAGCCCCGATATCGGGCGCAGCCCCTAAACCGCAAGCGCAAAGCGCGAGCCTAAACCGTGAAGGCGCAGCCGGAACCTACAGCTACAACCACGAACCCATTCACATTCTGATGAAAGTCGAAACCCACAACCACCCGACGGCCATTTCGCCGTATCCGGGTGCAGCAACGGGCTCCGGCGGTGAGATTCGTGACGAAGGCGCTACCGGTGTCGGCTCCAAACCTAAAGCCGGATTGGTCGGTTTCAGTGTTTCTAACCTGAACATCCCGGGCTTCAAGCAGCCGTGGGAAGAAAACTACGGCAAACCGGCGCGCATCGTGACCGCGCTGGACATCATGCTGGAAGGTCCGCTGGGTGGTGCCGCATTTAACAACGAATTTGGTCGTCCGGCACTGACCGGTTACTTCCGCACCTTTGAACAGACCGTCAACAGCCATAATGGCCGTGAGATGCGCGGCTATCATAAACCGATCATGATCGCCGGCGGTTTGGGTAATATTCGCGAAGCGCACGTGCAAAAGGGCGACATCCCGGTCGGAGCCAAACTGGTGGTATTGGGTGGTCCAGCGATGAACATCGGCCTGGGCGGCGGTGCTGCCTCATCGATGGCCAGCGGTGAATCAACCGAGGATCTCGATTTCGCTTCGGTGCAGCGTGACAACCCGGAAATGGAACGTCGCTGCCAGGAAGTCATCGACCGCTGCTGGCAGCTCGGTGCGGACAACCCCATCGCCTTTATTCATGACGTTGGTGCCGGTGGTTTGTCCAACGCCATGCCGGAACTGGTCAGCGATGGCGGCCGTGGCGGCAAGTTTGAACTGCGTGACATTCCGAACGACGAACCGGGTATGACGCCGTTGGAAATCTGGTGTAACGAGTCGCAGGAACGTTATGTGATGGCGATTGCGCCGGAAAATCTGCAGCGCTTTGAAGACATCTGTGCCCGCGAACGCGCGGAATACGCCGTTATTGGCGAGGCCACCGAAGAGCTGACCATTTTGCTCAACGACGCTAAATTCCATAACCAGCCGATCGATCTGCCGCTGGACGTGTTGCTCGGTAAGCCACCGAAAATGCATCGCGACGTGCAAAGCAAAAAAGCCGAGGGCGAGGTGCTGACACTGGACGGTATTAGCCCTCAGCAAGCCGCAGAACGTTTGATGCGGTTGCCGGCGATTGCCGAGAAAACTTTCTTAATCACCATCGGTGACCGTACCGTTACCGGCCTGGTTAACCGTGACCAAATGGTTGGTCCGTGGCAGATCCCGGTGGCTGATGTGGCCGTTACCGCACAAAGCTACGATACCTATCACGGCGAAGCCATGGCGATGGGTGAGCGCACGCCGCTGGCATTGCTGAACTACGGCGCATCCGCGCGGATGGCAGTGGGTGAGGCGTTAACGAACCTTGCCGCAGCTGACGTTGGCCATCTGCAACGCGTGAAAATGTCGGCCAACTGGATGGCGGCAGCCGGCCACCCCGGTGAAGATGCTGGCCTTTATGAAGCCGTGAAAGCCGTCGGCGAAGAGCTTTGCCCGGCGTTAGGCATCACCATCCCGGTCGGTAAAGATTCAATGTCGATGAAAACACAGTGGCAGGAAGACGGTGAAGATAAAGCAGTAACCGCACCGATGTCGCTGGTGATCACGGCGTTTGCACGGGTCAATGACATTCGTAATACGCTCACACCGCAGTTGCGCCTGGATAAAGGCAAGACTCATTTGTTGCTGGTGGACTTAGGTAACGGTAAAAACCGATTAGGCGCCTCGGCGCTGGCACAGGTGTTCCAGCAGTTCGGTACTGAAACGCCAGATTTAGATGACGCGGGCGAATTTAAAGCCTTCTTCGAAACCACCCAGGAACTGATCGGCGAAGGTCGTATCCTTGCCTATCACGACCGTTCCGACGGCGGCTTATTCACCACTGTGGCCGAAATGGCGTTTGCCGGCCATTGCGGTGTTGAGATTGATCTCGACGACGCCGCCAAGGCCGGCGGCCGTGCGCTCGGGCGTGATTTTGGCTCGACCACCGAAGATGCCATGAAATTGCTGTTCTCAGAAGAACTCGGTGCGGTGTTGCAGGTTACCGACGAACAACTTGAACATGTGATGAAGGCGTATCACATCAACGGCATCGGTCATTTGGTTCACAACATTGGTCAGCCAACCGAGAAAGATGAGGTGAGCTTTACCATCGACGGTAAGCAAGTACTTACTGGCTCGCGCACCCATTTCCGTACTCTGTGGGCGGAAACCACCCATCAGATGCAGCGACTGCGGGATAATCCGGTCTGCGCTGATGAGGAATTCCAGCTCAAGCAGCGTGCTGACAACCCGGGCTTGCAGGCGGATCTGACCTTTGATGTACACGAGGATATTGCGGCGCCATACATCAGTAAGGGCAATGCCCCACGCGTGGCGATTTTACGTGAGCAGGGCGTTAATTCTCACTATGAGATGGCCGCAGCCTGGGATCGTGCCGGTTTCGAAGCCATTGACGTGCACATGAGTGACATTCTCGCTGGCCGTGTTGACCTCAAAGATATGCAAGCGCTGGCGGCCTGTGGCGGCTTCTCATACGGTGACGTACTGGGCGCCGGTGAAGGCTGGGCGAAGTCGATTCTGTTCAATGCCCGCGCCCGCGAGCAGTTCCAGGCGTTCTTTGAACGTAACGACACGCTGGCACTTGGGGTTTGTAACGGTTGTCAGATGCTGACCACGTTGAAAGAACTGATCCCGGGAACCGATCATTGGCCGCGGTTTGTCACCAACCGCAGTGAACGTTTTGAAGCCCGTTTCAGCCTGGTGGAGGTAGCCGAGTCCAATTCAGCGTTCTTCAGCGGCATGGCCGGTTCACGGATGCCGATTGCGGTGTCGCACGGTGAAGGCCGCGCCGAGTTCAAGAACACGGCGCAGCAAAGCCAGTTAGAAAATGCCGGTCAGGTGGCCATGCGCTACATCAATAACTGGGGCGAAGTCACGGAAAGCTATCCGTGTAACCCGAACGGCAGCCCGAATGGCATTACCGCGGTGACCAACAGCGATGGTCGAGTCACCGCCATGATGCCGCACCCGGAACGCGTATTCCGCACCGTCGCCAACAGCTGGCACCCAGACGAGTGGGGCGAAGACAGCCCATGGATGCGCCTGTTCCGCAACGCCCGGACGGCTTTCTAGGCTCACTTCGTTCGCGGTTTAGGCTTCGCTGCGCTCCGCGGTTTAGGGCCTTCGGCCGGGGTAGGCTTCGCTGCGCTCCGCGGTCTAGAGCCTGCGGCTGGTGTAGGCCTTCGGCGGTTTAGGCTCGCTTTGCTCGCGGGATAAAGATCAAACCCCAAACCGGCGCAGCCCTACACCGGCCGAAGGCCCTAAACCGCGCGAAGCGCCTAAGCCGCCGAAGGCCTATCCCAGCCGCAGGCTCTACCCCGCGAGCAAAGCGAGCCTAAATAGTAAATTTCCCGTAAACCCCTTTGTAACTAATCAGAAGCATGGTAATACTTTGTTACACTTTTTTGATTATTCGCACGGGAGGTTACCATGCGTTTCTCTAAATCACTCATTGCACTTGCACTGTCCACCACACTGGCTGCTTGCGGCGGCTCCGATTCATCCGATGACAACGTGTCCAACCCACCGCCAGGCGATGACAACAGCGGCAGCTCAACCACGGTTTATACTGAAGGCGTAATAACCGGGTTTGGTAGTGTGTATGTAAACGGTCAGCGCTATCGCTCAGAGAACGCCAACATTGCGACCGGCAATAATCCGGCGGCAACAGAAGGTGATCTTAAAGTCGGTATGGTTGTTTCACTGGCGGCTTCCTCCTCTAACGATGGCGAGGACCCTGAAGCCACCGATATCCGTTACGAAGAACATTTGCAAGGTCCGGTCAGCTTTATTGACCGTGAAGCCGGCATTATTGAAGTGCTTGGCCAGCAAGTCGTCTTTAATGACTTAACCGAGTTCGACGAAACCGACGCCGATACCCTGGCGGTAGGAGATATCATCGAAGTGAGTGGTTACATCGATGACAACGGCGATTTTTATGCGACCCGTATCGAGTTGGAAAACGACGAAACGGAAATGAAGCTTAAAGGCACCGTCAGTGCGCTCGATACCACAGCACAAACCTTCATGCTCAACGAACTGACCATTGACTACAGCAGTGCCGAGTTTGATGACATGACGGCTGACGATCTGGAAGACGGTCTGTACGTTAAAGTCGAAGGTGAAGCGTTTGATGCTGAAACACAGACCCTGGTAGCGACCGAAATTGAGAACAAAGATCGTGAATTTGACGACATCGATGATGCCGACGAAGTAAAAATTGCCGGTATCGTCAGCGGCTATGATGAAACCGCAGGTACCTTTGAGGTTAACCGCTATACCTTTACCGTAACCGACGACACCGAATTTGAAGACGGCCCGGCCTCGCGCCTGACCAACGGCGTGCGGGTAAAAGTCGAAGCGGAATACGACGGTGAGCAGTTAAACGCCAAAGAAGTCGAATTTATTGCTAAGGAAGCACGCCAGAAGACCGAAGGTCAGGTCACCGCCGTCGATGCTGACGCGCAAACCTTCGTGGTTAACGACATCACCTTTGTTGTTGACGAAGACACCAGTTACCTCGATACCTCCGGTCAGGGCGCACGTCAGTTTAATTTTGACCGAATCGCCGTTAACGACTGGCTAAAAGTATTGGCTGTGGTCAACGATGACGGCGAATATCTGGCGCTAAAAATTAAACGCGCAGAAGAGGACGACCGCGAAGGTGAAGTCAAAGGCATTGCCAGTGATGTAACCGTCGACGGCATGACCGTCGCCGGCATCAGCGTCGCATTTGCTGACAACACCGAGTTTGAAGGTGACGATGAAGAACTGACCGTTGAGGAGTTTGTCGCATTGTTCAGCGCTGAAACCGACATCGAAGTCGAGGTCGAAGGTGACTACGACGGTGACATCTTGGTAGCCCGCGAAGTCGAAATCGAAGCAGACGATGAAGACGAAGATGACGACAATGGAGCGGACAAACGCGGCAAAGCCGAATTTGAAGGCTCCGTAGAGTCCATTGACGGCGACAGCGTCATCGTTAACGGCCACGAGTTACGCTTCACTTCAAACAGCGAATTGGAAATCGACGGTGAAAGCGCGACCCTAGAAGAATTTTTCGCCGCCCTCGAAGTCGGCTCCATCATCGAAATCGAAGGCGTCTGGCGCGAACAAACCTACATCGAAGTACAAGAAGCGGAGCTTTGATTGGCTTCGCTTCGCTCGCGGTTTAGGGCCTTCGGCCGGGGTAGGCTTCGCTTCGCTCCGCGGTTTAGAGCCTTCGGCCGGGGTAGGCTCGCTTCGCTCCGCGGTTTAGGGCCTTTGGCCGGGGTAGGCTTCGCTCCGCTCCGCGGTTTAGAGCCTTTGGCCGGGGTAGGCTTCGCTTCGCTAGCGGTTTAGGGCTTTCGGCCGTGGTAGGCTTCGCTTCGCTAGCGGTTTAGGGCTTTCGGCCGGGGTGGGCTTCGCTCCGCTCGCGGTTTAGGGCCTTCGGCCGGGGTAGGCTCGCTTCGCTCGCGGTTTAGGGGCTTTGGCCGGGGTAGGCTTCGCTTCGCTCGCGGTTTAGGGCCTTCGGCCGGGATAGGCTCCGCTTCGCTCCGCGGTTTAGGGCTTTCGGCCGGGGTAGGCTTCGCTTCGCTCCGCGGTTTAGGGCCTTCGGCCGGGGTAGGCTCGCTTCGCTCGCGGTTTAGGGCCTTCGGCTGGGGTAGGCTTCGCTCCGCTCCGCGGTTTAGAGCCTTCGGCTGGGGTAGGCTTCGCTTCGCTACGCGGGATAGGGCTGCGCCGGTTTGGGGTTTTATCTTTAATCCGCGAGCGAAGCGAGCCTAAACCGCCGAAAGCCTATCCCGGCCGAAGGCCCTAGACCGCGAGCGAAGCGAGCCCAAACCGCGCGAAGCGCCCAGATCAGCCGCAGGCTCTAACGACTCTCGATTTTTTGCATCAACCTAAACAGCATGACCCCAACCCTAGTACAGTTCTGCAATAGCGTACTGCAGGCATCAGCCGAAAAATAGTGTCCATGTTGAGCCACTAAAATCTGAGTTTCCATTTCCGCATTAGAAGCCCGCGCATAATTCAGAAATTGCAATTGCTGCTTTGCAGTTGGTCGCACCATTCCCTCTGCAATATTGCTTGGCACCGAGAGCGACGAACGAATAATTTGGTCATTAAAAACAAACACCCGGCAACTTTCCGCCTGCTCCAGCACAAGAAAACAACTCGACAACGATAACTCCCAAACTTTCAACTTCCTGTAATCCATAACATTCTCCCTATGATTTCCAGCCTTCGGCCGGGATAGGCTCCGCTTCGCTCCGCGGTTTAGAGCCTTCGGCTGGGGTGGGCTTCGCTTCGCTCGCGGTTTAGAGCCTTCGGCTGGGGTAGGCGTCGCTTCGCTCCGCGGGATAGGGCTGCGCCGGTTTGGGGTTTTATCTTGATCCCGCGAGCGAAGCGAGCCTACCCCGCGAAGCCTAAACCGCGCGAAGCGCCCAGATCAGCCGAAGGATCTAGCCCGCGAGCGAAGCGAGCCTAAGCCGCGAAGCCCAAACCGCGCGAAGCGCCCAGAACAGCCGAAGGCTCTAGCCCGCGAGCGAAGCGAGCCCAAAGTTTTGCAAAACCTTTACGCCCCCAACCCTAGCCGAATTCAGCCAAAGTGCCATACTGAGATCACGTATTTCACAGGAGGCAGTAACATGAAAAAGTTAATCGGATTAACCGCAATTTTGGCCGTAAGCATCGCGGCGACAGCAGAAGCTCAAGACCGCACTTATGTGAGCGGTGGTTACAATGACTTTGGTGATTCAGACTTTTTTATTAAGGCGTCGCGTCAGCTGGATCGCAATTGGGTCGTTGAAGCAGAAGCTTTTGATCTCGGCGATGTCGGTCTTCGTGCAGGTGGTCAGTATTTGATCACGAATTCACCGGTATTTATCCGTGGCGGTGTAAGCCATTATGATTTTGGTCGCAGCGACGACACCGGTGCATACGCAGGTATTGGTACCGAACTACCATTGAGTACCCAGGCCAGTGCCATGTTTGATGCCAGTTACGATACTGCGCTCGATGGCTATGCTTCAGTAGGGGCATCGGTGCGTTATAACTTTGACCAGAACTTTGCCGCCGATGTCGGTTTCCGTGGCAACTTTGATGACATCGACAACGAGTTCCGCGTCGGTATAACCTACAAATTCTAAACACTCCCGGCTCTCCCGGCTTCGCTTCGCGCGGTTTTTGGCCTGCGGCCGGGATAGGCTTCGCTTCGCTCCGCGGTTTAGGGCCTGCGGCCGGGATAGGCTTCGCTTCGCTCCGCGGTTTAGGGCCTGCGGCCGGGATAGGCTCCTCTTCGCTCCGCGGGATAGGGCTACGCCGGTTTAGGGTTTGATCTTTATCCCGCGAGCGAAGCGAGCCTAAACCGCGCGAAGCGCCCATCCCGGCCGAAGGCCCTAAATCGCAGAGCGAAGCGAGCCTATCCCGCCGAAAGTCTTGGCCCTGCGATTTCCTGAGATTTGTAATTGCGCAGTGCGCGAACCATATTGTTGTAGGAATCCAGGAACGCGGCGGAAATCACTTTTCCTTCTGGGGTATCCGTGTAACCGCCGGCACCTAATCCCAGCCCCCAGAATCCAGCGAAGCCACCGAAATCATAGTTCTTGGCGTTGCCGGTCGCGGCTGAAACCTGTACACCGGAGCGGTTATCAATCAGCATTAGCGTGGTTGATGCTTCATTAGCCGAAAGTCCCCCGGCGACTAAACCTACCCAGCCACCGAGCAGGGCGCCTGCCTTTTGTGTGCCTTTTTCAGAAAACTGAATTGACGGGGTGACGGTATAGTCGGCGGATACCAACTGGCCTTTGCCGAAGTTACTGCCGGCGCGCAACTCGCCGCTGTCCATCAATGCTCTTTCGGCGCGCATGGCGGCCATTGCTTTTCCGCGTTCGACAATCACAAAACAATTAGATTGCTGGATCATGAGTCGAATCACAGGCAGGGTAGAGCCGAGCTTGGGGTAACGGCTTTGATAGTCCCGCCACCAATTGTCCTCGGTATCCTCAAATACCGACAGTGTACCCAGTGGTGCATCGCAGCGCTCAAGTTCTGAATTAGCGCCGCTGGCGGATGCGCCGCCGGCGCCGCCACTGGTGGTCATGCCACCGCTACCACCGAGCTTTGGGGTGGTGCTGACACAGCCGGATAGGGATAGAGTGATGAAAACAGATAGTGAGATGAGTTTGGCGCGGTTATAAAGCACGAAGCCTCCTACAGGTATTGAAAAAGAAGCTTCAAAGATGATACATGCTTAACGAGTTTGCCAGCTGACAGCAACTGCAAGAATTGTAAGATATTGTCGGTTTTTCAGGCCTGCCGGCTTAAGGCCCTCGGCCGGAATAGGCTCCGCTTCGCTCCGCGGTTTAGGGCTGCGCCGGTTTAGGGCCTTCGGCCGGGATGGGCTCGCTTCGCTCCGCGGGATCGGGCTGCGCCGGTTTAGGGTTTGATCTTTATCCCGCGAGCGAAGCGAGCCTAGGCCAGCCGAAGGCTCTATCCCGCGAGCGAAGCGAGCCTAGATCAGCCGAAGGCTCTACCCCGCGAGCGAAGCGAGCCTAGGTCAGCCGAAGGCTCTACCCCGCGAGCGAAGCGAGCCTAGGCCAGCCGAAGGCTCTATCCCGCGAGCGAAGCGAGCCTAGGTCAGCCGAAGGCTCTATCCCGCGAGCGAAGCGAGCCTAGGTCAGTCGAAGGCTCTATCCCGCGAGCGAAGCGAGCCTAGGTCAGCCGAAGGCTCTATCCCGCGAGCGAAGCGAGCCTAGGCCAGCCGAAGGCTCTATCCCGCGAGCAAAGCGAGCCTAGGTCAGCCGAAGGCTCTATCCCGCGAGCAAAGCGAGCCTAGGTCAGCCGAAGGCTCTATCCCGCGAGCGAAGCGAGCCTAGATCAGCCGAAGGCTCTAAATCGCGAGCGAAGCGAGCCTAACAACGCCAGCAAAATAACCAGCCAGCCGCTGCTGCCGCCGCTGGAGCCGCCGTTGTCCGGTTCGGTGACCGGTGGTGGCTCGACCGCTGCGGCTTCTGCACTAAACTCAAACGATGCCGTATCGCTGGCGCCGGATGGGTCGGTAACAGTCACTTCTACGGTGTACGAGCCCTCTTCATTGGCGGTTACGGTCAACTCATCAGTATCCGTGCCGGATAAGGTCAAGTCGTTACCGGAAACCTGCTCCCAGGAGTACGTCAATTCGTCACCGTCGGGGTCGGAAGCCGAAGCACTTATTACCAAGCTGTCCCCAACCTCGACAGTCGAGCTGTCGGCACTGACTGAAACCGTTGGTGCCTGGTTGACGCTACCGCCGCCACCATCGCCCTCAGCGACGGTTAGATCCAAAGAATAGACAATCTGGCCACCATCAACATAGTCCAGCGCTATCTGAAACTCGTAGTCATCGGCATCCAGTTGCCCCAAGTTAAACACAAACCGGTTGCCGTCCTGTGACTCGGGCGTATCGTAAACAACGTCTTCGGCTCCGGGGACTAAACGACGGATCTCCAAGGTGTCCCAGAATGAGTTATCCTCAAGATCGGCGAGGGTAACTTCCAGCAGGATATCAACCCCTTCAACCAACTCCGACAACACTTGCACGTCTTCAACACGGTTGCCATCTTCGGCGTAGCCGCTCAAGTTTAAGGTAACACGCTGGTCGGCGCGGTCACCCCAACGAGCAATCAGCTGCCAGGTGCCGTTCGCGTCAATATTAACCGGGTCACCTTGTACCTCAATAACACGTTGATTGGCCGTATCACCTTCGGTCACCGTGTATGAAAAATTCGGTAAAGTAATATCGCCGGCCTGCTCAACCGTTACCGTCGCATCCGCCGGAAGGTTATTCAGCAAGGCTGAAATTTCGTAGGGTTGTTCGTCCAGCAAAAATTCACCGTCTTCGAAAAAGCCATAAGGCAGGCCTTTGCCTGGTTGTTCTGGGTCATCGGTCACCCAAACAACGGACGCTACGGCGTATTCATTGTAACGGGTGTCGACCAGCGCCAAGGGTAAATGGAAGGGGTTACGCTGGTCGTCAGCCGCCAGTTCCAGCGCGATTTCTGCCGGGGATTTAATAAAATTCAGCGTCGCCGTACGCTCGCTACCGCTACCACTGATACTCACATCAAACCACTGTTGTGCCTGCGCGATGCCATCGGCCAGTGCCGGACGGCCGCCTGCTGCGTCGTTAAACAACGCCAGTGCGATGTCGCTGTTAGCTACCGTATCGTCCGATACAATAAAGTCGATGGTTTGCGCCAGACTACTGTCGTACACCCACAGGCTGTTATTCTGCACCAGCAGGTAGGCAGGCTGAGAACCACTTTGATCAATATTAGCCTGGTATTCAGCCACCGGCCGATAACCGGAATTGGCGGCGTCCGTCGCTTCCAGCACACAGGCGCGCAGCGTTGAGCTGTCACTTAACGAACCGCTGGCAACACCGCTACTGGCATCGGTGCCGTCGGCAATTTGCGCGGCGGTGAAAAAGCGGTTGTCATTACAGGAGCGGTCAAGCAGCACGTAATC
The DNA here is from genome assembly GCF_003987185.1 of Idiomarina aquatica. Taxonomy (GTDB): domain Bacteria; phylum Pseudomonadota; class Gammaproteobacteria; order Enterobacterales; family Alteromonadaceae; genus Idiomarina; species Idiomarina aquatica. The sequence continues at coordinate 888,460 of NZ_PIPS01000001.1, read as the reverse complement.
AAGGTTGTCGTTGGTGGCAAAACTTAACACCCCGCCACCGTCGCCGGCGGGGGTCAGGCTCATACCGGTATAATCCTGAAGGCTCGAGTAGGCCACGGCCCAAGGTAGCGTCAGCGCTAAACCACGGCTGGCGTCGGCGGATTCGGTGACTTCGGCCGGGGCGCCGGCCGATTCACCGTCGATGACCACATCCGGGTTGGAATAAATCGGCGCAGACTCACATTCAGCGGTGGCAAACACGTCGGTGCAACTGCTTTGATACGCCATGGTGGTGTAAAACTGGCCTTCGGGCTCGATGTAACCGTAAGGGATATGATTATCAAACGACTCGCCGGCACCGTCTTCGTTGTTGGCCAGGGTGTAACGGTCGTGGTACAGACCTAAGTTGTGGCCGAGCTCGTGCGCAAAGGTACTGTTCCCCAAACAGCCGTAGTTGGTGTAAGCCACCTGAAAATCCAGCGAGGTCGAGTTAAATTCGTTATTCAAATCGATATCATTGGCAACAAATGCCTGTCCACACACCTGGTCGGTGATGCCGATGTAATGCACAACGTCAGCGTCGTAGATGTCTTTAAGCCGTTGCACTTCGCCACTGGCGACCAGTTCATCAAGGATATCCTCGGTCGGCGAGTTAATGTAGCGGTCGGTGGTGCTTGGCAGGTTGATCGCGTGAGTTGCGGCCAGATTGTGCTCAAACGGCAACTCAGAGTTACTGAAAATGGTCTGGGTGAGATTCATCGCCCCCTGCAAATCGGTTTCGAACTGACGGCCAATCATATTAACCCGTGCCGGCAGCCGCGGATCAAACAACACCAATGTGTCAACGCGGTTAAGCCCGTCGTCGATCGGAGCGGGGGATAATTGAGGTTGGGGACTCGTGCCGGAGGCACGAGCTACGCCTTCGTACCTTGTGCCTTCGGCACGAGCGGTCGAATCAACATCCACAGAAGGTTGCAGCGGCTCTTTCCGTACCCCATTCACTGTCTTTATTTCGGAACCGTTGTCGGACTGATAAATCTTCGTAATGGAACCATCGGCATGTTGCAACACCGTCAGAGTGACATCCGGCCCCTGTTGGACAAAACCGCGGTAGGCGTTTTTACCATTTACCTGGCGTAGTGTCTCCAGAACCAGAAAGCCACGCTCGGGCAGACTGCTGTCCGCAATTTTAAGCGTTTGACCGGCAACGTTCAGAGTAGAACCGACAATCAAATTACCCTGAGTCATCATCGAATGAACATCGGGGTACTGGGTTTCAGCTGCCGCAGGCAATGCCAGCAACGCGGCAAGCGCAAGAGGTTTTAATGTCATACAAAGGTACCAAATGAGATGTTGAGTTGTTAACACGATTTAAACATTTTATACAACCGACAACAACTGTCTCCGAGCCTACGGCTGGTTTAGGCGCTTTGCGCGGTTTAGGCTCGCTTCGCTCGCGGGATAGAGCCTACGGCTGGTTTAGGCGCTTCGCGCGGTTTAGGCTCGCTTCGCTCGCGGGATAGAGCCTACGGCTGGTTTAGGCGCTTTGCGCGGTTTGGGCTCGCTTCGCTCGCGGGATAGAGCCTACGGCTGGTTTAGGCGCTTCGCGCGGTTTGGACTCGCTTCGCTCGCGGGATAGAGCCTACGGCTGGTTTAGGCGCTTCGCGCGGTTTAGGCTCGCTTCGCTCGCGGGATAGAGCCTACGGCTGGTTTAGGCGCTTCGCGCGGTTTAGGCTCGCTTCGCTCGCGGGATAACGATAAAACCCCAAGCCGGCGCAGCCCTATCCCGCGAGCGAAGCGAGCCCACTCCGGCCGAAGGCCCCAAACCGCGAGCGAAGCGAAGCCCACCCCGGCCGAAGGCCCCAAACCGCGAGCGAAGCGAAGCCCATCCCGGCCGAAGGCCCCAAACCGCGAGCGAAGCGAGCCCACCCCGGCCGAAGGCCCTAAACCGCGAGCGAAGCGAGCCCATCCCGGCCGAAGGCCCCAAACCGCGGAGCGAAGCGAAGCCCATCCCGGCCGAAGGCCCCAAACCGCGGAGCGAAGCGAAGCCAAAAAACCGCTTGCAAAACAGGCCGCTTCGCGCTACGTTTGTAGGTAATCAACCACAGGTGTGTGGTTTGATTGGCCAATCGATAACAAACACATATTGAGGTGTTTTACATGATGAAGAAGTTAGCAGCTGCAATCGCAGCAACCATGCTGGCTGCCTCTCCTGTAATGGCAGAACCATTGCCATTACCACAGGAAGAAGGTGGTGCTGGTACAGCCGGAGGCGGTGCTTCTGGTAGCGCAGCCGGTGCTAGTGCCAGTGCAGCAGCCGCTGGTGGCATCAGCGCCGGTGCAATCGCTGCAGGTGTAGCGGCAGCAGCGGTAGCGGCAGCAGCAATCGCTGAGGCAAACGACGATGATGATATCGTTCCGCCGCCTCCGCCACCGCCGCCGCCAACAACAACGACGACAACCACCACAACAACGACAACGGGCGGTTAATTCCACTCAGTCGTTAGGTTGTAAGGTAAATGAAAAACCGCTGTTCACGCAGCGGTTTTTTTTATACCCTAAAACCAGCTTTGCGCCATAAAAATAGGATTCTGACAAATAATGCAGCGCATCAACTCAACAGGCACAAAAACGGTACTGGCGACATTGGCGGCAGGATTAATGTTAACCGGGTGCAGTGCTTATGTTAAAAGCGTGCAAAATACCCTCGAATACGCCGTTTTTGGCGCAGACTCGGTGACACTTACCGATACCCAGATAAATAATCTGACCTACGCCAGTCAGTACGTGACCATCGAGAACCAACCGCGAGCGGCGGTGGTGCTTGGTTTTGTCGACGGTGAACGGCACACCTACGTTTCAGCCAATAACGAATCGGTGGTATTACGACACGGGCGAATGCTCGAAACCGAAGGGCTGGACAGTCCGTTCGACGCCATCGAGCGGCCCTTGAAAAGCGTGCATGATCAATCAGCGGATCCGTTAGTCTGTCTAACCACTGCGGCGCGTGATTGCGAAAAAACCTGGCAGGCAACCGTGTATGTCGGCGAAGGCATGGACGAACAAAGTTATCACATCCGCAGTGAATTCCGTCGCGGTGACACCGAAACCCTGACGCTGCCGGGGGACCGTCGCATCGAAGCAACCCGTTGGACGGAGCACTTAACAGCAACGCTGGCGGGGCAACAATGGCACTATCAAAACCACTATTGGATCAGCCAGCAACAGCCGCGGGTGGTTAAATCAACACAACAGCTGACGCCTGACTTTCCTCGTGCCGAGTGGGTAGAGCTAAAACCCTATGTCACGAACGGAGGTCAATAGTGGCGTTGCGTATACGGTTGAAACGATTAATGACATGGGCGCTGTTCGTGAGTGGTACAGCGCTCGCCGAACAGCCGCCGTTGACGCTGGATGTGGTGTATCCCAACGGTGAACAGCAGCAGTACAGTGTTCCGCCGGGTACTCGACTGACCGGCGTGATCAAACCATTGCTCAGCCGGGCTGGTGAATTTGACTGGGTAGCCAGCCGCATTGGCTCGCAACAGTTGCAATACGATTTACAAGGCATGATCGAGCAAGCCCGCCAGCATTTGAACGCCATCGAGCGTTACGCCCGCGGCGAGAATAACGCAGCGTTAGTGCAAGCAGCGCAGCAGTTGCAACAGCAGCTCCAGCACAGTGACTTTTACGCCAGTTACTATCTTGGCATCCCTTGGCAGACCATGCGCTTGCAACAAGGCAGTAACCCGGTTCTCGCCGATAATCAGCAGAGCCAACACTTTCGTCTGAAATTCGCTCAGCGCAGCGCGGTGGTTGAATGGTTTGGGGTGACTCAAAATCCCGGCACGCCGGTGTTACAAAGCCCGGCCAACGACAACCGTATTCAGAAGCTATTGCGGCAACATCCCCCCGGCGCCGCTGCAGAGCCTGGATTTGTCTGGCAAATTAACAGCAACGGCAGTGTCGCCCATCGGCCGGTAGCTAATTACAACAGCCATAAACTCGCGCGTTGCTACGACCATCGTCGGCAGCAACCATTGGCGTTGGCTAACCCACACGACTGTCCGGTGCCGGCCCAACTGACCGGCGGCACATTACTTTACATCGGCCTGGACGAATCCGAGTTGCCGCAGCAACTCACCGGTATTAATGAACTTATGGTACGCATCTTAAAACATTACGACGCAGCAGGACGTAACGAATGAGCCGTTTTTCGCCATTAACCCGTAAGGGGCTGCTAACCTCAGGCATGGTCGCGCTGAGCCTCACCGGCGCTGCCCAGGCGCAGGACATTCCGGATTATTTACGCTACGAGCCTACGCAAACCGATGTCGGCGGTACCGGGCTATTACAAATGCCGTCGGCACGCATGGCTCGGCAGGGCGAATTCAGCGTGTTTTATTACGACAACGACGAATACCGGCGCGTTGGTCTCAGCCTGCAATTGTTTCCCTGGTTGGAAACCATCATTCGCTACAACGACGTGCGTACCCGGCTTTATAATCCCAACCCCGACTTTTCCGGTGACCAAACCTACAAAGACCGCGGCGTTGATGTGAAATTCCGACTCTGGGAAGAAACCCAGTACCGTCCCGAAGTGAGCGTTGGCTTACGCGATTTCGCCGGCACCGGGCAGTTCTCCGGTGAGTACCTGGTGGCCTCGAAGCGCTGGCACGATTTCGATTTCACCCTCGGTATCGGTTGGGGTTATTTAGGCCGCAGCGGCAATATCGATAACCCCTTTTGTAAACTCACCGACTCCTATTGCGAGCGACCTGGTGGGTTCCGGGGTGAAGGCGGCAGCTTTGAATACGACGAATGGTTTAAAGGTAATGCCGCGCTGTACGGCGGTGTCGAATGGCAAACGCCGTGGGAGCCGTTGAGCGTCAAAGTTGAATACGACGGCAACGACTACAGCGATGAATCGTCACGCACGCCGATCATACAGGATTCCAACTGGAACCTCGGGTTGCATTACCGGCTGCACGAATACGCCAACGTACAGGTCAGTTTCGAGCGCGGTAACACCGTCATGTTTGGTTTTAACCTACGCACCAACTTTAACGACATCACCCAATACAAACAGCGCCCGCGTAAGCGTTTGGCAGAAGATCTCGATAACACCCGCCGGCCGGTGTACATCGACCAACTGGATGCCGACCGCCTGGCGGGCGAGGTGTATCGCGAAACCGGTTGGGTCAGTGCCGAACTGACCATCGATGACGACGGTAAAACCCTGAACAGCTACGGTTATCAAACCCGTTATCGCGATCGCGACGAAAGTGATGAACGCACCGGCCGGCTGTTGGCCACCAAACTGCCAGAGTCGATAGAAGCGTATCGCCTCATCGACGCACCGTATGGCATTAAACTGCGGCAAACCACCATCGACGCTGACAAAATTAAAGCGGCGATGCGTGCTGAAACCATAGACGCCGATGCCAGAGAAGCCATTCAGCGCGGCGATATTGACACCATCGCCACACAAGGGCGACAGTTGTCTCGACGCGATACCGACTGGAATATGCCGTCATTCAGCGTGCGCCCCTATATTCAGCAATCCTTTGGTAGTCCAGAAAACTTTTACATGTACGAGCTGCGTGCTGACGCGTACAGCACCTGGGAGATCAAAGAAAATCTCTTTGTCGATGGTCGCGCTGCACTGCGTTTGGCCGGCAACTACGATGAGTTCAACTTTTTGGTCACCGACGAAGATGCGCCGCTACCGCGGGTTCGCACCTTTGTCCGTAGTTACGTCGAATTCTCCGATATTTGGCTGGAAAACTTACAGGCGACCTACCTTAAGCAGTTGAATAAAAACTGGTATGCCTCGGTGTATGGCGGCTATTTCGAGCGGATGTTCGGCGGTGTTGGCAGCGAGATCTTATATCGTCCCTACAACCAGGGCTGGGGCATTGCTGCCGACATCAACTGGGCGAAACAACGCGACTTCGACAGTCATTTCGGCTACCGTGACTATGATGTCATCACCGGGCACGTATCGGGCTACTGGCAGCCGGAGTTCCTGCCGGACACCATGGTGCGGGTGGCGGCCGGCCGCTTTTTGGCCAAAGACTGGGGCGTGCAGGTCAACTTCGAACATAAGTTTGACAGCGGCGTCATCGTCGGTGCCTATGCCGCCAAGACCAACGTGTCGGCGGAAGATTACGGTGAGGGCAGCTTTACCAAAGGCTTTTATCTGAGTCTGCCGTTTGATTTGTTCCAAATCCGTGACTCAAAAGGCCGCGCCACCGTGGGCTGGACACCGCTTACCCGTGACGGCGGACAGATGCTGATGCGCCAACGCACCTTATTTGGTGTTACCGACGGACGTGATGCTTTTTACAGCAATTAAACAGTTTTTAACAAATCGGACTGCTCAAGGTCTAGATAGCCGGCGCCTGCGTCGGTACAATAACGCTCAATTAAGATGTACCTATTTATCGGCCTTTGGGAACCGCAACCCAAGGGCGGTAGCGTGCCCAAAATTCATCCAACAAGGCACAAAACTGCACAGCAAAGGGAATCAAAACCTGTGAATGTACCCGTGACCATCAAACGAACTCTGCTCGGAACGGCGGCCATGTTGTTAAGCGCATGTGCCTCGCAAACCGACACCAGCCAGTGGCTGAACAGCGACAGTATTGATTATCTGACGCCGGCCAGCAGCCGCGACGTGCGTTTTGCCCAGGTGGGAGAAGTCGTCGATATTGCTACCCAGGGACGGCAGCAGTTTCAGGCCAAAGTCATTAACCGTTATTTTGCCGCCAGTGGTCGTTACTGTGTGCGGTTGCAGGCCGTTGATACGCAACGCATAGCTTGCGACTACAGCGCCGCGCAGACACCGGATGCCAATCCACGTTGGGGGCTAACGCCGGCGTTCGAAAGCCGGGCGCTGACCGAGGGGGGCTCACAATGAAGGGTTTACGCGTTATCGCTCTAAGCGCATTGATGGGGGCGGGTATGCTCAGCTCGACACTGGTCACCACCGCTCAGGCACAAAGTTTGTCGGATCTCAGCCCCGAACAACGGGCTGAAGCCGAGCAACGCATGGCATCGCAGTCCGGTCAGCAAAGCGAACAAAGCCTGCCGCCGCAAGTGAATCCGCAGGTGTTTTCAGCATCGGGACAACAGCTGTCCCCGCTGACCGGGCAAAATGTGCAGCAACCGGTCCGCTCAAGCTGGCGCACCGGCACCTATGGCCCGGTAATGGAAGAAATGCTGTCGGAGCAGGAGCGCGCCGCCATTAAGCCCTACGGTGCCGAGTTGTTTAGCGGCGGTTTCCGGGGCATGCGTTCAGACGGGTTAAACCCGGAATATCAAATCATGCCGGGTGATCAAATCACGCTGCGGGTTTGGGGCGCAACCGAAGTACAGAGCATTCTGCCGGTCGACGCGCAGGGCTTTGTCTTTATCCCTTCCGTTGGGCCGGTAAAAGTGCAGGGTACCCCAGCCGGGCAATTAAACAGCGTTATCACGCGTGCGATTAAAACCGTCTACCCCAACGAAGTCAACGTCTACACCAACGTACAGGGGGTGCAGCCGGTCGCGGTGATGGTCACCGGTAAGGTCAATCGTCCCGGCCGTTACGCTGGCGTACCGAGCGACTCGGTGTTGTACTTTCTGGATCAGGCCTCGGGCATCGACAACGAACTGGGGTCCTACCGCCGCATCGATTTAATGCGCGACGGTAAGGTGCTGAAAACTCTGGATCTGTACGACTTTTTACAAAACGGCCAGTTAAAGCACCCACAACTGAAAGAAGGCGACACCTTATTGGTGCATGAGCGAGGCCCGAAAGTGACCGTTTATGGCGATGTGGGCCGCGCCTATCACTACGAATTGGTTGAAAACCAAGCCAGCGGTGCCAGCATTGCCGAGTTGACCAAGCTGAACCCGGGCGTGTCGCACGCGTTGCTGGTTGGTACCCGTGGGGTTAATCCGGTAGCCGACTATTTTACCCTGCAACAGTTTCAGCAGACACAAGTCACGGACGGTGACGAGATCGCCTTCTTTGCCGACGTGCGCGCGGATCAAATCGTAGTGCAGGTAGAAGGCAGTTACCTTGGGCAGTCGTATTTTGTGTTGCCGAAAGGCGCGCGCTTACTGGAATTTTTAAACACCGTCGCGATTGACCCGAAAGAAACCGATTACAACAGCGTTTCGATCCGCCGTCAGAGCGTAGCTGAGCGCCAGAAAAAAGCATTGGAAGAAAGCCTCGACCGGCTAGAGCAAACCTACCTGGGGGCGCCGTCATCGACCGCCGAAGAGGCGCAGGTACGGGCGCAGGAAGCTGAATTGATCAGTCAGTTTGTGGAAAAAGCCCGCGACACCAAACCCACCGGCCGCCTGGTGGTCACCAATAACGATCAATTGGTGGACATTCGGTTGCAGCACGGTGACGTGGTGACGCTGCCAAAACGTACCGACTCGGTGCTGATCAGCGGCGAGGTGTACGTGCCACAATCGGCGGTGTTTGTGGATAATAAAACGGTGTGGGATTACATCGACGGTGCCGGTGGCATCACCCAGCGCGCCGACGATGACCGCATTTTAATCGTGCGTCAAAACGGTGAAGTGGTGGACGCCGACGAGGCGCAACTGCGCGCCGGTGACGAAATTCTGGTATTGCCAGCGGTCAGCAGTAAAAACATCCAGTTGGCTCAGTCGATTTCGCAAATTGTCTATCAAATCGCGGTGGCCACCAAAGTGGCACTGGACTTATAGGCCGCTGACAGCGATATGAGCATTCCGCACGCCAAGCAGCGGTCACCGTACCTGGTAACCTGGCACGTATACAGCGCGCTGTTTATGCGCGAGTTTAGTGCGCGCCTGACTCAGGATCGCTTTGCGCCGGTGTGGTTGTTTCTGCAGCCTATCTTGCACGTCGTATTACTCGTTGCAGTACGCGATATGATTGGTCGTGGAAGGTTGGTGCCTGGTGTGGAGTTTATTCCGTGGTTGGTAATAGGCCTGTTGACGTACTTTAAGTTCCAAGCGCTATGGAACCGAGGCATGTCAGCGATTAATGGCAATAAAGCTCTGTTCTGTTACCGTCAAGTGCATCCTACAGATACCGTGATAGTTCGCTGTACAATGGAGGGGGTTCTACATAGCATTGTAGCTCTAATAATGATAACCATATTTGTGCTACTTGATTTTAATATGATACCCCATAAACCCTTGGAAGCTATTCAAGTGTGGTTAGGTGTGGCGTTGTTAGGGTTAGGCTTTGCTCTGTGCTTCTCTGTTTTGGTTACATTTTTTCCTGAGGCAGGAAAAATTGTTAGTCTGGTTTCTTTACCACTTTACCTTCTCTCGGGAGTTATGATCCCAATGCAAATGATGCCTCGGGCTATACAGGAATATCTGCTGTATAACCCAATGTTGCATGCAATTGAACTCATCCGCGGCAGCTTTTTTTCGACCTATCATATGTTGCGAGGAGTTGAACTGAGTTATGTGTATGAATGGGCTATATGCACAATTCTATTGGGTCTAATGCTGCACGTTAGGTTTAAAATGCGGATGGTGTCACGATGAACGCCGTTCGTAGCTTGCGCCTTGGGCGCAAGCAATGCTGGCACAAGCACTATGACTTGCGCCAAAGGCGCAAGCTACGTAGACACAATGAGGTGCAAGGGTGAGTGAATTACCGATGCTGGAGGCGCGCAATGTCTGGAAGCGCTATCACGGCCCCTTTGGCGGTGGCTGGGTACTCAAGGGCCTTAACTTTAAAATTCCCCGTGGCGTATCGGTGGGTATTGTCGGTAAAAACGGCGCCGGCAAATCCACCTTGTTGCAATTGCTGGGCGGCATGGACAAACCCGACAAAGGCGAAATCATTGAACGCTGCCGCATCAGCTGGCCGATTGGTCTAAGCGGCGGTTTTCAGGCATCGATGACCGGCCGCCAGAACGTTAAGTTTGTAACCCGCATACAGGGTGGCAACAAGCACGTTGACGAAGTCATCAAAGAAGTCGAAGACTTCGCCGAGCTGGGGCCGGCCTTTGACAAGCCCATCGCAACCTATTCCAGTGGTATGAAATCCCGGCTGGGGTTCGGGCTGTCACTGGCGTTCGATTTTGACGTTTATCTGTCGGACGAGGCTACAGCCGTCGGTGACGTCACTTTTAAAGAAAAAGCCACGAAGGCGTTTCAGGATCGGGTTGGCCGTTCCAGCCTTATTATGGTGTCGCACCAGGTTAAGATCCTGCGCGACCTGTGTCAGTCAGGCATCTTTTTGCACAACGGCGAAGCCATTTGGTACGACCAACTCGATGATGCGCTGGACGCCTACTACGAAAGCATCGGCCGGGTGCCGGCACACAAAAAGAAAAAGGGCCGCGGTAAATACGACCGCAGCAACCTAACCGAAGACGACGAGGATTAAGCTTTGCTGAGCAAATTACTGCGTTTTGCACGCCGCTTTACCAAACGACAGCCGCACTGGGCTTTGGCGGGCGTGTTAATTGTCATCGCCGCCATTTATTGGGGACTGATCGCAACCGACCGCTACGTGTCACGCGCTCACATCGTGTTGGAAAGCCCCGAAGTGAATCTGTCGAGCATGAACATCTCATCGCTGTTAAGCGGTACCCAGGGCTCGGGTGATCTGTTGTTACTGCGCGACCATCTGCTGTCGGTGACGATGTTAAAAAAACTGCAACAGGATCTGGATCTCCGCAGCCACTATTCACAACAGTTTATTGACCGTTGGTCACGACTCGGCAGCGCCGATGTGCCCATCGAGCACTTCCATGAATACATGCTAAAACACATCAGCGTCGAATTTGATGAGTATTCAGCCATTTTAAAAATTCAGGTGGAAGCCTATGACCGTGAGATGGCAACCAACATTGTGCAAGCGTTGCTGGATGAAGGCGAACAGCACATGAACCGAATGGGTCAGCGGCTGGCCGAAGAGCAGGTCGAATTTATCGACGAGCAGGCGAAAATTGCGGAACAACGGTTGTTTGATGCGCGCGAACGATTGCTGCAGTTTCAAAACGAAAAGGGCCTGGTAGCACCCACTCAAACGGTACAGGCGATCTTCAGTACGGTATCGCAGTTGCAGGCACAAACCGCCGCGTTAGAGGCGCGGAAAAAAGCGTTATTGAGCTATCAAAGCCCACAGTCGCCAGAGGTGATGCGGCTAAGCAGCGAGATCCGCTCGTTAGAAGAACAAATCCAGTTAGAGCAGGACAAATTGGCGAAGCAAACCGGTAACGCGCTGAACCAGACCTCGGCCGAGTACGAAACCCTGCAACTGCGGGCTGAGTTTGCGTTACAGTTGTACACCACCACTATTACCGCGCTGGAAAGTACCCGCATCGAAGCGGCCCGGAAGCTCAAACAGGTGTCGATACTGGAGTTCCCGACTCAGCCGGAGTATTCAACCAAGCCGGAGCGCATGTACAACTGGGTGGTATTCCTGTTATTTACCCTGTTTATCGCCGCCATCGTACATCTGGCCCGCGCGATCATCCGTGACCACAAACACTGATCCCGATGGCACGTCGCACCCCGACGTTCGTAGGTCGCGTCCTGACGCGACAGAAACATCCGTGCGCCAAGGCGCACGCTACGGGGTTTACATCGTCGGCGTCAACAAACTCTGGAAGTCGTCCTGGCAACGCTTTTTCGGGCACCTAAAGCCAATCTACGTCAGCAAGCCAGACCAGGTACCCGAAGGCGCTACCGCCTTAATCTGGGGGCTAAAAACCCCAGACAGCGCCTTTCACCCCAAGGTCACCGTTTACCGGGTAGAAGACGGCTTTATCCGCTCGGTCGGCCTGGGGGCCGAATTTACCCAGCCGTGCTCCTGGGTTATCGACCGCCGTGGGCTGTATTTTGATGCCACCCGGCCGTCGGATCTGGAGCATATGCTGCAGCATGAAACCTTCAGTGACGCGCTGCAACAGCGTGCTGAAGCATTGATACAACAGCTTAATCAAAGCGGCATCAATAAATACAACACGGGTAATACCCACTGGCCGCAGGGCGCAGCGCTGCAAGCGCATGCCGAACAAAAACAACAACGCATTTTACTGGTACCGGGGCAGGTCGAAACCGACGCCAGCATTCAGTTAGGTTCGCCGCAGCTAAAAACCAACATCAGCCTGTTGCAGCGGGTACGCGAGGATAACCCGCAGGCACTGATCATTTATAAGCCGCATCCCGACGTTGTCGCCGGCGCCCGCGGTAAAGGCCGGCACGAGCAAAAGGCCAGCGATTACGCCGATGTTATTGTGACCGACGTCAGCATCAATCACGTGCTGGCGATCGCCGACGAAGTGCATACACTGACCTCATTAACCGGCTTTGAAGCACTGCTGCGCTGGCAGGGTCAGGTCAATAAACAGGTTCATTGCTACGGCCAGCCGTTTTACAGTGGCTGGGGGTTAACCCGGGATCATCTGCCTAACCCGCGCCGCAGCCGCCGGCGGAGCCTGGCCGAGCTGGTCGCGGCCAGCCTCATTTGTTACCCACGGTACAGTATACCCGGGTACGCTGACAGCCGGGACAACCGCACGGCCGAGGTAGGCCCTGAAGAGGTTATTAACTGGTTATCTCACAGGTTATTGAAACAACAGCGAGAGCAGTCATCGACAACAGCATTTACGGTCCGCGCCAAAACCCGCCTTATCAGCACCGCGAAACGGCTGCTGCGGCGCGTGATAAAACACATGCTACGCCGGTACTAACCGACATGGCACAAGCGTCCGGATTAACGCAAAAGCGGGTCGCTTTTGTCGGCAAAGAAGTCAGTGTGATGCTTGGCTTCCGCGGCGAGTTAATGCGTGAGCTAGCCGCCAAAGGCCATAAGATCTATGCCTTTGCGATTGATTATACCACCTCCAGCGAAATGAAAATTCGTGAGATGGGGTTTATTCCGGTGCGCTACTCGTTGGACGGTTACTCACTCAACCCGCTCAACGAATTGCAAACCTTATGGCAATTGTACAAAGCGTTTAAACAGCATCGCATCGACATCAGTTTTTGTTATTTTGCCAAGCCGGCTATCTACGGTACGCTGGCTGCCTGGTTCGCGCGGATACCGCAGCGTATCGCGAAAATTGAGGGGCTGGGGCGACCCTTTACCGTCGCGGCCCACAAGCCCAGCCTGAAAATGCGGCTGGCAAAAAAAATACAGTGCTGGCTGTTCAGACTGGCTTTGCCACGCTCGACCGCGTTGATTTTGCTGAACCATGACGATCAGGCGGATCTGAAGCACCATTGCAACGTCGACTTACCCAACACCGTGGTGTTGGGCGGTATTGGCGTGTGCTTCGAACGCTTTGCCCATACCGAGGTGCCGCTAAAACCGTTAACCTTTGTGTTTGTCGGGCGGCTGCTCAACGAAAAGGGCATCCGTTATTTTGTGCAGGCCGCCGAGCGCATTAAAAAACGTCATCCTAACGTGCGTTTTTCCGTGGTGGGCGCCGCCTCACCACAGCACGGTATGTCGCAGCAAGAACTGAACCACTACGTTGATAAAAAAGTGATTGTGCATCACGGTCAGGTTGATAATGTAGTACCTCATATTCAGCAAAGTAGCGTGTTTGTGTTGCCCTCCTACTACCGTGAAGGGCTGCCGCGCAGCACTCAGGAAGCCCTTGCCGTCGGCCGTCCGGTGATCACCACCAACGGCCCCGGCTGCCGTGAGACCGTGGACGAAGGCATTAATGGCTACCTGGTGCCGCCACACGACGTGGATGCGCTGGAGCAGGCGATGCAACGCATGATTGATAACCCAGACGCATTGATTGCGATGGGCCGCGCCAGTCGTAAAATGGCTGAAGCGCGCTTTAACGTGCGTGATGTAAACCGCAAATTGATAAAAATATTAAAACTCTAATCCGATTAAAAACAGAATCTAACGAATACGGGTACACCCTAGATGACAGAGATAATGAGCGTTCATGTGTTTGCCGATACGGCAACACCAGCCACTGCCAAGCAGATTGCCGAGAAGTTGCAAACCAGTGACGACACCGTTCACGTGTTTTACAGTCACCCTAGTGTGTATGTAGCGCACGGGCTAGAGCAGGGAAAAAAAGCCGCAGACGTGTGTAGTGATTGGTTAAACGGCATTAACGAAGCCCTCCAGGCACAACGTAAAAACCGTCGAAAAGTGCGGTTACTGTGTTTACAGGATGCACTGGAACACCAAGATGCACTGGCCGAACAAACCGAACTGGACAGCAACGAGTTAGCAGTTTTTGATGTAAGCCCCGGCCATCTGACCTTGATGGCGGGACACCAGTTAGTGCTGCAAAATAACGACATCATGGCCATCATCGAGCAACTGGAGGCCAGCACTCTGCAGCTATCCGAACAGGCCTACCACGTCGATGTGGATGTCGAAAGCGTTCTACAACAAGCCAATGACACCGTCGCTCGTGCATCCAGCACAAGCCAAGAACTCGAAAAAATCAAAAAAGAGCGCGATGACGCCGTGGTTCGCGCCTCCGGCACGAGCCAAGAACTCGAACAACTCAAAAAAGAACGCGACGAAGCCGTAACTCGTGCCTCTGGCACGAGCAACGAACTAAAAGAAGCCAAAGAAGAAAACGAATTACTGTTACTCCAGTTGCAGCAAGTACAAGAGGAATACGAAACTTCCTTGGATAAGCAGCAAGAGCTCAAAAATGCCAAAGATGAGGCCGAAGCCCAGGCATCTGTACTGAATAAAGAGCTGGAACAAATCAAGCAGGAGCTAAGCAATAGCATTAAACGCGCTGACGAAGCAGAGAAAAAAGCTGCTGACGTTTCAATGTTAAAAAACCTGGAAAGCGAAAATGAACTTCTGCTTAATGAGTTGCAAAATATTCAGGAAGAGCTCGAAAGAAAGCAAATAAAACAAAGTGAATTGTTGAAAACAGAAGATTCATTGAAAAAAGAAAATGATGAGATCTTTGAGCAATTACAAAAACTTCAGGAACAGTTTGAGACAGAGGTAATAAGTAACGCAGAGGCACTAAAAAAAGCTGAAAAACGAAACCGCGAGATTAATGAAAAACGCATGGCAAATGAAAAGAAAATAGATGCAAAATACAAAGAGCAAATCGCGACATTAAAAGCTGACAATAAAAAGCTGCTCAAACAACTGATGGACACTCAAGCACAGTTAGAAGTGGCCCTTGCCGATACCGTCAGCAAAAAGCAACTGAACCAAGCGCACAAAGAACGCAACGAAGCCGTAGCTCGCGCCTCTGGCGCGAGTAAAGAACTCGCACAACTTAAAAAAGAACGCGATGAAGCGGTAGCTCGCGCCTCTGGCGCGAGTAAAGAATTACTGGCCCAAAAAGAAGCCGAAATTGCCAGACTCAACCAGCAACTCATCACCCTGGAACTGCAAACTCTGAACCAACAGTTTCAGGCATCAAACACCCGCACAGAAGAAACGCAGCAGACAGCAGAACCGGTAATTACTGCAACACGAGATACGGACAGCGCAGCATCCGCAGAAACGGCAACCTCCGTTGCAATGGAACCGACTACCACAAAGCAACCAGCCAAACGCGCGCTGTCGTCACGCATTAAAAACCGGCTTAAGCTGGGCAAACGCAAAGGCAGTGACAAAAACGCATGGATCAAGGAGCAGGCTGCACAACTACAAAGTTCGAAATATTTTGACGGCCAATGGTATCTGCAACAATATCCCGACTTGCAGGAAGCCGGGGTAAATCCCGCTGAACATTACCTGCGTTTCGGTGGTTTCGAAGCACGAGACCCCAGCCCGAAATTTAACAGCGCCTTTTATCTTGAGCAAAACCCCGATGTAGCGCAGGAAGGAGTAAACCCACTGCTACATTTCGTCTTGTACGGGGAGGCAGAAGGACGGCTGCCAAAGCCTCAACCGAAAAACACCAATAAGTAACGGGGCAGTAAAGTCATGGCAGCAAAACATCCGTTCGCAGCAATAACATTTGATTCCGTGGTCTACCTTGGCGCTGGCTATGGTGAGAACCTGGACGAGTTACTGACGCAAATTAACGCCAACCACTGGCACCTGGTGGAAGGCGACAGCAAAAAACACAAACCGTTGCAGCAAGCGATGAACGCACTGCAAAACAGCGACAAAGTTACCCTGCACAAACATGTAGTGTCCGACGATGGAACAACAAAGACCTGGTTCAGCTATAATTTGGACGAGTTCAGTGGTTTAAAAAAAGCCAAGGAGCTTGATCAACTATTCCCCGGGTTAAAGTTGAAACAGGAAAAAGCCGTTGATACCCAGGCATTGCCGGATTTTGTGCGGCAACTGGAACTAAGCAGTAAAGAAAACAACCTGCTGATTGTTGACCTGCCAGGACAGGCATTGGAGCTGATTGAGTCGATACTGAAAGCCGGCCAAAAGCCATTGTTCTCACAGATGGTGCTAACCACCACCACCGAACAAGCCTTTGAGCAAGGCGGTACGCTTGAGCGAATCAAACAATGGCTGGATAAACAAGGGTACCATACCCGTAACGAGCCATACGACGATCCAGACTTCCCGGTTCTGTGTTACTCCTTCGATAAATACTCAGCCGCCGAGTTCGCCAAACTTAAAAAAGAACGGGACGAAGCAGTAGCTCGTGCCTCCGATGCAGAGAAAGAACGCGACGAAGCCGTAGCTCGTGCCTCTGGCACGAGTAAAGAACTCGAACAAATCAAAAAAGAACGCGACGACGCCTTAGCCCGCGCCTCTGGCACGAGCAAAGAACTCGAACAAATCAAAAAAGAACGCGACGAAGCCGTAGCTCGTGCCTCCGGCACGAGTAAAGAACTCGAACAAGTGAAAAAAGAACGCGACGACGCCGTAGCTCTTGCCTCCGGCACGAGTAAAGAACTCGAAAAATTAAAGCATAATCTAACCCAAACATCGGAGCAGTTGGAGAAAACCGCCGCCGAACTTTCAAAACTAAAAATTGAGCTAAAGCAACTTCAATCCGAAAAACAGGATTTAACACAAAAACTAGAAATAAAATCAAAACGAAACACAGAGCTTGAGCAAGCAAATTATAAACTTGCAGAAGAAAACGAAAAAACAAAGTTAAATCAGGATGCCATTGGCAGAGAAATGCAAAAAGTCGAAGCTCAAGTCGAGGTGCTTAAAGATATTTTATTCAAAATCAGATCCGAGGAAGGAAACAAATAATTATGGACTATAAACAGCTAGAAATCCCAGACGTCGTATTACTGACTCCAAAAGTTTTTGGTGACGAACGTGGCTTTTTTATGGAAACCTTTCGCCAAGATGAGTTTGTAAAACATTGTGGTAATTACGAATTTGTTCAAGACAATCACTCAGCGTCTAAGCAAGGTATTCTGAGGGGCCTCCATTTTCAACATCAAAACCCACAAGGTAAGCTGGTAAGAGTTACCCGAGGCGAAGTATTTGATGTGGCGGTTGATATGAGAGAAAGCTCTCCAACATTCGGTCAATGGGTCGGTGTACATCTTAACGAAGACAATAAACAAATGCTTTGGGTACCGCCAGGGTTTGCACACGGTTTTTATGTAACCAGTGAATATGCAGAATTCCAATATAAATGTACCGATTATTATGCCCCCGGTGACGAATATTCGTTACTATGGAATGATAAGACTGTGAATATTAAATGGCCGATCATTAATGGTAAAGTCGAGCTTTCGCAAAAAGATGAAAATGGCTCAGTCTTTGATGACATTAAAAAATTTAAGTAAACAGATTCTCGTTTAAGATGTCAGGAGAACAAATGACTAAGGGAAACGGCGGTTCAAGGAAGAAGACAGTTTTTTCTAAAGCTAATAAGTTATTTAGGGATGGAAAATTAGAGGCTGCAGAAAAACAATACTATAGAGCGCTTTGGGTATCGAAAAGTGATGCCGTAAGTGACTTCATATTATTTAATCTATCGATTCTTTATAAACGTCAAGAAAAGAGTTGTGAATCCTCTGCGCTAGAAAATCTATTAAGGATAAAAAATAATAAGAAAGAGTTGGTATCATTAAAACATGAACTTATCAATAAATTCAGGCTAGATAAAGAAAAGCTCATTATAAATGCGAACCTAAAAAATGAAAATAATAGTTTCAAAGCATTAAATGATGACCCAAGTTTTTTATTGAGCCTTGAAAACCCCGTTCTTAGAGGTTTTCAACTCGTAGGGCTTAAGCTAAAACTACTGTCTGAAAGAAAAAACTATACGACGCGATTATATCTGGATTATGGAGACGGATTTAATGAAAACGATACTGTTAATATTTTCGGAAAATCGGAAGAGCAAGTTTCAAGAGTTATATTTTTAAAGGCTCCCGTTAAATCAGTCCGTATTGACCCTATCGATCATAAAGATGAATTTGTTTTAGATAGTTTTTCGTTTGGCGAAATAGACCATCAATTTGCTAAAGACACAATGATGGTTGGTTTGCTAGATAATGAAAAGGTTCCAAATTTAGGCGATAATTCGCAAAACGCGAATGAAAAATTATATACTGATTATGATGCTCATTTGGAACCGAAAGCCAATAAAGTTAGTTATAAAGACTGGATCAAGCAGGTCGAATTACCAAGTCTACCCTCTAAAAAGCAAGTCCAACGTGATATTCAACAATGGCAGCACAAACCACTGTTCTCGATTGTTATGCCGACCTATAACACGGATGAACAGTACCTTCGCGAGTGTATTGAATCGGTATTAAATCAAAGTTACCCGTACATCGAGTTTTGTATCGCTGACGATAATTCTCCAAAGCCCCATGTTGTGAAAGTAATAGATGAATACGCTAAGGCGGATAGTAGGGTAAAAGTCGTCAAAAGAGTTGAGAATGGCCATATTTCAAGGGCGACAAATTCTGCCATAGAGGTAGCAACGGGCGACTACATTGTCCTGCTGGATCATGACGATATGCTAGCAAAACACGCCCTTTACTTTATGGCTGAAGCTATTAACCATCATCCAGATGCAAAAATTTTGTACAGTGATGAGGATAAAATCGATCAAGAAGGAAATCGTTCCAGCCCGCATTTTAAGTGTGACTGGAACCCAGATTTATTCTTCTCACAAAATTATGTCTCACACCTCGGGGTCTACAAAACCGAGATTATTAAAAAGATTGGAGGCTTCAGAACCGGGGTTGAGGGTTCGCAAGATCAAGACTTGCTGTTACGGTGTCTTTCGCATGTCAAAGATAATGAAATACATCACATTCCGCGCATCCTCTATCATTGGCGCATGCTAGAAGGTTCAACCGCATTGGCGTCAGGCGAAAAAAGTTACACAACTGAAGCGGGTATTAAAGCCTTGCAGGACTACTTTACTGATAATGGCCCATCCGGGGTTAAGGTCGAGGCTGGCTTAGTCCCCAACACTTATAAGGTAAACTGGCCGTTACCAGACAAGGCTCCTAAGGTGTCACTGCTGATACCGACGAGAGATCGAAAGGCCATTACTGAAGTTGCGGTGCGTAGCATTTTGGAAAAAACCACATACCCAAACTACGAAATCGTTATTTTGGACAACGGAAGTGTCGAGCCCGAAACGTTAAGCTTTTTCAGACAGATCCAAGAAGAAGATGAGCGTGTTAGCGTATTACGTTACGACCATCCCTTTAATTATTCGGCCATTAATAACTTTGGTGTTAAACAGACGTCGGGCGAATTGGTAGGACTAATAAACAACGATATAGAAGTTATTAATCCCGAGTGGTTAACAGAAATGGTAAGTCACGCTATCCGGCCAGATATCGGTTGTGTGGGGGCAAAGCTTTATTATTCAAATGGCCAAATCCAGCATGGCGGTGTTATCTTGGGAATTGGTGGTGTAGCAGGTCATTCTCATAAGTATTTTGACACCAGTGCGTCTGGCTATTTTTCACGATTAAAGCTCACGCAAAACTTATCGGCTGTAACAGCAGCTGTATTGATAGTTAGACGAAATACCTACTTAAAGGTTGGTGGTCTCAATGAAAAAGATTTAAAAGTTGCGTTTAACGACGTAGATTTTTGTTTGAAAGTTCGGCAGGCAGGCTATCGTAATTTATGGACACCATATGCTGAACTTTATCATCATGAGTCGATTAGTCGCGGTCATGAAGACACCAAGGAAAAAAAGGATCGATTTAAAACTGAAGTGAATTATATGGTTACTATATGGGGTGGAATATTAACCCAGGATCCTTTCTACAATCCACACTTGACAACAGAAAAAGAAGATTTCTCTATTGGTATTTAAAATGATTTATTCAATTGATTACGATAATGGGAAGTTATCAGGTTGGGTTTCTGAACCTCGCTATATCAATAATAAGATTAGTATAAGCGATGCTTTAGGAAGAAATTTTATAGTGCCAATAGATCAGAATCGACCTGATGTCTTAAAACTAGAGCTCACAAAAAATATCAAATGTGGATTTGATACATCTAGAATATTTAACGATAATTTAGAAGGTAATTTTTTTACATTATTGTTAAAGGCTGATGACGAAAAATTTGAGATTATTAAGTTTTGCGGTTCATATTTAGAATGGAGAGATAAGTTCGAACAATTTCAAGTTACTGATCGGAAAGACTTTTCCATTCAGAGCTTATCTACAGAACAGATATTCGAGAAATATCCAGATATAATAGCCTTTAAGTTATTAATGATAAGACTTAGAAGAGGGAAGCGCGCTTTTGGGTGGAGAGGAAGGTTTGATGGTAAAAGTTATCAGTATATAGATAAGGACTGGAAGTTTTTTGAGTCTTTTTTTATAAAAAATTTTAACGTAATATCCAAAATCTTAACTGTCAGAAGTCTCTGGTCGGTCGTTCAGACATTTATAGATTTTGGAGATATAACCCAACGGGCATGCGCTCTAGCTATATCAAATTCCTTATTTACTGAAAGGTTTGCTAATACGTTTAGATTAATTTATTCAATTAAGCCCGAAAAAAACCCTAACCTTGAAAAACAGATTCATTATTGGGGTGGTATGCTTTCAAATAGAATAGTACGTGATGATGCGTATGATATTTATATTACTCAAAATTTAGAAGTTTTAGACTCATGTCCGGTTTTAAAGGCAACCTTTATGCTCATTCTCTTGGAATCAACTAAATCTGAAAGCTCTATTCTGGCAATGAACTTAAAGTTTAGTGACTATTTCCGAAGTGCGATAGAGCATTATGAGTCTTTATTTAAAGAGTATTTGAATAACCTCGATTATCCCAAAGCTTGTTGATCTTTAGCACTGTGTTTTTGATGGCTAAATGATTACAAATTTTTAGCTAGTTATATAGAGTGGCGATATTTTGAAATTTAGAATCGAATTTAATTTTTTGAAAATGTAGGTGAACTCAATGAAGTTGTTAGATTGCACGTTAAGAGATGGCGGTTACTATAATGCCTGGAACTTTGACCCTGAGCTGGTCAACGAGTATCTCGAAGCCATGGAGGCTGCCGGTGTCGATATGGTGGAGCTTGGTCTGCGCTCATTAAAGAACAGCGGCTTTAAAGGCGCTTGTGCGTACACTACGGACGACTATCTGTGCAGCCTACCAATCCCGGCTCGCTTAACGGTTGGAGTCATGGTCAATGCCAGTGAATTGGTGGGCCTTGAATCAATGACGACTGCGCTGGAAACGTTGTTTCCGGCCTCAGCATCGGATTCGCCGGTTGATTTAGTCCGTATTGCCTGCCATGTGCATGAGTTTGAGGAAGCGCTGGACGCGGTAAGTTGGCTAAAAGATAAGGGCTACTTGGTCGGTTTTAACCTGATGCAGGTAGCTGATAGAAGCGAAGCGGAAATTAAAGCGCTTGCAAAAGTGGCCTCGGGTTATGAGCTGGACGCACTGTACTTCGCCGATAGCATGGGCAGCATGAGTCCCGATCAAGCGTCTGACATCATTGGCTGGCTGCGCAGCGAATGGAAAGGCGAGTTGGGTATCCACACTCATGATAATCTGGGTCTGGCACTGTCTAACACCCTGCGAGCACTGGATGACGGCGTGACTTGGGTTGATGCTACGGTAACCGGTATGGGACGGGGACCGGGTAACTCGCGCACCGAAGAGCTGGCAATTGAGATTGCGCAGCGTCGCGGAACACCACTGAATATCGTGCCACTGATGACCATCATCCGTAAGTACTTTAAGCCGATGCAACAGCATTATGGCTGGGGTACGAATCCATACTACTACTTGTCAGGCAAATACGGTATCCACCCGACCTATATTCAGGAAATGCTCAGCGACGCTCGTTTCAGCGAAGAAGACGTGTTGGCCGTGATTGAGCACCTGCGTAAGGAGGGCGGCAAGAAGTTCAGCTTTGATACGTTAGATACGGCGCGTCATTTCTATAATGGTGAGGCATCAGGCGGCTGGTCCCCATCGTCGGTGTTTGAAGGTCGGGAAGTTCTGTTGATAGGCACGGGGCCCGGTATAAAAAGTCATAAGGTAGCTATTGAACGTCATATCAAAATAAATAAACCGCTGGTTCTGGCACTTAATACCCAATCAGATATTGATGCTAGTCTTATCGATATTCGTATTGCCTGTCATCCAGTCAGGCTACTGGCAGATTGCGACCAGCACGCGAAGTTGCCCCACCCGCTGATAACGCCATATAGTATGTTGCCTGATGATGTGAAAAGCTCGTTAAGCTCTAAAGAAATTTATGATTTTGGTTTGAATGTTAAAGCGAATACTTTTGTATTTAATGAGCATTCCTGTACGGTTCCGACATCGTTAGTTGTGGCGTATGCGTTAGCGGTAATAAACAGTGGTAAAGCATCTTCTGTATCGATGGTCGGATTTGATGGGTATGGTGCGGATGATCCGCGAAATGTTGAAATGAACGCGCTGTTCCATACGTATGTTGAGTCGGGTGATGTTGTGCCGTTGACATCACTGACACCAACGCGGTACTCGTTGCCAGCGAAAAGCATTTACGGCTTGTGAGAGGGATAAATGTCACTAAAAGAAACGTTTCAGGCTCGAACCGCACTAGGGTGTTTTAGTAAGACCACCGACAGTGCGTTCGTTGAGGCATGCGGTTATGCGGGGTTGGACTTTATCATTATCGATATGGAGCATGGTCCAGTATCTTATGAAACGGTCCATAACCATGTAAGAGCAGCTAAATTAGGCGGAGTCCATTCAATTATCCGGGCTAAGTCGAATGACGAGCACAGCATAGGTAGTGCATTGGACTCGGGGGCTGATGGCGTTCAAGTGCCAAACGTTAATACGGTTGCACAGGCCAAGCAAGCTGTTTCGGCGGCCAAGTTTCACCCGAAAGGCAGTCGCGGTGTGTGCCGTTTCGTGCGTGCAGCAAACTTTGGAACGCAGGACAAAAGTGATTATTTTTCATCAGCGAATGAAAAGTTACTGATCTTGCAGGTTGAGGGGGTAGAAGGCGTCAATAACCTAGAAGAGATCCTTGCGATTCCGGGCATTGATGTACTGTTTATCGGCCCATACGACTTATCGCAATCAGTCGGTAAACCGGGCGAAGTTGATGCTCCGGAAGTGACCGAGTTGATGCAGAAAATAGCTGAGCAAGCAAAGGCAGCAGATGTCGCGCTGGGAACGTTTTGTGATAGCCTTGAAAACCTTAAAAAATTTAAACAGCAGGGCTTTGACTACATCGCCTACTCGGTCGATGTGAATATTTTTACCGAGGCATGCAAATTTATTTTCACCTCGAACCGCTGTTGAATACACAATTTATATAGAGATAATTAGAAATGAAAATAACAGCTTTATTAACGGGAAGAGGCGGTAACACTCTTAAAGATAAAAATGTACTACCAGTTTTAGGCAAACCGTTATTGTACTATCCAGCATCTGCCGCGAAAAAATCCGGGGTAATTGATGAATTCTATGTGAGCAGTGACTGTGACAAGATTCTTTCAGCTGCAGAGGAAATAGGTTACACGAAAATAGTCAGGCCGTTAGAGCTTGCTACAGCAACAGCTAAACACCTTGATGTTATACGACATGCTTTACAGAAAATTGATGAAAGTACTGATGTGTTAGTAGTATTAATGGCAAATACCGGAACCATAAAGCCGGAATGGATCAAAACAGCGGTTGAAATATTGAAAGCTGAGCCGGAGTTGTCTGCTGTTGTACCTGTTTATCAAGATCAAGATCACCACCCGTATAGGGCAAAAACATTAAATGATAGCGGAGAGTTAATTCCTTTTTTTGACTTTGGAGAGGAAAATGTTTCCACTAATAGACAAGAGCTCAGTGATTGCTTTTTTCTTTGCCACAGTTTTTGGGCAATGAATTTAAAAAACTCGTTTTATAGTGCTAAAGGCCAAAAACCATGGACGTTTCTGGGTGATAGAATAAAACCATTAGTGGTAGATGAGAGCTTTGATGTACACACGATTGAAGATCTAGGTAGAACTGAAAATTGGCTTCGTAAAAACAAACTAGGATAAATCATCATGCAACGACACGTACTTATTACGGGGGTAGCAGGCTTTATAGGAGCAGCTGTTGCAAAGGATCTATTGAAAAGAAATTACAAGGTCGTTGGTGTAGATAACTTATCTACAGGGAAGTTAGAAAATATACCTAGTGATGTGGAATTTATTAAGCTTGATGTAAGTTCTTCTCACTTAAAAAGTCTGTTAGCAGCGTATAGTTTTGATGGCATTCTTCACATCGCAGGGCAAAGTAGTGCTGATGTAAGTTATTCAGATCCCATCTATGATCTTAATGCCAATGTGACCTCCACACTTAATTTGTTACAAATTGCAATAGAGAAGAATATAAAAAAGTTTATTTTTGCTAGTTCTGCAACTGTTTATGGAGAACAGGAAAATCCATTATTATTAAGTGAAGAGCAAACAGTTAACCCTGTATCATTTTATGCTGTAGGTAAGCTTGCAAGTGAACGTTACCTGAGTCTGTACTCGAAAGAATATGGAATAAATTGTACATCACTGAGGCTGTTCAATGTTTATGGGCCAGGACAGAATTTAGATAACCTTAATCAGGGTATGGCAAGTATATATTTGGCACAAGCTTTGAGACAGAAACAAATTCTTGTAAAGGGCAGCGGTGATAGGTTTCGTGATTTTGTTTACATCGATGATGTGGTTCAAGCCTTTGTTTCAGTTTTAGAGGCCAATGTAAAGGCTAAAAGCATTATTAATGTTTGTACTGGTAAGGGCACAACAGTAAATGAGGTATGCACATTTATCGAAAATAAAGTCAAGCTCGCTAAGCCTACACAGTTTTCAGGCTCAACTAGGGGCGACATTCATGGACAAACCGGAGATCCTACTCGATTGCTCGAAGGTTCTTACGTCAAAAGCTTAACTAATTTTAGCGACGGTATGTTAAAAATGATTGAGTGGGCACAAGAAAGGCAAATTAATTGATGCGAAGCGTGAGTCAATATAAGACACTAGTTTTTGATTGCGATGGTGTTGTTCTAAATTCAAACCACGTAAAAACCAAGGCCTTTTATAAGGCTACGTTACCCTATGGTGAAAAGGCAGCTAGTACCTTTGTTAAGTATCATACCGAAAATGGAGGTATATCACGGTACAAAAAGTTCGCACACTTCTTAGAGGAAATCGCAGGTAATATTAAAGGTCCAGGGCTTGATGAGTTGCTAGAGCGCTATGCAACAGAGGTTGTTGATGGCTTATTAACTTGCGACGTTGCCGAAGGGCTTGAGAAGCTCCGCAAACAAACCCCCGACAGCCGTTGGTTGATTGTATCTGGCGGCGACCAAGATGAGCTGAGATTGGTGTTTGAAAAACGGGGGTTAGCATCACTTTTTGATGGTGGTATTTTTGGCAGCCCCACTCCCAAAAAAGACATCTTGGATCGTGAATTAGAAACTGGGAATATTCAGCAGCCAGCACTTTTTATTGGTGATAGCAAATACGACCACGAGTCTGCACAATACGCTGGTTTGGACTTTGTTTTTGTGTCAAGCTGGAGTGAGGTAAATAACGCTAATAAATGGCTAGAATCAAATTGCATAACCAGCGTATTGTCTACGGCCTGCTTGCTTGACTTGAACCAAGAGTAATAAAATAACATGCCACCAAAAAATCACGAAATTAATGGAACCATAGAATCCGCATGGTACGTGGGCGACTGGAAAACGTTACATGCCGAGTGTGGAAGCATTTCTAGTTCGTTATCTGCTCAATCATTAATGAAGCTCGCTGTTGCGTGTTATCAATACGGTGATTTCGATACAGCTAGGTGCTTCATCGGTAAAGGTTCCACGGCACCTTCATCTGCTCAATATGAGTCTGCATCGCTGGTTCTTGGTGGTATTTACAACAGTTTAGCCAAAGCCAACTATCTAGCTGATCACGTTGATATTGCCGAACACTATTTTCAGTTATCGAGCAGTTTCAGTTTTGATTTCCAGTTCTCAAAGCAACTGTCTAGTGCCCGTATTCAGAATCAAAAAGAACAGTTAACTAACGAAGTGGGTTACGATATAAATTTTATGATTCATGAGCGAAAGCTAGCCAATAAATCACTTAAATTGGACAGTATTGATCAGCTTTTGGGAGATGCCTACGCGTTTTTACCTGAAAACAACGTTTGGGCGCGACTATCCGATGACGAATTTGGTTACTCTGATGGAGATGCGATAGAGCAACGCATCTTGGATGCTGTAAAGTCCTGTAACGATGTCAGTGTGTTTTCATCGGAACTCTTACCGCATCAAACTGATTGGCCGAGCGAGTACCATTTATCAGCTGACCGAACCAACCTGCTGAGGCCTTTTGTTGGGGACCTTGCTGGTGCGAGTGTTTTAGAGCTCGGTTGCGGGTGTGGTGCGATCACGCGGTTTTTAGGAGAGCACGCTGGGCAAGTGGTTGCGGTTGAAGGCAGTATACAGCGCGCCACGATAGCGGCTGAGCGTTGCCGCGATCTGAAAAATGTGACAATTATTCAGGATAAGTTACAGGACGTGCCGTTTGAAGCGCAGTTTGATGTTGTCACCTTAATCGGTGTGCTCGAATATTCACAAATATATGTTGATGCTGACGATCCCATTCACTATGTCCTGCAGCGAGCGCTAACGTATTTAAAACCTGGCGGACAGCTTATTGTTGCGATCGAAAATCAGCTCGGTTTGAAGTATTTTGCCGGTGCACCAGAAGATCACGGTGTTGGGCTAATGGCCGGTATTAACGACACGTACGGGGAGAATACGCCAATTACGTTTGGTCGCAAAGAGCTGGAGAAGCGCATAAAAAAAGCCGGGTTCTCTAGTGTTCAAACTCACTTATCTTTGCCCGACTATAAACTACCTAGTCTTATTGTTCACCCGGCGGGTTATAACAATGAAAATTTTGAGTTGGGCAGTTTGCTGGCAAATACCGCCTATTATGACCGGCAGGGCATCGCTAACCCGTTATTTTCGTTAGAAAGTGCTTGGGATGTTATTAGTCGTAATGGCCTTTCTGCAGATCTGGCAAACTCTTTTTTGATGTTCGCCCGAAAAGATAACGGCACTAACGTCCCGCCAGTTGATGAGAGCCCCTCTGATATATTATCTTCTAGGTTGGCAAGTTATTACTCACCCAAACGAACGCAGGCGGCAAGTCAGGAAATCGTGTTTACCGCTAGTGACCGTAAAATTGACGTAAATCGTCGTAAAGTTTCGTCTGATTGGCCTAATAATGACTTTGCAGTAGAAGATTACGTTCATGGCAGACTCCATAGCCAACTGGTTCATCAGGCGTTGCAAAGAAAAGATTGGCAAATCACTGACTTAATAGACGTGATCGATATTTGGGTATCAGCCTTGGAACGCGATTTACTTGAGGTCACAAGTATTGAATTGCCTGATGAGCAACATGCCTGGCAGCAGTTTACTCGTTGGCTACCGAAAGACTACCTAGATGCCGTTCCTCGTAACTTGGTAGTAGGTAACAATAATAGCTACACAGTTTTTATCGACTTAGAATGGTCGTTTGAACATGAGTTGCCGTTCGAGTTGGTGCTGTATCGAGGCTTAATTATTACGCTGACGACTATTACGTCGATTGCAAAGCCGGCTGATGATCAACTCATTTCGAAACAGGCACTGTTAAATAGCCTGTTGAAACATTATGGTATCGAATTGTCAGAAGCTTTGTTAACAAGTTTTGCAACCGTTATGGAAAACTTGTCTCGAAGGGCGCAAGGGCTGACACTTGTCGACCACGAGCATGTTCAAAAAATACGATTAGGGGACTTTAAGGTACGAGATTTACAGGCATCACAGCAAAGAAAAAATGCAGAAGCGACACTATACTGGTGTCGGAAGGACGAAGGTTTTTCAGAAGATAAAACAGTGAAGCGTTCCTATCGGCTTAATGAGGGCTTCGCGAAACTGAGTTTTGAGCTTCCAAAAGATAATGCTGAAATTAGAAGGTTGAGGTTGGACTTTGCGGGCATTGAGGGGTGTTTTATTGTGGACTCGATAGCTATCTCAGGAAATGATGGTCAACCGCTTTGGCTCTGGTCTCACTCTATTGCTGAACTTAAGCACTTGGGTCATCTTGAGGTATTTAATAACTTTGAGGACGAAAAACAACAAACCTGCTTTATTAGTATTGGCCACGATCCGCAGTTTGAATTGATCTTGAATGACGACGCTCTCAACCGCCTGAATCATGAACGCCAAAATGGTGAATGTGTCCTGCAGTTAAGATTAAAAGCATTCGGTTAACGTCTGATTGAATGACTACCACAACTACATCATCACATGCCCTCGTTATACACTGTTTTTACGTAGAGCGGGCGCGTTTTTTATTAGAGCGCTTGAAAGCACTGAATGTACATGTTGACCTATGGATAACCTGCCCGCCAGAGTCTAACGATAGCATCGTGTCCGTGATCGAAAACTTGGGTTTATCCGCCCATGTACGAGTCTTTGAAAACCGGGGAATGGACATACTGCCGTTCTTAAAGCTATTGCCAGAACTTATTGAGCATTCTTACGAAATAGTTACTAAGTTACACATCAAGCGGGGAGCAGATGAACTCAGCGCTATTTGGGGGAATCAGTTACTGGGCGATATGTTATCGGATGACTATATTCAAGCGGTCAATGAGGTACTAAAGCGAGACTCTGCCGTTCGCATAGCCGGGCTAGCGCCTTTTTTTTTATCAGCTAAGCGGCTGGCTTTTAAAAAT
The DNA here is from genome assembly GCF_003987185.1 of Idiomarina aquatica. Taxonomy (GTDB): domain Bacteria; phylum Pseudomonadota; class Gammaproteobacteria; order Enterobacterales; family Alteromonadaceae; genus Idiomarina; species Idiomarina aquatica. The sequence continues at coordinate 859,344 of NZ_PIPS01000001.1, read as the reverse complement.
GGTGAAACGATACGTGAGATAACTGATGCAGTTGACTTGCTGAACTTGCCTGATAGGGACTGGGGCTTTTTTGCCGGAACGATGTTTAGTGCCAAACCAACAACATTGTCTTCATTAGTAAGCTGGTGCCAGAAAAATGAACATAAATTTGAATCTAATTACTCAGCGGATGGCCAGTGGGTTCACGCGTTAGAGCGGCTCTTTGCGCTCGTGGCAGTATCAAATTGTAGCCCGCTGGAAAATGAAGCCGTAACAAGCACTCACGCGCCTGAAGTTGCTTTGTTACATAAAGGTTCACAAAGCCTTGCTGACAGAGCGTTTGTCGTGCAGAGAGTCGGCATTGGGCAAGGTATTAATCAAGCATATACTCGTGAGTTAGCAGAAAGCCTGCTTCATCTTGAGCAAAACCACAGATTATTTAATGAAGCCCAGCTATTAGATGTCGAGGCTTACCCTACTGAAGGGGCAATTACTGGTGCAATAGACTCGATTACTTATTATCTAACGATTGGCCAGTATAGTGAGCAACTGAGTTACAGCGTTGCTTGGCAATTGGCAAAATATAATCAAAAGCATGTTGATTGGTCCAACTGGCAGAAGCGAAAAAAACAATCAGGCTTAGTTTCAATAGTTATTCCCGTCTTTAATCAGCCCAACCTTACGCTCCAGTGCTTAACCTCCTTATTTAGTGTTGATAATGCGACCGAATTTGAGGTTATCTGTGTTGATAACGGGAGTGACGTGGCTACTCGTGTTGTACTGGCTAAAATGGCAGGGAAGCATAAAAATTTAAAAATCCTTCGAAATAAGCGAAATCTTAATTTTGCGCTGGGTTGCAACATTGGTTTTGTTGCTTCGCGAGGCCAGTATGTGGTGTTTTTAAATAATGATACGGAACTTACTAATGGGTGGCTTGATAGATTAATTGAACGTTTAACGGTTGGCGACGTATTTGCTGCCCAACCACAGCTGGTTTATCCCGATGGTGATATACAATGTATGGGAGTGGTGTTTTCACACAAAAGTCCGTTGGGATATCCCATATACGCGAAGATGTCGCCAAGTGAGTGCCATGCTGAGAAGCCCCGTACGTTTAAAGCAGTTACTGCAGCGTGTGTTGCCTTCAACAGTGAAGAGTTTGCTTTAGTTAAAGGTTTCGACCCAATTTTTATCAATGGTCAGGAAGATGTGGACCTTTGTCTGAGGTTGAGTGCAATAACGGGAAAACAAGCCGCTTATGTTCCTGATAGTGTTGTTGTTCATCATGAGTCAAAGTCCGAGGGACGGCGCCTCAATATAGAGCAAAACCGATGGGTTTATGTGCAGCGGTGGAATAACCATATTGTCGCCGACGATTTACGGCATTATGAAGCAGACGGTTTTGCCGTGTTGGATTGGAAAGTCGACAAACTCGACCGGGCGAGAGAAATTCAGGTATACAGGCCTAGGCTTGAGAAGGTGCGCCACTTTCCTGAATTAACTGAATTGACTACGCTGGCCAGTACCAACAAGTTATTACGAGCCGGTCACTATGTCGAAGCGATGCAAGGGTATTGGCACGTTGCGAAAACGTTGGGTAACGAGTTTAGAACCCTCATCCATAGCTTTGAGCAGACAAAACGTTACTGGCTGCGTAGTCGAAACGCGAGCACTCGCCGTGTTGGAGTGGTATCAGCCAGTAATGCTTTTAGACTTTCAGCAAGCGACATTTTACAAAGCTCTGCTGAGTTCCAGCTAATAGACTGCGAAGATCTAAGTAATTGCACAGTAAGCTCGCTGGATGCCCTGTTTGATAGTTTGGTTACGAAGCCGCTGGATGTGCTATTAGTGCGGTCAGCAAGCGACATCACTATTTTATATCATCAATTGATATTGGCTGTGGGGTATCAATTGGTATGGGGAGCAAAAGTCATTCTGGTGCCAAATGAAGGTTTGGTTCAAGCTCTTGTGGACATCTCAGTAGATGATGGCCAACCGGTGCCTGTAGTCTGTTCCGGACAACTGGTTGAGTTACAGCGGTCATCTATTTCCGAGGCGCTTCTTGCAGCCCAGGCCGATGCCATTATTGAGTTACCTCTGATTCGTACATCTCAACGTTACCGGTTTTTGAATGACATTCGAGAGAGTGCAAGGGGTAACCTGGGCATAAAGATAAATGGTGTATCGTTGGCAGCTTTTGGAAAGTATGTCATTAACTCCCATAAAGTATTTGACGTTGACGTATCAGCATCGAAAGGAGTTCCAATCCAGCTTTTTGCTAGTGACGCCTTTATTTGTTTGGATAGTACCGTAGCTATTGAACGAGCTGATGACCTTACTTTATTAATTAATGACGCCTATATTTTGGGCATTCCGATTATTATCAATAAAGAGGTTTCTGAATGTTTGTCGATAACGGCCCGTAAACGAATAACAACGATAGTGGATACGGAAAAAAAATTGACTGAAGTGCTCTCCAGACTAACACCAAAACTGCTGTTGGCAAACGGAGACGATTGTGTGGTGGAAGAAGACTATTGTGCCGGAGTGCAGGCATCTTTGTTAAAGCAATTCATCGCAAAAATTGAACACCCTCGCGCCCAACAATTGCATTGGCGTAATTTTTTTAGTGACATTATTCGATAAAAATATTCGAAAACTAAATTCTAACTTTTGATTGCAGTAAAAATAATTTTCAAGGAAAGAGTATGCTGACTTTTATTGTTACAGGAGGAGCCGGGTTTATTGGCTCGGCGGTAGTACGTGAATTGATTAACAATACACAACACAAAGTTGTTAATGTTGATAAATTAACTTATGCCGGCAACTTGGAGTCACTACACGAAGTTGATAATAACGAACGCTATCACTTTGTGCAGGCTGATATCGGCGATGCGGATGCAATGAGCCAAGTGTTTGAAGAGTTTCAGCCCGATGTTGTTATGCACTTAGCGGCTGAAAGTCATGTTGATCGTTCAATAGACGGGCCTGCCGAATTTATCCAAACTAATATCGTAGGTACCTATAATCTATTGGAATGTGCAAGGCAGTATTGGAAAGGTTTGCCGGACGAAAAAGCCAAGGGTTTTCGCTTTCACCATATCTCGACCGATGAAGTTTATGGTGATTTGCATGGTACTGACGACCTATTTACCGAAACGACGCCTTATGCTCCTAGTTCGCCATATTCCGCTAGCAAAGCAAGCTCAGATCATTTAGTTAGGGCTTGGCAGCGCACTTTTGGATTGCCTACCTTGGTAACCAACTGCTCTAACAACTACGGACCTTACCACTTCCCAGAAAAGCTGATCCCATTAATGATCTTAAAGGCGTTGAGCGGAGAAGCCCTGCCGGTTTATGGTGACGGGAAGCAAATTCGTGACTGGTTGTTTGTTGAAGACCATGCTCGTGCACTTGTTTTAGTTGCTCAGGATGGAGAGGTTGGTGAAACATACAATATTGGTGGGCATAACGAGAAGCAGAATATAGAAGTGGTACAAACGCTTTGTAAGCTACTAGAAGAACTAGCACCACAGAAACCAAATGGTGTTTCTGCATACTCTGATTTAATTACTTATGTAAAAGATCGTCCAGGGCACGATGTACGATATGCAATCGATGCGAGCAAAATTGAGCGTGAGCTCGGCTGGAAACCTGAGGAAAGTTTCGAAACTGGATTACGCAAAACCGTTGAATGGTATTTAAACAACAAAAAGTGGTGGCAACGGGTATTAGATGGCACCTATCGCCAGGGTAATGTGTAATATGCAACGGTCAAAAATCTTAGTGACAGGGGGTACAGGGCAAGTCGGATTTGAGGTGGCCAGAGCCTTAAATGTACTCGGCGAAGTTGTTGCTCCAACCCGAGCAGAGCTTGATTTAAATGACGCTAAAGCAGTTCGTGCTTTTCTGGAAAATGAGACTCCAGAAGTTATCGTTAACCCGGCTGCTTATACGGCAGTAGATAAAGCGGAAAGTGAAGCTGAAGCAAATTGGCAATTAAACGCGGAACTACCAAAGTTGCTTGCCGACTACGCTGCAATACACCGTATTCCGCTGGTGCACTTTTCTACTGATTATGTTTATCCGGGGGATGGAGTAACGGCCTGGAGCGAAACATCGAACACTAATCCCACTAATGCTTATGGGTGTGCAAAACTTGCGGGTGATCAAGCCGTAATGAATGCTTTAGATGGCGTTGTCGATCACTATATTCTTAGAACCAGCTGGGTTTATAGTGCTCGAGGTAATAACTTCATGAAAACGATGTTACGTTTAGCGAGAGATAAGCCGGCGTTGACGGTGGTTGATGATCAGATCGGTGCGCCAACCTCCGCTAGGTTGTTAGCAAGCATTGTGTTGTTAATATTGCTTAAACGCCCAGAATCTGGAGTCTACCATGCCGTGCCTAATGGTTCGACTTCATGGAAAGAATTTGCTCAGCAAATATTTTCACAGGCTTTAGAGGCAGACGAAAAACTGGCTCTTACACCAAATGATGTTAGCGGTATCACGACTAGCAATTACCCGACACCGGCGTCCCGACCGCTTAATTCGAGATTGAATGTCACCAAACTTGAGAGAGCTTTGGGTATTATCTTACCGTCTTGGGAAAGCGAGCTAGCGTTGACATTAAAAGAATATTTAGAAAATTAACTATAAGGATCTCCTGTTATGGAATACAAGGGAATTATATTAGCCGGCGGTTCCGGTACTCGATTACACCCGATCACTCGGGGCGTTTCTAAGCAGTTGCTTCCCATTTATGATAAGCCGATGATTTATTATCCAATATCGGTATTGATGTTGGCTGGTATTAAAGAAATCCTAATTATTTCAACACCAGAGGATTTGCCGCAGTACGAAAAGTTATTAGGTGATGGAGAAGAGTTCGGTCTTAAATTCGAGTACGCTGTGCAACCATCGCCAGATGGTCTAGCTCAGGCATTTATTATTGGTGAGGAATTTATTGGTGACTCCCCAGTTTGTCTCGTTCTCGGTGATAATATTTTCCATGGTCAGCACTTCTCCGAACAGTTAAAACGAGCTGCATCGCGAGAAACCGGGGCGACTGTTTTTGGTTATATGGTTAATGACCCCGAACGTTTTGGTGTGGTCGAGTTTGATGAAAACTTCAAAGCAGTTTCTATCGAAGAAAAGCCAGCTAAACCAAAATCTAACTATGCGGTTACAGGATTATATTTTTATGACAATGATGTTGTAGAAATAGCAAAAACTGTAGAGCCTTCAGATAGAGGAGAGCTAGAAATAACCAGTGTTAACAATGCCTACCTGGAACGCGGAAGTCTTAACGTGGAACGGCTTGGGCGTGGGTTTGCGTGGCTAGATACAGGTACACATGACTCGCTATTAGAGGCAAGCTCTTATGTGCAAACAATTGAACACCGACAAGGTTTAAAAGTGGCTTGTCTTGAAGAAATTAGCTGGAAAAATGGCTGGATTTCAGATCAGCAATTGAAAAAGCATGGCAACAAACTTAAAAAAACTCATTATGGGAAATACCTATTGTCGTTGTTAAAGTAAGATACCCTGATGGTACCTACTTAGTTTAAGAGAAGGTTATGGAAGACAATTTGTTTTTAATTACATTCTCTGAACGCAACTGGGAAACATTGCTTAAGGCAACGTTACCAGCTAGACATGAGGCGCAAGAAATTGCGCCTCATGTTGGTTTAGGCTGGACGAATAAAAAGCCAGTTGTCGTTTGGAAAAATGAAACGTTAACACTTGAACTCGGCAACGACTTATTTGTTGGGGTTGGCTTTGGTGAATATTTTTTATCCAACTCGCGAGATGTATTAAAGCCTTTAGTTGGCGAATTTATTACCGTCGATGCTGGAAATACCTTGCAGGTATCCAATAAAGGAATCTGCATCTATGATGCTGAAGGCGAGGCTGTTACTGCGGTTCGGGAGACTTTATCGCCCGATATAAAAAAACGGTGTCTATTGCCAGAGTATCGCTCATTCTTTGAAGCTGATACTTATTTGATGCCCACTCAGCTGGTGAACGCTCAGGAAAACTCACTGAATATTGAACTCCTTGATAAATTGAGGAATGCTAAATTTGTTTACTTAATAGGCTCAGGCGAAAGTTATAATGTTGCTCTTATGGCAAAAGAGTGGCTTGAGTATGCACTTCGTGTTGTTTGTATCGCAGACATGACTTCTGAGTTTTGGGGGCGCCAACCATTCTTACCCTCTGGATCGCTGGTCGTGCGTTTGGCTACTGTTGATGAAAATGTTCAAGAACTGGAAGAGATTGCAAGTGTAAACGGCTTAACAAATATCGAGTTAGGAAACCTCAGATTTGAGACCAGTGCTGAGCTGATGCTGAACCTTCTTAATTTAGCTTTAGAAGCCAGCAGTGATGATAGAAGAAAACATAAACAAGCGCTGAAAAACTTACCTCATGAAATCGATAACTTGTTAAATGAGCGCGATTGTTTAAACGGTGTTGTGGAGCGCTTGCGAAATTACAAAAGCCTATTTGTTTTGGGGCAGGGCGTTCATTATGCGTTGGCTAGGCAAGCTGCTGCATACTTGCGAAAAAATTGTCGGTTAAGGGCTGATGCTGTCGTTACGGGTGAGTTTAAACATGGTCAGCTTGCCATTGTTGATGAAACCAAGCCCATTTTAATGCTCAACCCAAAATCAAGTGAACTCGACTACATACTAGATGCGGTTAATAAAATTACAGGGAGGAGCCTGCCTGTAATAGTGATATCTACGTCATCCAATATCATTGGGTCACAAAACAGTAATGTTGATTTTATAAACTTGCCCAGTCACGCGGCCATTAATGAAGTGTTTTTATATGAGACGGCTATTCGTCTTGTTGTATTGGAGTGGGCAAAACTACAAGGTAAGCAATTAAACTAAAGGGAATTAGAAATGACCGAGGTCGTTGGAGCAGGACTTGCTTTAGATACTTCTTATCAGCGCATTGATTCGGGTGAGTTGCTCGACAGAATCAAATTGCCGCTTGACTTTGCTGATACAAAGCAAAAGCTTTTGAAGGGCGATTTCATTAATAAGAGTGAACAACGTAGAGTGACACATGTGCTTTGTAGAAGCTCACACTCCGTTGTTGGGTCGGCAGAAAGACCATCTCGCTTTGATGATATTGTTAAACGAGTCCGAGGAGGAGCATGGCGGGGCGCAACAGGAAAGTCTATTTCAACAGTTGTTAATGTTGGAGTAGGAGGTTCCGACTTGGGACCTCGTTTGGCTACTGAGGCCCTCGCAGAGTTTTGTAATGATAGTCAAAGTATAGATGTTCACTTTGTATCTTCTATGGACGGAGCTCAGCTATATAGCTTATTTAAAGTGATTGATCCCGAAACGACACTTTTTATTTTGGCATCAAAATCTTTTAGCACGATTGATACCTTCGCGAATATCAAGACGATAAAAAGTTGGTGCGCTTCTGTGATGTCTCACAGTCAGTGGCTGGCACATCATGTAATTGGAGTATCTTCAAGTGCGGCCAAGATGACAGACTACGGTATTCCTGTTGCGCACCAGGTCACCTTTGGTGAGGGAGTCGGTGGACGTTTTTCACTGTGGTCAGCTATTGGTTTACCGATTGCGCTTAAGTGTGGTTTGAGTGTATTCAAAAAGATGCTTGAGGGTGCTAGAGCCATGGATAAGCACTTTTTAGAAGCTCCTGATACTGAAAATCTACCGTTACTTATGGCTTTGTACGGGATCTACAATAGAAGCGAGTTAGGAATTAACAATCTGGTTATTCTTCCATACGACGGGCGTTTGGCAATGTTACCAGACTACCTGCAACAGCTCGATATGGAGAGTAATGGCAAACAAGTAACCGCAGATGGTAACGCCCTCGATATTCCCACGGGTCCAATTGTATGGGGCGGCTTTGGTCCAAATGGACAGCATGCTTTTTATCAGCATTTACATCAGGGTTATGATGAATTTGCAGCTGATTTTATTATGGTGTTTCGGCGAGACGGTATAGCCTTCAGTGACGATGTAGCCAAAAATTTGGCGGAACAGCAGCAGCTAGCGGTCGCCAATTGTTTAGCTCACAGACAGTTAATGTTCAATGGCTCACCAAATGGCCGGTCGTCACGGGAGCATTATGTCGGTGGTCATCCTAGCAATTTGATTGTAATTGATGAGCTATCGCCTGAAAAATTTGGTGCGTTAATCGCTGCTTATGAACATAAAATATTTGTTCAAGGAGTTTATTGGGGATTGAATTCGTTTGACCAACCTGGTGTAGAGAAAGGAAAAAAGATTGCTGTAAAGTTAATGGAAGCTTTAACAGATAGTAATGTGTCTGAAGAATTTGATCAGTCGACGTCTAGAATGATTAAGAAGTTTAATGAGCTATGCGGCTAATAAGTAAAAAAACGCCCCACAAGCAGAACTTGTGGGGCGCTACAACTCACTTAAGGAATGAAATTGCGGTCTCTCCCGCCGTCAAGGCCCCCTGGGCGTTACTACATTAAGGAAGCTAAGTGTCTATGCTCGAAAGCCTGTTAATTAAAGCACTCGCTACGTGAGTTGTCTGTAAGCATTCGCTGTATCGATTTGTAGATTATTGCTGGTATTGATCGTTATCGTCGGTTTACTCTGTGCAGAAGCTCTGGCGATTTAACGCATCATTCGGGAGGACACGATGATAACGGATTATCAAAACGACCATTGCCGCTTTAAAGTATGCCATCAGCGCGGTCAGATTTTATCCTGGCAGCCCCGGGGCCAAGCCGATGTACTTTGGTGCGCCGACGAAAACCTGATGTCGTTGGACAAGCCCATCCGCGGTGGTATTCCGCTTTGCTGGCCGTGGTTTTTAAAAGGCGATTCGGGTGACTTGGCACCATCCCATGGTTTTGCTCGCATTGCTGACTGGCGGTTAGTGTCGAATCGGCAGTTAGAAGCGGGCACTCACCGTCTCGTGTATCAGTTAACCAGCGCTGACACGTCCTCTCCTCATTACCCTCACGACTTCTGTCTCACCCTCGAATATCTGATTGGTGAAATCCTGACGATGTCGATGACCTTGCAGGCTTTTACTGCTGCGGCGCCAACCCCGGCTTTTGGTGCCTTTCACAGCTATTTTAACGTTGGCGATATTGAACAAACCCTGATTGAGGGATTGGGCAGCCCGTCCATTGATAACCTCGCCAACCGTCAGCGCGTTCAAGAGCCCGAACAGGTTATGATCACCGGTCCCACCGAAAAGCGTTTTGCGGCCAGCAACGAAGCTCGGCAAACGGTACGTATCCTCGATAAAGCACATCAACGCACCATTAAGCTGGTGCAGGCCGGCCACAGTGACGTTATGCTATGGTCCCCCTGGACGGAAACCGGTCACAGCTTAAAAGATACCCATCCGGATGACTACAAACACTTTGTTTGCGTAGAAACTGCCGCAATTTCAAGCCCCTTCGCCAACCACGCTTCGCTGACTATCTTTAGTGATAAAGAGCCTCAGTACCGCTAACAGTGGCTTGCGCCTTTTGCGCAAGCCATTCAATAGAGTGTTAACAATGTGGTTACAATCAGATACTATTAATTACTGGTAGCGTCTGGAGGCATCATGTTTTTAAACATCAGAAGTACATCATTGTTGGGCACCATCGTGGCTGTGGGTTTGGCGTTTAGCAGCGCGGTGACACAAGCCAGTGACTTTCAGGTTCAAGATCCTAATTTACAAACTTGCATCGATGAGCGCGCGGCGAGCTATGGTTATGACGTCCCAGAAGATTTCGATATTTTAAACTGTGATAATGTCTCCAGTCTTGAAGGACTACAACAGTTTGTTAACCTTCAAAGCCTCAGACTTGGACGCTCGGACTTTAACGACCTAAGCCCGGTTAATGCGCTCACCCGTTTAAGGTATATAAGCCTAACCTGGAATAGCAGCAACGACCTAACTGCGTTGGGTAACAACCCCTCACTGCTGGGCATTGACTACCTTGGCGAGCAAAACCCCACCCCGGAATCCATGAAAGCGATTGCGCAATTACCCATACTAAATCAACTGGAGATTATGTCTCAGTCCGATGAGTTAATGGATGTTAGCGATTTAAGCGCATTGAGTTCGCTGCGCTCACTGATGTTATCGGGTATCAACGTAATAAATGCTCAGGCATTGGGCGCTTTGAGCGAGTTACGGAAGCTGAATTTACGGCGCTCTGCTTTTGATAGCACAAACTTTTTAAATGAACTGACTCGTTTGAGCTCGCTGGATATTCGTGACACCGAATTAACCGTTCAAGAAGTGTCCGAGCTTAATTTTTTAACATCGCTATCTACGTCCAATGTTGACGCCATGTCGGCAGAGGTACTCGCGACGATGGTCAATCTGAGAGAGTTGTTTATCGATGGTGTTGCGCATCAAGATGTGTCGTATTTGGCGAATCTGACGCAACTTGAACACTTGAAGATGGAAAACTGGCAGGCGCCGGCGGTTAATGCTGATGCTATTGGTGCACTGTGGCGGCTCGAGTCACTGCGTGTTACCGGGGCGGGTATCTCGGATATCGGCTTTGTCGAGAATTTGGTGTACCTGCGGCAATTGGTACTGCATGACAATCAGATTGTCGATTTGGAACCGGTACAAGAGCTCGTCGGCTTAAGACAGCTGTCGGCCTGGAACAACCAAATCGATGATGTCAGCCCCTTGTTCTTGTTAGCCAATAGCACGTTGCTTGAGCTGAGTGAGAACTTGCCAACAGGATGTGCGCCAATCGACGATAGCTATATTGGCTCGGTCGTACGGCGAGAAGACTTACCATTTTCTTGCTTTGAAGCGCGTTGGGGGGATCGTGTTACCGCGATCCCCACAGATTTACCTGACCCTGACTTACAGCACTGCGTTGATCTTCATGTTGCGGCCGCTGGCATCGAGCACGCTCAACGGTTACACGAACTGAACTGCAGTAGTAGCTCTGTCCAATCGCTTGAGGGTCTGCAACAGTTTAAGTATTTAACGTCACTTGAGTTAACGAATACGTCCATTAACGATTTTTCGGGGGTTGCGGAGCTCGAGCACTTGCAACACATTGATTTGAGTTTAGCTCGTTCGGAGTGGTTTACACCCATTAACTCTATCGAATTTTTAGCCAATAAGCCGCATTTACGCAGTGCTCGCCTTAGCAATCAGTGGATTCAAGATATTTCACCACTAGTTACGTCGCCGCGGCTACGGACGCTGAGTTTGTCCGAAGCGCAATTCGATGACTTTGCGCCTATTTGGACACTGCGACACCTGGAGAGTTTGTCCATTGCCCGGCAGCCATCGTTATCGAATAACGCCTTTGCCGGCGCATCGAACCTCACGCAGTTGCGTAATTTGACGTTGGCCTATGCGCAAGTGTCGGATCTAACCCCTATTGCCGGAGCGATGCATCTGCAAACACTGAGCACAACCGGTACCCCGATAAAGCAGGTTCCCCCGTTAGGCGAAATGAATGCGTTGAGTGAAGTGTTTTTGCATCAAACCGCGTTGACGGATATCGATTTTTTAGCGGGCGCGCGCAATTTGTATTCGGTTTATGTTGGCTATTCACCGGTCATCGATGTTAGTGGCTTGCAGGGCATCGAAACCTTGTTCTATTTAAATTTCCCCGGCACTGATGTGGCTGAGCAAACGGAGGCTTTTATTGCCACCGCAGAATCCTTGCCAGCGCTCCGGTATCTCGATGTGTCTAATACCAAATTTAGTGATTACTCGGTGTTTGGACAGTTCGACCAATTAATCGGCTTTTTCGCCGAGGGCAATAATATTGCGGATATCTCGTTTGTGGCTGAGATGAGCAACTTGGGCATTCTTTGGATGAGCGATAACCAAATAACGGATTTGAGTCCGTTACAAGGTTTCAATTTTTATGAATTGCGGTTAGGGAGTAATCCGCTTCGACATCTCCACGCGTTAGAGGGCATGACGAATCTGCATGATCTTCGTTTAATGGGTACTAATGTGACGTGCATGAGCGTCAATGCGCAATTCTCGTTCAGTTACGATGAAATTCCTCAAGCCTGTTTTGAGGCGTTGGTGGACTCGGATGGTGACGGTATGCCCGATAGCTTTGAAGATCGGTACGGCTTTGACAAGAACGACCCGAGCGATGCAAACGCGGATGCCGACAATGATGGTCTGAGCAATCTAGAAGAATACCTGCAAGGAACCTCGCCGTTAAATGAAGACAGCGACAGCGATGGCATTTTAGATGGCGATGATCACGAGCCGACCAAGCCCAATTCGTACGTTACTATTACCACTCGTGTAGTGCCTGCTGAAGCGGGTAGTATTCGTTGTGATAACCACGAGCCTGATGTGGGGCGTACGGTTTATTGCGAGGTAACGCTGGAATCTGGCTTTTACGTTGATCAGTGGTCGTATGACTGCTTAGAAGGCAGTAAGACAGGCCTAATGTGCTCGGTACTGGCCAATAAAAATATTGATTTGGTGCTAGAAACAAAAGCAGCAACCGAAGCGGCCACACGATCATCGGGGCTACTTATACTCGGCGTATTGAGCCAACCCGAAGACGAAGAAAATGGACAGTAACTTGCGCATTTTGCGCAAGTTACGTGCCTTAAGGATATAAAACATGAAACACATCCAATGGCCGTATATACCTACGCTGTTTCAGTGTTTGAGTATTCGCAGCAACGGCACCGTCACTGACCGTAAAACCGGTTTAATGTGGCCGCGCTGTGAACTGGGCAAAACCTGGGAGAAGAGGGCTAAAACCGGCGCCGGTGAGGCAACTACGGATAGCTGGCGCGAGCAACTAGAAACAGCGCTAGCTACGTTTGGGCGGTCAACTTGTCTTCAGGCGTACCACTTGACTACAAGCAGATGACGGAAAACTTTAATGCCTGGCCGGTGCGCGTTGTTGCGGAGTAACCGCTAAAGGGTACAGCAGCAAACCATCTTGCTCTTTGATTATCGGTTAGAGTAATATTCTGGCCCGGTAAAATAGCTTTACTTTTCATGGAGTAAGAATGGTATTGCGTCAGGTTATTGCTCAAGTTCTGGTCCTTTTCTTATGTTCCTTTTCTGCGCTGGCGGCTACGGCTGATACTGTCGCGCCGGAATTGATCGATATGCATCTATCACCCAGCGTTATAGATGTTACCGATGGGCCTGCACAGGTGACGTTAACGGCTCGGGTTAAAGAAGCGAATGGCATGGGTAATTATAATCAGCATTTGATGCCACCCGAGGGCTACCAGACCAATTTTAGAGAAACGGTTTTTATCTGCCAGACTTGTTCTAATACACCCAAATGGGAACGTATTGACGGTACCGATGAATATGAGGTATCGGTAACATTTGAGCTCGATCGTGATTCACCGGCTGGAAAATGGTCGGTGATATTCGAGTATTTGCGTGATGCTGCCGGCAATTATATGCCCACGCTAGATGCTGAAGCGCTCGTAGCATTGGGTCTAGACCCTTATGTTGATGTTATTAACCCTTATGAGGTTGATACCACCCCTCCCGAACTCATGAGCTACTCTTTGTCTGCCACGGAAATTAATAGCAGCGAAGGTGCGGAAATTATCGAAGTTCATATGCTGGCTCGAGATGAACGAGCTATGGGTAATCACTTAGTTTATCTTCGAGGCCCCAGCGATAGCTATGGTTATCAGGATTATATTCATGTTTGTAACAGCTGTAGCGGTGACGAGAGGCCGAAGTGGCAGCCGACAGCTGTGCCAGATGTTTATAGTCTGCGCGTACAATTTGAGATCGCACAGGATGCAGAAGCGGGTATATGGCGTATAGAGCCAGGATATATTTGGGATGAACTCGGTAATGGTACCGATTATTTTAATGATGAAACTCTGGCGGAGCTTGGTTTTAACGCTCGTTTTGTTGTTAATGATACCGTCGAAACCTCACTCGCTTTAAACGCGGAAGAGCCTCTAAATTACATAGAGTTTGGTTCTTCTGGCGACATTGGATTAACGCTAAGCGCAGAAGAAGGCCAAACATTACCCTCGGAATTTCAGTTAACATTAACGGCGGATGCGGGGATTCGCATAGATGAGGCATTTATTTTGCAAAATGTTTCTAATGCGATGAGTTGCTTAGGTTATAGCTCATATTATCGGTGTGACGTTGCTATTGCAGAGGGGTTAACCAAAGTTGATGTTTTATCGCGTGTAACACCACAAACTGAAGGTGTTTATGAAATCGTTTATGAGGTTGCTAGCGAACAAGACTTGAACTGGGCTGATAACCAAGCAAGTGTTAGCGTCAATGCTCATCCTCAATCTTACCTAATTACTACTGAAATCATCGGTAATGGCGGCGAGTTTAGTCCTGCAGAGCTTGATGCCCCGATTGATCAGACAGCGAATTTTGAATTAACTACCTACGAGGGCTATGAGCTGATACAGGTATCTGGCTGCGGTGGCTCGTTATCGGGCACAACCTATACCACTGCGCCAGTGGATGGTGCTTGCACCGTTACCGCTGAGTTTGAGCGTTTAAGTTATACGGTTAATTTTTATAGCAATGATGGCTCACTACTAAAGTCACAGCGTGTATTTTATGGTGAAACGGCAATAGCTCCTGAAGTGCCTCCAATCACAGGTTATCACTTCATCGGCTGGGACACGGAGTTTAGTCATGTCACCCAAGATCTATCTGTCACTGCCCAGTATGCGATTAACCAATACGAGGTAAGCCTTTGGATAACTGGTAAAGGGAGCGTAAATCCGGGCGCGCAAACGATAAACTGGGGTGAAACGTTATTATTCGAGTTAGTGCCAGAAGCTGACTATAAGTTGTATAGTATTGAGGGGTGCGGCGGTCAGCTAGTGGATGAGTTTCACTACCAGACAGCTGCAATCACGCAAAATTGCGAGATTGTGGTGAAATTCCGCGATGCGAGTCCACGGAAGAGTACCCTGTTGATGCTGCTTATGGCGACACAGTCTGTTGAGCAGCAATGAACATTAACAACTACTGCTACTCTAAACTATACTGATTGTTGTTAGCTATTCAGGCACAGCGATATAAACTTTGTCACACTGCGCATGGTTTCGACTGCCCGGGCAAACATCAAAGACCCTTGCGCAAAAAGCGCAAGGATCTTTGGAGTCACTGTATCGAAGTACCTCCCAAGCTCACTTTTCCGACTCAAACGTACTAAGCAACAACATCAGCAAGCCACTCTTACGCGGTGGTGTGTCGATTTTAATGCGCAGGCTCACTTCCTGTTCGGTGCGGTTGCCTAAGCTATCTTCTGCACTAAACAATACATAAGTTAAGCCGTAAGGCACGGTCGAACCAAGGTTATGTTGCACGGTAACCTCGCCGTCTTGTTCGTCATACGCCGTTGCTGCGTTTAAAAATGCCTGTATTCTGGCGTCGCTGGTTGGCAACGGCTCAGCGGTGGTGACCATAATAACCAGCGGCTCTGGTAACGATAGTACGGGCGCGGCATCGTCCATAACTACCTGCAACTGCGAGGTTTGCTGAGCCTGATTACCGGCTGTGTCCATTGCGGTAAAGGTGACGGTTAGCTCGCCAACGGTTAACACTGCCGGCACGTTATGGCTTACCTCCACAGATTCATCCACTAAATCCTCTGCACTGGCTTCCGCCAGCCACTGCTGTAACGGCTCAAATCCGGCACTGTCGACCCCGTCTCCGGGACCAATAATAACTACATGATCAGCCGGAACGGTTAAATTTGGTGCCGTGGTATCGGTTATCGTTACGCGCTGTGTGCGGTTGGCGCTGTTACCAGCAGCGTCGGTTACCTGCCATTCGACATCATGTGAACCGACCGCAAACGGACCGGTGTTTGATGCAGTGGGGGTCAGCTCTCCATCAACGATGTCAGTCGCGCTAGCCTCGCCCAGCTCGACCGGCGTTAACGGCGCAGTTGCTTCGCGGGTTATGGTGGCGGGGACGGTAATAGAAGGCGCCCGGGTATCAGCAATGATTAACCGCTGCTGTGCGGTACTTTGGTTACCGCTCTCGTCGATAGCTGTCCAGGTGATGATATAGTCACCCACCGCCCACGGGCCTTGTTGCGTTGTTGCTGCCCGCACGCGACCATCATAGTCATCTTGCGCGTATACCGAGGGCAACGTGAAGGAGGTTAACGGTCCGGTAGCTTCTCGGGTGATATCTGCAAGATCAGGGAATACCGGTGCCTGGGTATCCGGCTGCCAGACATTACCATTGGTGGTGCCGCCAACGATAACGGTTTCGCTACCCGGATTGTGCAAGGTAACAAAGTAATCCACCGTGGGTTGCCACGGATAGGGCCGTATGGTGCGTTGCCGGTCGAGTAGCTCGCGTTCGACCTCAAATACCTCACTGGAACTTTGCGCGATAGGGCGCCGCGCAAAGCCGATTTTTTCGCGTTGCAAGCGCATATCGATAGCGGCGCTGGCTTCGATACGCTGGCGGAACCACTCGGTATCGGCTGGCACACGAATGTGCACGAACTTGGTTTGTTGTGGGGCAAGCTCGACCGCAAGCTCACCGTTTACCACCGATATCGATTGCGCAATACTGAGCGTTTGTTCGCCCGGGCCGATACTGAGACTGTACTGGCTGTCTTCTTTGGCGTAGATGCCAATATAAAACGGCACGTCAGGTTTTATATGTTCGATCGGAACGGATAACTCGCCTTCTTCGAGTGCATAGGGCAGGTCGGTATTATCGCCGTTGTCAAAATACCAATGTGCAAGGCTGCCGTTTGATGGATTAAAGCTACCGCTTTTAAAAAGTTCGGCTGGCGGTAGGTGTTCACGGAAAATAGCGGCCACGTCACCCGATTGTTGGGTTAGGTTGATGCGTAAATTGCGCATGGGCGTTTCGGTACTGACCGCTGGCATATGCACACGATAATACCGGATATCGCCCTCTGCGAGATTTTGTTGGTGAGCACTGGCACCGGAGAAAGCCATGGCTTTTACGCGCGGCGTCGACACTTCCAGTTGGTAACGCAGACTTGAGTCCTCGGCGACTACGGCTAGCCACCACTCGCCGGGGGCCAATTGAACGAGCCCATTATGGTGAGTGTCACGCGCATCCTGGACGCCCCAGTTTGCATACTGGGTACCGGCGGTCGTATCGGCACGGTCGTAAAGCTCGCCGTTAGGGCGGGTCTGACTGTGCGACAACGTGGGCGGGGCGCCATAACGCAAGTAGGTTTTTGCCTCGCCGCTAATCTTAGTCAACTGTGTACGAATAATCCCTTCGTTGTTATCGGGCACGTTAATGCGGTAATAGTGGGTATGCTGGCGCTCGAGATCGACTTCGCCGGTTTGGAACTGGGTGTAGTCGTCACGCACTCCCAAGGTTGTCGTATCCTCGCTGACGAGTTCTTTTGATTGTAGTGAGTATTCACTTAGCCCTGTTGACTGAGCACTGATGTACCAGGTGCCCGGGGTCAGGTACGGCGCGACGATGTGTGTTTGCTGCTCACGGCTGTTAATTCGCTCGCTTTCTCGCACTTTGCCAGGCAATTGACCTTTGCTAATGGCAAGGCTGACGTTGCCAACGCTTACGTTAAGATCCAATGTCCATCCGTTGCTGTCCTCAGGCACGTTTACCCGGTACAGGTGCTGTTGCTGGTCCAACAAGCTTTGTCGGCCGCTATCGCCGTTTGCAAACACCAATGGTTGTATCTGTGTGGCAGTTGCCTGTAAGTTAAACTGGCTACTGACGTCATCGCCACTGGGCTCCTCGCCATGCACTAAGATCGTCATGACGGGCTGCGGTGTATCGATGTTGATCACTTGTCCGCTGACCCGCTCTTGGTAACGCCCCCCTTCCACCGCACTATCAACCCGGTTGTTAAAATAGGGGCGCGGCCACCAGCGCTCGCCCTGCGCGTGATTGGCGACATTGATCACCGGCTGACCGGCGCTTTCGCTAAAGCGCAGTTCCACGCTGTCGACGTTTTCATCCATGGTCAGTTGGTAGGCTTTAACCTGCACATAGTCAATGGTTGTTAGACCGGTTTGCTCAGGCGTAGCGGTGGTTAGGTGACCGCTGCCTAATGAGGCAACCTGAACGGGACCTATGCGCAAGCTGTAATTAACGGAACCTTCTCCCAAGCCTCGGAAGTCAGGCTCGCGTTGGCCCTGGCTAATGACCGCGGCATAGTACTTACCCGGGCGCAACGGTGTGGCATCAAGTTCGGACGAGAGCTGATAAAAATATTCGCTGCCGAGGGTATCCTGCTTAGCGCCATAGGGCGTTTCGGTTTGGTTGCGACTGGCGTTGCTATTGGGGAGTTGTGCATATTTTATCGCCAGCGCTGCATCACCTAAAGCGGTTTGTAGATCGACATACCAGCCGCTGACATCCTCCGGTACGGTAAAGGTAAAGTAGTCGGCCTCGCCGGGTGTGTTTATACTACCGTTGTGTAGCGTATCAAAGTTAATGGGATCGACCGCTAACTGACAATTTTCGCCGCCGCATGACGTGCCGATACCACGGCTGATAATGTCATAGCTGACATTGTCATTATCGGGGGCGGTGACACCGATGTAATAGGTACCGGGCTGCAGTGGTCGCTGACCAATGACAACGCGCTTAGCGTAGTCGATTACCTCGGCGCCGTTTTCTAAACGACGGCCGTTATCGGCCCAGCTGGCAGTCGGTAGCACCAACTGGTGTCCGGTTTCCCAGGTATTGCAAAGTAACAGGCCGCCGGTACTGCAACTGAGTGAGCGAACCCGATCCGGTCGTACATCGCGCGCGATGACAGCCTGAATATTCACATCCTGATGTGGGTTAAGTATGACTTCCCAGCCATCGGCGTCTTCTGGCACCTCGACTTTAAAGTAGCGCCAACTGGCTTGCGGTTGACCGTCGATAGTCAAGCGGCCGCGATTGAAGTCCAGCTCCTGATCGCCACGCGAGCGAATGCTTAAATCGGTCGTTAACGCGTGCGCGTACTCGGAACCTAGCAATAACGAATAAAAGTTACCCACATCGGTCAGGGTGTAGGGGAATACTGCGGTGCTGGGGCCATACACACCTCCGGATGCGGTATCCCAGGTACTCCGAATTGGTGAATTTGGAATTTGCGGTTGGTTGGCATCGGTGGCCAATATGCGCAAGCTCGGATCGCCTGTGGTGTTTGCGACGTTGAATTCGAGATTCGGCAGGTTATTATCAGCAGCAACGGTGTACCAGCGCAACTCTCCGGGTTCGAGTTGTTGATTGGCGATGCTGATTTGTTGGTTAACGGCTAACGGCTCGTGGTTAATACGCACCGGCTCCATGGGTTTTGCTGCGAGGGTATAGCTGGAGGTACCAGAGCCTAATGCATTGTTATAAGGCGGATTGGCGCCAAGGCCGTAAACGGTGATGAAATAATCGCCCGCAGGTAGTTGTATCACGTTGGTACCCGCCGCTGAGTCATAGCGCTGACGGTGAAACTCGTAAACAAACTCATCGCCACTGGTATCTTGCAATACACCATGATTAGAGTCGATAGCATTAGACGAAGTCGTTGATAGCGGGATGCTATTGCGCGACACCTTAAGCATACTGTCGCCTAAGGTTGTTTGTAGATAAATTTCGACACCGGCGAGACTTTCCGGAATGCTGAACTGGTAGGCTTTGATATCGCCAGGCGTTGCAATGCTGTCACTGACTTGGCCGGGGAACTCGATAGCCTGCACCGCAATTGTGCAAGCACTGCCGCCGCATTGATTACCTACGCCGCGGCTACGTAGCCGGTAACTGGTATTATCGGCTGTTGTGTATAAACCAACGTAGTAAACTCCGGCAGTTAAAGGGGCATTTTTACCCACAATTAAACTGCGGTTGTAAAGATAACTTCCGTCGGCTGCGCGGCTACGCCGGTAAAAATTGTGGTTAGCGCTTAATTGTTCGCCATCTTGCCAGGTATTGCACTGGCTTAGCGGGGTGCGATAGCTACAAGCAGAGCCGCCGGATTCGGTTAACGCGTCGGGCAACTCACCTTTGCGTATGATCATAGCAAGGTTGTTATTACTGACCTGATCGGCTTCGAGCATCCAGCCTTGTGCGTCGTTAGGTACAACGACTTTATAGTACTGCCAGGTGTCAGCAGCCTGATCAGTAATCTGTGTTACGCCGTTGTTAAAGGCTAGGTTGGTGGCCGATGGCAGGTTTTGCGCACTAATAGATACATTAACATTGCTCGCTTGATCTTTGCTGTAAACCGCTAATGTATAGCGACCCCCGGCATCTGGTAAGGTGACTTCGTTGGTTCCATTGGTGCTACCGTTTTCGCCATCAAGAACGTTAGTTGCCCACGGATCCGGCAGCGCAATACCGTTATCACCATCTTTTAACAACGCCAATTGAAAGTCAGGCTCGCCATCACTGGTTACGCTGGCGGTAATGGCTGGTTGTGTCGGCTCGACGTTAAACCGATAAAAGGTGATCTGCCCTGCAGGCCAGGTGTCTTTAGTAAAGCTAACCCCCTGACCTTGCCTAACTACCGAGTCGTTGTTTTCGGTATAGGCGAGTGGCTGCAGATTAAGCTGAGCCTGGGTATTGTCCTGATTTGCTGCAACCGTAATATACAAATCGCCGTTGACGACATTGCCTTCGGCGTTTTTTAGCGCATAGTAAAAGTCGCTACCGGGGCTTCTTGAGATACCGCCGTTATTCCGGGTGATCGCAACGGTATTGTTTTCTGATGCGTAGGAGTTTGCCACACCATCAACGCGCAGCAAGGTATCGCCGTCACCGTTGCTATAATTTGTGGTTAGTTGCCACCCATGGTTATTATCGGGAAGCGCAACTTTGGCGTAGGCGCGCTCGCCGGCGCTAGCTAAGGTTAGAGATAACGGCTCATCCGGGTTGAATGCCGTTATCGAATAGTGACAGTTTTCGTCACCGCATTGTTGACCGATACCGCGTGCGCGTAGCGTAAAATTTAACGGCGCAGATGGCGCGTAAGTGGCTGACTTTACGCCAATAAAGTAGTTGCCAGGGGACAAGGGGGCGTTTTTACCGAGTACTAAGCGCAGGTCGGTGCTGGTGCTGTCGTATTGTGCAAACGGGGCGTAAGCGGTCCTAGCACTCAGGTACTCATTGCTTAGCCAGCGATCACAATTATAAATATGTGTGCGGCTGGGGCAATATACGCGAGGAACACCGGACCGATCCGGCAGGGTATCGCGTTGCAGCACCATATCCAGGCGTTCCTCGCCTTGGTTTTCCAGGTACAACTCAAGAGCTTCGAATTGCTCAGGTACCTGCAGCTGATAGTAGTGCCAGTAACGGTGATCTTTATTGGTTTCAGTTATCTCGCCGTTATTAAAGTCGAGATTCGGCGGGGTATTAGTGTCGGTATTTAATGTAAACGCGCCAAGTGCGGCTTCTGAATAAACCCCGATATACCAGACATCGGCCTGATGCGATGCTACTTGTAACACCCCAGATTGTGAGTGTTCATCATCCAGTCGTGAATTGTAAATTGAGGTGCTGTCGTTCTGCCGATATTCCCAATAGGTCGGCACGGCATTGCGGCGAATACTTAAACGGCTGCCTGGTGGCTGCTGTTCTAAAAATAAGGTCCAGCCCAAGATTCCCAGCTGTTGATCTAAGTCGCGGACCCTAAAGTAACGCCACCCGGTTTGTTGGGTATAGGGGGCTTGGTTAGTGATACCTGGGTTGGTGGTGACGAAGTTTATATCAGTAACCACCGGCGAGCCGTTGGTGAGCGTTGCTGTGGTACCTGCTGGCGCATAGACGGTGATGTACCACGCACCGTTGGCAAGCGTGGGGGGCGCATGGGTGATTGACTCGATGGTTGTGTCGGACTGTTCCGAAAAGCCATTATTATTTAAACGGTTAGGCACGTTGGCTTGGCGCACGTACAAGCTACTATTGGGCGTATCGGCCGCTAACGTTATTTGCCAGCCGATTTGATCGACGGGTACCGGCACTTTGTAGGTGGTGTAGGGGAACTCTGCATTGGCATCGGTGGTGATTGTTTGGGTGCTGTTAAACGACAGTTGCTGCTGAGGCTGAATGCGTGAACGCAGATCGATAGTGGCTGCTTGTTCGGTGGCAACGGCGATAAAGTAACGTCCTGAGCTTAAATAATTTGGAACAATTAACTGGCTTTGAAAGAACGCCTGTTGGTGATGTTGTTGCGAGGCGAGCTGATCGTTGCTGACATAAACGGTACGTTGGCTTTCAGCACCGGCTGCATTGCTAAGGTACAGTTGCCATGCGGGCGTTTCGGCGCTGACCTGTGTTTTATAAAAAACATAGGGCTCAATAATGTTTTCAACTCGGCCGTTGGCGGCGACGTCGGTGCTTAGTGTGCCAAGGTCGATGACATGCGGATCGCCAATGGCTAACTTCCAGTCTTGGTTGTTGGTATCGCGGACTATTTTGGGTTGTACTTTGAGGTAAAGTCGCGAGCCGTTCGTTAATGCGTCGCGCCGTTGGTAAAAAACGGCATGCTGTGCCTGTTCGGTGAATGCAAAGCGTTGCTGATAATCATTAATCTGCGTGCCGAGTTTGACCGCCGTGCTACGGTTTGCAACTTTTAGCAGTCCACGGATCAGTTGGTATTGTGCTTGGTCTTGGTAATCGAGATAAAACAGCCACTCGCCGCCATTAAAGCCGTTTTCGGTGCTGGGCGTCTGCCAATTGCTAATATTTTGGTGGCTCAAGCCCGCGGTCCAACTGAGTGGTTGTGCAAATTGTGGCTGACTGACTAGGCGATAAGTGCGGTCATATTGGCTTTGTATGGTTACTTTATAGGCAGTGCCGAGCTCAAGATCATCGGCTGATAAAAAAAACGTTTGGGAATAGCGCGTTTGATCGTAGATGGACTGCAGATTTCCGCCCGCGACGATGCGCCAGATTCTGACGCGCACTTGCCAATCCGCTTCGACCACCAAGCGCCACCCCTGGTGGTCATCGGGCACCACGAAATTATGGGTGTTCATTTGGTTGGCGTTAATGCTGTAATCCCGGTTCACGTTCAAGGTGTCGTGGTCAATGATTTGTTGCGCTTGGCCGAGTGGGGCAAAAAACGTTAAAACGAGAGAAATTAGGATAATGAGTGGGGTGATGAATGATTTTACGATAGCACGGTGCATTGTCGCTTCCTTGTCGTTGGCGGCTTTCACAACGACTACAAAGCCACAATATTTTTCGAAATTAAGTGTTTAATTATTGCTCAGTCGTCTAAAAATGCAACACGTTACTTAATCATTTGTTTCACCGGATGTAACCCTTCCACTAATCCGGTTAACAAAAATGGCCCGACATGGTGGTTCCATCTCGCCGGCGCCAGCCGTGTTTCTGCTACTTTTTCCGAGCCCAAGTTCACGATTAGCAAAACTCCGCGTAAACCCTCGCCCAATCGGGCGGGGATACAAGCGGGAACCGCGCAGCGGTTCTAGTCCGATGTAGCCTGACTCTGCACATACTCTCTTAGTGTTTCAATAGTTGCCCCGCCTGCACTACAGGCAAAGTAAGAGCGTGACCAGAGCGCTGCGCTTTTGCTTTGCCGGGGTATGTGGGTATTGAGTATGCGTATCCGGCGTGATGAAACCGATTGGTGGTAAAGACCAGATGCATAACCAGCTTGGTGACGCTGTGGCGTTTTCGGAGGTAATCTGACAGCAACGCTTTATTATGCATACTCACTTGAAGAGTGACCTTACTGGCTTATAATAAATGAATCATATCAATGAGCGCTGAAATGTTAAAGGCCACGAAAGTACGCATCTACCCGACACCTGAACAGGCGGAATTTCTCAACCGCCAGTTCGGTGCTATGCGGTTCGTGTACAACAAGGCGTTGCATATCATCAGCTCACAGTACAAACGCCACGGCCTTAAGCTCAAGGCCAAGAAAGACCTTAAGCCGCTGTTGGCGGTGGCGAAAAAGTCCCGCAAGTATCACTGGCTCAAGGATTTCGATTCGATTGCACTCCAGCAAGCGTGCATCAACCTCGATAAAGCCTTCCAGAACTTTTTTGACCCGAAGCTTCCCGCCCGTTATCCGAAGTTCAAGCGCAAACACGGTAAACAATCCAGCTACCACTGCACGAGTGTAAGTGCTGGTGAGAACTGGATCAAAGTGCCGAAGATGAAACCGATTAAGGCGCAGGTCCACCGTGAGCTGGACGGAAAGCTCAAGAGCGTAACGCTGTCGCGCACGGTAACAGGGAAATACTATGCCTCGCTGTTGGTCGAAGACGGCTTGCAAACACCTGCCCCATTGCATAGCGTTGATACCGTGCTGGGCGTTGATATGGGGCTAACCCATCTTGCTATCGACTCCGAAGGTAACAAAACGACGAATCCCCGTTTCCTGAAATGCGCTCAGTCTAACTTGCGACGCAAGCAAAAGGCCCTGTCCCGGTGCCGGAAAGGCAGCAAAGGACGTACGAAAGCACGCTTGAAACTTGCCAAGGCGCATGAGCGCCTAGCGAATGCACGTGCGGATTTCCAGCACAACCTGTCCCGACAACTTATTGACGACAACCAAGCGGTGGTGGTCGAGACATTGAAAGTGAAGAACCTGCTGAAGAACCGGAAATTGGCGAAGCACATCGCAGACGCAAGCTGGTTCGGCCTGATTCAGAAACTGGAATACAAGGCGAAGGAGCAGGGCAAACATCTGGTCAAAATCGACCAGTGGTTAGCCAGTTCCAGGATCTGCTCCTGCTGTGGGCACAAGGTAGACACCCTGCCGTTGTCGGTGCGTAACTGGTCGTGCCCTGCTTGTAAAGCAGAGCTTGACCGCGACATCAACGCCGCGGTCAATATCCGCCAGCAGGGTATTATCAAACTAAGAGCCGAAGGACTGTCGGTTCCTGCCAATGGAGGCTTGCGTAAATCCGGCCACGCGCCGGTTGCTGCCTGAGAAGTTGGAAGCCTCGCCCGGCAGGGCGGGGAGCAGTCACTCCTACCGAGCAAAGTGTTGCCTGGGGTGAAACGGCGCTGTTTGAACTGTTACCGGAGGCAGGTTATACGCTGTATAGCGTTGAAGGTTGCGGTGGTCAACTGGTTGATGAGCTGATGTACCAGACCGGCGAGATCACTGAAAATTGCGAGCTTGTTGTGAAGTTCCGTGATACAACGCCGCGTCGTAGTAGTGTCTTTATGATTATTATGGCCACGGAAGCCATCGAGTAACACTAGGGATTATTGGATGTGCGCCCAAAAGGCGCACATCACGAGATTAGGCGTTCGTAGATGCGGTACTCTTCGCTGAAGTAAGCGCGTTCTTTGTCGCTTAAATCTGGTACGGGCTGTTTGTTTTTGCTGGGATTGAGCTGCTCGCTGGCGAGTGGCTTTTGCATCATTTCAGCGAGGCGCTGCAGATCATCGTTGTAGCGTTCGGTGCAGCCGACAAAGAAAAAGAATTTGTTGTTAAAACCTTGGTAATCGCGTTGGTAGATATTGAAGAATCGTGCGCTTTGTTCGTTTTTAATCATGGCCCTGAAGATTTCTTCACGATCACTAAGACCTTGATCTAAAAATTGGCTCTTGATGAATTCATACACTTTGTCGTTGTTTTGTACATCCAGCGTGTGATTCAGTAGTGACCAAGCGCGCTTAACCGGGTCGCGCATCCAGGTGATTCGTTTACCATTAGGGAATAATTGTCGGTGACGAGGGTGTGGACGAAAATGCCCGTGCACCACTTGTGCGGTTGCCGGTAGCCAAATCGGCTCACCTTGGGTTAGCTCATTGGCCCCTGAGAACTCGTAAACGGCAAAAAACTGGCGTTCGCCAAAGGCCTGCTTGAGTGCAGCACGAAACGACGTACCCGCGGTTTTTGGAATATGGTAAGAGACCCAGTCCACATTAGCGGCGTTAGTCAGCATCCGACGACGCGTGCGCTCGGCCAGTGCCCGCTCAAACTTTTCCCGCCAACTCAGTTTATTGACCGTATCCATGTTTTTATTATGACGCCTTTCTTATAAAAACGTGAAAGATACCGCAAAACAACATGTCATGTCGATCTTCATATGCGTCAATTCCCACCTTGGCGGGCGAAAAATCGATGTTGATAAGCGTGCTACGTATTGTGTTGTAAATTAAATACAAAATATTGCAAATGTTACCACCATGTTCTACTTATTAAAGTTGCTTTGGATATGCAACTTAGAGACAGAAACAATGAAAACACTTTATTGGCTGTATATACCCTCCTTATTAATTAGTTTGAACGTTAGTGCGCAACAGCGGCAGGTACCTTATCAGTTTGAAGAAAATCAGCCCGCTTATGCTGAAGAAGTTAACGCGAATTTTGATTATTTAACTGACGAAATTGACACGGCTACACAGGCTGAATTTACCCAGGAAGTTGATTGTGATGCTGACCCATGGGGACTTGTTAAGGCGTTTAACGAGGGCGCTCAACACACCGAAGTGAATCTTGCTGCTACGGGGACCTGTTACGGGGATATTCGCTTGGTGCTAGATACTGAAGGTAACCCTGTAATTGATGATGGGATTCCACGACGGTTTCAGGTAAAGGGGCAAAGTCTCAATATTTATCCGGTGGACGATAACCGCGTGGCGATAGTGCCTAATCCGACAACCGGTGTGACTGATTTAACTACCAGCTTCGGGGGCGGGATTTATTTGGATCGAGTAGATATTAGCATTGGCGCTGATGAGACCTATGGAGTGTTGTTTAGTCGCAACGGACATGGTGATGTTTTAGATACTACCGTAACGGGTAATAGCCTGGACATTGCTCATGGCATTGCGGTTCAGGAAGGCGCGCAAGTATATGTCGGTAATTTTACAGCGCGGAACTTGCACACGGGTATCTCAAGCATTAACGGTGGTGTTGTACGAATTTTAGGGCCGGTTGATATTCAGAACACCCGGTTTGGCATTGCCGGGCGTTCCAGCGTTTTTCGGCAACAAGCTGAGGTCATATTAGCCGCCCAAGACGAAAACCTGGTGCTGACTCATGGCACAACCTGGCTGGGTTGGGGAATGACGCTGACAGCGAATGGGTCGCAGTCTGTGGTTAATGACCGCAGTGTGTTGACGGTTGCGAATTTATACACTGATAACACCTTACGTATAGGGAGCAGTGATGCGCACATCGATAACATCGAGGCAGCCCGCGTTTATGCGGTAAATAATGCGTTTTTGGGTGTGCAGAATATAACAATTAGTGATTTGCTGGAATTGAGTGTATCTAGCGGAGGCTATGTCGATGCGGGCAGTATTCAGAACATTCGAGTATACAGCCAGTCGCTGCTTGCCGGCGGTTTTACTAACCAGACATCGATCGAAGTTTATGACTCGAAGCTCGAGGGGAGCGGGGCGACCTTTAACGCGCCGATTTTACTGGACCGGTCGAACTTCACGTTGTTTGACTCGGCGATAAATGATGCAACCAATTTGATTAATAGTAGAGGCTTTGTAAATGCCGGCACCAGTGGTGACTTATCGCAAATTAGCTGCCACGGTATGAGTGTGATTGATATAGAAGGCACAGACATTACCGACGAGTTAATGGAAACGGCTTGTATGAGTTCGGATTCAATTTCTGAATTTGTGCTGGCGCAACCTGATTTATAAGGAGCCGCTTATGAAACGCTTTACACAAAGGGCGTTGTCGCTGGCGGTGCTCAGTACGTTAGGTCTGTCGACAGCAGCTGCTGCTGATCCGATGGTATGGGGAGCGAGCAACTGGAACGAGGCTAGCTGGCAGCTAAAAGACAGCGATGGCGATGGCATGTCGGATGCATTTGAAGATGCAAACGGGCTGGATAAGTATGATCCTAGTGATGCTAATGTGGATGCTGATGGCGATGGCTTAACCAACTTGGAAGAGTTTCTGGCTGGTAGTGATCCGCATAACGAGGATACCGATGGCGATGGTATTTTAGATGGTGTAGACGATAACCCGACTGTGGTTGATACCTATGTAACCATTTCGGTGCAGGTAGTGCCGGCAGAGGGGGGCTCGGTCGCCTGTTCGGAGTATGAGCCGGAAGTCGGCGCGGTTGTGGATTGTCGTGCGGAACTGGCTGAGGGTTATCAGGTGGATTACTGGGATTATGCGTGTTTAGAAGGCAGTAGCGGTGGCAAGCTGTGCGCGCTGAGTGCTGACCAAAACATTGATCTGGTATTGCGTTTAAAAGAGCGTAGCGCACGGACTGAATCATCCTGGATCTTGAAGATCCTGGGGGCAATTGATTAGCTTGCGTTCCGCCGCCCTCTGTGCTCTCTGCGTTTCAATGTTAAATTTAAACCGTGCGTCAGGGCGCACGGTACGACGTTACGGTGTTATGCGAATATCATCAAAATAGGCGCAATCGCGTTTGTAGTTGCCGCTCGCGTCACGAGGCGCCCATTCTGGCGCGCTGCCGCCGTGGAAGGTGTTAAACATGAACTGGCGGATGAGCGTGCTGGGATCGTCGCTGGCCCTCAGTTGTAGCCCGCTATGCGTTACCACCCTTTCGCCGTCAACCCAAAGGCTAAATTCCCCGTTGCTGGCGCTGGCCGGTTGGTTAAGCGTAAGCTGATAACTGAGTTGATAATAACGGCCCGGTTTAAAGCGAAACGTCGGAGCTGGCTTGGCGTCACCGTACTTACCTTTCATGCCCTGATGATAAACGTAGGTTTTAAGCTGCCCATTTTTTCCCCACATGGCGCGCACGCTCCATCCGTCCGGCTTAATGGGAGCGCCGCCGGTTACCGGATTTGATGGCGCGAAACCATGTAGCTTTCCGCCTTTGGCGAAATCAAAGCCCTCACAAAACTTTACTGCAAAGCTTAACGTGGCGGATGTCATCGCCTGCGGCAGGGGCAAGGTCTTGACCACTCGCTTACTGCCCCGGTCATAGCCTTGGTAATACACCTTTAGGGCTTTACTGGCATCAGTGCCTTCGTTGAAGACAATGCTGGCCAACTCCAAATGATGAAGTGTGCTGGCTTCGCTACTGCGGAAAAAGCCATCGAAGTCTTCGCTGAAGACGGCACTGTTTTGCCCGGCATCGGCCTCGGGCTTGTCCGAACCCGCTGAAGCAGCCGCTGAAATTAAGCTGATGAGGGCGTATAAACTGAGGTTAACCCATAGCTGCACGAGGACTCCTTGTTGATGTTAGAGGTTTTAATTCTATAAAAAAGCACGTAGTCTTAGTGTTAACAAAATGTAAAAAGGAAGCCACATGAAACCAAGGACACATCTTTGCGCTATTGCGACGTTATCGTTATTGAGTATAAGCGGCACCGCGCAAGAGCGACAAGTGCCGAATCAGTTTGAAGCCAACACACCGGCTGTCGCTGAGGACGTAAATCAAAACTTCAATTATCTGGCTGATGAAATTACCGGTTTAGAGCACGACCTTACACAAGGCGAGTACGTATCTGAACGACTGGACTGTGATGCTGACCCGCACATTTTGAATAAAGTGTATAACGAGGTTAAGCATTTTCGCGAAATCAACTTTCTCATCAGTGGCAGCTGTTATGGTTCGATAAACTTAATGCGAGATGAGAATGGTGATTATGTGATGACCCCAGATGGTGCTATCAACAACCACCAGATTATGGGGCAGACACTGAATATTCGCTCGGTCGGTGAAACGCCCGCGAGCATAATTCCTCATCCGAGTACACAGGCGGTAGACCTGTATAGCGGTTTTGCTGGCGGTTTATATTTAAGCAACTTATCGGTTGAGTTGGGTGCTAATGATGCTGGTGGCATTTTATTTAGCCGTAATGGTCATGGCGATCTTTCTGGGGTAACTCTGCGAGCTGCTCCTGGAGCGGACCTGCTCCGAGGCCTTCAAATACAAGAGGGCGCTCAGGTTTATGTTGGTGCAACGGCTATTTCTGGCTTTGCCGAAGGAATTCATGTGATCAATGGTGGCCTGTTGAGACTGCTGGGTGATGTGACCATCAATGCCCGCAATAAGGGGGTGACGGTAAATTCTGCTCGAGTTCGAGGATTTGGCGAACTCAGAGTTAACAGAGACAGTGAAGCGCCAACGGAGTATGCCGTAAAACTAACCAATGGCTCATCCTATGCGGGCGACTACAGCGAGTTATTGCTTGGTACCGGTAAGCTTTTCGTTGAGCAGCAAAGCGTACTTGATATCTTTAACGCACAAGCTGACGAGGTCACGGTCGATTCGGCCTCGGCCGAGTTGCAGCGTTTGACAACCGATGTATTGAGGGTGAAAGACACGGCTAATGCGGTAGTGAATGAGGGAAGTATTCGCGATAACACCCAAGTTTTTTCGAACGCAACGTTGGCTCTTTATGATGTATCGGTACCGAGTGTTGGCGTGTTTGCCGGGGCTGAACTGAGTGGTTCGCCGAGTATCAGTAATGTCCTGAACGTGCGTGACCAGGGGATGGTATCTCTGTTTGAGGGAAGTATCTCGGGCGAAATTTTTATCGGTGACGCGAACTTTAGGTTTGACCGGACGGCGATTTGGGCTGACGAAGTGAATGTGTGGAGTTCGCGAGGGCAGTTGATTAACCTGAGCAATGTGGATTACAGCCGGTTTTTTTGTGAGGGGGTAACCGCAATTGATGCGCCGGGGGTGGACTGGCTGGTGGACTACCCGGGTAGTAACTGCATGGCTAAAGAAGATTTCTCGAAGTTACTTGAACTGATTAAAAACTAGGCGGGTTGGTGATGAAACGAACAAAGTTGGCATCGGCACTTGCGCTTAGTTTGGTGAGTTTAGGGTATGCCAAGGTTGCGCTGGCTGACACGTTGGTCTGGGGGCAAGGCAACTGGGGCCAAACTCAGTGGTCGATAAAAGACTCGGATGGTGATGGCATGTCGGATGCGTTTGAGGACGCACATGGTCTGGATAAGTATGATCCGAGCGATGCTGGCGCCGATGCTGATGGCGATGGGTTAAGCAACCTGGAGGAGTTTCTAGCGGGTACGGATCCGCGTAACGAGGATACCGATGGCGATGGTATTTTAGATGGCGTGGATGATAATCCGACAGTGATGGACACCTATGTAACGATTTCGGTGCAGGTGCTACCGGCTGAAGGCGGTACGGTTACCTGTTCTGAGTATGAGCCAGAAGTTGGCTCGGTGGTGGATTGTCGGGCCGAATTAGCTGAGGGCTTCCAGGTTGATTATTGGGATTATGCGTGTTTGGAGAGCAGCAGTGGTGGCAAGCTGTGTGCGCTGAATGCGGATCAAAATATCGATTTGGTGTTGCGCTTAAAGGAGCGCAGTACGCGTACCGAGTCGTCGTGGATTCTGAAAATTCTGGGTGCGATTGAGTAGGTCGCGCCCTGGCGCGATTAAACATTGAAACACAGAGGGCGCAGAGGGCACAGAGAAGAGATAATTAACGTTAAAAACAAACGCCAAATAGGGTTTTCCCAGTTAACTGTCTTTTCTCTGTGTTCTCCGCGGCCTCTGCGTTTCAATGTTTAGCGTTTTATCGAGCGAGCGGCGGGGTGCACGGTACGGGTGCGATGTTTGTAATTTTATTTTGTAAATATTGTGTTAATTAATTAAACTTAAATTCTGTGTGCTTAATATTCATTTGTTGACGAGTGATGGGTCATGAGTTCATTTATTTTTCGAGTTACCCTGGTCGCCCTATGTCTGTTCTACAACGCAGCGGCGTTTGGTCAGTCTTCATCGCTTTGGACGTTTACTCAAACTGAGCCGACGGTGGCGGCTAACGCGGCGAGTGCAGCCGATGGCCAACAAGCCCAGCAATTGGCGACCTTGATTGAAAGATTGCGTAAGACCAGTCCGAATGGATTAGCGTCGTTGCAATGGGTGCAACTCGACACGCAGCAACTTGCACAGTTAACCGATGGACAAGATGTCCGTTTGTTGTCGCCAAATGGCGATGCGATCGCGCTGCAAATGCTGCCGAGAAAAACCAACGCGTTGGGTATAACCACGTTGAGCGCTCGCGGCAATGATGTCATGCTGCGGATAAGCCAAAAAGGGCAAGCGGTCAGCGGTACGTTAGTGATTGACGGCGAGCGCTGGAAGCTAAGTGCTCGGGGCCGTTATGGTGCCTTGTACAAGAACAGTGATCTTCCTAGCGTGTCTGATAAAGGCATCAAAGACGACGGGCTTGAGCCGCCCGTTAGCAAAAAGCCATCCACACAGGCTCAGTCTCAATCAAAGTCAGCGCCGGCGACAGAGGCCGGCAATACCGCAGATGTTGTTATTGTTTACACTACCCCGTTACTGGAAGTTTACGGCGGCCGCGATGGAGTCTTGACCCGTATTAACGACGTGGTTGAAGCGACCAATGAAATTTACGCCAACTCGACGTTGGATCTACAAATCAACGTCATGGATATTATTGAAGTTGCCTACGACGATGATAACGAAATAGGCAGCGAAACGGCGCTTGACGCATTGACCGGCTTCAATAGTGACGCCGCCTATTTTGCTCATGCCCGGGCACAGACCGATCGACTTGGCGCTGATTTTTTAATTGCTTTTCGACCCTACGTGAATGATGGGATTTGCGGTATCGCCTGGTTGGGTGGTGGCAACGACTCTGAGTACAATCCGTCGTTAATGGTTTCTCACACCTCCTTAGATTGCGGCGATGAAGTGAATGCGCATGAACTGGGTCACAATATGGGGTTAAGCCATTCACGTCGACAAAATGGTCAGGGACACGTCTACCCTTATGCGCTTGGTTATGGCGTTGACAGTGTATTTACTACCGTAATGGCGTATCCACAGGCCTTTGGCGGGGCATCGCGGGAGTACAAGTTTTCCTCGCCGGAACTGACTTGTGCTGAAAGCTACGACTGTGGTGTTGACCATACCGATACGACGAATGGGGCTGATAGCGTAAGAGCGTTAACGTTACGGCGTGACCAGATTACCACCATTCGGGATGCGCAGGAGGTGAGCGGAGAGTTGCTGACGGTTACCAGCGGCCTTGGCAGTGTATCGGTCGATGACCAGGTGTGTGAATCTGGAGAGAGCTGTTCGTACACGGTGAGTCGTGGTAGCACGATAACGTTGACGGCAACCGCAACGAGCGACATTGAGTTTGTCGAATGGCGCGGCAATGGTTGTTCGGGGGCTGAACTGGAATGTGAAGTTACCATTAATGACACCACCAATGTCATTGCTGTTTTCCAAGAAAGCTATCTCGATATTCCGATCAGTCAGGCGTTGGATAATGATCAGTTGTTCTTTATTACCGGGCAATCCGCGCCGTGGCGCGCTCAGGCGCAAGAGGTGTCAGTGGGTGATTCGGCTATGCGCAGCCCCATTATTAACGGCAATGAGAGCACCTATATCTCAACGGTGGTTGAAGGTTATGGGGAAGTGACGTTTGATGCCAAAGTCAGCTCTGAAGCAAGTTATGATGGCTTGTCGGTTTATGTTAACGGCGCCGAGATCGAGTTTATCAGTGGCGAGCGCGGCTGGCAGAGCTACCGCGTTGATGTTCGCAATACTGGACTACTGTTCAATTCCATCGAATTTGTTTACCGAAAAGACGGCACTGTGTCTGCGGGCGATGATCGGGCGTGGCTGGATAATGTTCAGTATGCTCGAACTGGCGAGCAACCGGTGCGAGTGGAGCTAAAGGTTGAAGGAATGGGCGCGGTTGACCTTCTGGGGCGCTTCAACCAATGCCGTGAAACCTGTGTCACCGGGGCGGACGTCGGAGAGCTGCTTACCTTCAATGCCGTAGCCGATAGCGGCCAGCAGTTTTTGGGCTGGGGCGGCGCCTGTCGAGGACAACAAACCCAATGTCAGGTCACCGTGGAGCAGGCCGTTGATGCGTTTGCGTATTTCTCCAAACCCGAATCGACCATTGATTACACCGAATCGTTGGATAATGCTGAACTGGACTTTTATTCTGCCCCGAACAGTTGGGTAGTGACCACTGACAGCAGTACGGTGGGTGGTAGCGCAGCCGTCAGTGCGGACATCAGTGATGGGGATGTTAGCAGTATTTCAACTCAAGTCTATGGCCCTGGTGAGATAAGCTTTGACTGGCGGGTGAGTAGCGAGGCGAATTGGGACTTTTTAGAGCTATACATTGATGGCGCATTGATTGACGAAATCAGTGGCGAAACAGACTGGCAAAGCAAAACTTATACGCTTGATGATGACGGTGCGCATGAGATTGTCTGGCGTTATGTGAAAGACGGCTCTGTTTCGAACGGCGACGACCGGGGTTACCTGGATAATGTGCAGTGGACGGGGAACTATATTACGTCACGTTCAGTGTCAGTTACGGTTGACGGTAACCATGGAGCGGTGCGCACCAACACCGGATTGTTCTGCCGCAGTGAATGCGATTGGTCGTTAGCGGATGGCGAAACCACCGTGATCTACGCAGAGCCTGACCCAGGTTTTAACTTTGACGGTTGGGAAGGTTCGTGCAGTGGTAAAGTGCCAAGCTGTGAGTTGACCGTGACTGAGGATAGCCGCGTGCTAGCCGTGTTCAGTAAGCCGATGTTTGAAGTGACGACCTCGGTAACCGGAGGGGGGCGTTTGACTCCGGCATCACAGCAAGTGGAGGAAGGGGCGACGGCCATCCTCTCGGTAAGTCCATTAGCCGGGCACACGCTGAGTAGCATCACGGGCTGTAATGGTACGTTGGTGAACAGCAGTGAATATCAAACCGGCGCTGTTGTCGAGGATTGTACGGTTCAGGCTTCATTCAACGAGCTGTTGTATACCGTGAATTTTGATTTAGGTGACTATGGCTATTGGCAAGACGGTCCCGATCTGAGCCAGCAGGTGCGCTGGGGTGAGGCGGCGCAAGCGCCTAACTTCAGGGTGGCGGAAGGTTGGCATTTTGCTGGCTGGGATAGCGACTTTTCACGTGTGGTTGCGCCGTTAACCGTGACCGCCAATTACCAGCAGATTGCGGGTAATAACCGGGTGGTGCTGAATACGGAGAACCAGGGCCGGTTGAACATTGAGCCGGTGCAGTACGTAAGCGACGGGAGTTATTTGTCGGTAACGGTGAGTCCGCTTAATGGGCTGACCTTAAGTCGTGAAGTGACCGGTAGTTGTCCGGCGGGTAGCTGGGCTTCGAATACCTATCGCTTTGGGCCAATTAATGACGATTGCGGAGTAAACTTTGCGTTTAACGCGGCGCGCGGTTCTGGCTCTATCTTAATGATCTTATCAGCTATCGCTGCGGAACAAGCTGCTGCTGAAAAAGCCGCCGAAGAAGAAGACGAAGACGACAAAAACGATTAAGCATCTTAAACACTGAAACGCAGAGAGCACAGGGAGCGCAGGGAAAAGACTGTTACCTGTCTTCTCTGTGTCCTCTGTGCTTTTTACGTTTCTATATTGAGTGTTTCACGGTGAACGTGCTTGCTATAGCAGTAGGGCCTTCGGTACACTCACACCTTAATGTGAGTGGATGAAAAAGGTAGTTAAAGGGAATGAGCAAGACGTTTCTGGTCACCGGTGGAGCGGGCTTTATTGGCTCTGCGGTGGTGCGCGAGCTAATTAAACATTCGAACCACCGTGTGGTTAACGTGGATAAGTTGACCTATGCCGGCAATCTTGCCTCGCTCAGTGAGGTAGACCAAGACTCGCGGTATGTGTTTGAACAAGTGGATATTTGCGATGGCGCTGAGGTGTCGCGTTTGTTTGAGCAGTACCAGCCCGATGTGGTGATGCACTTGGCAGCAGAAAGTCATGTGGATCGTTCGATCGATGGCCCGGCTGAGTTTATCCACACCAACATCATTGGTACCTACACGCTATTGGAAGCTGCGCGTCAGTATTGGCAGCAACAAGGCCGCCCCGCAGGCTTTCGTTTTCATCATATATCTACGGACGAGGTTTATGGCGATCTGCACGGCAGTAATGACCTGTTTACTGAAACCACTCCGTATGCTCCCAGCTCCCCTTATTCAGCCAGTAAAGCCAGCTCTGATCACTTAGTTCGGGCGTGGCAACGTACCTATAATTTACCTACACTGGTTACTAATTGCTCGAATAATTATGGCCCTTATCATTTCCCGGAGAAACTGATTCCGTTAATGATATTGAATGCATTGGCGGGCAAGTCGTTACCGGTGTATGGCGATGGCGCGCAAATTCGTGACTGGCTTTATGTGGAAGACCACGCGCGGGCTCTGATTAAGGTCGCGAACGAGGGCGAGGTTGGTGAAACCTACAATATTGGTGGCCATAACGAGAAGAAAAACATCGAAGTGGTGCAGTTGATTTGTGATTTGCTGGAAGAGTTGGTGCCGCAAAAACCGCAGGGTATTGGTGCGTACCGTGATTTGATTACATTTGTTGATGATCGGCCGGGGCACGATGTGCGCTATGCGATTGATGCCAGCAAAATCCAGCGGGAACTCGGCTGGGTGCCGCAGGAAACGTTCGAAACCGGCTTGCGCAAAACGGTACAATGGTACCTTGAACGCAAAGACTGGTGGCAACCACTGGTAGCTGGCTAATTCATAAACATTAAACACTGAAACGCAGAGGACGCAGAGTACGCTGAGAAAACCTTTAAAAGGTAAAGAGAGAAACTCAGAAAAAGTGTTTTTCATTTTAAAGTCTTTTCTCTGTGTTCTCTGTGCTCTCTGCGTTTCAGTGTTTCAGTTTTTACCGTTTTTGCTCTAAGGTCTAAGGAGAGGGTGATGAAGATTTTGGTGACGGGCGCGACGGGACAGGTGGGCTTTGAGTTAGTCCGTAGCCTGTCGGTGTTTGGCGAAATACTCGCGCCATCGCGCGATGAGCTTGACCTGAGCGATGCGCATGCCGTGCAGCGCTACCTCGAACAACAGCAGCCACAACTTATTGCCAATGCTGCAGCGTATACCGCCGTGGATAACGCCGAGCAGGAACCGGAGCTGGCGGATCGTCTTAATCACCTGTTACCCAAACAGCTGGCCGAGTATTGCCTGGACAACCGCGCCGCGTTAATTCATTTCTCGTCCGATTACGTCTACCCGGGAGAGGGGGATAAGCCCTACACAGAGGACAGTAAGACCGGACCGCTCTCTGAATATGGCCGCAGTAAGTGGGCGGGCGACCGCGCCGTTATTGGCAGCAGTTGTAACCACGTCATTCTGCGAACCAGTTGGGTGTACAGCGCGCGCGGCAATAATTTTATGAAAACCATGTTGCGCTTAGCTAAAGAGCGCGAGCAACTCAGTATCGTCAGTGACCAGGTAGGCGCGCCAACGCCGGCACGTCTGCTGGCGCAGGTCGCAACCCTGGCGGTGCCGGCTTTGCTGGAACATGAGCTGACGGGTGTGTTCCATGTGGCACCACGCGGCGAAACCAGTTGGCATGGTTTTGCCACCGCTATCTTTGAGCAGGCGCAGGCCCATGGACACTCATTGGCCGTGCAACGGGTTGAGGCGATACCGACAGCTTCGTATCCGACACCTGCCCGACGCCCGCTGAATTCGCGTTTGAGCGTCGACAAAATTGAGCAGGCATTGAACATCACGTTGCCAACCTGGCAGCAGAGCCTGCATCACACATTAACGGAGTATTTGGATGGCTTATAAAGGGATTGTACTGGCCGGTGGTTCTGGAACGCGGTTGCATCCGATTACACGGGGCGTATCTAAGCAGTTACTGCCGATTTATGACAAGCCGATGATTTATTATCCGATATCGGTGCTGATGTTAGCCGGTATCCGCGACATCCTCGTTATCTCAACACCGGAGGATATGGAGCAATATCAGCGTTTACTCGGTGATGGCAGTGCTTTCGGGGTGTCGTTTTCTTATAAAGTTCAGCCCTCGCCCGATGGCCTGGCGCAGGCGTTCACCATCGGTGCTGATTTTATTGGTAACGATCCGGTTTGTTTGGTGTTGGGCGATAATATCTTTCACGGTCAGTTCTTTTCGGACCAACTGAAACGCGCTGCTAAACGCGACAATGGCGCAACCGTATTTGGCTACATGGTAAAAGATCCTGAGCGTTTTGGGGTGGTCGAGTTCGATGATGAGGGCCGTGCTCTTTCGATTGAAGAAAAACCAACCCAACCGAAGTCTGATTATGCGGTAACCGGGCTTTATTTTTATGATAACGATGTGGTTGATATTGCCCGTCAGGTGAAGCCA
The DNA here is from genome assembly GCF_003987185.1 of Idiomarina aquatica. GTDB lineage: Bacteria > Pseudomonadota > Gammaproteobacteria > Enterobacterales > Alteromonadaceae > Idiomarina > Idiomarina aquatica. The sequence continues at coordinate 821,318 of NZ_PIPS01000001.1, read as the reverse complement.
TCGGAGCGTGGTGAGCTGGAAATAACGAGTGTGAATAACGCTTATCTCGAGCGCGGCGATTTGCACGTTGAGCGCCTGGGCCGAGGGTTCGCATGGCTGGATACCGGCACACATGATTCACTGCTGGAAGCGAGCTCCTATGTGCAAACGGTGGAACACCGACAAGGACTGAAAATCGCGTGTTTAGAAGAAATTGCCTGGAAAAACAAATGGATAACCGATGCGCAGCTTAAAGACCATGCGAATGCGTTGGATAAAACCCAGTACGGTCAATATCTGCACGAGCTATTAAGCTAACATTTAGAGGATAAGAATGAAGTATCAACCCCTTGCCATTGCTGACGTGGTATTGATGACCCCGCAGGTGTTCGGTGACGAGCGCGGTTTTTTTATGGAAACGTTTCGGCAAAACGAATTTGAAAAGTACTGTGGCGATTATCAGTTTGTACAGGATAACCACAGCAAATCGCGGCATGGCATTTTACGAGGACTGCATTATCAGTTGCAGCAGCCGCAGGGTAAGTTGGTGCGGGTCACGCAGGGGCGTGTCTTTGATGTCGCCGTTGATTTGCGGCAGAGTTCGCCGACTTTTGGTGACTGGGTAGGGGTTGAACTGAGCGATGAAAACCGACAGATGCTGTGGGTACCACCAGGCTTTGCGCACGGCTTTTACGTGTTGAGCGAAACCGCAGAGTTTTCTTATAAATGCACGGACTATTATGCGCCGGATGATGAGTACAGCTTACGCTTTGATGACCCAGCCTTAGCCATTGATTGGCCACTTGATGGTGAGCCACAACTTTCTGAAAAGGATCGCCATGGATTGGCACTGACAGACTGCCCAACCTATCCATGATTGACGTTGTGATGTTCTGGAAACAGAACGATTCCGAACTGTATGGCCGCCGCAGTGATATGGTGGCCAAGTATTTAGCCGGCCGCAGTGATGTGGGCAAGGTGTTGGTACTGGATGCACCTATTGACGAAATGGCTTTGGAAAAACGTAACGAAGGTGAGCGTTTTGATCAAAACCATTTTGTTTATGAGGGAACTAAGGCCATCGCGGCCAGAGCTTGCGATCACGATAATCTTTATCGACGGGTGTTCATTTACGATAAACAACAGCAGGGCTTTGAGGACTATGTTGCGTTTTTGACGGACTGTTTTCAGCAACTGCACATTGACCCACAGCGCAGTGTGTTTTGGATGTACCCCAAATTGCAGTGGGGCGAACGGCTGATTACGCAGTTTAAACCCGCGAAACGAGTCATCGACGTTGTTGATGATCACCGCAGCTGGCCCAATGTGGATGAGAAAAAGCGTCAACAATTACATCAACACTATCAGGCTATGCTGAGCGGTGCTGATAAAGTGCTCACGAATTGTTTACCGGTTAAGTTGTCGATGTATGAGTTTCATCAGAACATCGCGTTGGTGCCGAACGGTTGTGAGCGCGTGCCGCAGGTTGAGATACCGGAGGCTAACAAGCATTATCAGCGGGTTGTTGCGCATGATGGCCCGGTGCTGGGGTTCGTGGGGAACCTGGAAGCGAAGATTGATGAAGCGCTGTTGCGGCGATTATCGGCTGAGTTACCGGAGGCGCTGATTGTTTTAGTGGGCTCCACCCATGCCAACCCTGATATTCGAAGATTAGCTGAGTTGCCAAATGTGGTCATGACAGGGGTTGTGCCTTATCGTTATGTTGGAGCCTATATTAAGAGGTTCACGGTGGGGTTAGTGCCACATCAGCGTATGGATTTGACGGAAAACATGAATCCATTGAAGGTTTATGTTTATTTGACGCACCATGTTCCGGTGGTCGCGACTGATGTGCCGAACATCGCAAAATGCGATTATGTATGGCAAAATACAACGCATGATGAATTTATCGCGGGTGTGAAAGAGGTAATCCGTCTGCGTGGGCAGTTAAACGCGCAGGTATTTGATGACTTTATCCAGCGCAACAGTTGGGCAATGCGCTTGGGCGCCATCACCGACGAGATTTTACAGAAACACTAAACATTAAACATTGAAACGCAGAGGGCACGGAGGACGCAGAGAAAAGACTTTTTAAGGAAAACATAAAAAAACTAAACAAAGGTGTTTTAATTTTAAATGTTTTTCCTCTGTGCCCTCTGTGCCCTCTGCGTTTCAATGTTTATTTTTACTACAGGCAAATTGGATGCTCATGAACGAGAAACGATTAACCCACTTAAAGGCTCTGGAAAATGAGTCGATTCAGATCTTCCGCGAGGTCGCGGCGGAGTTTGATAACCCGGTGATGTTGTACTCGGTAGGCAAGGATTCCTCGGTACTATTGCACTTGGCGCGTAAGGCGTTTTACCCCGGTAAGATCCCGTTCCCGCTGATGCACGTCAACACCACCTGGAAGTTCCGCGAAATGATTGAGTTTCGTGACCGGATGGCGGAAAAATACGACTTTGAACTGATTGAGCACATTAATCAGGAAGGTGTCGAGGCAGGGGTTGGCCCGTTCACACACGGTAGTGCCAAGCATACCGATATCATGAAAACTCAAGCGCTGAAGCAGGCGCTGAACAAGTACAAGTTTGATGCGGCTTTTGGCGGCGCCCGTCGTGACGAAGAAAAGTCGCGGGCAAAAGAACGGGTGTACTCGTTCCGTGATAAAAACCACCGCTGGGATCCGAAAAACCAGCGCCCTGAACTGTGGAATATTTATAACGGCAAGGTCGATAAGGGCGAGAGCATTCGCGTATTCCCTCTGTCTAATTGGACCGAGCTGGATATCTGGCAGTACATCTATTTAGAAAATATCGACATCCCTCAATTGTACCTGGCGAAAGAGCGTCCGGTGGTTGAGCGTGACGGCACGCTGATCATGGTTGATGATGATCGTATGCCGTTGGAAGCCGGCGAAACGCCGCAAATGAAGATGGTGCGCTTCCGTACCCTAGGCTGCTATCCGTTAACCGGAGCCGTTGAGTCTGACGCAGCAACCCTGCCTGAAATCATTCAGGAAATGTTGCTGACCAAAACCTCAGAGCGTCAGGGCCGGGTTATCGACCACGATAGCGCGGGTTCGATGGAGAAAAAGAAAATGGAAGGGTATTTCTAACAATGAGCCACGCATCACCTTTAATCGAAAAAGACATTCTTGCTTATTTAGAACAACACGAAAACAAAGAGCTGTTGCGCTTTATCACCTGCGGCAGTGTGGATGACGGTAAAAGCACACTGATCGGTCGTTTGCTGCATGACAGTAAAATGATCTTTGAAGATCAACTGGCGGCGATTACCGAAGATTCGAAAAAATCCGGTACCCAGGGCGACGAAGTGGATCTGGCCTTGTTGGTTGATGGTTTACAGTCGGAGCGTGAGCAGGGCATCACCATTGACGTGGCTTACCGTTACTTCTCCACTGACAAGCGTAAGTTTATTATTGCCGACACACCGGGGCACGAGCAGTACACCCGCAACATGGCCACCGGTGCGTCAACCTGTGACTTGGCCGTGATTTTGATTGACGCCAGCCAGGGCGTGCAGACACAAACCCGCCGCCACAGTTACATTTGTTCTCTGTTGGGCATCAAACACGTGGTGGTTGCCATTAACAAAATGGACCTGGTGGACTATTCGCAGGACGTTTATAAGAAGATCCAGGACGACTACCTGAAGCTGGCCGGCTCGCTGGAAATCCCGGATATCCGTTTTGTGCCGATTTCGGCGTTAAAAGGCGATAACGTGGTTAATCGCAGTGACAAGCTGGATTGGTTCCGCGGTTCAACGCTGATGGAATACCTGGAAAATGCCGAAATTGACCAGGCGCAGGACACCGAAGAGTTCCGCATGCCGGTGCAACTGGTGTGCCGTCCGAACTCGGAGTTTCGTGGCTTTCAGGGCACCATTACCTCGGGCAACATCAAAGTGGGCGACACCATCCGCGCGCTGCCCTCTGGTAAGATCTCGACCATCAAGTCGATCGTGACTTTTGACGGTGAGCTCGATGAGGCCTATGCGCCAATGGCGGTAACACTGACGCTGAATGACGAGATTGATATCAGTCGTGGCGATATGATCGTGCGTAAGGATAACCTGCCGCATGTGTCAAACCGGATGCGCGCGAAAGTGGTGTGGATGCATGAAAAGGCGATGGAGCCGCACCGTGAATATTATATTAAGTTCAATTCCAAGTTCACCCGCGGGGAAATCACGGATATTCATCATCAGATTGATGTGAATACGCTGAAAGAAAAAGAAGCCGGTAAGCTGGAACTGAACGAGATTGGTCTGGTTGATGTGCACGTACACGACCCGGTTGTGTTTGACCCATACCAGAGCCATAAAGAAACCGGTGCGTTTATCATCATCGACCGCATGACCAATGTTACGGTTGGTGCCGGCATGGTGGACGAAGCGCTGTCGTCGGATGACGGTGAAGAAGCAAAAGGCGAGTACAGCGACTTCGAACTTGAATTGAACGCGCTCATTCGCAAACACTTCCCCCACTGGGGCGCCAAAGACCTGTTGAAGTAGGTCGTGCCTTTGGCACGACTTTCTTGTAAAACGCTTAAACACTTAAACACTGAAACGCAGAGAGCACAGAGGGCGCTGAGAAAAGATTTTTTAAGGGAAAGACAAAACCCTGAACAACGGGGTTTTACTTTTAAATGTTTTCCTCTGTGTCCTCTGCGCTCTCTGCGTTTCAATGTTTAGTCTTTACACGAAGGATTAAAATGCTAGATACCATAGCATTAACGGGTTTGTTGCTGTTGATGGTAGCGCTGTTGATTCGTTACCAGCAACACAGCGCCAAGATTTTTGGCGGAGCGATGCTGGTCACTTTGGCTGCGGGCTGGATTTCGGCGGACGAGCTGATGGCGAATGCCGCTAATCAGGGGTTGGCGACCTTGATTATGCTGATCCTGATTTCCTTTGCGCTGGAAAAAACCGGCTTGTTACGTAAAGTCAGTCGCTTTCTGTTCACTGACTCAGAGGCCGCCAGTGTTTGGCGTACCATGGGGCTGAGTGCGCTGGCTTCCTCGGTGCTCAATAACACGGCCGTTGTCGCTGCGCTGTTAAACGCCGTACGCAACAACAAAAAAGTAGCCGCGTCGCGGCTGCTTATCCCACTGTCTTATGCTTCGATCCTCGGTGGAACGCTCACGCTCATCGGCACCTCCACCAACCTAATTGTCAACTCCATGTTTACCGACACCGGCCACGCCGGGTTTATGTTCTTTGACTTTACGCTGGTTGGTCTGATTGTGCTGAGCGGCGGGTTAGTGACACTGTATATCGTCAGCCGGTTCTTGCCCCACCATGATGACGACAGGCAAGAAATCACCGAGTATTATGTCGAAGCGGAGTTAAGTGATGACTCACCGCTTATCGGTAAACACGTTGATGAGGCCGGGCTGCGTCACTTGGAAGACTTGTTCCTTGCCGAGATAGTCCGTAAAGGGGGTCATGAAATACTGCGGCCGGTGGCGCGTTACGATGTGTTGCAGGCGGGGGATAAGTTGTTATTCAGTGGCGACGTCAGCAAAGTGAAAACGCTGAACCAGTTTGACGGCCTGAAGCTGTTCGCCGATGACAATGGCCTCGAGACTCATCAGCTTACCGAAGTGATCGTTAAAGAAGAGTCGGTACTAACCGGGCGTACGCTGAAGTCGACCGGTTTCCGGGCGCGTTTTGACGCCGCGGTGGTGGCGATTCGGCGCGATGGTGGCAACATCAGCGGTAAGTTAGGTGAAGTGACCTTGCAAGCCGGAGACTTCCTGTTATTGGCGACCGGTCCCGATTTCGCCTCGCGCACCAACTTGAGCAAAAACTTTTATCTATTGAGCGGTGTGGAACCGGACAGCATGCTCAGTGGTTGGCGCGAATCACTTACTCTGTACGGTTTTTTAGCGATGATTGGCGGCACGGTGTTGACCGGTGCGTCGCTGTTTTACGGTGTGCTGTTTTTACTCGGCGCGCTGCTGTTCAGTGGCTGTCTGAATGTCAACGAAATCAAGCGGCGTTTTCCGGTCGAAATTTGGGTAATTGTTGCCAGTGCTCTGTGTTTGGCCGAAGCCCTGACGAATACGGGGGCGTCGGCCGCGATAGCGGATTTTGCCCGCGCCGGACTGGCAGGACATACGCCGTTTATGTTGTTGGTTGGCGTGTTTCTGATTACCTACCTGTTGACCGAAGTCATTACCAATAATGCGGCAGCGGCGCTGATGTTCCCGGTGGCATACAGCCTGTCACAGGGGATGGGAATTGACCCATTCCCGATTATTCTTGGGGTAGCGTTTGCGGCATCGGCCAGTTTTATCACCCCTTATGGCTATCAGACGAATCTGATGGTGTTCAATGCCAGTAATTACCGGCTAAAACATTTCCTGCTTGCGGGCGTACCGGTTGCGCTTGTGTATATCTCGTTGTCCTTGTTTGCGATTCCGTTGGTTTTTCCGCTGACCTAAAAAATGTCAGGCGTCAATTTTTTATAAATTTGTTATTGAACAAGGGGTTATGTTCAGTAAAATATCGCCGTTAAAAATTTTCTAACATTTTTTCGGAAAGCCCATGGATCGTATTTATGCCTCTTTGCGCCGTATGTTTTTGGCTGGCGCCGGACTCCTTTTATGTTCTTTTTCTCTGACTTCTCACGCTGCTACACCGGAATCTACTGACGCTCGTTTTCGCGACAATGGTGATGGCACGGTAACCGACCTTACCACCAAACTGACCTGGCAACGCTGTGCGAGTAACTATCGTTGGAACGGTGATAGCTGTGAGCTTAGCGGTGAACGGACGGACTTTAACGAAACCCTGCAGTTGGCTGACGCGAGTTCGGTGGCTGGCTACGACGACTGGCGACTGCCTACACGTGCAGAATTGCGTGGGTTAGTTTATTGCAGTTCGGGCAGCCCGGCGTTCTATTTGGCTGATACAGATGCCGAACAATGTGAGGGTGTGTTTACCGAACCGACCATCGAGCGGACGTATTTTCAGTTTGATGTGAATACGACCTATTGGGCGAATCAATACGATGAAGTCGCGGGCACTGCGGCGACGGTCAGCTTCTCGTCAGGTGAGACGGTGATGCGCCGAGCAACGGCAAATTATGCGACCCGCTTGGTTCGCCAAGGCCCGGTTACTGCGAACTTATTGCGGATTTCGGTCGATGGTACCGGAGCTGGTGCTATTGAGGTCGGTGACTTGAGCTGTACCGGTGAATGCCATGCCAATCTTAGCGATGGTGAACACGTGACGCTGACGGCGAAACCAGCGCCGGGTACTGTATTTGACGGCTGGGGCGGGAGCTGCTCGGGCAGCGCGCCTACCTGTGAAGTTCGCGCTGATGAGCGTGTTAACGTAACGGCTCAGTTTAGCCTGAATATGGCCGAATCGCGCTTTAAACTGCACTCGGATGGTACCGCCTATGATCCGCAAGCGGGCTTGGTTTGGTACCGCTGTGTTTATGGCCAAGAATGGGTTCATGGTGAATGTGTTGATTATGGACAGGCTGGCACTTACACAGAGATTCAAGCCGAACTTAATACGTTGGTTTTGGCGCAACAAAGCGATTGGCGTTTGCCCAGCCAGACCGAATTGGGCAGCCGCATTTATTGCCAAATGAATGAAAAGCTGGGGGTTGCTCATACTCAAGCGTGCGAAGGAAGAACTCTTTCATTATACCGCGATAGCGTTGTTACCCCACAATACTGGAATTTTGATGTATGGACGACCACGGCAGGCGAATTAGATCATTCGCGCTTGGTCTTTGATGGTTCTGGTGACTGGCAAACCGTCGACTCAACGGCGGAAGCGTTTGCCGTGTTGGTTAAAGATGTACCACAAAATCATGCCTACCTTCGATTTCGTTTTAACGGGAGCGGTAGTGGTGCCATTGAATTTGACTCGCAAGCCGTTTGCGAAGATGACTGTCACCGGTTTGCAGCAAAAGGCTCAACGCTGGTGTTAACTGCCCAAGCGGATGCCGACTCGGAGTTTGTTGGCTGGAGCGGCGCTTGTAGTGGCATCGGTGAATGTCGACTCACGGCTAAAGATGGCCAGCAGGTTCAGGCGATTTTTATGAAACAGTCGACGTCACGTTACGTTAATAATTTAGATGGCACAGTAACGGATCGAGAACACCAGCTGACCTGGAAAATTTGCCCGGCGGGCGCTGTAGTGCGCTCATCAGGTCAGGGACATCGCTGTGTTCATCAAGCCGGTGCCAGTGATATTACCAACGTATTAGCAACAATCGATGACTACTCGTACGCGGGGCACAGCGATTGGCGTGTTGCTAGTATCGATGAGCTAAATAGCATCGTTATGTGTAGCCCGGGCGTTTGGAAGCAGGAAGGGCAGGAACGTTGTGAGTACGGAGGAACAGACCTCAAAATTCACCCTGAACTTTTACAGTATGCTTCCGCTTCGGGTGGCCTGGGTCATGTTGCCAGCCGTGACTTGCATGAGCAAGCGACCGAATCGAACCCGGTTTACTGGGGGATTGATTTTGCAAGTGGTGAGCAAGTTGTGACCAATTCGTGGAGTCACTCCGTGTTGTTGGTGCGTGATGCACCGTCAGCGCCGGTAACGATTGGCGTACAGTTCTCACCATCTTATGCCGGTATGGTTACTTTACAGCAAGGCCAGGTGACCGCGAGTTGTGATACCGACTGCACCCACGGTGTTACCGATCAAGCTAAACTGACACTTATGGCTACCGGCTTACCCGGCTACGAGTTTGTCGGATGGCAAGGCGACTGCGGCGGCGATGCGGCACTCTGTGAAGTATCGCCTGAACAGCTTCAGTCGGGCGATACGTTTAATGTACAACCTCAATTTAAGGTCCTGCTGGGTACAGAACGTTATCGCTGGGTTAATGAACAAAGTATTGAAGATAAGGCTACGGGTCTGATTTGGCAGCGCTGTGCTGTCGGCTCGACTTGGCGCGAGGGGGCATGCCGAGACACCGCGGAGTCTTTGTACGCCCAGAGCGCGGCAGAATATGCTGATGCCGTTGAGTTTGACGGTGCTGATAATTGGCGCTTACCAACAGTGAGTGAAATGCGCACCTTGCTGATGTGCCGCGATGCGCGTTCGCCACGCTGGCCTAATCAAAAAGGCGAGTGTGAGACGACCTTTGAAGCGTTGCAACAACTGGATTTAAGTACTTTTGGTTGGCTGCCGGGGTCGGGTCATCGCTACCTTGTGACACTGGATGACGGCAGCGGTTATCGCCGTTTTAACATGTTTAAGGGGGACTTGACCGCTGCAGATTTGCCTGGTTTTGTGCGGTTGGTTCGTGAGGCGCAGGCGGCCGAGCGTAATGAACAACGGTTGGCGGTAACCATCGATGGTGCGAGCGATAGCGGTACAGTGAGCGTACTGCCGCAGCAGTTGGAATGCGTTGAAAGCTGCGAATTAAGTTTTGAGGCCAACACCTATATTGTACTGAATGCAACCGCCGCTGCCGGTTATCAGTTTGATGGTTGGAGTGGCGCCTGTTCGGGTAACGGAGCGACCTGTTTGGTGCGAATGAGTGAGGCACGCAGAGTGGTTGCCAGCTTTGTACCGCAGGTTAGTAATGCGCGCTATGTCTTACATAATGATGGTACCGCAACCGATCGTTGGAGTGGTTTAACCTGGCAGCGCTGCGCCTATGGACAGACATGGGCCGATGGTCGTTGCGAAGGAGCGGCAGAAACGGTAACAGTAAGCGAAGCGCAGGCATTGCAGCAAGATGGCTGGCAATTGCCATCGCAAGCGCAATTAGCAACGTTGGTTTATTGTGCTTCTGGGCAACCGAGCTATTGGACTCAGGCACAACAACAATGTCGCGCTGACACTGACAGTCCGACGATTAAAGACGGCGTACTCTTTGGTATGGATGATTCGTTTAAAGCTCGGCCATGGTCATCGACACTGAACGACACGGGTAACGTAGCTGCAACGATTGATTTCATCCATGGGGTTGAGTATCAGCAAAGCAGCTCGCGAGCAACTGTGTGGTTGGTTAGGGGAGAAACGCTTCCGTTGACCGTACAGACACAAGGTGACGGTGGCGTTGGCGTCTGGGTGGAGCCGGTTAATGCGAACTGTGGTGTTCTATGTGAGTACTCACTGGCCAAAAATACCACGGTGACTTTAACGGTTAATGCCGCGGACAATACCACATTCAGTCATTGGTCTGGTGCCTGTAGTGGTAGTGCGCTGACCTGCCAAGTTGCGATGACTGAGGCTAAGTCGGTAACCGCCCACTATGACTGGAAAGTGCTTTCGGTTGGTGCACAGGACACTGACAATGGCCGTGTTGAAGTTGCCCAAAACTCTGTGCGTTATGGCGATGACGTTTCGTTTTCGGCAACACCGGATTATGGCTACCGGATAGGTAATATTCAGGCTTGTGGAGCTATTGAGCGTAATGGTAACTCGTTTAATGTAGCAAATGTGACGCAGGACTGCGTTATTACCGTTACTTTTGAGCCTGTGCTTTATCAGGTGACGATTCAGGCCAGTGAAGGCGTAAGCATCAGTCCCGGAAGCGCTCAGGTGGTGATGGGGCAAACCCAGGCCTTTAGGTTGACGGTAAATGAGGGCTATGAGTTAACTTCAGTTAGCGGTTGCGGTGGCGTTCTTGACGGCTTGGTTTATACCACGGCTGCTGTTGAGGAGGACTGTCAGGTTGTCGCTGAAGCACAACAGAAGCGCTATCAGGTCGTTTTTGAGTTGGGAGAACCTGGCACATTGGTTTCAGGTTCGCTTGAGCAGACCGTGGTGCATGGCGGTGCAGCTGCAGCACCAGAGTTTTCGGTTGCTCGAGGCTGGGAGTTTACGGGTTGGAGTGTAACCTTTGATAAGGTGACTGAAGATCTGAATGTGACAGCTCAGTATCGTCAGATACCTATCGTTTATTACGTTAGCCTATCCTACCGAGGAGAAGGGACGTTGACACCGGAGGGTACACAGGAGGTTGGTGCCGGTGATTCGCTATCGATCAGCGCAGTACCAGCGGAGGGGTGGAAAACCGCGTCATATGTGGACAGCACCTGTGGCTCAGGAGCTTGGGATGGTGGTGACTACGTGATTGATTCGGTTACCGCTGACTGCTCGATAGAGTTCCGCTTTGTCAGACCGTCGCAGGGTAGCGGTGCATTGCTATTGATTATGGCGGTGGAAGCACAGAAGCTGAACGATTCAGAACGTAATAAATAATTCACATACGATGTATCGGCACCGGGGGTTATAGCCTGGTGCCGATTTGTTACTGGCCTTAAATTTACATGGAGGTAACAACCTGTTATTTTTAAGTGCATAAATGCAACTTAACGACAAGGATGTTATCAATGGGTGCTTTTCGGTCTTTAACCTGTTCAAAAACGACGCTGAGTTCGTCATTATTACTCGGCTTAGTGGCTTTTAGTGGAGCTGCTCAGGCACAGCAAACGCCTTTAGGCTCGCTCCAGTTTAGTGATTCAGAACTACAAGCCTGCGTGCAAAACGAATCCCGTCGGACAGAGTATGTGGAGGATCTGCGAAGCTTGTTTTGTACCGGCTATAATGTGACGGATATTGAGGGTATCGAGCAGCTCACTCATCTCGAAACCTTGAGCCTTCGCTCATATGATAGCGAGGTTCTGGCAAACATATCCGCTATCAATAAGTTAGCTAACATTCGCTCGGTACGCTTTTTAAATTACGCAAATGACGTCACGTCATTTGCTTTGATCGATGCCGAAAAAGCCCCACTTGAATCAATCGCCTTGATGAGTACGTCAAATGTTAACGACGCAATCTACTCATGGCTGTACAGCTTTCCGCAATTACAAAGCTTAACTCTTGCTGATGTATATCTATCGGTTATTCCGTTGCCCGAGCAATTGCCTAACTTAACGAGTCTTAGTATTAGCAATACACCACTACAATCTGATGATGTGGTGCTCTCATGGAGTGATTCAAATTTAACGGCGTTAACCGTTGGTGGTGGTGACATGACGCCGTCGATTTTTAATACTGCAAACTGGCATTTGCCATCGACGTTGAATTATCTACGGTTGCGAGACGGTCAGTTGGACTCATTGGAATCGTTAGCGCAGGCGCTGGAAACCAGTGATGTTCAACTTCAGCATATTGGTCTTTGGGTTCAGGCAAACGACTGGAGCCAACTCGGGAGCTACGCTGAGCGTTTCCCATCAATTGATACCTTGGATGTTGGTTTTTCGAACTTTGACGATTTTGAACAGCTTGCCAGTTTTTCGGATATGTACCGTGTTTACTTGGATAACACAAAGGATGCTGACGGAGGTGTCGAGCCGATCCTAACGATGTTAGAAAATAGTCCTAATATTTGGTCTGTGTTCATGGGCAACGTTAGCTATTTGAGCTGTGAAGATCGAGCACTGTTGGACAACAGTGGTTATTCAAGCCTGTATCTTAGCTACTTTGGAGAGGCTTGCCGTACCGACGAATATCAGTTCCGCTTATTGGATGTGCCTGAAAGTTATGGTGCTATTGTTTCAGCTGACAGTGTTTATGGCCGACGTGCAATAGGGGCTTATCCGGCAGCGCAAGGCGGTGAAATACAAATCGATGTGCTACCTAAGTATGACGAGAGCTGGGATGAACAAGGCGTAAGTGTCACGTTCGAAAACGGCTCTCGTCGTGAATTGTCCTTACGCTACCCGCAGCCTAAAACCGAGCCGGTGCGTATTGCTGACATTGAATTTGCCGATGGTGAAGTGGCTAACTGCGTAGCCGATAGTCGAGAGATGGCGCTTAATATTCAGGTAAATGGTGGCGAGGTTCCTGAGTACGCGCACGAGATGTATGCGGTACTGTGTGATGCTCGATCAGGGCATTATGCCTCTGACCTAAGTGGCCTTGAGCATTTTTCAAACCTTGAAGTGCTTCAAATGCTGGGAGAAAACGAGCACATACAGGACGTGTCACCATTATTGTCGCTGAAGCGCTTAAGTTGGTTAACGTTATCAAACAAAGGGTTGACTGACCACGTGATGGAGTCGATGCGAGAATATCGCAGTTTGGCTCGTGATTGGCAGTCGTTGCATTTTGGCGGAAACGCACTCACCGATGAAACACTCTTTGATCATTGGATTAATGGCAATAAGCCGAGCCAGGTTGTCCTGGAAAATAACCAGTTTGAACGGCTGCCGGCGTGGTTGTCAGATCGCGACTTTGGGGGATTACTGATAGCGAACGGTCTGCCTTTGACCAATTTGCAAGCGGAGTTAACGCAGTTGCAAAACAGCTCGGTGACACGTTTGTATTTAGACGCGATGAACATAGGTTCGGTGGCGGACCTTACTTTCCCTGATTCGTTAACCACACTGAGTCTGTCGAATAATGATCTGGTGACTATGGAAGGTTTTAATGCACCTGAGAACTTAACCGGATTACTGCTTAATAATAATCCAGGAATAGCGGTGGATGCATTAGTAAATCTCACGAGTTTAGAGTTTTTGGCTTTGGCCAATACGGAGTTATCTTCAGTCGCTATGATTCATCGGTTTCCTTATCTACAACAATTGGATTTGAGCGAAAATGACATCAGCGATTTATCCGCTTTAAGCAACACCAGTCGTGATAATGATTTATGGCTGAACTTATCGCTTAACCCGTTAACGGATTATACCCCGGCGCGGGACAAATCTTGGTTGACGGTACAGTCGATGGGTAATGCGCATGTCGCTTGTAGTCAGTTTGAAGCATTAGAAGGTTCTGCGACTAACGTAAGCTGGAATGTTTGCCAGCAGGAAGACGGCCAAATTCGAATCAACCCTGAGTATATTTATGGCGATGAACCCGATGCGGCTCTGGCACAAGGCTCACAGCGCTATGGGCGTATCGAAATGGTCAATGGGGTGCTTAACTTTTCGCCGTACCCGGGTGTAGAGGGTTGGATAGAAGTTGACGTGTTGATCACGTACGCGAATGGTTTGAGCCAAACCATTACCCTGCAGTTATACATCGAACCGGGCTCCAACCCCGCAATGAGTCCTGGTGTTCCGATTGTGATTTTAGTAGATGGTCAGAATAGCGATTAATTTAAATTAAAGCGCAAGGAAAATTTTACTTTTTATTAACATTGCTCTAGTTTAAATGAAAACAGGGAAGGGAGCATTGTTAATGAAAACATCGACTAACCATCTAAAAAAAATACTGACTCACAAATTATCGACACTAGCTGCACTAGGGCTAGTGTCGATCTCCTCCGCTTATGCACAGCAAACGCCGGTATCCGATTTGAGCTTTAGTGATCCGGAATTACAGGCTTGTGTCGAACAGCAAAACGTTGAGTTTGCGGAAAATATTGACGCACTTTTTTGTGTCAACTATTCGATAGGTAACCTTGAGGGAATCAGCCAGCTTACCGACACGTCGGTTGTTTATCTATCCGGGGGTGATGAGCATATTTTACAGGGATTAGAAGAATTTCATGAAATGCCGTCGTTGCGACAGGTTCATCTTCGTAATTACTTGAACGACGTAGCGTCGCTGGAGCTGTTGGATCCGGAAAAAGTCCCTCTTGCCAGCCTTGAACTATGGAATATGCCCAATGTTGGAAATGACGTTTATGCGTTTTTGCAACGCTGGGAGGCTCTTTATCGTTTTGGGTTACAGAATGTTTCTGTTAACCGTGCGCCGGATCTTACTCGTTTCCCCAATACCTATTCCGTCGGCTTGGTTGAATTGGAGAATGTTGATTTGAATGCGTTTGCCGCGGGGTTGGGCGATACGCAATTGCGATCGCTTGAGTTGGGTGGTGTTTCGCCACAGCAAACGGAATTTCATTTTGACCAGTGGAACTTGCCCGCAACGATTGAGGATCTGGTAGTTAGGCGGGCCTCTAGCGGCTCGATGAGTACGTTTAATGATATGGTGGCACGCTCTGGTGCTCCTGTTGAATACCTCGTCTTACAAGTCGATTCAAGTGACTGGGCGCCGTTAAGCGAGTTATCCGAAATAGCGCCAAACATTTACGCCATCACAGTCAGTGGTAGCAATCTGGACCGTTTTTCGGTGCTTGAGGGCTTTACGAAATTAGATTACGTCTATGCCAACTCGACTCAAGCGACCGATGGCGATGCGCTGGTGCGAATGATAGAAACCAATCCCGGCTTATATTTGCTCTCGCTCGGCAATGTTTCGGCGTTGTATTGCGATGCGATTGAAGCACTAGAAGCTCAGCAGCAAGCAGACGTTCAACTGTTTTATCACAGCTGTCGTACTGATGAGCGCCGTTTTCGTATTGTTCCGCCACCCGGACGAGAAAACGTTGAAATTGTTAATGCCAGCGCACCGTACTATCCGTCACTGGTAAGACCCGAGTTGACCGAGCAACCGTTGGAAGTTGAGTTGCTGACGGCTCCGATATATGAAGGCGACCGAATTCGTTCGGCTTCGGTTAACCTTGAGTTTGATGATGGCTCGGATCTGTCGTATGTCTTTCGTTACGATCAAGAAAAAACCACGCCAGTTGCCTATCAAGATATTGATTTTGCAGATCCTGAACTTGCTCGATGCGTCGAGGACATGGCGGAAAGTTCGTTTAATGTGCGCATGAATGGCGATGAACCTGCTGTTTACGCACATGAGTTCATTTATATGTTATGCGATGAGCCAAACTATGTGGTGACAGACTTGACGGGGCTGGAGCATTTTACCGAACTGCGCTATATCCAGATGTTTGGTAATGGTGAGGTGATAAATGATCTGAGCCCAATACTGCCGCTTAAAAAGCTTGAGTGGCTTACCTTGATGGAAAAGGGAATCACGGATGCTGCAGCCAACCCGTTACGTGATTATCGCGGGTTTGCGTTTTATTGGCAAAATCTCAACCTCAACGGGAACGAGCTTTCGGACCCTTCGTTATTTGATAACTGGTTTGTGACGAATAAACCGAATAATGCGTATATCGATTTTAATCAATATACTCGCATTCCTGATGCTTTCGTTGCAGAAGACTTTAGCGGCTTTTTGTACTTGTCCGGTAACCCCATTAACGATTTACAGGCTGAATTAGACCGTCTTGAGGCGAATAGTAATGTGCGTTCATTGGCGCTTGGCAGTATGAATTTAGCCGCAAGGGATAGTTTGAGGCTACCGTCGTCGCTCACCAATGTTGACTTGCCTGACAATGGGTTAACCTCGTTGGTTAATATCCAACTACCTGAAAACCTGTACTCGATTGGTGTAGCTAATAACCCCATTTCGAGGTTGGATAGCCTTTATGGGCAGGAGGCACTGGGTCGAATTAACGCGATCAATACAGACCTTACCCATATCGATTGGTTGGCGATGTTTCCAGCGTTGGAGTATGTTGCGTTAGATGATAACGATATCGATTCTATCGAGGGGATCGCCGATCTGGACCGACAAGCCGATGCTCCGTTGATGTTATCATTGAGTAGAACGCCACTTCGGGATTACCAGCCGGGCAAGGACTTGCCGTGGCTGACGCTGGCCAGTTATGGCAATGCACACGTAAGTTGTTCAGAATTTGAACAGCTGGAGTCATCCTCGACGACGGTTTACTATGATGTGTGCTTGCTTGGCGATGGTACGATTCGCTATCAAAACGGGTATAGCGACTTGGCCCTAGCCGATGGCTCTAAACGCTTCGGCCGTTTGGTGCAGACTGAAAACGGTTTTAATTTTATCCCACACCCTGGACAAGAAGGTTGGATAGAATTTGAGATAGTGATTACCGATGCCAACGGCAACACCTACACGACCACCGTTCGTGTTTACGTTGAGCCAGGAAGCAACCCTGCCCGTGACACAGGTATACCGATTGTTATTCTGGTGAGTGGAGACGATACCGAGCAATAATCTGACACTGATAGAAATTAAGGCGGAGGGTAGTAATCACTGCTCTCCGCCTTATAATATGTGCTCGTCGTCTTTAAAGGGAATTGCGGAATTTATGGCCAACGGGTTTATCAGCAAGGGCAATGCAGCCCTTCTCGAAGAAAATTATTCGCGCGCTATTCGCTTATTTGTACATGCGATGGTTCATGATGATCGGCTGATTGCGATGGCTGAGTTTAATTTGGAACTGGCCGCCGAGCGGCTTAAGGACAAATTGGGCGTTGCCCCGCAAAGTGACCTTTCACATCTTCGGGACTGCGACTGCGAGACTTTTAACGACACCCTGTTGAATAAAGTCATCGATAATCCCTGCCAACGTTTAAGCGTTAACCGAAGCGATGTTGCGGCGGCGCTTTATGCCTTAATCTGGAAAGCGGCGCCGATTGCCCGCGATGAGGCGCTGACCCTCCTTCGCGGCAGCCTGATAAGCGGCACGATGCAACCTGAAGTGCCCCCCGTTACCTTGACCGACGGCATATACGAGCGGGTGTTGTCATCGCTAAAAAGTAGCTCCAAATTTGATGCGCTGGTAGCGACGAAATTACCTGACAACGAACGCCAAATCCAACAGCGGCTAGCGGCTTTTACCGGCAACTACCAACCGTTGGTGTCAGTGATTATGCCGACCTATAACCGTAGCGCGATCCTATTAGACGCGGTGGCTTCGGCACTGCAGCAAAGCTATCAGCATTTTGAGCTGTTGGTGTGTGATGACGGTAGCACCGATGACACCGAACAAAAAATTCGGGGTATTGGTGATGAGCGCGTACGTTATGTTAAGCAGGCCAATGCGGGTGCCGCAGCGGCGCGTAATTTGGGCTTATCAAAAGCCCGTGGTGAGGTTATTTGTTATCTGGATACCGATAACTACTGGCATCCCGATTATTTAAAGCTGGTGGTGACCACGTTTCAGCAGAATGGTGGTCGTTCGGCGCTTTACTTTGACTTTATTGATTACCAGGTAAAGGCAAACGGCGCTATCGATATTCGCTCAACCCATCGACCTGCGTTTAATCACGAGAAGCTCATCACCAAACCCTTTATTGATTTGAACACCTTTGCCCATAAACGGGAGCTATATGATGCCTTTGGCGGTTTTGATCCGAGCTTAACCCGACGTCAAGATTATGATGTGATGCTTAAGTACACGTGGTTGCGTGATCCTCTGCATGTGCCATTGTTTGTTGCGTTATACCAGCGTAATGAAAATCTTGAGCAAATAACGCAGCTTCGCAAAGGGGATGACAGCTGTATTCCGATCATCAACCGTAAAATTGAGCAGTACTTTAGTCAGGGGTTACCGGCGCCGGTGCAGAAACCGGTTGAGAAAGTCTCAGTGATCGTATGGGATCATTGTCGCAATCATTTTTCCAAGCCGTATTCCGTGGCGGAGGCGTTGTCGCGACGTTATAAAGTGGAGTTAATCTCGTTCGACTTTTTTGACGAGGGAATTTTTGGACCGCTTAAAGACGATAACCCCGATTTTGAGACCAAATATTTTAAAGGCTCAGATTTTCCTAACTTTTTTGAGGCGTTTAAAGCCGCGATGGATGCTGTCACCGGTGACATCATGTACGTGGTTAAGCCGCGGGTACCAAGTTTAGGTCTGGCGATGGCGGTAAATTATCAGCGCGCTATTCCGTATGTGTTGGAGATTAATGATTTAGAAACTGTGGTTAGTTCGCCTAAAGCTGGCGATGTCCACAAAGAAGTCCGCTTTGAAGACGTGAAGTTAAAAGATAAAGCGCTGAGTAACCCCTATTCTGACTTGTGGTCACATTTGTTGGACCCCTATGCGAAGCGCTCGCCGGTGGTGATCACCCACAATAAGGGGCTGGACTCGCATTACAACAGTAACACGCTGTATATGCGTAATCTCAAAGATGAGCGAGTTTACAGTCCGGGTAATTACGACCGCGACCGTATTCGTGATGAGCTGGGTTACAAAAAAGACGATCGCATTATTTTATTCGGTGGTTTACTGCGCAAACACAAGGGCATTTACGAACTGGTGGAGCTGGTTGAGCGCCTTGGCGACAAGCGCTATAAGTTGTTGTTTGTCGGTTCGCGTCCGACCCCCGATCAGGCCAAATTGGTCGAAAAATATAAAGACACTATTACCGTGTTGCCGCCGCAAGATCGCGTGGGTATGGCACGAATTA
Source organism: Idiomarina aquatica (assembly GCF_003987185.1). Classification (GTDB taxonomy): domain Bacteria; phylum Pseudomonadota; class Gammaproteobacteria; order Enterobacterales; family Alteromonadaceae; genus Idiomarina; species Idiomarina aquatica. The sequence continues at coordinate 802,284 of NZ_PIPS01000001.1, read as the reverse complement.
ATTATGCAGCCGACCTGGTGATTCTGTGGCTTAACCCGGATGTTCCGGCCAGCCACTATCAGTTCCCTTATAAAGCGACAGACGCGTTTGCCATGCAGACACCGGTAATCGCTAATGACATTTCAGATTTAGGTGACTTAGGTCGCCAGGGTTATTTAAAGCTAGTACCTTTTGGTGAGTGGAACGGTATGGTGGCGCAGATCCAGCAATTGTTTGCTGATGCTAAGGCGACTCAGCGTATGACTGAAGCTGCACGCCGCCTTTATTTGCGTCAGTTCTCATTTAATGCCGCATTAGGAAGCTTTGAATTGGCTGCACAGCGCGCCAAAGCTGTCAGCGACAAGCCGTTTGCCTGCTCAAAAGACTTTGTTAAGTGGTTTAACTTGTTTTACCACGCCGCCAGTGGCAACAGCGACACGTTTATTCAGCCACAGCAACAACGCAATTTGCAGTTGTTGAATAACCAGTCTGGGCAAAGTGTTGTTGGGTTTGGTGCATTGGAAGACGACGAGTCGATTTTTATTATCAAGGACCCCTCTTTACGGGGTGGACTGGGAGCTACGGAAAAAAAGGTAGCTACTGTAGTCTTTGCTGATTCAGCAGCAAAGGGTATTGATACTGCGCGCTTGTTTGTTCGTCGGGCAAACCATGGAATCGATGTTTATATTCTGGTTAGCAACGAAGAGAAGCGTCATCAAGCACTGGAACGCTTTGTTGCTACAGCCCCTCATCGTTATATTATGGTGGCAGATCAAAATGCTTTTCCTTGTCGAGACTGGTTGCAAATTGGTCATGAGACTTTGCTTAAGGACAGCGAGGCAGTAGTTAGAGCTGCAACGGGCGGTACTTTTGAGGACAAGTACTGCTATGTCTTCTCCCAAAAGAACGTGTTGAGCTCAATCTTGTCTGGACGAGTTGTCAAGGAAATGCGAAATGAGCGTTTCTTAGTTGCCGATCTAAGCCAAGCTTGCGACAAAAACAAGTTGCAGCCCTCTACTCAAATTTCATTAGTCGACGTAAAGGACCTAGATACAGAACAGCATCTTTTTAAACGTGATATCTGTGTGGTAATGCCATGCATTAATCAGGAGTTAGGATTAAGAACAGCTAACTTGCTCCAGCAAAAAGCAGGTATTGCTGCAGACTTTGTCGTGGCTCGCGATACTCGTTACCAAGGGTTTATTACCACATTGAATCAAACGGCAAGGGTTTCTGCCGCGAAATATATTGTTTATTTAGCAGAAGATGCAATACCTGGAGATGACTGGCTGAAAATTGCATACGAAAAGCTGGAGAAGGAAAACAAATCGGTACTGGCATTCAATTGTGGTAAGTGGCACGGGCGAGTGGCTGCTTTTGGTATGGTGCGTAAGGACTGGATTTATCAATATTATGGCGACAGTATTTTGTTTGAAGGTTACAAATCGCACCGGGCAGATAACGAAATAACGGTTATTGCGAGAGCTACCGAGCAGTTTATTTACGCTCCTGACTCAGTTTTATTTGAAGATGATAAGCGTAAAGATTTTAAGAAGAAAGAATCGGACGCCGCTAACTTCTCTTTAGCAGATAAAAAGTTATTTAGAGAGCGGTTTGAGAATGGCTTTGGTGGAAAAGTTGAATACAACAAGTATAAGCTACTTTATGATGAGTATTTAAACCAGTCAGCTATAAGAAAGAAAACACAACCGTTTTCTTTATAGGGTGTATATTATCCAGTTTTTGCTGATTTTTATATTAAAAAAGGGATGGTTTTAAAGTTGAGTAATTTATTGCTTCATATAGGTACAGGGAAAACAGGGAGTACCACCTTACAGACAGTTCTTTATACGCTGTTTAAAAAGGGTGACATGGATAGCATCCATTACCCTGTTCTGAATAATAAAAAGCATCATAATCAACTTTGTACTTTGGTTATGCCTCATGAAAGAATTCGACGCGATATTCGTACAAAATTCAGAGCAGACGATGAAGTATATAGAGCTTTTGTAAATCATCTTAAATCTAATTTCATTTCAGAAGTTAATGGCCATAAAAACGTCTTGTTGAGTGGTGAATACTTTTGTGGATTCAGCTATGAGGAAGTCAAAGAATTTAAGAAAATCATAAATCAGATGGGCTTTAATAAAGTAAAAGTTGTTGTTTACTTTAGGGAAGTATGCTCGCTGTATTTGTCACAAATTCAACAAAGAATAAAAGGCTCATCCACTTTTGCTAGTCCGAACAGTTATAAATTTAATTATAGGAGCATCTATGAAAGGTGGTACTCGGAATTTTCTGACGTCGAAGTAAGAGAGTTCTCTCCTGATGCCCTAGTCGACGGTGACATCGTTTCTGACTTCTTAGATGTAACTAATAAATTTTTTGGTACAGATATTGTTAGGCCTATCGAGCTTAATAAGTCAAATGAATCATTATCTACCGCTGCGATGCTAGTGATAAAAAAGTACAGAGAACGATTTTACCCTGAAGATGATAATATTCTTTTTCCTGATAGCAACAAATTAACGTCGCTACTTAGTCAAATAAGTTCGGATAAAGGACTGGTTTGTAAACCCAAGTTAAAAGATTCCGTAAAATCGCTCATAAGATTTAATAATAAAAGCGATATTGAATGGCTTAACGAAAAATTTGGAATTGATTTTTCTTTCGGCAGTGACTTGAATAAGCCGGTTGAGAATATAAAATTTGAGAACAGAGTTGAAGATGTCCTAAAATTAAGTGATCAGGACTCTGAGATTCAAAATCAATTATTATTGGAAGTCGCAAATTATTTTTTAAACCAAAATAAGAGGTAGCATTACCTTGACGACGGTTTTAGAGGCTAAAAAAGCGATTCATGCTGATATTATTCTATAGCCAGGGTTTCTAGGGCTTTTTCATAATAATTATTACTGAGGTGGATGTCTAAAGGGGGGCGGAGTTTGATCGCGACTTCGCTTTTATTAAATCCTGATGCCTCCTCGAATTTATCAACTCTTATAAAGTTAATGTCCGTTAATAACAGCTTGTTTTTTATTTCTTTTAAGGCAGTATCAAAAATACTCTTTATCTTTTTATAAGAACCTGCTTCTACTCTTTCTTGACCAAACCTGGCGTATGCCGCTCGCTCGCTCATGTCTGGACTAAGTATCCAATGAATGCTTTCGAAGTCATCATTTTTAACTACCTGAGCGATAGGAGTTAGTTGAATGTACAGGTAGTCAGTATAAATTTTATGAATGAATGCTGTTGACAATTCATAGTCAAAAAAAGGTAGCTTGGGAGTTTTTTCATGGGTCAAACTACCAAAGGCTCTAAGCAGCCCATCGCCAGATACTCTTAGACCAACTAATAGCAAATGATTTTCATCGGTACGGGATATTTCGATTGTTTTATTTGGAACCCTAGTGTCTGTGATTTCGAAACAATGTAGGTAGTCATTCTGTTTCAGGTCCCACCATTTATGTTTTAAAAATCGATTTGCTATAAAATAAAGGTTGTCAAATTTATGACCGAATGCCTGCTGAATGAGATCTTTGGCTGTAGTTAAGTGGCTATCTCCGAGGACGATGAGATTACGCATTACCGAATGCCTCTAGTAGTGCTTCTTCGCAATGTTGGTCAATTTCTTCATCGACACTGCTTGGACTCATATTTGATTTACTGACAGTCCTCTCTTTTGTTTCGTTGATGCCAAATTTGTCGTGCAGCCCCTGAAAAAATGAGTTCATTACAAAATTAACCCCAGCTGGGTTAACGGAGCGCATATTAGGCTCAAAAAAGACACCTTTAAAAGCAGGGCTATTAATAATCTCGTATGAAGGAAAATAGTCAATATAGTGCTTTGTTTCGGAAACTGTTGCTGCCACGGCTCTTAGTAAAGACTTTGAGTGCATCGTTGCCGTTAATACGTGTTTCCCCGAGGCTGTAGCAGTTAATGGGACGGGAGACACCGTAAGAATAAACCTCAATTTAGGATTCATTTTTCGCATCACTGCAATGGCTGATAACAAATTGTCTTTAATAAATTTAAATGATTGATTTTCAAATTGATGCCTCTCAGCGTCAAACTCACCCGCTACAGTACCAGGGCACATCGGGTATTCAAATCCATCCCTGTCGAACCAACTTTCTGTTAAGCCCAGCGTAAAGACAAAAAAGTTTGCTTCGGTTATAGATTGCTTAAATTTTTCTATTGTGTACTGCCGCAACCTAAGCACTTCTTCCTCACTTGAAAAGCCATGAGGCTCAATTTTAGGACGAAACGGATCGAAATATTTGTTGCTCTGTTTCCAGACTAAGTTTGGAGACTTCTCACCGTCAGCCCATCTAACCCATTGGTGCAGTAAAGATGTTGTATATATGTTCGCGGTTCTGCTACTAAAGATATGATAACCGTATTGCTTGGCCGTCTCTATAGGTACAGTTGTTGGTGGTACCTCTGTACGGAGCCAACTGAAGCCGCGTTCTGAAAGAGCATTGCCGATGTGTTGCGCAAAACACGAGCCGTAAGTGGCAACGTTGTGCTTGGGTAGAATCTTGAACTTAGGGTCCCACAGTCCTGTGATATCAAACAGCGATTTCTGAGCGACTGCTGTGCGCCAGAAAGCCTTGTCAGGTAGTGATGAGTATGGGGTATTGGGTTCCATTTTTGTATGTCTAAACTCCCTTTGATGTTAGGCTAACAAGATTAACGAAATATCTGAGCGAGATAAAGAAAAACCGGCTGCAGTAGGGGGACAAATGAAACATATTGCTGTAATAGGAACGAGTCATGTTGGCGCTCTTAAACAGGCTTGGAAGGAGCTTGGAAATGAATTAAACCGGTATAAGTTTACTTTTTTCGCTGCTCGCTCATCGATGTATCGAGCTGCCGGTGTGCGCTTTCTAACACACTCAAACGGTATATTGAGCCCAAAAACTGAGCAGCTAGATGCTGCATTTGCATACACTTCAGGACAGCCTACTGGCGATGTCGTGCTTGCTGATTATGATGCAATCTGGTTATACGGTTTTACTCCTCGAGTCACCCTTGATTTTGTAGAAGGAGTGTCTGCAGCCTTTAAGCAAAAGTGTTTTGAACAAATAGCAACTAAGAAGAGTGCATGTTATGTAGCTGAAGTGATCCGTAACGAAGGCTTTAGTGGTCCAATTGTTGTTAGCCCCCCTCCTATGAGAATTATCGAGCAACAGCCTACAATCGTAACTCCAGATAATGCGTATCAAAGTTATTTGCAGGGCTATAGCCTATGTTTGGAGACTTTTAAAACTACGCTTTTAGTTCAGCCCGAAGCGTCTTTAACACGTGAATTTAGTACCGTTTCACACTATGGTGTGGGCAGCGCGAAACTTGACGTGTCCGGTGACGGGGAAATTAAGCACCCAGAAAGTGATGTTTCACATATGAACAAGGAATTTGGGAAGGTAATGCTGAGGTCTTTTCTTAACGCAAATGACTTGTAATAAAAATCCCGATGATATTCTGGACATACCGTTTTTATGTTGTAATATTGTAAATAGATCAACCTTGTTTGGCTTGAGGATGTTTAATAGCTCTATCAGGGATGTCATTTAAACAATAAACTGAGGTTTTGATATGAAAAAGTTGATTACTCTCGCTGCTTTAGTTGGTATCACAATGGGCACGTCGCTTGTCGCGAGTGCTGAAATTGTTCGCTTACCTCCGAGCAATATCACGGCGGTCTTGATTGATAAAGAAAACTTTGGCGGTTGTATGGCTCAGGTCGATATTGATGTGAGTGAAACTGCGCCCGCGTGTGGCGGAAGCTATATCACGTTCGACTGTGACGGAGACTTCCAAGATCCAACCATTGGTAGTCGCTTTCTCGAGATGGCGCAAGTGGCCTATGTAACGGGTAAAGGTATGCGCTTTTCAGTTGATACGAACCTGCAACACAATGGATTCTGTGTCGCAACCCGTGCTGACTTAAAATAATCGGCGGTTGCTTTTAAAGTAAGGGTAGTGGCTACGACCAAATACGGTGGTGGCCGCCTTACTGTTTTTATACGAGGTGTTTATGGCGAACAAAATTATTTTGGGCGCTGTTGCGGTTGCGGTTGCAGCAGGTGTTTATGCTTATGTTAGTGCAGGTGATCCGGCCGAAACGTCGGGGGATCGGGTTCTGGAGAAGCAAAACGCTGGTGTCGCAGCGAGTTCCGCGCCACGTGAATTAAAACCAAAATGGCAGCAAAGTGAACGTTCGGAACCAGCCATGGGTGAACGCGGGGTTGCCTACATCGATGATAACGGCAATGTGAGTTATCGGGACATGGACGGTACTGATGCAAATGCCGAGCAAGCGACCGAAGGCTCTAAAGTCGTTCGTCATATAGGTGAACGGCTGGATCCTGAAACCTATGTGGGTGAGGGGGCTCCTGAGTTGATTGCCATTGGTGAGCCGATGGATCCTGAAAAGGTTTATCCGGATTCGGGCGCTAAAGAATTGCAGACGGTTGGCGAAAAGATTACCGATGTCGAGAACTATCTCGGTGAAGGTTCGAAAGAGCTTCGTATGGTCGGTGAACGGATTCCGTCGAATCAGGTTCAATAGCTTCCAGGCTTTACAAAACTTGACGTCTAAAGGGGCCTTATGGCCCTTTTTTATTGATATATTCCCCCATAATCAGTAGCCTATTAACAACTTTTATTCTGGATAAATCTGTGGCTGTGACTATGACAATTGTCGATACTAATTCACCGTTTTTAGCTCATGTTAACCAACTTGCAGACCTTGAGCCGTCGCACGAGCTCGCGTCCTATCTGAACTCGGTCAGTTGGGCCCAAAAACAAGGCGTCAAGACGACTCAACAGGCGCATCGGTTAGATTCGATTGACGAACTTTCTGAGGATATGCTCGCCGAACATTGTGTCATCAAATTAGCGGATGGTTGGTCAGCTAAGGCGTTGATGATTATCGACCGTGAACCGAACAACCGGTTTTTTGATCATGTCACGTTGCGTTCTTATGGACTTAAAAAGTTAAAAGAAAAGCTGACGCAACTGTATCAATCAACATTTACCGGTGTTCCGCAGCAGTGGGTTGTAGAGGCTCGTGAGCCTGGCGCACTGAGCAGTACCGTATCACCGGTAAGTTACAGTTTTTATGTGTTCAACGGTATTGTTGGTTTTATCAGCCAAACTGACTATAACTTTGCGACGCGACGTGTCAGCTATTTTGATGGTGCATTTTTGCCGCTTGCCTTTGGTCAAGATGTGACGTTGAGCAGTAGCGAATTGGTAGAGGGGCATCATTTGATTCCTCAACATGCCGCGCGCTATGTGAAACTCGCGCAAACGCTATCACTAGCAACAAAAGCGCCGTTTGTTGCGGTGCAGCTTTTTGCCACCGCAACGGGGCCTGTGTTCGCGGGACTGGATTTTGCGCCTCGCATTCTAACGAAACAAGCGGTTAAGCTGTCTTCTGATGTCGTTAAACAACTTGATGATAAATTTAGCGGCGCCAAAAGCCGCCTCGATAACGGCAGCGCAAACCTGATTGAGGGTCAGCAAGCTGATAGCGCGGTGCGTTTTTCGGTGGCACTGTCGGCGGTTGATGATGCCGCGTTGGCCACGGTGGAGGAAATTCCGGACTGGAAGTATCAACGACTGGCTGCGGTTGCCGAGAAGGGCGAGTCGCGAGGTGCATGGCGTTTATCCGATAAATATAAGCAACTGAAAGAAGCTGCGCCGAATAAGTTAGCTGAGCTTGTCAATGAGCAAATGCGGACTGCATGGGATGCCATCAAACGACTGAATGCAGGCGCTTAAGTTATGCCGACAAATGAAGAACTACAGCAGGAAAATGCGGCACTGCGTGAAGAAGTCGCAGCACTTAAGGAACAACTTAAACAGCAAGCGCAAGATAATGCCAGATTGACCGAGTGGTTACTTGAGTTGCCGGAAAAGCCTCCGGCTATCCGCCCGGACGGTAGCCAGCCCAAGCGCAATGTGAAGCCAGCTGCAGGCGGGCTATTTGGCAAAGTCAAAAAAGTTTTGAAAAAGGCGGATGCGAAGACTGAACTGCCATCGTCAGATGTCGAACTGCTGCGTCAGTCTGACTGGTTTGATGCTGAGTGGTATTTGCACACTTATCCTGATGTAAAGCAGTCGGGCATGAATCCTGTTTTGCATTACGCGATTCACGGTGGTAAAGAAGGTCGTGATCCGTCCCCTCAGTTTAATTCCCGTTGGTATTTAGGTTTTCATACAGATGTTGCGGAGCAGGGTTTGAATCCATTGGTTCATTATCTACGCCAGGGTATGAAGGAAGGTCGGGAAATTCAGCCGAGTGATAAAGCCGACTTATGAATGCGATAGAAATATTAAAAGAGTCGGGTTTTGTACAGCGTGATTGGTACATAAAAAAGTACCCTGACGTTGGTTTGTTGGGTATGCACCCAGCGGAACACTATTACAAAATTGGTGCTAAATTAGGACGAAATCCCGGTGTTAAGTTCGACACGGAATTTTATCTTGAGCGCTATCCTGATGTTGCTGAGAGTGGTATGAACCCGCTGTTGCACTACATTTTACATGGTGCAAAAGAAGGGCGTCACTCGCGGCAAAACAAGCTGGACGTGCTGGAAGATAAAGTCTGGTCCGGCCATGCTATTAGCGCTTGCCGGGCTCTGGCTAAGATCCTTGAGGATGAACGCGCCCCCATCCAGGAGCGCCATTTGGCCGCGTGGTCGTTGGCTCGTTGGCGGGCTTTCAATGGCGAACATCGCGAGGCATTAGAGCTCAGCCTTAAAATGGCTGAGTTGTTGCCGCTCCAGCGCCTGGATAAGGCACGAGTGTTGCTCGAAGCAAATAGTCGGTTAAAACTGCAGCAAGCCGATGCTGCCGCAGAGATACTAACGGACTATTTGTCGGAAAATCCTGATGATCCTGATGCACGTTTAATGTTGGCGAACACCTTTGCGGACGATGAACAGCGCTTGGCCTGCATTAATGATATGTATCAGCGGCATGGCTATTTGCCGGTTGCAAGAGCCGATGAGCAACAGCCACTTGCGTTTGCCAATTTGACCTCAAATCATAGCGAGCGTGATTGCGCGATACCGCCTGCTGAGCAACATGAAAAAATCTCGATTATTATGCCGATATACAAAGCGGAAGACCGTATCGAGATTGCGATAAATTCGCTGCTGAATCAGACGTGGCGCAATATTGAGATTATTGCCGTGGATGATTGCTCACCCGATAATACGGTGGCGGTATTGAATGCTATCGCTGCGCGAGATCGTCGTGTGAAAGTGGTGCAGCAACCCCACAACCAGGGCGCTTACCCGGCACGTAATCGCGGCTTAAAGGAAGCCAGTGGCGATTACATTACAACCCACGACGCGGATGACTGGTCCCATCCTCAAAAGCTAGAACAACAGATGACGTTATTGCGCGCGCAGCCTGATGCGCAAGGTGTGATATTAAGCTGGGTTCGGGCGACGGATGATTTACATTTTACGATCAATTGGCGGCCATCCGACAGCATCATCCACTACAGTCATTCATCGTTTATGCTCACCCGTGAGGCGGTAAGCAAGATCGGTCACTGGGATGAAGTTCGTATCAGTGCGGATACAGAATACATTTGGCGCGCTCAACATCATTTTGGCAAACAGGCAATTTTGCATGGCCTGGCCGAGGTGCCCATGGCGTTTGCGTTGGATGATGAAAGTTCGTTAACGCGTACTAAAGCAACCCATGTTAGTACGGTTTACTTTGGTCTGCGCCAGGTGTATCGGGAAATATGCCGTTGGTACCATAAGCGCGGGCTTGATCCGACGGCAAAAACCTCGATTCCTCAGGCCATGTTACATAAACGAGGCGACCACCAGAGCTTTGATACGGTTATCGTCGCTGACTTTTTAAGTAAACGAAACAGTCGTGAAGTGCTAACGAAAGCCCGTGAACTGGCCGAACAGGGTGAAAAAATTGCGTTGTTGCATTGGCCAAGCTTCAACAATAAGCAATACCGATTTGTGAATGAGTATTGTGAGTTATTGCATGAAGGCTTAGCCGAACCCATTGTTTTTGGCGACAAGGTCAATGCTAAATCATTGCTTGTGGGTGACCTTGAGTTGCTGGTTTATCCCGTTGTTGCAACGCCGGAATTTGAGGGCATTGAATCGGCTGTGCTGGTCGATCGTGGACGACTGTCTGATGGCGCGTACAAAGATACGGTGATAGAGCAAGCTGAGGCGCAGGTCCGTGATGTATTTAACACCGATAAGATTTTTATTGAGAGTATTGCATGAGTAATACCGAACAGCTGAGTGATTCAGTAGTAACAGAATTAATGCAAAAAATTGCCGAGGCTTACGAGCAGCGATGTGAACAACAAAAGCAAAGAAGCCAACTGCTTTCGCTGGTGCTTTCGCAGTTGAATAAACTCAATAAGCAACAGCGCATTGATATTTTAGAATACGTGAGTGAGCATTTTCCTGCTAATGAACTGTCTGAGGCTTACGTTAGGCAAGCGGCAACCGTTGGAGCTGCATTGCATGCGGCGGCGTCGTTTAGCGAATGTTTAACGAGGGCTACCCGAAGACGTCAACTGTCAGGTTTTCGTAACGAGTTGGAGTTAAATGGTAAGGCGAGAGGCTACCGCTTCGTTAACGCATTGGGAATGAAGCATCCGAAACCGTTAACCAAACCCAAGCCGATAGAACGACTTGAATTAAACCAACCGGCGGTCTTAAAACCGACCAATGGTTCATCCAGCAACGGCATTTACATTTTGTCGGGTGACCGGATTACTGAGGTAAAGACTGGGGAAAACCTACCGAGTGAACAGGCGTTGCGCGAGAGAATTGATGAGTTGCTCGATACGAATGTGATCCGCAACAACCGCTGGGTTCTCGAAGAGTATATTGGCGATGACGTGGATGGCCGGCCTGTTCCTGCTCGGGACCTGAAGTTTTACTGTTTTTACGGTGAATTGGGTTTTGTGCTGGAAGTCGACCGTGAGCATGGTGGGCATTATTGTGAGTGGATGCCGGATATGACCCTAGCAAAAACCGGGCGCTATCAGAATAAAACCTTTGAAGGAAAGGGCTTCACGCAACAGCAAGCGCAACAGGCGTTAGCCGTAAGCTCTGCAATCCCGGCGCCGTTTATGCGCATTGATTTTTTACGCAGCGAAAATCAGTTTGTGTTTGGTGAATTTACACCTCGACCGGGTCAGTACAACGCGTTTAACGCACAATTTGATCGCTATCTTGGTGAACACTATTTAAGAGCCGAGGCGCGCTTACAGCAAGACTTGATCGCCGGCAAATCCTTTGATGTGTTTAATAAAACGGTAGCAAAGAAATGAGCGGCACTGCGACGCTGAGTGATTATTTTGTCACTGGCTTCAGCAGTAACAATACCTGTAGCTATGCCATTTCTTTAGCTGCTGAGCGACGGGGGCTGCGGGTTGAGTGGCTAGGCATTCCTTTTTTTAAGCATTTACAGGTACCTCTTAATCAAGCTAACCAACTTGGTAATCTTTACCGGTTATCGGATGGACGGCGGCGGTTGATTTTTAATCGTACGCTCGCGCTCAGTGTTTCTGAGCAAACCCGCAAAACGTTGGCTGATAAGTTCTCTGCGGCAGCGGCGCTGGCTAGCTATAACATTGCCACGACGAAACCACAGTTATACGACTTAGATGATCCTAAAAGTTATCAGGCGCTTCACAGCAAAGCCTCATACCCGTTGGTTCTGAAGCCAGTGAAGGGCAGTATGGGGAAAGGCGTGTTTGCGAATATTGAAACGCCCGCTGAGCTTACGTCGGTGTTGCAAAAATTATCGGGTAAGGTGGTCTGTGAACGTCATATCAGCGGAAAAGAGTACCGTATTTATGCGCTAGGCGGGCAACCGGTTGCTGCTGTTCGGCGTCATCCTCCGATGATTACGGGTGACGGTCAGAGGACTGTTGAGCAGTTGATTGAGCAAGAAAATACGGCTCGTGGCAAACGAAAACTGCCCAAAATAAAGTTTGAGGATGCGACCCTCCTGCGGTTGAAAAAAAGCCGGTTGACCTATCAGTCGGTCCCCGAAGCGGGCGAGCAAATCATCCTTTCGGATAAGTTGGGACGTTCTAGCGGTGGGATGATCGAACGCGTACCACTAAACTCACTGCCTGGTTGCGGGCAATTCTGTGAGGCCGTTTATAGTGCTTTCCCGGATCTTGAGGTTTTCGCTGCGGATGTCATTGATACCGGAAAAGAACTGGTTGTTATCGAAATCAACAGTCGTCCACAGAGCAGTTCGTTGTTAAAACCAGATCTGGGTGACCCCTTTGATTTTGCCGATGCCTTCGTGTGTTACTTTTTCTCACAGCCGAAACGCCTGCACAACACAGCGCCTATCAGTGTACGCGCGATAAAAGATGATTTAAAAAGCGGTGCAGTGAGAGCTAGTTTCAGTGGTCGCGCACTTGCTGACTATGCGCCGGTCATTGCTGAGCCTGATACCGAGCTGTTGCACAATCAGGGCAATATTCATCAGCTCATCTTGCAACGCGCCGCTTGGCGGCAGGGGTGTCTGGTTAATTGTTTTACCAATAAGTCGGGGTACAAGCGCTGGTCGGTGACGAGTGCTAACCGTACCTTGCGGTTTAGGCAAAACATGCCGGCCGTGACGTCGTTGAAGACTCGTGAAATAACCAACGATAAGTTCGCAACTAAGCGCAAGTTGGAGCAGGCGGGCATTTATACGCCCCGCGGTGAGGCGTTTGCGAGTAACGATATCGATGCGATTACGACGTGGTACCGGGCGCTGCCAACTGGTACCAAGGTGGTGGTAAAGCCGATTGATGGTGCCGGTGGTAAAGGCGTTACATCAAATATTCAAAGCTATGATGAGCTGCTTATGGCGCTCGATTATGCGCGGGCAAGTCAGGTCGTTATCGAGGAACATATCGAAGGCGATGACTTTCGTTTGATATGCTCTGGAGGGCGTTTTTTAGCGGCGATTCATCGACTGCCTGCGAGTGTTACTGGTGATGGAAAGCATACGATAGAGCAGCTCATTGCCATTAAGAATAAAGCGCGTAAAGCCAATCCATACCTGAAAAAATGCGTGATACGTTATGATGAAGCGATGGCCTATCGTTTACAGAAGTCTGGTTATACCTTGGCGACAGTGCTGGCGGATAATGAGCACTGCTTTTTAAATGACATTGCTAATGTCAGTGCTGGCGGCGATAGCGTTGATGTTACCGATAAGGTGCATGATGATTATCGCGCGTTAGCGGAACGGGCACAGTTAGCGTTTACGGATTTGGCGTATTGCGGCGTTGATATTTTAGCAACCGATATCAGTTCGCCCATCGACCCCAAAAAGACCGCAGTTATTGAGGTCAATGCTAATTGCGATGTTGCGTTGCATCATTTTCCCTCGGTAGGAAAACCGCGCAATGTCGCGGGAGAGATCATGGCTGACCTACTGCCAGCTGGCAATACAGAACGGCAGGCACGATATTACCGAGTGCGTGGTAAGGTTACTGGTGTGGGCTACCGGCGTTGGGCTGCAAAAATGTGTGCTGCGCTGGGGCTAGAAGCAGGCATTCGCAATGTCGGTTCAGAAGTGGAAATTTCTGCTCGTGGTACACAGGTTGCGCTCGATGAGTTACAGCGATTACTCATTCAGGGTTCTAATAAGTCTGTCCCTACTGAAGTGAGCTGCCGACCACTCAACATTTTCAATGCCAGAGGTGGCGTTAACATTCTGGATAAATAGAGTGAGGACCACGTTGAAATGGCAAGTAAATCATCAGTGGCATTGAAAAGCCTGAAAGCGGTTTTTGATGATGACTACTATTGTCGGAGCAACCCTGATGTCGCTCGGGCGAGTGTTGAGCCTTTTCAACACTATTTGGCGTTTGGGCGACTTGAAGGCCGGTGGCCCGCGCGGTTTACCTCGGTGAGCTTGGCTGCTGAGTTGTGGCAAAATGATTCAGCGCATGAACAATTAGCGCGCGACGTCGCGCGTAATGATAAAAGCAAGGGCTTGCACGAACAAGCCGATGCGCAGTTGGGGCGCTGGTTTTTGGCTCAGTATTATGGTGCTAAGAACCAGTGGCGATCGGTGGTTGATCTGTTGTCCCCGCTTCAATATGCCGATGGCTTAGAACTTTTACGGGCATTGGTGCCACACCAAGGGCCTTTTCTATGCTTGTTGCAGGCTTTGTTGCGCACAGGGCGGCAATCCGAAGCCGAACGCCTGGTGCAGATTGAGCATTGGCCCATCGTCGATGATTTGGGTCGTCACGACCATTACTTGGCTGAGTCGATGGTGGTCGCAAAAGAGCAACGATTTGCGGCAATTAACCAAATCTATGAGGCTGTAAATCTTGCCCCATTAAGTGGCCCTTGCGAAGGCGAGTCGTTATTTGATGCGTTGACCGCCACAGGGCGTTTGAAGAGGCCCGGGTTCTGGCAGCGCCAGCCAAAAGTTAGCGTCATTGTACCCTGCTATAATTGTGCAACGACGCTGACGACAGCAGTTAAAAGTTTGCAACAGCAAAGCTGGCAGCGATTACAGATTATTCTGGTTAATGATGCCAGTAAGGACAATACCGCAGAGGTCATGACGGAGTTGGCCAAACTCGATAAGCGAATTTCAGTTGTCCATCTGCATTCAAATGAAGGCGCTTATGGCGCTCGTAATGCTGGCCTGGATGTGGCCAAAGGGCAGTTCATAACGACTCATGATGCCGATGATTGGTCCCACCCGGATAAGATTGCGTGTCAGGTCTATGACTTATTAAAACACCCTAAGGCTGTCGCTAACCGAAGTGCCTGGGTGCGAGCCGATGACCGGCTAAGCTTCAGTCGCTGGCGTCCTGAAGCGAGCTGGATATATCCCAATGTGTCGTCATTAATGTATCGACGCCGTGTTTTTAAACGGTTAGGTTATTGGGATGCTGTCAGAGCTGATGGCGATACCGAATTCTATTATCGAGTGCTTGCGGAATTCGGTACTGACTCAGTGCGCGAAGTCATGCCCGCGGTGCCTCTAGCGTTTGGTCGAGTGGACCAACGTTCACTGACACAATCTGACGCAACACATGTTAGTAGTATGCTTGGTGGGGTACGCAGACGCTATCAGCAGGCCGCAGCAGAATGGCACCGGCAAGCGTCATCCCGCCAACTGGCACGTTATCCAAAACGTCGGCCATTTGTTGCGCCATTGTCTTTGTCTCGGGGGACGGATGAAGCGTGGCAGGCGAATGCCGTCGAGCACCTTTATCGTTCGACACTTTTTGATGCAACTTACTACTTAGAGCGCTATCCCGACGTTGCGCAGGCCGGTATCGAACCGGCGTTGCATTATTTGAAGTTTGGCGCGGCTGAGGGGCGTGATCCTTGTGCGCGTTTTAGTAGTTCGGGTTATCGTTATGTGCATCGACTCTCCCTTAATGAAAACCCCTTAGTTCACTGTTTAACGAAACAGGAACTGCATTCGGTTCCGACAACTGATGCGGATGATGTGACCGCGTCATTAACGCTTGGCGCATTAGCAACCGCCTCGCAGCGACCAACCTTAATGGTGATTGCTCATAGCACTGCCGGAGAGGCCTTTGGGGCAGAAAAAAGCCTATTGGATGTCCTGGCGATGTTGCAACCGCATTACCAGTTATGGGTTGTGCTGCCTGGAGCGCTGAATGCCGATTATGTGTCAAAAGTTCAGCGATTAAGTCAGTGCATTAGCTTTTTGCCGCTGCGCTGGTGGCACGCGAGCCGGGCTACGGACGATGAGGTGCTTCAACAGCTTAGGCTATGGATGAGGTCGGTACAGCAGGTTTATGTCAACACGCTAACGCTGCATGAGCCATTACTGGCGGCGGAGTTGGAGCAACGGCGTTGCATTGTGCATGTGCGCGAACTGCCGGAGCACGATGCTACGCTTTGTCAAACACTGGGTGCGTCGGCTGATGCGATACGTGAGCACTTACTTGACAACGCAGACGTTCTAATTGCGAACTCAGCCTGTGTGGCGGCTGAACTTAAGGCTCCGGAACGCACGACTATTGTGCCGAATGTGATTGAGCCTGAGCAGTTTGTCAGTGCACAAACTGATTTTCCGCAATACGCCTCTGAGCGCCCGTTACGCGTCGGTATGTTAAGCAGTAACCTGGCGAAAAAAGGCATAAAAGATTTTTACCAACTTGCCAGCACACTTTATAATGACGCAAATTTCGAGTGGCATCTATTTGGTCCATTAACCGAAGACTTAAGCCAGGTGCAGCAGCAATACCCTGAGGCCAACGTGGTCGTTAACGGCTATGTCGATGATCCGGTGCAAGCGCTGAAACAATTGGACGTGGTTGTCAACTTGTCACATTTTCAGGAATCCTTCGGTCGCTCTGTATTGGAGGGGCTTGCGGCCGGTAAAGTCGTGATTGCGTACGACTGGGGAGCACTGAGTGAGTTGCTTCGCGACGACGCAGGCGTGTTGGTGCCTTTTGGTGATATCAATGCATTGGCCTTACAATTAACGTCATTAATCACACACCCTCAACGGTTGGTGCAGTTGCGTGAACAAGCACTTCATCGTGCGCGACAGTTCTCGGTGGATGCCGTAAAACCAAGATTACTTGAGGTGCTGCACTCGTGATACGAGCAACCGAGCCGGTATTAAGGACATTATGAACGTAGTTTTGCACATTGGAGCACCGAAAACGGGTTCTTCGGCCATTCAGTACTTTTTGCACGCAAATCGCGAGCGTTTGCAAAAACACGGCTTTTATTACCCCGCGCACAACTTTGATGAAAATTTTGTCTCGGGGGGGCATGCTAACTTTGGCGCTGCCGTTGCCAATAATGAAATGGATAAGGCGCAGCAATTGTTGCAGGAATGGCGGCAGCAGGCTGAGCAAAAAGACTGTACGTTGCTGCTTTCCTCAGAGGCGCTTTATCGCTGCCCGAAACGAGTCAAAAAACTATTAGAGGGTTTTGATGCTCGTATACTTGGTTACTTTAGGCATCCGCTAGAGTCGCTCGTTTCTAATCACAACCAATCCATAAAGCGGCATTACTCCAGCCTGACGCTGGATGATTTTCTGTTTAAGCAAGTCGGTATCAGCAATCGAGGTGTGAGCGGGCAGGTATTTTACGAATGGCGCAAGCACTTCTCTGCTGAGCAGGTTTCGGTGCGGCCTTATTATCAACCGGGCTTTTTTAAGGCGGCCATTGAACTTGATTTTTTACAGCGCTTAGGTATTGAGGGCTGGTCAGCACGCCGTTTTAAGCGCAGCAAAGCGCGGATTAATACCAGCTATACGCAGGGTGCGCTAGAAATTAAACGGCTGCTTAATGGCTTGTTGGACCAGCAACAACCCAAGGAAAGTCGGCTAATTGATCGCGCGTTACAAGCTTATTCTGACCAACACAACAATTCGCGTAACTGGCAACCTCAAGTGGTCAGTGATGGCGTTTATGAAGCCATCACTGCGCGTTATCAGCCGGCCATGGAAAAGGCGCAACGGGAGTTACTTGAGAATTGTCCGGCGGGCTTTTTGTCGCCTCGCACAGTGCAACCGATCACCTACTCGCAAACGCGGTTCGATCTTATCGGCGTTGTGGATGCCTATAAAACGCTTTGTCGGCAATTACCAGAGCTGATGGAGGAGTTGCAAGCGCGTTTACTGCAAAAACTGACCAGTCAACGTAGCCAGGACGATGCAGAATCGTTGCCTTATGCGTTGCTCAAGTTGGCTGAAGTTATGGGGTTGCCGGTTCCAGAACCGAAAATTGAGCAACCGCTACCAGCAACGGCAATGGATACGTTTCTTTCAGAAAAAGCGAGTCGCGTTGATTATCTGCGTGAAATAGCACGATGGCTGGAGCGTCATGACCAAACAGAGTCCGCGGTTAAAGTGCTCGCTCATGGGTACGCCCTGGCAGAACAAGAGGGCATACGTGGTGAGCGGATGAAAGCACTGCAGCGGCAACTGGCCAGTTATCAGGAACGTTTAGCCACCCTCGCTGCACAGCGCAAGGCGGACGACGAAGCGATTATTGGCGACTCCAGCGATCCAGATTAATACCAAAGTCTTCCTGCACACGAGTTAAGTTGGGGTTATAGGCCGGATCATGTGCCAGTTGTTTTGACCACGTCGATTTCATGTACTGGATCTCTCGTTGTTCCCGGGCCTTTTTCTCTGGACTGTCCTCTTTACCGCGCGATTTGGATTCGTAATGGTAGAGTTCTGCAAATGGGGTCCAGACATTTCGGTATCCGGCCGCTTGCACTTTTAAGCAGAGGTCGACATCGTTGAACGCGACGGTAAGCTCATTTTCATTAAACCCGTTTACGGCCTCGAAACGGTCGCGTTTTATCATTAAACACGCGGCAGTAACAGCGCTGAAGTTTTGCACGCATAACAAACGTTGCGAGTAGCCGGGTGAATGACGAGTGAAGTTTTTATGGGCGTGCCCGGCGAGGCCCCATACGCCAAGAATCACGCCGGCATGCTGAATGGTATTGTCAGAATAATAGAGCTTTGCGCCAACACACCCGATTGCCGGGCGCTGTGCATGTTGCAACAACTCGTCCAGCCAGTTGTCCGTAATCACTTCGGTGTCATTGTTGAGAAAACAGAGGTAGTTGCCCCGGGCTTGCTGGGCTGCATAGTTATTAATTGCCGAATAATTGAATGGCGCGTCATAGTCGACCACCCTGACTTGCGGGTGTTGTGTGATTTGTTGAAACCAATTCAGCGTCTCGGCCTGCTCGCTTTGGTTATTCACGATAATAATCTCAAAGCCCCGGAACTGTGTTTTCGACAGCACACTGTCAATACAGTTTTGCGTGATATCTAAGCCATCGCGTGTTGGTACAATAATACTTATCAGTGGCTTCTCAGGGATTGCCTGCGGTACATGAAAACTGACTTTTCTAATTCCGGGCTCCACCACCGATTCAATGGTCCGAGGTTGTTCACCTTGACTGAGCAGCCATTCTTTTAACGCCTGTTGACGCTGTTGCTCTAGCTCATTGGCGTTGCCACTGGTCGTGCTTTCGGACGGTCCTTTGTGATGCTGAAGGATGACCGGAACATGATAGGGCTCATCCCCCAAACTGAGCAATTTGAGCAGGCGGGTATAGCTATCGGCAACCATTAAAAGCTGTGGATCCGCGTTTAATAGTAGCTCCCCTTTGACAGCATAACAGGCGTCAATATAGTCCTTAGACATTAGTAGCTCAGGGTTCCAGCCTGGTTTGAATTGTGGGCGTACCCGGTCACCGGCTGCGGATAACTGGTCGTGATCCCAGTACACCAATCGAGCCCGATGCTTTTCTGCTTTACTCACGGACGCCTGTAGCAGTTGTTCAAACTGTCGCGTGTAGACGAAATCATCGGTACGCCAGTAATACCAGTGGTCACGGATGATGTCGCTGGGTTGAGTGTCTTCGTTGAGGGAGTGAACCGTAAGGCTCATACCTGGCTTGTAGCTTTTCAGTAGGGCTTCGCGCATTAGCGGTTCATTGTGCAGGCGCCAGTAATTGTATGGCTCGCAACTAATGAGTTGGTACTGCAATAATGGTTGATAGGCTTGCACCAACTTTCGCAGTGCATGTTCGCCGCCTTTGCGCTTCTGCCGTGCTCTGGTTATTCGATAAATATGCGCGGCGCCAAGGCCATTTTGTTTATCTTTTTTAGAAACCGCTTGCAGCATGAAAAACCAGGCTTTTGCGGCTGAAATTGGTTTTACCCGGACACTGAAATGTAATGTTTCCTCACCCTGGGTATTGGCATTCGCGGCAAATACGTAGTCGAGGGTAATTTTATTCAGTGGGTTATGTCGGTAAAAAACTAACGACGCCTTTTTCGGATCGTCATGACAAAGCGGCACACCCTGGAGATGATCGTTCTGACGCAACATAATCATGCCCTGGTCTTTCAGGAATCGTTCGGCAGCATCGTTTTTGGCAATTAACACAAAGCGTTGCCAACCCAGTTTGGACAAACTTTGATTGTGCAGTACGTGTTGCAGATGATGTGCTTCAAGGTCCCAGTCCGGTGTCTTAACCGTTAGCTCGATGTTGCTCATAATGGGTGTTGTTGTATCCACTTATTTAATTGCTGATGCTCGGCTGGCCAATTGTGCCGGGTAACCGCTTGATGGCCTTTAATGGCATGATGATACGGCAACTTGGGCTTAATACCAAAGCCGGTTATGCTCAACTGCTTGAAGGGCATGAATGAACGCAGCCACTGGATGATCAAAAAGCCGGCACTGGGTGGCGCGTGCAGCTGTTGTACACTCGCACGCCAGCTTTGCAGGGGCACTCCCAGCACCGCCCCCCGGTGGTTAATTAACTGTGGCCATTGCTGTTGCCACCAGAGCATTTGAGGGCCCGCAATAATGATCCAGTCGACGGCGTCAGGGACAGGTCCGTCATAACCTGGTGCCATGACCCAGATCGCCAGTTTTTGGCCGATGTCGACGGTGGCGGTGTGTTCACTCGAGAACTGGTTAAAGCGTATTACCACATCGTGCTGATCAATTTGGGCGCCTAGTTTTTGTCCGGCAAGCGTTGGGCTGTTACCGACAACGATCACACGGGAGTTGCTTAACTCCTCTACAAGTGCTTGGTAATGCTGGTTTTGCTGTTTTCGCCAAGCTTGTACTAACGACTGGTAGGGAGGCATCACCGCTGGCGTCATCTCTACGTTATGCTGCGCTTCGGCGATGAGATTGAGCAGTTGGCGCGCTTTATGTCGGTATATACCCTTAGACCAGCGCTGTAACCTCGACTGTCGATGCCACGTTAGTGCCCGTTGCAGGTGACAAGCGCTCAGGGGATACCCAAACTGGCGTTTTGCGATCATGTAATCGAGCCAACTGCGAAACGATTGACGCTGTTGCCATTGGTGTGCAAATGCGTGCAGTACGTCGACGCTGTAATGACCTTGTTGCAGGGCTTGGCGGGCGCTGTCGAGTTTCATGGTTGTTGCTCGTAAAGTTGCACAATAGCCTGTGCATGTTGTTCTGCACTGTAACAGGCCAACACAGCCTCGCGAAGTGCTTGATACTGGCAGGTCGGTTGTTGTTTATGCCGCTCTAGTTGCTCAAACCATTCTGTCGGTGTCTGTGCATAACTGACGCCGGCGCTCGCAAGTCTTTGCATATCAGGAATGGGACTGGCTATGGTCGGGCGATTAAAAAATCCTGCTTCGATGGCTTTGAGTGCCGATTTACAGCGGTTAAATGGCGTATCTTCAAGGGGCGCTAGATGGACGTGCCCCGCGTTAACGCATTGCCAGTAAAGGTCATAAGGCTGTTTTTGCTGCCAGATAATCTGATCTTTTTGCGCGGCAAGGGAATGTGGTAGCTGGCTTGGGTCTAATACACCGGTGATGTGCAGTTGAGCGTCTTTATGTTTGCTTAAAAATTGCCCTACGGCGTCAGCGACCAAGGCAAAGTCTTTGTCGTGGCTACGGGTGCCGGGCAGATATTTAATAATAAAGGTGTTGTCGGCTGTCGCTGTGGGCTGATGACGATACCAGCTTTTATGCGGGGCATTTGGTAGCCAATGCACGGGACCATCAACCAGTGGCTGCAGCGTTTGTTGCAGTGGTGTGGTGGAAACCGTGTAAGTATCGAACAGATTAAGAACACGTTGATGCTGGGCAAAGTTTTTTTGGGTTTGCTTTAGGCTGACGTAGTTATTACGGACGCCCGGGCTGTCTTTTGCAAAATCACTGGCAAAAACACGATCGTCAAAATCAGCAATCAGCAACGTTCCCTGAGCCCGCAAACGCCGGATCAACTGCCGAAACTGCCATCGTTGCAGCCAGGTGCGGGTGCAGGGGCGGTGAAACACCGCGATATCTACCTCTGGCAGCTTGGTGTAACAGTCGTTAATATGCAGGCAGTGCGCGTTATGCCCCTGTTCTTTAGCGGCAGCAGCAGGGTTTTCACAACGATAAATGAAAGCAGGATCGGACGCGAATTTTTGTGGGTTTTTGTTTCCAGCAATAAACGCGATACTCCGTTGAGGCTGAGTCACAAACCGATCCTTATATGTTGAGAGTTTCGTGCCGACTATTTTGTCGTGTTATTGTAATAAAGTCTGTCAGTAAAAGGAAATGCCCGAGTGGAAAACCCTCAACGCCTCGTAACAACCTCTAAAGGACTGTTTGCGATTCCTCATCTACCTGAACTTTTGCAGGCGCAGCTGAGTTATCGACATCGCCGATTGCTTTGGGTAAAGCAACGTCAGTTATCTGACGTTGATGCTGTCGTGGCATGGGGCAAAAAGCCATCAGCACTAGCAGCTGAGCATGTGGCTGAGCGGCTGTCAGTGCCCTTGCTGCGTATTGAAGATGCATTTTTACGGTCGTTAGCGTTGGGTATGAATGATATGCCACTGGGTGTTGTGGTCGATGATAAAGGCATTTATTACGACGCCACTCGACCGTCGCGGCTGGAAGAACTGATTCGAAAGCCATTGTCCGGGGCTCAGAGGGCGCGGGCAGAGCAATTGATCGTGAAATGGCGCGAACTGAGGCTGTCGAAATATAATCATTGTCGTGATCACAACGTTGACTATGGCCGACCCTTTATTCTGTTGGTTGATCAAACCTTTGGTGACGCGTCTATTCGTTATGGACAAGCAGACAGTGATGCGTTTGACAGGATGCTGACGGCAGCTCGCGAGCGGTACCCTCGCCATCTCATTGTGATTAAAACACACCCTGATGTGATCGCTGGACATAAACAGGGTCATTTTGATGCGCAACAGCTGAGTGCTGATCCCAGCGTCCATCTTGAAGGCCGTGCGTTTCATCCCCCCGATGTAATAGCAGCGGCCGATGCGGTGTTCTGTGTTACCTCACAAATGGGCTTTGAAGCGCTGTTGTGGCAAAAGCCGGTTTACGTTTTTGGCGCGCCATTTTATGCCGGCTGGGGGTTAACTCATGATATGCAGGAGCTGTCGCCGACACTGACAAACCGGCGCGGGCCGGCGACGCTGGAACAATTGGCTCATGCTGCATTCATTGACTATGCACGTTATTGGCATCCGGAACAGCAGCGACGCTGTTCGGTTGAGGAATTAATGGACTGGCTCTCTCAACAACGCGAATGGCGTCAGCAGTTTCCGGTGACACTTCTTGCCGAACGATTCCCGCGCTGGAAGAGAGCGTATCTCAGACGTTATTTTGCAGGTTCTGAATTAAGGTTCTTAAAACGTCACGCCGAGCTTCCCGAGGACCAGCCGGTGGTGGTCTGGGGGAGGCCCGGGAGCGCCAACCACATTGCAGTAGAGGACGGCTTTGTGCGTTCAGTCGGGCTGGGAGCCGATCTTGTCGCGCCGAAATCCTGGGTGATTGACGAGATTGGTATGTATTATGATGCCACTCGTCCATCGAAGCTTGAGCGCTTATTGCGTGAGGCTGAATTTAGCGAAAAAGAATTGCAAAGAGCGGCAAAAATTCGTGCTCGCCTGGTTAAAGAACAGGTGAGCAAATACAATGTCGGGATTAGCCAGTGGCGGCGACCAACAGGACGTCAAAAAGTGATATTGGTGCCCGGCCAGGTTGAGAGTGATGCCTCGATTACCTACGGTTCACCTTACTTGCGAACGAATTACGCGTTATTAAAGGCTGTCAGGGAGCGCTGCCCTGATGATTACATCGTTTATAAGCCACACCCCGATGTGGTGGCGGGACTGAGAACGAAAGACAGCCAGCATGCCGAACAACTGACATTTTGCGACGATGTTGTTCTGCATGAAAATATGGCATCATTATTAACAAAAGTAGATGAAGTGCACACGCTGACCTCTCTAACTGGCTTTGAAGCATTGCTGCGCGGTGTACCCGTGACATGTTATGGACAGCCGTTTTATTCTGGGTGGGGTTTGACCACGGATATTTATCCTAATGAACGACGTCAGGTGGCGCGTCAGTTGGATGAGTTAGTTGCGGCAACACTGATCCGTTACCCTCGCTATTTGAGCGAAAACAGCAACACATTAACGACCATTGAACAGGCTCTGAATGAAATTGCTGATTTGAGAGAGCGCCAGTCACATGACGCGCAAGCGACGTGGATGGTGAAAATAAAACGTGTGCTATTACGATTAAAACGATTCTAAAAATGGAAATCTGAATGACACCGTCATTTGAAGTTGCGTTAGTGCTCGGCTTTGCAGTAACGGTTGCTTGCCTGCTGGGCTTGCGTCGTTTAGCCCCTCACTGGGGACTTATCGACTACCCAACAGAAAGAAAACAACACCGTAAAGAGACACCGTTGATAGGTGGCGTTGCCATATTTGCTGGACTCGTTGCCAGTTTGATGTGGTGGCTACCACTGATCCCGTTGATTAACTCTTTTTTAGTGGCCTGCGGGGTGCTGGTGTTTGTCGGGTTGATTGACGACATTTACGATGTGAGTGTCAGGGTCAGGTTATTAGGTCAAACGATTGCGGCCAGTGTGGTCGTCATATCCGGTGATATTTATTTGCTGAGCCTGGGCAATTTGTTCGGTATTGGCGAAGTCACATTAGGCATTCTGGCCTGGCCAGTAACCTTGTTAGCCCTGGTTGGTGTAACCAATGCGTTTAATATGCTTGATGGTATTGACGGGCTATTGGGTATGTCATCACTGACCGCTGCGGGCGCATTTTTGATCGTTTCTGCGGTGGCCGGTAACCCGTTACTGATGTTTATTGCGGCCACGTTGCTGTGTATCTTAATCCCGTATTTGATCTTGAACTTACTGCCTGAGAATAACCATTATAAAGTCTTCATGGGGGATGCGGGTTCGTTACTGATGGGTTTTATTTTTGCTTGGTTAATGATTGTGGGTAGTCAGGACCACCTCACTTCCGCGCCGGTAATGGACCCTGTCACCGGGTTGTTTCTGCTTGCTCTGCCATTGGTCGATTTGGTGACGGTGTTATTACGCAGGATAAAACAACGACGCAATCCGTTTATGGCAGATCGGCAGCATATTCATCATTTATTTGGCAAGGCGGGTTATTCGACTCAGCAGGCGTTAGTGCGGTTGACGCTTATAATGTGGGCGTTTGCCGGGGTTGGTGTCACCTTACAATGTCTGCAACTATCGGAGTCGTTTCGGTTGATGGTCTTTGCGCTGTTAACGTTAGGGTATATGGCGTTAACCAAACGGCTGAAAAACATTATGGCTAGACGGATGAAAAAAACCATCGAAGGACAGGGATGATATGACCATTTTAGTTACCGGCGGTGCCGGGTATATTGGCTCGCATACTGTTTTAGAATTACTTAACGAAGGTTTTGAGGTTGTTGTTGTCGATAACCTAACGAATGCGAGTGAGGAAAGTCTTAAAAGAGTCGAACGGTTAACCGGGAAGCGCGTTGAATTTGTTCAGGCAGATATTCGCGATCGGTCGATGATGGATTCGATTTTTAGCCAACATTCGATAACGGCCGTTATTCATTTTGCGGGGCTTAAAGCGGTTGGCGAAAGCGTTAATCAGCCATTATCTTATTACTCTGCTAATGTTTACGGGACTATCGTACTGGCCCAGGCAATGGCTGCCGCGGACGTTAAGCAGCTTATTTTTTCATCGTCAGCAACGGTTTACGGTGAAGATGCGCCTGTGCCTTATCTCGAGAGTATGCCTCGTGGTAAAACCAGTAATCCTTATGGCACCTCAAAAGCGATGGTTGAGCAGGTGTTGACCGACTTAACGGTATCAGACCCCAGTTGGTCGGTGGTGTTATTGCGTTACTTTAATCCAATTGGCGCACATGAGTCGGGTGAGATTGGCGAAGATCCGCAAGGTATACCGAATAACCTGATGCCGTTTATTGCGCAAGTTGCGGTCGGTAGACGAGAGCAATTGTCGATTTTTGGCGGTGATTATGATACCGCAGATGGCACCTGTGAACGCGACTACTTGCATGTGGTGGACTTGGCAAAAGGGCACGTAAAAGCGTTGCAGGCAGCGCAAAAAGAGGGTGTTAGGATATATAACCTGGGAACAGGAACCGCACTTTCAGTGAAACAAATGGTAGAGGCTTTTGAGCGCGTAAATGGTGTTCGCATTCCTTATTCGATCGCGCCGCGCAGAGCCGGTGATTTACCCGCTTTCTGGGCTAATGCCGATAAAGCACGACAAGAGCTTGGCTGGCAAGCGGAAAAAACATTGGATGATATGATGCGAGATACGTGGCGCTGGCAGCAAAATAACCCTACAGGATATCAAAAGTAAAGGAACACAAATGAAAATAGCAGTAGCAGGAACCGGCTATGTAGGTTTATCAAATGCGGTGTTGTTGGCTCAGCATAACGACGTTAAAGCTGTTGACTTGATGGCCGAGAAAGTCGATTTAATTAATCAACGTAAATCGCCGATTGTGGACGCTGAAATTTCTGATTTTCTGGCGAATAAAGCGCTGAATTTGACCGCCACGACCGATGGTGACAGCGCCTATAAGGATGCTGATTATGTCGTGGTTGCAACCCCGACTGATTATGACCCAGAAACCAACTACTTTAATACTCGTTCCGTTGAAGCGGTGATAAAACAAGTATTGGCGGTGAATAAGAGTGCGGTGATTGTCATTAAGTCGACCATTCCTGTGGGTTATACCGCGTCGTTACGTGAGCAATTTGGTACCGATAACATCCTATTTTCACCGGAGTTTCTGCGCGAAGGCAAAGCATTACACGACAATCTGTACCCGTCCCGCATTATCGTCGGAGAACGCTCTGAGCGGGCAAAGGTTTTTGCCGACTTGCTGTTAGCTGGCGCTCAAAAAAGTGATATTCCGGTGTTATTCACAGACTCCACGGAAGCCGAGGCGATCAAACTGTTTGCCAATACCTTTCTGGCGATGCGTGTTGCGTATTTCAACGAGCTGGACAGCTACGCCGAAACACATGGCTTGAGCACTCAACAAATTATTGAGGGGGTGTGCTTGGATCCGCGCATCGGCTCACATTATAACAATCCATCTTTTGGTTATGGCGGCTACTGTTTGCCGAAAGATACGAAGCAGCTGTTGGCCAACTATGAAGATGTGCCACAGACGTTGATCAAAGCGATTGTCGAAGCAAACCGCACGCGTAAGGACTTCATCGCGAATTCGATTTTGGCCCGCAAGCCTGAGGTGGTCGGCATCTACCGACTGGTGATGAAAACCGGTTCTGATAATTTCCGGGCCTCTGCCGTGCAGGGCGTGATGAAACGCCTCAAGGCGAAGGGAATCGAGGTTATTGTCTACGAACCGGTGCTGAAGGCGTCGCACTTTTACAATTCACGCGTGATTGATGATCTTGAAACATTTAAGCAACAGGCCGATGTTATCGTGTCAAACCGTATGGAAGCGGTGCTCAGTGATGTTGCGGATAAAGTTTATACTCGTGACTTATTCGGCTCGGACTGATTGTAATTAAGAGGGACTATATTATGACGCTGATTAATGGCGCCGGCATCGCTTTGGATGCGAGTTATCAGGAACTGAGTATTGACGACTTACTCAGTCAGGTCAGACTACCGGAAGACTTTGCCCAAAAACGGCAACAGTTGATGCGTGGTGACTATAAAAATGTCAGCGAAAACCGCAACGTCACCCATACGTTATGCCGTTCGGTGCACGCCGTCAGCGGCTTGAGTAATCAGGAGTCGCGCTTTGCCCAGATGGTTAAGAAGCTACGCTCCGGGCGCTGGCTGGGTGCGACCGGTAAGCCCATCACCGCGGTGGTTAATGTTGGTGTGGGTGGCTCGGACTTGGGGCCTAATATGGGCTCGTTTGCGTTAAAGGAATTTGCCAACGACTCTGCCCTGAACGAACTGGACGTGCACTTTGTGTCATCAATGGACGGCGGTCAGCTTTATGCGGTATTGCCTATCATTGATCCCGAAACCACGTTGTTTATCATTGCTTCGAAGTCGTTCGGCACCATTGACACGCTGGCCAATATTGACACTGTGCGGCAGTGGATTAAGCCGCAATTGACGGAACAACAGTGGCTGGAAGCGCACGTTATTGGCGTTTCGTCCAACGCCAAGAAGATGACCGACTATGGCATTCCTGCAGCTCACCAGTTGACGTTTGGCGAGGGTGTCGGGGGGCGTTATTCGCTGTGGTCTGCGATTGGCTTACCGATCGCACTCAGTTGCGGCTTGCAGACGTTCGAGCGGGTGTTGGCCGGTGGCAAAGCCATGGACGAACATTTTGCCAGTGCGCCTGACGCTGAAAATATACCGGTGTTGATGGCGCTTTATGGCATTTATAACCGTCAGCAACTGGGCATCAACAACTTAGCAGTACTGCCTTATGACGGCCGCTTGCGGATGTTACCCAATTACCTGCAGCAGTTGGATATGGAGAGCAACGGCAAGCAAGCCTCGGCCGACAATCAAGCCATTGATTACCCAACCGGCCCTATCATCTGGGGCGGGTTCGGTCCGAATGGTCAGCACGCGTTTTTCCAGCATCTGCATCAAGGCTATGATCAGTTCGCGGCAGATTTCGTGTTGGTGCTTAAGCGCCAGGCACCGGGTTTTGCCCCTGAGGTTGCCGCGAAACTGGCGGAACAACAGCGGTTGTCGGTTGCCAACTGCCTGGCTCATCGGCAATTGATGAAATTTGGCTCGAAAAATACCGAGTCGCCACGCGACCATTACCCCGGCGGGCATCCGTCGAATCTTATTTTGATGGATGAGTTAACACCGGAAACTTTTGGTGCGTTGATCGCCGCGTATGAGCATAAAGTGTTTACTCAGGGTGTGTATTGGCAGATTAACTCCTTCGACCAACCGGGTGTTGAGTTGGGTAAGAAATGTGCGATTGATATCCTGGCCGCGGTTAACAATGACGAACCACCGGCATTTGATGAATCCACCAACGCGATTATTGAGAAGGCCCGTTCATGAGTACGAATATTGTTTGGCATAACACCTCGGTCAGCCATGAGGATCGCATCGCTCACAAGGGCCACCAACCGGCACTGCTTTGGTACACGGGCTTAAGCGGCTCGGGTAAGTCGACCATTGCCAATGCGGTGGACCGCAAGCTATTTGAATTGGGCTGTCACACCTATTTGCTGGACGGTGATAATGTTCGTCATGGGTTAAATAACGATCTGGGTTTTGGTGATGACGATCGGGTGGAAAACATCCGCCGCATCACCGAAGTGGCCAAGTTATTTGTGGATGCCGGGCTTATCGTGGGGACAGCGTTTATCTCACCGTTCAGAGCGGACAGGGCGCAGGCGCGTAAGATAGCCGGTGAGCGCTTTATTGAAGTGTTTGTCGATACGCCGTTGGCGATTTGTGAACAGCGGGATCCAAAGGGACTGTACGAAAAAGCCCGGGCGGGCGAGATTGCCAACTTCACGGGCATTTCGTCGCCCTACGAAGCGCCGGAGTCACCGGAGATCCATCTGCGTACCGCGGAAATGAGTGTTGAGGCTGCGGCTGAGCAAGTCACCGACTACCTGCGCCGTAAGGGCTTTATCTTTGAGGGTGCTGAGTAGGCAGAGAGCGCGGAGTTTTTTTATTGGAAAACATAACGCCGTGATTCTTTGGTGACAATGGCAGCGGTGCGGACGACAAGCACCACGCCTAATCCCACCAAAAAACCCTAACAATTGGGTTTCCCATTCAAAGTTTTTTCTCTGCGGTGAAAAACATAATTATTAAGGAGCTTGTTGATGTTGAAGGAATTGGAACAGATCGCGCGTGATGCTGGCGCGGCGATTATGGAGATTTATAACAGCGACGATTTTGATGTGCAGTTGAAGGGCGATGACAGCCCACTGACTAAGGCCGACCTGGCCGCACACCGGGTGATTGTTGACGGGTTAAGTCAACTGAATGAGCAGTACCCCATTTTGTCTGAAGAGTCTGCTGATATCAGCTGGGATAAGCGTCAGCAGTGGCAGCGTTACTGGTTGGTTGATCCACTGGACGGCACCAAAGAGTTTATCAAGCGCAACGGCGAGTTCACCGTCAATATCGCACTGATTGAGAACGGCGAGCCGGTTATGGGCGTGGTGTATGCGCCGGTGCTGGATGCCATGTATGTGGGCGACCGTGCTAACGGCGCAACGTTAAATGATACCCCGATTC
This sequence comes from Idiomarina aquatica, assembly GCF_003987185.1. Taxonomy (GTDB): domain Bacteria; phylum Pseudomonadota; class Gammaproteobacteria; order Enterobacterales; family Alteromonadaceae; genus Idiomarina; species Idiomarina aquatica. Next base: position 772,205 of record NZ_PIPS01000001.1, on the reverse strand, counting down.
AGATCGAGCAAAATACGCCTGAAACGTTGCGTATTGTTGGCTCGCGTTCACACGCTTCGCAGGAAACCACCGATTGGCTGGAGCAACTGGGCAAGCCCTACGAAATGGTACCGATGGGCAGTTCGTTAAAAATTTGTCTGGTAGCGGAGGGGAAAGCCGATATCTATCCGCGCTTAGGGCCAACCTCGGAGTGGGATACCGCGGCCGCGCACGCCGTGCTAAACGCCGCCGGGGGTTCCATTACCACCGTCGACGGAGAGCCGCTGCGTTACAACCAGAAAGACTCCTTCCTGAACCCGTACTTCATTGCCCGGTAGGTCGTGCCTCTGGCACGACGCGGAAGTTGTACCGTGCGCCCAAAGCGCACGGTACTGGAATCCTATTTGCGCAGATAAGGAATAAACATCAGTAGTGCCAGCGTGCTGACAAATAGCCCTGAATGCGAACCGGTGGCTAAATAGGACAGCACGGCGTAGTAGACAACATCAAACAGTAAGTACCCCGCGAACACACGCTTAAACCAGCTACTGCCGCGCCAGACAGCAACAATCAGTGCCAACTGCAGTGGCACGAATAACATCAGTTTCCAGCCCCATGTACCGATGAACGCACTGGCGAGGCTGTCGGTACGCTCACTCAACGGACCTAACAACGCGTCTTGGTAACTGTGAGCGAACTGTATATCAAACATAATCCAGTAGAAAAACGCGACGGTGTACGCCAGGTTGAGCAGTAAATACGCGCTAATGGTTTTCTTCGGTGCTGACGGTTGAGTCGCTGTCTCATGACTTTGCGTAGCCGCCCTTGTCGCTAACACCACCACTGCAACCAAATAGAATACTTCGGTCGCAATATATAACCCTCCTGCGAATACCCCCACGTTATCTTTCCGCGCAAAAGAGTAATAGGTTGCCGACAGGTTGTCCGATAAACCGGCTAAGTGCAGCAGGCTGATGAGCATTAGCTCAGCGTTGTGCAGGAAATCACTCACCCATTGCATCGGGTAGATGAACCAGTCAGCAAAGTAGATGGACGAGAAGGCACCAATGGTGACAGCAAGACCCAACAAAGCCATCATCCCGCCCGCTGGTGGTAAGCGACCGGTTAGCGTGGTGTGCATAGCGATCATGCGCTAAGAAATCCTTAAGTTTTTGTTTTTAAAAACTATACAGACCCTTTTGTGGTTCGGCAACTTTGTGGTTTGCGTGTATTGAGCGGCCTCAGCGGTGAGAAAGGCAGACTGACTTGCGCCAAAGGCGCAAGCTACAGGGTTTTGAGGAAGCTGAGCAGGGCCTGGCGTTCTTGGTCGCTGAGCTCAAAAGCCACCAATAACTCGGTGGTTTTTGGGTAGTACGCCTCTGGCGGCAAGTTCTTTGGCCGACGTGGTCGCGCCCCGCCATGCTCGTACATCCTTACAATCCCCTCTAACTGAGTAAACAACCCATTGTGCATCCACGGCTTGGTCAACACCAAGTGTCGTAGCGACGGCGTACGGAATGCCCCCATATCCTTGTTCAGACCTGTCACCTCATAACGTCCGAGATCTTCGAACTTACGCCCTAAATAGTGCAGGCCCATGTTGTGAAAGCGCTGATCGGACAACAGTGGGCCGTTGTGGCATTTCACACAGCCCGCTTTGGTCCGAAACAAATGCAACCCCAGTAACTGCTCGTCCGACAGAGACTGCCGTGCCGTTGACCAATCCTCTGCCGCCACCGCCAATAAAAAACGATCCAGCACCTGCTCCTTCGGATCATCCATCAGTGAGCGCTGAAACTCCGCCAACGCCTTCGCCAGTAACGACCAATCCAAATCAGACAAAGAGGTATTCAGCCCCTGTAACAGCGGCCGGTAATCTTCCGCCTTGCGCACCCACTCAACAATCGCTTTAGGACTGTGTGCCATTTCCAGCGGATCCTCCACCGGCATCACCGCTTGCGTTTCCAATGACGATGCCCGGCCGTCCCAGAAAAAATGATCCCACAAATGCGTATTGAGCAGCGCCGGTGCATTCCGGCGGCCTTCCTGATCACGCACCCCCAGCGAGCGGGCGCGCGGATCCGCAAAGGCGTGGCTGGCGAGATGGCAGGACGCACAACTGACTTCGGCCGTTTGTGATAAGCGCTTATCGTGAAACAGCTTCTCGCCTAACTCCACCAAGGGATCATCAAGAGCGGCCCGCAGCGGGTGCGGATCCGGCAGCGGTGCCAACGGCTGCGCCTCCTTGGGTAAGGCCGGCCACTGTGCTTGCGGCCGCAGATATTGCTGCCACAATGCTTCCGTCGATGGGTCTTCGTCGCTTCCGGCATGAGCAAACGGTGATAACAGTGCGAACGCCAACGAAAGCATTGCCCTCCGCGCAATCGACATTACCATCGGTATTCCGCCCCCAACCAGAAACTACGGCCGCTTTCCAGCCCTTGCTGACCTTCGGCGACGGAATAGGTGCGCTGATTGAGCACATTGTCAATTTCCACACTCAGGGTCAGCGGCCGCGCCATTAGCTCCAGCTGATACTGCACATTGGCACTGACCATGGTACGAGCCGGGCGTTCCGCGTCCTGATACACCGGGTATGCCAGTTCAACGTCCTCGCACTGCGTACAGAGCTGATCACGCTCAGCAAAATACCAACTGCCGGTGTCCACCGCACGTGTGTAGTCGCCCTGATAACTCACTGTTAGCGAGCTTCTCAGCGCATCGCTCCACTGACTGTGCACCGACAGACTCGCCACCAGCGGTCGACTGAAATCCTCGTTTAAACGGTTCAGATCATCCAAACTGATGAGCTGATAACGGCCATTACCCGTGGCACTGAGATACGCCACAATTTCATCTTCAGGCACCGAGTCCACCGAGCGGTCATAGGACGAACTGGAACTGAGGTTTTCGCTGTGACTGGTGTGCAGCCAGAACTCATGTTCATTCCATCGATACTGATACGACAGCGTCAACCGTTGGTACTCGCCGCTGCCGGCATTAGTTGCGGTTATGTAGGTGATGCCGTCCTGCTGTTGCGTGCTGCCGCGAGCCAGTTGCTCGCGTTGCCAGCGTTTTACCCCTTTAACCGACAGCACTCCACCGAACAATCGTTGCTTCAAGGCCAGGCTGAGTTCGTCGTTGTAGGGGGTACTGACGTCCTCAAACTGATAGCGAAACCGTTCTGCCTGTGCTGAGGTTGCCCAGTTGCCAACTTGTCCCTGGCTGATGGGACGAAACTGAGTCAGATAAGGGCGCCGCGCTTCACGCAGTTTGTAAGTGACCAGGTTGGCCGAGTAATAGCGGTTAGCGCCGGCAATTAAACGGGTTCCTGCAACCGGTTGATAACCCAGTTGCAGCCGCGGTGCGACATCGATATTGGCGAGAAAATCGTTGTAATCGGCTCGCAGTCCGAGGCGCAGATCCCAATCGTGCCAGCGGATTTGGTCATCGGCGTAGACGCTGAACTCGTTCATGGTCACTTCGATGTTCTCGATTGGGTAGACGCGACGATAGCGGAAGAACTGACCGCGTTGCAGCAGATTGTCCTGGTATGCCTGCAGATGCTCAGGGTTGGATAAGTCGATGTTGCCGCCCAGCTGAGCCGCCAGTTGCTCGAGTGGCATCGCCAGTTGCTGCTCAACACAGTCCAGCGTTTGGCCGTTACAGTCGATGTTGGCGTCACGGAACGGTGCGTTATAGATCACGGCGGTACTGCTACGATTACGCTCGATGGTCAGCAGGTTAGCGCTGGCGCCAAGGCTGAGTTCGTGGCTGGCCGCGCCGATGTCAAAGGCATCACGGTTAAGGTTGATGCGGGCGCTGAGATCCTGCTGGGTTTTATCCAAATCGCCGTAGCCGCCTTCGATGCTTAAGGCTTTATCACCGACAAAAGTGCCCCAGTCTTTGCCCGCTGCGCGGAACCAGGGGCGGTAATAATTGGGCGCCTGCCGGCTGTTTTCACTGAACGAATAGCCCAGTCGGGCGGTGCCTTGCCAGCGTTGCCATTGTTTTTCGGCGCTGATGCTGAGTTGGTGGCCACCACCGTCCTGGGTATAGCGGGAATCTTTGACGTCCGTTAATACATAGTCGCCCTGATAAGGGGAATAGGACGCGCTGACGCTGATCCGATCGAACAGTGCCTCAGCGCCAGGGGTATAGCTGTACTTAAGAAGGCTGGAGAGTGAACGGCGCTCGGTTTGCACTGGTTCGAACAACGAAATTTCACCAATGGTGGAGGTGGTCTGATTCACCGAGGCAAACAGTGCGTGTTCGTCGTTTAGCGGTAATGCGACGCTGAGACCTAGTGTCTGTTTGGCGAAGTCGGGGATCTCAATGTCATCCTCCCGTTCGGCCTGTTGTTGCAGTTGGTCGTCGGACAGCGTGCCACGCAAGTCGTAGTACCGGTATTCATTCCAATCGCTGAGCGAGCGGCGGTAGCGCAGACTGACGCTGGGTTCCTTAAAATCGCTCAGCTGACGCGCCTGAACATCGACCACGCCGCCGCTGAAACCGCCGTAGGAGGCCGGGATATTGCTGTCAAACACCGTCACTTGTTGCACAAGTTCTTGGTTAATAAACTGGTTCTGCGGGTGTCCCTGTACGTCATTCACGGATGCTGTGGAACGCGATGCGGCTGCCGGGTCGATGCGTGAATTGTTGGCCAGACCGTCAAAATAAAAGCCGGTCTGCCAGGGTTGGGCGCCGGAAATCGAAATCAACTGACTGCGGATTTCCTGCTGCAGATCGATGTTGTAGGCCTCTTCTGACACTTGCACGCCGGGTAGGAACGTCAGCATATCGGTGATGTTACCGTTGCCCTGGTTGCGAAACGTCAGAAACTCGCGGCTTAAATCATAGCGGCCGCTGAGCGAGAGGGTTTCCGGAAACCAGCGATAGCCCAGTACTTCGATGCGCTCATCGACGTCGACGTTAGCGTCAGGTTGTTCGTTCGCATCGGTGTCGGTCTCGGCGGCCGCACCGAAACTCAGTGCGGCCGCTAATGTTAACGTTAAGGTGGCGAACAGCGATAAGCTACGCATATCAGACTCCGTCGTCGGCGCTTAGCGGTGCCGGGTCATCCTCGTCGACAATGCCGTCGTTATCAGCATCGTTATCGGCGCTGATGCCACTGGCTTCGATGGCTTCGTCCGTAGCTTGTTCGGCGAAGAAGTTGGCCAAACCATCCTGGTCGGTGTCGACGCTGGCAACTGCGGTTGCTGGGAAGTCATCCTGTTGTGCTTGTTGCAGGCTGACGGTTGCCAACAGTTGCTCGACTTCGGCGGCACCGAAGCTGCTCAGTTGCGCGAGACGCTCAGCGTCCGCGTAACGACGCTGTGCACTGAGTGCCGTGATGACGTCCTCGGCCGTGCTGACCTGTGCAGCCGCCGGTAACTGTTCGAAGCGGTCAATCAGTTCATCACTGAGGGCGGTGGTCAGCGCGTCAAAACGAGTTAGTAGCTGCTGATAGACTGAAGCTTCCAGCTCGACGCCGACGGCCGCGCGCACCTGTTCAATCAGTGACGGCCGCTCGAATACGGTTTCGTCGTTACCGTCTACCGCGGCGATCACGCTAAGGTGAGCGGCTAAGGTATTGACGGCGCTCTCGCTGAGTTGTGGATAAGCGGGGTGCTCGCTGTCGCTCCAGCGCTGTTGCAATGGTTCCAGTAACGCCAGCATTGGCTCGAACGCGGCCGCAGAACCATAAGCACGAGCTAGGCGCAGCGTCAGCGGCTCCAGCGTTTGCCATTGGTCATCGGTTTCCGTCGGTAATTGCTGCAGTGCCTGTTGTGCACGATCTAACTGCGCTAATTGCCCTTCGCTATCGCCGACAAATTGATACAGGTCGGCGATATCGATGTACGCTTCAATTTGATCAGCAGCGGTGATGATGACCCCGTCGGGTTGACCAAACAGCTTGTCGGCGATGGTGTTGCAGGCGTTGATGATGGTGGCGTTCAGATCCGCTGCTGTGCTGTCATCGAGGCTCAGGTTGGCTGCGTACTGCAGGTATTTAAGACAGCCGCGGGTACTGGTGGTGTACAGGCGCGAGGTTTGTTCCGTCAGATACGCGTCGCTTTGCATCAGCGTAATGCCGGCTTCGAGCATGGCCGCGGCCGCCTGCTGATAGTTCATTTGTGCCAACAAACCACCGGTATAAGGTGAATTCGCGGTACGGCCGGAAAACGCTTCCTGACGCCCGCGCAGATCGTCGGGGTAGGCTTGTTCAATCAGCGCGATGGCCTGCTCGATGTCGGCGTTGCTGCCGTCACCGTTAAGAATGGTGGCCAACGCCCGGGCTTCGTTCACGTTATCCTCAGCGCGAGCCTTACTGCGGCTGTCAGCGGGGATCAGTGCCAGCGGCAGGTTTTCCAGTTCGGGATACAGTAACGCGAAGTAGCGCGCGGCCTGCACCAGCGGGAAGTCGTACTCCTGCAGTGTTACGTCTGCGTTAGGTTTGGCCGGGTAGCTGTAATCCGGGTCGTAATCGGCGTCGGTGTAATAGGAGAGCGTCCATGCCAGCATCTCCTTGGCGGCTTCGAACTCGCCAAGAGTAAGAAAGTAATCCAGCGCGAAGCTACCATACAGCGGCGCGAGTTGGTATTTGATTTCACCGGCGTTATCGCCGTTTCGTTGGATCTGATAACCAGTTTGGCGTACCAATCGCGAGACGTTCTCAGCGGCCGCGAGGGCGGCATCAAAGTTAGCCTGGCTGCGATCGTCGACATAGCGTTGGATCAGTGCCGCGGCGTTGTTGCGGTAGCTGGTGACGATAAAGCCGAACTCGGTGCTGTACTCGTTATCGATGCCACCAAGCTCAGTTGCCAGGGTGTCAAGAAACGCAATGATGGGAGCCGCGCCGCCGCTGTCATTGGCGTCGTTGAAGTCGTTGATCAGGCCGAGCAGAAATTGGCTGTCGGCCGGGCGCAGGTTATTGATGCCGTTGTCAGCGATGTAACTTTGGTATTGCTCAAAACTGCTGAGGCGTCGTTGCCGTGCCTGATCGGTTTGGTTAAAGCGATCGTGGGTCAGAGCCAGGGTGCGGAACGCTTCGGCTTTACCCTGCTGTGAGTTGATACGGTTGTTGATAATGTCATTCGCCTGAGTTGCCAGTGCTCCCTGCTGGTAGCCGCTGGCCAAAGCGATGAGCGCCGGCTGGGCGATAACGTCGTCGCTGAGTTGCGTCAAACGCTGTTCCGCGGCGTTGAGGTGCGATTGCGCAGAGCGATAATAGTACGCGGCTTTCTCGCTGTTGCTGCTGTAGGCCGGGATCAAATCGACGGTAACGTCGACGCTGACGGTGCCGTCGCTGGCGCTGACTACAAAGTTTTCGGCGGGTAGGCTGAGTTCGTCGAGGGTATAGTCAAACACGCCGTCACTGCCAAGCGCGATGGTGCCTTTTTCAGGTTGAGTTGCAACGCTGAGCGAAACGTCGTCGCCGTCGACATCAGTGACTTGCAGTTCACCGCGGTAGGTCTGCTCATCGATAAGGCTGATGCGGGTGCTGGTGACTTCTGGAGCGTCATTAACGGGGGTGACGGTAAAGCTGAGCTGGTAACGGGTGTCACCGGCTTCGACGGTGGCGCTATCGCTGCCGTTATAATTCTCGTCTGGGGTGTAGGTGACACGTTGGTCGGAGACACTGATACTGCCGTTGCTGGCGTCACTGATGACGATGGCGGTGCTGGTAAACAGAGTGTCGCTTTGCCACTGCGTGTCTTCGGCCAGGCTGGCGCTGATTTGTTCCGTGCGGATGTTGTCGCCGTCACTGCCGCCCCCGCAGGCGCTGAGTGTGAGAAGGGCTGTAGTTATGAAAGAATATTTGAAAGTTCGCATGTAAAGCTCCGGTCATTCAATTTTGGCTGGATCATAATGCGAACTATTCCCATTTGCAACAATTTGAGGGCGCAGAGGTTTTTATTGGAAAACACAAACTCTGACTCATTGGGTTTTCCATTAGAAATGTTTTCTCCGCGTACTCTGTGGCCTCAGCGGTGAAAAAGTTTTTGTGGCGTGGAGTAAGCGGTTGACTGTTTGATGACAAATTAACCGGCATCTGCTATAACATCTAAACGCTTATTAATTATCAATGCATAAAAGCCTGCATAAAACATGAGTTTTAATAGCAAAAAATATATATAACAATGAGTTATATATAAAAATCATCCATGCATTTTCGATGCAAATTTCGTGTTTTACGAGCGCTACCCTGAGCTATTCAACCAATGTCTGAACTTGATAAAAACATAGTATTAACATTAACGTCTGGGCCAATGTCGGCGGCTCAGATTGCTCGTATTTTGGGTGTTGATGCAACAACGGTGTCGCGGCGGCTGGGTCGTTTGGGTTCACAAGTACTTAAAGCCGGCGAGGGGCGTGCGACGCGTTGGGGTCTGCGGCGCAGCTTACCGATGCTCCCGGGGCATTCTGTATTGCCAGTTTACCGGGTTGATGCTAGCGGCAAAGCGGAGAAAATGGCTTTGCTCAATATCGTTCATCCTGATGACAGTTACTTGGTGGAATATTTTCGATCGAATGATGCTAGCGGTAAGGTACTGTCGGAGTGGAAGTTCTATCAGTCTTTGCCGTGGTGGTTGTCCGACATGAGACCACAGGGGTTTCTAGGACGCTCTTTTGCCAATCAGTTGCGGAGTCAAGGCGAGTTATTGGATGCTGACCCCAGTAAATGGTCGGAAGATACGACGCTGGCGGTGCTGGCGAAGTTTCCGCAGGACCATGTTGGTAATCTCTTGGTCGGTGATGTGGCCTATTCCCGGTGGCTAGAGAGGCCACAAGATATGGCCGTTAGCGATGAGCAAGCGGCCATCAAGGCGGATGCTATAGCGCGTGGTGAGCATTTTGATTCATCGGCTAAAGGTGAGCAGCCTAAGTTTGTTGCAACCCTCGATGAGGGTGAATGTATCGTTAAATTCTCTGGTCGGGTGATGCAAACGGAGCTTGATTCCGTCGCTAATCGGTGGGCGGATTTACTTAATGCAGAAGCACTCGCGGCGGCTGCACTGAATACCGTCATCGCCGATGTTGCTGCTCACAATCGCGCGTTCAATGTTGATGGACGAACGTTGCTTGCCTCTCCGCGGTTTGATCGTACTGGGCAGGGTGGGCGCGTCGGGGTTATATCGTTTGCGAGTTTGGACTTAGAGTTTGTCGGGCGGGCTAATGGGCATTGGCCTGATGTTGCCGACGTTTTGTATCAGCAAGGGGTTATTACCGAAAATGCGGTGACCCGGTGCAAGGTTGCTTGGGCTTTTGGTCAACTTATTGCTAATTCTGACATGCATTTAGGTAACGTTTCAGCGCTCAATTCTGGTGGGCGACCTTATGAGCTGGCGCCGATCTATGACATGCTACCGATGCATTACTCGCCAACCTCGGCAGGAGATTTACCCTCGGAACCGTTTAACATTCGTTTTCACCCGAATGTTCCAAAGATATGCTGGCAAACCGCGCAAGTCGCGGCCGTCAAGTTCTGGCATAGCGTGTTAGAGAGTGGTGTTATCAGCAGCCATTTTAAGTATTTGGCTGCGCAGCAGCTGCAAGTGGTTACGGACTATGCGCGGACGATTGAGCGGATGGCATAAACCCAGCCTGCTTACCGCTGAGACATGCTCACCGCGGAGGGCGCGGAGGTTTTTATTGGAAAACACAAAACCTGACCGATTGGGTTTTCCATTAGAGATGTTTTCTCCGTGTACTCAGCGGCCTCAGCGGTGAAAAGAGTCGTTGCGCTGAGCAGATTGACTTGCGCCAAAGGCGCAAGCTACGAGATCAGTGGTCGATTCGCAGCGACTAATGGCGTTTTAATTTACAGGTCTAACCTGTTAGCCTATATGTAATCGCTTACATCGAGCTTGAAACACTTTGTAACAATCCGTGTTACAAATTTTTAATAAAAGTTAATAGAATGTGTCTTCAGAAATGTTGATGCCGCGTTAAAGGCGCGACATCGTTATCGCTTGCACCGTTGGTGCAAGTATAAAAACAACAAGAAGAGGGCATTATGGCTCGAAATACCTTTAAGCTGACGGCCTTGTCGGCGGCTGTACTCCTGGGCTTGACTGCCTGTGGTGGTGACGGAGACACCAACTTTGCTCCGGACGTGAGCGCACAGAACATAAACGGTGGGCTGCAATGGGTCCCCGTAACCGGTCAAGTGACCGCTACCGATGCGAATAATGATTCGTTATCTTTTTCAGCAAGTGTCGTGGCTTCTGAAGGAGGAGAAACCCCCGGAACGGTTTCTATCGATGGTAGTGGTCACTTCTCTTACGTTCCTCTGACAACCGAACCTGCAACCATTAATATTTCTGTCAGTGATGGCACGGAAACGACAACGGCACAGGTGCAGGTAACTGGCATTGCCGGTGACCCGCTCACCTATCAACAATGGCACCTGCGCAATACTGGGCAAAAAGCCTATGCGCAAAGTGAAGAATTCCTGACCTTCCTGGTTGAAGTTTTAGGGTATTCGGAAGAATTGGCACTTGAACTTTTCTTTGACGAGTCTGTGTTCCAGGCTGGTGAAGACATGAATATCGTCGAAGCGCATGCTCAAGGCGCGTTTGGACAAGGTATGATGGTTGGTGTTATCGATTCGGGTCTGGAAATCAATCACCCGGATTTACAAGCTAATATTGCGGCGAATAAATCACTCAACGTCATTCCGGACGCCATGAATAAAATGGACCCAACCAGCGCCTCTCAAATGGGTGATCATGGTACCTCGGTTGCTGGTCTTATCGCGGCTGTAGCGGGTAACGACGAGGGTGGCCGTGGTGTGGCACCAATGGCGAAAGTCTTTGGTATCAACTATTTAGGAGGCCAGGGTACACAAACCATGCTGAACGCCGGTTTGTCACACGGCCTGCCAGGCAGTGGCATTACAGAGAGTGACCCGGTTATCGCGTATAACCGAAGCTACGGAATTTCCGTGCCGTTTGCCCTGTACTCATCGGCGACCGATGAAGCTTTCGAACAATACGTTATGCTGGGCTTACGTGACGGCAAGGGTGCGCTTAACGTTAAGTCAGCGGGTAACTCGTTTAACGACACCGGTAGTGCCGGTTACTTTTCTAATATCTGTGACGCGACGGGCGCCATCAGCCTTGGCTTGAGCTGCCTCAACGGTAACTTTGATCCGTCTAATGCCAGCTTCTTTACGACCACCGTTGCCGCAGTTAACTCGGACGGTAACCACACCAGTTATTCTACCGCCGGTTCTAACGTGTTTGTTTCAGCACCTGCCGGAGAATATGGTTATGCCGCTCCTGCTATGGTAACCACAGACCAGTCGACCTGTTTACGCGGCTATTCAAGCTTCCCGCGTCAGGACTCAACGGACGCTTCGACCGGTATCCCTGGCTATTTCGCCGGCTTGTATCCGTTTAACGCGCCGGGTCACCCTGAGAACCCGAACTGTAATAACACCTCGACGTTCAACGGTACGTCTTCTGCGGCGCCTAACGCGTCGGGTGTTGTTGCGCTGATTGGCTCGGCCAACCCGGACTTGAGTGCACGTGAAATCCGTCACATTCTGGCGAATACATCCACTCAGGTTGATGCGGATGATGCCGGTGTTGTTCTACCGGTGGGCGACGGTGAGTTTGTCGCTGATGCGGGCTGGGTAACGAACGCAGCAGGCTATAACTTTAACATTAAGTACGGTTTTGGCCGCGTTAATGCCGGTGAAGCCGTGCGGATGGCGAAAGAAATGTCGGCCGGCAGCATGGGGCCATTAGCTTCAACGGGTTGGTTGGACGTATCACCGGAAGCGCCGATTGAGATCCCGGATAACAACGCTGAAGGCGCGTCGTACAGCTTTGAAGCGCCGGCTGGTCTGGTACTGGAAGGTTTACAGTTCCGTCTGACCGTAGCGAACGATGACTTTGCTGGCTGTAGTCTTTCTACCGCAGGTAATGACCTGGCGGTTGAAGTGACGTCACCTGCAGGCACGACCACGCAACTGCTGACTGGCCGCCAGGCAATCAATGTTGGTGCTGATGGTTGGTGTAGTGAGTACATTCTGGAAGACAGCGTGTTCCTCGCTAACGCATTCTATGGTGAAGCGTCAGGTGGTGAATGGACTGTTCGCTTGGTTGACACCAACGGCAGCGACCTGGTTGCCGATGGACGCGCACTGGGCGGTTCAGCACAAGCAACCTTTGCAAACAACAGCACACCGTCACGCCTTGAAGCGATTCAAGTTCGTGCCTTCGGTCACCAATAAGAGCGTCAGGAGAAAGACATGAAATTAGTAACGTTATTTGCACTGGCAGCCTCTGGTCTGATTGCGGCAAGTGCCTCTGCACAACAATTACCAACTCCGAAAGTTGGAGAAACTATCGATAATCCACAATTTATTGGCGGTGATCGTGACTACAAGGGTTACCAGTTCACTAAGTTACCTGAGCCACGCGCAGGCGTTGACTTTTCTGAGCGTTCAGGTGAGCAATTATTGGCTGGTACCGAAATGGTCAATACGCTGTCGGGTAAAGAAGCATACGTTTCAGGCATTGTCTCCGTGCTGATGGATGGCACGGATATCGATGCGCTGGCTCAGCAGTTCGGTTTGACCGTTGAACGCCTGTACGGTCGTCTGAACCTGGCGCTGCTGCGTGCCCCAGAAGGCACTGAAATGTTGCAGCTACGCCGCGACATGATGGCGTTTACCGGTGTTAACAACGTCGATATCGAAATCGTTGAAGACATTCGTGAACCGCACGTGATTAAGTAGGTCGCGCATTCTGCGCGACAAATAAAAACGCCCTCCGGTCTTGGAGGGCGTTTTTTTATGCCTAATGGTACGCCGCGCCTTTGGCGCGACTATCTATGCCATCAGAATGAATAACTCACCTTCGTGTAAACAAAGCGGCCGCGTGGGTTATGCACACTTGGTGCATAGCCGTACAGGTCGTTGTTAAACGCTTCGGGTGGCTCTTCGTCGAACAGGTTGGTTGAACCTAAGGTTACACGCAGTTCCGGTGTTACGTCGTAGTAAGCCTGTAAATCGACCAATAATTGGCTGTCGACGATACGGGTTTTCGACGCTTCAACGTCAGCAGGTGCCTGATAGTCCTCAAACTCGCCGATGTAGTTCAGGTTCAGGTTGACACCGAAGGTATCACGAGCCCATTCGGCACGGCCGGTCCAGCGGTGCTCCGGGTACTCGTATTCGCCGGCGTAATCGATACCGTCTTTCTCGAACTTACTCATGTAAGACCAGTCAAGACCCAAGCGAATGTTGCCGATGTCCTGCAGTTCCCAATTGTAGTTCGCGGATAGGTCGATACCGGCCGCTTCCTGGCTGGATAAGTTAACGTAAGTGTTGTACAGCACCGCTAACTCACCAAGTTCGTCACCCGGTAACGGTGGGCGGCGTTCGCAGATGGTGCTGTTCTGATCGCCACAGTGCTCCGCATAGACGTTTTCAAAATCGTTCTGAACAATTTTGTTGTCCTGCTCGATTGACCAGTAGTCAGCTGATACATCAAAGGCGTCGGTTACTTGCCAGATACCACCGATGTTGTAGTTTGAAGATTCTTCTGGCTCAAGGCCGTCAGAACCTGAGAAGACAATGGTGTAATCCAATGGTACACAGCTTTCGCCGTCCGCTTCACAACGATAGGTATCGGTGAAGAACGTTGATACCTGCGACGGACCTAAACCAATTTGTGCCAATGACGGTGCGCGGAAGCCTTCACCGTACGACGCACGCAGAGTGACATTGTCCGACGGACGCCATTGCAGTTTTGCCTGTGGATTAAAGGTAGAACCAAAGTCACTGTAGTCATCGTGACGACCGGCAACGGTTAGCTCTAGTTGGTCAGTCAGCGGTACCAGGAACTCGACATAAGCGGCCCATTGATCACGCGCTGCTTGTGCCTGAACGGATTCGGTACCAAAGATCAGCCCGCGCTGGAACTGGTCGTCCGGCTGGTCGAAAACGTCTTCTTCACGGTACTCAAGACCTGCAGCCATTGAGATCCACCGATCGCCCCACTGGAACGCTTCGCCGGCAATGCTGGCATCTACAGCGGTCAGGTGTGATTCACCGCGACGCACCAGCGAAGTGGTGATGTTGTTGATGACTTCCGGATCGTTAACGGTGCCGCCGAACGGGTTGTAGTTACCAAGATTAATTTGCTCCTGCAGGAAGTCTGTACGAACCCAGCCTTGCTCACGCGAACCGGTTTGCATGCCTTCACTGCGGCCTTTTTGGTAAGAAACGTCCCAGTTCCAGCCATTCAGATCACCGCGTAAACCGGCGATAAAGCGCAAGGTGTCAGACTCGACGTCCCAAATACGCGCACCGGCATCAACGGTACGGAAGAAGTTAATGTCGACGCGCTCGCCCCATGGGTTGTTCGGGTGATCGGCCGGTACGTATAGCCCAGCGTCTGCATCCAGTGGCGTTGGCGCACCGCCGGCCATCGAACGGTTATGCTGTGCTGCGATTTCGATGTAACCTTCAACGTTGCGGCTTAGCTCGCGGCGTGACTGAATGATGGCACCAACACGTTCTGCTTCCGGGAAGATTTGTGCGTAGGGGCCATAGTCAAATACGCAGCGGGTACCAACCAGCGAATCAGGTGGGCAGTCCGGATCTGGCTGCTCGGCACCGTCGACAATAAAGCTACCCGGGAAACCGCGTGATGAGCGGAAGTCGTTACCACCGTATGGCGCTTGGTTAGCAGTACCGTTGCGGCCAAATTCAGCACCGAAGATGGAGGTGTTTTTCCAGTAGTCCATGATGATGGTGGTGTTGCCTTTGTCGTCCCCGGTACCCCACACCAGACTCATGGTCGATTCTTCATAGTTGACGTCACCGGTGGTACCGCCGTGACTGACCGACAGCTCGGTACCAACGAAGTCATCACGCAGGATGATGTTGACAACACCGGCAACGGCGTCAGAACCGTAAATGGCCGATGCGCCATCCTTTAAGATATCGATACGCTCAATGGCGGCGACTGGGATGGTGTTGATGTCGACGAAAGAGTTCGCAACGCCTTCGGCAAATGATGAAACGGCAACGCGGCGGCCGTTCAGTAACACCAGCGTTGAATCGGCGCCAAAGCCACGCAAACTGATGGCGGCAGAGCCGTTGGCGGTGGTGTCCTGACTGTTACCCTGGGTTGAGAAGGTGCCCACACCGGCCGATGGCAGGCGCTCGAGCAATTGTTGCAGGTTGTTAAAGCCGGAGGCTTCAATGGCTTCGCGGTCAATCACTTCAACCGGCGAAGCGCCTTCCATATCGGTACGGTTAATCCGCGAACCGGTAACCTGAATACGCTCTAAGCGTTCGTCCTCGGCTTGTGCCTGATCCTGTTGTGCGTAGCTGACCGGAGACGCAAAGACCGCCCCGATAGCCAACGCGCACAACGAATATTTGAATGTGCTTTTCATTGTTTTTGTTCCCTGTGATTCTTATAAACAACAAACGGCTTGTCATTTTAATGACACATTCTTTATTACACTTAATTAACACCTAATCAAGATCATATCTTGTTAGTCATACTAAAGTTGAACGTCTAATCGTTCTTGGGTCTTTGACGCTCCAGACCTTTGGCGGGTTTAGAGCCTTCGGCTGGTATGGGCGCTTCGCGCGGTGTAGCTCGCTGCCTTCGGCGCGAGGGTGTAGGGGCTTCGCCCGTCAAATCGCGAAGCCTACCCCGGCCGCAGGCCCTAAACCGGCGACGCCCTGCACCGCGAGCAAAGCGAGCCCAAAACTCGTTTGTCTTGCGGCTGTAACATTCCCGAGGTACGATCGCTCCACATTTGTTGTGGAGAATTCTGACATGAAACGCACTCTTCTTGCGGCGTCAGTTGCCTTGCTGTCGACCGCAGCAGTGGCTGATGACCACCAAAAACCGAACATTATTTATGTCATTGGCGACGGTATGGGGTTTGAATTCATCAGCGCCTACCGATACGCGATGTCGGATTTGGAAACTAAAAACATAGCACCGACGCAGTTTGATGATGTGCTGACCGGCGCGGCGACCACTTACCCGGAAGACGATACCTGGGTGACGGATTCGGCAGCAAGCGCCACGGCGCTGGCGACGGGTGAGAAATCGTACAACGGCGCCATTGGTATGGATAACGACAAAACCTCACTGAAAACCGTGATGGAATACGCCAAAAACAACGGGTATATGACCGGTTCGGTATCGACGTCACAAGTTAACCACGCTACGCCGGCCTCGTTTTTCTCGCACCACCCGTCGCGTTACGAGTACAACGAAATCGCTGATTTGATGGCACAACAGTACATCAAGAATGAAGCATCCTATGACGTGCTACTTGGTGGTGGTCAGCAATACTTTGTGCGTGAAGACAAAGATTGGGTGTCGTTGCTGGAGCAACATGGCTTGCAGGTGATTCAGGACATGCAGATGCTGGATCAGGTTGAGCAGCCGCCGGTGATGGGCTTGTTTGCACCTAAAGGTTTGCCGCACGCCATCGATGAAGGTAAAGACTCACTGGCGCGCATGACTTCAACCGCGCTGCGTCTGTTGTCAGCAGACGATAAGCCATTCGCGCTGATGATTGAAGGCAGTCAAATCGATTGGTGTGGTCACGCCAACGACATCGCTTGTGCGGTACACGAAATGGACTCCCTGAACAAGGCGCTGGAAGTGGTGGATGAGTTTATTAAAAATAACCCCAATACCTTGTTTGTGATGACCGCCGATCACTCGACCGGTGGCCTGACGCTGGGGCGTGACGGTGAATATGCGTGGTACTCAGACCGGGTGATGGCGATTGAGAGTTCGATTGCGACAATGCGCTCTGAGCTGTTGGAGATGGACGCCGACAAGTGGGCTGACTACGTTGCTGATAAAGTGAACGTTGAGCTAACGCAGGAGTACGTCGATGAGCTGGCGTTGGCGGCCGAACAGCAGGGCGAAGATCGTGAAGACGCGCTGCACAAAGCCCTGGTGTACATTACCGGCGACATTACCGGCACCGGCTGGACCAGCAGCGGCCACACCGCCGTTGACGTACCCATCTTCGCCCGCGGCCCGCACGCCGAGCAGTTCCGCGGTTACATGGACAACACCGACATTGGTAAGCGTTTGATCGAGATTGTTAAATAGGCTCGCTGCGCTCGCGGTTTAGGCCCTGCGGGCGGTTTAGGCTCGCTTTGCTCGCGGTTTAGGCCCCGCGGGCGGTTTAGGCTCGCTGCGCTCGCGGTGTAGCTTGCTGCCTTCGGCGCAAGGGTTTAATGGGCGAAGCCCATACCCCGCGAAGCCTAAACCGCCCGAAGGGCCCCAAAGTTTGGTGATTAAAACCTGTTTCCTACCGTTAAGTTGAGTTAGTATCTGTAAAAACGTGACTAACTCTAACTTAACAAATGAATAATCCCAAGAGCTTAAGCTCTATCAAGTTAATCAAAGAATTTACTCGCTTTAAAGCGTTATTGCGCGAGAAACCTGAGGCGACCATCGATGACGTGCTCGATGTACTGGCGGTCTTTGATGTCTATGAACCGGATATGTTTTTATGGTTAGAACACGGAATTGATTACGGTAGCTCGGATCAGCGTGAATCGTTGTTTCAGGCGTATCAAAAGCTAGACCGCGAAATGACCTTGCCATTAAACGAAGCGGTAACGGCGTTTTTCAATATCCTCGCAGAAGACGGCCAAACTGAAACGATTGCGCCAGAGTATGCGAAAACCCTCGACGAGCAGTTGATGAAAGCCATCGAATGGGCAAAAGAGTTTAGCAGCCCCGACTTACTGACCCTGCAACAGCAAACCCGCGACGTGATTAAACGCATCAAAACACGCATAGTGGGTCAAGATGATGCGGTTGAACAGCTGGTTAAAACCTACTCAAGCCAGCAGGTCAGCCGCCTCGGTCAGCGGCCCCGAGCCGCAGCGTTGTTGGTTGGGCCGGCACAGAGCGGTAAAGGGTTTTTAGCCCGGGTGTTGGCGTCAGCGTTGGCCGACGAGGACAATCCTCGTCCGGTTTTCGAACTCGATTTAAGCTCCCTGCAAAGTGCCAACCAAAGTGCGCAAATCGATGGCAATGAACCAACCTACAGCAATGCCAGACCCGGCAAGTTGACCAGTTTTGTGCGGGAGAACCCGCGCGCGGTGGTGGTCTTGAAGAACATGGATATGGCCGAGCCCAATGTGATTAGCCGGCTGGCGTCCATTTTTACCGATGGCGTATTGGTGGATCAGTTTGGTTTTTTCAAAAACAACGACCTGGAAGCGGAGCAGATTGCGCCTCCTGAAGTGGATTTTTCGCGCACACTGGTGATTGCGACCACCAGTTGCGGGCAGCGTTTGTATGACGATCGTATGTTCTGGCAAACCTACAGCGACAACCGAGCGCAGGCCATTTCTTTGTTAACCTCGGAAATTCGGGCTGAGCAGAGCAGTACGCGCAAGGCCGCCGCAACCATGTTATCGATGTTTGCGGATAGTGACGTGATTCCGTTTAAACGTCTCAGCGGAGCCGATTATGAACTGATTTTTACCCGTGCGGCTGCGCAGTTAGTTGACGACTTTACCGCCCGCTACGGTATCGACATTGAGCTTGAAGCTAATGATACGCAAGGTCTGAGTCGGCTGTTGATAAGCTGTGATTTGCCGCACGTATCGCCGCAGGCGGTCAGTATGGTATTAGAAACGGAAATGTTGCAATTGCTGCTTGGCAATGACGAGATTGCCTTGCAGGGTATCAAGCGTGTGCACATCGCACTGTCTGAGCGCAGCCGAGAAACGGCGCAGCTCATTGAACAATGGGCGGATGGGGCAGACTGGCTGGAACAGTTGCTGCGCCGTAACCAATACCTGTCGTACCACTGGGCTGTCAGCGTCGATGGTGAGCAGTTGCACCTGACCTTAACCGATGCGCTACTCAATAAGCACCTGCAGGTACAGGATATTCGTGGCAGCGGCGCAATCAGGCTGGAAATCCCAGACGTCAGCTTCGCAGACATCGCGGGGCATCATGCGGTGAAAGAGCAGCTTCAGGACGTGGTCGACTTGTTACGTCACCCGGAAAAAATTTCACAGTACGGCGGCTCGGTGGCAAAAGGTATGTTGCTGTGGGGCGTGCCGGGTACGGGTAAGACGATGCTGGCCAAAGCGCTGGCGAAGGAAGCGGAGTTGCCGGTCATCAGTCTGGTCGCCACCGAGTTTAGCGATGTTGAAACTACCCGTGAGGTTTTTGCCCGAGCCCGCCGCTATGCCCCGAGTATTCTGTTTATCGATGAACTTGATGCCGTTGGTAGCCGCGACAAGAATGGCCATCCGGCACTGATTAATACCTTGCTGTCTGAGATTGATGGCTTTGATACCAGCCTGCACGAGCCGGTTTTTATTATCGCCGCCACCAATCTGCCAAACAGCATTGATCCGGCTTTATTGCGGTCCGGGCGTATCGATTTGCACATCGAAGTACCCAACCTGGATCGTGACGCACGTGCCTTTTTTATCGATAAAATCTTGTCGTTACCGGTAGCAGAACCTGTCGATCGTAATGCGCTGTTGGATTTAAGTTCGGGCATGACCGGTGCCGACTTAATGCGCACGGCCTCGAAACTGGCCGCTCATCTTGCCTGCCATGAAGGGCGGCAGTTGTCTGAAAAGCACATCATAGAAACCTTGCATCAACACCGCTTTGGAGAAGTGAGGACAGTGCAGCGTTCTCAGCAGATCCGAGCATTAATTGCTTATCATGAAGCCGGTCATGCGGTGGTGTCGTCAGTGCTTAATCCTTCCAAAACCATCACGACCATCAACACACTGACGCGCAAAAACATGGAAGGTTTTGTGGCCTTTAACGGTGATTACGACAGCAATCCGCAACGTCGGGTAACCTACACCGAGTGTCTGGAAGATATTGCCGTTTACCTTGCCGGGCGGTTATCCGAGCGGCAGTACGCGCCCCGCCTGGAGCCGTGTGCGGGTGCCAGTGACGATTTAGCGAAAGCGACCCAAATCGCCGAATACGCGATAACCGAACTGGGGCTGGACGCTGAACTTGGTTCCTTGTCGTTGCGCGATCTGCCCGGTTATTACCGTGAGGCATTTACTGACAAAGTGGTTACGCGACTGCATCACTGGTTGCAGGAAGCCGAAGCGCTCTGTCAACAAACCCTTGTTGAGCATTGGAGTAAGGTCGAAAAGGTCGCCAATGCATTAATGGATCAAGAGATCATCACCGGTCGCCAGTTTTATCAACTTATCGAGGATTAACGCTATTATGTCATATACGTTGCTAGCCTGGCTGGCGGGCATATTTGCAATAACGACCCTGGTGCTTGCCTTGTGGGGCGTAGGGCAACGCCGTCGCCGTCTGGCGTTGAGTGCAACCAACCCAACCCCACAATTGGCGACACGCTCGCTTATCGAAACCGCCATCGCTGTGCAACTTGGGCAAGACCCTAGTGGAGCCGTAGTATTTATTGACATGGACGACTTTAAGCCAATTAACGACCAGTTCGGTAAAAACGGTGGTGATAAGGTGTTGGCAACGGTGTCATCTCGATTAAAAACCTTCTTTGGTGAGCATGTGTATGTTTGTCGTTATTGCAGCGACGAATTTATCGCCTTCATTCCTTCGCAGGTTGTCCCCGCTCAACTGCTGGCGGGCTATCTCGAGCGGCTACAGGCAACTCTGTCGAATGACTTTACGCTAATGAGCCGGCCCATGTCGCTGACCGCCAGTATCGGTTACTACCGGCTGAGCTCTGATACTGAGAGTCCGACCCAGGCTATTCAGGCCGCTGACATTGCCATGGGCGAGTCTAAGCGTCAGGGCGGCGCCAAGGTTACCGAATTTAGCGACGCATTGTGGCGACAGTACCAGCGGGAACTGACGATAAAAACGGAGTTACAATTAGCACTCAATAACGAGCAATTGGTGATTTTCTACCAACCCATAGTCGACTGCATCAGCCACGATATTGTCGCGGTCGAAGCGCTGGTTCGATGGCCAAAAGATAGCGGCTTCGTAGCGCCGTCCGAGTTTGTTGCGGTTGCCGAGCGGTCACGACAAATCGTCGAACTCAATCAATACATACTGCGTCAGGCGGTCAAGCAATTTGCCGCGCTACCCGGCAACATTCGGTTATCGGTGAACATTCCCGCCAGTCAGCTGCACGCCACCGATTTAGTCGCTGACGTAAAAGAGCTGCTCGAGACCACGGGTTTACCGAGCCAACGCTTGTATCTGGAACTGACTGAAACCGAATTGGTGACCGATTCCGCGCATGTATTGAATCAGTTGCAGGCGCTGCGCGCATTGGGCGTTGGCATCGCGTTGGATGACTTTGGCACCGGCTATTCAAACCTTCAGTATCTAAAGCAGTTGCCGGTGGACATCGTCAAATTAGATCGTTCGTTTATTGATGATATCGGCGATAAAGCCGCCGATAACCAATTGACCGGCTCGATTTTGGACATGCTTCGTTCACTGGATAAATACTTGATCGTCGAAGGCATCGAAAACTTACAACAAGCCGAATACCTGCGCACATTTAATGTTAACGCCCTGCAGGGCTTTTACTTTCATAAACCGATGCCGTTGGAGGCCCTGCGGGCGGTGTAGGTTCGCTATGCTCGCGGTTTAGGCCCTGCGGGCGGTGTAGGCTCGCTGCGCTCGCGGTTTAGGCCCTGCGGGCGGTGTAGGCTCGCTGTGCTCGGGGTTTAGGCCTTGCAGGCGGTGTAGGCTCGCTGTGCTCGGGGTTTAGGCCCTGCGGGCGGTGTAGGCTCGCTATGCTCGCGGTTTAGGCCCTGCGGGAGGTGTAGGCTCGCTATGCTCGCGGTTTAGGCCCTGCGGGCGGTGTAGGCTCGCTATGCTCGTGGTTTAGGCCCTGCGGGTGGTGTAGGCTCGCTGTGCTCGCGGTTTAGGTGTTGCGAGCGCCGAAGGCGCAAGCAACAAACGGCGATGGCCGAAGGCCGAGCCCAAACCGCAAGCGCGCCAGCGCGCCAGGCAAGCAACGCGCCAAGCCGCGCAGCGACAAGCAAGCGCAGCGCCCAGCGCGAGCGAAGCGAGTACGTAGTAACATTTCTGTCATATGCTGAGCCTTCTGGTAAGTTAATCTATAGGTATGGGTTTGCCGGGATGTTGTAGGCTGATGAAATTTTATAATAAAGAACTCAGTTGGTTATCGTTTAATGAACGTGTGTTGCAGGAAGCGGCTGATGAGGCGGTGCCGGTTATTGAGCGGATGCGCTTTTTGGGCATTTTTTCCAGTAACATGGACGAGTTTTTCCAGGTGCGGGTGGCAGACGTACGCCGCCGTATTTTTTTTAGCCAGTCACCGCAGGAACGCCGCGAGCAAGAACAACTGATGGCGCAGTTGCAGATTAAAGTGAACGAACTGCAACAAAAGTTCGATGACATTCTGGCCCGCGTCATCGTTGCGTTGCGGGAGCACCATATCCATCTGCTCGAACCCCAGCAGCTCACCGCCGATGAAAAACAACGGTTGAAATTTTTCTTTATCGAAAAGGTTCGTCGCCATGTGGTACCGATCCTGGTCAACGATAAAATCAACCTCGCCAACGCCATTCGGGAAGACGAAAACTACCTGTGCGTTGAGATCCTCAACGATAAGTGCAAATGCTACGCGCTGATCGAAGTACCCGCCGATGATATGGATCGCTTTATAAAACTGCCGACCCATGGCCGTTCACGGGATCATAAGGTACTGTTTCTGGACGATATTCTGCAGCTCAATCTGGATGAGCTGTTCCGCGGCATTGTGCCGTTTAAACGGTTGCGGGCGTTCTCGTTTAAAATGACCCGTGATGCCGAATACCGGCCGTCGGACGATATCGAGCAGAGCATTCTGGAGCGCATGGAAGAGGGTCTTAAGCAACGGATTAAGGCCGACCCCGTGCGGCTGGTGTACGATAAAAAAATGCCCGACGAGATGCTGGTGTTTTTAAGCGAAAAGTTGAACCTGAACCGTTTTGACTCGCTGGTCGCCGGTGGTCGTTATCGTAACACCCGTGACTTTGCGAAGTTCCCCAACTATGGCAAAACCTCGCTCGAGCACCCGCGTCAGCCAGCGCTGCTGCATCCAAAGTTTTTCCACCACGACAATGTGTTTGATGCGGTGCGTAAGAGCGACATTTTACTGTATTACCCCTATCATCGCTTCGCCCACTTTACCGAGTTTGTGCGCCAGGCTGCTTATGACCCTAAAGTAACCCGCATCGCCATTTGCATCTATCGGGTCGCACCGAATTCACGGATTTTGCACTCGCTCACCGATGCCGTGCAAAACGGCAAACACGTCACCGTGATGGTCGAGTTGCAGGCACGCTTTGATGAAGAGGCCAATATCGAATGGGCGAAAGAGCTGACTGAGGCCGGCGTGCACGTCAGTTTTGGCATTCACGGCCTAAAAGTGCACTCCAAGCTGGTGCTGGTGCACCGTCAGGAGGGCATCAGCGAGCGGCGCTATGCGGTGATCGGTACCGGCAACTTTCATGAAGGTACCGCGCAGGTGTACACCGATTTCAGTCTGTTTACCTGTGCTAACGAACTGACCGCTGATGTTGAGCGGGTGTTTCACTATCTCGACCAGCCCTACCGACAGCATCGCTTCAGGGAGCTATTGGTGGCGCCGGTTAATTTACGCCAGCGTTTGACCGACTACATTGACTATGAAATCGAGCAAGCGCAGCTGGGTAATCCCGCTGAGATTTTTCTCAAGGTGAATAATCTGGTCGACGACAGCTTGATCGTGCAGTTATATCGTGCGTCACGGGCGGGGGTTAAGGTGCGTGCTATTGTCCGTGGTATGTGTGCGTTGCGGGCTGGTGTAAAAGACCTCAGTGAAAACATCGAGGTGCGCAGTATTGTGGATCGCTACCTTGAGCACCCTCGGGTGTATTACTTTGCGCACGGTGGACAGGCTGAGGTGTTCATTGCCTCCGCTGATTTGATGACCCGCAACCTCGACTTCCGGGTTGAGGTCGCGGCACCGGTGCGTGATAAGGATGCCCGTACGGACGTGATGCAGGTGCTCGAGTTGCAGTGGCGTGACCGGGCGAAAGCTCGTCTGATTGATGCCGAGCAAACCAATCCCTATGTGTGCGATTTGAATCATCGCCAGCAGTCGAGTCGCCGGCGACGGTTACTGCGCTCACAAACGGCGATTTACCGATATTTTAAACGGCGGGGCAAGGATTATGACAACATCGACTAGCCCAACGGCTAATGCAGTGCCGCAGTTTGCGGCGTTAGACCTTGGCTCGAATAGCTTTCATTTGATCATCGCGCGACTGGTGGAAGGCCAGTTGCAACCGATTTTTAAATTTAAACAGCCGGTGCAACTGGCACAGGGGCTAAACGGTCGCTATTTGTCCGACGCCGCCATTGAGCGCGGTGTCGAAGCGCTTAAGCAGTGTGCGGCGAGGTTGGAAGGTTTTGATCCGGAAAATGTCAAAGTGGTGGGCACCCACACCTTGCGACGGGCGAAAAACCGTAAACAGTTTCTGGCGGCCGCAGCGCGGGTGATGCCGTATCCCATTGAGGTGATTTCCGGCCGTGAAGAGGCCCGCCTGATCTATCGGGGGGTCTGCGAAACCATCGCCGAAAAAGGCTCTGAGCTGGTGATCGATATCGGCGGCGGTAGCTCGGAATTTGCCTTTGGTAAAGACAAAAAAGCGCAGTTCCTCAGTTCTCGCAGTGTCGGCAGTCTGGTGTGTTCGGAGCAGTTTTTCGGGGACGGCAAGCTTACCGCCAAGCGGTTTGAAAAAGCCGTTGTGTATGTTCGCCAGCAGGTTGAGCCGGTCGCTAACGGACTTGCCGGCTACACCATTCAGTCGGTGTTTGGCACCTCGGGTACCATCAAGGCCATTCATCAATGGGTGGTTAAACGTGCCGGCGAACAGCCACAGGGATTAACGCTGGCGCACCTGTATCACTGCCGCGATGAATTGATCGCCGCCAAGCACCTGAGCGACTTGCCGACCGACATTATTTCGGAGGATCGCAAGCAGTCGATTGCCGGCGGTGTCTCGGTGCTCATCGGTGTGTTCGAAGAACTCGGCATTGAGCGTATGCTGCCCCATGATTCTGCATTGCGCGAAGGCGTGTTGTACGAGTTGGCGCAGGAGGTGTTAAGCCATCAGGACGTGCGCGAGCGTACCATCTCCAGTTTGGCGCAGCGTTATTCCGTCGACGGCGCGCAAGCGGACCGGGTCTGGCGCACGGCTTATCAAGTGTATCAGCGTGCTGCGGCGTTGTGGCAAATTGATTCACACGATTTAGAACTGTTGCTTGAGGGCGCCGCGAAGCTGCACGAGGTGGGCCTCAGCATCAGCGCCAGTGGTGTGCAGAAGCACTCCGGCTACATTCTTGCCAATGCCTACATGCCGGGCTTTAACGCGGAAGAGCAACGCTTTTTAGCCACGGTGGTACGGTTTTTCCGCAAAAAAATAAAGCCGGAGGAGCTGCCAGAGCTGGCGTTGTTTGAGCACAGTCAGTTGTTGAAGCTGATGATCATTCTGCGTTTAGCGGTGATCATTAACAGTGATCGGCAGGATCGGGAGCTGTTGCAGGACGTCAAAGTAACGGCAAACGGACTGACGCTAAAACTAACCAAAGCCGCCCGTCTGGATTCAGTGCTGCAAGCGCAACTGGCCGACGAAGCCAAAACCCTGGGCAAGTTGGGTTATCGGTTGACCTAGGGCCTTCGGCCTAGGCGCTTCTCGCGATCTAGGCCCTTCGGGCGGTTTAGACTCGCTGCGCTCGCGGTTTGGGCCCTTCGGGCGGTTTAGACTCGCTGCGCTCGTGGTTTAGGCCCTTCGGGCGGTTTAGACTCGCTGTGCTCGTGGTTTGGGCCCTTCGGGCGGTTTAGACTCGCTGCGCTCGTGGTTTAGCTTGCTGCCTTCGGCGCAAGGGTTTAATGGGCGAAGCCCATACCCCGCGAAGCCCAAACCGCCGAAGGCCTAAACCGCCGAAGGCCTAAACCGCCGAAGGCCCAAACCGCCGAAGGCCTAAACCGCCGAAGGCCCAAACCGCCAAAGGCCCAAACCGCCAAAGGCCCGGGGGTTTAGAAGCTATACATCGCCATCAGTTGCAGGCGGTTTAAATCACCGTCGACGCCGGCTTCGGTTTCGCGGTTTGCTTGTGAAATTTCCGCACCGAAGGTCAGGTTAGACGCTGGTGAATACATCAGGTTGAACGCCAGGCGTTGGGTGTATTCGGTCATGTCACCAGCCATACCCAACAGTGCGTCGTCGTTATCGGCCCAGCCGCGTGAGTAGACCACGTTTGAACGCAGTTTCTCGGTCCAGAAATGGCGGTAAGCAAACGAGATACCGGTAGAATCGATGGTTTCCAGACCACCGTCAGCGTCAATGTAAGCGCCGTTCCAGGTGTTCAGCCCCAGATAGCGGCCAAGGCCAGAGCCGGTGGTGATTGACGCACGGATGTCGTCCATACCAAAACTGTATTTCGCGCCTAAACTAACACCGTAACCAAAAGCCGTTTCATCGTCGCCGCTTTGTGCCACATCATAGGTCAACTGGCGCAATAACGCGGATGCTTGCCATACCAGGTTGTCTGCTTTACCGGTGTATTTAAAGGTGACGTCTGGCATCAGACCATCACTTGATACAATACGACTGCCGGTTTGACTGGTTACTGTGGTTTCCGGGTTTTCAAGAGACGCACTAAAGCCACCGGAGGTATAACGGATCTGCGCTTGACGGTTAAACACGATACCGTCCGTGATACCGATAAAGTCGACCGATTCTGCCAGAATGTTCAAATCCTGGAAGTTTGACCAGGTTTGACCAAAGGTCCAGTTACCGTATTTGATGAACGCATGACGCAAACGCGGGTTGTAGGAGTTAGAAATACGCTGGTCGCCGTCCGGCGTCAGCATAAAGTCCATTTCGATATGGCCGGTCAGGGTTTCACCGTTATCCAGTTCGGTTTTGTTGGTAATGAAGAAGCGTGACTGACGGGCGTGAAAATCAGTTGCCATGTCATCACCGTCGCCACCGACCGGCGTCAGGCTGGGAATGTACTGTTGGCGAGCAATGCTACCACTTTCCGGTGCCGCACCGTCGGCATAATCCGATACCATCATATCCAGTTTAACGAAACCACCAAACGTGAACTCTGAGTCCTGCGCCTGAGCGCCGAAGCTGGTGACGCCCATCACTGCTGCTGCCGCAGCCGTCAGTAAGAATTTGTTCTTGTTCGAACTTGAAGCCATCGTGTGTTCTCCCGTGTCAGCCAAGTTTTTAGTGCTTAAGATAAGCTTTATAAACGCCATTAATTCTCGTTAATTGTTCAAATTTTCGCAATCTAGACTATGGTCTAATAGTGTTCAGCCCAGGTATTACGTACAAAAGATGCATCATGCGAATAAGGAGGAAGTGGTAATGTCGCAACTCTATAAAGTGCCGGATCACATTAAGCAAACTGCAAAACTTGATAACGACAAGTACTTAGAACTATACCAACAGTCCGTCGACGACCCGGAAGGGTTTTGGCGTGAACAAGGTAAACGCATCACTTGGTTCACTCCTTATACGAAGGTCAAAAACACGACCTTTGAACCGGGTAACGTCAATATCAAATGGTTTGAGGACGGTACCTTAAACGCTTGTTACAACTGTGTCGACCGCCACCTCGCGGATAAAGCGGACAAAACCGCAATTATCTGGGAAGGCGACGACCCGAGTGTAGACAAACACATCACGTATCGCGAGTTACATAAAGAGGTATCCCGTTTTGCTAATGGCCTGAAAAAATTAGGTATTAGCAAAGGTGATCGCGTGGCAATTTACATGCCGATGGTGCCTGAAGCCGCCTATGCGATGCTTGCCTGTGCGCGCATCGGTGCTGTGCACTCGGTGATCTTCGGTGGCTTCTCGCCGAACGCTATTGCTGACCGCATCAATGACTGCGGTGCCAAAGCCATTATTACCGCCGACGAAGGTCGCCGCGGTGGCAACACCATTGGGTTGAAGAAAAACGTCGATGCTGCGCTGGATGATGACGCCTGTCCGACATTAGAGCACGTCATTGTGGCACAAGTGACCGAAGGTCAGGTGAACTGGACCGAAGGTCGCGATGTCTGGTGGCACGAACTGGTTGCTGACGTCAGCAGCGAATGTCAGGCCGAAGTCATGGATGCCGAAGATCCGCTGTTTATTCTGTATACCTCGGGTTCAACCGGCAAGCCGAAAGGCGTGGTGCACACCACCGGTGGCTATATGGTGTATGCATCGATGACACACGAGTACGTGTTTGACTGCCACGACGACGATATTTACTGGTGTGCCGCAGACGTCGGCTGGATTACCGGTCACTCGTATATCGTTTATGGCCCGTTTGCAAACGGTGCAACTACGGTGATGTTTGAAGGGGTACCGACTTATCCGGGCGTTGGCCGTATCGGCGAAATCGTTGATAAGCACAAAGTCACCATTTTATACACCGCACCAACGGCGATTCGTGCGCTGATGGCAAAAGGCGATGAAGCGGCGAAAACCTCGAGCCGTGACAGCTTGCGCATCATGGGCAGTGTGGGTGAGCCGATCAACCCGGAAGCCTGGGAATGGTATCACCAGAGCATTGGTAACGGTAAGTGCCCAATCATGGATACGTGGTGGCAGACCGAAACCGGTGGCATCATGATCACGCCACTGCCGGGTGCGACGGATCTGAAGCCGGGCTCGGCAACACGTCCGTTCTTCGGGGTGAAACCGGCGTTGGTGGATAACGAAGGCAATAAGCTGGAAGGGGAAGCCGAAGGTGGGTTAATCATTGAAGACTCGTGGCCGGGTCAGATGCGTACGTTGTGGGGAGACCACGAACGCTTTGAGCAAACGTACTTCTCGACCTACAAAAACGTGTACTTTACCGGTGACGGCGCGCGTCGTGACAGCGATGGCTATTACTGGATCACCGGTCGTGTGGACGATGTCCTGAACGTTTCCGGGCATCGCCTCGGTACTGCTGAAATTGAAAGCGCACTGGTTGCTCACAAGGCAATTGCCGAAGCCGCTGTCGTCGGTTATCCGCATGACCTGAAAGGGCAGGGTATCTATGTTTACGTGACGCCGGTTGAGGGTGTGGAAGTGACCGATGAGTTGACCAAGGAAGTACGCAACTGGGTACGCTCGGAGCTCAGCCCAATCGCCACGCCGGATCTGATCCACTGGACCAGCGGCATGCCAAAAACCCGTTCCGGCAAGATCATGCGCCGCATTCTGCGTAAGATCGCCGCCAACGAGTTTGACAGCCTGGGTGACACCTCAACCCTCGCCGATCCATCCGTCGTCGACGACCTCATCGAAAACCGCAAAAACAAGTAGCGCGTGCCTCCGGCACGCCTCGTGCGCTGCCGCTTGCGCCTTGGCCGTAGCTTGCGGCTTTGGCGCAAGGGAGCCGCAAAGCAAGCCTGCTTCTGTCAGAGCTCGAGGGGGGTTGACCAGGAACCGCCACGAGCACATATATGTAGACCTCTTGTTGTGCAAGTCCAGTTGTGCCGGTGAAGTATAAAAGTTAATCAGGAAAAACTGCGTACGTATATCCGGCCTTTGTTGTTGAGCATAATTAGTTGCTCTGGCCCTAATGAGAACCGCGCCCTTGTTGCTTATCGTCCGTTCGGAATGAATATTCCGTGTGCTCGCCAGCATTCACAAGGGCCGGTTTAACCTGTTAACTCATTACTTACCGCTTTTTATATGGAGTGAACTTGCCTTTATCTATATTGAACTAACCCGCTTGATATTGCGTTTTGTGGTAGAGCATAGACCATAGAATACGAGCCATTTTATTGGCGACGGCAACGGCAGCTTTGTGCTTTCCCCGGCGCTCTATAATGCTTCTTACCGCCGCTTGAGTGCTCTTTGGGAATTAAGCCCAGATTTGCAGCAAAATGACGGCCACTCTTAAATGCATGCCCGTTACCCGCGAAACCAACGGTGGCCGTTGCTATTTTCTCTGCCACGCCTTTAACCTCCATCAACCGACTGGCAGGCTCGGATTTGTGAGCTAATCGGTTTATTTCTTTTTCATAGGAGCTTATTTGTTCGTTAGCTGCCTGCCATTCTGTCAGCAATGTGGCTAATAACTCTCTGACAGCTACAGTAAGTCCGTTTTCAGGCTCTTCGAGTAGCTCTGGCAGCGCTCTCAACAATCGTTGTTTCCCGGGGGCCACCACGATACCGTATTCATTCAGTAAGCCTCGTATCTGATTGATTAAGGCTGTCCGGGATTGGATTTTGCGTTCGAGCACTTTATGCAGCACCAGCACATCTGTCTGCTCAAGCGTCCTTGGCGCCACAAATCGCATATTCGGTCGGCAGGCCGCTTCAGTTATCGCAAAAGCATCGTTTCTATCGTTTTTATTCCCCTTTACGAACGGTTTAACGTGCTGAGGAGGAATAAGCCGCACGGTGAAACCGAGCTTGTTAAGTTCTCTTCCCCAGAAGTTAGAGCCGCTGCACGCCTCCATAGCGATAGTTGCATCGGGATATTGCATAAGCAGCTCAAGTAACCTTTTACGGCGTACCTGTCGGTTAAACACGGGCTTGCCAGCCTGATTAACCCCACACACCTGAAAAATAGACTTTGCCAAATCGATGCCAATTAATGTAACGTTCATTTGAACACCTCTTGTTTTTCTCTATTGATTTATCAACTCCAATAGTGGCGCATTGACGCCGAAAACAACAAGAGGTGTTCATCTCATCATCCGTGTGGGCTTGTAGCGTCCCCCTGCCGCGGGTGCAACAGAGCCTGTAAAGCCTGCTTGTCACGGCTGCCGCCCCCTTGCGCCAAAGGCGCAAGCTACCACCAAAGGCGCAAGCTACGGCCAAGGTTGTAAGGTGATTTTTACTTGAAATATCGGATTAGCTTACTATATTTGATACGTAATACGTTTATTAATCAAATTTGAGTATTTATGAAGGTCGATGATTTTTTGGTGTCATTGGGTGGGGTGATCAAACGAACGCGGTCTAAATCGATGGCACAAGCGGATTTTGCTCAGCGGGTCGGTTGTGGCGTGGCGACGTTATCGCGACTTGAAAATGGTCAACCGGTTAGCGCTGAAACGCTGTTCACGGCATTGGAATTGCTGGGCCTTTTGGATGACTATATCGCGGTAACTGATGAACAGAGCGCCCGTTTAGCAACGGCTCCGGTTCGTAAGAAACGCAAACCTGAGGATGATTTTTCTAATGATTTCTGAGGCTTATGTCTTTATCGAAGGGTTGGAAGCAGAACCGGTGATTTGTGGTGCGATACGCTACGATGCCAAACATGAATTAGGACGTTTTAGATACGGTAAATCTTACCTGGCAAGACAAGACGCTTTTGCTCTGGATCCCATCCATTTACCTTTGACCGAGGATGTCTTTTCAACGCGATTAAACAAAGGGCTATTTGGCGTATTGAAAGATGCAGGCGCTGATGCATGGGGACGTAAGCTTATTTTGCAGCTGCGCAAGACAAAACCGCAAAATGAACTTGAGTTTCTCATCGCGGGAGCGTCTATGGGCGTCGGCGCGATCAGCTTCAGTCTATCGCGCAGCAAAACCAAAACGCCACTCAATAGAAACGCGCTTAACGATCTGGATTTGTTGATTGATGGAAAAAATAAAATCCTTGCGTCTGAGTCGGTTTCGGTTGAAGTAAAAAAGGCGTTCCAGTACGGCGATTCAATGGGTGGCGCGCGTCCGAAAACCGTGTTGACGCATAATAATCAGATGTATTTGGTGAAATTTAACCGCGCTGACGATCTGTTTAATGTGTGTCGGGCGGAGTTTGCAACCATGCGTTTGTTGGCGAAAATCGATGGCGTCAATGTCGCTAATACTGAATTGGTCCGCGGAGCAGAAGACTTATTGTTGGTAAAGCGGTTCGATCGTAACGACTGTATGGTGACGCATCACCTTATTAGCGCTAACTCACTACTTTTACAGGGACACGTGAGTGAATCAGCCGTTTCTCAATGGTACACCTACGGCGCTCTGGCCGAGTATTTGCGTCGTTATAGCGTACGTGCCGAAGATGCCGAAGAACTGTTCAAACGGATGGTGTTTAATGCCTTTGTCGGCAACACCGATGATCATGGACGAAACCATGCCATGCTTTGGAACTTAAAAGAACGAGGCTGGCAATTATCACCGGCATACGACGTCTTGCCGGTTAATAACAGCAAATTACACGCTTTAGGCCTAGGTGATGACGGGCGTTTAGCAAACCGTTCCAATTTATTGTCACAGGCAAAACGTTTTGGCTTAAGTCAGCGCAAAGCCCAGGCAATCATTCATGACATCAGCGACCTCGTCGAAGGATGGCAAACACATTTTCGGGACTGCGGAGTCACCGAAGGCGACATCGAGCGACTGCACGGTGTTATCCCTACACTGGATTCATGATGTTCTAACAAGCCCCGGCTTGTCACGGTTGCCGGTGACTTGCGCCAAAGGCGCAAGCTACTCACTTTACGGCCTGACTCCCCGTCGTTGGCTTGCGTGAGCGGCTTAAGTTGGGTAGCTTATAGCTAACGAACCGAGTATAAGAATAATTATGGCTAAATTTTTGATCGCGGATGACCATCCGTTGTTTCGCGAAGCGCTGCAGGGAGCGCTGGGGAATCATTTTGAGGAACTGACGCTGCGCGAGGCTGAGGATTTGGACTCGACGCTGGCGGCGCTGAACGAGGATGACGATGTCGACTTGTTGTTGCTGGACCTGCATATGCCCGGCAGCGGTGATCTGTACGGTTTGATTCGGGTACGGGAAGACTTTCCGTTGTTACCGGTGGCGATCATCTCGGGCTCGGAAGACGCATCAATTGTTGCCAAATGCATTGGCTTTGGGGCGTTGGGATTTATCCCTAAATCGCTGTCATCGGCAAAAATTGCCGAAGCGATCGACACCATTTTACAGGGCGATACCTGGGTGCCGGAAGAAACCCGTGGTCGTCTGGATGGCATTACCGATGAGGATCAGGAACTGGCGCGTAAGGTGTCGGAACTGACGCCGCAGCAATACCGGGTTTTGCATTTCTTGCACGAAGGGCTGTTGAACAAACAAATTGCCTACCAGTTGAATATTACCGAAGCCACGGTGAAAGCACACATCACCGCCATCTTCCGTAAACTCGGGGTATACAGCCGTACCCAGGCAGTACTCGTCGCTGAACGCCTGCAGTTGTAAGTCGTGCCCTCGGCACGACGGGGAGCTTTTTTTACCGCAGAGGGCGCGGAGAACCGCAGAGAAAAGATTTTTAATGGAAAACCCAATGGGTGGGTTTTTTGTTGAGTTGGCGCAGTGTGCCTGTTGTCACCACCGCTGTTGATATCATGAGAGGGGCTGGTGGTTTTACAATAAAAACCTCCGCGCGCTCTGTGCCCTCTGCGGTGAAAGGTTTAAAGGTTTCAACCAACAGAGAATGTAAACAATGACATGGATTTTGGTGCTGGCTTCGCTGTTGTATGTGGTGTTTTTGTTCACCATTGCCAGTTGGGGCGACCAGAAAGATTCCTGGGCCAATCGGCTCAGCCATCGGCCATTTGTGTACGCCATGTCACTGGCCATCTACTGCACCTCCTGGACCTATTACGGCGCGGTCGGTAACGCCGCCAATGAGGGCTGGGCGTTTTTTCCGATCCTGCTTGGCCCCATTCTGTTGTTTTTATTCGGCATCAAGGTACTGGAAAAACTGGTGTCGGTCAGTAAACAGCAGAACATCACCTCGATTGCGGACTTTATCTCTTCCCGTTATGGCAAAAAACGCCGGCTTGCGGTTGTCGTTACGACCATCGCTGCGCTGGCCATCGTGCCCTACATTGCGCTGCAATTGAAAGCCGTAGGGTTAAGCTTTTCGGTGCTGACCGAAAACGATTCGGTGGTCAGTGAGTTTTCACTGAAGGAGCTCGGTGCGGCGGCGCTGATGGCGCTGTTTGCCATGTTGTTCGGTACCCGGCATGTCGAGGTGACCGAATACCGCAGCGGCATGATTCTGGCGATCGCGGTGGAGTCAATGATAAAACTCGCAGCGCTGGTGGCTGCCGGTATTTTCGCCTGGGAATTGATCAGCACCGACACGCAGTACCAAATGGTGCAGACCTTCGGTTCGCCGGAAAAGCCGCAATGGAGCCTGGCTGCCTTTGGCGAGTTTGAGTTTATCGTACAAACCTTTATGGCCGCCGGTGCCATTCTCTGTCTGCCACGTCAGTTTCATGTTGCGGTGGTGGATAACGTTAATGTTAAACATTTAAAAACGGCACGTTGGGGCTTTCCCCTGTATCTGGCGGTCACCGCGGCTGCTATCGTTCCGATTGCGGTAGCGGGTACTTACTTTCTACCGGCGGGCTCTGATGGCTCGACCTTTTCGCTGCAGTTACCCTTGCTGCAGGACCAGTTATGGTTGTCGTTGGTGGTCTTTATCGGCGGTATTTCGGCGGCAACGGCGATGGTGATCATCGCGTCGGTTACCTTAAGTACCATGGTAACCAACGACGTCATTATGCCGATCCTGCTGCAACGGGAATCCCGGCTACCGTTAAAAGAACGCCGCCGCGAGTATGACCGAACCTTGCTGAAATTCCGCCGCTGGGCGATCGCCGTGACCATGGCGTTGTCGTTTTTGTGTTACTACTTCTGGGCCTCCCGCACCGACTTGGTCAGTATCGGTCTGTTGGCGTTTTCATTGGTGTTGCAGTTGCTGCCAAGTTTGCTCGGCGCTCTGTACTGGCGCAAAGGTCATGCCCGCGGTGTTTATGCCGGGTTGGCTGCCGGATCCATCGGCTGGGTGGTTGCGGTACTGGTGCCGTTGTACTCGACCGCGACGGCCACGGACGTTGAAATCATAACGCGCGGGACGGTGATTTCGCTCAGTATGAATCTGATTGCGTATATCGCCTTCTCAATGATGGCGCAGCCGCGGCTGGTCGACCGCATTCAGGCGACGGCCTTTGTGAAACCGCGCGCTGAACTGCCGGATAATAACCTGCACAAAAATCATCACGCCACCAACGCCGATATGATGTTGCTGCTGAAAACCTTCCTCGGCGCCGAGCGGGCTCAACAACTGATGTCTTATTATCAGGCGCCGGACGAGAGTCAGTCGTTGCGGGCCGAAGCGGTGGCTGACCGGGCGCTGATCCAGTACGTTGAACGCGCCATTGCCGGGGTATTGGGCTCAGCTACCGCGCGCTCGCTGATCCAGGCTGCGCTACGAGACAAGCAACTGAACCTGGAAGAAGTGGTGCACTTTTTTGATGACACCACTCAGGCGTTGCAGACCCAGCAGTCGATTTTGTTCAGCTCGCTGGAGAATCTGGCACAGGGCATCAGTGTGGTCGACAACGATCTTAAGTTGGTGGCCTGGAATGCCCGCTATCTGGATTTGTTTGATTACCCCGAGGGCATGGTCAAGCCGGGTCAGCCGATTGCGACTTTGATCCGCTACAACGCAGAACGTGGTGAGTGTGGCCCCGGCGATATTGATGAATTGGTCAGTAAGCGCTTACGTTACATGCAGATGGGCTCACCGCACCGCTTTATCCGCCGCCGCGCCGATGGCCGGGTGATCGAGATGGTGGGCAATCCGTTGCCCAGCGGTGGTTTTGTGACCAGTTTTACCGACATCACCGAACACGTCGAAACGCAGCAGGCGCTGGAAGATGCCAATATTGATCTGGAGCAGCGGGTGGATACCCGTACCCAGGAGATCCGTGAGATCAATCAGGAACTGACGGCGGAGATTGATCGCCGTCGAGAGGTCGAAGAGCAACTGAAAAAAGCCAAAGCGGAAGCGGAAGCCGCTAACGCCTCGAAAACACGCTTCTTAGCACTGGCCAGCCACGATATTTTG
This sequence comes from Idiomarina aquatica, assembly GCF_003987185.1. GTDB lineage: Bacteria > Pseudomonadota > Gammaproteobacteria > Enterobacterales > Alteromonadaceae > Idiomarina > Idiomarina aquatica. The sequence continues at coordinate 736,361 of NZ_PIPS01000001.1, read as the reverse complement.
CAGCCACTAAACGCAGCCCGGCTGTATTTGTCGGCCATTGACGAGAAGGAATTATCCGAGCGCAACCTTGGCCTGGTTGGCAAGTTAGACACCGCTCTGGGCTCGACGGAGCACTTACTGTCGACGTTGCTGTCGATCGCAAAAATGGATCAGGGCGCACTGCAGCCACAGTTTCGTCATGTCCAGCTCAGCTCGATTTTAGCGCCGTTGGTTGAGGAATACACGGTGTTGGCCGAGCAGCGGCAATTGCAATTCAAGGCGTTTTTTAACGATCGTCCGGTGTACACCGATCCGACGTATTTACGGCGTATTGTGCAGAACTTTTTATCCAATGCGATTAAATACACACCTAAGGGTAAGGTCTTGCTGGGCGTGCGCAAACGCGGTGACTACCTGCAGATTGCGGTGTGGGATACCGGTCCGGGCATAGCGGCACAGCAACAGAACAAAGTTTTTGACGCGTTTTACCGGATCCAGAATCAGAACGTTGAGGGCGTTGGTCTCGGCCTGAGTGTGGCACAACGGATGAGCGAACAACTCGGCTGTGAACTGCAGATCGCCTCGGTCGAAGGCAAGGGCTCGTGTTTCTCGGTGACGGTACCCCTGGGCAACGCGGCACAGGTGGTGCATAAGCCTCAGTATAAAGCCGATGAAACACCGACCACCGAGCTGACGTTACTGGTGGTGGATGATGATCAGGAAAATTTAAACGCAGTCAGCGCATTGCTGGAAAAATGGGCATGTCGTGCGGTTACCTGCCGCAGTTATGCGGAGGCGGTTTCTTATGCACAAGCGCAACCGGCAGTGGACGGCCTGCTGCTCGATTATCAGTTGGGTGAGGGCAATGGTTTGGCGTTGGTGCACGAGCTGCGGCATATCTGGCAAACGGACAACCTACCGGGAGCGCTGGTCACGGCAATGCGTGATGATAATGTGAAAAAAGCAGCCAGACAGGCAAAACTGCACTTCCTGCCCAAACCGGTTAAACCGGCATCGCTGAAGGCTTTGTTAAAGTACATCTCATCGCGATAACGCTAGGCGCGGAGTCGTTTTCGCTGCTTGTATCGTCGCGCAGAATGCGCGACCTACTCAATGTGCTCATCGATGGTGTGGCTGTATGTCGCTGCGCGACGGCTGTTTGCACCTGCGGTGCGGCTGTTGGCAACATCGCTTCGCTCGTTGCGGCTGTTGGGGTGAGAAAGAAAACAATGGTCAAGCATGGTTTTCCTGCATTCGCGAAGCGAATGCAAAAAAGCCGCGATGGCCGAAGGCTCATCGCAAACAGCCGTTGCGCAGCAACAAATAGCCGTCGCGGAGCGACATACAGCGGCTGTTAGACCAAAGTCCAATTCTTTTTATTAACAACCCCATCTACATTTGTTAGCGAACAACAAATCACGTTCGACAATAACTATCAACAAACAAGAGGGGACGTTTATGGCATTTAAAAACGAAAGTGATGCCAAAGCGTATTGGAAAGAGAACCTGGGCTTAATGCTAAAGCTCCTGGTTGTCTGGTTTATCGTATCCTATGGCTTTGGAATACTGCTCGTGGACGTGTTGAACGAAATCACATTCTTCGGCTTTAAGCTGGGTTTCTGGTTCGCGCAACAAGGCTCCATCATTACCTTCATCGTGCTCATATTCATTTATGTACGGAGCATGGCCAAACTCGATAATAAATACGAAGTTCACGAGGACTAGTGCGCTATGGATATTCAAACGCTCACATTTATCATTGTCGGCCTGACCTTCGCGTTATATATCGGTATCGCAATTTGGTCTCGTGCCGGATCAACCAACGACTTTTACGTAGCCAGCGGCGGGGTTAACCCCATTGCCAATGGTATGGCAACCGCGGCGGACTGGATGTCGGCGGCTTCTTTCATCTCAATGGCGGGTATCGTCGCATTTGCAGGCTATGACGGCTCGGTTTACCTGATGGGGTGGACCGGTGGTTATGTACTGCTGGCGATGTGTCTTGCACCTTACCTGCGTAAGTTTGGTAAGTTCACCGTGCCGGACTTTATCGGTGACCGCTACTATTCACAGACAGCACGTACCATCGCGGTACTCTGCGCGATCCTGATCTGCTTTACCTACATTGCAGGCCAGATGCGTGGTGTTGGGGTGGTGTTCTCGCGCTTCCTGGAAGTCGATATTGCTACCGGCGTTATCATCGGTGCCGTGATCGTATTCTTCTACACGGTATTGGGTGGTATGAAAGGCATCACCTATACACAGGTAGCGCAATACATTGTACTGATGTTTGCTTACATCGTTCCGGCGATTTTCCTGTCACTCTTGATCACCGGTCACGTGCTGCCGCAAACTGGTTTCGGCGGTACCATTGCCGATGGGGTGCCGGGCTCCGGACAGTTCCTGCTGGAACGACTGGATGGCTTGTCGGTTGAACTCGGCTTTGCCGAATACACCGAAGGTGTGCGCAGTAAAGTGGATGTGTTCTTTATTACCGCTGCACTGATGGTTGGTACCGCTGGTCTGCCACACGTTATCGTGCGCTTCTTCACCGTTCCGAAAGTACGTGATGCACGCCGTTCAGCGTTCTGGGCTCTGACCTTCATCTCAGTCGTTTACCTGACTGCACCAACCATCGCTGCGTTCGCCAAAGTGAACATCTTTAACACCATTAATGGTCCTGACTTACAGGGTGTTGAATATGAAAACGCACCAAGCTGGATCAAGAACTGGGAAAAAACCGGTCTGATCACCTGGGAAGACAAAAACGGCGACGGCAAGATGTTCTATTCGGGCGATGATCGCAACGAAATGACCATCGACCGTGACATCATGGTACTGGCTAACCCGGAAATCGGCGACTTGCCGGCCTGGGTGGTGGCATTGGTTGCTGCCGGTGGTGTTGCTGCCGCGCTGTCAACCTCCGCAGGTCTGTTGTTGGTTATCTCGACCTCGGTTTCGCACGATTTGCTGAAACGAAACTTGATGCCGAACATTACCGACAAGAAGGAGCTGTTCTACGCCCGACTGGCGGCGGCCATCGCGATATTTATTTCGGTCTACTTTGGTATCTACCCGCCCGGCTTCGTGGCGCAGGTGGTGGCCTTTGCCTTCGGCTTAGCCGCAGCAAGCTTCTTCCCTGCGATCATTCTGGGTATCTTCCATAAACGCATGAACCGTCAAGGTGCAGTAGCGGGTATGGTTGTCGGTATTCTGTTTACCTTCTCGTACATCGTGTTCTTCAAGTTCATCTCGCCTGAACTGAACACACCGGAGTACTGGTTCTTTGGTATTTCGCCGGAAGGTATCGGTACCTTGGGTATGATCATCAACTTTGTGGTCGCTACCATTGTCCACAAAATGACCGGTGATGCCCCTGAAGACATTCAGGAGCTGGTTGAGTCAATTCGCTATCCGAAAGGTGCTGGCGCAGCGACTGACCATTAAACGTATCGTGCGCCTTTGGCGCACTTTACCTTCCCCACATATTATTCGTAACGTGCGCCTCAGGCGCACGCTGCGTTTTTACCCACCGATATTTTATTTCAACCGTATTGTATATTTCCGCTTCTGGTCTACTGTTTAATTAACAACAAAACAGACTATGGCGGGTGCAGTGTGGTAGTTAAACGACGGATTCTCTTGGTGTTTGGTACACGGCCCGAAGCGATTAAAATGGCGCCGTTGGTGAAAGCGCTGAAAGCCGATGAACAATATGATGTGCTGGTTGCCGTTACTGCGCAGCACCGACAAATGCTCGATCAGGTGCTCAGCTTGTTTGATATCGTGCCCGACTTTGACCTGGATATCATGCGCGCGAACCAAGACCTCTTTGATATCACCGCAGCGGTATTGCTGGGGATGCGACAGGTGTTGAACGATGCGAAGCCGGATTTAGTATTGGTTCACGGTGATACCGCAACAACCTTTGCCGCCACGTTGGCTGCATTTTATGCTCGTATTCCTGTGGGCCATGTCGAAGCGGGTCTGCGCACACACAATCTCATGTCGCCCTGGCCGGAAGAAGCGAATAGGCAGTTGACCGGACGTTTAGCGACTTACCATTTTGCGCCAACCGAACGAAACAAGCAGGATTTAATGCGTGAGGGAATTGCCGCGACGAATATTGTGGTTACCGGCAATACGGTGATTGACGCGTTGCAGTGGGTTACAGCAAAAATTGCTGGTTCAACGCAATTAAAGCAACAAATACGACAGCAATTAATGGAAGCCGGTTTGCGGATTAATCCACACCAGCGTCCGTTTGTGTTGATCACCGGTCACCGGCGGGAAAATTTTGGTCAGGGTTTCGATGATATTTGTACCGCCATTAAGCGACTTTCTGAACGCTTTCCAGAGGTAGACTTTATCTACGCGGTGCATTTAAACCCAAACGTGCAAAAGCCCGTGCAAGCGATGCTGAGTAACATTTCTAATGTTCACTTAATCAAGCCGTTGAGCTATGAGCCGTTTGTGTATCTGATGGCACGTTGCTACTTAGTGTTGACTGACAGTGGCGGCATCCAGGAAGAGGCTCCGGGGCTGGGTAAACCCGTGCTGGTGATGCGCGATACCACCGAGAGACCTGAGGCTGTTGTGGCCGGGACGGTTAAGCTGGTTGGTACAAATCCTAAAGCGATCATTGATCACGTTAGCACGCTGCTGACGAGTCCCGAATGTTATGCCGATATGTCACGCGCGCACAACCCCTACGGCGACGGGCGCGCCTGTCAGCGAATTATTCACTTTTTGTTAATGGCAGATAGCGTAGCGAAAAAAATGCATCCGAATCTGTTGCTGCAGCAATAGCTGCCTCTATGTCAGTATTAGAACGAGGAGCAAAGGTGCCTGACTGGTATTCAAACAGCTCTCTGATCACTGCCGTTTGCGTGGGTATGGCTTTTAGCACGCTAGCTCGTAGTGTCGCCGCTACGGCTTGAGTGCCAACACCGTCCTGATGCAGCAGACGAATGCCTGATTGTTGCAGTTGTAAAAGCTGTTTACGATAGTGCTCGGGACTGACTTTACCGCTATAAAAGGTGCTCACGTAGATGGGGGTACTGAGCGTCTGTTGCCATTGTGAGAAGGTGCGCGCAACGTGATTCAGGAAGTTTTGGTCAGACAAGGCGGAATCATTAAACTCGCCGGGAAAATAGTATCCGTCAACATGGATATTCAATGCGTTAGTTAGGTTGCTCAGCTCATTCAGCCAGTCTTTGTTTTGTTGAATATAAGCTTGAAAATACCGACTGTCGGCGCTTTCATTAATGAACTCAAAATACTGACTGTCTGCATCTAAGCCGATAATCAGTTCAAAGTCCTTGTCCAACCATTTAAGCCGTCTTAATAGCCAGTTATCGGGGAATTGGAATCGATGATTATCGTGCCGTGTCCATTGCACATAGACGCGACGGATGCCAACGCGCTTTAAATAATCAGTAAGATCGAACCAGTAGGCATCACTGAGATAGGCATCTTGATGCAACGGTTGGAAGAAAATGCCTTTCTCCCAACCGTTGGTGGTATCGGCGACACTGCTGGCGCAGGCGTTTAGTAATAGAGCGCAAAACGCAGCAGCAAAGCATTGTCGTTTTCTTTTGAAATATCGCTGTTGATAACGTACTGCCATTCTAATGATGCCTCCAGAAATACGTTATAACCTCGGTAGCGATTTTTCCCCCAACGGGAGCGGCTACTGATACCGAGACCGGCACGCGTGTCTGACAGTGTCGATTTCGCTAACGTGTCATTGGTTAACTGATACTGCACAAACGGATAGAAACTACCCTGATAAAACAACCGCTGACGACCGGCAAAATCATAACTCGGTTTGTAGCGGGCGTAACCACCGTAAGTTCCACTATCAATGTAGTATATGGCATCTAAGAACAGACTTTGCGAGGGCCATAAATGGTCTTGTGACCACGATTTTGCCTTAGCCATGCTTTGTAGCGGGTCGTAAGAAGCGCGGATGTAGGTACGTGAATTGTCACTGTCGAAGTTGTGTCGGATACCGAACCGCGCAACGGCTTGTTGGTCGCTCCAGGGGCGCCAGGCTAAGTGAAAATCAAGCTCCTCATTGTCAAAAAAGGTGTTTTCGCCACCGGAAAGCGTTGCGACAGCCAGACTTATGTCGGATCCAACGCGGTTGTCGTAGTTAAGATTGTAGCTGACCTCGGCGTTCAAAAAATAGTCCGCTTGAAAGTCATTGGCCGTGACTACTGACACCGCAGAACTGTCACCAACCCAGCCGGCTAGTGTTACGCCCCAGGGAGAATCGACTTCTTGGTAGAGTTGTTGTGCTTTAGCGACGTCTTCATGTTCTGTTGTCTGAACGTGGTTAAGGCGTTGTTCGAGGCTGTTAGTCAGCAGTTTTTTTGCTTCCGTATCTTTATCGATATAAAGGTTAGCGTAAGCAGCTTGCTCCAGGTTGGCGGTTGTTTGTGTGCCGCTGTCGTTATTAAAGGCGACGTTAAATTGCCGAGCGGATGCGACAAAGTCTCCCTCGCTGTAATAAAAATAAGCTTTACGAATGGCGGTTTCTGCGACTCGGTCGTAAAATTGGTCGGCGATGGCAAACAGCTGTCGTTGTTTCTCTTTATTGTTTTGTTGTGCGGCTATCGACAAACGTGCGTCAACCAATAGCCACTGTTCCTGCCAGTCTTCGATACCAACGATAATGGCATCGGCTTGTTCGTAGTCCTGCTGTGCAATAAGCAGAAATGCGGCTTCTGCCTGCTGACTGGCAGGCCGCTCTTCAAGGTTCTGCAATAATCGCGCGAGTCGTTTGTCGATGGCCGCTTCACAATTGAAGGTGATCGCATCTTTCGACGCTTCCGATACGGTTGCATAGAGACTCATTGCCTCACTGCAGGCGTTATTTCTCAGCAAAGCATTAATCAAAATATCACTGGTCGGATCGAGGGATGCAAAAAGTGAGCGCTGTTCAGGAGTCAGTGAGAGTACCTGAGTATCAATGATGAATTGCGCTCTCTCGCGCAGAGACGTTGAACGGTCGAATAAATCAGGCTGTTCGTTAAGCGCTGCGGAAATTAATGCCAGTGCGCGTTGGTATTGCCCCTGTTCGGTCAAATAGTAGGTGGCAAGTTCAAGGTCGGAGGGCACGTTTGAAAGTTGCCAATTCGCCACCACGACATCACTGGCATCATCAACACGCTGCTGTTGTTTTAGCGCTGTTGCTAATACCCTTCGCTCGTTGGCGGTCAGTTGATCCAACGGAAAAGGTGACAACAACGCGACCAACCGAGACCAATCTTTGCTGCTGTTATAGTGATCTACTAAGGCCGAACGTTGCGTCTTTATCAGCTTCTCGTCATCGAATCGTTTGTGCGCCAACGTTTCATACATCCGGTTTTCAGTTAACAGCAGTAATTGCTGCTTAGCATTTTCAGCGGTAACCGGGCAGTTGGTGAGCGTTTCTCGAAGCGCGGCGGTTTGCCCAAGCTCGTGTTGCTGCTGCGCTCGTTCGGCACATGACAGATCGGATTGCGCTAACAACTGTTGTGAGATGACCTGATCGCCAAGCGTACGGGCGACCGTGTAAAGCCTGGCGACTTGTGAAGGCGTCAACGAGTTGTTATCGATATAGGGTGCCAATACGGTGAGCAAACTCTGATAATGACCGCGTGCAACCATTCGCTCGATAATGTCGTCGATAAGCCGGGGACGGAGCTCAGGCAGTCGCTTCAAGGTCTGCTGAATTTGATCAAATTGTTGTTGTTCGATGTAAGCCATGAACAGTGCACGCCATTCGGGATAGTTACAGCTTCGTGCGGAACAAATTCGTTGTTGGTAGCGAGACACGGCGGTGCGGTCACCTTGTTGGATAAATCGTTGGTTAAACAGTATCGCTGTATCGCTAGTGACTAACGTTGCCGGGATCAACTCATAAAGCGCTTTTAATTCGCGGTTGGTTAGTTGTTGGTGGTTGAAGACAAAGAAGCGAATCAACGCGTCACGTTCAGCAACAGGTAATCGACTGGCAAGTTTGATCATATCTTCCGCGCCGGTCGATGCTCTAAGTGCATATTGCTTGTAGGCTTCTGCCGCTAAGTCGGTTAACTCGGCATCGTCGGGAAATTGAGCGGCAACCTCAGCCGCGCGAAGGTAACGCTGTTCAAGTAACAGGAGGTTGGCATGATAGTGTGCCAGCGGCCGGTAGAGTGGAATGGCTTCGCGTGCTTTTTCAATTTCGACAATAGCGTCGGCGATACGATCCTCGGCGACCAGCCGATAAGCCATGTCGACCCGAGGATAGGCTTTAAAGCGCTGATATTCTGAAAGACCGCTGAGTAACTCAGTGGAATTTTGAGCTGCGTTTACCGGGGCCAATAACAGTGCAATAAGTGCTGGCAAAACAAGACGTTTGGTGATCATAGTAGAACGTCTACCGGGCAGATCTAGGGTGCCGTTCATAACGGTTATACTCCCGCCAATAGGTTGAGTCGACGGGCTTGCTCATTCAATGCAAGATCGAGTTGGTCCTGTTTGAGCCAGCCGTGAGCAATTAACAGATCACCAAACCGGGTGGTTGGTTCGCTGTCGTAATAATCCAGTTCCGCCTGTCGTAAGGTTGCTGGCGCAATAAGATTCATATTAACCAGAATCTGCCCTAATGATTCATTGACGGCAAAATAGGTGTCCTGGTCGGATTGCTGTTGCGCGCGCTGTTTGACACTCTCATCATTGAGATACCAGTAGCGCAGCCCAACACTGACAGCCCCCGGCTGTGATATCACGACGTTGATTGATGTTTTGGTGGCTCGGCGCAAACTCGCAAGCGCAACTTTGCTCGGTTCGTTTTCCGATGCCACAGTCAGCAGGTTTTTCGACGCATCATAGGCGACCGGCAGCACCCGATACATCAGTGCTTTGCGACCCGGAATTTTCTGTATTAAGTCGCTACTGAGCTGAAAAGGGTCGACTCGCTGAAACGAGAGGCCGCTGGTCTGAGCAATCAGTTCACCCAGCTGTCGCGGTGAAAGGATGTGTTCTTGTATTAAGTACGCGCCGAGCCGCATTCCCAAGGGTTTACTGATTAACGCATCGGTTAGTTGCTGTTCGGTGAGCAGGTTATGCTGCAGCAGCAGTTCACCGATGACACGTTTTTTGGCATCCAGGACATGAGGGAAGTCATGCTGTGTTTTATCCCACGCTACCGCTGAACCTTTTGCCAGGATAACCAGTTTAATGGCACGCAGTACGGCAACGAAATTGATGACATTAGCCCACACCATGCGCAGGATTGAGAGGAATCCCTGTGTCATACCGTAAAACTGTGTGGTAAAAATAAAGCGCTGAATAAGACGGTTAAAAAACATCAATAAGTTGGCGCTTAATAACACTATCACGATCATATCGTCGCTGAAGATCGAGAGAAAACGATAGGCGTCAGGAACCCAGGCTTGATAGGCGTATATGATCACCAACTGAAAGAACACCAACATGGCTAGAAAGCTGACGATATTGGCAATAACTCCGCGGCGGTCGCGCCAAAGAAAATAGTTAATGTGAAAGTCTTTGCTCCAGCGATGCGTTCTGAAGCCTTGAAAGACGATGCCGACAATCCAGCGTGACTTTTGCCGCACGGCATGTGTAAAGCGACTGGGGAAATATTCTCTCACACAAATTACCCGATGCTCGCGGTCGTGCACAAAGTGGTGTTTTTCTCTTAATGAAGCATCTTCGGCTTCGGCAGAAAACCGAACAAAAATTTCCTTCATGCCCCATTTTTTAAGCCGGAAGCCGATATCGTAGTCTTCAGTCAAAGAACGGGTATCAAACGCAACGCCGTCACCTTCGAGTAAAAGCTTCATGATCGCTTGGCGGCTAAAACAGGTGCCGACTCCTGCCGACGGAACTTGTCCGGCAATTGACTCGCGGACCACGACGTCCTTGCCATGCAATTCGGCAAACTCATCAATGTAATGCGCCGCGGTAAATTGATACCAGTGCTTGGTGTATGGATAAACCGGGATCTGAATCAGGTCTTTGTTTTTGTTGAGTAAATAATTAAATAATCGTAACTCAAGTGGCGAGATCATATCCTCGGCGTCGTGCAACACGAACCCTTTAAATTCAAACTTGTTGATCTGCTCAAATTCCATGATGGCTGCAATAATGTTATTAAGGCAGTCTGCTTTTGACGTTGGCCCCGGCAACGCACAAATAACTTTGTGCACGTTGTCGTAATTACGACAGACTTCATCAATATCCGCTTGGGTGGCTGGATCGTTGGGGTAAGTGCCGACAAAGATTTGATAGTTTTCATAATCCAGGGCTTTAACGGCAGCATCGGCCATTGGCCCGACAACGCCAACTTCTTGCCATGCAGGCACTAAGATCGCTATTGGTTTTTGTTTGGGCACAAACAGATCGCTGGGATCAGCATGTTTAAATTGGGTATATATGGTGCGGTTACGGCGCAGTTTTCGTAGCCAGTAATAGGCATCGATAAACAGATCGTCCAGACCAAATAAAAACAACACAATGAGTAGAAAAATGCTGATAAATTTCAGCACGTAAAGATAGTCAATGAATAGGTCGAGCATGATCAACTCACACTGCAAAATAGAACCGTAAATAAAGTTATGTCATGATTCTGAAAACGTCCATGTATCGGCAATGTTTTTTTTAATATTTTTTATATTGTTTTATGTGAAACTGTGATTTAAACCTCAGGTTTAAATCACAGTGTTAGGGAGCAAGCCATGGAGCCGGATAAATTTTTGACCGACTGCCCGCCCTTTGACGGGCTGGAGGCCGAGCAGCGGCAGTGGGCAGTATCGCAATTGCAGTCGGTCTATATGAATGAAGACAATTGTAACGATATCCTGCGACAGATGCGTCCCGCGTTGTTCATTGTCCGCTCCGGAGTTTACGATTTACGCGGCAGCGACGGGCGTTTAATTGAACGGCTTGAAAGCGGCGACTTGTTCGGCTTTCCATCACTGTTGACCGGCCGCGAGATTGTCAATCGCTTGACGGCGATTGAAGATGGCATTGTCTATGTGCTGCCTCAGCATGCGTTTGATCGTCTGCGTAATGCCTCCAAACAATTTGAACAGTATTTTATTCGAGCCCATGGCGAGCGGTTGCTGACCGAAAAGGGCGGCAGTAATGACGGTAGCAGTGATGACTGGACCGAGCAGACCGTCGGGTCGGTGGTGACCATGGCGCCGGTCAGCCTGAGCAGTGATACCTCGATACAGGACGCCGCAAAAGTCATGTCCGAACACGGCATCAGCTCGGTACTGGTGGTGGATGACGGGCAACTGGTGGGGATTTTAACCGACCGCGATTTGCGCAACCGGGTGATTGCTCAAGGGTTGTCTTATGAGGTGACCGTGGCCGCGGTGATGACGCAATTGCCGGAGTCGGTCGAAGAGAGCCGCTCGTTGTTGGACGCGCTAACCACGATGACGGCCAATAATGTTCACCACTTGCCGGTGGTAAACAGTAACAATGAGCCGGTGGGTATGGTGACGGCGACCGACCTTATCCGCCAGCAACGCAGTGAGCCGGTCTACCTGATCAGCGCCATTCGTAAAGCCGAAAGTCGTGAGCAATTGATTCAGGAAGCACAGAAAGTACCCGAGTATTTAAAAACCTTCGCCAACCGCGTGAAGCGCACCACGGTGGTCGGCCAGTTAATGGCCTCGCTGACCGATGGTATGACCCGTCAGTTAATCCAACTGTATGAAAAAGATTACGGCGTAGCACCGGCTCAATACAGTTGGTTGGCGTTTGGCTCGCAGGGGCGCGAAGATCAGACCCTAAGCTCCGATCAGGATAATGGGTTACTGCTGGCTAATGGCCTCAGTGATAAACAAAAAGACTGGTTTAAGGGGCTCGGCGAATACGTTTGCGAAGGTCTGCATGAATGCGGCATTCCGTTGTGTCCGGGCAATATCATGGCGTCCAATCCGGATTGTCGGGGAACCACCGACGAGTGGCTGGCGAGATTTCGTAATTGGACCCAGAGTCCGACGCCGAAGGCACTGATGTATTGCCAGATATTTTTTGACAGTCGTGCCGTGGTCGGTAACAACCGTTTTTATCAAAACTACCGTGAGCAGGTCGCAAAACTGGCGCAAAATGAGATGTTTCTCGGCAATCTGGCGATTTTGGTCAATCGTATTTCGGTGCCCTTAGGGCTGTTCAACCGGTTTCGAACCGAGGATACCGACGAGGGCGATACCATTGACATCAAGCGCTATGGCATTGCCCTGATTAATGACATCGCGCGCATTTACGCGTTGCAAGCGGGCTTTACGATGCCGAGTACGCCGGCGCGGCTGAAAGCACTGGAAAGCAGTAAGCTGCTGAACCGGCGCGACAACCAGTCGTTGCTTGAGGCGTGGCAGTTCCTGACTCAGCTCAGGTTAAATCATCAGTTGGCGGTGTGGGATACGGACAAACCGAAGAACGCACTGGATCCCGATGAGCTCAGCACGCTATCACGACGCCAGTTAAAGTCGGCGTTTAAGATCATTAAAGAAGCCCAGCAGGGTGTCGGTCTTAAATTCAGTCGTCAGGGTTATTAGTCATGGGTAAACTTCTTGGTGCCTTAGCCGATTGGTATCAACGCCGGCAACAACTGCAAAAGCCCTGGACACAGCAGCGTTATGTCGCGCTCGATATTGAAACCACCGGTCTTGATCCGAAGAAGCATCAGGTGCTTGCCATCGCCTGGATGTCGATAGAGCCGCCGGTGATGCACACCGGCAGCGCCCAGTATCATGTGTTTTCGCATGGGCAGGAGCTTGAGTTAGGCCAAAGCCCAACCATTCATGGTTTAACCCGACAGGATTTTCTGCACAGCTCGGAGCCGCGACAAACCTACGCCATGTTAAGCCGGGCGTTATCCGGTGCGGTACTGGTTTGTCACCACAAAGGCATGGACTGGCGTTTTTTAAAACATATTGAAAAACAATTTCTTATCAATTTTCAGCCTTTGGGAATTTTTGACACGCTAGCCTTCGAAAAAAACAGTTTTTTCAAAGATCCGGATCATCCTCCCAAAAAAGGGCAGTTAACCTTGAGCGCTTGTCGCTCTAGACATGGCCTTCCCACCTATACATCTCACCACGCGTTTACCGACACCCTTGCATGTGCTGAACTGTTTTTGGCGCAAGCCTTTAAAAATGCAGAGCCTGAGATGAAAACATTAGAACTGCTAAGAAAGTGTAAAAATTTAATATAAAAGCAACCTTTTTGAAACAAAATGTTTACATGCCAACCCCTGGTTGTTAACGTCAACTGACGTCACAATTCCGGCTTTTCGGTGTTGGGCGCAATAAAAACAATACTCCAGGGGGTATTAACAACCATGAAGGCACAATTCTTTAAGCGCACGCTAACCGCGGCGGCGGTTGCGGCGTCATTAACGGCGGCATTGCCCGCTACCGCACAACAGCAATCCAGCATTTTGGGCGAAATCGAAGCACAAAATATCCAGGGTCTGACGGTAACCGCAACCAATCCGGAAACGGGTTATTCGCGACAAGTGGAAGTGGTTGATGGTCAGTTTCGCTTTCCGGCGATGGCGTCAGGTTCATATCAGCTACAAGTAAGACGCGGCGATGAAATCGTTGCAACGCGTACGGTTCGGGTGTCACTCGGTACCAACGCTACGCCGGTAATCGAAGTCGGTGATGACGTTGAAACCATTCAGGTGATGGGTAGTCGCATCTCGAACGTTGATGTAACAACAACAAACTCAGGTTTGGTGGTTGGCGAAGTTGATTTCGACAAACTGCCGGTTGCACGTAACCTGACCTCCGTTGCGCTATTGGCGCCGGGTACAGTAAAAGGTGACACCGGATTTGGTAACACGGCCTCGTTTGGTGGTGCGTCAGTTGCCGAAAACTCATGTTACATCAACGGTTTAGAAGTGACTGACACACGTCAGGGGCTCGGTTGTGGTTCGGTTCCTTTCGAGTTTTATAAAGAGTTTCAGGTTAAGACCGGCGGTATGTCGCCTAAATATGGGCGTTCTACGGGCGGTGTTATCAATGCGGTAACAAAAAGCGGTACCAATATGTGGGAATTCGCGGCCGTTACCCATTTTGAACCTTCCGGCTTACAGGAAGAAGGATCCTTCTCACGCGGCTCCGGCGGCGTCGGTAATGTCTTCCGCGATGAACGTGTTAGCGAGAACGATGAATACAGCGTTAGCTTAAGTGCGTCAGGGCCAATCATTGAAGATACCTTATTTATCTACGCATTGGTGAACCCACGCGGCACAGAGTCGACGGCTGCGGCGGCAACGGGTGGGCAATTTGCCCCAGATACCCGCATCAACTACGAAGACTCGTCCGGCAGTGATAATCTATTCTGGGGCGCAAAAATTGATTGGGATATTAATGCCAATCACCGTCTCAGCTACTTTGGTTACTCGGATGAGCGCACTACCGAACGGGAGACCTTCCAATATAATCCGAACACTCAGGTTATCGGTGATGAAATCGGCACCACCATTTTTGAACGCGGTGGTACGGCACACAGTATCAGTTACACGGGTTATTGGACCGACAATTTAACCGTTACCGGTATGGCCGGTGAAATCGAAACTCAGTACGGTTCCGAGCCTTCGAACACCGAATGCTCCACCGTCGTTGATACCCGTGAGGTCGATGATCCGGCAGCATCCTGTGGCCCCGGTGGCTCCATCGGTGAAAACTTCGATACCAATACGCAGTATCGGCTCGATCTTGAATATTATTTTGGTGATCACACCATTCGCGCCGGTTATGACTATCAGGAACGCGAATCGACTAACGTAACACGTCCCATCGGTGGCCATAGCTGGACCTACGCGACCCTACAACCGGGTGGTTCGGTGCAGGGCGATACCGGTGAGTTATTCTCGAACGACACCGGCGCGCCTATTGACTATGTTTCGGATCGTATCTTTGAGGGTGGTGGTCAATTTGGTTCTGAATTGTCAGCATACTACATCGAAGACGAGTGGCGTGTAACCGACGATGTCATTGTTAACCTTGGTTTGCGCAAGGACAAGTTTGAAGGCAGTGGCACCACCGACGAAATACTCTACTCCTTTAATACCGACTGGGCACCGCGCTTGGGCGTTAGTTGGGACGTAATGGGTAGAGGTGAAACGAAAGTATACGCGACTTGGGGTAAATACTACCTGCCGGTTGCTAACAACACCATTTATCGTGCCGCGTCCGGTGTCAGTGACACCACTACCTATTATTATTTCGACGGCATTGATGGAGCTACTGGCGTACCGCAGGGTATCAGCCCGGTAAATGGCAGTGAGTCGAATAGCCAAACCACCAGTTCGGTTTCTATCGTACCAACCAAACCGGTCTTTCAGTCTCAGGAAGCGGATCCGTTTGCGCGTCAGGAGCTGATTATCGGTTTTGAGCAGTCGATCAATGACGACCTGGCCTTCTCGTTACGTGGTACCTACCGTGATGTAACCAGTGCGCTGGATGACTACTGTGGTATCTATGCTTACCCTTACTGCGTACTGATCAACCCAGGCGAAGATTCCAGCTGGTATAAAGATGGCTACTATTGGGATGGCACGCAACTGGACGAAGACAAGTTAGCTTTGTTTGATGGTCAGCCGGACGAGGGCTCGTTAACAACGCACCCGAACGACACCACAATTCAAATGCCAGAAGCTAATAACGAGTACGTAGCATGGCAGTCAGAGTTGAAGTATCGCACTGATAACTTGCGAATGAACTTTATCTACACTTGGTCACGTAGCACCGGTAACTTTGAGGGTGCGGTTAAGTCAGATATCGATCAAGCGGATGCCGGTATTACTCAGGACTTTGACTTCCCGGCGTTGATGGATGGTGCGCAAGGTTATCAGGCAAACGATCGCCGCCATGTGTTTAAACTGTTTGGTAGCTACGACATCGACGATAACTGGACCGTCGGCTTAAACAGCACCTTATCCAGTGGTCGTCCGCTGTCAGCCTTTGGCCGTGGTTATCCAAGCAATGATCCAAACATTTATGGTAGCTACGGTGATACATTCTATATTGCCGACTGTAACGATGCCGGCGACTGTACCTATGACCGAGTTCCGCGCGGAACGGTAGGTCGCACACCATGGACCTTTAATGTCGATGCATCGATTGCATACAACTTCACCGTTGCCGATGTTGATATGAAAGCATCGTTGGATATTTTCAACGTGCTTAACAATCAGGAAGCCACGTCGACAAACGAGCACTATGAAGTCACTGAAGGTAACCGCAACCAATGGTACGGTGCGGCCTACTCATGGCAGACACCACGTTATGTTCGCTTAGGTTTCGAAGCGCGCTTCTAAAGAGTACATAACAGAAAAAAGCACGAAAGCCTGGCTTGCTATACAAGTCAGGCTTTTTTTTACCCGCAACTGCAATAAGAAAAAAATGCCCGACAATTGATGTTGACTTAAGTTCACAAAAAACCAACAAAACAACCACATGAGCGTTACAAAGTGTTTACATTAAAATAACTTCTTGCTAACTTTTAATCATCCACAGTTATTGTGGGTGATAACAATAAATGTTCCGGGGAGTTTTAACTCATGAATAACACGACATTTCGCAAAAGTTTGCTTGCGGCAACTATCGCGGGGGCTATCAGCTTCCCAGCAGTTGCGTTAGCGCAAGATAACCAGCAAAGCAATAATGAAGAGCAAGCTGAAGAAGTTGAGGAGCGAATCCAGGTTACGGGTTCTCGCATTCCTCAGTCAGCGAACGTAGTAAGTTCAAGCCCGATTTCTCAGGTAACTTCAGAGGAGTTTGAGTTTTCTTGTAACGTCCGTGCCGAAGACTTAGTCAATGACTTGCCACAAGTATTTGCTGGGCAGTCGTCGACTGATTCAAATGGTGCGACAGGTACTGCAACCATCTCACTGCGTGGCTTGGGCTCTTTCCGTACGTTGGTACTGATGAACGGACGGCGTCTGGTAATGGGTTCTCCACTGGCTGGCGGTATCGCAGCTGACTTGAACCAAATCCCAAGTGCATTGGTAGAAAACGTTGAGTTGTTAACTGGTGGTGCGTCAGCAACCTATGGTTCTGATGCGGTAGCCGGTGTTGTCAACTTTATCATGAAAGATGACTTCGAAGGCGTGAAGTTAGACTATCAACACAGCTTCTACCAGTACAATAACGCGAACGAGAATGCGGTTGCACAAGCATCTCGTGAAGCCGGCTTTGAGTTGGCACCAGGTTCCGGTCGTGACGGTCACATGAACGACTTCTCCGCTATCTTTGGTGTGAACTCAGACGATGGTCGCGGCAATATCACTGGTTACGCTACTTTCCGTAACATCAAAGCGGTAACGCAGGACAACCGTGATTACAGTATCTGTGCGTTAGCTGGTTCACCGGGTGACTACTCCTGTGGTGGTTCTGGTACTATTCCTGACGGTCGTGTGACCAATTTTACCGGGGATGACTACTTCATTGAAAATGGTACATTCCAGGAATACGATGGTCGCCTATACAACTACGGACCCGTTAACTACTTCCAACGTCCTGACGAGCGTGTGACTTTAGGTGCCTTTGGTCGTTATGAAGTCAGCCGCGATCACGAGTTTTTCGCCGAAGTTGGCTTCGTAAAAGACCGTAGCGTATCTCAGATCGCAGAATCTGGTGCGTTCTTCCCGCAAGTCGATCTGAGCTGTGATAATCCATTCCTGTCTGAGCAACAACGCAGTGTGATGTGTGGACCGAATGGTCCGGCAACGGCGTCTGGCGATCCAAACGTATGGGAAAATGTTTACGTTGGTAAGCGTAACGTAGAAGGCGGTCCACGTCAGAATGATATCGAGCACCTATCTTATCGTGGTGTATTCGGTATGCGTGGCTTCATTAATGATGCTTGGAGCTACGATGTATCAGCAAACTACGGTAACGTGACACTGAGTTCAGTTTATCTGAATGATTTCAGTATCACTAACATTGGTCGTGCATTGGACGTAACGACAGATCCTGAAACCGGTGAAGCGGTATGTCGTGCGGCACTGAGTGGTGTTGATCCTAACTGTGTGCCATGGAATATTTTCGGCCCGGATATCAGTCAAGAAGCGCTTGATTACCTGACGCTACCGCTGTATGCAAAAGGTGAGACAAACCTTCGTGAATACACCGCTTATGCCGTTGGTAACCTGGGTGAGTACGGTGTGAAATCGCCTTGGGCTTATACCGGCGTTGAGCTGTTGATTGGTGCTACCAGCCGCAGTGAAAAACTGGTATTCCAACCTGACAGTGGCTTCACTTCTGGTGACGGTGCTGGCCAAGGTGGTCCAACAATTGGTGTTGAGGGTACCCTGAGCGCTGATGAAGTTTTCTCAGAAGCTAAGATTTACTTAGTTGAAGGCGCTGACTGGGCCGATACGTTGAGCCTAGATTTAGGTTATCGTTATTCTGAATACTCAACGGCAAAAGAAACCGATACTTACAAGATCGCAATGGGTTGGGATATTACTCAAGAGTGGAAAGTTCGTGGTAGTTTCCAACGCGCTTCTCGTCATGCGAACATCCGTGAACTTTTCAGTGCGCAGTCGTTGGGTCTGTATGACATGGATTCCGATCCGTGTGCCGGTGCAAACCCTGAAGCTTCACTGGAAGCTTGTCAGTTAACAGGTGTTACTCCGGATCAATACGGTAACATCCCCCAAAGCCCTGCTAACCAGTACAATGCGATTTTTGGTGGTAACCCAGATCTAGATCCAGAAGTATCAGATACTTACTCTGCTGGTTTTGTTTACCGCACCAGCGACGGGGACTTCGATATTTCATTGGACTATTTCGACATCAAAGTTGAAGATGCCATTGGTATCGTTGCCGCTGAAACAACGTTGGATCTGTGTTTAGACACAGGTGATGCCCAGTTCTGTGACCTTATTAACCGTGGTCCGGATACCGGCTCATTATGGTTAGGCACTGATAACATTGTCGCGACCAACGTTAACATTGGTTTTGAGCAACGTAGTGGTATTGACGTTAACTCAACGTACACTTACCGCCTGGACCAAGGTTCAATCCGTTTGAACCTGGTTGGTACTTACTTCACTAAATTTGATACACAGCCTGTTGTCGGTCTTCGTACATATGAGTGTGCCGGATACTGGGGAAGCGTGTGTGGTTCGCCAAATCCTGACTGGCAGCATAACTTACGTGCTACTTGGGAAAATGGCGACGGTTTAGCGATTTCTGCCAACTGGCGTTACCTTGGCGCGGTCGATCAGCTTGATGATGGTCCTCAAGAGATCGGTTCAGAAAGCTACCTTGATTTGACTGGCCGTTACAAATATGGCGATCACATGACTTTCAGCGTTGGTGTAAATAACCTGCTGGAAAATGATCCTCCATATCTGACTGGTGCTCCAGGTAGCAATGGTAACACTTACCCAGGTCACTTCGATGCATTGGGTCGTTATGTGTTTGCGAGTGTTTCTTACACATTCTAATCACGCATAATAACGGATTGTTTCCGTATCATTTATAAGCATAAAATCCCTCGTCGTTAAGACGGGGGATTTTTTTAATAAAAAAACAACATCTGTTAATAAAAAATAAAACATTCGACCAATAAGTGCGCATTAAGACTAAAAATTAGGCAAACAACTCAAAAATACTCCCCGATCAGTTGAATTCGGTATCTGCACCGAGTAAAACGGTTGCGCTTGTTTTAAGCAAAACTAACAAAAAGACGTACCAGGGAGTTTTCTCATGAAACGTAGTACCTTTAAAAAAAGCCTGACCGCGGCGGCGATCGCGACGACTTTAGGCTTCCCAGCATTGGTAGCTGCACAGGACAGTGGCGCAGACGACGTAGAACGCATTCAGGTAACGGGTTCTCGGATCAAACGTACGGACACAGAAACAGCAAGCCCTATCACCGTTTTTGACGCAGAAGCGATCGAAAACTCTGGCTTCACCACCATGGAAAAGTTCATCCATAACATTCCTTCGATGAACGGTGGTTACAACGGTTCAAACACTAACAACGGCTCTGTAGGTTACGCTTCAGCTAACTTACGTGGTCTGGGTTCAGCACGTACCCTGATCCTGATCAACGGTCGTCGTTACGCTTCAGGCGATTTGAACTCTATCCCAATGGCATACATTCAGCGTGTTGAAGTATTGCGTGACGGCGCCTCAACCATTTATGGTTCTGACGCGATTGCCGGCGTTATCAACTTCATCACCAAAGACGATTTCGAAGGCGCTGAGTTCTCAGCTCAGTACGACCTGACTGGTGAAGGTGACGGCGAAACCACCAAAGTATCGGGTGTTATTGGCGCAACCAGCGACAAAGGTAACGTAACCTTAGCGCTTGAATACCAAAACCGTAACCCAATCTGGCAGGGCGATCGTGACTTCTCGAAAGTTCCTTACAGCGAGTCTGGCGGTGAGCTAGTACCCGGTGGTTCTTCAACTATCCCTTACGGTAACTGGTCTGCACTAGACCCAGATTCACAGTACAACTCAGGTAACGCAGGCACCAGCTTTGTTGTTGATCCGGTCACTGGCGAAGTTCGTCCATACAACGGTCAGCAAGACGCGTACAACTTCGCCCCTGCAAGTTACATGGTAACGCCTCAGGATCTGTTCTCTATCAATGCCTCAGCTAACTACGAGCTAACTCGTGATCTGACCGCATTCATGGAAGGTGGTTTCACTAACCGCCAATCAGACCAGTTGATGGCTGCAGAAGGTACGTTCTGGGGACCAACCGTTGCGGCTGATCACCCAAACAACCCTATCGGTGAAGAGCTGGTTATCTACCGTCGTCTGGCAGAAACCGGTGGCCGTTCATTCACTCAGGACTTCTCTGATTACCGTATGGTATTCGGCCTTGAAGGTTACCTGGACAACGGTTGGGCGTGGGACGTTTCTTACAACTACTCACGTTATGTTGACAGCCGTGTAGAATACGGTCGTTCAAACCCAGAGCGTATCGGCACCTTGTTGGATCCAACACTGTGTGCGGCAGACGAAGAGTGCCCTGGTGTATGGAACCCGTTCCAGGAAGGTACTTTCACACAAGAATTCCAAGACTACGCAACCATTCCAAACTCGCCAGTTGACCGTGCGACGACTAAGCAGTTGATGGCTAACTTAACCGGTGATACTGGTTCATTAAGCCTGCCTGCGGGTCCAGTTGCATGGGCATTTGGTGTTGAGAAGCGTTGGGAAGAGTACCAGAACCAGCCTGACGGCGGCGCAATCTTAGGTCAAATCTACAGCGTTGCAGCTGAACCAACTGAAGGTTCTTATGACGTTCAGGAAGCGTACGTTGAAATCAACGCACCGTTGTTGGTTGGCTTGCCAGGCGTTGATCGTCTTGACCTGTCAGCAGCCGTTCGTCGTTCAGACTACGACTTCCTTGACGCTCAAACCACAACCAAGTTTGGTTTAGAGTACGTACCGACTGACGGTATGTTGGTTCGTGCAACGTTCGCGGAAGGTTTCCGTGCACCAGGTATCGGTGATTTGTACTCGCCACAGGTTGAGTCAAACATCAGCTACACCGATCCGTGTATCGACTACGCGAACAGCAACGCGAGCGAAACCGTAAAAGCGAACTGTGCCGCAGAAGGCCTGCCAGGTGACTTCAACCTGGATAACAACCAGTCTTCAACCTTGGTTGGCGGTAACCCGGATCTGAAACCAGAAACTTCTGAAAGTTTCACCATGGGTATCGTTTATCAGCCTGAGTTCATCGAGAACTTCAGCGTTGCCGTTGATTACTACGACATCGAAATCGAAGACGGTTTAGGTGCGCCAAGTACTTCTGCCATCATCTCTGAGTGTTACAACAGCGCGAACTTCAGTGCTGCATCGTGTGACCTGATCTTAGGCCCAGAAGCCGTAGGTCGTCCGGGTTACTCAGGTTCTGATTTCCGTGACTCACAAGGTTACATGGCGGGTATCTTAGCGGGTACAGCGAACATCTCTACCTTCACCACTTCAGGCCTTGATTTCGACATCAACTGGGCATCTGAGCTGGGCGACGGTATGTTCAACCTGCGTGTTGACGGTACCATCCTGGATGAGTACAAGTACCTGGCACAAGAAGGTGCACAAACGCTTGAACTGGCAGGTAAATTCGGCGCTGACACCAACTTCGGTGGTCGTGTAGCGGCGTTCCCAGAACTGCGTACCAACTTGACCATGGGTTACAAAATCGGTGACTACGACTTGAGCTGGATCACGCGCTTCCAGGACGGCGTAACCGACATCAACTACGCAGAAGACGATCTGTCTTCAGAAGTTGGCAGCTACGTTTATCACGACGTTCAAATGAGCTACTTCTTCAGCAACACAACCACCTTCACGTTAGGTGCGCGTAACTTGTTTGATAAGCAGCCTCCATACGTTACTAACAATAACGATATGAATACCTTGAACTCTTCTTATGACACAGCAGGCCAATACTGGTATGCTCGTGTTGGAGTTAAGTTTTAATCGATAGCGATTAACGATGAAAAACCCGGCTCCGGCCGGGTTTTTTTTGTCTAACAGATAGCTAAATAATAATAAACTGGCGTAAGGAAGTCGTATTATGTCAAATAAACAAAATCCATGGTCCGTGTTCTGGCAAAAGGGCGCATTTGCAGCATTTCTGGACGAAAAATCGACGCTGCAAAATTATCAAATGCGTAAGTTTTGGTTTGAGCGGATGGAAGAAACAGAGCCGAAGCAACCGATTCTGGATGTAGCCACGGGTAACGGTATCGTGCCGCAGTGGCTTAGTGAATTCGCTGACAAGAAAGGTAAGAAATTTGATCTGATTGGGGTCGATTCGGCCGTGATCAAACCGGCTAACGACAAGCTCAAGCTGCACGGCGAAACACCTTACGAGCGCTTTACCCTGCCGTCGAATAAGAAGTTCGGCACCATCGTGTCCCACTATGGGCTGGAATACGGCGATATGGCAAAAGGCTTACCGCACCTGCATAAAAACCTTAAGCGTGGTGGCATGGTTATCGCCCTGGTGCACTCGGAAGACTCGGTTATTGTGCAAACCAGTCGGAAGGTTTATGAGCTGTTACCGACGCTGATAAAACACCTGAAAAAGTCGGTCGAGCCTTTGTATACGGCGATTTTAAAAGCAGCCGGTAAGCCGTTGCCAAAAAATGCACAAATTGCCCAGCAAAAGCTTAATCAGCTTGCCGCAAAACATCGCAACGATGCGGCCTTTCATCGCACCAACTTCGTCCCGGCTGTACGCCATATTTTACAGGCTGCAGGGCAGGGTAAGGCAGCTGAAGCGCAGCGTGTTTTTAGTGAATACCTCAACAATTTGAACGATCATAAGGCACGCTTGACGACCATGGTTAAGGCGGTAGAGCAGGCAGGGAGCGGCGAACAGCTAAAACAACAGTTCGAGGCAGCCGGCTTTAAAGAGGTTCAAGTGGAGCAAGTTCAGTTTCCTGAAACAGGTATCGTTGGACAGTGTGTACAAGCTAAGAAGTAAGCGTAACAAACTGTTATAAAAGTGTTGTAAATTGTTTGAAAATATGTTCTTCTTCCTTCTCAGAGCGGCCTGTAGTCGGGTCGCTTCTGAAAACTAGGGTTGTTATTACAAGAGTAATAATTAGACAACTGTAGAATAAAAAATAAAATATTCAGGGAGACTGAACATGACCGAACAGTCATTACTAGCCCGCTCTATCAAGTCAATCTTGATGGCCGGTGTAGGTTCAGCGTTTTTAGCAGGTGCTCCGGCATTTGCACAGGACGCACAAGATGTAGACGTTCAAGGTGTGCAAACAACTGAAGAGCAAGAAAGCTCAGCAGAAGAACAACCGGAACGTATCCAGGTAACGGGCTCTCGTATCCGCACGGATGCTTTTGCTAACGAAACACCAATCGATATCATCTCAGCTGAAGAAGCCACCGAGCAAGGTCTGGCGACTTTGGGTGACTTACTACGTACCAGTACTGTTGCTGCCGGCTCGAGCCAGATCACGTCAGCACTGACTGTTGGTTACGTTACATCAGGTGGTGCTGGTACTGAAACCATCTCTATGCGTGGTTTAGGTGCAAACCGTACCCTGGTATTGTTGAATGGCCGTCGTGCGGGACCAGCTGGTACTCGTGGACAGGTTTCTGCATTCGACATGAACGCCTTACCAATTTCAGCCATCGAGCGTGTTGAAGTACTGAAAGACGGTGCGTCATCACTTTATGGTTCTGATGCGGTTGCTGGTGTTATCAACATCATCACCAAAAAAGGCGACTCAAAATCTTTCTCAGTTGACTTAAGTCAGCCTATGGATTCAGGCGGTGAGCGTCAGCGTATCAATGCATCAATTGGTGAAGCGTTTGACAAAGGTTCTTACCGTTTAGTTCTTGACTACAACGCACAACGTGAATTGAAGCGTGGCGACCGTGATTTCTATCGCTGTACTGAGCGCTATTACTTCACACCAGAAGGTGACCGTGCCGATCCAATCGATCCTCGCACTGGCCAGCCTCACTGTAACGATACCGGCTACGGCTTATGGTTGTATGACCTGGGTACCGGTAACATTCCGCGTACGCCAACAGGCACCTACGGTTATTATGACTACGACGGCTTCCTGGGCTCAAACGGCTACGACAGCATCAACGATACTTATGCCGCTCCAGGCGACTTACGTGGTCCAGACGGTTTCTATTTCGTAGGTTACGATAAAGAATCTGATGGTCTGTGGGGCAAACAGCATCCGTTCACTGATAATGAAACAATGGTTCCGGAAACGGTAACTGCGTCAGTGTTCTTGCAGGGTGACTACAGCCTGACTGACACCACTACCCTATATGGTGAGTTGTTACATAGCTCGCGTGATACCGAAACTCAGGGCTATCGTCAGTTCTGGACTGGTGATGTTGGTTACATTCCAGTACAAGCATTGGCGGGCAACTGGGAAGGTAATGCTTACGCGATGCCTGTCCACTTGACTGACCACTACGGTTCTGACGTAACGGTAGATTACTCACGCTTTGTTGCTGGTCTTGAAGGCAGCTTGGGCTTCTGGGACTGGGATATTTCTTACCAGAACAGTTATAACAGCGGTGAGTACGGTAACAAAGTTATCTTCCGTGACTCAATGTTGATGGCGCAAAACCATGCCGTTAATGGCACAACGTGTGACGGCGAAGTTACTGAATTCTCAGGCAAAACCTGTGTTGACGTACCATGGGGCGATCCTCAGTTAATGTACGGCAACCCTTCAGATGAAGTACGTAACTTCCTGTTTGGTTATGAGATGGGTGAAACCATCTATAAGCAACAAACCTTAGAAGGTTACATCACTGGTGACTTGTTCACGCTTCCTGCTGGTCCAGTAGGCGCAGCATTTGGTGCTTCTTATCAGCGTGATGAAATCGACGACCAGCCAGGCGCTCAAAGTGCCAACGGTAACTCTTGGGGTCTGACCAGTGCAAGCCGTACTGCAGGTTCTCAGAATTCTCGTGCGGTCTTCGGTGAAGTGCGTGTACCGGTTATTGCCGACGTCGCGTTTGCACAGCGTGTTGACATTACGGGTTCTGCGCGTTGGACTGACGTGTCTACCTACGGTAGCGACACCACGTTCAAACTGGGTCTGAACTGGGAAATCAACGACGACTGGCGTGTACGTGCCTCTCGTGGTACTTCATTCCGTTCACCGGCATTGTTTGAGCTGTACTTAGCAGGTCAAACCGGTTTCGGTGGCCAAATGGCTGTTGACCCATGTTACAACTACGGCGCGGAATATGACGCAGGTAACGTGTCTGAGCAGGTTTACCAAAACTGTCAGGCTGATGGTGTTCCATTGGATTACGACGGTGCAGGTACCAGCTCTGCGACTCTGATCACCTCTGGTGGTGCAGGTAACCTGGAAGCAGAAACTTCTGTGGCAGAAAGCGTTGGCTTGGTCTGGACTAGCCCAGAAAACACCTTCGCAGCGTCAATTGACTACTACGACGTTGATATCAGCGGCCAGATCGCATCACTGGGTGGCTCGCAGATCGTAAACGGTTGTTACACATCAGAAAACTTCCCGGACGATCCATTGTGTGACCTGTTCACTCGTAACGACGGCACGAACGGTGACTGGGGTATCGACGTGGTAAACGGTGGTTACGTTAACATCGCTAGCCAGGGAACTCGTGGTGTCGACATGAACTTCACTTATCAAGATGAGTTTGAGTTCGGTCGTCTTCGTGTGAACCTAGAGCACACTAACCAAATCGAGCAGCGTTATCAGCTATTCGCTGACAGCGAACCTTCTCAGTGGATCGGTGAAATCGGTTATCCGAAGCACGTTGGTCTGTTAACCACAACCTTCGCGCGTGATGACTGGAACGTTACCTGGACCATGCGTTAT
The DNA here is from genome assembly GCF_003987185.1 of Idiomarina aquatica. GTDB lineage: Bacteria > Pseudomonadota > Gammaproteobacteria > Enterobacterales > Alteromonadaceae > Idiomarina > Idiomarina aquatica. Next base: position 710,011 of record NZ_PIPS01000001.1, on the reverse strand, counting down.
GTCGATAAGACAAACGACTATGAGTACTACAGCGATACTAACGAGTCTACGTATCGTGGCGAAGATATTACCTTTGTCGCAGAAACGCCGACTACGTTCTATCACACGCTGTCTGGTAACATGACGTTTGCTGATGCGTTTGACGTAACCGTTGGTGTTGCAAACGTATTTGACAAAGAACCACCACTGGTTTCTCCGTCATACGTACGTTCAGTAGGTAACGCGACCTTGTATTCACAGTACGACAACCTAGGTCGTCGTGTGTTTGCAAACATTACCTACAACTTCTAAGTTAATGACTTAGAGCGATATGTGTGTTTAACACCAAACAAAGCCCTCGCTCGCGGGGGCTTTTTTATTTGCAGTCATTGGTTTAATAACTAAATGAGTACATTATGAAACGCTTAATAGCCTCTATATTGAGTGGCTTGGCACTATCGACGTCGGTTATGGCAGCAGATGTTGTCAATGAGTCGGTGTTAGAGAAATACGCCAAACACGCTCAATTTATGAATATCAAGATCTCGCCCGAAGGCAAATACCTAGCTGCTACCTCCCGTACGCCGGAAGGTGGCGTTATTCTGACGGTGTTAGATATTGATGACCAAAAAGTACTGTCGGTTACCCGCGGCCGCGGTACCGAGTCAGTAAGTGACTTTAACTGGGTAAGCGACGAACGCATCGTGATGACAATGGCGCGTGAGGTCGGTTCCTATGAAACGCCGTTTCCAACCGGCGAAATCTTTGCCATGGATGCTGATGGCGGCAACCAAAAGATCCTGACCGGGTGGCGTTCTGACGGACTGAAACAATACGCCCGCATCATCGACTTGTTGCCCGATGAACCTGATCAGGTGATGATTTATTCGACCCCGAATAACACCAGTGAACCTTATGTCGATATTTATCGCCTAAAAGTCGATAGTGGCCGCACGATGCCGGTTGGACGAGTTCCGGTCCGTCGTTATGAAGGCACTGGTGTGCAGGTGTTTCTCGATGACGAAGGAGTAACGCGTTTAGCAACCGGTGAAGAACCTCATAACACCAACGAGAAGGTGATTATGACGCGTCCTGGTGCAAACGAAGAGTGGAAAGAAGTTGCGCGTTATGGTCAGCAGGAGGGCAACTTTAATCCGATCGACATTTTACCTGATGGTAAAACCGTGATTGGCTTGAGTGACGTGGTCACGGATGCCTTGGCATTAACCACAATGAACCTGGATACCGGCGAAATTGAAGTAATTGCCGAACACCCTGAAACCGACTTAATGCCGATTGTCAGTGTTCGTAATGGCCGCATGAACGAAGTGATTGGTGCCGCTTATGAGTACGATGGCATTGACACGGTGTTTTTCGCTGATGTTGACGATGAATATTTTTCCAGTGTGGTCCAAAGCCTGACCAAAGCGTTTCCGAACAAGAGCGTTGGCATTAACTCAGCAACACTCGATAATTCGAAAATGATTGTTTCTGTGTCGTCGGCTAACTACCCAACCGAGTTTTATCTTTTTGATGCCGAGAACCGAGCTCTGTCTCTGATCATTAAAGCAAAACCCTGGTTGGATAAAGAAACGATCCCGAAGACCGAAATTATCACCTACCAAGCACGGGACGGCTTAACCATAAAAGCATTGTTAACCCTGCCGAAAGGCAAGGAAGCTAAAGATCTGCCGTTGATTTTGCTGCCGCACGGCGGTCCGCACGGTCCTCGTGATACCCTAACGCGTTTAGACAGTGACGCGAAAGTGTTGGCGGAACATGGTTATGCGGTATTGCAACCAAACTTCCGTGGCTCCGGTGGCTATGGCAAAGAGTTCCTGCAATCCGGCTATAAAAACTGGGGCACCACCATGATCAACGACATGACCGACGGCGTTATGCATTTGATCGATGAAGGTATCGCAAATAAAGACAGAATGTGTGTATATGGCGGTTCTTATGGTGGCTATGCGGCACTAATGACGGTAATTCGCGAACCGGATCTGTATAACTGCACCATTGGCTTTGTCGGTGTTTATGATCTGAACATGATGCGCGTTGAGGGCGATATTCCGGAAACCTTGTCCGGCATGAACTACCTTGATATGGCGCTACCGGATACCGAAGAAGCACGTGCGGCACAGTCACCGGTGGACTTGGTTGATAAGCTAAAAGTACCGGTGTTCATCATTCAGGGTGGCAAAGACGTTCGGGTTCCGCCTGAACAAGCCTATGCCTTGCGCGATGCACTGGAAGCGAAAGACCATCCTTATGAGTGGATGTACAAGGAAAACGAAGGGCACGGTTTTTATAAGCCGGAAAACAACATCGAGCGCTGGACGCGGATGTTGCAGTTCCTCGACCAGCACATCGACGGATAAGCTGATGTCAGACAGCAAAACCCTCGCTTCGGCGGGGGTTTTTTATTGCCTGCACGCTACACTTTAACGCTTTATATTGGTCAGGAGTTACTGTGACAGTCCCCAAATCCGTGCTTTATAAAAACTCACTCGACGCGCTTGTCACATATTCTGCTTTTCGTGTTTTCCTTCCCTACCATCCTGTAGAAACGCTAATGGAAAGGGATGGACCATTTAAAGCTATGAAACGTGTGTTTCCTGTTCGCTCTGTCGGTAAGATAGAACTTATACCACTGGAAGAAATTTGCTGGATCAAGGGTGCCGCGAACTACGTCGAGATTCACGCAGAAAATGGCAAGTACATGCACCGGGAAACCTTGCATAACCTGACCCAACAATTGGATCCTTCGATCTTTTTACGCATTCATCGTTCAGCGATCGTAAACCTGAATCATATTAAAGAAATCAGCAGTGAGTTGGGGCGGTTTTCGCTGGTCACTCTGCGTGACGGTACCGAATTAAAAATCGGTAACGGCTATCGCGACACGCTTTTCTCAGCCCTAAACCTGTGATGTCGAGTACGTCGTGCCTTCGGCACGACACAAAAATTCCCCTCAATTATTTACCTCGACGGCCGATAACAGCGTAACAAGGCATTAGCGGAGAAGTTTTATGTTACGCGCGGGTTTATTGCTGCTGACATTGGTGTTGAGCCCTTTGGTAGCGGCTCATAAAGCCAACACCTACGAGGGCGTGGCCGATGATTTAGCGGAGCAACTGGTGGTGCAATTAAAGCGCCAGGGAGCCGATGACGGCTTTTCACAATTGGGATTGACGCGCTGGGTGATGGCGGACTCGCTGGCGCTGCCGCATCCGCACGATTCAGTCACAGGCCTTAGCCATCAGCTGAGTGAAAGCCTGTACACTCACCTGCAGGAACGTAACGTGCGCTTAATCGACTATCGGGCTCAGGACTATGTGAGTTTGTCGAAGCAGGGTGCCACATTATTGACCCGTGATCCGCAACGACTCAACCAGCAACCGTTACTGGACTGGGTGCTGGTGGGTACGATGGCGCCGGAGCAGGGGGGTGTCATCGTTAACCTGCGGGTTATCGACCGCACATCACAGCAGGTGCTGGCCTCAGCCAATCGCTTTGTACCTAAGCACTTGTATGCCGAAAACCGCCGTAGCGAGATGGTTGGCGGCAAACTGCAACGTAATTTTTAAGGGGACCGCGATGAAACACTACCTCTGCATCGGTTTGATCAGCGCGCTGGTGTTGGGCGGATGTACGGTGCTGCCGAAGCCGGATGCCAAGGCGCGCTTGTCCAGCTGCGATAAGCCCTATCAACAACCGGGCAGCTCGCAATATGCCAGTGATATCGCTCAGCAACTTGTGCACCATGCTAAAGCAGATTTATCGGCGGCCACCATTGGCGTTACCACCTTCAGTAACGTGACGTCTGATTACAACGAAGGAACACCCTTTGCGCAAACCCTGGCTCAGCAGTTGATGACCGAAATGCATCGTCAGGAAATGCCGTTACTGGACTTTAAAACCACCGACTTTATTCGGGTAACCGCCGATGGCGACTTTGCCTTAACCCGCGATTACCTGGAAATTGATGAAATTTTACCGGTTACCCATGTGGTGGTCGGTACCTGGGCTCAACACCGTGCCGGTGTGATGGTTACCGCGCGACTGGTGGATATTAGCAGCAAAGACGTGGTGAGCGTGGCACAGACCTTTGTGCCGCAGCAGGTGGTGCGACAATTGAGTGAACAGGGCGAAAAGGCCATTATTCGTAAAGCACCGTAGATCTCGCTTTATCAATTAAGCGTACCTATACTGTTGAATAACAACACATTACAACAACAATAGGTACGCTATGAAAACGTTGCAAAACTTGTTTATCCTGCTGGGCTTTTTGTCCGTCATTGTGCTGGCTGTGTCCGGGCCTCTTTATCAGTCTGAGTTGATCAGTTTAGGAACCGCTTTCTTGTTGTTGCGGTATGCGGCTTACGTGGCAGCCGCCACCGTCGTCATTAATGTTCTGTTCTTTATTTTTCGTCGCCCGGCCGGTGCTCGAGCCGGTGCCTCGGTGCTTTCCATCATTGCCGCAGCGATTGCGTTTTACCTGCCGTTCAGCCAATACCAAACGGCCACATCGGTACCGCCCATCCATGATATTTCGACCGACCTGGTTAACCCTCCGCAATTTGAGGCTATTGCGCCATTGCGTGCGGATGCACCAAACCCGGTGGAATATGCCGGCGAGGAAACCGCAAAGCAACAACGTGAGGCCTACCCGGATCTGCAGACCTATACCACCGCCGAAGACGTTAACGCGGTGTTTGCCAAAGCTCTGCAGGCGGCCAATGACATGGGCTGGGAAATTGTTGAAGCCGACGAAAACGAAGGCCGTATTGAAGCAACCGACACCACCACCTGGTTTGGCTTTAAAGACGACGTGGTCATCCGTATCGAGTCGGTAGACGGCCAGACCCATTTGGATATCCGCAGTAAGTCCCGCGTCGGTCGCAGCGACGTCGGTAAAAACGCCGAACGCATCCGTGAGTTCTTAGCCGCATTGTAGCTCGTGCCCGCTGTAGCTCGTGCCTCTGGCACGAGCATCACTTCTCAGTCGCGCTGTAAGCGCGACCTACTGTTTAAATTCCAGTTGTAGTCGGTGTAGCGGATGGCAATATCGGTTTCTGTTAAGCGCTGACGCTGCTCTTCGTTATCCGCTAAAGCCTGTGCATATTGGCGCATATACTCACGAACGCTTGCCTCGTTGACTTGCTTAAAGTCCTCAGCATACCAGTCAAAGATCTTCGATAAATACAGACCCCGGTCGTCGATGCCGTTTTTGTTGCGATCGCGTAAAAACGACACCATTTGGTCGTCGAGCTGCTGCTCAAGTTTGTCGCCAACAAACGCCTCTGCTCGCAGTTTGGGACAACTGACGGCGGCACAAACAAGTGCCGCATGAATGCGCGGCTCATCAAAATCGACACGTATCTTTTCGTGTTCTAGCCAGTCCAGCGTGCGTTTCTCGCCCAATAAGGTGAAGAATTCCTGTTCCCAGGGGCTGGTAAAAAAGCCCCCTAAATCCCTGATGGATTCAGCATTGCCGGATTTAAACGTATGAAAGTTTTCGATAATTAGCTGTAGGGTAAAGGCGTTATAGGCGTTGATTAAAAAGGCTAATTGATGGCTGTCGCTCCACTGTTGATATTGTTTCTCTGTTACTGCTGACAGCATTCTCAGGTAGCTGTTTAATGGTTCGGGTGCTGATGCCAAAGTGGCGTAGTCGACCGCAGACTTCAGGCCTTCATTATAAACCACCACATGCTGCTGCAACACCTCAGTAAAGCGCTGATGCTGGAGATCAAAGGTTTGGCTTATTGTACTGGGCGTCACCAGAATAAGAATGAGTAGTAGGTAGCGCATAGAAATTAGCATCTCCGGTCGGGATGGTTCTGTACAGCCTCGCGGTTTAGGCACTTCGCGCGGTGTAGCTCGCCGCCTTCGGCGCGAGGGTATAGGGCCTGCGGCCGGTGTGGCTTTGCAGCATGCCCCCCAAACCCGCGAGTGCGAAGCACGAGCCCATACCGCGAGCGTAGCGAGCCTATTTGAACTTCTGAAACGGCTCATCAATTGGCGTTTGCGCGATGGCATTGGTGTAGTTGCTCATGGTTTTTTGCGCAATCCCCAAAATAACCTCCAACACGTGGCGGTTGCCGTAGCCTGCATCAAAAAATGGGCGTACGTCGGTTTCCTCCACCTGACCACGTTTTTCCAGTACCGCCTCGGTAAAAATACGCAGTGCTTGTAATTTTGAGTCGTCAAGCGTTTCGCCATTTTTCAACTGCCGCGTAATCGAGTCATCCGCACCCATCTGCTTGGCAATGGCCGTATGAGCCGGTACGCAATAATGGCAGCTGTGGTAAACGTTAATGGTTTGCCACACCACAGTTAGTTCGTTTTCATCGAAGCTGCTGTTAGCAAACAGTTCGTGAGTTGTCTGATAGGCTTTTAATAGCCCTGGCGCTTCTGCCATCACCGCATGCAGATTCGGGATCATGCCGAAAGATTTCTCAGAGTCCTGTAACAGTGGTTTGCTCTCCTCGGGAGCTGATGTTTGGTCATGCAGTTTAAAGTCGGCCATGGAGCCTCCTGTAAAATAGAGTATGTATTCAAAGCATACGCAATGACATACAATTTTGTTCTCTTGAACGATAATCAACATCCAAAATACCAATGAGTTACGTAAACCAATGGCGATGTAGGCTTTGCGGTATAGGCGCTTCGCGCGGTGTAGCTCGCTGCCTTCGGCGCGAGGGTATAGGACCTGCGGCCGGTTTAATGCTTGAAGCTTATATCCCCTCGCGCCGAAGGCGGCGAGCTACACCGCGAGTGCGCAGCACGAGCCTACACCGCGCGAAGCGCCCAAACCAGGATCAATCGATAGGATAGTGAAGTGAAGAAAACGATTATTTTTGCCTTAACAACCATCCCGCTGGTAGCCCCGGTTATGGCGCAAGAGCCGATGGAAGTGATTGAAGTGATGGGGCGTGACAGCGAGCGGTTGTTGTTACCCTCAGAAGACGAGACTGAAGGGCTGTTTGGTCTGGCCGAGAGCCTGAAAGACATTCCCCGTGCTGCGACCGTCATCAATGCATCATTGATGCAGGAAGCGGCCATCGACGATTTACACGATATCTCGCGCTTTGCGCCGAACAGCTACGCCGCCGCCGGTTTTGGCAACCCGTCACTGCCAACATTACGGGGTCAGTTGGGTGAACTGTTTGAAGCCGGCATGCGTCGTCAGGCCGGTAATAATGGCCTGGGCATTCCTATGTCGTTTAATGCCATTGAAGGGATTGCTGTGGTAAAAGGCGCGCCGCCGGTGATGCTCGGCACCACCCAGCGGGTTGGTGGTTTTGTTAATCTGCAGCCGAAAACCGCTAACGTCAACCGTCAACACAGCCGACTGGCCGGAGAGTGGGGTCAGTGGAGTCAGTACCGCTTACAGCTCGACCACAACGCGGTGTTAAAAAGCGACGAGCAGGCTCTGCGGGTAAGCGCCGAGTACATCGATGAAGACAGTTTTTATGATTACCATCATCATCGCAGCGATGATTTGCTGGTGGCTTACCAGTGGCAGCCTAATAACGACACCCAGTTAGATGTGGCATTGGAATACTATGATGTTGCCTGGACCGACAACGCGGGTATTAACCGGCCAACCCAAGGGTTAATCGATAATAATCTATACATTACAGGTCAGGGCGTGCAACCGAACGGGTCAACCGTGCCAGGAGCGGGAGCCGTGATCACTCCAACTGGCGAAGTACGCATTGATCGCAGCAACACACTGACCGAACCACTGGATACCAATACCGCTGAAACCACTTTGTTGCACGCAAAATTACAACATTATTTCAGCGACGATCTGGTGCTGGTAAACCGCACTTATTATCAATATTTAACGCGCGAAGGCATTAATCAGAACAGCTTTGTCGAGATCATCGATGCGGCACATACCTTTGAAAACCGCACCGAACTGCACATTAATAACAACACTGTTGTCGGCGCTAATTTACGCGTCAACGATGTGCTGGGTTACAGCCAATTCACCACCGAAGCCGACAATCCGATCGATTTGACCGGGCCATTAAGCAACCGCCGTATTCCGCTGACCGACGCGCAGCAAGCACGCTTAATCGAGTTGCGGCCGGGAGTGTTTGTCTCGCCGGGGGCGCAGTATGATGTAGACGGTGACGGTGTCGGCGATTTTAACCTGTCGGATACCACCGACTCGACCAGCTATCAATGGGGCGTGTTTGCCCAGCACGAGCAAGCCCTTAGCGACCGTTGGCGAGTGACTGCCGGTGTGCGCGCCGATTATTATGACGTGGAAGCTGAAGATCCGCTGGCGCCTGCCGGGGTGGCGGCGAAAAGCGACAGTTATAGTGACTGGCTATCGGCATTAAGTTTATCGACACAGTATGACTGGACGCCGGATTTAACCCTGTATGCCACCGCCTATAAAAGTGATTCGACTTCCAATTCTATGGCCGGCGGCACCGTGCTCAATGCAGCCGGTGTCATTGATGAACAGAACTTTGCCACCGAAAACGAATTGTACGAAATTGGTTTGAAGTACGCGCCATCCGGTGCTCGCTGGTATGCCGATGCAACGCTGTTTGACCAAAGCCGCAGCCTGCGTAATCGTGACGGTTCCAATAGCGGTATTCGTACCGAAGGTATCGAAGGCCAATGGCATTTTGCCGCGGACTCATATTGGGTAACATTGGCCGCAAGCTATATCGATGCCTACTGGGATAATTCAGCGTCGTCACAGGGGACACGACAGGTGGCTGATGCCTTTGACGATTCACGCCCGGATATTATCGAGGGCACCGGTGTGGGCTCACCAAATTTCACCTTGTTCCCGGCATCGACTCAACAATTGCAGGGCATTCCAGAGGTACAGGCGTCACTTGTGGCGGGCTGGTCGATCACGGAAAATTGGTCGGTGGGCGGTGATTTAAGCTACACCAAGCACTTTCCGCTGGATTTTCTGCAAACGGTGTTTATCCGCGACCAGCATACTCTCAATGTGCACACACAATACCGTGTGACGCCGCAACTGACCGCTCGGCTGGATGTATTTAATGCCACCGATCAGGATAACTGGTCACCGGTATTCGAGGGCGGCTACTTTGGCGCCACGCTGGCGTTTCCATCGCAGCCCGTGCACGCTCAGTTAAGTGTGCGTTACGCATTTTGAGGTTAGTTTATGTCATTTAAAAAGCTGTTGTTATTACTGCTGATCGTCGCGCTGTTTATCAGTGCATTTGTGTTTGATCTGACACAGTATTTGTCTTTGGACGTATTGAAAGAGCAGCAACAGCAGCTTAATTCGTTGTTTGCCCAGAACCCTTTCGCAACATTTGCGATTTATTTTGCGATTTACGTTATTTCTACGGCACTTTCGCTGCCCGGTGCGACGGTATTAACATTAGGTGCTGGCGCAATATTTGGGTTTGGCTGGGGTCTGCTGTTGGCAAGTTTTGCGGCCTCCTTTGGCGCCTTTTTATCGTTTTTAAGTGCGCGTTTTATTTTGCGTGATTGGGTACAGGCTAAATTTGGCGAGCGGCTGGAGGCGATCAATCGCGGTATCGAGCGCGATGGTGCGTTTTACCTGTTGAGTTTACGGCTGGTCCCCCTATTCCCGTTTTTTGTCATCAACCTCGTCATGGGGCTCACGCCGATTAAAGCCTGGACCTACTATTGGGTGAGCCAGGTGGGCATGTTACTGGGCGCGGCCGTTTACATTAATGCCGGCACTCAGTTGGCGCAGATCAATAGCCTGGGGGATGTCGTGTCGGCGGACCTTATCGGTGCCTTTGTATTGCTCGGTATTATGCCAATTGTCGCTAAGTTTATTCTAAGCATCGTCAAGCGGCGGAAGGCATTTAAAGGCTACCACAAGCCGAAATCGTTCGATAACAATATGGTCGTTATTGGTGCTGGGTCTGCCGGGTTAGTCAGTGCTTACATAGCGGCGGCGGTGAAAGCCAAAGTCACGCTGATCGAGCGCGACAAAATGGGCGGCGACTGTCTGAATACCGGTTGCGTGCCGTCGAAAGCGCTGCTGCATGCCGCTAATGTCGCCCAGCAAACCCGTAACAGCGAACATCTTGGGGTCAAGGCTGATAATGTGCAGGTTGACGTTAAGCAAGTGATGCAACAGGTACGAGATGTTATCGGTAAAATCGAGCCCCATGATTCGGTCGAGCGCTACGAAAAACTCGGTGTTAATGTCGAGCTCGGCGATGCGCGTATCGTGTCGCCATGGGAAGTCGAAATAACCCAAAATGGCGAGACGAAAACCATAACCACCCGCGCTATCGTGGTTGCGACCGGGGCGCGCCCGTTAATCCCGCAATTTGAAGGACTGGATAATGTCGATTACCTGACTTCCGATAATGTGTGGTCGTTGCAGGAATTGCCTAAGCGATTGCTGGTGCTGGGTGGTGGGCCGATTGGCTGCGAACTGTCGCAGGCCTTTCAGCGGCTCGGCTCACAGGTCACCCTAGTGGAGATGGCGGATCGTATTTTAAGCCAAGAGGATCAGGACTCGGCCGAATTGTTAGCTCAGCAGCTACAAAAGGATGGTATTGACTTAAAAACCGGTCACAAAGGCAAGCGCTTTGAACAGCACGACGGCGAACATGTATTGGTGGCCGAATACAACGGTAAAGAACAGCGGATACCGTTCGACCGGGTGTTGATAGCACTGGGCCGTCAGGCCAATGTTAGCGGTTTTGGCCTGGAAGCGTTGGGCGTTGAAACCGACCGTACCATTAACACCAACGAGTTGCTGCAAACCAATTACCCAAACATTTACGCCTGTGGCGATGTGGTTGGTCCCTATCAATTTACCCATGTGGCGTCACATCAGGCCTGGTATGCTGCGGTAAATGCGTTGTTTGATCCGTTTAAGACCTTTCGTGTTGATTATTCGGTCATTCCCTGGGTAACGTACACCTCGCCGCAGGTGGCGAACGTTGGGCTGACCGAACAGCAAGCGCAACAACACAATAAAGAATATGAAGTGACGACTTATGACTTCGGTGAGCTGGATCGGGCGATTGCCGATGACAGTGCCTACGGTCGTGTTAAGGTGTTGACCGTGCCGGGCAAGGATAAGATTTTGGGCGTGAATATTGTCGGACCTTATGCCGGGGAGTTGTTGGCAGAATACGTACTGGCCATGAAACACGGCATTGGTTTGAACAAAATTTTGGGTACCATTCACAGTTACCCAACCCTGGCCGAAGCCAATAAATACGTGGCCGGCGAGTGGAAACGTGCGCATGCCCCGCAGCGGGTGCTGAACTGGGTCGAAAAATTTCATCGCTGGCGCCGGAGCTAACATGAGAGGGTGGTTATTGTGTTTGATCGTTATTGCGAGCCTGTTGCCCGCCGTCAGTCTGGCACAGACGCAAACCGTGTATTTTTACGCCTGGGGCGGTAACCCGGCGGTCAATGACTATTTGCGCTGGGCTGCAACCGAGTTGCGTCGGCAGGATATCGAGCTGCGTCATGTCAAAGTCGCTGACATTGCCGAGGTGGTAAAACAACTGACGGATGGTCGTAGCAATGCCGATTTGTTGTGGATTAATGGTGAAAATTTTCACGCTTTAAAGGCCGCAGGGAAGCTTTACCCAGTCGCTGATAAGGTCAGCAATCTAAGTCAGGTGAGCAATGAACTGAATTGGCGCACGGACTTCGGTGAGCCGGTTGACGGCTTGGAAGTACCCTGGGGACTTGGGCAATTCTATCTGTTGAGCTGCAACGAGTGCCTTATCGGCGATGCCGTATCGGCCGAACAATTGCTGCTGTACGCTGAGCAACATCCCGGCACCATCAGTTATCCAAAGCCTCCAGAGTTTCACGGTACCACGTTTCTAAAAGCGTTATTGCTGTCGCTGAGCGAAAACCATGAGCCGTTCCAGCAACCGGTGACTGAGGTCGATGCCGATGCTTTAACCCGACCGCTCTGGAATTATCTCGAGCGATTGCACCCCTTGTTATGGCAACAGGGTGAAAACTTCCCTGCTTCGGCCGCTGAAATGCAAAACTGGTTTGCTAATGGTGTCTTACATATTGCTGTAAGCTTTAACCCGAACGACGTTCAGACGCTGGTGAATCAAGGCCGGATTCCGGCGCAAACGCAGCGGGTGATACTGGGTGAGGCTGCCATAACCAACCATCATTACCTGGCGGTGCCGACAACGGCGAAAGCGAAACCGTCTGCAACTCAAGTCATTAATTTTCTGCTGAGCGAGAAAGCGCAGCGTCGTAAGGCGCAACTCGACGGCTGGGGCGATCCGGCGGTAATCCGTTTGAGCGCTGATGACGAAACCGAGCGGTTACCGGTGGCGGCCGATTTTCATGCCAGCTGGCAAGCGTATCTGGAGCAGGCGTGGTCAGAGCGCTTTCAATAACGGTACTACTGCTGCTGGTCGGGTTACCGTTGCTGGCGGCGTTGCCGGCACTGCAGTGGCCGTCCGCGATGACACTGGCGCCGTGGCTGAACGCGCTGATGCAAACGTTGTTGGTGACGTTACTGAGTACCTTGGTGGTGACCTGGCTGAGCCTGTCGGCGGCGCGGACGTTGGCAACAAGCCGATGGTTCAGTGCACTGAGTGTGTTACTGGCGACTCCGCATGTTGCTTTCGCGGTTGGTGTGATGTTTTTGTTCAGTCCCAGTGGCTACCTGGTGCGTGTTATTGATGCCCTGAGTGGTTGGCTACCGGTGCCGGCAAACGGCTGGCCCTTGCCGGAAAAGTCACTGCTCACGCTAACCGTCGTGCTGGTGCTGAAAGAACTGCCCTTTCTGCTCTTGATGATCGCCACCCAGCTTAAACAGTTGCCGCTACAACGCTGGTTGCTGCAGGCTCAGAGTCTGGGCTGGTCGGCAACCCGAGCCTGGTGGTGGCTGATTGTTCCTGAGCTGTTGCAACGGCTGAAGTTGCCGCTGGCGGCGATCATTATTTATACCGTTTCGGTGGTTGATATCCCTTTGTTGCTGGGGCCTAACGCGCCGGGCTTACTCGCGGTGGTTGCGTTTGAACAACATTACCAATGGGCGAATACGGAAGCGGCGGCCATCGGCGTATGGCTATTGATCCTGGCCGGTGCGGTGTTGCTGCTGGCGGCGACGGTTACGGTAAACGGCTATCAGCGACTGGCGGACCGCGCCCGGCAAGGTCTGGTGAAAACCACGGCTTCGCGCTGGCGCCGGCTACTGGCCGGCGGTGGTCGCCTGCTCACCCCGACGCTGGTGATAGTGTCGTTATTGGTGGTACTGGCACTGTTGCTGCATAGCCTGGCCGGCAGTTGGTTCTATCCGGCGCTGTTGCCACAACAATGGCAACCGCAACGTTGGCTGACAGAATGGCCCCATCTGGCGCCGTTACTGTGGGACACATTCTGGCTGGCGTTGCTGACCGGACTGTTATCCGTTGCCGCTGCGGTTGCGGTACTTGAGCATCAGCGGCAACGCGGACAACGGCAGCTCAACGTCGTACCGCTACTGCTGTTGCTGTTACCACAACTGGTACTGGTGCTGGGCTGGCAACACCTGCTGGGGCAGGGCTCGGAGGGTCCGCTGTTGCTGTGGGCGCATGTCGCGTTTGGCTTCCCTTACGCCTATCTGGTTCTGCACGGCGCTTGGGTCAATCTGAGTCAACGCTGGCTTTATCAGGCACAAAGTTTAGGCTACAGCTACCGCCGAGCCTGGTTTACACTGGTGCCCGGGATGATGCGAGGACCGTTATTAACCGCGTTTGCCATCGCCTTTTCGGTGAGTATTGCGCAATACCTGCCGACACTGTGGCTGGCCGGCGGCACCGTGCCAACCTTAACCACCGAAGCGGTCAGCATTGCGTCCGGCGGCGACTGGCGGCTGGCTTCGTTGTACGCGCTGATGCAGGCGCTGTTGCCGCTGCTGGTGTTATCGCTGGTGATGTTCATGCAAACCCGACAACGAGGTACCGATGTCAGTTACTGATGCCTTACGAATACGTTCGCTGATGATTACTCGTCGCCAGCAACCGTTGGTCAGCATTGACCGGCTTGACGTTGAGCCCGGCGAAATCGCCACGCTCATCGGCCCCAGCGGCAGTGGTAAAAGCACCGTGTTGCGCTGGATATTGGGCGAACCGTTAACCGATTTCGACGCCAACGGCGAACTTTGGCTGGGCCAACAACGTATTGATGAGTATCCCATTGAGCGGCGACGTATCGGACTCATGTATCAAAAGGGCGACTTATTTCCGCACCTTAGCGTGCTGCAAAACCTGATGTTTGCGCTCCCGCGCGCAAGCCGCAGTGAGCAACTGCAGCGCGCCGCACACGCGCTCGATGCGGTCGGGCTGCAGAGCAAAGCTGAGGCGATGCCAGCCGAACTCAGCGGTGGAGAACAAGCGCGCATCGCGCTGGTGCGCTCGTTACTGGCCGAGCCGCGTGCGATTTTGCTGGATGAACCTTTTTCGGCGCTGGATACCCAACTGCGTCAACAAATTCGTGACTGGACCTTTGCGCAAATAAAGGCCCGTAATATCGCTGCGGTATTAGTCACACACGACCCGGCCGATCACGGTGACGGCCCGTTGCTTGAACTGGGGAAACACAATGATTGATCCGCTGCTGACACCGGTAACGAGGCAGTTGCTGCATGCGCCCGCCGGCTGGCTTATCCGCCGTAACATCAATGCTGATCAGGTCACCCTAGGCGGATTTTTTGTCGGTTTGCTGGCGTTGCCGGCACTGGCCTGGGAGTACTACACGCTGGCGCTGTTGTTCATTCTGCTGAACCGGCTCGCCGATGGGTTGGACGGTGCGGTGGCACGACAGACAAGACTCACCGATGCCGGTGGCTATCTGGACATCGTGCTGGATTTTATGTTTTACAACGCCGTGGTACTGGGCTTTTTAATCGCGGACGTATCGCAAAATGCCATCGCTGCCGGGGTGCTGATGCTAACCTTTACCGGTACCGGCTCGACTTTTCTGGCGTTTGCCGGTGTCGCTGCCAAGCGCGGCATTGATAATGTCAGCTACCCAAACAAGTCGCTGCATTATATGGGCGGATTAACCGAAGGTTTCGAAACCATCGTCGCCTTCATCGCCTTTTGCGTATGGCCGCAGCACTTCGCAACGCTTGCCTACGTGTTCGCCGCGGCTTGCTGGATAACCGCCATCACACGCTTGTGGAGCGGCTACCGAACATTGAAAATGACGGATAAACACTAAGCTGCAGAGGTTTTCACCGCTGAGGGCGCGGAGAACCGCAGAGAAAAGACCTTTAATGGAAAACCCAATGGGTTGGTTTTTTTGTTGGGTTGATGCTGTGTGCCTGTTGTCACCACCGCGGTTGATATCATGAGAGGGGCTGGTGGTTTTACAATAAAAAAACCTCCGCGCTCTCTGTGCTCTCTGCGGTTAAAGGGTTAAAGGGTTAAAGGGTTAAAAGGGGTTAATGGAAACGATAGTTCGACTGACGATTTTTGTGACGGTGCTGGCGTTGATGATCGGCTGGGAGTTGTGGCGGCCGAAACGACAGTCGCGCTATACCCGTTGGCAGCGCTGGCCGGCGAACCTCGGTATTGTTGCCATTGATACACTGATCGCGCGTCTGGCGGTACCCGCAGGGGTCGTCGGCGCGGCGGTATGGGCACAACAGCAGGGCGTGGGCTTGTTTAACGTCGTTAGCTGGCCGCTCTGGCTGGAAGTAGTACTCAGCTTCTTGCTTTTCGATATCGCCATTTACTGGCAACACCGCGCTTTTCACCGCATTCCCATTCTATGGCGTTTGCACCGGGTGCATCACGCCGATCCTGACTTTGACGTCACCACCGGCCTGCGTTTTCATCCGCTTGAGATCCTCCTCAGCCTCGGCATCAAAGCGGCGGTTGCCGTTGCCCTCGGCGCGCCGATATTGGCCATTATCGTGTTCGAAGTGGTGCTGAATGCCTGTTCCCTGTTTAATCACGGCAATGTGGCGTTGCCACCGAAATGGGAAGCGCGGGTAAGAAAAGTCTTAATTACGCAGGAATTGCATCGCATCCACCACAGCAGCGTAAAGCAGGAAACCAACTCCAATTATGGTTTTAGCGTGAGCTGGTGGGATCACCTGTTTAACAGCTATACCGACCAGCCCAGCGCCGGTTCTGACCACATCGACATCGGCCTCGAACACTATCGGGACGGTAACTTGACCACGCGTTTGTGGGGGCTTTTACGCATTCCTTTTAAATAATGGCGTTGCCGCACCCCGTATAAATAGGCTGGTCGGACTTTCTATTTTTTATGCTTTATGGTAAGACTCGTAAACGAAATGTTAACAATATGAGTCGTTTAGCATGGAAGATAAAGCGGTACGGTTAAGGAATAACGTAAAAGTCATCGGAACCGGGTCGCCGACGCTGCTGTTTGCGCACGGCTTTGGCTGCGATCAGAGCATCTGGCATCAGGTTGCGCCTGCATTTCATGACCGCGCTACGGTGGTGACCTTTGATTACGTCGGCAGCGGTGATTCTGACCTGAGCCAATACGATGAACAGCGTTATCAGTCGCTCAGCGGCTATGCGCAGGATTTAATCGACGTCGTTAACAGTCTCGAGTCCGAGCACTTGATCCTGGTTGCCCACTCGGTCAGCGGCAGTATCGCAACCCTTGCCTATCCGGCCATTCGGCAACGGCTTAAGCACATCGTCATGCTTAACCCGTCACCACGTTATCTTCACGATAAACCGCATTATCAAAGCGGCTTCGACCGCGAAGACGTTGATCAACTGATGGTCATGATGGAACAAAACTTTTTTGCCTGGGCGCAGGGTTTAGCACCGCAAGTGATGGAAAACCCGGAACGCCGTGATCTGACCGAACAGCTGACGCGTCAGTTTAGCGCCGGTGAACAGCGCATAGTACGAGCGTTTGCGCGGGCGACCTTTTATTCCGATGTGCGCGCCGAACTGGCGCAGGTTGATTGCCCGGTAACCGTGGTTCAGGCCAATAAAGACATCGTGGTACCGCAACGGGTGGCGGAGTACACCGTGGCTCAGTTGCCTAAGGCCGAGCTGACGGTGATAGATGCCAGGGGACATTACCCGCATGTCAGCGCACCGGCCCAGGTGATTGCGCAAATCGAACGAGTGCTCAACCAGGCTACGGTGCCCTTATGACCGATTACTTGACCGACTGGCCTGGTTTGGCCGTGCGGATAGCGCTGGACGGGCGCATCATGCATGAGCTGAGTCCCGAGTTTGCGGCGTTGCTGAAACGTACACCAGAGCAACTCATCAATACCAGTCTGGACAATGTTCTAACCGCGGCCTCGCGCCTTTACTACTTATCCGCCATCGACATCAAGCTACGTCAGCGCCAGAACTGCGAACAACAAACCTTATATTTGAACACAGCTCAAGGCTGTCGGCCGTTTATTGTGTCAGCACACTCGCAGGATAACGACACCGCATTACTGATACTGATGCAGGCCGATCAACATCTGGCGCTGCAACAGCAATTGATCCAGGAACGCAAATACACCGAAAGCCTGAACCGGGAACTGAGCCGGCGGGAGCAGCACTTACGGAATGAACGTAACAAGCAAAAAGCGCTACTGGAAAAGCTCGAAAACACCAATTATGAACTGCTACAAACGGAGAAGCTGGCGGCGCTTGGGCAACTGTCAGCGGGTATTGCCCACGAAATCAACAACCCGGTCGGTTACATACAGTCCAACTTGAACAGCCTCAGTCATTATGTGGAAAAACTGCTCAAGGTACTAACGGATAACGCTGAGGGTCTGTTAAAGCAACGACTGCAACAGGAAAATTTCGAGTTTATTGCGGCTGATTTACTGGATTTGCTGCAGGAAAGTCAACAGGGCGTCGCGCACATCACCTCAATCACCTCAGCGCTGACGCAGTTCGCGCGGGCGCCCGGTAACGTCGAGCAATGCAATGTGCACGAACAGATCAATACCACCTTGCGGGTGCTGCATAATGAGATTAAAAACAAAGCCCGTATCCAACGGGACTTTAATGGCAGTCCGCTCAATATTGCCTGCGATCCGGCTCAGTTTAATCAGGTGATGATGAATCTGCTGGTGAATGCGCTGCAAGCAATCAATCGATTTGGGCAGATCACGATCCGTACCGGTGTCGTCGAGCAATTTGTTTACATCGAAGTAGCCGATAATGGCGAGGGCATGAGTGAAGAAACCCGCAAGCGCGCGCTGGAACCATTTTATACCACCAAGCCCGAAGGCGAGGGCACGGGTCTCGGTCTGGCACTGGTTTATAACATCGTACGCAGACACTTGGGTAAATTAACCATCGACAGTGACGTCGGTAAGGGAACATGTATTGGCGTGTGGTTCCCGTTGGCACAGGAGTGTAATCATGGCAAACAACTCGAATAACGGCATAAACATCGTCGCACGCGGTTACTGGTTTGCACTAACCTGTCTCTGCTCGATCTGGGGCGGCTTGTTAAGTTTTGGGCTGACTCTGAACTTGTTCAGTGTATCCAGCCGCTTATCCCTGACTGACGGTTTGCTAACGTTGCTGCTGGCGGTATTGGGATGGGCGCTGCTGCTCAGTTCGCGGTTGCGGATACGATTAACGGCGATGCGACGCTGGTACTGGCGCGGTCTGGCGCTAATCAGTGCGGTTGCATGCGCTGCGTTTTTGTACCAGGGATTAAGCTCAGATTTGCTGATTTACCGCGCCGTTATTGCGCTACAACTGGCACTGGGGTTTTGGTTGCTGCCTTACCTGAACAGCGGCTACAGGGATCAGCAGGATAACATCTGGTTATGGGCTTACCTGACGCTGGCGTTATTACTGGCGTTTATCTGGCTACACGTGGTGAACCAACCGTTGCAGGGGAGTGACGGCTTATACGACTCGTTGCCCGGACTGTTTCTGGTGATGGCGTTTGCCGGCCTTAGCCTGATTGAAATCATGCGACAACTGTTGTTGGCTTATGTCACGCTGCTGCACTCGCGTCGGGCCACTGATGTGGCGATGAATGATCGTCTAATGAGTTTGCCATTGGCGGCGTTGGTGGTGCAGAGCGATGGAAAAATCGTTAACAGCAATGCGCTGGCGGAGCGCTGGATTGCGGCGCAGAATAGTCGTCTGCCCGGCCGCAGTATCGACTGCTGGTTGAGTGATGCCGACTGGGACGTCTTACGCCAGCAACTAGTGCAGCAACAACCCTCCGATCGTAAGCCGATGCGCTGGCACGGCAGTTGGTTAAGCGACGGCGTGAAATTACCGGTAGAGCTGTTGATCAAACGCTACAACGGTCATTGGTTAATGATCGTGAACGATCGTACAGAGTATGCACAGATCGAAGCGGAACGTGACCGTGCATTAAGGTCCCGCGACAGTCTCGCATACATTATTGATCAGCATTTACAGGAACCGGTTCAGGTGGTGCTGACACAACTGCAACAATTCGACAGCAATGTCGAGCTGGATCCGCAGACGACCACTCTACTGCAACAAACGCAAAGCAGTATTCGCCACTGGCAGCGCTTGCTGCAGGAAACCCAGGCTTATGCGTTGTTAGACAATCACCAACCGCAACAAAGACGCTGTGACTTAAATGAAATCACGCATCAGGTGGCGCTGGAATACCATGAGCGGCTGCAGCATTTGCGGGCAAATCTGGACATACAGGTTGCCGAGAGCGCGACGGGAGATGCCGGGTTGTTGTATGAGCTGGCCAAACAACTCATCAGTAACGCGATCAAATTTAGATCGCCGACGCGGCGACTAAAAATCACTGTCTACACCCAGTCTGTCGGCAACGGTAAAGTTGCCTGGTGCTTTGCCGATAACGGCAGGGGCATGAAAAACCAGCAATTAAAAAGGATGTTAAGACCCTTTAACCGCGGTGATGAAGCCGATGCCGAGGGCATCCCAGGCAGTGGCATGGGGCTGGCTCTGGCAGAAAAAATAGTTGACATACATCACGGAAAACTGATGATAGAGACCGCTGCAGAACAGGGCTGTGTGATAAAGGTCCTGCTGCAGCAGGCCAACGACGGGACAAAAAATGACTTCTGATACCTTGCTACTGCAGTTACTCGAAGATATGCCGACAGCTGCCTTACTGGTGACGCTGGAACGACGCATTCTGTATGCGAACCCGGCGGCTGAGAAACTGCTGCAGCAAACCGACAGCGAACTGTGCGACAAAATTCTGCCACTGCAGTTAACTGAAGACGCGTTACTGGGTAACACCGGACAGCTGGAATTACCCAATGGCAAGCAATTGCCGGTTCGACATTTTAACGTTCCCACCGTCTGGCATGGTAATACCGTACGGATGGTGCATTTAGAAGATGTTTCTGCCGTGCAGGGGCTACAACAGCAACTGTCGGATCTGGTCAATTATGACAGTCTGACCGGCCTGCCGAATCGCGGTTTGCTGGAAGATCGTCTGAAACAGGCGTTTTCGTTCGGACAACGTAATAAAGGGGTATTGGCCGTTGTATTTTTTGATTTGGATGGCTTTAAACCGATCAACGACACGCTCGGCCACGAACTCGGCGATCGCCTGCTAAAGCAAGTGGTTGAACGGCTGCGGTCCTACATTCGGCCGAGCGATACGCTGGCCCGTCTCGGCGGGGATGAGTTTGTATTGATATTGCCGGATCTGTCGCATATCGGTGACGCCGCGGCGGTGACTGAGCGCATGTTGCAGTCGGTAGCGGAGCCATTCGAACTCGACAGCAACGAGCTACACATCAGCGCCAGTGCCGGTATCGCCACCACCGAGCTTTATGATGAAGATCCGCTGCAGTTAATCCGCCAGGCCGATATGGCCATGTTCGAGGCCAAGCGCCGGGGTCGTAATCAGTACCAATGGTTTGACCAATCACTGGATACCCGCACGGTAAAATCGCTAAAAATTCGTAATGCACTGCAGTCCGGCATTGAGCAAAAGCAGTTTGAACTGCACTATCAGCCGCAGTTCGATCTGCATAATAACGACGTGGTCGGGGTCGAATCTCTGGTGCGCTGGAATCATCCCACCATGGGCATGATTTCGCCGGCCGAGTTTATCCAGATTGCCGAAAATACCGGTGAAATCGTGCGTCTGGGGCGCTGGATCTTGCGGCGTGCCTGCAAGGATTTCGTGCAATTGAAGCAACAGATGCCAAACAAGGCAACGGTATCGGTTAATATCTCGGCAATCCAGCTACTGCGCCATGAATTCGTCGACGAAGTGGCGCAGGCATTGCGTGAAAGTGGCCTTGATGCGCGCCACCTGGTGCTCGAAATGACGGAGTCGGTGTTGGTTGAATATCCACAGCTGATCAGCGAGAAATTGGCGAAATTGAATCAGCTTGGTGTCAAACTGGCGCTGGACGACTTTGGTACCGGATACTCCAGCCTGAGTTACCTCAAAGACCTGCCGGTTAGCTGGGTTAAGATCGATCGCAGTTTTATCACCGAACTCACTCACGACAGCCGTGACGCGGCCATTACCGAAGGCATCATTTCAATGGCTCATCACCTGCAACTGGAAGTGATGGCGGAAGGTGTGGAAACCACCGCCCAGCGGGATTACTTGCGGCGCAGCGGTTGTGATGCCATGCAGGGCTTTTTGATGGCTAAGCCAATGCCTAAACCGCAACTGGACAAGTTTTTGAGTCAGTATCAGGCATCCATCAGTACCGACGAGCCGAGTTCAGAAGCGACCGTCATGATTGTTGACGACGAGGAAAACGTGAATAAATCGTTGCGGCGCTTACTGATGCGAGATGGCTACCATATCTTGACCGCAAACTCGGCCAATGAGGCGTTTGATTTATTGGCCCAGCATAACGTGGACGTGGTTATTTCCGACCATCGTATGCCGCAGATGCAGGGTGTCGAGTTTTTGACCCATGTTCGTTCCATGTATCCAAACACACAACGTATTGTGTTGACCGCTTATCAGGACGAAGAGGCACTGGCGCGGGCGCTGAACGAGGGTGAGGTATTTCGCTTTTTGACCAAGCCCTGGGATGATGAAACCATCCGCCAATCCGTAAGAGCCGCGTTGCAAGGATAACATTGAGCGGCGCGAGCTTGCCCAAGACCGTGGCTTTTTGGCATAATCGGCGCCGGCAAGTTCCCGTAGCTCAGTAGGATAGAGCAGCCGCCTCCTAAGCGGCAGGTCGCAGGTTCGACTCCTGCCGGGAACGCCAGTTATCGGTTATTCCGCCGGTATAACCCAATCGTTGACCTGGACATTGGTAAGAATGCCCGGGCCGGACAGCTCGGCCACCGCGGTGTTGTGCTGAACCTGGGTGACTTCTACGGTAAACTCACTGACCTGCCATTTCTGCCGATAAATCCCTTCATTGTCGACAAAGTTAGACGGGTGAATAATTTTTAGCTGATCGCCGACGCGAACGCCGTGGTGTGAGCCTAAGTTAAATTGCACCAGGTTATCCTGTTGCCATACCACCCGACCACGAGTTGGTTTGCAACGTAACTGGTCACGAACGCCAGCGGCGAGATCTTCGATGCCGGTCATGAGCGCAGCGCCAAACGGGCGATCCCAGAATTCGCTGGCGGCAACATCAACGGTTTCATTACGCTGATAATTCCAGCTTTCGACGTCACTGACCCGCGCGCGGGTAAGCAGTTCGCCGCTGCTGGCGTTAAGCAAATACAAGGTCAGTGCGTAGTTACGGCGATAATCAGAGTCAAACAAACCCCAGCCGCGCTGCTGTTCAATCATGGATAAATCATCAAACAGTCCGAACACCACATACTGACTGTCGTTTGCCTTGCCAACCTCGCGTGCCATGGCGCCTAAATGCTCAAGGTTAAGCTGGCGCAGAGCGTTGGTTAAGCCGGTATTCCGTGACAAGGTATGGCTGACATAAATGCGATCGCTGCGTCTGGAAATTTCCCGGGTCAGTCGCTCGGCGCTGACTTTCCCCAACTCCCAGATCTGTCCAAAAGCACCGTGTTCACGATTACTGAGTTCGAACGGAACTACGGTCAGAGCAATCTTATATTTATCGCCGCGACAGGTGTTTTCGCGATTCCAAATTTCAGCTTGTAACAAAATAATGACCCGACCATTGCGAACCTCTTCGCGAAGAATATTAACGTTTTCGACGTCACCGGTTGCGGACACCTGGGTTTGATTGGTACTGAGTACGCCATCAACAATGGACTGGACACTGGAAATCGAACTGCCGGTTATCAACAGCGCTTGTTGCAGCGCGTTTTCAATGGCGCGTTCGCGGGCGGCATCGGTGTCACCGTTAACAATGCGCGCGCTGCCCTGGGCTTCCACCACACGGGCGTCGGCGCTGAAGGCTACCAACAGTACCAGTGAAAAAAGAATGAATTTCCAGTTCATGCATTACCTGCTTGGCGTTTACGTGTTTAGGCGATTATGCAAGTACCATTCCAGTCGGATTCATGACACTGTGTTAATAGTACACAACGCGCTTAATTTTCTGCTGGCGATTGGTGCTTTGGTAGATGCGATGGACTTTTTCGAAATCTAAGCGCAGCTCGGTGGCGTAGTATTCGCCCACGGTGTAGGTGCGAACGACTTCGGCACCGCGAATCACGCCATCAACCGATGACTGAAACGTGTCGTTGGTCAGCGCCCAGTTTTGTACCGAGCTGCCGCCGGCAATGCGTTGCCCATAAACCTGTTCTGCCAGTTCCCGATAAGCCGCCAGTTTGGACGCACGCATCGCGGCCAAGTCTTTATGTTGCTGGCTATCCCCCGGTTGTTCGGCAATCGGCGCATAACCAACCGCCGTTAACACCGGAAATTGATCCGGCGTTTCGGTTTCCCACTCAACGTGTTGCTGATCATACGCCAGATTATAATAGGCGCTGCAGCCCGACAGCAGTAAAGCAGATGCAAGTGCAAAGGTGACCGCTAAGTGTTTCATGACAACCTCATAATGGATTATGCCGATACCTCGTTTGATACTTTGTTTAACGGCCACAGCGCGCAAATCTTTAACCTTTTAAAGGCTGAACTGCTGTAACAATTGAACCACCATCGGGTGTTGAAACGGCCGTTTCAGGGTGATGGCATAGAATTGCTCGTAGACATTCGGCAACTGCAGATAACGACTTAGCTGGCCACTGTTAAGCTCATCCCTTACCACCACGTCCGGAATCACCGCCAGCGCGCCGGTATCGCGGGTCAGCAATCGCAACATGGCCATATCGTCGGCTTCGGCCAGCACAATCGGCTGCCAATTGTATTCCGCGCTGAGCATGTCAAAGGCCAGTCGCAACGACAGGTTTTCCGGCGGTAAAACCCAATGCTGCTTGACCAGCGCCGGTGAATTGAGTTCGGTTATTGCCCGTCCCGGCGGCCCAATCAGCGACACCGGCTGACGTGCCAGCAAACGACTCTGCCACAGTTGTTTGTCACTGCCTCGCACATTGGTGTTGGCCAACGCGATGTCAATTTGGTGATTGGCCAGTTCATTAAACAACTGATCCGGGGTCATCGAATGCAGCCGATAGTGCACTTCTTTTTGGCTAACCAGATCATTAATAAAAGCTTCAACAAAGTTACGCGACATGGTCGAGGCATGGCCAATACGGATGATCGCCGGCTGATCAGAGGCACCTTCTTTGAGCTGTTTCACTAAGCTCTCGCCTTCGGCGAAGATCCGGTCGGCGTGCTGCTTGGCAATATGGCCGGCCTGAGTTAACACCAACTGGCGGCCACGGCGTTCAAACAACGCCATGCCAAACCAGTCCTCCAGTTGTTTAATTTGTGACGATAACGCCGACTGCGACACGTGCAGCTTTTGTGCGGTCTGGGTCAGATGACCGCTGGCGGCCACGTGCCAAAAGTAATAAAGGTGTTTGTAATTCATCCGGGCTCACTCACTGTTCTATAAAAAAGAACAAAACGATATTTTATATCTATTTTACTTAATTTAGCACCAGCGCCAAACTTAGCACAATCCAATTCAACAGGAAGTACTATGTTCGACTGGCTGACAATCTCCGGCATACGACCCGTGTTGCTGATACTGGTGGGAGTTCTGGCAATGGTGGTGCTGCGTTACTCGTGGCGCAACTTCCGTCTCGACCCACGCCGCAGTGTGTTTATGCGTTATATGACCTTGTGTCTGACCGCGGTGGTGGTATTGATCCTAAGCAACCACATGTTGCTGTTCTTTGCCGCCTGGGTGTCCATCAGCTTACTGCTGCATCAATTGCTGATGTTTTATCCGGAACGCGATCGTGCCGTACTGGCCGCGCACAAGAAATTCATTTTGGCGCGTTGCTCAGAAACCTTTTTAGGCATCGCTCTCGTGTTGGTGTACTGGCAAACCGGCACCGGCTATCTCGACGCCGCGCTGGCGAGCATTTCGCAGCAGCCGGTCGGTCTGCTGCAGCATGCCGCGGCGATCGCACTGGTGATGGCGGCGTTAATCAAGTGCGCGCAACTGCCGTTGCACGGCTGGCTGATCCAGGTGGTGGAAGCCCCCACGCCGGTGTCGGCACTGCTGCACGCCGGAATCATCAATTTGGGTGGACTGCTGCTGTTGGTCACCACCCCGGTCTGGAGTGTTTCCACCCCGGCCATCTGGCTGTTGTGTCTGGTTGCGGTGGTGTCGTGCTGTCTGGCGGCATTGATCATGGCCACCCGCATCAGCATCAAAGTACGTCTGGCCTGGTCGACCAGCGCCCAGATGGGTCTGATGTTGCTGGAAATAGGCCTGGGCTACTATGACCTGGCGCTGCTGCACCTGGTTGCCCACTCGGTATACAAAGCCCATGCGTTCCTGTCAGTCAGCGAAGTCGCTTATGTCAAACAATCCGAAGCGCGCTCGCTGCCGCGGGTGGTGGTGGTATTTTTCGGCTTTCAACTGGCGTGTCTCGGCGCCGCGCTGTTGCTGACCGGCTCGCCAAAGTGGCTGCCGTCGGCACTGCTGGCGATGGTGCTGGCAACCATATGGATGAACCTCAATCGCTGGGGATGGCGTCTGTTGTTGTCGCTGGCGCTGCTCAGTGCCTACGCGCTGTTGGTTTGGGCCGCCGGTAATGTGATGGACAATCGCAGCATTGACCTGGCTCTGGAGCTTGCCGTTGCCGGTATCGTTAATCTGTTTGCCATCAGTTACTGGTTAATCCATCACACCCCGCAGTACGCCATCAGCCAACGTTGGTTTATCAGCCTCAACGCCGGTTTGTATCTGGACGAGTGGCTGACCCGATTTGTGCTGTGGCTGTGGCCAAGCCATCCGATCCACTATTACCAGTCTCGCAATAACGTCGCGGTAAAAGGAAAGTTGTATGAGCAAACTCGCTAACCAGGCCCAGTTGGCGGTCGCCCGCGTGGCACCGCAGTGGCCGTTGCCACAATGGGTGGCGGTTAATCCGCTGTGGGAATACCGTCAGCAGCCATTAACGGAAGTTGCTGCGCAGTGGCGCTACTGCGGCAACGTCGCGCTGACCATGTCACCGGAGTTCTACCAGCAACACTATGAGCAGGGTGCTATCGAACCGGCGCTGGTGACGGATGACATGCGTCGTCAGCTAACTCAGTTGTCTGACACGCCGCGCTGGCAGAACATCAGCCATTTGGTGGATCGTTATCAGCAGCGCCGTCGCAAAATGCTCTGGCACGATGAAGTGGTGTTTCAGATCAGCCAAAGTTGCGGGCTGTTTATGCAGTTTCCCCGGCGCTTTCAGGGGCAGGGTAAGGACAGTTCGCTGTACCAGCATTGGTTGACCATTTCACGTGCTGACCGCGGTATTGAAACCCTGATGGACGAAGCAGACCTGAACGAATTGTTTGCCGAGCTACCGGACAGTCCCGACGCCTTATTTGAAGCCTGTGAGCAGCTCTGGTTTGGTAGCGCACCGAGCGCTGCCGCTGAACACTATTGCCAGGCGTTGATCATTGACGTGCTGGGCTGGGCTTCGGCACTCAGTTATCAGGATCGTCAGCACGGCAGCCAGTGGCTACTGGAACTGCTGGCCATCCGCATGGCCTGGGATTATCTGCTGTGGCAACTGGCGGATCGCACCAATCAGGCGGTGTTTGAACCCATTAAACAAGACTTTGAACAGCAACTGCGTGACAGTGATGACGCCGTTGCCGCCATCATTGCCCAGCAACAAAGCCTGTGGCAGTGGCAACGCGCCTATGAGCAATCACAGCTCAGTGCGCTTAAATTTAAGCCGGCGGCAGACGCCGACCGTAATGATTCGCCACAGTTGCAGGCTGTGTTCTGTATCGATGTGCGCTCGGATCGTTATCGCCGGGCATTGGCACAGGCCGGTCGTGAGCACGGAATGACGGTCAACAGCAAAGGCTTTGCCGGCTTTTTCGGGGTGCCGTTGGGACGTGAACAGGGCGACCAGCAAATACCACACGTACCGGGGTTGTTACAGCCAAGCTTTTTTGTCCGTCAGCAAAGCCCGGATAAATCCTTTAAAGATTTGCTGTCGCGCTCGTTTAACAGTCCGGCTTCTATGTTTACCGGCGTTGAGGCGCTGGGGCTGGCCAAACTCGGCGAGCTGTTAAAAGGCATTAAGGGCTCGCTCGATACCGCTCAGTTTGATGCCGATGCGGAGATTTATCACAACGGCCGCGCCGTTACCTGCGAGCAACTGGCCGAGCTATGCGCACAGGCGCTGACCGGCATGCAGTTTACGCAGTTTGCCGAGCACGTAGTGCTGGTCGGTCACGGCGCTAAACACAGCAACAACGCGCAACGGGCCGGAATGAACTGCGGTGCCTGCGGCGGCCAGACCGGCGCACTGAGTGCCCGGGTGTTGTGCCACTTACTGAATCAGTCGGCTATCCGCCAGCGCCTCAGTGAGCATGGCTTCGCCATTCCGCAGGCGACGCAATTTTACGCCGCGCTGCACGAAACCGTCACCGACGACATCGTCTGGTTGTCCGAAGATGTTCCGGCGCAGGTCAAACAAACCTTTGCCAGCGCATCGGCACAGTTACAGCAACAGCAACCGAACAGGGCTACGCGGGCCAATCACTGGGCGGAATTGAGACCCGAGTGGGGGCTGGCCGGTAACCAAGCGCTGTTTTTCGGCAACGCCGGGCGCTTAGCCGACGACGCGGTACAGGGGCGCAGCTTTCTGCACGACTACGATGAAGCATTAGACGCCGATGGTTCGCTGCTGACGGCGCTGCTGTCCGCACCGGGACTGGTTGCTAACTGGATTAACTGGCAATACTACACCGCCGTCACCGATCCGCAGCGCATGGGCAGCGGCAACAAGCTGTTGCACAACCGGGTGGCCAATGACATTGGCGTGTTCGAAGGCAACGGTGGTGATCTCCGCCTGGGGCTGGCGTGGCAATCGGTGCATGACGGCAGCGATTACGTGCACAAACCGGTGCGTCTGAGCGTCATTATTGAAGCGTCAGAACCCCGTATTCATAAAGCGCTGGCGCAAGCTGGTGACTTTAATCAACTGTATCAAAATCAATGGATTGACGTTTATCGACTCAACCCAAGAGGTGAGCTATGCCGACTACAACATCAGTAACGAGCCAGAAAACCGCTACGGAAACCACCTGTTTTCTGATGAAAGATTTGTACGACTGTGTGCGTAACCGGCCGTTTAATAAACCCTTTACGCTGGTGCATGAAGACGGCAGTGTGGATAAAGGGCTGAAAACCGAGCAGGAGATGAAAGAGGTGTTGTGGCAACGGCAAAATCCGTTTTTGCAGCGCCCGGTTACCTTTAAATGCTAGCGGATTTTACCCTTAGCGTTATAGGTCAGGCTGTCCTTTCTGGCACTGGAAAGGATGGTCTGTTTTAGCTGTTCAATGCTGTTAAGGGTGGACTGGACTACCCGTTCGTTAACCGCACTTTGATGTTTTACTGCAGCTAACTGCTGTTTAATATCGGCCACCTGTGCAGCGAGTTGCTCGTCGTCCTGCAACAGATTGGATTCAGGGTGCTCGCGTAATGCCGCATCCAGTTCGCTGACTTCAGCCAACTGCTGAGCTTTCTGCTCTGCCAGCTCCGCAACGCGGGCGTGTTGGCGTTCTACAATGGCTTGTAATTCCTGCTGTTGTGACACAGCAAGGGCATCTAGCGAGTCAGCCAGTTGTTGTAGAAGCTCGGGTACCGGTGTTGCAGTCGCTGACATTGATACTCCGTCGGCCTCGATTATTCGTCGCCGTTGGTCTGGCCACCGAACAGGTCGCCTTCAAATTCGGCCAGTTTCGACGCTAACCGCTCAACATCGACTTTATACGAGCCGCTTTCAATTTGCGCTTTGATACGGTCAACTTTGGCTTGATCGATGCCGCTGCTGCCCATTGCTTTTTCTTGTAAACGGCTCAGCTGCTGCGCTTCTGAGGTTAGTGACACCGAGTCACCGCCGCCACTTTTGGCGGGTGCCGGGCTGTTACCCGCGGTGCTACCTGCATCGACCTGACGGTTAGTCTTCGTGTCGATGTTGGTGTTTTTTAAACCGTTGTTGTTAATATTAATTGGCATATTGTCTCGCCTCGCTAGATAGAAGTTCTCGTGCCCTTATCGGCTCTTTGCGAGAAACCTTTAATTTTTTTGTGCACTTTCGTTGTTGCCGTTTACAGTTGTACCGTCACTTCGTTTAAACCGGTCACAACCGCTTCTAACGCCTTGTTAGAACGTACGTTTTCAACCGTCACCGACTCACCTTTAAGACCATCGGCCAGTGCCTTTCCGGTCGCGGTAATACGCAGTGACTTATTTTTCGCCACTATTGTAACCTTTTCCCCGGAACACACAAGACAGGTATCGCTCGCTTCAATCGGCTGACCCGAGCGGATGCGCTTTTTAATGCGTGCACCGATCAGGGCTTTAGCGTCGGTAAACACGTTCGAGCGAATGCGGTTGATGTCCACTTCGGTGGTGGTCAAATCCGCTTGGGTAACCAAATGGCCAGGCGACATTGGTACTGCCGCAGTAATCACCGGCTTATAGCGGTAAATTCGTACCGGCACATAGGTTCGCCAGGCGGTTGGCGCTGCGCATTGAATTTCGACGGTGGTGTAGCTGTCCAGGCCGGAATTAGACGCGAACCCGACTTCCGGTTTGGTCGCGCACTTTTTGGCCACCATGCGTGGGTCCAGATTGTTGGCGACGATATCTACCCGACCGTTATCCGGCTTAATCACCTGAGCCTGCACAAACTCATGTGCAAGCGACTGTAAAGCTTTATGATCAAAGCGCTGCGTCGGCTGGTCTTGATCATTCGCAAACGCATTTGAATGAACTATGATCAAAAACAAACTGATTAATAAGCTATTGCGTATTATCATAGTGTAATTCCACTAAGGTTTAATGGTTTTCTGCCGACACATCCTGTACAAAGGAAGAATGTGTAAAGCGTCAACTTTTTGTCGATGACGTCGCGGCACAATGAACGATTAATAACGAAGCAAAGAGTGTGCCAACAGGCAGGAATGCCACCCAGGGCATGCCAGTAAAGGAGCGAACATGGCCAGTATTCTGGACTCGGTGAATCAACGCACACAAATGGTCGGCCAAAACCGGTTAGAGCTGTTATTGTTCAGACTCTCCGGTAAACAGCGGTTTGGCATTAACGTGTTTAAAGTACGCGAAGTACTGCCATGCCCCAAGTTGACCGCCATGCCGCACCGCAATCGTCTGGTGCGGGGCATCGCTCACATTCGCGGTCAGGCCATTTCAATCATTGATTTAAGCATGGCGACCGGTGGTCCGGAAATTACCGATATTCACAACCGCTTCATTATTATTGCCGAGTACAACCGTACCGTGCAGGGCTTCTTGGTCGGCGGCGTTGACCGCATCATTAACATCAACTGGGAAGAAATCCTGCCGCCGCCGCGCGGTACCGGGCGGGATGCCTACCTGACCGCAGTCACCGAAATCGACAAAGAGCTGGTGGAAATCATCGACGTTGAGCGTATTCTTGCCGACATTACCCCGGTTAACAGCGACATCAGTGAGGAGGTCGCGAATCAGCCGATCAATGTTGCAAAAGACAACCTCACCATTCTAATTACCGATGACTCCGCCGTAGCCCGCGGACAAATCAAGCGGGCCTTGCAGTCCCTTGAAATACCGTTGGAAATTAAGAAAAACGGTAAAGAGGCTCTCGATTGGCTCAAAGAAAAAGCCAAAGAAGTCGACGGCGACGTGCATCCGCACGTACCGGTCATCGTTTCCGACGTGGAAATGCCGGTCATGGATGGCTACACGTTAACCGCAGAAATCAAAGCGGATCCCAAATTAGCAGGCGTTCATGTTATTCTGCACACATCATTAAGCGGTGTTTTTAATCAGGCCATGGTAAAAAAAGTTGGCGCAGACGATTTTATTGCCAAGTTCCATCCTGATGAGCTGGCAACTGCCGTTAAAAAATGGCTTAATGCAACAGCAGACATCGAAATTGAGTAACGGCAACTATGCCGTTGAATAACAAGAACAATGCAGTAGAGAAACGTGATCAATAAAGAACTCAGTCCGGCAGAATACCAGGAGTTTCGACAGTTTTTAGAGCATCAGTGCGGTATCGTACTGGGTGAAAATAAGTTGTATCTGGTTAAAAGTCGTCTCAGCCCGCTGATGACGAAGTTCAATATTGACTCGTTGTCTGAGCTGGTTAAAAAATCGATGAAAATCAGCGAGCGGGCACTGCGCGCCGCCGTCATCGATGCCATGACCACCAACGAAACCCTTTGGTTCCGGGACACGTATCCGTTTGAAATTTTGGCCAACCGGGTGTTACCGGAATTTAAGAATAACTCCGGCCCCGTCAAAATTTGGTCATCGGCCTGTTCATCCGGGCAGGAGCCGTATTCAATGGCGATGACTTACCTGGAGTACAAGGCCAAAAATCCCGGCGCCTTAAAAGGTGGTATCCGCATCACCGCCACCGATATTTCCAATAAAGTGCTGGAACAATGCGCCATCGGCGAGTACGACAGCCTTGCCATAGCCCGCGGCTTATCCGCCGAGCGGCAAAAGAAGT
The DNA here is from genome assembly GCF_003987185.1 of Idiomarina aquatica. Classification (GTDB taxonomy): domain Bacteria; phylum Pseudomonadota; class Gammaproteobacteria; order Enterobacterales; family Alteromonadaceae; genus Idiomarina; species Idiomarina aquatica. The sequence goes on along the minus strand of NZ_PIPS01000001.1, from coordinate 678,079 downwards.
TTTTCACGGAAGGCAGCAAACCCGGCTCGATGAAGGTTAAAGACGACGTAAAAAACTTCGTCCAGTTCCGCCACCTCAATCTGCTCGACAGCTACGCGCTGCTCGGTAAATTCGACATTATCTTTTGCCGCAACGTGCTGATTTATTTTTCTGCTGACGTAAAGCGGAAAATTATTGCCCAATTCCGGCAATCGCTGAATCCCGGCGGTTATCTTTTCCTCGGCGCTTCTGAGTCCATCTCTGGCCTCACCGACGAATTTGAAATGATCCGCTGCAACCCGGGAATTATCTACAAAAGGCGCTGACGCGCCTTTCGCTTGGCGCCGCCACTGGCGGCTTGCTTGGCGGCCCCGCTTCGCTTGGCCTTGCTCGGCGTGTGCTACGCACACTTGCCAGGCGGGGCTATGCCCCTTGCGGTAGGTCGCGCCAGAGGCGCAAGCTACGGAGCCCAAGTTGGCACGATCTCTGCATCTTCTCCCACATCGAACCAACGGGAGACGAAAAAATGGCACTTTCCATGGACAAACTCATGGGCATTCAGCAATACACGCTGGGCGTACGCACTCAGCGTGCGGAGATGATTGCCAACAATATCGCTAACGCTGACACCCCCGGCTACAAAGCCAAAGGCCTTGATTTCCAGCAAGCGCTGAAACAAGCACAGCGGGGTATGGACAGCTATAAGTTAGCGCGTACCCACGAAAAACACTTCAACGTCGAAATCAAACCCACCGGACAAGAAAAATTCCGCGTACCCACGCAACCGGATACCGGTGACGGCAATACCGTTGATGTGCAGTTGGAACAAAACTTGTATGCACAAAACGCACTGGAATATGAAATGACCATGAACTTTCTTGATGGGCGGATCAGCTCTGTCAAAAAAGCCCTTGGTGGTGGTTCTGGAGCATAAGAGAGGTTTAAACAATGAGCCTGTTTAATATTTTCAACATCAGCGGTTCGGCAATGAGTGCGCAGTCAGTGCGCCTTAATACCACCGCCAGTAATTTGGCAAACGCCAACTCCGTGAGCAGCAGCGCGGATGAAACGTATCGCGCCCGCAACCCGGTATTTGCAACCGCGTTGGCGGATGCCGGCGGTAACTACCGTGGTGACAGCCTGACCAATCAAACCCAGGCCGGGCAAGCCGCTGGTGTCAAAGTAAAAGGCATTGTTGAAAGCCAAAAGCCGCTGCAAATCGAATACGCGCCCAATCATCCCATGGCCGATGCGAACGGTTACATTTACCGCTCAAACGTCAACACCATGGAAGAGATGGCCAACATGATTTCCGCTTCGCGTTCCTATCAGACCAACGTGCAAGTAGCGGATACCGCGAAAACCATGACCCAGCGTTTACTGCGCCTCGGTCAAGGCTAACAGGAGATAACCGATGGAAGGTGTAAGCAATAACTCCTACGTTGACCGTATGCGATGGAAGGAAGACGAGCAAGCTAAGTTTGAAGATCCATCCGAACGACAGCGTTTAGAGCAAGAAGACTTTTTTCAACTGTTAACACAGCAGTTGAATATGCAGGATCCGACAAAACCTGCGGACAACGATCAAATGATTGCGCAGATGACCAACTTTACCATGGCAGAAGGCATTTCGGAGTTATCGAAACAGTTTACCGAATTCACTCAGAACATGAATTCTAGCCAGGCCTTGCAGGCCTCAACGTTGGTCGGACGCAGTGTTTTGGTACCGACCAATAAAGCACACCTGGATGCCGGTGGCACGGCGTCGGGAATGATCGCCAGTCAGCAGTCAGCACAAAATGTGCGCATTTCCGTTAAGGACGAATCGGGCTCTGTGGTTCGTACCATTAACTTAGGTGATGTTGGGGCAGGCACAAAAGACTTCCAGTGGGATGGCCTGGACGAAGCCGGCAATCCTCTGCCTGAAGGCAAATATACGTTCACCGCCAATGCACGCATTGGTGATAGTAGCGAAGAGCTTCCGTTGCAAATGAAGGCCGCGGTTCAAAGCGTCAGTATGGGTGGTGAGCGCGGCATCGTGCTCAATCTTAAAGGCTTAGGTGGCATCAATTTTGCAGATGTTACGGAAATCAGTTAATCAGTGAGGTGATTTATGTCATTCAATATCGGTTTAAGCGGTATTAACGCGGCGCAAAAAGATTTAGATACCACCGCAAACAATATTTCTAACGTGCGTACAACCGGCTTTAAACAGTCGCGCGCGGAATTCGCGGATGTGTACGCGTCCAGTATTTTTAGCTCTAATAATGCGAAAGTGGGTGACGGTGCGCTAACCGCAACGGTAGCCCAGCAGTTTAGCCAGGGTACCTTAGAGTTTACCGACAACTCGCTGGATATGGCGATCAGCGGTAATGGCTTTTTTGCAACCACCAGCGAAATAGGTCAGCAGGACTTTACGTACACGCGTGCTGGTGCTTTCAAACTGAATAATGAGAGTTATATTGTTGATAATCAGGGCAACTATTTGCTGGGCTTCCCGGTTGATCGCAGCTCAGGTGCATTGCAGTCAACGAGTTTGGCAACTGCAACGCCTTTGCAAATTCCAGATTCAGCCGGTGCGCCATCGGCGACCAATAACCTTTATCAATCATTTAACCTGGATTCGCGCGCTCCGGGAGTGCCTGTGCCCGATCCAACCGCGACACCACCGGTTCCGGGTAACCCATTTAACCCTGAAGATCCCACGTCTTATACATCATCTACATCGTCAACGATTTATGATTCGTTGGGTGAATCTCACATTGTTACGACCTATTACGTTAAGCGTGACTCAAGCCAGCCAGGCATTCCAGAAAACTCCTGGGATGTGTACACCACGGTAGATAATAAGCCAGTAAATTTGGGTAATACCGGTACAGCGTTGCCTGGCGGCGTTGACAACCCAGATGGTGACCCGGTAGAGGGCTTCCGTATTCAGTTCGATGATTCCGGTAATCCGGTTGGGCCTATCGATGGCACAGGCCAAACCTTTGCAGAACAAACGTTTTCGTTAAGCGGTGTGTTAAGTAATGGTGCAGATCCGGGTCAACAAGTGAATATCTTCTTCCGTGATCGTAACGATGAAGATGGTGACTCAGTGCCTACACAGTTTGCTTCTGATTTTGAAGTGAATTTATTAGAACAAGACGGTAGTACCGTTGGACGCCTGACCAATCTGGACATTGGTGAAGACGGCTTGATCCAGGCCAGTTATTCGAATGGCGAAGTACAGTACCTGGGACAAGTTGCGATGACCCGATTTGCCAACGAGCAAGGACTGCGTCAGGTGGGTAACACCTCGTGGAAAGCAACTCGTGAGTCTGGCGAAGCTCTGGCTGGAGCCGCCAACTCGGGTACGTTTGGTGCGATCGAATCATCAGCTTTGGAAAACTCCAACGTTGACCTGACTAAAGAGCTAGTAGATCTGATTGCAAGCCAACGTAACTTCCAGGCCAACTCGCGTTCACTGGAAGTGAATAACACGCTGAACCAGACGATCCTGCAGATCCGGTAGAAACTTCGTTTGATTTAGGGGGCTTCGCCCGGGATAGAAACTTCGTTTGGGATAGCCGTGCGCAAGGAGCAAAGCTCCAAGCGCACGGCTTTTTTATTTTGCAAGCGAAGCGCCAAGCAAGTGGCCGAAGGCCACGCCAAGCAAAGCGCGGCGAAGCACGCGCTGCCCAGCAAGCAGGCGCAGCCTGCGCCTAGCACTACGAAGTTGGCACGATGTCTGCATATATCCGACCAAGACGACAAATTTTTGGCTGGAGGTCAGCGATGGACAAAATGCTTTGGATTGGAATGAGCGGCGCAAAAGAAAACATGAACGCCGTCGCCTTGCGCGCCAATAACCTGGCAAACGCCAACACCACAGGATTTAAAGCCGACTTACAACAAGCACGCTCCATGCAAGCGTTTGGCGAAGGCTTACCAACCCGCGTGTTCTCGATGACAGAAAGCCCGGGGCAAAACTTTGCCAGCGGCGCACTGCAAACCACCGGCCGTAATCTTGATGTTGCCATCCAGGGGCAGGGCTGGATGGCCGTACAAGACGAAAACGGCAACGAACGCTACACCCGCAACGGCAGTTTAGAAATCGGCCCCGACGGCATGTTGAAAAACGACCGCGGGCAGCCGGTTATGGGTGACGGTGGTCCCATTTTTATTCCGATGCCCGTTGATAACCTCACCATCGGAGCCAACGGCAATATATCCATTCGCCCGCAGGGGGCACCGGAAGACGCCATGGAGCTGGTTGACCGGATCAAACTGGTTAACCCACCCAACGGCAACATCAAAAAGACCAACGACGGTTTGTTTGAATTGAAAGACGGGCAAGAAGCCATCGCTGACGGTAATGTCAAACTAACGATTGGTGCGCTGGAAGGCAGTAACGTCAATGCCGTCGAAGAAATGACCCAAATGATCGCACTGCAGCGCCAGTACGAAATGAACGTAAAAATGATGAAAACCGCCGATGAAAACGCCCAGCGAGCTGAATCGCTGATGCGCATCAGCTAATTGGTCGGTAGAGGAGCAACACCATGAACCCAGCATTATGGATCAGTAAAACCGGACTGGACGCGCAGCAGCGCGACATCTCGGTTATCTCAAACAACCTGGCTAACGCCAGTACCGTGGGTTTCAAGAAAAGCCGCGCGGTGTTCGAAGATCTGCTGTATCAAAACATCAATCAGCCCGGTGGCCAATCAGCGCAAGACGTGGAATTGCCAAACGGTTTGATGATTGGTGCCGGTACCAAGGTGGTGGCCACGCAAAAATCACACACCCAGGGTAACGTACAAACTACCGACAACTCACTGGATGTGATGGTTTCTGGTAAAGGTTTTTTTCAGATCCTGATGCCTGACGGCACGGTTTCTTACACCCGCAATGGCCAGTTTTCATTAAATGAAGAAGGTCAGATGGTTACCTCTGGTAACGGTTACCCGCTGGAGCCGGCGATTCAGATCCCAGAAGATGCGATTTCGGTCAGCATTTCTCAGGAAGGCGAAGTAACCGTGCGACAGCCGGGCAATGCCGATAACGCGGTTGTCGGGCAAATCAACTTAGCCAGCTTTATCAATCCAGCCGGTTTAGAACCCATCGGCCAGAATCTGTATAAAGAAACCGCAGTCAGCGGTGCGCCGTTAGAGGCAGTGCCGGGCGTTGATGGCATGGGCACGACCATTCAGGGCGCACTGGAAAGTTCGAACGTTAACGTAACCGAAGAACTGGTTAACCTGATTGAGTCGCAACGGGGCTACGAGATGAACTCGAAAGTGATTTCGTCCGTCGACCAGATGCTCAGTTACATCAGTCAGCAGCTTTAAGATAAACGGAATAGGTGATGTTATGCGTATTGCAGCGTTAATTTTAGCAAGCCTGGTGATGGCCGGTTGTGCCTCGAACCAACCCAAGCCAATGCCGGATGATCCGATGTACGCACCGGTGTTACCCGAAGAACGGGCGCAACCGGTGGTACCGAACGGTTCCTTGTTTCAGGCGCAGTACGCTGACAGCTTGTACTCTGACATTAAAGCGCGCCGCTTAGGCGATATCATTACCGTTAGCTTGCAGGAACGCACCACCGCCAGTAAATCGTCATCGACCGAAACCACCAAAGACAGCAACACCGAATTGCCGTCGCCGCAGCTGTTTGGCCGCGACGTCAGCATCAACGGCAATCCGCTGTCGGCCAGTTTTGGCGGCACCCGTTCGTTCAGCGGTGAAGGCGATGCCGATCAAAGCAACCAGCTGAACGGCGAAATCACCGTTACCGTGATAAAAACCTTGGCTAACGGCAACCTGATTGTGCGTGGCGAAAAGTGGATGCGGATTAACACCGGCGATGAATACATCCGCCTGACCGGCATGATTCGGCCGCAGGACATCAGCGCCGACAACACCATTCCGTCAACTCGGGTAGCCAACGCGCGGATCGAATACAGCGGTACCGGCTCCCTTGCCAACGTGCAGGAACAAGGTTGGTTAACACGCTTCTTTAACAGCCCCATCTGGCCGTTCTAACGGAGACCCGAACGATGTTACGTTGCATAAAGTTTGTCGTCATTGCAGTGAGTCTGGTGTCCCTGGTATTACCGGCACAGGCTTCTCGCATTAAAGACATCGCCTCGGTAGAAGGCATTCGTGATAACCAACTGGTTGGCTACGGCCTGGTTGTGGGTCTGCCCGGCACCGGTGAACAGACGCCGTTTACCGACCAGACCTTCCGCACCATGCTCGGTAACTTTGGTATCAATATACCGGCCGGCGAGCGGCCAAAAATCAACAACGTCGCCGCGGTAGCCGTCACCGCCGACATTCCGCCGTTCGCGAAGCCCGGTCAAAAGATTGACGTCACGGTATCCTCGGTGGGCAGCGCCGACAGTCTGACCGGCGGCACCCTGATGCAAACTTTTTTGAAGGGCGCTAACGGCGAAGTCTATGCGGTCGCGCAGGGTAACCTGATTGTCGGAGGCCTTGGTGCTGAAGGCAACGACGGCTCACGGATTGTGATTAATACCCCGACCGTTGGCCGCATCCCCGGCGGTGCCACCGTTGAGCGGGAAATCCGCACTTCTTTTGGCAGCGGCGACTACTTTACTTTTAACCTGCATCAGTCCGATTTCACCACCGCCAAACGCGTCGCTGAAACCATCAACGGTTTGGTCGGTGAGGGCACAGCACAACCGCTGGATGCCACCTCAATTCGGGTTCGTGCACCACGGGATCTGGGCCAACGCGTCAGCTACATGTCGACATTAGAAAACCTCGAAGTGGAACAGGCTCAGGGGGCCGCAAAAATTATTGTTAACGCCCGCACCGGCACCGTCGTGGTCGGACAAAACGTTGAACTGCGCCCGGCCGCCGTCGCCCACGGTAATATGCAGGTGACCATTGCCGAAAACGTCCAAGTCGATCAGCCGAACCCGTTCGGCGACGGCGAAACCGTGGTGACCCCACAAAGCATCATCGATGTGCAGCAGGATGATGCCCGCATGTTCGTGTTCGAACCCGGCACCACATTGAACGACCTGGTACGGGCGGTAAACCAAATCGGCGCCGCACCGGGCGACATGATTGCGGTGTTAGAAGCATTGAAGCAAGCAGGAGCGATTTCCGGTGAGCTCATCGTTATTTAATACCAATGGTTTAGATCATGCCGTTGGCATGAATGGTCTAGACCGTGCCTTCGGTGGCGGTGGTGTAGGTCGCGCCTCTGGCGCGACGGGTGCGGTGCTGGACAACCACTCGCTGGACGCGCTGCGTAAAGAAGCGTTCGGCGACAATAAAGAACAGGCGCTGCGCGCTGCGGCACAGCAGTTTGAAGCCATATTTTTGAACATGGTGCTTGGCAGCATGCGTAAAGCCAACGACGTGTTTGCCGAAGGTAATATGCTCAACAGCCGCTACGGCAATATGTATCGTGATATGTATGACCAGCAGTTGACCTCGGAATTGTCCTCGCAAGGCTCACTGGGGCTGGCCGATTTGATGGTCAAACAATTAAGCGTTCAGGCCGGCCTGAACGACGCCCAGCGTTACGGTGCCAATTTAGGCGAAGCGCGCATGGCAAGTAATCCGAAAAGTCATGAACCGGTTGCAACACAAACCCTGTCCGATCAGGGCGGTATCGATGCCGGCTTATATTATGGTAACCAGCGCGTTAACACGGCTAAGCTTAACGACAGCGAAGCGCGGTTTACTACACCGCAGGATTTTATTGACGCGATCAAACCGCACGCCGAAAAAGTGGCGGCAGAGCACGGTCTTAATGCCGATGTTCTGGTGGCTCAGGCGGCACTGGAAACGGGCTGGGGCCAGCGTTTAATCCCTGGCCGCCACGGTGGTTCGAGTAACAATTTATTTAATATCAAAGCCGATCAGCGCTGGAACGGCGAAAAGTCGCATGTCGCGACATTGGAATTTGACGGCGACGTGGCGAAAAAAGAACGCGCTGCCTTCCGCAGTTACCAAAATGTGGAACAAAGCTTGCAGGACTACGTTGAGTTTATTAAAGGGCATCCGCGCTATCAGCAGGCACTGCAAGTAGCGGATAAACCGGTAGAGTACGCGCGCCAACTGCAACAAGCCGGCTACGCCACCGACCCGCTGTACGCGGATAAGATCCAGGCCGTAATGAACCGCCTAACACCGTAGCTTGCGGCTTCGGCGCAAGAAATAACAAAACCGGCAATCTTTTGCCGCAGGTGGCTAAACTTTAGCCAGCGTTGGTCGATAACACAGGTAGCCGGTGTATCGGCCAGCAGTAAACGGAGAGTTGATCCATGAGTTTTGACTTATTAGAAGCAGGTAAACGCGCCGTATTGGCACACCAGCAAAGCCTGCAGACCACAGGTCGCAACATCAATAATGTCAATAACGACACTTATGTGCGTGAACGCACCAACTATGTCACCAACGAATACGGGGTCATCGAGGGCACACGTACCGAACGCATGATCAACTCCTTTATTAATAAGCAGCTAAATCGTGACATCTCCCGCGTTGAATTTAACACCGCTAAGTTGGAACAGGCAGAGCAACTGGATAAGTTATTGGGCAACCGAGATACGAATGTTGCCTCGGCGGTCGAGAGCTTTTTTAATGCGATGCAAGATGCGAACAGCGATCCAAGTTCGATTACCGCACGACAAATTGTGATCACCGAAGCAGAAGGTCTCGCCACCCAATTTAATAGTTTTGGCGGCTTTTTAAATGATCAGGAAGACATTATTAACCAACGCCTGAGTACCTCAACTGAGCAGATCAACTCCATTACTGAAAATTTAGCCGAGTTAAATATTCAATTACAATACGGAAACTCCGAAAACAAGCAGTCCGATGTTAATTCGTTGATGAATCAACGAGATGCTGAATTACGTAAATTGGCTGAACTGGTGCAGTTCCAGACTGTTGAGCATGACTCAGGCGCCATCTCCGTAAATATGGCCAACGGCACCCCGCTGGTGCTGGAAAACGGAAAATTTAATACCCTGGTGGCCAGTCAAAAACCTGACACTGGGCGGTTACAATTGTTCGTTGAGAGCCAGACTAAATCGCAAAACGAAACCCGTTACCCAGTCCGCGACGAAGATGTAGGAGGAGCGGTTGGCGGTTATCTGGACTACCGTGACAATGTATTGTTACCGGCGCAAAAGAAGCTGGGTCAGTTGGCCGTGCGAGTGGCCGATGCCTTGAATACGCAAAATCAGAAAGGTATGGATTTAGATAACCAACTTGGCGCTAAGATTTTTGACCTGAGCGACACCAAAGTAACGGGCTTGGGCTTCAGTAACAATAGTGGTAGCGGCGAGATCAGCATGTCGGTACTCGAAGGTAATAGCGAACAATTTGGCTCTGAAAACTTACTGGTGAAAAAAATCAGTGCCACAGAATATACCGTGCAAGCCGCTGACGAAAATGGCGCTGCGTTGCAAGATTCACCCGCCATTACGATAGATGCCAGTGCTGGCGCGGGTGACTATGAGGTTCCGGAATATGGGGTGATGCTGTCGATTGATAATGCCGGCGCTGCTGTTGGCGACCAGTTTTTGACCAAGCCAGCAGAAGAAGCCGCGCTGAATATTCAAACGCAAATGACACGCCCACAAGACTTGGCTTTAGCGTCGCCGGTGCGATTGGTGGCGACATCGGATAACGAGGGCGTTGCTGAACTGGAGCTTTCTGCATTAAACGAACCTGGTGCGTTCTACAACGGCAATGCACTGGATAATGATGCACCGCAACGTATTGAATTTTCAGAGAATGCTGATGGCAGCTTTGATATCACTGTGCTCGATGGTGACGGAGACACGTTTGGTACAATTACCAATACCAATGATTTTGAAAACATCATTAGCCGAGCCAGTGGCGGCGATGTCGATTACGATGTGACTCTGGACGGTACACCGGTTGACGGTGACAGTTTTAGCATTCAGTACAATACGGATGGTATCAACGACAACCGTAACGGCCAGTTACTAACCGATCTGCAGCGTGAGAACACCGTGCGCCGCTCGGTCATCGACAGCGAAGAGCCAACCCTGAGCTTTAATGAGAGCTTCGCCCGTATCGTGTCGGAAGTGGGCAGTAAAGTAAGTCAAACGCGAATTTCTCAGGAAACCGCAGAAGCCATAAAGTCACAGACCGAAACCGCCTACGAGTCAGTTTCCGGAGTGAACCTGGAAGAAGAGGCGGCTAACCTAATTCAATTTGAGCAGGCTTATAACGCCAGCGCACGGATCATCACCGTAGCGCAGACGACCTTTGATACCCTGCTGCAGTCAACGAGGTAATTATGCGCTTAAGTACAAACCTCTATTACAAACAGACATTAGATAACCTGCTCCGTACCCAAGAGCGGGTTAACGTCGTGCAGGAAAAGCTGACCAAACAAACTAATATTCTGACGCCGGCGGATGACCCCATTGGTAATACTCAAGTATTGTCACTGAATGAGAAGATCTCACAAAACGAGCAGTTTGCGCGTAACTCAAACTTTTTAGAAAATTCGTTAAAGCGCGAAGAGAGTGTGCTCGGCAATATCAACCTGTCATTGAACCGTGCGCGGCAGTTGGCGGTGCAGGCGGGGAATGGAGTGAACTCAGAGCAGGACTACAAAGCGATAGGGCAGGAATTGGCGGCTATCGAACAAGAAGTGTTTGATTTAATGAATACCCGTGATGAAGGCGGGAACTTTATTTTTGGCGGCTTTCAGCATCGCAACCAACCATTTGAGTACGACCCGACCACCAAGTCCTATTCGTACCAGAACGACGATGGCCAACGCACGATACAAATATCGCCAACATTGAAACTTGCTGCTGGCGATCCCGGCAGTAACGTTTTTGGTTTGGTATCCAAGCGCACGAACGTGACCCTACAGAGCGATACGATAGGTGTCGGAAGTGTCGGCGTGCCCAATCGCAAGGAATTTTTAGAACTATCGGAAGAATTATACGATCCGGCCACGCCAGCGAATAATTTTGTGCGGCTCGAGTTCACCAGTCCGACCACCTTTAACGTGGTTGATGCCGCCGGTAACCCTGCGGGTGATCCCCCATTGACCGGGCAAACCTTTACACCTGGCAGTCCAATCGAAGTGGCAGGGATGGAAATTGAATACTCCGGCAGCCCAGCGGCTGGTGATTCGGTGCAAGTGGGGTTTGATCAGCCGGTCGAGCGCAATGTCGCTACCGTCATCGGCGATTTAGCCCGTACCCTGCAAAATTCAGCCGGCTTGTCAGAAGTCGAAATTCAAAACCAAATCGGCTTCGCGCTGGATGACTTGTCTGCCGCCAACGATCAAATATTATCCGCGCGTTCCGGCGTGGGAGCGCGCATCAATGTAATGGAAAACGCCAACAACAGTAACGCGGATTTTCAGGTAGTAAACAAGGAAACTCGCGCCTCAATAGAGGATATCGACTGGGCGACGGCGATTACGGATCTGACCAAGTCAGAAACAATTTTGGAAGCATCACGGCAAATTTTTAGTCGGGTTAGCGGGTTAAGCCTGTTTGACTATTTGCGCTAAAAAATTTCAAAAAATATTAAAGGTTACTTGGTAACCGCCGATACAGAAATTAACCAAGATAATGAAACAGTTTTAGCTAACATCGCCTGGAGGCAATCATGGCTTTATATGTAAACACTAACGTATCTTCTTTGAACGCCCAGCGTCAATTGATGACATCAGGTAACGGCCTGGACACAGCATTCCAACGTTTGTCTTCAGGCTTCCGTATTAACAGTGCAGCGGATGATGCTGCGGGTTTGCAGATTGCGAGTCGGATGACCTCTCAAATTCAGGGTCTTGATCAGGCGGTTCGAAATGCCAACGATGGTATTTCTGTTGCGCAGACCGCGGAAGGTGCGCTGCAGGAAGTAACCGATTCTTTACAACGGATTCGCCAGTTGGCTGTGCAATCACAAAATGGTGTCAATACACAAGCAGATAGAGATGCATTACAGAAAGAAGTTTCGGCGCTTAAAACTGAAATCACTCGAGTGGCAGAAAACACCCAGTTTGCCGGTAAGAATTTGTTGACAGGTTCCTACAATGAAAACTTCTTAGTTGGTGCTGAATCAGGTCAAAACATTAACGTCGCAATCAGTGGGGTTGGTGGTGCCGGTTTTACCGCTGCAGCTTTGAGCATTGACACTCTATCGATATCAAGTGTGGGCGATGCATCTTCAGCAATCACAACCTTGGATACGGCTATTGCGAACGTTAATGATACACGTGCTGACTTGGGTGCAGTTCAAAATCGCTTTCAGTCAACTATTCGAAACTTAAGTAATATTTCTGAAAATGTGACAGGAGCGCGGTCACGTATTCAAGATACAGACTTTGCTGCTGAAACGGCAAATCTAACTAAATTCCAGATTCGCCAACAGGCTAGTACAACTATTCTTGCGCAGGCGAACCAACGTCCACAAGCAGCACTTTCACTGTTGGGTGGTTAGTCCTTTCGTCAAAAAACACCTTGAACAAAGAGGCCACTCTGGACAGAGTGGCTTTTTTGTTTTCAACTATAAGAAAAGGAGGTTGCGATGTCGAACACTAATTATACAGAAATGATGAAGTGCTTAAGCGAGGATGCGGTTAATTTCGTGGAATCTGAATTTGGTTTGAAGCTTGATTTTTCCGTCGATAGCATACAATTCATTGATAACGTGATATCTCAATTAAAACTAAAATTTGCTGAACAGCTTAGTGACGATAAGTTGGTTTTTACATTGTCTAATATGCTAGGCGCCTACTGTGGGGAAGTGTTTAAACAGCATATAGGAGGGGCTTGGTTAGTTGTTGAAGAGTCCGAAGGACAGCACCAGTGTTTTGTCGAGCATGGTGGTAAAACGTTCCCGTTCGCCGGTATTGTCTACATCAATCTGACTTCCGAACGCAATAAATCCGTTTCGGAATACTTTGCGTTAGCGGCAGAACCGTTTCTAGTTAATTAGAAATAGAGAAAGCATTGATCATGAAAAAAATTGCCGCTTTTTTATAAAAATTATTAAAGAGCGGCAAAGAGTTGCCGATAGCTTGTATGAGATACCTTTTTCTCTAATACTGGAGGATGTGCTATGGCACTTTATGTTAATACAAATGTTTCGTCGTTGAATGCTCAACGTCAATTAATGCAGTCAGGTAATGGCTTGGACCAAGCTTTTCAGCGCTTGTCGTCTGGCTTTCGTATCAATAGTGCTGCAGATGATGCTGCTGGCCTGCAGATTTCAAGCCGCATGACGTCTCAAATTCAGGGGCTTGACCAAGCCGTTCGAAATGCTAACGATGGAATTTCTGTTGCACAGACTGCTGAAGGTGCATTGCAGGAAGTTACCGATTCATTACAGCGAATTCGTCAGTTAGCAGTTCAATCGCAAAATGGTGTAAATAGTCAGGAAGATCGTGATGCACTTCAAAAAGAAGTCGCCGCGTTGACTGCCGAGATTACTCGTGTTGCAGAAAATACACAGTTTGCTGGTAAGAACCTACTGACGGGCTCTTATAATGAAAACTTTCTTGTAGGCGCTGAAGCAGGTCAAAACATTAATCTTGCGATTAGTGGTGTATCAGGCGGTGGTTTCACTGCATCGGCTCTAGGTATAAATGCTTTATCTATATCAAGTGTTGGGGGCGCTTCTACAGCGATCCAAACGCTCGATACAGCATTAGCGAATGTTAATGATACCCGTGCCGATTTGGGTGCATTACAAAATCGGTTCCAGTCAACGATTCGTAATTTAAGCAATATTTCAGAAAATGTGACTGGCGCTCGTTCTCGAATTCAGGACACGGACTTTGCTGCGGAAACGGCAAACCTAACTAAATTCCAGATTCGTCAACAAGCAAGCACGACCATTCTTGCGCAGGCAAATCAACGTCCACAAGCTGCATTATCGCTGCTTGGATAGAAATACTAGTGTTGTTTGGCTATAATTTAGCCAAACAACACTTTTTCGAGGCAAAATACCATGGGTATTGAATTAAATGCTTTTAGCAACTCGTTTTCCAGCAGTGGTGTTGAGTCGGGCGACCGCAACTTGGTTCAGCAATCGAAGAACACTAAAGAGTTTAGACAAGAGCCTGAAACTTTGGATAAGTTAAACGAGCGAAACCAAGCTGACAATGATAAAGCTAAGGTCAAGTCAGTTGAAGAATTACGAGAGTTGGTAGATGAAGTAAACCAAAATCAAAGCATCCGCCAACGTAATTTGGAATTTAGTGTTAATGATGAGATTGGCACCACAATAGTTAAGGTTATAGACTCTGAAAGTGGGGAATTGATACGTCAGATACCATCTGAAGAGTTGGTTCGTTTAGCCGAAAAGTTGAGTGACCAACGTCAAGAAGCTGGAAGTGAAAGCAAAAGCTCAGTGGGTTATTTATTTAATAGTACAATTTAGGCAGCGGATTTAAGCTTGCTGTGGATTTAGGGGGTCGATATGGCTATTTCGTCATTAGGTGTTGGTTCAGGACTTGCGTTAGAGGATTTAGTGACTCAGCTGGTTCAGGCAGAACGACGTCCTAAATTAGAGGCATTACAAAAGCGCGAAAATGACGTCAGTGTTTCGCTATCAGGCTACAGCAAACTTAAATCTGGGTTGTCGAAAGTACTTGAAAGTTTAGAAAAGCTCTCAGATCCGGACAAGATGAACAGTAAGGCTGCCATTATCAACGGCCAGTCTTCTAGCTCCGTCTCGTCCAGTGATGATGAGGAAGCTGAAACCTCGGAAGTGAATCCCTATTTGTCAGCAACGGTGAGCCGCAGTGCAGCAGAGGCGAGTTATCAAATTTCTGTAGAATCTCTAGCTCAAGGAACTAAAGCCAAATCTGCCGCCTTTTCATCGGCGGATGAGGTGATTACAACTACAGCGGGCACTCTCACGTTAGCTACTGCTAGCGGGGACAACACCTTTTCGGTTGATGTAGGAGCAGGTGCCACGCTGCAGGACATTGCAAATTCAATTAATTCCTCAGAAGAAAACTATGGTGTCAGTGCTTCTATTATCAATACGGGCGGGAGTAATCCAGAGACACGACTCGTATTAAGCTCAAACTTGACAGGTGAAGCGAATGAACTGGTTGTAAGTAACGATAATGCTGAACTGGATTCTGTTTCCACTGTAGCTACTGGCGCTGCTGCCGGCTTATCCATAGCCGCAGAAGACCAAGCTCGTGATGCAAAGATGATTGTAGACGGAATAGAGGTCTTCAGCTCAACAAACACCTTTACAAATGCCATTACAGGCGTTGAGATCGTTGCGAAGCAAGCATCTCCCGGTAACGAGCAATCTCTAGAAGTTACCACTGACAAGCCTGGGGTTAAACAAAATATTGAAGAGTTTGTCGATGCCTATAACAAATTTGTTGAGCAGGCAAATACACTGACTCGAGTGAATGTTGAGGGGAAAAGCGGCGCCTTAGTTGGCGATTCTATGCTAAGAGGGTTAAGAGCGGGTTTAAGTAACATAGTGGGCGGTGCCGTTGGCTCTGCTCCAGCAGGCACGAATACGTTATATGCTATCGGCTTAAGCTTTGATGATGATGGCAAGCTAAGTTTTGGCGCTGACGGAGAAGCAAAGTTAGATAAAGCCCTTGATGAGAATTTTGATGGTGTAAGTGAGTTATTCTCTAACGAAGATGGCATTGGCAGTCGTTTAGACGGTTATATCGAGCAGTACACCCAGCGTGGTGGTTTGTTTGAATCAAAAGAGGATGTTTTTGAATCAAATAAAGAAAATATTACTAAAGAAAGAGAGCGGTTTGAACGATATATGGAGAACTTTGAGAAAAACTTGCGTGAAGAGTATCAAGGGCTCGATGCGATGTTGGCTCAAATGAATCAGACTATGACTGCTCTGCAAGGTCAATTAGCGAGCTTGCCGGGGTTCGGAGGTAAAAGCTAATGAATAAGAAAGGTTTAAACGCATATAAACAGGTTGGTATTCGTGATCAACTGGGAACCGCAGATCCCTATCAGATCATACAAATGTTAATGCAGGGCGCGATTGATAGAATGGTTATGGCCAGAAGTGCAATTGATCGTAAAGATTTAGCCGCTAAATCTGAACATGTAAGTAAAGCAACCGCAATCGTTAAATCGCTTAACGAGTCATTGCGCCCAGTAGACGGCGGAGAGGATGTTATAAATAACCTAGCCAGTCTGTACGATTTTATTGTTGAGCATTTGTTAGAGGCATCTCGGGAGAATTCGAGTCAGAAAATTCATGATTGCCAACAAATCATGACAACGATTAAAGAAGGTTGGGACTCTATCCCTCAGGATGTCAGAATTTCGACATTAAGCCAAAAAGAGTCTCTGCTAGCAGCAGGTGGTTAATTGACTAAAATTTATGAAGCCAAAATTGCAAAGTTTCGTGAGGCTGTTACCTCTGAGTTGACCAGTAAAGAGTTTAACTTGGAAGAGACTGGGAGAGTGATAGCCGCATATTGTGCTAGTTTGCAGTGGTATAGCGACGAACTGAAGTCCTCACAAGCCCCTGAAGTTGCTGGTAACCTGATGAAACAGGAGTTAACTTTTCTAACACACGCTATATCGCGATTAGAAGATCTGAAGTCTGACCGACGCGGCGCACTTTTAGAACTGGCCAAAGGGCGAAAAGCAAAAAGTAAGTATTGAATGGCATAGCATTTGCTAGTAGTTTGGCATTATGTCAAAAATTACTTGGTAGCAGAAGTTATGCAAACAGATATCACTTGGCAGACACTGGATAATAGACGTCAAGCTATAATAGAAAAAGAAGTATTGCCTTACCATCTCTCTTTAAAAGACAAGAATCTAACCTATTTCTCATTAGAATTTCCAAATCTTTATCAGCGAATTAAAAAAGTAAAACCTGAAAAGTACAGTGTTTTTATCAACTGCAATCGAAAAATTAATATTGTTAATGTTACTACAGGTGAGACGCTTTACCCTCTTAATCCGGAAGAATCTCAAATAGATCATGTAAAGCATAGTTCTATATACGATCTAAAAAATACTCGTATAGATTCGGATGATTTGGTCATTAATGATGGAATGTTATTAGGACTTAAAATGCCAAAGCCTGCCTCTGTTAAATCAGGCACTCTCATAGGGCTTGGTTCAGGTTTAGGTCATAGTTACCAATATATAGCTGAAAACTATAGTTATAAAAACTTGATTATAATAGAGCCGGATATTGAAGTTTTTTTGGCAACAATTTATAGCATTGATTGGAAAAGGTTACATGAATTGCTTTCTAGAAACGGCGGTAATTTAGCCTTTTTGATTGAGTCAGAAAACTCGGTTCTAAAAGACATCCATGAAATATTAGATGTATTTGAAACTGAAAATTCACATATATATCAGCATTTGCATTACCCGGAATTTGATGCCTTTATTTCTTTGATTCAAAAGAATGGATTTAGTTATTTAACTGATGAAAGTGTTTATCAGTTAAAAAAAGAATTCATGAATGTTTTGAATGTATCTCCTCTTTTTAGCCATACGTTATCCGAGCAATTAAGTGCATCTAAACCTGTTGCGTCAGTCATAGATATGTACAAGACTAGATTCTATGACAACATAGATTCATTCAAAAATTATTTCCCAGAAATCGCTGAGGCATTTGAAAATTACAAACCGAAACGTTGGCTTTTACTACCATGTAAAGAGAATAAAACAAATATTTACAATGTAGAACGACAAGCTTTTTGGTACGGAATCAATCCTGAAATTGATGCTCTGTCTGGTTATAATAAATTTCTCAAAAGTCCAGTTCAAACCTTACCAAGCAGTGGCATTGATGGTGGTAAACTAGGCCATTATACATTTTATCGTTTTGCGAAATCTATATATGAAAAATTTAATTTTATAAATAAAGGTGAAGTGAATCTTCCTGAGCGTATTCCCTCGTTGTTACTAATTTCAGGCGGGTTAGGTTACTCACAGCAAAAGGTCTTGATACATCACGAAGTTGATTATTTGTTATATTATGAACCAAATCCTGATTTCTTTTATTGGTCTTTGTATACAATTGATTGGTTTAAAATTTTAAAATCATTTGATGATAATGGAAAGCAAGTTAATTTCAGTATTGGAGACGATGGGACTAACCTTTTGTCAGATGTGAAAAAATCGATGTCTAAGATAGATGGCTTTTATCTGCTTAATTCCTTTTTATTTATAGATCGAAAGATCCCTCCTCTAGAAAAGGCTATCTACGAATTTAGAGAAGAAATGGTAACGTCTGTAGCATTATCTGAACATTTTCACTATGCTCGTTATGCACTATCCCACTGTATTAAAAATTTCAGTAAAAATGGCACATTAATTAATATTAGCTCTCTTGAAAATGAAATATCTCTGAATGCAGAGGTTTTAATTGTTGGAAACGGACCATCGATCGACTTGTGCTGGGAATCGTTGAAAAAAAATAAAGATAAATTTTTGATTGTTTCATGTGGTACGGCACTTGCGGCACTTTGGCGAAATGGCATAAAGCCAGACTTTCACGCTGAAGTTGAACAGAACAAATGCACATATTCGATAATTTCCTCTATACCAGATACAGAATATCTGAAGTCAATTAACCTGTTAGCTCCTGTTTGGGTGCATCCGGAAACAGTTGCTTTGTTTAATAAACATTATGGAATGTTCACATCTTTGGGAGGAGGGATGGAGGTTATCAATTATTTCTTGCTAAAAAATAATTTAAAACCTCCAATAACAACTTTAAGCAGTCCAACGGTATCTAACTTAGCATTAAGCGCAATTCTTCACCTGGGGTTCAAAAACATAACCCTAGTTGGTGTTGACATGGGATTTAAGGACATTAGCTCTCATCATTCTAAATACTCTGAGTACTACTCCGATAAGGGTGGAGAAAAATTTTCATATAGTGATAGTGTTGATAGATTAATTCCAGTTAAAGGAAATAAAATTTCTGTTGTTTACACGAAGATGGAGTTTTATCTGGCAATAAAAAATCTGTCTAGAGTCATAAACAAACATCCAGGTGCTAGAGTGTTTAATATTAGCGATGGTGCTTATATTGAAGGCACCAGATGTTTGGGTTTCGATTGGCTGGATGAGCCTTCATACTCTCCTAGAAGAGAGGTGGTTTTAGATTTGGAATCAGTGTGTTTTTCAAAAGATTGTGGCAAAAAATTGGGCGATGAACTTTTGATGCAAGTTAGAAATGAGGATATTACTCCTCTTTCAAATGAGCTTAAGAGTATTATTTCTCTCTTATCATTAGAAGGTAATAATATGAAAGTTTTATCAGAGTTAAAGCAATTTGTCATCGAGTCCTTGCATAAAGGTAACCTTATATTTTATAGCCTCTTTTCACCTGTGATTCCTTTCATAAGCGTCACAGTGATGAAAGCTCTTGAGTTTGAAAAAAGCACTGCAGAAAACTCTGGCTTGTTCGTTGATATCATAGACCACCTTAATAATATGATAGATGAAATGACCAACGAGTACTGTGCTAATCCTCTGGAGCTTGAGTCCACGACTGAAACCCAACTTGTGGGAGTGAGAGAATATGGAAGGCGGTAAAGTTATTCTTGTCACCGGGGGTACAGGCTCATTTGGTCATAAATTCATCCCAATGACACTTGCCAAGTACAACCCTAAAAAGATTATTATTTTCTCTCGTGACGAGATGAAGCAGTGGGAAATGGCGAAGCTGTTTCAGGGCGATCCGCGCGTGCGTTTTTTCATTGGCGATGTGCGTGATAAAGACCGTCTATATCGTGCGCTTGATGGCGTCGATTACGTGGTGCATGCTGCCGCGACTAAAATTGTACCGACAGCTGAATACAACCCTTTTGAGTGCATTAAAACGAATATTAACGGAGCCATGAACCTAGTCGATGCGTGCATTGATAAAGGCGTTAAAAAAGTGGTGGCACTCTCTACCGATAAAGCCAGCAGCCCGGTTAATTTATACGGCGCCACAAAACTAGCGTCGGATAAATTGTTTGTGGCGGGGAATCACTATGCCGGCGCCAATCGAACACGCTTTTCGGTTGTTCGTTACGGCAATGTAATGGGCTCCCGTGGCTCGGTGATCCCATTTTTTATGTCGATTCGCGATAAAGGCGTTTTGCCTATCACGGACGAGCGCATGACACGTTTCATGATTTCGCTTGAACAAGGCGTAGAGCTCGTCTGGCATGCCTTTGAAGATATGGTCGGCGGTGAGATTTATGTGAAAAAAATCCCGTCTATGAAAGTGACGGATGTGGCTCGGGTGGTGGCACCGGAGGCGAAGCAAGAAATCGTAGGCATTCGTCCGGGCGAGAAACTGCATGAGCAAATGATTGGCTTTGAAGATGCGCCTTATACCTACGAATACCCAGAGCATTATAAAATACTGCCGGCAATCAACAATTGGGATAAAGACGCTGACCGCATTAAGGACGGTAAAAAGGTACCTGAAGGTTTCACCTATTCCAGCGATAATAACGTTGAATGGATGTCTGATGCGGCTTTACAGCAATGGTTAGACAGTAATTACGAGCAAATCGGTAAAATCTGATGATACCCTACGGCAAACAAGATATTCAGCAACAGGACATCGATGCGGTTGTCGACGTGCTGCAGTCTGACTTCCTGACGCAGGGGCCTAAAGTGCCGGCTTTCGAGCAGGCGGTGGCGAATCGCGTCGGCGCAGAATACGCGCTCGCGGTCAACAGCGCTACATCAGCACTGCACATTGCCTGTCTTGCTCTGGATTTGGGGTCGGGTGATGTGTTGTGGACCACGCCTGTGACGTTTGTTGCCTCGGCCAATTGCGGTCTTTATTGCGGCGCGGACGTTGACTTTGTCGATATTGACCCAGCCACTTACAATATCAGCGTCGAGGCGCTGAAAACCAAATTGCAGCAAGCGGCTGCCCGCGATTGTCTTCCCAAAGTGCTGGTTGTTGTGCACTTATGTGGACAACCCTGTGAGATGGCGGCAATCAAAGCGCTCGCTGACCAATACGGTGTCAAAGTGATTGAGGATGCGTCTCACGCTATCGGGGGTAAATATCGGGGTGAATACATTGGTAAAGGACAATACAGTGACATTACCGTTTTCAGTTTTCATCCGGTAAAAATCATCACCACCGCGGAAGGCGGAATGGCGTTGACCAACAGCAAAGCGCTTGCGCAAAAAATGGATTTACTGCGCAGTCACGGCATCACCCGGGATACGGAAAAGATGACTCACGCCAGCCATGGCCCCTGGTATTATCAGCAAATCGACCTGGGTTTTAATTACCGGATGACCGAGCTTCAGGCTGCGCTGGGGCTCAGCCAGCTTGAGCGTCTGGATGAGTACGTCGCAAAACGCCATGAGCTGGCAGCAACTTACGATGAGTTGCTAAAGACGTTACCGGTAACGACACCGTTCCAGCACCCGGACAGTTACTCAGGTCTGCATCTTTACGTTATTCGTCTGCAGCGAGACAAGATAGAGCGCTCTCACCGAGAAGTCTTTGAGTCATTGCGCGCGCAGGGTATTGGTGTGAATTTACATTATATTCCGGTGCACACCCAGCCGTATTATCAAAACCTGGGGTTTGTGGCTGAAGACTTCCCCAACGCGATGGCTTATTACCACGAAGCCATCAGCTTGCCGATGCATCCCAACCTGACCGACGACGAGCAGCGTACAGTGGTTTCGGCGCTAAACAAGGCGTTGTCGGTATGACGGTCGCGGTCATCCCGGCCCGGGGCGGCAGTAAACGTATCCCCCGCAAGAACATCAAACCCTTTTGCGGCAAACCGATGATTGCCTGGTCCATTGAGGCCGCGCTGGCCAGTGGGTGTTTTGATAAGGTCATCGTCTCAACGGACGACGATGAAATCGCTGCAGTTGCTCAAGCGTACGGTGCCTGGGTGCCGTTCAAGCGTCCGGCAAACTTGTCCGATGATTACACCGGTACCACTGATGTGATAAAGCATGCGGCACAATGGCTGGCAGCGGCGGGTTATGAGAGCGATTATCTCTGTTGTCTGTACGCAACGGCCCCGTTTATCCGTGCGGAGGATTTGCAACGGGGCAGGGCCGTGATGGATGCTTCAACCCCGGATTACGTTTTCTCGGCGACAACGTACGCGTTCCCAATCCAGCGGGCGTTAAAAGTTGATGAGCAGGGACAGGTCTCAATGTTCCAGCCCGAGCATTTTACCACCCGCTCGCAGGATTTAACGGAAGCCTGGCATGACGCCGGACAGTTTTACTGGGGGACGCGAGCTGCCTGGCTTGAAAAACGTCCGATTTTCTCTTCATCGGCCCGGCTCATCGAGCTGCCGCGACATCGTGTTCAGGACATTGACACGCCGGAAGACTGGGCGCGTGCCGAATGGCTGTTCAAAGCCATGCAGGCGGGACAATGAAGGTTGTTTTTCGGGTTGACGCGTCTTTTGAAATCGGCTCAGGGCATACCATGCGCTGCCTTACCCTCGCCGATGCACTGAAAGACCGCGGACATGACTGCGAATTTATTGTACGTGAACAGCCGGGTCACCTGATAGCCCTGATTGAGGATAAAGGCTATCGCGTCCATGCTTTGCCCTTACCTGAGTCAGTCACCGCCGCGCCGGACGAGTACGTCCACAGCCACTGGCTCCCGGGAGGGCAGCAACAAGACAGTGAGGACACACTGGCGGTATTACAGCCAAATGGGTGTGACTGGCTGGTTGTTGACCATTACGGTGTTGGTGCGCCATGGGAAACCCGGCTTCGAAAATCCTGTCGTCATGTGCTGGTCATCGATGACCTGGCTGACCGGGCGCATCAGTGTGATATCTTGCTCGACCAGAATATGGGGCGTCGTGCCGACGACTACGACAAGCTGGTGCCAAAAGAATGCGTCCGGTTGATTGGGCCGCAGTATGCGCTGCTGCGTCCTGAGTTCGCAAAGTGGCGTGAGGAAAGCCTGAGCCGCCGTCGTCAACGTACGGAGCTTCGCCAATTATTAATCAGTCTGGGCGGGGTTGATAAGGACAACGTTACCGGCGACGTGCTGGATGCACTGGAAGCCAGCTCTCTGTCTGACTCGGTTACGATGACCGTCGTGCTGGGCCAGCAAAACCCCTGGCTTGAGAAGATACAACAGCAAGCTGCATCGTTGCGCTTTAAGGTCACGGTCAAACAAGGGGTGAGTAATATGGCCGAGCTGATGAGCCAGGCCGATGTTGCCATCGGCGCTGCCGGCAGCACCTCCTGGGAGCGTTGTTGTCTGGGATTGCCGACCATTATGCTGGTGTTGGCGGAGAATCAGCGCGGTATTGCCCAGAGTCTTGCTGAAGAAGGTGTCGCGATTCAGACAGAGGTTTCTCAGATACATGAGGCGCTTTCTCAGGTGACCGATGGCGAATTACGGTTTGCAATGAGCGACAAAGCAGCAAAGCTGAGCTCCGGCTCGGGAGTGAGTGAGATTGTCAATAAATTAGAGGGTAAATTGACATGAGTGAGCATATTCGGCCTCTACGGCAATCAGATTTGGAAGCTGTGTTGGAATGGCGAAATCACCCTGATGTCAGACAGTATATGTACACGACCCATGAAATCACCTGGCAGGAGCACCTGAGCTGGTTTATCGCCAATGAACAGTCGGGGCGCCATCACCTGTTAATCTATGAGAAAAACGGGACACCACGAGGGTTTATTAAGTTTACGCCAAAAACGTGTGACAACGTCTGTGACTGGGGGTTTTACCTTTCTCCGGATGCAGAAAGAGGAGCCGGCCAGGCCTTGGGTAGAGCTGCGCTTAATTATGGATTTAATGAATTAGGACTCCATAAAGTCTGTGGTGAGGCGCTGGGCTTTAATGAAAGGTCGCGGCGTTTCCATACAAAGCTGGGTTTTATTGAAGAGGGTTACCACGCCGAGCAGCATTTTGACGGTAAAAAATATCATGATGTTGTCAGCTTTGGTTTATTGCGAAAAAGCTGGCAAATGAGAGAGGTTAACGATGAAACAGGAATTTAATATCAACGGGCGTTTGATATCGGCCGATATGCCGCCTTATATAATTGCAGAGCTATCAGCGAATCATAACGGCAATATCGAGACCGCATTAAAGATTATATCTGAAGCAAAAAGGGCGGGAGCGGATGCGGTTAAGCTGCAAACGTATCGCCCGGACACCATCACTCTGGATTGTGATTCGTCTGACTTTAAGATAGAGGGCGGTCTTTGGGACGGCCGAACGCTGTACGAGCTTTACGAAGAGGCCCATACGCCCTGGGAATGGCATAAGCCACTCTTTGAACATGCCCGTAAAGAGGGTATTACCATCTTCAGTTCACCGTTCGATAACACGGCTGTTGATTTACTGGAAGATTTGAATGCGCCGGCGTACAAAATTGCTTCTTTTGAAGCGGTAGACCTGCCGCTGATTGAGTACGTTGCCCGCACCGGTAAGCCGATGATTATCTCAACCGGTATGGCGAACGATGAAGAAATACAGGAAGCCATAGACGCAGCCCGCGGAGCGGGTTGTAAAGAATTGGCTATCTTACATTGTGTGAGTGGCTATCCGGCTCCGGCAGAAGATTATAATCTCAAAACGCTGGTGGATATGAAAGAGCGGTTCGGCGTGCTGACCGGCCTGTCAGACCACACGCTGGACAACACCACGGCCATCGTCAGTGCTGCGCTCGGCGCAAGCATTATTGAGAAGCACTTTACGCTGGACAGAAACGGCGGCGGCCCGGATGACAGTTTTTCATTAGAGCCGGCGGAGCTGGCGGCGCTGTGTCGAGACACCAAGACCGCAAAAGCCGCGCTTGGAAAGGTAGATTATGGC
Source organism: Idiomarina aquatica (assembly GCF_003987185.1). Taxonomy (GTDB): domain Bacteria; phylum Pseudomonadota; class Gammaproteobacteria; order Enterobacterales; family Alteromonadaceae; genus Idiomarina; species Idiomarina aquatica. The sequence continues at coordinate 653,290 of NZ_PIPS01000001.1, read as the reverse complement.
AGAAAGTCAAGTGAGCAGGGTAATGTCAAATTCAGGCGGTCACTCTATTTTGTGAAAGACATGAAGGCAGGTGAGGTCATCACAGAAGACTGTATTCGGAGCGTCAGACCGGGGTATGGGCTAGCGCCTAAATATATAAAAAACTTGTTAGGGAAAAAAGTAAAAGATAATATAACGAAAAACATGGCTGTAGCATTAAGTAAAGTAAAATTTTGACTTGCTTAAAAACAAGGTGAATATGGAGCGTAAAATTTTAATTAAAATTTTTGATGGTGATGCAAACTTAGTTAGAACGATAGAATTATCTATTGAAAGCTACATGAGAGATTGGAGTTCTTTATTAAGTTTTTGCTGTGAGGGGGAAGTTGATAGCTACTTTATAGAGGCTCATGCATCTAACTTGAGTGACCCATGGCTGATCCGCTCATTTCGGAGAGTTTTAAATGGGAACGAGGGTAGTAAAACTTTTTTTATAAATAATGATAAAACGAACAAAAGTGGTAACATATTACTGAGTTATATAGCTTCATCATTTGACAATGAGGCCGAGCTAACCGAGCTAGAGCAAGAGAAATTAATTAAGAGCATTGCGCAAGTTATGAGTTTGGGGAGTTTTTACTCAAGCATTCTTATTGAATACTTTAAGTGCATTGCTTTGTTTTATGGATTGTACCATAAAACTATGTTGTTCTCTTTGCAGTTGGTTTTTAACTTCACTATTCTAACTCCACTTGATTATTTTAATTATATTAGGAGAGAGAAAAATTCAAAAGATAAATGTTTTCCTTTGATGAAACAAATCCATGCGTTGCTATTCTCCGGTAGGATTAAAGAAGGGATTAAAAACTCTGAATTCATTCACGCGTATAACTCAATAGCAATAGACAGAATAAAAGTTGAATATGATGTAGAGCCGGATGTGGTTTTAATTGTTGTTCCCCAAGTTCTGTCGAGATCTCATGCTCCCACGAGAATGTTAATTTCGTTACTTCAAGCACTTAAAAAAACCAAAAGAACGAGCTATGTCATTAACACAAATGATATCCTCCCAGATACTAAGGCTAGCGGATGGGTGATGCCAATAAGGGGAAATAAATTGGCGCCAAATCTGGCTTCTACTGAAATTGGATTGCCGATAAATAGGTATTTTCAATTCGATAGTTCATCACTTAGTGAAACCATAAAAAAATTATCAGAGTTATTAGTGTCAATTCGACCCGAAAGTGTTTGGACTATAGCTGACAACGTTGCTTTAGAGTCGCTAGAGATACCCTCAAAAAAAATAATGATGCCGACGACAGCGCATGCTCAGTTTTGTAAGCCTGATTACTATCTTATTAGGCAAGGGTCGAATAGTGACAACGTAAAATCAGTAATTAGTAACTTAAAAAAAGATGTTAAATACTTGTCATTAAGGAACTTTCTTGATGTTAATGTATCGCCTAAGCCGACCGAAATGGTAAATATAAAATCTTTAGTTGCTTGTGTGGTTGGGAATAGATTGACTTATGAGCTTAGCGCAGAGTTTCTGTTAATATGCGATAAATGGTGCTCTATGGGTAATAAAATTGAATTTTTCGGTCCAATAGAATCCAAAGATATAGATTTAACTAGTTATACTAATTTGCGGGAAAACAGTACTTTTAATGGTTATGTTGATAATCTGTCCTCAAAACTGTCTCACTGTGACGTCTTTCTTAACCCAGAGCGTCTCGGTGGAGGGTATGGTGCGCGTGCCGCGATCTATAATCATATTCCGGTGGTGACACTGCCCGACAACGACGTAGCGGCAAATGCCGGAAATGCTTTTGTTGTATCAGATTGGAATGAGTATCTGGAAGAGCTGATCAAGTTGACCGATTATAACTACTATAATTCTAAAAGAGAGCGTGCAAAGGAACGAGTCGAAATCATAGAAGGGTCAGGTACGTCTCTAGAGGATATTATTAATATAATCTAAATGTCAAATAGCATGTCAATAATCTCCTTCTAACGGCCGGTTTTTTCGAATGAGGTGTTGCTGAAGAGAAATAAAACGGTTTTTTATTTTTTCTTATAACCCCACTGTATGAGCATTTTATTTGCGATTTTTTCGAATTCCGAGACTTGGGCTGCGTTTAAATTATCTTTATATTTTCCTGTGTTTTTAACTTGTATTTCTAATGTTGTTTTCTGCTTCCACTGCAAAAAGCTCTTGGGCTCGTCGTTAAAATTTGCAAAATGAAGCATTTTTTTCGAATAATCGACACCAAGATAATGGCAGACTCTTGTCAAAGTAGACTCGGGGTGTATTAATAATTTCTCATAGGAAATTACTAGTGCGCCTTTTTCCTGATAATCAAAAGCAATAGCCGCATTTTCTGACCACTCTTTCGCTATATCGGAAAGATTATCTGTTAAGTTTGGAAAATATTTTGAGCTTCTTTTATACTTTTTCAGTTCTAAATATGAACAAGCTACATCTCGTCCATCCCTTATGAGAAATATTTTTTTTGAAGTAGGGAAGTTATCATCAAGAAATTCAACCTTTTTAAGGTAATAGTTATTTTTATCGCCAATTAATGAAATTTTTTTTTCTGATTTTTTTGCATATGCTAAATAAACACATAAGCATAGTTCTCGATAGTCTCTTGGTCGGTTTTCCTCAATCGTGCCCAATAGAAAATCATAGTCTATATCCCAAGTTTCAAATTTTCGAGTGTTATAAACAGATTTTGCAAACTTTTTATATATATCTGGCTTAACGACTGCGTGATTATACTCATATGCTAACCATTCTAGAAACCCACATTCTGGAGGCACAGCTACTTTAGGATGAGAATTTAACATCATACGAAACATAGAAGTTCCAGAACGAGGGTTTCCTAACACAAAAAACGGTGAGACCTTGTTTATATTATTTAAATTAATAGACATTTTACCTCTTAATTAATTTATTGTTAGGCAAGCTTAAATAAATTGCTTTCTCATCCAAGACTATTTTTACGAAAAATCATTTATTATTTTAATAATTTCGAGTGCTTTGTTTTTTGTTAAGTCGTGATATATTGGCAAACACAAAATTCTTCTTGATATTGACTTTGAAATAGGTTGTGGCTTACCTTCATTTGTGAGAGAACTTATTGTGTCGAGCGAGGGGAAGAAATACCGCCTGCTGCATATTCCCATATCATCTAGTTTTTTCTGAGTAAGTAGTACTTTTTCCTCGGAATTAAATAATATAGGGAAATAGCCCCCGTTTTTGGTTGCTGACTCATTCCAGACTGGTTGTGTTACTTTATCGTTTAAACTATTTATGTATTGTTTATATATATCCAGTCTTTTTTCTATAATTCTTTCTATATCATCTAAAACACTCAAACCTATGGCAGCTTGAAATTCGTTCATTTTTGCATTAATACCCAAGCTTTCAATACTTGTTGGACCTGTGATGCCAAAATTAATAAGCTTTTTCGCCTTTTCAAATGTTGACTTTTCTTTAAAAATAATAGCACCTCCCTCCGCCGTATGAAAAATTTTAGTTGCATGAAAGCTTAATGTTGCAGCGTCTCCGTGCTTTAATATACTTGTATTTTTATATTTAATACCAAAAGCATGGGCGGCGTCATATATTATTTTTAAATTGTGCTTTTTAGCTACTTGCCCGAGCATTTCAACGTCACATGCGTTGCCAAAAACATGTACCGGTACGATCGCTTTAGTGTTAGGTGTTATAGCTTGTTCTGCCTTTTTGGGGTCTAGGCACCAGGTATCTGGATCGATATCAGCAAATACAGGCTTAATACCTTCCCATTTTAATGAACTAGCTGTTGCAATAAAGCTAAACGGGCTAGTTATTGCTTCAGATGTTTCGTAGTCTTCTGTTGTACTTATATCGAGAGCCCTGTATGCAATTTGTAGCGCTAATGTTCCGTTTGAAACTAACAGTAAATTTTCAACTCCAAGGTAGTCTTCTAACCTTCTAGTAAGTTCTTGAACCAAGGTACCATTGTTTGTTAACCATTCTCGTTCATAAATTCCATCAATATAACGTTCAAGTCTCTCACGGCTCGGTAGATAGGGTTTGGTTACAGGTATATTCTTCATTTTTATAGTAGCTTCAGCCAACCTATGTATTTTTTATGACATTTCATAATATTTTTACTTCCTTAACTCATATAAAATGTTAAAACAATCTGGCGATTCTTTCTACAATAACCGAGCTATTTCAGGTTAAGTAAACTATCATGGTAGTTGAAAATTACGAATTAATGGTTTTCAGTGGTTCTGATTCTAGACTTTATCAGACTATACCTAGCGTCCGAAATAAAAACTACTAATTTATAATGGGGTATGTGGCAGGGCGAAATCGTGAACACTTTTTAACCAGTTAAACAGCTAAATAATCGTTCGATTTGACGATCTGCTCTAGTCGTGATCATATTCTCTCTTTTACGGAGAGCCCCACTGAGCCTAACTTTACTGACTGACCACTTTGCCGACATAGAAGGCCCAAGGCAAGCATCAAAAGTAACCTATGGACTGTTTGATGTCCTTTTTTTGACGCTGACTGCGCTTATTTCCGGCGCAGAAGGCTGGGAAGAAATCGAAGATTTTGGCCACTTGCGAATGGAGTGGTTGAAAGACTACGGTTATTTTAGTCATGGCATACCGGTCCATGCCACCATTGGCAGGTTTGTTTATCGTATCGACCCGCAATCACTCCATCAGCGTTTTATTCGGTGGATGCAGGCGACCGAAAAACTTACTGATAAAGAAATGGTTGCCGCTGATGGTAAGACGCTACGTCGCTCATACAAGCGCAACGACAGGCAATCCACAATGCACATGATAAGTGCGTTTGCTACTAAAAACGGTGTGGTCTTAGGGCAGCGACGAACCCATGAAAAGTCGAATGAGATTACCGCTGTATCTGAATTAGTGGAGCTATTAGAATTAGAAGGCGCGATGTTGACGCTTGACGCCATGAGTTGCTAAAAGTAAATCGTAAAGATCATAGTCAAGAAGAAAGCCCACTACAGCATAGCAGTGAAAAAGAACCAAAAATCGCTATATCAGGCACTTCAGGATGCATTCGAACTCAGTGACAGCAACGAACCTGGGCACCTTGAGCAAGAGCATGGCCATATTGAATATCCCGCCTACGATGTCTTATCGGCTGAGCAATTTTACAGTACAGTGCGCGCCCATTGGGGCGTTGAAAAGCGACTGCATTGGGTTCTCGATGTGACAATGCGAGAAGATGATAAAAGCGAGCGTTAATCGCAAACAGAAGCTGGCTACTATGAGCGAGGAGGTGCTGGACTTAATCGTGAATGCTTAAAAAACGTTCACGCTCTCGCCCCGTTCTAGCATCTTTGCTCACTACTACATTGTTACCCAGTGACTTAAAGCTCTTCTGTATTAACTCTTGGTGTGCAAACTAAGGGATAAGCTGAAATAGGCTCTCGTATTAAAGTTTGACTCATTTTACACCAAAGTTAGACAAATTAGGGCTTATCAATATTATCCCGCACAAACATCGCAGTACGTTCAAACGCCTGTTTACGATTCGTGTTACTGAATAATGAGAGTGTACCATCTTCTAACAATAACAATTCAACCGGCAAATTGTACTGCGCCGCAGCGTCATAAAACGCTTCGGACTGGTCGTCAGGAACTACCACATTGACGGTTCCATGCACCAGTAATGTCGACCATTTCAGCTGTCTCGTTAGCGCCGGCGTCATTTAAAATTGTGTTGATATCGCTGACGCCGGCAACGGAAACGTAGCAGTTAAAATTATTAGGTGTTTTAGTTCCTGCGTATAACGAGACATAACCACCATAGAGCAACCCTCCATCCAACTATCATCGGTGCTTGCCTGCCCTTGCTCTTGCACCCAGTTTACACCGTCTAAGATATCGCTGCATCAACTGATCCCATTTGGCCATAGCCTTATGCTTCGTAATTAGCGCCAAAGCCCGATGAATCGCGGAAGTTTACCCGCTATACCGCGTAACCGGCGTTAAAGAACATATATTCAAGTGTTGAAAACACTTGCGAGTCGTGAGACGCTGGTTCATCGTGCGGCATGACCATCAACGGACGTTCGGCATTTCCGCCGTTTATCAGGTAATCGCTAACTTTAAAACCGTCTTGAGTCTCAAACTCAATCGACTCTTTTGCAGGGAAGGATTGGTTTTCTAATACTGGCTGTAACGCTATCCACAAACCACCGGATTTGTTTGTTAGGTCAGCAAAATAAAGATGCGATGGTGCCGGGGCGGAAAAGCCCTTAGTTAACATGCGATTCATAACAGCAGGAGGTTAAGTCCCTTAAAGGTTTGTTCAACCAACTGTTGGCGCTGCTGGTAGGCTGGGGCAATTTATTTAACATCCGGCAAGTCAGCAATAAAGCTGAAACCAGTTACTTCACCCTTATTTTCGAGCACGCGGATGACATCGTATTCATCGTTAACAAATAGCGGCTCAACCCATTCATGGATATTTAACGATAAGCGCCATACTTGCTCGGTATCGCATTGTTCATAGGTTTTCACTATAAGAGCATTTTTCTTCGGCTCGTACAGCACGAGCGTAAAGCTGTCTTCGTTCAGCATTTTATAAGAGCCGATTGGCCTCTAGCTTTTTAGTGCGACAAAAAGAATGAACGCGTTATGTCTTCAACGGTTACCCCAACAAGTGACAGACCGGTAGAGTCTCCAGTAAAGTAACTGGTTTTTTTAAGGCTGGGGGCATATTACTCTGACTGCCCGCTATAGACATTAATTTTGTAGGCAGACAGAAAATAATTATCACGCTCACTAAACTGCCGCCTAAATGCTCGAGATAATCGGCACTAACAAGAATTCTGTCGGGATTAAGCCAGTGCAACTTCGCGATGCGTTCGGCGGTATTTTTCAGCTTAAGAATAGTGGTCAACTCGACTTTACCAAACGGCGATACAACGGTCTGTTGTGAGTCGCCAGAAATGTTGTAAACATTAGCGATAGTTTTACCGTCCGGAGAAACAACCTGTATTTCTACGATAGCAGGCTGGCTGACGGCTTGAGTTTCTAAAGCTTTGTCCTGAGATTGAGCAACGGGAGTCACGAATATTGTCGCTATGAAGCAGTGAAAGAAAAAACAGTTAGTATCCTTTTATGGTTATAGTTTTTGTTCAGAAATAGCGTCTAACTGTTTTTCATCCATAAAAAAACCGGCTTATCGCCGGTTTTTTTGACTCATGCAATAAATGCATGAGTTATCAATCTTGATTAAAGCGTTTGGATCTTAGCGTTCAAACGGCTCTTATGACGTGCCGCTTTGTTTTTGCTGATCAAGCCTTTAGTTGCGTAACGGTCCAACAAAGGGGTTACGTTTTTCAGTGCTGCAGTTGCAGCTTCTTTGTCTTTGCTCTCAATCGCAGCGTTTACGCGCTTGAGGTAGGTACGCATCATTGAGCGACGGCTTGCATTGTGGCGGCGATTTTTCTCGGCTTGGATCGCACGCTTTTTAGCAGACTTAATGTTAGCCAAGGTGAACTCCTAAAATTCGTTAACTTACGCTTGTCTTGTAAAGGCCGCAGATTATGCCTTTTCTGTCGGAAAAGTCAACAGCCTTGGGATAAAAAAGATGGTTTTTTGCGGACTGTCTCCGCGGGTGTTTGCACCTTCGGTGCGGCTGTTTGGGCCTGCGGCCCTGCTGTTTGTTGCTGCGCAACGGCTGTTGTCCGCTTCGCCGAGGCTGTTTGCTGCGAGCCTTCGGCTGCTTCGCTTGCCGGGGGCGAAATACGATTTGCGTCACCCAAACAGCAAAAGGCTAAGCATCTAATTGTAAAAGCAAAGCAAATTTGCGATATTTCCCACACAACAAATGCCATAATTTTCCCGGCGAGCGAAGCGAGCCGAAAACAGCCGCAACCGCCGAAGGCAGGTTGCCAACAGCCGCGCCGCAGGTGCTAACAGCCGCTGCGCGCGTAGCAAGCAGCAAACAGCCGTTGGCGAAGCCAACAAAAAGCCGCGGACAACGTCCGCAAACAGCCGCGCCGAAGGCGCAAATAGCCGTCGCAAAGCGACAAAGGATTGTAGTGTCAAACTCGTTGCTCAAATCCGGATTCATCGTCAGCTTTATGACCCTCATCTCGCGGGTTCTCGGGCTGGTGCGCGACGTGGTGATCGCGAACCTGATGGGTGCCGGTGCGGCGGCGGATGTCTTCTTCTTTGCCAACAAAATCCCCAACTTCCTAAGACGGCTGTTTGCCGAGGGCGCGTTTGCGCAGGCTTTTGTGCCGGTACTGACCGAATACAAACAGGGGAGGGAGCTTCCTGAGCAGCAACTGCTGATCGCGCGGGTGTCCGGCACCCTGGGTACCATCATCACCGTCGTGACGTTGTTTGGGGTGATCGCGTCGCCGCTGGTGACCGCGCTGTTCGGTATGGGCTGGTTCCTGGACTGGTGGCACGATGGCCCGCAAGGGCATAAATTCGAGCTCGCCAGCGACTTGTTGCGCATCACCTTTCCTTATTTATGGTTTATTACTTTTACCGCGATGGCTGGGGCGATCCTCAATACGCTGGGTAAATTCGCGGTGGCGGCGTTTACGCCGGTGTTTCTTAACATCGCCATCATAGCGGCGGCGATTTGGCTCGCACCCAACCTCGAGCAGCCGGAATACGGGCTGGCGTGGGGTGTGTTTTTCGGCGGTCTGATCCAGTTACTGTTCCAAATCCCGTTTTTGAAAAAAGCCGGTTTGTTGGTTAAGCCGCAATGGGGTTGGAAAGATCCCGGCGTGACCAAAATCCGCAAGTTGATGCTACCGGCTATCTTCGGCGTGTCGGTCAGTCAAATCAACTTACTGTTAGACACCTTGATTGCCAGCTTCCTGATGACCGGCTCCATCAGTTGGCTGTATTACTCCGACCGGCTCTTAGAGTTCCCGCTCGGGTTGTTCGGCATTGCGATTGCGACGGTGATTCTGCCGGCGCTGTCCTCACGGCATGTGGATAAATCGCCGCAGGAGTTCACCAAAACCCTCGACTGGGGTATCCGCATGGTGCTGATCCTCGGGGTGCCGGCGATGGCGGGCCTGTTTTTCCTGGCCGAACCGATGTTAATGGTGTTGTTTATGCACGGCGCGTTCTCACCGGACGATGCGCGCATGGCGTCTTACAGTCTGATGGCATACTCCGCCGGTCTGCTGAGTTTTATGCTGGTTAAGGTGCTAGCCACCGGATTTTATTCGCGTCAGGATACCAAACGCCCGGTAAAATTCGGCATCATCGCCATGGTTGCTAATATGGTGTTCAATATCGCGCTGGCGATCCCGTTCAGTTACGTCGGGCTGGCCATGGCGACCGCCGCTTCCGCCGCCATCAATGCCGGTTTACTCGGTTTTACGTTACATAAAGAAGGGGTGCTCAAAGCCCAACCCGGCACCTGGCGTTTTATCATCCAGGTTATCCTCGCCACCGCGGCGATGGTCGCCGTCATTTTGTGGTTCAGCCCCGCCACCGAAGCCTGGCGCACCACCTCCGTCATCGAACGCCCCTGGCTACTGGCCCAGGTCATCGGCCTAGGCGCCGCTACCTACCTCGCCACCTTGATCATCATCGGCCTACGCCCACGACACATCGCCGGCCACCGGTAATTGCGCCTGCGGCGCGGTTGTTTGTTGCTGCGCAACGGTTATTTGCGCCTTCGGCGCGGCTGTTGTCGGCTTCGCCGAGGCTGTTTGCTGCTTGCTTCGCTCGCAGCGGCTTTTGCGCCTTCGGCGCGGCTATTGGCAACCTGCCTTCGGCGGTTGCGGCTGTTATCGATTCGCTTACCACGGGGTAGGTCGCGCTTTCAGCGCGACTGGGTCTGGGAAAGGCTGTTAGTCAGGCGGTGTAATGAGATTTGAATTCGGGTGTTGGTGTTTTGCCACTGCTTTATGTCCGGATGGGTTAACCAGTTTAAGTCTTTGCCGATGGCTAGTTGTGTTTCGAGTTCCGCACTCGACCCGATGGCGTAAAACAGGATTCTCCGCCGGTCCGCCATCGTGTCCCTCACCATGGCTTCCGCTATATTGCTCGGAATCGACAGCGCTGAACGACCAATTTGGTCTCTAAAGAAATAGTGCTTAGAGTCACTGACATGGCGCAAAACAGCGGTTGCCAGCGCCATCGACTCTTGCCAAACCCAAAGTGTGTGATAGTTCATCGCTTCACCCAAATGACAAAAGCCTAGCAACTCATTCTAAAAGCAAAGCAAATTTGCGATATTTCCCACACAACAAATGCCATAATTTTCCCGGCGAGCGAAGCGAGCCGAAAACAGCCGCAACCGCCGAAGGCAGGTTGCCAATAGCCGCGCCGAAGGTGCAAAAAACCGCTGCGCGCGTAGCAAGCAGCAAACAGCCGTTGGCGAAGCCAACAAAAAGCCGCGGACAACGTCCGTAAACAGCCGTGGTTTCACGCCCAGGTTTCGGTTATAATCGGCGCTTTCTCAAACACTCGAAAAACAGGGTACGGACTCGCCCGTCATGGAACTGATTCGCGGTACACACAATTTACGTGCAGAGCACCGGGGTTGCGTATTAACCATCGGCAACTTCGATGGCGTGCATTTAGGCCACCAGGCGGTACTGCGGCAGGTGCGGGCGAAGGCTGAGGCGTTGGGCGTGCCGTCGGCGGTAATGACCTTTGAACCCCAGCCACAGGAGTTGTTCCAGCCGGAGCAGGCGCCGGCGCGCTTGACCAACTGGCGTGAAAAGTATCTGGCGCTGCGTGATCAGGATGTTGATCGCCACATCGTTATCGAATTTAATAAAAAATTCGCCAGCCAACCGGCTCGCGAATTCATTGAAAAGACCCTGGTTGAAAAACTCGGTGTGAAGTTTCTGGTGGTCGGCGACGACTTCCGTTTTGGCTACAAGCGCGAAGGCGACTTCAGCCTTCTGCAGCAAGCCGGTAAAGAGCTCGGCTTTGAAGTGGTCGACACCCGCAGTTACCGCCAGCAGCAACAGCGGGTCAGCAGTACCGCCATTCGTAAAGCGTTGGAAGAAGGCGACTTTAAAAACGCCGAAGCCATGCTCGGCCGCCCTTATCAAATGCAGGGTAAAGTCGTACACGGGCGCAAAAACGGCCGCACCATCGGCTTTCCCACCGCCAACATCCCGTTAAAACGCCTAAAAAGCCCGCTACACGGCGTCTTTGCCGTAACGGTAACTGTTGACGAAAAAGTGGGGTTATCGTGCGAGCCAAGCGAGCACCCAAAACCTCGCGCCGAAGGCAGCGAGCTACACCGCGCGAAGCGCCTAACCCGCGAAGCCTATGACGGCGTCGCCAACCTCGGCACCCGCCCAACCCTGAACGGCGACGAAGTCCAATTAGAAGTGCATTTATTCGATTTTTCAGGCAACCTGTACGGTCAACGAGTCACCGTCACACCGGTTGCTAAACTTAGAGCAGAGCAACGCTTTGCCTCGTTAGAACATTTGAAACAACAGATAGAAAAAGATGCCGCTCGCGCTAAACAACTGTTGGCTCACGAAGCCGAACGTTAGCGTGATGTCGTTATAACTATGCGGAAATGGAAACAGTGACCCATGAGTGAATACAAGCATACGCTAAACCTGCCGGAAACGGCGTTCCCGATGCGCGGTAACCTGGCGCAGCGTGAACCGAAAATGCTCAAAGACTGGTACGCCGATGATCTGTACGGAGCCATCCGTCAGGCCAAACAAGGCAAGCCGAGTTTTATTTTGCACGACGGCCCTCCGTACGCGAACGGCAAAATTCACATTGGTCACGCCGTTAACAAGATTCTGAAAGACGTTATCGTAAAAGCGAAAACGTTGAGCGATTTCGACGCACCCTATGTACCCGGCTGGGACTGTCACGGTCTGCCGATCGAACTGCAGGTTGAGAAAAAACACGGTAAACCGGGCCAGAAACTGAGCCTGGCGGAGTTCCGTGAAAAATGCCGTGAGTACGCGCAAACTCAAATCGATCAGCAACGCGACGACTTTAAACGTCTGGGCGTGTTGGGTGACTGGGATAACCCGTACCTGACCATGAACTTTAAGCAGGAAGCCGACAGCGTTCGTGCACTGGCCAAGATCATCGAAAAAGGCCATATGCACCAAGGCTTCAAGCCGGTGCACTGGTGTACCGACTGTGGTTCGGCGCTGGCTGAAGCCGAGGTTGAGTACAAAGATAAAACCTCACCGGCGATTGATGTAAAAATGCCGCTGGCGGCCACCGAAGAAGCGCTGACCCGTTTTAGTACGCCGGAAGGTCATGCCGGTGAAGGCAAGCTCAGTATGGTTATCTGGACCACCACACCGTGGACCATTCCGGCTAACCGCGCGGTGACACTGGCGGAAGGGCTGGAATACGCGCTGGTACAAATTGAGCAGGACGACGACCGCGAAGCCGAGCGCGTCATCCTTGCCAGTGACCTCGTCAATGACTGTATGGATCGCTGGGGCATCAAGCATTATCACAAGCTGGGCTTCAGCACTGGTAAGAAGCTGGAAGGCCTGCAACTGAATCATCCGCTGTTTGATTTTAACGTGCCGGTGATTCTTGGTGACCACGTCACGACCGAAAGCGGTACCGGTTGTGTGCATACCGCGCCGGGCCATGGTGTGGACGACTTTTTGGTGGGTCAAAAGTACGGCATCGAGGTGTATAACCCGGTGGGCGACAACGGCGTTTATAAAGACGACACGCCGATGTTTGCCGGTCAGCACGTATTCAAAGCCAATCAGCCGATCATCGACGCGCTGCGCGATGCCGGTAACCTGATGCACGCGGAGGCGTACGAGCACTCGTATCCGCACTGCTGGCGTCACAAAACGCCGATCATTTTCCGGGCCACACCGCAGTGGTTTATCAGCATGGAAAAACAAGGCCTGCGTCAGCACGCACTGGAACAGATTAAGCAGGTCGGCTGGTTCCCGGAGTGGGGCGAAAGCCGTATTGCGTCGATGGTTGAAGGCCGTCCGGACTGGTGTATTTCGCGGCAGCGTACCTGGGGTAACCCGATTGCGGTGTTTGTCCATAAAGACACCGAAGAGCTGCACCCGAACACACTGGAGCTGATGGAAAAAGTCGCGCAGTTGATCGAAAAAGACGGCGTGCAGGCGTGGTTCGATTTAGAGCCGGAAACGCTGCTGGGCGACGAAGCCAAAGATTATCGTAAAGTCACCGACACGCTTGATGTGTGGTTCGACTCCGGTGTGACCCATCACTGCGTACTGCGTGAGTTCAAAGGCCTGAGCTGGCCGGCGGATCTGTACCTGGAAGGTTCGGATCAGCACCGTGGCTGGTTCCAGAGCTCATTGGTGACCGGTGTCGCGATGTACGACGAAGCGCCTTACCATCAGGTACTGACGCACGGCTTCACCGTCGACGCTAAGGGCCGTAAAATGTCCAAGTCCATCGGTAACGTGGTGGCGCCGCAGGATGTGATGAACAAACTCGGTGGCGATATCCTGCGTTTGTGGGTGGCGTCTGCCGATTACTCCGGCGAGATGACGGTATCGGACGAAATTCTCAAGCGTTCAGCCGATGCGTACCGTCGTATCCGTAATACCTCGCGCTTCCTGCTGGCCAACCTGAGTGGTTTCGACCCGGCGCAACACCGTGTCGTGATGGCCGATATGGTCGAGTTGGATCGCTGGATTGTCGGCCGTGCAGCTGACCTGCAGAAGCAACTGGTGGAGCATTACAACAACTACCAGTTCCTCACGGTGGTACAAAAGCTGATGCATTTCTGCTCCATCGAACTGGGCAGTTTTTACCTCGACATCATCAAGGATCGTCAGTACACCGCCAAGGCCGACAGCTTAGCGCGTCGTTCTTGTCAGACCGCGCTGTATCATATCGCTGAGGCGCTGGTACGCTGGATGGCTCCGATTTGCAGCTTCACCGCGCAAGAAATTTGGGAACTGTTGCCGGGACAACGTTCTAAGTATGTATTTACCGAAGTCTGGTATGACGGTTTTGCCGAGTTTGCCGGCGTTAAAGACGAAGAAAACCAGTTCTGGATGCAACTGCTGGAAGTCCGAGATAGTGTTAATCAGGCGCTGGAACAGGCGCGTCGTAACGACGTCATCGGCGGTTCGTTACAGGCGGAAGTGACGCTGTTTGCGGACGACGCACTGGCGGCTAAACTGGCGCGTCTGGGTGATGAGTTGCGGTTTGCGCTGCTGACCTCGGAAGCGACGGTAAAACCGTTAGCCGAAGCGGATGCTGAATCGTTAAAAGCCGAAAAACTGCCACTGGCGGTCAGCGTTGCTGCGAGCAACTACAAGAAATGTGAGCGCTGCTGGCATCACCGCGAGGAAGTCGGCACCATCGACGGCCACGACGATTTGTGTCAGCGTTGCGTAACCAACATTGACGGAGAAGGTGAGGAACGTCGTTTTGCCTAACGAGATGCTAAAAAAACGCGCCTCCGGGCTGCGCTATCTGTGGATAACCGTGCTGATGGTGATCGTCGACCAGATCACCAAAGTGTGGGTGGCCGCGGAGTTTGAACTATACGAAAGCCGGGTAGTGATTGACGGCTTGTTTAACCTCACCTACGTTCACAATTACGGCGCTGCGTTCAGTTTTCTGAGTGACGGCGGAGGCTGGCAACGCTGGTTCTTTACCGTCATCGCCATCGCCATCAGCGCGGTGCTGCTGATCTGGCTGCGCCGCAACCCGGTAAATTTCTGGCGCCAGAATCTGTCGTTCGCGTTGATTTTATCCGGTGCTATCGGTAACGTCGCCGACCGCATGATGTACGGCTACGTCATCGACTTTTTGGACGTGCACTATCAGGGCTGGCACTGGCCGGCCTTTAACGTCGCCGATATGGCCATCACCATTGGTGCGGCATTGATGTTATTAGAAGCCTTCGTGGAGAATCGTCGCGACGATACCGAAGCGGAGCGCGAGGAGGGTAAGAAGTAGTATGAGTCGTTTACCCATCGAAGATGGTCGCGAAGTGGTCATGCATTTTACCATCAAGCTGTCGGACGGCTCGGTCGCCGACAGCACCAAGATGTCCGGTAAGCCGGCGAAATTTCGTATGGGCGACGGTAGCCTGACGGAAAACTTCGAAGCTTGCCTGATTGGCCTGCGTGCCGGCTCTAAGCGTGAATTTACGCTGGAACCTAAAGACGCTTTCGGCGAGCCGAACCCGGATAACTTTTATTACGTGGACTCGTCTAAGTTCAGTGACGAAACCAAACCGGAAGTGGGTGCCATTCTGGCCTTTACCCAACCGGACGGTACCGAGCTGCCGGGCATTGTCCGCAAAATCAATGGTCCAACCGTTACCATCGATTTTAATCACCCGCTGGCCGGCCAGACGGTGATTTTTGATGTCGAAATTATCAGTGTTGAGCCTTAATGGCGTTAACCGCGCCAGTTGCTGAAGGCTCCGGAGGAATTATGCAAATACTGTTAGCCAACCCACGCGGGTTTTGTGCCGGTGTTGACCGCGCCATTACCATCGTTGAACGTGCGCTGGAAATTTTTGAACCGCCGATTTATGTGCGCCACGAAGTGGTGCATAACAAATACGTGGTGAATTCATTAAAAGACGCAGGCGCAGTATTTGTCGAAGAGCTGGACGAAGTGCCTGACGACGCCATCGTCATTTTCAGTGCGCACGGGGTGTCGCAGGCGGTACGTCAAAACGCCAAAGACCGTGGTCTAAAAGTGTTTGATGCCACTTGCCCACTGGTGACCAAAGTGCATATGGAAGTCACCCGTGCTAGCCGCAAAGGGCATGAGTGCGTATTAATCGGCCACGCCGGCCATCCGGAAGTCGAAGGTACCATGGGCCAGTACGCCAATCCTAACGGTGGCATGTACCTGGTTGAATCGCCGGACGATGTGGCGACGTTGCAGGTGAAAGATGCTAATAATCTGTATTACATGAGCCAAACAACGTTGTCAGTTGATGATACCGCCGACGTGATTGATGCTCTAAAAATGCGCTTTCCGAACATTCAGGGACCGCGCAAGGATGACATTTGTTACGCCACCCAGAACCGCCAGGATGCGGTGCGCGAACTGGCTGGTGAAGCGGATTTAATGTTAGTAGTGGGAGCCAGCAACAGCTCAAATTCAAATCGTCTGCGCGAGTTGTCGGAAAAAATGGGCACCCCGGCCTATTTGATCGACGACGCCAGTTGCATCGACCGCAGCTGGCTTGACGGCAAACAACGCATCGCCGTCACCGCCGGCGCCTCAGCCCCGGAAGTATTGGTCAAATCAGTCATCGACCAACTACGCGAATGGGGCGGCGAGACCGTCACCGAACGCGCAGGCCGAGCCGAAAACATCACCTTCTCCATCCCGCCGGACTTGCGCCCGTAACTCGCGCCTTTCGTAGCTTGCGCCTCTGGCGCAAGAACTCTTTGCCGCTGTAGCGGCGGCTAGTTCTGCCTTTACCGTGTCAGAATAAACCTCAGGCTATAGGCATCAGCGGATAGGGTTAGAACAGCTCGGTGCGCGTCGATGACATCGAGCTGCCAGTCTATTTCCATAGCTTCAACTGAAACGCTACCCTCCCGCCATTGCGCTGCGATATCGGCATGTAACGTCATCATGGCTTCGACCCGCTCCGCTCGTTGTTGCACCTTAAGTTGTGTCGCCAGGCCGGTTTGTAGTGCATATAAGCTACTGGGGAGCCACAGGGCGAAAATCGCGGCGGCTACCAATACCTCCAGTAGTGAAAATCCATCATTCCTTTTCAAGCTGCGCATAATAGGCCTGCTGACGCACAAATTGCTGCTCGTTACGCTGCTTGAGTAATAGCCACTGCCGGTGTTGTTGCGCCTGCAGCGCCTGTGCCTGAAACAGCAACCCTGCCAGCGCCATCGAGCTAAGCGCGGTGAGCGTCACCACCGTCATTAACACTGCCAGCCCGCGCTGGTGACGAAGATTAGCGCGCAACATGCAGAACCACCTCGCGCTTAAAGGCATGATAACTGTCATCGCGCGGCGACTTAGCTCTCAGTGCCAGCTCAAGTAACGCTGCCGCAGCGGTTGGGGTTAACTGCATAACCAGCTCATCGACGGCAATATCATGGTAATGGCTCAGACTTTGCCAGCCACGCTCCGGGCAATGAGGGGCGAGGGTGTGGCGCTGTACCTGACGATTTTTAACCCGATAGGCTAACAGCCGGCCGTCGTGCTGTGGCAGCAAATAGCAACGGCCGCTTAATGCGATGGCGTCGGGGTTGGCATTGGCAGCATCCTGGGCGATCTGTTCAATCAGTGACTGTGCCGTTAAAAAAGCCTTGGTCGATTCGCCTGACCCCAGTTGCTGGCCCAACTGCCAGGCCCAGGTCTGCTGCACCGCGAGCACCACCAGCAAGCCCAGCGAAGCGGCGACCATCATTTCCAGTAAGCTCGCTCCGTTCTGACAACGCCTTAACACGGCCGCAACCCGCTAAGCCGTTGCCCAGCCGACTGACAGCGACGAATCCGGCCAAGCCCGCTGATAATAATCTTTACTGCATAACCGCCGTTACGCAACTCCAGGCTGCCGGCCCGGGCAAAACCGCTGGCCCCCTCAAAACTCAACGGCGCACCGGCATAAAAGTTATGCGTCAACAGCAACCGCGGCGGCAGCTCCGTTGCCAACGACGCCAAATCCACCGTAATCGAACGGTCTTCAGCCATCGCAAAAGCCTTACGTTGTTGCAGCAACAACATCACCCGTTCACTCCACACCGCCATCTGCACCCGCTCCGAGGTCTGCTGTAACCCCGGCATCCCCGCCGCCAGCAAGAACGCCACCACCACCATCGACACCAATAACTCAAGCAAACTAAAGCCCATCACAACACCGTTCAAAACCACCCAGTTTAGCCACCTTTGGCCAAACGCCCATTGCACGGTAACGGATAAATTCGTACGCGATATCGGCTTCGATCTTGATGGGATCCGATGACGGATGCTGGACTTTTTCCATCGGTGCGCTCGCCTGCGGCTCGCTAAACCGATGGCTACACACGATCTGCAAAGACTCAGTAATGAAGCCGAGATCTGAGTGTTGAAAGCATTTATCGAAAAATTCTTTAAAACCCGGCGAGCCGGCATCCCCACAAAGCCCGTTCAGATCCTCGGTACCCGCCGGTTTAGTGAGGCGTAGCCGAACGCACCGGCGGAGCAAAGCCCGCATCCGCCGAAAAAGCCAATCGAAGCCCTAGAGCATTTATGGCACACATCTTGAATAACACAACCCCAGATTCAAACTTTTGACGCGAGAAACGAAGTATGGCGAGTGG
The DNA here is from genome assembly GCF_003987185.1 of Idiomarina aquatica. Taxonomy (GTDB): domain Bacteria; phylum Pseudomonadota; class Gammaproteobacteria; order Enterobacterales; family Alteromonadaceae; genus Idiomarina; species Idiomarina aquatica. Next base: position 635,024 of record NZ_PIPS01000001.1, on the reverse strand, counting down.
TGCGGAACGGCTTAACAGCGTAAAAGCATTTGCACAGAATAACTCCTATTTAATCAAAGGTTTCGGTACCCCCCTGGCGGTGATGGCGATACTGGCGATGGTGGTGTTGCCGATCCCGGCGATGATCCTGGATATATTATTCTCGTTTTCCATCACCCTGTCGCTGGTGGTGATGCTGGTTGCGGTTTATACCCAGCGACCACTGGACTTTGCGGCGTTTCCGACGGTGCTGCTGATCGCCACCGTCCTGCGCTTGTCGCTCAACGTCGCCTCCACCCGTATTGTATTGCTCGAAGGTCACAACGGTCCGGGCGCTGCCGGTAGCGTTATCGAAGCCTTTGGTAGCGTGGTGATCGGCGGTAACTACACCGTCGGTTTGGTGGTGTTCGCCATTCTGGTTATCATCAACTTCGTGGTTATCACCAAGGGTGCCGGACGTATCTCGGAAGTGACCGCACGTTTTACCCTTGACGCCATGCCGGGTAAACAAATGGCCATTGACGCCGACCTGAACGCCGGTTTGATCAACCAGGAAGAAGCCAAACAGCGTCGTCAGGACGTTACCCGCGAGGCGGACTTCTACGGTTCAATGGACGGTGCCAGTAAATTCGTTAAAGGCGACGCCATCGCCGGTATTCTGATCCTGCTGATTAACATCATCGGCGGCTTCCTGATTGGGATGATCCAACATGGTCTGAGCTTCGGCGAAGCCATCGAGGTTTACACCCTGCTGACCATTGGTGACGGTTTGGTCGCGCAAATCCCGGCACTGTTACTGTCGGTTGCCACCGCCATCATCATCACCCGCGAAAACGACACCAAAGACATGGGCGACGCGGTGGTGTTTCAGTTGGTCGACAACCCCCGTGTCCTGGTGATTGCCAGTGCCGTGTTGTTTGCGCTGGGCGTGATCCCGGGCATGCCACACCTGGCGTTTTTAAGCATGTCGGCGGTACTGGCCGGCGCCGCTTACTTCAAAATCAAGAAAAGCGAAACTCAGGAAGGTGAGCTGGTCGAAAAAGAGCAGCAGGAGCAAAAACAACAGCAAGTCCAAAAAGAGCTCAGTTGGGACGACGTGCGCCATGTCGATACCCTGGGCCTGGAAGTGGGTTATCGTCTGATCCCGTTAGTCGACAAGTCGCAGGGCGGCGAGCTGTTGTCGCGCATCAAGGGTGTGCGTAAGAAGCAGTCGCAGGAATTCGGCTTTCTGGTACCTTCGGTGCACATTCGCGACAACCTCGATTTAGGCCCGAACAGCTACCGCATTACCATGATGGGCGTCACCATGGGCGAAGCCGAGATCCGTCACGACTGGGAACTGGCGATTAATCCGGGTCAGGTGTTCGGCGAACTGGACGGTGAAAAGACCAAAGATCCGGCCTTTGGCCTGGATGCGGTGTGGATCCGCCCGGAACAGCGTGAACACGCGCAAACGCTGGGTTACACCGTGGTGGACGCGGCGACGGTGGTGGCAACTCACCTAAGCCAAATCGTCACCAACCACGCGTCACAGTTGCTGGGTCACGAAGAAGCGCAGGAACTACTCGATCGCCTTGGCCGCAGCCATCCGAAACTGGTCGAAGGGCTGGTACCGGATATGCTGTCGCTGGGCAATTTTGTCAAAGTGCTGCAAAACCTGCTCGATGAGGGCATCGCCATCCGCGATATGCGTACCATCGTACAGACCCTGGTGGAATACGCACCACGGAGTCAAGATCCTGACGTTCTCACCGCCGCCGTGCGCATCGCCCTGCGTCGTCTGATCGTGCAGGATATCTCGGAGGGCGCGCCAGAACTGCCGGTTATCACGTTAGCGCCAGAGTTGGAACAGATGTTGCATCAGTCTTTGCAAGCCGCCGGTAATGACGGTAATCAGCAAGGTGCAGGCATCGAACCCGGTCTTGCAGAACGGTTACAGGAATCATTACGCGACGTACATCAGCAACAGGAAATGAACGGAGAACCGTCGGTGTTGCTGACCTCGGGGCTACTGCGCTCGACCATGGCACGCTTTGCCCGTCACGCGACAGATGGCATGAGAGTACTGAGTTATCAGGAAATCCCCGATGATAAACAAATTCGGATCGTCAGCTCTATCGGTGGAAACCAAACCGTGGGCCAGAATAGTTAGGATGGGAGTCGCTTGTGAAAATTAAACGCTTTTTTGCCGAAGATATGCGCCGCGCATTGCTGCAGGTAAAAGAAACCCTGGGCCCGGACGCTGTGATCATGTCGAATAAAAAGGTCAACGGTGGCATCGAAATCGTCGCCGCCGTCGACCCCGACGCCCAACAACCCGAAGCAGCACCCGTAGGTCGCGCCTCTGGCGCGACAGAGGAGCCAGCCAGCTCCCTCGCCGAACTCCTCCAACGCCAAGCAGCGAGTGCCGAAGGCACAAGCCACGGCCAAAATCCGGCGAGTGCCGAAGGCACAAGCCACCCCGTAGGTCGCGCCTTTGGCGCGACAGCAAGCGCAAGTGCCGAAGGCACAAGCGAATCCGTAGGTCGCGCCTTTGGCGCGACAGCAAGCGCAAGTGCCGAAGGCACAAGCGCGCCAAACCAGCAAGCAAGCGACGAAGGAGCGCGCGCCCAGCAAGCGGCAACGCCGCGCCAAGCAAGCCCACAGGGCGCCGAGCAAGCCCCGCAGGGGCGCCAAGCGCTCGGGGATGACATCCCCGAGCACGTCAGTGGCGGCAGTGCTGCTGAAATCGCCGAATTAAAAGCCCAGATCCGCGGCATCAAAGATCTGTTGCAACATCAGCTAAGCGGCCTGATGAAGCAAGAAATCGAGCGCGAAGAACCCATCCGTGCCATGCTCACCAAGCGTTTGATGGGCATGGGTCTGAGCGAACGCATCGCCGATCAGATCGCCTGTTTCATTCCCGAAGGCGGCGAAGACGACGACAGCTGGGAGCAATGCCTGCAATTACTGGAAGGTCAGCTCAATACCACCGCTGACGATATTTTGACGCGTGGCGGCGCGGTGGCCTTGGTAGGCCCGACCGGTGTCGGCAAAACCACGACCATTGCCAAGCTGGCAGCACGTTACGCGCAGCGTCACGGCGCTGACAAAGTGGCGCTGATCACCACCGACACCTTCCGTATTGGTGCCAGTGAACAATTACAGACCTATGGACGTATCCTGGGTTGTCCGGTAAAAATTGCCAATAACGCCAAAGAGTTAGCCGATGCGTTACTGACGCTGCGCGATAAATCACTGATCCTGATCGACACCGCCGGTATGGGTCAGCGTGATAAACGCCTGAATGACCAACTGGCCACGTTACTGCACAATAACCGTCTGCGTATTCGTCCATATCTGGTATTATCAGCAACGTCACAAACGCAGGTACTGAATGACGCTGTCAAACAGTTTAAAACACTGCCGTTGAGTGGCTGTATTTTTACCAAACTGGACGAATGCCTGAGTCTGGGTGAGAGCATCAGTGTTGCCATCGAGCATGGCATGGCGGTAAGTTATCTAACCAACGGCCAGCAAGTTCCGGAAGACATCAAAGTGGCGGACGCCCATTTTCTGGTGAACGAAGCTGAGCGCTTGTATGACAAAAGCATTTGTTCGAACATGACAGAGATGCCAAAATCGTACTGGCACACGAGTATTAACTAAAGAAGTAGCGCGCACATGGATCAAGCAAGTGGCTTAAGAAGAATGAAACAGTCAAAGATCAAAGTAATTGCAGTCACCGGAGGCAAAGGCGGCGTGGGTAAAACCAACGTGTCGCTGAATATGGCGATTGCAATGGCGCAGCAGGGTAAGCGCGTCTTGGTCTTAGACGCCGATCTGGGGTTAGCAAACGTTGACGTTATGTTGGGCCTCAGAGTGCGTAAAAACCTTTCTCATGTGCTCGACGGTACCGCCGATTTGCGGGACATCCTGGTGGAAGGGCCGGCGGGCATCCAAATCGTACCGGCCACTTCAGGTACGCGCACCATGGTCGAGTTGACCGAGCGTGAACACGCCAGCCTGATCCAGGCATTCAGTGAGCTTCAGGGCGATTTTGATGTCTTGATCGTCGATACCGCCGCCGGTATTGGCAACACGGTGGTCAGCTTTGCGCGGGCATCCCAGGACGTTATCGTGGTGGTCTGTGACGAACCGACGTCAATTACCGATGCGTACGCGTTGATGAAAGTATTGAGTCGCGACCAGGGTGTGTTTAAGTTTAAGGTGGTTGCCAATATGGTACGCAACCTCCGTGACGGCCAGGTGCTGTTTAATAAATTGACAAAAGTCACCGATCGATTTTTGGATGTCGCGTTAGAATTGTCCGCTATTATTCCGTTTGACGAAAACCTGCGTCAGGCGGTCAGAAAGCAAAAGGCGATGGTCGTGGCGCACCCGAAATCACCCGCATCGTTGGCGATAAAAGCGCTGGCGAAGAAGGCCCTGGACTGGCCAATCCCTGCCCAAGCAGGTGGGCACATGGAATTTTTCCTTGAACAATTAATAACTTCTGCCGATAACAGATCTAAGCAGGATGTTGCCAATGAATAAAGCAGCTGTGTACAGTGCGCATGCCGACAACCGTCAGGCCATTATCGAGAAGCATACCGGTCTGGTTAAGCGTATCGCGCACCACATGATGGCGCGATTGCCGGCCAGTGTGCAAATCGACGACCTGATCCAGTCGGGCATGATTGGTTTATTGGAAGCGGCACGAAATTTTGACGGCAGCAAAGGGGCCAGCTTTGAAACCTTTGCCGGCATTCGTATTCGCGGTGCGATGCTTGACGAAATCCGCCGGGGAGACTGGGCGCCGCGCTCCGTACACCGAAATCACCGGCGGGTACTGGAAGCCATTCGGCAGGTTGAGAACGAAACCGGCCGTGATGCCAAAGACGTAGAAGTAGCGGCACAATTGGAGCTGTCGCTGGACGAGTATCATGCTATCTTGCGTGATGTAAACTCGGGACGCATCATCGGTATTGAAGACCTCGGGGTGTCAGAAGATGCGATCATACCCGAGCAGGTAAGCGGCGCGCATTACGAGCCGCAACGGGATATCGAGAACGATGCCTTTCATCGGGCGTTAGTCGAAACCATTTCGTCATTACCTGAACGTGAAGCTTTGGTGCTTTCGTTGTATTATGATGAAGAACTGAACTTAAAAGAGATTGGCGAAGTACTCAGTGTGAGTGAATCGCGAGTCAGTCAAATTCATAGTCAAGCCATGCTGCGCCTTAAATCGCGTATGCAGAGTTGGGTTGAATAATTTGTGGTAATCGAGAGCCTCAGTGGAGGGAGCTTTGGATAAAAATATGAAAATTCTTGTTGTTGATGACTTTTCAACAATGAGACGAATCATCAAAAACTTACTGCGCGATTTGGGCTTCACCAACATTCAGGAAGCCGACGACGGTAATACCGCGCTGCCCATGTTGCAACAAGGTGACTTTGACTTTGTCGTAACAGACTGGAATATGCCGGGTATGCAAGGCATCGATTTGCTCAAAGAAATTCGCAAAGACGATAAATTGTCACACCTGCCAGTGTTGATGGTAACGGCAGAAGCCAAACGCGAGCAGATCATCCAGGCCGCACAGGCCGGCGTCAACGGATACATCGTGAAACCTTTTACCGCTGCGACGCTAAAAGAAAAACTCGATAAGATCTTCGAACGCATTAGCTAACAGGGCGAGCTATCATGACAGAGCATGCCCACGACATTTCGTTAGAGCAAGCCAAAGAACTGGTTGCCTTACTGGAAGCCGGTCAGCAGAAACGAGCCAACGAAATGCTCGACGAAGTGTACAATCGGCGCAACGACAAACTGTTTACTTCGGTAGGACAGTTAACGCGTGACCTCCACGAAGCGCTGCAGGATTTTCAGTTGGACCCCCGCATTGTGCAACTGACTGAAGACGAACTGCCCGACGCACAGAATCGTCTGCAATACGTCATTCAAAAAACCGAAGATGCCGCCAACCGCACCATGGATGCCGTGGAAGCTTGTTTGCCGATGGCAGATGACATGCATCAAAAAATCGAGCAATTAATGCCGAAATGGCAACAACTTATGGACAATAACATTGAGTTGTCTGAGTTTAAGTCGTTGTGCCACGGCGTTGACGACGTACTTAGGTCGTGTGGGCAGAACATGCCGCAGATCCACGGCTTGATGACGGAAGTATTAATGGCTCAGGATTACCAGGACATTACCGGTCAGGTCATCCGCCGTGTCATCCAGTTGGTTGAGGACGTCGAAAAGAACCTGATTGAGTTACTGAAGCTGTTTGGCGACGAAGCGAAAAAAGGTGCTAAGAAAGCGCCGCAAGCGGCCGATAAAAGTCAGGCAGAAGGACCCATTATCGACGCCGATAAGCGTGATGATGTGGTGTCCGGTCAGGACGATGTTGACGATTTATTGTCGAGTTTAGGATTCTAGGAGCAGCGATTGCATGAGCTTTGAAATGGACGAAGACATTCTGCAGGATTTTTTGATAGAAGCCGGGGAAATCCTCGAGCAACTGTCAGAGCAATTGGTAGAGCTTGAAAACGATCCTGAGAATTCAGATTTGCTGAACGCCATTTTCCGCGGTTTCCATACCGTTAAAGGTGGTGCCGGCTTTTTGAACGTGCACGCGTTAGTGGACACCTGTCATGGTGCCGAAAACGTTTTTGACACCTTGCGTAATCATCAACGCCGTGTCACTTCAGAGCTCATGGACGTCATTTTGCAGGCGCTGGACACCATCAACGCGCAGTTTGCTCAGTTGCAGGCGCGCGAAGACGTTGAAGCTGCCTCTGACCAACTGCTGCAGGCTTTGCACAAACTCAGTGAACCGGAATCGGCCGACGAACAGGACGCTGCTGCCGCTGACACCACTGAAGAAGCTCAAGCGCCCGCGGAGCCGGAACAGCCGGAACAACCGGAAAGCGAAGCCAACGACGGTGGCATCGACGAAATTCAGGAAGACGAATTCGAAGCCCTGCTCGACGAACTGCATGGCAAAGGCAAAGCGCCAACCAAAGCCGCCTCTGATGCGGCTCGTGACTCTGATGTAACTGGCGCCTCTGATGCGGCTCGTGCCTCTGATGTAGCTCGTGCCTCTGGCACGAGTAACGACGACGAAATCACCGACGACGAGTTCGAAGCCTTACTGGACGAACTGCATGGTCAGGGCAAAGCCCCAACCAAGCTAGACGCCAACAAGCCGGCCCCGGATACAGCTCGTGCCTCTGGCTCGGGTAAAGACGACGACGAAATCACCGACGACGAGTTCGAATCCTTACTTGACGAACTCCATGGCCAGGGCAAAGCCCCAACAGCCAAACCAGGCGAAGCCGCTAAACCAGCCGCAGGCGCTAAACCAAGCGAAGCTTCCAAACCCGCCGCAGGCGCTAAACCAAGCGAAGCTTCTAAACCAGGCGCAGCCTCTAAACCAAGCGAAGCGGCTAAACCCGCGGCCGGCGCAAAAACACCGCCGCCACCACCGGCAGAAACCACGGTCCGCGTTGATACCAAACGTCTTGACGAAATCATGAACATGGTCGGCGAACTGGTGTTGGTGCGTAACCGTTTACTGAGCCTCAGCAACAACGACGATAACCAAAACGCCCAGGAAATGAGCAAAGCCATTTCTAACCTGGACGTGGTAACCGGTGACTTGCAGGGTGCGGTGATGAAAACGCGTATGCAGCCGATTAAGAAAGTCTTCGGCCGCTTCCCGCGAGTGGTTCGCGACCTTGCGCGCAGCCTGAAAAAAGAAATCAACCTCGAGATGTATGGTGAAGAAACCGATCTCGACAAAAACCTGGTTGAAGCGCTTGCCGATCCCTTGGTGCATTTGGTGCGCAACTCGGTCGACCACGGTATTGAAATGCCGGATGAACGGGTTGCCAAAGGAAAGCCACGCCAGGGTACAGTAACCTTGTCGGCGTCGCAGGAAGGCGACCATATCATGCTGTCGATCAAAGACGACGGTGCGGGTATGGACGCTGAAAAACTGAAAAGCATTGCCATTAAGCGTGGCGTACTGGACGAAGACAGTGCCGCCCGCATGAGCAATGAAGACGCGTATAACCTCATTTTTGCGGCCGGTTTCTCGACCAAAGAGCAAGTGTCTGAAGTATCCGGTCGCGGTGTGGGCATGGACGTTGTAAAAACGAAAATTGCCCAGCTCAACGGTAGTGTTAAGATCAATTCAGAGCTGGGTAAAGGTACCGAGCTGCTGATCAAAGTGCCACTGACGTTGGCCATTCTGCCAACCTTAATGGTGGCGGTGAAAGATCAAACCTTCGCGCTGCCATTAGCGGTCGTCAGTGAAATCATCGACCTCGACATGAAGCGTACCAATACCGTCGATGGTCAGTTGACGCTGATTGTCCGTAACCGCGCGATACCGCTGTTCTTCCTCGAGCACTGGCTGGTGCGCAACCCGGACCGCTCAAGCCGTAACGAAAACGGTCATGTGGTGGTGGTACAAATCGGTAATCAGCAAGTCGGCTTCGTGGTCGATGCACTGATTGGCCAGGAAGAAGTGGTGATTAAGCCGCTGGATAAATTATTGCAGGGCACGCCGGGGATGGCCGGAGCAACCATCACCAGTGATGGTGGTATTGCCTTGATCATCGATGTACCGAGCATGCTCAAGTATTACGCCAAACGTTAACGGATAACCCTCCTGATGACAGTACGAGTTCTGGTGGTAGATGACTCGGCGTTTTTTCGCCGCCGAGTCACTGAGATCCTCGAACAAAACAGCCGACTGGAAGTGATCGGCTCAGCCAACGACGGCCGCGAAGCCGTTGACAAGGCCAAGTCACTCCGCCCCGACGTGATCACCATGGATATCGAAATGCCGGTTATGAACGGCATTGATGCGGTCAAAGAAATCATGCGTTCGGCGCCGTGCCCGATCCTGATGTTCAGCTCACTGACTCACGAAGGCGCCACCGCAACATTGAATGCGCTGGAAGCCGGTGCCGCCGATTTCTTACCGAAAAAGTTTGAAGACATCGCCCGTAATCGCGACGAAGCGGTAAAAACTCTGCAGGATCGCGTACTGGCCATTGCTCAGGACAGCTCGGCGCGTTCCACCCGGGCAGCAACGCCGACGCGACCGACAACCGACCCACGTCCCTCAAGCCGTGATGTCAGCAGCCATCGTGATACCAGCAGCACGTCATCGTCGGCGCTGGACCGCATTCGCCAGCGCAGTGAAGAGCGTCAACGTCAGCGTGAGCAGGCCACCGCGCCAAGCACGCCGGCGTCGACCGGCAATCTAACCATTAACCGCGCTTATCAGGTGCTGGCGATTGGTACCTCAACCGGTGGCCCGGTGGCGCTGCAAAAAATTCTGACGCAATTGCCGGAGAACTTCCCGTACCCGATCCTGATGGTGCAACATATGCCGGCGGCTTTCACCAAAGCCTTTTCGCAGCGCCTCGACGGGCTCTGTAAAGTGCGCGTGAAAGAAGCGGAAGAGGGCGATGTGCTGCGCCCCGGACACGCGTATCTGGCGCCCGGCGGCAAACAGATGATCGTCGATGGCTCGGCCAGCAGCGCACGCATTCGTATCAAAGAGGACAACAGCGGCCGGATCACCTACAAACCCAGTGTCGACATTACCTTTGCCAGCCTATCGAAATTGTTCGGCGGCAAGGTGCTGGGCGTTATCCTGACCGGCATGGGAGCCGATGGACGCGAGGGTTCACGAATGCTGAAACAGCAGGGGGCCACCATCTGGGCGCAGGATGAAGCCAGCTGCGTGGTTTACGGTATGCCACAAGCGGTCGCCAGTGCCGGTATTTCGACGCGCAGTATCAGCTTAAATGACATGGCCCGCGCCATCTTAAAAGAGGTTGGATACCACTGAGCATGATCGTATGGACCGTCGCGAACCAAAAGGGTGGTGTTGGTAAAACCACCACCACGGTTGCCCTGGCCGGACTGCTGGCTGAGCGGCAACAACGCGTACTGTGCATCGATACCGACCCGCATGCGTCACTGACTTACTATTTTGGCTTTGATTCCGAAGAGCTGCCCGCCAGCGCCTATGATGTATTCTCGGCCGGAAAAGCCATTACCCGTGAACAGGTCAAACAGGCAATTCTGCCCAGCGAAGTAAAACACCTCGACGTGATGCCGGCCACTATGGCCCTGGCCACGCTGGATCGTAAACTCGGCACGCAGGGCGGCATGGGGCTGGTGTTAAAACGCGCGCTGGCGCTGGTCGCCGACGACTACGATTACGTACTGATTGACGTGCCGCCGGTGCTTGGCGTACTGATGGTTAATGCGCTGGCCTGCTGTCATCGGGTGTTGATCCCTATGCAGACGGAGTTTCTGGCTCTGAAAGGGTTGGATCGGATGATGCGCACACTGTCCTTGATCCAAAAATCCCGCGGCCACGGTTATCGCTACACCATCATCCCGACGCTTTACGACAAGCGCACACGAGCGTCACTGGATACCTACAAAAAACTGGTGGAACGCTATGGCAATTCGGTCTGGAATGGCATGATACCCATCGATACCAAGTTTCGTGACGCCAGTAATGAACAACTGCCACCGTCGTTGTATGCGCCTAAGGCTCGCGGTGTGTTAGCCTATCAAAGTTTGTTGACCCATTTACAACAGTTAGCACAGCAGGACACAGAATGAGCGGCAGCAGCGATAAAGCCATGATGGAATACCTCAACGCCTTGCTTGAGGAAGAAAAAAAGCCCGTCGCCGAGTTCGACCACGAGCCGGTCAAACAACTGCTGCAAAAAGCGACACTAACGCGCGAAGCGCCCAAACCGGCGAGCGAAGCAAGCCCCGCACCGCGCGCAGCGCCCAAGCCGGCAAGCGAAGCAAGCCCTACACCGCGCGCAGCGCCCAAGCCGGCGAGCGAAGCAAGCCCCACACCGCGCGCAGCGCCTAAACCGGCGAACGAAGCAAGCCCTAAGCCCGATGCCATGCAGGAATACCAGCAAGGTGACTTCCAGGCGTTGTTCTTCCGCGTCGCCGGGCTCACTCTGGCGGTACCGTTAAAAAGTCTCGGTGGTATTCACACGGTCGGTAAAATCAGCCCGCTGATTGGCAAACCGAAATGGTTCAGAGGCATCATGACCGAACGTGAAGAAAAACTGCAAGTGGTCGATACAGCTAGATGGGTGATGCCGGAAAAATTAACCCCGGAGCTTGAACAGAGTATCGACTATCAATATCTGATCACGCTCAACGACAGCCCCTGGGGGCTATTGTGCGAAGAATTGGTTGACAGCGAACCGCTGCACCCGGATGCCATCCAATGGCGTAAAGGTGTCAATGAAAAGCGCCCATGGCTCGCCGGTGTGGTACGCGAACGCATGTGTGCATTGCTCGACGTCAATGCATTGATTACACTGCTGAATAACGGTTCAGGACACATTCAAAAATAACCCGGAGGCCGCGCCCTGGCGCGACCACAAAATATCGGAGCAAAAGCATGGCGACGGAAACTCGAAACGTAAAAAACACGCGTAAAAACAGCGAAACAGACGCAAACGACGAAGTATTGCAATGGGTAACCTTTCAGCTCGATCAGGAAACCTACGGCATTAACGTAATGCAGGTGCAGGAAGTCTTGCGCTACAGCGAAATCGCCCCGGTCCCCGGCGCGCCAAACTATGTGTTGGGTATCATCAATCTGCGCGGCAACGTGGTAACCGTCATCGACACCCGCCTGCGCTTTGGTCTGCCCCAAACGGAAGTGACCGACAGCACTCGTGTGGTCATTATCGAATCGGAAAAACAGGTCATCGGCATCCTGGTGGACAGTGTAGCCGAAGTGGTTTACCTGAAAAAATCAGAAATTGATACCGCACCGAACGTCGGTACCGACGAAAGCTCGCGCTTTATTCAAGGCGTCAGCAATCGCGATGACGAGTTGCTGATCCTGGTCGATCTGGACAAAATGCTGACCGACGATGAGTGGGATGAGATTTCCCGTTTGGGTTAACCAATGATGCTCTCGACGCCGTTGATCATCGCCGTGATCGCGTTAGTGCTGGCGCTGCTGGCACTGACCGCGGTGATTGTCACGTCGCGCAAACAGGCTGAGCTGATTGAACGTCAGCAACAGCGGCTGATGATGCTAACCGAAACCGCGGCTGACGTGCTGGCCCTAAAGCAACAACTGGAGCAACAACTGGAACAGCAACCCAGTCATGTTGACTATGCCCAAACCGAACAACTGCAACAGAGTCTTGAATTAAGCCTCAAGCAACAACTGGACGCGCAAAGCGAGCAACTGCAGCAGACAGTGGCACAGCTCCAGCAAGAACAGCAGTTGTTAGAGCAAAAACTGCAGCAACTGGCGGAGCAGGATCCGGGCGCAAAACTCTATCAACGCGCGGCCAAACTGATTGCCGATGGCGCCACAGTCGAAGACATCATGCAGGAATGCGACTTACCCCGTGCCGAAGCGGAGTTGCTGGTGGCGATGCGCAAATAATCCCGTTACGCCTCCCATGATGCGGGAAACTTGCCGTCCAGCAGATAGGCAAAGGCAATGATTTCAGCAATGATGATGTACAGATCGCGCGGAATTTCTTCACCCACGTTCAGCCGTGTCAGCGAATCCGATAATAACGGATCCTCGTGCACCATCACGCCATGCTCTTTTGCCACCGCGATGATTTCTTCCGCCAGTTCATCAAAGCCCTTAGCGATAACCTGCGGCGCATTGACGCCGTCATAAGAAAGTCCGATCGCTTGTTTCGATTGCTTATCGCTCATACCGTCACCCGAATAATGCCGCTTTGTTGTGTGGCCAGCGTATCAGGTACTTTGCCTTTTTGTACCGCCAACTGAATACCCTGCACCTCAAGACTGGAAAAGCGCTCGGCCAGCTTTTCGATGTGTTTTTCCATTGATCGCTGCGCGTGGTCCGATTCAGTGTAAAAATCCACCCGCGTACCAGCAGGGTGATAGCGGCCTTTAACCAGCAGCGGTCCGTACTGTTTCAATTCAAAACGCAGGGTAAATAGCCACAGTGTGCGGCCCGGTTCACCGTCTTTCGGTGGCTGCTGCTCGCGGCGGATTAATAGCTCATGTTGCTGTTGCTGCTGTTGTGCGGACGCCGGTAGCAGCACAAAGTACTCCGGGCTGCTGGTACTGGTTTCGGCCAGCCGCGCCTGACTGGTCTGGGCGCCGTTAAGTACCGCCGTAAACAACTGCATCAACCGTTGCAACTGCGTTTGTGGCAATTGCTGTAACAGCTGATTGATGCGATCGCGCACTTCGCCGGTAAACTGCGGTTCGTTGGGGCGCCGTGCCGCCGGGCGCAGAATTTCATCCAGCAATGCCTGCGTCAAATGATTGGCGTTGTGCTGTTGCAACGCCGACGCCGCGGAACTTGTTGCCGACGGTGTCGGCGCCTTTTGTAAGGTCATACCCAATAGCATCATCAGCATTTTACCCAGCCCACCGAGTTGCTGCTGAGCTTGCGCGGCCACCGGTTTGGCGGCAAACCAGTCGTTGACCCATTGTTTCAGTTGTTGCGGCTGCTGCATGGCCTCCGGCGGCGGCAACTGCTGTACCACGGCCCGCAGTAACCGCGTCAATGCCTGCTCAGGGCTGGCCGGCGCTGGCGCGGCCGTCGACATTGACGGCTGAGGCTGCGGCGGTAGCGAGCGAAGCAACTGTTGTAAGGCCTGTTGAAACTGCTGAGGGGTGATCTGGCTCGCCTGTTTCAGCATCAGCCCCTGCGGTGCGGGAGCCTGGCTGATAGGAGCCGGCGCAGGCGGCGCCGTTGCTGCGGTTGGAGAACTGGACGGGCTGGTCACTGAGCTGGCCGTGTTCAACAGCGCGGCCGCCACCGGCCGCGGTAACTGTGTCAGCGGTAGCGACAGCGTAACGGGTTGCTGCGGCGCTTTGGGGCTGACCAGTTGTACCTGCAACAGCGCCTGTGACTGCGACGGCGGTTGCGCGCCCGCTCTGGTTGCGGCGGGCGGAGTGGTTGGCAGCGGATTTTGTACGACCGGCTGTGCCGATGGCTGGCCCGTCGTTGCGCCCCGCGCAGCGGGCAATACCGCTGTTACCAGCAGCAACAGTGGTTGATTCTGATTCGCGGGCGGCAATTGTTGCAACTGCTGCTGTTGCGGCCGGTCAATGGCTATCGGCAGCGTCAGGGTCTTGCCGTTAAGGTCAAGGTTCAGCAGTACCTGTGGCGGACGCTGCAGTGCCGCGTTAGCCGGCGTCAGTGTGATGGTCACCGGCAATACCGGCAGCCGCGCGGCGGTTGGCACATCAGCCGTCGTGGTCGATGCCGGCATTTGAGTCACCGGCGCGTTGCCGGCCGCCCGTTGCAGTACCTGCATCAGCACCTTGGCCGCGTCGGCATCGACGACACGGGTCAACTGCTTAAGAACGCCCGTAGGCAGTGCCTGAGTATCGGCTTTGCCCGACGTATTCAGCAGATTTTGCAGTAACTGATTCAGTTCCATTTCAGCGTCATCCCCCGGTGACAAAGGTTACCGTTTTCGCGTGGGTTTACATGGTATTTTCGGCAATAACTGTGGTAAACTCGAGCCAATTTACGTATTTCTTTCACACTTTGATGTTTGGGTGTTGGATTAACCATCGATGACACAGTCCACGAACACGGCTATGCCACTATTACACGCCGACCGTGTAAGCTCAATTCGCAGTGGACGCGTATTGTTCTCGCAGTTGCAACTGGCCGTTCAGGCCGGCGAGATCTGGCAGATCAGCGGTGCCAACGGTGCCGGCAAGTCAACCTTACTCCGTATGTTGGCGGGGTTACTGGTGCCGAACGAGGGCGAAGTCCGTTTTAACGGCCAGCCGCTGCACCGGGTTCGCGACGACTATCATCAACAGCTGTTATACATTGGCCATAAAGCGGCCGTTAAACCCGAACTCAGTGCGCTCGAGAACGTGTTCTGGCAGCGCCGGTTGGGGGGCGACACCACCGCCACCGCCGAGCAAGCGCAGGACTGGGATGTCCTGGAACAACTCGGTTTGTTGGGGCTGGAAGAAGAAATGACCGGACGGCTGTCGGCCGGACAGCAGCGCCGCGTAGCACTCACCCGACTCTGGTGCAGCACCGCCAGCTTGTGGATCCTCGATGAGCCTTTTACCTCACTGGACGTGGATGGCATTGCGCTGTTACAACAACGTTTTCTGCAGCACCTCAGCCGCGGCGGCAGTATCGTCATGACCTCTCATCAGCCGCTGACCGACACCCAGTTGCCACTGCAGCAACTGACACTCAACAGCGCCCGGGCCGAGGTGTTGTTATGATGAACTCCTGGCAGTTATGGCGGTCGGTATTAGTGAAAGATTTGCGCATTGCCGCACGACGGCGCTCTGACGCGCTCAACCCGCTGTTGTTTTTGTTAATGGTGGTGACCTTGTTCCCGCTGGGGATTGGCCCCGGTCCGGACATTCTTGCGCGCATTGCGCCGGGTATCATCTGGGTGGCGGCACTGTTGGCAACCCTGCTCGGTCTGGATCGGCTGTTTAAGGACGACTACAACGACGGCTCACTGGAGCAGTTGTGTCTGTTGCCGCAACCGTTGGCTTTTACGCTGACCGCCAAAGTGGCAGCGCACTGGCTGTTAAGCGGACTGCCGCTGGTGATCCTGTCGCCGGTGCTGGCGTTATTACTGAATTTACCGCTGGACGCCTGGTGGGCACTGGCACTGACGCTGCTGCTGGGCACCCCGGCACTGAGTGCACTGGGTGCTATCGGCGCCGCGCTGACCTTACAGTTGCAACGTGGCGGCTCGCTGGTCAGCTTGATATTATTACCGCTGTTTATCCCGTTGCTGATTTTTGCAACCTCGGCGGTGGAAAACGCCGGCATGGGCCTGGCGGTGCAAGGACAATTGGCCATTTTGGCTGCAATCTCCGTATTAACGGTAACCCTGGCGCCGCTGGCGATGGCGGCCGCTGTCAGAATGAGTATGAATTAATATGTGGCGATGGTTACACCCTTACGCAAAACCTGAAGCAACTTATCGTTTGGTCGACAAACTGCTGCCTTGGTTCGCGGCGTTAACCGCGGTGTCACTGCTGGTCGGTATGGTCTGGGGGCTGGCGTTCGCACCGTCGGATTATCAGCAGGGTGACAGTTACCGCATTATCTACATTCATGTGCCGTCAGCGATTTTCTCCATGGGAGCCTACTTTGGCATGGCCGTGATGGGGGTGATTGCTCTGGTCTGGCAGATCAAAACCGCAGAATGGTCGATTCCCGCCATTGCGCCGGTCGGTGCCGCGATGACCGCCATTGCCCTGTTTACCGGCGCCATCTGGGGCAAGCCGATGTGGGGCACCTGGTGGGTATGGGACGCGCGGCTCACGTCGGAGCTGATCCTGTTGTTCCTGTACGTCGGTGTAATGGCGTTGTATTACGCCTTTGATGACCAGCGCACCGGTGCGAAAGCGGCAGCCATTCTGGCCATCGTCGGGGTCGTCAACCTGCCCATCATTCATTATTCCGTCGAGTGGTGGAACACCCTGCATCAGGGCGCGACCATTACTAAATTTGAGCGGCCGTCGATAGCGACCAGCATGCTCTGGCCGTTGCTCATCAGTCTGCTCGGCTTCATGCTGCTGACCATCAGCCTGGTGATGATGCGCTTTAAAAACGAATTATTACGCCATGAGTTACACCGGCCCTGGGCGCAGCGCGTACTGGGCACGGCGGAGGAGTCACACTAATGGCTTTTGACAGTTTTCAGGAATTTGTACAGATGGGCGGCTATGGCTTTTACGTCTGGTTGTCGTTCTTTCTGACCTTTTTGGTGATTGCCGGTGTCGCACTGGATGCGCTGATCGGACGTCGCCGCCTGCAACGACAAAGCAGAACATTGCAGCGTCGCAGGCAGCGTTTGTCCAAACGTCAGCAACGGCAATCGTCGCCGGTTGAGGAGTCGAAGCGATGATGAACCCACGCAGAAAAAAACGCTTAACCTGGGTGATGCTGTTGGTGGTCGGGGTATCTGTGGCCATCGGGCTGATGCTGTTTGCCATGAGCCAGAGCATTAACTTATTTTACACGCCGTCCGATTTCGTCGAAGTCGAGGAAGGCAAACAACCACCGACCGTTGGCCAGCGCATGCGCGTTGGCGGCATGGTGGTAGAAGGCTCGGTTAAACGCAACCGTGACACCCTCGAAGTGCGTTTTAACATCACTGATACCGGCCCCGAAATCACCGTGCTTTATCAGGGCATCCTGCCGGATCTGTTCCGCGAAGGGCAGGGCATTGTTGCCCAGGGCGAACTGATTGAACCGCGGGTACTGCGTGCCAGCGAAGTGCTGGCTAAGCACGACGAAGAATACATGCCGCCGGAACTGGCTGAAAAAATGAAAGGCATCAAGCACGTTAACCCGAATGCACCGGACGCCTTTAAACAGACCTCAGACGGAGAGTCGCAATGATTGCCGAAGCGGGACATCTGAGCATCGCCATCGCGCTGGCGTTTTCGGTCTTGTTGGCCGGTTACGCCCTGTACGGTGCCTGGCGCAGCCACGGTGGCGTGATGAGTTACGCGCGACCGCTGGCGATAGGGCAGTTTTTATTTACCGCCATCGCTTTTGCGCTGTTGGTCGCCGCCTTTGTGTTAAACGACTTTTCAATTGCCTACGTGGCCAATAACTCCAATACCGCGTTACCGGTGCATTACCGGGTAACCGCCGTATGGGGCTCGCACGAAGGCTCGTTTTTATTGTGGATGTTGATGCAGTCGGGCTGGATCGCCGCAGTGGCGCTGCTGTCCCGCTCAATGCCGTTGCCGATGGTGGCGCGGGTGCTGGGCATTTTAGGGCTTATCAGCATCGGCTTTTATCTGTTTATGCTGACGGTGTCTAACCCGTTTGATCGCAGTCTGCCGATGATCCCGGTGGATGGCCGCGACCTGAATCCCTTGTTGCAGGACCCCGGCATGATCATTCATCCGCCGTTGCTGTACATGGGCTATGTCGGCTTCTCGGTGGCCTTTGCTTTTGCTATTGCCGCACTTATCTCCGGTAAGCTGGATGCGGCCTGGGCGCGCTGGTCGCGGCCGTGGACGTTGGCCGCCTGGATTTTCCTCACCCTGGGTATTGCCATCGGCAGTTGGTGGGCCTATTACGAACTGGGCTGGGGTGGCTGGTGGTTCTGGGATCCGGTCGAAAACGCGTCCTTTATGCCCTGGCTGGTCGGCACCGCACTGCTGCATTCACTGGCGGTTACCGAAAAACGGGGTAGTTTTAAATCCTGGACCGTGTTACTGGCGATTGCTGCGTTCAGTTTAAGCCTACTGGGTACCTTCCTGGTTCGTTCCGGCGTACTGGTGTCGGTACACGCGTTCGCCTCAGATCCAACCCGTGGCTTGTTTATTCTGGTGTTGCTGGCGGTGGTCATCGGCGGCTCACTGGCGCTGTACGGTATGCGCGCAGCACAAATGCAGGGTTACAGCCGCTACGACGTTAATTCCCGCGAAGTGATGCTGCTGGGCAACAACGTGTTGCTGATGGCGGCCATGGTGGTGGTGTTGCTCGGTACGTTGCTGCCGTTGGTGCACAAAGAGCTGGGGATGGGCAGTATTTCCATCGGTGAACCCTTCTTTAACGAACTCTACAGCTATCTGGTGGTGCCTTTCGCGCTGCTGTTGGGCGTCGGTCCGCTGATGCGCTGGCGCCGGCAGCCGTTGCAACCGCTGCTGAAACCACTGGGTTTATGTCTTGTCTTGGCCTTGGCGCTGACCTTGGTGCTGCCGCAAATTTGGGCGGACGAATTGCCGCTGTGGGCGGCGATCGGCCTGTTTTTGGCGTTCTGGGTCGCGCTCACGACCTTCACTGAGGTGCAACAGACGCTCAAACAACGTAAACAGGGGCTGGCCGGTATCACCCGCATTCCCGGCAGTCACTGGGGCATGGTCTTAGGTCACCTTGGTTTCGCGGTGATGCTGATTGGCGTGGCGCTGGTATCTCATTACGAAACCGAGCGCGACGTCGCCATTGCACCGGGACAAACGGTGCAAGTGAGTGGTTACGATCTGACCTTTAAAGAATTGACCCATTTTGAAGGGCCGAATTACCAGGCCGATCAGGGCGTGTTCCAGTTGCATCAGGACGGCGAGCTGGTGACAGAGGTCGTCAGTGAGAAACGTTTTTATACCGTACAGCGGATGAGCATGACCGAAGTCGGTCTGGATGCCAGCCTGCTGCGCGATCTTTACATTGCCATGGGTGAGCCATTGGACGATGTTGCCGATGCCGATCAGCCCTGGGCGGTACGTTTTTACGTAAAACCTTTTGTGCGCTGGATCTGGCTGGGTGCCATCATCATGGCGATTGGCGGTGTGTTTGCGATGGCTGATAAACGCTACCGTTCACGCAAAGTGAAAGCGGACGCGTCAACGGCTAAGGAGCAACAAGCATGAGCGAAACACAAAACAAACGCCGCTGGTGGGTGTTGTTTGCGCCATTGGTGGTGTTCGCCGGGCTAGTGGTCTTTCTGTTAAAAGGCTTAGGCAGCGACCCAACCCGACTGGAATCGGTGCTGATTGATCAGCCGGTACCCAAATTTGAGGCCGTTGACCTGTTCAATACCGACAAGGTGTACAGCGAAGAGGTGCTCAAACAGGGACCATTGCTGATGAACGTCTGGGCAACCTGGTGTCCGACCTGCCGTGCTGAACACGAGTTTTTAAACCAATTGTCGGCGCAGGGGATTCCGATTGTCGGACTGAATTACAAAGACGATTCACGGGCCAAAGCCATCGACTGGCTGAACACCCTGGGTGACCCTTACACCGTTAATTTGTACGATCCGGAAGGCAACGTCGCCTTTGAATTTGGTGTCTATGGTGCGCCGGAAACCTACTTTATCGACGCCAACGGCACCATTCGTTACCGCCATGTTGGTGACGTCAACGAACGCAACTGGAACAACAAACTGCAGCAGATTTATCAGCAACTGCAACAGGAGGCTGCGCAATGAACCGCTGGTTACTGTGTATGGGTGCATTATTGCTGAGCTTCAGTGCCGCATTGCTGGCGCAGCAGGTGACCTACGACGGGCACGAGTTCGACAACGAACAGCAACGGCGCACCTACGAAGCCTTGATTAAGGAACTGCGCTGCCCTAAGTGTCAGAATCAGAACATTGCCGATTCTAACGCGCCGCTGGCGGAAGATATGCGCGAGCGGGCTTATCAGATGGTGATGGCAGGTCAGTCAAAACAGCAGGTGATCGACTATATGGTGGCGCGTTACGGTAATTTTGCCCACTATAAACCGCCGTTTAACGCCTTCACTGCGGTGCTCTGGCTGGCGCCGCTGGTGATCGCTCTGGCCGGTATCATCATTGCACTGCGGTTGTCCCGTAAACGCAGTCAGCCGGTTGCGCTGAGTGACGAAGAACAACGTGAACTGGCGCAGTTAAAAGAGAGGTCAAAGCATGATTAAGTTAGTGCTGACTCTGGCGGCGTTAGTGATTTTAGCCGTCATCGTGGTGTTATTGGCGCGGCTGTTTCAGCGCAAGCAGGATATCCGCCGCGATGCCGAAAATCAGCAATGGTATCAACAACGTCTGCGCGAACTGGAAGACGATAACGACAACGGTCGACTGAGCGCTGAAGAGTATCAACAGGCCAAAGTCGAACTCGATAAGACCTACGTCACCGACAGCCGTAACATCGAAGACGAAGTACGCTGGTTACCGGCCAAGCCCTGGTTACCGATGTTGCTGTTGGTGGTCATTTCAGTGGGTTTTTATGCCGGGTTTGGTAGCTGGTCATTGCAGCGTCAGGCAGATCAGGCGTTGCAACAATTACCCGAGTTGGGCAAAACCGTACTGCAGGAACAACAGCAGGTTGACGCAGAGACGTTGTCGACATTTGCGCTGGGACTGCGACAGAAACTCCAACGCCAGGGCGATGACCCCATTGCCTGGTGGATTTACGCCGGGCTAATGACCGATTTGCAACAGTTCGATCAGGCCAACAATGCCTTCGAACGCTCACTCAAGCTCGATCCGGATCGGGTTGGCACGTTGATCAGCTACGCCCGTTTTCTGCTCCAGAACGGCGGCGCTGACGCGAATCAGAAAGCGGCACAGTTACTGGCACGGGTGTTAAGGCTAGAGCCGTCGAATATCGACGCCTTGTCACTCAGCGGTTTTGTCGCGTTCGAAAATGGCAATTATCAGCAGGCCATTAATGCCTGGCAGCAGTTGCTGCAGTTAACACCGGACGGTGCTGCGCGCCGCTCGGCGGTGGAACAGGCCATTGCCGATGCCGAACAGCGCATGCAGCAGGACGCTCAGCAGTTAACGGTAACGGTAGAGGTCAGTGAATCGCTGCGCGATCAGATCCCGGCAGGGGCAACCTTGTTTGTTTACGTGACCGCGGCTGACGGCGCACCAATGCCGGCAGCGGTAAAACGGGTACCGGCCAGTTCGCTGCCGGTTACGGTAACCCTCAGTAACCGCGATTCGATGTTGCCGGACTACCGCATGAGCTCGCTGTCACAGTGGAAGGTACAGGCACGGGTATCGGCGGATGATAAAATCGATGCCGCCGCCGGTGATCTGAATGCCGAAGCTAAGGTTATTAAGGCTAAAGAGTCCGCCACGGTTACTCTGCAACTGTCCGAGCAGACCGTGCAGGAAAAGTAATACAGGCTTCATTCAACAAGGGAAACAAAAGAACACATGCAGAAGACGTATTTGCAAACGAGCGGCTGGTTAAAAGCACTCACCGCGGTATTGGCGATGGTGGTGTTGAGCGGTTGCTCATCAACGCCGGACGATCCCTACGCCGACAAACGTGACCCGTTTGAGGACGTTAACCGGGTGATGTGGGATTTCAACCAGGAAGTTGATGAAGCGGTCATTAAACCGGCGGCAGAAGTTTATAAAAAAGTCCCTGAACCCATCCGCACCTCGTTGCACAATATGTTTGAGAACCTGCAGGAACCCTGGTCAATGGCCAATAACCTGCTACAGGGTAAGCCGACCGATGCGGCGGTAAGCGCCGGGCGGTTTTTCTTTAACACCACCATTGGTCTGCTGGGTCTGCTTGATCCGGCCACTGAGATGGGCTTGACCAAACGCGAAGAGTCGCTCGGGCAAACGCTGGCGGTGTGGGGCGTGCCCGATGGTCCTTACCTGATGCTGCCGATCGCGGGGCCGACGGTTCTGATCGACCGTGGTACCGACTGGGTAGACGGTAATTACTTCCCGTATACCGAAATTGATACGGACTGGGATATCCCCCGTTACACCGTAAAAGGTCTGCGTGCGCGGTTGAGTTTGAGTAAGCAGGAGCAAATGCTGGAGAACTCACTGGACTCCTATACCTTTGTAAAAGAAGCCTATTTTCAAAACTGGCGCTATCAGGTGTACGACGGTAACCCACCACCAGAAGAAGACGAAGGTAACGAATCGTTCGACGATTTCGAAGAATTCGAAGAATTTTAATCATTTCGTGACATTGACGGTTCACTCATCCTGAACAATGCTTAAGGAGCGGTTACGGATATGAGGTGAACGGTCAATGTCGCAAGCAAAGGTGTTGGTCATCGAAGACGATGTCGTATTTCAGGGCCTCGTCAGCACCTACCTAAAACAATTAGATTACGATGTGCAGTGTGCGACACGTGGCGAAGAAGGCATCGCTCTGTGCCGCCGACGGCTGCCCGATATTATCCTCTGTGATTTACATTTACCCGACGTCAGCGGCTTGCAGGTCATTGAAAACCTGTTAAGCAGCGCTGCCGATCTGCCCATTATTGTGGTTTCCGCCAGCGAGTCGATGAACGACATTCGTGATGCGGTGCGCCTCGGAGCCTGGGACTATCTGGTGAAGCCGCTGGACAGCCTGGCCATTTTAAATCAGTCCATTCAACACTGCCTGAAGCGCTATCAGTTGGAGGAAACCTATCTGCACGATCGTTGGGAGCTGGATGACCACATCGAAGTGTTGTATCAGGATGATGCGTTGGTTAAACGGCTGACCAACGAGCTGCTGCCGTCCGGGCCATTGCAAATTGGCGGCTATCGGCTCGATTTTACCCTGCAGTCGCAGGAGCCTAACGCCTGGATCGATTTTCGGCCATTGACCGACGGTAATGTTCTGGTGTTGATGGCGAGTCCGCAAAATGCCACGGATCAGGCGCTGATCCCGTTACTGGTTTTTAAAACCTTGTTGGACCCTTTGTTACGTCAACACTTGTCCGGTCATGACGATACCTTATTGCACCCGGAAAAGTTATTACAGCATTTGAACACCGAGCTGTGCCATTCGCGCATTCGCACGGCGTTTGATGTCTGGGTGGGCGTGTTAAATACCCATTCCGGTCAGTGGCAGTGGGCGCAGGCCGGCGATCGCATTCATTCCGAGCCGCAGGCCCGTCCGGATCTGGCGTTGGGCATTTGGCAGCATGCTAACTTTCACTGCAGCCAGCTCACCGAGCGGCAAAAAATACACGCTCGGCTACCGCAGGGGGCAGAGGTTATGATTCAGCTCGAGACGCCTCAAACTGACGAATAGCTTTATCGATGTAGGGCAGGCTCATATTAATATTGATCGGCTGGGTAAAGAGGGGATAACCAATACCCGCCGCGAGTAACGCCGGTAGCTTCCACCAGCCAGGCACATCAACAATGGCATAAAACACCACACAGATTGGAACCAATTTGGCCAGATTACAAATCAACCGCCGTGGTACCGGCATGGCTTCCTGCGCGGCCGCCATAATGGCCGCCCGTTCGACAAAGGAATAACCGCTGAGCTGGGGGATTTTTTTAGTAGAAAAATAAAACGCCATGATGACCTGCTTTCGCCTGATTGCCTTTAGATTCAACGTATATAGTCTAAACGGATTTGCATTATAACAGTTATTTGCGGTATAAACGTGCCGAATTCTAGAATTTTAAATACAGGTAAAGAACATGGAAAAACAGCAGGTCAAGAAAGTCGTTATCCCGGTTGCGGGGCTTGGAACACGGATGCTGCCCGCAACGAAGGCTATTCCAAAGGAGATGCTGCCGTTAGTTGACAGACCTTTGATTCAGTTTATCGTGGAAGAATGCGCCGACGCCGGTTTAACCGACGTGATTTTGGTAACCCATTCCAGTAAAAACTCCATCGAGAACCATTTTGACACCAGTTTCGAACTGGAAACCACGCTCGAGCGGCGGGTAAAACGTCAGTTACTGGAAGAAGTTCAGGCGATTTGTCCTAAGGGCACCACCATCATGCACGTTCGTCAGGGCGAAGCGAAGGGCCTTGGTCATGCGGTACTGTGCGCACGTCCATTGATTGGAGATGAACCGTTTGCGGTGGTGTTACCGGACGTATTGGTTGACGAAGCCAGCTGTAATTTAAAACGCGACAACCTGGCGGAAATGAAGCGTAACTTCGAAGCGTCGGGTGCCGCGCAGGTTATGGTGGAAAAAGTGCCACGGGAAAGTGTCAGCAGCTATGGTATCGCCGACATTAACGGCGCGGACTTAAAGCCGGGCGAACAGGCACCGATCAAACAACTGGTCGAGAAGCCGGGCGTTGAAGAAGCACCCTCGGATTTGGCGGTGGTTGGGCGATATGTGTTCCCGAAAGAATTGTGGCCGCTGCTGAAGAAGACGCCGGTCGGCGCGGGTAACGAAATTCAGTTGACCGATGCGATGGCGATGTTGCTGGAAGACAAACCGGTTAATGCTTACTACATGAAGGGTCGCAGCCATGATTGTGGTAATAAGCTCGGCTACGCGAAAGCGTTTGTTGAGCACGCTTTACGCCATCCGCAGCTTGCGGCTGACATGAAAGCTTACCTTAAAACGGTCTGACAGCTTAGTTCTTGTCGTCGCGCCAAAGGCGCGACCGACTAGCCGGCGGCGGCTTTGGCGGTTTCGATTTCCTTACCCATGATAAGATCCGCCAATTGCCGCGCGCAGGGGCCGGTTTGTTCGCCCTTGGGCAACACCAGGTACAGACTGCCTTTGCGGCAGGTACTGCCTTCCAGTTCCAGCTTGCGCAATGCGCCTTTCTTCATTTCCCGTTCGGCAATGTACGGCGGCAACCAGCAAAACCCGAGTCCGGAACGCACCAAACGCAAGGCTTCGTCAAAATGACTGACGGTCCAGCGCTGTTCCGCTTTTAACCAGCCCTCATCTTCCTGAGGATTAACCGCAGTATCGCGAATAACGATTTGTAGATGCTGACTCAGCTCTTCCTGCTTGATCGGTTGTTCCAGTTGCGCCAGGGGGTGAGAGGGGTCGCAGACCAGATCCATGACATAATCATCAATCGGCTCGCCAATAAAGCCCTTAGGGACATGGTGAGTAATGACCACATCCGCCGATTTTTCCCGAATGTGCTCCAGCGTACCGGTTAACACGGTGTCTTCAATGGATAACCGGCTACCGCGGCTAAAATCCTGAAATTTGCGCAGCGCCGGGATCAGCGTGGAGCGGTCAAACACCATTTCCAGCGCCAGTTTCACTTCCGGCTCCCAGCCCTGTTCCAGATTGTGTGCCAATTGCTCCAGTTCCTGCGCGGTCTGGGTCAACTGCCGGGAGCGTCGCAACATCACCTCGCCGACGCTGGTGAGCACCGCTTTACGGCCCTTCACCTCGAGCAGTTGTACGCCAAGAACTTGTTGCAGTTTGGCTACGGCGTGGTTTAACGAAGACTGACTCTTATTGAGTTGCTCGGCTGCGTGAGCGTAGCCGCCACAGTCGATTACGGCCTGAAAAATCCGCCACTGCTCTAAGGTGGATTTTGCTCTGTAATGTGCCATATCGGTATTGATGCCGCCTTTTATCAAGAAATTACTGAAATAACTTATGTCCTCGCCGTAAGAATGGCGCGGATCGGTGCTTTGTACCCTTCAATAGTCATTTTGTGGTCATTTGGATCAAGAAAGTCGGCTAAAGATTCTCCTCGCATCCAATCCGTTGCCCGTTGCTCCTGCAGCGAGGTGGTGTTGTGATCGACCACCTCGATGTCAGTAAAACCGAGTCGTTGCATCCATACCGCCAGCGCTTTGGCACTGGGCAGGAACCAAACGTTGCGCATTTGTGCGTAGCGCTCACCCGGCATCATTACGGTGGTTTCATCGCCCTCGACGACGATGGTCTCCAGCACTAGCTGGCCGCCGGGCTTTAACAGACCTTTCAGTTGCTGCAAAAACTCCAACGGCGAGCGGCGATGATAGAGCACGCCCATGCTGAACACGGTGTCAAAGCTGTTCAGTTGCGGCATCTGTTCAATCCCGACCGGGAAAAAGTGGGCGCGCTTGGCCAGTGCCGTCGGCATGTATTTTTTAATCGCCTGAAACTGGGTTAAAAACAACTCGCCCGGATCAACCCCCCAGACATCCGCTGCACCGGCTTCCAGCATCCGCCACAGGTGATAACCACTGCCACAGCCGACATCGAGCACCTGTTTGCCCTGCAGTGAATCAATGTGTGGTGCAACCCGTTGCCACTTCCAGTCCGAGCGCCACTCGGTATCGATGTTCATGCCAAACAGCTCAAACGGGCCTTTGCGCCAGGGGCACAGTTGCATTAACAAGCCGCGCAGTTGCGCCCGCTGCGAATCAGTCGCTTGTTGCGCGCGGCCGACGGTGACGGTATCGCCAAGGCTGACATCGTCGTCACGCTCAATGCTCAGAGACGGCAGTTGTTTCAATACTCGCTGCCACTTACGAAAGTCACCGTGCGGCTTATCGGTAAATTGCCGCAGCTGTGCCGGCAGCGTCTCCAGCCAGGCTGCATGAGGGCTATCAATCAAACGCGCCAACGAAGCATTAAACCAATCCATTATTCGGTACCCTTAACCGCCATCATCGCGGCAAAATTAAAACATTGAAACCAACAACCGTAGTGGGCAAAACCTGCCTCTTCAAAACGCGCAAAATGGGTCGTCATGGAGTCAATCTTCATGACGTTTTCAATGGCGGCCCGTTTTTGGCTGATTTCTAGTTCGCTGTAACCGTTGGCACGTTTAAAATCATGATGTAGATCAACCAGTACATCGGCGATGTGTGGGTCTTCGGCGACGATTTTTTCGGCAATGAACAGCACACCGCCGGGCTTTAATCCGGAAAAAATGCGCTGAATAATCTGCTGACGCTCTTCACGCGGCACAAATTGCAACGTAAAATTCAGCACCACAATAGAGGCATCCTCGATGTGGGTTTCACGAATGTCCTCGCACCGCAGCGTTACCGGCAGTTGGCTTTTAAAGCCCTGCAAATGCAGTTGCGCGCGCTCAATCATGGCGTCGGAATTATCGACGGCAATAAGCTGAACCTGCGACGCCTGTTCACAGCCTTTACGCAGCGCAAGCGTGGCCGCACCGAGCGAGCAGCCAAGGTCATACACGTTGGACTGCGGCTGGACGTAACGCTCAGCCAACTGTGGCAACGTCTGCAAGATGCTGGAATAGCCGGGCACCGAGCGGTTGATCATATCGGGAAAAACTTCGACCACCTGCTGGTCAAAGCGAAAATCCGAAACGCTCGGCAGCGGTTTAGAAAAAATTGTGTCGCGATGGTTCATAAATAGCGTTACTGTCCGATACTTAAGATGAATAATAAACGGGTTGCTTACAATAGTTGTAGTTTACCGAACCTGCTGGAGATAATACACCGAATGAAACGTCAATGGTTTCTATTACTCTTAATACTGACCAGTGCAATAGCCACCCCAGCGTTAGCGACGGAAGAGGCTAATGACTGGCTGGTTGACCATCCGCAGGTTCGGGTCGGAGTGCCGGACGATTTGGCACCACTCATCAGCATCAGTAATGACCAGGCGCGTGGCTTTGACGTCGACGTATTAACCACCATTACCGCCGGTGTACCGATCGAGTTTGCCTGGACCCCTTGCGGCAGTTGGTCGCAATGTCTGGTTGCATTAAAAAACAAAGAAATCGATGTACTGACCAGTATGTCTTACTCTACCGAACGAGCGGCGTACACCAGTTTTACCCAGCGTTACTGGACCATGCCCTGGGCGACCCTGTCGCTGGCGACGGAAACCGGTGCCAGTGAGCGTGAAACCGACGTCAATCAACTGCGTGGTCGGCAAATTGGTGTTACCGAGGGTTACAGCGTGATCCCCATGCTGCGTAATATCGAGCAAACCGAAGTGGTTGAATACCGTTCACTGACCGACGGCATCGAAGCGCTGCAACGATCGGTGATAGATGTCTATGTCGACAGTCTGCCGATTGTGGTTGATGAATTGCAGCAGCGGCCAGTCGCCAACGCTCAGCTCAGCGTGTTAAGCGGTGCGCCGGGCGAGGACCTATTTATCGGAGTGCGCAGTGACTATCAGCCGTTGGTGGTGATTCTTAATGAAGGTATCGAAAACCTCACCGCGCTGGAGCGACAGCGCCTGCGTCGCAAATGGTACGGCTACGAGTTACAGCGTGGCTGGAGTGACCAGGAGCTGCTGAGTCTGGGGTTAAAAGTGGGTTCGGTGGTGGTGTTGCTAATTGCCGGCGTCGCTTTCTGGAACAGCCGCCTGCGCCGCGAAGTAAAATTGCGTAAAGCCGCCGAGCGACGCATACGTTACGTTGCGACCCATGACGAATTAACCGGGCTGCCGAATCGTAATCTGTTGTCGGATCGGCTCGAACAGGCGATTCTGCAACATCAGCGCAGTAATAAAGCCTTTGCCATGATGTTCCTCGATCTGGACGGTTTTAAAATCATTAACGACGACTTCGGCCACGAATACGGCGACGAGCTGCTGGTGCAGGCCGCACAGCGTCTGACCGGGTTATTGCGCAAGTCGGATACGGTATGTCGTTACGGCGGCGACGAGTTTGTGGTGTTATTACCCAGTACCAATAACGTCAACGCCGCACTGGCGGTCGCACGTAAATTGGTAGTGCACCTGGCGCGCCCCTATAAAGTCAAATCGCAGACCCTCGATGTCAGCGTCAGCATCGGCGTGGCAATGTTCCCGAAACACGGCGTCGACGAGCAAACCCTGCTGCGCTCCGCCGACAAAGCCATGTACGCGGCAAAAGCCGCCGGCAAAAACGACGTTCGCATGGCCGGATGACATTCCGTGCCAGTTCGCTATAATGTAGCGCTTCATTTTGACAACATCCAACCAACGCCGGTAGTAGGAAACGTACATGCGAACGCATTATTGTGGACAAATTAACGCAGAATTAGCAGAACAGCAGGTCACTCTGTGTGGCTGGGTTAACAAACGTCGCGACTTAGGCGGATTGATCTTTATCGATTTGCGTGACCGCGAAGGGCTTATCCAGGTGGTGTTCGACCCGGATCAGCAGGCTCTGTTCGAACAGGCTAATAAATTGCGTCAGGAGTTCTGCGTTCAGATCAAAGGCAAGGTCAACCGCCGTCCTGACAGTCAGGTTAATAAAAACATGAAAACCGGCGAGGTTGAATTGCTGGCGTCAGAGCTGAACATTTTAAGCCGCTCTGAACCGCTGCCGATCGATTTTAACTCGCAGGTCAGCGAAGAAGCGCGTTTGCGCTACCGCTACCTCGACCTGCGTCGCCCGCAGATGAATGAAAAACTGCAGTTTCGTGCGAAAGTCACCAGTGCCGTGCGTCGCTTCCTCGACGACAGTGGCTTTTTAGACATCGAAACGCCGATGCTGACTCGCGCTACACCGGAAGGCGCGCGCGACTATCTGGTGCCGAGCCGCACGCACAAAGGCCGCTTCTTTGCGTTGCCGCAAAGTCCGCAGTTGTTTAAACAGTTGCTGATGATGTCCGGTTTCGACCGTTACTATCAAATCGTAAAATGCTTCCGCGACGAAGACTTACGCGCCGATCGTCAGCCGGAATTTACCCAGATTGATATCGAAACCTCGTTCATGACCGCGGAGCAGGTGATGGAAGTCACCGAAAACATGACCCGCGAGCTGTTCCAGTCATTGCTGGGCGTTGATCTTGGCCAATTCCCGACCATGAGCTGGCACGAAGCGATGCAACGCTACGGTTCGGACAAGCCGGATCTGCGTAACCCGCTGGAGCTGGTTGACGTTGCCGATCTGCTCAAAGACGTTGAATTTAAAGTATTCTCTGGCCCGGCCAACGACGAGAAAGGTCGCGTTGCGGTTATCCGTCTGCCGGAGCAGGCCGATAACGTATCGCGCAAGATGATCGACGAATACACCAAGTTTGTCGGTATCTACGGCGCTAAAGGGTTGGCCTGGGTTAAGGTTAATGACCTGTCGCAAGGCCGCGACGGGCTGCAGTCACCGATCCTGAAATTCTTACCGGATGACGCCCTTAACGCGATTCTTGAGCGCACCGGCGCGCAAACCGGTGACGTGCTGTTCTTCGGTTCCGACAAAGCCAATGTGGTGGCCGAATCGATGGGCGCACTGCGGTTGAAACTGGGTGAAGAATTTGGCCTGGTCAGCGACGAGTGGAAACCGTTGTGGGTAGTGGACTTCCCGATGTTCGAAGAAAACGACGACGGTTCGCTGGCGGCGTTGCACCATCCGTTTACCGCACCGGTTAATGTCACGCCGGAAGAGCTCAAAGCCAACCCGGCACAGGCACTGTCGAATGCGTATGACATGGTGCTGAACGGCGTCGAAGTCGGCGGCGGTTCGGTACGTATCTTTGACAACGCCATGCAACAGGCGGTGTTCGAAGTGCTCGGCATTGGCAAAGAAGAAGCGGCCGAAAAATTCGGCTTCCTGCTGGAAGCGTTGAAGTACGGTACACCACCGCACGCCGGTCTGGCCTTTGGTCTGGATCGCCTGGTGATGCTGATGGTCGGCGCAAGCTCCATCCGTGACGTGATTGCCTTCCCGAAAACCACCACCGCCGCCTGTGTGCTGACCGACGCACCGGGGCTGGCGAACCCGGATGCATTGCAAGAACTGGGTGTTAAGAGTACGGTTGAGGATAACCAAGAGTAAACACAAAGGGTGAACTATGGCAGGTCATTCTAAATGGTCCAACATTAAACACCGTAAAGCCGCGCAGGACGCTAAGCGCGGCAAAATCTTCACAAAACTCATCCGCGAAATTAATGTCGCCGCCCGCGAGGGCGGTGGCGATCCGGAAACCAATCCGCGCCTGCGCGCCGCCATTGATAAAGCGCTTTCCAATAACATGAAACGCGACACCATCGATACCGCGATCAAACGCGGTACCGGTGAAATGGAAGGCGATAACGTTGAAGAGCTGACCTACGAAGGCTACGGCCCCAATGGTGTGGCGATTTTGCTGGAGTGCATGACCGACAATAAAAACCGCACGGTGTCGGAAGTGCGTTACGCGTTCAGCAAGCACGGCGGTAACCTGGGCACCGACGGCTCGGTGGCGTACCTGTTTAATAAAAGGGGGGTCATCAGTTTTAGTAACGACGATTCCGCTCAGCAGGTGACCGAGGAACAGCTGATGGAACCGGCGCTGGAAGCCGGCGCTGAAGACATCGTCAAACACAGCGACGGCAGCCTTGAGGTGATGACCACTCCGGAAAACTTCGGTGCGGTTAAGGATGCGTTGGATGCGCGCGAGTTGCACGCGAGCAACGCCGAAGTGACCATGGTACCGGACACCAAAGTGGATTTGGATGAGGACAGTGCGCGCAGTTTCTTAAAACTGCTGGATGCGCTGGAAGACCTCGATGATGTGCAGAATGCGTATCATAACGCGGACATCTCGGACGAGGTGTTGGCGAATCTAAACGACAGTTAATACAACCTCTCACTGAGCGACCTGACGCATGAGCATCATTCTGGGCATTGACCCGGGTTCCCGGCTAACCGGTTACGGTATTATTCAGCGCCACGGCCGCCATTTGCATTATGTCGCCAGTGGCTGCATTCGGGTTACGGGAACGGCAGCGCAGCCGCTGACGCTGGCGGAAAAGCTGAAGCGTATTCATAATTCGGTGGCGGAGCTGATTACGCAGTTTCAGCCGGATGAATTTGCGATTGAGCAGGTGTTTATGGCTCGTAACCCGGATTCGGCGTTAAAGCTGGGGCAGGCACGGGGGGCGGCGATTGTGGCAGCGGCGTGTTGTGATCTGCCGGTGGCGGAATACAGCGCGCGTTCGATTAAGCAGGCGGTGGTGGGCACCGGTGCGGCGGAAAAGGAGCAGGTGCAGCATATGGTGATGGCGTTGCTGAAACTGTCCCGCCGGCCTCAGGCTGACGCCGCCGATGCCCTGGCTGTCGCTATTTGTCACGCCAATACCTCCCGCCGGTCCGAATTAATTCCTCGGGATATCAACCATCACAGGTTTTAAAGAATTCAACGTCAAAAACCTTTAAAACCTGAAACGCCAGCATTTCCTGGGAACCTAAACAGATCGTCGGTAGCCGTCGGTTTAGTGAGGCGTAGCCGAACGTACCGACGGTCCGAGGCGTAACCCCGCCTAGCGCCCCCGAATACCCAATGATATGATATCGCCATCACCAATAAAAAAAGAACACCAATGATTGGACAAATTTCCGGCAAGCTTATCGCCAAACAGCCTCCTGAAGTGCTGGTCGACGTCAACGGCGTTGGTTACGAAATACAACTGCCAATGACCTGCTTCTACGCACTGCCGGCACTTAACGAAGCCGTTACCCTGGTGACTCACTTTGTGGTGCGCGAGGACGCCCAGTTATTGTACGGTTTTAATAACCAGAGCGAGCGCAGCCTGTTCCGGTTATTAATCAAAACCCAGGGCGTTGGCCCCAAACTGGCGCTGGCCATCCTCAGCGGAATGAACGCCGACGAATTTGTCTGGGCGGTGAATCAAAACGACGTCAGTCGGCTGGTAAAACTGCCCGGTGTTGGCAAGAAAACCGCCGAACGGCTGGTGATCGAAATGCGCGACCGCCTGAAAGACTGGCAGGGCAGCAGTACACCGGCGACCGACGCCGCAGCCATTGACGCAGTCACCGCCGATTCCACCTTTGTACACCCGGCCGATGCCCGCGCCGACGCCTTGAGTGCCTTGCTGGCGCTGGGTTATAAACCGAATCAGGCGGAAAAAGCGCTCTCTGCGGTGTATCAGCAGGAGTTAACCAGCGAAGAGCTGATCAAAGCCTCGCTAAAACAACTGGCATAACGAGAACACCATGATAGAAGCCGACCAAATACCGAGCCATCGCATCGTCGAAGCCGCGACTCAGGGCGACGACGAAGCCATCGATCGCGCCATTCGCCCCAAGGTGCTGACCGACTACACCGGTCAGAAACACGTCGTTGAGCAAATGGAGATCTTTATCGAGGCCGCCCGCAAACGACAGGAAGCGCTCGATCATCTGCTCATTTTTGGTCCGCCGGGGCTGGGTAAAACCACACTGGCCAACATCGTTGCCAATGAATTAAACGTCAACATTAAAACCACCTCCGGGCCGGTGCTGGAAAAAGCCGGTGACTTAGCCGCGCTGCTGACCAACCTGGAACCGCACGATGTGTTGTTCATCGATGAAATTCATCGCCTCAGTCCGGTGGTGGAGGAGATCCTTTACCCGGCGATGGAGGATTACCAGCTCGACATCATGATCGGTGAAGGGCCGGCGGCGCGCTCCATTAAACTCGATTTGCCACCGTTTACACTGATTGGTGCCACCACCCGTGCCGGTGCGCTGACGTCGCCACTGCGGGATCGCTTTGGCATCGTCCAACGGCTGGAATTTTATAACGTCGAAGAATTGACCGACATCATTGAGCGCTCCGCCAAGTACATGAACATGGTAATGAAGCAGGGCGGTGCCCGTGAGATTGCCCGCCGTTCACGCGGCACACCGCGTATTGCTAATCGGTTGTTGCGACGGGTTCGGGACTACGCCGAGGTGAAAGGCAACGGTGAAGTCGATGAAGCCACCGCCAACGCCGCGCTGACCATGGTCGACGTTGACCAGGCTGGTTTTGATTACATGGACCGCAAATTGCTGCTGGCGATCATGGAGAAATTCCTCGGTGGTCCGGTGGGGCTGGATAACCTGGCGGCAGCCATTGGCGAAGAGAAAGACACCATTGAAGACGTGCTCGAGCCGTATTTGATCCAACAGGGCTTTCTGCAGCGCACGCCCCGGGGTCGCATGGCAACACCGCGCGCTTATCAGCACTTTGGTTTAAAGCCGGAAGACAAAACTCGGTAAATGTTCTGTAAAAAATAGCCAAAAAAAAAGCCCGCACATAAGTACGGGCAAACAGAACAACAAGAAGGAAGTTAAAAAAATCCAGGGAACCAAATCAAAAAAACTCAGAAATAGTGACAACCAAACTCTGTCTCTTCGATTTGATGGCTATTATACGGCTAAATTGCGCTGTATCAAACAAGAAAAATTGCACTTTCAAATTAGTTTTAGTAATCCGACGGTTGTAACAAACGGTGAAAAAAAGACCAACATTTTTTCAACAAACGAAAAAATTCGTTAAAAAACAACTATCTGAATTTTAATTGTTTCAATTTTGTCATAAAAAAAAGTCTGCTGAGAAATTGCTCAGTCCAACTTTTAAAGGCTCCGGGAGCAAATGTGACAAAGTTGTCATTTTTAGGGGTTTTGTCCAATATGAACGAGCACTTTGAGTGGCCAATACGGGTTTATTACGAAGACACAGATGCTGGTGGTATCGTTTATTATGCGAATTATCTCAAATTCCTTGAGCGCGCCCGCACCGAATGGTTAAGGTCTTTAGGGATTGAACAGGACAGCTGGTTAGATCACAATAGAGCCTTCGTCGTCAGACAGGTGGAACTGGACCTGCGCGAAGCGGTTCGTTTTAACGCTGAACTGACGGTCACGGTTAAGGTCGAACAGCTAAAGCGCGCCTCCATCATTTTTACCCAGCGGGTGTTGGGCAAACAGGGGCAGCTGCACTGCCAGGCAACGGTAAAAGCAGCCTGTGTGGATAAGCAGGCGATGCGCGCGGTTGCCATGCCAGAGCCGATTCATACGGCGATCAGCGCGGCACTGGGCTAAACCAGCCGGACGAAATAACGAAGTGCCTAAGTAGCACGCACAACGGTCACAACAGAGGGTTACATAGCGTGGAAACAGAATTATCCTTTATTGATTTGTTCTGGCAGGCAAGCCTGCTGGTGAAGTTGGTCATGATCATGCTGTTGGCCATGTCAGTATGGGGTTGGGTGCTGATTTTCCAGCGTAAAAAGGTGATTGCCACCGCCAACAAAGACGCGCTGAAGTTTGAAGATCGTTTTTGGTCCGGTGTCGATTTGGCACGTCTGTATCAGGAAATTTCAGCCCGCGCAAAAAATGCCAAAGGCATGGAACTGCTGTTCCACGCCGGCTTTAAAGAATTCGCGCGCTTGCGCAATTATCAGGGCTCTAACCCGCAGGCGACCGTTGAAGGGGCGTTCCGCGCGATGCGTGTTGCCCACGCGCGGGAGTTGGAAAAACTCGAGAACAACCTGGGTATTCTGGCCACCATCGGTTCGATCAGCCCTTACATCGGCTTGTTTGGTACCGTGTGGGGAATCATGAACGCCTTTATCGCCCTTGGTGCAGTTGAACAAGCCACGCTGGCGATGGTAGCACCGGGTATTGCCGAGGCTCTGATCGCTACGGCCATGGGTCTGTTTGCCGCGATTCCGGCGGTCATTGCCTATAACCGCTATGTTAACCGGGTAGAAAAGGTCGATAACCATTACATGAACTTCATCGACGAGTTCATTGCCATTTTGCAGCGTCAGGCGCTGGCACAAAGTGCTAACGGTAACAGCAAAAGCGAGGACCCTGCGCTATGATGGTGATGCCGCGCAAACGCCGTAAGCCGGTCGCGGAAATTAACGTCGTACCCTACATCGACGTGATGTTGGTGCTGTTGATCATCTTTATGGTAACGGCGCCGCTGATCACGCAGGGCGTTAAGGTAGAACTGCCAAAAGCGTCCTCGGAACCGCTGGCAAAAGACTCTAAGCCACCGCTGGTGGCCTCGGTAGATGCCGAGGGGAATTATTATCTCAATCAGAACACCAACCCGGATCAGCCGATCAGCGCGCAGGAAGTGGCGACGTTGGTGGCCGCACAGTTGCAGGTCGAGCCGGACACACCGGTAATGGTCAACGGTGACGGGGCGGTGTCCTATAACCAGGTGGTGCAACTGATGGTGTTACTGCAAAAAGCAGGCGTGCCCTCGGTTGGCCTTATGACAGACTCTTCGGAAAATTAGTTGTGGCGAAAAAAGTACCAGGCACAGACAGTATTACTTTACCGCTGGTTTACTCCATCGGCATACACCTGGCCATTGGTGCGGTGTTGTTATTCAGTTTTGAATTCACACCAAAGGAACCAACACCGATGGAAGTGAGTCTGAGTGAATCAGAGTTCCAGCAGCAGCCCGACGAGGTGGTGCAGGCGGTATCGGTGGATAAGGCCGCGGTTGAACAACAGGTCCAGCGCATCAAAGAGCAAAAAGAAGCCGAACGCCGTGCCGAACAACAACGCATTGCCGAATTAGAACGCAAAGCGGAAGCCGCTCGTAAAGCGCGTGAACGTGAAGAACAGCGTCGCCGTGAAATCGAGCAGCAGCAGGAGCGCGAACGTCAGGAAGCCGCAGAAGCTCGTCGTGCCGCCGAACAAGCCCGTAAAGAAGCGGAAAAACTGGCGGAAGAACGACGTAAAGCGGAAGAAGCCGCGAAAGCAGCAGAAGAGCGCCGTAAGGCCGCTGAAGAAGCCGAGCGTCGGGCGGAAGAAGAGCGCAAACGCCGCGAGGAAGAACGTAAACGCCTGGAAGAGGAGCGTCGTAAAGCGGCTGAGCGAGAAGCGCAACTGCAAAAAGAAATGGAAGCCGAGCGTGAGCGCCGTGCCGCCGCACGTCGTCAGCAGATGCTCAGCGAAATCGAGAAATATCAGGCGCTGATCCGACAGACCATTCAGCGCAACTGGAACGTCGACGAGTCAATGAGCGGTAAGTCGTGCGAATTGACCATCAGCGTAGCGCCCAGTGGTTTTGTGAAAAGCGTGACCACCGGCGCCGGTGACCCGGCGGTGTGTCGCTCAGCCGAAAATGCGGTGTTGAAGGCAACCACTTTACCGGTGTCGGAAGATCCTGAGATTTATGAACAAATGAGTACCATCAAACTAACTGTTAAACCGCAGTTGTAACTTAAGGTGAACCATGAAAAAGCTGTTAATCAACACATTGTTGTTTTTCTTCGTGCTGACTGCCAGCGCCCGAGCCGGCGTCCTGGAGATCGTCATTACCGAAGGTATGGACACCGCCAGACCGATTGCGGTTGTACCTTTTAAATGGCTGGGTGACGGCCCGGCTCCGGGAAATCTGACCGATGTCATCGCCGCCGACCTAACCCGCAGCGGTAAATTTAATCCGATCCCGCAGTCGGCAATGCCACAGCAACCGGCGAACGACGGCGAGCTGGATTATTCCGCCTG
Source organism: Idiomarina aquatica (assembly GCF_003987185.1). Classification (GTDB taxonomy): domain Bacteria; phylum Pseudomonadota; class Gammaproteobacteria; order Enterobacterales; family Alteromonadaceae; genus Idiomarina; species Idiomarina aquatica. The sequence continues at coordinate 597,703 of NZ_PIPS01000001.1, read as the reverse complement.
GGCGAAACTGGGCGTTGAAGCGGTGTTGATGGGCACCATTGAACCCTATTCGGTCGACCGTTACATGGTCAAATTTCAGTTGGTGGACGTGCTGCGCGGACAAATCACCGGCGGTAACGCGCAAATGCTGCGCGACGGTCAACTGGTAAAAAGTAACGACCACATTCTTGATGCCCGTAGCTCGGTCATCGACGGTGATCAGTTCCGTCAGTACTCGCACCGCATTTCGGACGTCGTCTACGAGGCCTTAACGGGCGAACGCGGCGCGTTCATGACCCGCATCGCCTACGTTACCGTCAATCATGACGACCAGTATCCCTACAAACTGATGGTCGCGGACTACGATGGCGCCAATGAAAAAATATTACTGCGTAGCCCGGAACCATTGATGTCACCGTCGTGGTCTCCGGACGGCAATAAGTTGGCTTATGTCAGTTTCGAGAACGAAACCGCAGAAATTTTCATTCAGGACATTTACACGACGCGTCGGGAAAAATTAACCTCGTTCCCGGGCATCAACGGTAACCCGGTATTCTCGCCGGACGGTAAGAAAATGGCGATGGTATTGTCGAAAGACGGCAACCCGGAACTGTACGTGATGGACCTGGCGACTAAAAACTTGCAACGTGTGACACGGAATCGTACGATTGATACCGAGCCTAGTTGGACGCCTGACAGTAAATCGCTGGTATTTACGTCAGAAAGGGGTGGCAGACCACAACTTTATAGCGTAAATTTAGATTCAGGTCAGGTACGCCGGTTAACGTTCGAAGGTGAGCAAAACTTAGGTGGTACAGTTGCGCCAAGCGGTGATTCGATGATTTTGGTCAATCGCACCCGCGGCAACTATCACATCGCTCGCCAAGAGTTTCCACGGGGTACCATGCAAGTGCTGACCAAAACGTTTTTGGACGAATCGCCAAGCATTGCGCCAAACGGCAGTATGGTGATTTACAGCACGACCCATAATGATAAGCAGGTGTTGGCGCTGGTATCGACGGATGGTCGCTTTAAGGCCCGGTTACCGGCATCGGATGGTGAAGTTAAGTCGCCGTCCTGGTCACCCTTTATGTAGTAATTTGCAATACAATAAACCACTTGGTTTGACTCGAAAATATAAGGATTAAAAGGATGCAGCTGAACAAACTCTTAAAAGCTCTGGCAATTGCTGTACCAATGGCAACTTTGGCCGCTTGTAGCTCTAACCAGTCTACTGACGCCGGTGCAGGCTCAGGTCAGCAGACTAACGAAGCGTCTGACCAGGACTCAGGATCAGGTGTTCAGGTTGGTGCTGCGGACCGTCAGAAGACACCTGAAGAAATCCGTGAAGAGCAGATGGAAGCGCTGCGTAAAGAGCACATCGTCTACTTCGCATTTGATAAATCAAACATCCAGTCTGAGTACGCTGAGTTGTTAGCTGCACACGCAGATTACCTGGTGAAAAACCCGAACGTCAGCGTCGTTATCGAAGGTCACGCCGACGAGCGCGGTACACCTGAGTACAACATCGCGTTGGGCGAGCGTCGTGCCAAAGCGGTTCAGAGCTACCTGGAAAACCTGGGTGTTCAGGACTCACAAATCTCAACCGTATCTTACGGTGAAGAAAAGCCGATGGTTAATGCCTCTACTGAGAGCGCATACGCGAAAAACCGTCGTGCCGTTCTTGTTTACTAATCACTGTTAGTAGCCGTATTCAACGATGTTGAAAAAAACGCTTATTGCGATAGCGATACTGGTGCCAGGTGTTTCACTGGCACAGGCACCAGTGTCTAGTCTTTCCGACTCAGCAGGCTCGCTGGAACAGCGCCTGGCTACCATCGAACGAATGATGGAAGCCCGCCAGGGTGCGCAACTCGAGATGCTGAATCAACTCAATAACCTGCAGCAGGACGTCGCTGAACTGCGCGGTATCACCGAAGAACACGAATACCGTCTGGAGCAGTTACTGCAACGTCAGCGCGAGATCTATCAGGAAATCGACCGCCGCTTCAGCCAGCTGAATAGCCAGGGCAACAGTTCAGGCAGTAATTTCAGCACGGCACAGCAAGTTCCGGTCAATACCGATTCCGGTAGCTCGTCGTCTAACGGTTATTCGTCAAACCTTAGCGAAAACGATGCCTACGATCGTGCCATTGCATTGGTGCTGGAAGACAAGCGCTACGATGCGGCGATACCGGCGTTTGAGCAGTTTGTCGAACAGTTCCCTAACTCCAGTTATCTGCCTAACGCGCATTATTGGTTAGGTCAGTTGCAGTTTGCGCAGCAGCAATACGATGCCGCCAAACAGCATTTTGAGACGGTGGTTAAGGACTTCCCTGAGAGCAACAAACGCGCGGACTGTATTCTGAAGCTGGGTGTGATTGCGTCAGAGCAGGGTAAGTCAGCCGATGCTAAGCAGTATTATCAGCAAGTGGTGGAAGAATACCCGGATAGTACTGAGGCAAATTTAGCCAAACAGCGTCTTAAGCAGTAACAGTTAGGTAACAACTGCTGGCGAAATAAGCAGTCGAACAAAAAACTGAAATTATCAGTTGCATCACAGTGTTATTTAAGTAAACTATGCCGCCGTTGCCAAGGAGAAAAGCGCAGTCTTTTCGGTACTTGTAACCAGGTTATTGGCAGCGGCGTTTTAAATGTGGGTTGTTAGCTCAGTTGGTAGAGCAGTTGACTTTTAATCAATTGGTCGCAGGTTCGAATCCTGCACAACCCACCACGTTCTCTTCAAGTGTAGTTTGTGCGGCTGGCACAAGAACAAATCTGAATATGGGTTGTTAGCTCAGTTGGTAGAGCAGTTGACTTTTAATCAATTGGTCGCAGGTTCGAATCCTGCACAACCCACCATTTCCCTTTATCAAGATTCCGCTTAAGCCTTTAGCGCTTGGCACCGCCTTTGGCGGTTTGCCTGAAGCTGCTTGCTGCGCTCGCAGCTAGCTCGGCGCGGTCTTCGCCCGCTTGCCTGGCGCGCCCAAGGCGCTTGCAAACACCGGTGAGTCGCGCTTGCAGCGCGACAAGCCTTCTTGCGCCGTAGGCGCAAGTAACGGCTTTATGCAAGGCGCTTCGCGCCGCCAGGCAAGTGGGTGAAGCACACGCCAAGCAAGGCACAGCTAAGCACGTGCCGCTAAGCAAGCCGCCGCAGGCGGCGCCAAGCTGTAAACCCCATTGAAATCCGCTATAATGAACCCAACGTATAGATAACACCCGAAACAGCGATGTAGGTAGTATGTCAGCAATTCAGACCCTAGATACATTGGATTACGCTTTTCCGGCCAAGCCGAAGCCATTATCCGATGAACAAAAAGCACAATACCGTGCCAAGATTAAAGAATTATTACAGCAGCGTAACGCCGTGCTGGTCGCGCACTATTACACCGACCCGGAAATCCAGTCACTGGCTGAAGAAACCGGCGGTTGTGTTGCCGACTCACTGGAGATGGCGCGTTTCGGCCGTGATCACGAAGCACAGACGCTGATCGTTGCCGGCGTTCGCTTTATGGGTGAAACCGCAAAAATTCTGACGCCGCAGAAAACCGTGCTGATGCCAACGCTGAAAGCCGAATGTTCGCTGGACCTGGGTTGCCCGCCGGATAAGTTCTCGGCGTTCTGTGATGAGCATCCGGACCGTACCGTGGTGGTTTACGCCAATACCTCGGCGGCGGTAAAAGCCCGTGCCGACTGGGTAGTGACCTCCAGCATGGCGCTGGAACTGGTTGAGCACCTGGACAGTAAGGGCGAGAAGATCCTGTGGGGGCCTGACCGTCATCTGGGTAACTACATTCAGAAGCAAACCGGTGCCGATATGGTGATGTGGCAGGGTGCGTGTGTGGTGCATGACGAGTTTAAAGCGAAAGCGCTGCTGGATCTGAAAAAAGTCCACCCGGACGCGGCCATTCTGGTACACCCGGAATCGCCACAGAACATCGTTGATATGGCCGATGCGGTGGGTTCAACGTCGCAGTTGATCAAAGCCAGCCAGGAACTGCCGAACGATACCTTTATCGTCGCCACCGACCGCGGTATTTTCTATAAAATGCAGCAGTTGCAGCCGCACAAGACCTTCCTGGAAGCGCCAACAGCCGGTAACGGTGCCACGTGCCGCAGTTGTGCACACTGCCCTTGGATGGCCATGAACGGCCTGGTTGCGATCGCCGAAGCGTTGGAACACGGTGGCGAAAGCCACGAGATTCATGTCGATGCAGAGCTGGGTAAGCAGGCAATGATCCCACTCGACCGAATGCTCGCCTTCAGCGCCACCCTGAAGTAGGTCGCGCCTTTGGCGGCCTCTGCGGTGAAAAGATCTTTTATGTTCACCGCTGAGGGCACGGAGAGCGCAGAGGTTTTTAATTTTAAAACGAACAGCTTCCCGGACCATATCACCACCGGTGCTGGTGGTGGGCGCTTGGCCCGCCTTCAAAACCAAAGCCGGAACGATTGGGTTTTCCATATTAAGAGGTTTTCTCCGCGCTCTCAGCGGCCTCTGCGGTGAAAAGATCTTTTATGTTCACTGCAGAGGGCACGGAGAGCGCAGAGGTTTTTAATTTTAAAACGAATAGCTTCCCGGACCATATCACCACCGGTGCTGGTGGTGGACACATCGCCCGCCCTCAAAACCAAAGCCGGAACGATTAGGTTTTCCATATTAAGAGGTTTTCTCCGCGCTCTCAGCGGCCTCTGCGGTGAAACGTTTTAACAACGTGCGCCGGAGGCGCACGCTACAGGGCGTTCAAATGCGCGGCGGCTTTTTCCATCGGTTGTGCCAGACCTTCAACACGGAACGACACGCGGCCTTCGCGGTCCAGTACCGTCACCAGATTACTGTGGTCAAAATTGCCGTCGTCACGCTTGCGGTAACGCACCCCCAGCACCGTCGCCAGACCACGAATGTCGGCGTCATTGCCGTGCAGGAATAACCAACGGTCGTTGTCCAGCCCATAGTTCTCGGTATAGGCGCGCATCACCTCCGGCGTATCCCGCTCACTGTCCAGACTGACCATCACCAACCGCACCTGCTGTTGCAGTTGCGGGTCCAGTAACTGATACAGCCGCTTAACGTCATTCACCAGCACCGGGCAGGCGGTGGTGCAACTGCCGTAAAACAACGTAACGATGGCCGGCTGGCCCTGTAAATCCCGTAACGCCAGTGACTGACCCAACTGCGTCGTCCACTGACCCTGTAACTGATACACCGAATGCTCCGCCATCGGCTCGGCCGCCTGCGGAGGCTGGCTGTGATGCTGATGATGGCTATGATCCTGCGCCATCGCCGGCGCCAACAGACTCAGTGAGGCCGCAGCGGCCCATATTAAGGTTTTCATGGTTCATTCCTCTGGTCGTAGGCGCAACGAAAACCGAGCGTACTGGTGGTGTTCTGCGCGGCGTAGTCGCTGCGTGATTGATAACGAAAGAAGGTGGCGTAATTGGCCTGATTAAACTTCGCCAGAAAGCGCGCGCTGTCGCCACAGGAGCCGGACAGCACATCCACTTCGTCGCCACTTTGAATCAGCAGTTGGAAATCTTCCACCCACTCGTTAATGCGGCCATGCATATGCGCCAACTGCTGAGCATCGGCAGCCACCGGCTGCTGTTGCGACGCGCCCGGGTTGGAATACCAGGCAAACAACTGGCGCGCATAATCCTCATCCGTTAAGCCCTGTTGCTGGCGGTACAGCACCGAGGCGTATTCCCATTCGTTTAACGTCGGCAGGCGTCCGCCCTGTGCCTCACAGTAAGCCCGCGCGGCAAACCAGGACACATAGGTCACCGGTGCATCGTGCTGTTGCTCGGTTATCACCGTGTCGGCCGGCCAGTGCGACAAGTACGAACCGTCGTGAAACAACGCGGCGATGTTCCCGCGTTGCCAGTCCGGCTGTGCCTGCACAAACGTTAAAAACTGATGGTTAGTGACCGGGGTGGCATCCAGCCAGAACGTCTCCACCGCAATCGACGGGGTATCGCTGTCGAGCAATACCGGCGTGTCAAACAAACCGCCGGGTATCTTTACCGGTTCGGCAGCACCCATTAAAGGTGCTGCGAACGCCACGGCACATAACCCTATGCCCAGCCACTTCATCATCGTTACCTCCTAGTCTTTGCGCGGACCGGCAATTAACGCACCGGCAGCACCGCGTTCCGCATCGGCAAACTCATGGTCAACCAGCTTATAGACGCCTTCTTCCGGCACGATAAAGTCCATGGTGGCGCTGTTGCTGGCACCCAGCAGCACGGTTTGCATGCCGTACCATTCGTTTCGCGGATCGCCTTCGTACCAGACGCGGTCAAAAATGGCACCGATCACGTGGAAGCTGGAAGTACCTGACGGGCCAGCATTCAACACATGCAGACGCACGCGGTCACCTTCGTTAGCGCGCAGCGGGGTATCGCTCAGCGCACCGACATGGCCGTTAAAGGTGACATGGCTTGGGTCACGAGCCAGTGCGGCACTGTGGTTGTAAATGTACTGACCGTTCGTTTCTTCCAGATAATGCTCGGACTGCACCAGCACGTACTCGTGGTCGACATCGTCATCGGTCGGATAACCGTCTTTCGGTGACACCACAACGGCGCCGTACTGACCCATCGCCGTGTGCATTAACACGCTGGAGGTTCCGCAGTGATACATATAAGTGCCCGGGTAGTTGGCAATCCATTCAAACTCGATGGTTTCGCCCGGCGAAATGGTCCGCCATTTGTCTTCGGCCGCTACCGTACCGCTGTGGAAGTCCATGGAGTGCGGCATTGGGTTAACCACCGGCTTGTTGTTCTGATACAGGTTGGCCTGCAATTGGCTGAAGAACGGGGCGCCGTCTTTCACCGGCTCGGTGATCACCACTTCTTTGTCGGAGCGGTTTTTCATTTTGAACACCACGCGGTCACCCTCGCGGACGTGCAACACCGGCCCTGGTACGGTACCGCCGAAGGTCCATGCGGAATAGCTCACGCCCGGTGCGACTTCGACCTGTTGTGAGAACACATCAACGCGCACGTCATGGGTCTTATTACCGACATAATCCAGTTTCGCCAAATGAGGTACCGCGGTTAAATACTCACCTACCACCGCCGGGCCATTGTAGTCTTCGCGGTAAACCTTGGCTTCCGGTAAACCGTACACGCGGCCGTCGATGACGTATTCGCTGTCGTGCACTAAGGTCGGCTTGCTGTCATTGGCATAGCTGGCTGGAACAACGGCTGCCAGTAACGCAGCAGTAAGAGCGGATAAAGCGATTGTTTTCATGATGACATTCCTTTCGTCGTTGAAAAAATAACCAAAAGTTGATTTAGCGCAAAGACGCTACCGCGCCGGCATCGGTTTTTTCCTGGCCACCGGCTAAGTCCAGATTGATGTAGTTGGCAATGGCCGCCACATCGTCATTGCTGAGGTAGTTCATTGGCGGCATAAAGCCGTTGTAAGTAACACCGTTAACCTCCAGCGCACCGGATTTACCTTTCAGCACCGCGTCGATGATGCGTTGTGGCTGATCGACCAGGTTGGGGTTACCGGCCAGCGGCGGGAACACACCGCTCAAGCCTTTACCGCCGGCCTGGTGACAGGCCTGACAATGCTTGGCAAACAGCGCTTTACCGTCGGCAGCGGCAGCCGGTGCCGGCAGAACCGTAAGCAGGCCCATGGCGCAGACAGAAGCAACAGCAAGAAAGCGAAATAATTTCGGAGATTGACTCATGATGACACCTTTAAGGTTGTTCAAAAGATGTCATTAAAATGACGCCGTTATGCGCATTTGGCGAGTGAAATGAAGGAGTATTCCGGGGCTACTCCCAAGGGGATAATGGCGATTATTCAACAAATCTATTACATTTAACAGCTTTCGCATGATAATCTAGCTTAAATGAATAATCATTCATTGGAGCTTTGTATGAGTTTGTATCAGCATGACGACGTGCGCGATAACTGTGGCTTCGGCTTAATTGCCGACATCAACGGCGCTGCCCGTCATGACCTCATCAGTACCGCCGTAACCGGACTGGACCGTATGCAACACCGTGGCGGTATTGGCGCCGACGGTAAAACCGGCGACGGCTGTGGGCTGTTGCTGCAGATGCCGGAGCAGTTTTTCCGCGATTACGCCAAAGCCCAGGGTTGGGGATTGAGTAAAAAGTTTGCTGTCGGTACGGTGTTTTTTGCCCGCAACCGCGACCAGCGCGAAGCCGCCCGTACCCTGATCCAACAGGAATTGCAGAAAGAAACCCTCGAAGTAACCGGCTGGCGTAAGGTGCCGACCAACAACGACGTGCTCGGTGAGGGCGCCAAACAATCAGAACCGGTGATCGAACAAGTACTGGTGTCGGCGCCGCCGGGGTGGCGTAAAAAAGACATCGAACGACGGCTGTACATGGCCCGTCGCCGCGTCGAAAAGCACATCAGCGACCCGGATACCCTCTACATTGCTTCGCTGTCCAGCTTGTTGCTGGTTTACAAAGGGCTGATGATGGCCGGTGATCTGCCGCGCTACTTTCCGGATCTGGCCGATCCGGCGTTAAAAACCAGCATTTGTCTGTTTCATCAGCGCTTTTCCACCAATACCCAGCCGCGCTGGCACTTAGCACAGCCGTTCCGCTTTCTTGCCCACAACGGCGAAATCAACACCATCCGCGGTAACCGCCAGTGGGCCAAAGCCCGTGCTTACAAGTTGCAGACCCCGTTGTTGCCGGATTTACAGGACGCAGCCCCGATCGTGGCCATGAGCGGCTCCGACTCGGCGTCACTGGATAACATGCTGGAACTGCTGCTGGCCGGCGGTATGGATCTGTTCCGCGCCATGCGGTTGCTGATCCCGCCGGCGTGGCAGGGCGATAACACCATGAGCGAAGAAATGCGCGCCTTCTATCAATTTAACGCGCTGCACATGGAACCCTGGGACGGTCCGGCCGGGGTGGTCATGAGCAACGGCCGGCACGTCGCCTGCTGTCTTGACCGAAACGGTTTGCGCCCGGCGCGCTATGTACTGACCAACGACGGGGTACTGACCATCGCCTCGGAAGTGGGCATTTGGGATTACGACGAGCGCAACGTGCAGGAAAAAGGGCGCCTTGGTCCCGGCCAGATGATGGCGGTGGACACCTACACCGGTCGCATTTGGTATAACCAGGCCATCGAAGACGAATTAAAGGACCGCCACCCCTACCGCCAATGGCTGGATCAGCACCGCCGTACGCTGTTGCCGTTTGAACGTTGCAGTGCCGATAAAATCGGTGAGCGCTTGTACGACGACAAAATGATGAAGGTGTTGCACAAAGCCAACCTCTATACCGAGGAAGAGCTGCAGCAGGTGGTCGCGGTACTGGCCAAAGACGCTCAGGAAGCGGTGGGTTCGATGGGCGATGATACCCCCACGGCGGTGCTGTCGCAGCAACCGCGGCTGCTGTACGACTTTTTCCGTCAACAGTTTGCCCAGGTGACCAACCCGGCCATCGACCCGATTCGGGAACGTCACGTGATGTCGCTGGCAACCATCATCGGCCGCGAGCACAATGTGTTTAACGAAGCCTCCGGTGACGCCGACCGGGTGGCGTTCGAATCGCCGATCCTGATGTACACGGATCTCAAGCAACTGCGCGAGATGGACCCGACCCATTACAAACACAAAACCCTGTCGCTGGCGTTCGGTGCCGGTCAGGAAGGGTGCGCCGATGACTTACAAGGTGCGGTGACGCAATTAATTGAAAGCGCTATCACGGCGGTTCGCGACGAGCAGGTGGTCATCGTGATTCTTTCCGACCGCGATTTGCAGCAAGGTCAGTTAATGATCCCGGCGGCGATGGCGGTGGGCGCGGTTCAGCAGGCGCTGGTGGATAACAACCTGCGCTGTGACTCCAACATCATCATCGAAACCGCCAGTGCCCGCGATCCGCACCACATGGCAGTGTTGCTGGGGCTGGGCGCGACCGCGGTGTACCCGTATCTGGCCTATGAAACCGTCGAGCAGCTGGTGCAACAGCGGCGGCTGGATCTGGAACTGCAGCAGGCGCTGATCAATTACCGCAACGGCCTCAATAAAGGCTTGCTGAAAATTCTCTCAAAAATGGGTATTTCCACCATTGCCGGTTATCGCGGCGCCTCGCTGTTTGAGGTGGTCGGCCTTGATCAACAGGTGCGTGAGCTGTGTTTTGCCAACGCCCCGGCACGCATCGGTGGTGCGACCTTCAGCGATCTGCAGCAGGATCTGCAACAGGTGTATCAGCGCGCCTGGCTGCATCGCAAACCGCTGCCGCAGGGCGGCCTGCTCAAATACGTCCACGGCGGTGAATACCACGCCTACAATCCGGATGTGGTGATGAGCCTGCAAAAAGCCGTCGCCAGCGGCAATCAGCAGGACTACGACACCTACGCCAAACTGGTGAACGAGCGCCCGGTCACCCACCTGCGCGATTTGCTGGCGCTTGATCGCAGCGCCTGCCAGCCGATTGAGCTAAACCGGGTAGAGCCGAAAGAACAATTGTTCCAGCGTTTCGACACCGCCGCCATGTCGATTGGCGCGCTCAGTGCCGAAGCCCACGAGGCGCTCGCCATTGCCATGAATAAAATCGGCGGCCATTCTAACTCCGGCGAGGGCGGTGAAGATCCAAAACGCTTCAACAGCCTGAAAAACTCGCGCATCAAACAGGTTGCTTCGGGTCGTTTCGGCGTTACACCGCATTACCTGATCAATGCCGACGTAATTCAAATAAAAGTCGCCCAGGGCGCCAAGCCGGGCGAAGGCGGTCAGTTGCCGGGCGAAAAGGTCACCGCGGAAATCGCGCAACTGCGCTACGCGGTACCGGGCACCACGCTGATTTCGCCGCCACCGCATCACGATATTTATTCCATCGAGGATTTAGCGCAGCTGATTTTCGACCTCAAACAAGTCAATCCCGACGCTCTGGTCAGCGTTAAGCTGGTTTCAACGCCGGGTATTGGCACCATCGCCACCGGTGTGGCCAAAGCTTATGCCGATCTCATTACTGTCTCGGGCTACGACGGCGGCACCGGTGCCAGTCCGCTGACCTCGGTAAAATACGCCGGTTCGCCGTGGGAACTGGGGCTGGCCGAAGTGCATCAGGCACTGGTGACCAATAACCTGCGCCACAAAATTCGCCTGCAGGTGGACGGCGGCTTAAAAACCGGTGTCGATATTGTCAAGGCAGCCATCCTGGGTGCCGAGAGCTTTGGCTTTGGTACCGCGCCGATGATCGCGCTCGGGTGTAAGTACTTACGTATCTGCCACCTGAATAACTGTGCCACCGGTGTGGCGACGCAGGACGAAACTCTGCGCAAAGAATTTTTCCGCGGGCTGCCGGAGCGGGTGATTACCTTGTTCGAATTTGTCGCAGAAGAAGTGCGTCAGATCCTCGCCGAACTCGGCCTCAGCAAACTGACCGACGCCATTGGCCGTACCGACTTGCTCAAACGCCTGTCCGGCGACACCTTGCGTCAGCAACAGCTGGATCTCAGCCCGCTGCTGGCGGCGGCCGGCAGCAGCTCGGCGCACAGTCTGTATTGCAGCGAGAGTAATCCGCCGTACGACAGCGGCGCTTTAAACCAACGGCTGCTGGCGCTGACGCAGGATGCCATCGAGCAACGCAGCGGCGGCAGTTGGTCATTGCCGATCCGCAATGACGACCGCTCCGTCGGAGCGCGGGTGTCCGGCTTTATCGCCTCACGGCACGGTAACCAGGGCATGGCCGCGGCGCCCATCACTCTGGACTTTACCGGTACCGCAGGGCAAAGCTTCGGTGCCTTTAATGCCGGCGGCCTGAAGCTGCGGCTAAGCGGCGACGCCAACGATTACGTCGGTAAAGGCATGGCCGGCGGGCTTATCGTCATCAAGCCAGCGGCCGGTGTGCGTTACCCGAGCCAACAGGCGACCATCATGGGGAACACCTGCCTGTACGGTGCCACCGGGGGTAAACTCTACGCCGCCGGCTGTGCCGGAGAACGCTTTGCGGTGCGCAACTCCGGTGCCACCGCGGTCGTGGAAGGCATTGGTGACAACGGCTGCGAATACATGACCGGCGGTATCGTCGTTGTGCTCGGCAGTTGCGGCATCAACTTCGGTGCCGGCATGACCGGTGGTTTCGCCTATCTGCGCGACAGTGACGGCGATCTGCACCGCCGTCTGAACCACGAACTGGTGGAAGCCGTAGCTGTTGACGCCCCCATCATCAAAGAACATTTACGCGGTTTGATCCACGAACACCATGAAGCCACCGGCAGCGCTTATTCGCAGCAACTGCTGCAGGATTTCGAACACGTGGTCAGCGAGTTTTACATCGTCAAACCGAAAAGTGCCAACATTAAGGAGTTACTCGGCCATCGTGCACGCTCCACCGCAGAACTACGGGTCGAGGTGATGTAATGAACAAGAACATCTATCAGTTTTTAGACGTACAGCGAATCGATCCGCCCAAGCACCCGGTTGACGAGCGGCGCATCGACTTTAAGGAAATCTACGAGCCAATGTCCGAACGCCAGTTGCAGGGTCAGGCCGACCGCTGTCTGGACTGCGGCAACCCCTATTGTGAATGGCAGTGCCCGGTACACAATTACATTCCGCAATGGCTGCAACTGGCCAATGAAGGGCGGGTGCTGGAAGCCGCCGAGCTGATGCACAAAACCAATTCTTTACCGGAAGTGTGCGGTCGCGTCTGCCCGCAGGATCGCCTCTGCGAGGGTGCCTGCACACTCAATGACGGCTTTGGTGCGGTTACCATCGGCAGCATCGAAAAGCAAATGGTGGACGAAGCCTTTGCCCAGGGCTGGCGGCCGGATCTCTCCGAGGTTGAGCCGCGTCCGGAAAACGTCGCCATCATCGGTGCCGGCCCTGCCGGACTGGCCTGTGCCGACGTATTGGCACGTAACGGCATCAAACCGGTGGTGTATGACCGCTACCCGGAAATCGGCGGCCTGCTGACCTATGGCATTCCGCCGTTTAAGCTGGATAAGTCGGTGATGACCTTGCGCCGCGAAATTTTCACCGACATGGGCATCGAGTTTAAGCTCGGTGTCGACGTCGGTCGGGATCTTGATTTTGCGGACCTGCTGCAGCAGCATGACGCGGTATTTCTCGCACTCGGCACCTACAAAGCGCTGGACGGCCGTTTGCAGGGGCTGGATACGCCCGGCGTCTATCCGGCCTTACCGTTTTTGATCGGCAACACCCAACGCTTACTGCAACAGCAAATGAGTGAGTACCCGCTGATTGACGTCAACAACGAACAGGTGGTGGTGCTGGGCGGTGGTGATACCGCCATGGACTGTGTGCGCACCTCCATTCGGCAGGGCGCCCGCTCGGTGGTCTGTGCCTACCGCCGCGACGAGCAGAACATGCCCGGTTCGCGCCGTGAAGTGCAAAATGCCCGTGAAGAAGGCGTGCAGTTTGAATTTAATCTGCAACCGCTGGAAATCGTCAAAGGCGATGATGGCCGTGTCAGCGGCGTGCGCATGGTAAAAACCGAACTGGGGCCGGCGGATGAAGACGGTCGGCGGCGGCCGCAGCCGGTCTCCGGTTCCGAATTTGTGATGCCCGCCAGCGCCGTCATCATTGCCTTTGGGTATCAGCCCAACCCGCCGGCGTGGCTGGCCGAACACGGCGTTAAGCTGAGCGACTGGGGCACCGTCATTGCCACCGGCGACAGCGAATTCGGTATGCAGACCAGTAACCCGAAAATCTTTGCCGGCGGTGATATGGTGCGCGGCGCCGACCTGGTGGTCACCGCCATCGCTGAAGGGCGCACCGCCGCCGAAGGCATCCTCGACTGGCTCGATCAGGCACCGCGCTAAGTCATTGCTATTGCCCCGGCTTTGCGCTATTTTCGGGGCATGAACATATTAGCGATTGGTTACGGCGACATAGCACAACGTGCGGCGCGGCTGCTGACAGCAGACGGGCATGACGTGGTGGGCGTTTGTCGCCACCCTGACAATAAACCGCACATCAACGGCGTCGAGCTGATCGCCGCCGATGCCGGTAACGAGCAGGATCTGAAAAAACTGCTCTACCGGCGCGAATACGGTGCCATTCTGGTGACCCTGACGCCGTCGGAATACAGCGCCGAAGGCTATCGTCAGGGTTACGTGGTGCCGTGCCGGCATTTGCAGCACGTCATCAACGGGCTGGACTACTCACCGTATGTCATTTATCTGTCCAGCACCGGCGTTTATGGCCAGCAAAAGGGCGAATGGGTGGACGAAGACTCGCCGACCAAGCCCGACAGTGACGCCGGTAAGATGCTGTTGCAGGCGGAGCGGCTGATCGCCGATTTACCGGTCACCAGCACCATTTTGCGCTGCAGCGGTATTTACGGCGAGGGGCGGGACTTTCTGCTGCGGCAATTGCAACAACACAACGTGACTCTGCGCGACAGCTGGACCAACCGCATTCATCAGGACGATGTCGCGCGCTTTATTGAGTTCATCGTTAAGAATCCCGAGAAACGCGCGCCACTCTACCTGCTCAGCGACGACGCCCCAACCAAACAGTACGAAGTGTACCAATGGCTGGCGCATCAACTGCAACTGGAAGTGTCCTCCGAGGTTGAACCGGGGCCGGGACCCAGAGGGTCCAAACGTTGCAACAACAAAAAACTGCGGGCCAGCGGTTTTAGCTTAAAACATCCCGACTTTAAAAGCGGCTACCAGGCAATGCTCAAGGATTCACTGTAGCGTTTATCCCGCCTACTGTTGCGTCTATAACTTTTATTAAAAATACGTATTAGTACGGATAGCGATTTTTCCTACAGCCCAATAGGATGGCCGCAATGCGGTAATCTGGAGCAGTAGGTCATGCGACTGAATAAAACCTTTTTAGCCTCTTATGCGCTGACCGCGGGCGTGCTCACAACACTGCTTGGCGTGATAGGCATTGTTGTTTCCTTTATTACGCCACTGTTCAATCAACTGCCGCTGTTCGACTTTTTTTCGGCGTTTACCGGTTTGCTGGTCGGTGGCGCACTGATTGCCGGTACCCTAAACATGCGTGCCTTACTGCGTCTGTGCGGTGCTCTCCTGCTACTGTACTCGCTGATGATGCTGTTCGGTGTGCTGCGCGATATCGACCCCGGCTACCATCAAATCCCGCCGTTAATGGCGCTTAATTTGGGCGTGCTGTCATTAAGTTTCCTCTGTTACCGGGCGTTCAAACACTGCTGGATGATCTGCGTGCCCAGCGCCTTATTCTGTACGCTGCTCGGTGTGTACTACGTGGTCAAGCTGTGGGCCTTCAATGACATCGTATCCGCGCAGTCGAACCTGTTTGAGGTGTCGGTGTACGGGCTGATGATGGTGGTCGTTGGGGTGACGCCGCTACTGTGGCATAAAATCGACGTTAGAAACGCCCGCCTAACCTGGCGCGCCAGTTCGGCAGCCATCATTGCGGTCTGTACCTGTGTGGCCGGCCTGTGGTTTTATCAGTCTGGTTCATTACTGCAGTCGCTGGAGCAGCGCGGCCGGGTGTCGGCCGAGCAGACCGGGCGCGCGATCAATACCGCGTTCACGAACCATTACGGCACCCTCAGTCGGTTGGCCGAGCGGGTTATCGCAGCGCCACAACCGCGTTTTAACACACTGGTCGAAGAAAGCCAGCGCTTGTACGACGACTTCCCGCTGCTGGATGCGGTCATGTTGTTACAAGGCGATGACATTCGTTGGCACAGCGGCAGTAAAGCCGGTGCCAATTATGAGCACATCATGCAGCCGGAATTTCAGACCTGGCGGTTAAACCTCAGCGACCAAATCAGCATCGAGAACAGCTCCAACCGTCAGCATCGCAGTGTGGTGTTGGGGTTCCGGGCGGACGACGCGGGCGACCCGCTGCAAGCGCTGTATTTCTTCGATATGGAGCTGGTGCTCAGTAAACTGTCCGGCGATATGGCCGACGAATTCAGTAACGTCATCCGGTTACGTAATGACAGCCTGTTGTCCACCCGGTCGTTACCGGACAACAGTGAGGAACTGGAACGCATCATCAGCGACAGTACCGTGGTGGTGGAATACGCGTACAAACTCAGCAACGGCTACCCGTTGAGTCTTTATGCGGTATTGACTGACTACAGCAGCTTTCTACAGTCAATCCGGGTAAAACAACTGGTACTGTTAGCCGGCGCTATTTTTGCCACCATCATGGGCTTTGCACTGGCCAGTAACCGCCGCATTAAAGAGCAGGACGAAACGCTGACCAACCTTGCGACACGCGATGACGTAACGCAGCTGTACCGACGGCTGTTTATCGAAAAGCGCATCAACAGTTGCATGCAGGAATACGAGCAACCGGGTTGGGTGTTCTTTATCGACCTGGACGGTTTTAAACCCATCAACGACAGCCTTGGGTTTCGAATCGGTAACCTGGTGCTCAAGGAAGTTGCCCTGCGCTTAAGCGGTGACGCCGGTAAAGGGGTGTGGTTCGGGCGTTTCAGCAGCGACGAATTTATTGTTTTTGTCGAATATCGCGCCCGCTTTGACAGCCAGATTTACGCCAAAAACCTGCTGATGCGGGTGCGCGAGCGGCTGGTCATCGAAGAATTCTCGCTGTCGCTGACCGCCAGTATCGGCATTTATAAAATCGACAACTCTGAGCTCGACGCCAGTGAGGTCATCCAGCGCGCCGATGTTGCCATGAGCAGTGCCAAAGCCAGTGGCGGCAACAGCTATCGCACCTATCGTGAGTACATGGCACGCCATTACGAGCAAGCGCTGATGTTGCGTAACCAGTTACAGGACGCACTCGATCAGCGGCAAATCACCGTGCATTATCAGCCGATCATTAACGCCGCCAGTGGCCGTATCGAGTCGGTTGAGGCGTTAGCGCGCTGGCAGCGCAGTGACGGCCATTGGGTGTCACCGATGGTGTTTATTCCCATTGCCGAACAAACCGGGCAAATCATTCAGTTGGGCCGGCAAATTCAGGAGCAGGCGCTGCGGGAGATCAAACCGCTGTGCGAAGCCTATGGCGTATCGCTGGCCATCAACCTGTCATCGCAACAGTTTCAGCATAAAGCGGTACTGGCAGAACTGAACTCGCAAATCGAGCACGTGAAATTCCCATACGACAAGCTCCATCTGGAGCTGACCGAAAGCATCGCCTTAACCGACTTGCGGCTGATCAGCGACAAACTGGCACTGCTGCGCGAGCGCGGCGTGAAAATTGCCATCGATGACTTTGGTACCGGTTACTCGAGCCTGGCGTACATCAGCAAACTGCCGGTCGACATCATAAAGCTGGATCGCATATTTACCCGCGAAGTAACGTCGGCCAATGGTCATTATCCGCTGCTGGAGTCGATCCTGAGTCTGCTGAAGGCGGTCAACAAACACATCATCATCGAGGGCATCGAAACCGCCGAGCAAAAAGCCTTTTTCAGCAAGAAAGGCTGTGATGCGATGCAAGGGTATTACTTCAGTAAGCCTTGCGACCTTGAGTCTTTGAAGCAGCAGTTGATGTCTGTCAAATTGATAGATTTAGGGTAATGTTTCATCACTTTGTTGAGTATTGCAATATAATCGCTAATTGACTATGTTACTATTCTGTTAAATTATAGTGTCGTCAAAAGCTAAACATGCAAAAGCTGATCAATGAACTAAAACCGTTGGTTCACTCGAGGCGTTTTGAACAAGTATTCAATGAGAAAACATCACACCTCAGTGGTCCACAAAAATTACAGCTAAAGCTTCGTCTTAACGATTTGACCAAGCCTGCAAGCCAGGCAATCGATCTACGGCGCAAAGTGCCGGGTCCGATCGAAACCTATGAATACCAAGGACGTATTCACTTTCTTGACGACAAAGCAAAAGAGTTATTTGACCGAGGTATTAAGAAGAATTTTGGTGTTTATACTACCGAAACTTACCGTACCATAACGCAGTACGTGCGAGAACAGCAGCAAAAACGCATCAACAAACAGCGCGCCGACCATGACGGCAGTAAACTGGGCAGTTTCGTGCTGGGGCGCTATTACCGTCGCAGCGAAGAGCGCATGAACTTCGTCACCGATGTGGTGGTAAAAACCACCATCGACGGTAAGCCGGCTAAATTCAAAGCGGTCACCGTTGATATCTCATTGCAGGGCATGCAATTGAAGCTGCCCGGCACCATCCCGGTGCAAAAGCTGCAGCAGCAACGGGTGTCGGTGTACCACACCGGGCTGGCCTCCGAGTTTGTCTTTAACGGCACCCGCGCCTACGAATACCAGGTGCTCGGTACCCACAAAAAGGATAACCACAACTATTTACGACTGCGGCGGCGGGCGCTGGCCGGTGCTGATGCCCTGGATAAACTGCTCAGCGGCTTGCTCAACGGCTACAAATACCGCTACAAGGTGAACGTTGATCACGTCATCCACACGGTTCGCTCGAAAGGCCATGAAATGCAATGGCTGCAGGCGCAGCAGGGCATTCCGCTGGTGTTTAACGGCATGCCCGAAAAAGCCGCCTACGCGATAAAAACCCAGAGCAACCAGGATCTGCTCGAGCAGATTTGCCGCCAGCAGCCGTTGCTGTTTAATGGCCTCATCAACGAACGCTGGATACGCCTTAAACTGGCTAAGCTAAGAGGCCAGAGCGAGCAGACGCGGCTGCAAATACCGTTTTACTTTGTGCAGCTTCCGGTTAAAGGCGTATTGCGGCAGTTTGCCATCCCCGGCTCGGCCATGCGTCAGCAGCCGGCGATAAAAAACATCCTTGCCGGATTAAGCCGCGCCGGCTATCCGGTGCTGTCGCTGGTGTTAAGTGTTACCTATAGCCACATCGACAAATTCTTTGTCGGGCTACTGTCCGAGTTGGAGCTGCCGGCCTGGAAAACGGTCAAAAGCGCCGAGCTTAAGCTGGCGCCACTGCGCAACTACCAAATTTTTACCCAGGGCGTAAAAGCCACCAAAGTGGTCAGCGAACACCAGCGTTTGATCCAGCTCTATACCCAGTGCGGCCTATGCAATGCGCTGTTTGTGCATCAGGACCAGCATCTGCAACGCGACATCGGGCTGGCGGCGCTGATGCCGTTTAAACACGGGTTACCTAGTTGGTTCCAGAACCCCGAGCTGTGGCTGAGCAAAAGCCATAAGATCCTCGGCGGTGAAAAGTTCGAGCAGGAGTTGCTGCAGCGCCTTAACGATCTCAAACCCAGTGACAGCGCCAAAACCAAAACCCTGTTGCTGCGCCTCAGTCAGAGCGACGGTGATGAGGAACCGACCGTCAACGGTCGCTGGTTAAGTGATTTTGTCAGCTTTAACGAAGCCAGCCTGTACATGCAAAAACTCTATCAGCAGAAAAAGCTGTTGGCGGTAAACGTCGAGCTGTATCGCTGCAGCCGGCCGGCCATCAAAGTTTTGCGCGACGATCTAAACTACGTGCAAAGCTATCTGCCGCACCGTGCCAAAACCCTCGAGCGGCAGATCAAGTCCATCGACGCCGTCATCGGCGTGCAGGATGTGACAGCGCCGTTGCTGCGACTGGCCATGAGCGCGTAAGAAGCTTTTGTTTACTGGTCTTTTGGGTGGTTTTCTGATTATCGATACAACAGTGTGGACAAAACTTAGCATCATTAAACGTACTTTTGGCCAATTCAAGGGCGTGAAGTCCTGAATGGATATCGGCTAACCGCATTGGCATTTTTGCTTGTTTAACGAGCCGGCAAGTTGCAGTATGAATAAAGCGAGTTGGTATACCATTATCCGCCAATCCTGCGTTTATCTAATACTTCAGCATATTCAGGTTGAATCTCATAACCGATTTCAGTAACTCTATTTAGTTACTTTTAAGAGTGTTGATTAAACATTAAACGGTAGGTTGGCTATGGCGACGCCTCTTGCGGCGGTGATTACCGGCGATATTGTCGGTTCGCAGCTTTAATTCGCTTAACCTTATTGGCCGAGCAGGTGGGTGTCCGCCATAGTATCGCTGTGGGCGCCATCGATAAACTCCGCGACAACGTCAAAAGCTCAACCGGCGATGCTTTTGTCCGCTCTGGGAATCGGTTGGAACAAATGAAATCCGAGTTGTTTCAGTTTTCCTCGTCGCAACCTGAGTTAGAGCGGCATCTGAGCGTGACCATTAAGCTGTTTGATGCGCACCTGTCGTCGTTAACCAAAACCGAGGCACTGGTACTTTGCTGCTATTTGTCCCACCCTGATGAACCGCACAAGTCGCTGGCCGCGCGGCTTGGCAAAAGCCGGGTGAATACCACCAAGTTGTTAAACGCCAGTGCCTACAACGCCGTTGACGCCTACCTGACGTATGCCACGGCGTTGATCCAACAGGGCAACGCTTAATCTTCCTCAAACGCCTCGACCAGTGAGCGGAACTCCCGCAGCCGGGTTTTGATGGCTTTGACTTCGCCTTCGGTGTCGCGGCTGAGTTTGTTGGCACCGCGAACGTTGTCGTTTATCGACATCATGCTTTCTTTCACTTCCGATACCGCGCTGGTGTGCTGTTCGGCGGCTACCGCGATTTGCGTCATGCGGTCGTTGATGGCGGTCACGGCTTCGGACACTTCATACACCTGTTGTTCGGACTTGCGGCCTAATTCTCCGCATTCTTCGGCCAGTGCGCGCTGTTGATACATCTTCTCGCGCCAGGCACCCATGGCGGTGGTCATGCGATTAACCGTTGCTTCGATTTTATCCACCGCTTCCTGGGTTTTCTGCGATAGCGACCGGACTTCGTCGGCAACCACGGAGAAGCCGCGGCCATGTTCACCGGCGCGGGCACTTTCGATGGCGGCATTTAACGCCAGCAGGTTGGTTTGCTCGGCAATGGCGTCAATCTGCTCGCTGACCTCTTTGACCGAATCGGCGTTGCGCGACAGCTCTTCGGTTTGTTCGGCGCTGCGTGATACTTCCTCAACCAGGGTGGAAATTTTCTTGCTGCTGTCAGAGATAAAGCGCGCCGCGCTTTTGGTTTGCTCGCTGACTTCGCCGCAGGCGTTGGATGAGTCGTTGGCGTTCAGAGCGATTTCATCCACGGTCTGACCCATTTCTTCCATCGAGGCGGCGATCTGGTCGATTTCAGAAACGGTTTTTTCGGTGGCATCGGCGGTTTGCGCGGCGTTTTCTGCGGTGGTGTTGACGGATTCCGCCAGCACTTTGTTGCCTTCGTCCAGACGCGAGGTGAGTGCTAATAGCGACGAGTCACGCAGGGCGAGTTCGTACATGGCTTTACCCAGCGGTGATTCGCTGCCGAATATTCGGTGCTGGCTTTTGGCGGTGGCGCCGTCGGCCTGATCGAGGGCTTTTTCCCAGTGTTTATTACTGCGCAGCTTCAGCAGCGGTATCAAGGCCGCAATCAGTACCGGTATAAAGGTCAGCGGATGAATGAGCAGTGACGAGGCTACTGCTACGACGGCTACCAATGCCAGCAGTAAGGGCGTTTCCAGCCGGCTATAAAGGGCCTGGCCTTTACTGCGATAGACCTGACTGGCCTTTTCCGCGTGTTCCTGCTCGGCTTTGTACATCAGCCATTGGCTACCGGTGACTTTACCGCCACGGAAAATGGCGCGCACCAGCACATCAAACCAGACGGTGCCGCGGCCGGGAACTCGAAAGGGAATAATGGCACGCCACGGAACTTCGCGGCTTAGCGAGGTTTTTAGTTCGTCGAGGACGTAGTCGGGCAGTTGATCGGTGTCGAGTAGGCTGTTAAGGGGTTTTTTCAGCAGGGAGGCTTTATCCGTTTGCATTAACCCCTGTATGTTTTCCGGGCAGTAGGTCAGTTGATTATTCGTATCAAGGCTAAAAACAAAAACCGTATCCTCATCCCAATTGATGTGGTTATTCATAGTGTTGGCTTCCAAGTTTGTACTGGTAAACGATGAATACTTGAATAAACGCTACACCTGTTTTCGATTAAATCAACTGTAATATTCTAGTAATTAGAACGTTTAAAAACAGATTTTTCGCGACAAGCCTTGTGTGCGTTGGGGTCTGGACTTGCTGATTATTTACGTCGACTGACGTCATATTTCATCTGGATTACTTAAACTTCATACAGTTGTTAACAAAAGTCAAGTTATGGCTTGCGCCTAAGGCGCAAGCTACTGCGATGAGGTAACTTGCGCCGCGGGCTTAAGCTACGCATAATCGATTGCACCTTGTATAAGAGAAAAGGCAGTTAATTATGCGTTATTTAAAGAACCTGGCTATTGCGGCGAGCTTGTCGTTAAGCC
The DNA here is from genome assembly GCF_003987185.1 of Idiomarina aquatica. GTDB lineage: Bacteria > Pseudomonadota > Gammaproteobacteria > Enterobacterales > Alteromonadaceae > Idiomarina > Idiomarina aquatica. The sequence continues at coordinate 575,564 of NZ_PIPS01000001.1, read as the reverse complement.
TGCCGTTGACGGCATCGGCGCAGGACGCGCTGACCTATAAAGACCAACAAAAACTCCATGATATCGCGGCGGCGGTGCAGGCCGACCGCATCGAGAAGGACATCGAAAAGCTGGTGTCTTTTGGTACCCGCCATACCCTTTCTGAAACCGAATCCGACACCCGCGGCATTGGCGCGGCACGGCGTTGGATTTACGAAGAGTTTAAGCGCATTTCCGCCGACTGCGGTGGCTGTCTGGAAGTGATGTACGTCAGTGACATCATCGAAGGCGAAACGCGCATCCCCGAAGCTACCGAAGTGAAAAGCGTCATTGCTATTCAGCGCGGCAAGACCGACCCGGGTCGTTACGTGTTGATGTCCGGTGACATTGATTCGCGCGTCAGTGACGTGATGGATTACACCTCCGACGCTCCGGGTGCTAACGACAACGCCTCGGGCGTGGCCGGCACGCTGGAAGCGGCTCGGGTTCTGTCGCAGTACGAATTTGACGGCTCTATCGTTTACGCGGCGTTAGCCGGCGAAGAGCAGGGCCTGTTCGGCGGTAAGATCCTGGCCGAGAAAGCCAAACAGCAGAAGTGGCGTATTCACGCTGTGCTGAACAACGACATGATCGGCAACATCGAGGGCATTAACGGGGTGATCAACAACACCACCGCACGGATTTTTGCCGAAGGTACGCGGATGGATGAAACCGATCGTGAAGCGACGATGCGTCGCTTTTACGGCGGTGAAGTTGATTCACCGTCGCGTAATGTGGCCCGTTACATCGATTTAATGGCGGATCGCTACATTCCGAACCTGGACACCATGATTGTTTATCGCCTCGACCGTTTTGGCCGTGGTGGGCACCATCGCCCGTTTAATGATCTGGGCTATCCCGGTGTGCGTATTATGGAGACGAACGAAAATTACTACCGTCAGCACCAGGACTTACGTACCGAGAACGGCATTAAGTACGGTGACACCATCGACGGCGTTGATTTTGATTACGCCGCCAAGCTGACTGCCTTAAATGCGGTATCGCTGGCGGGCATGGCCTGGGCGCCGGAGCCACCGCAGAATGTGGATATCGAGGGCGCCGTACAGCCATCGACCACACTGAAGTGGGACGACGTGCGCGGACAGGACAATCTGGCCGGTTACAAGATTTACTGGCGTCTGACCTCGGAGCCGCAGTGGCAGTGGAGCCGCTTTGTCGGAGACGTGAATGAGTTTACGCTGGAGAATGTGGTGATTGATAATTACATTTTCGGAGTGGCCAGCGTCAGCAAGGACGGTTTTGAGAGTCCGGTGGTGTTCCCGGGACCCGCCGGTGAGTTCTCGATTGACTTTGAAGGAGAGGGCGATCAGTAATACTGAAAGCACGTTTCTACCGCTATCACGCGAGTGCACCGTCGGCTTTGAACTGGAATTTTCCGGGCTGTCGGTGCAAAGCACACTTGATACCCTGCAACAGCAGTTGCAGGGTCAAATCCAACGCGTATCGCTGGCCGAACGCACCATCACCCATTCCGAGCTTGGTGAATTTCAGATTGAGCTGGACTGGAGCTACCTGAAAAAACTGGCAAAAGAGCAAAGCGAAAGCGGCGAAAAAGCCTGGTTGCAGGACTTGCAGCAACTGGCGGAGAAAGTGGTGCCGCTGGAGGTGGTGTGTCCGCCGTTAACGCTGAGCCAGTGTGAACATCTGCCGCCGTTGGTGGACGCCTTGCGCCAGGCCGGCGCGCGCGGTACCGATGAGAGCTGGATTGCCGCTTATGGCGTGCACGTAAACGCCTCAGTGCCGATGAACGACGACGGGCATATTGAACCTGAGGTTATCCATCGCTATTTGCAGGCCTACGGACTGTTGCAGTGGTGGCTGTTTGATGCCCTGCAGGTGGATACCACCCGCAAAGTGAGTCCTTACATTGATAAGTATCCGGAGCGTTACCTGCGTTTGCTGATGGCACATGAGTCGGTAACCATGCCGCTGCTGATCAGTGATTATCTGGAGCATAACGCCTCACGAAACCGCGCACTGGATATGTTGCCGCTGTTTGCGCACATCGATCCGGACCGCGTGTTTGAGGTGGTCGGTGACGACAAAATCAACTCCCGGCCGACCTTTCATTACCGCTTGCCGAACTGCCATATCGAGCAGCCGGACTGGAATCTGACGGATTCCTGGAAAGGCTGGTGGGTGATTGAGCAACTGGCCAACGATGAACGCGCGCTGGCTTATTGGCGCGATGAATTTTTGGCGTTGAGCCGGCCGCTGATGGGGGTGGCCGAAACCGACTGGAAGCGGAGGATGCAGGCATGGCTGACCGACCGCGGGTGGTGGTAACCGGTAACGCCCGGCGCTGGTCGCCGTCCTGGTGGTGCACCTGGTTGGCCTTGCGGCTACTGGGCGCGCAACCGCTGCGCGTGAGTGTGCGCCATAGTCTTAGCCCGAGTGATGACATTGATGCCGTGATCATTGGCGGCGGTGATGACATCAGTCCCTCCCATTACGACCAGCCGCCGGAGCACGACGGTGAATACGACCCCGAGCGCGATGAGCTGGAGATACGCTGGATTAACTGGGCGCTGGCCGAACACAAACCGCTGCTCGGCATCTGCCGTGGTTCGCAGTTGATCAATGTGGTGTTAGGCGGCGCATTGAACCAAAATATCCGCCAGTTACGTAAATTGACCTATAACCGTCCGGGGCTGTTACCCACCAAACAGGTGCGGCTGGCCGATGACGCGCGGCTGGCGGCCATTTGTCGCAAGCCAAGGTTACGGGTTAACAGCCTGCATTCGCAGATTGTCAGCAAAACCGGCGAAGGCATGACCGCCGTCGGCTGGGATCTCGACGGTTTTATTCAGGCGTCCGAGCATAAGCAACGTGACGTAATCGGAGTTCAGTGGCATCCGGAGTATTTGTTTTATGTCCCGAGTCAGTTACGGCTTTTTCGCTGGTTGTTGGGTTGTCGTTAGTTTACTGCTCGTCAGTTGCTCGACGCCGGGCTATCAACCCACTAAACCCTGGCACACCGAACGTGGTTTTAAGAACTTACACGCCGAAAAAGAAAACGGCTTTTTTGATTATTGGTACATGCGCTGGTTCAGCGACGTCGACTGGCAGGATCAGGCCGAGCAAGCGCATTTGATCCCGACCGCCGAACCCAACATGGACGCGATTGAAGCGCCCGACCCGGACGTGCGTCAGGTGACCTGGATTGGGCATTCCACCTTTTTGCTGCAATATCAGGGGCTGACGGTACTGACCGACCCGATCTTCAGCGACCGCGCGTCGCCGGTGAGCTTCGCCGGGCCGACCCGGTTAACGCCGCTGCCGTTGCCGCTGGAGGCGTTGCCGCCAGTGGATGCGGTGGTGATTTCCCATGACCATTATGACCATTTGGATGAGGCCAGCATTAAGGCGCTGGGGCCGGATGTGCATTACTATGTGCCGCTGAAACTTAAGGGCTGGTTTTTAGAGCAGGGCATCGAGGCGGAGCGGGTGACCGAGCTGGACTGGTGGCAAAGTGCCAGTGACGGCGCGTTAGCCGTGCACTCCACACCCAGCCAGCACTGGTCCGGGCGCAGCCTTTGGGATCGCTTCGAAACGCTGTGGGCCAGCTACGTGATCGACATCGGCGACTGGCGGCTGTGGTTTGGCGGCGACACCGGCTACAACGAGTTTCAGTTTAAGGACATTGGCGAACGCTTTGGGCCGATCGATCTGGCGTTAAACCCGGTTGGTGCGTATTTGCCGCGCTGGTTTATGGAAATGCCGCACGTTGACCCGTATCAGGCTACGCTTATCCACCGCGATATCGGCGCCCGGCAAAGCGTTACCATGCACTGGGGCGCGTTTCAGTTAGCCGCCGAGGGCATTCAGCAGACGCTGGATGATATCGAGGCAGCCCGCGAAAAAAGTGGCTTGTCGCCGTCGGAGTTTCAGGTGATGGCGGTGGGGGAAACCAAATTCTTTTAACTTTTTTTGATCTAATCTGCACCTAATTCGGTAAAACACTTCGTTAATTTAGAATAATCAATCAAGTTCTGGAGTTATTGATGACCATTGCCAACCGACTGTACGCGGGTTTTGCCTTTATTATCCTGCTGTTAGTGGCCACCACCATTATTGGTACGTACCAGGTAGATGAGATAAACACGACGTTGACGCGCGTAAACGATGTTGGCAGTGAAAAACAACGTTATGCGATTAATTTTCGCGGTTCGGTGCACGACCGTGCCATTGCGCTGCGTGATTTGGTGCTGACCGAACGCGAGAGCCAGCGCGATGAGTTTCGGGCGCTGGTGGATGACCTGAAAGCCGACTACGCTGACGCTGAGCGCGGCATGGCGGAGATATTTTCTAATCCCAAATACGTCAACAGCCAGGAGAAACAGCTGATAGAACGTATTGAGGAAATCCAGCAGCAGGCGCTGGCCACCACCGTCGAAGTTGAACGGTTGCTCGCCAATGGTCAGCGTCAACAGGCGCAGGACTATGTGCTCAGTGATTTATCACCGGCCTACGCGGAGTGGCTGAATCGCATTAATGATTTTATTAATTATGAAGAAGCGGCCATTGCTGACGGGGTAGACTCGGTGCTGGAGCGCAGTAACAGCTTTACTACCTTGATGTGGATTGTCACAGTGTTGGCTATTGTTGCCGGCGCCGCGGTAAGTTTCTTTATCGTGCAGCGGCTGACCCACACTATTGGTGGTGAACCTGAGGACGCCGTTGAGATCCTTGAGCGCATCGCCGACGGTGACCTGACGGTGTCGACCCGCTCTAAGTACGAAGGTTCGATGATGGCGCAGGTAAATCGCATGGCTCAGCAGTTGCAGCGCTTGGTCAGAGAAGTGTCAGAGTCGTCGGAGCGCTTGCTCAGCTCGTCAAATGAACTGTCGGAAACGGCCCGCAACAACTCCGAACTGGTGATTAACCAGCAGGACGAAACCACCCAGGGTGCCGCGGCGATTAATCAGATGTCGCAGACGGTCAGCGAAGTAGCACGCCACACCAATGAAGCCGCGCAACTGGCTGATGAAACCGACCGTGAAACCCAGGCCGGCAGCCGTGAAGTGGAATCGACCATTCGTTCGATTGAGTCGCTGGCGCACGAAGTGGAAAACGCCGCGGTTGTGATTACCCAGTTAAGTGACAACACCGAAGAAATTACCAAAGTGTTGGAAGTGATCGAAGGCATCGCCGACCAGACCAACTTATTGGCACTGAACGCCGCCATCGAAGCCGCCCGCGCCGGAGAGCACGGCCGTGGCTTCTCGGTGGTTGCCGACGAAGTACGCGCGCTGGCGAACCGCACGCAGGAATCGACCCGCAGTATTCAATCGTTGATTGAAACCATGAAAGGCAGCGCCGGCGAAGCCGTCACCGTAATGGACCGCGGTCAGCAACAAGCCGCCGACAGTGTCGAACAAGCACGCCGCGCCGGCAAATCGCTGCAGACGGTTAATGAATCGGTACAGCGCATGACCGATATGAACGCCCAGATAGCCACCGCAGCGGAAGAGCAAAGCTCCGTCGCCGATGAAATTAACGAAAACTTCCACAAGATCACGCAAGCCACCGAACAGTCCGCCGCCGGCTCCGAGCAAGTCAGCGAAGCCAGCCGCGAACTGCACGAACTGGCAAAACGCCTAAGCGAACGCGTACATCGCTTCAAGGTCGCGTAAATCTGCATAAGTTTTACGCGAATGATCTGAAAGCACTTGATATAACGGCCCAAAACCCCTAGTATAGCGGCCGTTCCGGAGAGGTGTCCGAGTGGCTGAAGGAGCACGCCTGGAAAGTGTGTATACCGAAAGGTATCGAGGGTTCGAATCCCTCTCTCTCCGCCAAGATTCCAAAAACCGCCCCCGTGGCGGTTTTTTTGTGTCCTCATATTGGGGTAATTTCGCGGGCGCATTCGTGTAGCCCGTCGCGCATTTTGCAACGCCGCGCCGAAAAAACTGAAACAGTCTACCGAGCAGCTTCATACATTAGGTAGCTGATACACTCGCTCAGACGCTCATAGGTATTTGAAAAAGCGTCCGCCTCTGTAAGGTCTATGTCTTGCATACCAACGCCTTCTTCACGACCACAAAAGTCGGCTAAAAAGGTTTTCTCCGCGATAAATTCGCCAAGCTCAATCTCGTTACTACTAAATCGTTTAATGGCTTTTAAACGGAGTATAGGGGTATTCTCTGAATTAAATGTGAAAGAGGGGGATAGTAATATCTCTAACCCGAGAAACTCGATGGAAAAACTTTGCCCGTTAGAGCTGTTCTTGGTTATGCTGGTACTATTAAAAACCTTTGAAAATTGAGGCTGGTTTTTTGTTTCACAAAGTCTCTCAAATAGTAAATCAAGCGTCTTCTGCAAGTCGTCAGAACGAAGGTTTAAGTTTCTTATGTGTTCCAAATATTGACCCATGTTAATCTCCCTTTATTAATAGATTGGCTAGCCTTCTAAACCGTATAATAAGTCACCAAAATATTAAAGGTTAGTGCCATGAATAAGGATGGTTTGTATACATTAATAGCTCTTATCGTAATTTTTGCGTTAGGTAGCGCTATTGCATTGTCGGAGAGTAGCCCAGAACATTGGTATGGCTTTATATCAGCATTTGCTACCGTCGTTTTAGCCGTCACGGCAATAGCGGGCTTAAATACGTGGCGGAAACAGGCTCATTATCAATCAACTCTTGCTACAGCTAAAGATGCCATCCCACGTGCCTATAGGTGCAAACTCCTGTTAGAAGCCGTTCAGCCGGACTTCGCGAGTCTTAGTCAACCTGATGAGGATCTTATTGATAGGCTCTTCAATAACACTCAGCTATGCGACGCTGCGTGCAATGAGCTATTGTCGAGCTTATCCGTAATGGACGAAGATCATCTTGCGGAAGCCGAAAAGCTTGTAAGAAACTTCAGTAGTTTTCAGGAGAACTTGAGAGGTATTGTTGACATTGACCTCAGACAAGCAAGAGGCCAACTAGAACGACACTCTCTTTTCGCCGATGCAATGTTAGCTATAAAAGAAGCTCAAATAGACGAGGCCAACACTCATCTGCAATTCGCAATAACCCGAACTCGCATTATTTATGAAGGCCTCAAGAAAATAACATTGAAGCGATGACTGCTAATAGCTCATCGCTTCCTGCTTTAAACACTCCAAATAGCCGCCATATTCTCGACCGCCAGCCGATGAGCCTCTTTAATTTCCGCCTTGGTGCAATCGGTCATAACGCCTGTTCCGTCGTTAGCCAATGACCACGGAATAATCACGGTATCCGGCTCATCAGAAGCAGCTGTGAGCGCGTTAACCATGCGACTCATGCTCGCTTCGTCGGCATCGAACTCCTTCCCGGATTGTGTTGTAACGACAGCATTATCTAGCTGCTCCTGCCGTGACTGCTTAAATTGCTCAGTCGTAGGCATGAACTCAACGTCAAAGGTTTCATCCTCCTCGTTGTAGTTCAAAGCCTGCTTAGCCTCGGCTTCGCCAGGGAACGCATAATAGTGGGTGTTTGAAGCAAAAGCAGGCAAAGGGCGGTCTGGGCTAACCTCTGACAATCCCTTAATACGTTCGTGGCTGATCGCATAGTAATTAAGATCATTATATTGCGCTGCCGTTATCTCGTTTCCCATCTCGTCATAGCGCGCTCGCGCTGTCGGAATAACACCAATTAGCTTGATCATGTTATGCCTCCAAAGTGGTTAGGGCTATGCCCTCAGAGTCAGAAGTTTCTCGGCAAGCAAGAAAAGCATCTAATGTGCTATATACTCCACTGGAAGGTTGAGAAGCCCCAAAGCCACCACCTGAGAACGAGATTCGTGAGAGCACCTTTGGGGGTAGAGCACCCGTAACAGTATGTACTTTTTTGCCGTCAATGAAGTAAGTAGCACCCGCAGGCCCTATCGTAATCAAGACTTTATGCCTGCCCTTAGAAAACTCCGGGAATGAATAGCTGCCCTGGCTAACTCCGCCACTTCTGACTACGATAGTTGATCTAGTGATGTATGCTGTATCATCAAAAGTGTCTCCAACCCCTAAAATGGCAGAATCTGCAAAGTCGTAGAAAAAATCAAAGAGTAATGTTAAAGCAGGCGGGCTCAAGGATAATGAGTGAATTGCTCCTATTGCCCCCCTAGTCATCTGAGTGGCTCCAGTCGGCTGGTAAGGTGCCGGATACCCAGGGTTACACTGTAGTGCAGCGCAATAAATACCACTTATACCATCGCCAGTGTACTGGCTATCGCCGTTTACTGATGGGTATACCACCAATGCTGCATTGTTTTGTGAAGCAATCCCAGTAATATCGACCCTCAAGAAGCCGGAGGCTAGTTTTTTTACTTTATATGGCATATCACCAGATACCACATAACCAGTGGTTAGATCCAAGTAACAGCTAAAGCGGTTATCAAGGTTGTTTACTAACAGTCTCGCCTCTGTCCTTTCGGACGGTGCGATAAAAACAGTAAAAGAGTACCTCTCACCAATGGTAGTTGTTATTGTTTGATACAGAAAATGATTCGCATCAACAGCATCATTCTCAACAAGCTTGCTAGCCTGTAATGTTCCTAGTGGGGAGTCAAACACGCTAGGAGTTACCGTAAGGGATGACCGTGTGTAAACACTCTGCGTAAAATCCTCACTATGCTCCACTAGGTTAGTAGTTCCCGGCGCAGTTTGTAGCCCTAAGCATTCGCCCGTTTCTGGATCGTAGACAATCGCTGGCTGGTTAACGCCAGCGGTTTGAATAGTCCTGTCCGCCGCGATGCCGGTAATACCGTCGGGCGATGTGTAGGTTATACCTTCGGCAACGCTGGTGGCTATCTTTGAAAGGCCAACCGTCTTAACTACTCGGTCTTCAGTAAATTTGCCGAGAAATACAGCGTCACGCTCTAACTTGGCCATGGCTCTTCGGCGAAGTATTGCCAATGAGTTAGATGAAATCGCCTGTTCGTTGCTTTCACCCTTTTGTTTTACCGGCGCAAAATCCTGTAATCGTACGGCATCATCATCATCCTGAGGCTCTGCGGTCTTAACTGTGCCGTTTTCCGAACGCTTCACTGACGAGCCCGGCTCTGGGGCAACACTGGCCGTGTTAATCTGCTCTTCCCCGATTTGTATTAGTCGGCGGACATCATCGGCCAAAGTTTTAAATTCGCCGAGAGACGGTGCCACAGTTGCACGCTGCCCGGATGCCGGACCAAACTCCCAGTTGTCGAATAGTTCGATTGTCTTGACACCTGAGTCGGTCACGAAGGTTCGCTTTATTTCCATGATGTGTGCGGAGCCAACCATGATCCAGCTGTTCGCACGAATTGCTGCGATGTCTTCGCCGCTTTGAACCGTGATTAAATTAGAGCCGTTGGTCGCGGTGACCGACGCTGCTGTCCAAAGAGTACTCATGCTTCCTCCGTAATGAGTGACAGGCTTTGTGAGCCATTAGGATAAATAGGTAAGTTGTGCTCGACTTCGAGCCTGTATGTTCGATTTGAAGCCGTCTGAAGGTTATCTGTGTAGGTGAATGAACCGCTAAGTTGCCAGTTCTCGATATGCTCAGGCCCTTCATCCAAACAGTTATAAGATCCACTCACGTTCTGAGTAGCGACTAGTATTTCTCCGCCGGCTGTTTCACGATAAAGCCGCATTGTTCCTGTTGGCGCTGATGGCGCTGGATAAGGGCAATTACCTGAAACAAGCCCAGTGCTTCTAGCAGCGCTAATTGAGCATTTAATCTCTATCAAACCGCCGTTAGACCCGAAAGGACCTACAGTCACGTCAGTATTGCCGAGTTGAGTGGATTGCACTGCGTTTTTTAATGTACCCGCGGTGATTGAGCCGCCAAAGTAGGAGTCACCAGCGTCACTGAAGTACTGAAGTGCGTTCGCTTTTGTGAGTCCATCAAATTTCACGAGTTTATTCGTTTCATCGTACGTGTAGCTGTTGCGCGGCCCCTTCCATTCCAGCAAGTTGTTTGGGCCAAAAGGGGTGGCAGTTTGGATGCTCATGTAGTTGCTACCAACGAGTTCGACTCGTCCCGATTTGATGACAGGCGAGTTTAGCTCGGTGCCGGCAATAAAGCGGTCACCTGCAATGGTCCCGGTGGCAACCATGCTACCGTTAATTTGTAGAGCGACCTGATCCCAACCATTGTTTTCGGGGTTGCGCTGACGAGCGGATGAATCTGAGCCGTCAGTGAGCGTCTGGACAAAGATATCGCCCGGAATCGGGTTGCGACCTGTTAACGCATGAAAGCGGGAGTAACCTTGGCTCCAGTTAATCGTGTCGTAGCGAGCACCAAAAAAACCTGGTCCTGTTGCACCGTCGTTGCCGGCTGGTCCCTGCGGGCCTTGCGGCCCCTGCGCTCCATCTTCGCCACGAAAACGTGACCAGGTGTAGTCAGATGGGTCGTTCGATTCGGTGGCTGTGGTCTTGTTTGTAGCGATACCGATGTACTTCGTGTTGCTGTTCGGAACTTGGTACATGCCGGAGCCGTCAGCGCTATCAGAGTACGCAATCCATGTGTACGTTGTCTGGCCGTCTTCGCCGGGCGGTCCTTGAACGCCGTCGGTGCCGTCTTCACCCCGGAAGCGTGACCAGGTGTAATCAGATGGGTCGTTCGATTCCGTTGGGCTTGTCTTGTTATAGGCTAAGCCCATGTAAAACTTCCCATCAGGCTGATTGCTGATCCCATTTCCATTGATGTCATCGGCATAACGGATCCAGGTGTAATAAACTTGCCCATCTGCTCCAGGCTCCCCGGGCACGCCTTGCGGACCAACCGGCCCCTCAGGTCCTTGTGGTCCGGGTGGGCCTTGCTCACCATCGAGTCCCCGAATATCGTCTTCAGTCGTGACGGTAAAGCCATCGCCAAGTACGAGCCTAGCTCTCAAGTATGCAACACCCTCATCCGTATCGTAATGAAGCAGCATATTGCCTTGCGTGTCTTCCCACTGAAATACATCACCGCGGAAGCTGATCGCATTCTGTGAGCCGCCAAAGGTCACACCGGTTAGAACCGCTCGGCCATTTTGTACCTGTTCGACTCCGAGAAACGCATAAGCCTCGTAGGCTTCAAGTGTCTCGTTATAACTTGCATTAAGCTCAAGCTGAGCCCTGGCAAATTCCTCCTGATCACCGACTCGAGCGCCAAGAACCTGTAGTGCACGAGCATTGCCATCAATAGTCGTTTCAGCCAGCGCAAGTCGCTGAGCTTGTGCTTCAATCGCCTTACCGTCTTGCTGAGTGATCGACTCTAAATTTTGAATGCTTCGGGCAAGCGAGCCCGAAGGCCCTGTAATCGCTTGTAGCTCCTCGATCGCCAGCGAGAAACGAACGTCTTTGTCGAGCTGGTTAAAACGATACAGCCCAAAATCTACAGCGGACTGTAGGTCTTCAAGAATGTTTGAATCCAATCCCTCGCGGGTTGAGGACGTCGATAATGCCTGACTACGAATTCTCCCATCTTGCGCATCGAGCTTATTCTCTACCGTAGTGAACTGCTGACTGATGGCTTCACCATCTTCATTGAGACGCTGATCCAGGCTCGCTACATAACTGGTGAATGTACCCTCGTAGCCATCGATGAATAATGCAGCATCATTGGCTTTCTCAATAAGTCCATTCTCATCTATTGCCTGGTAAGTGACTTTCATTGTCGCGTATGCTTCGATGCCGTTCAGCACACTCTCGACGTTGGTTCGTGTCACGCCTTCTTGCGTCCAGGTTTCAACGTCAACTTTGTCTGCGACTTCCCCTGATAACGCATCAATGCGAGAGCTTGCGGTAACAACTTGCGCCTGAATGTTCGTTAAATCCTGAAGCGCTGCATCTGGCTTGCCGATACTTAATGACTTGAGTTCAAATGTATCTGTATTGTCCTGGCCGAGCGTGATTCGCAGTGCTTTAATATCGCCGTGGTATGAATTTAGTGCTGTGAAATCAACGATCCGAATGACATCGGTATCCAATACCTCAATAGGCTCTATGATGCCCGGATACGATTCTGTTGAGTCATCAGTGAAAGTGACCACGATATTACCAAGCCAGTTTTCACCAGCGGTCCGTCTGACACTCATTCGAATAACCGGGTACTCCTGACCGCTATAAGCAAGCTCTGAGTTTGTAATGTCGCCGATTTCAAGTAAGACACGGTTAACGCCTGGCGTTATAGTCCCAGTGACAGCTGTCCACCCTTGGGCACTGTCGAAGAAGTTAAACGCATGCGCTGGCTCAAGTGCGGCGATTGAATCCGCGACAATTGCAGTGGCTCGCTGATCGATAACACCGGGGAGTAAATTAATTTCAGCGCCAAGCTGTGTTACGCGCTGTTCATTGAAGGTAAGCCGCTCTACCGTGGCGTTGATTTCGCCGGCAACACCATCGAGTCGCAACTGTGCCTCAGAAAAGCGGTTATCCGTGTACTCAAAGGCTCTGTTAGTGATCGTGCCGGTAACAGGGTCAACATCGAGAACCGCACCAATTAATTCTTCACCTCGCTCGATACGGCGGCGCAACTCATTACGTGAAGCTGCAGCGTCTATAATGCTTCTAAGAACTGTCGCATCGTTGCGTTCACGCTCAAATAATTCGTTACTGAAACGGACATTGATTTCTTGGGCGTTGTCATTCACCAACTGTTGCAAATCCGTAAATTCGTTTTCAACGAAGCTCTGGAAATTGCTGTCGACCTCATCAAGCCGGTTGGTATAGGTTTCAATAATCGGATCGACCTGCGATGTGTCCTTCGTTGTTCTAATAGTTTCATGTCGCATTGCCGACTGACCTAGTATATTAACTGTGCGGGCATAAACGTCGTGTTCGGTATCAGGTGTTAATCCCGGAATTACAATGCTCGCACCACGGCCAATAATGTTGTCCGGCGTGCCGTACGCAAACTCGAACATGGTGCCCAGGCCAATTCCGGCAAGCGTTGGTGCAAGGGTGATTTCCCAGTTGCCGGCAGTCGCACCCAGGCTCGTCGGTGGCGACGGCTCGTTCAATGTCAGCGATATGGTTGCTGGTACAGACGTGCGGTCGTAGCGGTTGCGGGCGTAGACTTCGATGCTGTACTGCCCGGCATCGAGACCGTTAATGTCTTGCTTGAGCTGTACGCTGCTGCGGGCAATAACCGGGTATTCGACAATGTCGTCACCGTCTTTGCGCACGAGCACGCGATATTCAGTCACAGCGCGTGGCGTTGGGTGCGACCAGGTAACATAACCCTGACGGTGCGTTGATACCGAGTCAACAACAAAGCTCACTGATTCAGGCGCGTCCGGGCGTGTGAAGTCTGGCAGATTCGTGTTGGGCGTCAGGTTGCCTTCAGAAGGCACCAAACTGTCACTGTAAAGCGCCGGCGATTCTTCCTCCAGTACGAGGGACACTTTCTTTGAACCAACATCAAAACCCCAGTCGGTCACAATAAATTCTTTATCAATGCCTTCGTTTGGCAGATCGACGTGCACCGTTTTTCCCGCCATGGCCAACAAGCCTTTGGCTTTGCATGGAAACTGAATACGCATCCCAGCACGGTTGCGCTCCAGGTGGTATTTCATTAAGCGCTGCGCCATGGTCGCTGAGTTGGTAAAGTTGAGCTGCAACTCGTCTTCCAGCTCCATGCCGTCGCGCTCAATGTATATTTCATTTTTTACGACGGGCGCATCGGTCGGCTGATAACCTTTTTTAGGGTCTTGGAGCGATGCTCGCACGAGGTTGCAGCGGTCTTTCAACTCACGATGCGGGGTGATGATGATTTCACCGGTTGCGTCGTTGTCCGTCAAAGTCAGCTCAGCCATGCCGTGGTAACTTGCGGTTTGCAGATAAATTTTACCGCCACGGCGATAGGGCTTGCCGCCGCATGAGCTCATAATGCGCTCAAGCACTTTCGGTGGTGACTGGTCAAACGTCCACGAGCCATTGCACGTAAAACGCTTTTCAGTCTGTTGCTGGCCATCGCTGTCAGTGTAGCTGACCATCTCATCACAAATGTTCGCCTGCTCCATAATGTGAGCTAGGTCGAACTTGTTCAGGCTGAGCTTGCGAAAGCCGTGAAAGCGCTGGTAGTCAAACGCACAAAGAATGCTGTTGTCAGACCATTCCCACGTCGCTTCATCATTGGCGCGGTGTGGGCCATCGCCGCCCACCGTGGTGTCTTTACGTGGGTCGTAAACACGCTTCCCCTTAACTTTAAATGTGATGTTCTGAAGGCCTGACGGCATTTCTTCCGGGTCGATAGGGATGGTCACGACCGCATAAGCACGCCCAAAGCCGACATGATTTTCTGTCCAGCCATCGCAATACTGAAGCGCGGTCTGGTTGGCGGTCGTCTGGTCGCCGCGCATGATGGTGTAGGTGGTGCCGGAGGGTTTAGGCTTACCGTTAACTTCGTACAGCTCCGCGGACTCAATTTGATGACCGGCCAGCGTAACGGCGACCACGTGTGCTTCTTTGTCGCCCATCTTGCGCTTGCCATAGCCTATGATAGAGCCCGACACAACGCCTTCGCCGTAAACACCCCGATGCGGTTGCAACGGCTGCGTTGTGAGCGTCTGGGCTTCATTGACTGACTCTTCAACGCCCGGCATTTCGGGCTTTAATGAACTTTGCAGCGCGACCGTGCCGATAGCAACAGCAATACCGACAACAACAGAGCTGGCCGCAAAGCCAGCAGCGACGCCCGCCGCGACGGCGGCAATAGCTGGAGGCATTAGTTAAGACTCCACGTTGCAATGACAGACTCTAGCGGCATACCCTGTAGACCACTTTCGGTAAGCGCCCAAGGCTTGTGATAAAACACGCCGGCAACTTGTTGGCCGTCCGACTCAACCGCCACGATAGCACCGCGCACCAATTTGCCGTCCGGCTCACCCAGGCGCTGGGTCAAAAGCTCAACCACGTTGGCTGCGCCTAAACTCTTCATAATGCGACGTGCACCAATAGCCGTTGTGTAATGACCACGAACGTCCTTGGCAACATCGTCACCGCCCATCGCCAAAATAGCGTTGGCCGCAAACAAACAGCAGTCGTTTTCGCCCCATTTAAACGGCGTTTTACGGGTCTTTAAAAGGAAGTTGGCCAACTCGGTCGGCCAGTCATTTTTTCGTTTCATCGCTCGCTCAGTCTCCGTACTCGTTTGGGCGAAGCACCGCCGCCGGGTCTGCCGCCGCCAACTTGTTGACCTGGCACGTCGCTATCGATGCCTTTGGCCAGCTTCTCAACTTGATCGTAAATCCGGTCGCCGGGATGGATGGCTTGCTGCGCCTCGTTGGTGATGCGGGCGTTTTGCACCGGGTTACTCCAGCGCTCATACCAATCGGTGAGCCGCAGCGTGGCAGTAAACGGCTTGCCTTTTTTGACCGACAATCCGCCATTGAAACCGTCGAATAATAGTGCACCGCCGGTGATGCGGCGCTTGTCATCGAGGCCGACTAAATGCAGTCGGGCAGTGAGGCCGGTGGGGTCTTCATTGACGATGTCGGAAAATAACGTCAGGTCATCAAACAGCATCGACACTTCAAAACCGTTGGGCGACTTACCGGCAGACTCTTTAAACTTTCCAATTTTGGCCAGCTCGCCCACGCCCAAATACACCTGGCCGTTGTAGGTTCGTTCACCGACGCCGGTATGCGCCCGCACCCAGCCGCTGGGGAACTCAAGCTCAGCGAATACCAGCTGACGCTTGGGGTCGGTGCCTAGCAGGACCTGCTCAATGCTTGGCTCGGTAAAACGGCTCATCGCAACGCCTCCTGAAAGTCGACCTGGATATTACGGAACCCCGCTTTGGTGCCAGAGAACGAGGGCAGCTTGTCCGGGTCTTTGAGCATGGCGCGCACACGTGGCCGGTTGTGGTTCAGAAAATCCCCATCCAGTGGTATGGTGATAATTTCCGGTTGGAAGTTCAGCGTGACAATGCCACTAGCGTTGCTGACCGCATCTTCGGTTAACTCGTGCAGCCGGTTGCCCAACTGAAAACGATCACCGGCTTTAGCGACCGTTTGTGACGCTGCAAAGCCCCGCGCGGTTAATTGAACGCCGTATTGGTTTGAGCCGTGCACTACCGGCGTACCGTTCCAGCTGCCTTCGTTGCTGTGTGCGGTGTCTTCGATAAAGGTCACGCCACTATGGCCACGCAGAGCCAGCAAGTGAGCGCGTAACCGGCGGCCTTCCGCTTTAGTCAGAAACGCCCAGCGCAAGGATATGTGCCACTTATCGCCGGGCTCTTCCCAAATTTCCTCAACCTGGTTATAAGGCGAAAGCATGGGTTTCGTAGCGAAGCTTATGGTAAAGCCGCTGCGTGTTGGCTCAATGTCAGGGAATAGGTTCATGCCGCGTTACTCCGTAACCGCTGCGACAACGGACCGTTGTTAGCAAAGTCGTCGTACAGCTCTTGTTTCATTTGCTCCATCATCTCGTCCATAACGCCTTCTAAACGGCTCTCGACACCTTCGGCAGCACCCCGGGCATCAATGGCGATTTGTGGTTTAAACTCGACCACTTGAGCGCCACCACGGCCACCGGCCATGTTGTCAACACGGTTAACGAGGTTTTCGAAGTTGTCGCGCTGACGCGGGTTAAGCACCATCTCGTCACGGCGCAGCATCCAGGTGCCTTCATTGGATGCCGGCACGCGCGCGATGCCGTCGTGCGCTTGTCCCTGGTAAGTTGTGCCTTTGATGGTGGTCAGTAGTTTGCCCCCCTCAGACGCAGCAGTAGCCATGGCCGGTATGTTGGTTGGGAACGGCAGGGCAAACGCATTGGATATGGCCGTTGACAGGTTCAGCACGCCCTGCGCGATAGCAAAGCCTTTGCTCACTGCAAACATCGCTTTGTAGGCGGATGACTGTTCACCGCCGAAGGCCTTAGCCAGACCCGCCATGCCGTCGAAGATTTGCTGGCCGGCATAAAGCTGGGTTTGCAACTGCTTGCGCTGAAGCTCTTCGGTTTGCTTGTCGAATAACTTCTTCGCATTGATTTTTGCCCGCTCTACCTCTTCAGTTTTGGCGATCTCAAGCTGGCCATACTTATCTATCAGCTCCAGTCTTTTGTCATACTCAGCCTGGATGCGTTGCTCCGGTGACATCAGATCGTTTTCCATTGACCCGGTCATCGAATTAAACTGCTGCTCAGTTTGCTTGTCGGCCTGTTTTTGCTCTTCTTTTTGGCGGGCGGCATCGGCCAGGCGCGCTTCGTTTAATAAGCGCTTCTCCAGCTCAGCATTGATGCCCTGAAGCTCGCCGTGCTCGATTTGGTAACGAACCCGGGCAAGCTCGGTGGTAATGTTGTGCACGTTCGCCTGCTCGCGCAGGTTGGCCAGATAGTCTTTAGCGGTCGACTGAAGCTCCTGACGCTCTTTTTCAGCATCCAGCTCTTTGGCTTTCTCAATCAGCAACTGCTTGGTAGTGGCTTCGATTTCTTTTAATGCGCCGTGCTCCACTTCATAGCGAACCTTAGCCGCTTCTGACACCTGCCCCTGAAGTTGCTTTTGTTTCTCAAGGCTTTCCAGCATTTTTTGCGCCTGCTCCTGGACAGACTTAAGGCGCATTTTTTCTTTCTCTTGCTCTGCCTGGTTATTTTGCTTTTTCTTGTCATCGATGGTGTCGGTGCGTTTGTCATTGGTTTCCACCAGCTTGTCGCGTTTTTCCGTGACTTCCTCAATGAGCAGCTTTAACTCTTCAAGCTCCCGGCGCATTTGTCCGCTGCGAAGCTCCGGCGAAGTGCCACGTGCACCGGCGTAGATATTTTGTTCGCCACTGGTTACCTTTTTCTCAAGCTCTTCTTTTTTCTTTACCAGTCCATCGAGGTGCGCATTCAACTTGTCCAGTTCGTTACCAGCCGCTTGTTGGTCTGCTTTGAGCTGGTCCACCGTTTTGGTAATGGCGTCTGATAAGGTGTAAAGCGAGTCAGAGTATTCGAACGTGTCTTCAGCGGCTTCTTTAGCACGCCCGCCAAAGGTCATCAATGCCAGGCCACCAGTAATAAGTAGACCCGGCCAACCACCCAACAAACGTAAAACACCACCGCCAATGCGACCCAGCATACTCATACGACCGGCAAGCGCTGCTGTTGCGGCTGCATTGGCGGTTTGCGCCGCCGTGACGCGCGCGTTTGCTGCCGTTAGCGCGGTTTGTGCGGCGGTGTAGCGGTTGGTTGCCGCGGTTGCAGCCGTCAGTCCGGCGGTTGAGGTACGAAACGCTGCCGCCTTGTTCAATTCAAATTGTGCGGTGCGCTGCGCCGCTACCGCCTGCTGATATTCCGCCTGAAGCGAGCGCTGTTTGGCCACCAGTGATCGGGTTTCTTCCTGGGTGGCACGTGCACGTGCCACGATATAGGCACCGAGCATACCGGTCAGTGAGCCAACGCCCGCAATCAGAGTGCCTTGCAATGCGGTGGCAAGGGTCTGGGCATTATTGGCCGCAAACTCCATCGCGGCAGATTGTGCGTTTAACAGCGGGGTCAACGCATCATCAATCGGATCTTCGAAGGCGTTAGCCATGGCGTAATAGCTGTTGCGGTTACGCTGTATCTTTGAATTGATATTGTCGTAAGTGGACTCGGCAGCGCCTTCCCACTTTTTCAGCGCCTGGATCAACGTCGTTTTGAAAAACTCCGAGGTCACTTGGCCCTCATTGACCATCCGGCGGAAGCCACCTTCACCGGCACCGGATGCCTTGTCCATGGCTTGCAGCAATGATGGCAACGACTCAACGGTTTGGTTTAGCTCTTCAGCACGCACAACCGGCGAGGCCAGTGCTTGTGATAAGCCGTACATGACTTGCTGCACCTGCGAGGATGTCGCCCCCAAGCCCGCCGCTGCATCGTTAATGCCGAGCATGATTTCGCGGGTCTCGGCACCGGTGACAATGCCGCCGCTTTGAAGCGCCAACAAGCGCGCATAAGAGTCGGTTAAAACCAGTATGTCACGGCTCTGGCGCTCAGCCGTTTCGCTGATAAAGCTTTGCGCCTCGGCAAACTCTTCAGATGAGCCGGTCAGGTTGCGAAGACGAACCTCCGCATCCTGCATTTTGCCGGCGGCGCTGGTCAGGTTGGTGGCCATGTTCTGGAGTTGGGTGACACCGAAGTACGTCGTAATGGCAATGCCGGCAGTGCGAAGTGCACCGCCCATGGCCGTGCTTTTCCGTGTTACCTGGTCAAAGCCACGCGATGCGGCTTGAGAGCTTGCGCCGGATGCGCGCAGTTCGCCATTTAACACCCGGTTCTGGGCGCTGGCTTTACTGAGTGCATTGACCAGGTCTGAGGATTCACCCTTAAGGCGTATCATCAAGCTTAAATCGTTACTCACGCGCTCTCCTCGTTAATCGCATCGCTGTAGTAAGCGGTTAGCGTGCGCAGATTCTGATAATCGGTTGGGTTTATCTCGATACCGCGCATTCGTGCATCCGCTTCTACGGCCACCACATCCAGCCCTAAACAAAAATGCTGGTTCCAGCGCAGCAGGTCATACACCTGAAAGAACCATTCAACCGCCGGATAACAGGCGTTTAACACCTCAATCTCATCACTGCTGGCGGCGCTCATGCGCTGTTTTTCTATCAGCTCTTTCGGAGCTCCCGCAGCTTCCATCTGCTTGATAAACGCCGCGTCTTCTTTCGGGTCGGCGGCGTTTCCTTTAGCAAGCTGATGGGCCACGGACTCTAGTTTTTTGCTTCAGCCCCTATCAGTACTTTTAGAAATGCCTGGTAAATGGCCGAGGTGTAATAGGGCACTTCGGTCACTTCGCGGATCGTTTCTTCAGCGGTATCGATGTCTTCTTTGGTCTCACCGATACCGACAATCACATGACGCATCAGCGCTTCTTCACCCAGCGCCTGAATGCGATTAAATTCAGAGCGGGTGATGTAGCGAAACCGACAAAAGAAGTCGTGCTTTTCGGTTTTACCGCCATCCTGAGGAACGTCGGCAGTCACCGGCCAGGTAATTTCATTAACGCGTTTAAACTTAAAACCCATGTCTATTTCTCCCTGTTAGCCGGTGACTACGCGGTCACCAGCGTTTCATCTTGAATAACCCGGAACGGGCAGTCGAACGTCAGTACACCGTCTTTATCGCCGTAGGTTGGCTTACCTAACTGGATGGCCGCACTGGCGATGGTGACGATGTTGCCAGCGACTGTACCGTGCACCAGTGTCAGTGGCATGGTGGCCCCGGCAACATAGATAGAGGTTGGATCAAAGTCGGCGTGTGCGGGCGCTTCAAACACAATCTTGCCGTCTTGCTTCCAGTCGGTGATGTATACCTGCTCAGACTTGGTGTTTTCGCTGTAAATGACTTCGTTCTTACCGTCGAGCTCAAATTCGTGCATTGACAACTCAGTGCTGTCCAGCGTCATGGTGGTGTGCTTAGCACCGACCGTGGCCGGAATTTGCCAGCCGCTAAAGTCAGCTTCCGGGATACTTTCACCCGCTAAGCCACCAAACAGACCGGTGAACTCAAACTCAATCTTGGGCACTTCGCCAATTTTGGCGATGTATTTATAGGTGCCTTGCGCGCCCAACACTTTGTGATTCACACCATCGATATAGGCGTGAAGCGTCACGTCTTTCTCGGTGTTGTCGTCAATACGCTCGTACGTCACTTCGGTGGTACCGACGGTCTCACTAAAGCCGCAGGCCTGAAGCACCGTTGTGTAATTGGCCGGCGTAATCGGGTCGCTGCCGCCGGTCAGCTCAACTGAGAACGTCACTTTGCAGTGCTTACCCACGACCAGAAACTTGTTATTGCCCGGGCGACCGTTGTCGAACTCACGGTCCACTTCCGTCGCTTCAATCGGCGTGACTTCCAAATCCATTGTCTGCATGGCTTTGGGTGTCACCGCATTGTCGATAATGTGATCTTCGCCGTAACCGCCGCCATCTTGTAGCGCGGCCAGCAACAGGCGTTTTTTCGTCTTACGAGACATGGTCTTGTCCTCTGAATGTGAAGCGGCTGCGGTACTGCTCTAACCAAAAGGCCGCTGTTTTGCTAAATGACACAATGCGGCCCTGGTCAAACAGCAAGGCCTCATAAGTTTCGCTTGGCTCCCAGCCTAAAAGATGCCGGCGAACGTGAACTTTCAGCGACTCCATGCGCTCAATGGCATCACTGCCCAGGCGATCGTTAATGCTGCGACAGGCAATCACTACACCGACGCCGGTCGTAATGGGCTGCTGAAATTGATAAGTGTTCAGCTGGTCAGCTGCGCCCCGGTCCGTCATCGGAATAACGAAGGCTGTGTCCGCCGCAATACGGTTATTTTTGATGACCGAGTCGAGATTTGTGGCGGACTCGATATGCTGAAACACCGGCTGGCCATCCAGCGTGAGTGCTTTCAGTCGCTGCTCAATCAACTCGCGCATCATCAGATAAAGCCTTTTGATTTGTCGCGGTTAAACACATTGCCACCTGACTGAATATCCGGCAGGTCGGTCGAGCTTGGGGCGCTATTGTCCGTGTTGACGCCAAGCGTCACCTCGCCACGACCCACCGATTTTAAAAAGGCAATCGCGGTGTCGTATCGCTTAGTGACGACCTCAGGCGCATCGTTGTCGTACAGCTTATAGCGGGCTATATCTGCACACAGCGAGGTCAGCACACTGGGAACCGGATTCAGGGGCAGGTTATAACGGCCATGCAAATAACCATCAATGAGCGCCGAGGCGTCATCGACTGCATGTTGAGCAACCACATCGGAGACAGAGCCTGTCCCGTCGCGGTCCGTCAGCGCCATCAGCTCACGTTCACCAAAACGCGCCACAAGGTCAGTCACTAAGCAATAACTCATCGCTTAGGCTCCAATTAACGCTTTGTAGCCTTCCCAAACAGTGTCGCGGTCGGTTGCGCTTGGCTTGACCGTTTTACCGTCCACTTCCACCGCTAAGTCACCCACGCTCGGTTTACCGTCGGCATTAAGCTCCAGCTTGCCGGCTTTGTGTTGAGCGTGAATAGCGGCCACGTAATGCGCCAAACCTTCCGGCTCGAACTTAGATAAGTCCAGCTCGTCCGGCGCTTCGGCATCAAAGGTCACTTTCGTCGGCTCTTTTTTATCGCCTCCGGTGCTTTGACTGGTTGATGATTTGCTTTCGGCCACACGCTGCACGGAAATGCGCGGGTCAGCATCGAGCTGCGCAAACTGTGCTTCGGTCACTTCCAGCTTGTTTTCGCCTTTGACCAGGTCAATGCCGGCACGGCGGTAACCGTCATGGGCGGCGACCATAGCAATGGCTGTAATTAATTTACTCTTAGACATCGTCTTTCCTCGGTTGAAAAAAGCCGCCCGCCGTTACTGCACAGGCGGCTCCAGGGAGAACATCAGCTCAATCGTCTAGTCGAGCCAGCTAACCACTAACACTTCAACGGCTTTGTAGTTCGGGTTACTCGCGCCGCCTTCTTCGTTCATCACTTCGATCACCCGATTCGCCTTGGCGCGGTTCTTCGGGCCAACGACTAACAAGTTAGGACGGACACCCAGCGGACGACCTTCGTCTGACTTCAAGCCCATCATGGATTCCATGGCGGTATCGAAGTTGGCACTAGTGAGGTCAGCTTTCGAGCCAAAGGCCAACTGCCACAAGCCAAAGCCTGCGTTAACCCGCGCATCGACGCCGTACTCAAACTCATCCCGCGACCAGACCGCTTCCGAGGTATCATCCTGACGCGCCTTCAAGTCATAATCGCGACGCTTCTGGAAGATGATCGGTTTTAACGGACGGTTGGTGTCGAGCAGGAACCATGGCACACCGCTGCCGGCTTGCATGTTACTGACTGAGGTATCACCGACTTTGTGATCCGTGTCGAAGAAGTTCTGGCCGTCGTAACACAGCTCATCAAAGCCTTTGGCCAACAGACCAAACACCAGCTCATCTGGGTGTGTCAGTGCGGAATAACCCATCTCTTCAAACAACGGGGTGAACACGCCGTAGGTATCGTCTTCGATGTCGTCGCGCGGAATAGCGACGGTTGACTCGAATTTCTCGTTAGTGATTGAGTAGCTGTGCGCTTTTAAGTTTTTGATGACACGGTCACCAATCCACTTTTGCAGGCGCGGGAACTGACCCAGCCACTTGTAGCTTTCTTCTTTGGTGCTCGATGGGACTTCCGTCGCCACGCGGCTCCATAGCACTTCGTTGCTTTTTAAACCCTTGTTAAACGCAGTTTTAATCGCAACGTAAAGCGTGCTCAGGTTCTGTTTATTAACAATCATTACAACGCCCCTTAAGCGATTTCGACCCAGACACCTTTGGTGTCCACGTCAATGATTTTGCCCAAGGCCGAGCGGGTGCCGGTGCCGTCACTGTTTGCCACAGTTTCGTCATCGACTACGTATGCCTGGCCACCAATATCCGTGCGGGTCACGCTGCCGTCATTCGTCAGGCAGAAAACACCCCGGCGCGAGCGGACGTTCTTTTCGCCGGCACTGCCGGCAGAGTTGTCCACGTGCTCCTGGCTAATGCCCCGAGCCACGAGGTCGGTTGCTGTCGCACCCGGCACGGCGTTGCCGGAGCTGTCCAGCATCACAATCGAGCCGCCAAAAATGCGGGTGGATGCTGCCACCGGGTCGGTGACCAGCGTCAGGTCTGAGCGATGTGTATCGCGGTCATTCGTTAATGGCATTACTGACCACCTCGCTGTTTCTTGTAGTCTTCAGGGTCGATATTGCAGGCTTTACAAACCGCCAACTCGTCCGCTGTTAACTCGGTTTCTTCTCCATCAGGCTTAGTGACCGTCTTATCGTCTTTGCCGGATGCCTTGTCCTTGTTGTCACGCGTAAGCGCCGCAACCGACGGGCGTGATTCAAGGTTCGATTTGAGCGCTTCAACGCCGTGCTTTTCAGCCAGCTGTTTCGCCCAGGCTTCTTCCGAGGCCAGTAAACGACCTTCCGAGCGCGCCGTGTCAATCAAAGCAGCAATCGCTGCTTCATCACCGCCGCTTTTGAGGGCAGCGATTTGCGTGCGCAACTCGTTAGCCACTTCAATCGGAACGTACTTGGCCGGATCGGCCTGCTGTTGTTTCAGTGCTGCGACTTCTGTCGTCAGCTCATCCGAGGCCTCGGCTTTTGCCTTCAATGCAGCAATTGCCTCATCAGCCTTGTCGGCGAGCTTTTTACAGGCGGCTTTGTCTTCGAGGTCTTTATCCTCAAAGTCGATGCCTAACGTCGTCAGCAGCAGTTTCAGTGCTTCGTTCATCGGACTATCTTCCTGTTGTGGTTGAATGCCCGAGGACTCGGGCGTAGGGGTAAAGTGCTTCATGGCCGCCAGCGACTTCATGCCGTCTAAACCGGGGTCGTTGGTCAGCGCAGCGTGATACAGGTCGGTGACTTCGCCGGTCTCTTTGTCGTAGGCGAACACAGCCGACACATAGCGGTATTCTTCGTTATCGATGTAAGCTTTGGCTTTGGCTGTCCAGCGCGGCTCCAGCGCGAACAGTCCTTCACCAGGCACGTATTCGAGCTCACGGAACCAGCCCGCCGCCGGCGCTTCTTTGCCGTTGGCTTCGGAGTTCAGGGTCTGGTGCTCGTAGTCAAAATGCAGATCGTTAGCGCGGGCAGAAACCTTGCTAATCAAACGGTCGGCCACGTCCTGGTTCATTACCCAGTGCGGGGCATCGAACGGACGGCCGTCTTTAGCGCGGAACTCACCGTCAGGCAACAACTGGACGCGACGCTTGCCGGAACCGGCGAGCGTAATGATGGTGCTCATAACGGCCATGCCAGACACATCACTGTCCGGGCGGCGGGTCGTCAGAGCGACAATTGGGTTTGGGTGCTTTTTCGTTTTCATGCCGCCCATATTGGCGACACTCGGGGTGAGGTTGGGATTAAAGTGTTTTGCTACTTTTTGAGAGGGTAGCTGTGGTGGTCGGGGGTTGACCAGGCGCTATTACTATCCTGAACAACGGGTCAGTTTTCAATCAAAAGTTGTGGGTTATTACGCGCGGGTGGAAAATCACACCCGCGCAAAACACCATGACCCCGTTTAAAACCCGTTTAAATTTTCCGCCACGGCATTTTCAGGGGTGACTTTGAACCATCGTAGCGGATAAATCATTTAAGGCGCTTAAAATGCTTCTGAGAGGTGCGCCCGAAAAATCGCGATAACGACGTTTTCATCCTCATCGGATAATCCGAGCCAGGGGCGGGCGGGTAAATTTCGTTTCTCGTAACCAAAGTGGTGGGCCGCACCGTATTCCATCGGCGTACCGAACAGCAGTTGCTCTTTGGAAGCGTTGTAGTTGAGTGTCCCTTTTAACGTGCCGTCTTCTATGAGTATGTCGCTGGGACGCTTTGAACGTTTCTTGTAATCATCAGACAGCGGGGCCCAGGCATCACCGTCCGGCGATTCGGCACGGTCAAAACGATCCTGGTGCGACTCAATCAGGTACTCGCCAATCTCGGCATTGGGCTCGGTTAAGTCGGTCCCTTGCTTGCGCAGCGCATCAAGCGCCTGTTTAATAATGGCGGTACTGCCATCGACAACAACGCGTGCACCGGCCATTAGTCTATCTCCTTGAGCAGTGCGTCGCGCTGGCCGGGCTCTTCCACCTGCATCAGAAACGACTCGACCAAGTCATAAATAAAGTCTTTCTCTTCACCTTTGGCCGCACGAATGAGCCGGTTTAACCGCCGCGCGTTCTCAATGGTCGGCGATTGATTAACGATCTCTTGTGCGGTCTCTACGACACCTTTACTCATCGTTTCCAGTTTCCTTTTTGCGTTGATGTCATGGCACTGTCTATCTGCTCTTCTATCCAGTCGGCCAAATCGACCGACCATCGGCGCAGCTCGTCGCGGGCAAAAAACCACATCACAAAGTGCTCGGCAAAGAACTCTTCAGCATTGGTGCCGCCGTAACGAGTAATGACTGTGCCACGAATGCGCGGATTCCAGTTAGCCTGGCCGCCCCAAAAGTGAATTTGATGACCAAGCTCATGCAGCCAGGTAATTAACACGCCTTCATCATTATAGCCTTTCTGCCGCAAACGGCGAGACATTGACCATTCGAGCTTGCCGTCGCGCCGCTCGTCCAAAAGCGTTTTTAACTCGGTTTGAATGCGCGTTAAATCGACGTTAGAGAAGCGCGTATCGGCTTTCACCTTTACGACAGTGAAGTCCCAGGGCACTGCTGTATAACCAGCAGCACGGGTTGCGCGCCCATACGTCCACTGGCGGTCGCGGGCATCGAGGCCAAGATAAGCGGCCACGTCCTCCTGGATGTTGCGCGAGGCTTTATTGTTGGTGCCAATTTCGGTCTGCTTAATAAAGAGTGTCTTGGTCGGGTGCACGGCCATAAACCGGCTGAGCGTATCAACCGAGGGTTTCAGCTCATCCGGAGCGCGCTGCCATATCGCGTTAAAGGTATCGTTGGTGACGCCTCTGGCGGTCGAAAATAAATCCGGTACCACCCGCTCGGGCGGCTCATAGATTTTGGCTTTGCGCTCGGCCACCTGTGCCAATGAGCGGGTTTCAACACCTGAGCCGGGCGCGTAGTCAAAGCCCGGGTCAATGCCGCGCGGCATCTCAAAGACCTCACCCGTGACCGTGTCGGTCCACTCATACGTGCCGTCATTGGGGGCGTTGCCTGGTGTCAGGCCACGGCGCTGCATTTCGTTTTCAGAGCGGCCATAAACTTTGCACTTGCAACCATAGCCGTTGGTCGGGAAGTGCTTCGCCCACCAGGGATCGTCTTTTGGCAATACCAAACGGTCCCAGGACAAATGCAACGGGCGCGGAACAATGGAATCACCGTGGCGATACTCCCAGAAAGGGAAGCGCTGCAACTGAGCGTAGCGGCCCGCGTTGTAACTCTGCCGGACGTTGGTCTCATAGATAACCCGGGAGCGCCAGTTCGCGTTGCCGGTATGCGACCAGCCATGACGTGCCACAATGCTTTTGAACTCACGTTTAAACCAGCTAATTGACCGGCCGTTTGCAATGGCATCATCCACGGCCATGCGAAAGTCATTGAGCAAATCATCTTTCATTGCGCCGGCGACCATAAAGGCACGGTCGTGCGCTTTAGCCCAGACATCGGCCCAGCGCTCCGTTGGCACGTTGAGCTTTTGCCGGAAGTACTTTATCGCCTCTTCAAACGGCAGGGAGCCGTACTGAGCGCTCGGCATTACTCACCGTCCTCCACATCCGAGCGACCGGCCAGCTCTGCGGCCAGCATTGACTGTGCTATCAGGTTGCCCATTTGCTCGCTGTCAATATCAAGCTCCGCCAGTGCGTCCTGAAGCTCTTCCAGGGACTCGGCCTGCTCAACGAGCTGACGCACTTCGTCGGTCATATTCTCCAGCATGGGAGCCATGCGCTGTTGCAGCTGGCTGATAAAATCATCGGTCGCGTCATCGTCAATATCGCTCTCACGACGCAATGATACAATGCGCCGATTCGCGGCTTTTGGCTCGGGCTCTGCCGGTGGTACCAATGATTTGCTATTGGAGACAACCAGCAAGTCGTCATCGTCTTTGGCTTCGGGAATGTTGGTTTTCTCATGCGCCCACTGCTTAGAAATACGCATCCCCATGCCCACCAGTTTCGGTACCGACTCGCTGAAGCTTTTTAAATCCTCGGCGTCTTTGGTGTCGAACTTAAAGCGCAGGCGGCGATGCTCACTGGTAAAGCTGGTGCCGTTCAGCATATAAAACGGCATGATGAGCTGTGAGGTCAGTGTGCGGCCAATTTGCTTAACATCCGAGTCACGCAGCTCCTGGCGCACTTCGTTGTGCACGTTGCCGAGCGCATTGGTCGAGGTCTTGCCGTCGGCCTGCGAGGTCAGTGTACCACCAAGGATTGCTTTGGACTGCGATTGCTCCGCCCAGGTGATCATGGTTTTGTATGGATCGGATGAGCCTTTGGCCGCGTCTTTAAATTCGATTTCCATGCCTTTGGGAATGATGCCGCCGGCATTATGGCCAATCGACATCACCGCCCGCAGCAGGGTGCTTTTTTCATCGCGGGTGGCTCCGGTCGGGTATTTGCCCAGGCGCAGCGGCAGACCGTAAATCTCAAGAAACTCGGCCAAGTCACGCACGGAGTAGTTCTTAAACAGGAACGGCCAGGCCAGTACACGCACCAGACCGGTACGGGCAACGTAACCGCTTTTAGCCTGGTGGCGGTGCACTATCCAGTTGAGCGGTTCGAGTGCCGCACCTTCCGGCGTGTGATCACGCAGTCGCAGCTCATTGCGATAGAGCGTATGGGTTTTAAACCAGGCTGGGTCACGCCACTCAAGTTCGGGTGTCCATAGCTTCTGCTCGTATTGCCACTTCATTTCAGTGGCGCTGAAGCCTTTGGTGATAGCATCACCCATATTCAGGATCAGGTCATCGAGGAAGTCGCCGTCTTCAAGCCATTCGGTGATCATCTCGGCGTCACGTTTTTCGGCTTTGCTGGCGTCCTTGGGTGGTTCAATGGTCCAGTCTACGCCCAGCATGGCGCGCTTACGTTTTTGCAGCTCACTAAAGATGTGGGCGTCTTTTTCTTCCATGTCTTCAGCCAATTCGCACTGGGCCACGATATTACCCAGCTCGGCGTCATTTAGTATGGCGGCCAGCTTGGTCGGGGTCAGTCCACGTGATGGGTGGTTGCTAAAGTGCTGCAATAAGTGCGCAACTTCAGAGCGCTCTGTTTGCGCCTCTTGAAGAGCGGTTAAATCAATCTTATCGCCGTTATAAACTTTTACTCTTGGTTTCATAAGGCTCTCCTACCATGCACCGTCGAACGGCTCGTAAACATCGACATCATCGTCATCATCCCACTCACTGCGTTTCGCCGGCAGCGCCTCGAACTCAATCGGCGAGCCGTCCATCCAACTGGCGCGCTCGGCCATCGCCAAGGCAACCGCAAAGTCACCGTGGCGCTGAGTGCCGTCAGACTGTTTGTCGCTGCCTTTATCAATTTTGGGAACGCCGTTTTTAACCTGAACCTTGGCAAAGTCATCCAGGACGTTCTGATGACGCGGCAACTCATACATGCCGTCTTCAAATGAGGCTTTTAGCTTCGGCATCCACTCGCGGTACCAGTTGTCGTTTAGCATGACCTGGTCCACCATTTCGACGCCGTACTTCAGCGCCGCCGCCTCGGCCAGATAACCGCCGTTACCGGTTGCATCAAACGCCATGGCGCGCAGGCGGGGCAGGCGCTCTAAAATGTAAAACATGATCTGGCGCTGGCCGTCATAGGTCAGCTTGGATAGCTCCACAACAAACGGAGTGCGTTTGGACAAGTCCGGCTTTATTTCCAGCGGCAAAAATACCGACATATCGCCGCGACGGGCAAAGTCCTCACCAAAGACGTGCTGGTTTAGTGGGTTTAATTGCTCCAGCAGCGGCAGCAGGTGTGTTTCGCACCACATATCAATAAAGAGATTGCGAGCTTCCTCGGTGCGCAACTCAAAGTCTTTCGGGGCTTGTAGCGTCACAATCGGGATGGAGCGGTCGCGCACCATGGCGTTTTCTATCAGTACCCGCTTAATGTAGTGACCGCCTGACTGCTTGGGCACGCAGCCATACTCTTCATTGGCCGAGGCTTCATCCGGGGCGTTCTTATAGAGGTCATCGCGCCACTTTTGTTGCTTCTCTAAAGACCATTCCTGGCCGGTCACAAAGCAGATGCGTTTATAAAGCCCTTCCTCAATAGCATCATCCAGGGTAATGGTGTGGACCGAATAGTCCTTTTTGCCCGCCCGGGCATCGTTAATGTACTGGTTAAACAGGTTATCAACGCCGTTATGGGTCGATATGATGCGGATGCGGTTGCCCCACATAGTTAACGCCATGGCCGCTTTTAACAGCTCGTCCAGGGACTCATGGAATGCGGCTTCATCAATGATCACATCACCCTGCAAACCACGAAGGTTCGAGGGACGCGAACTGAGTGCCTGGATCTTAAATCCGCTGTTCGGGAAGCGGATCATATAACTGAGTATTTCTTCCTGTTTGCCTTCATCCCAGAATGGCTGCTCATACACATCGGCTTGAGCGAGCTGGTTGTAAGCTTTGGCAAACAACGAACAGGCGGCAATGTACTCCAGCGCCATTTCCTTTTTTGAGCCGACATAGAAGGCATTGCCGCCGCCGCGGTGCTTAGGCTTTGACGCGGTTAATACGTTATCGCTGGCCTCCGCCCAGGTGATACCTGTCCGGCGCGACTTTTCGGCAATCTTAATGTTGGCGTCATCTTCCATCCAGCGCGCCTGATAAGGCAGTAACACCGGCTGTTTGGCCGGTGAAAGTCGCAAGTCGCTGTCATGGGCATCCACCCCGGCCAGTTGGCACTCTTCGCGCAAGTCTATCTTGCGCGGTGGTGCCGTTGGCCGCACCTTCATTTTAGCCATCGCTATATCCTGTCATGGTTATTCCCGGCCCAGCAGAATGCCGCGAATTCGGTCTTCCAGCTCTTCCGACATGCCATCCACACCGCGCAAGTCATTCTCAACGTCTTCAGCCATGCGTTTGCGCAATTCAAGCTCGCGCTTAGTTGACTCAACGGCGGCTTTTTCCAGCCGTTCAATGGCGTGTGAAAGGTCTTTTAACATCTTCGGTTCGACCGCTTCACCGCTGTCGCTCATCTTCAACACCTGGTCAAAGGCGAGCGTTCGCACCATCTCAATAAGCAGTTGTGACACTTCGCCGGAGGGCTCGGTACCGAGCTTGGCTATCCACTGGTCAGAAACGGCGCGCGCTTCTCGAATGCGTTGACCCACAGTCTCCATCGAGGTGGCGTAGCGGTTTAAGCCCGAGCGAGACAGCTTGAGCTCATCCGGCAGGCCTGACGCATCAATGGCCTGATTGACCTGCTCAAGAATGTCCGCCTGAGTCAGCCGGCCGTCGCGCAACAGTTTGTCCAGGCGCTCTTTAATTTGCCCCGGTAACTGATCCACTTTGCTGGGTTTGCCGCGTGTTTTTTTACTCATGTCAGGCTCTCCGGCGTTTTACGCCCGGCCATGTAATGATGCCCTCGGCCACGTCCTGCCCCTGGGTTGTCAACTTGGCAATGGTGTAGCCGGTATGAGAGTCCAACGTGACCAGCCCCTGAGTCTCCAGCCAGTGCAGATTGCCCCGACATTCGTCGCTACTCATCGAGTTACCAAAGTGCGCACACACCGTGCGAATTTCGCTATCATTCATCCGGTAACTGGGCTCATTGACCAACGCAATTAAGATCGATAGGCGGAAGCTCTCCGCCCGAATTTGGCGCAAACTCATTTCTTGTTAAGCTCCTTTTCGAACAGCATATCGACGTGGTTGCTAAGCTGTTTTATGGACGGCTCCAACCGCTTAATATCCGAACTAACTTGCCCGAGCTGTCGCTCCAGCTGCCTGATTTCGCCATGGCTCGGCGCTTTCTCTACCGCGTCTTCTACGCGAGTCAGGCGCAAGTTAACCTTTTGCAGCTCGTGTTCGTTTTTCTCCTGGGCAGTACGTGAGGCGAAATGCTTGGACAGCACCAAGAACCCCAGAAACGCCAATATCTGAAGCGCCGCGATAATGTAAGGCGCAAAGTCCACTAACCACTGCATCACTGCCCCTTCCTCCGTTCGTAATCCTGTTGGCAACTTATACAGCGCACCGCATCGGGAATATGCTTAAGGCGCGCTGGGTCAATGTCGTCCAGGCAATCAATGCAGACCTGAATGCCCTCGACAAACATCGGTTGCTCGGACGGTCGTCTTTTCGCGGCCTTGATGGCCTTGTCGCGATGCATTTGCTCCAGCTTCTGGGCGCGGTCAAACTGATCCATTCTTCTTACCCAAAAACTTAAATTTGTTACCGAAGCCATCGAGCGTGCGGAAGCCCATATAAGCCAGCGTCGGAGCTAAGAACATGCCGGCAATTTCCCAGCTGGCACCGTCGCCTTTATCGAACACCGCCAGCAACTCAAACAACGCGATATAGGCAAAGCCGAAGTAAAACGCCCGCCGTGCAATCTTCGGGCGAGTGCGGCGCACGTACTCATCTTCGGCGTTGTCACCGCTTCGAATGGTTTCTTGTTGTTGCTCGTGTTGGTGCTGCCGGTCCTTTAACTTGGCCATCGCCGCCTGGTGCTCCAGCTCACGCAACTGTTTGCGCTCTTCGCTTTCCATTCGCTTCAGCTCAACCATGGCTTTCGGGTCAGTCTGTAGCTTCTCTAAGACCTTTTCCGGGCTGTCTTCTACACCCAGCCAACTGGCGATTAATGAGCCGGTCGCACCGCCCGCCGGTCCACCTAACAGTGAGCCAACGACCGGAGCCGCACCGCCGATAAACTCTTTTACTTTATCCCACATGAGATGCTCCATAGCGTTTGCCAAACAAACGTTGGCGGGTTTGGTTAAACAGGCGGCGGCCAGCGTCATCATTACTGACGGTGCGCTCATTCATGACCATCATTTGGTCAATATCAATGTCGCTCACAGCGAACCAGCCGGCTTCATAGCTTCCGGCTAAGTGAACCGGCCCAAACGGATTTTTAAAGATGATTTCAGTGCCGTTTAAACGATGGTTAAACTCAGCAATCAAGCGCTCGTTCCAGCCCTCCACAAAGCGTTTCTTAAAGCCATGAAACCCCGTAGTCGGAAAGGTCGGGGCAGGCAATTGGATCTTGCGCCCATTCATTGCCGAACCCCTTTTGAAAGGTTATTAAGGTATTGCTGAAGCTTGAATAAGCGGCGCATCCAGCCGCGTATAAACTTGGTTTGCGACGGCGTTTCTGCGGCAATTTCGTGATACCTCAGCGCGCGATGCGACAGAAAATCAATGAGCAATTGCTGCTGGTTGCGTGACTCAATCGCGGCAATAGTTACCGGACCAATGAGTCCATCGGCTTTGACACGCAGTGCTGACTGGAGCAGCTTAACGGCGGTTATCGAGCCATGATTAACCGACGCATCAAACACCGCTATGGCGATAGGGCGCGGTAAATCCTCGCAGCTGGCCGGATAGAAGTAATTGGTCAGGTAGCGCAGTTCGGCCTGGTCGCGAGTGATACGGGCCACGTCCACGTCCGGGTTGTAGTTTTGCGCGATGCCGAAACGCGTTAAGCCACCCTTGTCGTCGGGGTCGTCGGACTCAATGCCTTCAACCTCAAATACAAAGGCCAGCCCCAGTTCAAAGGTTTTCTGGAGCTCGGCGTCTTGGTCTGAGAAAAGTGTTTTTTTGTTCATAGCCGCCATAGTGGCGGCTATTGGTCAAACGTGGGGATTAAAGCGTTTTGCTACTTTTTGAAAGGGCTGTTTTTGTATTCAGGCATTGGGTTGAATGGGCCGTTAATGAAACCATAAATGATCTCATATGCGCCCGGATCGTCTTTGCTATACCTAGGATTATGGTTCAAGTCGCAAAGATAGTACCAATGTCGTCCATCTGAACCATTACTTCTGGTTGCTAGATATTTTCCCCAAACAATGAATCTATGCTCTTCTAGTTTGTGCACCTTCATTGTTGAAAAATCCGAGTTCCAGACTTTTCGACCGGCTTTTCTAGTGTCATCGATAACCAGCCCACGACACTCGCTGAATGCACCATCTTTGACCATTCTGACTTCTTTTGCCTTTGGGTCTTCTGGTATTGATGATACGAACAGAATTACTAGAGCGACTACGGCGAAAAGAAACGCAGTAATGTAAACGTTTTCTTTAGTTAAGTACTTTGATTTATCACTCATAGGTCTCCCTACCCAAATAGTTTATGTTGACGGCGGTCGCGCTCTAACTGCCGTTGCTCGCGCAAAATCGCGTATATCTGCTGACTGGTCAAGCCGTACTCACGTTGCAGAACGTCAATGTTGCGGCCATTGTAGCGTTGCCAAATGTCTACATCGCGCAAGGCTTTTTTCAGTCGCTCATCACGCGGCAAGTAGTACTGACGACCGCCCATGTGGTGCGCCTGACGTGCGACCAGACGTTTTGCTAACTTAAGCGCCTTGCTCTCATCCAGCTTAGCAGAGCTTGTCATTTCGTCTTTAAAAATACTGACCAGCTCGGCCAATGCGTGCGGCCATGCTGTTGAATCAAGCTCTATATCTTCCGCTTTGCTCAACAATTCATCAAGGTTTTTATCGTCTTCGAACATTTCATTCTGCATTTTTACGCTCCTTGTGAGCCTTACGACACGCCTCAAAGACCTCGGTCACCTGTGAGTACGGCAATAGCTCGTCCTTGTCCAAGAGCGCATAACTATACCCGAATTTGGTGTCTAACCAATTGATCATCAAACGCTTATGCCATTTTTTTAATGACTCAAGCACTTTAAAGGCGCGGTCGTAGCTCAGCCAGCCAACGTGACGAACGCCGGTCATGCGAAACACCCATTTATCCAGGGCTTCTTCCGAGCCGTCTTTTAACAGTTTGTCGTTGGCCGCTTGTATCCAGATAGCGCGAATGACCCTAATTTCAGGCCACTTAACCGGCTTGCTGGATGACGGCGATTGACGCTTTTTGCTTTTTTTAGCGCGCTTTTTAAACCCCTTGTCTTCAAAGTGATTGAGCACCTTTTGCAGCTCGGCCAGAGTCATGTCTTTACAGGATGTTTTTTGGCAAACACCCTGCAATGCAGCGCGATAGGTCTCGTCATCGAGACGCAATTCACGCTTGGCCACGTGGATCAGCTGTATCAGTTTTGCCTTGCTATTCATTATTCACCTCGGCTGCTCATCAGTGACTGGCAACCACGCCAGCCAGACGCCCCGTAGGGCGTTTCGCTTAGGCTTTTATGTTGTTGCCGAACACCCAATCCCACACGCGCTTAATGAGTGGCTGGCGAGTGCGCTCGTGCATCTTCCGCAAGCAGTCAATGGCAATGTTCATATCCCGGGCGCACTCCCAAAGGGTTTTTATTTTCTCTTTGTTATCGTTGACCTGGGCTTCCAGTGGGCTTGGCTCTGCTAAAAGCTCATTCGACTCACTACTAGCAAGCATTTCGCCTTGGCCAGTGAGTAACCACCGTGCTGAAAACCCTCTTTGTACGAAAAACACCAAAGTTAGCGCGTTGGGGATCGAATATGACTTTTCATTGTGTTGATAGCCTTTGGTTGACATTCCCAGCCGTTCAGCGATTTCGCCTTGCGTGTAATTGAGATGATTACGCGCTGTGAAGAGGCGAGCGCCAATGCCGTTATCATCTTTAGGTACGAATTTTTGACGGTCAGACATGACTGCCTCTGCTTTCCGTGGTCCCTGATGTTTTTCTACCCCAGCATCTTTTAGCAACATGTCGCCCTTGCCAGTTAGAAGCCAATTACTGTTTACGCCAAGGTCTACGCACGAATCGACTAGCATCGCGGAAGGGGACGCAACTCCTCGCTCATTGCCCTGGTACCCTTTAAGCGACATACCGACTTTTTCTGCCATTTCAGCCTGCGTCAGCTTCATGCTTTTTCTAAACAACTTCAGGCGCTCACCAAAATTAGACTGGAACTCCTTTTCAGCAATTCTCATGAAAGACTCTCCTGCTTTACCGGACCATAAAACGAGGTGGTCACACGGCGGTTAACCACTTCCTTGATTTCGTTCAGGTGCTCTTTAAGCACCTGGTGACGGCTTAGCAGTTCATCCGTGCCAACCTTTTCCAAATCAGCTTTGGTCGTCCAGGCGTAAAATTTCATGCTGGAATCGTTGGCCGAATCAGCCTGCTTTTGCTCTCGCTCTTTACGCTGAACTTCCTCTGTGATGGGGTTGCTGGCCAATAATGGCTTACGCCACGGGTGCTCCGGTGCAGGCTTCGATGATGCTGACTCCGCTTGCACTGTTCCCGCTTGCACTGTTCCCGCCAGGATGTCATTGGACTCCGGGTCTTCGGGCTCTTGCTCGCTGCCAAGCGCCTGCTCAAGGAACTCTTCGCCCTGGGCAATAGCTTCTTTGCCTGCTGGCGTAACCGTGTACTGGCCGTTACCCAGGCGCTTAACAAAGCAAGCATCAACCAGTTGCGCTGCCAGCTCTTTCCAGTCGGAATACGCCATCACCGGATAGCTTTCATCCAGTGGCTCGATAACTGCCCGTAGGCCGCAGGGTTGCACCTCCTGCAAGGTCTTTAAAAAATCGAGTTTCATTGTTCTGCCTCGTTGTTTGTGTTTCGTATTAGCTGCTCATCAGTGCCAGGCCGCCACGCCTGACAGACGCCCGCGAACGGGCGTTTCGCTATACCTTGGTAAAATCGACGGAAATAGGCTTGTAATCACCCGCGCTGTCACGCTCGTAAAAGCGCATGTACTCTTTGCTGCCGACCACGTTGATGGCGTCAGAAATAGCGTCCATGGCTTTTTGCCAGCGCTCGTCCTCAATTTCATAACGACGCAGTGCCAGCACTTCGCGGGTGTTGATGTTGCCTTCTTTGTCGGTCTCGAATACACGTTCAACCAAGGTTTTAAGCTCGGAGCGGGCATCCTGTGACCAGTCGCGGACGCACTCTTTAATGAGTTTTTCCGCCACCTGTAATTCAGGGCCCAGGGTGATGCGGTCCTGGACAGCAACTGACAGCTTGTAACGACCATCAAATGAATAGATGGTCACGTTGCCTTTTTTGCCGCCCACTGTGGTTTGGTAGCGCTCGGCTATCATTTCCATGAAGGTTCCAAAGTCGTCGAATAACGCCTTTTTAAAGGCTTTTAAATCGCCGTTTTTCTCTTTGGCTTTGGTGACCATTTCGTTCACAAAGTCGTCTTTTAAAATGTCCAACTCGTGGATCTGGTCAATCGGAATCAGACGGCCTTTGGCGTCTTTTTTATACTGCTCTTGTTGCATTGGTATTCCCCTAGTGCACTTGGTCAATGATGCGTTCGTTCAGCCAGCGCACAGCGCAGCCTTCGAACATTCCGGTACGGATTCTTACAAGCTCACCGCCGCCACGGCGGATTGAGACTTCGGCAGGGCGCTGCGCAAAGCGCACGCCCTTGGGTGGTTCAATGGTGATCACCGGCTTGCTGGCCGAGATACACACATTGCAAACGGTAATGTTGAGCGCCTGAAGCTTTTCCACTGCCTGAATTGCGACGGCCCAGTTTTGTTGTTGTTTGGTCATATCAATCACCTTTGTTTGCTGTTTTTAGGCGTGCTGCGAGGTTGTGTACTTCGCTCTCAAGCAGCTGAATGTAAGTTAGTTGCGCGTCTTTGCTGCTGCCTTCCTGGCTGGTTGCCTGGGTCTTTAACAGATGCAACGTGCGATGCGGGTTGTATTCCTGTGGTTCGTCAGTGCTGACGTACAGCGTGGGAATAACCTCACCGCCGAACTGTTGCTTTTGCTGGCTGTGCGGGCAGCCGCTGCGACAGGCTTTGAAGAAACGTAGATTCATCGGATTGCTACCAGGCTTCTTGCGCTGATTGCTGAAGCATTGCTGTGCCGGTATTTCACCGGCGACGGGGCATTCCACGGTACGGTTAAAGAACACGCCTTCAACGCGCGCTTTCATCCGTTCAAGGTTGCCGGGGTATTTGCCGTTCACCAGCTGGGAGACTGCCGCACGGCTGGTCTCCATCATTTCAGCCACAGCGCCCAGGCCTTGTTTGCTGACTTCGCGCTTTAACACGTCTATCCATTGCATGATTCAGCCTCCACTTTGCGTACCTCACCGGTATTAGGGTCAGAGCAGGTTTGCGGGGCAACGCGAGGGTAGTCAGGGCCCGTATTGCGTAGCAGACGATAGCGGGCATAACCAGCCACTTCGCCAGGACGGCCATTGTTGACTTTGCGCACGTAACCCCAGCGAATAAGCTCGTTCACGTAGCGTGAAACCAGCGCCATGCTGACATCAGCCGCGGCGCACACTTCGGGCTTGGTGAAAGCCCGGCAAATACGCAGGGTGTTCCAGATTTTCTGCCGCGCCGGCAGGGCAAGGTCGATGGGTTTGCTGGTCACTTGAAAGACCTTTAAACGCTTTTTTAACCGGCCTTCAGTAAAGCCCACTTCTTCGACATAGCCCTTGCGGCGAAGACGGTTAACCATGGTTTGCGCATGAGTGCGAGACACATCGAGCTTGCGCATCACATCGTAGCGGGTGAACTGGCCGAGCTCGCGCATAACGGCTAACTGACACTCTGCTGTTACTGACAGTTTTTTATGATCCATTGGATTATCCTTATTATTTTTAGCGCACGGTTGCTGTTAACGGCGTTGCAACAGGAACAACGGCTCTTTACCCCAGCTGCGGCGGTCCACGGTGTCGAGCTTGTTTGCCATGGCAAAACGCTCAATCTTCTCCAGGGCAACGAGTATTTGACGCATTTCGCCGCCGCTCTCGTTACAGATGTAGCTGAGCATGTCCTCTTTGATGTCCAGGTTGATTTCGAACAGCTCTTTAACCAGCATTTCCATGTCGTCCAGGTCAGCCGGTTGAAACTCGACCCACTCAGATATGCGGTTAAACATTTGCTTGCGGTGGCTGATGCGACGGGCAATTTGCTCCATGCCAATCAGTACAATTGGCTCTTCGGCGCTGTCGTAAATGTCGCGAATGGTTTCCATGATTCGGGTGTTATTGACGATGTGGTCGGCCTCATCAATAAACAGCGAGCAGTGGTCCATAACCATGCGCTCAATAACTTGCCCTACCATGTTGGAAAGCGGTGGACGTGGCACCTCACCCATTTCCTGCAACACACGCCCTAAGAATGAGCTGGGTGTGTCGGTGGCGTAGCAGCGCACGTACACGCTGCGGGTTTGGTTGAACATCCAGACAACGGTAGTGGTTTTACCGAAGCCAGAGGGCCCGTGAATCAATCCCAGACCAGGGATAATTGATGACCGACTCTGTAAGTTACGTAACAGATTCATTGATTTGTTAACGTTTTTGACTGTAACCACTTTATGTTTCATAATTTAAGTCCTCTTTTGGGGTGGTAATTTACGAGCGCGCTAACCGTTTTTGGCTCGTTTAGCGTGCTCGTAGGTTGCGACTTGACGCCATGCTTTAACCTGCATTTCGCCAACGTCACTCATCATGTAATCCTCAACTTTCATTTGCTCTTCTTCGGTTAAACCTTCCTCCAGCTCTTTGTAAATGAGCATTTGGATCAGATCCGCCTCGGTACGGATGATTTTCTGGCGACGCTCGCGGATAGGCGCTTCCTGAGTCCTCAATTCCTCTTTCTCGCGCTGCTGCTCGGCAATCATTTCGCTGATGCTTTTAGCCTCGACTGTGTCTGCGATAGCGTCAGAGCTGCCGTACTTCATTGCTTTCTCAAAGCCCTCAAATTCAGGCTTATCGATTTCAATTGGACGTTGTTTGAATGGTGCTACAGCTGCATTTCTTCTTTTTGCTGCGGCGATAAGCAGGTTTGGCGCATCTTTAAGGCCCAGCTCTTTGCCTTTTTTGATGATGTTCCTACGAAAGGCCATGAGCTCTTTCTCTTTGCGTTTTTTGCTGCTTCGCAACACGGCGCGCTGCTCTTGGGTGGTTGATGTAATGTCAGTTAAAGGGAACACCTGGCCGTTGGCGATGCCGTTAGAAATGTCCTTCCCGACAAACACTTCAGGATCGTCCGGGTGCTGGTAGACTTCGATTCGTTTGCCAACGAGGTCGTGAAGCTCGGGCGCTACGTATCTCACCTTGTTCAGTTGAACAAAACCGTTTCTTACCGTTGGTTGACCAATTGGATTAGTGGCAATAGCCAAGGTCTCGTAATTGACGACACGAGGTTGGTAGCGTGACTCGATATAGACTTGCTCGGGCGTCTTGTCGCCCAGCCCGGCGTGAGGTTTTTTCTCGTAGTATTCGGTTAAATATTCATCAAGTATCTGTTGAATTTCTTGGGCTGTCATCGTAGCGCCAAACTCAGCAATGTCAGCAGCGAGAACGTCCTTGCCTCGACGAACAGCTCTTTTATGGGCGAAAGTACGCTTTTCCTCAATGCGTTTACGATCCGCCACATTGTGTCCGATAAAGCCGGGCATCGTCGCTATAAATCCGCGAGCCATAGAGCCAAAGAATCGCTCGATGAACGGCTTTTCTTTGCCTGAATAGGGGCGGGTTTGAACTCGTTTAACACCAAGGCGCTCCAGCACTTCCTGAAACTTGTGAGATATGTAGTCTCTGCCGTTGTCGGTGACCATGACGCTGTCGTCAGACGGCAGTCCGAAGTCCATAATCATTCGGCGAAGCAGCGCCAGGTTGGCATCGGTTGTTTGGCTCGGTACCAGCAACAATCGAACGCGGCGAGTGTAGGTGTCGATGCCCGCTGTTATTTTGTAGCGGCCATCAACACACATTACGTCTGCTGGTGTCCCATCAAACTCCCAGATGCTGTTTGGGGCGTTGCCGGCATAGTGAACACCTATCTGAATTTCATATTTACTGGTGAACTTTGTCGGGTTAGTGACGAAAGTCATTTTCTGTAAATCTTCTTCCGAAAGACCGTAATACCAGCGACGGAATGAACTGACTGAGGGAACTGAAAAATCAAGGTTTCGGCCTTCCTTAAAAGCCACTACAAGCTCTCTAACTTTGGTAAAGTTTCTTTTTTCAAAAAGGTGGGACAGATCACCCCACATAGCTTGCAAGGCTTCTACCAATTCAGGTTGCTTTTCTATCTTGGTTTTCTGTAATGCGCGTGGCTTATTTAAAAGCCCGTCGATTCCGTCTTTTTCAACAGCTTTTAACCAACGACACAGCGTCGCAGGACTTAAACCGAGCTTGATACCTTTATCCTCAAGAGCTTCAGGCAAATACTCAGGTTCGACTTCAATTTGACCGCTCTCAAAAGCATTACAGAATCGGCGTAGACTTAAATCTTTCTGGTTTCCTCTTTTGCGTTGGTCTTCGAGGTTCGCTTTTCGGTACGCCTGGACGTATGCGTAACGCGCCCGCGCTCTCAAGATTTGTGTTTCAGTATATTCCTGAGCCTCTTGCACCGACTCCAGTTTCGATTCGACAGCCTTACGCTCAAAGTGATCATAAACCTTGGCTTTTAAGTCCTCGGGGAATGACTCAATAAGGTATAGCTGGGCGGCACGACCAACATCACCACGCCGAACAGTTTTTGTGTCCGTAAGCCAGTTCTCGGCTTTTTTCTTTTTGGACAAAGACGGTTTCGACAAGCCGGTAATTTCAACAAGCTCATCCACCGTCACAGAGATGGTTTTAAACGAGCTCATTGGGAGTCTCCTTGTCGCTTATCTGAAGCTTCTGTACTATGCTTCGGTTTGAACGATTTCGACGTTGGCCAGCCTCGATGTTTTTTGATTGGCTTGTGATTGCTGTCGTAACGAGAGGGCCAGATTTCCCAAGGCTTTATCCCAAGGGCTTCTGCTATAATGCTCTCCACACGAGGCCAGCGCTTTTTTAGGGCAACGGCAACCGACGCAGCGGACAGCTCGTTTTTTAACGCTAACTGGCGTAATGACCAGCCTGCTTTTTCCAATGCACACTTGATGTCGGCAGGGTGCATGTCAGAAGCAGGACCAGGTGCCACCCTGGTTTTTTTTCGGCTTGTTTGGTTAAACATACTAAAAGAATGAGCTAAAAATCGCTTATCGTCAACAAGTAAAGATATATTTTGCTTATATCTTGGTTAAGATATTGAATTAATGAGAGAAAAATAATGCATAATGTGAGCGTGCTGAAGGAGCTTGGTTTTGGAGAACGGCTAAAAAAAGCAAGAAATCACTTAAAGATGAGCCAAACTGAATTAGCCAAAACAGCAGATATGTCTTTGAGAGGTTATCAATCTAACGAGCGAGGCGAGAGTACTCCTTCAGCAATAATACTAAAGGCGTTGGCTGACTATGGAATTAGCCCTCTTTGGATACTTACTGGTAATGGTGAGATGCTTCTTAATTCGAAGACCAAAGATATATACAAAAGAACTGAAGAATCAAAAATCGAAAGTAGGGATATTGTTGAGGCGTTCAGCCTAATTTTTGCAAACTTAACTGAGCAGAATATCTCTCAATCTAGAGTAGATGAAATTCAAGAGCTCTATGAACAAATGGAAGTGCAGAACAATGCGGCCTTCTATACTTTTATTCACGAACTAACCAGACCTTTTAAATCGTTCTATTTGTTGCCGGTAATTAATCCTAAAGACGAGTCTGCATTTCATAGTTTCGGTTCGGATCTTAATTTATATGAGTTTCACCCGGTACGGCGTAGCTGGGTTGCTAATAAAAAACTGAACCCCGAACACCTCAAAGCGGTATTTCCGAGCGACGATGCAATGGCACCGACAATTAACCAGGGCGAGATAGCTATTATTGATGACCGCGCGGCATTGAGTGGCAGCGGACTATATGCACTGAGCTTCCAGGATAAGATAGTTATCCGCAGAGTAGAACAAAGAATCCGCGGCCTAGTTATAATGACTGACAGCGAGCATTACTCGAACGAAGTATTGAGTGATGATGATGCTAAAAAGGTGAGCGTTTTAGGAAGGGTGGTTCGGATCGACTCTTACAGCTAATAACTTCCACTTATGAAATAAATTAACGTCATTTATTTACTGAATAACTCAATACTGACGCGGCCTGTGAAGTTTATTTACTGCTATTCTGAAAAACGGCCTTTTCAGGCTCCAAAAAGAATGCAACATAACCGTTAAATGGCCTTTTAACCCTCATAAAATAAGGCTTAGCTAGATTTTCACCAGCGCCGCCCGCCGGTAAATAAATTGGCTTTTGATTTATTTACCATTAGAACTCGCGCTCGTTAGCTACGATTACTCTGTAATCCGCGCCACTATTGGAATCCCACTCATTTGTTCCCGCATGATTTCACATTCTCCCGGTTTCATTTTCACAGTGGTTTCTGTTTCATAATAGGTGGTGGGTTACAATTCGCCCTCGATATCAATCAATTCCCGCGGCCGAATTCATCCCCGATATTGAAAAAATCCCGCGGTCGCATGCGGCGGGCGGATGATGCGGCTTTTGGAGGCGGGAATTCTTTCGGCCCCGATCGGCACGCGGCTGCGCCGCTAAGCCGATGGGTACCCACGATATGAATGGGTTTTGTGGCATTGCCGGGATTTCGCATTGAATACGCCCTTCGCATGAATTCGGTGGGATTTTTATGGATCGCGGTCGCATTCGGCGGGCGGATGATGCGGCCTTTGGAGGCGGGAATGTTTTCGGCCCCGATCGATGCGGCTTGCGGAGGCGGGAATTCTTTCGGCCCCGATCGGCACGCGGCTGCGCCGCTAAGCCGATGGCTACCCACGATATGAATGGGTTTTGTGGCATTGCCGGCCCCCCGCATTGAAAACGCCCTTGCACGAATTCAAAACATGGCACCGAAAATATCCCCAAATCTTTTGCAAATCGTAGGTAGCCATCGGCTTAGCGAGGCGGAGCCTCGCGTGCCGATCGGGGCGGAGGGCATTCCCGTCTGCGGGGGCCGCATCGATCGCCGGCCGCATTCGCCCCCGATATTAATCAATTCCCGCGGCCGATTTCATCCCCGATATTGAAAAAATCCCGCGCGCAAATCCGCCCCCGATATCGATAAAATCCGCGCCCAAATCCGCCCCCGATATTGAAAAAATCCGCGGTCCTATCGCCTGCCGAAAATCGCCCTCAAATCGTGGGTAGCCATCGGCTTAGCGAGGCGGAGCCTCGCGTGCCGATCGGGGCGGAGGGCATTCCCGCCTCCGGGGGCCGCATCCGATCGCCGGCCGCATGCGCCCCCGATATCGATAAAATCCGCGCCCGCATTCGCCCCCGATATTGAAATAATCCGCGGTCCCATCGCCCCCGAAAATCGCCCCCAGATCGTAGGTAGCCATCGGCTTAGCGAGGCGGAGCCTCGCGTGCCGATCGGGGCGGAGGGCATTCCCGCCTGCGGGGGCCGCATCGATCGCCGGCCGCATGCGCCCTCGATATCAATCAATTCCCGCGCCCGAATTCATCCCCGATATCAATCAATTCCCGCGCCCGAATCTGCCCCCGATATCGATAAAATCCGCGCCCAAATCCGCCCCCGATATCGAAATAATCCACGCCCGAATTCATTCCCGATATTGAAAAATTCCCGCGGTCGCATGCGGCGGGCGATCCATGGGGCGTTTGGAGGCGGGAATTTTTTTGGCCCCGATCGATGCGGCTTGCGGAGGCGGGAATATTTTTGGCCCCGATCGGCACGCGGCTGCGCCGCTAAGCCGATGGGTACCCACGATATGAATGGGTTTTGTGGCATTGCCGGGATTTCGCATTGAATACGTCCTTCGCACGAATTCAAAACATGGCACCGAAAATATCCCCAAATCTTTTGCAAATCGTAGGTAGCCATCGGCTTAGCGAGGCGGAGCCTCGCGTGCCGATCGGGGCGGAGGGCATTCCCGCCTCCGGGGGCCGCATCGATCGCCGGCCGCATGCGCCCTCGATCCATAAAAATGCCGCGCCCAAACCCCCCAACAATGTGCCGATGTCGTCGGGGATTTTGGGTTATTTTTGGCGGCGGGGGGTGTGGGGTTGGTCTTTAATGGCGGGATGACGATTTGGAAACTGCGAAAATATTATCCGGCCGGTCTGTATTTTATCACCATGAATACGTTTGAGTGGCAGAAGGTGTTGATTGAGCCGGAGATGTTGGCGTCTTTGCGGCGGGCGGTGGCGTTGGCTAAGGGGAAATATCCGTTTGAAAATCATGCGTGGGTGGTGATGCCGGATCATATGCATTTTGTGATCCGCACTCATCACGTTGAACTGGGGCGTTTTATTGGTTGTTTTAAAAGCCATATGACGCGCGACTTTTCGCAATTCTCTTATAAAAACTACACCCTCAATAA
Source organism: Idiomarina aquatica (assembly GCF_003987185.1). GTDB lineage: Bacteria > Pseudomonadota > Gammaproteobacteria > Enterobacterales > Alteromonadaceae > Idiomarina > Idiomarina aquatica. The sequence continues at coordinate 530,892 of NZ_PIPS01000001.1, read as the reverse complement.
CCGCTACAAATGGCGTCGGCGGGCGAAACGGGGAAGGCTCTGGCATCTGCGGTTTTACGACCACCGCATTACCGACCAACAGGATTACGAACGTTGCGTAAAATACTGCCTCTACAACCCGGTCAAACATGGCTATACCGCAACCGCCTGGGATTGGCCTTATTCAACGCTGCGATCTTACATCAAACAGGGCAAGTACCCTGAACGCTGGAAATACCTGACCGGACAATGACAACTCTGGCGATCCGGTCTGATACGCGGGGAACCGCGGTTATACATTTTGATTGTTATTGTTAAGACAGCTTGTTAATATTTCGTTGTTCATGTCATTGAGATATGAGCGGAAAGTCTTTTCAAGGATGAAACACACACCAGCATGTTGGTTTGGTTGACTCTCCCCCCGTCACGCATCCTTGATTCCTTTCCAATAAAAATAATAAAACAGGAATCAAATCATGAAATCGATAAAAGCGGTGATCGTAACGTCGGCGTTGATACTGGCTGGCTGCGCGACGATAGTTGGTGATAGAAATCAGTTGATTCCGATTTCCAGCACCCCGGAAAAAGCGGACGTAACTATCATTGATGAACGGGGCAACACGGTATTTTCGGGAAGAACGCCAACCACGGTTACGCTACAAAAAAGTGACGGCAGTTATTTTGGTGGCAAAACCTACAGTGTTCAAATTCAAAAAGCAGGGTATTCCTCACAAACCATTACGGTAACTTCCAGCCCCAACGGTTGGTACCTTGCCGGCAACTTTGTTTTTGGTGGGTTGTTAGGCTGGCTGGTGATCGATCCATTGACCGGAGCGATGTACAATTTGTCGCCTGAAAACGTCAATGGTCAATTGGCTGGTCAAAACGCAAACAACGACGAATCAGCAAACGGCATTTCCGTTGTGTTGCTCGAAGATGTGCCCGCGCCACTCCGAGAAGGGCTGGTTGCTCTTCACTGATCACTTGCGGTGTGCACCGTAAAAATGCCCGCTGAGACGTGGGCATTTTTATCAGTCTTTGCTAAAAAACGCTTCTTTATTGTTGTAAACTCAACACCTTACTCGACGATGTTAGGCGCGACTTATGTTACCGGGCAGCAGTGATTTTTGGTTTTTGCCGCTTGGCGGTACCGGTGAAATCGGTATGAACATGAACCTGTATGGGCATGCCGGGCAGTGGTTGATGGTGGATTGCGGACTGTCGTTTGATGAACCGCTGACGCCGGGGGTTGAGGGGGCGGTTAACCATGAAGTGGTGGCGCCGGACCCGAAATTTATCACTGATAACCTCGACTTACTGGCGGGTTTGATCATCACCCACGCGCACGAAGACCACATCGGGGCGGTGGAAGACCTCTGGCCTCGACTAAAATGCCCGATTTACACCACGCCCTACACCGCCGCGGTGTTGCGTCGCAAACTTGGTTACACGCATTTTGCCGATAAGGTTCGCATCATCGAAGCCCGCGATGGTGAGCAATTGACCATTGGTGAATTTGCGGTCACCTGGATACGCCTGACGCATTCTTTGCCCGACCCATACGGCTTATTGATTGAAACGCCGGCAGCCCGGGTTGTGCACACCGGCGACTGGAAAATCGATCGTGACCCGGTGATTGGCGCGCCCATTGATGCGCGGGCGCTGCAACGACTGGCTGAACAGCCTATCGACGCGCTGGTCGGCGATTCCACCAATGCCCTCAAGCCGGGTTGGTCGGTGTCGGAAGCCGAGTGTTTTGACGGCCTGCTGGCGGCAACTCAAAAAGCCGCCGGGCGCGTGGTGGTTGGCTGTTTCAGCAGTAACATCGCACGGTTAGTGACGCTGGCGCGTGTGGCACAGCGCACCCGCCGCCGGCTGGCGGTATTTGGTCGCTCGCTGGAGCGGCATGTAGCCACAGCCCGGGCTTTTGGGTTATGGCCGGAAGAGTTAGAGCTGATCACTCACCGCGACGTGGGTTATCTGCCGCCTGAAGAAGTGATGGTGGTGGCAACCGGTTGTCAGGGTGAACCGCGCGCGGCACTCAGCCGGCTGGCGAACGACAGCCACCCGCAATTGGCACTGGATAAAGGCGATACCGTTATTCTGAGTGCGATGGTGATTCCGGGTAACGAAGCCTATGTGCAGGCGCTGGTGCAAAAGTTTCATGGCCGCGGCATTGCGGTGATTCAGAAAGACGATACCGAGCTGCCGATCCACGCTTCGGGGCATCCAAATCAGGAAGAATTGAAGCAAATGTACAGTTGGCTGCAGCCGGCGATGGTGATACCAACCCACGGCGAGGCAGCACACCTGCAAAAACACGCAGAGATCGCCCGTGAGGTTGGGGTACGACGCACCTTAACCGGCCGCAACGGCGACCTATTTCGCATCGCGCCCATCCCCAGCATCCGCCGTGCGGCGGTTTACACCGGGCGAATTCCGATCGCCCGGTAATTCTGCACCCGCCCAAACCTGCGACCAAGGTCGAATTCCAATTTATTTGCCGGCGCCTATGCTGTTATCAAGTTGTTAACAAAGAGTTGAGGTTGGTGTATGCAGGCTTATCATGAAATTTATGCGGAGGCGCAGCAGGATCCGGAAGGCTTTTGGCTGGAGCAGGCGCAGCGGCTGGCGTGGTTTAAGCAACCAACGGTCGGGGCGACGTTAAAGAAAAACGGCATGGCGGATTGGTTCCCCGACGGTGAGCTGAACGTCAGTTATCTGGCGCTGGATGCTCAGGTTGAGGCCGGCCGTGGCGAGCAGACCGCATTGATTTATGATTCGCCGGTTACCGGTAATGTGCAAACCTACAGCTATCGTGAATTGCTGGATGAGGTGGCGAAGTTTGCCGGGGTTATTCAGTCGATGGGGGTCGGCAAGGGCGATCGGGTGATCATTTATATGCCGATGATTCCGCAGGCGGCGATTGCGATGCTGGCTTGTGCGCGGGTTGGTGCGATCCACTCGGTGGTGTTTGGCGGTTTTGCCGCGCACGAGCTGGCGATCCGTATCGACGACGCGGAACCGGCGCTGTTGCTGACCGCGTCTTGTGGTATCGAGGGTAAGAAAACCCTGGCGTACAAACCGATCGTTGATAAAGCCTTAAAAGAGGCGGAAAAGCCACCGCAGAACGTGATTGTGTTTCAGCGTGAGCAGGAAACCGCGACATTGCAAAGTGGCCGCGACCACGACTGGCAGCAGTTGATGCAGCACGCTGAGCCTGTCGCGGCGGTGCCGGTGGCATCGACCCATCCGCTTTATATTCTGTATACCTCCGGCACCACCGGGCGACCGAAAGGTGTGGTGCGGGATCACGGCGGTTATGCGGTGGCACTCAACTTCTCCATGAATTATGTTTACGGTCTGCAGCCGGGCGAGGTCTTTTTCACTGCTTCCGACGTCGGCTGGGTTGTGGGCCATTCTTATATTGTGTACGGGCCGCTGATTTTTGGCTGCACCAGCATTCTTTATGAAGGCAAGCCGGTGAATACGCCCGACGCCGGTGCGTTCTGGCGGGTTATCGAGCAGCACAAGGTGACCGCGGTGTTCTCAGCCCCAACGGCATTCCGTGCGATTAAAAAGGAAGACCCGAAAGCGGACTATCTGAAACGATACGATATCGGCTCGTTGCAGCGCATTTACATGGCCGGCGAGCGGTTGGACCCTGCTACTTACGAGTGGACCACCGAGGTTACCGGGCGACCGGTGTATGACCATTGGTGGCAGACTGAATCGGGCTGGCCGATGTGCGCCAATCCGGTTGGGGTGGGCGCAACGCCGGTTAAACCGGGCTCATCGAGTCTGCCGGTGCCGGGTTATGAAATTGCCGTGCTGGATACCGCCGGTAAGCCATTGCCCGCCGGAGAAGAGGGGTCGATTTGTGTGCGCTTGCCGCTGCCGCCGGGCTGCCTGCCAACGGTCTGGGGCGATGAGCAACGCTTGCGCGACAGCTATTTGAAAGCCTTCCCCGGCTATTATTGCAGCGGCGACGGTGGTTACATCGATAAGGACGGCTATGTGTTTATTATGGGACGCACCGATGACGTCATTAATGTCGCCGGGCACCGCCTGTCGACCGGCGAAATGGAAGAAATTCTGGCGGCCCATCCGGAGGTGGCGGAATGCGCGGTGGTCGGTACCCCGGACGACTTGAAGGGCGAGCTGCCGATTGGGCTGGTGATCCTGAAGAACGAAGCGGATATCGACCCCGGGCAACTGCAAAGCGACCTGGTACAGACCATTCGCGATAAAATCGGTGCTATTGCCTGTTTGAAAACGCTGTATGTGGTGCCGAAACTGCCGAAAACCCGTTCCGGCAAGATTTTGCGCCGGTTGATCCGGCAGTTGTTGCTGCGCGAGGACGTTGCGATTCCGTCGACCATCGATGACCCCAACAGCATTGCGGCCATTCAGCAGAGCATTGAGCAACAAAGCAAGGCTAGCCATCGATAACAGGAACAGGGTAAAATGCGCCTTTAACTAAACGGAATTCAAAGGGTTATTAATGGCGTTATCGATTGTCGCAGTTATCGTTGGGTTAGCGGTACTGGTTTGGAGTGCGGATCGTTTTGTTGATGGTTCGGCCGCCGTTGCTCGTCATTTGGGGATGCCGCCGCTGATCATCGGTATGGTGATCATTGGGTTTGGTACCTCGGCGCCGGAAATGGTGGTGTCGGCACTGGCGTCATTGGACGGCAGCCCTGCGCTGGCGCTCGGTAATGCCTATGGTTCTAACATCACTAACATCGCGCTGGTGTTGGGTCTGACGGCGGTGCTGGCGCCCATTACGGTGCAGTCCGGGGTGATCAAACGCGAAATGCCGGTGCTGATTTTGATCACGCTGTTCAGCGCGGTATTGCTGTGGGACTTTAACATCAGTGAACTGGAAGCCTGGTTATTGCTGGCGATTTTTGCGGTTTATATGGGCTGGTCGGTGTACCTGGGGGCTAAGGGCAAGGAAGATACGCTGGCGGCTGATTTTACTCAGGAAATCGATTCGCATCCGATGGCGATGAAGCCGGCCATCATTTGGCTGATTATCGGTTTGGTGCTATTGGTGCTGAGTTCGCGCGCGCTGGTTTGGGGCGCGGTGAATATTTCGCAGGCGCTGGGTGTGAGCGATTTGGTGATTGGTTTGACGGTGGTGGCGATAGGTACGTCGTTACCTGAGCTGGCGTCGGCGATCGCGGCGGTGCGCAAGAACGAGCACGATTTGGCGCTGGGTAATGTGATTGGCTCGAATATGTTTAATACGCTGGCGGTAGTGGGTATCGCCGGTGCTATTCATCCGGTGTCTCTGGAACCGCTGGTGCTGTACCGGGATTGGGTGGCGATGGCGGCGCTGACGCTGTTGCTGTTGTTGTTCTCACTGCGCATCAATCGCATTGGCCGGATTAATCGTATTCACGGTATTTCGTTCCTGGCGATGTACGTGGCTTACTGTATTTACCTCGTATCGACGGGCTTCGCCCCGGCACTGTAGCTTGCGCCGTTGGCGCAAGGTCAGCAACGGGTCGTGGCAAAGGCACGACCTATAGCTTTTCCAAGCACTATTGCAAACTATTCGCATTTACGCTATTCTAGCTTTTAACGTAGAGAGGTGAATGCGAATGTATGTTTGTTTGTGCAAAGGCGTGACCGACAAAACCATCAAAAAAGCCGTCGCCTGTGGTGACGTCGACAACATGCGTGACCTGCGTCAGCAGTACGGTGTGGCGTCGCAGTGCGGATGTTGTAAACAGTGCGCCAAAGATGTGCTCAACGACGCATTGAGCGAACGCACAGAAAAACCCCAAACCGACTTGGCTTTTCCCGCTAAACATCCTCAAACGGTGTGCTACACTTAAGTTAATTTCTTCCATGGAATGACTTAAGGAGTGCACACTCTATGAAAGGTGATGCAAAAGTTATACAGCAGCTGAATAAGGTGCTGACCCTCAAATTGACCGCCATAAACCAGTACTTCCTGCATGCCCGCATGTACCGTAACTGGGGCTTCGAAAATCTCAATAAAGTGATCTACAAAGCGTCCATCAACGAGATGAAGCATGCGGATGAGGTCATTGAACGGATTCTGTTTCTGGAAGGCATGCCAAACCTGCAAGAGCTAGGCAAGCTGTTTATCGGTGAAGATCCGCGCGAAATGATCGAGCTGGATCACAAGGTACAGTTTCAGGACGTTAATGCGATCCGCGACGCGGTAAAAGTGTGCGAAGAGCATCAGGATTACGTCAGCCGCGATATGCTGAACCACATTCTCGACAGTCAGGAAGAGCATCTGGACTGGTTAGAAACGCAAATCGATCTGATGTCGCGTCTGGGTAACGAACTGTATTTACAATCTCAAGTAGAAAAAGGGGAGTAGTATGAAGGCTGATAATAACGTTGTTGAGCAGTTGAACCGTTTGCTGGCTTTCGAACTGACTTCCATTGACCAGTACACCTCGCATTCGCGTCAGTACGAAGACATGGGTCTGATGAAGCTGTACGAGCGCATCAACCATGAAATTGACGACGAACGTGGCCATGCCGATTTACTGATCCGCCGCATTTTGTTCTTAGAGGGCAAGCCCAACATGAGCAACCGCGAGCCGCACACCATTGGCTCAGACGTTCGCGAAATGCTGGAGAACGACCTGCAACTGGAATACAACAACGCGCGGACGCTGCGTGAAGTTATCCAGTACTGCGAAGAAGTGCGCGATTACGTAACCCGCGACATGCTGATTGGCATTTTGCGTGATACCGAAGAAGATCATGCTTACTGGTTGAAAATTCAGCTCGGCCTGATGGACAAGCTGGGCGAGGAGATTTACCTACAGAGCATGAAATAATGTCCTTTATTATTGATGCCTGGGACTTTAACCAGCAGCCGCCGGTTCGGGTTGAGGATTTAACCCATAAACCGCAGGTGGGTTGCTGGTACCACCTGCAGCGCGATACCGAAGGGCTGCAGGATTGGTTACGGCAGGCGGAAATCCCCGAGCCGTTGATTGACGCTATGACCGAAGAGGACACCCGGCCACGCTTTCAGCGCCTGAAAGAAGGTTTTGTGCTGTTGTTGCGGGGCGTTAACCTGAATGAGGGGGCGGCGCCGGAGGATATGCTGAGTCTGCGTATTCTGTCCTACAAAGGCGTGGTTTATACCTTCCGTAAGCGGCCGTTTAAGGCCATTACCCATATTCGTCACAGTCTGGAAAAGCAGGATGGCCCGGAGAGTTTAAATGACTTTTTGGTGCACCTGGTTGAGCAACTGAATTTACGCATCGAAGATGTGATTGATGCGGTTGAAATCAAGATTGAGGACATGGAAGCGGAAGGCTATGACAACACCGCTGGTCAGCAACAGGAACTGAGTCGTCTGCACCGACGTTTGTTGCGGCTGAACCGCTTTGTACGGCCACAGTTGGCGGCTCTGGATAAGTTCACCACCGAAAGTGAGCGGGTGATGGACAATGAGATGCACCAGTGGCTGCTGAATGAACGGGATACCACCCAGCGTTTGCTCGAGCAGATTGATTTGATGCTGGAACAATTATGGATGCAACGGGAACTGCTGCAACAGGCGGTAGCGGAGAAGATGAACCGCAATACCTACTGGTTGTCGGTGATTGCGGGGGTGTTCTTACCCTTGAGTTTTCTGACCGGTGTGTTCGGTATCAACATCGGTGGCATGCCGGGGGTGGAAAATGAAGATGCGTTCGAAATTTTCACCTACGCCTTGATCATCATCGCGGTGATTGAATTCCTGCTGCTGCGCCGCCTCCGGTTCTGGTAATCGCAAACGCACGTAGGTCGCGCCTCTGGCGCGACACAATACCGGCGTTGGACTTGCGCCGAAGGTCCGTAGGTCGCGCCTCTGGCGCGACACAACATCGGCGATGGACTTGCGCCAAAGATCCGTAGGTCGCGCCTTTGGCGCGACACAATATCGGCGTTGGACTTGCGCCGAAGGTCCGTAGGTCGCGCCTTTGGCGCGACATAATATCGGCGTTGGACTTGCGCCAAAGGCGCAAGCTACGTCTGGTTCTGGTAATGCGCGACACAATACCGGCGTTGGACTTGCGCCGAAGGCGCAAGCTACGGTTCGGGTGGTGTTTAATCGGGTAATTCGCAAAGGTCGGAGTCGAACACCACCAGGTGGTCGAAATCGACGTCGATGCCGACCTGAGTACCGTTTTTAAGCGCCTGATGCGATGGCCCTACGGCCAGCACCTGCGAAGTGTCCGGCAACTCCAGCGTGTACAGATAGTGCGAACCACGGAAACCGCGGCCGGTCACGATCGCGGTTAATTTGCTGTCCTTTTTATCGGTGATCAGCACATCGTCCGGGCGCACCAAGAACGTCACGTCATGGTCACCCTGATCACACAGAATTTCATGGTCAATCACGCCGAAGGCACAGTGCAAGCGGTGCTCGCGGATCTGCCCCTGCAACAACACACCACGGCCGATAAAATCCGCCACCAGTTGATGTTCCGGCTCGTGATAGAGCTCGTACGGCGTGTTCCACTGCAATAACTGCCCAGCGTACATGACACCGGCCTTGTCGGCCATGGCAAAGGCTTCCTGCTGATCGTGAGTCACCAGCAATGCGGTGATGCCTTCTTCTTTCAGTAACTGCCGGACATCCTGTGCCAGCAATTCGCGTAATTCGGCATCAAGACTGGAGAAAGGCTCGTCCAGCAGCATCAACTGCGGTTTAGGTGCCAGTGCCCGGGCCAATGCCACGCGCTGTTGCTGGCCACCGGATAATTCGTGCGGGTAGCGTTTTTGATAACCGCTTAAATCGATGCGCTGCAACAACTCCTTGATGCGGGCGTCTTGCGCGCTGGTGCTCAGGTGTTCGATACCAAAACGGATGTTGTCGGCGACGTTTAAATGCGGAAACAATGAGAAATCCTGAAACATCATGCCGACTTTGCGCTGCTCGGTCGGTAACGACAACGACGGCGACGAAACCACATCACCGTGCAGTGAGATTTCGCCGGCACTGACCGGATTAAAACCGGCGATGGCGCGCAGTACAGTGGTTTTACCACAGCCCGACGGCCCCATCAGACAGCCAATATCACCGGGCTCCAGCGCAATGCTCAGCTGGTCGACAATGCGGTGGCCGGCTAATTCGATGGAGACATTGTTCAGGTTTAATAACGCGCTCATTTACTCTCCCGTTTTTATGCTTTGGGTTTTTAACGCCCGCGATAACATCATCACCGGAATTAAGCCCACGGCAACGATCATCAGTGCCGGCGGTCCGGCGTCGGCAAGACGCTCGTCGGACGCCATTTCGAACGCCCTTACGGCCAGCGTATTAAAGTCGAACGGCCGCAGCACCAGCGTCGCCGGCAGCTCTTTCATGACGTCCACCAGCACCAGGATCAGCGCCGCCAGAATCGAACTGCGCAGCAGCGGCAGGTGTACCCGCCATAAAATACGTCGCGGCGACGCCCCCAGCGTACGGGCGGTGTCGTCCATCTGCGGGGTGATTTGTTCCAGCCCCGAGCTGACGGTCTGCAACGATACTGATAAAAAACGCACGCTGTAGGCGAACAGCAGCGCCACCACGGTGCCCGACAGCAGCAGTCCTGGATTGACATCAAAGGCCCAGCGGCTGAAATCGATGATGCGGTGATCCATCCAGGTCAGCGGTGACAGCAGGCCAACGGCAATCACGATGCCGGGGATGGCATAACCCAGTCCGGCCAGACTGACCGCCGCGCGCAGTGGCCGGGTCGGGTGGCGACGGCGGCCGTAAGCCAGCCACAGCGCCAGTAATACGGTAATAGCCGCGGCCATCAGCCCCAGCCAGAGGGTATTAAAGGTCAGTTGCCAGAAGCTTGGCTGAGTCCAGACTTCGGCGCGTTCAATAGACCAGATGACCAGCTCGATGGCAGGGATGATAAAGCCTAAGACAATTGGCAACCAGCACACCACCGAGGCCATCACGGCGTGGCGTCCGCGCAGCGGTTTGCGCATCGAGTCGCCGTCGCTGCGGCGTTGATAGAATTTCGCCCGGCGGCGGGAATAGCGTTCAACCAGGATCAGCGCCACCACAAACAGCAACAAAATAGCCGCCAACTGCAGCGCACCCTGGGTGTCACCGATGCCGTACCAGGTTCTGAATATGCCGGTGGTAAATACGGTGACGCCAAAGTATTCCATGGTGCCGTAGTCGGCGAGGGTTTCCATCAGCGCCAGGGTGACGCCGGTGGCGATGGCCGGCCGCGCCAGGGGCATGGCCACCCGCCAAAAGCTTTTCCAGGGGCCGGCACCGAGGGTTCGGGCGCTTTCAAAGGCGGCGGTGGACTGCTGCATAAAAGCCGCACGGGTGATCAAATAGACGTAGGGGTAGAGCACCACACAGAGCACGAAGATGGCGCCGGGCAGGCTGCGAATGTTGGGAAACCAGTACTCGCCTAACTGCCAGTCAAACACCGAGCGCAGTGCTTGTTGCACCGGGCCGGCGTAGTCCAGCAAGCCAGTGTAGGTGTAGGCGGTAATGTAGGCTGGCATGGCCAGCGGCAGCAACAGCCCCCAACTGACCCAACGCCAGCCGGGAAAGTCGAATTGCGATACGCACCAGGCGGTGCTGACACCTAAAACGGTCACGCCAATGCCCACCGAAACCAATAGGATCAGTGAATGGCTGACGTATTCGGGGATAACCGTTTGCCACAGATGGGCGAGGATATCCCATTGGGGATTTAACAAAGATAGGGCGACCACAATCAGTGGTAGCCCTATCAATGCCGCAACGCCGAACAACAATAACGGGCCGCGGGTCATTCGCAATTCTCCTTGAACGTGCAATTTCTAAGGACTTATCTCCAGCCGGCGCGGTTCATTAAGCGCACAGCTTCGGCGTTGTTCTCGCCCAGTATGTCCATGGAAATATCGTCTTGCTTGAAGTCACCCCATTGTTGCAGAGTCTCGCTCCAGGCAACACCCTCCCGGACGGGGTACTCATAGTTGGCTTCAGCATACCATTTTTGTGACGATTCTGAGAGTAAAAACTCGATCAACTGCTTGGCTTCGTCGATGTTTTTCGCGTGCTTGGTGATGCCGATACCAGAAACGTTTACGTGGGTACCGTTGCTTTGCTGTGCCGGCCAGAAAATCTTCACCTTTTCGGCGGCGGCTTTTTCTTCGGCGTCGTCAGAGTTCAGCATATGACCAAAATAGTAAGTGTTTGCTACGGCGATATCGCAGACGCCAAATGCTACACCTTTGATTTGGTCACGGTCACCGCCGACCGGCTGACGGGCAAAGTTATTGACCAGACCTTCGGCCCAGTCTTCGACGTTTTCCGCGCCGTGGTGTTCAATCAGAGCAGCAACCAGTGACTGATTATAAAGGTTGTTCGATGAACGGATGCAGATGCGGTCGTTCCATTTTTCGTCGGCCAACGACAGATAATCGTTGAGTTCGGCCGGATCGACTCGCTCCGGCGAATAAAAGATCGGGCGAGCACGCAGGCTCAGGCCGACCCAATGGTCGTCACTGGAACGAAAATGTTCAGGTACAATGGCGTTAATTTTTGCCGACGATACGGTCTGGAAGACATCAGCGGATACGGCACGGTGCAGGGCGCCGGCGTCAACGGTCAGGAACAAATCGGCGGCGGTGTATTCACCCTCTGACTTTAAACGCGCCAACAGCGCATCGGAATTACCGGTCAATAAATTGACCTCAATACCGGTTTTTTCACTAAACTGATCGAGTAATGGTTTAATCAATGCTTCTTTGCGCGATGAGTAAACATTAACCTCTGCGGCACTGGCAGCGACCGGCAATAAACTCGTGACAACGCTTGCCAGCGCCAGTACTGTGGTTAACTTATTGAATTTTATTGCCATAGAGAAACCTCTTACTGATAATTAGCGTATAGAATTTGATAGTTCGAGTAGGCTATCACATTATCAACTTAATGATAGCTATTCTCATTTGTGTTTTGACGAAAGTCAAGAGCTTTACATGGAGCGTGTATGTCTGAATTGTCCCTGCTGGCCTTAATTGGGGTGCTGTCGATTTCGTGTCAGTGGCTCGCGTGGCGTTTAAAGACGCCGGCAATCTTACCGCTATTGGTGTGTGGCCTTATTATTGGCCCGACGTTGGGCTGGCTGAACCCGGACCAGTTGTTTGATCAACTGTTGTTTCCGCTGGTGTCGCTGGCGGTTGCGGTGATCCTGTTTGAAGGCAGCTTAACGCTTAAGTTTGACGAAATTCGTGGCCATGGCCGCATGGTAACCAACCTGGTCAGTGTCGGTATGGTGGTGACCTGGGTTGCGATTGGCGTTGCCACGCACTTTTTAATGGGCTGGGAATGGGAATTGTCGGCCTTATTTGGGGCGCTGGTGGTGGTGACCGGGCCAACGGTGATTCAGCCGATGATACGGTCTATCCGGCCGATCAATAAACTGGCCAATATCCTGCGCTGGGAAGGCATTATTATTGATCCTGTCGGCGCGCTGTTAGCGGTATTGGTGTATGAGTTTATCATTGCCAGCCAGGATGTGGCGTTTTTACACGCCATGCAGGCGTTTGCCAAAACCATCGGCATTGGCTTTTTCTTTGGCTGGGTGGCGGCCAAATTACTGGGGCTGGCGCTGGGTCGCGGTTGGTTCCCGCATTATCTGCAGAACGTGGCCACGCTGACCATCGTACTGGGTGTGTTTGCGCTGTCGAATGCGATTCAGCACGAATCGGGGCTGCTGACGGTTACGGTGATGGGGATGGCGATGGCCAATACCAAAAACCTAAACCTGGATGAGATCCTTGAGTTTAAGGAAACCCTCAGCGTACTGTTGATTTCGGCACTGTTTATTATCCTTGCGGCACGACTGGATTTTGCCCAGTTCGACGCGCTGGGTCTGCCGGCGGTGGTGTTACTGGCGATTATTCTGTTTGCGGTGCGGCCGTTGGCGGTGTGGCTGTCGGCGATAGGCACGGAGTTGCGCTTTAAGGATAAGGTGCTGCTGTCGTGGATTGCCCCGCGCGGTATTGTTGCGGCCGCTGTGTCGGCACTGTTTGCGTTAAAAATGGAACAGTCAGGCTGGGATGGCGCCGAGTCGATTGTACCGCTGGTGTTCCTGGTGATCATGACCACGGTGGTGCTGCAGAGCCTTACCGCCAAACCGCTGGCGCGGTTACTCGGACTGATTGAACCACCGGCACGGGGCTTTTTGATCTTCGGAGCCAACCAAATGGCGCGGGCGGTGGCCAAAAGTTTGCAGGAACATGACATTCCGGTGCGCCTGGCTGACACCAACTGGGAGAACATCCGCATGGCACGGATGGATAACCTGCCGGTGTATTTTGGTAACCCGGCCTCTGAGCACGCTTCGAATAACATCGATTTGACCGGTATCGGACAGTTGTTGGTGATGTCACCTTACAAACAGCTGAACCCACTGGTGTCGGTGTACTATCAGGACTGGTTCGGCGGCCATAAAGTGCATGGCCTGAACAGCGGCGAATCGGATTTTCGTGCCAGTCACCAGTTGTCCGAGGCTTATAAAAATACCCTCGACCTGTTCGGTGAAAGTGTGACCTATTCGAAACTGGCGAGCCTGCACTTTCAGGGCGCGAAGATGAAGTCGACACCGATTACCGAAAACTTCAGCTTTGAGGATTACCAGCAGCAGTATGGCGCTCGGGCGGTACCGATGTTTGCGCTGGATGATCAGAAGAAAGTGCATATTTTCAGTACCTCGCGCGAGCTTAAACCGATGCCGGGCTGGGTGATTATTGCGATGATATCGCCGGAAAAAGATGGCGACGCTAAGAGCAGCAACGCATAACCGGGTCGTCTGTCCTGACTGTGACCGCGTGGCGGATGTTCCGGTAACATCCGCCGAACCTTATACCTGTCCCCGTTGTGGTCATGGTCTTGGCGGTGGCAAAGCGGTTGATGAAACCACTACCTTAGCACTGGCATTAACGGCGCTGATCCTGGCGCTGGTCAGTCTGCTGTTGCCGTTTGTCGGCTATTCAGCCAACGGCGTATCACAAACCATGACATTGCTGGACACCAGCACCGAACTGCTGCATTTTCACGAACGCCTGCTCGCCATTCTGGTGTTGTTCACGGTGTGGGTGATACCGGTGCTGTATTTGCTCGCGGTGTTGTGGATTTTTAGCCGATTGTTGCTGCCGGGCGCGCTGGGGCCGGTGACGCTCTATTTTATTCGCACGGTGGTGCAGTTACGGGTATGGATGATGGCCGATGTGTTCCTGCTGGGAGCATTGGTGTCGTTGATTAAAATATCCGGGCTGGCGGCGATTGACCTGGACAGCGGCTTTTACACCTTTATCGGCTTTGTGGTGGTGTTGCTGCTGACCGGTGATCGCGTCAGTCGTTATCAGTTGTGGCACCGTTTACCGCACGACAACGCACCGCCGTCGCAGGTGGGACGTGATGCAACGGCTCAGCAACGGGTGGGTTGTGTCTGTTGTCAGGCCCCCAATACCCTGACCGCGTCGCGGTGCTGGCGCTGTGGCGAGAGCATGCGATTGGCGCGCTGGCGTGGCTGGCGCTTAACCACGGCGCTGTTGATTGCCGCCGCGTTATTGCTGATCCCCGCCCACCTACTGCCGGTGATGGAGACCACGACACTGGGGCGCACCCAGCCCAATACCATTATTGGTGGGGTTATTGAGCTTTGGCAAAGCGGTGACGCGCCTATTGCGATTATTGTGTTTGTTGCTAGTTTAGTGATACCGGTGGTGAAAATTTTAACCTTGCTGGTGTTGCTGTGGCTGGCCGAGCGACGCAGTGAAACACGAACCAAACAACGACTGTGGCTGTACAAAGTGACGGACTGGATTGGTCGTTGGTCGATGATCGATATTTTTGTGGTGGCGGTATTGGTGGCGCTGGTACGCAGCGGTCAGTTAATGTCGGTGTACCCGGGTAACGCCGCGCTGGCGTTCGCGCTGACGGTGATACTGACGATGCTGGCGGCGATGACCTTTGATACCCGTCAGTTTTTTCGCACCATCGATCGAAATCAAGAACAACAGGAAACAGCAATCGAATGAGCCGAAGTGCAATCAAGAATCTGATCTCGCCGATTTGGTTAATCCCGTTACTGGCGTTGGCGGTGGCGTTATGGATGGTGTGGCAGGAAAGCGCCGGTGCCGGCCCGCAGGTGCAGGTTCTGATCAGTGATGCCGAGGGGCTGGAAGCCGGGAAGACACCGGTGCGGGTACGCAACGTCGACGTCGGTCTGGTCAGCGAAATCAGCCTTAATGACGACATGAGTGCGGCAGTACTGACCATTGATATGAATGAAAATACCCAGCGCATGCTGGCGGTCGACAGTGAATTCTGGGTGGTTAAGCCGCGGATTGGACGGCAGGGGGTAAGTGGCCTGTCGACGTTGTTATCAGGAGCCTACCTGCGTTTACAACCCGGCAGTGCCGAGCAGACGACGACCCGTTTTAAGGCGCTGGAGGAGCCGCCGGTGACGCCACAGCAGACGCCCGGCCGTCGTATTACCCTGACCAGTTCGGTAAACGCCGCCGTGGTGGTGGGGGATTCGGTGCAATATCGCGGTGTATCGGTGGGACAGGTCGAAAAAGTGGCCTTTAACGTGGATAACCGCACCATGGAATATCAGGTGTTCGTCGAGCAACCTTATGACGAGCTGCTGACCGAGAACACTCGCTTCTGGTTGCAAAGTGGCCTGTCACTGCGCTGGAATGCCAGCGGTCTGGATGTATCGCTGGGGTCGTTTGAGTCGTTGTTGGGGGCGGGGATCAATTTTGGTGTGCCGGAAGGGCAGCCGAGTGGTGAAAAGATTGCCGAGAGCCGCACCTTTGAGCTGTTTGCCAGTGAAGAAGCCGCTCGTCAGCAGGGTTTTGTGAATGGTATTGATTACGTGATTTTACTGGATGAGTCGGTGGCCGGGCTGGAAGAGGGCGCGCCGGTGCAGTTCAAAGGGGTACGAGTGGGTACGGTATTAAAAGTGCCGCTGCGCTGGAACCCAACCGATGACGACCAGGCACCGCTGAAACAGATCCCGGTGCTGGTTCGTTACGAACCCGAGCGGATGGATGGACTGGTGCCGGATACGCGCATTGAGTATTGGCGCGAACGACTGCCGGAACTGTTTGAACAGGGTCTGCGGGCGAATATTCGCGCCTCGAATCTGCTCACCAATACCCTGTACGTGGACCTGCGTTTTTATCCGGAAGCTGAAGCCGTCGCCGAACAGGAGTTTGCCGGCTATCCGGTGCTACCGTCGATGGTGAGTGATTTCAGCCGGCTGGAAGAAAAACTGAATCAGTTACTGGATAAATTTAATGGGCTGCAGTTGGAAGCCAGCCTGAATGAGTTCAGTGAGGCGATGACGGCGACCCAGACCAGCGCCGAGGAAATTGAGGCACTGGCACAGTCGGTGGCCGAAATTGTGGCGCAACCGGGGATGCAGGAGCTACCACAGTTGTTGCAGCAAAACCTGGTGCAGTTGCAGCAACTGTTGGACAGCGTTGACGATGGTTCGGCGACGCGGCGTCAGTTACACCGCTCGCTGAGTAATATCGAGCAGTTAACGCGGGATTTAAAACCCTTTATTGAGCAATTGCGTGAACAGCCGAACTCACTGATTTTTGCCCCTGAAGAAACCGCTGATCCGGAGCCAAAAGCGAATGATTAACATGACCTTAAAAGCAACCGCCGGTGTGCTGCTGGCACTAACACTGAGTGCCTGCGGCAGTGTGCCGCAAACGCAGCGCAGCGATTACCGGCTGCCGATACTGAATCAGGCAACGGAGCGTTTTTGTCCGGCGTCGGCCCGCCAGGTGGTGGTCAGCGACCTGATGCTCAGCGACGGTATTTTATTGCAGCGCAGCGAAACCCGCATTCATGCGGCCCGCAATCATCGCTGGAGTGGTTCGCTTGAGCAACAGTTGCAGCAAAGTGCACAGCGGGTGTTGAATCAGCCGCATTGTGACGGCCAACTGGTGATTACGGTGATGGATTTTTACGGTGATAATCAGGGCCATGCGGTGGTCAGCGGCCACTGGCATTATCAGCAGGGCGAACAGCAGTTAAGTGGTTCATTTCATCAGCGCCAGGCCTTACAGCAGGACGGTTACGACGCCCTGGTAAGCGCTCTTAACCGCGCCTGGAGTAAGACGCTGAGCGATATTAAAAGCGCCATTCCCAACTGAGGTGGGCGTCTACAAGCCTATAATTTACCGGTGTTGCTCTGCTAAACTACGGGCACATGTTGAAGACTATTTTTAAAACACTAAGAGAGCGCGGCGTGAAGAAATCGTATTTTGTGCTGTTGTCTGTTGCCTTGGCGTCGTTGCTGAGCGCTTGTGAACCGGCGTCCGAGCCGGCCGCGGAACAACAACTGGAAACCACCATGCAGCAGTTGGATCGGCAATTATTGCCGAACGACGAATGGCAGCTTAGTGCGGCAGTGATTGAACTGAGTTTTTGTCGCAACCCGGTAAACGAAGCCTTGCTGGCATCGGAAATGGAGTTGAATAACTGGCGTTTAACCGGTGATGTGACGGCGTTTCCACCGTATCGTAAAGACGGCTTGGCGGCGTTGCAGGAGATTTTGGCGAATGAATCCTTTATGTTGTGGCAAACCGACGGATCGGTCAGCGCGCAACGCTACCGGATTGTAATGCCGGCTGAGCTGTCGCGCGGCGATGTCGCCGAACAGGTGTTCCCGGCCGTTGCAACGCTGGCAGCGCAGCGGGTGATATGTCACACAGCAGTGGTTGAACAATAAAACGGGGTGAGCAGTATGAAGATGGCAGAACAGATTGAACAAAAATTACGGCAGGCATTTGCGCCGGTGCACGTGCAGGTCGACGATGAAAGTTACATGCACGCCAGCGGCCCGCACGCCCAGTCACATTTTAAAGTGACCTTGGTCACCGACCAGTTTGCCGGCAAACGCCTACTGCAGCGCCACCGCGCAATCAACCAACTGCTGGCCGACGAACTGCAACAAATCCACGCCCTGGCACTGCACACCTACACCCCCGACGAATGGCAAGGCCAAGCCCCCGACTCCCCGAATTGCATGGGCGGAGGGAGGTAATTGCCTGGGATGGGGCATTCCCGCCTCCGGGCGCCGCATGCGCTCTCGATATCGAAATAATCCGCGCCGATATTGAAAAAATCCGCGTTCCCATCGCCCCCCAAAATCGCCCCCAGATCGTGGGTACCCATCGGCTTAGCGAGGCGCAGCCTCGCGTGCCGATCGGGGCGGAGGGCATTCCCGCCTCCGGGGGCCGCATGGATCGCCGGCCGCATGCGCCCCCGATATCGAAAAAATCCCGCGGCGGAGGGCATTCCCGCCTCCGGGCGCCGCATGATCGCCGGCCGCATTCGCCCTCGATATCGAAAAATTCCCGCGGCGGAGGGCATTCCCGCCTCCGGGCGCTGCATGGATCGCCGGCCGCATGCGCCCCCGATATCGAAAAATCCGTTGGTTCGCATTGAATCCCCGCGTGCATGAATTCGGGGGTGGGATATTTCCGGATCGCGGTCGCATGCGGCGGGCGGATGATGCGGCTTTTGGCGGCGGGAATGCTTTTGGCCCCGATCGGCACGCGGCTGCGCCGCTAAGCCGATGGCTACTTACGATATGAATGGGTTTTGTGGCATTGCCGGCATCCCGCATTGAAAACGCCCTTGCACGAATTCGGTGGGATTTTTTATGGATCGCGGTCGCATGCGGCGGGCGGATGATGCGGCGTTTGGCGGTGGGGATTCTTTTGGTCCCGATCGGCACGCGGCTGCGCCGCTAAGCCGATGGCTACTTACGATATGAATGGGTTTTGTGGCATTGCCGGCATCCCGCATTGAAAACGACCTTCGCACGAATTCAAAACATGGCATTGAAAATATCCCCAAATCTCGTGCAAATCGTGGGTACCCATCGGCTTAGCGAGGCGCAGCCTCGCGTGCCGATCGGGGCGGAGGGCATTCCCGCCTCCCGGAGCCGCATCGATCGCCGGCCGCATGCGCCCCCGATATCGAAAAAATCCCGCGGCCAAATCCGCGCCGATATTGAAAAAATCCGTGGTCCTATCGCTTCCCGAAAATCGCCCCCAGATCGTGGGTACCCATCGGCTTAGCGAGGCGCAGCCTCGCGTGCCGATCGGGGCCAAAAAAATTCCCGCCTCCGAGCGCCGCATCGATCGCCAGCCGCATGCGCCCCCGATATCGAAATAATCCGCGCCCAAATCCGCACCGATATTGAAAAATTCCGCGTTCCCATCGCCCCCAGATCGTGGGTACCCATCGGCTTAGCGAGGCGGAGCCTCGCGTGCCGATCGGGGCCAAAAAAATTCCCGCCTCCGAGCGCCGCATCGATCGCCAGCCGCATGCGCCCTCGATATCGAAAAAATCCCGCGGCGGAGGGCATTCCCGCCTCCGGGCGCCGCATGATCGCCGGCCGCATGCGCCCTCGATATCGAAATAATCCGCGGCGGAGGGCATTCCCGCCTCCGGGCGCCGCATGGATCGCCGGCCGCATTCATCCCCGATATCGAAAAATTCCCGCGGCGGAGGGCATTCCCGCCTCCGGGCGCCGCATGGATCGCCATAGGCAAAAAAATGGTATGATCTGTTAAATGCTAAGAAACCGCTACAATAAGAGCAAATTCAAAATAGGGAACCTCTAACATGGTGATTAAACCAAAAATTCGTGGGTTTATTTGTACTAACGCGCATCCGGCTGGTTGTGCGGAAAATGTTCGTCGTCAGATTGAGTGGGTGAAGCAACAGCCGCGGGTTGAGAATGGGCCGAAGAATGTGCTGGTGATTGGCTCGTCGACGGGTTATGGGCTGGCGTCGCGGATTACTGCGGCGTTCGGTAGTGGCGCTCATACTTTGGGTGTTTGCTTCGAAAAAGAACCGACTGAAAAACGTACGGGTACGGCCGGTTGGTACAACACTGCGGCGTTCCATGAGCAGGCTGCGGCTGAGGGTTTGAACTTCCATTCCATTAATGGCGATGCGTTTTCTGATGAAATCAAGCAGCAAAGCATCGATTACATCAAAGCCAATATGGGCAAAATTGATTTGGTGGTGTACAGCCTGGCGTCGCCGAAGCGTAAGGACCCGGAGAGTGGCGAGGTTTACAGTTCGGTATTGAAGCCGGTGGGCAAGCAGTACACCACCAAAACCTACAATACTGACCGCGATGAAGTGCACGAAGTGACGCTCGACCCGGCTACGGATGATGATATTGCCAACACCGTCAAGGTGATGGGTGGTGAAGACTGGGAGCGTTGGATCAAGCAACTGCATGATGCCGGCGTATTGGCGCAGGACTGTCAGACTACTGCTTATACCTACATCGGCAAAAAGCTGACCTGGCCAATTTATGGTCACGCCACCATTGGTCGTGCGAAGGAAGACCTCGACCGTGCCTCCAGTGAGTTGGATAAAAACTATCAGGACATTAACCTGAAAGCTTATGTATCGTCGCTTAAAGCGCTGGTTACACAAGCCAGTTCGGCGATTCCGGTGATGCCGTTATACATCTCGCTGATTTATAAAGTAATGAAGGAAGAGGGCACGCACGAGGGTTGCATTGAGCAGATCTATCGTTTGTTCACCGAAGGCTTGTACGCGCAGAACCCGGAACTTGATGATGCCGGCCGTTTGCACATGGATGGTTACGAAACCAACGATGCCACGCAGGCGAAGATCGAAGCGCTGTGGGATCAGGTCACACAAGAGAACTTTCATGAGCTGGCTGACTACAAAGGCTACCATCAGGACTTCTTGAATTTATTTGGGTTTGGCTTTGATAACATTGATTATGATGCTGACGTAAATCCAAAAGTTAACTGGTAAGCGCACCTGAAAAAGTGTTAAAATCCGCCCGATAAGTGTGGAATACGTTTTTAAGTTACGGAGTCTGGTGGTCGCGTAGGCGTTGCCATGCTCGGTAACTTATTGATTTTTCAGGTTTCCAGCCCTTACCGGCTGGTTGTGATGAATCTTCCCTAACGAGTAGTGCAAACGCATATGATTACTATCAAGAAAGGGCTGGATATCCCGATTAAGGGAGCCCCCCAGCAGCAAGTATCCGACGGTAAGGCCGTGACGACGGTCGCTACCCTTGGAGAAGAGTATGTCGGTATGCGCCCGACCATGCACGTTAAAGTTGACGAGCGTGTGAAAAAAGGTCAAGTGATTTTTGAAGACAAAAAAAATCCGGGCGTTAAATATACTGCTCCTGCAGCGGGTGTTGTTAAAGACATCCCGCGTGGCGAACGTCGCGTATTGCAAGCAGTAGTTATCGAATGTGATGGCGAAGAGCAGATCACCTTTGATAAATTCGACAGCGACAAGCTCGACTCTATCGGTCGCGACAAAGTTCAGGAAATTCTCGTAGAGTCTGGTCAGTGGCCAGCGCTCAGAACTCGCCCCTACAGCAAGGCTCCGGCACTTGACGCAGAAGCTACGGCTATCTTCGTTAATGCGATGGACACCAACCCGCTGTGCATGGACCCAACGTTGTTCATCAACGAACACAAACAAGCCTTCATCGATGGCTTGAAAGTGTTGTCAAACCTGACCGACGGAAAAGTTTTCGTGGTTAAGGCGGGTGATGCAGAAGTTGATACCGGCGATGCGAAAGTACAGCTGGAATCCTTCGGCGGCGTGCATCCGGCTGGTTTGGTCGGTACTCATATGCATTTCTTGCATCCGGTTAGCCTGAAGCGTCCGGCGTGGCACATCGGCTATCAGGACGTAGTTGCCTACGGTAAATTGTTCACCACTGGTGAAATCTTCACCGATCGGATGGTGGCGGTTGCCGGTGAATGCGTAAAAGAACCTCGTGTGTTGCGTACTCGTATGGGTGCCAACTTGCGTGAACTGACTGACGGTGAGCTGCAAGGCGATAACTACCGTATTATCAGTGGTTCAGTGTTAAATGGTCACAAGGTGGACGACGCGCACCAATGGCTGGGTCGTTTCCATACCCAAGTCAGTGTTATCCCTGAGGGTAACCACAAAGAATTCTTCGGCTGGTTGCGTCCAGGTTCGGACCTGCACTCGGTTACCCGAGCTTATGCCGGCCACTTCAATCCGAAGAAGCTGTTCAGCATGACCACCTCACTGAACGGTTCGTCTCGTTCGATGGTGCCAATTGGTAACTATGAGCGCGTGATGCCGTTGGATATCGTACCAACGCTGTTACTGCGTGACTTGTTGTCAGGTGATACCGACGAAGCTCAACAACTGGGTTGTCTGGAGCTGGACGAGGAAGATTTGGCATTGTGCACCTATGTTTGCCCTGGGAAGTACGAGTACGGCCCGGTGCTGCGCGATTGTCTCACTAAGATTGAGAAAGAAGGCTAACCATGAGCTTGAAAGATACACTCGAGCGTATTGAGCCGCAGTTTGAAAAGGGCGGCAAATACGAAAAGTGGTACGCGCTGTATGAAGCAGTAGCCACTATCTTTTACACGCCAGGTACGGTGACCCAGTCACGCACGCACGTTCGTGACCGCATCGACCTGAAGCGCATCATGATCCTGGTTTGGATGATGACCTTCCCGGCTATGTTCTGGGGCATGTACAACGTTGGTAACCAAGCGGCGCTGGCGCTGGCAGACGGTTATCAGTTATCTGACGCCTGGCAGGTGGGCTTGTTCCACTTATTGGGTGGCGATCTTGGCGCTGACGCCGGCTGGGGAACTAAGATGTGGTACGGTGCCTGCTGGTACCTGCCGATCTACGCGGTAACCTTTATTGTCGGTGGTTTCTGGGAAGTGCTGTTTGCGTCAATTCGTAAGCACGAAGTTAACGAAGGCTTCTTCGTGACCTCGGTACTGTTCTCATTGATTCTGCCGGCGACCACGCCACTGTGGCAGGTTGCTCTGGGTATCACCTTCGGTGTTGTTATCGGTAAGGAAATCTTCGGTGGTACTGGCCGTAACTTCCTTAACCCGGCACTGACCGGTCGTGCGTTCCTGTACTTTGCTTACCCGGCAAGTATGTCTGGTGACTCTATCTGGACGGCGGTCGATGGGTTCTCTGGCGCGACTAACCTGGGTAAAGCGGCGCTGGGTAATCTCGATTACGCTAACACGGAACTGTGGTGGGATGCGTTCCTGGGTAACATCCAGGGTTCAGTCGGTGAAGTTTCAACGCTGATGATCCTAATCGGTGGTCTGGCACTGATTTACTTCCGCATCGCCTCATGGCGCATCGTTGCTGGTGTGTTCGTAGGTATGGTGCTGTTCTCCGGTCTGCTGAACCTGATTGGTAGCGACAGCAACCCAATGTTTGCGATGCCGTGGTACTGGCACTTAGTGCTGGGTGGTTTTGCGTTCGCGATGATGTTCATGGCGACCGACCCGGTTTCTGCGTCATTCACCAACAAAGGTAAATTTGCATACGGCCTGTTAATTGGTTTCATGACGGTGATGATTCGTGTCATCAACCCGGCATTCCCGGAAGGTATTATGCTGGCTATCTTGTTCGCGAACGTCTTTGCACCGTTGTTTGACTACTTTGTAGCACAGGCAAACATCAAACGGAGGTTAGCACGCAATGTCTAAGAAGAATGAAAGTCTAGGCAAAACCATCGGTGTGGTGCTGGCTCTTTGTTTGGTGTGTTCGATTCTGGTTGCTGGCTCAGCGGTTGCGCTGAAGCCACTGCAGGAAAAGAACGCGGCGTTGGCTATGCAACGTAACATTCTGGATGCGGCCGGTATTTTAGAACCGGGTATGGATATCCCTGCGGTTTACAACGAGCGTATTAATGCTCTGGTTGTTAGCCTGAAAGATTATCAAGTACAGCAGGACGTTAATCCTGCGGACTTTGATAACCGTAAGGCAGCAGGCGACCCGGACACCAGCACGCGCTTGCAAAAAAGTGAAGATATCGCAGGCATCGGTACCATGGAAACCATGACCGAGGTATACCTGGTGATGGACGAAAACGGCAACCGCGACGGTGCGGTACTGCATATTCGTGGCCAGGGCCTGTGGGGCACCATGTACGGACTGATCTCGTTGGAAGACGATCTGAACACCGTACGTGGCGTTAACTTCTATGAACATTCTGAAACACCGGGGCTCGGTGGTGAAATCACTAACCCTAGCTGGGTGAAAACCTGGGAAGGTAAAGAGCTTTTCGGTGACGACGGCAATGTGAAGTTTGACTTGGTTAAAGGTGGCGCAAGCAATGAGCATCAAGTTGATGCCCTTTCAGGTGCAACCCTAACCAGTAACGGCGTTGACGCGCTTATCGACTTTTGGATGAGCGACAAAGCTTACGGTCCGTTACTCGCTAAACTTCGCAAAGGAGAGCTGACCAATGGCTAGTGCAAAAGAAATGAAGTCCGTTTTATTCGGACCGATCTTCGCGAATAACCCCATTGCGCTGCAGATCCTCGGTGTCTGCTCAGCACTGGCGGTAACGTCTAAGATGACCAACACGCTGGTTATGTGTATCGCACTAACCGCGGTTGTTGCGGCATCAAACTTTTTCATCTCGATCATCCGTAACCACATTCCTTCGAGTGTGCGGATTATCGTGCAAATGACCATCATTGCGAGTCTGGTTATTGTTGTTGACCAGGTGTTGCGAGCCTACGCTTACGAGATTTCCCGTGAGTTGTCGGTATTCGTTGGTCTGATCATCACCAACTGTATCGTTATGGGCCGTGCCGAGGCTTATGCGATGAAGAGTACGCCGTTTATGTCGCTACTGGATGGTATCGGTAATGGTCTGGGTTACTCTATCGTATTGTTGGTGGTTGGCTTTATCCGTGAGCTGTTTGGTTCAGGTAGCTTGTTCGACGTACAAATTATGCCACTGGTGTCAGAAGGTGGTTGGTACGAGCCGGTTGGCTTGTTGCTGATGCCGCCAAGTGCGTTCTTCATCATCGGCGGTTTTATCTGGGTACTGCGTACCTTCCGCCCAGAACAAGTCGAACCTAAGGAGTAACGGCCATGGAACAATATATTAACCTGTTCATTCGTGCGATTTTCATCGAAAACTTAGCGCTGTCGTTCTTCCTGGGAATGTGTACCTTTTTGGCAGTGTCCAAAAAGGTAAAAACAGCCTTTGGTTTGGGTGTAGCGGTTATCGTGGTACTGGGTATTTCAGTACCGGTTAACAACTTGGTTTATCACAACATACTGGCGCCGGGCGCGTTGGATTGGGCGGGCTTCCCTGATGCGGACCTGAGCTTCCTGCGCTTCCTGACCTTTATCGGCGTTATCGCGGCTCTGGTGCAAATCCTTGAGATGGCACTGGATAAATACGTACCGGCGCTGTACAACGCGTTAGGTATCTTCCTGCCGCTGATTACCGTTAACTGTGCCATCTTCGGTGGCGTGTCGTTCATGGTTGAGCGTGACTACAACTTTGGCGAGTCTGTGGTTTACGGTATCGGCAGTGGCGTGGGCTGGTGTTTGGCGATTGTTGCCTTGGCAGCGGTGCGCGAGAAACTGAAATACGCTGATGTACCGGATGGTCTGCGTGGTTTGGGCGCGACGTTCATGTCAGTAGGTCTTATTGGTTTGGGCTTTATGTCGTTCTCCGGCGTATCTCTTTAACCAGTGTGTTGAATCAGTAAACGTTAAAGGTACGAATCGATGGATATTACTCTGATAGCGCTCGGTGTAGGGATGTTTACCATCATCGTACTGATTTTGGTGGCGATCATCATGGTCGCTAAATCAAAGTTGGTACCGCAGGGCGATGTAGAAATCCTGATTAATGAGGACGAAGAGAAGAAGATTGTTACCCAACCGGGCACCAAACTGTTGGGTGCACTGGCGAACGCGGGTATCTTCGTATCGTCTGCATGTGGTGGCGGTGGCTCTTGTGGTCAGTGCCGGGTTACGGTGAAAGAAGGTGGCGGTGACATTCTGCCAACCGAGCTTGACCATGTGACCAAGCGCGAAGCGCGTGAAGGTGTGCGTCTTTCTTGTCAGGTTAACGTCAAGCAAGACATGAAAATCGAGCTTCCGGAAGAAGTCTTTGGTATCAAAAAATGGGATTGTACCGTTAAGTCTAACGACAACGTTGCAACCTTCATCAAAGAGTTCGTGGTACAGCTGCCGGAAGGTGAAGAAGTGCCTTTCCGTGCCGGTGGTTACATTCAGATCGAAGCTCCACCGCATCACGTTAAGTACAAAGATTTTGATATTGCGCCAGAGTATCGTGGTGACTGGGAACGCTTCGGCTTCTTAGACGTCGAGTCTAAAGTTGACGAAGAAGTAATTCGTGCGTACTCAATGGCGAACTACCCGGAAGAAAAAGGCATCATCATGTTGAACGTTCGTTGTGCGACTCCGCCACCGAACGATCTGAGCTTGCCGGCGGGTAAAATGTCATCGTACATCTTCAGCCTGAAGCCAGGTGATAAAGTAACGATTTCTGGTCCGTTTGGTGAATTCTTCGCGAAGGATACTGACGCCGAAATGGTCTTTATCGGTGGTGGTGCTGGTATGGCACCGATGCGTTCGCACATTTTCGACCAACTGCGTCGTCTTAACACTAAGCGTAAGATCAGCTTCTGGTACGGTGCACGTTCACTGCGCGAAATGTTCTATGAAGATGACTTCAACATGCTGCAAGAAGAAAACGACAACTTCGAGTGGCACGTGGCGTTGTCGGATCCTCAACCCGAAGATAACTGGGATGGTGATACCGGCTTTATCCACAACGTGTTGTATGAGCGTTATCTGAAAGATCATGAAGCACCAGAAGATTGTGAATACTACATGTGTGGTCCACCGGTCATGAACGCGGCGGTCATCAACATGTTGCACGAGCTTGGTGTTGAAGATGAAAACATCATGCTGGACGACTTCGGTGGTTAATGCATGATGGCTTTTAAACCATCCGTGGTCGCTAAATGGTGGCTAGTCCTTCTGGGACTAGCCTTTTTAGTGTCATGTTCGGACGCGCCAAAGCAAATTCGTTTTAGTGGCGATACCATGGGGACCACCTACAGTATCGCGCTTTACAGTAAAGATCCGCGCCATACCCAGGCAGAGATTCAGAAAAAAGTCGAAACCGTGTTGGCGCAAGTTAACGCGCAGATGTCGACCTATGATCCGGACTCGGAACTGTCGCGTTTCAACCGTCACGAATCGACCCAACCGGTGGTGATCAGCCGTGCGCTGGAACGGGTTATCGGGCGGGCGTTAGCGATCTCTGAACAGACTGATGGTTTGCTGGACGTTACCGTCGGCCCGCTGGTGAATCTGTGGGGCTTTGGTCCACAGGCAAAACCGGAACAGGTGCCAACGGCAGAAGAACTGGAAGCGGTACGGGATTATGTGGGTTACCGCAAATTGCGCATCGAAAATCATCAGTTGACCAAAGCGCATCCTAAGGTATACGTCGATTTATCAACCATCGCTAAAGGCTATGGTGTGGATCGTGTCGCTTACCTGCTGGACGATTTGGAGATTACCCAGTATCTGATTGAGATTGGTGGTGAGATCCGCACCCGCGGTGGCAAGCCGGACGGTCAGCCCTGGCGGCTAGCGGTTGAGAAGCCGGTTTCTACGGAACGATCGATTCAGGAAATTGTCTCATTTAATGAAGGGGCACTGGCCACTTCAGGCGATTACCGTAATTTTTATGAAGAGAACGGACGTCGTTATTCACACATTATTAATCCGTTAACAGCCGAACCCATTCAGCACAATTTGGTGTCCGTAAGTGTCTACACCGACGACTGCATGTCGGCGGACGCTTATGCAACCGCGTTGCTCGTGATGGGAACCGAACAGGCAAAAGCGTTTGTGGAAAAACATCAGCTCGCGGCGTTATTGGTTTACAAAACCGATGATGGCTTTGGTGAGTGGGTTAGCCCGGCGTTTGAGCCGTTGTTATCGGAGCAGTGATTAGGAGTTCTCATGCAAACCTTTCTTTTGGTACTGGCGTTGTTTTTGATCGTCGTAGTGATTATGGCGGTCGGTTACATTGTACAGCGCAAGACCATTTCCGGAAGTTGCGGTGGTATCAGTTCATTGGGTATGGAAAAAGCCTGTGACTGCGATGATCCGTGCGACAAGAAAAAAGCGCGGATGAAAAAAGAGCAGCAGTGGAAAGAAAACCAAATCCATTGACCACAAAACGTTATAACGATATAACTACCCTCAATCATCGCCGTAAATGCCGTATTGGGGGTAGTCATGAATCCACTTGAGTTACAGCCGGACAGTCAGGAAATCTACTTAGACTGCAACGCCACCACACCGGTTCTTCCCGATATTGCCCGCTCGGTGTCACACACCATGGAAGCCATTTTTGGCAACCCCTCCAGCAGCCATATTACCGGCCTGAAAGCGCGTTACATTTTGGACACGACTCGCCAGCAGGCGCGAGAGGCGATTGGCTCCTTTAACAGCAAACTGATTTTTACCAGCGGCGCGACCGAAGGTATTCAGACCGCGGTGGTGTCGGCGATTCGTGCTGCCGTGCAGAACCCCGACCGGCCACGGCAATACTTGCTGTATGGTGCAACCGAACACAAGGCGGTGCCGCAGGCGCTCGCCCACTGGAACGAATTACTGGGCTTAAACGCCGAGTTGCTGGCCATTCCGGTCGATGAAAAAGGGCGGCTGGATTTAGATTTTGTTGCCGCGCACGTGGCGCAGGCAGCAATGATTTGTACCATGGCGGTGAATAACGAAACCGGCGTAGTGCAGGACTTAAGCCGTTTAGAGCAGGTGATCCGTCAGCATGCGCCAACGATTCCGTGGATGGTCGACTGTGTGCAGGCGCTGGGCAAACAAAACCTTCAGTTGGACAACACCAGCATTGATTACGCGCCATTCAGTGGTCATAAGCTGTATGGCCCTAAAGGCATTGGTTTTATGGCGATCCGTGACAGCGCGCCCTTTACCCCGCTGATCATCGGTGGCGGACAGGAGAGCGGTTACCGCTCGGGCACCGAAAATTTGCCCGGCATTGCCGCGCTCAATGCGCTGTTTGAGGTCATGAACGGTGAACACAAGAGCTTTGCCTCGCACGCGACGCTGACGGCCTATCGGGAGCAACTGGCGGCGGCACTGAAAAAGGCGTTCCCCGGCGTGGTGTTTAATAACGACTTTGCCGTATCGGTGCCTACCACCTTGAATTTTTCCGTTCAGGGGGTCTCTTCACGTGACATCATGGACGTGCTGGATGCCTGTCATATCCGCGTTAGTTCAGGTTCGGCTTGTAGCTCGAAAGTGACCCGCAGTTTTGTGCTGGATGCCATGGGGTTGCCGTCCTGGCGTAGCGAGTCGGCGATCCGGATGTCGTTTGGCCCGGCCACCACCCAGGCCGAGATTGATGAAGCCTGCAAACGCCTGCAACAGGCCGCAGACGCGCTACAGCAGTCGTGCCTGATTGTGGCGGATACCAACGACGACAACGACAGTTTGCTGGACGGCGTGGTGCAACTGCGCTACGACGACAGTTGCAGTTATCTGCTGATTGATCGGGCCGCCAAAGAAATGGTGGTGATCGATCCGCACCCGGCTTTGGCCGGGCGTATCGAGAACATCGCCCGTTGTCAGCATTATCAGGTACCGGCGGTGTTGAGCACCGCCGCAGAAGGTGAGTGTGCCGATGCGGCGGCGCTGTTGCGCGATATGTTACCGCTAACCAGTGGCGACAGCGATTTGTTTGGCTGGCCAACCGCCGCGATTGCCCAGTGCGATGCCATCCCACAAGAATGTCAGAGCGGTGTTGATGGCTGTCTTAATATCGGCGCCCGGCGTTTGTTCCGCTTCGGCAGCCGGTTACCGGTGTATCTGCTGAGTGAACCGGTGGCGGAGCGGCAGGCACTGCATGTTGATTTTGCCTTTATCGGCAAGGACATTGCGCGGGAGTCTTTGTGTCGCTGTCTGGGTGAACGTACGCTCATCTGTGCCGGCTATGATCCGGACTCTCAGTTGGTCACCCGATTGGACGACCGCGCCTTAGCCGTGCCGCAGACCGGTATCGATATCGCGATTGGTGACGAAGATTTCTGGCGCCGTGAGGACGTCATTATCATTGACGTGCGTGAACGGCAGGAGCATATGGTGGATGATTTGCCGTGTTGCGCCCAGGTGATTAACGTCCCGCTTACGCAGGTGGTGCAGTTCATTCACGATAACAGTGAGTTACAGCAGCGTGAACTGATCTGTGTGTGCCGTTCGGGTAACCGCAGCGGCGTTGTTGCCAACGCGCTGCGTCGTCATGGGTTTACTAAAACCCGACATCTTCTGGGCGGTCTGGCTCTGGCTTCCAAACAAGCTTAGCCACAAAGCCTTCTTTGCCAACCAGCCAACAACTGATGTTGCCATGGCACTGGACGTTCCAGACATTGGCATCGGTGAGGGTGAACCATTGGCTGCTGGGCACGTGATAAGCGGCTGCGCCGGAAGGGTTTGAGGTGAGCAGCCAGCGGCCATTGTGTTCGACCACACTGAGACTGTACAGCGCCCCTTGCAGGGGAGGTTCCGGCAGCGCGTTGAATTCATTGCCGTCGTAAAACCACAACCGCTTGCCTTCGTCCTCGGCGGGATCAATGTGACCACCGGCGATATAAAACTGCTCATCATCAAGCGGCCAGACTGCAAAGATACCGGCGTTAGGCCCGGCCTGCATCGGGCTGTCGATGACGTCAAAACGGATACCGAATCCGCCTTTGCGCAAAACTCGCGCGGTATCCGCGTTGCCGGTACCGATTAACCAGGTATCGTTATTAAAGCGCACACAGCTGCCGCTGGAGGCGAAACCGCCCTCGTTGGACTGCGGCTTTTCGCTGATTGCACTGTTGGCTTTAATCCAGTTGCGGCCGCTCGGACTGCGCACAATGCGCCACTCATCGCCGACGCTGTCACCGAATACCCAGGCTTCACCATTGGGCGAAATGCCCATGCAGTTTAAGAAGGTATCGGCTTCGGCGCGGTAGCGCATACGCCAATTGGCGCCGCTGTTGTCGGTAAAGTAAACTTTCGACTGACCGTCATCGCCGATACTCAGTACATACGCCTGACGATTGTCGATGGCTTCGATATCCCGAAATTGCAAATCGTCCTGGCCTGGCTGACTGTAACGCCAGTTCGTGCCGCCGTCTTCGCTGTGCGCCACCTGCCCATTTTCGCCGGATAACCAGATCGTTGACCGGCTAACGGGGGCAACGCCTATCCAGAGTTGTTTCTCAACATTGTCGAACACTTCAAGTTGTGGTGGCTCTACCGCCAGCGCCGGAGCGCTGAGTGCGGACGATGCCAATAACAATGTAACGAAATGGCGTTTTATGTGCATAGACCAACCTTGGTGGTGGCGACGCGCGCTATTGCGCGTCGAAACAAATGTTATTGTCTTTTGTACTATCATCGCCCATCAGATACAAATAAGTCGGCATCAGATCTAACGGTGTTTTGAGCTGTTTTGGATCTTCTGCCGGATAGGCTTTTGAGCGCATACTGGTGCGGGTTGCCCCAGGATTGATGACGTTGGTGCGAACCGTGGTGGTGTCGTACTCGTCAGCAATCACCTGTGCCATACCTTCTGTCGCAAACTTCGACACCGAGTAGCTGCCCCAGTAAGCGCGCCCGTTACGACCGACGCCTGATGAAGTAAAGACCAGCGACGCCTGCGGTGCCAGTTGCATAACCGGTAACAACGCCTGGGTCATCAGCATCGGGCCGGTAACATTGACCTGCAACGAATCGCGGAAGTCGTCTTCCTCGATGTGGGTAAACGGCGACAGAATACTGAGGATGCCGGCGTTGTGCAGCAATCCGTCCAGGCGCCCGAACTGTTCTTTAATGGTGGCGGCCATGTCCTGGTAATTTTGTTTGCTCGCGCCTTTTAAGTCGAGCGGAATAATCGCGGGGGTCGCGCCACCGGCTTGTTCAATTTCATCATAGACCGCTTCCAGCTTGGCCACGGTGCGACCGAGCAGAATGACGGTAGCGCCATGTTCCGCAAACGACAGCGCCGCCTGACGGCCGATGCCGTCACCGGCGCCGGTAATAAGAATGACTTTGTCCTTCAGCAGGTCAGGACGCGCTTGGTAATCGTGTACAGTTTTGATTTGCATATTTATCGTTTTCCATTGGACTGTTAGCGTCAGTGTAAGCTATTGTACTGATATTCGGATAACTTCTCAGCAAACGAATAGAAATTCCGGAAAAAGCCTTTTATCTTAATTCATACAGGTGTATAAAAATCGTTAAGCGAAGGCTTCATAATAAAAATGTAAAAAAGGACTGGGGAATCCACATGAAAAAATTATTACTCCCATTGGCGATTGGATCAGCACTAAGTCTGGTCGGCTGTGGTAGCGGTGATGAAGCACCGTTGACAGAAGAAGAAATTAATATTGCTGCAACGCGTGTTCAGTTTGATCCTTCTAACAGCATTATTCCGGCGCCAACCAACGTGTTGTTGAGCGGTACCGTTGATGGCACGCTGAATATCCCGGTTGCAGATCCAAGCGACAGCAGTGATCCACAAGTGGCTTTAAATGGCCTAGACGGTTGGGGGACACACCCGACCATGACCTTTAACTTCTCATTGCCGCGTGATGAAAATGGCGACCTGATAGCCGTGGCAGCAAGCAGTGTCGAAGCGCAGGGTGCGATTCGTGTGTTTGAAACCATTCAGGGCGGCTCGGACGTAAGCGCCGAGTGTGCTGCAGCGAGCCCGGCGGCGGCTTGTGCGGTAACAGCTGAGCTGACACACGGTGTTGACTTTACCGTATCGGCGGTTGATGAAGACACCGTTGCGGTGGTACCGCTACGGCCGTTAAAACCGAAAACTGGTTACATCGTGGCATTAACCTCGAACATTCAGGACGAATTGGGTCGTGATGTTCATCCCTCACAAACTTACACATTAATGAAACGTCCGGCCGACAGCGATCCGGTATCGTCAGATCCGTCGGCGGTGTCGCTGCAGCGCTTAATCAACAGCTATGAAGGCGCTCTGGCGCAGTTTGGTGTGGATGCCGAAGACGTGATTTATGCGTCCAACTTTACCACCCAGTCGGTCGGTGATGTGCTGGGCGCAACTAAACAGATGCTGGCCTTAAGTGCGGCGGGTGTGGATACACCTTGGTCGCCGGAAGTGCCGGTTATGCAGGCTGCTCCACAAGGTTATACGTTGGACGTGGTGCTGCAGCAGAACGGTGTCACCGATCCGGCGGCGCTGGCTGCGGCTTCGGCAGCGCGCGTGTACGGTGGTCAGGTTAACCTGCCTTACTATTCACCGTTGCCAACCGCTGAAAACCCAACCGCGCCGATTGACGGTCGCTGGCAGGCAGCCTGTGACAGCCCGGCATCGATTTTAGGTGCGATTGAACAGGGTGTTATTGATCCTGCAGGTGCGGGTATTCCGGCTGAAGCGCTGGAGGATCCAAGCTTGCTGTTGCCACCGAATAATTGTTTCGACTTCCCGGGTGTGGATAACGAACGTCACTTAACCAAGTACAACCCGGTTCCGGCCATTCAGGGCACACAAACGGTACCGGCGTTTATTACCATTCCGGATCTGGCGACCGTTAACGCGATTCGTGCTGAGCGCGGCATGGCGGAACTGGAAGCGGTCCCACAAGGCGGCTGGCCGGTAGTGATTTTCCAGCATGGTATCACCGGTGAGAAGACCAATGCCGCAGGTATTGCCGGCTCATTAGCAGCCGCTGGCTTTGCCACCGTGGCCATTGACCATCCATTACACGGTGACCGTGCCTTTGGTGCGATTGACGCATCCAGTCCGGCTGGTGTGACGGCGTACATGAACCTGGCTAACCTGCTGGGCGCTCGCGACAACATTCGCCAGTCGATTGCTGATCTTGTCGGCTTGCGTATGAGCCTGAATAACTTCATGGCAGCGGACGGCGCACAGCTGAACGGTCAGGACGTGCACTTTGTCGGTCACTCGCTGGGCGCGATTGCCGGTGTTGGCTTTACCGCGTTGGCGAATACGCCATTGTCTAACCCACAACTTGAGCCGTTAAGCCCAATGTTTGAAGTGCAGGCATCGTCGTTCGGTATGCCGGGCGGCAGCATTGCCAACTTCTTGCTGGCGTCAGGTTCTTTCGAAGTGCCGGTTAAGAGCCAGTTGCTTTACTCAGCCAGTGCAGAGTTTGCCGAAGTGGTTAACGCACAGGCGGAAGCGGCCGGTGTGACGCCGGGTGGTGAAGGCTTCAGCGAATTGCTGGCACAGGTGTACACGCAGTTTATCGATGGTGCATCGGACGCTGAACGTGCGCAGATTAATGCAACCTTTGAGCAGTTTGCCTTTGCTGCGCAAGCGGTGATTGACTCGGCGGACCCGGTTAACTATTCGGCGGGCGTTGTGGCGACCGAAACGCCGGTTCATTTAATCGAAGCAGTGGGTGACGCAACCATTCCAAATGCGGTTGCGGGTAAACCACTGGCAGGTACTGAGCCATTGATTGGTCTGATGGGTCTGCCTTCGGTATCGGCTACGGTGCAGTCCGAAGACGGTAATCCGGTATCGGGTGCGGTGCGCTTTAGTGCTGGTGACCATGCGTCGTTGGTATCGCCGGAAGCGTCTGCGGCGGCGACAACCGAGATGCAAACGCAGATTTTCAGCTGGTTTGGTTCGGATATGCTGATGCTGCCTGTCACTAACGAAGATGTTGTTCAGTAGCAGGTAAGGCGGTGTTCCGCCTTACCCGCTTGGCAAAAAGGTCAGCTTCGCTGGCCTTTTTTTGTTTGGCGCGGGCGGTGCCCGCTTGCTTGGCGCCCTGCGGGCTTGCTTGGCGGCTTGTGGCTTCGCCACTCGCCTTGCTTTTTTAGGTGTGCTTGTGGCTTCGCCACTCGCTTTGCCACTTGTCCGGTGGTTTGGGGCTACAGCGGTGTGGAAAAGTGCTAGACTAAAGCGAACTGTGGAATGTAGGAGTGGATATGGAATTTTTAGCCGATGTCGGCGGATTTTTGTTAAAAGCAGCCATTATTGTGTTCGCTTTTGTGGTGATCACCGGTGTTATTGCTCAGGCTGCGCAAAAGCAGAAGAAACAAAAAGGCGAATTGGAGGTTACCCATTTGTCGCGCGAGCTGCAGGAAATGCAGGATGCCTTACAGATGGAGCTGTTGGACAAAAAGGCGCGCAAAAAAGCGGAGAAACTGCTTAAAAAAGCCCGTAAAAGTGAAGAAAAACACGATAAACGTTTGTTTGTGATCGACTTTAAAGGATCTTTGGATGCCAAGGAAGTCGACAGTCTGCGGCGTGAAGTGAACGCTATCCTGAGTATGGCTACCGACAAAGACGACGTGCTGGTGCGGCTGGAAAGCGGCGGTGGCGTGGTGAATGGTTATGGGTTAGCGGCGGCGCAGTTGCAGCGTTTACGTGAGCATGGCATGACCGTACACGTGGCGGTGGATAAAGTTGCGGCCAGTGGCGGCTACATGATGGCCTGTGTGGGTCACAAGATTTACGCGGCGCCGTTTGCTTTTATTGGCTCCATTGGTGTGGTCGCACAAATTCCTAACGTGCATCGCTGGTTGAAGAATCATGACATTGACTTTGAACAGATTACCGCCGGTGAATTTAAACGGACGCTGACCATCTTTGGTGAAAACACCGAAGAAGGGCGCCGTAAGTTTAAAAAGGATCTGGAAGCCATCCATCACCAGTTTAAGGACTTCGTCCAAACCAACCGTCCGCAACTGGATATCGACAAAGTGGCAACCGGTGAGGTGTGGTCAGGACAACAGGCGAAAGAACTGGGGTTGGTGGATGAGATCATCACCAGTGACGCCTGGTTGCTGAAACAGCTGAGTGAACGCGAAATCCTGAAGCTGGAATACAGCGTGAAGAAACCCATCAGCGAACGTTTTGCCAAAGGTGCGGCGACATTAATCCACACATTGAAGACCTCGTTTGCCCGCTCGGATGTGTAATTCATCGTATCATTAGCCCACACAACGGTTTGGCGCTAGCGCGGCTAGCGCCTTTTTGCTAGGCTATGGCGATTATTTTGGGCTTGACTGATAAGACGCTAACTATAAAGGACTCGTATGAGTGATAAGAAAAAACTTAGCCTGACCGCGCGCATTGCCATTGGTATGTTCGCCGGTATTATCCTGGGGCTGGCGCTGCGTTACCTGGTAGGTGAAAGTGCCTGGGTTGATAGTTATCTGACGAATGGTCTGTTTAATATCATTGGTCAGATATTTATTACCTCATTAAAAATGCTGGTGGTGCCCTTGGTGTTTGTGTCGCTGGTGGTGGGTACCTGCTCACTGAGCGACCCGAGCAAACTCGGCCGACTGGGCGGTAAAGCCGTCGGTTTGTATTTGATCACCACGGCTATTGCCATTTCGATTGCGATTTTCTCGGCCATATTCAGCCGGGTTCGGGTGTCGAGCGCGACTCTAATGCCACCTTTGAGCCCTCGGAAGCGCCGTCACTGTCGCAGGTTATCATCGATTTGTTCCCGGATAACCCGATCAATGCGATGGCCGAAGGCAACATGCTGCAAATCATTGTGTTTGCGTTGTTGTTCGGTATTGCGATGGCGCTGGTTGGAAAACCCGGTGAGCGCCTGAAAGGCTTTTTTGACGACTTTAATGACGTCATCATGAAGCTGGTGGTGATTCTGATGAACCTCGCCCCCTACGGTGTGTTTGCGCTGATGGCGAAGTTGTTCACCGAAACCGGGCTGGGCATGATTGCCGGGTTGGCAAAATACTTCTTCCTGGTACTGGTGGTGCTGATCATTCACGGATTGGTGGTGCATCCATTCCTGCTGAGCGCCTTAGCGCGTGTTAAGCCGGGCATCTTCCTGAAGAAGATGCGTGACGCGCAGCTGTTTGGTTTCAGTACCGCATCCAGTAACGCCACCATGCCGATTACGCTAGAAACCGTTACCAAACGTCTGGGCGTTAAGAACAGCGTCGGTTCCTTTACCGTACCGCTGGGTGCCACCATCAATATGGACGGCACCTCAATCATGCAGGGTGTGGCGACGGTGTTTATCGCGCAGGTTTATGGTCTGGATTTGTCCGTGGGCGACTATCTGATGGTTATCCTGACCGCGACACTGGCGTCGGTAGGTACCGCAGGTGTGCCCGGCGTTGGTCTGATCATGCTGGCAATGGTATTGCAGCAGGTCGGGTTACCGGTTGAGGGTATTGGCCTCATCATCGGTGTTGACCGCTTGTTGGATATGACCCGTACCGCGGTTAATGTGACCGGTGATGCGATGGTAAGTTGCGTTGTGGCGAAGTCGGAAGGTGACTTTGACGAGGACGTTTACTACGATCGCGAAGCGGGTAAAAAACTCGAAGATCTGTAGGTCGCGCCCCGGCGCGACACGCTTCCGGCGGTACGCATCGGAGTTATGCGGCCGCCGGTTTAGCGGTGCAAAGCGGACCACCGAGCCAGCTAATTTAGTCATATTCCATTCCTGCCTATTATAGATTAAATCGTTCGTTCGCTTCCTTATGTATCGGATTTATTATCGACGCCATCATGGTTTAAGAGGTGGCGACGATGGCGATACAGCAGTTACCCATCATTTCGTACAAACAGTTAGACACGCAAGCCGAGCGCGAACGGTTGCTCTGGGCCGCCAGTGAGGTTGGCTTTTTCTATCTGGTCGAGCACGGCCTTTCGGAGGCTGATTTGGACGCCGTGTTACGCGTCAGTCGGCGCTTCTTTGCATTATCACAAGCGGCCAAAGAGCAAGTCAGTATGGCCTATTCGCCGCATTTTCGTGGCTACAACGCGGTTGGTCAGGAAGTCACGGCCGGTGCCGTTGATATGCGCGAACAGTTTGACTGGATGAACGAAGAGCCGGCGCCGCAGCAGCTACAGTATGACTGGCAGCGGGTGATCGGGCCGAACTTGTGGCCGGCGGCGTTGCCGCCGTTGCGGGAACAGTTACTGAGCTTAACTCTGCGGCAGACAGAGATAGCCGTTACCTTACTGCGGGCGTTGTGTCAGGCGCTGGGTGTCGCATGGAATGCGTTGGATGACAGTTTCCGCGACGGTCCTTACACCCACTCGAAAATTATCCGCTACCCGGGCACGGAAGCCTCCAGCCAGGGCGTTGGTGCGCATAAAGATCCGGGCTATCTGACGTTTGTGCTGCAGGATCAACAAAGCGGTCTGGAAGTGGAACATCAGGGTGAATGGCTGGACGTCGAGCCATTGTCCGGTTCTTTTGTGGTGAACATTGGTGAGCTACTGGAGCTGGCGTCTGACGGTTTTCTGCAGGCCACCAACCACCGCGTGCGCGCGCCCAAACCGGGTACCGAGCGCTTTTCGGTCGCTTACTTTATGGCGGCACAACTGGATGCCACAGTGCCGGTACTGGATTTACCAGCCGCGATGAAGGCGAAATCAAAAGGCGTTTCGACCGATCCAAATAACCCACTGCTGTCGCAGGTCGGTGAAAATGTGCTCAAGGGCCGGGTGCGATCGCACCCGGATGCGGGCAAGGCGGCGTAGGACGCCGCCGCCATTCCTATATTAAACCGGCGAACCGGAATGGAATTTAAAATCAGCGTCGGGGGATTCGATCAATCCGCGTTCAATGGCACCGAAGAAATTAACCCGGTCACTGATGTCTTCATCGGAGAACTGTTGAGCCAGGGTCAGATAGTCCTGGTAATGGCGGGCTTCCGAACGCAGTAACGACACATAAAACTGCCCCAGACGTTCATCGACATAGGGCGCGATGGCGGCAAAACGTTCGCAGGAACGCGCCTCGATGTAGGCTCCGCAAATCAATTTGTCGATTAACGCCGCCGGCTCGTAAGTGCGCACGTGGGTCAGTAGTCCCCGGGCATAACGGCTGGATGTGAGCTTGTCGTAGTCAATGCCGAGCTGTTGGGCAATTTCCAGCACCTGATAAAAGTGATGCAACTCTTCTTTTATCAGCAGCACCATTTTATCAATCAACTCCTGGCTGTAGGGCCGATCGGATTTCGGCACCATGCGCTTATTGAGACGGTTATGCTGAGCCAGGTCGCGCCAGTCGCCCACCATGCGGTAGGTAAAATCTTCATAGGGTTTGAGCCACGCCAGCAGCGCATTACCGCTTTCTTCGTCGACCGCGTAGCGGCGGATCAGCAGCATCGCACTCTGCGCCGCTTTTAATTCGCACACCATATGATCGCGTAACAGCACCGGCAGGCTTTCGGGTTGTTTTGCCCGTTCCAGCCAAGCTTCGGGCGTACGGCACTGTAAGAAGGAGTTTATCGGGGTCAGTAACGATTCGATGTCGTCGTGGGACAAGCGATGGCTCATACGAAAGTTCAGTTGGTGTTGATGAATGAGCCGCTATTTTACGCCAATAGCGTGAAAAATTGAATCTCAGCGGCATCGGTTTCCGTGCTTATTACGTATTGTTAACAAAGTGTTTGTTTTGTTAAATAAAAGATCTTGACAGGTTAAAAAATGTTCTCAATAGTAGAGGCTAAGGTGAATTTTTACTCACTTGTGCGCTCAAACAGTGAGAAGCACGTAATAACAACAAGAAGCCGTTATAACGGACAGCGATGATGACAGTTATTACTGTGATCAGCATTATGGGAACAACAAGGGCGGCAGAGCCGCGTTAAATGGGGAAGTCAATTATGATACTGAATCACATCTGGGGTCTATACGCTCATCCAATGGAAGAGTGGAAAACCATTGACGCAAAACGGGAAAGTATCGTTAATTCGTTAACGCATATTTTGTTTGTCGCAATTTTACCCTGTGTTGCCGCTTACTATGCGTCGGCACACATCGGTTGGAGCGTGGGCGCCCGCGAGTCTATTTTTCTGACGCAGGGCAGTGCGGTGATGCTTGGGGTTGCAATGTACCTTGGCATTATTGCTGCGACCTTTGCTTTGGCTTACTTAGTGTACTGGATGGCGAAGACTTTTGGCGCTGATCCGAGCTACACGCAATCGCTGGAGTTGGCGGCTTACACCGCGACACCGGTGATCATGTCCGGTATTGCAGCGCTGTACCCTGAACTCTGGTTCGTGGCGTTGATTTTCTTAGCGGGTGTGGCGTATTCGGTATATCTGCTGTACGCGGGTATTCCGGTGCTGATGCACATTCCGGAAGAGCGTGGTTTCTTGTACGCCAGTTCGGTGGTCACTGCCGGTCTTATCCTGATGGTGATCCTGATGGTAACCACGGCAATTCTGTGGACCAACGGGTTTGGTCCGACGTTTATGTCTTGATGTTCATGTCGCCGATCGGGGCGATCGGTGAATTGACGTTTTGGCCCGATCGGTGGATTGACGTTTGTTCCCGATCGGTGAATCGACGTTTGTTCCCGATCGGTGGATTGACGTTTGTTCCCGAACGGTGAATTGACGTTTGTTCCCGATCGGCACGCGCGATTGCATCGCGCTAAGCCGATGGCTACTTACGATCTGAACTTTCGTAGCTTGCGCCTCGGGCGCAAGTTACCTCTTCCGATATCTCCTGACAATCTCTCGTAGCTTGCGCCTCGGGCGCAAGTTACCTCTTCCGATATCTTCTGACAATCTCTCGTGGGTGCGCCTCGGGCGCAAGTTACTTTTTGTAGATGCCTGAATATCGTTTGGGGTTGACTATTTTTTGGGCGTCGTACCAGTCGCCCAGTACGATGCGTTGGGCTTTTTGGCCGTTGGCGTAAAAGGCGTGGATGGCAGCGCGGTGGGTGTGACCGTGGATCAGTCGTTGTACCTGATGTTTTGCCATGACGTCGAGCACGGCTTGGTGTTGGGCATCCATCTGCCGCAACCGCTGTTGGCTCAGGTTGGGACGTTTTGAGGCGGAACCGGCGCGGAGTTTGCGGGCGATGCGCATACGCAGTGACAACGGCAGGTGGCGCAGCACAAATTTACTGATCGGGTGTTGGATGATGGCGCGGTAACGCAGGTAATCGACATCGTCGGTACAGAGGGTGTCGCCATGCATTAACAGCACAGGTTCGCCATCCAGCTCAATCACGGTTTCATCAGGCAGTATGGTTAAACCGACCTCATCGGCAAAGCGCTGACCCAGCATAAAGTCCCGGTTTCCGGGCATGAAGAACACATCCACGCCCGCCGCACTTAACTGCCGCAACTGGGCTTTGATGTGCGCGGCAAAATCACTGGGATCGTCATCGCCTAACCAGGCGTCGAATAAATCTCCGAGAATATATAGCGCATCGAGGTGTTGGTGTTGCTGACAGAAGTCGCTGAACGCGGCCGTTATGTCTGGCCGCGCCGGCGATAAGTGAAGATCAGCGATAAACGCAGTCGTCATGACAACGCTTAGTCGTTGATGGTGACTTTCTTGATGACCACATCTTCAACCGGTACGTCCTGATGGAATCCAGCAGAACCGGTTTTAACGCCTTTAATGGTGTTAACCACATCCATTCCGCCCACCACTTCGGCAAACACGCAATAGCCATAGCCATTCGGTGTTTCGTTCTGGAAGTTCAGGAAGCTGTTGTCATTGACGTTAATGAAGAACTGCGACGATGCGGAATGAGGATCCGGCGTACGCGCCATCGCAACCGTACCGACGGTGTTCGGCTTCGCGGTTTTGGCTTCGTTCTCGATATTGTCACGGGTTTCTTTTTGCTTCATGCCTGGCTCAAAGCCACCGCCCTGAACCATGAACCCATCGATGACCCGGTGAAACAGGGTGTTATTGTAAAACCCGTCACGAGCATATTTCAAAAAGTTTTCAACGGTATTCGGCGCGGTGTCGTGATGCATTTCCAGCGTGATGTCACCGTGGTTTGTGTGTAATACAACCTGCATATTGGTATCCTGTAACAATGACTAAACCGGGCGCTAGTGTACCAGAGCGTTGCGTTCAGTGGTATCATTAGTGCTTTAACCGAATCTTATCAACCATCGAAAAAAGGAAGCGCAGCAACCATGGCACTGACACTGTTTAATACCCTGACTCGTGAAAAGCAGACGTTTACGCCGCTTAACCCCGGCAAAGTGGGTATCTACGTGTGCGGTGTTACCACTTACGACTTCTGTCACATTGGCCATGCGCGTACCTATGTGGCCTTTGATGTGGTGGTGCGCTATCTGCGCAAATTGGGTTACAGCGTCAAGTACGTTCGCAACATCACCGATCTGGACGACAAAATTATCCGCCGGGCGATGGAAAACGGTGAAGATTTCCACGCCGTGACCGAGCGTTTTATTGCGGAAATGCATCAGGATTTCGATGCCCTGAACCTGCTGCGCCCGGACGTTGAGCCGCGGGTCACCGAACACATGGACCAAATCATTGCTATGATCGAGCGCTTGCTGAGCAACGGCCACGCCTATGTTGCCAGTAACGGTGACGTGTTGTTTGATGTGTCCACCTTCGCTGATTATGGCCGCCTCAGTCGTCAGGACTTAGAGCAACTGCAGGCGGGCGCCCGGGTCGAAGTGGACAACGCGAAAACCGATCCACTGGATTTTGTGTTGTGGAAGAAAGCGAAAGCCGGAGAACCGAGCTGGGACTCACCCTGGGGACCGGGCCGTCCGGGCTGGCACATTGAATGTTCGGCGATGAATAAAGAACACCTGGGTGAAACCTTTGATATCCACGGCGGAGGCTCGGATTTGACCTTCCCGCACCATGAAAATGAGATTGCGCAAAGCTGCTGCGCTAACCAGTCAGACTACGTTAACTACTGGATGCACAGCGGCATGGTGCAGGTTGACGACGTTAAGATGTCAAAGTCGCTGGGTAACTTCTTTACCATTCGTGACGTGCTGAACGCTTACGACGCCGAGACCGTGCGTTATTTCTTGCTGTCGAGCCATTACCGCTCGCAGTTGAACTACACCCAGGACAATTTAGAGCAAGCGCATGCCGCGTTGGAACGTTTGTACACGGCGTTGCGCGGCATTGAGCCGGCAGCGGCCAGTGCGGAATTGCGTGATCCTTACTGGCAGCGTTTCAGCGCCGCGATGAACGACGATTTTAATGCGCCGGAAGCCATGAGTGTGCTGTTCGATCTAGCTCGCGAGCTGAACCGTGTCCGTGACAGCCAGCCGCAGCAGGCGGCACAATTGGCCAGTGTGCTGAAAGAGCTGGCTGAGGTGCTGGGCTTGTTGCAACAGGCGCCGGAGCAATTTCTTCAGGGCGACAGCGACGATGTGGCATTGATCGAGTCGCTGATCGCCAAACGTAATAACGCCAGAGCAGAAAAAGACTGGGCGGCAGCCGATGCAGCGCGTGATGAACTGACCGCGATGGGTATCGTGCTGGAAGACGGCGCTGACGGCACCCAGTGGCGCCGCAGCTAACACGCCCTTAACCGGAGGTAAAAGAATTATGGCATTTGCACAATTACACTGCGTGGAATCACTGGCGCAGGCCAAAGAAAACCAAAACGTCGATGCGCTGATCGTGATCGGCCCGTTTGACCGCATCGAAGATACCGAGCTCAGTGAAGCCATTCGTGGGGCTCAACAGGCTGACCAGCGCATTGGCAAGGAAACCTTGCTGTTGTTGCAGGACGGCGTGCCGGGCAAGCGTCTGGTGCTTGCGCCGACCGGGCCACTGAACCGTGACTATGATGACGTTCGTCAAATTTTCGATGCCGCCGCTAAAGCCGCTAAAATGGCACAGGACGCCGGCGCCCGCCATCCGGTGCTGATGCTGAATGCGGTTAATACTCAGGACGAACGCTATCAGAACGCGCACCTGGCAGCCTATTTGGGTGTTTGTCAGGCGCTGTATCAGCCGCTGGAAGCGCGCGAAGCGCTGGGCGAAGATGATATTGAGCCGACCAAAGACGTGACCCTGGTCGGTGCGCTGAACCGTGACTGGGCAATGGCGTTGGAAGCCGGTAAACGGGTGGCCCGTGATCTTGCCGGAACCGAGCCAGAGCGCATGGCTCCGCTGCGGTTTGCCGAGTACTGCCGACAAGCGTTTGCGCACACGGCGGTTAAAGTCACGGTGATCGACGATTATCAACAACTGCAGCAT
Organism: Idiomarina aquatica; assembly: GCF_003987185.1. Taxonomy (GTDB): domain Bacteria; phylum Pseudomonadota; class Gammaproteobacteria; order Enterobacterales; family Alteromonadaceae; genus Idiomarina; species Idiomarina aquatica. Next base: position 486,991 of record NZ_PIPS01000001.1, on the reverse strand, counting down.
GAGTACCCACTGGCGGCCGCCGTCGGGCGTGCGTCGATGGACGTAGAACGTCACCGTCCCTGCGTCATTCGACTGGAGTACAAAGGCAGCAAGCCCGAGCGCACGGTGATGTTTGCCGGTAAAGGGATTGTTTACGATACCGGTGGTGCGGATCTGAAAACCGGCGGTCACATGGCCGGCATGAGCCGTGATAAAGGCGGTGCGGCTGCGGTGGCGGGTTTTGTTAAAACGGTTGCCGAAGTACAGCCCGAACATCTGCACGTGATCGCGGAAATTGCCGCGGTGCGCAACAGCATCGGCGCCGACGCTTTTGTGGCTGATGAAATCATTACCGGCCACAGCGGCAAACGGGTACGCATCGGTAACACCGACGCGGAAGGGCGCCTGGCAATGGCTGATTTGCTGTCGCATCTGCGTGAGCAGGCCGCCGCCAGTGAGTTACCTTGTGATCTGTTTACTGTGGCAACCCTAACCGGCCATGCGGCCTTGGCAAAAGGTCCGTACACAGCGCTGGTGCCAAACGGACCGGCACGTAAAGCACAGCTGGCTCAGCAGTTGTTTGAGGTCGGCGAAGTGTTTGGTGACCCGGCAGAAATTTCCTGGTCGCGGCGCGAGGATTTTGACTTCGTTAAAGGCCGCACGCTGTGTGATGATCTGCTGTCATCAAACAACGGACCGTCAGCAACAACCGCCCGTGGACATCAGTTCCCGATGGCGTTTTTAAGCGGTGTTGCGGGTCTTGATGAGCATGGTATTGCCAGTGATAAACCGCTGAATTATGTCCATGTGGATATTGCTGGCAGTGGTGTTGAGGGCGGTGACTGGCAACACGGTAAGCCGACGGCGGCACCGGTCACGATGCTGGCCGCGCAATACCTGCGGAAATAATGGCTATTTGCCCCTTACGGCGCGGCTGTTAGCAACATCGCTGCGCTCGTTGCGGCTGTTTGTGCTACGCACGGCTTTTACCGCCGTCAGGCAAACAGCCTTAGCGGCCGAAGGCACGCTAAAAACAGCCGTCGCGAAGCGACAAGTAGCCGCAGCGCAGCTGCAAAAAGCCGGCCGAAGGCCATTCATCTTAATGTCATAAAATCGGCTTAAGCTGTTCTCATCGCAACGATGAGGACAGCCCCATGTTGAATGTAGAAGACGTTGTAAAAGAGAGCCTGCCGCGGATCCATAACAAACCCTGGCTGGCCAAACCCACCACCTGGTTTTTACGCAACCTCCTGCACGAGAGCGATATCCGCGATTTTAGCCAACGCTATCCTGAACTTAACGGCATTGATTTTGTTGAGCAGGTGTTGGACTACTTTAACTTTTCCTACGCCTACCGCAGCAGCGAGCTGGACAACATTCCCACCCACGGGCGGGTAGTGATTTTTGCCAACCACCCGATCGGTTCATTGGACGGGCTGGCGCTGTTGAAACTGGTCAGCGAAGTGCGGGCTGACGTTAAGATCGTTGCCAACGATTTGCTGATGAAACTGGAACCGTTGCAGTCGATGTTACTGCCGGTACGCGTGTTCAACGGCCAGAGTTCGCGTGACGACATTCGCAATATTCACCGGCATCTTGAGGCCGAGGGTGCGGTGATTGTGTTCCCGGCGGGCGAGGTTTCACGACTGCGGCCGCAAGGGGTACGCGACACGCGCTGGCAACAGGGCTTCTTAAAGCTGGCGAAACGCTGTGAAGCGCCGTTATTACCGATCCGCCTGCACGCGCATAATTCAGCACTGTTCTATACCGCCTCGATGGTCTACAAACCGTTGGCAACGTTGTTGCTGGTCAAAGAAATGTTCCGTCAGCAGCGCAAGCACGTCAGTTGCCGGATTGGTGAACTGATCCCATTCAAAGCGTTGGACGCTACACGGTTATTGCCGGTAAAGCAGCAGCTCAAGTTACTGAAAAAACATTTGTACCGACTGGGCACCAAAAAAGAGCTGATTTTTCCGACGCAGACCGCGATTGCCCGGCCGGAGCCGCGCCAAACCCTGAAGCAGGCCATCGAAGCCTGTCAGCAACTGGGTACCACGCCCTGCGGTAAACAGATTGTGTTGTATGAATTTTCCGGCAGCTCGCCGATTCTGCGCGAAATCGGTCGTTTGCGGGAAGTGGCGTTTCGCGCCGTCGGTGAGGGCACCTGGCAGCGCCGTGATCTGGATGATCACGATCGGTATTACATGCACCTGATCCTCTGGGACCCGGCGGATCTTGAGATTGCCGGTGCATACCGGCTGGGTGACTGTGCACAGATCCTGCAGAAGGTCGGCTCAGATGGATTGTATACGCAGGCGTTTTATCAGTTTGATAAAGCGATGTCGGATATTCACGCTGAGGGTCTCGAACTGGGTCGTTCCTTTGTTCAGCCGCGCTATTGGGGCAAACGCAGTTTGGATTATCTGTGGATGGGCATTGGTGCGTTGCTGCGCGCGCGACCGCAGTACCGTTATCTGTTTGGCTCGGTCAGTATCAGTAATGCCTTGCCGGACCCAGCGAAAGAGGCGTTGGTGACCTTCTACCGGCATTATTTTCCGGCGCAGCAACCCTTGGCTGTGGCCAATCACCCGTATCAGCCGGACGCGCGGCATTTTCGTTTAAGCGGCTGCTATGAAGAAGACTTCTGCGATCTAAAAAGTTATCTGGCGTCGATGGGCACCGCGGTGCCGACGCTGTATAAGCAATATGCGGATTTATGCGAGAAGGGCGGTGTGCAGTTTTTGGCGTTTGGGGTGGACCCGGATTTTTCCAATTCAATTGATGGTTTAGTGCTGGTTGATGTGACTAAGCTGAAGGCCAAAAAACGCAAACGCTACTTGTAGGTCGCACATCCTACGCGACGGCTATTTGGCCCTTCGGGCCGGCTGTTTTTAGCGAGCCTCCGGCCGCTGAGGCTGTTTGCCTGACGGCGGTAAAAGCCGTGCGTAGCACAAACAGCCGCAACGAGCGAAGCGATGTTGCAAACAGCCGTCGCGAAGCGACAAAAAGCCGCAACGCAGTTGCAAACAGCCGCAGCGCAGCTGCAAACAGCTGTTACTCCTGGAACTGCTTACCGAAGTAAGAGTCTTCCAACCATTGTGGGCGCTGGTCCGCGTTAGCGATTTCTTTGCCGATTTCGAAGTTGATGTTGGTGAAGCGTGCGCCCGCTTCGTAGTTCACATCGTGTACCTTCAAGTCATCGCTTGGGCGGTGGTAATGTTCCGCAAAGAATTTACCCCAGACTTCGCCACCGTCTTCGCCTTCGGTGCGAGAGGTAAAGCCAGTCATCAGGAACACCGCCGGAATACCTTTTTTCACCAGGGTGTAATGGTCTGAACGGGTAAAGATCGCCTGTTCAGGCATTGGATCCGGGCTTTGCTCGGTATCGTATTTTTCCGCGGCTTTGGTTACCGTGTCACCCAGTGTTGAGTGCGAAGCACCAAAGGCGATGACGTCGGCAAAATCGTACAGTAGCACCGGCATATCCAGGTTTACGTTAGCGACGATGCTGTTTAACGGTACGGTTGGGTTATTGGCGAAGTAATCGGCGCCAAGCAGGCCTTTTTCTTCCGCGGTTACCGACAAGAACATGATTGACCGTTTGTTGTCGATACCTGACTCAACAAACATACGCGCGGTTTCCAGCATTACAGAAACACCGGAGGCGTTGTCCATGGCACCGTTGTTGATGGTGTCATCACTGCTCATGTCTTTCACCACACCGATGTGGTCTGAGTGCGCGGTGTAAACGACGTACTCGTCTTTCAGGTTCGGATCGGTGCCCGGTAATACCGCTGCCACGTTCGGGCTGCTGGTTTCTTCGTGGGTCGATTCTTTCACCAGTTTCACCGAGCCGTCCAGTGCGAAACCTTTTGGTGAGAAGTTAGGATCTTCCTGAATTTGTTCAAAAATGGTGTCCAGCGCTGTGGGCGCATTGGCAAACAGTTTTTGTGCCGGCTCATCGTCGAGATACGCAGAACCCATCAGCTGTTGTTCCTGACCCTGCGGCAGACCGTTTGGACCGATCCAGGTCATGCGAGGCGTTTTGGTGTAGTAAACGCTGGTTTCGAACTTACGCACTTCTTCACGTACCGGGGTATGCAAGGTAATGATACCGACGGCGCCTTTTTCACGGGCGATGTCGTTTTTAATGTTGGCCAGGTGAGCGCCTTCTTCGCTGGGCAGGTTTTCCGGACGGCCGGTCAACATCACTACGATTTTACCTTCAATATCAAGGCCTTCGTAGTCGTTGAGACCAAATTCCGGGGCTTCCATACCGTAGCCGACAAACACCAGTGGTGCGGTCACTTCAGTGCGTTCGCTGTAATGGCTTGGACCTGTAATAAATTCTTTACCAAACTCAAAGCTCATCTCTTCGCCGTCGCGGGAATACACCATTTCGGCGCTATCGGCGACCAGCATGCTGGTGCGGAACGGGATGCGTTGATAGTAGGTGCCATCTTCGCCTGCTGGTTCAAGACCCAGTTGTTTGAATTCGCTGACGATGTATTTCGAGGCGATTTCGTGTCCTTCGCTGCCGGTTTGACGACCTTTTAAGTCATCACTGGCAAGAAATTCTAAATGCGCGCGGATGTTTTCCTGTTGCGCACTGACGCTGACATTTTTCGCAGGAGCGTCCTGCGCGCCACAAGCGGCGAGCGTTGCCGCAACGGCGGCGGGTAACAGCAGACGAGTTAACTTCTTCATGGTGTTCTCACAACGTATTGTTATTAAAAGATGTTGATTTAGCTTTGCCAGTGTACCTCAGCTATCCGTTCAGCACTAGCCGCAGGTGAACCTAAGAGTGTTGCAAATCGTAAACAGCAAGTGTAATGTTATATTATTACATTGAGTCGGTTAAGCAATGAGAAGGACAGTATCGTGAAGTTGAATGCCATTACCTTGAGTGTTTTAAGTATGACGGCCTGCGCTGCGAGCGCCCAACAGGCCGCGGAAACCACACAGCAGCCGGTGGATGAAACCATCGTTATCCGTGCGAATCCGTTGAATAAAACCGCGCTGGAGTCAACTCAGCCGGTTAACATCATAAGCGGTGATGAGCTTAAACAAAAGCATTCGCAGACGTTGGGTGAAACGTTGGCGCTGGAACCGGGTATTAACAACACCCACTATACCGCCGGTGCCGGTAGCCCAATCATTCGTGGCCTTGACGGCCCGCGGGTTAAGGTGACGCAAAATGGTCTGGACAGCGGTGACGTTTCGCGCGGCAGCCCGGATCATGCGGTGACCACGGAAACCAGCAGCGCTGAACAAATTGAAGTGTTACGCGGTCCGGCTACCTTGTTGTACGGCAGTGGCGCCATTGGCGGTGTGATTAATGTGGTCGACGGACGCATTCCGGCGGAACCGGTGTACGGTTTAAGCGGTAACGCGAACCTTCGTGGTGCTACGGTTAATGACCAAAAAGAGGCATCTTATAACATTACCGCGGGTAACGGCAGTTGGACGTTTTACGCGGATGCGCATTATCGCCGTGCGGATGATTTTGAAACACCGACGTTCCTTAACGACGAAGGCGAAGTGGTTGATGTTGTCGAAAACAGCTTTGCCGATTCTGACGGTGCCAGCCTGGGCACTTCATACCACGGTGACTGGGGCTACTTTGGTGTGAGCTACGAAGCGCTGAACATGCAATACGGTATTCCCGGTCATGCCCATGAAGATCACGGTCATGAAGAAGAGGAAGAGCACGAGGACGAGCACGGAGCGCTGGAGGAGCATGACGAACATGATGAGCATGAGGGCGAAGCGCTGCCGTTTGCCGATCTGGAGCAACAACGCTGGCAGTTCGCCGGCCAGTTTAATGCGCCGCTGCAGGGTTTCGAAGCGCTGGAGTTTCGTGCCGGCCTAACCGATTATCAGCACAGCGAAGTTGAAGGTGACATCCTCGGCACCCAGTTTAAGAATCAGCAAAAAGAATTGCGCGTGATCGCCAAGCATGAGCCGTTAGGCGGCTGGAGTGGCGCTCTGGGTTATCAGTGGGACATCAGTGACAAGCAAGCCTTTGGTGCAGAAGCCTTTACGCCGGATACCTCACGCCGTTCGCAAGGCGTATTTTGGTTGGTGGAACAGGAATTTGGTGACCATCACGTGGATTTGGGCGCACGCTACGAGCGCACCACATTGGCCAGCGACGACGTACGCCTGGATACCTTCAACTCGGTATCAGCGTCGGCCGGCTACCTCTACCACTTTGATAAATTCAGTTCGGTATCGGTTAATTTGAGCCATGCTGAGCGTGCGCCGAGTGCTACTGAAGTGTTTGCTAACGGCGAGCATTTCGCCACCCGCACCTACGAATTAGGTACTTTCTACGAGTTGCATGCGGAAGACAACGGCGAATATCACATTGAAGAAGCCGGGCACGCGCTGAATACCGAAACATCGAACAACATCGACGTTGGGTTTCACTACGAAAACGAACAACTGCACGCCGAGTTAAACGTGTTCTATAACCGCGTTGACGACTTTATCTATGAACGCTTTACCGGCATCAGCAGTAACTTGCTGCACACCGACGAAGGCCATGAAGAAGCTCATGAGGAAGGCCATGAGGAAGGCCACGAAGAGCCGCATGACGAGCATGATCACGGCGCTGAAGAGGGTCTGCAAGTGGTACAGTTTGCGCAGACCGATGCCGAACTTTATGGCTATGAACTGGATCTGAGCTACCGCATCGACGACCAATGGTCGTTGCACGGCTTCAGTGATTACACTCGTGCGAAGCAGCGCGGTGGTGATGACTTGCCGCGTATTCCGGCGCAGCGGGTCGGTATCGAAGCCCGTTATCAGGCTCAACAGTGGGATGCGGCGCTGGGCTATACCCGCTACCTGGAACAGGATCGTATCGCCACCAACGAAACCGTCACACCAGCGTTTGGGTTGTTGGATGCGCGGTTGAATTATTACCCGCAGTGGCTGGCGCAGTATGGTGCCACGGTTTATCTGAAGGGTGAGAACCTGACTAACCAGTTGGGTCTGGTACACAGCTCGTTTTTGAAAGACGACGTGCCGATGGCCGGACGTAACCTGCAATTAGGGGTGTCAATAAACTTCTGAAGCGCACCGTTAATCGCAGCGTAACAGTATAACGCAGCATTATTTGGTATGCTTGCACGTTATCAATATGAGCAACGCTTTGATAGCAAGCAAGGACACCCGATATGCTGCGTTTTTCTATGCTGGCTGCGGCGGTTACCGCGGTATCAGCAAGTTTATGTTCAACCCCGGCTGCCGCTGAGCAGCTGACCATCGAACGAATTTTCTCGGCGCCGGCACTGTCCGGCGAATCCATTCGTGCCTTACGTTTTGCGCCGGACGGTCAGTCACTGACCTATCTGAAAGGGCGTGATGACGACGCCAGTCGTTATGACCTTTGGCAGTATCAAATTGACTCCGGTGAACACCGTCTGCTGGTGAATTCCGACAGCCTTTATTCGGGCCCGGAGAACCTCTCCGACGAAGAAAAAGCGCGGCGTGAACGGCTACGCTTGAGCGGCTCGGGGATTGTTTCCTATCAATGGTCGGCGCAGTCCGACGCGTTATTGTTCCCGCTTAACGGCGACGTCTATTACTACGATTTAGCGCAAGGCAAAGCGCGTCAGATTACCGATACTGAGGCGTTTGAAACCGATGCGCGGCTATCGCCGCAGGGCAATTATGTGTCCTTTATTCGTGAGCAAAACCTGTACACCGTGCATCTGGACAGCGGCAAAGAGCAGGCGATCACACACTCTGGTGGTGGTGTTATCAAATTTGGCATGGCGGAATTTGTCGCACAGGAAGAGATGGATCGCATGACCGGTTATTGGTGGGCGCCGGATGAGTCGTCATTGGTGTTAACCAAGGTTGACGAAACACCGGTTGACATTGCCACCCGCAGCGAAATCTATGCCGACCGTATCGATATGATCGAGCAGCGTTATCCGTTTGCCGGTACCGACAATGTCGATATTGACCTGGGTTGGGTGAAGCTGTCTGAGCGTGAACAGAGCCTGGAGTCGACCATTCAGTGGCTGGGTTTGTCCGAGTTAGGGGATGGCTATCTGGCGCGGGTTAACTGGATGAACGACGGCAAACGGTTTACTTACCAGTGGCAAAGTCGCGATCAGCAAACCCTGGAACTGCGGTTGGTGGAAACCGAGGCACTGAAGCAGCAAGTGCTGATCACCGAAACCAGCGACAGCTGGGTGAACATCCATGATGATCTGTACTTTTTGAACGACAACAAACACTTTGTCTGGGCGTCTGAGCGCAGTGGCTATAAGCATTTGTACCTGTATCGCGTGGACGGCAGTTTAATTCGTCAGTTAACCGCCGGTAATTGGGCGGTGGACGAATTGGAAGCCATTGATGAGCAAACCGGTGTGATTTATTTTAGTGGTCGTCAGTCGTCACCGCTGGAACGTCACCTGTACCGTAATCAGCTAAACACCGGTTCGCCGGGCTCGCCAAGCCGCATTACCGAGCGCGAAGGCATTCACAGTATTGTATTTGCCAGTGATGCACAATCTTACCTGGATACCTTTGAATCGCCTGAGCAACCGCCGCAGGTTAGCTTGCACGGACCGACCGGGGAACGACTGGCGTGGTTGAATCAGAATGAAATTAACAAAAACCATCCGCTGAAGCCGTATTACCGGGACTGGTTGTATCCAGACTACGGCACGCTGGAAGCTGATGACGGCCAGACGTTATATTATCAGCTGACCAAACCGGCCAATTTTGACAGTCAGAAGCAATATCCGGTGATGGTATACGTTTATGGCGGACCGGGCGTGCAGGTCGTCGATAAAGGCTGGGGTAACCTGTTTGTGCAGTACATGGCACAACAGGGGTACGTGGTCTTCAGCCTTGATAACCGCGGCTCAGCCAATCGCGGCAAAGCCTTTGAAGCGCCAATTTACCGCGCTATGGGAGAGCCGGAAGTGCGCGATCAGATGCGTGGTGTCGACTACTTGCGCACGTTGGACTTTGTCGACCCGGATCGGATCGGCATCTATGGTCACAGTTACGGTGGTTACATGACGTTAATGTCGATGTTTAAAGCGCCGGATTATTTTGCGGCGGGCGTATCGGGTGCTCCGGTTACCGACTGGGCGTTGTATGACACGCACTACACCGAACGTTATATGGGCATGCCACAAAACGGCGACGCTTACCAGAATTCGTCGGTGTTTCCGTATGCGGAAAAGCTACAGGGCGACTTGCTCATTTATCACGGTATGGCCGATGACAACGTGCTGTTTACCCACAGCACCAAGTTGTACAAGCAGTTGCAGGATAATCGCCAGCAATTTCAGATGATGAATTATCCGGGCAAAAAGCACTCGCTGAATGGCACCGCGACGAAAATTCACCGGCATCAGCTGATCCACGACTTTTTTCAACAAACGCTTAAAAAATAATGCGTTATACTTAGCGACTCTTTCACTTAATTTGTTAAGGAGTCGCTATGCGTTTTCTTTCCCGCCGCTTGGTTATGCCCAATGACCTTAACTTTGCCGGCTCTTTATTCGGTGGCCGTATTCTGGAATGGATTGACGAAGAAGCCTACATCTTCGCCAGTTGTCAGTTGGAAGCCAAAAGCCTGGTCACCAAGCACATCGGTGCCATCACGTTTGAAACCTCTGCGTTCCAGGGGGACGTGGTGGAATTTGGCCTGCAGGTGAAAAAAGCCGGCCGCAGCTCACTGACGATTACTTGTGTGGTGCGTAATAAACACACCAAACAAAACATCTGTGTGGCGGACGACATTGTCTTCGTTCACATTGATCCTGAAACTCGCCAGCCGACTCCGCACGGTAAAACCAAAGCCGAACTGGACGAAGCTAAAATCGACGTTTAACGCGTCGGGGTTCGCCTTAAATCGGCGAACCCGGAGGTAATGGATGTGGCTGGTAATTGGCTGGCCACGTTCCTTCATCTAAGTAAGTCTGCAACTGCTGCGCTAAGGTGTTAGCCAGGCCGTTATCGCTGTTGCTCAGCTTTTGTTGCTGAGTTTGCAAGGCACGGCGCAGTGTCAACGCCACTTCTGGTGCTAACTGTTCATCCTCCAGCGCTTTCACCATCGCATTAAAGGCGGTGCTCAGCAGCCGTTGCCGCAACACATCATCTGGTTGTTGCTGCCAGTCTTCCAGTACCACTGCGGCGACCTGATTGAAGAGCGCGGCTGCCGAAGGGACGTCGCTGTCGCGGGCGTGCTGTTGATGCAAGCGGTTAAGGCGGGCACTGTCAAACATTCGCGTTAAGCTAAAGTGCGCGGCGCTGGCTGCCCAACTGACCGGATCCGGGATCAAACCGGTGCGGCCTTTAAAGCGCTCGCGGTTATCAGCGGAACCATACGCCAGAGGGACCATCAATCGTGCAACCTGCTGCGGCAATTGCAGTTGATCGGCACGAATGGTTCTCAGCAGTTGCTGTAACGCGCGTTGCTGGTTAGCGGCGCCAACCGGCTGGTAGTTTTTCGGCGCGCTGTCGTTCATGTAATAGCGGTAGTGAACACCGCCGAGCACCTTAACCGCGGCTTCGGTCTGGTAGCGGTGCAGCAAATACATGGGTACCAGCACTTCCTGCAAGTCGCTGAGCGGCGCGTCAGCAGGCAGTTGGCTCTGACCAAAGTTTTGCAAAACTTGTTCGCGCACGGTCAGAATCCGCTGCAGTTCGGTCACCGGGTCGGCACCATTGTCCCACAGGTGAGCGGTGGGGTGCGCGCCGCTAACGGGGCGGGCGTCGCGGTCGGAAATAAATTCGAGCCCCAGTTGCTGGTTTTCGGCCAGAATACGTTGCAACTGTTCTGACTCCGACGGCATACCGCCAAAGTCACTGTAGCCGTACGCAATGACTTGTTTGTCCCAATCACCCAAACCGACGTCGTAAGCCTCTTGCAGGCTCAGCGTGCCGTCAGTGGTGAGGGTGACCAGCGGGTGCGGGTAATCCATCACGGAAGCCCGGTCCTGCGGTGATGCGGCAAAGTTATGGGCGATACCCAGGGTGTGGCCAATTTCGTGGGCGCTGAGCTGGCGGATACGCGCCAGAGCCATGGCCTCGATGGTTTCCTTCAACTCGGCGCGGTTATCGCGATGAAATGGACCGAGCAGGCCTTCGGCGATTTTCATGTCCTGACGAACGCGCAATGAACCGAGTGTCACGTGACCTTTGATGATTTCGCCGGTACGCGGGTCGATCACCGACGAACCATAGGACCAGCCACGGGTGGCACGATGCACCCACTGGATGACGTTGTAGCGTACGTCCATCGGGTCAGCGCCGTCCGGTAATACTTTGACTTGAAACGCGTTTTCGTAACCGATGGCGTCAAACGCCTGTGCCCACCATTGTGCCCCTTCAAGCAATGCGCTTTTCACCGGCTCCGGTGCGCCCGGATCCAGGTAGTAGACAATAGGCTCACGCGCTTCACTGCGGGAGGCGATAGGGTCTTTTTTGTTGAGCCGGTGACGGGGGATTACTTTGGTTTCCAGATCACTGCCCAGCGGCGCGGAATAGTCGACAAAGGTTTCGGCCCAAAAGCCGCTGTTGGGATGGAAAGCTCGCGGCGTGTAGTTGTCGTCCGGCAGGCGGATGAAGGAGTGATGCAGGTGCAGCGTCAGCGCATTGCTGTCGGCTGCCACCTGACGCAGATAACGGCCGTTGCCTTCACCGGTAAACGTGACTTTGGCTTCGAGCTCGGTGTTATCGACAAAGGCTTTACTGCGCGCCGGATAAATCACCGAACGGCTGCTGTCGACGCTAAAGCTACCCTGGTTGGTGGATTTCAGCCGCTGACTGACGCCGTGGACATCGGACAGCAAATACGGGGTGTAATCGATCAGTACCGAATTGCCGTCGTCGGCGCGCGCGACCACGTTAAAGCCATACAGTGCGCTGTCGGCAAAGGCTTCGTTGACGCTGTCGCGTTCGGCCTGGTTACGGCTGCTGGCGCGAAACCCGGTGTTATGCGCTAACAGTAAGGCTTTATCGCCCTCGACATGAAACGACGCTAACTGCGTCTGGCCAAGTTGACCGCGATCCAAACCGATGTCATTGGAGCCAAGCCCCCAGGGCAACGAGGTTTGAAAAATAAAGGCGTCACCATCGACCGGCACCTGCAGGTAAATTTTGCCGTTGTGCTGATCGTGGTAAAAGGTATAAAAGCCCTGGTGTTGTTGCAGCGACTCGGTAAAACTTGCCACCGTCGGGACGTCAGCGTCTGCGTCAACGGCCGGCACCCAGGCGAGGCTTAGGATGAGTAGGGTTAAACTAATAACGTGCCGCATAACGGGTTCCTTATTATTATTCCAGTTGTTCTGCGATTTCTTCCAGCAATTGAGTGGTCCACTGTTCGATGCGCTCATCGGACAATTCATACTGTGAATCTTCATCCAGCGACAGTCCAACAAAATATTGCTGATCCTCGGTCAATGCTTTTGACGCAGCGAAGTCGTAGCCCTGGTTGGGCCAAAAGCCAATGCGTTTACAATTTTTGTCGGCAATGGCGTCATGCAACATGCCAAGGGCGTCCTGAAACCAGTCGGTGTAGCCTTCCTGGTCGCCCATACCGTATAGCGCAACCAGCTTGCCGTCCAGGTTAAGCGGGGTGATGTCGTCCCAGTGGCTTTCCCAGTCTTCCTGCAGCTCACCGAAGTCCCAGGTGGATATCCCGAAAATCAGAATGTCAAACTGCTCGGCTTCGGCCAGAGGGGTGTCTTTGATGTTGTAAAGCGACACGATGTCGGCGCCAATCGCCTGCTGAATTTTCTCCGCTGCGATTTCGGTATAGCAGGTGGTTGAACCATAAAATAAACCGATTTTTAGTGACATAGGCTAAGACGTCTCCTGTCGGATCGACGATAATGTTCGTGTAGGTGCGGATGCATTGTAACAAAAAGCTGGTTAAAATGGCCGCCAACTTATCATGAAAAGGATACCTTATGTCGCTTAACGTCGTGGTGGAACAACTGGAAGCCGTATTTGATCAAGCCTATGTCGACGGCACCGATGATGAGCTGTTTGCCAGTGGTTATTTGCGCGGACACTTTGATTTGGTGATTGCGAAAATGGAAATGAACGGAGAAACCGATCCGGCGTTGATCATGCCGCACCTGCGTGCTGCGGTTGAGCAGGCAAAGCATGAACTGGCGCCTGCGGATCAGGCGCACGTGCAAAACCTCATGGCGAAGCTGGAAGGCGTCTGAGCCGTGGCCGCGATTAGCGTGGTGTTAGCCGCGCTAACGCATCGCTGGATAATGGCTGCAGGCCGCCGGTAATTTGCGCGGCAAGCACCTCGGCCAATACTGGCGCGGCGGTCAGGCCGCGCGACCCCAACCCACTGCAAACATACACCTTATTGGCGACGAGCCCGGCCATCGGCTGGTGATCGGGGGTAGTGGCTCTTACACTGACGCGCGAGGCGACGTGTTCAAGCCCCGCGGCCCATGGTTGTTCGGCGCAGTCGGCAAGACTGGCCTGATTTTGCTGGTCATCTTCGCTACGCACATCGGTGCGATCATCGCCGCGGTTGAAGGTCGCGCCAATACAATGCAGGCCGTTATCGGCCGGCACCATATAGCCTTTGTAGCACAATACGGTGCGCAACGCGGTGGTTGCCGGAGTGGCGCGAACCAGACTGATTTGCCCGCGTACCGGGTTCAGTGACGGCCGTTCGCCGGTGATGGCCTCCACCAGCGCAGCGCTGTGATGACCACAGGCGATAACGGTTGGGGTATGCGGTTGGACATCAGCAGGCTCAAACTGGGTCTGTTTGAGCTCGGCAGCAGCGCTGTCAAACAACGCCTTAACCAGTGGTGCCGGACGGAGCCAACCGGCTGCCGGGTACAACAGGCTGGGTTGACCAATGGCCAGGTTAGCGGCGGCATCGGCCTGTGCGGGTGTTTGCAGAGAGACGGTCTGCTCACTGTAAAGGCCGCTGGCAATTTTTTCCGCACGTTGACGGCGCTGAGGGTTAAAACCCGGTTGCATCACGCCACTGTCAAACCAGTGTTGATGACGCCAGGGCAAATAGTAACTGACTGCGGTGCTGAAGGCCTGCAGATAAAATTGACTCAGCGGCGTGGTTTCGGCGTGCAACAAGGGATACACCGCGCCCTGAGGGTTGCCCGAGGCGCCGTCGGCAATGCCGTTGCTGACCACCTTAACCGGCACGCCCCGGCGCGTTAGTGCCAGCGTCAGAGTTGCGGCCGCAATGCCACCGCCGACAACGGTAACGGCGTCGGTGCGCAGCACTTGCTTGCACGGCAGTTGCGATTGCTGCGCCTGTCCACACAGCATCTCGCGCTTACGACCGAATCCTTTGACCTTTTCAACGCTAAAGCCGGCGGCCTGTAGCCCTCGCTTGACCACGCCGGCGGCTGTGAAGGTTGCATAACGGGTGTGTTGGTGAGCGCTGGCGGCCATCGCCTCGAACAAAAACGGCTGCCACATTTGCGGGTTCTTTGCCGGCGCGAAGCCGTCCAGAAACCAACGGTCAACCTGTCCCCGTGCCTGCTCGATAAATTGCGGCAGTTGATCCTCAATATCACCACACCAGAGGTCCAGTGTGACCCGCCCGTCGGCTAGACACAACCGGTGACAGCCTTGTTCTGGCGACGGATAGACCGCAAGTAATTGCTCACACAAGGGTTGCAGTTGCGGCAGTGCCTGATACGCTTGTTGTAACTGCGCGCGGCTGAGCGGAAACTTTTCAAAGCTGACAAACACCAGCCGGCAACTGGCCGGTGCGTGCTGCACGAAGGCCTGCCAACACAGCAAAAAGTTTAAGCCGGTGCCAAACCCGGTCTCTGTCACCACATATTCATAATGTTGCGGTAGCTTGGCAAATGCCTCGGGTAATCCATTGTGTTGTAAAAACACGTAGCGTGACTCATCAATGCCGCTGTCGACGGAAAAGTAAATGTCGTCAAATTGGTTCGATACGGGCACGCCGTCGCTGTTAAAGTGGATATCCGCCGTTGAATTCATTTAGCTAGCTCATGGAATCTGTCATAATGGACGCTATAATAACAGCCAATGGGTACAAATCGGTAGACAAAGCAGACCACCTGATGGGATTAGCTTCGTTACCATAGGCGTCATACTAGCGAACAGTTTAAGCATTTTAATTACTTCAAGTTAAACCAAAGGCGCAGCAGCGCCGCACAGGAACACAGAATGAAAAGAGCAGTGATCACTGGACTCGGGATTGTCTCGAGCATCGGCACCAACCAGGAAGAAGTGTTGGCATCATTACGCACCGGCAAATCGGGGCTTGAACGCTCTGAATCTTTTGCTGAAATGGGACTACGCTGTCAGGTCTGGGGCCCTGTTCGCCTCGACGTAAAAGATCATATCGATCGTAAGGCGTTACGGTTTATGGGCGACTCGGCCGCTTATGCCTACATCGCCATGAAACAGGCAATTGCCGATGCCGGCCTGAGCGACGAGGAAGTGTCAAACCCGCGCACCGGCTTGGTGGTGGGTTCGGGCGGTGCTTCCGGCGAACATCAGGTTGCTGCAGCCGACACCTTACGTGAGAAAGGCGTCAAACGTGTGGGTCCTTACATGGTTCCGCGTTGCATGGCGTCAACCACCTCAGCGTGCTTAGCGACGCCGTACAAAATTAAAGGCGTGAATTATTCCATCAGCTCAGCCTGTGCGACTTCAGCGCACTGTATCGGCCACGCGTTGGAACTGATCCAGTTCGGTAAACAAGATCGTGTGTTTGCCGGTGGCGGTGAAGAGTTGCACTGGACGCTGGGTATGGAATTTGATGCGATGGGCGCGCTCAGCACTAAGTACAACGATACACCGGAAAAAGCATCACGGACTTACGACCGTGACCGTGATGGTTTCATTCCGGCCGGTGGCGGCGGTATTCTGGTTATCGAAGAACTGGAAGCGGCAAAAGCCCGTGGCGCGAAAATCTACGCCGAAATCGTCGGCTATGGTGCAACCTCGGACGGTTATGACATGGTGGCGCCGTCAGGTGAAGGCGCAGTGCGTTGCATGAAGATGGCGATGTCGACGGTCGATACCCCGATCGATTACCTGAATACCCACGGCACCAGCACACCGGTAGGTGATGTGAAGGAACTGGAAGCCATCCGTGAAGTGTTCCCTGAGCAGACGCCGATGATCAGCGCGACCAAAGCCATGACCGGTCACGCATTGGGTGCTGCCGGTGTACATGAAGCCATTTACTCATTGTTGATGATGAAAAACGGCTTCGTGACGCCAAGCATCAACATCGAAAATCTCGATGAAGCGGCGGAAGGCATGAACATCGTGCGTGAGCCAACCGAAGCAAAACTGAAGACCGTGATGTCGAACAGTTTCGGTTTCGGTGGTACCAACGCGACGCTGGTGTTGCGTGAATACAGCGAATAATTCACGTTTAACGCGAATTCGTTAACGTGCAGATTGTCGCAGACCAAAACATACCCGCATTGTCGTCATTACTGACGGATGCGGGTTCTTTGTCTTTGTACGCGGAGCGACAGCCGCCGGCACATTTGCTAGCCGAGGCGGAGGTGTTGCTGGTGCGCTCGGTGACCCGTGTTGATGAGGCCTTGCTGGCGCAGGCACCACGACTTAAGTTTGTGGCCACCGCAACCATTGGTACCGAACACCTTGATTTGGCGGCGCTGGCGGAGCGTGGCATCGCGGTGGCCAGTGCGCCGGGTGCGAATGCGGATTCGGTGGGTGAGTATGTACTGACCGCGGTGCTGGCGCACTATCAGCGCCGGCAGCAGCTAGCGACATTGGCGGATAAGGAAGTGGCGATCATCGGCGCCGGCAATACCGGGCGCGCTGCGGGCCGGCGTCTGGCCGCGCTGGGTCTGACGGTTCACTATTATGATCCGCCGTTGTTGCAGAAGGGGGCCGTGCCACCCGGGCTGGAAGTGCACGATCACTGGCAGCGGGTACTGAACTCGGACATCATCAGTTGTCATGTGCCGCTGGTGACGGCAGGCCCTCATCCCACCCATCATTTATTGGATATTGAAGCCCTGCAGTCGCTGCACAGCGGACACTTGTTGATTAATGCCAGCCGCGGAGCGGTGATTGATAATCAGGCATTACTGACTTGTTGTGAACAGGGTGATTGTCCGGGCCTGATCCTGGACGTGTGGGAAGGCGAGCCAGCCATTGCGGTGGCGTTGCTGGAGCACGTTTCGATTGCCACGCCGCACATTGCCGGCCACAGTGCCGAAGGCAAAGTCGGTGGTGCATTGAAAGTGGCCGAAGCCTTGTATGCGTTTTTGCAGCGGCCGTTTACCGCCGACGCTGACAGCGTGTTGCCGGCCTGCCCATGGCCGACCTTTGACGCAACGCAGATTGCGTCGCTGGAGGATTTGGCGGCGCTGGCACTGCACCGTTACGATATCTGGCGCGACGATGCCCTGATGCGCAGAGACGGCGGCACCGCGGCCGGCTTTGATCAATTACGAAAACAGTATCGTAAAGATAATCCACGCCGACAGTTCAACAATCAACGTATTGCGTGTCATAATAGTCAGCAGTTTGAACAATTTTTACAGTTGGGCTTTAACGCCGTCAGGGCGCAGTCCTAGCATAATACAGGAGTTACTATGTCTGAAGGTTTTCGCGTTGCCGTTTTAGGTGCCACCGGGTTGGTGGGTCAACAGAT
Organism: Idiomarina aquatica; assembly: GCF_003987185.1. Taxonomy (GTDB): domain Bacteria; phylum Pseudomonadota; class Gammaproteobacteria; order Enterobacterales; family Alteromonadaceae; genus Idiomarina; species Idiomarina aquatica. The sequence goes on along the minus strand of NZ_PIPS01000001.1, from coordinate 469,347 downwards.
GATTGAGATCCTGCAGCAGCGAAAATTTCCTGTGAGCCAATTGTTTCCGCTCGCCAGTGCGCGTTCGGCTGGTGCTACGGTAAAATTCGGTGGCGAAGACATCGAAGTACTCAACGCCGAAGAATTCGACTGGAGTGAGGCTGATATTGGGTTTTTCTCAGCCGGTGGCAGTATTTCCCGCGAATTTGCACCTAAGGCCGCTGAAGCCGGCTGTGTGGTGATTGATAACACCTCAGAATTTCGTTACGAAGCGGACATCCCGCTGGTGGTGCCGGAAGTGAACGGTTATGCGTTGGCGGACTTCCGTAATCGCAACATCATCGCCAACCCGAACTGTTCAACCATTCAGATGCTGGTGGCGCTAAAGCCATTGCATGATGCGGTTGGTATTGAGCGCATTAACGTTGCCACCTACCAGTCGGTGTCCGGTGCCGGTAAGGAAGCGATGGAAGAGCTCGCCAAGCAAACCGCCGAACTGTTAAACGGCAAAGAGCCGACGGTGGCAAACTTCAGCCGTCAGATTGCCTTTAACTGCATTCCGCAAATTGATGTGTTTATGGACAACGACTACACCAAAGAAGAAATGAAAATGGTGTGGGAAACCCAGAAGATACTCAATGATCCGACCATTCGCGTGAATCCGACCGCGGTGCGGGTACCGGTATTCTTCGGTCACGCCGAAGCGATTCATATCGAAACCCGTCAGCCGATTACTGCTGAGCACGCGAAGCAGTTGTTGCAGGACGCGCCGGGAATCACTCTGCTGGAAACCCGGGAAGAGTTCCCGACTCAGGTTGGCAATGCCGCCGGTCACGATGAGGTCTTTGTTGGCCGTATTCGTGAAGACATCAGTCATCCGCAGGGTTTGAACTTGTGGGTGGTAGCCGACAACATTCGCAAAGGCGCCGCGACTAACTCGATTCAAATTGCTGAGCACTTGATTCGCGAATATTGGTAACGGGTTGTTGAAAAGAGTGTGGTAAAAAGGCGACGCTTATGTCATAAAGTTTTTATGATGGACGCCGTTAATAATAACAGCAAAGCGCGGGCAGAGATTAAAGGATGAAGATAACCAACATTGGACGCACACATCGAGCAACGATAAGACGCCGGTTAATCAGCGGCTTACTGATAGGCCTTATCAGCGTCCCCCTTGCGCTTGCTGCAACCCCTGTAACGCCGTTGCAACAGGACGGCGTTATCATCAAAGGCGAAAAAGGCTCGGAAGCTACCGATGTCCGTGAGGGGCAGGAACGCTACGGCCCAATCACTTCTGCTGACACCTTGTGGGCGATCGCCCGCGAGTATCGCCCGCACTCCAGCGTTACCCAGTACCAAACTATGGTAGCGATTGCCCAGGCCAATCCGCGCGCCTTTGTCGATGGCAACATCAACCGTATGCTTGACGGTTTTTACTTGCGTATCCCGAGTCTGCAGGAAATCCGCATGATCAACCCGGAAACGGCGCGGCGTCGGGTGCTGGCGGATCAACAACTACAATCACAACAGCAACGTCTGAGCGAGGCCGAAACGGAAACCCGGCAAACGCGCGCTGAACAGCAGCAGGTGCTGAACGAAGCCCGTGAGCGAGCGGAGCAGGTGATTGAAGAGGTTGAACAACAGCAACAACAGAGCTTTGCGGAGTTGCGCGCCGAAGTGAATCAATCGTTGCAGGCGGTGCAACGGGTTTATGACGAAAACGAGGCGATTCAGCAGCGGCTGGATAACCTTGCTGAGCGTATTGACGAGTTGTCGGCCGGTTTGCAGCAGACCGGTGAACTGGAAGAACAATTTAATCAGCTACTGCAACAGCAGCAACAAATGCTGGCAATGCAGCAGCAGGAACAGGTGACCGAAAGCAGCTCCGGATTCATGGAGTGGTTGAAGAACCCTCTGAATCTGGCGTTATTGGCGATACTGCCGGCACTGCTGGTGATTTTCGCGCTGTACTTCTTTGTCTTCCGCCGCAAGCCGGAAGTTGAACAAGAGGACGTGCCGGCGTCGAAGAAGGTCGAAGAGCTGAACGATGAAGAAGCGTCGAAGGCACTGGATCGCGAACTGATGGCCGGCGGACAGGACAATGCTGATGACGGACTGTTTAATCTCGATGGTGATGCATCAGCCGATGATGACGATGAGCTCGGCGATGATTTGAGTGCGCTGGAAGCGGAACTGACACAAACCGGTCAGTTGGGCGATGACGATGACGACTTTAGCATTCGTCTTGATGACGAAGACGATGAAGACGAGTCAGCGCAAAACCAGGACAAAGACAGCGCTCAAAGCGCTGATGATGAGTTAGCGGATGAAGATGCTGACCTGTTGCCGACGGATGACGACGATGTGGGTCAGGCTGATACGGATGACGATGAGGGCTCGAGCGAGTTGTCTCAGGAAGAGTTGGATCGGTTGTTCTCGGAGTCGGATGACGACGATGAACCGGCGCTCGATTTGTCATTGGATGATGATGACGATGACGCGGCGACAGAGTCCGATGATGAAGAGGAAGCGCAGGCTGACGCGGAAGCTGAGCAAGAGGCTGAGCTGGAATCGGAACCAGAACCAGAGACAGAGCCGGAATCAGAAGCAGAGCCCGAGTCTGAACCAGAACAAGCACCCGAGTCGGAGCCAGAGTCAGAATCTGAGCCAGAATCTGAACAACAACCGGAGCCGGAAACCGAATCCGAGCCTGAACCAGAAGCCGATGACGAGCCAGATGCAGCCGCTGAGGGTGAGCAAGAACCTGAACAGCAACCTGAGCCTGAGCCAGAACCAGAGTCAGAGTCAGAGCCCGCCGCTGAAGCGAGCGCTGAACCTGAATCGGATACCGATGAGCCAGCAGACGATGAAAGCGATACAGACACGCCGACGGAAGAGTATGAAGATCCGGATGCCGCTGACGAAACCCTTGCTCAGTTAGGCATCGAAGAGGGTGATGAAGAGGATCCGGACGACGCGGACGGCGAGGACCTGGACAGTTTGCTGCAGGCGTCAGAAGAGCTCGAGTCAGAACTGGGCGACCTCGATGATATCGAGGAAGAGCTGCCGGAGGACGATGAAGCCCTTGAGCAAGCCGAGCAACAGGCCGACGAGGATTTGGACGCGCTGTTTGGTGACGACAGCACAGCCGCCGAGCCAGCGTCAGAACCAGCGCCACAATCAGAATCAGAACCAGAACCAAAGCCACAGTCCCAGCCGGAAGCGACGGGTGAAGAACAAACAGACGACGACGGCGGTTATCTTGATATTGATTCACTGATGCAGGACGCCGACGATGGTGATGGCGACGACAGTGATGAAGACAAGTACGATGCGGCCAAGGTCGAAGAGTTGCTGAACGACGAAGAGTTGCAGGATTTTAATGGTGATGAAGAGCCGGACTTTGATGAAGAAGCCTCGGCACAACTGGATTTAGCCCGTGCCTATATCGATATGGGTGAAGAAGGCGAAGCCCGTGAGATTTTGCAGCAATTGATTGATAACGACGACGAACGGCTGGCAAAAGATGCCAAAGCGTTGTTGTCGCGGATAGACTCATAACTTTATTCGTAAGGGTGCGGTATGCGAATTGCGCTGGGTCTGGAATATGACGGAAGCCGGTATTTTGGCTGGCAACGCCAGCAGGAAGTCGATACGGTTCAGGAGCGGCTGGAAAAAGCACTGAGCAAGGTCGCTAATGAGCCGATCGAAACGGTCTGTGCCGGTCGTACTGACGCCGGTGTCCACGCCACCAATCAGGTGGTGCATTTTGATGTGTCGCAGGAACGTCGGGCGGCGGCCTGGACGCTTGGCGTTAACAGTAACCTGCCGGCTGATATCGCGGTACGCTGGGCGCAACCGGTAGCTGATGATTTCAGTGCCCGTTTTAGTGCAACCGCACGTCGTTACCGCTACATTATTGCCAATACGCGTCTGCGTCCGGGGATTCACAGCCACGGCGTTAGCCACTATCATCATCCTCTGGATGAACAGGCTATGCAGGCGGCGGCGCCGGCGTTGCTGGGTGAGCACGATTTTACCAGTTTTCGAGCAGCCCAATGCCAGTCGCACTCGGCGCATCGTGAAGTTACTCACCTGAGTGTGACGCGGCGTGGTGATTTTATTATCGTCGATATCAAGGCGAACGCCTTTTTACATCATATGGTACGCAATATTGTCGGTAGCCTGATTGTTATTGGTCGGCATCAGCAGCCACCGGAATGGTTGGGTGAGCTGCTTGCCTGCCGTGACCGTACCCAGGCTGCGGCTACCGCCAAGCCCGGCGGCTTGTATCTGGTGCAGGTCGATTATCCGAATGAACTGCAGTTACCCACGCCGGAGCCGGGGCCATTATGGTTTGCACCCTAAACTGTTATGACCTCTTTGCTTGACCGAGTTGTGCTACCATGTAAGCTATTCAACAAATACGACACTGAGTGCAAAAGCAAACATCTATGAGCTGGATTGAACGAATTCTTGCCAAGCCGAAATCGAATAAACGTAAAAACGTCCCTGAGGGCGTTTGGAGTAAATGTTCGGCTTGTGATGCGATCATTTATCGCAACGACCTTGACCGTAACTTAAGCGTTTGCCCGAAATGTGATCATCACATGCGGCTGACCGGCCGTGAGCGGCTGAAATTGTTTTTAGACGAGCAAGGGGTAACAGAAATTGCCGCCGAGCTTGAGCCTAAGGATATTCTTAAGTTTAAAGACTCGAAGAAATACAAAGATCGCATCGCAGCTGCACAAAAAAGCAGTGGCGAGAAGGACGCTCTGATCGCTCAGCGTGGCACCGTACAGGGCGTTCCTGTGGTGGCCGTGGCGTTTGACTTCAATTTTATGGGCGGTTCAATGGCGTCCGTGGTTGGCGCTAAATTCGTTAAAGCGGTCGAAGAGTGTCTGGCACATCGACTGCCGTTGGTGTGCTTTTCGGCCTCCGGCGGTGCGCGTATGCAGGAAGCCTTAATGTCATTGATGCAAATGGCGAAAACGTCAGCCGCACTGGCCCGCATGAGTGAGGAAGGACTGCCCTATATTTCGGTACTGACTGACCCAACCATGGGTGGGGTTTCAGCCAGTTTGGCGATGTTGGGCGATATCCATATTGCCGAACCAAAAGCGCTGATTGGTTTCGCCGGTCCGCGGGTTATCGAGCAGACCGTGCGTCAGACGTTGCCGGAAGGGTTCCAGCGCGCAGAATTTTTGCTCGAGCATGGCGCCATTGATATGATTGTCGATCGCCGCGAAATGCGTGCGACCGTTGCTCGCTTGCTGGCGAAAATGATGAAGTTGCCATCGCCGGTGGGTGCAGAGGACGACGACACTGCGCCGTTAGTCAAGGCCTAAGCAAAAGGGCGTAAGTATGTCCCCAGGGAAGACCATCACAGCGCCGGGTAAGGACTCGGCGCTAAGCGACTGGCTCAATTATCTTGAGCACCTCCACAGCACGGAAATAGACCTTGGCCTGACTCGGGTCGCGCAGGTTTACCAGCGTTTGTCTCCTTCCTCATCGGCGGCTAAGCCGGCTCGTTATGTCATTACCGTGGCCGGTACCAACGGTAAAGGCTCTACCGTCAGTTATCTTGAGCACATCCTGCGCGATGCCGGTTATCGGGTTGGGGTGTACACGTCGCCGCACCTGGTTGACTACCGGGAACGCGTTACCATTGATGGTGACATGCTGAGCGAGCAACAGCATGTACAGGCCTTTACCGCCATCGAAGCGGCGCGTGGTGATACCTCGTTAACGTATTTTGAATTCGGCACGTTGGCGGCATTTTGGTTGATGCAACAGCAAGCGCTGGATGTTGCCATTCTTGAAGTTGGGCTAGGGGGGCGTCTTGATGCCGTTAACGTGGTTGACCCTGACGTTGCGGTAGTGACCAGTATTGGCATTGATCATATTCAGTTCCTCGGTGATAACCGCGAACAGATCGGGCGCGAAAAAGCCGGCATCGCACGCGCAGGTAAGGCGTTAATTTGCGGTGATAAGCGCCCACCGAAAAGTATTAAAACCGTTGCTGAAGAAGTCGGCGCAAAACTGCGACAGAGTGGTACTCATTTCGGCTACAGTGAAGCGGACGGTTGCTGGCATTATCGAGGTATCGAGTCGAACCTGTTGCAATTACCGTTGCCGCAACTACCGCTGATGAATGCGGCGACTGCGATAGCGGCGCTGGAGTCGTTACCGCTGGCGGTCAGTGCCGATGCGATACGCTCGGGGCTGCAGCGCGCGCAGTTGATGGGCCGTATGCAACAATTGAGCTATGGTGGTTGCGATGTGCTGCTGGACGTGGCGCACAACGCGCACGCGGCGGAGTATTTGCTGCAAGTATTGAATAAGCGTTACAAGCAGCGGCCGATCGTCGCGGTGGTGGGAATGTTAAAAGACAAAGACCACAATGCCGTTTTTGCACAGCTGCAAGGTCGCATTCAACGTTGGTATCTGGGCACTTTGAGCGAACCGCGGGGCAACCAGGCGCAGGTTCTGGCGCAGGCGCCGAGCCTGCAGGAAAGCCAGGCCGAGGTGCAGTGTTTTGACCAGGTTGAGCAGGCGTTTGAACAGGCCATCGTTGATGCTGCAGCAAGTGCAAACGAAAAGCCGCTGGTGTTCGTATTTGGCTCGTTTTACACTGTTGGCAGAATTAATCAGCGAATAAGGAGCTAAGTTTGGCCAGCCCACTACAAAATCGATTGGTTGGAACCATCATCTTAGTCGCACTTGCCGTCATTATTTTGCCCGATGTGCTCGACGGCGAAAAAGCCGAAACGGTCGAAGAATTCGAAACCATTCCTTTGCAACCGGAACAGGAAGTAGCGCTGCAGGAGCCGCAGCCTGTGCCTGAGGAAACTCGTGCGCGGTTGCAGCAGAACGATGCCGAGAACGATGAGAGCGAGCTGGAAAAGACCGCTGACACGGCACAGCCCATTAATAATGACGACAGCGCCGCAACGCTTCAGGCACCGCCGCGAGAGCCCAAAGAGTTTGCCGCGGACGGCGAAGCTTACGTTATTCAGCTTGGAGCCTTCAGTAACGCCGACAGCGTCAATAAATTAGTGGTGCAATTACGGGATAAAGGCTATGCGGCCTACAGTGAACGTTCCGGCCGTTTGACCAAGCTGATGGTGGGGCCAGACACCTCGAAAGCGGAGCTGGAAAAACAGTTGCCGGCACTGGCCAAACTGACCGGACTTAACGGTAAAGTGCTCAGCTACAAACCTTAACGAAAAAAAGGCACATTTTTGCCTGGTTTCTGTTAAAATTCGCACACTTTTTGACGGGCTAACGAGTGCTTATGCTCTGGATAGATTTTTCCATAATTGGCATCATCGCGATATCAACGCTGGTCAGCTTGGTTCGCGGCTTTATTAAAGAAGCGGTATCACTGGTCATTTGGGTTGCGGCCTTTTTTATCGCCAGTCAGTTTTATCAGGATCTGGCCGTATACATTACCCAACTGCAGGACCCCATGCTCCGTAACGGAGCCGCTATTGCCATCCTTTTCGTTGTTACCCTAATCCTCGGCGCCATCGTCAATTACATTTTATCCAAATTGGTTGAACATACCGGACTATCCGGCACGGATCGCGTGTTGGGACTGGTGTTTGGCGCCTTACGCGGCGTTTTAATTGTGGCCGCGCTGTTGTTTTTCATGGATTCGTTTACGGGCTTGTCCGACAGTCAATGGTGGCAAGATTCGGTCCTGATCCCGCATTTTGGCGTGTTCATTCAGTGGTTCTTTGAATATCTCGAAACAAGCTCTAGCTTTTTAGTCCCGAAACCCGTTTAAGAGGTCATCGTTTTATGTGTGGTATTGTTGGTATCGTTGGCAAGCAGCCCGTTAACCAAGCGTTGTATGATGGTTTAACCATGCTCCAGCACCGTGGTCAGGATGCCGCCGGCATCATGACGGTGGATGAATACAACACCTTGCGTCTGCGCAAAGCCAATGGACTGGTTCGTGACGTTTTTCATACACGCCATATGCACCGTCTGGCCGGCAAAGTCGGTATTGGCCATGTGCGTTACCCAACCGCAGGCAGCTCAAGCTCGGCGGAGGCTCAACCGTTTTACGTCAACTCGCCTTTTGGCATTGCCATGGCTCATAATGGCAATTTGACCAATGCCGCGGACGTGCATAATCATTTATTTAAAACCGCGCGTCGCCACATCAACACGACGTCGGATTCCGAAATCCTGCTCAACGTTTTTGCCAATGAACTGGATAAAAACGACAGCCTGCGTCTGAACGATGATGATATCTTTCGTACCATTACTGCCGTGCACCGCAAAATCCGTGGTGCCTATGCCGTGGTAGCCATGATTCTCGGACATGGCCTGGTCGCGTTCCGTGATCCCTGGGGCATTCGCCCGCTGGCGTTAGGTAAACGTGAGACCGAAGACGGTGATGAATACATTGTCGCTTCAGAAAGTGTTGCTATTGACGGTACCGGCTTTAAATACGTGCGTGATGTTGAGCCAGGCGAGGCGATCTACATCACTAACGACGGTAAATTGTATTCGCGTCAGTGCGCGGATAAGCCGAAGCATTGCCCGTGCATTTTTGAGTATGTTTATTTTGCTCGTCCGGATTCCTTTATCGACGGTATTTCGGTGTATGCGTCACGGGTTAATATGGGTCGTAAACTGGGTGAGAAAATTAAGCGGGATTACGCCGATCTGGACATCGATGTGGTTATTCCAATACCGGAAACCAGCAACGATATCGCGCTTGAAATTGCCAGTGCGCTGGATTTACCGTACCGCCAGGGTTTTGTTAAAAACCGCTACATCGGCCGTACCTTTATCATGCCGGGGCAAACTCAACGACGTAAATCGGTGCGTCGTAAGTTGAACGCCATCAGTGCCGAGTTTAAAGGCAAGAACGTGTTGTTGGTGGACGACTCTATCGTGCGCGGAACGACGTCGGAGCAAATCATTGAGATGGCTCGTGATGCTGGGGCAAAGAAGGTCTATTTCGCCTCAGCAGCGCCGGAAATTCGTTTCCCGAACGTTTATGGCATTGACATGCCAAGCGCCAACGAGCTGATTGGTCATGGCCGTGAATCGATCGAGATTTGTGACATGATCAAAGCGGACGGATTGATTTATCAGGATCTGGAAGACCTGGTAGCGGCTGTTGGTCAGGAAAACCCAAGCATTCAGCGCTTCGAAACGTCGGTGTTTAACGGTGAGTATGTGACGGGTGATATCAGTCAGGATTACCTGGATCAGTTGGATGCGGCGCGCAACGACACGGCTAAAGCACAGCGTGACGGCAGTGAAGACGCCAACCTGGAACTGCACAACGACAACGATTAAACGCTGCGCGGCAGACGCCGCCTAAGGCGGCTTGCCGGGCGGCACGCACTTCGGCGTGCCTGGCCTGGCAAGCGGGCGCAAACCCGTGTCTAGCGTTGGAACGCGTAGACTGAACCCAGTTTCAGGATTTGCGTCAGTTCGTCCAAGGCGGCGCGTGACTCCTCCAGCAGAGCCGGATCACGAAGATCATCCACCGCCAACTCGTCGCGGTAGTGCTTATTAACCCACTTATTAAGGCGCGCAAACAGCTCGTCAGACATCAAACAGTTCTGGTTGGCCGCACCCAGCTCTTCGTCATTTAACGCCACACGCAGACGCAGACACGCCGGACCACCGCCATTGCGCATACTCTGCTTAACGTCAAAGAATTCTACCCGCTGGATCGGACCACCACGGCTGACTAACGAGTCGAGGTACGCCTTAACGCGCGGGTTCTCTTCACACTCGGTCGGCGCGATGATGGTCATCTTGCCGTCTGGTGGCGTGATCAACTGAGTGTTAAACAAATAGGTGCTGACCGCGTCTTCGACGCTGACGTCGGCCGTATTGACTTTGATAAAGTGTAATTCACTGTCACCAAATTTCTGCTGAATCTCCGCCAGTTTGGCTTCGGTGTCGGCAAATGCCTGCTCGTGATAGAACAGCACGTTCTGATTGCCGACGGCAATCACGTCGTTATGGAACACGCCCTGGTCAATCACATCCGGGTTCTGTTGGATAAACACCGTGTTGTCCTCTGACAGACCGTGCAGGCGGGCGATGGCTTCACTGGCTTCCAGTGTTTGCCGAGCCGGGTAACGCTTTGGTGCCGGCTTTGATGAATCAAAGGCATGTCGGCCATAGACAAACAACTCGACACCGGCGTGGCCGTATTCACGACACAGACGGGTGTGGTTGGCGGCGCCTTCGTCACCAAAATGCTCGTTATCCGGTAAGTGCTTATGATGATGGAAGTAACGTTCGTTGCTGAACATCGCCTGCAGGATACGACCGCTGGTTTGCGGCTCCAGCGAACGATGGAATTTATTGGTCAGGTTGGCCGGCGTAAAGTGCACTTTACCGTTGGCCGTGTCTGCGCTTGGCGATACCGTTGCCGCATTGGCGGTCCACATACTGGACGCGGAACAAACCGCCTGAAAGATGGCCGGCGCTTGTGTGGCCGCTTTGTACAACACTTCGGCGTCGGTGCCGGTAAAGCCGACCCGGCGCAATGCATAAACGTCAGGACGTTCCTGCGGCGCCAGCACACCCTGCTTCATACCCATGTCGTGCAGCGCTTTCATTTTCTGCAGTCCCTGCAAGGCAGCATCCTTCGGGCTCGACGATGATTTGGCATTGGCCAACGAGGCAACGTTGCCAAATGACAGGCCTGCGTAGTTGTGTGTCGGGCCGACGAGGCCGTCATAGTTTACTTCAAAATGTTGCATGGTCACGTTCAGGCGCTCCTGTAATAGTGCGTCGAATTGATCGGATTGACGCTATTATACGTTGTTAAAGCTAGCTTGTAAGCCTTTATTTTTGCGGGCTTTGGCTTAACGCAGCCAAGCTGACTGTTTATGTCAGTTGTGCGAATTTTTATCAAATTGTCGGACAATGGTTGTTTCTGCCAGCAATTACCGATATACCTAAAAAAAGGAAATACTGACCAAGTGACAGTTGTAATCACGTCGTCGAATACTTATATCGTCGGTCATACATTATCAAGAGAAGCATAAAATCTATGGCGAAATCGCTCGTTATTGTCGAGTCCCCGGCAAAAGCTAAAACGATTAACAAGTATCTGGGTAAGGACTTTGTCGTTAAGTCCAGTGTCGGTCATGTCCGTGATCTGCCCACCAAAGCGGTGGAAAAAGTACCGAGCAAACCGGCTGCAGAAATTCGTAAGATGGCACCGGAAGAAAAAGAACGCTATCAGAAGCAGCGCGATTACAAACGCCTGATTGCGCGTATGGGTATTGATCCCGAGCACGATTGGGAAGCCCATTACGAAGTGCTGCCGGGCAAAGAAAAAGTGGTCAAGGAACTGCAGCAACTGGCGAAAAAATCCGATGCCATCATTCTCGCAACGGATTTGGACCGCGAGGGGGAAGCTATTGCCTGGCACTTAAAAGAACTGATCGGGGGTGACGATAATCGTTATCAGCGAGTGGTGTTTAACGAGATCACCAAATCGGCGATTCAAGAAGCCTTTAAGCACCCGGCGGAGTTAAATACGGCGCGGGTTAACGCGCAGCAGACCCGGCGTTTCCTCGACCGGGTGGTCGGCTTTATGGTGTCGCCGTTGCTGTGGAAAAAAATTGCCCGCGGACTGTCGGCCGGACGGGTGCAATCCGTCGCCGTGCGGCTGGTTGTAGAGCGTGAACGCGAAATCAAAGCCTTCGTCCCGGAAGAGTACTGGGATGTGTTTGCCGATTTAATGACGCCGTCGAGTGACGAACTGCGCATGCAGGTGGCCAAAGAACAGGGCAAAACCTTCCGTCCGAATAACGAAGCGCAAACACAACGCGCGCTGGAGGCGTTAAAAGACGCCAGTTACCAGGTTATTGCACGGGAAGATAAACCAACCAGCAGTCGTCCGTCAGCGCCATTTATTACGTCAACGCTGCAGCAGGCAGCGAGTACGCGACTGGGTTTTGGTGTTAAGAAAACCATGACCCTGGCACAACGTTTATACGAAGCCGGTCACATTACCTACATGCGTACCGATTCAACGAACCTCAGTGCCGATGCTGTTGCCTCCTGCCGGGCGTTAATTGAAGAACAGTTTGGGAAAAATTATCTGCCGGAGAAGCCCAACCGCTATGGTTCAAAAGAGGGCGCTCAGGAAGCTCACGAAGCGATTCGTCCATCGGATGTGGCGGTGAAAGCCGAACAGTTAAAGCAGATGGAACGTGACGCACAGCGTCTGTATGAGCTGATTTGGCGGCAATTTGTGGCGTGCCAGATGGTACCGGCGAAATACACCAGCACCACTCTGACGGCACAGGCCGGTGATTTCGAACTTAAAGCCCGCGGTCGGGTGATGAAATTTGCCGGTTGGACCAAAGTGATGCCGCCGTCCGGTAGCAAAAAAGACGGTGATCAGATTTTGCCGGACGTCGACAAAGGCGACACCCTGGACCTGCAGAAACTGGATCCGCAGCAACACTTTACCAAGCCACCGGCTCGATACAGCGAAGCCTCGCTGGTTAAAGAGCTGGAAAAACGCGGTATTGGCCGTCCGTCAACCTACGCGTCGATCATTTCGACGATTCAGGATCGCGGTTACGTAAAAGTTGAGAACCGCCGTTTTTACGCGGAAAAAATGGGTGAGATCGTTAACGATCGACTGATCGAAAACTTCACCGAGTTGATGAATTACAACTTTACCGCCGAGATGGAACAGGCGCTGGATGATATCGCCGCCGGCGAACGAGACTGGAAACAAACGCTGGATTCGTTCTATCAGGACTTTAAAGAGCGTTTGGAAAAAGCCGAACTGGAACCGACTGAAGGGGGGATGCGCGGCAATCCGCCGGTGCTGACCGACATCGATTGTCCGAAGTGCGGCCGCAAGATGGGTATTCGTACCGCGTCGACCGGGGTATTCCTGGGCTGTTCCGGCTATAACCTGCCGCCGAAAGAGCGCTGTACACAGACACTCAATCTGGTGCCGGGGGAGGAAGCGGTTAAAGTTTCCGATGACGATGAGGCCGAAACCGAAGCGTTACGGGCGAAAAAACGCTGTCCGAAATGCGGCACCGCCATGGACAGTTACCTGATTGACGAGAAGCGTAAATTGCACGTTTGCGGTAATAATCCGACCTGTGACGGTCATCTGGTTGAGCAAGGCTCGTTCCGCATCAAAGGCTATGATGGTCCAACCATCGAGTGTGATAAATGTGGTGCTGAAATGCAGCTTAAATCAGGGCGTTTCGGTAAGTACTTTGGTTGCACCAACAGCGACTGTAAGAATACCCGTAAGTTGTTACGCAACGGTGAGCCGGCGCCACCGAAGGAAGACCCGGTGCCGTTACCGGAACTGCCGTGCGAAGATTCCGATGCGTATTTTGTTCTGCGTGACGGCGCTTCGGGTATCTTTTTATCCGCCAATACCTTCCCCAAATCGCGTGAGACCCGCGCGGTGACGGTGAAAGAACTGGCACGCTTTAAAGACCGTTTGCCGGAGAAGTTTAAGTATCTGGCCGAAGCACCGCAGGAAGACGATGACGGTAACGATGCGATTGTGCGTTTTTCGCGCAAAACCAAAGAGCAGTACGTGGTTACCGAAATCAATAAAAAGCAGACCGGCTGGAAGGCGTTTTATAACAACGGTCGTTGGGAAATCGATAAAAAGTAGTCAATTTCCTACAGCCTGTGTCGGTGTTTTCCACTAGGCAGTAACGGATCTTCTTTCTACAGTTGACGGGTGTCAGGAAGACACTGTCAACGGGACAAGGAGGTCCAATAATGTCGCAACGTGTATCCCTCTCTCAACTTTGCAGTTGTTGCATTATGTTGGCATTTCCGGTCGTCGCTGCGCCGGCAGCGGCGACCGAATTAGCGCCTTGCCAGCCACTGCAATTAGATGCCTCAGCTACGCCACATCAGACCACGGCCGTAACCACACCCGCAGACGTTGCGATGCAGTTGCAACGCGGACAACTAGAACCACAAATTCGGCAGTTACTGCGTGAACACCTGGCCATCAAAGTGCTCGATTGGCAGGCGTCCCCGCATCACCAATGGCCAACCGAACATACGGTTCGCGCCGGCAGTTGGGCGGAAGTATTACGGCGTGTGCTGCAGCCATATCATTTACAGCTCGTCATGCACCCCAACCACAGCGCCGTGGTGCGCTATCGAGACGCTGCTGCACTATGACGGTGTCGGCACGCCTGCGCTGCGCTTTGCCGATGCTGAGTGGGTTGCTGCTTAGCGCTTGTGTGCAAAGTCCGCAACAATTGCTGCAACGAGCGGATGCGTTACAGCAAACAACCCATCAACAGTTGGTTGATCGCTATCCCTACCAGCGTTTACCGACGCCGCAGCAAACCGTTGTGGTCAGTGACGAGTTTTATGTGCCGGCGCTGGATCAAGCCAGCGTTGACAAGCCGGCCTGGTTTAGCCAACAGGTGCAGGCGGATATGCGCGGTATAACGTTGCTCGAAGCCTTGCAACAACTCCTGTCCCCGCTTGGCGTGCGGGTCGTGGTGGCCGACGAAGTGGATACCGATGCGTTGGTGTTTGCCGATCACCAGGGTACGGTGGGGGAGTTGTTAGCCTGGATTGCCAATGCGCATCAATTAATCATTGAACCGTTTGCGGCCCGCGCCGAAGTACGGCAGTTGGAGGTGCGTCGCTTTGATGTGTCGTTTTTATCCGGTGACACCCGCTTTATGCTGGGTGATCAGGGCCAGCGCAACAGGCCGCATCAGCGTGCTGAAACCGTTGCCGGACTGGCGCCACAATCACAACAATATTTAAATTTTGCCTCCGAGCAGTTATCGCTGTGGCAGGACCTTGAGCGGACGCTGACGTTGATGCTGTCGGAGCGGGGCGAACTATCGATCAATCAGAGCTCAACCTCGGTAGTGGTTAAGGACACGCCTGCCGTGATGGCGTCGGTGGCTGACTATATTGCCGATCTGAACCGACAGTTAACGCAGCAGGTCGCGATTGACGTGCAGGTGATCGAAGTGACCTTTAACGACCGTGAGCAATACGCCATTGACTGGCAGCTGCTGCGGCATATCGATGGCATCGGTCCGTTAACGGCGGCCGCCAACACCTCCGCCGCTGCGGTACAGTCAGTGTTATCGTTGGGACTGCAACGTGACAGCGGTGCTTTTCGTGGCTCGCAGGTATTGATCGATGCGCTGCAGCAGCAGGGCCAGGTGCGCATCAGCCATCAGCCGCGGGTGCTGACGTTAAACAATCAGGTGGCGCGTATTTTGGTCGAGGACGAAACCAGTTATTTAGCCTCAGCCGGTTCAACCAGCACCCCTAACGTCGGTACCGAACAGCTGTTGCTTCCCGGGCGGGTGACGACCGGCTTTGAATTGTTTTTGCTGCCGAAAATTCAACAGCAACAGGTGATCCTGCAATTGTCCTCAAGCCTCAGCGCATTGAAAGGGCTGGATACGGTGTCTTCCGGTGAGCAGCAGATACAAACACCGCGCACATCGCGGAAAACGTTTTTTCTCAAAGCCATGGTCGGCCATCGGCAAACACTGCTGCTGTCGGGGTTACAACAATCGCGCAGTGAGCACGGTGAACAGCGCGGCTTATTCAGTTGGCTGGCAGGCGGCGACGTTCAGCTTGCACTCGGCAACAGCGAAACGCTGTTGCTGCTAACGCCTTATATTGTCGGAGCCGAACACTGATGCATCTGGCGATAGGTTTATTCCGTGAATGCTGGGGCATTCGCCAGCCGCCGCTGAAGGCAGTCAGGCAGAGAGCTGAGCAGCTCGGTTATCACTATGCACGACTGTATTTTGTCGGCGGCAACTGGTGGCTGTCGCTGGCAACCAGCGAATGTTGTGACCTGGTAATGAGTGTCTCCGCCGAACTCGATCAACACAGTGATTGCTGGATTTTGGTCAAGCATGGCCAGGGGCCATTGCTGATCCATTGGCATCAGGGGCAACTGGTTCGAGTGTGTCAGCAGCCGTTGGCCGCGTGTGTCGAGGAGTTTCAACAGCAGTGTCGTGACCGGGCAGCGGCACAGTGTCTGCAACATGGCTGGAATGAGGAGTTACCGGCGCCATGGACGGACGCCGGGCAAGTGCCGGTGAAATTTCGTCACCAGCGATTGCTGGCACTGGAGCAGTTACATTACCTGCCGAACTACCGGCGTCGCCGCCGGTTGCGCCTGACGGCAGCTTTGTTGCTGGCGGTTGGCGGTGCGGCCGTTGGACTTTGGTACGGCTGGCCGACTAAACCGGCGATGGATCATGATGCCGACGCCACGGCTGTGGCGGTACTGTCATGGCTGCCTGCCGGGCAGGTGATGACCGCGCTGTTACCCGTTGCGGCGTCCCGTTGGCAGGGCCCCTGGGAACTTACCGGAATAACGCTTAGCGGTGCCTCGTTATCGTTTGAATACCGTGGTCATGCTCCGCTCGCTCTGCATTCTTTACAGCGCACCGATGCGGTGGGCTGGCAGACCGCATCGCAACGGATGCCGTTGACGCGCCGGCAACAACTGTCATTAACGCTGCAACGGCGCACGCAGGCTGAGGCACCAACCGTTTCTGAGTTACACGGTGAAGCATTGTTGCTGTTGGCGGAGCAGCGGCCTGGGCTATCGTTGTCGCAACAAGGACAGCAACTGATCCTGCGTTGGCAAAACTGGTCACTGGCACAGCTTAATGAATTGATACAGCGGTTGTTGCCGTTAGCCCTGCACAGCGATTCGGCGTCGCTGCAGGCGGTCGGCAAAGGCTGGAATGGAGAATGGGTGTTAACCACGACAGGGAAGGTGGTGCAATGAAGAACAACAACCGCTCAATGCCATTGGCGCTGCTGAGCATGTACAGTGTGGCAGCGTCAGCGCTGCCGTCATCGCCGCAATCGACGGTCGATGTGCAGGCACTGAATCAACGTTATCAGCAGGTGCAGTTACAAATCCAGCAACAGCAGCTGGACAATGAATTAGCACAGTTGCAGTTACAACACGCCGAACTATTACAGCAATTGGCTGAACTTAATGGGCGCACTCAATCGCCGCGGCAAGCGATTGCGCCGGCGCGACCCCATCAACTGGTCAGTACGGTCCGTTTTACGGGCCTGAGCTTGACGCGTTATCAGGTCAATCAACAGCCGCACTGGCATCGCAAAACCTTACCCGCCGTTGGAGAACCATCATGGCCGAAGCGCTAGTTGAGAGCAGTGAGCTACAGGGGTGTGTCATTCCGCCCTCGATTCTCAGTTATTGTCTTGAATTGTCGGAACGCTGGCGCAGTAATGCTCAGCCGGAGCTGGCCATTCTCGCAACCGAAGCCGGCATGCTGGTGTGTTCTCCGGCGGTGCCGCGGCAGGCGCAACTGGAGATGAATAACGTCAAGCAAATGCTGCAGGAACGGTTGCAAAGGCCGGTGGTTACCGCATTTGCCAGCGCCGCGAATATTCGCTCGTTGTTGGACGAAGCCGAGCGCGAACATGGTGGGGACGGTTTACTGAGTCAGCCGAACGGGCAAATGAATACCACCCGCGCGCAACAGACCTTGACGGATCTGGTGAGCGAAGCACTGGCGATGCAGGCGTCAGACATTCATTTGCGGTTTACGCCGGTACGGGCGGTGGTTAATTTTCGTGTCAAAGGACGCCTGATCGGGGCTCGGCACCGCAGTCGGGAAGCCATGGTGGAATCCATTGCGGCGGCGCTGAATACCTACAGTAACGATTATCGGGAGGTGTTTAATGAAGACAGTTGCGACAGTGCCAGTATCGAACTGCTGTTGCCGGCGACCGCCGAGCACGAAGCGCAGCGGGTTCGTTTGCGGTTACAGAAGTCACCGATTAATCATGGCTTTGCGGTGACCCTGCGGTTATTGCCGGAACAGCAGCAGGCGCTCAGTTTGAGCCAATTGAATATGGCCGCCGATGTCCAGGCCGGGATCCACGAATTGATCCGTCACCGGCATGGGTTAATTTTAATCGTTGGCGCCACCGGTCATGGCAAAACCACGACGCTGGCGGCGGTAAATCAACTGTTTGGGGCGGATCGGAAAATCATTTCACTGGAAGATCCGATTGAAATTGTTCAGCCGGGGGTGGAACAACGTTGGGTCGACGGACAATCCGAGCATTTTTCAGAGCACATCAAAATTGCCCTACGGGAAGATCCTGATGTGATTTCGATCAGTGAAATTCGCGATGCGCAGACTGCCCAAGCCGCTTTGATGGCTGCCTTGACCGGGCATCTGGTGACCGCAACGTTACACGCTCATGACTGTATTGGCGCGATTCAGCGCCTGACAAACCTTGGTCTGCGCATTAATGAACTGATTGCAACCGGTGTGTTGCAGGGCATTATCGCACAGCATTTGGTGCACCGCGGAGCGGAGTCGCTGCTGGTTGCCGAATATGTGTTGATGGATCATCCGGCGCGACGTTTTCTCCGTCGCGAGGATTACAGTGGCTGGCGAGACTACTTGTGTCAGCAGGGCTGGCAGTCGATGGCGGCACGCTGGCGTGCACAAACCGGCGCTCGCGGCAGCTTGTCGGAACCGGCGCAAGTGTATCAGTACCAGCCCGAGGGCCCTCGTGCCTGCTAAATCGTCGTTGTTACTGCGTTGGTCGACAACTCGGCAGTGGCAATGGGTGGAGGATTATTGCCTGTGGTTGGAGGATGGCTGCAGTCCGCTCCAGGCTGCGCAGGCAATGTGTTTGAGTGCGCAACAGTACGGTTTGGCGGCGGAAGCGCGGATGGCCGAACGACTTTATCAGTGTCTGCGCAGTGGTCGCCCCATGATCAGTGGCTTAAAAGACTGCCTGAACCCTGAATTATTACAGGTTTTCGCGCTGGGACAGCAGAGTGACTGTTTGACCGATTTGCTGCATGGTTACCGCGACTTTCAGCGACGTCGTTATCAGTTACAGCTCAGCCTCTGGCGGCAGCGTCTGTACCCGATGTTTGTGCTGGCGCTGGTACTGACGGCAACGCTGGCGGCAGGGCAATCGTACTTGCCCCGGCTGCTGGCGCACGCAACGGTGCCGGTGGAGCACTGGAGCATTAACGTGGTGCTGTCGCTGGCCGAATTATTGATGCAGTGGGGTGTCGTGTCGCTATGCACGGCGGTCGGGCTGTGGCTGTTTTATCGTTGGCTGGGGCGCCATTGGATAGCGCCCTGGCGCTGGCGACTGGAACGATTGGGTTTGTTCGGCTACCAACGCGCCATGAGCGCGGTCTGGGTGACGCAGATGGTGGCGTTACTGTTACGGCACCGGCTGAGTCTGCAAGACAGCCTGCGACGTTTGCAGCCGCTGTCAAACCCATATGCCGGGTATCATCTGCAATGTATGGCAAACCGGCTGGCTCGCGGAGAACAGCATCTGTCGCAGGTGATGAGCACCGGGCTGCTGACACCGGAGTTATTATTTCGGTTACACAACAGCGGTCACAACGGCGCCGCCGTTGACGGCCTTTGGCGTACCGCATTGCGTTGCGATACCAGTATTCGGCGACAATTGTTGCGACGACAATGGCTGACGTTGGCGTTGCTGTATGGAGTTATTGTTGCGCTGTTATTGCTACTGTTGCAGGCGGGTGGGCAAACGATGATGGCCTTACTGCAATGACAGGGACGGATTTATCAACAAGGAGAGTAATGATGAAACGAGTGATACAACGTGGGTTTACCTTTATCGAGGTGTTAGCGGTTTTGAGTATTATCGCTATCGCCACCCTGGGAACGTTGGTGCTGCGTGATTGGGCAGTGTCCAATTCGCGCATTTCAGAAGCGAAAAGCATGATCACGACGCTGCAATCGGGCGCGCAAATGTGGCGACCGAATACGGGCGTCTATACCGGTATCAGTATTACCGAACTGAGCGCTATCGGTGCGGTTCCGGCGACCTGGGGGGATGGTGTAGAGAAAAACCCCTGGGGTGGGGATGTAATGATTGGCCCTGATACAATGGATCTGACTAAATATATTGTTTCGTTCAATGGGGTTAACACTGACTCCGAAGGAGAAAGGTTAGTTAAAGAATATTCTGAGATAGCTACAGTAGCCAGTTACTCTAGCGGTACACTCACAATAACTTTCCAGGGCTAACATGCCCAACCAAGGCATGACCTTACTATCGGCTGTCGCGGCATTGGCAGTGGCCGCGACGCTGTCATTGAGCTGGTTTTCCCTCTGGCAACAGCAACAGGCGTTACAGCAGGTACAGGTGTGGCGGCTATCGATGCTGCAACTGCAACAGGCGCAACGCAACTTTTACCGCCTGCACGGACGTTTTGCCGGCAGCCAGAGTGAATTGGTCAGCGCCGCTTTGTTGCCGCAGCCATTGGTGTTCCCGGATACCGGTGGTTGGCAGTTTGAAGCCGATCAACATCGTCTGATCATGCGGGCTGAAATCCATCGACCGTCGGTGACCTTGCTGATGAAAGACTTTAACGATTATCACTGGCAACCGCCGCTATTGAGCGTCAAGGTCATTGGTTATGTTGCGCCATAGATTGTCGTCATTGCACCGACAACGAGCTCAGGCGGTGACCGAGTTTGTGGTGGCATGGCCAATCATTTTATTGGCTATTTGTTTTATTACTCAATTGCTGTGGCTGTGGTGGGCTCAGCAGACATTGCATACGGCAACCCAGTATGCCGTCAGGGTGGGGGCCATCAATCACGGCAACCAGAGCAAAATGCGTAATATGTTGATTTTGGGGATGGCCGGTGTCAAACCACAACTGCAACACAGTGAAGCCGTCGCCGCAGCGACCGAAGCGGTGGTGGAGCAAGGGATTCATTATGCCCTATACGGACGGTTAAAGGTATTGCAACCGACCAAGCAAGATTTTCAGCGGTTTGCCGAGCGGCGCTGGGATAATGAACAGCGTCGTTACATCAGGGAAATTGCCGTTGATCACTATGAGGCCCGTCAGGCTCAGGAGGACTCCGAAGCATGGGCCAAGGCACGGGTACTGCGTATCGAAACACAATGGTGTGAAGATTTAACGATTCCGTTGGTGGCCGAATTTCTGGGGCAGCTTGCGTTGTGGCGGGGTAACTGCGTGCTTGGCAACGGTCAGGGCCGACCGCAGTGGCCGCTGAGCAGTTCGGCACAACACGAGATGCTCAGCGGCTATCGCCGTTAGTCGTGATAATCGACGCAGGCCTGTAAAGTGTTCTCAATCAGCGAGGCAACGGTCATTGGTCCGACGCCCCCCGGTACCGGCGTTATCCAACCGGCTCGTTCTGCTGCGGCGGCATATTCCACGTCGCCGGTGAGACGGCCATCAGGAAGACGATTCATACCGACATCAATGACGATGGCACCGGGTTTCACCCAATCACCGGGAACAAACTCAGGTTTGCCCACCGCAACCACTAAAATGTCGGCGCGGCGCACGTGTTGCTCAAGGTCGTTAGTAAAACGGTGACAGACTGTGGTGGTGGCACCGGCCAACAATAGCTCAAGGCTCATTGGACGGCCAACGATATTGGAAGCGCCGACCACGACCGCATTTAACCCGTGCAAATCGATCTGGGTGCTTTCCAGCAGGGTAATAACGCCCTTGGGTGTGCAGGGGCGCAGCGCCGGGATGCGTTGTGCCAATCGACCGATGTTATAAGGGTGAAAACCATCGACGTCTTTGTCCGGACGGATCCGTTCAAGAATTGGCGTTGCATCAAGTCCGGCCGGTAACGGCAACTGCAACAGGATTCCATCGATTTGCGGATCGTCATTCAATTGGTCAATCAGCGCCTCAAGCTCTTGTTGTGAGGAGGAATCCGGTAAATCATAATCAAAGGATTTGATGCCGACTTCCTCACAGGCGCGGCGTTTATTGCCGACATACACTTCGGAGGCGGGATCTTTGCCGACCAGAACTACGGCGAGCCCCGGCGCGCGCAGGCCACTGTTGATACGTTCACTGATTTGCGACTTTACTTGTTCTCGAACGGCGGCAGCGATTGCTTTACCATCGATAATTTGTGCGGGCATGTGTCGGTTATTCCCCAAGCTAGATGATGAGTGTTTGGTCTGGCGTTATAGTGTACGAGTTTTGCGATGCCTTGTCACTGTACGATAGTACGGCAAAAATGACGGCTTTTTGAGTGATAATGTGCTAAAAATAGACAGCTTGTTGCAAAAGTAGCCACTCAGTCATTGTTTCGCAAAAAATGTTTGACGCTGACAATCGCAGCAGGTAATATTCGCCCCCGTTGTCAGCCAGCAAGCTGATAACACGCTTTTATGAAAGTTCGGCGAGTAGCGCAGCTTGGTAGCGCACTTGGTTTGGGTCCAAGGGGTCGCTGGTTCGAATCCAGTCTCGCCGACCATTTATAAAAGCAGGCGGTTGCAGGAAAAGTTCGATATGCGCCCGTAGCTCAGCTGGATAGAGCAACGGCCTTCTAAGCCGTCGGTCGCAGGTTCGAATCCTGCCGGGTGCGCCAGAACGCGCCAAACAAAAGTCTATCAGTGGTGGGTGTAGCTCAGTTGGTAGAGCCCCGGATTGTGATTCCGGTTGTCGTGGGTTCAAGTCCCATCATCCACCCCACTTCTTTTTTCCTCCAGTGAACAATCTAGGTTTTCGGCGAGTAGCGCAGCTTGGTAGCGCACTTGGTTTGGGTCCAAGGGGTCGCTGGTTCGAATCCAGTCTCGCCGACCATTATTGTTACTGCGGTTATCTGATCGTCTGCCGATTTATTTGCGTATCCCCTCATTACAACTAGACTTAACGTCAGAATCTTTCTTCGCTAGTGTACATTATTGGAGGTCGCAATGGCTGATTATGAAACCTGTTTGCGCAATCCCGCGGGTACGTTCGGTGAGCCTGAAAATGTTCTGAAGCGTGACGATCTGAGCAAAGAACAGAAGCTCGAAATCCTCAAACAGTGGCGTTACGATGAATACGAAACGGAAGTTGCCGATCAGGAAAATATGCGCGGCGATAAACCGGATCGACTGGGTGAAATCAATAACCTCATCTTAAAATTGGAACAGTAGCGTGCGTTTTTAACGCACGCCCGCCAGCTTTTTTCCTCTTAGCCTCTCGACTCGCGTCGGTTACCTCGCTATAATGCTGCGTCATTTTTAAAGGTCAACGCCGTTGTGGTGCCCACATCTTTTGATTAGCATTTGATAACAAAAGGGGCGCACGACATTCATTGATTGAAACCGAGGTAATGAAGCAATGCAGGTTTCTGTAGAGACAACTCAAGGTTTAGAACGTCGCGTCACCATTTCGGTACCGGCGGATACTATTGACAACGAAGTCAAACGTTTACTGAAAGAAGAATACCGTCACCGTCGTGTGAACGGTTTCCGTAAGGGAAAAATTCCTCCACACGTGCTGCAGAAGCTGTTTGGTCGCGAAGCTCGTTCGCGCGCGGCATCGGGTGTGATGCAAAGCAAATTCTACGAAGCGGTCATGCAGGAAAAACTAAACCCTGCCGGCGCGCCTGCTATCGAACCTAAAGTGAATGAACCGGGTAAAGACCTTGAGTTCACTGCGACGTTCGAAGTGTATCCAGAAGTTGAAGTGAAAAACCTGGATAAAATCGCTATTGAAAAGCCTGCGGTTGAAGTTACTGACGAAGACGTCGACAACATGCTGGAAACGTTGCGCAAGCAACACGCTGGCTGGAAAGAAGTTAAGCGTAAGTCGAAGAAAGGCGACCGTGTAACGATGGATTTTGTCGGTTCAATTGACGGCGAAGAATTCGAAGGCGGTAAAGCCGAAGACTTCCAGCTGGAACTGGGCGAAGGCCGCATGATTCCTGGCTTTGAAGACCAAATCAAAGGCATCAAAGCGGGCGAAGAAAAGACCATCGAAGTGACGTTCCCGGAAGACTACCACGCGGAAAACCTGAAAGGGAAAGACGCGCAATTCGTGGTTACCGCGAAAACTGTTGAAGAACGTGAACTGCCAGAACTGAACGACGAGTTTGTGGCGTTGTTTGGCGTGAAAGAAGGCGGTGTTGATGCGCTGAAAGCTGAAGTGCGTAAAAACATGGAACGCGAACTGAACAATGCCGTTAAAGGTAAGCTGAAAGATCAGGTGCTGAAGGGTATTGTTGAGCATAACGACGTTGAGTTGCCAAAAGCGATGATCGACCAGGAAATCGACGCGCTGCGTAAGCAGGCTGCACAACGTTTCGGCGGCAACCCAGAGCAAATGCCTGAATTGCCGGCAGAACTGTTCGAAGAACAGGCAAAAGAACGCGTTAAAGTTGGCTTGTTACTGGGTGAAGTGATTCGCCAAAACGAAATGAAGCCAGACGACGAAAAAGTTGACGCCATCATTGCGAACGCGGCTTCTGCGTACGAAGACCCTGAAGAAGTGGTTGCGTACTACAAGTCGAACAATGACATGATGCAACAGGTTCGTAACCTGGCCTTGGAAGAGCAGGCAATTGACTACGTGATGTCGCAAGCAAACGTTTCTGAGAAAGAAGCGAGCTTTGACGATATTATGAACCCAAAGCAGTAAGATCAAGACGGAATCCTTGACGGACTCCGTATCTGCTTGGTTTAATGGCTCGTATGACCTCATACGAGCCATTTTTATTTCAGGAGCATTAAATTAATGTCGAGTGATATTCAGGACCCAATGGCACAGCTTGTTCCAATGGTGGTCGAACAGACTTCTAAGGGTGAGCGTTCTTACGATATTTATTCTCGTTTGTTGAAAGAGCGGGTGATTTTTTGTTGTGGTCAGGTCGAAGACCATATGGCCAATTTGATTGTGGCACAGCTGTTGTTCCTGGAGTCGGACAATCCGGATAAAGACATTTATCTCTACATTAACTCGCCGGGTGGCGTGGTAACGGCCGGTATGGCGATATACGATACCATGCGGTTTATCAAACCCGACGTCAGTACCGTGTGCATGGGGCAGGCTGCCAGTATGGGCGCTTTCCTGTTGGCCGGCGGTGCTAAGGGCAAACGCTATTGTCTGCCGAATTCACGGGTAATGATTCACCAGCCGTTAGGCGGTTTCCAGGGCCAGGCTTCGGATTTCGAAATTCACGCCAAACAGATCCTCGATCTGAAAGAGCGCTTGAACCGTATGTTAGCGGATAATACCGGACAGGATTACGAGAAAGTGGCGCGCGACACCGATCGCGATTACTTCATGGCGGCACAGGAAGCCGTAGATTACGGTCTGGTTGATGGTATTTTGAGCCAGCGTGGCGAAGAGCAGTAGGAGAGAAGCATGACTGATAAAACCGAAGGTGAAGGCGATAAGCCGCTGTATTGCACCTTTTGCGGTAAAAGTCAGCACGAAGTTAAAAAGCTGATAGCCGGGCCGTCAGTGTTTATTTGCGACGAATGTGTGGATCTTTGTAACGATATTTTGAAAGAAGAGATCCAGGACATCGCGCCGGCGGCCGCAGAAGACAAACTGCCGGTACCGAAAGAAATTCGTGCCAACCTGGACGACTATGTGATTGGCCAGGATCGTGCCAAACGGGTGCTGTCGGTGGCCGTATATAACCACTACAAGCGCTTGCGTAACAGTGGTAAAGGCAAAGAGCCAATTGAACTGGGTAAAAGTAATATTTTGCTGATCGGTCCGACGGGCTCGGGTAAAACCTTCCTCGCCGAAACCATGGCGCGTTACCTTGATGTGCCGTTTACCATGGCGGATGCGACCACCCTGACCGAAGCCGGTTATGTGGGTGAAGACGTCGAAAACATCATTCAGAAATTGTTGCAGAAATGCGACTATGATGTGGAAAAGGCCGAGCGCGGCATCGTCTACATTGACGAAATCGACAAAATCTCGCGCAAGTCAGATAACCCGTCGATTACTCGCGACGTCAGTGGCGAAGGTGTGCAACAGGCGCTGTTAAAACTGATTGAAGGGACGGTAGCGTCGGTGCCGCCACAGGGTGGTCGTAAACACCCCCAACAGGAATTCTTGCAGGTCGACACCTCGAAAATTCTGTTCATCTGTGGTGGTGCATTTGCGGGCCTTAGCAAAGTCATTGAACAGCGTCTGGCGACCGGCACCGGCATTGGGTTTGGGGCCGAAGTGAAAAGTAAGAAGCAAGCCGAAGAAGGCAAGGTGATTGCTCAGGTTGAACCGGAAGACCTGGTTAAATACGGTTTGATCCCTGAGTTTATCGGTCGTCTGCCGGTGGTTGCGACACTTGATGAACTGGATGAAGAAGCTCTGGTGCAGATTCTGAAAGAGCCGAAGAACGCACTGACCAAGCAATACGCGGCATTATTTGATATGGAAGGTGTTGAGCTGGAGTTCCGTGATGACGCCTTGCGGGCGATCGCTAAAAAAGCGATGTCACGCCGCACCGGCGCACGAGGCTTGCGTTCTATCGTCGAAGATGTTCTGCTCGGTACCATGTATGAACTGCCTTCCATCGAAGGGGTTGCTAAAGTGGTGGTGGACGAATCGGTAATTGCCGGTGAGTCTGATCCAATCTTGATCTATGCTAATCAAGGTAAGGATAAACAGGCCTCGGGTGAGTAAGCCGCTGTTTTAGCGCAAAATGTGTGCAAAAAAGGGCCGTATGGCCCTTTTTTTCTGTCAAACATTGAACTTTGCCGTTGAGACCGCATATAACAGTTATAACCAAGGTCGGGAGAAATTAATGAGCGAAGAACGTACAGAACAAATGACCATGCCTGTTCTGCCGTTACGAGACGTAGTGGTGTACCCCCATATGGTGATACCACTGTTTGTTGGCCGCGAGAAGTCGATTCGGTGTTTGGAAGCGGCGATGGATGCGGACAAGAAAGTGTTTCTGGTAGCGCAGAAAGACGCTTCGGTCGATGAACCTGCCGAGGACGATATTTATCGTGTCGGCACGGTAGCAACGCTGTTGCAACTGCTGAAGCTGCCTGACGGTACCGTTAAGGTACTGGTAGAAGGACAGCAGCGTGCGCAGTTGGATGACTTACAGGATGATGACGATTTCTTTAAAGCCAGCATCCATTATCTGGCCTCAGAAGAGTTGCCGGAAAAAGAACAGGAAGTGATGACCCGTTCGGCGATGAATCAGTTTGAAGGCTATGTAAAGCTGAACAAAAAGATTCCGCCGGAAGTGCTGACCTCGTTGTCGGGGATTGACGACTGTGACCGCTTGGCCGATACCATGGCCGCTCATATGCCGTTGAAGTTAGCGGACAAGCAACACGTACTGGAAATTACCGATGTGCGTGAGCGGGTGGAATACCTGATGGCGCTGATGGAAGGTGAAATCGATATTCTGCAGGTTGAGAAGCGCATTCGCAGCCGGGTTAAAAAGCAGATGGAGAAAAGCCAGCGCGAGTATTATCTGAATGAGCAAATGAAAGCCATTCAGAAAGAGCTCGGTGAAGGCGAAGACGGCGTTGACGAATTTGAGCAGTTACAGAAGAAAATCGATGCCGCACAAATGCCGGCGGAAGCCCGTAAAAAGGTTGAAGCGGAGCTGTCGAAGCTGAAAATGATGTCACCGATGTCGGCGGAAGCAACCGTGGTGCGTGGCTACATTGACTGGATGGTGTCGATTCCGTGGAAGAAAAAATCGCGCATTAAGAAAGATTTGGCGAATGCCGAGAAAATTCTTGATGCCGACCACTACGGTCTGGAAAAAGTGAAAGAGCGCATTATCGAGTACCTTGCGGTACAACAGCGTACCAGCAAGGTGAAAGGCGCTATTTTATGTTTGGTAGGACCGCCGGGGGTGGGTAAAACCTCGCTGGGACAGTCGATTGCCAAAGCGACCGGCCGTAAATACGTGCGCATGGCGTTGGGCGGCGTTCGCGACGAAGCTGAAATTCGCGGTCACCGACGTACTTACATCGGTTCTATGCCGGGCAAACTGATCCAGAAAATGGCCAAAGTGGGTGTGCGTAACCCGCTGTTCCTGTTGGATGAGATCGATAAGATGTCCGCTGACATGCGCGGCGATCCGGCTTCAGCGTTGCTGGAAGTATTGGATCCTGAGCAAAACGTTAACTTCAACGACCATTATCTGGAAGTCGATTACGACTTATCGGATGTGATGTTTGTGGCGACCTCGAACAGCATGAATATTCCGGCGCCGTTGCTGGATCGTATGGAAGTGATTCGCTTGTCCGGTTATACCGAAGACGAGAAGCTGAACATTGCCAAACGTCACCTGTTACCGAAACAAATCGAACGCAACGGCTTGAAGCAAAAAGAGATTACCGTTAAGGATGATGCAATTGTCGGCATTATTCGTTACTACACCCGCGAAGCCGGTGTGCGTAATCTCGAGCGTGAACTGTCACGTTTGTGCCGTAAGGCGGTAAAAACGATTTTGCTGGATAAGTCGATTAAGCACGTAGAGATTTCGCAGGATAACCTGAGCGACTTCCTTGGTGTGCAACGCTTTGACTTTGGTAAAGCGGAAGAAGCCAATCAAATCGGTCAGGTCACCGGTCTGGCGTGGACCGAAGTCGGTGGTGATCTGCTGACCATCGAAGCGACCAATGTGCCGGGCAAAGGCAAAATCACCTCTACCGGTTCCTTGGGTGACGTCATGCAGGAGTCGATTCAGACCGCGCTGACGGTGGTTCGCAGCCGTGCCGATAAGCTCGGTATTGCCGATGACTTCCACGAAAAACGTGATATTCACGTGCACGTGCCAGAAGGGGCAACGCCCAAAGACGGCCCCAGCGCCGGTGTGGCGATGGTGACGGCCTTGGTGTCGTCGTTGACCAAGATTCCGGTTAAATCGGAAGTGGCGATGACCGGTGAGATCACGTTACGCGGTGAAGTACTGCCGATCGGTGGTTTGAAAGAAAAACTGTTGGCGGCGCATCGTGGTGGCATTAAACACGTGTTAATTCCGAAAGACAATGAGCGTGATCTGAAGGAAATTGCTGATAACGTTAAGAAAGATCTGACCATTCAGCCGGTGCAATGGATTGATGAAGTGCTGGCTGTGGCGTTGGAAAAGAACCCAATGTCGAGCAACTAATACAAACGTCGTATAGCGTTTGAGCTGGAAAACGGCAGAATGCGGTCTATGGCATAGAAATACGCCTGTAGGCCGCATTTTTTCGTTAAAAATATCGAAAAAAGGGTTTTCAAACGTAACCACTGTGGTAGCCTAACTGTGAAAGCTAACACCGGCCTGAGTAGTTGCCGGGCGGCTGGACAGAAAAAGTTCGGATAGTATGGTGTTGAACATTTAAATTAAGCTTGATATAACAATTTCGGCCCATTTAAAAAATCCGAATGGAACCACGGAAATTTGATAATAACAATCGAAGGGGATGATACTGTGAACAAGTCTCAGCTAATTGACAAAATCGCGGCAGGTGCAGATATCTCTAAAGCTGCTGCTGGTCGTGCACTGGACTCAATGATTGATGCAGTAACCGAAGCTCTGAAAAAAGACGACCAGGTAGCCCTGGTTGGTTTTGGTACATTCAGCGTACGTGAGCGTTCTGCGCGCACGGGTCGTAACCCACAAACGGGTGAAACCATTCAAATCGCTGCTGCAAAAGTACCTTCTTTCAAAGCCGGTAAAGCTCTGAAAGACGCAGTAAATTAATTAAGGCGCTAACGCGCTTTTTTATAAAAGATTTTGAATCAATAATAACCCGGAGTCTGTGAACTCCGGGTTATTTTTTTGTCGAAAGGGTGAGTTTTAGTGCGGTTTCGCTATAATGTGCCGTCGATAATTAAACCACGAAGGAAGTTCTGATTATGTTAGAGCGGATACGAGAAGGATCGCAGAGTTTTGCTGCGAAAGCCGTTCTGGTGCTGATAATTTTGACCTTTGCGCTAGCCGGTGTAGGTAGCTACGTAACGGGAGGCGCGGACACTACGGTTGCTGAAGTTAATGGCGCCGAGATTACCCAGACGGAATATGACCGAGCTTATGAAAATGAGCGTAGCCGTTTGCAAGAGCAATTCGGTGATATGTTCGATGCCATCAGCTCGGACCCGGGTTACATGAAAACCGTACGTGCCAATGTGATGAATCAGTTAATTGAGCAACGCTTGCTGATTCAATACGCACAGGATCATGGCATGCGCATTTCGGCCGCTCAGGTTAAGCAGGAAATTCGTGATATTCCTGCATTCCGTACAGCCGGTCAGTTTGATAACGACGTTTATTTGATGGCGTTGCGCAATGCCGGTTATACGCCGGAAAGTTTTGCCAACCTAATGCAGAACGATTTGCTGCGTAATCAGTTGCTCCAGGCACTGGCAGGCAGCGAGTTTGCCCTCGATTCAGAAATTCTGGCTATCCTGCGCTTGCAGGAACAGACCCGCTCAGGTGGCTACCTGGTGGCTCGCAACGCCGATTTCATTGATCAGGTGGAGCTAAGTGAAGAAGAAATCACTCAGTACTATGAGAGCAACAGCCAGGCGTTTCAGGCGCCGGAGCGCATTAAGGTTGAGTACGTCGAGCTGTCCAAAGCCGACCTAATGAGTGATATCGAGATTGCTGACGAAGAAGTGCGGGCATTCTACGATAATCGTATCGACCAGTACCGCACCGAAGAAGAGCGTCGCTTATCTCATATTCTGGTGGAGCATGGCACCGAAAACGCGGAGCAAAAAGCGCAACAAGCGTTAGCCGAGTTGCGTGACGGCGCTGACTTTGCGGACGTCGCTCAGACTTATTCTGACGATACCTTCTCAGCCGAAGTCGGCGGCGACCTTGAATGGGTTGAGCGGGGCATGATGGATGAAGACTTTGACCAGGCGGCGTTTGAACTGGAAAATGTCGGTGATGTTTCTGACGTAGTCGAAACCAGTTTCGGTTACCACATCATCAAGCTTACGGATTTGCGTCCGGGCTCAGTGACTCCGTTCGAGGAAGTTGCAGACGAGGTTCGCCAGCAGTTGGTCGAGCAACAGCTTGAAGACCGCTACTTCCAATTGCAGCAGCAACTGGCTGAGGTCAGCTTTGAACAGCCTGATACATTGGCACCGGCGGCAGAGGCGATTGGTGAACAAGTTCGCACTACCGACTTATTTGCCCGTAACCGTGCGCCGACACCGCTCAGTGATGATGTTATTCTGAACAATATCTTCTCTGAGAATCTGATTGATGAGCGTTTAAACAGTGACATCATTGAAACCTCAGACGACCGCTCGCTGGTTGTGCGGGTTCTCGAACATGAGCCACAGCACACCCGTGAGCTGGCTGAAGTGCGTGACCAAATCGAGCAACAGCTGCGTACTGAAAAGGCTCAGCAAATGGCTCTGGAACAGGCACAGCAGTGGCAACAGCAGTGGGCTGAAGGCGGCAGTGAGTTGGATGACCAGGTAGTCTGGTTTGACAGCATTACCATGAACACCCAGGAGCATCCACGTGGTGTCGTTCGCAACGTGTTTCAAATGGCGCCTAACGCGGGCGATGAACCGGCAATGAAAGCGGTCGAGCTGAGTAACGGTGATGCTGTGGTGATTGCACTGACTCAGGTTACCCCTGGCAACGCGGAACTGGACGAGCAGGCCGATCAGATTCGTCAACAGTTAAGCAATCGTCAGGCGCAGGTAATACTGCAAGCCTTTATCGATACCCTGAAAGAAGATGCGGATATCACTCGTAAAGATATCTAAGTTTGATGGTCTAGAGGCTGCGCCCGGTTTGGGCTCGGCCTCGCCTTCGCGGTCTAGGGGCTGCGCCCGGTTTGGGCTCGGCTTCGCTTTCGCGGTCTAGGGGCTACGCCTGTTAAACCGCGAAGCCCATCCCGCGCAGATCGCCTATCCCGCGAAGCCCACCCCGCGCAGAGCGCCTAAACCGCGAAGCCCACCCCGCGCGAAGCGCCTATCCCGCGAAGCCCGTTAATAAAGCTCCGGCAGATCGTTGCGTTGTTTCGGCTTGGGCTGATTGTCCAGGGCTTTGCGCAGGCTTTGATAAAGCGCTTTACCGCCGGTCCATTTGGGCTTGCTGGCACTGAACAGGGACTGTTGCAAATCATTAAGCTGTTGTTGCAGCTCTTGGTCGACCTGATTGCCATGAGCGAGCCATCTTGCCAAATCACCCAGCGCGACCAGGCGTTTGTCAAAACGTTGCTGTGCCCATTTGCGCAAAAACTCATCGGCCTTGCGGGCATGGTTGTCGGCGCAAGCTTTTTGGAAGTTCCGCCACTGCTGACTGCTGGTCAGCGGTTGTTCGGTGTTTGCCTTGGCTTGCACCTTTAACGGCCGCTGTTTTCTGCGGCGCCAGAAAAAGGCCAGGTTACCCAGCAACGACAGAAACAACAGCAGCGCTAACACGGTTACCAGACGCTGATCCGCGAGGGCACTGACGTCGGGCTGAGCTTGCGGCTGTTCGGTACTTTGCGGCGAGGCTTCCGGCTCGGGCTTAGGCGGCGCCTGAGGCTCTGCTTTGGGTTGTTGCGCCAGTTGGTTGGCAACCCCTTCCACCGTCAGTGTGACGGGGTCGGTACGCGCGACATCGGCCTGATCGCGCTTGGTGTTGAACCAAGGTACGCTGACCGACGGCAATTGCAACGAGCCGGGCTGATTGGGGACGACCGCGAAGCTGACCGTTTTCTGAGCAATGGTCACGCCATTGCGAACGTACTGGTCGGTTTCGTCGTTATCGGGATAGACCCGCACGGAATCCGGAAACGCCGGTGAAATCTCCGGTAACTGTTCCGGCTTTACACCGACGGCGGTTAATTGATAGCGAATGGTTAAGGGTTCACCCACCTCGATGGTGTCGGTTTCCGGGCTAAGCGTCTGTGACAGCGTAACCAGTTCACTCGGTAGCCAGGCACCCTGCCAATTGGCCGGTATCGGCTTAACCGTCAGTTCGATGGTCTCGCCGAGGGTGCTCACCGGCTGGGTGTTGGAGAACGACGAAAAGATAGAGCGCTGACCTTCCGCGTAGACTTCGCCATCAAAGCGCGCGCCTTTAATCTTAAACGTACCGGATTTGTTGGGGGTTATCTGGAAAGTACGCTGGTAAATCTTATAGCGGCGGCCGTTGATCATCTCCGACGATTCTTCGTCTGAACCAATTTGACGAATATCGGCATTTTCCATCTGCGGCGGTACCAAATTGCCTTTATTCAGATCAGCGGCCAGATACAGGCGCACAATGTAGGTCAGCGGCTGTTGCAAAAACACCGAATCGCTGTCGACGGTGCTTTCAATAAAGGCAATCTTATCAGAGCGCGCGCTGGTATCGCTGCCGGCCGCCAACACTTCAACCGTAATGGGTTTCGACTTGGCGCCATCCATCATAATGGCCGGGATGGTATAGGTACCGGGTTGTTCCGCAATTAACACCGTGGTGAAGCGGGTCAGCTTATTCAATTCGCCGTTCATAATCGAGGTTTGCCGGCTCACTGAGGTGCGTCCGACCATAAAGTCGCTGAGCAGTTGCTGCGGCTGGAAGGCACTATTACCGACGTCGTCATTAAAGGTCACCGTTAACACGAAGGATTCGTTGGCAATGACCGGATTTTTGTCAACGGTTGCCTCAATTTCAGTGACATCGGCGTAACTTGCTGCACTGAAGAGCACCAGTACAACCATACAAACACCTTGTATCCACCTTACCATTTTCGCTCAACTCCCTCAGGTTGTGATGCGCGGCGCTGGTTGCGACGCTGACTTTCCAATAGCATTTTATTGCGCAGCAAGATACTGGGATCATCAGGGATACGTTTCATCCACTGTTCCAACTGCTGGGCTTTTTCCGGGTCAATATCGTCGCGGAATTGCGTTTGCTGATTACGCTGCCGCTCGGCCTCGGTGTTCTGTGGTTGCTCGCCTTGCTGTGCCTGTTGCTGTTGCTGCTGCTCGGATTCGTTTTGTTGTTGCTGGCGTTGTTGCTGTTGGTCGCCATCGCCTTGCTGCTGACCCTGAGGATCCTGCTGCTGATCGGCTGAATTATCCTGTTGTTCGGCGTCCTGCTGGCCGTTGTTTTGGTTTTCGCCCTGATTTTGGCCTTGTTGATCACGGCTGTCATCCTGTTCACCGTCGTCACCTTGTTGGCCTTTTTGTTCGCCGTCCTGTTGCTTTTGCTGTTCTAGCAGTTGCTCCATCAGCGCTTTATTTTCTTCAGCTTCGGGCCAGTCACTGCGGCGCTTCAATGCCTGTTCATAGGAATCCCGGGCGGCTTCAAACTGTTGCAACTGAGCCAATGCATTACCACGATTGTACCAACTTTGGGCGCTATCAAGCTGGGCAAAGCGATCGACAGCGGCCTGATAATCCCCGGCACGATAATAGGCCACGCCCTGGCGGAAGGGCTGCTCACTTAACTCAGCGGCTGCCTGATACTGCTCCTGCTCAAGTAATTGTTGCGCCTGTTGCTCCTGATTCAGCCACCAGCCCGGCGCCGCGTCCGCTTGCTGGGTGGCAGCGTAAGCACTGCCGCTCGACAGGCTCAGTGGTAGCCAACCAGCCAGCAACAACCAACTGCCGAGGCTGCCGCCGCGTCGCCAACTGAACAACACCAGTGGGATCAGCAGTAACGCCAGTAACGGACCATTATCGCGCCATTGGTCGCCTTGCTGTTGTTGGTCGGCGTCTTTGCCTTCACGGGTTAATGGCGGCTGGTTGACGAGCGCCGCAACATCGTCGTTATCACGGCGCACGGTTTGATAAATACCGCCGGTAAGGCTGGCGAGATCCTGCAACCGTGATGGTGTAAGCTTAGCGATGACCGGCTGATTAAAGCGGTCTTTTAGCAAACTGCCATCGGCGGACCGTACCGGCGCACCGTCGGTAGTACCAATACCAAGAATCGACACCCGATGGGGTTGCTTGCGCAAATAACTGCTCAGCGCATTCAGTTCGCTGGTGGCA
The DNA here is from genome assembly GCF_003987185.1 of Idiomarina aquatica. Classification (GTDB taxonomy): domain Bacteria; phylum Pseudomonadota; class Gammaproteobacteria; order Enterobacterales; family Alteromonadaceae; genus Idiomarina; species Idiomarina aquatica. The sequence continues at coordinate 434,615 of NZ_PIPS01000001.1, read as the reverse complement.
ATGCCGTCCGTCAGCCAGTAGATGTCACCCTCGGCGTAACCGGCGTTGGTCAGCAGTTCGTCCGCAAGCTTGAGTGCCCGCAGCGGCTCACTGCCGGCATTAGGCATGATTTGTGGCGACAACGACGGGATCAAATTCAATAAGTTATTATTATCAGCGGTCAACGGACTGATGGTAAAAGCGTCGTCGGCGTAGGCGATAAGACCGGTGTCGCCATCAAGACCGGATTTCACCAAGTCCATGGCTTTAAAGCGCAGTTGGGTTAAACGATTTGGCTCGATGTCCTCCGCCAGTAGCGATGGCGACATGTCCATGATCACGACCTGACCGGTTTCCAGTTGATAAACCGGTTGTGGTAAACGTTCCCAGGTCGGGCCGGCAAGGGCGGTACTGCTGATCAACCAGAACAGGCCGAGTCGATGAGCCGACCACGATGACTGTTTGCCACCGGAATTAACCAGCACGTGGGCAAGATGTTGGGGCAGCCATTGATGCCAGCCAGACTGCGTTTTCTGCATCACCAACAGGCGCCAGTAAAACAGTGCCAGCGGCAGCAGTGCCAGTAACCACCAGGGACGAAGGAAATGGAAATCAGCCATGACGAAACCTCCACGGGCGATAGTGGAAGAGCGCAATCACTACCATCAGCAGCAGCGCCCCGGATAACGGCCAAAAATACAGCGCCTGACGAGGCCGTAATTGCTGCGGGGAACCGGCGATGGGCTCGAGCTCATCGAGCAGTTGGTAAATTTGTTCCAGTTCTTCGGTGCTGCGTGCGCGGAAGTAACGGCCACCGGTGGTTTCAGCAATGCGTTGCATCAGCGGTACGTCCAGATCGCGGCTGGGGTTAACCCGGCGCTGACCGAAGAAACTGTCGACAACGACTTCTTCGGCGCCCACCGCGATGGGGTAAATGCGAACATCAAACGCATCGGCTAACTCCAGTGCCTGATCCGGTGTTAGGTTGCCGGCGGTATTCTGACCATCGGTTAACAGCACCAATACCCGGTTGGTTTCGTCTTTACTGCGAAAGCGTTTAACCGCCAGGGCGATGGCATCACCAATCGCGGTGCGCTCGCCAACCAGTCCCAGCACCGATTCTTCCAGCATTTGCCGGACGGTTTCACGGTCATAGGTCATTGGGGTTTGTAAAAAGGCGGTATCGGCGAAAAAAATCAGTCCCAGCCGATCGCCTTCGCGACGGGTGATAAAGTCACCCAATACTGCCTTGACCATGGTCAACCGGTCGACACTGCGGTCATTAAGCTGCATGTCCGCAATTTCCATACTGCCGGAGAGATCCACCGCCAGCATAATCTCGCGCCCCTCAGAGCGCACCGGCAACGGCTCACCGAGCCATTGCGGGCGTGCACTGGCAGCGATGAGCAAACACCAGCAGAGCGTCAACAGCGCCCACATCCAGGGCTTTGCGCGCATGCTTTGTTGAGTATTGGATAAGCCATTCAGCGACGGAATGCGGATCGCCGACAACGTTGGTGAGCCGGCCGGCAGTAAATAGCGAACCAGCCAGGGTAACGGCAGCAGCAAAAACATCCAGGGCCAGGCAAATTCAAACATGACGGCCACCTTTACGCGCTTGGCGGGCGTGGCGGTGGGCATGACGAATCCATTGTTCGGCGAACTGCTGGTAGCGGCTGATTAATTCGCCCTGCGCCGGTTTATAAAATAAGGCGTCACACTGTTGTAGCAGGTCATTATGTTGTTGCGCGTTGGCACCCATAAAGCGCAGCCAATCCTCACCGCTGAGAGCGGCAATCTGCTGACGAGGGTAATAGGCCAGTGCCACCCGTTTACAGAGTAAAGTGACATCACTGGCCGATGGCTGTTGCAGTTGTCGTAATTTCGCCAGCGCCAGACGTTGCGGGCGGCGGATACGATAACGCGCATGCAGCCACCAGAGCAGTCCTAGCACCAGTGCCAACAGTATTATGCTGATGACAATAACCGGCCACGCCGGTGGCCAGAAGCTGGCGGCACCGGGTTCAACAATATCGTTTAGTTGTTCTAAAGACGCTTGCTGCATCAAAAACGTTCACCTTATTCCTGTGTTGCTAACGGAGGTCGGCCCATCGCTGTTCCAGCGCCTGGGCACTGCTGACATAACTGATCCGTAAGCCATGCTGTTCAAATTGTTGTTGCTGATGATGCCGGCGCTGCTCGGCGGTGTTTTGATAGCGTTCGCGCTGACGTTTGTCCGCGAGGTTAATTTGCGCCTGTTGTTCGCCGTCAAAAACGGCCAGTGCCTGTGCTGAATAACCTTGTGGCAGTTCGCACTCCATGGGGTCATAGCTGCAGAAGCAACGCACGGAGTTACGCTGATTTAGACGAGCCAGTGGCTCCAGAAGTTCATCGTCGAAATGCTGGAAATCACTGATGATGTTAATCAGGCTGCCCGGTTTAACGAGTTTCTGTAAACGGTTAATGGTGTCGGCCAGTGGTGCAGGGTGCGGGCGCTGATGCTGTTGCCAGCGGTTAAAACTGTCCTGGTGCACGTCCAGCAGACTGTGCAAAAAGTGCAATACTCCCGCCTGACGTGCCGCCGGCTTATGTTCGCGATGCAACCAGCCGTTACTGATGATACCGCCGACCCGGTCACCACGCTGCTGTGCCTGCCACGCCAGCGCTGCGGTCAAATGGCAGGCCTGCACCGATTTAAACAGCAATTGACTGCCGAATAACTGCGTCAGAGCCAAATCGGTCACCAAAAACACCGGTCGCTCTTTTTCTTCGCGGTACAACTTGGTGTGCGGTTTTCCGGTACGGGCAGTTACCCGCCAATCGATGGCGCGAATGTCATCGCCCGCCTGATAATGGCGCACTTCATCAAATTCCATCCCACGGCCCCGGGTTTTGCTTAATAAGGGTCCGCTTTGGCTAATCGCCGGCAGGTTACGTTTGTGACGGGCGATGGCCGGCAGCCGGGTACGGTAATACAGCAGCTCCTGCATGGTCGGCTGCAGGCCGTCACTGCGCAGTTTCTCTAACCAATAACGTGACTGCTCTTGCGACAACATACTAAGGAGCCGGTACCAGTGAGACGATTTTATCGATGACCTGATCCTGAGTGATGCCGTCGGCTTCGGCCTGGTAGCTGATGATGATGCGGTGGCGCAGACAGTTGTGCAACACGCTGTTGATGTCGTCCGGCGTGACAAAGTCGCGACCGTCAAGCCAGGCGCTGGCGCGTGCGCAGCGCTCCAGTGATATGGTGGCTCGCGGGCTGGCGCCGTAGGCTATCCAACTGGCCAGCTCAGCGTCGTAATTGGCCGGCTGACGGGTGGCAATAATCAGTTGCACCAAATAGTGTTCCACCGCCTCGTCGAGGTATATCTGCATCACCTGTTGGCGTGCGTCGAACAACTGCTGCTGAGTGAGCGGCGTCGGCATGGCCTCTTCGCCCTCAATGACTTCGCCGCGGTTGAGGCGCAAAATTTGCTGCTCGGTTTCGGCATCCGGGTAGTCCAACCGCAGATGCATTAAAAACCGATCCAACTGCGCTTCGGGCAACGGGTAAGTACCTTCCTGTTCCAATGGGTTTTGCGTCGCCAGTACCATAAACAGCGGTGGCAACGGGTAGCTGCGTTGGCCAACGGTGATTTGTCGCTCCGCCATGGCCTCAAGCAATGCCGACTGCACTTTGGCCGGGGCGCGGTTAATTTCGTCAGCCAGAATCAGGTTATGGAACAACGGGCCCTGTTGAAACTCAAAGGTGCCATTTTCCGGACGGTAAATGTCCGTACCGGTCAGGTCGGCCGGCAACAAATCCGGTGTAAACTGTACGCGATGGAAGTCACCTTCAATGCCTTTTGCCAAAGCCTGTACGGCACGGGTCTTGGCCAAACCGGGAGGTCCCTCTACCAGCAGATGGCCATCGGCCAATACCGCCAGCAGCAAATTGCGGGTAAATTCGGGCTGACCGAGCACCTGCCGATCGAGAAACTCATGCAATGCTTTAAATTGTGACGCAGCCATGGGACTCCTGTTGTACCTGTTATCAATGCCTACCTGTGCTATTTTGAGGGTAGTCTTTTGAGTTTTAAAGTCATAGATAGTAACACTTTAAACAAAACGATGGTTTTAATCTGCACGATAAACGGCTAGAATTTGTAACAAAATCTATTGTGGTCAGACCAGTATTGGCCGTCATTCATATAATGGAGAAAGCATATGGCAGCAACACAATCGTTGCGCACCCCCAGCGGTGACCGAATTGCCATTGTGGCAGGGTTGCGTACACCTTTTGCCCGTCAAGCCACTGACTATCACGGCATACCGGCACTCGATCTGGGTAAAATGGTAGTGCAGGAGCTGATTAATCGCACCGGAATCGAACCCGGACTGGTAGAGCAACTGGTGTTTGGCCAGGTGGTGCAAATGCCGGAAGCACCTAATATTGCCCGCGAAATCGTCCTTGGCACACAGTTGCCGGTCGAAGTTGATGCGTACAGCGTCAGCCGCGCTTGTGCAACCAGCTTCCAGACCACCGTTAATGTGCTGGAAACCATGATGGCCGGCAACATCAGTGTCGGCATCGCCGGCGGCGCGGATTCCTCTTCGGTGCTGCCGATTGGTGTGAGTAAACGTTTAGCCCGAGCGCTGGTCGATCTGAATAAGGCCAAGAGCCTTGGACAACGCTTCAGTATTTTGCGCCGTCTGGGTCTTAAGGACCTGTTACCGGTGCCCCCTGCGGTGGCGGAATACAGCACCGGTTTGAGCATGGGGCAGACCGCTGAACAAATGGCGAAGTCGCATGGTATTTCCCGCGAAGCGCAGGATCAACTGACGGTGGAGTCGCATCAAAAGGCGCACCAAGCGTGGGAAGCTGGCTGGCTTGATCAAGAAGTGATGACCGCCTATCCGGAACCTTATAAGAAACACATCAGCCGCGATAACAATATTCGTGGTGACAGCCAAATCGACAAGTTGGCGAAATTGAAGCCGGTCTTTGATCGCAAACACGGTACCGTAACCGCCGCCAACAGTACACCGCTGACTGACGGGGCATCGGCTGTCATGCTGATGACGGAAAGCCGCGCCAAAGAGCTGGGCTACGAGCCCTTGGGCTATATTCGCAGCTACGCCTTCAGCGCCATTGGGGTTGAGCAGGACATGCTGATGGGGCCTTCTTATGCGACCCCCATCGCGTTAGATCGTGCCGGCATGAAACTCAGCGACCTGGACCTGATTGATATGCACGAAGCCTTTGCCGCACAAACACTGACCAACATGAAAATGTTTGCCAGCAAGCAGTTTGCGCAGGACAAACTGAACCGCAGCGAGGCCATTGGCGAAATCGACCCGGCCAAGTTTAATGTGTTAGGCGGCTCGATTGCCTATGGTCACCCCTTTGCTGCTACCGGCGCGCGGATGATCACGCAAATGATTTACGAATTACGTCGCCGTGGCGGCGGCACCGCACTGACGACAGCCTGTGCCGCCGGTGGACTGGGCGCAGCGATGATTTTGGAGAGTGAATAATGAGCGAACAGAAAGCCTTCTCACTGGACATAAAGGACAACGGCGTTGCGGTGATCACCATTGATGTGCCGGGCGAGTCAATGAACACCCTCAAGGATACCTTCGCGGATGAAGTCGGGCGACTCATGAACCGGCTGGAGGGCGATTCGGACATCAAGGGCGTGGTGTTTATCAGTGGTAAGCCGGGTTCCTTTATTGCCGGCGCTGACATCAACATGATCAACGATTGTGAAACCGCTGCCGATGCCGAAAGTCTGGCCCGCAAGGGGCAGGCCATGTTTGATCGCATCGAGCAGCTGGAAGTACCGGTCGTCGCGGCCATCAATGGTGCCTGCCTGGGTGGCGGTCTGGAACTGGCGATGGCCTGTCATGTCCGGGTTTGTTCGGATAATCCGAAAACACAACTGGGTTTACCGGAAGTGCAACTGGGTTTACTGCCCGGTTCCGGCGGAACGCAACGGTTGCCGCAATTAGTCGGTGTTCAGCAGGGCATCACCATGATGCTGACCGGTAAGCAATTACGGGCGAAACAGGCGCTGAAAGCCGGGTTGGTGGATGAAGTCGTGCCTCAGTCGATTTTGCTCGACGCGGCGATGAAACACGCGTTGTCGGCTAAGCCGAAAAAGAAAAAAGCGCCCCTGAAAGGCATCAGTAAAGTGCTGGAAGCTACCGCTTATGGGCGTAATATTATTTACAAGAAAGCGGCTGAACAGGCACAGAAGAAAGCGCAGGGGAATTATCCGGCAATCGATAAGATCATCGATACCGTGCGTATTGGTGTTGAAAAAGGCCGTGAAGCTGGACTGGACAAAGAAGCACGCAGCTTTGGTGAACTGGCGATGACACCGCAGTCGTACCAGTTGCGACAAATCTTTTTTGCCACCACCGAGATGAAAAAAGAAACCGGTGCTGACGGTGTTAAGCCGGCGGACATTCATCGCGTCGGTGTGCTTGGCGGCGGTCTGATGGGCGGCGGTATTGCTTACGTGACGGCGGCTAAAGCGGGTTTGCCGGCACGCATTAAAGACATCTCCCACGAAGGCATCACTCATGCACTGCACTACAGTTATGAGCGTTTGAACAAAAAAGTAAAACGCAAACACATGCGCCGTGCGGAACTGGAAAAAACCATGTTGTCATTAAGCGGCACCCTGGATTATTCCGGTTTCGAACGGGTGGATGTGGTGATTGAAGCGGTGTTTGAGGATCTGGAATTGAAGCAAAAAATGGTGGCTGACATTGAGCAGCACGCCAAGCCGGAAACCATTTTTGCGACCAATACCAGTTCGTTGCCGATTACCCAGATTGCGGCGAAAGCGCAGCGTCCACAAAATGTGATTGGTCTGCATTACTTCTCACCGGTGGATAAAATGCCGTTGGCAGAAATTATTACCCATGAGGGGACCTCACCGGAAACCATCGCGACGACCGTCGCGCTTGCCAAGAAACAAGGCAAAACGCCGATTGTGGTTAAGGACGGCGCCGGTTTCTTTGTTAACCGGATTCTGGCTCCTTACATGAACGAAGCTGCACGACTGGTGCTTGCCGGTGAGCCTATCGAGCACGTCGACAAAGCGCTGGTGAAGTTTGGCTTCCCGGTCGGGCCGATTACGCTGCTGGATGAAGTGGGTATTGATGTCGGTGCGAAAGTGGCGGCAATTTTGCGCAAAGAGCTGGGTGAGCGTTTTGAACCTCCGGCGGCTTTTGACAAGCTGATTGACGATGAGCGCAAAGGCAAAAAGAACCAGAAAGGTTTTTATCAATACGGTAAAGGGGTAAAAGGTAAGCCGGTCGACAGTTCGGTGTATTCGTTGTTAGGCATTGAGCCGAAACAAAACCTTGACCGCGAAGCCGTGGCGGAACTCTGTGTGTTGCCGATGTTGAATGAGGCGGCCTACTGTTTGCAGGAAGGCATTATTCGCAGTGCCCGCGACGGCGATATCGGCTCAGTGTTTGGTATCGGCTTCCCGCCGTTCCGTGGCGGCCCATTCCGTTATATGGATGAGATTGGCATTGGTGCGCTGGTTACCAAACTGAAGACCCTGGCAGAACAGCGCGGTGATCGTTATCAACCGGCACCACTGCTGGTGGAAATGGCCGAACAGCAACGTCGCTTTTACTAAAGCGACGGTTGCTCCTGATGTTGCCCGATGTAGCGGATGAACGCATCCGCTTGCATCGGTTCGGCATAGTAAAAGCCCTGAATATACTCACACCTCAGAGTTTTTAAGATCTCCAGTTGGGTGCGCGACTCAACCCCTTCAGCAACCACTTTTAAGCCCAGGTTATGTGCCATTCCGACAATCGATGCAACCATGTTGCGATCCTTGTCATCGGTGGTGATGTCATCGACAAAGGCTTTATCAATTTTCAGGGTGTGCAGCGGGAAGCGCTTTAAATAAGCCAGCGATGAATAACCGGTACCAAAATCGTCCAGCGCCAGTTGCACGCCCATATCCGCAAGGTTTTCCAGCATGGTAATGGCTCGTTCCGGATCAGCCATAACCATCCCTTCAGTGATTTCGAACTCGATATGGCGTGGGTGCATATTTTCTTCTGCAAGTATCGACTCGACCTGAAACGCCAGGCTGGAGGTAGAGAACTGGCGTGCCGACAGGTTGATCGCTACGTGACGCGGTGCGCCGGCCAGCTTCAGAAAGGTTTTCATGTCGCGGCAGGACTGCCGCAACACCTGCTCGCTCAACGGCACGATCAAACCGGTTTCCTCAGCCAGCGGAATAAAGTCGGCCGGGCTGATTACGGTGCCATCTTCACGGCGTATTCGTGCCAGCGCCTCAATGCCGGCAATATGCTGACTGGCCAGTTCGATTTTCGGCTGATAGAACACTTCCACGCGCTGCTCACGTATGGCGCTGCGCAACTCGTTTTCGATTTGCAGGCGACGAATCGCATTTTCGTTCATGGATTGGCTGAAAAACTGGTAGCAGTTGCCGCCGCGTTGTTTGGCATGATACATCGCGGTATCAGCCTTTTGTAACAGTTCCTGAGAGGTGTGACCGTCGTGAGGGTAGAGCACAATACCGATGGAACTGCCGATCACCACTTCGTGCTGCTGGATGTTAAAGGGTACTGCGATTTCGGTATTAATTTTCGAGGCCAGCACACTGATGGCGTTGATTTCTGTGGTGTCTTCAACCAGCAAGCCAAACTCATCGCCGCCAAGCCGGTAGAGGGTGTCCTGACGCCGGCCAATGTCGGTTAATCGTTCGGCCACCCGGCACAACAGCTCATCACCGACTTCATGGCCGAGCGAGTCATTAATCTTTTTAAAGTCGTCGAGGTCAAAAATGAGTAGCGCATGCGGTACTTTCTTGCGCACCAGGTTTGAGTGACTGACCTGAAAGTAGGAACGGTTGGGCAGCCCCGTGAGACTGTCGGTATTGGACAGCCGGCGCAATTCGTTTTCGGTGTTGCGGCGTTCGGTAACGTCCGAGAAACTGGCGACGATAAGTTCGATATCGCCATTGTCGTTGTTGACGGTATCCAACGTCAGTTCCATCTGAAACTCGCTGCCGTCGGCACGAATATCGGTCACTTCGCCACGCCAACTGCCTTCTTTAAACACGTCACGTTTAATTTGATCGATAAAGTTTTGCTCATAAGCCTGCAGCGTAAAAGGTTGCTCTAGTATCTGTTCGCGACTGTAGCCGGTGATGGTTTCAAAGGCTTTATTGATCTCACGTTTGCGGAAAAAGCGGTCAAAAATACAAATGCCGTCGGAAATGTTCGTGAGTGACAAAGCCAGCATATTCAGGCGTTCTTCACTGCTTATCATGCCGCTGATGTCAGTGATGGCGCCTTGAACCCGGCGAGGTTTACCCTGTTCATCGCGCTCGGTAACTTTGCCGCGATCCATAATCCACAGCCACTGACCCTGGTTGTCCAGCCGGTAGCTGCACTCAAACATGTCTTTACTGCCGTCGACGATGGCACTGAATTCTTCTTTGACGCGCTTGAGATCCTGCGGATGGATATTGGCAGCGGAACCCGCATAACCACAGCGAATGCCATCGATAGGGAAGGCTGGGCAGTGGCGCCAAATGTTGTGACGGATTAACTCGCCCTCGCTAAGATGCCATTCCCACAGTTGCGCACCGGAGCTTTCTACCGCTTGTGCCAGGTGTTGGTGGCTGGCTGACAGTTGGTCACGTTGCCGGCATAAATGCACAAACCAGCGTCCGCTTAACAGCAGTAATCCGGCCACCAATAATGCATAAACGCCGTAAGCCCAACTGCTTTGCCACCAGGGGCCGCTGACACTGATATCTTGTTGGTGGCGAATGGCCCAATCTTTACCGTCAACGGATGCCTGAATCTGAAGCGTGTATGAACCGGCCGGTAAATGGTTAAATGAAATTGGCTGTAACGGGCGCGATGTGTGTTGCCACTCATCCATTAAGTCGAATAAGCGAAACCGGTACTGCATACGCTCCGGTTCCGGAGCCAATGGACTGACAAAGTCCAGGTACAATGTTTGTTGCTCAAACTCGGTGGTAACAAACAGCGGTTTGAGTTCGTTATTGCTGACGCCCCGGGACAGTGGCACCTGCTCAACGACGCGGAAGAACTCATCCACCGCAACGGCATTATGCTTATCGGCTATCCAAATTTTACTGTCGTGTACGGAGATACGTAGGTTTTCCTGTTCGAAGAAAGCTTGATTATCGGGCATCCGCCGCCAGCGCTTTTCAGCGATATCAAAGATCAGCAAACCATGCTTCTGGTCGACCACAAACAGATGTTCGGCGAACAGTTCCGTTTGCATCACATTGGGTGGCTGTGTCAGAGGAAGGGGATGTACTTCTTTAATCTGCTGTTGTTCAGGCTCGTACTTCAGCAATCCCAGTTCATTGGTAAACCACCAGAATCCCTCATAGTCCTTGGTCGCGCTGGTATAGTCGTTCAGTGTCGACGGCAACGACAGGGTATTCAGCTCATTGCTCAAACGAATATCCAGTAGCTTTTCGAAGTTGAGTGCCGACCGCGGTTTCGAAAATTGGTACAAGCCCCCGTTGCCGGCACCGACCCAGAGCCGTTGCAGGTGATCAACCGTAAAAGCATTAACCTGTAGTAAAGGGGGCAGAGATAACGAATGCTGACGGCTGAGATAGGCCGGCTGGCGCGAGAACGTTTCCAGTATTTTTATGCCCTGACTGGTACCCAGTAACAGATGGCCGTTATCGACATAGGCTAAACTGCTGATGGGCGTGCTGTTATCAAGATCGGTGGCATTGTCCAGTTGTTGCAACAGTCGAAAATCGTCGTCAAGAATGAACAGTCCCCGATCATGAGCGAAATAAATCCGATCAGCACGCTGTAAGATGTGATTGAAGCCCGTGGCCGGCAACGGGTCAGTGATCGGGTTTTGCTGACTGACTTTGAACACATCAAAGCTGTTGCCGTCCCAGACATACAGGCTGCCATCCTGCTCACTCAACCAGATCCAGCGTTTGCCCATGTGGATATTGGTGATATTGGTCAGCGTATCTCCGTTGTAGGACAGTGTGACGGGCGTGGCTGTTTTGGTATCCACCCGCCATAAACGACTTTCCGATAAAAACAGCAAGTTGTCATTAAAGTCAGCGATGATTTTGCTAACGATCGGTGGTTGTGGGCCGTTAACGTTGTCAAATTTAGGGTGGCGGTAGAAGCGGTTCTGCTGATAGTCAAAATAAGCCACACCCCGTGCCGTAGAAACCCATAATTGCTTGTCGTTAAACCACAGATCGAGAATGTTGTTGCTCGGCAGTTGGTGCGGTTGCCGGCCGGTCATAAAATGTTCGAACGAGACACCGTCAAAGCGTTGCAGGCCATTGCGAGTGGCTATCCACAAAAAGCCGCGAGTGTCCTGCAACAGGTCGGTTACGGTATGGCTGGTCATGCCCTGGCTGATGGCCCAATGCCGTGATTGCGCCAGCGCCCCGGGCGGCGCAGCACTGGCACTGTTCAATATCATAGTGAGGCCGGCTAAGAGAGCGAACCAATAGGTAACTTTCACGGTAAAGATAATGTCCTGATGGGAGGCCGCTGGCTTGCGGCTCTTATAATTTGTTAATTTAAGGTTAAGCTAACCAAAAGCAAAAATAATGTAAAGCGATTCTAGCCGCTATCGGCCTTGGTTTGAATATAAAGCCGAACCGGTTGCTCAAACAATAACCGCTGGCTATACGCGAGCCAGTCGTCGAGCTGCCAGTCGTCAAGTGCGCGGATAAGTTGATCGGCACGATCGAACTGCGTATCGCCTAATTGAATGGCACCCCATAGCCGTTGACTGCGAACCCTCAGACTGCGATCGGTCACTGATAACTGCTGTCTTAACACCGATTTACTGTGTGCCCAGGCTTTTAAGCTCATTTCGTTCAGGTGTTCGAAACACAGCTCAAGAGCTTCGCTGATCTGGTGTTGCAAATCGTCTTCACTGACGTTGGGTGATTGCACGAAAATAATGATGCCGGGCAAACGCTGCAGCGCAAAATACTGGCTGCCGGCCATGTAGCCCAGTTGACGTCGGGTGCGCAGCTCATCAAACACAAACTGATGGATAAGTTGTTGCAACAACATCAAGGCGACCTGCTCGCGCGGCGAGTCGGACGCGCCCTGAACATATTGCAAAGCCGCTTTGTCGTTGTGTTGCATTGGCACTGCAATCGGGTTGGCTGCCCGCTCGATGTCCTGCAGTCGTTTTATGCGTTGCTGAATTGGGGCTTTATTAAGGCCGTTGCTGCCGGTGTTGGCCTGAATCAACTGAGCCAGTTGCCCGGCGTGCTGTTGTTGCCAGTCGCCGTGCATAAAACCGGTGACTCGCATGGGTTTAAACAAGTTGGCAACGATGTGTGAAAAATGCGTATAACTTAAACTTTCGCAGGCAGCCGCCATGTCGCTGAGCCGGTACAGGCCTTGCTGCAACAGTAGGTTCAGTTCTGAGAACAACAGGTTTAGCGGCTGATTCTGATGGGCCGAATGCCAGTTGTTGACCAATTGCTGGGTTACCGCTTGCCAGCGGCTGCGATCGAACTTTACGGTTTGCGCCTGACGCATTAAATAACTCAGCAACGGCAACTGGCCTGCCGACAGCCCGGTGGTATGAATGGTGATACCGGTCTGGGTCGGATAAATATTAAAATGCAGGCCGGCAACTTCGGCGTCGTACAAGTCTTCATTGAGGGCATCAATCATCAGTTCCGCCCATATTCTTGAACAGGCAAAATTGAGCGCTGAAGCGGTGACCTGAGGTGCCTCTAAATTAAGGTAAATGTGGCCTTTTGGAACCCTGAATTCTTGATCCTGAAGGTGCCACAGAGTGAGCTGGTCATTATCAATAAGGGCGCTCGGGCGTGTCTGCTCGGCTTCCAGCGGGTAAGGCTGAAAGTGCTCGTTAAGGAAACGGTTCTGCCGCGGCAGTTGGGCGCAGAAGCCGTCGGCGGGCGCCTTCAATTGAGCCACCTCGTCGGCTTGCAACGGACGCATGCTGTAGGGCGTATCGTATAACAACGTCAGCTTATTGGTGTTAGCCTGGGCACTGATCAGAGTGATCCGGGCGCGTTCCGGTACCATCAGGTTGAGCAGTTCATTGGCGCGCATATTATTGAGGCAGTCCATGCGGTAATCGCCGTAAATGATGTCCCGCTCAGGGTAGTGGTGCGCGTTCACTGCAAGTTGCGAGACCAGTTCGCCGACCGGTATCGGTTCCTGAAATTTAAAGCTCAGCTCGGTACTCAGGCGGCGTTCTTCGTAGCGCCAGTCTTCAATACCTTGGTCCTGTATCAGCCGGATGTAATTAAACACCCACTGGGCGACGCTAAGGGCATGCTTCTCACCACGTTCGGTCAGCTGTATGTTGATATTAAAATCTTTAAAATTACTGCCACTGATACCGCCGCCGGCTGACAGACTGTTGATCCAGCCGCGATTACGTAGGCAGGAAAACAAACTTTGCGGCCCCTCGTAGCCGAGAATGTGTGCGATAAAACTGGTGGTTTTATGGGCATAATCATCGTCGATAGCCGGTAGCGGCAGGGTGATGATCAGACGACGAGCGGGCTTAACCGGTTTAACCTCCAGTTTTACACCGAGCTGATCAGGTCGGTACAACGGCGCTAACCCTTTTTTTGCGGTTGTCATCTGAGCGCTCGACGGCAGTGCCGAGAAATGGGTTTCAGCCAGTTCCGCTAACCGCTCGAGCGATTGTGGCCCGGCAATGACAAGGCGCAGATTGTCACTGACATAATGCTGCGTGAAAAAACGCCGAAGTTTGTCCTGCAGTGTACCGTGCTTATCGTCTTTGAGGGTATTTAAGTTGCCCACCGAAAACTGACTGAAAGGGTGTTTTGGGTTACAGGTTGACTTGTGCACCTGATAAAGTCGTCGCAATTCGTCTTGTTGCTTAAGGCGAAACTCGGATTCAATGGACTGGCGTTCTTTATCTATCCATTCCTGTGCCAGCAGGGGCTGTTGAAACATGGCGGCAAAGTACTCCAGCGCGCGTTCCAGCGCACTGGCCTGGCAGTCGAAATAAAAGTTGGAGTATTCGGTTCCTGTCCAGGCGTTTTGTTGCCCACCATAAGCATTTAAGAAGTCGCTGAAGGCCGACGGCGAAGGAAAGCTTGAGTTGCCGAGAAACAGCATATGCTCAAGGAAGTGAGCGAGACCCTGAGTGTGTTCAGGGTCGTCAAAGTGACCGGCATTTACCGCCAAGGCCGCGGCAGCTTTATGACTGCCGGGGCAATGCACCAGCAACGCCTGTAAATTATTCTCTAAGCGGACGGCGCGGTAGTCCCTTTTGTCCCTGGGACTGCGGACAATGTGGACGACCTCGTCATCGATAGAAGAGCTCGCCATCGACGGGGGTTCCTTATTCGTCTAACGGAGTATCAAATTCTTCAGGTTCTTCAAAATCCCCTGACATCTGCACCAGTAAACCTGCATTAAAGTCAAGAATCAATTCCTTTCGAAAGATTTTGCCACTGTTTGGATTCATTTCGTACAGATAGACCCAACGATCACTATCGAAGGCATTTTGTGCAACAGGGCGGCCTAATACATAGGCAACCTGCTCTTGGGTCATACCGACACGTAACTTGTCAACATCCCGTTGTTCCAGGTAGTTACCCTGTGGAATGTCAATGCGGTAAACCATCTCATTGAGTGTTGAGCAGCTACTTAAGCCAATGACAAGTGCTGTAGCGACAGATAATTTTGATAACGTGCTTTTCATTAACGACCCACGTGGTTTTGTATAAATGTGTTTATGTGAATGCTTACGCGTCGATGATAAACAATCATAACCTCAGTTACCAGCGTATCCGACGCGCCACCTCAACAGGCAAGCATTTCTTTTGCGTTGGCTTTGGCTAAATCGGTCACTTTATCACCGCCTAATAAACGTGCTAATTCGATAACGCGCTGGTCGCTGTCCAATGCCGTAACCTGAGTTTCGGTTTCCTGACCATTGGTTTGTTTCGCCACCTGCAACTGTTGATGCGCTTTTGCTGCAACTTGCGGTAAGTGAGTGACACAAATGATCTGGCACTGCAGCCCCAGTTCTCGCAGCATCGACCCCACAACCGCCGCGGTTGGCCCGCTGACACCGACGTCAACTTCGTCAAACATCATGGTCGGAACGGTTTGCTGGGTAGCGCTCATCACCTGTATGGCAAGGCTGATACGGGAAAGTTCACCACCGGAAGCCACTTTGCTCAACGGCTGCAGTGGCTGGCCGGGGTTTGCGGTGACCTGGAACTGCACCTTATCGGTTCCTTGCGCGGTGGCCGGTGCACTCTCCTGGTGTTCCAACATAATCTCGAAGCGGCCATGAGGCATGTTCAACTGCTGCATCGCCTGCGTGATTTTTTCGCTTAACTGACGCGCTGCACGTACGCGGCTGTCGGATAATTGTTTTGCCTGCTGACGATATTGCTGGCGCAGTTGCTGACGTTGTTCCGCCAGTTGCTCGCCAGCTTCATCATTGGCTTTTAACTGCGCCAGTTCTTGCGCTAAGCGCTGGTGTAGCTGATACAGCTCAGCCGGTGCACACTGATGCTTCTTGGCCAACTTGAGTGCCTGTGTCATGCGCGCTTCAAGTTGTTCCAGTTCACCACCGTCGAGGGTCATTTGATCTTGGTAATGACGCAGCTCCAGCGCGGCTTCTTCGATATGCACCATGGCTTGCTGCAGTAACTTATCAATATCACCGAGCTGAGCATCCATGTCGGCCGCTTCCTGCAGTCGTGATGCAGCACTTTGTACCAGACCGTTGGCGTTATTGTGCTCACCTTCGTAGAGTGCGTTAAGGGCGAACAGACTGGCTTCTTTTAACGTGCGGTGGTTAGACAAACGCTTATGGTCGGCTTCCAGTTGTTCAAATTCACCCTCCGCCAGGGCAAACTCGTTCAGCTCCTGTACCTGATACTCAAGCAACTGGCGCTGTGCCTGTTGATCCGCTTTGGCCTGCTGTTGCTGGCGGTAGTTTTTTTCGACCTGCGCCCATTGTTTATAAAGGTCACGGGTTTGCAGAAGCAGTGACTGATGACGGGCATACTGATCCAAAACCTGTAGTTGATGCTCATCCTTGCTGAGTAACTGATGCTCGTGCTGGCCATGAATATTCACCAACAACGGCGCCAAGGCTTTTTGCATCGACAGCGGCACCGGAGAGCCATTTATCCAGGCTTTTGAGCGGCCGTCTTTGTTGATCACGCGGCGTAACAAACATTCGCCGTCGGCATCCAGTTCGTTGTCCTTTAACCATTCGGCCGCGGGGCTGTCGTCGGCCACCACAAAACAGGCACTGATTTCGGCTTTGTCGCAGCCCGGACGCACTAAACTGGCCTCTGCGCGACTGCCGAGGCACAGACTCAAGGCGTCCAAGGCAATGGATTTACCGGCACCGGTTTCCCCGGTAATGGCGGTCATGCCGCGGCGAAACTCGATATCGAGTGATTTTACGATCGCAAAATGGCGGATGTGTAGCTCGGTTAGCATTGCAAACCTCCAGAACCACTGATGATTTATACAGTTTATACAGTAGTTATACAGTAGTTCTCAGGAAATGCAATGACCCTGCGCTGATTTTTTGTGCGACTTGTTAAAATAAACGGCTACCCCAGCCCAGTTTGTTACGCAACACATGGTAGTAGTTGTGTTCGACGGGGTGAATCAGCGTCAGGGTTTTCTTATGTTTACTGATGACGATGTCGTCGCCGGGGTGTACCGCCATGCGCACATGGCCGTCACAGCTTATCTGCAGTAAGTCATTGTCGTAGGCGGCGCGTAAACGCACTTCGGAATTGGCGTCTATGACAATCGGACGGCTACTGAGGGTGTGCGGGAACATCGGCACCAGCGTAATGGCATCAAGGTTGGGGTGTAAGATGGGGCCGCCGCCGGACAGTGAATAGGCGGTCGAACCGGTCGGCGTCGCGATGATCAAACCATCAGAGCGCTGGCTGAAGACGAAGTGGTCATCGACATACACTTCAAATTCAATCATGTGGGCGACTTTGTCCGAGTGCAGAACCGCCTCATTAATGGCTGAGCCCTGGCCGGCAACATGACCGTTACTGAGCACCTCGGTATTGAGTAAAAAGCGCTCTTCGATGGAGTAGTCGCCGGCGAGTACTGCCAACAAGGGGGTCATTACCTCATCGGGGTCGAGGTCGGTAAGAAAGCCCAGATTACCGCGGTTAACGCCGATCACACCCACATCGTATTCGCACAGCACCCGCGCGGCGCCCAGCATATTACCATCGCCGCCGACCACAACGGCAAGATCGGCCCATTCGCCCATCTCGCTGATGGTCATGGTTTGTACTTTATGACCACTGCCGATCTGCTCGGCGCAACGGTTTTCGACGGCGACATCATAGTCACGGTGCGTCAGTGCGCTTAACAGGGTCTCCAGAGTTTGACGGGCACCCCGGTCATCGATTTTGCCCAGTAATCCAATCTTTTTAAATGGCTGTTTTGTCATGCTGTAATGTCTACCAAAGCCCAACTGTTACTGCTGCTAACGCTACGTTGCTTTAATTTTTTAATCAAGAGCAAAACATGACTTGAATGTTGAATTCAGCGTCCCCATCTCTCTGTGCATTGATGAATACATGTTTAGCTTATAGAGAGTGGCACTATGACGGATAAAAAAGCACAGGCAAACGCCGAGCAGTATCAGCAACAAGCGGAACAGGCAGCAAAACAGCAAGCTGCTGAAGAGCAAGCGCAGGAGCAGGCTGAGCAGACCCTGGCCGATGAGGGGCAGGCGGAAACTCAGGATCAGACTGCAGCAACGGCTGATGCCGAAATGGACCGCATCGCTGAACTGGAACTGGCGTTGAGTAAAGCCGAAGCTAAAGTCAATGAGCAAAAAGAGTCGGTATTACGCACGCAGGCGGAAATGGAAAACGTTCGTCGCCGCGCCAGTCAAGACGTCGAAAAGGCGCACAAATTCGCGCTGGAAAAATTTGCCAATGAACTTCTGACCACCGTTGATAATCTCGAACGTGCACTGCAAGCGGCGGATGGCAAAGAAGATTTGGATAAAAACTTTCTGGAAGGCATCGAACTGACCTATAAAAGTCTGACCACGACGCTGGATAAATTTGGGGTAAAAGCCGTCGGTGAAGAGGGCGAAAGCTTTAACCCGGATCTGCACCAGGCAATGTCAATGCAGGAATCGAAGCAACATGACAATAACACCATTATCGCGGTGATGCAGAAAGGTTACGAGCTTAATGGGCGCTTGTTGCGACCAGCGATGGTCATGGTAGCTCGTAACCAGCAGGGTAACGTCGATACCAAAGCATAAAAAAATAGGTCATGGGCTAAAAAAATAAGGTATCTCTCCAGAGTTTTGTGCTAACTTAATGAGTTATCGCGTTGTCGGCGATAACAAAAATAATAACTCTGGGGAGAGAACCATGACAAAGAATCGGATGCCAAAAATGGCGAAAAGCCAATTGGCTATAGCGATTGCGTGTGTGTTTGCATCAGCGCCGGTGTTGGCTCAACAAGAAGAGCAACAACAAACCGAGCAACAAGCTGAGCAACAGCAAGAAGTTGAACGCATTCAGGTTACTGGTTCGCGTATCCGTACCGACGGTATGGATGAGGCGACGCCAGTACAAGTTATTCAGGCTGAGGATGCCATCACTCAAGGTTTTACTAACCTGGGTGATTTACTGCAGTCGAGCACCATCGCAGCGGGCTCGGGTCAGGTAACATCAGCGATTTCTTCGGCGTTCGTGGCCGACGGTGGTTCAGGTGTTAACACCTTATCACTGCGTGGTCTGGGCGCAAACCGTACACTGGTCTTGCTGAACGGCCGTCGTGCCGGTCCTGCAGGTACGCAAGGTGCGGTTTCTGCATTTGACTTGAACGTTATGCCGTTGGCGGCTATCGAACGAATCGAAATTCTTAAAGACGGTGCGTCGTCACTGTACGGTTCTGATGCGGTTGCCGGTGTGGTTAACATCATCACCAAAAAAGGTGATGCAAGTTCTGTTGACATCAACATGAGCCAGCCAATGGACGACGGCGGTGAGACCATGCGTCTCAGTGCAACGTTAGGTCGTACCTACGATAAAGGTTCGTTCCGTGTGGTTGCGGACTACAACCTACAAAAAGAATTGGCCAACGGTGACCGTGACTTCTTCCAGTGCGGCCAGCGTTATGCGTTTGATCCGGAAACCGGCGAGCGTACTGATAACGTTGACCCACGCACCGGTGACTATCACTGTTCTGACCTGCCTTGGGGTCACGTCTGGATTTACGATTACTCAACCGGCGGTTTGGTAACGACCCGTGCGCAGTATGACTACGACGGCGACCTTGGTAACTACATTCCGCGCTTTAACCAGGATCCAAACAGCCCTGATTACATGGCGACAGAACCAGGCTGGCCTGAAGGCTGGTATCAGGTTGGTTATGACAATGCTTCAGATGCGGTCGATAACCAGGATCACCCGTTCCAGGATCGCGAATCACTGATTCCGCGTCAGGAAAAAATTACCTTGTACGGTCAGGGTGACTACCTGTTGACTGACGACGTTACCCTGTACGCAGAGGCGTTGTTAAACCGTCGTACGACCGAAATTAACGGCTACCGTCAATTCTGGTCATACAAATACAACGAGAACTTCTATGCCGGTGATCCGCTCAGCGAAGGTTGGACGGGCGCACAATGGCTGAGCCCAACGCCAATCACTGACCATGCCGACGATGAAATCGTGGTTGATTATCGCCGCTTTGTGGTGGGCGCTAATGGCTATCTGGGTGAATGGTTCTGGGACTTCTCGATTCAGGATAGTCACAGCGACGGTGATTACACCAGCGACGTCATTTATGATGACGCAATCAGCCCGTATAACTTTGCTTCAGGCTCATGTGAAGGCACGGTCACTCCGGTACGCGGCGTCGACTGTGTGGACGTACCATGGCTGGATCCGGACTTCCTGGCCGGCGACATCCCACAGAACGTGAGAGATTTCATGTTCGGTCGTGAAACCGGTAATACCGTTTATAAGCAGCGTACCGCTGAAGGTTACTTCTCTGGTGACTTGATGGAACTGCCTGCGGGTATTGTTGGCGCAGCCATCGGTGCACAGTATCAGACCGACGAAATTGTCGATACACCGGCAGAAGTTACCCGTATCGGTAACGCCTGGGGTTCATCAAGCGCCGGTATTACTCAGGGTAAATCAAACTCGCGTGCGGTATTTGGTGAAATTCAAGTCCCTGTGTTGGCGGACTTACCGTTTGCCGAGCGATTGGACTTCACGGGTTCTGCGCGTTGGACTGACGTTTCAACCTACGGTAGCGATACGACTTACAAAATGGGCCTGAACTGGTTAATTGGTGAAGGTTTCCGTATTCGTGCAACTCGTGGTTCTTCGTTCCGTTCACCGGCATTGTACGAGTTGTTCCTAAACTCACGGACGTCATTCCCGTCACAGCGTTCGATCGACCCTTGTGTTGATTGGGCTAACCAGCTTGAGCAGGGTAATATCAGCCCGACGCTGGCCGCAAACTGTGAGGCTGATGGCCTGCCGGGCGATCACGTTGCCGGTTCAATCAGTGCGACGTTCTTTGAAAGTGGCGGTGCTGAGAATGGCATCAAAGCGGAAACGTCAGTATCTGAAGTTATCGGTTTTGTCTGGATTCCCGAAAGCGTCGATTTTGCCTTCTCAGCTGACTATTTCAACATCGAAATCGATGACGAAGTAACCAGTCTGAGTCCTGCGAATATCGTTTACGGTTGTTACAACTCAGAAAACTTTGCCTCTGAGCCGCTGTGTGAGCAGTTCACTCGCGATGATACCGATAACCGTATTGACGAAATCTTCGGTGGTTATCTGAACATTTCTGAACAGATCAACCGTGGTATCGACTTTAACGTCAACTATCGCACGGCAACGCCAATTGGTGACCTGTCGTTCCGTTACGAGCACACGGTACAGATCGAAGCTTCACGTAAATTGTTACCAACCAGTGACCCGGTTGATTACACGGGTGAAATTGGTAATCCTAAGCACGTGGGCGTGTTAACCACTGAGTTGCGTTACAGCGACTGGACCTTTAACTGGACCGCTCGTTACATCGGTGACGGTGACAACTATGAGCGTTTTGGTAATGGTGAGTTCGACAACACGGCAAGCTATCGAGGTGAAGAGTCGATTGTTAAGCTAGATGTACCATCGGTGTTCTACCATGCGTTCTCAGCTAACTACGACTTCGACAACGGCTTTAGCACAACCGTCGGTGTGGCTAACGCCTTTGATAGAGAGCCACCATTAATTACTGGTATCTCTGGTATCACCACTCGTCGTGGTAACTCAGCTTTCTACAGCCAGTATGATTGGCTTGGACGTCGTGTGTTCTTGAATTTAAGTTACGACTTTTAATCGATAGACCGCGTCAATAGAGAATAAAATGCCGACACTTTGTCGGCATTTTTTCTCGTATTTTTGACAGTGAGAGAAACATCATGCCAACGGTAAAAGCCAAACCCGACACTCTGAATGAAATCAACAAACGCTTTGAGCAAAAGCCGCTGACACACCCCGTGTTTTTAAATTCGGTACCCAAGTGCGGTACCCACTTAATTCGCAATATTTTTCGTATGTTCGTGATGGTTGAACAGCAATATCACGACACCTTTATTCAATACCCTAACCTTGGCCAGCATTTAAAAGCCTTTCAGGCAATTACGCCGCGCTTGAGCTGGGGCCACTTACTGTTTTCGGACAATTCCGCCATTGCCACCGCCGATGCTGTGAAACTGATCATCGTGCGGGATCCCTACGATTGGGTGCTGGCGCGGGCACGGTTTTTCTTGTCCGATAATTTTGATGCCAACCTGGAACATTTAAAAACCGGTGACATCACAACAGACCAGCTACTCAATATGATGATTTTTGGGATTCACCAAAAAGTACCGACGCTCAGCGAGATTTATACCCATAATGCGGTGTCGTGGCTGGCTGAAGACATAAAACTGGTGCGTTACGAAGAGTTGGTTAAGCACTTAAAGCAACTGGATACGGACGAAGCTGAAGCGTATTTTACCGACTTATTAACGGTAACCGGCTGGAAATCGCTACCCGCAGACTGGCGTGAACGCGTACAGTTAGGCGCGGATCGGAAACAAAGTGGCACGGCACGGGAAAACCTGCAAAACGTCGCACTGGAGATTCCGGATGAGCTGCCGCAACGACAAAAAGCCATGGTGGATTTTGCCGTACCAGGACTACGACGTCTGCTCGGCTACGAGTAACACCTGAACGCCTACATAGAGTAAAACGTACTATGCAGAATAATAATAATAAAAAAACGCAACGTGTGGTTATTGTTGGTGGTGGTTCCTCGGGTTGGATCGCCGCCGCCTACCTCAACGGCGCCCTGAATCAGCGCGGTGAAAAACCACGGGTTGATATCACCGTTATCGAGTCGCCCGATATTCCTCGTATTTCGGTCGGTGAAGCAACCATCCCCGCGATTCAGCATGTGCTGTCGGTTATCGGTCTGAACGAAGCTGAATTTTTGCAGCAAACCGACGCCACCTTCAAGCAGTCGATTAAGTATTGCAACTGGGTCAAGAAGGATAACACCTTCTATCATCACCCCTTTTCCAGTATGCGCGTACAGCCGCTTGATTTTGCGGCGCAGCGCTGGCTTGCCAGTGATCGCAGTATTCCGTTTATGGAAACGTGCTCAGCGCAGCCAATCATTTGCGAGTGGGGGTTGGCGCCTAAGATGATGGGTGAATGGCGGATGGGGCCGCCGCTGACCTATGCCTACCATATGGATGCGCAAAAATTTGCCGACTATTTACGGGACTTTTCTAAAGCTCGTGGAGTACGCCATATTGCGGCCAATATGACCGACGTGTCATTGACCGCAGAGGGCTCGGTGAGCTCGGTAAATACTGATTGCGCCGGCGAAATTGAGGGTGATCTGTTTATTGACTGCACCGGTTTCCGGGCCAAACTCATTGAAGAACAGTTACAGGTCGGATGGGATGACTGCTCGCAATGGCTGTTGTGTGACCGAGCGGTTACCATGCATCTGCCCTATGATCGCTTTTACCCCGGTGAAGTAAGACCTTATACCACGGCTACGGCATTATCCAACGGCTGGGTGTGGGACATTCCCATGCAGTCACGTCGGTCAGTCGGGTATGTACACAGCAGTGCCTATATTTCTAAGCAAGACGCAGAAGCCGAGTTAAGAGCCTACCAAGGGGGCGACAGCAGCAGCCAAGACGTGCGTTTTATTGATTTCAAAGTCGGCCGACGGCGCCAGAATTGGGTCAATAATGTGGTAGCGGTCGGTTTATCCGGCGGCTTTATTGAGCCGTTGGAGTCGACCGGCTTGTACTTGAGCGAACTGGGCGTAGTAGCGCTGGCGGAATATTTCCCTTGGCAAGCGTCGTCGATGCAAGCGATGAGTGAGCGTTACAACCGGGTATTGCAGAATCGTTATTATGAAATCCTGGATTTTATTAATATGCATTACTGCCTGACTCAGAGGGACGATACCGAATTTTGGCGTGAAGTGCGTAAACCACAACGCATCAATCCCCGTCTGCAGCAAAAGCTGGCGTTATGGCAGCACAAACCGCCGACATTCCACGATTTTCAGGATCAGTGTTTCGGTAGCCCTACCGCAGCCGCCACCACGCTCAGCGGTGATGATCGCGCGCCGATCGATACGGCGGGTCTTTGGAATCACGAAAGCTATCAGTGCATTTTATACGGTATGCATTATGACGGCTCGTTCAGTAAGGGCGATCAACCGCCGCGGGTACCCAAAGCCATTATTCAACGATTGCAGATGGCACGGCAGATGTTGCCTCCGCACGCCTACTGGCTGCAGCAAAAAGTGGGTATGGCAAACTACGCAACCGCTCATCGACCACCAGGCTGGGTATAATTTCTTATGCTTCGGCCTTGTGTTCGCAAAATTTATCCCCATCTACGGTAGCAACGCAAACTATCGGCAACAGAAAAATTTTTGTTCAGAGTTGAAAAGCTTAATCGCTGCCCCCAACTCTCAGGTATCCGATAAACATCAGAAATTTTTAGTGGAGATGAATTATGGGCAAGACTATTGGTATTGACTTAGGTACAACCAACTCTTGTGTGGCTGTACTGGATGGCGGTAAAGCACGCGTGATTGAAAACGGCGAAGGCGACCGCACCACACCCTCGGTAGTAGCATTTACCGACGACGGCGAAATTTTGGTCGGTTCACCGGCAAAACGCCAGGCGGTAACGAACCCGAACAAAACCTTATTTGCGATCAAACGTTTGATCGGTCGTCGCTTCCAGGACGAGGAAGTTCAGCGCGACATCGGCATCATGCCTTACAAAATTGTCAAGGCCGATAACGGTGATGCGTGGGTAGAAATTGATGGTGAGAAGAAAGCGCCGCCACAAATTTCTGCAGAAGTATTGAAGAAAATGAAGAAAACCGCCGAAGAGTTCTTGGGTGAAAAAGTCACCGACGCGGTTATCACAGTACCTGCCTACTTTAACGATGCTCAGCGCCAGGCAACCAAAGACGCCGGTAAGATCGCGGGCTTAGACGTTAAGCGTATCATCAACGAGCCTACCGCTGCGGCTCTGGCTTACGGCATGGACAAGAAGTCCGGTGATAACGTCATCGCCGTTTACGACTTAGGTGGTGGTACCTTCGATATTTCTATCATCGAGATTGATGAAGTTGAAGGCGAGCACACGTTCGAAGTATTGGCGACCAACGGTGACACGCACTTAGGTGGTGAAGATTTCGATAACCGCCTGATCAACTACCTGGTTGAGCAGTTCCAGAAAGATCAAGGTATCGACCTGCGCAAAGATCCGCTGGCGATGCAACGTCTGAAAGAAGCGGCTGAAAAAGCTAAGATTGAGCTGTCTTCAGCTCAGCAAACCGAAGTTAACCTGCCTTACATTACGGCAGACAACACCGGTCCTAAGCACTTAGCGATTAAAGTAACCCGTGCGAAGTTAGAATCACTGGTTGAAGACCTGATCAAGAAGTCACTGGAGCCGGTTAAACAAGCATTAGCAGACGCTGATCTGTCGGTAAGCGACATCAACGACATCATCATGGTCGGTGGTCAGACACGTATGCCTAAAGTTCAGGCGGCGGTAACCGATTTCTTTGGCAAAGAGCCACGTCGTGACGTTAACCCGGATGAAGCGGTTGCTATGGGTGCTGCGGTACAGGGCGGCGTGTTATCAGGTGACGTTAAAGACGTACTGTTGCTGGACGTGTGCCCGCTGTCGCTGGGTATCGAAACCATGGGCGGCGTCATGACTAAGCTGATTGAGAAAAACACCACGATTCCGACCAAAGAATCGCAAACGTTCTCGACAGCAGAAGACAACCAGTCTGCGGTAACCATTCACGTGCTGCAGGGTGAGCGTAAACGTTCTGCCGACAACAAATCGCTGGGTCAGTTTAACCTCGAAGGTATCCGTCCGGCGGCGCGCGGTGTCCCGCAAATCGAAGTCACCTTTGACATCGATGCGGATGGTATCCTGCACGTATCGGCGAAGGACAAAGATACCGGTAAAGAACAGAAGATCACCATCAAGGCGTCTTCTGGTCTGGACGAGTCTGAAGTCGAAAAAATGGTTAAGGACGCTGAGGCACACGCCGAAGAAGATAAGAAGTTCGAGGAAATGGTACAGGCACGTAACCAAGCGGATGGTTTGGTGCACGCGACCCGTAACCAGCTTAAAGAAGTCGGTGATGCCTTAGCTCAGGACGACAAAGACGCGATTGAGAAAGCCTGTGAAGAGCTTGAACAAGCGGCTAAAGACGGCGACAAAGAAGCCATCGAAAGCAAAACTCAGGCGCTGATGGAAGTGTCTCAGAAGCTGATGGAAGCGGCTCAGCAACAGCAAGCTCAGCAAGGAGCTGAAGGCGCTGCCGGTGGCGAGAAGTCTTCGTCAAAAGCGGATGATGACGTTGTCGACGCTGAATTTGAAGAAGTCAAAGACGACGACAAGAAGTAAGCACTAAGGCAACTTCACTAATCAACACGGGTGTTGCCGCAAGGTAATGCCCGTGTATTCGTATCAGAGTAGGACAGAAGACGTAACACTATGGCGACACAAGATTTTTACCAAATTCTTGGGGTCTCAAAAGACGCCAGCGAACGGGACATCAAAAAAGCGTATAAACGCATGGCGATGAAATACCATCCGGATCGCACCAAAGGCGACAAAGACCTCGAGTTAAAATTTAAAGAGATCAAACAAGCCTATGAGGTTCTGACCGACCCGCAGAAGCGCCAGATGTATGATCAATATGGGCACGACGCGTTTGAGCAGGCTCGTCAGGGCGGTGGTGGCCCGGGCGCCGGTGGATTCGGTGGCGGTGCCGATTTTGCTGATATCTTTGGCGATGTGTTTGGTGACATTTTCGGTGGCGGTGGCGGCCGCCGTGGTCAGGCTCGGGCGCAACGCGGTGCCGACCTGCGCTATAACCTGGAACTGTCGCTGGAAGAAGCGGTACGCGGTAAGAACGTAGAACTGAAGATACCGACCCTAGTCGAATGTGAGGACTGTGACGGCAGCGGTGCCAAAAAAGGCACCAAACCAGAAACCTGTAGTCATTGTCACGGTGCCGGACAAATTCAGATGCGACAGGGCTTCTTTGCAGTGCAGCAGGCCTGTCCGCACTGTCGTGGCAAGGGGACGGTGATTAAAGATCCGTGCCGCAGCTGTCATGGTCAGGGTCGGGTTGAGAAGACCAAAACCCTTAATGTTAAGATCCCGGCCGGCGTTGATACTGGTGACCGTATCCGTTTGGCCAGTGAAGGTGAGGCGGGCGAACACGGCGCACCAGCCGGTGACCTGTACGTGCAAGTACATGTTCGCGAGCACCCAATCTTTGCTCGTGACGGTAATAACCTCTACTGTGAAGTACCGGTCAGCTTTACCAAAGCGGCGCTGGGTGGCGACATCGAAGTGCCGACGCTGGATGGTAAAGTCAAACTGAAAGTACCTAAGGAAACTCAAACCGGTAAACATTTCCGGTTACGCGGTAAAGGCGTGAAATCGGTGCGCACCGGTGCGGTGGGAGACCTGATTTGCAAAGTGGTTATCGAAACCCCGGTTAATTTATCCAGTAAGCAGCGCGAAATGCTGGAAGAACTGGAAAAGTCGATGGGCGAAGGTGATGAAGCAGCCAAGTTTCGCCCGAAAGAAAAAGGCTTTTTCGACGGCGTAAAGCAATTTTTTGATGACTTACGCGGATAAATTGGCTTTACTGTAGAGTAGGTCACAATCAGGAGATCACGTATGCGCTTACGCACCGTTGCAGCTTCGCTGCTTGCGACACTGGCTTTGGTCAGTTGCTCGAAATCACCGACGGGTCGCTCACAGCTGACTCTGATGCCGACGCAACAACTGGAGCAGATGGGCGACCAGTCCTATCAGCAGATGAAGCAAGAGTTAGCGATTAACACCGATGCCGCGACCAATGCCTATGTGCGTTGCGTGGCGGATGCGCTGATCGAAACCCTGCCGCAGCCTTATCGCAATGCCGATTGGGAAGTCACGGTGTTTGCGGACGACGCAGCCAATGCGTTTGCCTTACCGGGCTACAATATTGGCGTCTACGACGGTCTGTTAAAGGTTGCAACCAATCAGCATCAACTGGCCGCGGTTATTGGCCACGAAATTGGCCATGTCATTGCTGAACACAGCAATGAGCGGGTGTCCAGTAACATGATGGTCGGTCTGGGACTTCAGGTCGGCGCCATTATCGCGGACACGCAACTGGACTCAGAAAACGCAGCGCTGGTTATGGCGGCACTGGGTATTGGTGCGCAAGTGGGCATCCTGTTGCCTTATTCGCGCACCCATGAGTCTGAGTCAGACCGACTGGGACTGGACTATATGGCTGCGGCTGGTTTCCGCCTGGAAGAAGCCGCTCAGCTCTGGCGTAACATGGCCGCTGAGGGCGGTGCTAATCCACCCGAGTTGCTGTCAACGCACCCGGCACCATCGTCTCGCATTGAAGCGATCAACAACTACATTCCACAGTTAACTGTCGCGAATAAAAGCCCGAATTGCCGTCGGTAATTCGGGGCATATCATATAGCCAAATCATCTTTCGCGTTCCATAAAGCGGCGTAAACTATGCCCTTTTATTGATTTTGCGGGGTTGTATGCTTAAAGCGTGGTTCGCGATTCCTTTTTGGCAGCGGGTTTTGGGCGCCTTTGCCCTGGGCATGTTAATCGGTGCGCTGGCGCCCGAAGTAGGGGTTGCGCTAAAGCCGCTCGGTGATCTCTTTATTCGAGCCATCAAGATGTTGGTTGCGCCATTAATTTTCTGTGCCATTGTCAGTGCCATTACCGATCTGAACGATGGCCAGAAACTCGGCCGACTAGGGGTCAAGACCATTGGCTTGTTTATGCTGACAGCGGTGATCGCCAGTGCCATTGGCCTGACGCTGGCATCGCTGATTGATATGAGCCCGGCAACCACGCTGACCGCTACCGAAACCACGGAACGACAGATACCATCGGTGGCACAGGTCTTTCTCAACTTTGTGCCGACGAATCCGTTTGCGGCTCTGACCGAGGGCAATGTACTGCAAATTGTGGTGTTTGCTGCGGTGGTAGGTATCGCCATTCAGAAACTCAGCGGTAAAGCGGAACCTCTGCGTCAGACCATCAAATCGGGCGCGGAAGTGATGTATGAAATTACCCGTATGGTGCTGCAGTTAACGCCGATCGGCGTGTTCGGTCTGATGGCCTGGGTGATTGGTGAATACGGCTTTGCCAGCCTGTTGCCGTTGGCGAAATTTGTTGGCGTGATTTATCTTGCCGCGGCGGTTCATATCATTGTTGTGTACGGTAGTCTGGTACGCTGGTTTGGCAAGTTAAGTCCGCGCGAATTCTTTAAGTCGGTGTTTGATGCTCAGGTTGTGGCTTTCACCACCTGCAGTTCATTTGGCTCGTTACCGGCCGCGCATCGAGCGGTGACCGAACGTTTACGGGTGTCGAAAGATTACGCCTCATTTGTGTTGCCACTGGGCGCCACCATTAACATGGACGGCTGCGGCGGGATTTACCCGGCCGTAGCGGCCATTTTTATTGCCAACCTTTACGGCATTCCGTTAGAGTGGTTTGATTACGCACTGATTATGATGACCGCCACGCTGGCCTCCGTTGGTACCGCCGGTGTTCCGGGCACGGCACTGGTGATGTTAACGGTAACACTGAATGTGGTTGGCCTGCCGCTGGAAGGGATCGCCTTTATCGCTGCGATTGACCGGATTATTGATATGGTCAGAACGCTGACCAATGTTACCGGCGATATGATGGTCGCCCGGGTGGTGGCACGCAGTGAAAACTTATTAACCGAGGAGAAAGCATGAAGGTAGGGGTTATTGGTGCATCGGGACGCATGGGACAAGCGGTGATTGCCGCGCTGCAGACGTCATCACAGCATTCCCTGAGCGCAGCCATTGTCAGCGACAATAGCGCCCGGCGTGGCCAAGCGGTAGCGACAACGCATTATCAAACGCTGGCAGAAGTGCAACAGCAGCCGGATGTGTTGATCGATTTTAGCCTGCCGCAGGCACTTACCGATAACCTTGACTATGCGCTACAGCACCAGTTACCGCTGGTGGTCTGCACCACCGGACTGGATGCGTCGCAACAACAGCAACTTGCGGCGGCGGCGCAACAGATTCCGATCTTGTATGCGCGCAACACCAGTGTTGGCGTTGCCTTGCTAGAGCAATTGGTGGCGCTAAGTGCAGCAGCGCTGCCGGATGCGGACATTGAAGTCTTCGAGGCACATCACAAGCACAAAAAGGACGGTCCGTCAGGCACTGCACTGGCGCTGGGCGAAGCCGCAGCTCGTGGACGCCGCCAGCATTTTGACGACATCAATGCCGGCGTTCGCGGTAACGGTGAACGCCGAGATGGCAGTATTGGCTTTTCGGTGCTGCGGGCCGCCGATATTGTCGGTGAACATCAAGTGATGCTGGCGCAAACCGGCGAGCGAATCGAGCTGAATCACCGCGTTAGCGATCGCAGCATATTTGCCCAGGGGGCGCTACGGGCGGGCGCCTGGCTGGTCGGACAGGCTCCGGGGCTGTATAAAATGCAGGATATCCTGAACTTACAGGAAACCTTGCAGCGGTTGCTTGACAGTGAGTCCGGCGAATAAAGCGCTGGACGAAAAGTGAAAAAATTCGTACAATAAGTGCAATTTGCCTAGCGGAAGTTTCTAGGCAGAGACTGCGCGGTTCAAGACCTTAAACGGGGAAGTCAACATTGTATTGATTCACCCGTTTTTTTATGTACGGAGGTTGCCCTTGAGTATTTTAGCGAGTCAATCCGCTAACCGAGCAATACTGGTTCTAGCTGATGGTACCATTTTTCGCGGTACCGCCATTGGAGCCGAAGGCTCCGCGGTCGGCGAAGTTGTTTTCAACACGGCCATGACCGGCTACCAGGAAATTCTCACCGACCCATCTTATACTGAACAACTCGTTACCCTGACTTATCCCCACATTGGAAATACCGGTACCAACGACGAAGACGAAGAGTCAGATGCCGTCTGGGCAAAAGGCTTAATCATTCGTGATAACGCATTAAAAGCCAGTAATTTCCGTAAACAAGAAACACTCAACGAATACCTTCGCCGCCACAATGTGGTTGGAATAGCCGATATCGATACTCGTAAGTTAACCCGTATTTTGCGCGAAAAAGGCGCTCAAAACGGTTGTATCATGGCTGGCGAACTGGATGACGCCAAAGCGCTCGAATTAGCCCAGCAGTTCCCGGGGCTAAAAGGCATGGATTTGGCCAAAGAAGTCTGTTGTAAAGAGGTTCAACCCTGGGTTGGTGGCAGTTGGAAACTCGGCGAAGGGCACACCCAACCGGAGCAGTCAAAATACCATGTGGTGGCATACGATTACGGCGTAAAGCACAATATCCTGCGCCTGCTTGCTGACCGCAACTGCAAAATCACGCTGGTACCCGCACAGACGCCGGCCAGTGAGGTGTTGGCGATGAATCCGGATGGTGTATTCCTGTCCAACGGTCCGGGCGACCCGGAGCCTTGTGACTATGCGATTAAAGCCATCCAGGAGTTATTGGACAACAACATCCCTATCTTCGGTATCTGTTTAGGCCACCAATTGTTAGGCCTGGCCAGCGGTGCCAAGTCGGTGAAGATGAAACTCGGTCACCACGGTGCTAACCACCCGGTGCAGGACAGCGGTACTAAGCGGGTGATGATCACCAGTCAGAACCACGGTTTCGCGATCGATATCGACACCCTGCCGGATACCCTGGAAGTGACCCATGTGTCGTTGTTTGACGGCACCTTACAGGGCATTAAGCGCAAAGATAAACCGGCGTTCAGTTTTCAGGGACACCCGGAAGCCAGCCCGGGACCGCACGATGCGGCCGAACTGTTCGATCAATTCATCGAGCTCATGCAACAGCGAGTGCAGGCGACAGCCTGATTGAGTACAGGAAAAGGATAGAGCGAATTTATGCCAAAACGTACAGACATTAACAGTATCCTGATTCTTGGTGCCGGTCCGATCGTTATCGGTCAGGCGTGTGAGTTTGATTACTCCGGCGCTCAGGCTTGTAAAGCATTACGCGAAGAAGGCTATCGGGTCATTCTGGTTAACTCCAACCCGGCCACCATTATGACCGACCCGGAAATGGCCGATGCCACCTACATTGAGCCGATCCACTGGGAAGTGGTGGAAAAAATCATCGAGCGGGAAAAACCGGATGCCATTTTGCCGACCATGGGTGGACAAACGGCACTGAACTGCGCCCTGGATTTGGACCGCCACGGGGTACTGCAAAAGTACAACGTGGAAATGATTGGTGCCAACGCAGACGCCATTGATAAAGCAGAAAACCGCGATCGCTTTGATAAAGCAATGAAGGCGATTGGTCTGGAAACGCCCAATGCGGAAATGGCGCACAGCATGGAAGAAGCTTTTGATGTGCTCGACCGACTCGGTTTCCCGTGCATTATTCGGCCATCTTTTACCATGGGCGGAAGTGGCGGCGGTATCGCCTATAACCGCGAAGAGTTTGAAGAAATCTGCCGCCGCGGGCTGGATTTGTCACCGACCAACGAATTGTTGATTGATGAGTCGCTGCTGGGTTGGAAAGAATACGAGATGGAAGTGGTTCGTGATAAGAACGACAACTGCATCATCGTCTGTACCATTGAAAACTTTGACCCTATGGGTATCCATACCGGCGACTCGATAACCGTGGCACCGGCACAAACGCTGACCGACAAAGAATTTCAGGTGATGCGTGATGCGGCGATGGCGGTGTTACGCGAAATTGGCGTGGAAACCGGTGGTTCGAACGTACAGTTTGGCGTTAACCCGGATACCGGCCGTATGGTGATTATCGAGATGAACCCTCGGGTATCACGCTCGTCTGCGCTGGCCTCGAAAGCGACCGGCTTCCCGATCGCTAAAGTGGCGGCCAAGTTGGCGGTGGGCTATACCCTCGATGAGCTCGACAACGAAATTACCGGCGGCATTACACCAGCGTCCTTTGAACCGGCACTCGACTACGTGGTGACTAAGATCCCACGCTTTAACTTTGAGAAATTCGCCAACTGTAACGATCGTCTGACCACACAAATGAAATCGGTCGGTGAAGTGATGGCGATAGGCCGTAACTTCCAGGAATCCATGCAGAAAGCCCTGCGCGGGTTGGAATTGGGGGCTAACGGCCTCGATCCGATCATTGATATCACCGCCGACGATGCCCGCGGCAAAGTGATACGCGAGTTAAAAGAACCGGGTGCCGAGCGCATTTGGTACATTGCCGATGCTTTCCGTATGGGCATGAGCGTGCGTGAAGTGTTTGAGCTGACCCGCATTGATGAGTGGTTCCTGATCCAGCTGGAAGAATTGATCCTGCTGGAACGTGAAATGGACGAATTAGGTCTGGCCGGATTAACCCCGGACGTAATGACCGCACTCAAACGCCGCGGTTTTTCAGATAAGCGCATTGCCGATGTACTGCATGTGAGTGAATCGGAAGTGCGTAAAAAACGTTATGAGTTTGCCATTCATCCGGTTTACAAACGGGTTGATACCTGCGCCGCAGAATTTGCCTCCGGTACCGCCTATATGTACTCAAGTTATGATGAAGAGTGCGAAGCGCACGTGTCGGATCGTGAAAAAATCATGGTCATCGGCGGTGGTCCTAACCGCATCGGCCAGGGTATCGAGTTCGATTACTGCTGTGTCCATGCGGCCCTGGCGATGCGCGAAGACGGTTACGAAACCATTATGGTGAACTGTAACCCGGAAACCGTTTCAACCGACTACGACACCTCAGATCGACTGTATTTTGAACCGATTACGCTGGAAGACGTGCTGGAAATCGTCCGTATTGAGAAGCCGAAGGGTGTGATTGTTCAGTACGGTGGTCAGACGCCACTGAAACTGGCGCGTGAACTGGAAGCGAATGGGGTGCCGATCATCGGTACCTCACCGGATGCTATTGACCGTTCAGAAGACCGCGAACGCTTCCAGGCGGCGGTTCGTCGACTGAATCTGAAACAGCCGGAAAACGCAACCGTGACCGGTATCACTCAGGCGCTGACGGAAGCGAAACGCATTGGTTATCCGCTGGTGGTTCGACCGTCGTACGTGCTCGGTGGCCGGGCAATGGAAATCGTTTACGACGAGCAGGATCTAAACCGTTATCTGACCGAAGCGGTTAAGGTATCCAATGAAGCGCCGGTATTGCTGGACCGCTTCCTCGACAACGCGATTGAAGTGGATGTTGACGCCATTTGTGATGGCGAAGACGTGCTTATTGGTGGCATCATGCAGCACATTGAAGAAGCCGGCGTTCACTCCGGTGACTCGGCCTGTTCATTGCCGCCGTATTCACTCAGCGATATTATTCAGGCGCAACTGCGTGAGCAGATTCGTAAACTGGCGTTCGAGCTTAATGTAAAAGGCCTGATGAATGCCCAGTTTGCGGTTAAAGACGATGAAATTTATCTGATCGAAGTTAACCCGCGTGCAGCCCGTACAGTGCCGTTTGTGTCGAAAGCCACAGGTGTGCCGCTGGCAAAAGTTGCCGCTCGTGTGATGGTCGGTCAAAGCCTGAAGCAGCAGGGCTATGTAAAGGAAATCATCCCGCCGTATTACTCGGTCAAAGAAGTGGTGATCCCATTTGCAAAATTCCAGGGTGTGGATCCTATCCGCGGCCCGGAAATGCGTTCAACCGGCGAAGTGATGGGTGTTGGTGAGAGCTTTGAGGAGGCCTACGCGAAAGCGAATCTGGCCGCCGGTGAAGCACTGGCTAAAAAGGGTAAAGCACTGATTTCGGTTAAAGACAGCGACAAGCGACGGCTGATGGATTTGGCCCGCGGTTTACTGGCGCTGGGCTTTAAACTGGAAGCAACGCGCGGCACCGCTAAAATGTTAGCGGAAGAGGGCATTGACTGTTCGATAGTGAACAAGTTGCAGGAAGGCCGGCCTAATATTGTTGATGCCATCAAAAATGGTGAGTACAGTTACATCATCAACACGGTTGAAGGACGTCAGGCGATTGAAGACTCTGTCTACATTCGTCGCGAGGCGCTGTTGAATAAAGTGATTTATACCACCACGTTAAATGCTGCGTTTGCTACCGTTAAAGCGAACACAGCAGATGACCGGGCGCGGGTGAGCTCGGTGCAGGAACTCCATAAAAGGGTAGAGCTAGTATGAACCAGATTCCAATGACGGAACGCGGTGCGCAGTTATTGCGTGATGAACTCAAGCGCTTGAAAACGGTCGACCGGCCGCGCATTGTTGAGGCGATTGCTGACGCACGCGAGCACGGCGACTTGAAAGAAAACGCTGAGTACCACGCAGCACGTGAACAGCAAGGGTTTTGTGAAGGGCGGATTCAGGAAATTGAATCGAAGCTGTCCAATGCTCAGATCATCGATGTCACCAAAGTACCGAATAACGGTAAAGTGATTTTTGGTGCGACGGTCACGGTTTATAACACCAAAACCGACGAAGAAGTGACCTATAAAATCGTTGGTGACGATGAAGCAGACATCAAGTCTAACTTGATCAGCGTTAATTCACCGATTGCACGCGCACTGATTGGTAAAGAGATTGATGATGTTGCGACGGTGACCACGCCAAACGGCGAAGTTGAATACGAAGTGGTCGAAGTTAAATACATTTAATGATATTTATCAATAATTTAGTTAAAAACCAGCGCTTCTGCGCTGGTTTTTTTATGTTTACAGCAAAATCAGATTTTTGCGCATTGTTTCCTAAAAATGTTTTTTGTATAACTAATCCCGTTTTTCGTTTTATTCGCCCTAAATGAGGTATGGAAAGGAGTCCATTTATGGAAACGGCATTTTATCCTTACAACGCGCTTGCCGAAAATCTGACGGTGACAGACTGCATGCACCGATTAAAGCAAGTGATCAATGCATCGACCATCAAAGAGGTAGTGGCCTGGTTAGGCGTAGATTACTCGCACTATAAAAACTGGAAACATCGACGGATTATCCCGTACAGCCTGATCGTGCCAAAACTGTTGCAGGTGGGTTATTCCGTTGATTGGTTGTTCGCTCCCGGCGTTAAGCTGTTTTACCCGAAGCCATTATTGAGTTTAAGCGACAGGCCAGCGCAGGTGATTGAGCAGCAAATTGAGTATCGCCGTTATACTAAAGCGATGCAGAAAATTGAACCGTTGCTTAAACGCAATCGGTTAAAGAACATTGAACACAACCGCACGGAATTATTGAGCGCGTATCTGCATTCCTACGAAGGATGGATGAGCCTGGACAGCTCGTTGTCGTTTATTGCAAGAGCAACGGCGATCGAGCCTGTACCCGCGCCGCTGCCATTGTCAGTTGGCTAAACTCGGAGTTATGCTTTCGGCAGATGGATTTTGGGTTCTTCTGCCGCGCGGTACAACACCAGCGTTTTACCAATAACCTGAACTTGCTCTGCGCCGGACTCAGCAACAATCGTTGCGATGATTTGCTGGCGCAATTCACGCTCTTCTTCTGGCACTTTCACTTTAATTAACTCATGATCGTTCAATGCCTGATCGATTTCAGCCAGTACGCCTTCGGTTAATCCGTTAGCACCGAGTAACACCACCGGTTTTAACGGATGTGCTTTACTTTTTAGGAACTGTTTTTGCTTATTGCTTAATGACATTAGATAATACCGTTCTTTTGACTTGAATTTTGCCTATTGTAACGCCATCTACCGTTAGCAGGCCAGAAAAACAAAGGATATCCAGTTGTATGGCAAAAAAACGCAGCTCCAGCAGTCGCCGCTGGCTTGACGAACACTTCAATGATCACTTCGTGCAAAAAGCGCAGAAGAAAGGTCTGCGTTCGCGTGCCGTCTTTAAACTTGAAGAAATTCAACAACGCGACCGCTTGATAAAGAAAGGTCAGACGGTGGTTGACCTGGGCGCCGCACCGGGCGGCTGGTCACAGTACGTGGCCGATTATTTTAATGGTGATGGTCAAATTATCGCCTGTGATATTTTACCGATGGACCCAATCGCCGGCGTCGATTTCTTGCAGGGCGACTTTCGCGATGAAGCGGTTTTGCAGGCACTACTGACCCGAATCGACGGTAAAAACGTAGATGTAGTATTGTCGGATATGGCACCTAATATGAGTGGTAACGACAATGTCGATCAGCCACGCGCCATGTATTTAGTGGAGTTGGCGTTGGATATGTGTCATCAGGTTTTGAAACCCGGCGGCTCTTTTGCGGTCAAAGTATTTCAGGGACAAGGATTTGAGGAGTTCTTAAAAGATGTTCGTGCCGCCTTTAAAACAGTAAAAACACGCAAGCCCGAGTCATCCCGTGCACGCTCCCGTGAGGTGTATCTGGTAGCGACGGATTACAAACTATAGTACCCTGTCAAAAGGTATAAAGATTTCAATTTACACTAGAGGTAATAGGCTTTGAGCGATATGGCAAAAAATCTCATCTTGTGGCTGGTAATAGCCGTTGTGTTGATGAGCGTTTTTCAGAGCTTCAGTCCGGGTGAAACCTCCGGTTCACAAATGGCTTACAGTGAATTTGTCAGCCAAGTGAATGACGGAAATATCCGCCGTGCAGACTTTGGCGAAGATGGGCGCACCATTACGGGTATGACCAATAATGGTCAGACATTTAAAACCGTGGTTCCAACACAATACGATCCGAAAATTCTGGACGATTTGCTGGCGAATAACGTGCAAACGCAAGGTACTCCGCCGGAAGAGCCGAGTATCCTGACCTCTATCTTTATTTCGTGGTTCCCGATGCTGCTGTTGATTGGTGTATGGATTTTCTTCATGCGTCAAATGCAAGGCGGTGGCGGCCGTGGTGCCATGTCGTTCGGTAAGAGCAAAGCGCGGTTGATGAACGAAGAGCAAATGAAAACGACGTTCAAAGACGTTGCTGGCTGTGACGAAGCAAAAGAAGAAGTGGTGGAACTGGTCGACTATCTGAAAGATCCGTCCAAGTTCCAGCGTTTAGGCGGTAAGATTCCGAAAGGCGTGCTGATGGTAGGCCCTCCGGGTACGGGTAAAACCTTATTGGCGAAAGCCATTTCCGGTGAAGCCAAGGTGCCTTTCTTCAGCATCTCAGGTTCGGACTTCGTCGAAATGTTCGTCGGTGTCGGTGCATCTCGTGTGCGCGACATGTTCGAACAGGCGAAAAAATCAGCGCCGTGCATCATCTTCATCGATGAGATCGACGCGGTCGGTCGCCAACGTGGTGCCGGTCTTGGGGGTGGGCACGATGAACGTGAACAAACCCTGAACCAAATGCTGGTCGAAATGGACGGCTTTGAAGGTAACGAAGGTATTATCGTGATTGCCGCGACGAACCGTCCTGACGTTCTCGACCCTGCGTTACTGCGTCCCGGTCGTTTTGACCGCCAGGTGGTGGTTGGTTTACCAGACGTGCGTGGACGTGAGCAGATCCTGAAAGTGCACATGCGTAAAGTGCCGCTGGGTGACGACGTTAAGCCGGAACTGATTGCACGGGGTACCCCGGGCTTCTCCGGTGCCGACCTTGCCAACCTGGTGAATGAGGCTGCCCTGTTTGCTGCTCGTGGCAACAAACGTGTGGTTAGCATGGAAGAATTCGACAAAGCGAAAGACAAGATCATGATGGGCGCAGAACGTCGCTCAATGGTTATGACCGATGATGAAAAGGCGATGACAGCCTATCACGAAGCCGGTCACGCCATTGTTGGCCGTCTGGTGCCGGAACACGATCCGGTCTACAAGGTGTCGATCATTCCGCGTGGTCGGGCT
This sequence comes from Idiomarina aquatica, assembly GCF_003987185.1. Taxonomy (GTDB): domain Bacteria; phylum Pseudomonadota; class Gammaproteobacteria; order Enterobacterales; family Alteromonadaceae; genus Idiomarina; species Idiomarina aquatica. Next base: position 396,263 of record NZ_PIPS01000001.1, on the reverse strand, counting down.
CTGGGTGTTACCATGTACCTGCCGGAACAAGATCGTGTCAGCCACACCAAGCAACATCTGGAAAGCATGATCTCCAGTCTGTTTGGTGGCCGTTTGGCGGAGCAATTGATTTACGGTGCTGATAAAGTCACCACCGGCGCTTCCAACGACATCGAACGTGCGACAGAAATCGCCCGTAAGATGGTGACGCAATGGGGTCTGTCGGAGAAAATGGGGCCGTTATTGTACGCAGAGGACGAAAATGAAGTGTTCCTCGGCCGTTCAGTCACTCAGCACAAGCACATGTCAGACGATACTGCACGTGCGATTGATGAAGAAGTTAAGGCTGTTATTGATACGAACTATCAACGGGCGAAGAAGATCCTGGAAGAAAACATGGATATCTTACACGCCATGAAAGACGCCTTAATGAAGTACGAAACCATCGACGCCGATCAGATCGACGACCTGATGAACCGTCGCGACGTTCGCCCACCAAAAGGCTGGGACGACTCACGCGATGACGGTGGCGACACCGGCGGCGGCTCCGCCAAGGCTGACAACACCGAAGAGCGCCCGGAGCGCCCCATCAATGTTGAAAAGCCAGGCGACGCAACGTCATAAACTGGTATCGTTAATAAAAACCCGCCGCTGGCGGGTTTTTTGTGGTTGAGGACTTTTGGCTGACGACCCGGGGGAAGGAGTGGCAGGATTATGGCAGGCAATTGACCCACCCCTAAGCCAAGGGACGCCCACAAGTACGTCCCTGTAGGGCTTGACTGGCGCCATCCATGGCGCCAGACACCCTTGTCTTAGGGGGTGGGTCAATTACCTTATTGCCATATTCCTGCCGCTCCTCCCCCGGGGTCAATACGGCGGTAACGGATAGTTAGTCTACGGTTGGTCGGGTGAGTAGCGGGCGCGGTGTTGGTTGCGGCGCCATTCAGGGGGTGTTGGAGGCCATGGATGGCCGGAAACAAGCGTACATGGACGTACTTGCAGCGTCCCCCTGAATGGCGCCGCGACCAACACTAACAGCCCGCTGCTTACCCGACCAACCGCAAGCCTGAGAACGATAAGGAAGCTTCGATGAGCAAACAAACTAAACATTTGAGGGTGATGGGAATTTTGAATGTGACGCCGGATTCATTCAGTGATGGCGGGCGTCATCATACGGTGGCTAAGGCGGTCGATCATGCGGCGCGGTTGCTGGATGAGGGCGCGGACATTCTGGATGTTGGCGGTGAATCGACGCGGCCGGGGGCTGAGGCAGTGGCAACGGAGGAAGAGCTGGCGCGGGTGATTCCGGTGGTGGAGGCGATTAAGCAACGTTTTGATGCCTTTGTTTCCGTTGATACCACCAAAGCGGCGGTGATGCGCGAGAGCATTGCGGTGGGTGCGGACATGATCAATGACGTTTGTGCGTTGCAGCAGCCGGGGGCTTTGCAGGCGGTTGCGGATAGTGAGGTTGAGCTGTGCTTAATGCACATGCAGGGCGAACCGCGCACGATGCAGCATGAGCCGCGTTACGATGACGTGGTCTGTGACGTGAAGGCGTTTTTGCAACGGCGGATTGCGGCCTGTGAGGAAGCGGGCATTGAGCGTCAGCGGCTGTGGCTGGACCCTGGTTTTGGGTTTGGTAAATCGATGCGCCATAACTATCAAATGTTGCAACGTTTGCAGGCGTTTCACGAACTGCAACTGCCGCTACTGATTGGTATGTCGCGTAAGTCGATGATTGGCCATGTGACCGGACGGGCGGTTGATGAGCGCTTAGCGGGGAGTATCGCGGCGGCAACTATTGCAGCCCTCAAAGGAGCACGTATAATCCGTGTTCACGATGTTAAGGAAACGGTTGATGCGATGAAAGTCGTGGCAGCCACACTCGAGGGAGACTATTTGTGAGCGAACGGAAGTATTTTGGCACCGACGGTGTGCGCGGACGCGTTGGAGAATTTCCAATTACCCCGGAATTTGCGGTAAAACTCGGCTGGGCAGCCGGGCGAGTGTTGGCGGCAAAGGGTACACGCAAGGTATTGGTTGGTAAGGATACCCGTGTCAGTGGTTACATGCTTGAGTCGGCGCTGGAGGCGGGACTTGCGGCGGCCGGGGTCAATGTTGACTTTCTCGGGCCGATGCCGACGCCGGGTATTGCCTATTTAACCCGTACGTTCCGTGCTGCTGCCGGTATTGTTATCAGTGCATCGCACAACCCTTATTACGACAATGGCATTAAATTCTTTGCCGATAACGGGCACAAACTGCCGGATGCGACTGAGCTGGAAATCGAACGATTATTGGATCAGCCGATGGAATGTGTCAGTTCGGAGCATTTAGGTCGTGCAAACCGGATTGCCGATGCGGCGGGTCGTTACATTGAATTCTGTAAGAGTGTGTTCCCGTCTGAGTTGTCGTTACAAGGGTTACACATTGTGGTGGATTGTGCTCATGGTGCGACCTATCACATTGCGCCAAACGTGTTGCGTGAACTGGGCGCACAGGTTACCGAGATTGGCACCAAACCCGATGGCATGAACATCAATAAAGACTGTGGCGCGACGTCGTTGGACGCGCTTCAACAGGCGGTATTGGATAACAAAGCGAATGTCGGTCTGGCACTCGATGGTGACGGTGATCGCATCATGATGGTGACGGACAAAGGACGTGTTATCGACGGTGATGAGATTCTTTATATTCTGGCGGTGACGGCGCAGCAGCAGGGGCAACTGCAAGGCGGCGTAGTTGGCACTCTGATGACGAACTTTGCGTTGGAAAAAGAGTGCGAGCGGCGGAACATTCCGTTTGTTCGTGCCAAAGTGGGCGACCGTTATGTGATTGAAGAACTGGTCAAACGCGATTGGTATTTGGGTGGCGAAAATTCCGGTCATGTCATTAATCGTCAATATCACACCACCGGTGATGGCATTATTGCCGGCTTACAGGTGCTGGCGGCGATGCAGTTTGAAGGCAAATCGTTACATGAGCTGAGCCGTGATTTTAAAAAGCTGCCGCAGGTGCTGATTAATGTGCGCTTTAACGCTGGTGAGCAGCCGCTGGAATCTGACACCGTACAGGCCGTCGTCAATGAAGTCGAAACCGCGCTGGCCGGTAAAGGCCGGGTGTTGTTGCGTAAGTCGGGTACTGAACCTCTGATCCGGGTCATGGTCGAAGGAGAAGATGAGAAAACCGTGCGGACGTTTGCGCAGCAAATTGCGAACGAAGTGGAAGCGGCTACAAATTAAACACTTGAGCGGTTGCAGCCGAAATGCCGCTTGTATCTTCACGCGGCTTCGGCTACTATTCCCGCCGCTCTAACGAAGGGAGTTTTAATGGCCAACGCATCCTTAGTGATTGGAAACTGGAAGATGAACGGTAACGCGGCATTGACACGCTCAATGACCGATGCATTGCGCTCTGCGCAGCAGCCGACTGATTCGGTTAAAGTGGTTGTTTGCCCTCCGTTTACGCTGTTAGGCGAACTGACGCGTCATTGCTACTACGATAACATCGCGGTTGGCGCGCAAAATGTAAACGCCAACGAAAATGGCGCGCACACCGGCGAAGTGTCGATTGAGATGCTGAAAGAACTGGGTGTGGAGTATGTGATTATCGGTCATTCTGAACGTCGTGCCATGTACGGCGACAGTAATGACGTTGTCGCGGCGAAGACAGCAGCGGCAACCGCCGCGGGTTTGCAAGCCGTGTTGTGTGTTGGCGAAGACAAACAGCAACGCGACGATGACAAGACCTGGCACGTTGTTGAACAGCAACTGCAGGCTGCCTGCGAGCAACTGAGCGCTGAGCAGGCGACCAAGCTGGTGGTGGCTTATGAGCCGATTTGGGCCATTGGTACCGGTGAAACGGCAACTCCCGCGCAGGCAGAACAAATTCATGCACAGATTCGTGCGTGGCTGACCGAGCGATTTGCCGCGGTCGGTGAAAAGATAGAAATACTTTACGGCGGGTCTGTAAAAGCGGATAATGCCGCCGAATTATTTGCGCAACAACATATCGATGGTGGTTTGATCGGAGGCGCGAGTCTGAAAGAAGACCAGTTTGTCGCCATCGTTCAAGCAGCACGAGGGTAAGTTATTATGTATGAAGTGTTATTAGTCGCCTTTTTGGTGGTTGCCATTGTCCTGATTGGTTTCATTATGATCCAGCAAGGCAAAGGTGCTGACATGGGTGCATCGTTTGGTTCAGGCGCTTCCAATACGGTATTTGGTTCGTCCGGTTCGGGTAACTTTTTAACTCGTACGACGGCAGCTCTGGCGGTTGTCTTTTTTATTCTGAGTCTGGTGTTGGGTAATTTATCGACCGACAGTTCAGATGCGGGTGAAGACTTCTCTGACTTGTCAGTACCGATGGAAGAGCAGGCTCAAACGCCAACCGAAAAAGACTCTGGTTCAGACGTACCGCCGACCAATTAATCGGCAACAGTTTACGCGGATGTGGTGGAATTGGTAGACACGCTATCTTGAGGGGGTAGTGCTTTCGGGCGTGCGGGTTCAAGTCCCGCCATCCGCACCAAATTAAGTGCTTTAGCACTTGAAATAAATAAGAAAATCCCTATAATATGTAGCAAGTTTCGGACGCGGGGTGGAGCAGTCTGGTAGCTCGTCGGGCTCATAACCCGAAGGTCGTAGGTTCAAATCCTGCCCCCGCAACCAATTTTAACAAAGAAGTGCGTATCGCTGCGGTTAAGTGCCCAGCCGATAAGAGCCAGGATTAGAAAGGTGGCTCCGCTTTTGTTAAAATAACTGACAAAGGGTCCAGTGTTTAAAAAGCCCCGCAGCAGCTCGGGGCTTTTTGCTATGTGGCCTTAGCTATCTCCGGATAGCCAGAACACTGGGCGCTTGCGCCCTTTTTTTGTTTCAGGAGGCAGTTTGGCAAGTTTACAAGAACGGTTAACCGATATGATTCGTCCCGCGGTAGAAGCGTTGGATTATGAATTGTGGGGTGTAGAGTTCGTCCGTGCGGGCAAGTTTTCAACATTACGGGTATACATCGACAGCCCTGACGGTATCGGTGTTGATGATTGTGCTGATGTCAGTTATCAGGTCAGTGCGCTACTGGATGTCGAAGATCCGATTAATGCGGAATACAACCTGGAAGTGTCTTCTCCGGGGATGGAACGACCGTTTTTCAGCGCCGAGCAAATGCAACCTTACGTCGGCGAGACCATTGCGGTTGAACTGAACGTGGCGCAACAAAACAAACGTAAATTCAAAGCGCAGTTGGAAGCCGTTGAAGGCGACCAACTGACGTTGTTAGTAGATAACGAAACGCTTCAGGTGAGCATGCGCGATGTAAAGAAAGCTCACTTGGTTCCAACATTTGATTAAAGGATTGCGGTGGCGAGGCAGCACTCATGAGTAAAGAAATACTGTTAGTCGCAGAAGCGGTATCGAACGAAAAAGCAGTACCGCGCGAGAAAATTTTTGAAGCGTTGGAGTCGGCTCTTGCGCATGCAACAAAGAAAAAATATGAAGGTGACATTGACGTTCGTATCGACATTAACCGCCAGACCGGTGAGTTTGATACGTTCCGCCGTTGGTTAGTGGTTGAAGACAGCGACGAAGGGTTGGAACATCCGTATCGTGAGATCAGCCTGTCGGCAGCACAATACGAAAACCCGGAAATGAAAGTCGGCGATTATGTGGAAGAGCAAATTGAATCGATTCAATTTGACCGTATTACCACGCAGACGGCGAAACAGGTTATCGTACAAAAAGTCCGCGAAGCTGAACGTGCTCAAGTTGTTGACGAGTATCGCGATCAGGTCGGCGAAATGGTCAGTGGTATCGTTAAACGCGCTAACCGCGAACACGTTATCCTGGATTTAGGCAACAACGCCGAAGCCATCATTTACCGTGATGAAATGCTACCGCGTGAGTCGGTTCGCCCAGGCGACCGTGTCCGTGGCCTACTGTATGACGTTCGCCCGGAAGCGCGTGGCGCACAGTTGTTTGTCAGCCGTACCCACCCGGACTTCCTGATGGAACTGTTCCGTATTGAAGTGCCGGAAATCGGCGAAGAAATGATCGAACTGAAAGGTGCGGCTCGTGATCCCGGATCACGTGCTAAAATTGCGGTTAAGAGTAACGATCGCCGCATTGACCCGGTGGGCGCTTGTGTTGGTATGCGTGGCGCGCGTGTGCAGGCGGTCTCCGGTGAACTGGGTGGCGAACGTGTTGATATCGTATTGTGGGATGATAATCCGGCGCAATACGTCATTAACGCCATGGCTCCGGCTGAAGTCGCATCCATCGTGGTTGACGAAGACGCTCATACTATGGACATCGCCGTGGCGGCCGATAATCTGGCACAGGCCATCGGTAAAAGTGGTCAAAATGTCCGCCTGGCCAGTCAGTTGACCGGCTGGACGTTAAACGTCATGACCGAAGCAGAGTTCAATGAAAAGAACGAAGCTGAAGCACAGCGTTTGCTCGACCTATTCATGAATAACCTGGGTATCGATGAAGACTTCGCCAGCGTACTGGTTGATGAAGGTTTCTCGTCGATGGAAGAAGTGGCTTACGTTCCTGTTGCCGAGTTCCTTGAGATCGAAGGCATGGACGAAGACATTGTTGAAGAATTACGTGGCCGTGCCCGTGCCTATTTGACAACCAAAGCGCTGGCTGATGAAGAGTCGCTCGAATCAGCAGAGCCGGATGAGTCACTATTGAATTTAGAGGGTATGGATCGTCACCTGGCCTATGTACTCGCCAGTAAAGGCGTTGCAACGCTGGAAGACCTGGCTGAGCAGGGCATTGACGATTTAGCCGATATAGAAGAACTGGATGAACAGCAAGCTGGCGAATTGATCATGAAAGCCCGCAATATTTGCTGGTTCAGCGAAGAACAGTAACGATCAGCGGAGGTACAACAGACTATGGAAGAAGTAACGCTCGATAAGCTGGCCAAAGATGTCGGTACAACAGTTGATCGTCTGATTCAGCAATTTGCTGAAGCGGGCATGAAAAAAACGCCGGGTGACACGGTCACCGAGGACGAAAAACAGAAACTGCTGGTACATTTGAACAAGCAACATGGTGGCGGCGGTTCTGCGCCAAGCAAAATGACATTGAAGCGCAAGACCAAAAGCACCTTGAACGTCGGTGGCAGCGGTAACAAATCGGTACAGGTCGAAGTACGTAAAAAACGGACTTACGTAAAACGTTCTGCGGCGGAAGAAGAACAACGCCTGGAAGAAGAACGCCTGCAAGCCGAGAAAGAAGCCGCTGAAGCAAAACGCCGCGAAGAAGAGCAGGCTCGTGAAGAGCAAGCGCGTAAAGAAGCGGAAGAAAAAGCCAAAGCAGCACGTGAAAAAGCGGAAAAAGAAAAAGCTGAGAAAGAAAAAGCGCGCAAGGAAAAAGAGAAAGCGCGTCAAAAAGCTGAAGCTGAAAAACGTGCCGCGATGACCCCTGAAGAACGTGAAGCCGCCGATAAAGCGAAAGCCGAAGCGGAGAAGCTGAAACGTCAACAGGAAGAAGAAGCTCGTAAAAAAGCGGAAAAAGAAGCAGAGCGTCAGGCTGAAGAAGCCCGTAAGCTGGCTGAAGAAAACGCTAAGCGCTGGGAAGAAGAAGAGAAAAAACGTAAAGAGCAGGAACAGCAGGACGTGCACTTTACCACCTCATCAACAGCCCAGGAAGCGGAAGACGCGCAGGACTTTGATGAAGAGCGTAAGAGCCGTCGTCGCAGTAAGAAAAGCCGTCGTAAAGAGGAAGAAGCGGAAGAACGTTCACCGCGTCGTGAAAAACGTCGCAAGGGTGGCCGTCGTCCGTCGACCTTACAGCAAGGCTTTAACAAACCTGCACAGCCGGTTGAACGCGAAGTCCGTATCGGTGAAACCATCAGTGTCGGTGAATTGGCGAACCGCATGGCTGTGAAAGCCAGCGAGCTGATCAAAACCATGATGAAGATGGGTGAGATGGTAACCATCAACCAGATTCTTGATCAGGAAACCGCATCGTTGGTGGTTGAAGAGCTGGGCCATAAAGCGATTCTGGTGAAAGACAACGCACTTGAAGAAGAAGTGTTGTCAGACCGTTCAGAAGGTGGTGAAGAAGCACCGCGTGCGCCGGTGGTTACTGTTATGGGTCACGTTGACCACGGTAAAACCTCGCTGCTTGACTATATTCGTAAAGCCAAAGTGGCGTCCGGCGAAGCCGGTGGTATTACTCAGCACATTGGTGCTTACCACGTCGAAACCGATCATGGCATGATCACCTTCCTGGATACCCCGGGTCACGCCGCCTTCACCTCGATGCGGGCACGTGGTGCCGGTGCCACTGACGTGGTTATCCTGGTGGTAGCCGCTGATGACGGCGTCATGCCACAAACCAAAGAAGCGGTACAGCACGCCAAAGCGGCCGGCGTTCCCATTATTGTTGCGATCAACAAAATGGACAAAGAAGAAGCCGACCCGGATCGTGTTAAAAACGAATTGGCGCAGCTTGACGTTATCCCGGAAGACTGGGGTGGTGATGTGATGTTTGTGCCGGTATCAGCGCATTCAGGGATGGGTATCGATGACTTGTTGGAAGCGGTTCTGCTGCAATCCGAAGTCCTTGACCTTAAAGCCGAAAACACCGGTATGGCATCGGGCATCGTGGTCGAATCACGACTTGACCGTGGCCGCGGTCCGGTAGCCACCATTCTGGTACAGCGCGGACTGCTTAAGCAGGGCGACGTGGTGCTTTGTGGTCTGGAATACGGTCGTATCCGTGCGATGCGTGACGAAAACGGTAAGGACATTAAAGAAGCCGGTCCATCGATTCCGGTTGAAATTCTGGGTCTTTCCGGTGTGCCGCAGGCCGGCGACGAAGCCACTGTGGTTAAAGACGAACGTAAAGCCCGTGAAGTTGCTAACTATCGTCAGGGTAAATACCGTGATGTGAAACTGGCGAAACAGCAGAAAGCGAAACTGGAAAACATGTTTGCCAACATGGAAGAAGGCGACGTTTCTGAATTGAACATCGTGCTTAAGTCGGATGTTCAGGGCTCGCTGGAAGCCATTTCTGATGCCTTAACCAAGCTGTCAACCGATGAAGTTAAGGTCAACATCATTGGTTCCGGTGTCGGTGGTATCACCGAAACCGACGTTTCACTGGCCAGCGCATCGAATGCGATCATTGTTGGTTTTAACGTCCGTGCCGAAGCCGCTGCGAAGAAACTGGTCGAACAGGAAAACGTCGACTTACGTTATTACAGCGTCATTTATGACCTGATTGACGAAGTTAAGGCGGCCATGAGCGGTATGCTGCAGCCTGAATTCAAGCAGCAAATCATTGGTCTGGCCGAAGTCCGTGATGTGTTCAAGTCACCGAAACTGGGTGCCATCGCGGGTTGTATGGTAACCGAGGGTGTGGTGAAACGTTCAGCACCGATTCGTGTCCTGCGTGATAACGTGGTGATTTACGAAGGTGAGCTGGAGTCACTGCGTCGCTTTAAAGATGACGTTCAGGAAGTTCGCAACGGTATGGAATGTGGTATCGGTGTTAAGAACTACAATGACGTTAAAGAAGGTGACCAGATTGAGGTCTTCGAAACCGTTCAAATCGAACGTACGTTGTAATTAGGCGATTCGCCATAGGATAGTTATGCCGCAAGATTTTAGCCGTACAGAGCGAGTAAGACATCAACTGCAACGCGAGATTGCGATGATACTGCAACGCGAGGTGAAAGACCCTCGCGTGAGTATGGTCACGGTGTCGGATGTAGAGGTGTCACGCGACCTTGCGTACGCCAAAGTGTTTGTAACCTTTTTTAATGATGACAGCGATCAAGTCAAACAAGCCGTTAAAATACTGAACGAAGCAGCGGGTTTTATCCGCTCGTTGTTGGGTAAACGGATTAAGGCGCGGGTGGTGCCGGAGCTTAAGTTTCATCACGATACCTCGTTAAACGAAGGTATCCGCATGAGCAAGTTAGTTGCCGAAGCCCGCAAGCGCGATCGTAACGAGCCATCAGAGGACTAGCACATGGGCAAAGCAAGACCCCGTAAAGGGCGTCCTGTTAGCGGTGTGGTGCTGTTAAATAAAGCGAAGGGCATGAGTTCAAATCATGCCCTTCAGCGTGTTAAGCGCCTGTACAACGCACAGAAAGCCGGTCACACCGGCGCATTGGACCCGCTGGCAACCGGCTTATTGCCGGTCTGTTTGGGCGAGGCCACCAAATTTTCGCAGTATTTGTTGGACGCCGATAAAGCGTATCGGGTGGTCGCCAAATTAGGCATCAGAACCACCACCAGTGACGCTGAAGGTGACGTAGTAGCGACAGCTGAGGTGACGGTTACCGAAGCGCAGGTACGTGACGTGTTACCGACGTTTATCGGTGAGCAACAACAAACACCGTCGATTTATTCGGCGCTAAAGTACGAAGGGCGACCGCTGTATTATTATGCCCGCCGTGGCATTGACGTCCCCCGTAAAACCCGCACTATTCACATCCACCAGATTGACTTTATCGCCCTCAAAGGCGATGAACTGGAGTTGCAGGTGAGTTGTTCGAAAGGGACCTATATTCGAACCCTGATTGACGATCTGGGTCAGGTATTGGGGTGCGGTGCTCATGTCGCGCTGTTGCACCGTAATGGTGTGGCCGAACTTGACGCAGAACAGATGCTGACGCTGGAACAGTTGGAACAGCGAGACAGCGACGCTGAACTCGATGCCTTGTTGCAGCCGGTGGATTGCCTGTTGTCGGCGTTGCCGCAACAACGCATTGATCGGCAACAAGCACGGGCATTACTGCACGGCCAGCCGGTTGCCAATCACACCGACTTAGCTGAAGTGGGTGATGAATGCCGAATGGTGGCGCAACGGATTGACGGTGGTGATGCCTTCATTGGTGTGGCGGCGTTACGGAAAGACGGACAGTTTTGGCCAAAGCGGGTACTGGCGTTGGCATTTTGCGATTTACAGCTGGATGATTTGCAGTAAATCCGCGCTGCTGTTATTGATTTTACCGTTAAGCGCTATATAATACGCGCTCGGCTTGCCGCTGAATTAGTGATCGGAGGCAAGATATTTCTAAAACCAGGAGTACATTATGTCACTAACTGTGGAACAAAAAGCAGAAATCCTTAAAGAGTTTGGTCGTAGCGAAAATGACACCGGTTCTCCAGAAGTGCAAATCGCACTGCTGACCAAGAACCTGGCTGAGCTACAAGATCACTTCAAAGCGCACAAAAAAGACCACCACTCACGTCGTGGCTTGTTGCGTATGGTTAGCCAGCGTCGTAAATTGCTGGACTACCTGAAGAAGAAAGATCAGTCGCGTTATGTTGCGATCGTAGAAAAGCTCGGCATCCGTCGTTAAGACAGAAGTTAAGCAGATTTCTAAGAAAGGGCCGTCAGGCCCTTTTTTATTGCCTGAAATAGCGCTCAAGACCATGCTTTTTTACCGTTTTTTTAATCAAAGGGTCTTAATTTTGTCATTGATGCCTTATACTATGGCTCGAGTAAAAAAAGAGAGAAGACGAGTACCAATCCGGGTGCTCACATTCAGTAAGGTAAAGGAAAGCAAATCGTGAATCCGATAACTAAACAATTTCAATACGGTCAGCACACAGTCACTCTAGAAACCGGCGTGGTTGCACGTCAAGCGACTGCTGCCGTAATGGCAAGCATGGATGACACCACTGTGTTGGTGACCGTAGTGGCGAAGAAAGAAGCCAAAGAAGGCCAGAACTTCTTCCCGCTCACCGTAAATTATCAGGAAAAAACTTACGCCGCCGGTAAAATTCCGGGTGGCTTTTTCAAACGTGAAGGGCGCCCAAGTGAAAACGAGACCCTGACATCACGTCTTATCGACCGCCCAATCCGTCCGCTGTTCCCTGAAGGCTTCATGAACGAAGTACAGGTTGTCGCTACTGTGGTTTCTGTGAACCCACAGATTAATCCGGACATCGTTGCGCTGATCGGTACCTCCGCGGCATTAGCTATTTCTGGTGTGCCGTTTGACGGTCCTATCGGTGCGGCTCGCGTTGGCGTTATTGATAACGAATACGTCTTAAACCCAACCATGGACGAGCTGGAAAAATCCAAGCTGGATCTCGTGGTTGCCGGTACCGAACAAGCCGTACTGATGGTTGAGTCAGAAGCTCAGTTGCTGTCTGAAGACCAAATGTTGGGTGCGGTTGTTTACGGTCACGAACAAATGCAAACCGTTGTTTCTGCCATTAACGAATTTGCCGCTGAAGCCGGTAAAGAAAAATGGGATTGGCAGGCACCTGCAAAAGACGAAGCGTTGCAGGCTAAAATCCGTGAATTGGCCGAGCAGGGCATTGGCGAAGCTTATCGCATCACCGACAAAGCCGAGCGTAAAGGTAAGCTTGACGAAGTTAAGCAGGCGATGACCGAGCAGTTGCTGGCAGATGACGAGAACGTTGATCTTGAAGCGGCCGGTGAAATCTTCCACGACCTCGAGAGTGAAATCGTTCGTAGCCGTATTATTGCCGGCGAAAAACGTATCGACGGCCGTGACCCGGACATGGTTCGTGCCATCAGCGTTGCCACTGGCGTGCTACCTCGCACCCACGGTTCGGCCTTGTTTACCCGTGGTGAAACTCAGGCATTGGTTACCGCGACTCTGGGTACAGAACGTGACGCACAGATGATCGATGAGCTGACGGGTACCAATACCAGCCGCTTTATGTTGCATTACAACTTCCCTCCATACTGTGTGGGTGAGACCGGCATGGTCGGCGCGCCGAAGCGTCGTGAGATTGGTCATGGCCGCTTGGCGAAACGTGGTATTCAGGCCGTTATGCCAAGCCACGAAGAATTCCCATACACCATCCGTGTGGTATCAGAAATCACCGAATCGAATGGTTCCAGCTCGATGGCGTCTGTCTGTGGTTCATCACTGGCGTTAATGGATGCCGGCGTGCCGATTAAATCTTCGGTTGCAGGTATTGCCATGGGTCTGGTGAAAGAAGGCGACAAGCACGTGGTACTGTCTGACATCTTAGGTGATGAAGATCACTTGGGTGACATGGACTTTAAAGTTGCCGGTAACACCGATGGTATTACGGCCTTGCAGATGGACATCAAGATTGACGGCATCACCCGTGAAATCATGGAAAGCGCTTTGGCTCAGGCAAAAGCCGCTCGCTTGCACATCCTTAAAGTAATGGATGAAGCGATTGGTAGCCATCGCGAAGAACTGTCCAGCTACGCACCGCGTTTCAGCACCATCAAGATTGATCAGGACAAGATCAAAGACGTGATCGGTAAAGGCGGCGCGGTAATCCGTGAATTGACGGAATCCACCAACACCAACATCGAGATCGGTGACGACGGTACCATTAAAATTGCCGCCAGTGATCAGGCCGATGCCGATGCCGCGATTGAGCGCATTAAGCAACTGACTGCCAACGTTGAAGTGGGCAAAATTTACCAGGGTAAAGTGGCTCGTATCGTTGATTTCGGTGCGTTTGTTACGGTATTACCGGGTAAAGATGGCTTGGTTCACATCTCGCAAATCGCCGAAGAGCGTGTTAACGACGTTAACGAATACTTGAAAGTCGGTGATGTCGTGCCGGTTAAAGTATTGGAAATTGACCGTCAAGGACGTGTTCGTCTGAGCATGAAAGAAGCGGTTGAGAAGAAAGAAGAAGCGCCTGCAGAAGCGGAAGCGACCGCATCGAATGGCGACAACAACGACGAATAATTGTTGTTGAAGGAAAAACAAACCCCGCTGAGTGCTAGCTCAGCGGGGTTTTTTTGTGTTGTAATAGCCATTCACAGAGATAAGGATTCGATATGCAATTACGGCGTTGTTTGGCGGTTACAGGTTTATTCAGTGTACTTCTGACAGGGTGTGCGATGTCTCCCGGCGGCAGTTCCGATGCGATGACGCATTTGGTGATTGCGGAGCCTGAACGCGCCGAGTTTCGTTATGAGATCGAACTGGCGAAGTTAAATCAGATGCTGCAACAGGAACTGGATGCAGAGCAACTGGGTTTTGCCTATTACCGGCGTGGTGCACTGTACGATGCTCTGGGATTGCGCACCCTGGCGCGTATGGATTTCACCCGTGCCATTGATTACCAGCCGCGCTTAGCCGATGCGTACAACTTTCTCGGCATTCAATATACCGAGTTGGAGGAATTTGATTACGCCTATGAGGCACTGGATTCGGCCATTGAACTCGAACCTGAGCATCCTTATGCGTATTTAAACCGTGGCATCGCGGAATACTATGACCGCCGCAATAAGTATGCAATTGATGACTTACAACAGCATTTGGCGATGGAACCCGCTGATCCCTATCGGGTATTGTGGTTGTTCCTGGCCGAGCATCGCGCCGATCCCGAGCAGGCGTTGATGAATCTTAGCAGCAATGCCGCGGCTATCGACAGCGATGATTGGGCCATGGACTTGGTGCGGCTGTACCTTGGCGAGCTCAACGAAAAAGCCTTTCTTGCGCGCATGACCGATAATCTCCGCGACGATGAAACATTGACCGAGCGGCTGTGTGAAGCTTATTTTTACCTGGGTAAGTATCAGCAGATGCAGGGTAACTGGGCGCGTTCGATGAACTATTTTAAACTGGCGCTAACCACCAATGTGTATGAATTTGTTGAACATCGCTATGCCAGAATTGAACTCGAGCGCAGCCGGGAGCAACTGAAGACGCCATGAAGAAGGGCTGGCGGCCACTGTTGATGGTTTTCTGCCTGTTGTTGTTAACGGCTGACAGCCAGCCAACACGGCAGCAACAACAGTGGTTTGCCAATTTTGCCAATGATCCTGCGGCGCAGCATCAAACCGCGCTAACGTTTTGGCAGCAAGGGCAAAAGAGTGACGCCTTGTATTGGTGGCAGCGCGCGGCTCAGCGCGGCTCACAGGGTGCCTTGCAGTCCTTAACCAAGCACTTTCCACAGCAACGTCGCAAATGGCTGGTGTTGGCGGCAGAGCAGGGCGAGCCGGCCGCGGTAAGAGCGCTGGCAGCGCGGCAATTGCGTCAGCCGGGGATAAGTTGGTCCAAGTGGCAGGCGCGTTGGTTACAGCCGCGCTATGAGTTTTTGCAGGAGTATGAGCATCTGCGCAACCGCAGCGCCGACTGTCAACAGCAGGTCACGGTGGTGGCCGGCTCTAACCGGCAAAAAGCACGCTATGTGCAATTGCTGCGCGACGTACAGGCAATCGAACTACCCACCGCGCAGTGGTGTTTTGAATGGCAACTGGATGCTTCGCTGCAGTGCACAGTGGACGACGCTTCGCAGCGCGCGCAGTGCGCGACCTCGACGCCGCAAGTGGCGGAACAACGCTATATTGTGTTTGCGGCGGCGGGCAAATCTTCCGCACACGCCAACCGTCTTACCCTGAGTGAACACAGTGATCGTGCGGTTCTGGCGCACGAACTGGCGCACTGGCTTGGTTTTGCCGACGAATACCCGATGTCAAAACCTCTGGCGGAGCATTTTTGTCAGGGCCGCTATGACTTTCGGCCGCTAAATCTGGTAACGACCACAGCGCGAACCCTGACCACCGCTGAACTGAAACGGCTTTGGCAGACATTGCCCTGGCGCAGTGCGGTCGCTGATTGGCGGCAATTGGCCCAGCGAGGTGCGGACGGACGCTGGCAACTGGGCAGTGATTCAGAGGTTATTGGTTTACACCCGGCAGCCACTTGCGATGCCGTCGATGGCGTTTACGCGTGGAAGCCGCTGGCTCAGCAAACGCCGATGGAGCGGCATCAATTGCAACAGTGGCCGGCGCTGTATCAGCGCCTTGCAACTCAGGCTTTAATGGCTAATTGAGCCAGCATCAGTACCGGACACAGTAACGCGAAAAACCACACCAATGAGCGCAGTTTATCGGCGTTGAGCAAATACAGCACGTGGTAGGCTACCCGTAACACAATGAAGGCAACGGCGAGCTGTATAGCGCGCTCACTGACCTGGTCGGTGGCGATGGTAGCCAATACCGCTGCCGCGTAGAGGGGGAAGGCTTCATAGGCATTGTAATGACCGGCAACGGCACGGGCGCCGATACCGGTCAGACGTTGTTGCTGAGCACGCGGGTGCTTATTGTCGTAACCCCGGTCGCGGTTTTGAAAATAAACCACCGGGGCTTTCGCTAAAATGGGCAGTAACCCCGCTATCAACAAGCACCAGAGCAACACGTTCATGGTTTAACGTACCGTTTCGCCGGCGGCCTGCAAATCCGCGTGATAAGACGAACGTACCAGTGGTCCGCTGGCGATGTGGCTAAAGCCCATCTCAACGCCGGCAACACGAAGCTCTTCGAACTCATCCGGGTGGACATAGCGGTCTACCGGAATATGGTGACGGCTTGGCTGCAAATACTGACCAATGGTGAGCATATCGCAGTCGTGTTCACGCAGATCGCGCATCACTTCCAGAATTTCTTCTTTGGTTTCACCCAGACCGACCATTAAACCGGATTTGGTACGAACGTCCGGACGCGCGGCTTTGTAATTTTTCAACAGGTCCAGTGACCATTGATAGTTGGCACCAGGGCGCGCCGCTTTATACAGACGTGGCACCGTTTCCAGGTTATGGTTAAACACATCTGGCGCTTCTTTGCTCAGAATATCCAGCGCCACTTGCATCCGGCCGCGGAAGTCCGGCACCAGAATTTCGACCTGAATACCGTCACTGTGACGGCGAATTTCGCGCACACAGTCGGCGAAGTGCTGAGCACCGCCGTCACGCAAATCATCACGGTCAACGGACGTGATCACCACGTACTTAACCTTCATGTCGCGAATGGTTTTGCCCAGTTTTACCGGCTCTTCCGGATCCGGCGCTAATGGCCGGCCGTGAGCCACGTCACAGAATGGACAACGGCGCGTACAAATATCGCCGAGGATCATAAAGCTGGCTGTGCCGTGATTAAAACATTCCGGCAGGTTAGGGCAGGAGGCTTCCTCACAGACAGAATGCAAGCCGTGGCTACGCATCGCCTGCTTAATTTCATCAATGCGTTGGGTATTCGAAGGCAGTTTCACCTTCAGCCAGGACGGCTTGCGCAACATTTGATCGCGCTCAGTTGGTACGATTTGTACTGGGATCAGTGCCATTTTGTCGGCATCGCGCATTTTGACGCCGGGTTCTACTCTAACTGGCTTTGACATAATCTTTTGCGAGTCCTGTTTGGTGTTGAGTATTTTGGTAGCCAATCCGTTTGATAAAATGATTGACTACCACCTCTGCCGCCTCGTCGAAGCTATTAGGTCCGCCAAGGTCGCGGGTCTGAACCATTTTTATTCCAGTCAGACCACAGGGGTTAATGCGTGAAAACGGCTCCATGTCCATATTGACGTTCAGAGCCAGGCCGTGGAAGGAACAGCCACGGCGAATGCGAAGGCCTAATGAACAGACTTTATCACCGTCGACGTATACGCCCGGCGCATCACGGCGGGCATTCGCGTTGATGTCATAATCCGCAAGTCCGTCAATGATGGTATTTTCGATGCTGTTGACCAGTTGTCGAACGCCCATACTCAGGCGACGGATGTCGAGCAGGAAGTATATGACCAGCTGGCCGGGGCCGTGATAGGTCACCTGACCGCCACGATCAACCTGCACCACCGGAATATCGCCGGGAGCTAAGACATGCTCCGCTTTGCCTGCCTGCCCCTGGGTAAATACCGGGTCATGTTCAACAATCCACAGTTCATCGACCGTATCGGCATCACGCTGATCGGTAAATTCTTGCATGGCATGCCAGACCGGTTCGTAAGCTTGACGACCGAGTTGGCGAATGATTAATTGTTCGGGCATGGTGTTAGTATATCGCAGTTGGACGGGGCACGGCTAGAGCCTTATTAGGCTCTAGCGTTATAAGACATAGCGGACATCTTCGATGTCGGCCAGGGAACGGTAGAGAATCTCGATATGTTGTTGACTCTCAACCTTTACCGAGACCGAGACCGAGTGATAATTACCCTTACTGCTCGGTTTTACCGAGGGGCTGTAATCGCCCGGAGCATGTTGCTGAAGTACTTCCACGACTTGATCGGGAAGGCTTGGTGTCGCCACCCCCATCACTTTAAAGGTAAAGTGGCAGGGGAAGTCGACCAATTCGTCAAAGCGTGTCTTTTGCATCTGTTAACGACCTCATTCTTCCGAAAACTTACGCTTAATATAGTCCATTGCCTGCTTAAACAAACCGCCTTCCTCGACCGCTTGCAGGGTGACTAACGGGAACGATGCAACGTCTTCGCCACCCAGTTGTAGATAAACCGTACCAACGTTTTCGCCCTGTGCCAGCGGCGCCTGTAACTCTTGGTTTAACTCAAAGTTGGCGTCCAGTTGATCACGCTGACCCTTAGGCAGGGTAATGACAACGTCTTCGCTGATTCCGAGTTCGACCTGATCGATATCGCCACCCCAGATGCGGTGTGATACAAAACTTTCACCGGCTTCATAGGCGGTGATGGTTTCAAAGTAACGGAACCCGTAGTTGAGCAGTTTTTTGCTTTCTACCTTACGTGCCTGTTCGCTGCTGGTGCCCATAACCACAGAAATCAGGCGCGTGTCACCTTCAACGGCGGAAGTCACCAGGCTGTAGCCGGCTTCATTGGTATGGCCGGTTTTGATGCCATCGACGTTAAGGCTACGATCCCACAACAATGAGTTACGGTTGTATTGTTTAATGTTGTTATAGGTAAAAGACTTTTCGGCGTAGAGCGCATACTCTTCCGGAGTATCCTCAATCAGCGCGCTGGCCAATGTTGCCATATCACGGGCAGACACGTATTGCTCTGGATCAGGCAAGCCGTGGCTGTTGGCAAAGTGACTGTTGGTCATACCCAGTTCCTGCGCGTAGGTATTCATCAATGACGCAAAGGCATCTTCGCTGCCGGCGATGTGTTCTGCCATGGCCACGCAGGCGTCGTTACCGGACGAGATGATGATGCCTTTATTCAGATCCGCAACAGAAACCTGTTTACCCACTTCGATAAACATTTTTGATGATTCCGGGAAATTTTTCGCCCAGGCGTTTTCACTGATGGTCACTTGATCCGCCGGGCTGATACGGCCTTCCTGAATTTCTTTACCGATGATGTAGCTGGTCATCATTTTGGTCAGGCTGGCCGGCGGCAACGACTCGTCCGCGTTTCCCTGCGCCAGTACTTTGCCGGTGGTGTGATCGATCAAGATGTAGGCCTTTGCGTTAACCGCCGGAGGATCGGGTACAAACGATTGCGCGTAAGTGACCGTGGAAACCGCCAAAACAACGGTGGAGACAAAAGCAGAAACTAATTTATGCATGGGCTTTATCATCTTTATTTATCGGTTAAGAGCACGAAATAATTTTGACCGCGGAGTATACCACTTCTGCGCCTTGGCGTCAGTTTGCTATGGGCTAATTTGCGTGCTTTTAACACGAAAGGCCCGTGGAAACCCCTGCGATCTTACGCGTTGTAAGGTTCGGTTTGCCTGTGCCTGTGGATAAGGCCCAAGCAACAGTTTGTATAGACCATTTTTTTGCTCAGTAGTTGCAAGCTTTTGCCAGTCTTGCGGTAACTCAGCGCTGATTTTCTGCAGCTTATCGGGATTGGAGGAAGCAACCAGTTGGATATAGTATTCGTGCCCTTGTAAAGGGGACTTAAATTCGATGGCCTCGACCCGTACCGGCGCCGTGCCGGTATCGAGCATATCGAGCTTATAGGCGGCAGCAAAAGACAGATCGATGACCCGTTGCGGATGGAAAGGGCCGCGATCATTTACCCGCACCACCACGGATTTGCCGTTTTCTAAGTGTGTTACGCGCACGTAGCTGGGCAGCGGCAGATGCTTGTGGGCAGCGGTCATGCTGTACATATCATAATATTCGCCATTTGAAGTTAAATGGCCATGAAACTTATTGCCGTACCAGGACGCGATGCCGGTTTCGGTAAAGCCGGCCGCGCTGTCCAATACCTGATACTGCTGCCCTAACACCTGATAATCGGCGTTGCCCTGTGGACTCGGTGGTTCTGGAACCGGAATTGCGTCCTGCAGTTCCGCCGGCGTCGGTAAGCGCGTCGGCGCGCTGTCATGGCGTTGGCTGTAACGGCTTTGGGTCTGGCTACAGCCAGCCAGCAACAAACACGATAACAGACTAACCAGGGCAAGGGTACGCATCATCAGTCCTTACGGTGCTGTTGGCGTAACTGCTCGCTCAGCTGATAGGCGACCATGGCGTAGAGCGGGCTGTGGTTATAACGGGTAATGGCGTAGAAATTATCAAAACCAAGCCAATATTCGTAACCGTCTTCGGTTTCAAACTGCAACACTTTAACGGCCTGCTCGCCGTCATAGCTGGCGTCGATCTCTAACCCGGCCTTACGCAGTTCCGCAACTGTCGTATCAGGTTTCATGCCGCTGCTGGCTACGGCAGCCCAATCTTGCTGCTGATTGGGTTTGTGAGCAATAGGCTCGCCAGCCTGCCAGCGGTGTCGGGCAAAATAATTGGCGACGCTACCGATGGCATCGACCGGGTTGCTGATGATGTTACGCTTGCCGTCGTTGTCAAAATCAACCGCGTAATGGCGGTAGCTCGATGAAATAAATTGACCAAGGCCCATAGCGCCTGCATAAGAGCCTAATTGTTCTTTCACCGGCCATTGTTCGGCCTTCGCCAGCCGCAGGTACTCACTCAGCTCAGAGCGAAAAAATTTTGCCCGTGGCGGGTAGTGGAAGGCCAGGGTGTAAAGTGAGTCGAGCACCGGATACTTGCCCAGGTAGCTGCCGTAAAAGGTTTCGATGCCAATAATGGCGACAATAATCTGCGCCGGTACACCAAACTCCTGCTCAGCACGTTGCAGTGTTTGCTGGTGCTGTTGCCAAAACGACAGTCCGGCGTTAAGCCGCTTGTCGGTGAGGAAAATAGGATAATACTGATACCAGGGTTTGGCTTCCCATGGACGCTGAATGGCTTCCAGCACTTGTTCGTTTTTCTCGGCCTGAGCCAGCCAGCGGCGAACTTGCTGTTCGTCCAGCTGATGTTGTTCAACCTGTTCCTGAATAAAGGCTTCGACGTTAGCATCTGTTTGTTGAGCCAGGCTTAAACTGCTGACCGACAGCAGGGCGGTCGCCAGCGCGGTGTTCTTAAACCATTGCAGTGCGCACATAATCTTTTCCGTTGTTATTATTGGTTGATGATCAGTCGGTGATGAGTGGCTATCGACATCAGGATGCCAAATCCGGCTAAAATCGTCACCATCGATGTACCACCATAACTGATTAACGGTAAAGGTACCCCGACCACCGGCAGTAATCCAGAGACCATGCCAATATTTACAAAAACATACACGAAAAAGGTCAGCGTTAGTGCGCCCCCCAGCAACTTGCTGAAGATATCTTGTGCACGCAGAGAAATGATTAAGCCGCGCATGATAACAAAGCCATACAGCGCCAGTAATAATACCACGCCGGTCAGACCGAACTCTTCGCTGAACACGGAAAAAATAAAATCGGTGTGGCGTTCGGGCAAAAACTCCAGTTGCGATTGCGTGCCCTGGAGCCAGCCTTTACCGTCAATGCCTCCGGAGCCGATCGCTATTTTCGACTGGATAATGTGGTAGCCGGCACCGAGCGGGTCGCGCTCCGGGTTGAGAAAGGTTAGTACTCGCTGACGCTGATAGTCATGCATCAGGTAGAGCCATAATACCGGTGCGAAAGCGCCGACTAACGCCGCTGCCACGGCAATCAGACGCCAACTCAAACCGGCCAGGAAAATCACAAAAATCCCAGCGCTAGCGACCAGCAGTGAGGTGCCGAGATCCGGCTGTTTGGCGATCAGTAATACCGGTGCCAGTACCAGCCCTACGGCCAGCAACAGGCGCCCCAGCCGTGGCGGAATAGCGCGGCGATTAATAAACCACGCCAGCATCATCGGCACCGCCAGTTTCATCAGCTCGGACGGCTGAATGGTAACCGGACCAATGTCCAACCAGCGCTGTGCGCCTTTGCCGACTTCGCCGACCAATAACACGGCCACCAGCAATAACAGACCAATGCCATACAGAATGGGAGAGAATTTTTCGAAGAACCGCGGCGGTAATTGCGCCAGGATAAACATACCGACAAAGGCGGCACCAATACGAATGACCTGACGCATCACCAGATCCTCGTTTTCGCCACCGGCACTGTAAATCACAAACAAACTGATGACGGCCAGAGCCAATAGGCCCAGCAACAGCGGACCGTCGATATGGAGCTTTTTCAGCAACGGGTTACGTTGGCGTTCTTCAGTCGTCAGCATTGGCCAGCCCCTCATCGGTTACCAACTGATAGCGTTGGTACCAGCTATCCAGCATTTCCCGTGCCGCCGGTGCGGCAACACTGCCACCACCGCCAATCACGTTTTCCATCGCCACGGCAATCACCACCTGCGGATCATCTGCCGGGGCATAGCCTACGTACATGGCGTTATCCCGGTATTGTTCGGCGATCTCTTCAGCCACGTATTCTTCGTCTTCGCCCAGGTTAACGACCTGCGCGGTTCCGGTTTTGCCGGCCGAACTGTAGGGAGCGTCTTCAAACGCTCGTCGTGCCGAGCCCTTGGCCCCCATATTAACGTCCTGCATCGCGTCTTTAATGACCTGCCAGTGGTTGTTGTCAGAAATCACCACCGGGCGTTTATAGCCGGGTTCAGCCGGGTCCAAATCGGTAATATTGCCAAAGCCGCGTAATAGGCGGGGTATCACTTGTTCACCCTCGTTGGCAATAGCGGCGGTTGCCGCGATCAATTGCATCGGTGTTGCCGTCCAGTAACTTTGGCCGATACCGACAGACAGTGTTTCACCGGCGTACCAGGGTTGATTGTAACGAGCTCTTTTCCAACCGCGGGACGGCATCAGAGCCGGAATTTCTTCATGGATATCGATGCCGGTTTTTTCACCAAAGCCAAATTGGGTCATAAAGCCGGAAATCTTGTCGACGCCAAGTTTTAACGCCAGATCATAATAAAACGTATCGCAACTCTCGGCGATGGCGCTGTTGATATTGACCCAGCCGTGTCCCCACGACAGCCAGTCTCGGTAGCGGCGGTCGACGCCTTTAATCTCGAACCAACCCGGATCCCAGATACGGCTGGTCGGGGTAATGGTGCCTTCTTCGAGGCCCAGCAGACCGATGTGTGGCTTAATCGTCGAGGCTGGCGGATAACCACCCTGAGTTGCACGATTCAGTAGCGGACTGTCTTTGGAGCGCAACAGCGACTGATAACGTTTTACACTGATGCCATTCACAAACCAGTTGGCGTTGTAACTTGGGGTACTGGCCATGGCTAACAGGCCGCCGGTTTTGGCATCCATCAGGATGATGGAACCGCGTCGATCTCCGAGAATTTCAGTCGCCTTTTTTTGCAGTTCAATATCCAGTTCCAGCACCACATCCTGACCGGGCGTCGGTGCCTCGGTGCTGAGTGTGCGCACCGCCCGTCCACGGTTGTTGACTTCAACGCGTTGGTAGCCAACTTCGCCGTGCAGTTCGCTTTCATAATACTTCTCGATACCGAGCTTACCAATGGTGCGGCTGGCCGCATAATTGGCCAGTTCACCGTCTTGCTTCAGGCGTTCAACGTCACGACGGTTAATCTTCGCGACGTAGCCAACCACGTGCGTCAACAAATCATCGTAAGGGTAGTGTCGTACCAGTCGCGCTTCGATGCTGACACCGGGAAAACGGTGCTGATGAGTGGCGAAGGTGGCAACCTGTTGCTCATTGAGATTGTCCAGCAGGGTGACGTTATTGAACCGGCGCTGACCTTTTAAATTGCGCCGAAACTGCTCGAGGTCATCATCATCGATGGTCAATATCTGTTGTAACTCGGCAATGGTCTGGTCAAGGTCGTCAATTTCTTCGGGGATAACATCGAGACTGAAAATGGGGATGTTTTCCGCCAGCAGAACGCCGTTACGGTCATAAATTAGACCCCGGTTGGGCGCCAGTGGCAGCAGTTTAATGCGATTATCGTTCGAGCGCGTTTGCAGTTCGGTGTGTTCCTCTACCTGCAGGTGATAGAGGTTACCGATCAACAACATAAACACCGCCGTAATGATCGCGATAGCCACGAACACCCGGCGGGCAAAGAGATTAGATTCACCTTCTGTATCTCGAATCGGTGTGCGCGTTCGCATTAGGGCTTGCTGTTCCGATTATTCCCGATGGTAGGGATGGTTAGTATTTAAGCTCCAGGCCCGGTACAAGCTTTCAGCGACGATGACTCTCACCAGCGGATGAGGTAATGTCAACGCCGATAATGACCAACGTTGATCAGCGGCCTGCAAACAAGCATCCGATAACCCTTCCGGGCCACCTATCAGCAACGATACATCGCGACCATCCATTTGCCAAGCCTGTAATTGTTGAGCCAAATGTTGGGTGGTCCAGGCTTTGCCCTTAACTTCCAGCGTAACAATACGGTTGCCGCGCGGCACCGCGTTTAACAGTGCCTCGCCTTCGATATCGGTCAAACGCTTGGTGTCGGCCTTTTTGCCGCGTTTCTGCGGGGTGATTTCCTGTAAGCTCAGTGAGCACTCGTTGGGAAAACGGCGCTCATACTCTTTATAGCCTTCGGTCACCCAGGCCGGCATCTTGTTACCTACCGCCAGCAATTGAATCTGCACTTACTGGCTCCAGAGTTTTTCCAGTTGGTAAAAGTCCCGAATCGATTCTTGCATTACGTGTAAAACCACATCACCGAGATCGACCAGTACCCACTCGGACTGTTCGCCACCTTCGATGCCTAATGGCGGTAATCCGGCATGTTTGGCTTCGGTTGCAACGTGCTCGGCAATACTGCGCACGTGCGTTTTCGAGTTCCCCGAGCAGATCACCATAAAGTCCGCTACATCGGTTTTACCTTTTACATCTAATACTTCGATATCGCGGGCTTTCATATCTTCCGCTTTATCGATCACAAATTGGCGCAGTTGTTCGGCTTGCAATCTTGCTGTCTCCTTAGGTTTAACGTAACGCTCAGTTTAACAGAAAAGCGCGCCGTTGTACCAAGTAACTGGCGCGGCCGCTGGTCTTCGTTGCTAAGCGTTAACGATACAGTTGGTGTTGTTCAATGTAGTCAGCAACCGCAGCCGGCAAATCGCCGCGTTCGGCGGCGCGTTGTGGGTGCTCACGAATGGCGGTGGCAGAAACGTCGTAGCGAGGAGTATTGGCCAGGTAAATGGCGCCCTGTGGCTTATCTCGCAGAGCTTGCGGCTGCTGACACAGGCGTTCATTAATAAAGGCTAACAGCGACGGTGATGCTTGCTGCAGTTGGTAACCGGGACGTGGCATAACCACCAGATGAGCCAGCTCAGTGAGCTGTTGCCACTGATACCACTGATCCAGTGAGACCAGCGAGTCCATCCCCATCACAAATAACAAGATGTCATCCGGGTAGCGCTGTTTAAAGCCCTGCAATGTTTTTACCGTATAGGATGGCGGCTCGGCATTTAATTCGAAGGCTTCGGCACATAACTGCGGATGCGCTTGGCAGGCCAGCTCAACCATCGCCAGCCGCTGCGCTGAACTTGCCTGCGGCTGCGGCCGGTGCGGCGGTACCGCATTAGGCATCAAGTGCAGACGGTCAATGTTCAGCTCCCTGAGCAGGGCTAAAGCGGTATTGATGTGACCGCAGTGGATCGGATCGAAAGTACCGCCAAACAGTGCCCGGATCATTGTGCCATGACCGCCAGTTGTTCGATAAGACGTGGTTGATGGGGCCCCTCACAGAGGAGTCCCAGGCAATGCATAAACAGGGTGTCGACCGGCTCGCCAGTGTCATTTTTCAGTGCCAGTTCAAGCCGCTGAATCAACCGTTGAGCCTGTTGCAGTGCCGTCCAGGGTAATCGCTGCGCGCGTTGTTGATAGGCCGGTTGTTGCGATGGCCAGATCATCTGCTGGCGAAAAATGGTGGCGCTGTCGAGTTGGCTCTGTTGCGCGGTTTTTACTTGTGACAGTGCCTGTACTTCGCGTTGCATGACCCACAACAGCTGATGCCGGTCGACGTCTTCTTCTAACAATCGCGCCAGTCGGTGTGCGGCCTGCTGCCAGTCGTTTTGCAGTAAACTGTCCTGCAGCGAAAACGCGTCAAAATGACTGACGTCCTGCATAAACTGTTTTACCGCCGCAACATCCAGCGTTTCTTGGGTATGCAGCAAGGACCATTTCTGCAATTCCTGATCAAGGCTTGCTAAACTGCCTTCAAACCAGTGCGCCAATAGATCCAGTGCATCACTGCTCAGTTGCAGCCCGTAGCGCTGCGCGCGCTGATGAATGAAGCGTGGTAGGCGGGCGCGATCCGGGGTTGGTGTGCGCACCAGCCAGGCATGTTGACTCAGTGCTTTAAACCAGCGGCTGTTTTGCTGTTCTTTTTTTAGCCGGTCGCCGATAACCACCAGCAGTTGTTCGGCAGGGGGCTGCTGGGCGTATTGGGTCAGCGCGTCTGATCCTTCCCGGCCGGGCTTGTTATCATGCAGTTCCAGTTCCAATACGCGAAACTGGCTGAACAGACTTAACGACTGACCGCTGTCTTGCAACTGTTGCCAGTCAAAGTCATGTTGTTGTATCAGTCGCTGCCGTTCCAGTTCATCGCCAAAGCGTTGTTTTAGGTACTGGCGTAGCTCACTGAGGGCATCCTGCCGTAACAGCAGTTCTTCTCCAAACAGCAGTATTATCGCAGGCAGTGGCTGCCCGTTGAGGTGTTGTTGCAGCTGTTCAGGAAAGAGGGTTTTCATTGCTCGTTATCAGCGAAAGCAGTGATCATTTTACGCACCAGACGACGCGCTGCATCGTCGCGCATTTCGGCGACCAATAATTCCCGTTCACGGGTCTTTGCCAACGCGAAGTTGGGGTCATCCTGATAGTCGCGGGCGACTTCAACATTGTCCTCGATGACCACTTCGCCGTCGCGAATGACCTGATAGTCTACGCGGTAAAGCAGTTCATATTCCGCCACCTGGCCGCTTTCAAACAGGCTCAGTGTGCGGCGATCCAGACGGTCAGAGACGATCCGCAACTGCGCCACCCCCGCTTGATTGTGATCGACCAACTGAATACCCGCTGTCAGCAAACGCTGCTTAAGGCTTTCCTCCAGTCCCATCGAACTGACGGCCTGCAGATGCATTTGCTGCAGTGTCTGTGGCACCTGATAGTGGTCACGTAATTGAAAGCCGCACGCGCTTAGCCCGACCATGACGGTCAGGCTAAGCAACGCGGTTTTCATACCTCGCAATGACATCATCTTAACCGACAACAATGTTAAAGATTTTGCCCGGTACGTAAATTTTCTTACGTACGGTTTTGCCGTCGGTGTATTTCTTCACCGCTTCATCATTCAGTGCCTGTTCTTCCACCGCTTCGGCCGAGGCATCTGCCGGCACGGTTAGCTTCGCCCGTACCTTACCGTTTACCTGCACGACGATCAGCTTTTCGTCTTCAATTAAGGCGCTGTTGTCGACATCTGGCCACGGCGCAAAGTTCAGATCGTCCTGGTGACCTAATTCACGCCATAATTGCTCGGTGATATGCGGCGTAATCGGTGCCAGCATTTTAATCATGGCATCCAGCGCTTCGCCCATAACGGCGCGATCGGCTTCGCTTTCCAGCGGCGCTTTCTGCAGGTGATTCAGCAACTCCATGATCGCCGCAATGGCGGTATTGAAGTGCTGACGACGGCCCATGTCATCAGAAACTTTGGCAATGGTTTTATGCAACTCACGACGTAAATCTTTGTGCGCTTTGGTCAGCTCGTCTGACTGTGCGTAACCACCGGCCTGAATAAAGTCGTAAGTCAGCTTCCAAACCCGGCGCAGGAAACGTTGCGCGCCTTCTACACCCGAGTCCGACCATTCCAGCGTCATTTCCGGCGGCGCCGCAAACATCATAAACAAGCGCACCGTGTCGGCACCGTAGCGTTCAACCATGGTCTGCGGATCGATGCCGTTATTTTTCGACTTCGACATCTTGCTCATACCGGCAATTTGTACCGGCTGCCCGTCGTCTTTGTGACGGGCGGCAACGACGGCGCCTTTGTCGTCACGCTCTAGCTCAACGTCAAGCGGCGAAATCCACTGCTTACCGCCTTTCTCGTCTTCACGGTAATAGCTGTCGGCCAGTACCATGCCCTGGCATAACAGGCGCTTGAACGGCTCGTCGGATTCAACTAAGCCGGTATCGCGCAGCAGCTTATGGAAGAAGCGTGCGTACAACAGGTGCAAAATCGCGTGTTCGATGCCACCAATGTATTGGTCGACCGGCAGCCAGTAGTTGGCTTTTTCCGGATCCAGCATGGCGTCGTCGGTTTGCGCGCTGCAATAGCGGGCGTAGTACCAGGACGACTCCATAAAGGTATCAAAGGTATCGGTTTCGTGCTCTGCCGGTTGGCCGTTGTACTCGGTCTTGCGCCATTCCGGATCGGCTTTGATCGGCGACGTCACACCGTCCATAACCACGTCTTCCGGCAAGCGTACCGGTAACTCGTGTTCCGGTACCGCAACGGATTCACCGTTTTCCAGGTTCAGCATCGGAATCGGCGTGCCCCAGTAACGCTGGCGCGAAACACCCCAGTCACGCAGACGGTAGTTGACGGTACGTTCACCAATACCACGTTCTTCAATCACTTTGGCGATGGCATCAAAAGCTTCCTGCGAGCTCATACCGTCGTACTCACCGGAATTAATGACCTTACCTTTTTCGGTGATGGCAGCTTGTGCGATATCGCCTTCACCGCTGAACGGTTCGATCACAGCCGTGATGGGCAGTTGATACTTAGTGGCAAACTCCCAGTCGCGCTGGTCATGCGCCGGAACCGCCATAACCGCACCTGAGCCATAGTCCATCAGTACGAAGTTAGCGACCCAGATTGGGATCTCTTTGCCGGTTAGCGGGTGAATGGCACGCAAGCCGGTGTCCATACCCAGTTTTTCCATGGTCGCGAGGTCGGCTTCAGCAACTTTGCTGTTTTTGCACTGTTCAATAAATTCGGCCAGCTGCGGGTTGTTCTCGGCGGCCTGACGGGCCAGCGGGTGTTGCGCGGCCAGACCCATGTAGGTCACGCCAAACAGAGTATCCGGGCGGGTCGTGTAAACACTCAATGTGTCGCTGTGGTTAGCAACATCAAATTCAATCTGTAACCCTTCGGAGCGACCAATCCAGTTACGTTGCATGGCCTTAACCTGTTCTGGCCAACCGTCCAGTTGGTCAAGGTCACTCAGCAACTCGTCAGCGTAGTCGGTGATTTTAATAAACCACTGCGGGATTTCTTTTTGTTCCACTTTGGCGCCACTACGCCAACCGCGACCGTCAATAACCTGTTCGTTCGCCAGTACCGTTTGGTCAACTGGATCCCAGTTAACGGTGGCGTTCTTTTTATAGACCAGGCCTTTTTCGTACAGCTTAGTGAAAAACCACTGTTCCCAGCGGTAGTAATCGGGCGAGCAGGTTGCGATTTCGCGGGTCCAGTCGTAACCAAAGCCGAGGCTTTTAAGCTGCTCGCGCATGTAATCAATGTTTTGATAGGTCCACTTTGCCGGTGCCGTTTTATTCTGAATCGCGGCGTTCTCGGCCGGCAGTCCAAACGCATCCCAACCCATCGGTTGCAGCACATTTTTACCCAGCATGCGTTGATGACGTGAAATCACGTCGCCGAGGGTGTAATTGCGCACATGACCCATGTGCAGCTTACCGCTCGGATAAGGGAACATTGACAGGCAATAGAACTTTTCTTTGCCAGGTTGTTCTTTGACGTCGAAGACATGGTCTTGTTGCCAACGTTGCTGAATGGCTTTTTCAATCGCCGAGGGATTGTATTGTTCTTGCATAGTGTTTGTTACATCCGGTTAGCAAAAGTGGAGCAGGGCGTTAACTGATGGCGTACCACATCACCAGCATAATGACGATGCCGGCCAGGCCGAAGAAAATGTTTTCGAAACGCTGACGTTGAACGGCTTCACGATCGTTCACATCCGCGGGGATGAAAAACATAAGCCAACTGCTTAAACCTAAGCCGCCGGCAGCTACTAATACAGCAAACAATAACGCATCTAAGATGTTTTCCATGAGGTACATTCCTGTAAAAATAAAAACCGTGTTTATTGTACTGATTTTTGCCCGTGCTGACCACGCCTGTTGCGCGCACGATTGAGCAAAGGCAAAAGTCCGATGAGGGCAAACAGCAAACTGCCGCTGTGACCTAAACGTGCAAACAGCGTTTGCCCACTGACTTGCGGTACTTCAGCCGATACTGTGGTGGCGGAGAACTGCGGTGCCATAGCGAGAATGCGGCCGAATTCATCGGTTAGCGCCGAAACACCGTTATTGGTCGCCCGTAACAGTGGCCGACCCAGTTCCTTGGCCCGCATTTGCGCGATTTGCATGTGCTGCCAGGGGCCGTGTGAATCACCAAACCAGGTGTCATTACTGATGGTTAACAGGTAGTCGGTACCGGCATGCGTGTTATCGCGCACCTGTTCGCTAAAGGCAATTTCGTAGCAAATGGCGGTATTTAACTGGTGGCCGTTAGCCATCAGATTCGGCTGTTGGTAAGCGCCGCGACTGAACGACGACATCGGCAGGTTAAACAACGGCGCCAGTGGTCGCAGTAGAGATTCAAACGGTACATACTCGCCAATCGGCAGCAACTGATGCTTTTGATAGCGGTTACTGTGACCATATTGATAAGGCTGTTCCAGCGCCTGCTCGGCGTGTTCCTGACCGAGTACAATGACACTGTTGTAAAAATCATCGTTCAATTGTTGATAGTCGATGATGCCGGTGACCAGCGCTGCGCCGTTGACACTGGCTGCCTGATCAATATTGTACAGCACATCATCGGCATAAGGTTCGAGGGCGGTGATGGCCGATTCCGGCCAGACGATGATGTCATGCTGATATTGCGGGCGGGTTAAATCAAGGTAGCGTAAAATATTCGGCCATTGTTGGTCGGCTCGCCATTTTAACGATTGCTGGACATTACCCTGTACCAACAACACCGAGGTGCTGTCAGCCGCACGCTGCAACGGTTGCAGTAGCGGCGACAGCCAGGCTAACACAATCAACACGACCACCAGTAGGGCATTGTGGGCACGTCGGTAGCGCAGCCCGGTGACTATCGCCAGCGCGATAAACCACAGCGCCACGGTAATGCCATATTGACCCACTGACGGAGCCAGCCCGCCCAGTAAGGCATCGGTTTGGGTGTAACCAAGTCCAAGCCAGGGGAAACCGGTAAATAACCAGCCGCGCAGCGCTTCACAGAGAAGCCAAATCAGCGGCAGGCTAAAACGCCATAATTCAGAGCGCTGACAGAGTTTGCGCCAGACCGAAAATGCCAGCGCCGGGTACAGTGCCAGATAGGCAACCAGCAACGCCAGTACCAGGACATTGGCAATGTCAGGCATGCCACCGTACTGGTCAATACTGACGTAGATCCAGCTGAGACCGGCAGCAAACCAACCAAAGCCAAACGCAAAGCCTCCGGCAAACGCCTGCTTGGGGGATAGGTTCCAGAGTAATGCCAGCGTTAGCGGCAGTATCCAGAACGGTAATATCGCGAGCTTGAACGGGGCATAGGCAAAGCACAAGGATGCGCCCAGTATCAGTAGCAGCAAATGGCGCAGCCACGCCGTTTGCTGCAGTTTACCGGGCAACGAGCGGATCACTCAGCTTTATCCTCGTCGTGCTTTTGCGTTTCCGGCAGGGTAACTTGCAGTTGCTGGATACGTCGTTTGTCGGCACTGGTCACCCGGAACACAAAGCCTGCTAAGGTGATTTCTTCACCCGGCTGTGGCAAGTGCCCAAACCCGTGTGCGACCAAGCCACCGACGGTGTCGTTTTCTTCGTCACTGAAGTCGCTGCCGAAGTAGTCATTAAAGTCTTCGATAGGAGTCAGCGCCTTAATCGAATAGCGGCTGGCGCTGAGGCGTTTGATGTTGGCTTTCTCGTCTTCATTGTGGTCGGTTTCATCTTCGATTTCACCGACAATTTCTTCGAGAATGTCCTCAATGGTGACCAACCCCGAGACGCCGCCGTATTCATCGACGACGATCGCCATATGGTAGCGGTTCGAGCGAAACTCTTTGAGCAACACATCAACCCGTTTGCTCTCCGGTACAATCACCGCAGGGCGCATAACTTCGGGGAGTGAAAAGCTCTCTTCATTAAAATTAAAGCCATAACTGAGCAGATCTTTCGCCAGTAAAATGCCTTCAACGTGATCTTTATTGTCGGTAACAACCGGGTAGCGGCTGTGCTGTGACTCGATCACAATAGGGAGAAAGTCTTCAACGGTTTGATTGATGTCGATGGTGACCATTTGCGAGCGTGGAATCATAATATCGCGAACTTTCAGTTCGGCGACATCAAGGACGCCCTCAATCATTTCCTTGGTATCGTTATCGATCAGGTCGCGTTCCTCTGCGTCCTGAATTAAATCGACAAGTTCTTCTCTGCTTTTCGGCTCCCCGGTGAAGACCTGTAGCAGCCGCGCCGCCCAAGACTTTTGAGAAGAGCCGTTGGCTGAGTGGGGGTTGTCGTCGCTCATCAAGCGTTTTGCTCCGTGTTAGTTGATACTTGGTATGGATCAGCGATGTTCAGCGAAGCAAGAATGTCTCTTTCCAATTGTTCCATCTGCTCAGCTTCATCGTCTTGTATATGATCATACCCCAGTAGGTGAAGCGTACCGTGGATCACCATATGCGTCCAGTGATCCAACAGTGCTTTGTGTTGTTGCTGCGCTTCTTCAGCAACTACATCGGCGCAAATAACCAAATCACCCAGTAACGGGATAGGTAATTGCACCGGTGCGTCAAAGG
This sequence comes from Idiomarina aquatica, assembly GCF_003987185.1. GTDB lineage: Bacteria > Pseudomonadota > Gammaproteobacteria > Enterobacterales > Alteromonadaceae > Idiomarina > Idiomarina aquatica. The sequence continues at coordinate 363,497 of NZ_PIPS01000001.1, read as the reverse complement.
GAAACGATAACACGTTGGTGGCATAGTCACGGCCACGATAGGCCTTATTGAGTTGCAGACCTTCGTCTCTATCGACAATACGAATGGTCAGTTCGGCCGCGTCGAGCTCAGTAGAGGCGGCGCTGACAGCGGCGCTGACCCAGTGCTGCATTTGCTCGGCACTGGGCAGTTCGGTGGTCGTCGTTACGTTTATCTGGTAATCAAGCGTTATCGTCATGGGTTCTCTGACTGTCAAAATCGTCGTAAGCCTGGACAATACGCTGCACGACCGGATGCCGCACTACGTCACCGGCCTGGAAGAAGGTAAAGCTGATGTCTTCCACCTTACTCAGCACTTCGATGGCGTGACGTAAGCCGGAGCGTTGGCCGCGGGGCAAGTCGATTTGGGTAATGTCGCCGGTGATCACCGCGCGCGAGTTAAATCCAATACGGGTCAGGAACATTTTCATTTGTTCCATGGTGGTATTCTGACTTTCGTCAAGAATAATAAACGCATCATTTAAGGTGCGACCGCGCATATAGGCAAGGGGGGCTACTTCGATGACGTTGCGTTCGATCAGCTTCTCGACTTTCTCAAAGCCAAGCATCTCAAACAGCGCATCGTACAGTGGGCGCAGGTAAGGGTCGACTTTTTGTGCCAGGTCACCGGGTAAAAAACCCAGTTTTTCGCCGGCTTCGACTGCCGGGCGTGTCAGCAGTATTCGCCGCACCTCCTGGCGTTCCAGCGCATCGACAGCACAGGCAACGGCAAGATAGGTTTTACCGGTCCCGGCGGGACCAATACCAAAGTTGACATCGTGCGCCAAAATCGCACGGACGTAATCGGCCTGGCTGTGGTTACGCGGCTTGATCAGCCCGCGCTTGGTTTTAATGTGGGTCATCTTTTCCGATGCCGGGTCACCGCTGTCCTGCTCCAGCACTTTGGCCTGCTGAATAGCGAGGTGAACCTGTTGCGGTTCGATGCTGCCGGCCTGGCCTTTAACGGTGGCTGTTTCGACGTAAAGATCGCGCAGAATGTTCTGCACCGCAGACACCGTCAGGCTGGAGCCGATGAGGCGAAAATGGTGCCCCCGGTGGGTGATTTCGACACCAAGACGACGCTCAATGTGTTTGAGGTTGTCGTCAAAGGGACCGCAGAGATCGGAAAGCCGACGCAAATCCGCCGGCTCTAATTCAAACTCGAGTGTTTCAGTTCGTGGACTCAATCTATCCTCGTTTCATTGTGTGCATAAGCTATGACGCTTTCGGGGTTACCCGGGCAACGCCAAGTTCATCCGGTTCGTTGGCCCGACCGCGCTGTAAGATGGTTTCTGGTGCCGTATCGACGCGCAGACCCATGTCAGCTTCTTCACGCAGCAATTCGCCGCGCAGTGAGTTCGGTAATACTTCAGTAATTTTTACATCAACGAACTGCCCAATCATATGGGGCTGACCAACGAAGTTTACAACCCGGTTGTTTTCAGTACGTCCGGAAAGCTCCATTGGGTTCTTTTTCGATGGGCCGGTCACCAAAATACGCTGCTCTGTGTTCAGCATGCGGCGTGCGTGCGCCATCGACTGCTGATTAAGACGTTGTTGCAATAACTGCAAGCGTTGCTTTTTGGTCTCTTCGCTGACGTCATCCGGCAAATCCGCGGCGGGTGTACCCGGACGTGCACTGTAGATAAAGCTAAAGCTCATATCAAAATCAACCGCCTGGATCAGATCCATGGTGGCTTCAAAATCGGCGTCGGTTTCACCCGGGAAACCAATAATAAAGTCAGACGACATGGCCAGATCCGGACGCGCCTTTTTCAGTGCGCGGATTTTCGATTTGTACTCCAGCGCTGTATGGCCGCGTTTCATCATCGTCAAAATGCGATCGGAACCGCTTTGCACCGGTAAGTGCAGGTGGCTTACTAATTCCGGAATGGTTTTGTAAGCCTCGACGATGTCATCGGTAAATTCCACCGGGTGCGAGGTGGTGTAGCGAATGCGGTCGATACCGTCAATGGCGGCAACCAGATGCAGTAATTCGGCGAAACGGCATACTGACCCATCAAAGTTTTCGCCACGGTAGGCGTTGACGTTTTGTCCCAACAAGTTGACTTCACGCACGCCTTGTTCGGCGAGTTGCGCAATTTCGTAAATAACATCGTCCACCGGTCGGCTGACTTCTTCGCCACGGGTATAAGGAACAACACAGAACGAGCAGTATTTAGAGCAACCTTCCATGATCGACACAAAGGCACTGGCGCCATCGGCTTTAGGCTCCGGTAAGCGGTCAAACTTTTCAATTTCCGGGAAGGAGATGTCCACCATGGGCTGATGATGCTCGCCAACTTGTTTGATCATCTCCGGGAGTCGATGCAAGGTTTGCGGACCAAACACCAGATCAACGAAGGGCGCGCGGGTGCGAATGGCGTCGCCTTCCTGAGAGGCAACACAGCCGCCGACACCGATCAGCAAATCGGGATTGTCTTGTTTAAGGTTTTTCCAACGGCCCAGTTGATGAAAGACCTTTTCCTGAGCTTTTTCGCGGATAGAACAGGTATTCAACAGGATTAAGTCCGCTTGCTCCGCTTCATCCGTGAGTTCATAGCCATGGGTTGCATTCAGTAGATCCGCCATTTTGGCTGAATCGTACTCGTTCATCTGACAACCCCAGGTTTTTACATACAGTTTTTTACTCATGGTCTCTCAATTCTTTCTCTGACGTGTGGCCTTAAAAAGGGCGCATATTTTACCGCGTATAAGGGTGGAAAGCCAACCGATATCGGTCAACTTTTACGCCGGCTGCGAATGGCAAAATAACCTGCGGTCATAATGATCAGGGTTCCCCACAACATATGCCAGTAGACAGCCTCATCAAAGAACCAGTAGCCAAGCATAGCGGCAAATATCACAGAACTGTAGGTAAACACACCGATTTTTGCCGCCGGCGCGATGGAAAACGCCTTCGTCATGGCCAATTGACCGTAAACCGCCAAACCGCCCATCAGCGCCAGTCCGAGCCAGTTTTGTGGCGGGATAGGTTGCCATAACCAGAATAAGGGAATGGCCGAGGCGATGGTGGCAAAGCCGGAAAAATAGAACACAATTTTGCTGGTTGATTCGGTATCTGACATACGTCGAATCACGGTTTTGGTAAAAGCCGCTAAGGCGGCGGCGATGAACGCTACGGCGACCACCGGCGAAATGTCACTGCCCATCGGGTCGAGGAAAATAAACACCCCGACAAAGCCTAATGCGATCGCCAGCCAGGTCTGGCGCGAAACATAATCGCGCAACCACAGCCAGCCGATCACCGGAATTAAAAACGGCGACAGCAGCAGGACCAGCGTTGCCTGTGCCAGTGGAATGGTGGCGATGGCGTAGAAAAATAGGTACATCGCGGTGATGCCGGCAATGCCACGCACCACATGCAGCTTCCAGCGTTTTGTCGTTAATGCCGCCGGGCCTTTACGCCACAACCAGGGCAGTAATACCAAGAATGCCAGCACATTACGAAAGAACACTAATTGCTCGAAGTTTTGTGTTGCCGACAGGTGTTTTACCAGCGCACTGACACCGGCAAAACTGGCCTCCGCTGACAACAAAAGCAGTGAGCCGATGAGTACCGATTTACTGGATGCTTCGCTGTTCATCAAGGTTCAAGCGGGCCTGATTTAAGAAATGAGTCACTATGATAACGGAAATTCGAGTCAATTTGTGGTATTTATACGGGCGTTCATGCGCAGTAACAGAGTAACCGGGGAGAGCCAGATGAAACATTATGTAATTAACGGCGGTGGCATGGTCGGTGCAGCAGCGGCATTGGCGCTGAGTCGTGCCGGCAACCGGGTTACTGTGGTGGACGCACAGGCGCAGCCTGCACCGGGCGAGCACTGGGACTTGCGCATCTCGTCGGTTAATCAGAACCACTGGCAATGGCTGCTTGAACTGGGGGTCGGTGAAACCATTGATTGGCACAAGGTGCAACCTTATCAACAACTGTCGGTGACTACCCAAACGGGCGACGAACTGAGTTTTAGCGCGGCGGATGCTGATCTTGAGCAACTGGGGGTGATGGTTGAGAACAACAGCCTGCAGGCGGCGTTATGGCAGTGCGCTGAGGCCGACAGCCGGATTCGCTTAACAGCGGCCACCCGGATAGAGCAATTTCACCTGACACAGCAACGGCTGCAACTGAGTGGTGGCGAAACGCTCGATTACGACGTGCTGATCGGTGCCGATGGCGCCCAATCCGCGGTTGCACGCGCAGCGGCGATCGGTTATCGCGGTTGGGACTATGGTCAGCGCTGTCTGCTCGCCAACGTTAAGCTGCAGCGCCCGATTGCCGCGACCACCTGGGAAGTGTTCCGCCCCCAGGGGCCTTATGCGCTGTTGCCCTTAGGTGATAGCGAAGCTTGCCTGATCGATTATCGCAGTAACAGTGACATCAAAGCGCTCAGCCAGAATGCCGATACGTTGCAACGGGCATTGCAGGAAACCTTTGCCGCGCATATTGGCGACTTCGAACTGTTGCGCTACGCCAGTTTTGCGCTGCAACGTAAACATGCGTTGCGTTATCACCGCGGCGAAACGCTGGTGTTGATGGGGGATGCGGCGCATACCATTCATCCGCTGGCAGGGCAGGGCGTTAACCTGGGCTTTGCCGACGTTCGCTGTTACCTGGCCTGTGACGGCGATGTTGGGCGTTACCAGCGTGAGCGAGCCCGTGATGTGCAACGCACAATGCGCGCAATGGACCTGATTCACTGGGGTTTTCGCTCGCAAAACCCACTCTGTCAGCTTGGCCTAAAGGCGGCTTTTCGTGGCTTATCGTCCACCTGGCTGAAACAGCAAGTGATTGATTTTGCGATGCAAAAGGTGGAATAACGGGAAGGGCAAAAGACAGGCACAAAAAAACCACCTAAAAGGTGGTTATTTGTCGTTCTGCGTGAGCACCACGGGTTTTGTTTTATCAACATAACCTAATGGTGCGGAGGGAGGGACTTGAACCCTCACGTCCTTTCGGACACTAGCACCTGAAGCTAGCGCGTCTACCAATTCCGCCACCACCGCAGATTAAGTTAAGCTTGGCTGGGGCACCAGGGATCGAACCTGGGAATCGCGGGATCAAAACCCGCTGCCTTACCGCTTGGCTATGCCCCATCCAACTTAATACCGACTCACATTGTAGGTCTACAACGAACAGCTGATGGCTGGGGCACCAGGGATCGAACCTGGGAATCGCGGGATCAAAACCCGCTGCCTTACCGCTTGGCTATGCCCCAATTGTCAGCTATTCAAGAGAGATTGGTGCGGACGGAGAGACTTGAACTCTCACGCCGTGAGGCACTGGAACCTAAATCCAGCGTGTCTACCAATTCCACCACGTCCGCACAACAAGTGACAAAAGTTTGGTGGCTACGGCGGGATTCGAACCTGCGACCCCAGCATTATGAGTGCTGTGCTCTAACCAGCTGAGCTACGTAGCCTAAACTTTGTTGTGCATCTCTCTGTGAGTGCGGCGCGTATTATGCAAATCGCTTTGCCTACCGTCAACCTCTTTTTATGAAAAAAAGAGGGTTTTCGGCGCGACTGCTCAAAAAAACGCAAAAACGATGAATAAACGAACGAATCCGCAGCGCCGAGCCATTTACCAAGGCAATTCTTCACCGTTACTGTGGAAAAAACGACCACTTTTTTCCATATCCAGTTCATCAATCCGCTGGATCAGCCGTTGCGCAGCTTCACTGGCGGAAATATCACCGCGATGGCCGACCATATCGGTCTGTACATAACCCGGGTGAAGCAATACGACCGCAATGCCCTGGTCTTTTAAGTCCAGCGCCAGTGATTTGCCGGCCGCATTGAGCGCGGCTTTTGACATGCGGTAGCCGTAGCGACTGCCAGAACCGTTATCGGCTATCGACCCCATGCGGCTGGTGATCAATGCGACCTTACTGCCGTCGTGCAGGTTATCGAGTAACGCTTCGGTCACCCGCAGCGGCGCGATGGCATTCACTTCGTACTGCGCGCGCAGGCTGCCTGCGTCGATCTCACCCAGTTCGTCTTTATTCAGTAAACCGGCGTTATTGATAAGAATGTCGACGGTGGTGTCGCCGATGCTTTCCTGCATGCGCAACAAGTCCGCAGCTTTGGTGACATCAATACCTTCGATGATGGTGACATCCAGCTCGGTCAATTGCTTTGAGTTATTGCGGCATACCGCCGTTACGTTATAGCCGGCGTCGCAATACTGTTTGGCAAATTGAAAACCGATGCCGCGGTTGGCGCCGGTGATGACCACATGTTTCATACTACTCTCCTTGATTAACTCCGCCCTCAGTGAGCTTTTTCGGATCTAACAGACGCTCGAGTCTGGCGCGGTCGATGTCCGTCATTTGTTCGGCTACGTCAATGATGGCACGGCCTTCTTGATAGGCCTTTTTGGCGATTTCGGCAGCCTTGTTGTAACCGATAACCGGGTTCAGTGCGGTCACTAAAATGGGGTTTTTCGCCAGTGCTTCATTTAGCCGGTCCTGGTTAACGCTAAAGTCCGCGATGGCTTTATCGGCCAACGCCCGACAACTGTTGCTGAGCACGTCAATCGACTGCAGCAGGTTGTAGGCAATCACCGGTAACATCACATTCAGTTGGAAGTTGCCTTGCTGCGCGGCGGTGGTGATGGTGGTGTGATTACCGTTCACCTGTGCTGCCACCATCGCTACGGCTTCCGGAATCACCGGATTGACTTTGCCCGGCATGATGCTGCTACCCGGTTGCAAAGCGGTCAACTGAATTTCGCCCAACCCGGCCAACGGACCGCTGTTCATCCAGCGCAAATCGTTGCTGATTTTTAGCAAGGTGGTGGCCAGCGTATTGAGCTGCCCATGCAACTGTAAATTCAGTTCCTGACCGGCAATACCGGTAAATGGATTTGGCGAGTGCCTGAACTCGCTGCCGGTTAACTCACTCAGATGTCGGGCAAAAGCTTGGGCAAACCCCTGCGGTGCATTGATACCGGTGCCGATGGCGGTACCGCCCTGCGGTAATACCCGGCTGTGTTGCAGCAGTTGTGGCAGTTGTTGCGCGCTATGATCCAATTGCCCGGCCCAACTGTCCAGCTCCTGTGCCAGTGTCATCGGCATCGCATCCATTAAGTGGGTGCGGCCGGTTTTGACCACCTCACGCAGCGATACCGCTTTAGCCCGGATGCTTTCAATAAGATGCTTGAGCGCCGGTTGCAACTGCTGCTCGGTATTCAACACACTGGCCAGCTGAATGGCGGTCGGGATGACATCATTGCTGGACTGGCTCTGATTGACATGGTCATTCGGGTGTACGTCGACACCTTGCTGTTTGCAGAGGTTGGCAATCACCTCGTTGACGTTCATATTGGAACTGGTGCCGGAGCCGGTCTGAAAAACGTCGATCGGAAAATGTTCCCGGTGCTGTCCGTCGATCAGTTGTTGGGCGGCGGCAACGATGGCATCGGCCTGCGCCTGGCTTAAACTGCCGACCTCGACGTTGGCTTTAGCGGCGGCGGCCTTAACGTAGGCGATGGCGGTTATCATTTCACTCGGCAGGGTAAGCCGACTGATGTTAAAATTGTCCACCGCCCGTTGAGTCTGAGCCGCATACAGGGCATGTTCCGGCACCTGTACGTCGCCCATGCTGTCGCGTTCAGTACGATATCCTTCCGTCATGGCGTGCACCTCCTTTAAGGTAAACGGCAAAAGTTTCGCTATAGGTATAACACACTACGCCGCTCATGGAGTGAAGATCACCGCTTGCGGCGCTTGCACATTCGGCCGCAACGGGTAATCTAGAACGATAGATAAAAAATAAGGATGAGCTTTTGACCTTACGCCACTTTTTCATTGTGTTGACGGCCTGTTCCGGTATCGCCGTTGCGGCAGCGACGGCTGCCAACGAAATGACCGTTAATATTGTCGATAAAACGGGCCAACCGCTCGCCAATGCAGTGTTGATGATTGATGATGGGCTGTTAACAGAAGCGGCTCGCAGTGAAGCATCGGCGCACATCATTGACCAGGTTGATCGTCAGTTTACGCCGTTCATGACGGCGGTAAAGACGGGCAGTACCATTACCTTTCCGAACAGCGATAATATTCGCCACCATGTGTACTCCTTTTCACAGCCAAAGCCGTTTGAATTAAAACTGTACGCGGACGGTGAGCGTCCGTCGCTGCGGTTTGAGCAACCGGGGCTGGTCACTCTGGGCTGCAATATTCACGACCAAATGATTGCCCACATTGTTATCAGTGACCGCCGCACCGCCTTTGTCAGTGATCCGCGCGGCAAGATCAGGCTGAGTCTGGCTCAGTCCGCGGCATCGTCGGTGTCGGCGACGCTCTGGCATCCGTGGCAGGGTGCTGATCTCAGTCACGCACGGTCGGTGCAACTTAATCCCACTGAGCAGCAGACATTACAACTTGAGGTAACGGCGCCGGCACCGCCGGAGCCGCCAAAATCGCGTTTACAGCAACGCTTTAACCGCACGGGTAATCAATGATTAACAGCTTTCGTACGCGTCTGATCGTTATTCTGCTGCTGTTGGTTGCCGGTGCCATTACGGTGTCACTGACGGCCATCGGCATTGCGGTAAAGCAACAAGTGCAGCGTTCTATTCAGCAGGAGCTGAGCGTCAGTGACCGGGTGTTTCGTGAATTGTTGGACAACCGCAGTGCGTTGTTAAAACAGGCGGCCGAAGTATTAACGGACGATTTTGGCTTCAAACGGGCGGTGGCTACCGGTGATCGCGACACCATTGTGTCGGCGCTGGTTAATCATGGTGAACGCATCGATACCGAGTTAATGGTGTTACGGGCGCCCGATGGGCGTGAAATCGCCGCAACCCATTCGTTGTCGGCGGCGACGATTGAGAACACGCAAAACGACAGCCGTCAGCAGCTCGCCTTGATCGAAGGCCAATTGTTCCAGCTGATTACTGTTCCGGTGAACGCGCCGCAACTGATTGCGCGGGCAACTCTGGGGTTTGCCGTTGATTCTGCGTTAGCGCAGCAATTACAGAGCCTGGCAAACGCCGACATCAGTCTGTGGCTGGAATCGACGCAGGGCATACTGGCTTCCAGCCTGAATGAAGAGCAGCAACAGCAATTGCAACAGAATCTGGCCACTTCAACCGCGGTGGAACATTGGTTACAACAGCAGTCACTGGTGGGGCAGGAAGCGCTATTGGTTACTGCCGATAATGAAACCGTGCATGTTCTGTTGTCGGCCTCGCTGGCGGAGGCGATGGCGGAATTCGAGCGGCTGCAGTTACAAATGGTCGTCATTGCGCTACTGGCATTGTTGCTGGCAACCTTGGTGGCGCTGGTGATGGCGCGCAGTGTATCGCGGCCGCTGGACAAACTGACCCGAGCGGCCAAGCAATTGCAGCGCGGCGACTACAGTAAATTACGGTTGGAGCAACGCGGCGATGAATTCGGTGAACTGGCGACGACCTTTGATTCAATGCGGGATGCGATTTCGCAGCGTGAGCAACGAATTTCCTTCCAGGCCACTCATGATCAACTGACCGCGCTGCCGAACCGACGCTATTTTGCGAAGCAGTTACAGGCGAAATTGCAGGCCGGGGAATCCGGAAGTCTGTTGTTGCTTAATATCCATCAATTTCGACGCTTAAATGACACCCTGGGGCAGCAGGTGGGTGATCAGGTGCTGCGGCAGATTGCCAACCGGCTCGGCTCCGTTAACGGCGTCAGTTTGCTGGCGAGGGTCGGCGGCGACGAGTTTGCATTGGTGTTGAAGCAGCCCATCGAGTCGGCACAGGATGCCTTTGTCGAGGATTTGCTGGAGCAGTTGCAAGCGCCGGTAAAAGTTGGTGAAAGCGACTACCCGGTCAGTTTTCACTGTGGGGTGGTGCGCTTTCCGCAGCAGGGAGACGAGTTTGATACCTTGCTGCGGCGGGTTCAAGTGAGCGCACAGCAGGCTAAACACGAGCAAACCTTTCTGTATTGCTACAGCAGTGGCCTGGATGAACAGCATTTGCGTCAATTGCATATTCTTGAGCAACTGCAGCAGGCAGTGGCGCGCGATGAACTGACGCTGCTGTTGCAGCCCAAAATTGACTGTCGCAGTGGCCGTACGATAGGCGCTGAACTGCTGTTGCGCTGGCATAACCAACAATTGGGTTTTGTCGGGCCGGATGAGTTCATTCCGTTGGCTGAGCAGTCAGGGTTGATAAAACGATTGACGCGCTGGGTCTGTGAACGGGCGGTTGAGCTGCTGGAGCAACTGCCGGTAGACAGTGAACACTTTAGTCTCAGTGTGAACTTGTCGGCGGTTGACCTGCTCAGCGATGAGATTCTGGCGCTGATTGCCGATCTTGAGGTGCAGCGCCCGCAACTGAATCGCAATCTGGTACTGGAAGTGACCGAGAGTGCCATTGTCAGTGATCCAGACAACGCCATCGCCCGTCTTAACTGGTTACGCAATAAAGGCTACGGCGTATCCATAGACGACTACGGCACGGGCTATTCATCGCTGGCGCAGATGCGTCAGTTGCCGGTGACCGAACTTAAAATTGACCGTGCCTTTGTCCAACCGTTAGCCGACAGTGCGGTGGATCAATCCATTGTCCGCTCGACCATTCAATTGGCTCACGAACTGGGTTTGTACGTGGTGGCCGAAGGGGTCGAGGATGAACCAAGCTGGCGCTGGCTGCAACAGCAGGGCTGCGATGAATTACAAGGTTTTTATTTCAGCAAACCAATATCAGCAATTGATTTTGCGCAACGTTTACAAGGAGAGGCTCATGCATAAATGGCGGGCGGGCATGGTATTGGTGGCGTTTACACTGGTGCCCGGTGTCAGCTTTGCTGACAGCGGTTCAAAGTTACTCGCCACCGGCGGTGCCAGCACCATCGAAGGTGCCGGCGGTGGAGGCATTGTGCCCTGGGCGACGTTAAGCAGTTACGCGGATGTCGGCGAGTGGGGGGCAACGGTTAATGTCAGCGAAGTGGCGGTTGATGACTTTCGCTTGAGCGTACAGGGTGCGAGCTTATCCTGGAACAACCGTGTTGAAGTGTCCTATGCGAGACAAACCTTTGATCTGTCGACCATCGGCGGCGAATTAGAACAGAATATTTTGGGTGTCAAAGCGCGGCTGTTCGGCGATTTACTCTACGGTAACTTGCCGCAGGTGAGTGTCGGGTTACAACACAAAAGCAACCAGAGCTTTGCGCTGCCATCCGCGGTGGGGGCCACCGAAGACAGCGATACCGATTATTACCTGAGCGCCGCCAAGGCCTGGCTGGACGGGCCTTTTCACCGAACCTGGGTAGCCAATGTCACGGCGCGGCGAACGCGTGCTAACCAAATCGGCTTGCTTGGCTTTGGCGGCGATGTTGACGATTCAGCAGAGTGGGTGGCCGAGGCTTCGGTAGCGGCTTTTATCAACCGCTACTGGGCCGTCGGCGTTGAATACCGACAGAAGCCGGACAACTTATCCTTTGCCGACGAGCAGGACTGGCGTGATGTGTTTGTCGCCTATTTTCCATCAAAGCGAGTATCGATCGTTGGTGCCTACACCGATTTGGGCTCGATTGCCGGGCTCGATGATCAAACCGGTTGGTATCTGTCACTGCAGGCCGCATTTTAAGGAGACGCTATGAAAGCACTGATGTTAACTGCCGCGTTATTGCTGACACCACTGGCATCGGCACAGAGTTTGTACGACCAACTGGGGCAAAAACAAGGCATTTCGGCTATCGTTGAAGAGATGCTGTACCGCGTTGGCGGTGACGAACGCATTGTGCATCACTTTGATGGGGTAGACATTATGCGGGTGCATCAACTGATCACCGAGCAGGTCTGCAACGTGGTTGGCGGCCCCTGTGAGTACAGCGGCGAAAGCATGCGTGTGTCTCATGAAGGTATGGGCGTTACCCACGCCGACTTCAATGCGTTGGTGGAACACCTGATCGTGGCGATGGAAAAGCACGAGGTACCGGTGGCTGCCCAGAATCAATTGCTGGCAAAGCTGGCACCGATGTATGACGACATTGTTGAATGAGCATAAAAAAGCCGCTCGATGATGGAGCGGCTTGTTCGATAACCTTGGTACTTAAACGTTAAAGCGGAAGTGAATCACATCGCCGTCTTTAACGATGTATTCTTTACCTTCGAGACGCCATTTACCGGCATCTTTCGCACCTTGTTCGCCATTATGCGCAACAAAGTCCTCATAGCCAACCACTTCGGCACGGATAAAGCCTTTCTCGAAGTCAGTGTGGATGCGGCCTGCCGCTTGTGGTGCGGTCGCGCCCACTTTGACCGTCCAGGCACGAACTTCTTTTGGACCGGCGGTGAAATAGGTTTGCAGGTTCAACAACTCGTAACCGGCACGGATAACACGGTTAAGTCCTGGTTCGTCCTGCCCGATCTCAGACAGAAACTCTTCTTTGTCGGCGTCATCCAGTTCCGCAATTTCTGATTCGATGGCGGCACAAACCGGCACCACGACCGCGTTTTCTTTGCTGGCGATTTCGCGCACTTTATCCAGGTGCGGGTTGTTCTCAAAGCCATCTTCATTGACGTTGGCAATGTACATGGTGGGCTTGAGCGTCAGCAGGTTATACGAACGAATGGTCGCTAACTCATCTTTCGTTAAGCTCACCGAACGTGCCATTTCACCTTCGTCCAGTGCTGGCTTTAATTTTTCCAGTACGGCGATTTCGGCTTTGGCTTGAGCGTCACCGCCCTTGGCTTTTTTACCCAAACGATGCAACGACTTTTCGACCGAGTCTAAGTCGGCCAATGCCAATTCGGTGTTAATGGTGTCGATGTCGTCGGCCGGGTTAACGCCACCGCTGACGTGCACGATGTTATCGTCTTCGAAGCAGCGTACCACGTGACCGATGGCATCGGTTTCACGAATATTGGCTAAAAACTGGTTACCCAGACCTTCGCCCTGTGATGCACCCTTAACCAAACCTGCGATGTCAACAAACTCCATGGTGGTGGGTAAAAGCCGTTGCGGATTGACGATTTCGGCCAATTTATCCAGCCGCGGATCAGGCACAGGCACCACACCGGTGTTGGGTTCGATGGTACAAAACGGAAAGTTAGCGGCTTCGATACCGGCTTTGGTTAATGCGTTAAAAAGTGTCGATTTACCTACGTTAGGTAAGCCAACAATACCACAGCGAAATCCCATGATCTGTTAACCTTTCTGTTGTGGACGGTAGCTGTGCAGGCGCTGTAATGCCTCGGTCCAGCCTTGTTCCATTAATGTATCGATACTGCGACTGGCCTCATCGATGCAATCGTCGATCAGTCGCTGTTCTGTCGCGGGCGCTTTGCCGAGCACAAATCCGGTAACTTGCGACTTATGACCGGGATGCCCGATACCAATGCGTAGCCGCATAAAATCGGCACTGCCGATCTGCGCTATGATGTCTTTAATGCCGTTATGACCACCTGCACCGCCGCCTTTCTTGAATTTGGCAACACCAGGCGGTAAGTCGAGCTCGTCATAAGCCACTAAAATCGCATCGGCAGGAATTTTGTAAAAGTTGGCAATGTGTGCCACTGAAAAGCCACTGCGATTCATGAACGTTTGTGGTAGCACGATACGCAGATCGTGCGCACTTTGCTGATAACGGCCAACCCAGGCTTTGGATTTGTTATCGGGAGAGAGGCTAATGCCGTGTCGACGACAAAACGCTTCAACTAACCAAAAACCCGCGTTATGGCGGGTTTTTTCGTATTCGGGGCCTGGATTTCCCAGGCCCACTAATAGCTTAATGCTCGTTCCCATAGCAGGACGTCAGCTTACTCTTTGTCAGCGTCGTCTTTGCTTTTCTCGGCTGGGACGGCGTCAGCGGCTACGCTGTCTTCTTCGCTTGTTTCTTTCTCTACGCGTGGCGCAGTGATAGAAACAACCGCCTGGTCGTGGTCTTCGCCTTTCGTCAGCTCAACCAGTTCAACGCCCGTTGGCAGTTTCAGGTCAGACAGGTGCAGTGTGTCGCCGATGCTCATGTCTGCTACGTCAACTTCCAGGTACTCTGGTAAGTCTTTTGGCAATACCATGATTTCTACATCGTTAACGTGGTGAACAACAACACCGCCTTCTTCTTTAACGCCTTTCGCCGTGGTTTCGTTCAAGAAGTGCAGAGGCAGGTTAGTGTGCAACTTGTGACCTTTTTCAACACGTTGGAAGTCTAAGTGAGTCAACTTAGGCTTGTACGGGTGACGTTGCATGTCTTTCAGGATGGCTTGTTCTTTTTTGCCATCGATGTCTAACGTCAGGATGTGTGAATAAAAGGCTTCGTAGTCGGCCATGTTATTCACTTTGTTGTGGTCAAGTTCCAGTGCGACAGGTTCGCCTTTACCACCGTAAAGGATAGCTGGCACTTTGTCCGCGTGACGTAGGCGGCGGCTCGCACCTTTCCCCTTGTCCGCACGAACGGTAGCTTTGATTGTAAAGTCTAATTTAGCCATGATAGTGGGCTCTCATTGTTAATGTGTTAATTTGTCGTCACTCGCGACCAAGTGGCGACCCAGATACTTCAAAACCGACTCTTGAGCCGGTTTCCGAAGGCGCGCAATAGTACCACCGCAGCGGTACCATTGCAATGGCTTATGCGGTCTTACTGAGCGGTTTCACTCAGTAATCAAACATCGCCGAAATGGATTCTTCATTACTGACCCGACGCAGTGCTTCTGACAGCATGCCGGATAGCGTCAACTGGGTGACTTTACCGGTTGCTTTCATTTCTTCACTGAGCGGGATGCTGTCGGTAACGATGAATTCATCGATGTCCGATTCCATGATGTTTTTAACCGCATTGCCGGAAAATACCGGGTGAGTGGCGTAGGCAAACACGCGCTTGGCACCGTGTTGCTTGAGCGCTTCCGCGGCTTTACACAGCGTACCGCCGGTATCAATCATGTCGTCGACGATGATGCAGTCACGACCTTTAACGTCACCGATAATGTGCATGACCTGAGAAACGTTAGCGGATGGGCGGCGTTTATCAATGATGGCTAAATCGGTGTCGTCCATCAGTTTGGCGAATGCGCGGGCGCGCACCACACCGCCGATGTCCGGTGATACTACGGCAGGATTCTCAAACTGTTGCTTGCGCATGTGTTCCAGCAGTACCGGTGTACCAAACACATTATCAACCGGTACGTCAAAGAAGCCTTGAATCTGCTCGGCGTGTAGGTCAACGGTAAGCACGCGGTCAACACCGACGCTGGACAGGAAGTCAGCGACGACTTTCGCGGTGATTGGAACACGTGCTGAGCGCACACGACGATCCTGACGGGCATAACCAAAGTACGGCATGACCGCGGTGATGCGTCCGGCCGACGCGCGGCGCAGAGCGTCAACCATAACGATAAGCTCCATCAGGTTATCGTTAGTGGGAGCACAGGTTGACTGCAATAAAAAAACGTCCGAGCCACGGACGTTTTCATTGATAGAGACACTGATTTCACCGTCGCTAAAGCGGCCGACGGAGGCTTCGCCCAGCTTAATATACAGGCGATCGGCGATCTTCTGGGCAAGTTCTGGTGTGGCGTTACCAGCAAAGAGTTTCATGTCAGGCACAACAAACCTCGACTAATATTGGGTTAATGTCCGGATAAGCGATGAACGGTTCTGGCCTTGCGCAACAAAACTTTGCAGGTCGCTAAACTGCTGTTGCGCGCTGAGTGCAGCATCTTGCGTGTCAAAGCGTGCAAATAAACACGCGCCGCTGCCAGTGAGCCGAGTCGGTGCGTATTGTAGCAACCGCTCGCGCAATTTGGCAACTTCGGGGTATAGAGCACAGACCACCGGTTCAAACACGTTGGCGGTGTTGTCCAGTGACCAGTCGTCGACGCTCAGTTGGACACAGTCGCGCTGTAGGTGCGGATGCTGGAACAGCGCGGCGGTCGCAATCGACACCTTCGGTTTTACCACCAGGTACCAGGGGGTTGCCGGTTCGACGTTAATGAACCGTTCGCCGACCCCTTCAGCAAAAGCCGCGTGGCCATGAATAAAAATGGGCACATCAGCACCCAGAGTCAGCCCCAGCTGCAATAACTCGGCCTGCGACAGCGGCTGCTGCCATAAGTGATTTAGGCCAACCAGGGTGGTGGCAGCATCGGACGAACCACCGCCGAGGCCGGCGCCCTGCGGTAAGCGCTTACTCAGCGTGATGTCAGCCCCAGTAGTGGCGAGGCCTTTCGCCGCGGCGGCCTGTTGCAAGGCGTTGGCGGCCCGAACCACGAGGTTATCGGCGTAGGCAACGCCACTGTGGCTATCCTGCAACTGGATGCGCTGATCCGTGCGCCGGGAAAACTGCAGTTGATCACCGTAGTCTAAAAACTGAAAAACCGTTTGCAGGTTATGGTAACCGTCGTGGCGACGGCCGACGATGTGTAAAAACAAGTTGAGTTTTGCCGGTGCCGGCAACGTCATGGTGTCAGTCTTGTACGGCGTCATTAGGTGCTAATTCCGGGCTGATTTGCCAATCATTTAACTGCAGTTTAATGCGTAACTGGTTGGATTCTAAATGAATTTGTTGCGGCAGTAATTGCTCGCCGTAAAACCATTGCAGTGACCAAACTTGTCCGGCGGCGGTGTGCACGTCGGCCTTGGCGATGCGGCCGCCGGCAATAAAGGCGCGCTGTTGCAACGATGGGGTGACTTTACCCAATACCCATTGGCTCAGGGCATTAACCGGCAGTTTAAGGCCGAGCACCCGATGCAGCAGGCGCTCGGCTGAACGATCCTGATACTGTTCGCCGTCGGCGTTAAGTTGCGCGCCCTGCGGTGTGATGGTCAGGCTGGCCAATTGACCTTTTAACGGGTGTGAAAAGCGCAGGTTTTGGTGTTGGTCGGGTTGCCGCTGCCAATCCCAGTTAAGATACAAACCGTCGCGTTCATCGTTGGCTTTTTGCACGATCGCAAGCCGCGCCGATAAGCGCCATCGAAAAATTGAATCCAACCGCTGCTGGTGTTCTGTCACGGCGGCATAATCGGTATTTTCAAGAATCGTCTGTGGCGCCGGTGTGGGCATCGAACAGCCCGCCAGCATTAGTGCCCAAAAGCTTGTAACGGTGTAAAGCGAACGGCGGTAGAAAGCGGTTAACACTCGAGCTAATTCCTGACCAGTTAATCTCCTATTCAGTGGAACAGAAAGCGGCGCCACTTTCAATGATAAAGGCTTTCACGTACAATCGGCGCACTTATAACTGACCACGTTGAGATAACGAGTTTCTGCAGCGGATGACCATTTCAGCTCTGGGTATCAATCACAAAACGGCGCCAGTCGATCTGCGCGAGCGAGTTGCTTTTACGACCGAGCAGCTCGATTCGGCGTTGCAGGCCATCCGCCAATTGCAGGGCGTGGAAGAGGCCGTCATTGTATCGACCTGTAACCGCACCGAACTCTACTGTCAGGGTGATGTATCGGCCGATCTGTTGCTCGGTTGGCTGTCCGGCTTTCATGGACTGGCGCCGGATGCGCTGGCGCAGCACCATTATGCCTATGAAGACGAGCAGGCCATCAGCCATTTGATGTCGGTAGCCAGTGGGCTGGATTCGCTGGTGCTGGGCGAGCCGCAGATTCTTGGCCAGGTCAAGCAGTCGTATCAACTGGCCAAACGTCAGGCCGCGGTGGGCGGAATTCTCGAACGCCTGTTTCAGCACACCTTTCGGGTAGCCAAAACCGTGCGTAACGAAACCGAGGTGGGGCAGAACGCGGTATCGGTGGCTTATGCCGCGGTCAGTCTGGCTAAACACATTTTTGCTAAGCTGGATAAGTCCAGTGTGCTGTTGATTGGTGCCGGTGATACCTCCGAACTGGTGGCACAGCACCTGAAACAGCAAGGTGTGGTGGATATCACCGTGGCCAACCGGACGTTACAGCGCGCCAGTGAGTTGGCAGAAAAGGTCGGCGGTCGCGCGCACAGCTTATCCGAACTGGGCGAGTTATTGCCGAGCGCCGATATTGTCGTCAGTTCGACCGCCAGTACGCTGCCAATTGTCGGCAAAGGCAGTATTGAACAGGCGTTGAAAAAGCGTCGCCACAAACCGATGTTATTGATTGATCTGGCCGTACCGCGTGATATCGAAGAGCAGGTCAACGAACTGGATGACGCCTATTTATACACGGTTGATGACCTGCAGAACATCATCAGTGAGAACATCAAGAACCGTGAGCAAGCGGCGCGTCAGGCGCAGGTGATCATTCAGCAGCAAAGCCGGGAATTTGGTGAATGGCTGAAGTCACTGAACAGTGTTGAACTGATCCGTGGCTACCGTCAACATGCCCAGGCCATTGCCGAACAACAGACCGAACGCGCCCTGCAATTGCTGGCGCAGGGCAAAGCACCGGAGCAGGTGATACAATTGCTGACCCATCGCTTAACGCAACAATTGACGCACCAGCCGACGCAGTTGCTAAAATTAGCCGGTGAACAGAATGATCAGAAGGCACTGGCGTTATTGCAACAGCTGGTGCCGGATACCACAGAACACAGTGAAAACAAGGATTAAAAACCGTTAATGAATCCATCCATTGAACGTAAGCTTGAGGGCTTACTCGAGCGTTATCAAGAAGTGCAGGCGTTACTGGGCGAAGCTGATGTGATAGCCGATCAGAATCGGTTCCGGGCGTTGTCGAAAGAGTATTCGCAGTTGGAGGAGCTGGTTGACAGTTTCGAGCAATACAAACAGGCACAGGCCGACCTTGCTGCAGCGCATGAGATGGCCAACGATGATGACGCCGAGATGCGCGAAATGGCGGCGGAAGAAATCAAAACTGGCGCAGCGCAGGTTGAGCAATTGGAGCAACAGCTACAAGTGCTGTTGTTGCCGAAGGACCCTAACGACGATCGGGCTTGCTACCTGGAGATCCGTGCCGGTGCCGGTGGTGATGAGGCGGCGATTTTTGCCGGCGACCTGTTCCGTATGTACAGCCGTTTCGCCGAAGCCAGTGGCTGGAAAATCAGTGTTGTGTCCGCTAACGAAGGCGAGCACGGCGGCTACAAAGAAGTCATTGCCCACATGAGCGGTGATGGCGTTTATGGCAAAATGAAGTTTGAATCCGGTGGTCACCGCGTGCAACGAGTTCCGGAAACCGAGTCACAGGGGCGTGTGCACACCTCGGCTTGTACGGTAGCGGTATTGCCGGAAATTCCCGAAGCGGAAGCCATTGAAATTAACCCGGCGGATTTGCGTGTCGACACCTTCCGAGCTTCGGGCGCCGGTGGTCAGCACGTTAACCGAACCGATTCTGCCATTCGTATAACCCACTTGCCGTCCGGCGTGGTGGTTGAATGTCAGGAAGAGCGCTCGCAGCACAAAAACCGCGCCAAAGCGATGTCGGTACTGCAGTCGCGACTGCAGAAAATGGAAGACGAAAAGCGCCAACAGGAAGAAGCCAGCACTCGTCGTAACCTGGTCGGCAGTGGTGATCGTTCGGAGCGTATTCGAACTTACAACTATCCACAAAGCCGGGTCACCGATCACCGCATCAATCTGACCTTATACCGCTTGGATGAAGTACTGGCCGGTAGCCTCGATTTGATTCTCGATCCGATTATTACGGAGCACCAGGCGGATCAATTGGCGGCGTTAGCACAGGATCAGCACTAACCGATGAAAAGCCTTGCTGATGCGCAGGCGTGGTGCCAACAACAACTAGCCGACAGCGAAAGCCCAGCTGCAGACAGCCGGGCTTTGCTGTGTTTTGTGTTACAGAAAAATCGCACTTACCTGATGACCTGGCCGGAGCGACGGCTAACCGAGCAACAATGGCAGAAACTGCAGCAGTTGGTGGCGAGGCGTCAGCAGGGTCATCCGGTGGCTCACCTTACCGGTGAACGGGAATTTTGGTCGCTGCCGCTGGCCGTGAATGACAGCACCCTGATTCCGCGGCCGGATACCGAAACCTTAGTAGAGGCTGCGTTGTCATTGGAGTTACCCGACGACGCGCGGGTTCTTGATGTGGGTACCGGCACCGGCGCTATTGCGCTGGCGCTGAAATCGGAACGGCCCGCCTGGCAAATTACCGCGCTGGATAAACAGCCGGCGGCGGTGGCGCTGGCGCAACACAATGCAGCGCGCTTAGCGCTGCCGATTCAGGTGCTGCAAAGCCATTGGTTTGATGCCTTGCCGAACACAGCCGGGTTTGATTTGATTGTCTCTAATCCACCTTATATCGATGCCCACGATCCGCACTTACAGCAGGGCGACGTGCGATTTGAGCCACACAGTGCGCTGATCGCTGAGCAGCAGGGGCTGGCGGATATTGCGCATATCATTGAGCAGGGACGCTACTATTTACGTGAGCACGGCTGGTTACTGCTCGAACAAGGCTGGCAACAGGCGCCGGCTGTCGTTGAGCTACTGACGGAAAAGGGTTATAAACATATTAACCGCTGGACAGATTATGGTAACGTAGAGCGAGTCACGGGCGGACAGAAGGCAAGCTAGAGAGGGAATATTATGAGCAATCAGTTTATGTTTGCGGATGAACCTGGGCAGCAGACACCCAATATTCCGACGGAGAATTGGAAGATTCTTATTGTCGACGACGAGCCGGAAGTTCACGCAGTGACTAAGCTTGCCTTAAGCGACTTTAACTTTCTTGGCCGTGGGCTGGAATTTCACAGTGCATTTTCCGGGCAGGAAGCCTGCGAACTTATCGAGCAACATCCCGACGCGGCCATTTTGCTGCTGGACGTGGTGATGGAAACGGACGATGCCGGGCTTAAGGTTGCCCGCTATATTCGTGAGCAGGCACAAAATCATTACACCCGTATTATTCTGCGCACCGGTCAGCCCGGCCAGGCACCGGAACGCACCGTCATCGTCAATTACGATATTAACGACTATAAGTCGAAGACCGAATTAACGGCGCAGAAACTGTTCACAGCGGTGATGTCATCGCTGCGCTCTTATCGCGATATTATGTCGATTGACCAAAGCCGCCACGGACTGGAAAAAATCATCGCAGCGTCGTCGAACCTTTATGCGCTGCAGCCGATGAATAGTTTTGTCGATGGCCTGGTGCAGCAATTAAGCTGGGTGATCGGCGGCGCCCGCCAAACTCTGTACGCCACCGCCGATGCGCAGGGGCGCACCTATAAAGTGGTTGCCGCCTATGGCGAGGATGCTAACGTTGCCGTAGGGCAGACCTTGCGGTCGGTATTACCGGCCGAAGCACTGGCAGAATTGGATGACGTGGTCGCGAATCACGGCAGTTATTACGGCGATGACTTCGTCTTATTGTATTGCCGCAGCCACTGTCGGCCTTATGGCTCGGTGCTGTTTATCGGAGGCATTTCACGGCAATTGACCGAAGACGACCATCATGTTTTACAACTGTTTTCGGAAAATGTGCAGTTGGCGCAGGACAATGTGGTTTGCCTGGAAGATTCGGATCAGTTCTTAGCGCGCTTGGGTGATCAATTGATGGAGTTGCGCAGTGCCCGTTTTGCGGTCGACGAATTACCGCCGGCGGCGGCATTGAGTTATCAGGTCGCCGGACTGGTCAGCCCCGATAATGAGGCAAAAAATACCGCGCTGGCCTGGTTCCTTTATGAACCGGCCGGGCCGTTATTGCAATGCGCGCCGGAATCCGTTGCCGCCAACGAAACCACCTGTCAACAGCGGGTAGCGCGTTCACTGCGGGCTTTGGCGCATGGTCAGCATGTAGCAACACAGGTTGCGCACCGGGCGTTAATCGAACGCCTCGAACGTTGGGATGGTATGGGGCTGCCGGACGGTAAGCAGGGCACCGCCATCGGCACCAGTACGCAGGTATTGCTGCTGACGGAACAATTGCTCGACTGGCAACAACAGGGCCTGTCCGAAAACGACATCAAAACCCGTTTGCAGGCCGAGAAAGGACGCTACTACTCGCCGCAGTTTCTCGACGCCGTGGTGCCGG
Source organism: Idiomarina aquatica (assembly GCF_003987185.1). Classification (GTDB taxonomy): domain Bacteria; phylum Pseudomonadota; class Gammaproteobacteria; order Enterobacterales; family Alteromonadaceae; genus Idiomarina; species Idiomarina aquatica. The sequence goes on along the minus strand of NZ_PIPS01000001.1, from coordinate 341,586 downwards.
AACTGGCGCAGTTAATTAAACACTCATTTTAAGGAGAGCATTGTGTACGTTGCGTTTAAACATATGCACGTTTTGTTCGTGGTCATTTCGGTGACGCTGTTTTTATTGCGTTTTATCTGGAAACAACTGGACTCCGATCTATTACAAAAACGCTGGGTCAAAATCGTCCCGCACATTAACGACACCTTGCTACTGGCCAGTGCCATTGTGATGCTGGTGTTGACCCACCGTGCGCCCTTTGCCGACCCGTGGGTGACCGAGAAAGTGTTAGGGGTTATTGGTTACATTCTGTTTGGCCTGCTGGCACTTAAAGGCTCAAGCAAAGCCGTAAGTTGGATTGGCTTTATTGGTGCCTGTGCCTGGCTGGCGGCATTGTTTCATGTCGCGGTCAGTAAAATGCCGTTGCTCCTAAGTTAAGACAAAAGGTAAACATGCAGTATTCGTTTCTTCAGCAATGCGAACAGGAAGTTCTGCCAACCAGTGAAATACTCTGGGAAATCAGCCGTCAGCTTGACTTCAATGACGGCTGTTCTTTAACCGATTTTAGACAGCAACTGAACGACTTTAGCGGTTTTAGTGAAGACGCTGACGGGGTTCAGAAAGTCAGTCAGATCAGTGCCTATTTTTATCGTCAGTTAGGCTACAGTGACGCGCCGGAAACCTGGATTAAATCCAACCGTATTGCCATTGATCAGGTCGCCGCGTTCCGTACCGGAATCCCGCTGGTATTGGCGGTGTTGTTGCGGGAATGTGCGTTGCAGTATGGGCTCGATCTGCAGGTGGTGGATTTTCCCGGGTACCCGCTGTTAAAGCTCAACGATGACGACAATAAGACCCATTTTATCGATCCGCAGAATGGCCAGATGGTGTGCTACCAGGAGGTCATGGAACGCTTCGAAGACGTGATGGAAGGCGATGCTGAGTTTTGTTGGGAATGGGCCGAACCGACCCCGCAAAAGGCGTTGGTCGAAGCTTACCTGACCGAATTAAAGCATTGTCTAATGGCAGAAGCGCGGTTTGAAAAAGCCCTGCGCTGTGTGCAAATGCTGTTGACCTTGCTACCGGACGATCCGTATGAGATCCGTGACCGTGGTTATTTGTACGAAGAACTCGGCTGCCAGCATGTGGCCGTAGATGACTACCAATACTTTGTTGATAAGTGCCCCGATGATCCGAGTGCCGAACTATTAAAATTACAACTTGAGAGTTACTCAGGCCCTCACGATGTGTTTCACTAAAGGAGAGAGTTTATGCTAGCTGCTGCACCTGCCGCTGCTGAGACGACTGCGTTAATTACCAATGATGGTGTCATCACGGGCTTATTGCTTGCGATTCTTGGTCTGGTGTTTTATACCCATTCGAGTAAACATCCGGCGTTTGAGAAATTTTATAAATTTGTGCCGGCGCTGTTGCTGTGTTACTTCCTGCCGTCACTGTTAAATACCTTCAACATTGTTGATGGCAACGCCACCGCCGTTACCGACATCACCATGGACTACCTGTTGCCGGCCTGTATGGTGTTACTGACGCTTAGCCTTGACCTGAAGGCTGTGTTCGGACTGGGATCGAAGGCGTTGATCCTGTTCCTGACCGGTACCGTCGGTATCGTTATTGGTGGACCCATTGCCCTGTTATTGGTGTCGTTACTGTTCCCTGAATTATTGGGGGAAGCTGGTCCTGACGCGGTATGGCGCGGGATGACGACCATTGCCGGTAGCTGGATTGGCGGTGGAGCTAACCAGGCGGCGATGAAAGAAGTGTATGAAGTCGGTGGTGATATCTTTTCCGCGATGGTCACTGTTGACATTATCGTGGCTAACTTATGGATGGCAGTGCTGTTGTATATGGCCGCTAACGCCAAACAAATTGATGCGCGCACCGGTGCCGATACCTCAGCCATTGACGCCATCAAGGCCAAAGTTGAAGCCTATCAGGCGGAACACGTCCGCAACCCGTCATTACGTGACTTAATGTTGATACTGGCGGTCGGCTTCGGCGTGGCCGGAGCCGCGCATTTGTTGGCTGACTGGATCGCGCCGGCCATTGGTACGCATTTGCCGTACCTGCGCCGGTTTAGTCTCGATAGTCTGTTCTTCTGGGTGATTGTGCTGGCCACGGCCGGTGGTATCGCCTTGTCGTTTACCCGAGCGCGCAGCCTGGAAGCCGCCGGCGCGTCAAAAATTGGTTCGGTGTTTGTCTATATCCTGGTGGCCAGTATTGGTCTGCATATGGACGTCACTGCCATCGTCGACGCGCCCAAGTACTTCCTGATAGGTGCTATCTGGATGCTGGTGCATGCCGGGCTGATGCTGTTTGTTGCAAAATTACTGAAGGCACCAGTGTTTTATATGGCGGTGGGAAGTCAGGCCAATGTCGGAGGGGCAGCTTCTGCGCCGGTTGTGGCATCGGCGTTTCATCCATCGCTGGCCCCGGTCGGCGTGTTGCTGGCGGTAATGGGCTATGCTTTAGGCACTTACATGGCCTACCTTGCAGGTCAAATACTGCGTGTTGTTGGTAGCTAAATTAAGGAATGACCAAAACTATGATCACATCACTGACGCTCAATAACATCGAGATTGCAAACGACAAACCTTTTGTCTTGTTTGGTGGCATGAACGTGCTTGAATCTCGTGATCTGGCGATGCGCATCGCGGAGCATTACGTTCAGGTAACTGAAAAACTGGGCATTCCTTACGTGTTTAAGGCATCCTTTGATAAAGCCAACCGTTCCTCCATTCATTCGTTTCGTGGCCCCGGCCTGGAGCAGGGGTTGCGTATTTTTGAAGAGATCAAACGCGAATTTGGGGTACCGTTGATCACCGATGTGCATGAACCCCATCAGGCCAAGCCGGTTGCTGAAGTGGTGGATATTCTGCAGTTGCCGGCGTTTTTGGCGCGGCAAACGGACCTTGTGGTGGCAATGGCAGAAACCGGCAATATGATTAACGTGAAAAAGCCGCAGTTTTTAGCGCCGCACGAAATGAAGCACATTTTGAAAAAGTTCCGCGAAGCCAATAACGAGCAAGTGATGTTGTGCGAGCGCGGTTCTTGCTTCGGCTACAACAACTTGGTGGTTGATATGCTGGGCATGGATGAAATGAAGTCGATGGCGCCGGTCATTTTTGACGCCACCCACGCACTCCAGCGTCCGGGCGGCCGCAGTGATTCGGCCGATGGTCGCCGTGCTCAGGCCGCGCAACTGGCGCGTTCAGGGATGGCACTTGGTATCGCTGGGTTGTTTATTGAAGCGCATCCGAACCCAAACGAAGCGAAGTGTGACGGACCTTGTGCGTTGCCGCTGGATGCTTTACAGCCGTATCTGGAGCAAATGAAAGCGGTTGACGATCTGGTCAAGAGCTTTACCGAACTTGATACCTCAGCGTAACAGGCCATGATGCAACAAGCCTCCACCGTTGCTGACAACCGCTTGCGCCCACAGCAGGCGGTTAAATTATTGGCAAAAGCCATTGGAGCGCTCATCGCCATATTGTCATTGGCGTTACTGGCGCCTTTTGTGCTGGCGGTGTTTCATGGCGAGAAAGATCAGTGGACCTATTTAACGCTGTCGATCATCGGCCTGGTGTTGGGGCTGGTACTCTATTCGCAGAAGACCGGTGATGCTAAGCTCCGCGCGCGGCAGGTATTTTTGCTGACCACGCTGTGTTGGGTTTGCGCCAGTTTGTTTGCCACCCTGCCATTTATCTTCGCCCAGCCTTATCTGGATTTTACCAACGCTTGGTTTGAAGCGATGTCGGCCATCACCACCACGGGTGCCACGGTCATTGTTGGTCTGGATACACTGCCGAAGTCGGTGCTGTTGTGGCGGGGCATGCTGCAATGGCTTGGTGGCATCGGTATTATCGTTATGGCAATGGCCATTCTACCATTCCTGCAGGTTGGTGGTATGCGTCTGTTCCAGGCGGAATCTTCGGATATGTCGGGTAAATTCCTGCCACGTTCAAGCCTGATGGTGATGGCCATTGGTAAGGTTTACCTGCTCCTGACCGCGCTGGTTATCGCGCTCTACGTAATCGGTGGCATGAACGTTTTTGATGCGTTCGTGCACGGCATGACCACCATTGGTACCGCTGGATTCTCTAACTACGATGCGTCATTCGGGCATTTTGCCGATAACGCCTTTCTGGTTGTGGTCGGTACCCTGTTTATGGTGGCCGGGGCGTTGCCTTTTGTGCTTTATATCCGCGCACTTAAGCAAGACTACGAGCCGCTGGTCAAGGACACTCAGGTGCGCGCGTTTCTGATCTTCCTGACGCTGGCGATTGTCGCCATCGCTCTGATTCAAATTGCCAAAGGCCGTGAGGCGGGGGACGCTTTCCTGCATACTGCGTTTAATGTGGTATCGGTGGTCACCACCACCGGTTATGCAACGGAAGACTACGGTCAATGGGGCAGTTGGTCGCTGATGCTGTTCTTTTACCTGATGTTTGTCGGTGGCTGTACCGGCTCGACCGCCGGCGGCATGAAAATCTTTCGGTTCCAGTTATCACAGTTGCTGCTGCGGCGTCAGTTCAGTCAATTGATCCATCCGAACCTGGTACAGGTACAAACGTATCAGGAACGGCGAGTTAATGATTCGTTGTTGGGTTCGATGGTGGCTTTTTGTTTCACCTATTTTTTATTGGTGGCAGCCATTGCTTTAGGTTTGTCACTGTTTGACCTGGACTTTCTGACGGCCATTTCCGGCGCGGCATCAGCGGTCAGTAACGTGGGACCGGCGTTGGGTGACATCATCGGCCCCAGCGGCAACTTTCTCCCGTTACCCGATGGCGCGAAATTTCTGCTGATTTTTGCGATGCTTGCCGGACGTCTGGAAATCATGACAGTATTGATTTTATTCCATCGCCATTACTGGCGTCACTAATTAACGGGAGTGCTCATGGACGGTTGGCTGGCGGCATTACTGGTCAGTGGGTTGAGCGGCGCGATGACGGCGGTTGGCGCGGCACCGGTGCTGATCGGCTGGCGTCCCGATGAACGCAACACCAACGCCCTGTTAGGGTTCGCGGCCGGCGTGATGCTGGCGGCCTCATTCTTTTCGCTGATTGTACCGGCACTGGATATTGCCGAACAACAATATGGCAGTGGCCTGGTACCGCCGTCCATTGCGGTTGCCGGTATTATTATCGGCGCGTTACTGATTGGCGCGATTGATCGCAGTGTCCCGCATGAACATTTTGTCAAAGGTGCAGAAGGCCCGGTGGCGCGGCGTTTAAGTCGGCTATGGCTGTTCATTATTGCCATTACCATTCATAACATACCGGAAGGGTTGGCCGTGGGGATTACCGCCGCTGGCGGCGATCGTGATGCCACCGTTGCGATTGCTTCGGGGATTGGTCTACAAAACGTGCCGGAGGGTCTGGCGGTCGCGTTAGCGTTACTGGCACTGGGTTACAGCCGTTGGCAGGCGTTTGTGGTGGCAGGATTAACCGGTGCCGTAGAACCCCTCGGCGGTGTCATCGGCGGCTGGTTTGTCGGCATTGCCGAATGGTTTCTGCCGTGGGGATTATTGGTGTCTGCCGGTGCGATGATTTTTGTCATCAGCCATGAAATCATTCCCGAAACGCACCGCGAGGGTCACCATTCCCGTGCCAGCTTTGGGTTAATGCTGGGGTTGGTGGTGATGCTGTTTCTTGATGTATGGCTGGGTTAAGTCAAAACGCGGATAAATAGTTTCAGCGAACACTTGATCGCTGAAACGAACTGAATTAAATTAAACGCATGTTTAAAATATGCGTTTATACCTATGTCTGAAACGGTCACCCGAACCCGAAAATCAAAAACCTCTACCCAGAAACGTATTCTTGATGCGGCGGAAACGTTGTTCGCGCGGGAAGGTTTCGAACAAACCTCATTACGCCAGATTACCCAGGAAGCGAACGTTAACCTGGCCTCGGTCAACTATCACTTTGGCTCAAAAAAGGCTTTGATTCAAGCGGTGGTGGCACGTTACATGAACGTGTTTATGCCGGCGCTGGAGGCGGAGCTGAAACAGTTGGATGAGCGGCCATCGATCGACAGCCTGGCGGTGTTTGAGAGCTTTAAAGCGCCACTGGTAAGCTTAACCCAGGTGCACAAGCGTGGTACTGAGCACTTTCTGCGCCTGCTCGGATTTGCGTATTCTGAGACTCAGGGTCACCTTCGTCGTTACACCCAATCGGCCTTCGGCGATGTACTGCAGCACTTGCTGGCGCTGTTGCATCGAGCCAACCCCAAACTGACCGAACAAGATATGTTCTGGCGCCTTCACTTTGTGCTGGGTGCAACCGTGTTTGCTCAGGTGTCTGGACAAGCACTGATTGAAATTGCACAAGCGGAGTTCGACGAGGACGCCGACATTCAGACCGTTATTGATCACTTAATTGTTTTTATTGCCGGAGGCCTGGACAGTCAACTTGATGGCTAAGCAAAGCCGGGGTTGCTGTTCTACACTCTGTTTATGGATGGTTAGCTGGAGAAAACCATGGAAATTATCATTTTATTGATTGTATTGCTGGTGATTGTACTGGCGGTTGGAGAAATCCGACGCAGCCTTATTACCAAACCAGTATTTGGTTTGTTTAAAAGGATTTTACCACCACTTTCGGACACCGAACGCGAAGCGATGGAAGCCGGTGATGTCTGGTGGGACGGTGACTTATTCAGTGGCCGTCCGGATTGGCAGAAATTGCTGGATATGCCAGAACCGAAGCTGACTCAGGCTGAGCAGGATTTTGTCGATAATCAGCTAGCGACGTTACTGGATATGCTGGACGACTTTAAAATCGTCCAGCAAGACCGCGATTTGCCGAAAGCGGTGTGGGATTACCTGCGCAAGGAACGGTTTTTTGCGATGATCATTGGCAAAGAGTTCGGTGGTCTGGAGTTTTCACCGGCCGCCAACTCGTATATCGTCTCGCGCATTGCGACGCGCTCAATCAGCGCGGCGGTCACGGTTATGGTACCCAACTCGTTGGGGCCGGGTGAGCTACTGACCCATTATGGTACGAAAGAACAACAGCAGTATTGGTTGCCGCGTCTTGCTGATGGCACCGATATTCCTTGCTTCGCGCTGACCGGACCGGAAGCCGGTTCTGATGCCGGTGCTATTCCTGATGAAGGGATCATTTGTAAGGGCCAGCATAATGGCGAAGAAGTGGTCGGTATACGGCTTAACTGGTCCAAGCGTTATATCACCCTGGCACCCGCTGCGACGGTACTTGGGCTGGCGTTTAAACTGTACGACCCGGAAGCGTTACTGGGCGATAAAAAAGAGCTGGGTATTACCTGTGCGCTGATCCCGACCGACCACGATGGGGTTGAAATTGGTGATCGTCACTTCCCGCTGAACCAAGCGTTTTTGAACGGCACGACCTATGGCAAAGATGTTTTTATTCCACTTGACTGGATCATCGGTGGTGTTGATTACGCCGGCAAAGGCTGGCGCATGCTGGTGGAATGTTTGTCAGCGGGCCGCGGTATCTCATTACCGGCTCTGGCAGCGGCTTCTGGTCACGTGACGCAGCGAATGACCGGCGCCTACGCTTATGTGCGTCAGCAGTTTGGCTTGCCAATCGGGGTGTTTGAAGGGGTACAGGCGTCGATGGGTAAAATCGGCGGTACCAATTACACCCTTGAGTCCATGCGCCGGCTTACCATCAATGCCCTGTGTCAGGGTAAAAGCCCGTCGGTGGTCACCGCAATGACCAAGTACCATATGACCGAGATGGGTCGTGAGGTGATGGAACATGCGATGGATATCCATGCCGGTAAAGGCATTCAACTGGGGCCACACAACTACCTTGGGCACAGCTACATGGCGACGCCGGTATCGATTACGGTAGAAGGTGCCAACATCCTTACCCGTAATCTGATGATCTTCGGCCAGGGCGCAACCCGTTGTCACCCCTATGTGCTGGAAGAAATGAAAGCCGCGGCTAACCCCGATGAAGAACAGGGTATGCGTGATTTCGATAAGTTGTTGGTGAAGCACATTAAATTTGCCGTCAGCAACGTTTTTGGCAGCCTCTGGATGGGCTTAACCGGTTCGCGCTTTAATGAGACACCGGTGAGTGGCGAAACTGCTCGCTACTATCAGCATCTGACACGCATGAGCCGAGCTCTGGCGATGGTTTCGGATGTGTCGATGTTAATGCTCGGTGGCGACTTGAAGCGCAAAGAAATGATCTCGGCGCGTTTGGGAGACATCCTCAGCCACCTGTATATGGCCTCGGCCGTATTAAAACGGTTTGAAGACGAAGGCCGTCAGGCGGCTGATTTGCCGTACGTGCATTATGCGGTACAGCAGCATCTGCATAAAATCGGCTATGCCTTTGATGGCTTCCTGCGTAACTTCCCTAACCGCGTGGTTGCCGTGGCGATGCGGGCGTTGGTATTCCCGCTGGGTAATCATTTTGGCGAGCCGTCGGATGAATTACTACAGAACATCAGTACCGATATGATGAAGCCGGGCGTTACCCGTGACCGTCATACCTTCCTGTGTTTCTGGAAAGAAGAAGAAAGTGATCCAACCGGCCACATGGAAATGGCGTTCCTTGCCATGTTGAAAATGAAGGATGTCTATAAAACCCTGCGTAAAGCACAAAAACGCGGTGAATTGTCGGCAAACCTGAACGGTCAGGAACTGGCGGATACAGCCCTGGAAAAAGGTTTAGTGGATAAAGATACCGCCGCCGAGCTTGCGAAAACGGAACGACTGCGGTTAACCGCTATCGGTGTCGACAGCTTTGCGCCGGGCATTCTTGAGCACAACCAGTTTTACACCACCAAGGGTGAACTGAGAAAAGCCGCAGTTCGCGATTAATGAACGCCGAACTACGGCAGTATCAACGCGCTTCGTTATTGTAACGAGGCGCGTTTTTGTTTGAGGTTATAAAACACCGGCTGTTGCGGCACAAAATCATCCGCCGATGGTTGCAGCAAGGCTTGAGCAGACGAGCTGACCGGACAGTTCCCGGTTTCCAGATAATTCCGCGCCGCTGCCGTCAGTGGGTCGTCAAAGCTACCCCAATCGGCAACGATGCGATCCTGCACCGGACAGGTCGGCGCAATGCCGTCAAAGTAGCGCCCATCGCCCTCAGAGTTAACGGTTTCAAAGTTAATCGCAAAGGTGACTTTGTCACACAGTTGTTCGGGCACCTGACCAACCGGTTTACCACAGGTGCGGTTGCCAATGACGGTGACATCGATATGAGGTTTTAGCGAATTAATGATCAGCTCTGATGATGAGCAACTGGCACCGGTGGTTAAGACAATGACACTGTCCAGATCGAGCTGTTCGATACCATCGACCAGACTGAAGGGGACGGCTTCATTTTGATTACGGTTTTGCTCGTTAAAACGGTATTCAACAAAGGTTTTACCTTGCACATGGGTACCGGCGGTTTGCGTAGCCGTCTGGTTGGCATAGCGAATGAGGCCGCCGCCGTTATAGCGAACATCGATGACCAGTTCGCGCACGCCCGCTGTCGCGAAATCATTGAAAGCCTCATTTAAATCATCGCCGGTGCGGTTAATAAAGCTGTCGAGGGTAAAATAGCCGACCGGTTGTTGGTTTATGTCCCATACCTGAGCGCCCATGACGGTATTGGTTGCCACCTGATCTTTGCTGATGGTTGCGGTAAATTCCTCGCCCGCCGGATTGCGCCAGCTGATATCACGGGTGACACCGACTTCCGGCTCGCCCAGTGCCTCATTGTAGGTACCATTGGCCAATAGCTCGCTGGTCGGTACTCCATCAATCGCGATGATGCTGTCGGCCCGCCGCATACCGGCCTCCCACGCCGGCGAATCACGGTAGACCAACCGCAATTTGATCTCTGTGGCACTGACCTGTTGCTGCGAGAAGCCAAAGCCGGCGTATTCGGCATTAACAAACAGCGACTCGTACTCTTCCTCGGTCAATATGTAGCTGTAAGTGTCTTCAGGAACACGCAGCTCTTCCAACACCGCATAAACGTCATCGAAAGCTTCAGGATCCAACTGCTGCGGTAACTGATCGGCCCAAAAATAATCGTCTTTCATGTACTCGAAAAAACGTTGGTTTTGATCCGGAATTGAACAGCTTGCAAAGCCGTCATCGTTATTGTTGCTACCGGTCGTACCGGCGTCAGATGAACCGCCGCAGGCGGCCAGCGTGGTTGCTAACGCAACGGCAAGTGTTGAGCGTGTTATGTTCATAGGGCACCCAAATGTTATTTTTTTGTCAATTAAGGGTTAGAGTAAACCAACTGAAAAAAATTCAACAGTGTACTGGCCAAATTTACGTTGTCTGGCACACTAGCGGCATCAACAAAAACAACAGGACTTCATCATGGCGCAAGTAATGATCGATGTGGCGGGCACTGAGTTGAGTGCCGACGATCGTGCCTTATTAGCTCATTCGGATGTGAATGGGTTAATTTTGTTTACCCGCAACTTTCAGTCACCTGAACAGTTGCAGAGTCTTTGTCATGAGGCTCGACAGGTGGCGCAAAAGCCGCTGTTGATCGCCGTCGATCATGAAGGCGGGCGGGTACAACGGTTTCGCGACGGCTTTAGTGCGATTCCACCGATGGCATCGATAGCGCAACGGTTTACCGATCCGGCAGAGCAGGCACAGGCGGGGCGCGAGCTAGGTTGGCTAATGGCAATGGAAGTTCAGGCGGTGGGCATTGACATCAGTTTTGCGCCGGTGCTGGACATTAACGCCTGCAGTGATGTGATTGGTGATCGCGCTTTTGCCGATAATCCGCAGGACGTAACACGGCTGGCGGCTGAGTTTATTGCCGGCATGCATGAAGCAGGCATGGCGGCAACCGGTAAGCATTTTCCCGGCCATGGCTCGGTGCAGGCGGACTCGCATATCGCTATCCCGGTTGATGAACGGGATAAAGCCACCATTTTCGCAACGGACATTCCACCGTTTCGGGTGCTGGCAAAAAAACTGCAAGGCGTCATGCCGGCACACGTTATTTACCCTGAACTCGATGATAAGCCCGCGGGTTTTTCCAGCTATTGGTTACAGCAGGTATTGCGCACCCAATTGGGCTTTGACGGCATGATTTTCAGTGACGATCTGTCCATGCAGGGGGCAACGGTAGCGGGCACCATGAAAGCACGGGCGGATGCCGCGCTCAACGCCGGTTGCGACATGATTTTGGTGTGTAACGACAGAGCCGCCGCGAGCGCATTGCTGAGTGAACCGCTGGCTGCGACCGGGGCACACAGTGCGACGCGCTTTCAACGGATGTTGATGAGTGGTACTCGGCCTAATTTGGAGGAACTGCAACGCACGCCACGCTGGCAGCGTGCGCAACAGTATTTAGCTGACTGATACCTCGTAAGGCAGCGGATCGCGTTGTTGATTCGCTGCGAATGCCTGCAGTCGTTCAATACAAGCTCCACACTTACCACAGGCTTTATCGCGGCCGTTATAACAGGTCCAGGTGTTGCTGTAGTCCAGTCCCATGCGCAAGCCGTCAGCCAGAATGTCGTTTTTATCCTGGTCCAGGTAAGGCGCGACAACCTCTACCGGTTCGTAGTTTGCCAGTTTACTGACGACATTCATCTGGCGCACAAACTCCGGCCGACAGTCGGGGTAAATGGCGTGGTCGCCCGAATGTGCGCCATAGTAGACCGCGGTCGCCTCAACGGATACCGCGTAACCAATCGCCAGTGACAGCAGAATCATGTTGCGGTTGGGGACTACCGTTGACTTCATCGACGCTTCCTCGTAGTGACCCTCGGGAATGTCGATATCGTCGGTTAGCGAGCTGCCCGCGAGCAGGCCATTGATGGCAGTAATGTCGACAACTTTGTGCGTTATGCCGAGGTTTTTACAGACGTTGGCAGCAACATCAAGCTCTTTCACGTGTCTCTGTCCGTAGTTAAAGGACAGTGCTAAGACCTCATGACCCTGTTCAATGGCCTTATTCAGTACGGTGTAAGAATCCATGCCCCCAGAATAAATAACTACGACTTTTTGCGACATTTCCTACCTCTCAGTTATAATTGCGCAGCCATTCATTCTAACCAAAGCTATGACATACCGCATCAACGAAATTTTTGAAACGTTACAAGGCGAGGGAACCTTTACCGGTGTGCCTTCTATTTTCATCCGTCTGCAGGGTTGCCCGGTCGGTTGCCCCTGGTGTGATACGCAACATACCTGGGAAACGCGAGCGGAGGATGAGGTTAGTATTGCCACCATGATGGCGAAAACCTCGGCTTCGCCACAATGGGCGGCGATGACGCCGGACGACATTCTGGCGCTGATACAACAGCAGGGTTACCATGCCCGTCATGTTGTGATTACCGGCGGTGAACCGGCCATGTTCGATCTACAGCCGCTGGGCGAAACGTTAGAGGCGCAGGGCATGCGGTTGCAGATCGAGACCAGCGGTACCTTTACCCTACAGGTCACAGCAGCGACCTGGGTAACGGTATCGCCGAAGCTCGATATGCCCGGCGGTTATTTGGTTCGGCCCGATTGTATGGCGCGGGCTAATGAAATCAAACACCCCATTGCGATGCAGAAACATATTGACGCGTTGGATAGGCTATTGGCGCAAAATTCGCTGCGTGATGACGTACAAATCTGCCTTCAGCCCATCAGTCAGCGGCCGCGGGCAACCGAGCTTGCGATGCGAACCTGTATTGAGCGTAACTGGCGCCTGTCCGTGCAGATGCATAAATATCTGAATATCGAGTAAGTGATCGACGACATCGATCACGCTCCCTAAAACGGCCTCCTATACTCTGCGTTTTCTCAACGTAGCCTATCAGGAGGCCGCTTATGCTTACTCAACCTATCTCTCTTCGTCGTATTGCCGGTCAGGGCATGACCGAATACATCATTATTGTTGCATTGATTGCGGTTGCTGCAATTGGTGTCTACTCGTTGTTTGGTAAATCAATCCGTAACCAGGTTGCCGGTCTGGCTCAGGAAATGACCGGTCAGTCCTCCAGTCAGCAGTTAAATCGGGCGCGCCAGTCGTCGCGTTCCGCTGCCACTAATGCTAACCAGGACATTAATCTGGGCAATTACGACGAAGCAACCGAACAAGGAAACCAGTAGTTGTTCCGCTTTAGAGCCCGGCAACAACAGCAGCGCGGTCAGACACTGACGGTGATGGCCGCCGCTGTGTTTTTAATGGTGTTGATGCTGATGGCGACATCACGGATGGGCGAGCATGCGCGCCGGCAGTGGTATTTACAAACCGTTGCCGATAACGCGGCATACAGCGGTGCAACGCTGATGGCACGTCAGTTCAATGTATCGGCGGTGCTGAACCGGGCATTAATCGCCAATCAAGTGGCGGTTGCGCAATGGGTTGGTTTAGCGAGCTGGTTAATGATGGCAAAACAAGCGGTCTTCAATACCGCGCTGTTAATGATGTGGATTCCGGGAGTTCAGGGGTTCATGATGGCGTTGATGCGGGCGATGTCACGGGTTGACGACGTCGTTGATCCGATCATCGAAAAGTTGTTGCTGTTTCATGCGGCGGTTATTAAAGCAATTTCGCTGGCCTTAGTGGCACTGGAAGCGGCTATGATAGCGGAAACCTGGCTGTCGATTCGGGCGGTGATCGAAAAGCATGACCCCGAGCTGGACTGGGATGCGTTCCAGGGCGGAAGCATGGTGCCTTTTCCGGCGCTGTGGGTCAGTATGACCAATACCCGTTCTACTCGTAAACGCAGCGACTCCAATTTTTTTAAGCAACTGGTTCTGCGCAGTCGTGACCCTTTTACCACGTCACGCAGCTATCGCTGGTTAGAAATAATGAATACCAAAGTCGTCAAGGCCGGCGGCAATGAACTGGAAACCCTCGCAAATGGCATCTGGAATTGGAATGCCATTGACTCGGTTGCGGTCCATTTAAAGGTTTTTCATCGCGATTACATTGTTGCGCCAATTGGCTGGGGTGCCAGGGCGAGTTATCGCCGTTATTGGGCGAGCCGCGGCCATCATACCGTCTATGGTGATGCGTTCAGTCTCAACAAGCAGGTGACCGACCTGGCCTGGGCATCCATGAAAAGCTATCGAGTGGCGATACCATCGTTTCACTATTTAACCTTGCGAAATCATAAAAAATATGGTGCCAATGCGTTAGTGGTCGGTATCCGCGATAAGGCAACGGGGCAGGTTGCTCACGCGCGGGCCGAAGTCCGCTTTTCGCGCCCGTTATCCTTGTTTCCGCGGGGCGATCGACAATTCGAAAGCGACAATTTATTTAACGCCCTGTGGGAACCGAACCTGGTGCCGTTGAGCAACGTCGATAAAGCGGCGATTGCCGCCAAGGAGTGGGCTCGCAATGGCTAAGGGACAGGTCCTGATCGAAGCCGTTATCGGCCTAACGCTGATGCTGCTGGTCGTGTTGATGCTGCAGCAACAACTGATGCCAGCGGCGCACAATAATGAAGCGGCGTTAACGGCGCAACGGCACGCCATTTGGGCTCGAACGGCGGATCCGGAAGTGACACAGACGACGGATGACTATCCTTCTGCCCGTGCCAGCGGACGCGTACTCAGTTCACTCAGTAATTTGGTTGAGCTGGACTTTGACACCAATAATCTGCGCACGTCTGTCGCCGCTGACGAGCAAACCGAGGCGGCTGATTACCCGATGGCTCGCATTACCGATGCCTGGTCACCCACTCGAGCTGAGCAACTGCAATCAAGGCCGGCTTTGTTTGTGTTGAATTCACTGTTATCGAACCGGGTGGTTACCGTTGTGCAAGACGGTTTGGGCTGGCTACCAATCGCTAAGGAACTTGCTTCTGACTCGTTAATCTTCGGGCACGTTGATGCTGATGTGGTGCCGGAACGGGCACTCACACAAATTCCGTATCGTTAGGCTGAATAACATGAGGTATGAGAATGGACATTCCTGCGGGCTTTGAACAGTGGCAGTGGCAACCGCTTGAAGTGCGGGTTTTCGCGGCAACCACGGCGTATCGCTTAATTGAGCCGCAGCAACCGGACTGGACGTTACTGCAGCGCTGGTATCCCCAATGCACTGAACAGAAACTGAGTAACTTTTGGCTTTGCGAAATTGCTGGCAGGCGCTGGACCTTTCTTGAATACAGCAGCGGCCAGTGGGTGTTAATGCCGGTCGTTAACCCGGTTGTCGAGCGCGACTCACCGCTGCCCTTGGGGCTGGATTTACTCAGTGTGAGTGAGAGTAACGGCAGCGAAGTTTACCTGTATTTTTCCAACAAACCGATGCCGCGTTTGCAGCGTCAATTAAGGTTCCGGCTGGCGCAGCGGATTGCAGAGATTAAGACCCTTGAGCAGGAGGATGACCTATGGCTATTAAAAGACAACGATGGTCGGCTGGTGTTTAGTCAGCACGGTGACTGGACCTTTGTGACGCTATTGCGATGAGGTATCAGACAGGGCAGGCCACGGTTGAGTGGTTGCTGGTAGGACTGGCACTGAGCACGATTTTATGGTTGAGCGAACGCCAGCTCAACCTCATCGAGCAGTTGCGTGAGTGGGGCGTGCGGGTTATCGAGCATTATCATTTTATTTTTAACTACATTGGTTTAGCGCCAGGGAGTGGGTTGTGACCGGAAAGTTAAAATGGGCGGCGATATTGATCATCAGTTTGGTGATGACGGCACTGACCTTGTTATTTTTACAAAAGTACCTGTCCGAAGAAACGCAGCGGCGGCTCGCCGAGGCCGAGCCCGAAGGGATTGCGGTGGTGGTATTTGCACGCGCGATGCAGGCCGATGAACAGGTATTTGCCGATGCGTTGGCGCTACGTGAATTTCCTGAACACCTAATCAGCTCGCAATGGTTGTCACAACAACAGGTTGCCGGACTGCTGGGGCAACGGCTCAAGTACGATGTTCAACAGGGTGAGCCGATGACTGAAGCCATGCTCATCAGCAACAACTTTGCCGGTTTAAGCCGGCAGCTCCCGGCTGACCATTTTGCGGTTACGTTACCGGCAACCGACGTTGCTCGCCACAATGGCTTACTGGCGGTCGGTGACCGAGTGGATATCACCTTCGCCGAAGACAGCCAGCAGGGTGATGTTCGACAGCACACCTTCAGCAACTTATCGATCTTTGATTTGGGCGCAACGGACGGTGACTACGGTCATGCGTTTGCCGGTATCACGGTGTTAGTGCCGGCCGCTGAAATCGCAGCATTTACGCGCTACCAGAATGACAATTACGCATTATCGGTGCGGGCTAAGCAAATGAACTCATCGTTATCTATCTGGCAACCGGTGGCGCCATCGGCGCGCATTCTTAGCTGGCAGGGAGAGCACTGATATGCGTCTGCAACTGAAGTTGTTTGTTCTCATTCTGCTCGTGCTGTCGGCTACCCCCGCGTTGGCCGCCGACAAATCGACGATCACGCTGCTGGTGAATGGTTCTGAAACAGTAACCCTGCCGGACAATACTCAGGTAATGGTTGGCGACGAGTCCAAATTGGCGGTGCGATTGGTAACTCCGACGCAGCTGCTGATGAAAGGACTCGCGCCGGGCTACACCGATGTTTGGTTGATCAACGATACGCCCCAACGACTGCGGGTAACCATTGAGCGGCCGCTGGATGAAAGGCTTGAGCTCGAACTATCGGCGTTGCAGCAGGTTGAGCCGGACTTGCGCATCACCCGACACCGTAATTTCGTCATTGCCGATGGCATGGTATCCGCCGTGAGTGAGGAAAAGCTCAGTGTACTGGCGAGCCAGTATCAACAGTTGTTGGTACAGACCGAGGTGACGCTGACCGATCCGCCGATGTTGCGATTGAGCGTAAAAATTCTCGAAATAAAACGCCAACAATTACGCCAGTTAGGTATTGAATGGCAAAGTGCAACCAGCGGTCCAACAGCGGCGACAGCGATCAAGGGGATGTTTGCCTGGTCAGCGCAAATGGAATCGACGCTGAATCTATTGCAGCAGCAGGGCCACGCAAAGCTGTTGGCCAGCCCCACACTTTCGGCACAAAGCGGAGAAAGTGCTGCCTTTCTGGCCGGCGGCGAAATTCCGATCCCGCAGGTGGTGGCGCAAGGTATGCAGGACGTCGAATTTCGTGAGTACGGCATCAAGTTGAATATCGCGCCGGAAGTGACCGCGACCGATAAAATTAAAACCGTGTTGAGTGCCGAAGTCAGTAATTTGGATCCGGCGGTTTCCGTTAACGGTGTTCCCGGCATTCTGACCCGCCGTACCGACTCTGTGTTTCTGGCCGCGGAGGGAACCACGTTAGTGCTGTCTGGATTACTGAGCCATGAACACAGCTTGAATGAGTCGGCAATACCGGGGCTCAATGACGTGCCGTTACTGGGCAAACTCTTTCAGGCGCAGGAACAGCGGCAGCAACAGACCGAACTCGTGATCATGGTGACGACCGAGCGGCTGGATGCGGCAGAACAACGCCACCAACAGCAATGGCAACGACAGCAGCAACAACAACACTGGCTTGAACAGGCGGGGTGTGTCGGTTTACAGGAGGTGAACGATGAATGAGCTGAAGCAACAATTGCAGCAACAACTGCGTCAGCATTTGGATCAACGGGATGCATTGATGGACGAACTCAGTGATGAGGACTTGCGAGACCACGCGACACGTTACCTCAGTGCCCAGGCAGCGGCGAGTGAACAGCATCATCATTTAATCAGAGAGGTGGTGGATGAGGCAATTGGCTTAGGGCCGTTGGAACCGCTGTTAGGCGATGAATCGGTGTCAGAAATTATGGTAAATCGGTTTGATCAAATTTTTATTGAGCAGTCCGGCAGGCTACAACAAGCACCGATCCAATTCAGCTCTGAACAGGCACTGCGACGCGCCATTGACAGGATTGTACTGCCACTGGGGCGACATGTTGATGATGCCTCGCCGATGGTTGATGCGCGACTCAAAGATGGTTCCCGGGTCAATGCCGTGATACCGCCGTTGGCGCTGAAAGGAAGCTGTCTTACGATTCGTAAATTTGCGGCCAAACCGCTGACGCTGGATGATCTGATTGCATCCGGATCACTGTCTGCAGCGGCGGCAAAATTTTTGATACTGGCGGTGCAATGTCGGCAAAACATCATTGTTTCCGGTGGTACCGGAACCGGTAAAACGACGTTACTCAACACGTTATCCAGTAACATTCCGGCGGGCGAACGGGTAATCACCATCGAAGATGCGGCCGAGTTGCAATTGGGTCACGAAAATTTAATCAGTCTGGAGGCGCGTCCGAAAAACCAGGAAGGACAAGGAGCGGTGGGCATTCGTGAATTGGTCATCAACGCGCTGCGGATGCGCCCGGATCGGTTGGTGGTGGGTGAGTGTCGCGGTGCGGAAGCATTGGATATGTTGCAGGCGATGAATACCGGGCACGCCGGATCATTGAGTACCGTCCACGCCAATACCGCGCGAGATGCCCTGCGGCGGCTGGAAGTGATGGTGTTGATGGGTGGCATAGAGTTACCCGTTATCGCCATTCGGCAGCAGGTAGCCAGTGCGGTGGATATTATTGTACAGATAGCCCGCTTGTCGAATGGCCGACGGGTGGTGATGAGCATTAACGAAGTGACCGGACTTGACGGTGATACGTTACAGGTGGCCAGTTTGTTTGAGCGAACCCGCCAGTCCGGGCAGTTAGAAAGTTGTCAGACCCTGTGTCAGTTCGCGCAGCAGCAGGATGATCAGGTTCAGGCGCAATTAATGGACTGTCTGGTGAACTGACATGCTGATGCAAGTATTGGTGGCGTTTTGTCTGTTATTGAGCACGGTCTTTTGGTGTTCACTGTTGCTTCAGTTTAACCGACAGCGCTTAAAAACCTTAGAAGGCGCGTTGGAAAGCAACGCACAGCGTTCACTACAGGAATTTTTCCTGTTCCTGCCGGTAAAAATACTGGTGCGCCTGTATCTTTCGCTGTGTGTGATGTCACCGTTATTAGGTTGGCTGGTCGGCGACTGGTTCAGCGCGTTGGTGTGTTTCGGGGTTGTCTTGGTGGCGCCGCCGATGGGCTACAAATGGCTATTAAAGCGCCGCTACCGGGCTTTGCAAAAACAACTGGCACCGATGCTGGTCACGCTCAGTAATCAATTACGCAGCGGTATCAGTATGGCGAATGCCATTAACGGCCTGAAAGGTGAAATCGCGGCGCCACTGGGACAAGAAATCAATGAAGTACTGCGTCAGGTAAAGCTGGGCCAGGACTTGGAACAAGCGCTGCTGGGCTGGCAACAACGGGTCCCCATATTCTCGGTAAAAATGGTCGTGCAGTCATTGATATTGGGGTTTCGCAGTGGCGGCCAGCAGTCGGATTTATTGATGCGGCTGGCCGATAACCTACAACAGCAGGAACACATTCGGGAACGCCAGGCGACCTTGTCGTCGCAGGCTAAAATGCAGGCGCGGATATTGGTGCTGATGCCGGTTGCGTTGTTTTTGTTACTGCGCAGTATGAAACCCGACCACATCGCTATGCTCACCGATACAGTGGTGGGGCAGTTGATGTTAGTGGCTGCGGCGGTATTAATGTGCATTGGTGGTTGGATGATGAAGAAAATTCTCAATACGGATGACTTTTAATGCTGTTATTGCTGTTTCCCATGACCTTTATCTGTATGGTTTTGATGTTCTATTTATTGTGGCGGCTGTGGCGCTGGGTGCGGCTACCGGAACGCCTGGACCAGTGCAGTCAGTATCTTTGGCAACGCCTGCCGGCGCGATTAAGTCGACGGCTGCAGCAATGGTTCGACAGTGAACAGAAAAATCCGTACATCCATCGAGTGATTATTGGCTGGTCTGCGCTGCTAATGCTGATGGCGGTGCTCAGTGCCCATTACGGCGAACCTCTGCTGTTGATGGCCGTCAGCCTGTTACCGTTACTGCAAATCAGTAAAAACCAGAACCGGTTTAAAGTAAAACAACGCGCGGTGGTTAAAGAGCTGCCGGATTTTTGCGATATGTTGGCGATGATGATTGCTGCCGGTATTCCGCTGATACCGGCGATGGCGAGGGTTGCCAGTGCTTGTGAAGGAGGGCGGCTGGCCGCTGAAATTGCTCGAGTCAATCAACAACTGCGGCAGGGGGTTCCGTTTGCCGAGGCGTTACATCGTCTCGCCGGACGCTACCGGCTACCGTTGTTAAATGAATGGACCGGACTGTTAATTCAGGGCCATCAGCAGGGCAGTAGTCTGGTCACGACGTTGCGTTTTCACTCGTTACAAATGCGCCAGCAATTGCTGAATGAGGCCGAGAAACGGGCGCAGGAAGCGCCGGTAAAGTTACTTTTTCCGCTGATGACCTGCTTCTTCCCGGTTAATTTTCTGGTCATTTTGGGTCCCATTGTATTGCAGCTTAGCGAAGGTGGACTGTAATGACAGATTATCCGGTTATTTGGCCAATGGGGCGCAAAATGAGTGGCTTTGGTGAACGTTTGTGGGGGTTGATTAAGGTTCCCGAACCGGCCGCGTATCAGGCTTTTTGGTTTCCGCGCTGCCGCAGTATTCATACCTTTGGCATGAAAGCGCCGATCGACGTGCTGGGACTGGATCAGGAACAGCGTATTCGTCAGGTTGAGCGTCACGTCTGCCCTGGGCAGGTACGTTATTTTAAAGGCTGTGACAGTGTTCTTGAGCTGGCTTCGTTCAGTCCCTGGCCGCTGCAACACTGGCTTGGTCAGCAACTTATTTTTAACCGGCAAGGAGTGCCAGAACATGCTCAATTTGAAGCTACTGATCCGAATTATTTTGCTATTGCCATCGCTATTGCTGGCGCAGGGCTGCCAGTCGACCGTGGCCGAGACGCAGGAGCAGCAACAGGTTTATGAACAGGCTAAGCAGTGGTATTTACAAGGTGATTTATTGACCGCCGAGCAGCAATTGAACCGTTTGCATTTGCGTCAGTTGGATACACCACAAAGTTGGCGCTTGCTTGGTAATATTCAGTTTCGGCAACAGCGGCTGGCGGCTGCCGAACAGGCGTATCAGCAGGCGTTGCGCTATGATGCTAATGATCGCCTCAGTTGGCATAACCTGGCGTTGGTCCGTTTGCGGCAAACCACGGCGACATTGATGCAGGCGCGCGCCGAACTGGGTGAGTTGAGTGCTGGCGATGCGGTATTGTTGGATCAATTGCTAAAACTGCAACGTGTTGCGCTGCCCTGACGGTCGACGTGTGCGCGGCATGATCATGCTGAGTCTGGCACTGTTTGGATTATTGCTGAGCAGTGCTGTATCCAGCGCGCTGCTGCTCCGTGTCAGAACTCAGGCCGTGTATGTCGACGTGGTTGCCAATGCCATCATCAACCGAAATCACCTGATTGTTGCTGAACAACGTCGACTGGGGCGGATGCCAACGGCGGCGGAACTCAGCGCGACACAGCACAGCAGCGCGATCATCTGGCCGTTTGAGATAACAGAGTACAGTGCCGAGCGGGTGGTCTACCGTTTGCCGCTAGCGCAACCTCAATGGCAGCAACGGCTGCTGGCAAAGGTGGCAGGAACCGTCGTCGACGGGCACTGGTATGGCGAATTGCAGGCGCCCATCGTAACGGCAGATTAGCTTAACGAACGGAGTGTTTCATGATGCGCGACTTCTGCCGCTGCCAGTCACGCTCTTTAATGGTGTCTCGTTTGTCGTGAGACTTCTTACCTTTAGCCAGCCAGCATTCGACCTTGACCCAAGGGCCACGCCAATACATCGCCGTGGCTACAATAGAGTAGCCTTCACGCTCGGCGGCTCCGATCAGTTTATCCAGCTCTTTACGCTTCAATAATAATTTGCGGCTGCGGTCCGGTTCACAGTAAACGTGACTTGAGGCTTGATTCAGTGGCTGAATTTCAGCGCCAAGTAGGTACGCTTCGCCATCTTTAATAATGACGTAACTGTCCCTGATGTTGGCCTTGCCTGCACGAATGCTTTTAACTTCCCATCCCTGCAAACTGATACCCGCCTCGAATTTTTCCTCAAGGAAATACTCGTGCCGCGCTTTTTTATTAAGCGCAATGGTGCTGCTTGATTGTTGTGGTTTCTTTTTGCTCATGAGCGCTATTATACCCATGATTCAGTAAAAGAAAATTGCTTTCAGGACTAGAAAGGCTGGCAGATTGCGTTATTATTGCGCAAACCGAATTTGGCAGTAGGAAGATCATGCCCAGAATCGAAAAAAGTGCGCTGGTTTCATACAGTGCACAACAGATGTTTGACTTAGTTAATGACATTGATGCGTACCCACAATTTGTGCCCGGTTGTGTCGGTGCACGAGTACTTGAGCAGGGCGACGATTATAAAGTGGCCAGCCTGGACATCAGTAAAGCCGGTATTCGCAAAAGTTTTACCACGCGCAATCAACTGCGTCCGCCGGAGCGGATTGAAATGCAGTTGGTTGATGGGCCGTTTAAGCAACTCGGTGGTGGCTGGCGTTTTGTGCCGTTAGCAGAAGACGCTTGTAAAATTCAGTTTGAGCTGGATTTTGAATTCTCCAGCCGCTTGCTGGGAATGGCGTTTGGTAAAATTTTTGGTGAAGTAACCGCGCGTATGGTCGATGCCTTTGCTGAGCGAGCCAAACAGGTGTACGGATAATCATGAACATGCTGACGATAGAAGTGGCTTATGCAACACCGGAAAAACAATTGATTCTGACGGTGCAGGTGCCTGAAGGCACCACGGTACAACAATGCATCGAGCAATCGGGGATTGTTGAGCATTTTGCGGAAATCGATCTGAGTCAGCAGAAAGTCGGCATCTGGAACAAAGCCGCGAAACTCGATGCGACCCCCAGAGACGGTGATCGTATCGAGATTTACCGGCCCTTGATCGCCGACCCCAAAGCGGTTCGTAAACGCCGGGCTGAGCGTGCAAAAGAAGAAGGCCGTGCCGATAAAGTGACCGGTGGTCGGCCTGATACTCAGCGTCGCCAACGAAGTAAGGAGTAGCCATGCGTTTGTACATCATGCGTCACGGTCATGCGGTATTGCCGTTGTCCGCACAAGCCGATGAAGAACGTCGCTTAACACCTGAGGGTGAGCGGGAAGTTGCGACCACGGCACAGTGGTTGGCCGAACAGGCCGGGCAACTGGATGCCTGTTTAATCAGTCCTTATATTCGCGCTCAGCAGACGGCAACGGTGGCCATGGGGCGGGTAAACTGTCGTCAGCGACAAGACTTGTATGAACTGATACCGGATACTAACCCAAAACAGGCGTTGGCCGCGTTGGCTGCTGAAATTGAAACGCACGATTACCAACAGGTGCTGGTGGTCTCACATATGCCGTTGGTCAGTTATCTGGTTCACGAAATTGATCGCGCCAAGCAACCGCCGATCTTCCCCACTGCCGCGATTGCCGTGATGGAGTTTGATCCGGTCACCCAACGCGGTCACTTTGAACAGTTGATGGCGGCCGAGCGCTGCGCCGGCTAAACGGACGTTAGTCGCGCCGCTGGATTAACACCAGAATGGCGGCGTCGCCACCCCATTCTTTGGGTGCCTGATGAAATGCACGCAGCCCCGGATACTGGATCAGCCAGTGCGGTATTTGTTGTTTCAATTTCCCGCTGCCATGGCCGTGCATGATTGAGCAACATTCAATCAGCTGTTTTTCGCAGGCCTTAAACATAGCCGCCAATTCCTGCTTTGCGGCTGCCAACGTTAAACCATGCAAGTCGAGTAACATTTCCGGTGCAAAATCACCGCGCCGCAACTGTTTCAGCAGATAATGTGATTCGCCCTCGACGACGTATTTCACGGTACCTTCGGCCACGTAGCCCTGAAACTGATCGGAAAAGAAATCGCTGCTGGCGCGACTGACTTCGGCTTCCGGAAATTGCTGCTGACGACGTTGCTTCTGGCGCACTTTTTGTCGCGCCGGTAACGGCTCGACGGTGTCATTGGTCAGTGTCCGGGTACCTTTAACCGCAGCCCTGAACAAATCGCTGTCGTCCTCGTCCAGCTTGGGCGTAGATGCTGTTAATGCTTTTTTAAACGAACTCATGATGGATGATTCTGATGCCTTTTTCGGTTACTCTATCAGTCTAACATAGAAACTCAGATAATCTGTTAACCGGAGACGCCGTTGAACCCAACGATATTAGACCATGCCCTGCAAGACCTGCACAGCATCGACGATCTGTTACGCTGGAGCGTCAGCCAAATGATCGCGCAACAACTTTATTTTGGCCATGGCAATGCCAACGCAGTAGAAGAAGCTCGTGTGTTGCTTGGTCATGTTACTCAGCTAACGCCTGACGAGTTGCTCGATGCGCGCCATTGTCGCTTAACCCGTGACGAAAAGTCTGCCTATCTGGAGTTGTTAAAGCAGCGCATCGAATTGCGTAAACCCGCCGCTTATCTCATTCATCAGGCATGGTTTGCCGGCTTACCGTTTTATGTCGATGAACGGGTGCTGGTGCCGCGTTCACCGATGGCCGAGCTGATTGAACAGGGCTTCCAACCCTGGTTGCAACACCAGCCGCAACGGATTCTTGATCTCTGTACCGGCAGTGGCTGCATTGCCATCGCCTGTGCGTATGCGTTCCCGGAAGCACAGGTGGATGCCACTGATGTGTCCACCGATGCGCTGTTGGTGGCAGAGCAAAATATTGCAGAACATGGCCTTGAACAACAAGTCATCCCATTGGCATCGGATGTGTTTGATGGCATCCAGGGCGAGCGCTATGACCTTATCGTCAGCAATCCGCCGTACGTGGACGCCGATGATATGGCTGATCTGCCGGATGAGTACCACCACGAACCAGAACTGGGTCTGGCGGCCGGCGATGATGGTCTGGAGCTGGTTGATAAAATGCTGTTGCAGGCCGCCGATCACCTGACCGAGCACGGCTTATTCTTTTGTGAAGTCGGAAACTCGATGCCGGCGTTAAACGAAAAGTATCCGGAAACGCCGTTTGTCTGGGTTGAGTTTGAACGCGGCGGCGACGGCGTCTTTGTGCTGTCAAAACAACAACTGGAAGCGCATCGGAGTCGTTATGGCGGGTAGCAGCTTTGGCGAATTATTTCGCGTCAGCACCTTTGGTGAAAGTCATGGAGCGGCGCTCGGTGCCGTGGTTGATGGCTGTCCACCGGGGCTGGCGCTGTGCGAGGCTGATATTCAGCAAGCGCTGGATCGGCGCCGGCCCGGCAATAACCGTTACACGACGGCACGGCGTGAGCCGGATCAGGTGGAAATTCTCTCTGGCGTATTCGAGGGTAAAACCACCGGAACGCCGATTGGCCTGCTGATCCGCAATACCGATCAGCGCAGCCAGGATTACTCGCAGATAAAAGACGCTTTTCGACCAGGGCACGCCGACTATACCTACCAGCATAAATACGGTTTTCGTGACTATCGTGGCGGCGGTCGTTCGTCCGCGCGCGAGACCGCAATGCGTGTGGCAGCCGGTGCGATTGCCGCTAAATTGTTGGCTCAGCAGGGTATCGAAATCCGTGCCGGGCTAACGCAGATGGGCGATATAAAGGCACAGCAGCTGGACTGGACGACGGTCAACGACAATGATTTCTTTTGTCCCGATGCGACGGTTGTCAGTGACTTTGAGCAACTGATACGCAGGTTGCGCAAAGAAGGCGACTCGATTGGCGCAAAAATACACCTGCAGGCGACCGGACTACCACCGGGCTGGGGTGAACCGGTATTCGATCGGCTGGATGCGGATTTGGCCAAAGCGCTGATGAGCATCAACGCGGCCAAAGCGGTTGCCATCGGTGACGGTTTTGCGGTGGTCGCTCAGCGTGGCAGTGAACATCGTGATGAGATGACCCCTGAGGGTTTTTGCTCCAACCATGCCGGGGGTGTGCTTGGTGGTATCAGTACCGGACAGACACTGACCGCGGACGTCGCCTTTAAACCGACATCCAGCATCAGTGTGTCCGGTAAAACCATCGATCGTTTTGGCCAGCCGCAGGCGATCATCACCAAAGGCCGGCACGATCCCTGTGTGGGTATCCGCGCGGTACCGATCGTGGAGGCTATGACGGCTTTGGTTCTGGTTGATCATTGGTTAAGGCATCGCGCTCAGAATGCCGATGTCAGCGTGGATACTCCTGTTATCTGATATGCAGCAACCGCATCATTATCAGCAGTTGATTGAGGTCTTTAACCGCTGCTTTAAGGACACCGAGAAAACCATACTGGTGGCCGGTGACGACGAGCCTTATTATTGTCCTGCCGGTCAGCAGCAGCGCTATCATCGGGTGGTGTTCGCGCATGGCTTTTATGCGTCGGCATTGCATGAAATCAGCCATTGGTGCATCGCCGGCAAAGTACGCCGGCATATTTTCGATTACGGTTACTGGTATGAACCGGATGGCCGCAACGAACAACAGCAGCGGCAGTTTGAACGTGTGGAGCGAAAGCCGCAGGCACTGGAATGGCTATTCTCATTGTGTGCCGGAGTCCCGTTTCAGGTGAGTGTCGACAACCTCAGTGGTATCGAGGTTGACCGTGCCGCGTTCACGGCCGCGGTAAAAGATCAATTAATCACCTATTACCGTAGTCATATACCGACACGCGCTCAACAATTTGCGCAGGCCTTGTGTCGTTACTACGGTAACCCGTGGCCGTCGTTAACCGAGCTAACGCGGTTACCGACCGTTAATCAAAACTGAAGGAGTGATGCGATGTTACGTCGAACCATGATGTTGTTGTTAGCGCTGAGTGTAGCCGGCTGTGCAACCATTGAGGGGGCCGGCGAGGATCTTGAAGCCGCCGGTGAAGCCATTCAGGAAGAAGCTGAGGAAAATAACGAGTAATGAGCACAAGCCGTTTAGTTGTCGGTTTAATCATCAATCCCTTTGCGGGTGTTGGCGGCTCCGTCGCTCTTAAGGGCAGCGACGGTAAAGCCACCCGCGAACAGGCACTGAAACTTGGCGCAACGCCGAAGGCACAGCAGCGTGTGACGCAGGCGTTGACGCTATTGCAGCCACAGCAGGAGGCGCTCGAATTTGTCACTTGCAGTGGCGCTATGGGCGCCGATGTACTGCGCCAGTTGGGTTTTTCATATCGTACGGTATTTACTCCGGCGGATACTGAAACCAGCGCACAAGACACCCAACAAGCGGTGGCTGCGATCCAGGCGGAGGGCGTTGACCTGCTGTTGTTTGCCGGTGGCGATGGCACCGCGCGGGATGTCTACGAAGTGATCGACGACGAACAGTTGGTGCTTGGCATTCCCGCGGGGGTGAAAATTCATTCGGGCGTTTATGCGGTCAGCCCTAAAGCGGCCGGGCGAGTGGTTGAACGTATTGTTCGCGGCGAGCTCTCAAGCCTTAAGCGCGCCGATGTGATGGACATTGACGAAGCACTGTTTCGGCAGGGCACGGTAAAGGCCAGACGCTATGGCGATATGCTGATACCGGCCGAACTGGAATACGTGCAGGCGGTAAAAATGGGCGGTATTGAAAGCGATGAGCTGGTGCTCGCCGATATCGCCGCCGAAGTGATCGAGCGCGTCGATGACGAGTACTTAGTGATGGGTTCAGGCTCAACCGTGGCCGCGGTGATGGAAGAAATGGGGCTTGAGAACACGTTACTCGGCGTTGATTTGGTGCATGATCAGCAACTGCTTGGCAGTGACTTAACTGAGCAACAGTTGTATCAGCAAGTGGCTAACATCGAACCCGGTAAGGTGAAACTGGTGATCACCGTCATCGGTGGCCAGGGGCATGTTCTGGGTCGTGGTAACCAACAGCTCAGCCCTCGGATCCTGCGACATATTGGGCGTGAAAACGTCTGGTTGGTAGCAACCAAAAGTAAGCTGGAATCGCTACAGGGGCGGCCACTGTTATTGGATAGCGGTGATGAAACGCTCGACCAGGAATGGTCGGGACTGATTGCGGTCATCACCGGTTATCATGATGAAGTCTTAGTGCGGTTGCAGGGCGTCGCTTAGAACTGTGACTTTGGCAAGTGCACGACCAGCCCGTCCAACGCTTCGGTAAGCTCGATCTGGCAGCTTAGACGGCTGTTGTCTTTTGGTTCTATTGCCATATCGAGCATATCTTCTTCCTGCTCAGACGCCGGCTCAAGTTTGTCGAGCCATTTTTCATCGACATAACAGTGGCAGGTGGCGCAGGACAGCACGCCACCGCACTCGCCGACGATACCATCAATAAAATTGTCGACAGCGACTTCCATGACGTTGGTGCCGGCTTCGGCTTCTGCTTCAAACTGATTGCCATCAGCATCGATAAAATAAACAGTCGGCATAGCTCTCTCTTTCGTTCAAACTTTGGGCCGAATAGGATAGAATACGCCGCTTCTTATGACAACGCCATTTTCCGGGAATCGTTCATGAAGCAAGCGCAAACTTCCTCTTCTTCGACGGGATTGCTTGAGCGTCTATTTAAAATTAACGCACAGGGCAGTTCGGTCAAATCAGAAATCATTGGTGGTATCACCACCTTTCTAACCATGGCCTACATCATTTTCGTCAACCCCTCGATTTTAAGCGAGACCGGGATGGATTATGGTGCGGTCTTTGTCGCGACCTGTCTGGCGGCCGCCATTGGCTGTCTGGTGATGGGGCTGTGGGCAAATTATCCGGTGGCGCTGGCGCCGGGCATGGGATTAAACGCATTTTTTACGTACACCGTGGTGTTTGGCATGGGTTATACCTGGCAAACGGCGTTAGGCGCGGTCTTTTTCTCCGGCATCATCTTTTTCATGCTGTCGGCGTTTCGTATCCGTGAATGGATCATCAAATCCATCCCGACCACATTGCGGTTGGCCATTGCTGCAGGCATTGGCGCATTCCTGGCGCTGATTGGCCTGAAAAATGCCAACATCATTGTCGCCAGTGACGCGACCATGGTGGCACTGGGGGATTTAGGGGATACCTCGGTGTTGTTAGCCGCAGCCGGGTTTTTCCTCATCATTGGCTTGGTAGCGCGCCAAGTGCAGGGCGCCGCACTGATCAGTATTTTGCTGATTTCGGTGATTGCGGTCACGCTGGGGCTGGTGGATTACAACGGTCTGGTTTCCATGCCTCCGTCGCTGGCACCGACCTTTATGCAGATGGATATCGCAGCGGCGTTTGATCTGGGTATGTTGTCGGTGATTTTTGCCTTTCTATTCGTCGACTTATTTGACACCTCTGGTACCTTATTGGCCGTTGCTCAACGCGCCGGCATCGCCAAGCCGGGGGGCGAGATGCCGCGCTTAGAAAAAGCGTTGATGGCGGACAGCACGGCGACGGTGGCAGGCTCGATCATGGGCACGTCAACCACGACCAGCTACATTGAGTCGGCGGCGGGTGTTGCTTCCGGTGGCAAAACCGGGCTAGCGGCGGTAACGGTGGCGGTGCTGTTTTTGCTGGCGATGTTTTTTGCACCGCTGGCCGGCATGATTCCTCCGTATGCGACGGCCGGTGCCATCATTTATGTCGCCGTATTGATGCTGTTCACGCTTAAGGACGTCGCCTGGGAGGACATTACCGAGGCCGCACCGGTGGCCGTGGTGTTATTAATGACGCCGTTGACGTACTCCATTGCCGACGGCATCGCGTTAGGGTTTATCAGTTACGTCGTGGTAAAATTGTTGGCCGGTCGCTACCAGGATTTAAATCCCAGCGTGGTGATTCTGGGCTTACTGTTTATCGCTAAATTCATTTGGTTAGGATAGAAACATTATGGGATGGCACTCGAATAAAGAATTCTTTGTTTCCTGGGAAGAACTGCACCGCGCAACGAAAGAACTGGCACGTCGTCAGTTACCAGCCGAGCAGTATCAAGGCGTTATCGCCGTCAGCCGCGGTGGTTTGGTGCCTGCAGCCATTATTGCCCGTGAACTGAATTTACGGACGGTCGATTGTGTGTCGGTCAGTTCATACGACCATAACGAACAACGAGATGATTTGAACCTGCTGAAAGACGTAACCGCTACGGAAGACGGTGAAGGTTTCCTGGTGGTTGACGATCTGGTCGATACCGGTAATACCCTTAAGTTTTTGCGTCAACGTCTGCCGAAAGCCAAGTTTATTACGGTTTATGCTAAGCCGGCAGGCATGGAACTGGTTGACGATTACGTTGCTGATTTGGAGCAGGATACCTGGATTCACTTTCCGTGGGATATGCATTTGCACTACGTTGAGCCGTTGGCCGGCCAAGAAAGTTAATCTGCACTTTCGTCAGTGTTTGGGTAACCCGTGTTTAGGTAACCCTTGCTTAGATAATCAACGTTCAAACAACAAAAAACGGAGCCTATTATGGCTCCGTTTTTTTAGCTCGACAGCAGCGCCCGGCGATTAAGCCAACTGCTGCTGCAGGTGGCTTACCACGTCGTCAATGCTTAGCTTGATCTTGTTACCGTCTTTACGCGCCTGGTACTCGACCATGCCGTCATCGAGGTTACGCTCGCCAATGACCACCTGATGCGGTATGCCAATTAACTCCATGTCGGTAAACATCACGCCGGGGCGTTCTTTGCGATCATCAAACAGCACATCAACACCGGCATCAAGCAGGCTTTGATAGAGTTTTTCAGCCGTTTCCTGTACCCGTGCAGACTTGTGCATGTTCATCGGGATCAACAC
Source organism: Idiomarina aquatica (assembly GCF_003987185.1). Taxonomy (GTDB): domain Bacteria; phylum Pseudomonadota; class Gammaproteobacteria; order Enterobacterales; family Alteromonadaceae; genus Idiomarina; species Idiomarina aquatica. The sequence continues at coordinate 311,077 of NZ_PIPS01000001.1, read as the reverse complement.
CACCTGGAACGGTGCCAGGTTGTTCGGCCATTTGATGCCTCGTTCGTCGTGATGCTGCTCGATAGCGGCGGCAACAATCCGTGATACGCCAATGCCGTAACAACCCATGGTCAGGGTTTCGTGCTTGCCGGTTTCGGACAGCACGCCAACTTTCATTGCGTCACTGTATTTTTTACCCAACTGGAAGATGTGACCAACTTCGATACCACGGGCAATTTTTAACTGACCGTTACCGCAAGGGCTTGGGTCACCTTCTACCACGTTACGGATATCCACGGTTGCGGTGATGCTGGCATCACGATCCCAGTTAACACCGGTCAACCAGACACCGTTTTCGCTGCTACCACAGGCAAAATCGGCCAAATGAGCGGCGCTGTGATCGACCAATACCGCGCCGTCAAAGTTAACCGGCCCCAGAAATGCCGGATGAATGCCGTGGGCTTTGTGGCTGTCAACCAACACCAACGGACTGGCAACCGCCGGGTGTTTCTCGGCCTTGATGGTGTTCAGTTCATGATCGGCTCGCACCACCAACAGCACATACTCGGCGTCGATGTCGTCACTGGCTTCGGCAATATAGCACTTTACGGCCTGTTGGGTTTCTACCGACAAAGGTTGCAGCAGTGCCGCTAAATCGTCCCCTTTGACCTCGTGGCGTTGCATCTCCATGCTGGCTTTGGCACGCTCGCCGGTTGGTGGCAGCGCTTCCGCCATTTCAACGTTAGCGGCATAATCCGAACCGTCGGAGAACGCGATGGCGTCTTCGCCGGAGCTGGCCAGTACATGGAATTCGTGTGACGAGTGGCCACCAATGGAGCCGGTATCGGCGATCACTGGGCGATAATCCAGACCTAAGCGTTCAAAGATGCGGCAATAGGCCTGATACATCTGGTCATAAGCTTGTTGTAAGGATTCTTGTGACAGATGGAAGGAATAGGCGTCTTTCATTAAAAATTCACGCGCCCGCATGACCCCGAAACGCGGGCGAATTTCGTCGCGGAACTTGGTTTGAATTTGGAATAAGGTCAACGGCAGTTGTTTGTAACTGCTGATTTCCTTACGCACCAGCTCACTGATAATTTCTTCGTGAGTAGGGCCCAGCAGAAAGTCACGCTGGTTACGGTCCTTAAGGCGCAACAGTTCCGGGCCATAATCGTCCCAGCGACCGGATTCCTGCCATAAGTCGGCTGGCTGTACCATCGGCATCAAAATTTCCAATGCGTTGATGGCTTCCATTTCTTCACGCACAACTTTCTCTACTTTACGCAGCACGCGTAAACCACTGGGCGTCCAGGTATACAAACCGGCTGCCACCTTGCGGATCATACCCGCACGTAGCATCAGTTGGTGGCTGACGATTTCTGCGTCAGACGGGGTTTCCTTTAAAGTCGACAGTAAATATTGGCTGCTGCGCATGATGTCACAATCTCATGTTAATTAACCCGAAAAATCAGGGCGAAGTTTAACAGTGTCTGCCCAATGTCAAAAGTACTTTTAAAAAACAGTCGTTTGTCCTGCTGCTCAATCGTGGTCGCCTGTGATGGCGGTTACCCACAGTTGTTGATCACGGACATGCCAGTGGACATCAAGATCGTATAAACGGCTGGCATAACGCTTATCGGGGTTTTTGCTGGCATGATAGGCAGGGCGCGGATCCTGACTGAGCACTTCAACCAACACGGCGCCAAGTTCCGGGCGTAACTGTTGATGCTCGCTCAGTTGTAGACGAGCCTGGTCGGTAAAATGCACTGACAGCGGCGCTGGTTTTGCCTGGGCGAATTCACTGCGGGCGTCGGGTAGACAGTCGACATAAGGAACGTAAGGTTTGATGTCCATGATCGGTGTCTGGTCCAGTAGGTCGGCTCCGGCCACCACTAAGGCGACCTCTGGCTCGCGCACCACCTCAACCAACTTCACCACAGATAAACCAATGTTATTGGGACGGAACGGCGAGCGGGTGGCAAACACGCCGATGCTTTTGTTGCCGCCCAGCCGCGGTGGCCGTACTCGCTCACGCCAGCCGTGATCACGGTGTTGATTGAATTCAAACAGCAGCCATAGGTGAGAGTGCTGCTCGATACCCTGGATGCTGGCAAGGTGATCAAAGTCACCGGTAAATTCAATGCGGGCCGTCACCGACGGTGCCAAGCCCGGTTGTCGGGGAATACTGAATTTATCAGGGAACGGCGTACGAATGAGCGCAATCGGTTGCAAGGGATCACCTGCACAGTAAGTGAGTAAATTCGCCATATTTTAACCTAAATGGCTAATCCTGTAATGGCAGAATAAAAAGATGTTTCCATAAGGCATTGATTATATTGAATAAATAAAAATGGCACGGGCTTTGCTCAAACCTTTTTGTGAGTAACAGCGACTAATTAAAAAAAACAAAAGGAATACAGACTATGTTTAAGCAAAAAGTATGGCCTATCGCAATTGGTTTGGTTGGCTTAGTGACATTGAGTTCAGCCGCTTGTGCCAAAGATGAAGTCACTCATGAGCACCAGTTCAGTGTCAGTTCAGTAACCGAGCTGTCTATTGATAATGCGGTTGGTGAAATTGAGTTTGTCCGTGGCGACAGTGATCAGTTACTGGTTGAGTTAACCATTAGAGAAACCGACGATGGCTTCTTTTACGGCGGTGGCGATATTTACTCGGTTGAACTGGTGAGTGATCGTTCCGGCGATGACTTGAACCTGTCTATTGAGCCGAACGAAGATGTTCAGGTTAACTGGCGCATTACCTTGCCACAGGTGGCGAGTCTGGAAGTGGATATGGGCGTCGGTGAAATTCATGGTGAAATTTACACCACGGACAGTCGCTTTGACCTCGGTGTCGGGGAACTGGATTTAACCCTGTATGGTGATGATATTGCCCGCATCAGTGCCGATGCCGGTATTGGTGAAACTTCGATTAAGGGGTTTGCCAACGGCGAGAGCAGTACCACCCGCGCCATTGTCAGCTCTGAATCTGACGCGCGCGGTCAGGGACGCTATCGGGTCAGTGCTGATGTTGGAGTCGGTGAAGCCAGTTTCCGAGTACGCGGCTTAAAGTAAGCCGCGCATCAATCGGTTAATAATACCGCTTTGCCAAAACAGCTGACTTGCGTATAACACTGCGAGTCCGCTGTTTTTGGTAACTGATAGCACTGATGGTCAATAATCGCCTGAGCGCCGAAGCGGGCAGCGTCTTCTCGTAAAAACTGTAACGCCTGCTGATTGGATGCCGCGGGTTGATCCATGCGCGTTTGGCAACTGTCACCGGTGACCACACTGAGCACTTTAATACCACTTCGTTGTGACGGTTGCAGCAACTCGATGTCGTCAGGGTTGCTAACCCGTGCTTGTGGATGCTGACCTGTAACGGCTGCACCACCGACGTCAAAGGGACTTTGCCAGGTTAATTCGGCGCAGCCGCTGGTGAGCAACGTGAACAATCCACACAGGCTTATTGTTGTTATTCGCTTATTCATCGCTTAGCGCTATCAGTCCTGTCCAGGGAAGGTCGTATTAGCGTATCAGAAAGTCTTGCAATGGACGACCATTGTCAACGGCTTTTTGTAACGCTTTCGGCATCCGGCCTTGACCCGTCCAAGTCTTACGCTCACCATTTTCGTCAGTAAATTCATACTTCGGTGGCTTTGGTGCACGTTTCTGCTTTGTCTTTTTTAATACTTCGCCGCCGATTTCCTCTTCCAGAATATCCGAGATATCAATACCGGCTTCTTGCATAGTGCGTTTTAACTCAGCAATTTTTTCTTTTTTCTTTTGCCGCTCTTGTTCCAATTCCGCTTCTTCTTGTTCGCGTTTCTTAACAACATTATCCAGTTTGGTCTGAATATCCTTTAACTCACTGATGCTTAATTCTTTAAGTGCGGCATTTAAACGGCGTTCGTGATTAATAATGTTAATAAAGTCGCTCATGGTTTTTCCTTTAATGAAGGTTCAATCTATATTGTAGCTAAAATATAGCGTCATATTTTATATTACAAAAACTAAGCGACATTCTACAGAAACTTTAAAAATACGATATATATTACAAATGGATAGTAAAAATATGAATAGAATGATCAAAAAAGGCGAGTCCTGATGGACTCGCCTTTTTCATTTGTGGCTCTTTACATATTAGGGTAAGTCGGGCCACCGCCTCCTTCAGGGGTAACCCAGGTGATATTCTGCGACGGATCTTTGATGTCACAGGTTTTACAGTGAATACAGTTTTGGGCATTAATTTTAAATACCTCTTTGCCGTCCTCTTCGACAACCTCGTAAACGCCGGCAGGGCAGTAGCGCTGTGCGGGTTCAGCGTATTCGGCTAAATTAACCGTAAGAGGAATATCGGCGTCTTTCAACTGCAAATGACAGGGTTGATCTTCCGCATGGTTAGTATTTGATAAAAATACCGATGACAAACGATCAAACGTTAATTTGTTATCCGGTTTAGGATAATCAATGGGTGAATAGTTCGCCGCTTTACCGGTGCATTTGTAATCGGGCGTCCATTCTTTAAATTTAAAGGGTAATTTACCACCGAAAATATTTTGGTCGAGGACATTATAAGCGCCACCTAAGGTGGTACCGAACTTATGAATGGCGCCACCGAAGTTGCGCGAGCGATACAACTCATCAAACGCCCAGGATTGTTCGAAAGCACTGGCATAGTTGGTTAAATCGGTGTGCTGTTGGTCATTTTGCAGCGCGTCAAAAATGGTTTCAGCGGCAATCATGCCCGATTTCATGGCCGTGTGGTTGCCTTTAATTTTGGCGAAATTCAGGGTTCCGGCATTACAGCCAACCATTAATCCGCCCGGGAAGGTCATTTTCGGCAAGGAATAATAACCGCCTTTAGCAATAGCTCGTGCGCCATAGCTCACGCGCTTACCCTTTTCCAATACCGCTTTAATGGCTGGGTGAGTTTTAAAGCGCTGAAATTCCTGGAACGGATTTAAATAGGGGTTTTTATAATTTAAATCGATGATTAAACCGACGTAGACCTGGCCATCTTCCGCGTGGTACAGGTAGCCGCCGCCAGAGCCGTTGTCAGCCAATGGCCAACCGGCGGTATGCACAACTTTACCGGCTTCATGAACGTCCGCAGGAACGTCCCAAATTTCTTTAAAACCAATACCGTAATGTTGTGGTGTCGAGTCTTTATCCAGCTCAAATTTTTGAATCAGTTGTTTGCCCAAGTGACCACGGCAGCCTTCGGCAAAAATGGTGTATTTTGCCCGCAGTTCCATGCCCGGCATGTAACCGTCTTTCTCTGAACCGTCGGCGGCCACACCCATATCACCGGTTTGAATACCGGCAACACTGCCATCGTCGTTGTAAAGGATCTCGCTGGCGGCAAAGCCAGGGAAGATTTCAACACCTAACTGCTCGGCCTGCTCGGCCAGCCAGCGGCAGATATTGCCCATACTGACGATATAATTGCCTTGGTTATGAAAGGTTTTAGGAACCGCAAAACCAGGGATTTGAGAGGCGGTTTGCTCATCTTTCAGCAATAAAATCTCATCGCCTGTGACCGGCGTATTGAGCGGCGCTCCTTTTTCTTTCCAGTCCGGAAACAGCTCGTTCATGGCGCGGGGTTCGAACACCGCGCCAGACAGGATGTGCGCGCCGATATCGGCGCCTTTCTCAACCACGCAGATCATCAGTTCCTGGTCGTTGTCCTGCGCTAACTGGCCAAGACGGCAAGCTGTCGCCAGGCCTGATGGGCCGGCGCCCACAATCACGACATCAAAGTCCATGCTTTCGCGTTCCACAATAACCTCCCGTTCACTAGGCAATCTGTATAGGGATCAGCCCGTGATAATTTTCCAGTAATTCGGTAATGTTTTCTGCCGACAGAGGGCGGCTAAACAGGTAGCCCTGGCCAATGCCGCATTCCCGGCTCATTAAGAAATCCACCTGATCCGCTGTTTCAATACCTTCAGCGACCAGTTGGATGTTTAAGTTTTTCGCTAAATTAATGATGGTCTGGACGATAACGGCATCGTCTTCGTTATCCGGTAAATCGTTGATAAACGAACGATCAATTTTCAGCGACGTGACCGGAAAGTTTTTCAGGTAGGACAATGACGAATAACCGACACCAAAATCGTCGATCGCCAGACTGATGCCGTTTTCGCGTATCGCGTGCATAAAGTGCGTATGCGATTGGATGTTTTCGATAAAGACCTGTTCTGTCAGCTCCAGCTCGATGCGATCGGCCGGCACCTGCGCGGCATGAACCGTATTCATGATGTCGTCGACTAAGTGCGGCAAGTGCAACTGTTTGCCGGAGATATTAATCGCCATGGTAAGGTCATCAAAACCGAGCTTGTGCCAATGATGCAACTGTTTACAGGCTTCTTTAAGCACGAATTCTGACAGTGGAATGATCAGCCCGGTGTCTTCGGCAATGGGGATGAATTTGTCCGGTCCGACAACGGTGCCATCTTCCTGGATCCAGCGAACCAGCGCTTCCATACCGACGATACGGTGGCTGAGCAGCTCCACTTTGGGCTGGTAATAGACCACCAATTCTTCATTTTCTACCGCGTAGCGGAGTTGTTTTACCAGCTCGAGTTTCTTCGCCAAATCACGGTGTACGGCCTTATTGTATAAGTGATAGGTATTGCGGCCGTTATCTTTCGCCTGATAAAGGGCGGTGTCGGCATTACGGATTAAATATTCCGCATTAAAATCGGCGTCCTCGGCAAAGGCGATGCCGATGGATGCACTGATGAACAATTCGTAGTCATCGACAAAGAAATGCGAATCGAGCGCTTTCAGCAACTGCGCGGTCAGATCCAGTACCTGTTGACGATTATCCGGTTGCATCAGCGCCAGCAGGAACTCATCCCCACCGGAGCGCGCCAGGCGGCTGTTGTTCGGCGCCAGCTTACTGATACGCCGTGCCACCCGTCGCAGTAGCTCGTCACCAACGGTGTGGCCGAGCGCGTCATTGACTTCTTTAAAGCGATCCAAATCGATAAAGAGGATCGCGGTATTGGCGCTTTTTTCGTTATCCTGTAGGTGTTCCGAGAGTATCCGCATCAGCGCGTTACGGTTAATCAGATTGGTCAGCGAGTCGTGCTCGGCCAGATACGCCATCTGTTTTTCGATGCGCTCGCGCTCGTCAATCTCGGTATAAAGTTCGATGTTGGCATCGGCCAGTTGCTGGGCTTTGTAGCGGCTTTGTGCGAGGATAAAAATCACAAACGTCAGCATCGCGGTAATCAACAACCCGGCCAGTAAAATCGCTACCGACACGCCACCCCGTAATTTCGCCAGTTTTTCCGCAGTCAGCCAGATGGTCAGTTGCCAGCTGTTACCCAGTAACTGCAGATCGCGCTGTTCGCTCCAGCTTTGCTGCAGACTGATGTCACCGGCAAACTGATAGAGGGTTTGGTCGTCGTGACTGAGGGACAGTTGGAAGCCTTCCGAAATGTTGCCGCGAATGACATTATTGAGCAGATCCTGCATGCTGATGATCAACCCCAGGAAGCCACGCTTATTATCGCTTTCCAGCCGTGCGAACATCGCCACATCGCTGCTCAGGCGGCCCAGATTGCCGGCTTCGCCGACCATTGCATGACGGTTACCGGAGGAGGACTGTAACGTCGTCAGCAGATCCGACTCGCGGAATTTGGTGCCCAGTAACTGGGGCTGCCGACTGGGCGGGTAAAAACGTTGAATGGTTAAATCGGGGCTAAGCCAGACTAACCCGTGCACGCTTTGATAATACAATGAGATCAATTCCGCGTCGCGCTGCCAGCTCTGTGCTATCGATTGCGGGCTCTGCTCCCATTCGCGAGCCAGTAACTCGGTGGCGAACAAATGGGCGGTCATATTCTGGCGAATCTCGCGCTGAATATTAAAGGCCTCGGTTTGTAACGCCTCCCTTGCGGTCAGGTTTTCTTCGTGGCGTAAATAGCCAAATGCAGCGAGTGACAGAATCACGCCTGCACAGGCTGTCAGCAGAACTTGTTTTGCGCCTGGAAATAATGTCATAACGGCCTTTCTGGGCTAGTTACTACAGCGCTTCATGACAACTCGGGGCGGTCACGAAATTCATCGAGTGCCTCCGGGTTGGCCAGAGCATCGGTATTCTTAACCGGCTCGCCGTGAATGACATTGCGAACCGCTAATTCGACAATCTTACCACTGATAGTGCGCGGTATGTCACGCACTTGCAAAATAATAGCGGGAACATGGCGTGGTGTCGCATTAGCGCGGATGGTTTTTTTAATCTGTTGGCGCAGTTCGTCGTCAAGGGTGATGCCGTCGCGCAGTTTTACAAACAGAACTACGCGCTCGTCGTCTTCGTATTGTTGGCCAACGGCAATGCTTTCCAGCACGGCGTCGACTTTTTCAACCTGACGATAGATTTCTGCGGTACCAATACGAACCCCACCGGGGTTTAACACCGCATCGGAACGGCCGTAAATGATCACTCCGTCGTGCTCGGTCAGCTCGGCAAAGTCGCCGTGCGCCCAGGTGTTATTAAAACGAGCAAAATAAGCGTTAAAGTAGCGTTTGCCGTCGTCGTCATTCCAAAAGCCGACCGGCATACAAGGGAACGAGTTTTCACAAACCAGTTCACCTTTTTCACCGCTGACCGGCTGCCCGTCTTCGTTGTAGACATTAACTGCCAGCCCCAGCCCCCGACACTGTAGCTCACCGCGATAAACCGGCAGAATAGGGCAGCCTAAGGCGAAACAGGAAATGATGTCAGTCCCCCCGGAAATCGAGGACAGACAGACATCTTTCTTAATATCGCGGTAGACATAATCAAAACTTTCCGGCGGTAGCACCGAACCCGTGGTCAAAATGCTACGCAATGACTCCAGTTGATGCGATTCGCGGGGCTTCACGCCCGCTTTTTCCAATGCCGCTAAATATTTGGCGCTGGTACCGAACACACTGATGTTCTCTTCATCGGCGACGTCCCAGAGAAATTCAGGCTGGGGCGCAAACGGTGAGCCGTCAAACAGCACCAGGGTGGCGCCGTGCGCCAAACCACTGACCAGCCAGTTCCACATCATCCAGCCACAGGTGGTGAAGTAAAACAGCGTGTCTTCGGCAGCTAAGTCGGTATGCAGGCAATGTTCTTTAAGATGTTGCAGTAAGGTACCGCCGGCGCCGTGAACGATGCATTTAGGCACGCCGGTGGTGCCGGAAGAAAACATGATGTAAAGCGGGTGATTAAACTCGCTAACGACGAAATCCACGTCACCGGCGTCGTTATCGATAAATCGTTCGTAGGCAATGACTTTGGGGTCGTCAAGCCGATCGGACTGATCACTGAAATTGACCAGCACCAGTTGTTCCACACTCGGTAATTGCGCCAGGATGTCTGCTGTTTTGTCTTTAATGTTGAGGTTTTTGCCGTTGTAGAAGTAACCATCAACGGTGAGCAGCACCTTCGGCTCAACCTGACCGAAGCGATCCAGTACGCCTTGCACACCAAAATCCGGTGAACAGGAGGACCAGATGGCACCAAGGCTGGCGGTGGCCAGCATCGCGACGATGGTTTCGATGGTATTCGGCATCATTGCCGCGACCCGGTCGCCTTTGCTGACACCGCGTTGTTTCAATGCTTCGGCAAAACGCGAGACCTGCAGATAAAGATCGCTGTAACTGAGCTGTCGGCGAGCGCCGTTCTCACCCCGAAACACCAGCGCAACTTTGTCATCACGATGACGCAACAGGTTCTCGGCAAAATTAAGCCGTGCCTCAGGAAACCACTGGGCGCCGGGCAACTTATCCTTGTCCTTAACAAGGGTGTCGCCTTTGTCGCCGATGACATGGAAGTAATCCCAGATCATCGACCAAAAGGTTTCAGTGTTATCCAGTGACCACTGATAAAGATCATGATAATTGGCCAATGCCTGATCGTGATCGCTGTTTACCTGCTGTAGAAAATGCGTCATGTTCGCGTCAGCAATGGTATCGGCTGACGGTTGCCAAAGTTGTTCTGTTGTCATTGTTATTTCCCTTGTTTCGCCAGTTCTGCCAGCGCAACCTGAGAGCGTGGGCCATGATTTAAATGTTGGCAAATCGTGGCACCGGCGGCAATCAGTTTTTGTAAATCAATGCCGGTTTCAATGCCCATGCCGTGCAGCATATACACCGCGTCTTCAGTGGCCAGATTACCGCTGGCACCTTGTGCATACGGGCAGCCGCCAAGGCCGGCAACGGCGGTATCAATGGTCGCGACGCCGAGGGGAAGACAGGCGGCGATGTTTGCCAGCGCCTGGCCATAGGTATTATGGAAGTGCAGTGCCAGATGCTGCATGGGCACCTGTTCGGCGACCGCCGCAAGCATATCACGCGCCTGCCATGGCGTGCCTACGCCAATGGTGTCGCCAAGTGAAATCTCGTAGCAACCCATGTCGAACAGAGTTTTGGCAACCCGCACCACATCGCTGAGTGGGACATCGCCCTGATAGGGGCAGCCTAACACACAGGAAACATAGCCGCGCACCTTAATGCCACGTTCGCGGGCGGCGTCAATAACCGGCTGAAAACGGGCCAGTGACTCATCGATACTGCAGTTGATGTTTTTTTGGCTGAACGCTTCCGAGGCGGCACCGAATACCGCCACTTCATCGGTCGCCACAGCGACCGCATTATCGAAGCCTTTTAGGTTCGGCGTTAACCCGGCGTAGGTAACGCCGGCAACACGGTCAATGCCGCGCATCACGTCGGCGCTATCGGCCATTTGCGGCACCCATTTGGGGCTGACAAAACTGGCACTTTCAATATAGCGCAGACCGGCGGCAGCCAGTTGGTTAATCAAGTCAATTTTGGCCTGGGTTGGCACTGCGGTTTCATTCTGCAGGCCGTCGCGAGGGCCGACTTCAACAATTTTCACCTGAGTTGCCACTGCGTCTGCCATATTATTCTTCCTCACTCATTGCCAGCAACTCGTCACCGTCGCTGACCAGGTCGCCGGCCGCATAAAAGATATCAGTGATTTCACCGGCATGACCGGCACGGATGGTGTATTCCATTTTCATCGCTTCCATCACCACCAAAGGCTGATCTTTTTCAACCACATCACCTTTGTTGACCAGTACTTCCATAATAGTACCGTTCATCGGAGCGACCAAACCACCGTGCGCGGCTTCATCTACCAGGGTATCGGTCACTTTGTGGCGGTGCAGGGTAACCGGTCCCTGTTCGGTAAATACGGTCAGTTCCTGATCGTCGGCGCTGACGTAACGTTGATAACGTTTACCGTCACAAACCACCGTCAGTTGGTCATCATTAACCCAGGCTTGCCAGTGCGTTGTGCGGTCATCATGGTGCGTGACAAAGCCCGTTGCTGTCTGTTGCAAGCGGACGTTATGCAGCTCACCCTGATACTGCAGTTCGATGTTGTGCAGTGCGGCTTCGTTCAGACGCAGGGCATTAGCCTGTTGCCAGGGCGTTGCTGTTGCATCTAAGCGGCGCTGACGGGAGACAATGTCATACAGCGCAGCTTCCGTGGTTATCCGCGCCAAATCGATATCCTGTGCCGGTAACAGGGTTTGCTCGTGCTGTTGAATAAACTCGGTCGTGAGGTTCATTTGCACGAATTGTGGATGACTGGCGAGCCGATGCAGGAAGTCGATGTTGGTGGTCAACCCGGTCAGACGATACTGGCGCAGGGCGCGTTGTAATTTTAGCAGTGCGCGTTCGCGATCAACGTCCCAGACGATCAGTTTTGCGATCATTGGGTCATAAAACGACGAAATCTCATCACCTTCGGTAATACCGGTGTCGATACGCACCCCGGCTTCAGCCTCCGGCGTCCGTAAATGGCGGATGGTGCCGGTACAGGGCAAAAAGTCGTTGTCGGGGTCTTCCGCGTAAATCCTTGCTTCGAAAGCGTGACCGTTAATCTGGATGTCATCCTGAGCCAGTGGCAGCGGTTGCCCGGAAGCGACCAGTAATTGCCATTCGACCAAATCCTGGCCAGTGATCATTTCGGTCACCGGGTGTTCCACCTGCAGGCGGGTGTTCATTTCCATAAAGAAGAATTCACCGCTCTGATCGTAGAGAAACTCGACCGTGCCGGCACCGACGTAATCAATCGCTTGCGCGGCTTTAACAGCGGCTTCGCCCATGGCTTTGCGGGTGCGTTCCGTGAGCGCTGGGGCCGGTGCTTCTTCAAGCACTTTTTGATGGCGGCGCTGCACCGAACAATCGCGTTCAGCTAAATAAACGGCGTTGCCGTGTTCATCGCAGAATACCTGAATTTCGACATGGCGCGGGTTACGAATAAAGCGCTCGAACAGCACTTTATCGTTACCAAACGATGACTTGGCTTCACGTTTGGCGGAGGCCAGTGCTTCATCGAATTCAGCGGCGCTTTCCACCACGCGCATCCCTTTACCACCGCCACCATAGGCGGCTTTTAGCAACAGCGGGAAGCCGACTTCTTCGGCTTTTTGCTTCAGAGTAGCGGCGTCCTGTTCACTGCCATGATAGCCAGGCACCAGTGGTACACCGGCTTCTTGCATGATGGCTTTAGCGGCACTTTTCGAGCCCATCGAGGCAATGGATGCGACCGGTGGGCCAACAAAAATGATGTTGTGCTGCTGACAAAGGTCTGCAAAATCTTCGTTTTCTGAAAGAAAGCCGTAGCCGGGGTGGATCGCTTCGGCACCGGTTTGTCGTGCCGCTTCGATAATTTTATCGCCACGCAGATAACTGTCGCTGCTGGCTGCCGGGCCAATATGTACGGCTTCATCTGCCAGTTGCACATGGCGGGCGTTAGCATCCGCATCGGAATACACAGCAATGGTGCGGATGCCCATTTTCTGAGCCGTGGCGATAACACGACATGCAATCTCACCACGGTTGGCAATCAATAGAGATGTAATCATACCCTTTCCTAATTAGCTGTCGTTGCGCCAGGCGGCGGGGCGTTTTTGCAAAAAGGCACTGAGACCTTCCTGACCTTCTGCCGAAACGCGAATTTCAGCAATGGCCTCAATGGTGTGACGACGAACGCGGTCGTCAACCGGACGCGAACCGACATTGGCAATCAGCTGTTTACAGGCCCCCAGTGCTTGCGGACTGTTATTCAGCAGGGCTTCCAGCCACTCATCAAGGGCTCCCTCAAAGTCATCGACAATGCGATGAACTAAGCCAAGTTGCAAAGCGTCATCGGCAAAAAAGCGCTCTGCGGTAAGCATATAACGGCGTGCCTGGCGCTCACCAATGGCTTTCACAACATAAGGACTGATGACCGCTGGGATCAAACCAATTTTCACTTCACTCAGGCAAAAACTGGTTTTCGGCTGGGCCAGCACCATGTCACAGCAGGCGGCGAGGCCGACGGCACCGCCAAAGGCTGCACCTTGCACCAGCGCGATGGTTGGTTTTGGCAACTCATCCAGACGCTGCATCAGCAGGCTCAGCTCACCGGCGTCGTCGATGTTTTGCTGATAATCTTTATCAGCCATCGAACGCATCCAGTTGAGATCAGCACCGGCGGAAAAGTTTTTCCCTTCTGACTGCAGAACCAGCACCCGTACGTTGTCGTCATCCGCGGCTTGTGTCAAAGCCGCAATGAGTTCGCCAATCATGACGTCGTCAAAGGCGTTATGCACGTCCGGCCGGTTAAGGGTTAAGCGCGCTACGCCGCGCTCATCGACCTGATAATCGGTGTATTGAGTCATGGTTACCTCCGATTACATGCGGAAGACGCCGAAGCGGCTGTCATTGATAGGAGCATTAAGTGATGCGGCAATACTCAGCCCCAGCACATCACGGGTTTGTGCCGGATCGATGATGCCGTCATCCCAGAGTCTGGCTGACGCGTAGTAAGGGTGACCCTGTTGTTCATACTGGTCGATGATTGGCTGCTTCAGTTGTTGCTCCTGCTCAGCGCTCATCGATTCGCCTTTACGAGCCAGATTATCCTTGGTGACCTGCGCCATAACGCCGGCGGCCTGTTCGCCACCCATTACCGAAATACGCGCGTTTGGCCACATGAACATCATGGTTGGGTCATAGGCACGACCGCACATGCCATAGTTACCGGCGCCATAACTGCCGCCAATCAGTACGGTAAACTTAGGCACCTGTGCACAGGATACGGCCATCACCATTTTCGCGCCGTGCTTGGCAATGCCTTCTGCTTCATACTTTTTACCGACCATAAAGCCGGTGATGTTTTGTAAAAACACCAGTGGAATTTTGCGTTGCGCGCAGAGCTCAATGAAGTGGGCGCCTTTTTGTGCTGACTCTGAGAACAAAATGCCGTTGTTGGCGACAATACCTACCGGATAGCCGTGGATGCGGGCAAAGCCGGTCACCAGGGTATTACCGTAGTTAGCTTTAAACTCGTCAAAGTCCGAGTCGTCAACGATGCGGGCGATGACTTCATGAACGTCATAAGGTTTGCGCAAATCCGTGCCGACGATACCGTACAACTCTTTGCTGTCGTAGCGTGGTGGTTTTACCTCGCGACGATCAAGCTCGGTTGGGCGCGGTCGGTTTAAACGGGCGACCGAACGACGGGCCAATGCCAAGGCATGCTCATCGTTGTGGGCAAAATGATCAGCAACACCGGATATCCGCGTATGCACGTCGGCACCGCCAAGTTCCTCGGCGCTGACTTCTTCACCGGTGGCCGCCTTTACCAGCGGTGGGCCGGCCAGAAAGATGGTGCCTTGTTCTTTTACGATCACGCTTTCGTCGGCCATCGCCGGAACATAAGCCCCACCTGCGGTACATAAGCCCATCACCACGGCGATTTGCGGAATGCCTTTCGCGGACATATTGGCCTGATTAAAAAAGATCCGGCCAAAGTGCTCTTTGTCAGGGAAAACCTCGTCCTGACGCGGCAGGTTCGCACCACCGGAATCGACCAGGTAAATGCAGGGCAGGTGACAACGTTCGGCGATTTCCTGCGCGCGTAAGTGCTTCTTAACCGTCAGCGGGTAATAGGTACCGCCTTTTACCGTCGCATCATTGGCAATGATCATGCACTCGACGCCTTCAACGGTGCCTATACCGGCTACCACGCCGGCCGCTGGTACGTAATCGTCGTAGCAATCCCAGGCCGCAAACTGGCCGACTTCCAAAAAGGGTGAGCCGGCATCAAGCAGTTTGTTGATGCGATCACGGGGCAGTAGCTTGCCCCGTGATAAATGGCGTTCCTGATACTTGGGACCACCACCTTGTTTGATTTGCGCGACCTTTTGCTGCAGATCGTCGACCACGCTTTGCATGGCTTTTTCGTTGGCTTTGAACTGCTCGTCGCGGGTATTAACTTTGCTGGTTAAAATCGCCACGGTGACTCCTTATTTGGATTCGCTGAATAGCTCACGGCCAATCAGCATGCGACGGATTTCTGAGGTACCGGCACCGATTTCATACAGTTTGGCATCGCGCAGTAAACGCCCGGTTGGGTATTCATTAATGTAACCGTTACCACCAAGTAGCTGAATCGCGTCCAGCGCCAGTTGTGTTGCCAGTTCGGCTGAGTAAAGAATGGCGCCGGCAGCGTCCTTACGCGTGGTTTCACCACGGTCGCACGATTGGGCGACCGCATACACATAAGCGCGTGCCGCATTGGTACGGGTGTACATATCTGCGACTTTGCCCTGCACCAACTGGAATTCGCCAATTGCTTTACCAAATTGGGTACGGTCATGGATATAAGGTACGACCGTATCAAGGCACGCCTGCATGATACCCAGCGGGCCGGCCGCCAGAACCGCACGTTCGTAATCGAGGCCGCTCATTAACACTTCAACGCCGCCATTGAATTCACCCAGAATGTTTTCGGCCGGGACTTCAGCGTCCTCAAACACCAGTTCACAGGTGTTTGAACCGCGCATACCGAGTTTGTCGAGCTTTTGTGCCTGTGAGAATCCCGGGGTGTTTTTCTCGACAATAAAGGCCGTGATGCCACGAGAGTTTTTCTCTGGATCGGTTTTCGCGTAGATGACAAATACGTCGGCATCGGGACCGTTGGTGATCCACATTTTGTTGCCGTTAAGGATGAATTTGTCACCCTTTTTCTCGGCCCGCAGTTTCATGCTGACCACGTCCGAACCGGCATTCGGTTCGCTCATCGCCAATGCACCAACGTGCTCGCCGGTGCACAGCTTTGGTAAATATTTTTGTTTTTGTTGTTCATTACCGTTACGGGCAATCTGGTTTACACACAGGTTTGAGTGCGCACCATAGCTTAAGCCCACGGACGCCGACGCACGGCTGATTTCTTCCATTGCGATGACGTGCTCGAGATAGCCCATACCAGAGCCGCCGTACTGTTCTTCAACCGTTAAGCCCAGTAGCCCCATGTCACCAAACTTGCGCCATAAGTCGCTTGGAAACTCATTCTTTTCATCAATTTCTGCGGCACGCGGCGCAATTTCATCACGAGCAAATGCATTGACCTGCTCACGCAACATATCGGCGGTTTCGCCAAGGCCAAAATTAAACGTGGTGTACTGACTGATCATAGTGACTCCTGAGATTGAACTGCTTTAGCTGACGGTTTAATGGCATTTAACTCATCGCGGCATCGTTGTTCGAGACCGGTGAGCTCCGTCAGTAATACGTTGATATCTTCCATCTGTTGTCGCAGAGACATTTTTTTCTCTGCGATGAGTTCCAACACTTTTTCTAACTGCGCCGCTGAACTGTTGTCCGCGTCGTAAAGTTCGAACAGGCGGCGGGTTTCGGCGAGCGAGAAACCCAGTCGTTTGCCGCGCAGCACCAATTTCAACCGTACACGGTCCTTATTGGTGTAGATGCGGTGTTGACCCTGACGCTTAGGTGACAGCAGGCCTTCGTCTTCATAAAAACGAATGCTGCGGGTGGTAATGTCAAATTGTTTTGCCAATTCGCCGATCGTATAAGTGATTTTGTTGCTCATCAGACTTGCTTTTTGGTTGTCCTAGGATCTAAGCTTAGAGGAAGTTTACGTTAACGTAAAGTGCAATTGGAGGAAAGATGTCGAGCGATGCCATTGTAATCGTAGCCGCTAACCGTACGCCTATGGGCGGTTTTCAGGGCAGTTTAAGTGAAGTCAGTGCCCCCAATTTGGGGGCGGCTGCGATCAAAGCGGCACTCGCTAACAGCGGGCTGTCAGCCGATGATGTGTCGGAAGTGATTATGGGTAATGTGCTGCCGGCTGGCTTAGGCCAGGCGCCGGCACGTCAGGCCATGTTATACGCAGGCTTACCGCGGGCAGCCGGTGCCACCACCATTAATAAAGTCTGTGGTTCGGGCTTAAAAGCCGCGATGCTGGCACACGATCTGATCAAAGCCGGGTCGGCCGATGTCGTGGTAGCCGGTGGTATGGAAAGCATGTCAAATGCGCCGTATATGTTGGCGAAAGGCCGCAGCGGTTACCGTATGGGCCACGGCCAGGTGCTTGACCACATGATGCTGGACGGGCTGGAAGACGCCTATGAGCATCAGGCCATGGGTTGCTATGCACAGTCAACGGCCGATGACTATGGTCTTGATCGGGAGGCGATGGATGAGTTTGCCATCCAGTCACTGACCAAAGCACAAAAAGCCATTAAAGAAGGGTTGTTTGACGCGGAAGTCACCCCGGTCACTTACAGTACCCGCAAAGGCGATATCACCGTTGATACCGATGAACAACCGGGTAAAGCACGGTTGGACAAGATTCCGCAATTGCGTCCGGCGTTTAAAAAGGACGGCACCATCACGGCCGCGAACTCCAGCTCTATTTCAGACGGTGCTGCGGCGTTGATCCTGATGCGTGAGAGTGAAGCTAAAGCGAAAGGTCTGACCCCATTGGCTCGTGTTATGGGGCATGCTACCCATTCACAGGCGCCGGCCGAATTTACCGTTGCGCCAATCGGTGCGATGAACAGTCTGCTGAATAAGCTGGGCTGGAGCAAAGACGACGTCGATTTGTGGGAAATTAATGAAGCCTTTGCGATGGTGACCATGCTGGCGATCCAGGAGATGAAACTGGATGCAGCCAAAGTCAACGTTCACGGTGGTGCCTGTGCGTTGGGTCACCCCATCGGTGCCAGCGGCGCTCGCCTGTTGGTGACGCTGCTGCATGCCCTTAAGCAAACCGAGCAGAAGCGCGGCATTACCTCGCTCTGCATCGGTGGCGGAGAAGCGGTCGCACTGGCTGTGGAGATGATCTAAACGGCTACTGCCGCGCCGGTCGTAAGCGTTGTGCGCGACCGGCAAGCCATACGGCAAAAACAATAATAAGTGCGCCGATGGCAAGCCGGCTGTAGTCGGTCTGCTGTTGCCAAAACAGCACGTTGACCAGAATACCGGCGGGAATAAGGGCGTTATTCATGGTGGCTAACTGACCGGTGTTAACCTGCTTGGTGGCAAGGTTCCAACCAAGGTAACCAAGCCCGGAGGCCACGACGCCAAGCCAAATTAGGATGCCCCACTGAAGCGTGGTGGTTGGCAATTTGGCGAAGTCGGCGAAGGCTACAACGCCGATCGCGGCAACCACGGTAGCACCGAAGAAGAACGCTGCAAACTGTTGGCTTTGCGCCAGCTTGGCTCCGGTAGGCAGACGCTTATAAGCGACCTGACCGAGGGCAAAACAGGCATTGGCGGCCTGAATCAGGAAAAAGCCGGTGACAAAATCAGCCGACAGCGGCTGATAACGAATGACGGCTGCGCCGGCTACGGAAATGGCTGCCGCCAGCCACCAGATCAGTGGCAAATGACGACGATTTAAAATCAGTTCGTCGATGAGTGTGATGTAAAGTGGGGTGAAGATAGTGAACAACAACACCTCGGCGACACTCAAATAGATAAACGCATGGTATAGAAACAGATACATTAAACCGATTTGCACCGCGCCGATGCCAGCCAGCTTGAGTAACTGGCGACGGTCGCTGCGCAAGCTCTGCCAGCGAAACAGTGGTAATACGGTCAGCAGCGCGAGCGCCATGCGGATAAAGACAACCAAATAGCCGTCAACTTGGCCGGCAAGATAGACGCCAATCAAGGAAAAGCTGGCGGCCCAGAGTATAGTGATAAGAATTAACAGAGTCATATCAGGCTCTCGAGATTAAATTTACATCGTCCGACGACGCGTCAATGGGCGATAAGATAACACAACAAGAAGGTGAATTATGTCTAAGAAAGTGCCTCTGTATATAGATGGCGAATTTGTCGCCTCGAAGTCAGAACAGTGGATTCCGGTCACCAACCCGGCAACTCAGGAAGTGATTGCCGAAGCGCCTTGTGCGACGCAAAGTGAAATGGAAGCGGCCGTTGCCAGTGCCCGCGAAGCCTTCAAAACCTGGAAAGAAGTGCCAGTGTCTGAGCGCGCTCGTGTGATGATGCGTTACCAAGCGCTGTTAAAAGAACATCACGATGAAATCGCGGAAATCCTTGCACAGGAAACCGGCAAAACGTTTGAAGACGCAAAAGGCGATGTTTGGCGTGGTATCGAAGTGGTTGAGCACGCCGCCAATATTCCTTCATTGTTGATGGGCGAGACCGTTGAAAACGTTGCCCGCTCAATCGATTCTTACAGTTATACCCAACCGTTGGGAATTTGTGCCGGCATCACGCCCTTTAACTTCCCGGCGATGATCCCATTATGGATGTTCCCGGTGGCGATTGCCGCGGGTAACACCTTTATCCTGAAGCCGTCGGAGCAAGACCCGTTAACACCGACCCGCCTGGTCGAACTGTTTGAACAGGCCGGTGCGCCCAAAGGCGTACTGCAGGTCCTGCACGGTGGCAAAGATCAGGTCGACTTCATTCTGGATCACCCGGAAATTCGTGCCTTGTCATTTGTCGGTTCGGTGCCAGTGGCTGAGTACATTTACCGTCGCGGTACCGAAAACGGCAAACGGGTACAAGCCTTTGCCGGAGCGAAGAACCACTGTGTGATCATGCCTGATGCCAATAAACAGCAGGTGATTAATAACCTGGTGGGCTCCTCGGTCGGTGCCGCCGGTCAGCGTTGTATGGCGATCTCGGTAGCGGTATTCGTTGGCGCCGCGAAAGAGTGGATTCCGGAAGTGGCAGAAGCGATTGCCAAAGTCCGTCCGGGCGCGTGGAACGATGAAAATGCCGCATACGGTCCGGTGATCAGCCCGCAGGCCAAAGAGCGCATTGAAAAAGTCATTACCGAAGGCGAACAGGAAGGTGCCAAGTTGTTGGTTGACGGTCGTAATTACACCGTCGAAGGGCTACCAAACGGTAACTGGGTAGGGCCAACCGTATTCTCTGGCGTCACTCCGGACATGAACCTGTATAAAACCGAGATTTTTGGTCCGGTACTGAGCATCAGCGAAGTGGAAACGCTGGATGATGCGCTGGAAATGGTGAATAACAACCCATACGGTAACGGCACCTCGATCTTTACCGCCAGCGGCGCGGCAGCGCGTAAATATCAGCACGAAGTCGAAGTGGGTCAGGTTGGTATCAATATTCCAATCCCAGTACCACTGCCGTTCTTCTCATTCACCGGTTGGAAGCGTTCGTTCTTCGGTGATCTGCATGCCTACGGTAAACAGGCCGTGCGTTTTTACACCGAAACCAAGACCGTTACTGCACGTTGGTTCGAGAGCGATATCGAAGCAACCGGTCCGAACATGTCGATCCACCTGAAGTAATAGGGGCTGCCCGATGAATTTTGAATTGACCGAAGATCAACAAGCCTTTGTCGATACGGCAAAGGCCTTTGCTGACAAGGAACTGGCGCCAAACGCAGCGCAGTGGGACGAAGAATCGTACTTCCCGCTGGAAGTGTTCAAAAAAGCCGGCGAAATGGGCTTTATGGGCATGTATACGCCAGAAGAAGCGGGCGGCTTTGGTATGAGCCGGCTTGATTCGGCACTGATTTTTGAACAACTGGCCGGTGGTTGCACGGCGACAACGGCGATGATGACCATCCATAACATGGTCAGTTGGATGATCGGCTCGTTCGGTCAGCAAGAGGTGATCGATGAGTGGGTTCCACAATTGGTCACCGGTGAAAAACTGGGCTCATACTGCCTGACCGAGCCGGGTTCCGGCTCCGATGCCGCCAGCTTGCGCACCAGCGCCAAAAAAGAGGGCGATGAATACGTCATCAACGGTTCCAAGATGTTTATCTCCGGAGCCGGCGCAACGGACGTGCTGGTGGTTATGGCTCGTACCGGCGAAGAGGGGCCGAAAGGCATCTCGGCGTTCGTCGTACCGGCCGATGCGGCGGGCATCAGCTACGGCAAAAAAGAAGCCAAAATGGGCTGGAACGCACAGCCGACTCGTTTAGTCACCTTCGAAGATGTGCGCATTCCGGCGAAGAATTTGCTGGGTAGCGAAGGCGAAGGTTTTAAGTTTGCGATGATGGGGCTGGATGGCGGTCGTATTAACATCGCCGTGTGTTCAGTCGGTACCGCGCAGGCCGCATTAAATACGGCCAAAGCCTATATGCAAGAACGTACCCAGTTTGGTAAACCGTTAGCCGCTTTTCAGGCGTTGCAGTTTAAGCTCGCGGATATGGCGACGGAACTGGTGGCAGCGCGTCAAATGGTGCGTTTGGCAGCCTCCAAAGTGGATAACAATGACGCCGACAAAACCACCTATTGTGCGATGGCGAAGCAGTTCGCTACCGATGTTGGTTTTAAAGTGTGTAATGAGGCGCTGCAGTTGCATGGCGGTTACGGTTACATCAAGGAATACCCATTAGAGCGCCACGTGCGTGACGTGCGGGTACACCAGATTCTGGAAGGTACCAACGAAGTCATGCGTCTGATTATCGGGCGTCGGTTATTGTCGGATATTGACCGCGAAATTTTGTAAGGAGACTCCATGCAAGACGTGGTACTTATTGAAGAAATCAGCGCCGGTGACAAAGTCATCGGCGTTGCTACTTTAAATTCAGAAAAATCATTGAACGCATTGAGCCTGCCGATGGCAGAAAAGTTACTGCCGCAATTGCAACAGTGGGCCGCTGATGATCGCGTGGTGTGCGTATGGTTGCAAGGCGCCGGTGAAAAAGCGTTCTGTGCCGGCGGTGACATTGTGGCCATGTACAAAGCGATGCAAGCCGAGCCGGGCAAACTGGTCAGTGAAGTGGAAAACTTCTTCACTCAGGAATACCGCTTGGACTACGCTATCCAGACCTTCCCGAAGCCACTGATTTGTTGGGCAGACGGTATTGTTATGGGCGGCGGCATGGGGCTTATGAACGGCGCCAGCCATCGCATCGTGACCGATCGTTCATTGCTGGCGATGCCGGAAGTGACCATTGGGTTATACCCTGACGTCGGTGCGACCTACTTTTTAAACCGTATGCCGCAGGGTTGTGGGCTGTTTCTCGGCATGACCGGCGCCACCATGAACGCTAAGGATGCGTTATTCCTTAACCTTGCCGATCATTACCTTGGCCATAGCCATAAAGCGACGTTACTAGAAAAACTGCAACAGTTGTCGTGGGGCGAGACCGGAGCGTTGAATAAGCAAAAAGTCACCGATTTGCTGGCCGATATGGCGGCAGACGATATGACCGAGATGCCGGCACCACAGGTTGAACCGATGCACGATCACATTAAACGCTTAACCGCCGGCGACGATGTTACCGATGTGGTTGAGGCGATCCTGAATGATGAGACGGAAGACAAATGGCTAAGCCGGGCGCGCAAAAACCTCGCCAACGGTTGTCCAATGACCGCACATATTGTCTGGAACCAGTTGCAGCAGGGGCGTGATCTGTCGTTACCGGATTGCTTCCGGTTGGAGCTGACACTGTCCTGCAATTGCGCCGTTCGCGGTGACTTTGCGGAAGGCATACGTGCCTTATTGATCGATAAAGATAAAACACCGAAATGGCAGCATGCGTCAGTCGCCGATGTCGCGGCGGAAGACGTGGATGCTTTCTTTATGCCGCCATGGGGCGAACGTACGCACCCATTGGCCGACCTCGAGCACGTGTTAGAGGCAAACTAAGAATACGTTAGAAGGAGTGCCAACTATGGCTACGGTAGGTTTTATTGGTTTAGGTAATATGGGTGGCCCGATGGCCGCCAACTTAGCGAAAGCAGGCCATGCGGTAAAAGCGTTTGACCTGTCAGACGCTGCACTTAAAGCGGTTCAGGAAGCAGGAGCAACGCCCTGTAACAGCGCTAAAGAGGTGATTCAGGACGTCGAATTTGTGGTATCGATGCTGCCGGCGGATCATCATGTTGAAGGCGTTTACCTGGGTGATGATGGGTTAATCAACCACCTGCAGTCATCGCAGCTGGTCATCGATTGCAGCACCATTTCATCAGAAGCCGCTATCTACGTTGGCGGTGAACTGGAAAAAGCCGGAATCGCCTTTATTGATGCGCCGGTATCCGGTGGTGTTGGCGGTGCCAAAGCCGGTACTTTGACCTTCATTTGCGGCGGTACCGAGAGCAATGTTGATCGCGCCCGTAGCGTACTTAACGATATGGGCAAAAACGTCTTCCGCGCCGGTGATGTCGGTGCCGGCCAAATCGCCAAAATCTGCAATAATATGCTGTTGTCGGTATTAATGGTGGGGACGTCAGAGGCGTTGCAGTTGGGTAAAGCCAACGGTCTGGACCCGAAAGTATTGTCAGAAATCATGCTGCAGAGCTCTGGCCGTAACTGGACCCTGGAAGTTTATAATCCGTGCCCCGGGGTAATGGACAATGTGCCTTCCAGCAACGATTACCAGGGCGGCTTTATGGTCGATCTGATGGCTAAAGATCTGGGGCTGGCGCAGCAGACCGCCTTAAAAGCGGGCGCGGCAACGCCGATGGGATCGTTAACCCGCAACTTGTATCACAGTTGGTCACAGCAAGGACACGGGCGACAGGACTTTTCCAGCATCTTTAATTACGTGCAGCCCGCTGCGAAAAAATAAATAACGCATATTGAATTAGGGGAATTACATGCAGATAAAAGACAGTGTGATTGTCATTACCGGTGGTGCGCAAGGCCTCGGCTTGGCAATGGCAGAAGATTTCGCTCAGCAGGGCGCGAAACTGGCCTTAATTGACATCAACGGCGACGTGCTTGGTGACGCACAAGAACGGTGTGAAACCTTAGGTGCGGCGAAAGTGGTTGGCTACGAAGTCGATATTACCGACGAAGAATCCGTAGAAACCGTCTTTGAACAAATCCAGCAGGAGTTTGACGGCATTGATGTGCTGGTCAACAACGCCGGTTTGTTGCGTGATGGCCTGTTGATCAAATTCAAAGACGGTGAACTGAAGCAAAAAATGCCGTTGCAGCAATTCCAGTCGGTACTGGACGTAAACCTGACCGGCACTTTCTTGTGTGGTCGTGAAGCGGCAGCGCAGATGGTAAAAGCCGGTAAAAAAGGCGTTATCATTAATATCTCCAGTGTCGCTCGTGCCGGTAATATCGGCCAGACCAACTACGCCGCGACCAAAGCGGGCGTTGTTGCCATGACCGTCACCTGGGCGCGTGAACTGGGTCGTTATGGTATCCGTTGTGGTGCCATCGCTCCGGGCTTTATCGAAACCCCGATGACCGCACAAATGAAACCCGAAGCGGTAGAGCGGGCGCTGTCTATGGTGCCGCTGAAGCGTTGGGGACAGCCGAATGAAATCGCCCACAGTGCGCGTTATATCATTGAAAACGACTTCTTCAGTGGCCGTGTGGTCGAGATCGACGGCGGTGTGCGTCTGTAACTGCGGTTAGCGATGCCAACAGCGGGCGTCTCTGTTATAGTGTGGTCCTTAACCACCGACTAACAGAGGCGCTTTTTTTATGCAAATGCGGTATCGCGGCATCATTAAAATGGTTCCTGTCTGTGCCATTTGGCTGGCCATTGCTGTGCTTGCGCTGGCATTGATTGAGACCCCCGCCGAACCCGTTTCTGTGGTGATTAACAGCCTAATTTGTGTGGCGGTTGTTGCACTTGCCTTCCGGCTGAGCGCGGAAATCTTTTTTAAAGTCATTCGGCTGAACAAACAACGTATTGAGTATACCCAAGCCTGGGGTAAACCGCGCAGCTATCGCTGGCAAGACGTCGAAGCGGTCAACTTTGTCGGCTGGTGGCAGGCGTTTGAATTGGTTTTCCGAGACGGTAAGCGGGTAAAAGTGTCATTAATGATGGATAATCTGCGCTCCTTTCTGCAATTGTTATCCGAGCAGTTACCGCGCGACAAATACCAGCACGCGATCGAACAGTTTGCCGGTACCTTTGGCGGTAAGAACAATGACGATAAGGATTAACCATGCGCAAACTGCCCCCTCTGAATGCGCTTAAATCCTTCGAAGTTGCTGCGCGTCATCTCAGTTTTACCAAAGCCGCGGAAGAGTTGTTTGTCACTCAGGCGGCGGTCAGCCATCAGGTGAAAGCGTTGGAAGATTTTTTGCAGCTAAAGCTGTTCATCCGCCGCAACCGGTCGTTGTTACTGACCGAAGAGGGGCAGGCCTATTACCTGCAACTGCGCGATATCTTTGAGCAACTGGCACAAGCCACCGATAAATTGCGGCTGGTGTCAGAGCGGGGGGCGTTAACCGTGTCGGTGCCGCCCAGCTTTGCCATTTTATGGTTCGTACCGCGGCTCAGCAGTTTTCGTGAAGAACATCCCGACATGGATATTCGCATCAAGGCGGTGGACGAGATCAGTGGCTCGCTGACCGATGACGTTGACGTCGCCATTTATTATGGTGACGGCCGTTGGCCACATGTGAAAAGTTATCGTTTGCACAAGGAATACCTGTGGCCGGTGTGCTCGCCGCTCTTGGTGGATAAAGCCGGTATTCGCGAACCGGAAGATTTGTTAAAGCAAACGCTGCTGCATGACGAAACGCGTAACGCCTGGAAAGACTGGTTTGAGATGGTCGGTATTAATGGTTATCGCAACGATAACGGGCCGGTGTTCAGCCACTCCAGTCTGGCATTACAGGCTGCGGTGCACGGGCAGGGGGTTGCCCTCGCCAATAATGTGCTGGCGAAGCCGGAAATTGACAGCGGTCACCTGGTGCGGGTTTTTCCGCAGGCATTGCAACGTAATAAAGCCTTTTACCTGGTTTGTCGTGACAATCAGGCGGAAGTGGGTAAAATCGCGACCTTTCGCCAGTGGATACTGGCGCTGGTCGAACGGGAAGAACAAGAATTCAGCGAATGATTCATTACCAACAGCAAAACCCTCAGGGTGATTTCCGGGTGGTGTTTTTACACGGCTCCGGCGGCGGCCCGGAAACACCTTTTATGGATTTTTTTGCCGACTACTGTGTACACCTGGGCGCCGAAGTGGTGCGTCCTGATTTTCCGTATTGGCAACAGGTTCGGGTAAGCGGAAAACCGCGGCCGCCCAATCGTATGCCGGTGCTGGTGGAGGCGGTAACGGAGTTACTGAATCACCTGCAGCAGGACCACAAACCTTTGGTGTTGATGGGCAAATCACTCGGCAGTCGGGTGATGCTGCGTTTGGCAGCACCCTTTAATGCCACGCGGCTGGTGGCGTTAGGCTTTCCGTTTCATCCACCGTCAAAGCCGCAAAATTCCCGGCTTGAAGAACTCAGTCTGAGTCCGGTGCCCGGATTAATTCTGCAAGGCACTCGTGATCCCTTCAGTAAGCCGTTGTCAGCGTCGGTTGAATTACCGGACAATTGGCAAATGACCTGGTTGCAGGGTGCTGATCATGGCTTCCAGGCAACCAAAGCCAAGGCCGCCGACACGCCCAAACTGTGGCAACATGCGGCGGATGCAATAGGAGGATTTTTAGCATGAGTCAGTTATTTTTGATCATTGCGGCGCTGTTTGGCGGCGTCGCTGTGATGTTAGGCGCGTTCGCCGCGCACGGACTGCGAGGTAAACTCGCCGATAACCTATTTAGCGCCTTTGAAACCGGCGTTACCTATCAGTTTTACCACGCGCTGGCGCTACTGGCGCTGGCGTTGTGGATTAAGCAAAGCAGTTCGCCCTGGTTGTTGGCGAGTGGTTATTTGTGGATTGCCGGAGTGCTTTTATTTTCCGGCAGTTTGTACGCGCTGGCGTTGACCGGCGTTAAGTGGTTTGGTCCTATCACCCCAATTGGCGGTGTGTTGTTTATTCTCGGATGGGTGTCGTTGCTTATCGGCGCCGTTAAATTAGGAGCGGTGAGTTAATGAGTGGCATCATACTGTTGTGTCGGGCAGGCTTTGAAGGGGACTGTGCGGCGGAAATTCAGGATAAGGCAACCGAACTGGGTATTTACGGATATTGCCAGACGCAGCCGGATCAAGCCTATGTCACCTATCATTGTCAGGCCGAAGAGGCCGATCATATTGCCCGTAAGCTGGCGCTTAAAGAACTGGTGTTTGCGCGTGAAATGTTTGTGCTACTCAGTGCCATAAAAATGGCGGGTGTCGAAGACCGCGCCAGTGCCGTACTTGAGGCGTTGTTACCGCATCAGGAAAGCTTCGGGCTGGCCGGCGAACTGCGGGTAGAAACCCCCGACACCAACGAAGCCAATCAATTGTCGAAGTTCTGCCGCAAGTTTGCGGTACCGCTGCGTCAGAGCCTGCGCAAAGCCGAATTACTGAGTAACAAACCGCTGGCCAAACGGCCGTTGCTGCACGTCATGTTCGTCAATTCAGCGCACGCACTGACCGGCTACTCCTACAGCTATAACCAGACCCCTTATGCCGGTGGTATTCTGCGCTTAAGAATGCCTAAGGACGGTCCCAGCCGCTCGACGCTAAAGTTGGATGAAGCCTTTCAGGTGTTCGTGCCGGAAGAAGAACGCGACAAACGCATTCAAGCCGGCATGCGAGCCGTGGATTTGGGCGCCGCGCCAGGTGGCTGGACCTATCAGTTGGTCCGTCGCGGGATGATGGTGCAGGCGGTGGACAATGGTCCGATGGCCGATTCGTTGATGGAAACCGGTCAGGTTCAGCACATCAAGGAAGACGGCTTTAAGTTTCGTCCAAAACGGCGCAACATCAACTGGTTGGTCTGCGATATGGTGGAAAAACCGGCTCGGGTGGGAGAGTTAATGACCCGCTGGTTGTTAGATGAATACTGCCAGGAAGCCATTTTCAATTTAAAACTGCCAATGCGACAACGCTATGCCGCGGTCAAAGAATACTTACAGCAAATTACCGAACAGCTGCAAACCGAAGGTACCAAACCCTTCGAAATCCAGGCCAAGCATCTTTATCACGACCGCGAAGAAATTACCGTACATTTGCGCTGGGTGCCAAGAACGCGCTAGCGCTATGCGCGGCTCGGACGCCCTTTTACGAGGCCGTCGTGGGCTTACTCAGTGAGGGACGCTGTAAACCCATCCCTGGGGGCTTGTCTGCAATCATCCATGGCTGCAGACACCCTCACTGAGCAATCCCCACGACGGCCTCACAAGAACGTCAGGGCCGCGCAGGATACGCCTTTCACATAATCCCTATAAGCGTTCGATAACGGCTTGGGTGAAGTCGGTGGTACCGTGGCTACCGCCCAGATCGCGAGTGGTGCGGTCACCGCTTTCGATGACGTCAGCCAGTGCTTTAACGATCTTGTCGGCTTTGTCTGACATGCCTAAATATTCCAGCATTTGTACAGACGCCAGGATCACAGAGCTTGGGTTTGCCAGGTTTTTGCCGGCGATGTCGGGTGCCGAGCCGTGCACGGCTTCAAAGATGGCACAGTTTTCACCGATGTTAGCCCCCGGCGCCATGCCCAAACCGCCGACCAGACCGGCACACAGGTCGGAGACAATGTCACCGAACAGGTTGGTGGTAACGATAACGTCGAAGTCTTCCGGGTTCATCACCAGGCGCATGCACGCGGCATCAACGATCATCTCGGCCGACTCGATGTTTGGATACTCTTCGCCGATTTCACGGGCAACTTTGAGGAATAAGCCCGAGGTTGATTTCAGGATATTGGCTTTGTGTACCGCAGTGACTTTCTTACGGCCTTCACGTTCAGCCAGTTCGTAGGCAAAACGGACGATGCGTTCAGCGCCGGCACGGGTGATTTTGCTCATGGCTTCGGCTTCTGAACCGTCGTCTGATACTTTTTGCCCCAGACCTGAGTACATGCCCTCGGTGTTTTCACGGACGGTAATGATGTCAATGTTGTCGTAGCGAGCTTGGGTGCCTTTGAAGGACTTAACCGGACGCAGGTTCGCATACAAACCGAAGTGCTTGCGCAGGCTGACGTTAATTGAAGTGAAGCCTTCACCGACTGGAGTGGTGAGTGGACCTTTAAGCGTTATACCGTTGCGCTCAATGGCATCCAAGGTTGCTTGCGGCAGCAGTTCACCGGTTTTTTCCAGAGCGGTTAGGCCGGCTTCAACGTATTCGTATTCAAAATCGCAGCCCGCTTTGTTCATGATTTGAATGGCAGATTCAACAATATCCGGGCCAATACCGTCGCCGGGAATAACCGTTATCTTGGTGCTCATAATAGGTTCCTTATTCCATGTTACAGCTTTAAAACAGGGGGAGGTAAACGTGCCGCAAAGTCTAGCACCGAAGCGAATCACAGGCCAGTAACGCACTATTAGACTAGTGAATTGCAGGTATTTTTACTGTGAATGCGAAAACTCGGTCAGCGGAGAGTAGGGGTGACAACGGCTGATGGCTTTACTCAATACGCGACGCGCATCATCGCTACTGAGTTTGAGTGAGGTCAATGCATTTTCAAACTGTTCTTGCGCGGGTTCAGACAGACGCAGACGGTAGTGAAAGGTCTGTGCCACCAGCACGTTGCTCACGGTCATCATTGCCGGTAGCGGATGTGCGGTGTGTTGTTCGGGCTGTAATAACGGTGCCAGCGGCTTGTCCAATTGCCACCGGGCGATTAACTGACGCGATAAGCGTTGCTTATTGTTCGGCATTGACGCCGACTGAGGACCCAGCCAGGCTTCTTTATCCGCTGAGTCCAGTTGGTGCAGTCGTGGCCAGCGTGCCGAGCGCAATAGGCGTGGATCGCGGAACAAGTCGGCCGCGGTCAACAAGGTTAACAGCGACGGCGGCGTAGGCAGAGCATGGCCGGTTAGGTCACTTAAATGCGTAAGCAGTTCGGTCAGCAGATTTAACCGTTGCATGAGTGATTGCTGCAAGGGCACCCGCTGTTGCAGAAATTGCTGTTGCAACGAGGCCGTTGCCAGGATGATGGCAGCGCGGGTGCCGCCCAGCCACAAATAAATGTGCTTAAGCTGCATGCGATGCGGATCATTGGCCGGCAACTGCTGTTGCTCGACCGCCTGGCGCAGACTTTGTGCCAGTATCGGTCGCTGGGCGATGTGATTAATGACCGGTTCCAGTGCGCCGGTGCCGGACGTATAGCGCTTGATGGCGGTAAGTAGTGGCTTGGGTGCTTTAAAGGTTACCGACGGCAGGTGCTGGCTCAGCGCGCGTAAATATTCAAGCTGCGCCAGCAACTTTTGCGGCGTTGCTTTAGTGTCAATCGGTTGCCAGTGAGAAAGCTGACTGAGCGGTAATTTGCGCAACGTTTGGCGTTTACTGTCCAATACCAACCAGTGACTGGCATCGGCACTGACCATAACCACCTGCGCTTGCGTTGGTTGGTGTTGCAGTACGCTGCCGGTGGTGATCGTCGGGCTGTGCGGGAGCTGCTCCGCAAACAACCAGTAACGAGCCCGTGCGGAGCCGCACAACAGCTCAGTCAGCGGTTGGCGTTGTTGTTGCCATTGGCATTGTGCCAGTGCCAGACACCACTGCGTAAAATAAAACGCATCCGTTAGCGGTGGTTGGCAAAAAGCCGCTGACCATAACGGTTGTTTTAACCCGCACTGCTGCCAGTATTCAAGGTCATCGGCCAACGCCCGTGACAGACAGGCGGCTGCCAACACTCGGCGAGAGTGGGTATGAAACTGTAAGCGGATAGCCAGTTTTAGCGCTTCAACGGCGCTGATAATGGCGATGGCGAGGTTGTTTTCAAGCTTTTCGGTGCGCAGTGCATGAACCAGCAACTCAGGATAACGGTGGCGGCCGTATTCACTGTCAAGGTGTTGAACCCACTCATAAAGTCTCGCCGGATCCCGATGTTGCAGGGCGTCTGTTGCCGAGCGAATGAGCTCTTCACAACGGCTCATTGCAGTTCCTGATAATCCTGATAGGCGTCACCACCCCAGGCGATCAACTGGTTATCCCGAAACAGCAGCGGCGTGCATTCATCTTTCGTGGTGATACCGTCGGAGGTGACATGGTGAGTGCGATAAAACAACACTTGATGGGCACCGGCTGATGTCTCTTTTGCTTCGTTAATATCGGGCGAACCCAGCATACGAATGACGTCGTCTTTGCTCATGCCAAACTCAAGCTGACCGATTTGTTTGGCATTGTAGGTTTCGCGTTCCTGCCATTTCATATCCGCCGGATCGGCCTCGTACAAAACGTGTACGAGAGCGACCACGGCCAAATACGATAGCGTACCGCCGACCAATAAAAGGACGATCTTGCGCATGCTGGTATTACAACCTCGTGTTATTCCGTAATCACTTTATAACACGGATGATACACCGAACCGGGCAATTTCATACGGCCTTGTTCGACGAATGCACGAAGTAACTCGTCCAGACGTTTCATCAATGAACGTTCGCCATTGATGGTGAACACACCGTGCTTACGGATTTGGCGAATGCCTTCATCTTTCACATTTCCGGCAACAATGGCTGAGAAGGCGCGACGCAAGTCGGCAGCCAGGCGTTCTTTCGGCTGATCCGGATGCAGATTAAGCGACGCAACGTTCTCGTGCGTCGGCGAGAATGGACGCTGGAACTCTTCGTTAATTTTCAGCGTCCAGTTAAAGTAGTACGCATCACCGGAATCACGGCGGTACTGTTTCACGGCGGCCATTCCGGCATGCATATGCTGGGCAACCGCAGCTGGATCATCAATGATGATGCGGTACAGTTCTCTGGCTTCGTCACCGATGGTGGCACCAATGAAATCATCGAGCGCATCGAAATAGGCACGCGACGATTCCGGTCCGGTCAGGATAACCGGCAGGCTTTGGCGCTTATTGTCCGGGTGCATCAAAATGCCCAGCAGATACAGCAGTTCTTCTGCAGTACCGGCACCACCCGGGAAAATAACGATGCCATGCGCAGATCGTACAAAGGCTTCCAGACGTTTTTCGATGTCCGGCAAAATCACCAGCTCGTTGACAATCGGGTTAGGCGGCTCGGCGGCAATAATACCGGGTTCGGTTAAGCCCAGGTAACGGCCGTTGGTGATACGCTGTTTGGCGTGACCAATGGTTGCGCCTTTCATTGGCCCTTTCATCGCGCCCGGACCACAGCCGGTACAAATATTTAAGCCACGCAGACCGAGGTGATAACCCACTTGCTTGGTGTACTTGTACTCGATTTCGTTGATCGAATGTCCGCCCCAGCAGACCACCATGTTGGGTTCCTGCATGGGTTTTAGCGTCCGCGCGTTACGGAGAATATCGAACACCACGTGTGTCAGTGTGGCGCTGTCAGCGGCTTGCAACTCGGCTTCCGAATAGCGTTCACCGGTGAACAGAATATCACGCAGCACCGACTCTAATAGCTCGCGGATACCGGCAATCACTTCGCCATCAACGAACGCTTCTTCCGGCGGCTCAATCAGTTCCAGCTTAATACCGCGTTCTTTACGGATAATATTGACCTGAAAATCTTTGTAGGCGTCGTAAATATCGGCGCTGCTATCGGTGTGGCTACCGGCGTTTAATACCGCCAGACAGCAGTTACGGAATAGCTTGTACAGTTGGCTGTTGGATGATTCTTTTAGTCGTTCGATTTCTAATTGTGATAGCAGGGACATACTGCCCTGCGGAGAAATACTTGCTCTCATTCTTGTGACTTACTCCTGTTGTACCAGGGCGTCGTCGCAGCGTTGTTTTGGATTACGCTGTAACGATTTGATCTCGACCACGCCGCTTGGCTTCATATAGTGCCTTATCGGCAGCTTCAAAGACAGTCACCACCGTGTCACTGTCCTGGCTAAATTGTGCGACACCAACGGAAACCGTGATGCGAATATCCTCGCTCTTAAATTTAAACGGAATATTACTGATTTTCTCGCGCGCCAGTTCGAGCCGTTCGATGGCCTGCTCAAGCTGGGTTTGTGGAAAGATAATCACGAATTCTTCGCCGCCATAACGACAGACGAAATCCGACGCTTTTACCGATTTACGCAGCATACTGGCCAACACCTGCAGGGTTTTATCACCGGCAACATGGCCAAAACTGTCGTTAATACGTTTAAAGAAATCGATATCTGCCACCGCGATACACAGTGGTTCTTTATAGCGCGTCCAGCGCTCGAATTCCAGCTGAAATCGTTCTTCAAAGGCGGCGCGATTGGGCAGTTTTGTTAACGGATCCTGCAGACTTTTAAACTTCTGTTCCGCCAACTGGCGCTTATATTGCTCCACCTGACGTTCCAAATTTTTAATCCGTGATGAGGCCTTTTCGTACTGACGTTCAAAGTTACGGCGCTCGTCGCGCTCAAGGCTAAATTTTTGTTGCAGCGCCGCATTGATCGACTGCATATGGTCGCTGACCTGAGCTTTCAGCTCAGCCAACTGGGTTGCGGTTTCGACCGAGTCATTGAGCTGCTTCATGTCCGCTTGCAACTGCTGATTCAAGACGCCGCTTTTGTCATGAAATTCGGTGCGGCTCGCCAGCGTATTTTGCAGCGCTCCCTGCACCAGCGTCAGCGTTTGGTTCAGTTCCAGCAGGAAGCTTTGTGCCGATTGACGCTCATCATTGATGGTTTTCACAATCTGACGAATTAACTGCAACATCAACTCGATAAACTGTTGTTGATCCAACGCCTGATTCAGTTGCAGCTTGGTGCGCTGGATCAATTGTCCTGTTGCACCGTCAAAGTCGACCTGGTTGAGCAGCTCAAGCAACTGCCTTGATGGCACCTCCGCCGAATTTTGTTGCGGTTTAGTGTGCGAATCAGCAAGCGAATGTGCCGATGCAGTGAACAACTGCAGCAGTTCCAGCATAACCGGAATGTAATGAGTGACCGCAATGCTGGGCGACTCGAGCATATTTTCAATGGTGGCGAGTCTATCCCGTCCTGCTTTTTGCAAGGATTGTTGGCGTAAAAATGCGACGGTTTCCTGAGTTTGCTCGCTGGTTTGTTTGAGCAGCCGCTGCACGTTTAAGGTGTGTTTTTCGATGACCGTTTGGGTGTCATTGATGGCTTGTTCGAGTTCCGCCATACCGGCATTACGCTGTAACAAACCGCGTAACTTAACCAGTTTATTATCAAGACCGTGGTCCATGCCGGCACAGGCGTAGGTGAGCTTTATAATGAGCTCGGCAAGCACGTTGTAGTCGTGCTGAAAACTATCTTCGAGCTGCTTGCGGGACTGAATGCTTTGCTGTAACCGCTTGCTCAGCTGCTCAATTTTCGCTTCGGCTGTGTTCGGGTTATTCAAAATGCGACCTTACTTTTTACTGGGCGGTACTGTCTAAAGCAGTAAATACATCGTAGTAAAGTTAAACGTAATAACGGTAAAAACCGGTCACCATTGTACGGACTCTGCTGAACTAACGCCATAACAGAATGATGAAATGTCGTTAACCTATTGATTTGTTGCGTTAGTCTTATCAACTCAGGAATCGTTCCATTTTGTGATAGCCTAATAAGCACCTTGTCACAGGAATGATAAAAATACCAGAGGAACCCTTGTGTTAAAACGGACTCTTATTGCAAGTGCATTAGCAGCACTGACCTTTCCAGCGGCGGCAGACGTTGATTACTACATCGATCTGACCGAACCGACGCACCATACCGGTGATGTATCCATTACCTTCCCGGCCACCGATAAAGACTATCTTGAGGTGAAAATGCCGGCCTGGCGTACCGGCTATTACCGCATTCTCAATTTAGCCAACGGCGTGCGGGAGTTTTCGGCGCAGACCGACGATGGTGAACCGTTGCAGTGGCATAAAGTGGACAAAAGCACCTGGCGGATTCAAATCCCGGAGACAGCAAAAGGCGATGAGGTTGTCGTTGATTACCAAATCTACGCTGACCTACTGGGTCGTCGCGCGCGCCATATTGATGACTCGCATGCGTATTTAGATGCGTCAGCGGTGTTTATGTATGCCGATGAATATCGTCAGCAACCGGTGTCGGTGGAGTTGAACGTTCGCGATGACTGGCGCAGTGTGTCGGGCATGGAGAAAACCGCGGAGCATCGTTTTGTCGCCGATAACTGGGACATTCTGGTTGATAGCCCAATCGAGACGGGTATTAATGATCTGTACCAATTTGAAGTTGACGGCCGCGAGTACGAGTTGGTGATTTGGGGAGAGGGTAACCTTGACCATCAGCAAACCGTGGAAGATTTGAAAAAGCTGGTAACCACCGGCCCTGAAATTTGGGACGGTTACCCCTATGAGCGCTACGTGTTTATGGTACACCTGACGACCGATGCCGGTGGTGCGACAGAACACCGCAACTCGACCATCATTCAGCGGCCTCGCTACCGTTATGGCTCACGCGATGATTACTTGTCGTTTATGTCGACCGCCTCCCATGAGTTTGTCCATACCTGGAACGTGAAGGCGTATCGACCGTCACCACTGGTACCTTATGACTATCAAAAAGAAAATTACACCGATCTGTTTTGGTTAGCGGAAGGTTCGACCAGTTACTTTCAGGATCATCTGTTGATGGTGGCTGATATCATGGCCCCGGATGAGTACTTCGAACGCCTGGCGGATGATATTGAGAGCCATTACCGTAAGCCAGGTACCGAGGTTATGTCGGTTGCTGAAGCATCGTTTGAAGCCTGGAGTGATCAATACGGCGATCGGGCGCAAAACTTCTCGGTCAATATCTATTCAGAGGGCGCGATGGTCTCCTGGCAGTTGGATATGGCGCTGCTTGAAGCAACCGATGGCGAGGTGAGCTATCGCGACGTGCACAACGAGTTATATCAGCGTTTCGACGCTGACGAGGTCGGTTTTACGGCAGCGGATGTACTGACGATTTTGCAAGATTTGACCGGCCAGTCGTGGCAGAACTGGTGGCAACAAAACATCAACAGCCCGGTCGGAGAAATTCCGTTTGCCGATATGCTGGCGAGCGCCGGACTCGAGTTGAGCTTTGCTTCCGCGGATAAACAAACCCCTTGGGTTGGCTGGAGTGGTAACGCCGCACCCGCGGGTATTGAGCTGACCCGGGTTGAGCGTAATGGTCCCGCCTGGAATGCCGGTTTCACGCCCGGCGATGTGATTGTCGCCTATGATGGCTTCCGTGCCGCCGGCGGACGTTTCGACGAAGCGCTGAAAGAGTACGAGGTGGGTGACGAAGTGGAAGTCACTTATTTCCGCCGTGATCAATTGCACACCACCACCTTAGTGATCGGTGAACAGCAACACACCGGCGCCTCAATTACGCCGGTTGCAGAACCAACGGCAAAACAAAAGGCGCGGTTCCTGCAATGGCTGGGTGTACCGCACCCGAATGCTTCACCAGCGGACTAAAACTACTGTCGCGCCAGTCGTTTAACGGCTGGCGCCTGCTCGAAGTTGGAGCGGAACGGGTTGATGTCTAACCCACCGCGGCGCGTATAACGAGCGTACACACTCAATTGTGCAAATCCCAGCGCAAACAGATCCTGATAAATGCGTTCAACACACTGCTCATGAAACTCATTATGACGCCGAAAACTGACCAGGTAGCGGAGCAATGAGGCGGTATCCAGTTGTGGACCGGTGCCGTGAATATAAACCGAGCCCCAATCCGGCTGATTGGTGATCAAGCAGTTAGACTTTAATAAATGACTTTTGTACTGCTGTTGCACCGGCGTCGTCGACACCACCTGCAATAAGCCGGGATCGTAATCGTAGTGGGTGATACGAATATCCTGATGATCGATGAGCTGACCGGGTAAATCATCGACGGTTTCGCCGGTAACATCGGTCAATGCGCGCAGCTCAACCTCAACGGCACCGCCGGCACAGTTCGATAAGTCGCGCTGCATCAAACGTTGTACCTGTTGCCAATGACTAAAGCGTGATTCGTTAAAGCTGTTCAAATACAACTTAAAGGACTTAGATTCAATCAGGTTGGGCGTGCTTGCCGGCACACTAAAGTAGCCCACGGCAACCTGCGGCAGACCCTGCTCGTTAAGCCAGGAAATTTCGTAACCGGTCCAATAATCCACGCCGTCAAAAGGCAATTGTGCATCCCTGATGCCGATCGGCTCACGGTTCAGCGCACGGGGCACGGCTTTAAGTTGGCCGGCATCGTATTCGGTTGGGTAAGCGGTTGTCTGACCCAGATTAAGGTGCTTTAACGGGTTGTCGTTTGGCATTTGTTCACTCCACGCATACAATGCGCGTAGTTTAAAGCCATTTAACAGCGAGTACCAGATGAGCGAAGCCCTGGACAGATTAATCGAACGTTACCGGACCCAGGTTGATCCCCTGATTACCGAATACGTTGCCGAATGGAACAGTCCCATCTATCGACAACCCCTGGATGAAGACCAGGTCGCCTGGCAACCGGTGCGACAACAACCCGAACTCGACTTCAGCGCTCTGGAAACAGCCCTGGAACTGACCTTTCACAAGCATGTGAAAGACTATTACGGGCGTTGGTTTGCCGGCGACCTGAATGTCATCGTTACTCATCAGCAGCAACAGCATGGTCTGTCATTGCTGCAAACCCAAGGGCCAGAGGATGCGGAACGGCTGTTGCAAAACATTACCGGCCACATTCTGATGAAGCGCAAGTTGAAGCAACCCGAAACCGTATTTATCGGCTTGGCGCACGAGGCCGATGACTTACTGGTCAGTATTGATAACCAAAGCGGAGTCGTTGGGCTTGAGTGGATAGGTAAAGCGCAACATGAAGTTATCGCACAGACGCTAGATGAGTTTCTTGAACAGTGCCAACCGCAGCGTTGACCAATAAGTCGCGGAACTCGCCAAATTGTTTGACAAACGCCTCATGCTGACAATAAAAAATGCTTTAAAAACAGGCTATTAAAATTTGGAACAGCATTTGCATTAACCTTAGGGAATCAGGGTTGCAGACCCGCTGCAACCGCCCCTGGAATGCAAAAATAACAATTTGGGAGAATTACTCGATGAAAGCATTACCCGTTCTTGCGACCGTTTTGGCAGGGTCTTTATTATTGCAGGGTTGCGTTATTGTAACCGAATCGGACTGGAAAGAAGGTCGTGCAGAGTACGACGGGCAGGTCGATGAGCGCGAAAATCGAAACCGTATTGCGGCGCTGCCGATGCAACTGTCGGTGAATGAAGTTAAACAGCGCTTGGGTACTCCGGATTTTAGTGATCGCTGGCAAGCCGATGACAGTGACTACCAGGTGTTGTACTACCGCACCCACCGAACGCATGCTGATGGCATGACCACTCGTGATGAATGCACGCCGCTGGTTTTTGTTAACGGTGAATTAACCGGAACGGGTGATTTGGCACTCGACAGCATCAAAAAATCTCGCTAGGTTGGTGAAATAATAACAACCAAAGAGAGATGCAATGGTGCAGGCAACAACTGAGCAAGTCGACACGCACACAATCGCTGGTGAGTTGGTGTATTTAACCGCCGAAGACTTAAAAGCGGCGGCGTCGCTGTTATTCAAAACCTATCACGATGATGCGCTGTTTCAGCGCATCTTTCGGGCCGAGAAAGCCGATTACGATAAGCGCCTGCGGGCGGCGATTCGCGAAGATCTGACGGCGTTTTGGGAAAGTGACCAACCCATTATTGGTGTGCGAGACGGCGACACGTTGCTCGGTGTTGCCTGTCTGACCCGGCCGGGTGCCAGTTTTGGCCCTAACCGTTTCTGGCACTGGCGTATTTCGATGCTGTTAACGGCGGGTTTCTTAAGTACCAAGCAGGTATTGGAAAAAGAGCGTCGTATTCAGCAGGCGATGCCGGATGTGCCTTATCATATGCTGGCTTTTATTGCGGTGGCGCCACAGTATCAACAACACGGATTAGGCCAGTTACTGGTGCAAGCGGTTGATACTCTGTTGCAGGAAGATCCCGAATCACAGGGCGTTGGCGTATACGTAACGCGCGACGACTATCGCGATTTTTTCCTCAAACGAGGTTATCAACGGCGGGCAAACATTAACGTCGCCGAGTTAAACGGCGACTTGTTGTTTCATGCCCGCAACAGCACGGATAGCGACGCCACGTAAGCTCGCGTGATGACGTTACTAGTGCAGTGGTTCGCGATTGGGCACACGAAACGGTGGTAATTCGACGCCGATAAGTTGTTGATTATGTAACTCCAAATCACCTTCATAGCGGGTTTCACCGTCACTGCTAAACCCCATTTTAAAGGTCGCCCGCCACCCCGGCTGACGGCCCTTAAAGGACCAGCGTGTGCGATCACGTCGGACATCCAACAATTGTAGCCCCTGCTGTTTGCAATAGTGCGCCGCGTGTCGGTAGGCGCTTTCCGATTGCTGTCGGTGCTGCCAGAATATCCAGCCGAGTAACAGCAGCCCGAGCAGTAGCAGAACATCCAATAAGCTCATGCCTTATCCCTGTACGTTTTGTTTTAGTCGGTTCAGTGCCTGCAAACTGTCGTTACTAAGCTGTCCCTGTGCCAGCAGGCTAAGCAGTAACGGGCGTAATTGCGGTAAGCTGATAATATCCTGAAACAAGGCATCGAACATTACCGGTTGCAATTGGGCGATGGCATGAATATAACGTGTTAACCGTGTTGGGTCAGCTAATGCCAGCCACAGTCGGGCGGCCATTACGGTCAGCCTGTCCGCGTCCAGCGATTCGCTTGCGGTTGTCGTCAGCTGGTTGCGAATCAATTGAATCACCGGCCCTTGTTCGGCACAAGAGGCTAAAGCTCGCATCGCGTCACAGCGTGTTTCCGCGGTACTGGTAGCGGCAACCGTGACCAATGCATCACGGAGCTTAGCCGGTAACGGTTGGTGCTCCAGTGCGGCGGCTAGCTGCTGACGAACGGCCGCTGGATAATCGGTGAAGTGCGACGCAATGGCGGCGCAGAGTTGCGGAAGCTGTGCCAGGCGTGCTGCACAATCGTGTAAACCCTGCATACCAAGGTTTTGCCAGTCCCCCTGTTGCGATGCTAAATAGGTTTCGGCGTCATCAAAATAGAGGCTAGGAGCCGCCCGGCGCTGAACCGCGATACGGGCATGTAAGGCCGCGCGCTGAACGTCACTCGGCGTGAACAAATAGGGGTTTTGCTTAAGCTGCTGCTCTTGCTCATCGGTTAAACTGCCGGTGATTTCGTGACCCAGAGCGTTGAGCACAAACTCCAGATAATGATCCCGGGCGGCGCTGCTTAATAAGCCTCGCTCATCCAGCGGCAATTGAATAAACCACAAGTAGTCGTTATCCGGTTGTTGTCGGTGTCGAAACAGCACCGCCAGTTGCGCCTGTTGACGAATCGGAAAAGGGTAGGGTTGTTGCTGACGTTCGATACGGTCAAAGGTGGTTTGGTCAATTTCGTGCAGGCAACGTCCTAAATCAAAGACCTGATAATCCGCTTTTCCCGCTTGTAAAAATTCGCCGAGCGTACTGATAGATTGCGTCACAACAACTCCAAAACTTGAATTTTATGTAGGTTTAACTCACTATTGCCCTCATTATATCGGTTTTACTGAACGAAGTGGTAACGGAGTCTCCGATGGAGCAGTATCAACGAGCCGCACGATTGCTCGATCGAATTGAACGCGAACTGAACAGCCTGGGTTTGTGGCAGTCACACCAACCGCCGGTACAAGCACTCGAAAGCCAACAGCCCTTTGCTATGGACACGTTAGAGTTCCATCAATGGTTGCAGTTTGTACTTATTCCAAGAATGTGGGCATTAATTGATGGTCAGCAACCATTGCCGTCGTCAATTGCAGTAAGCCCGATGGCCGCACATACCTTCCGCAATGAGCTGGAACAACACGAGCAACTGATCGAACTGATCCGAGAGTTTGATGTTTTGTTGAGCGGTACCGATCCGTTACAGGACGACGTCTAGTGGACTCATCGCCGTTACCTATTGTCTACCAGGACGAGTCCCTGGTAGTGATTGATAAACCCTCCGGGTTATTGGTTCATCGAAGCCGCCTTGCCTCTGATGCGAAAGTCTTTGCCATGCAATTACTGCGTGATCAACTCGGTCAGCATGTATTTCCGCTGCACCGATTGGATCGCCCGACGTCCGGGTTACTGGTGTTTGCGTTGGACAGTGACACGGCACGGTTAGTGAACGAGCAGTGGACTGAACGTGCGGTCGAGAAGACCTACCACGCGGTGGTGCGGGGCTATGTTGATGACGCCGGGGTCATCGATTATCCGTTAAAAGAAGAGCTCGATAAAATTGCGGACAAAGATGCCCGCGAGGATAAAGAAGCCCAACAGGCGATCACAGAATACCGTTGTCTCAAGCGTATCGAACTGCCTTTTAAAGTGAGCAAAAAACACGATACCAGCCGCTATTCACTGGTCGAACTGAAACCCAAAACAGGGCGTAAACATCAGTTACGTCGCCACATGTCGCACATTCGCCATCCCATCATTGGCGATAGCCGTCATGGTGAAGGACGACACAATCGCTTTTTCCGCGACCAGTTTGGTTGTAACCGACTGTTGCTGGCTGCGACGCACATCCGTTTTCAGCATCCACACAGCAATGAGGCACTGGATCTATCCATCGACATACCCGATGAATTGTTGCGGGCCTTTTCGTAAATAAATCCTTCCCCAACACCTTGCTGTTCAGCGATGCATTTTCTATTTCAGATACTTTTGTTTCATTTCGCAGTTATTTTGATAGTTTAATAACAACGGCTACGAATCAATGGGCTTTATTAAGCGACGCTGAATTTCATGGAGAATGACAATGAAAAAATGGATTTATCCGATTACGCTCGTTATCAGTATCACCAGCACAGCGGTTGAGTCATCCGAAAAAGACTATCTTGAGGAAGTGAATAAAGCCTTTCGCACGGTTGCTGAAGAAACCAAAAATAAAACGCTCACTGAAAAGATTTCTGTGTTAAATCGACTGTTAAATGAATTTTCGGATAATGAAATTGTTCACGACGCTTTGCTTCAGGAGATTGGCACGACGTACTCGTTCATGGGGGAGTATAACAAAGCGCTGGCATCATTTGATAAACGCGGACTTGCGGCTAAAACGATACCGCAGGATGTTAAAACGCTTGTGCCTGACAATGCCCGCTCTGCATTAGCGAATGAGGCAGAGAAGTATCAGATCGTGATGATTAATGAAGCTCACCACGTTCCTCAACATCGAGTCTTTACCCATCGTTTATTAGACGACCTTTGGCAACGAGGGTATCGCTATTTAGCGTTGGAAGCGTTATCAGAAAATGCGGAGCATGAGTTAGATAAAGGTTACGTTTCAGAAAAAACCGGTTTTTACACAGCGGAACCCATTTTTGCCAATTTAGTTTTACACGCGAAGCGGCTTGGTTTTCAACTTGTCTCGTACGATTATGGCTCTGACGTTTCAGGCGACACAGAAGCCCGTGAAAAAGCGGCTGTTAATAACCTTCGTGACAAAGTGTTTAACCAAGAACCAGAAGCCAAAGTGGTTATTCATGTTGGCTACAGTCATATTGATGAAAGTGCGTGGCTGGCACACTATATAAAAGCAAGCTTAAATAGCGATCCGTTAACAATCAACCAAACGGATATTGCGCAAAAGAGTGAAGCCCAATTTGAGTCCGAGACCTACACCTGGCTGGCGGAAAACCATTCATTTGAACACCCCTTTGTACTAACCGATAGTGACGGCGAACTGTGGTCGCTGAAGCCTGATACCTATGACGTCAATGTGGTTTGGCCGAGGACGAGCTATCAGTCGAATCGGCCTGAATGGGCGCGCTTGGATCGGCAACAGCGGATTGTTGATAAGCAGTGGTGCAAGGGACACTTCCCTTGCACTGTCGAAGTTTTCAGGGTTGGACGGGATAATGAAATTC
Source organism: Idiomarina aquatica (assembly GCF_003987185.1). Taxonomy (GTDB): domain Bacteria; phylum Pseudomonadota; class Gammaproteobacteria; order Enterobacterales; family Alteromonadaceae; genus Idiomarina; species Idiomarina aquatica. The sequence continues at coordinate 268,200 of NZ_PIPS01000001.1, read as the reverse complement.
CAGCCGACCGGGTTATTGTTTCAAAGCAGAGTAAAGAGACCGCTATTTTTATTTCCGATGACAGTGGTCTGATTCAAGTCAGCAATGCACAGGGTGACGTTATTCACACAGAAGTCTTGAAATAAACAACAATAGTAGCTTGCCGAAATTTTCGCTCGGCAAGGTGTCAGCGTTTATTTTCGATACGTTGAATTTTTTGCCATAGCTCATCCGCTTGTTGGCTGATGTGAGAACTGTCACGAATATTGCCATTGCGTTGCATTTCCATTGCTTTTTGTTGGAGCTGTTGAAGTTCTTTACGCATTTTTTTGGTGGGGTTGGATTTAAACAAGCCAAACATACTATTTTCCTACTGTTTGAAGTTATTGATGATACGTAGTGTTTAAGAAAATAGTTTTTATCGGTAGGCTAGCGTTAACATTGTGGATAAAGTAAGACTCTCGCTAGAGCAATAGCTGCATTAAGGAGTTGAGTATGCCTGACCAGTTAACATTATACGAAGCCATTATGTTACTCGCTCTGTGTGAGGAGCGAGGCACAATGAACGGTGTCTTTGTCGAATACGCAACGGCCGGCGCACTGACCGCAGAGCTGCTGATGCTCGAGCGCATTAAGGTTGATGTCGATAATAAGGAAAAAGTGGCGGTGGTTGATGATAGTACCACCGGTGACGCGTTACTGGACGAAGCGTTAACGATGATAGCGCAGGCAAAGCGGCCACTGAACCTAAAGCATTGGGTGCAAAAACTGGGCAGAATTAAACACCTTAAACATAAAGTCGCACAGAAGCTGGCGGCTGACGGTATCGTGGCAGCGGAAAAAGAAAAAGTATTGTGGCTGTTTGAGCGTCAGGTCTATCCTGAACTGAATCCGCAACCGGAACAGCAGTTACGTCAACAAATGCGGGCCGCCGTGCTGGCCGATCATGACGATGTCGAACCCAACATTGCAATTCTGGTGGCACTGGCAAACAGCGCGAAATTACTGCCACAAGTGTTCACAAAAGATGAGCTGAAGCAGCGTAAAAAGCGTCTCAAACAATTAGAAAATGGCGAAGTGGTTTCAAAAGCGGCGAAGCAAGCGGTTGCTGCCATCGAGGCTGCGGTAATGATGGCCGCCATCATGCCGGCCATCTCCGCGGCAGCTGTCACGTCAAGTCCGGGGTCGTGTTAGCACCGTCTTCCGGAGGCGCGTCGAAGTATCGCGCTAAAAGCTCGGTCAGTTGCCGTCTGTCGTCGCAATGAACGTGGGCTAATAATTGCTTTTGCGTTTCCACGTGAGCGAGGATGATGTCGTCGCTCATCGCCAGCGCCGATGGTGTTAATTGAACCCAAACCACGCGTTTGTCGTGTTCATCCGTTAAGCGACAAACCCAGCCCTGTTTCTCAAGCCTGCCCAAACGACTGGTCATACTGCCTGAGGTAACCAGCATTTGCTCCAGTAACTGACCTGCGGTTAGTTTATACGGCGGACCTGACCGCCGTAATGTCGCGATGACATCAAAACCCGCATCGGTGAGTCCGAAACGTCGAAAAGTCTGGTTCATTCGCGTTGTCATTTGTTTGTGGACCAGTTGCAGCCGGCCAATCAACATCATGGTTGAAGTATCTAGCTCAGGCCACTCTTTCGCCCACTGTTGTTTTATTTTTTCTAAATTTTGCATCGTTTAGGTGAACCATTATGTCAATAAACAAGGTATTATCTTTAATTCAAGATAATTAACTGAAACGAAAAACTCAAGGAAAACAGGCTGCAATGAAAAAACGGTTAATTGCGATGTTGATAGTGCCGCTGACGGTGTCGCTGACAGCGCTTGCGCAGAAGGTTGATAAGGTGACTGCACAGCAGTTCGTTGATTTACAACAGGGCGAACGGGTTTACGCTGGATTTCGTCGAGCGCATGCAAAGGGAATCTGTGTCACAGGTGAGTTCGTGTCAAATGGCCGCTTGGCGGCATTCAGCCGAGCCACCATTTTTAAACCGGGCGCCACTCCCTTTACGGGGCGCTTTTCGATTGCCGGTAACAATCCGACGGCACCGGATCTGAAAGCACCGGTACGAAGTCTGGCATTAAGTTTTGTCAGCAGTGCGAGTCAGCAATGGCGACTTGCCATGAACACACCACCGGTAACCGCAGTATCGGATCCACACAGCTTTTATCAACAGTTACAGGCGCTAAAAGCTGGACCCGAGGCCATAACGGCGTTTTTCAGAGCGCATCCTGAGAGTGCTGACTTTTTGGCCTGGAAAGCTCGCTATCAGCCAACCGCAAGCTTTGCGACTGAGCAATATCACAGCATCAATGCGTTTTATCTGGTTGATGAGAGCGGTCAACGGCGGGCGGTTCGCTGGTCATTCGAGCCTCGTGCTAACAAGCCGGTAACCCAGGCTCAGCATAAGGACGCACTGCACGATGAGCTGCAACAACGGTTAGCGCAGCAAACGGTGGTGTTTGACTGGGTGTTCACCTTTGCCGGCGCGGGTGACGATGAAAATAATCCGGCCAAACAATGGCCGGATAACCGTCAACGGGTGGTCGTTGGTGAGTTGGAGATTAGCGCTTGGCAACCGCAATCGAGTGGTCATTGTCATGTCATCAACTTTGACCCGTTGGTGTTGCCCGATGGCATTGAGCCCACACGAGATCCTATCCTGCGGGCGCGCTCAGCGGCTTATGCGGAATCCTATCGGCGTCGCGCATGGGAACGGTTAACGGCCGGTGGGGAGGGCGCAAAAAATGATTAGTCGTTACCCATATTCTATGCGTTTATTACATTGGTCAATGGCTGCCTTAATGGTGTCAATGTTGTGTGCTGGTCTGCTTATGGTTCGGTCGCTGGAGCCGTGGCAACTGACGCTGCTGAATATGCATAAAAGTTTTGGTCTGGTAGCGGCGTTGCTGATTGTGGTGCGAACCGTTAACCGGTTGAGGCTGAAACTTCCAACGCCAAGCGAACCGCAAAACCGCTATCAATCAGCTGTTGCTAACACGGTACATAGGTTGCTCTATGCGTTGATGTTTCTGATGCCGCTAACGGGCCTGTTGATGCAATATGCGGCGGCACGTCCGGTTGACGTGTTCGGGGCATTCCGGTTGCCGGCAGCGGAGCTGACGGATATTCAACAGTTTGCCGTTTTTCGCGAGCTTCATGGCCTACTGGCGGTTGTGTTTATGGGCATCATAGCCTTGCATATTGCCGGAGCCTGTCACCACTACCTTAGTGCGCGTCGACGTTAGCTTGATGTTTCCCACAACAACTCAACAAATACTCTGCTACGGCTTGGTAAGCTGGCAGTGAGGTTGGGTCTGTATGCGTATTCTTTGCCAGCGGGTGGGAAGCAAAACGCACAATCACCATATCTGCCGTGGGGTCAACATAAATGGTTTGTCCATGAACCCCACGAGCAGCGAATGCCTGGTGTTTATTGTGTAAAACCCACCACATACTGCGGTAGCTTGCGCCCTCTAAATAACGGTAATTGGCTTGACTGAATGCGGTTTTATCACCACCTTTACGGATTTGTTCAACAACGGATTGTGGAAAAAGCCTTTCGTTATTCAACGTCCCTTCATTTAGCATCAATTGGCCGACTCGAGCCATATCCCGTAAACCGGCACTCAGCCCACCACCGGCAAAGGGTGTGCCCTTGCTGTCGATGGTCATGTAGGCATCTTGTTCTGCTCCGATATTCTTCCAAATTTTTGCTGACAGCAATTGCGCGACAGAAGAACCGGAAACACGTGCAATGATCCACCCCAACACATCGCTGTTAATGGTCTTGTAGCCAAATGCCTTGCCATGTTCGCCCGCCTTTTTGACGGTTTGCAAATATTCGTAGTAGCCCACTGGCCCTGTATAAGTATCGGGTTTGGGTAACGGGTTGGATGCCGCGGAGTAGATCCAAATGTCGGCATTGGGATCCTCGTAATTTTCGCTGTAATCCAGTCCGGTTGTCATATCCATGACTTGCCGTACCGTTGCGTCAGCAAAAGCCGATTCAGCGAGCTCCGGGACAATGGAAGCAACGGTCGCCTGCGCGTTGAGGGTGCCCTCCGCGACTAATATTTCGGCCAATAGTCCGGTTAACGATTTGGTCATGGACATAGCGGCATGTTTACGTTCCTCGTTAAGGCAACCGGCGTATTCCTCGTAAACAATCACGCCCTTGTGCAGAATGAGAATACCATCGGTATAGTTCTCCGTTAACGATTGCTTCCAGGTCAGTTCACGATGATTATCGAGGCGTTTGAAAGTGATATTGTCAATTTCTGAGTCCAGCTTTTCAGGTAATGGGGCAGGAGCTGAAAGCCCTCGGCTAACGAGGGTTGTCGGAAGTAATTCACGAATATGGCAGACGGTCCAACGGAGTTTGGGAAAACTAAAGAAATCAGATTCCGGGTGAGTAATAATTTTATCAGCAGGAGGCGGAAAGCCTTGCATCCATTTTAACTTATTCGGGTCGGTGGCTTCGGCACTATCGAAACGTTGTTGCTGAGCTGTTGCTGTTACGCTAAACGATAGCATCACAAAAACAATGAGGAAAAACAGACGTGAAAACATAGCACGACCCCGAATGGTTTGGTAACGGTTTCGTTAACTATAGACCTTAACGAAAAATAGAAAAGTAACCTATGCCATTTTGTGGGGACAAGCAAAGAAGAGGAAAGAGGCGGGAGCCTCTTTCACTCGGTTTCGCCGCCGGGGGATTACTCCGCGCTGCGAAGGAGGGCGTTGATGCCCACTTTAGCGCGTGTTTTGGCATCAACGCGCTTAACAATAATGGCCGCGTAAAGGCTGTGAGAACCATCCGCTGAGGGCAGTGAACCTGGCACTACAACGGCGCCTGCAGGCACACGACCGTATAGGATTTTATTGTTTTCACGATCATAAATACGGGTGCTTTGACCGATGTAAACGCCCATTGAAATGACCGCACCTTCTTCAACGATAACCCCTTCAACGATTTCTGAACGCGCGCCGATAAAGCAGTTGTCTTCAATGATGGTTGGGTTAGCCTGCAACGGCTCGAGTACACCACCGATGCCGACGCCGCCGGACAAATGCACGTTCTTGCCAATTTGTGCACAAGAGCCAACCGTAGCCCAGGTGTCGACCATTGAGCCTTCACCAACATAAGCGCCAATATTTACATACGATGGCATCACCACCACGTTACGGCCAATGTAGGCACCTTTACGAACCATCGCCGGCGGTACCACGCGCATACCTTCGGCGCGGAAACGGGCGCTGTCGTAATCGGCAAATTTGGCCGGAACTTTGTCCCAGAAACGGGTTTCGCCGCCTTCCATCAGGTAGTTGTCGTTTAAACGGAACGACAACAGAACGGCTTTTTTCAGCCACTGATGAACAACCCATTCACCGGATACTTTCTCAGCAACGCGCAGTTCTCCGCGGTCAATTTTATCGATGATGTATCGCACCGCTTCACGGAGATCATCGTCATCGGTATTGACGTTGATGGCATCACGGTTGTCAAAGGCTTCGGTTATCTTCTGCTTGTAATAGTCAATTGGCATTCGTGCTCCTAGTAATCCAATTCTGTTACGATTTGTTGTTTAAGTTGTTCTCGTTGCTGCTCTGATAACGCCTCGTTGTCAGCGGAAGCAACAATGAATAAATCCTCGGCCTGTTCGCCGATGGTGGTGATTTTGGCTGCCAATACACTGACATTGAGACGTTGCAATATGGCCGCAAGCTTAGCAACCAAACCCGGCCGATCGAGTGTGGTTAACTCAAACGTCGTGCGGCGCTGATGCTTGCTGGGTAAAAACTTCACCCGGGTTTTCACCTCAAAGTTTTTCATCCGGCGTGATAATGGCCGGTGATTTTCGGGTACCGACTGGCGCCGATGCAGCACGTCCAGTAACTGCTGTTTGACTTCCTCAATGCGTTGCGGGTCGGTCAGCGGCTTACCATCACGTTGCAGCAGCACAAAGGTGTCCATCACAAAACCGTCACGGGTTGCCAGTATTTGCGCATCCAGAATACTCAACTGCTGAGCGTCGAGAACACCGGCGACCGAGGCGAACAAATGGCTCTGTTCATGGTGGTAAATGAACAGTTCAGTGGTGCCGTAATTGTTCTCATCGCCGATAAGGATAAGCGGTAATTGCTCGGCAGACAACTTCAGGATATGTTGCGAATGCCAGCTGATTTGTTCGGCGGTATGACGGAAAAAATAATCGGCGGTAAAACGACCCCACAGACTTTGAATGTCGTTCTCGTTAAAGCCAGCGCTGAGCAACAGCGCCATGGCGTTGGCTTTATTCTGCTGAATTTTTTTACGAACATCCAGCGTTGGGCTGCTGCTGTTCTGCTCCAGTAAGTAACGTGTGGCGTTATACAACTCTTCCAGCAGGGTGGCTTTCCAGTTGTTCCAGAGCGAACGGTTAGTGGCTCGAATATCGGCAACGGTAAGACAATATAAGAAGTCGAGACGCTCCTTAGTCTGCATTTTATTGGCGAAATTCTGCACCACATCAGGATCGTGAATGTCACGTTTTTGAGCCGTCACCGACATGGTCAAGTGATGCTCGACCAGCCACGCGACCAGCTCTGCATCATCGTCGCTGTAGCCATGCTGATGGCAGAAATTGCGCGCGTCCATTGCCCCCAATTCTGAATGATCGCCGCCGCGGCCCTTGGCAATATCGTGAAAAATGCCAGCCAAATAAAGGCAATAGCGTCGCTTCATCTGCTTAACCAGTTGTTCGCACAACGGGAAATTGCCGGCGTACGCTGCATCGCTGTAGCGGTACAAATTGCGCACCAGTCGATAGGTATGTTCGTCGACGGTGTAAGCGTGGAATAAGTCAAACTGCATTTGCCCGACAATTTGCTGCCATTGTGGCAAATAACTGGCCATCACACTGTGGTGATGCATCAGCGCAAAGGCTCGGCCGCAACCATTCGGGTGTTCAATCAACTGACAGAACAGTTTGCGGCAGTCGGCATCGTAGCTCAGCGGCTCATGCAGTTGTGCTCTGGCGTTGCGCAGCAGGCGAATCGTGTGGGACTGGATACCGTTTATTTCAGGATGCTGAGCAATCAGTAAAAACGCTTTGATCAGATTACTGCGGTTTGCAAATACCTGATCATGACGTGCACTGAGCATATGACCGGTAACGGCAAAATCGGCATCCAAGTGCGTAGAGTCCATCAGATCCTGTGCGCCGAGAATGGCCTGCTGGAAAAATTGCAAGAGCATCTGGTTTAACTCGCTGACCCGTAGCACCACTTTAAAGTAGTCCTTCATCATCAGCTCTACCGACTGTTTACCTTCATTACCGTAGCCTAAGCGCACGGCAACACCGGGCTGGAAGTCAAACAGCAGCCGGTCTTCGCGTTTGCCGACCTCCAGGTGCAGTGCAAAGCGAATGCGCCAGAGCCAGTTCATGCAATCCCGCAACTCAACAAATTCATCGGCGGTCATGTAGCCGTATTCGACCAGGCTCTCGTCAGAGTGAGTCTGAAAGTGACGTTTGGCGATCCAGCCAATGGTTTGGATGTCGCGCAGACCGCCGGGACTGGATTTGATGTTCGGTTCCAGATTGTAGGACGTGCCATGATATTGTTGATGGCGTTGTTCCTGCTCTTCCAATTTGGCCTGATAGAAATCGCGACTGGACCATGGAAATTCGCTGACCAGTTGTTGCTGAAAACGCTGAAACAGCGTTTCGTTGCCACACAGATAGCGAGCTTCGATCAAGTTGGTGGCGACAGTGATATCGTCCGCAGCTTGCACAAAGCAATCGGCGACGCTGCGTACCGCATGACCAATATCGAGGTGCAGATCCCAGAGAAAGGTGAGAAAAGCGGTTAACTTACTGGCGGCCGAGGCCGACTGGGTATCGTCCAGAATCAGTAGGTCGATGTCGGAGCCCGGGTGTAAGGTCTGACGCCCAAAACCGCCCACTGCAACCAGTGAAACGGTTTCTTCGTTCAACTGAAACTGTTGCCATAAGCGTTGCAATAACTGATCAAAAAACGTCGAGCGGTGGTGTACCAGCGCGTCAATATCGGCGGTGATAAACTGTTGCTCTGACCATTGCCGATAGCGCTCAAGCAGTTGTTGGTACGCCTCACGTGACGGCGCGGCGTCCGCCGCCGGCCACTGGCTGTAAAAATCTTCACAAGCTAAGTGTTCTGAGGCGACGGGGTCGATCATCGTTGTGTTTCCCTTACTGGGCTAATCATCGTGCTTGATGACGCGCGGTAGCGTATCTTCTTCTTCAGCACGTAGGGTTAATACTTCCACGCCGTCTTCCGTCACCAGCAAGGTGTGTTCCCACTGTGCGCTCAAACTGCGGTCTTTGGTTAATACGGTCCAGCCGTCTTTCATCAGTTTGGTGTGGCGTTTGCCGGCATTTACCATGGGTTCGATGGTAAAGCACATACCGGCCTTGAGTTCTTCACCGGTACCCGCTTTACCGTAATGAACCACCTGCGGGTCTTCATGAAATACGGCGCCGATGCCATGACCACAGTATTCGCGCACGATGGAATAACCGTGTCCTTCAGCGTGTTGCTGGATCACTTCGGCGAAATCGCCGAGGCGAACACCGGGCTTAACCATCTTGATCGCTTTGTAGAGTGATTCCTGAGTAACGCGGATTAAGCGCTCGGCTAAAATGGACGGTTTGCCCACCACAAACATTTTTGAGGTGTCGCCATGATAGCCATCGAGCTTGACGGTCACGTCGATGTTCATGATGTCGCCGTCTTTTAATTTTTTCGGACCGGGAATACCGTGACAGACGCAGTGATTGACGGAGGTACAAATCGACTTAGGAAACCCGTGATAGTTTAAAGGTGCCGGATAGGCACCGTGATCGACGATGTATTTATGGCAAATTTCATCCAGCTCTTCGGTGGTGACACCTGGTTTGACGTAGTCGCCAATCATCTCAAGTACGCTGGCCGCCAGTCGGCCGGCCGCGCGCATTTTCTCTATTTCTTCCGGGGTCTTTATCGATATATCCATTCGTACGGCTCTCTGTTATCGAAATTGTACTGTCATTTAGTCGTTCATTGTGGCGCTAGTTTATCAGCCAGAGGCGCTTTTCGCTATCTTCTTTCTATTGTGTTGCCAGTGCGGATATGGTATAAAATGCGCGCCGTTTTGAAGGCAACTTAAACTAACTTTAAACCACACATATACCGTCACATAATACGGGGTGCCCAAGGCGCTATAGTCAATAGCTTGGGTCGTGTTATGGGGTGTATGGAGGCTTAACCCCTACAAAAGGAAAAAGATTATGGCAAACGTGTCAATGCGTGACATGCTGAAAGCGGGTGTCCACTTCGGTCACCAAACTCGTTTCTGGAACCCAAAAATGAAGCCGTACATTTTTGGTGCTCGCAACAAGATTCATATCATCAACTTAGAAAAAACCGTGCCTATGTTCAACGACGCGTTGAGCTACCTGCAGCACGTGGCTTCTAACAAAGGTAAAATCCTGTTCGTTGGTACTAAGCGTGCCGCTGCTGAGTCAGTAAAAGAAGCAGCACAAGCGTGCGGTCAGTACTACGTAAACCATCGTTGGTTAGGCGGTATGTTGACTAACTGGAAAACCGTTCGTCAATCGATCAAGCGCCTGAAAGACCTCGAAACCATGAGCCAGGACGGTACCTTCGAAAAGCTAACCAAGAAAGAAGCGCTGGTTAACACCCGCGAAATGGAAAAGCTTGAGAAGAGCCTGGGTGGTATCAAAAACATGGGCGGTTTGCCTGACGTTTTATTCGTAATCGACGCGGATCACGAGCACATCGCAGTGAAAGAAGCGAACAACCTGGGTATCCCAGTGGTTTCTGTTGTAGATACCAACTCTGACCCAGACGGCATCGACTACATCATCCCAGGTAACGACGACGCCATTCGTGCGGTACAGTTGTACTTAAACGCTGCCGCTACTGCTGTTAAAGAAGCTGGCGCTGCGCAAGGCGATGTAAAAGACGCTGACGAATTTGTTGAAGCAACTGAAGAATAATCGAGGATAAAACCATGGCAATTACTGCAGCTCTGGTAAAAGAACTGCGCGAGCGCACTGGCGCTGGCATGATGGACTGCAAAAAAGCGTTGCAGGAAGTCGACGGTGATATGGAAGCAGCGATTGAACTGATGCGTAAAAGCGGTCAGGCAAAAGCAGCGAAAAAAGCGGGTCGTACTGCGGCTGAAGGCGTTATCTTGGTGAAATCTGAAGGTAACCAGGCAACATTGGTTGAACTGAACTGTGAAACCGACTTCGTTGCTCGTGACGACAGCTTCCTGGCATTCGGTGACCAAGTCATCAACGCCGCGTTCGCTAACAAAGAAAACGACATTGAAAAACTTCGCGCAACAGAAATCGACGGTGAAACCGTTGAGAAGAAACGTGAAGACCTGGTTGCTAAGATCGGTGAAAACATGGCTGTACGTCGTGTTGCAACCATCGAAGAAGGCAATGTTGTTGCAACCTATACGCACGGTGCTCGCATCGGTGTAGCGGTAGCATTGAACGGCGGTAACGAAGATTTGGCTCGTGATATCTGCATGCACGTTGCCGCAAGCAGCCCACAATTCGTTAAGCCTGAAGATGTTAACGCTGAAGTGGTTGAAAAAGAGCGTGCTATTCAGGTTGATATCGCTATGCAAAGCGGTAAGCCGAAAGAAATCGCTGAGAAGATGGTTGAAGGCCGTATGCGTAAGTTTACCGGCGAAATCAGCCTGACAGGTCAGCCTTTCGTTAAAGATCCTTCAATGACTGTCGGCGAATTGCTGAAGAAAGAAGGTGCAGACGTCGTTACGTTTGTACGTTTCGAAGTTGGTGAAGGTATTGAGCGTAAAGAAGAAGACTTTGCGTCTGAAGTTCAAGCTCAAGTGGCGGCTGCGAGCAAAGGTTAATTCTTTGTGACCGGGTCGTCCCCTAAGTAATGAACAAAAACCGCGTCTTGAAGGTTCAGGACGCGGTTTTTTTTGAATATACTTCTTATCGAATAAAAGGCTAAAGCGAGGCTATGATGAGCACCCACCCGAAACCCAGCTATCGACGAATTTTATTAAAACTCAGTGGCGAAGCACTGATGGGCGATGAGCCTTTCGGTATAGACGCAAAAGTGCTGGACAGAATGGCACAAGAAATTAAAGAATTGGTCGAACTTGGTGTGCAAGTGGGCTTAGTTATCGGCGGCGGTAATTTATTTCGCGGTGAAGGCCTGGCTAAGGCCGGAATGAATCGGGTCGTTGGCGACCATATGGGGATGCTGGCGACCGTAATGAACGGTCTTGCCATGCGTGACGCACTGCACCGTGCTTTTGTTAACGCGCGTTTAATGTCCGCGATTGAATTGACCGGTGTGTGTGACAGCTATAACTGGGCGGAAGCCATCAGTTTACTCAAGTCAGGCCGAGTGGTGATATTCTCAGCCGGTACTGGCAACCCGTTTTTTACCACCGACTCTGCGGCGTGTTTGCGCGGCATCGAGATCGAAGCGGATGTGGTTCTGAAGGGTACTAAGGTCGATGGCGTTTATTCTGCTGACCCCGTGCAAAACCCTGACGCGACGTTGTATCGCCACATTAATTACGATGATGTGTTGCAGCAACAATTAAAAGTGATGGATTTGGCCGCATTTACCCTGGCTCGTGACCATGGTTTACCGATCCGTGTATTTAATATGAACAAGCCTGGTGCGCTAAGGTCAGTGATTCTTGGTGAAGAAGAAGGTACACTGATCAGTAAAGACGCCAATAATGATCAAAGAATCAAGTAAAAGGTAGCAACGTGATTGATGAAATTATAAAAGACGCTGAACAGCGCATGCAAAAAAGCGTAGAGTCTCTGCGCAGTCAAATGAGTAAAGTTCGTACCGGTCGTGCTCACCCAAGCCTGCTCGATGGCGTGATGGTGAATTACTACGGTAGCGACACGCCGCTAAAACAGCTGGCAAACATTACTACAGAAGATTCTCGCACCCTGGCATTGACGGTGTTTGATAAGTCATCGACTCAGGCCGTTGAGAAAGCCATCATGAGCTCTGATCTGGGCTTAAACCCTGCATCGGCCGGCTCAGTCATCCGCATTCCTCTGCCTCCGTTAACCGAAGAGCGTCGTCGTGACCTGGTTAAGATCGTTCGTAACGAAGCGGAACAAGGCCGTGTCGCGGTTCGTAATATTCGTCGTGATGCCAACAGCGATGTGAAAGAATTGCTGAAGGAAAAGGAAATTACAGAAGACGAAGAACGCGCTGCTGAGGAACAAATCCAAAAGATCACGGACAAATATGTTAAGCAGATCGATGAAGCGCTGAAGGCAAAAGAACAAGACTTAATGGAAGTCTGATTCGATTAGCGCTCAATTTTGGTGTTAAACGCCGTGTAAGATCTTCTCGCGCGGCGTTTTTATTATCTATGGCAGAAGCATGACAGAACTCCCATCGCTACAGCAGTTAGTGCCTAAGCACGTAGCAATTATCATGGACGGTAATGGCCGGTGGGCAAAACAGCGTGGTAAACTGCGCACCTTTGGTCACAAAGCTGGCGCCGAGGCTGTTCGGCGTGCGGTCGCCTTCGCCCGTCGTAATGGTATTCAGTCGTTAACCTTATTCGCTTTCAGTAGCGAGAACTGGCAACGTCCGGAAAAAGAAGTTTCGGTGTTAATGGACTTGTTTATGACGGTGCTGAAACGCGAAGTGAAAAAGCTGCACCAGAACAACATTAAATTGAATATCATTGGCGATAAGTCGCGTTTTTCCACTCGTCTGCAGCGGCAAATCAGCGAAGCCGAGGAAAAGACCGCGAATAATAACGCATTGACCTTAAACATTGCGGCCAACTATGGTGGTCAATGGGATATTATTCAAGCAGCGCAGGCATTGGCGAAACAGGTTGAAAGCGGGGCTTTAAGCAGCTCAGACATCAACAGTGAACGCTTTGCGGCGCAGTTACAATTAGCGGGCCAGCCGACTCCGGACTTATTAATCAGAACCGGTGGCGAGTGTCGCATCAGTAACTTTTTATTGTGGCAGGCTGCCTATGCGGAGTTGTATTTTACGCCCGTTTTATGGCCTGACTTTGACGACGAAACGTTTTCCAAAGCAATTACTGAGTTCGCTCAGCGCGAACGTCGCTTTGGTTTAACCAGTGAGCAGCTCGACAGCGTCATGCGCGATCTGGAAACCCGGGTAGAGGAATAATTTTTGTTAAAACAACGAATACTCACAGCTTTGCTGTTAATACCGGTTGCTTTGTATGCGGTCTTTTTATTGCCGCTTTGGGGATTTTCTCTTTTCATTCAAGCCGTGCTGATGCTGGGCGCCTGGGAATGGTCGCCGTTAATGGGGGTGACAAAAACCAGCGGTCGAATCGCCTATACCGTGGCGGTGGGCGCAATCATTGGTGTGCTCAGCTTATTCGTGCCGTACCAACATCTGTGGACAGACGGCACCCTGGACCCGCTCATCTATTACACCATTGTTGCGGGCGGTGTCTGGTGGGTCTGCGCCCTGGCGCTGATCGTAAATTACCCGTCAAGCCGGCGTTTGTGGTCACGCACACGCTCTATTGTTGGTTTATTTGGGCTGTTAATTTTTGTACCGACCTGGGCAGCATTAATCACCGTACGTTCGATTAATATCGACCTGCAACCTTATTTTGGTGGCTGGGTGGTGTTGTTCATTTTATTATTGGTATGGGCAGCCGATGTTGGCGCTTATTTCGCCGGTGTGCGGTATGGCCGTAATAAAATGATGCCGGCCGTGAGTCCCGGTAAAACCATGGAAGGGTTATGCGGCGGTATCAGTCTGGCATTTGTGGTGATGATGGTGGTGTCGCACTGGACTAAGATTCCGGCGGATCAGTTTACCGGGTATTATTTAACGGGATTATTCACGGTGGTAGCCTCAGTGTTTGGTGATTTGAACGAGAGTATGTTTAAACGCGCTGCCGGGGTAAAAGACAGTGGGTCGATATTGCCTGGCCACGGCGGTATTCTCGATCGAATTGACAGCTTGACGGCTGCGGTACCGATTTTCACCCTTGCTTATCTGGAGTTCCTACACTAAACCATGCGCAGTATTACGGTTCTGGGAGCAACAGGCTCTATCGGCAAAAACACACTCGACGTGGTGCGTCGTCATCGCGACGATTTTAGTGTGTTTGCGTTAACGGCAATGACGCAAGTGGATGCACTGGCCGAGCTTTGCCGTGAATTTAAACCTCAGTATGCGGTTATTGGTTGTGCTGACGACGCGGTCAAACTTGAGCGCGCCTTGGCACCCCAGCAAACGACCGTTCTGTATGGCCAGCAAGGCCTAGCCGATGTCAGTGCAGCCGCCGACGTAGACGTTGTGATGGCCGCTATCGTCGGTGCGGCCGGGTTGCGTCCAACGCTGGCCGCCATTGATGCCGGTAAAACGGTATTGTTGGCCAACAAAGAAGCCTTGGTGGTCAGTGGTCAGTTGTTTATTGAACACGCCAAACAAAGTGGCGCCCGCATATTACCGGTTGATAGTGAACACAATGCGATTTTTCAGTGTTTGCCAGAGCAGCAACAGCAGCAGGTTGGGCACATGGATCTCGCTGCAGCCGGTATTGATCATATCTTATTGACCGGCTCCGGCGGCCCATTTCGGGATTTGCCGCTGCCTCAGTTGGCGCAACAATCGCCGGAAGCGGCCTGCAATCATCCCAACTGGTCGATGGGCCGGAAAATCTCCGTTGATTCGGCGACCATGTTGAACAAAGGCCTGGAATACATCGAAGCGCGCTGGTTGTTTAATTGTCAACGGCAACAACTGCAGATCGTGATCCACCCACAAAGTGTGATTCACTCAATGGTTCAGTACGTTGATGGCTCGGTGTTAGCGCAACTCGGCCAGCCGGATATGCGCACTCCGATTGCGCACACATTGGGTTTTCCCGACCGTATTAACAGCGGTGTGGGTGGCCTTGACTTCACCCGGCTCGGCGAGCTGACCTTTAAACAGCCTGAACCGGCGCGCTACCCATGCCTGCAATTAGCCATTGATAGTTGCTGGGAAGGACAAAGCGCAACCACCAGCCTGAATGCGGCGAATGAGATTGCTGTGGATGCTTTTTTAAAGGAGCAGATTGGTTTTACACAAATTGCCGAAGTGTGTGACTGGGTGCTACAACACCAGCCAATGTTCCATTGTGCCTCGATAGACGAATTGCTGCAGTTGGATCAGCAAGTCAGAGAGCGGGCGCGCGAACGCGTTAAGCAGGTGGCTTATGTTTGATTTTATAGGGTACGCCGCGGCGTTTGCGGTCACGCTGGGCATCTTAGTGGCGTTTCATGAGTTTGGTCACTTCTGGGTCGCGCGTCGGTGTGGGGTAAAGGTTATCACCTACTCGGTGGGGTTTGGTAAGGCCATTTGGTCGCGTACCGGCAAAGACGGTACCGAATATCAACTGGGTGTTATTCCGTTAGGCGGTTACGTGCGGATGCTCGACGAACGGGTTGACGCGGTCGCTGAGCACGAGCGGCATTTGTCGTTTAATGCTCAGTCGGTGTATAAACGTTTTGCGATCGTGGCAGCCGGACCTATCGCTAACTTTGTGCTTGCGGTTGCCGTATTGTGGCTGATGTTTGGCATTGGGGTACCAACGGTGAAGCCAATCATCGGTGAGGTTGCCGCAGACTCCATCGCCAGCCGCGCCAACTTGCAACGCGGTGACGAGATTGTGCAAGTGGGTAATATCGAGGCTTATGACTGGCAACAGGTGCAATTGGGTCTGATGTCAGCGATTGGCAATGAAGACGTTACGCTGGTGGTGCGCAGCCGCAATGGTAATGAACGTATGCAGACACTGGACCTCAGTGACTGGCAGTTTGATCCAGAAACCGAGTCGACCTTCGGTAGTCTTGGTATCGACGTTTATCAGCCGCACGTTTATACCGAGTTGGCCGAAGTGATGGATGATTCGCCGGCAGCCGAAGCGGGCCTGCAACAAGGCGATGTGATCGAAACCGTCAACGGCGAAGCGGTAACAAACTGGCAGCAGTTGACCGAAGTGATTCGGCAGTCACCGGGGCAAATGTTGGCGTTAGGCATTTCCCGAAATGGCAATCGCCAACAAATTTCCGCCCTTGTTGGGGAACAGGAAGGAGCCAGCGGTGTCATAGGTTATCTTGGCATTATGCCAAAGACCGAGGCACTACCTGAGGGTTATGTATTTAACCATCAATATGGTATTGTCGGCGGTTTAGTAAAAGGTGCGCAACAGACTTGGGACTTGATGGTCATCAGCGTACAAATGATTGGAAAATTATTAACCGGCGACGTATCGGTTAAAAACTTGGCAGGACCGCTAAGTATTGCTGAAGGGGCAGGAGTCAGTGCCGGCAACGGATTTGTTTATTTTCTCAGTTTTCTGGCACTACTGAGCGTTAACCTGGGTATCATTAATTTGTTGCCATTGCCGGTCTTAGATGGCGGGCACCTGGCCTTTTTTATGGTCGAATGGGTACGCGGAAAGCCTGTTTCAGAAAAAGTACAAGATGTTTGCTATCGAATTGGGGCAGCACTGGTTTTTGCGCTAATGGTGCTGGCCATCAGTAATGATATTGTTCGGTACGCATTCTGATTTAGAATCAACAATAAGTAGCTATTCATAATGACGTTTAAAAAGCTGTTAGTGAGTGCCATGGTGGCAGCGGCGGTTTCGCCGGTGCACGCACAAGAAGAATTTGTAGTTGAAGATATTGAAGTCAAAGGCTTGCAACGCGTTGCCCTGGGGGCCGCGTTAACCTATATTCCCGTCCGGGTTGGCGATGATGTCAGCGAGATGCAAATTCGCAGCGCGATTAAGTCGTTGTATTCGTCTACGCACTTTGACTACATCGAAGTAAAACGCGACGGCAGCACGCTGATATTTCAGGTGAGCGAGCGTCCTACCATTGCTGAGATTACGTTCGAAGGCAATAAAGACATTAAAGACGAACAGCTTGAACAAAGCCTGCAGGACAACAATATTGTTGTTGGTGAGCCACTTGACCGCACCACCATTTCGGGTATTGAAAAGGGTCTGGAAGATTTCTTCCACAGTGTTGGTAAATACAACGCTGAAGTTACCATCGAAGTGGTCGAGCTACCGCGTAACCGGGTTGAACTGCTGATGACCTTCGATGAAGGCGATGCGGCTGAAATTGCACAAATCAACATTGTTGGCAACAAGGCCTTCCCGGATGAGTTGCTGTTGGATGCGTTTGAGCTAAAAGACGATTTACCCTGGTGGAACGTCATTGGTGAGAAGCGCTATCAGAAAGAACAACTGAGCGGTGACTTAGAAACGCTGGAGTCGTTCTACCGCGATCGTGGCTACTTGCAATTTACGGTAACGTCGGTACAAGTATCGATGACACCGGATCGTGAAGGCATTTACATCACCATTAACGTTGACGAAGGTGAAAAATACCGCGTCAGCGGTACCGATGTCATCGGTGATCTTAAAGGTCACGATGATTTGGTTGAGCGCATTGCCACCATCGAGGAAGGCACGCTGTACAACGCCGCGCAGGTCACCTACATCGAAGACATGATCTCACGGTTCTTTGGTCGCTTTGGTTATGCCTACCCGGAAGTTCGTGCCATTCCTGAACGGAATGACGACGACAAAACGGTCAAACTGACGTTCTCGATTGACCCGGGTAACCGTGTCTACGTCCGTCGCATTAATTTTGAAGGCAACAGCCTTACTCAGGATCGCGTGCTGCGCCGTGAAATGCGTCAGCTCGAAGGTGCCTGGTTGTCGGACGACAAAGTCGAGCAGGGCAAAGTCCGACTGGAACGGCTGGGCTTTTTCGAAACTGTCGAAAGCTCAACCCAAAAAGTTGACGGTCGTGATGATCAAGTTGATATCACTTATAAAGTGAAAGAGCAGCCGTCGGGCTCCTTTAACGCCGGTATCGGCTACGGCGACTACTCGGGTCTGCAATTAAATGCGGGCGTACAACAAAATAACTTCCTGGGTACCGGTAATCGGGCGGGCATTAACGTCTCCACCAGTCGGTTTAATAAAAACTTCAGCATTTCCTACGCAGACCCTTACTTCACCATCAACGGTGTCAGTTTGTCAGGGCAACTGTATATGAATGAGTTTGATGCCGGAAAAGCTGAAAACTTAATTCGCTATAATCAAAAAACCTATGGTATTTCATCGAACATCGGGTTCCCGGTCGATGAAATCAACAGCTTTAACTTTGGTATTGGTTATAAGCAGCAGGAAGTCAGCAACGTTGATGGCTACGAGCAGATCCGAAAATTCTACTCGGCATTTTTGGATCGTGAAAACCCAGACGAAGGTGTTGCCTTTGATATCTATGAGTTTAATGCGGGTTGGCAACGCATCACGCTCAACCGCGGCACGTTCCCGACTTCAGGCTCATCACAACGCGCCTCGGTAGAAGTTTCTGCGCCGTTTAGTGATATTCAATACTTTAAAGCCAACTACGACTTTAAATATTACATACCGCTGTCGGACGATCACCAGTGGTCGTTCCTGACGCGCTTTAACATTGGCTATGGTAACGGCTACGGTGAAGACGATGTCGGTAATGAGTTCTTGTTGCCGTTCTGGGAGTCCTTCCGCGTCGGTGGTCAGGGCGACTTGCGTGGTTTCGAACCTAATACCGTTGGACCTCGGGCAATTTACAGTTTTGCCGAACAGGTAACAGGACCTCCAGACTCGACCGGTCTGCCATCCGGCTACCCGGAGGGCACAGGTGCCGAAAGTGTTCAAGTTAGACGCTATGCGGTTGGCGGTAACGCTAAGGTCGTCGGTGGTCTTGAGTTAATTGTACCAACACCGTTCATCGATGAAGGTATGCGTAACAGTGTTCGCACCAGTGTATTTGTGGATGTGGGAACAGTGTGGGATACTGAATTCGATTACGATCAATACAAAGACCTGGATTTGGTGCCCAACAGTCAACCATTATCCGATTACAGTGATCCGGGTGACTTCCGTGTATCGGCCGGTGTGTCGGTGCAGTGGATATCACCGATGGGGCCATTGACGTT
The DNA here is from genome assembly GCF_003987185.1 of Idiomarina aquatica. Classification (GTDB taxonomy): domain Bacteria; phylum Pseudomonadota; class Gammaproteobacteria; order Enterobacterales; family Alteromonadaceae; genus Idiomarina; species Idiomarina aquatica. The sequence continues at coordinate 249,157 of NZ_PIPS01000001.1, read as the reverse complement.
CTCATTGGGTCGGGCATTGAAAGAGGTTGAGGGCGATGAAACGCAGGTGTTCTCGTTCAATATCGGTACCACATTCTGATAAACTATAAAGAATCGTTTAAAACGAACAACAGTCTATTGAGGAGTTAACATTGAAAACTTTAATTAAAACAACGGCAGCCGCTGTAGCACTCTCTACCGCTCTGTTTGCCGGTGCAGCCGAAGCGCAGCAGAAGATTGGTGTGGTCGATATGATGTCGATTTTCCAACAATTACCGCAGCGTGAACAAATCTCACAAGATCTGCAGGCCGAGTTCCAGGATCGCTTTGAAGAGATGCGTCAACTGGAGACTAAAATCCAGGAACTGCGTCAAAAGCAAGAGCGTGATGCGTCGATCATGTCAAATGACGAGAAGACGCAACTGAACCGTGAACTGGAGCAGTTGATTTCTGAGGCACAGCTGAAGAGCAAAGCGCTGCAGGAAGACACTCGCCGTCGCCAGCAGGAAGAACGTAACGAGCTGCTCGGTAAAGTACAGCAGGCCATCAACGCCGTAGCCGCTGAGCAAGGTTATGACCTTGTGCTGGAAAGCAGTGCAGTCGCGTTCATGAAAGCAGACAACGATTTGTCTGACGAAGTGGTTACTGAGATGTCTTCAGGTAATTAATGAATGACTGAGTATACTCTGCAACAACTTGCCGAGCATGTTGGTGGTGAGGTTCGCGGTGACGCGAACCTTGTCATTACAGGGGTTGGTACCCTGCAGTCAGCGAATGCTCAACAAGTGGCCTTTTTGGCAAACAGTCGCTACAAAAGTCAATTAGCGGAATCGGCAGCGGGCGCGGTATTACTGTCACCGAAAGATGCTGAAAACAGCGATGTGCAAAATGCTATTGTCATTGCTAATCCCTATGCGGCGTTTGCCAAAGTGGCACAACTTTTAGATACCACACCATTGCCGGCGACCGGCATTGCGGATACCGCGCGGGTGGCCGAAGGGGTAACTCTGGGGAGTAACGTTTCGCTCGGAGAATACGTCGTTATCGAGGCCGGCGCAACGATCGGTGATAACGTCAGTATTGGTGCGCACACGCACGTTGGGCCCGGTGTCAGCATCGGTAACAACAGTAAAATTTGGTCCGGGGTACACCTTTACCATAACTGTCAGATTGGTGCTGACTGCATCATTCACTCAGGAGCGGTTATTGGCGCAGACGGCTTTGGCTGGGCGCCGGAAAATGGTAAATGGTTAAAAATCCCGCAAATTGGCCGTGTCGTAATTGGTAACCGTGTTGAAATCGGTGCGTCGACAACGGTTGACCGGGGCGCGCTAGATGACACCATCATCAGTGATGGTTGTATCATCGATAACCAGTGCCAGATTGCCCATAACGTGTTTATTGATGAAGACACGGCGATAGCCGGGTGTACCGTATTAGCAGGCAGTTGCCGTATTGGTAAGCGTTGCATGATTGGTGGTGCTTCGGCGATCAACGGTCATATCAGTATTTGTGACGATGTGCAGATCATGGGCTTTGCCATGGTGATCAAAGAAATCACCGAACCGGGCGTTTATGCGTCTGGCATTCCTGCGTCAAGCCATCGCGAATGGCGTCGTAACGGAGCGAGATTCCGTCAGCTTGATGACCTGTTTAAGCGCGTAAAGTCAGTTGAGCAACAACTGCAAGATAACAACGAATAATTGGGAGCTACTGTGAAAGCCACGGAGTCTGGATTTGATATTCAAGGTGTGCTCGACTTATTGCCACACCGTTATCCATTTTTATTGATCGATCGCGTGATTGAGTGCGATTGCGAGCGCTCGATCCACGCCATCAAAAACGTCAGCTTTAATGAACCCATGTTCAACGGGCACTTCCCGGGTAAGCCGATTTTCCCTGGGGTATTGTTGTTGGAAGGTCTGGCGCAGGCTGCCGGTCTGTTAGGTTTTAAAATTACCCAGCAGAAATCTGAAGCAAACGATTTGTACCTGTTTGCCGGTATCGACAACGCGCGTTTTAAACGCCAGGTGGTACCCGGAGATACCATCCATTTTCACGTGACCTTCGAAAAAGAACGTCGTGGCATCTGGAAATTCAGTGGTAAGGCTGAGGTGGATGGCGAATTGGCAGCCAGTGCTGAGATAATCTGTGCAAGAAGGGAAGTCTAGTGATCCACGAAACGGCGATAATCGACGCCAGTGCTAAAATTGGTGAAAACGTCAGTATCGGCCCCTGGACCGTTATCGGTCCCGATGTTGTGATTGGCGATAACTGTGATATTCGCTCGCACGTTGTTATTAAAGGTCCGACAGAAATCGGCCGCAACAATACCATTTATCAATTTGCGTCGGTCGGTGAAGATTGCCAGGACAAGAAGTATGCGGGCGAGCCGACGCGGTTGGTTATCGGTGATCATAATGTTATTCGTGAGTCAGTAACTATCCACCGTGGCACCGTGCAAGACAACAGCTTAACCCAAATCGGCAGTCATAATTTGCTGATGGCCTACGTGCATGTTGCTCATGACTGCATGGTCGGTGATAACAACATACTGGCCAATCAGGTAACCCTGGCCGGCCACGTTCACGTGGGCGATTTCGTTATTCTTGGTGGTATGACGGGTGTGCACCAGTTCTGCCATATCGGCTCGCACAGCTTTTGCGCGGTGAATTCAATCTTAGTGCAGGACTTACCGCCGTTTGTGATGGCGCAGGGACACAATGCCCGTCCTCGTACCATCAACAGTGAAGGCTTAAAGCGGCGCAATTTCAGCGCTGAACAAATCACCAATATTCGCCGTGCTTATAAGTTGCTGTATCGCTCCGGTATGACAACCGAAGAGGCGTTACAAGCGATTAAAGAGCTGAACGAACCGCAGCTTGACGACTTCTGTGCGTTCGTTGAGAACAGTCAACGCGGCATTATTCGTCCCTAGTAACTAATGACCACAATGTCCCCCCGTGTTATTGCGATTGTCGCCGGAGAACATTCCGGCGATTTACTTGGCGCTGGTTTAATGCGCGCACTCAAACAGCGCTCGCGCCAGCCGATTGAATTCATTGGCGTCGGCGGCCCGCTTATGGCGGCAGAAGGGTTGCAGTCTTTTTTCCCGATGGAAGATCTGGCGGTGATGGGCATTGCCGAAGTGCTGAAAGATCTGCCAAAGTTGCTGCGACACCGTCGTAAGCTGGTGCAGTATCTGCTCGAGCGTCAGCCACAGGTCATGATTGGCATCGATGCCCCTGACTTCAATTTGACCGTCGAACGACGTTTACGTGATCGCGGCATCCGTACCGTACATTACGTCAGCCCGTCGGTCTGGGCGTGGCGGGAAGGTCGTATCAAGGGTATTAAGAAAGCCGTAGACCATATGCTTTGCCTGTTGCCATTTGAACAGCAGTTTTACGACAAACATCAACTGCCGGCGACCTTTGTCGGCCATCCGCTGGCGGATGACATTCCCATGCAATGGCCGCGGTCGCAAGCGCGTAGCGAGCTTAATTTGGCGCAGGATGGCCAGTATTTGGCGTTGATGCCGGGCAGTCGGGGCGGTGAAGTAAAGCGCATGGCGCCGCTGTTTTTGCAAGCAGCTCTGCAGTTACAGCAACGATATCCGTCATTAAAATTTGTGGCGCCGATGATCAGTGCAACGCGGGCAGAACAATTTAAGGCATTATGGCAGCAACACGCGCCACAATTGGCTATCGACATTACGGTTGGTAACAGTCGTGCCACCATGGCTGCGGCGGACTACTTGTTGCTGACGTCGGGTACGGTCGCGTTAGAAGCCATGCTGATCAAGCGACCGATGGTGGTTGCCTACAAATTTAATGCACTCACCTACCGACTGATAAAATGGCTGTTTCATGCGCCGTTTTTTTCGCTGCCGAACCTGCTGGCCGATGAACGTATTGTGCCTGAGTTGGCGCAGCACGAAGCGTCCTGTGACGCGTTGGTTGATGCCATGAGCACACTCATTGACAGTGACAATGATGCGCTGCTACAGCGTTTCGAAAACTTACACAAGCAATTGAAGGTTAACGCCAGTGAACGGGCTGCGGAAGTTGTACTGAATCTAATAAGTTCTAATAAATAGAAAGATTAACCAGAAATTATGGGCTAATAATTCTAAAAAATAGAGGCTATCCTTAGGTTAACTCAATCAAGGAGGTCTTATGGGATTATTAGTTGACGGTCAGTGGCACGATAAATGGTACGACACCGAAAAGCACGGTGGCCGCTTTGTCCGCAGTGAGTCACAGTTTCGCAATGACATATCTCCGACAGGGCGGTTTAAACCTGAATCCGGCCGCTATCATCTGTACGTTTCTTATGCGTGTCCCTGGGCGCATCGGGCGCTGATTTTCCGACGTCTGAAAGGGCTCGAGCAACACATCGACGTTTCCGTCGTGCATCCGCTGATGTTAGAAAATGGCTGGGAATTTGCAGATACACCATTGCACGACCCGCTGTACAACAACGATTACCTGTACCAGCTCTATTTAAAAGCAGATCCGAATTATTCTGGTCGCGTTACCGTGCCTGTGTTATGGGATAAACAGGAGCAAACCATCGTTAATAATGAGTCTGCGGATATCATTCGAATTTTCAACTTGGCGTTCAATGAGCTCACCGGTAACCACGATGACTATTATCCGCCATCGTTGCGTGAGGAGATTGACGAGGTCAATGAATGGGTCTACAACGACATTAATAACGGTGTCTACAAGTGCGGTTTTGCGACTCGTCAGCAAGCCTACGAAGAGGCTTTCACCGATTTATTTGCGGCGCTGGACAGGGTCGAAGCGATTTTGGCCAAACAGCCCTATTTGGCAGGCGCGCAATTGACCGAGGCAGACTGGCGATTATTCACCACTCTGGTGCGCTTTGACGCGGTTTATTTTGGTCACTTTAAGACCAACCGCCAGCGCATTGTTGATTACCCGAATATGTGGCGTTATGTGCGAGGCTTATATCAACACCCGGGTGTTGCCGAAACCGTGGTGATGGATCATATCAAACAGCATTATTACGGCAGTCACAAAACCATTAACCCAACGCAAATTGTGCCGGCAGGTCCGGACATTGATTTCAACCAGCCGCTGGAGTGAGAAACCTATGTCGAGTGTCATTTTAGGGCGTTTTCGTGGTATGCCGGCGCAAGACGGTGCCGGTGTTAAGCTCACACGAATCATTAATCAGCCGGGTTTAAAGCATCAGGATCCGTTTCTGATGCTGGATGAATTCCGTTCCGATAACCCCGACGATTATATTGCCGGTTTTCCACCGCATCCGCATCGTGGTTTTTGTACCCTGACCTACATGCTGGCGGGGCAGATGGAGCACAAGGATTCGGTCGGCAATACCGGCGTAGTCGAAGCCGGTGGCGTGCAATGGATGAAAGCGGCGCGGGGCATCATTCATGCGGAGATGCCTAAGCAAGAAGCAGGCTTGATGTGGGGTTTTCAATTATGGGTAAACCTTCCGGCGGCGGAAAAAATGTCCGAGCCAGCCTGGTATGATTATCCCGCCGATGTGATCCCGGAAATCGATCGCGGCAACGCGGTTATTCGGGTTGTTGCGGGAGAACATGGCGGCAAAACGGGGCCGGTTGATGCGCCGGGTCGTGACTTTTTGATGTTGGATCTGGTGTTTAATGCCGCTGAAACCTTGACGGTGGCGGCCCAAGGGCAACGTCAACGGCTGGGTTACGTGTACAAAGGCAATGTCAGCGTCAATGGCGAAGCTGTTGCTCGAGGTGAACTGGTCCGCCTCGATACCGATGCGGAGCTTATTATCGAGGGCAGTGCCGACAGTGGGCTATTGCTGTTGGCGGCACAACCGATCAATGAGCCGATTGCGCAGTACGGTCCCTTTGTCATGAACAACTCAGTGGAAATCGAACAGGCGATACGCGACTATCAGAATGGCACGCTGGCCGCTAATCAAAAGTTAACGTAATCCCAGCGTCGCGGTTTGTTCTAATAAATATTCGTAACGCTGCTTGTGGGTGTCGGACAGTGGCAACCCCTGCAGCGTTTTGAAGCAATTGGCGCATTCTTTGCGCAGATACTCCAGTTCTACCTTACCGGTATTCTGACAGTAGCTGACCGCCGTTTGTATGTAGTTGAGTGCCGCGCCGCTGTTCAGCGGAGCCAGTTGCAACGCCTCCCGGAACACACTTAAGGCCTCTTTATAATTGTGCTGCTCGTACAGACGAATACCTTTTTGGTGCACGTCACGGAACGCATTTTCGGTCTTGCGTGCCAGTTCACGACGTTCAGTCAATAACTTTTTAGTGTAACTATCGATGTTGTGTCCGTCATCGGCCGCAATTGCCAGCTCATTGGCTTTTTCAAACTCGCCCAGATCCAGCAACACAATGATGACGTCGGCAAGTAACTCGGTTGGCACCGGTTTTTTCTGCGACAGTTCATCACCAACCGCCTTATTGAGCAATTGTTGTGCTTCGCGCAGCCGTCCATTAAACGCATCGATACGTGAGACCAGAATCGACTCCAGCGTTTCAAACGGCAACTCGGAATAAACAATGTTCTCGTCGTAGCGGGAGCGTTGCAGTTCCATGGTCGCTTCCGTCTGGTACTTGGCGACCTTCTGACGCGTATCGGCGTGTTCGGCAGCGTCCAAAATTGCCCTTAAGTAATTGCACAGGTGCTGGACATTACGAAACACTGAGGTACGGGCGATTTGCAGCACATTGTTCATCGCTTGTTTGGCAATCTCATAGTCGCCATTGTCACGGGCTATATGGGCTAACTGGGTTTGCCTGGAGATGGAAAACGGGGCCATGTTGATGCTCTGCCGCGCGCTTTCCAGCGCCTCTTCAGGATTATCCAGCAGCAAATAGCAGCGCGTTTTGATGTCCTGTGCCTCAATCGCGTTTGGCATCTTTTTGAGTACCGCTTCAGCAATCTCCAGAGCATCTTTGGGACGTTGTTGCAACAATCGAGTTTCGGCAAGTTTTAACTGAATCCAGGGTTGCACACCGTCTTCAAGTACACGCTTTATGGCGGCTTCAGCTTGCTCAAGTTGCTGCGTTTTATTAAACAGTTCAATCTGCAACTTTTGGCAATAGGTGGCGTAACGGCTTTGTGAATCGATATGACGCTGGCAGGCGTCAATACAAGCTGTGTAATCGCCGTTGTATAACGACTTGAACACATCTTTAAGCCACATCCGGCGTTTGTAAGCGCGGGCAATTCGTGAGCGCAGAACGCGATGTGAAAAGGGTTTGGTGAGATAGTCATCGGGCTGTAGTTCAAGCGCGCTCAACACCATCGGCCGGGTATTGTCGCCGGTGATGATAAAGAAAATGGTATCCTCTTTGAGGACGCCACGGTGTTTCAACTCTTCCAGCACCTGCCGGCCATTTTTACCGCGGCCAAGGTTGTAATCGACCAGCATTACGTCAAAGGGTTTGCGCACATACGCAGCAATACCGGCTTCACCGGTTCGCTTCGCCTCAACCTCTTTGGCACCAAGATTGAGCAGTAATCCTTTTAGCATCACCTGAAACGCTTTTTGATCTTCGATGATCAGTACGCGTTTGTCGGCGAGTTCGACAAACTCACTCATTGTGTGTTTTGCCATCCTTTGGTTTTTTGTCACGACAACGTGTTAGGTTAAAGATTATTATGCGTCTTTACTACTGATGTTATCGACTTTTTGTTTAAAAACTCGAAGGAAATTTTATGTTAGCAGCGCGTATTGAAGAAGGGCGGGTGGTTTGGCAGCCCGATCATGATCTCAACCAAACAACGCCAGCCGCTGATGAGGTGACCATTCGGATAGCGTATGCCGGTGTAAATCGCGCCGACGTCATGCAAGTTGCCGGTGCCTATCCACCGCCGCCGGGGGCGTCGGCAATCCCGGGGCTGGAGTGCAGCGGGGTAGTCACTGCGATTGGTGACAAGGTAACCCATCTCGCCGTTGGCGACAAAGTGTGTGCGCTGTTAGCCGCTGGCGGCTATGCCGAATCGGTTACGGTGAATGCGGCGCAGGTACTGCCATTACCGTCCAGTTGGACCCTGGAACGCGGCGCGGGATGGTTAGAAACTTTTGCGACCGCTTATTTGAATGTGTTTATGCTGGCCGATTTAAAGCCCGGCGACCGGGTTTTTGCCCATGCCGGTGCCAGTGGGGTCGGTAGTGCGTTACTGCAATTATGCAAAGAGCAGGGGACGCCCATTTATGTCACCGCCGGTAGTGATGAAAAATGTGCATTTTGCCGCGAACTGGGCGCAACTGAAGCGATAAATCGGCACCGTCAGGATTATGTCGAGGTGCTAAAAGAGGTCGGCGGCGTTGATGTTATTCTTAATCCGGTCGGCGGGGACTCGGTGGAGCGTGATCAGCAAGTACTGAAACAGGACGGTCGACTGGTTCTCATCGGGCTGATGGGCGGCCGTAATGGTCAGGTGGACTTCGGTCGTCTGCTGATGAAGCGGCAACGGCTTATGGGCTCCACGCTGCGAAGTTTATCCAGCGAACGTAAAGGCGCTATTTTAAGCGGACTTTGGCAACACTTTGGTGAAGCGTTCACTGCGGCAAGGGTGCGGCCGATGATCGATCGCGTTGTTCCGGCAGAAAAGGTCAACGAGGCCTTAAATTACCTGCAGGAAAATCGAACGCAAGGTAAGGTGGTGCTGAAACTAGCGGAACTTGATTAAGCGGGAAATCGTGGTGGAGGGGGCAGGATTCGAACCTGCGAAGGCTGAGCCGTCAGATTTACAGTCTGATCCCTTTGGCCACTCGGGAACCCCTCCAAACGAGGCGCGTATAATAACAGGCTTAATCACGCTGTAAAGGAAAAAGCATAAAAATTAAAGATTTTTGCCAGCCGCCGATAACGACATCAAGCGTCAACGTTATCGGCAGGATGTATGGCAGAGCTGACCCCCGGAACGGTATCCGGAGCACAGGAATATTTTGATCGACAGGCCGCCAATGCGATTGGGCAGGGGCATGGGGCCGAGTTTGCCCTGTGGCTGGCAGCGCTGGGCGAACAACCGCTTGCCGATGACGCCCCGGCAAGCGTCGACTGGCAACGTACCATTGGTGCGGCGCGGCCACGGCCATTAGGCTATAACGACGCGCGGGTTATCGCCAGCGGCGTCTACCAGAGCGCTTCGCAATTGAGTGATTTTAAATTACAGGACGCAGTGCACCCGCAACCGCTTATCCCAAACAGCGATCCACAGCGACTACCGCTGGAGTTAATCGCTAATCTGGATTGGCAAACGCTGCAGCGCCGCAAGCGTGCGGCGGCACCGGAAAAACTCCCGAAACGTCGTCGCGACCCCGCGCAGTTATACGACGTGTTACAGCAGTTGGGGATAGAACCAAAGCAACAGCTCATGTAAGCTAGCACCATGTACTAAGCTATCCTGATGTGTGGTAACGGCTGCCATGACCCAAGTTCACCCGCAAGACGATGAACGTATTGATGCCTTTGTTGAGTATTTATGGTTGCACCATGGTGTCAGCAATAACACTCAAGCCGCCTACCGTTCTGACCTACGCCGTTATTGCGATTACCTGATGACGCAAAAACTTGGCTTGTTAGATACCACGTCGACCATTCTGCAGGATTATTTGCTTTGGCGCCGCAGTCAGGGGCTCTCACCGCGCAGCACCTCACGATTTTTAAGTGCGATGAAAAAGTTTGCTCAGTTTGCGGTAAAGCAGGGGTGGCTGAATACCGACCCCAGCGCTCGCTTAAAACGACCGAAACTCCCACAATCAATCCCCCATTCCCTCAGTGAAGCAGATGTCGACGCGTTGTTGCATGCGCCGGCGACCGACACCGAACTGGGGTTGCGCGATCGCACGATGCTGGAAGTGCTTTACGCCAGTGGCTTGCGGGTCAGTGAGCTGATCCGACTGCAATTGGAACAGGTGTCATTACAACAGGGCTTAGTGCGTATTATCGGTAAAGGTGACAAGGAACGCCTGGTACCCCTCGGTGAGGAAGCGCTCGATTGGCTGCAGCAGTATTTGCGCCATGGCCGTCCGGCGCTTTCGGACAAAAACAGCCCGTGGATTTTTATTACCCAACGCGGTACCTTATTAACGCGCCAGGCATTCTGGTACCGCATCAAACATTATGCGGCGCAAGCGGGTATTCGCGCGCATCTGTCGCCCCATACACTGCGGCATGCATTTGCTACGCACCTGTTAAACCATGGTGCGGATTTACGAGTATTACAAATGTTGTTGGGTCACAGTGACCTGTCTACGACACAAATTTACACACAAGTTGCGCGAGAGCGGCTGCAGTCTCTGCATGCTCAGCACCACCCGCGCGGCTAACAAGAGGTTTATATGAAACGCAGTTTAGTTCATTCCCTGTTATTACTGGCATCACTGTCAGTAAGTGCGGCAAGTGTTGCACAGCAACCGGATACCAGTCGCCTTGAAGCGTTAGGTATCCAGGTTGGTGAAGTGTCCAAAACGTCGATAGCGGGACTTTATCAGATCACCTCAAATCAGGGGATTTTCTATGTTTCAGAGGACGGCACACGGCTGATCGCCGGCAACCTGTTTGATCTGACCAACGAACAACCGACCAACCTTACTGAACAGGCTATGGCAAGTCTGCGTCAGCAGGAACTGCAAAAAATTGAAGACGAAATGGTGGTTTATCCATCGTCGAAAGAAAAATATCAGATCACCGTGTTTACCGATACCACCTGTGGCTATTGTCAGCGTTTACATGAAAACCTTGGTCAGTATCTGGACAAAGGGATTACCGTGCGCTATCTGGCCTTCCCGCGTGGTGGTCTTAACAGCAAAGGTGGTCAACAGCTGCAGTCGGTATGGTGTGCAGACGACCCGAAAAAAGCACTCACGGCCTATAAAAACGGCGATGCGGTTGACAGTCCGGCCTGTGATAATCCAGTCGAAAAACATTACCGCATGGGGCAGGCCTTTGGCGTAACCGGAACCCCGGCTATCGTCCTGCCGGACGGTCGTATGTTGCCCGGTCTGCGAACCGCCGATGCACTGCTCGAGGCAATGCAATAAGCGCGTATGACAGACTTTAGCATACGCCGCTACGATCACGTTGACGACTCTCATTTACCGGCCTCGCTGCCACCCTTGCTGCGGCAAATTTATGCGCGGCGTGGCGTCAGCTCGGCCGATGAACTGCAATTATCGGCGCAGGGATTAACGCATTTTCGCAGTTTAAAAGGAATCGACCAGGCCGTTGCGCTGTTAAGTCGCTCGCAACAGCGACACATTACCATTTGTGGCGATTTTGATGCTGACGGCGCAACCAGTACCGCGCTGTTAGTGACGGCGCTGAACGAACTGCAGTTTGAACGAGTAGACTATCGCGTTCCCAATCGCATGACCGAAGGTTACGGCTTGTCAGTGAGCATGGTTGAGCAACTGGCCGCACGCGGCACTGAGCTGATCATCACCGTTGATAACGGCATTGCCGCTAATGACGCGGTCGCCCGGGCAAAAGCATTAGGGCTGGATGTGATTGTTACCGATCACCATCTGGCGGCTGATGAGCTGCCAGTGGCGGATGCCATTATCAATCCCAACCAGCCCGGCTGCTCGTTTCCGAGTAAACACCTGGCTGGTGTCGGCGTGGCCTTTTATTTGTTGCTGGGACTTCGAGCGCAGTTGCGTGAGCAAGGCATAGCGCCGTTACCCAGTCTCGCCAACTGGCTGGATTTGGTGGCACTTGGAACCGTTGCCGATGTGGTTCCGCTGGACTACAACAACCGTATTCTGGTGCAACAGGGGCTGGCGCGAATTCGACATGGTCATTGCCGCCCCGGTATTGCGGCATTGCTTGAGGTTGCCGGACGTGACCGTTCGCGACTGCAGGCAACAGACTTAGGCTTTGCGCTGGCACCACGAATTAATGCCGCTGGTCGACTCGACGACATCAGCCTCGGCATCGAGTGTCTGTTGGCCGATACGGAGCGAGCTTATGAACTGGCTCAACAACTGGATCAGTTGAACCGCGAACGACGCAGTATCGAAGCCGACATGCGCGAGCATGCCGAGCGGGTGGTCGCGCAGTTGCAACTGGATAATCAGGGCGAGGTCCTGGATTTGTTGACGCTGTATGAGCCCGACTGGCACGCCGGTGTTATCGGCATCGTGGCGGGACGGGTTAAAGATGCGGTTAACCGGCCCGTGATCGTGTTTGCGAATGACGATGATGACACGCTAAAAGGCTCGGCACGGTCAGTTAACGGCCTGCATATCCGTGATTTACTGGAACGTATCGAGACCCAACAGCCGGGCCTGATGCATCGGTTTGGAGGCCATGCGATGGCCGCAGGGCTGACCTTACCGCGGGCAAACCTGGCCGAATTCAGTCGGGCTGCGCAGCGCATTGCCGGGCAGTGGCTGACGGCTGAGCAGAAAGCGGCGGTGTACTGGTCTGACGGCGAACTCAGTGATGACCAACTGAGTCTGGACATGGTCGCCCAGTTGCAACAGGCGGGTCCCTGGGGGCAGGGCTTTGCTGAACCGAGTTTTGATGGCCAATTTGAGGTGTTACAACAACGTATCGTCGGTTCGCAGCACCTGAAATTGGTGTTACGTTCCGCCGCCGGCGGCATTTATGACGCGATCGCTTTTAACGTTGATGCACAAATCTGGCCGGACAATTCAGTTGCGCGGGTTGAAATCTTATACAAGCCACAATTAAATCACTTCCGCGGACGCACCAGTGTGCAGTTGCTGGTGGAGCAAATCCGTCAATTACGGTAAACTGTGCGCTTTCAAAATTTAGCAGAATGAAACTGAGTGATCATGTTCGAAACCAACGCGACCTATAATCAGATAAAAGATATGCGCGAGCGCAGTGAAGCGCTTAGGGGGTATCTTTGACTACGATACCAAGAAAGAACGCCTAGAAGAGGTTACCCGCGAGCTGGAACAGCCATCGGTATGGGACGATCCACCGAAGGCACAGGCACTGGGCAAAGAACGCGCAGCGCTGGAGCAGGTGATTGAAACCCTGGATAATTTGGGACAGGGGCTTGATGACGTCGAAGGTTTGGTGGAGCTGGCGGTAGAAGCTGACGACGAGCAGACCTTTACGGAAGCTGAGAGCGAGTTGGCGCAATTGCTGGAGCAATTGGAAAAGCTTGAATTTCGGCGTATGTTCTCACGCGATAACGACGATTCAGACTGTTATGTCGATATTCAGTCGGGCTCCGGTGGCACCGAAGCTCAGGACTGGGCCAATATGCTATTGCGGATGTATCTGCGTTGGGCCGAAGCCCATGGTTTTAGCACTGAAATCACCGAATTGTCCGAAGGCGAAGTGGCTGGCATAAAATCCGCAACCATCCGTGTTGCCGGTGAGTACGCTTATGGTTGGTTACGCACCGAAACCGGTGTTCACCGACTGGTACGGAAATCACCGTTTGACTCCGGTAATCGTCGGCATACGTCATTTGCATCGGTTTTCGTCTATCCGGAAGTGGACGACGACATTGAAATCGAAATTAATCCGGCGGATTTGCGGGTCGATACCTATCGCGCCTCCGGTGCCGGTGGTCAGCACGTTAACCGAACGGATTCAGCGGTACGGATAACGCACGAACCTTCGGGTATCGTGGTGCAGTGTCAAAGTGACCGTTCGCAACATAAAAACCGTGACTCGGCGATGAAGCAGCTAAAAGCCAAATTGTATGAAATGGAGCTGCAGAAGCAAAACGAAGACAAACAAGCGCTGGAAGACACCAAGTCAGACATTGGCTGGGGCAGTCAGATTCGTTCCTACGTGCTGGATGATGCACGTATTAAAGATTTGCGGACCGGCGTAGAAAACCGTAATACCCAAGCGGTGCTGGATGGCGCCCTTGATCCATTTATCGAAGCCAGTTTAAAAAGCGGCTTATAAGCGACTGAACAGAGGAAAGACAGTATGACAGATAAATCGCAATCACCCGACGTCGACGTGAATGAGCAAATAGCACAGCGAAAAGCTAAACTGGCGGCGCTTCGTGATAAGGGCATTGCGTTTCCTAATGATTTCCGTCGCGACTCTCTGGCCAGCGATTTACAGCAGGAATATGGTGAGGCGACGAAAGAAGAACTCGAAGCGCAGGGTATTCGGGTAAAAGTTGCCGGTCGTATGATGACCCGCCGTATTATGGGTAAAGCCAGCTTTGCCACGATTCAGGACATGAGTGGCCGTATTCAGCTGTATGTGGCTCGTGACAACCTGCCCGAAGGTTTTTATAACAGCGAATTTAAAAAATGGGATCTGGGCGACATCGTCGGTGCCAGCGGCGTCTTGTTTAAAACCAACACCGGTGAGCTGAGTGTACAGGTTGACGACGTTCGTCTATTGACCAAAGCGCTGCGTCCATTGCCGGATAAATTCCATGGCTTGGCCGATCAGGAAACGCGTTACCGTCAGCGTTATCTGGATTTAATCACCAACGACGAGTCTCGTAAGACGTTCCTGGTTCGCTCGAAAGTGATCGAATACATCCGTCGCTTTTTAACCGAGCGGGCGTTTTTAGAAGTTGAAACACCGATGATGCAAACCATTCCCGGTGGCGCTTCGGCGCGTCCGTTCAGCACCCATCACAACGCGCTGGATATGGAACTGTTCCTGCGTATCGCACCGGAATTGTATCTGAAGCGTTTGGTTGTCGGCGGTTTTGAAAAAGTGTTCGAAATTAACCGCAACTTCCGTAACGAAGGGTTGTCGACTCGCCATAATCCAGAATTCACCATGCTGGAATTCTACTGGGGTTATGCCGATTACCACGACCTGATGGATCTGACGGAGCAAATGTTACGCGGCGTAGCCGAGTCAGTGCTGGGCTCGACCACTTTCACCAGTCAGGGTGTTGAGTATGACTTTGGCCAGCCGTTCGAACGGATGACGGTACTGGAAGCCATTCTCAAGTATATGCCGGAGCTGACCCTGGAGCAGTTGCAAAGCCGTGAATCGGCAGTGCAGGTTGCCGAGGAAGTTGGTATCGAGGTACAGCCAGGCTGGGGTTTGGGTAAGATCCAGATCGAAATTTTCGAAGAGGTGGCCGAACACAAGCTGATCCAGCCGACCTTTATCACCGCTTACCCGGCTGAAGTGTCGCCGCTGGCGCGCCGTAACGACGACGACCCGTTTGTGACGGATCGGTTTGAGTTCTTCGCCGGTGGCCGTGAGCTGGCCAATGGGTTCTCAGAGCTTAACGATGCTGAAGACCAGGCGCAGCGTTTCCGTGAACAAGTGGAAGCGAAAGAAGCCGGTGATGATGAAGCCATGTTCTACGACGAAGACTACGTGACCGCACTGGAGCACGGCATGCCGCCAACCGCCGGTGAAGGTATCGGTATCGACCGATTGGTGATGCTACTGACCGATTCGCCATCGATTCGTGACGTACTTCTGTTCCCGCACATGCGCCCGAAGGCCGATTAGCAAACCGTGGCTCGCGCCGTTGGCGCGAGCCTTTCACACGTGTTAACCGCGGTCACAAACGCTGCTGGCTATGGCTAACGGGTGTTACGCAAGCGCCGCAAGTATCACTAACCCGAAACAACTGATTAAGCCGAGCACAGAAACCCACTTGGGGATGAATCGTTGTTCTGCGGATACCCGCAACGCGGCAATATTGGTAATCCCGTAATACACCAATACCGTAAAGGCACTTAAGGTCCACGCCGACTGGACGCCGCCAAACAGCGCAATCAATGCCATGATGGCAAAGGTCACCCAGGTTGCGGCCGGAGCGGCATGGCCGTTGCTGCTGAGTTTGGCGACAGAGCGCGGCAAATCACCGCGTCGGCCCATCGCCAGGACTACCCGCGATACCCCCAGCACCAGATTCAGCACCACACCACTCATCGCGACAACGCCACCGATCACCACCAGCAGTCGCCAATCGGGATTGGCCAGCAGACTGGCAATGGTAAAGCGGCTTTCATCAAACGACGAAATCCCGCCTACATGCAGAATCGCCAGACCGACGGCGATGTAGATAGCGCTGACAACGGCCAGTGTCAATACCACCGCTTTGGGGATATTACGACGTGGTTCACTGATTTCTTCGCCCATCGTCGCGATGCGGCCATAACCGGTAAAGGCGACGAACATCAGCGCCGCCGCGTGAAACAGCGATAGCGATGAAGGCGTTGGCGGCGTCTCCGGCAAAGCGCTTGGCTGGGCAAATGCCGCCGCGACAAAAACGCCCAGTCCAATGAGGCTAACGGCCACCAACAGGGCATTTAGCCAATTGGTGCGGCGCACACCGGACAGCACAAAAAGGGTGAACAGGAACAGTAGCCCGATGGCGATAACGGTTACCGATGTCGCGGAGATAGTCAGTAATACGCTGATTGACCAGGCTACCGCAAGCGCCGCCGTTGCCGCCGAGGCACTTTTGGCGACAATAAATAGCCAGCCGGCGACAATCCCGCTGAGTGGATTTAAAAACTGGTAGCCGTACTCGTAGGTTCCGCCACTGACCGGATGAGCCGCAGCCAGTTGGGCCGATGAAAGGCCGTTACAGAGTGCGGTAACGGCGGCGATGACAATCGCCCAAACGAGCCAGCTTCCAGCAATGCTGGCACTCAGGCCGACACTGACATACGCGCCGGTACCAAGAATTGACCCTAAACCAATCACTAATGCGCCGCTTAGGCCGGTGTTTCTGATGAGTCGATCAGTCATCGTTGCCCTCAAATCGATGGTTTGGTTCAGTATAACGAAGTCGAGGTAGAAAGATCGATAATAGCTTGCTAAAGGACTCGTGAACAAAAAAAATCGAAAAATTATTGGCAAAAAAGCTGATAATCGTTCAAATTTATGTATAGTTGAACATTCACTCAGTAGGATACAGGTCAATATGCATCACATTGAATTCGATACACCATTAGGTCATATGGTGGCGATAGCGGATGAACGCCACTTGACCGGGCTATATTATCGCGATCAGAAGAATTTACCGGATCTAACGGTGTCAAAACCGGCTAAGGATCATCCGGTATTACTGCAGACACAAGAGCAACTGGCGCAATATTTCGCCGGTCAGCGGCAGCGTTTTAGTTTGCCGTTGCGAGTGCAAGCGACGGCGTTTCAGTCACAGGTATTGGACCATCTGCAGCAGGTGGGGCCGGGCACAACCTTATCCTATAAGGATATCGCCGAACGTATTGGTAAGCCCAAAAGCGTCCGCGCGGTCGCTAACGCGATTGCCCGCAACCCGTTAATTATTGTGATTCCGTGCCATCGGGTGATTGGTATCAAAGGTGAATTACGCGGTTTTGCGGCAGGTATTGAACGCAAGAAGGCGTTGTTGGAACAAGAAGGCTGCAAAGTCGTTTAGCAAAAAAATACCGCCCCTGGGGGCGGCATTTATTGGGTTCAGACGCTCAATTAATGATCTTCGCCATCAGCGTGTACGTGACCGTGCTCTAACTCTTGCTCGGTCGCATCACGTACTTCAACAACTTCTACGTCAAAGTTCAGATCGATGCCCGCCAGCGGGTGGTTACCGTCAACGGTCACTTCGTCGTCGTTGACTTCAACGATAACAACTGACTGGTCGCCTTGATCGGTGCTGGCACGGAACTGCATGCCCGGTTGCACGTCGTTGTCGCCGAACAGGTTGCGTGGTACCGTTTGGATCAAACCGTCGTGGCGCTCACCGTAGGCTTCTTCTGGCTTGATTTCAGCGGTAAACTGGTCACCGACGTTCTTGCCTTCTAAAGCATTTTCCAAGCCTGGGATCAACATGCCACGGCCGTGGATAAATGTCAGGGGATTGCCTTCCTTAGATTGATCTAACGTCTGACCTTCCGCTGTTTTAACCGTGTAGTGAATGGCCACGACTTTGTTAGGGGCAATAGCTTCGCTCATAAATAATTAACCTAATTGATACGGCAGTGAGTGTATTTCCAAGAGACTTGCATCGTCACCTTTCACCCGAATCGGCGTGTCCTGCTCAATATCGCTCGGCAGTACCGCCAATACATCGGTAAGGTGTTCGGAGCGGTTCACTGCCATAATGACCGTTCCTGCACGACGCCAGTTATCGCCAACTTTACGTTCTAACTCGGTGGCTGGCAAAACGCCGTTTGCGTTACCACTGAGCCGAAACAAAGCTCGCTTCTGTTTGCCCAGATACTTCATCCGGGCAATGGTCTCCTGGCCGATATAACATCCTTTGTTAAAACTGATCCCGTCCAGTGCCTGAATATTTAACATCTGCGGCACAAACTGCTGACTGTTGTCAGCGGTTAATTGCGGACGAACCCGTTCAATTTCCAACGCATCCCAGTAGGGCTGCGGATAATCCGTAGAAATTGGTTGCCGGCTTAACAGCAAATATTGCTGAGGTGCTGAGCCGACCTGTAACAGTAGCGTGTCGTCATCGCGTTGCGGCAATGTCGGTTGTTCGCCAAAGTGACCACTGATGTGCCATTGTTCGGTCACATCGGCAATCTCTACTTTATTAAACACGCCATATTTCTGCAATTGCGCCATCGAACCTGTGATCGCGCTTTTGTGCATAATCAGCAACAGACGTTGTTGCCACGGCACCAGCCAAAACACACTGAAGGCTTTGCCGGTTGGGTCACAATGCGCTCCGTACAAAAACGGCTTGTCTGACAGCTGTTCAATATCGCAGGTTAACTGACCCTGCAAAAAACGGTTAGCATCTTCACCAGCTACTTGAATGATACCATAGTCATCGAGTTTTACCGAAACCGCGCTGGGTATTTGCTGGGTAAAATCAGTGTCTAACGCAATCACAAGCACTCCTTATTTTTGCACTTCATGCTAATATTAGGGCAACTAAAAATTTTTCAAGGCGAAATGTGGAGTTGTCATGCTGCCATTAAAGCAATCAGAAGATGCGTTAAAAGATAAACGCCGGTTAAAGTGGGCGTGCCGCCGCGGCATGCTTGAGCTTGACGTATTGTTTGAACCTTTTGTGGATCAAGCGTATGACGAGCTGAGTGAGGAAGATAAAGCGATTTTTCGCCGCTTAGTCACTTGTGACGATCCGGATTTGTTTTCTTGGTTTATGGGGCAAAAAACCTGTCCGGATGCGGAACTGCAGAAAATGGTCGAGTTTATGCTGGCGCGAGTAAAAGTATAAGCGTGTTGCGGATTCGACTGTGCCGTCCACAGCGGTTGCTGTCGGTTGATGACAGTGGACAACACTGGTTATTGCAACAACAGTCGTATGGTTTAGCGGGTCAACCGCTGGTGGTCTGGCGCTGGTTGTTGATTGTCCCCTTGCAGCGCGACAGCCAGCGTTACTGGCTGTGGTTGTGGTGGTTTCAACTGCGCCGGGAGCAATTGGCGCAGTTGCGGTGTCTGTCGTTGCTGGCTGCGCAGCGGCTGGTTTAAGCGGGCGTTAAGCGGGTAGGCTTAGCTTCCGGTAGCTGCTGCGGATAATCCAGCGTGTAATGCAGGCCGCGGCTTTCTTTACGTGCCATCGCACTGTGTACAATCAACTCGGCAACCTGCACCAGATTACGTAATTCCAGTAGATTATTGCTGACGCGGAAGTTGGCGTAATAGTCGTGAATTTCCTGTTGCAGCAACTGGATCCGGTGTAACGCACGTTCCAGTCGTTTCGTGGTGCGCACAATACCGACGTAATCCCACATAAACAAACGTAATTCATGCCAGTTGTGCTGAATCACTACCTCTTCATCGGAATTGCTGACTTTACTCTCGTCCCATGCCGGTAAATGACTGAGTGGTTTGGCGGTCGGTGGTTGCGCAAGGATATGCTTGGCCGCCGCGCGGGCAAACACCAGACATTCGAGCAACGAGTTACTGGCCATGCGGTTGGCACCATGCAAGCCGGTATAAGCGACTTCACCCACCGCGTACAATCCGGGAATATCGGTCTCGGCATTAAGATTCGTGGTAACACCGCCACAGGTGTAATGAGCCGCAGGGACAACCGGCATGGGTTGTTTACTGATGTCGATGCCAAGTGACAGACATTTTTCGTAGATGGTCGGAAAATGCTGTTGCAGAAACTCGGCTGATTTGTGCGAGATGTCCAGGTACATGCAATCTGCACCGAGTCGTTTCATTTCGTAGTCGATGGCTCGGGCGACCACGTCGCGCGGCGCCAGTTCGGCGAGCTCATGAAAGTCGTCCATAAAGCGACTGCCGTCCGGCCGGCGCAAAACAGCGCCTTCACCCCGCAAGGCTTCCGTTAACAGAAAACTGTTGGCGTTGGGATGATACAGGCAGGTTGGATGGAACTGATTAAACTCCATGTTGGTGACACTGCAGCCGGCGCGCCAGGCCATGGCGATGCCATCACCGCTGGCAACATCGGGGTTGCTGGTGTATTGGTACACCTTGCTGGAGCCACCCGTTGCTAACACGACGTAGCGGGCGGCTGCCGTTTCAACCCGCTCTTTAGCCCGGTTCCAGAGATAAGCGCCGTAGCAGCCTTTATCTTTATTAAGACGTCGACCCGTAATCAGGTCGACGGCATTAAATCTTTCCAGTACCGTAATATTCGGATGTTGCAGAACTTTTTCCTGTAAGGTTGTCTGAACAGCACGGCCGGTGGCATCGGCGGCATGCAGAATACGTCGGTGGCTGTGACCGCCTTCGCGGTTAAGATGATATTCGGGCTTATCGTCGTCAGAATTGACCCGGTCAAAACCGACACCAGCATCGATAAGCCATTGTAATGCCTCGCGCGCATTGCGTGTGGTAAACTCTACCGCAGCATGGTCGCATAAACCGGCACCGGCGTTGAGGGTATCTTCGATGTGGCTCTCGACGCTGTCGTTTTCGTCGAACACGGCGGCAATACCGCCTTGAGCGTAATAGGTAGACCCTTCAGTGAGCGGACCTTTACTGACGACGATAACACTCACGTGGTCGGCGAGTTGCAAAGCGGTCGTTAAACCGGCGGCACCAGAGCCAATGACTAAGACATCTGATTGATAATTTGCTGCAGGTTCCATAAAGTACTCATAAAGAATTTTGGATGATTTTACGCATTCAGTGAAATTTTTGCGAACTTTTTACGAAGCGGTCTGTCACAGTTTGTAACAACTACGACGGGCCACCAGTTCAAGCAGTTCCTTGGCTAGGGAGAACAGGCTCGGATGAGCGAGAAACTTACAGACCAACAACTGGTCGAAAGAGTACAACAAGGAGATAACCGCGCGTTTGACTTGCTGGTAAAAAAGTATCAGCACAAAGTGATGAGTTTGATCTCTCGCTACGTTAAACAGCCAGGGGATGTCGCCGATGTGGCTCAGGAAGCGTTTATAAAAGCCTATCGGGCGTTGCCCAAGTTTCGTGGTGACAGCGCGTTTTATACGTGGTTGTACCGAATTGCGGTAAATACCGCGAAAAATTATTTGGTTTCGCAAGGGCGCAAACCACCGGCGTCGGACGTCGATGCCGAAGACGCGGAATATTACGAAGGCGCAGCGGCACTGAAAGATACGGCAACCCCGGAACGACAGTTGTTGACGGATGAAATTCAGGCGGTGGTGTTGAAAGCCATCGAAGAGTTGCCGGAAGATTTGCGTCGAGCGATCACGTTGCGGGAAATCGACGGATTGGGTTACGAAGAAATTGCGATAGAAATGGATTGCCCCATAGGAACCGTAAGATCACGTATCTTCCGCGCTCGGGAAGCCATTGATAATCAGTTACGGCCGTTGTTAGAGCGTTAATGAACGCAGTACACAGCTAACGGCACTTTTACAGAGGGTAAGCTATGTCTCAGGACAAACTGTCTAAAGACGAACTCCATGCAGCAAAGCATGAA
The DNA here is from genome assembly GCF_003987185.1 of Idiomarina aquatica. Lineage (GTDB taxonomy): Bacteria > Pseudomonadota > Gammaproteobacteria > Enterobacterales > Alteromonadaceae > Idiomarina > Idiomarina aquatica. The sequence continues at coordinate 227,384 of NZ_PIPS01000001.1, read as the reverse complement.
GCAACATCAGCGTATTTTGATGAAGAACACGCCGATGGTGGTTCGATTGATGCGTGGTTAAAAGATGATGAAACCGCACAGCGGTGGCATCGTTACAGTCTTATCAGTAGTAGTTTGAAAAAGGATTTGTCGGCCTCTGTCTCTGTGGACATCAGTGAGAAGGTACGGGCCGCTATCGAGCAGGAACAAGCGCACTCAGTGGTTTCGATATCGTCAAGCAGTCGTTCTCCGGCAGCGCGTAAAGCGGCCAGTAAATGGTTCCAGCCCTTTGCTAAAGTCGCGGTTGCCGCCGGCGTAGCAGCGGTTGCGGTCATGACCGTGCAGACCTATCAACAGCCTGAGTCAGTGCCGGCGGCACAAGAACCGGCGTTAATGACCAACCCACTTGGCGGGCGTCAACCGGTAAGCTATTCGCCGTCCATGTCCGCTAGCCCGGTTGCCAATCAGCAGCAACAGGACGTGCAGATGCGCCGTCAGGCACAGTCATACCTGATTGATCATCAGCAACAAATTTTATTGCTACAAACTGCGCCGGAACGTTCGACCACAACACCAGAAACCGAGCAATCGGCTGATAAATCCGCGCAGAAACCATCGTCGCAACCGCAGTAAGGATGTTCTATGAAATGGGTTGTCAGTGCCTTGTTACTGGTATGTGCGTCAGTAGCGAATGCGGCTACGGTTCAGGAGTCGGCAACCGAGGATAACGGCGAACGTTGGTTTAATTTAATGGCGAAGGCGCTTAACGAATTGAATTTCGAGGCGTCTTTTGTGTATGTGCAGGGCGATCGCATCGAACCCTATCAGTGGGTTCATGGTGTTGATAGTGACGGGCGTCAGTACGAATGGCTGATGCAAATGAACGGTCCTGGCTTCCGTGCGCTGCGTATTGATGACACCGTATCACATTTTCATCCGGCCTCGACCAGCTACTCAATCCGCTCCAATTCTATTTCGACGATGTTACCCACCGCCTTTAATCAGCCCTTTGCTGAGGTTGCTGACCATTATCGTGCAGTAGCCGTCGGCGGTGCCCGAGTCTTGGATCGCAAAGCTCAGCATATTCGGTTGGTGAGCAGGGACGATCAGCGCTACGGTTTTTCGTTATGGGTCGATCGCGAACACGGTTTACCCTTGAAAGTGCTGATGGTGAATCAGCACGGCGAGGTGATGGAGCAACTGCAACTGACCAATTTGTCACTGCGTTCTGTATCAAGCGATACCATCGAAGAATTAAGTCGGGTTGAGCGGCCGCCGATGTTCGATGAATTGCAACCTCAGCAGCAACCAAAACTGCCACAGCAGCCGCGCTGGGCGCCGTCGGGTTTTCATTTGCTCAAAGCTCAGCATCACCGACTGGTGTTAGAAGGCACTCCGGTTGACCACTATCTGTTCTCTGATGGTTTGGCTGAATATTCGGTGTATTTGACCGAAGCCAACGCCGACTCAACCAATGGTATGAGCCTGACCGGACCGCACACCCTGCACAGCCAGTTAGTCGCCAATCTGCGCGTAACCGTGGTGGGACAAATTCCGTTGGATGTCGCCAAACAGGTGGCATCTAGCGTACAATAGCCGCTATGAAAGAAATTGCAGAAGTTGTTGCCGTCGACGGCCACCGCATTACGCTGTCGACGGAATTAAAATCCGCCTGCTCGGGCTGCGTGCAAAAAAGCACCTGCGGCGCAGGCATTCTTAGCCACATTTTCGCTGACAGAAACACGCAGTTTACGGTCGAAAGTGATGTTCCTGTCCGTGTTGGCGAGCAGGTTCAGCTTACCATGCACGAGGCCGATTTCACCCGCTATGCGTTATTATTGTACGGCCTGCCAATACTGGTGCTGCTGTTACTTGCCATGCTGCTCAGTGCGCTGGGTACGCTTCCCGAATGGACCGTTATTTTACTCGCCTTTAGTGGATTCGCAGCCAGCTTTCTGGCGTTAAAGCAGTGGTTTAAACGACGTGATGTGAAGGTTCAGCAGTTAATCCGTGTTACCCAGGCCGAAGCCTCTGCCAGTCATACTGTAAAAAGCTGAGTATCCGCTACGAAAGCGGACAAAAGCATTTGTGCTTTGCCGCAACATCGGTATGATCAACGCTATTTAGCAACGCTTGCACAGAATTTTAGTTTTTAGAGGTGTCATCAATGCCGGAAAGGGCGTTTAACCAGAAAAATATTCGAAATTTCTCCATCATCGCGCACATCGATCACGGTAAATCGACGTTGTCAGATCGTCTTATTCAGCATTGCGGCGGTTTAACCGACCGTGAAATGGCTGAGCAGGTGCTCGACTCGATGGATCTTGAGCGTGAACGTGGCATTACCATTAAGGCACAGAGCGTTACGCTGTATTACACCGCAAAGGATGGTGAAACCTATCAGTTAAACTTTATCGACACGCCCGGGCACGTTGACTTCTCCTATGAAGTTTCACGTTCGTTGGCCGGTTGTGAAGGGGCGTTACTGGTGGTTGATGCCGCGCAGGGGGTTGAAGCCCAAACCTTAGCCAACTGTTATACCGCCATCGATATGGATCTGGAAGTGGTTCCAGTGCTCAACAAAATCGATTTGCCGCAAGCTGATGCAATGGGCGTGGCACAGGAAATTGAAGACATCGTCGGTATCGAAGCCGTTGATGCGGTGCAGTGTTCGGCAAAAACCGGGCTGGGTATCGAAGACGTACTCGAACGCATCGTGCGGCAGATTCCGCCACCGCAGGGTGAAGTGGAATCTCCGCTGCAAGCCTTGATCATTGACTCTTGGTTCGATAACTACCAGGGCGTCGTCTCATTGGTGCGGGTTAAGAACGGTACCTTGCGCGCCGGCGATAAAATGACGGTAATGTCGACCGGCCAAACCCATCTGATTGATAAGGTTGGTTATTTCGACCCCAAACCGCATGAAACCGGCGTACTGCACACCGGCGAAGTCGGCTACGTGATTGCCGGCATCAAGGATATCCTCGGAGCGCCGGTTGGCGATACATTGACCAATACCAAAAACCCGGCAAAGGCACCGGTACCTGGTTTCAAAAAAGTGAAGCCACAGGTGTATGCCGGGATGTTCCCGATCAGTGCGGACGACTATGAGTCGTTTCGTGATGCGCTGGGTAAATTGTCGCTGAATGATGCGTCGCTGTTCTATGAACCGGAGAACTCCGCCGCACTGGGCTTCGGTTTCCGTTGTGGTTTCCTTGGCATGTTGCACATGGAGATCATCCAGGAACGCCTCGAACGTGAGTACGACATCGACTTGATCACCACTGCGCCAACCGTGGTGTACGAAGTAGAAACCAAAAAAGGCGAAATGGTTAAAGTTGATAACCCGGTGAATTTGCCGCCGGTTAATGACATCGAAACCATTTATGAGCCTGTGGTAGAGGCCAACATCCTGGTGCCACAGGAGTTTCTCGGTAACGTCATCACCTTATGTGTGGACAAGCGCGGTGTGCAAACGGCGATGAACTATCACGGAAAACAGGTGTCGGTTACCTATGAACTGCCGATGGCTGAAGTGGTGATGGACTTTTTCGATCGTTTGAAATCAACCAGCCGTGGCTATGCGTCGCTGGATTATCAGTTCAAGAAATTCCAGCCGGCGGACATGGTGCGGGTTGATATTCTCATCAACGGCGATCGGGTCGACGCGTTGGCTATGATCACCCACCGCGAACACGCCGAAAGTCGTGGCCGTATGTTGGTCGATAAAATGAAAGAGCTGATCCCACGGCAAATGTTTGATATCGCCATTCAGGCAACCATTGGCAATCACGTCATTGCGCGCTCGACGGTGAAGCAGTTACGTAAAAACGTGACAGCGAAATGTTACGGCGGTGACGTCAGCCGTAAGAAAAAACTGTTGCAGAAACAGAAAGAAGGTAAAAAACGAATGAAGAACCTGGGCAATGTGGAAGTCCCTCAGGAAGCCTTCTTAGCGGTTCTAAAAGTAGGCAAGTAAAGGCCATTGGCAACGCATAAACGGATTGGATAAATCACCAAAAACAGGATTGGGCAATGGCCAATTATTTTTCAATTTTACTGACGGTGGTCACCCTGGTGGCCGGACTTTTGTGGCTGTTTGATGCGCTGGTATTAAAACCGAAACGCCAGCAAGGCGAACCACAAAACTCGATCACCGAGTTTGGTCAATCGGTATTTCCGGTACTGGCCGGGGTATTGGTACTGCGTTCGTTCTTGTACGAGCCGTTTCAAATCCCGTCCGGGTCAATGATGCCCACCTTACTGAAAGGCGACTTTATTCTGGTCGAAAAGTTTGCCTATGGCGTTAAAGACCCGGTATTTCGCAGTGAACTGATTGAAACCGGCAAGCCGGAGCGTGGCGATATTGCGGTGTTCAAGTACCCGTTAGAACCTAATGTCGACTACATCAAACGGATTGTCGGTCTGCCCGGTGATCGTATTGTTTATCGTGATAAGCAGTTGTTTATTCAGCCACAGTGTGACGAGGGCGCAGAATGCCCGCCCGTGCGCATCAGCCGTGAACCGGTCGAGGCGGATGAAACCTATTTCTCGGGTGGCGGTTCGCTGGACATGTACCAGGAACGCCTGGGGGATGTCAGTCATCGCATTTTAGTGGACCCGCGAGTCAGACCCCGGGTTCCGTTATACTATAAGCAGCCGGGTACAAGCGCCGGTGAATTTGTGGTACCTGAAGGGCACTATTTTGCCATGGGTGATAACCGCGATAATTCTCAGGACAGTCGCTACTGGGGCTTTGTGCCGGAAGAGTACCTCGTCGGCCGGGCCTTTTTTGTCTGGATGAGCTTCGAGATGAATCGAGGTCCTGACAGCGTATTGCCATCTTGGGTGCCGACCGGCGTTCGATTTGAACGATTAGGGAGTATAGAGTGAGTTTACCCAAACCACCGCTCGCACAACTCGAACAAGTAATTGGTTATGAATTCCGTCAACGCGAACTGCTCAAGCAGGCGTTGACGCATCGCAGTGCCCACGCTCATCACAACGAGCGACTGGAGTTTTTGGGCGATTCGATTTTAGGTGTAGTGATCGCTGAGGCATTGTATCAGCGCTTTCCAAACGTTGCCGAAGGTGACTTAAGCCGTATGCGTGCGGCCATCGTTTGTGGTCGTTCGCTGGCAAAGCTGGGGCGTAAAAAGCAAGTGGGTGACTATTTGTGGCTGGGCCAGGGCGAATTGAAAAGTGGCGGTTATCGCCGTGAGTCGATCCTTGCCGATGCCATGGAAGCCATTATTGGGGCGGTGTATCTCGATAGTGACATGGCAACCGTCAAAACGATGGTATTGGCCTGGTTCAGTGAGCAATTGGAGACCATCAAACCGGGCGCCAATCAAAAAGATCCCAAAACCCGTTTGCAGGAATGGTTACAGGCTCGTCAGCGACCGTTGCCGGAGTATGATGTGGTGGCCACCAAAGGTCAGGCACACAACCAGCAGTTTACCGTTACCTGTCAGGTCGAAGGTATCAAAGATCCGTTACTGGGCACCGGTACCAGCCGCCGTAAAGCAGAGCAGGCCGCTGCGACCGCAGCGTTAGAACAATTGCAGGAGTCATCATGAATCTTGACGACATGATCAAACAGTCTTTAGGCGATGATGGCTTGATAGACGAAAACAAACACAGCGGCTTTGTCGCTATCGTCGGCCGCCCCAATGTCGGTAAATCGACCTTATTAAATTATCTGTTGGGGCAAAAGGTCAGTATTACCTCAAATAAGCCCCAGACCACCCGTCACCGCATTCTTGGCGTCGATACCGAGGGCGATTGTCAGGCGGTTTATGTCGACACGCCGGGTATGCACGTCGAGGAAAAACGGGCAATTAACCGGGTGATGAATCAGACCGCGGCAGCGGCGATAAACGACGTCGATTTGATTTTATTTGTGGTGGAAAACACCAAATGGACCGCCGACGATAAAATGGTGCTGGAAAAACTTGCCCGCACCGAGCGGCCGGTGGTGCTGTTGGTCAACAAAGTCGACCAGATAAAAGATAAAAGCACATTATTGCCGCACCTGCAGTGGTTAAGCGAGCAGCGCGAATTTAAAGACATCCTGCCCATTTCGGCGAAGAACGGCGATAACATCGATGCTTTACGCAGCGTGGTGAAAGCGCATTTACAACCGGGCTTCCATTTTTACCCGCAGGATTATGTTACCGATCGCTCGGTTCGGTTTATGACCGCAGAAATCATCCGTGAAAAACTGATGCGTTTCACCGGTGAAGAACTGCCCTATGAAACTACCGTCGAAATTGAACAATTCGGCCAATCCGAACGTGGCACGACGCACATTCACGCATTAATTTTGGTGGAGCGGGCGGCACAAAAACGCATGGTGATTGGTGAAGGTGGCAGCAAGTTAAAAACCATCGGCACCGAAGCTCGCCGTGATCTGGAAAAGCTGCTCAGCAGTAAAGTTAACCTCAAGCTTTGGGTGAAAGTAAAATCCGGTTGGTCTGACGACGAACGAGCGCTTAAAAGCCTGGGTTATCGCGAGGACTGATCATGCCGCAAGCGGCATTCGTCCTGCACCGGCGTGATTATCAGGAAACCAGTTTACTGGTTGATCTACTGACCCTGAACGACGGCCGGGTGCGGGTCATTGCCAAGGGCGCCAAACGCCATAAAAATCCCTGGCGAGCGGTATTGCAGGCGTTCCTGCCGCTGCAGGTTGAATACAGTGGTCGACAGGATCTAAAAACACTGAGTTTAGCGGAAGCTACGGCAACGCCCTTGCCGCTCAGCGGACACTACCTGTACAGCGGGTTTTATCTGAACGAATTGGTGCAACGGGTGCTGCCGCAGTACGCGGAAGTGACCGAGTTGTTTTATGCTTACCAACGGGCATTATCACAGCTGGCACAACAACAATCGATGGAAGACACCCTGCGCTGGTTTGAATGGCAACTGCTGCAACAACTCGGCTGCGCGTTTGACTGGCAGACGGATGCCCAAAGCGGTGTTGCGTTGGCCACCCAGACGGAGTGTTTTTTCGACCCGGAGCAGGGCTTCGTTCATGTCGCACCGCATCCGCGAGCGGTTGCGCTACCGTCGGCGCAGGTCCAGACACTGGCTTGCCTCAACGATGACGCAGTCAGCTTAGATCCAGCACAACGCAAACTCTGTAAATGGATTATGCGTGAAGCGTTAGCTCCGCATTTGGGGAGTAAACCATTACGCTCACGCGAGCTGTTTAAACGATAGGAGTTATCGATGAGAAATTTACGCCTTGGCGTTAATATTGACCACATCGCAACCCTGCGCAACGCGCGCGGGGTTCGCTATCCTGACCCGGTGCATGCCGCCGCCATTGCGGAACAGGCGGGTGCGGACGGTATTACCATTCATCTGCGCGAAGATCGCCGTCATATTGTCGATCGTGACGTGCGTATGCTGAAACAAACCCTGAACGTGCCGATGAACCTGGAAATGGCGATCACCGACGAAATGCTCGCCATCGCCGAAGAAATCCAACCAACCTATTGCTGCCTGGTACCCGAAAAGCGCGCCGAATTGACCACCGAAGGCGGACTGGATGTGGCGGGGCAATTGCCTGCCGTGACAGCTGCGGTAACGCGTTTGCAAGCGGCGGGTATTGCCGTGTCGCTGTTTATTGATGCGAATCGGGAGCAGATTGATGCTGCCAAAGCGTCAGGTGCGCCGCTGATCGAATTGCACACCGGCCAGTACGCCGAAGCCGAGAGTCTTGCGCAGCAGGCGGCTGAATTGGAAAAAATTCGCGCAGGTGCCCGTTATGCCGCGGAGCAGGGGCTACAAGTTAATGCCGGCCACGGCCTGCACTATCATAACACCCTGGAAATCGCGCAAATCAGCGAAATCGAAGAGCTGAATATTGGCCATGCCATTATTGCGCGGGCGGTGCTGGTCGGTTTAGAAACGGCGGTACGCGATATGAAACAGATCATGAATAAGGCTCGTTAATGGCGATCTACGGAATCGGCACTGACATTGTTGAGGTGGCGAGAATTCAACGTTCTCTCAGCCGCGGTCAGCAATTAGCGCGGCGGATACTGACCGCGGTTGAATTGGATGAGATGCAGGGCGATGCCAGCCCGGATCATTTTTTAGCCAAGCGCTTTGCCGCCAAAGAGGCTTGTGCCAAGGCTTTTGGCTTAGGTATCGCCGAAGGATTGTCGTTTCAGCATATGGAAGTGGGTCACGATCAATGGGGCAAGCCGATATGGCAATTTAGCGGCCGCGCTGCAGAACTGTTAGCAGAGCGCGGTATTTCGGCGAGCCATTTGTCGATCAGTGATGAGAAACACTACGTTGTCGCCACCACGATTTTAGAAACGAACGAAAGATAACAGCCCATGGCGCAGTTTTTTAAGCCGAAGAAGCACACCAAAACCGTCACCAAAGTGTTAACTGCAACCGTTGCCGCGCTGGATCATCAAGCCCGCGCCGTGGTTCGTGGGCAAACGCGGCAGCAGCAGACCCGTTTTATTAGCGGGGCACTGCCCGACGAAGTCATTCAGTTCAAAACCGACGGCAAAAACGGTGGCCTTCTGCAACGCGTTATGAACGCCAGCCCCGAGCGCCGTCCGCCGCCTTGCCAGTATTATCAGCAGTGCGGTGGTTGTGATTTTCAGCATGCGGATGAAGCTTACCAACTGCGCCATAAGCAAACCGTGGTTACGCAGTTGTTCAATAAATTTGGCGTTAGCGCCGACCCATTACCCTGGCAGCCTGCGTTACTGAGCGAACCCAACCGTTACCGCCGGCGGGTGAGGCTGGCAACCCGTTGGCTGGGCAAAGAACAACGGCTGATAGTAGGTTTTCGTGCCGCGCAAAGTCATCAGATTGTGCCCATCGCTGATTGCCTGGTGGCTGATCAGGTGTTGTTGCAGGTCGTCAATACGCTTTACCCGCTGCTTAATGTTGCCGCGGTGGCATCCCAACTCGGACATATCGAAGTCATTAATGTGAATAAACCGCTGGTATTACTGCGTTTGACCGGCCGCCTTGAGGACACCGTGATTGCCCAACTGCGTGACTGGCAGACGACGCATAAGGTCGATGTGTGGTTGCAAAATGACACCGAAACCTGGTCACTGAATCCGGCAGCAACCGCTTTCGATACCAGCATCGATGGCGATAAATTGTATTTTCAGCCGGGCGACTTTTTGCAGGTCAACGGCAGCGTTAATCAGCGCATGGTCGAGCAGGCGATGAATTGGCTGCAACCGACGAAAACACAACGGGTGATCGACTTTTTCGCCGGTATCGGCAACTTCAGTTTGCCATTGGCGCGGCGCTGCAAAGCGGTTGTCACCGTTGAGGGGGTTGCACGAATGGCACAACAAACCCATGAAAACGCCCAGCTCAATGGGCTCGACAACGTGACCGCATTAACCGCCGATCTGAATCAGATCACCGTTGCTGAACTGGGGGAAGCCGCCGACTTATGGTGTCTGGACCCGGCTCGACCGGGCGCCGAGGGGGTGGTCAGGCTACTGCAAAAGCTGGCTCCGCAGCAACGTCCGCAAAAAATTCTCTATGTGTCCTGCGCGGCCGATACGCTGGCGCGGGATGTTGCGGCAATTGAGCAGGCTGGCTACCGGCTGACGCGGATCGGCACAGTTGACATGTTCCCGCAAACCCATCACATTGAAACCATGGTTTGTCTTGAGCGAGTGGCGTAAGTTATGGTCCATGTACGCAGTACCCACGTGGATGATCCCAAATACAAAGACAGTGCACAGCACTGGTTGAACGCGGTCAGTGATCCGGCTCCGCTGGAGCGCACCCTGGCGGAACTGCAGCAACAGTTTCCAGAGGATGCAGCGGCGTTACTGAAAGGGCAGGAGATGGTCGAAATTCTGGCGCCGCTAAAACTCGATGCCGAATCGTTATTGGCCGCCCTGTACATGCCACTGTTGGACGCCGGCAAGCTCGATTTGGACAAGCTCAGCAGCAAACAATCAAAAACCCTGATTGTGTTGCTGCGTAACGTTCAACAAATGCAAAGTATCAGCGACTTACAGCACTTTCAGCACGGCCAGCCCGACGGCGGCCAAATTGATAATGTCCGGCGTATGCTACTGTCGATGGTGGAAGACGTGCGGGCGGTATTGATCAAGCTTGCTGAACGCATTTGTTACCTGCGCGAAGTAAAAAATGCGGACGAAGAAACCCGGGTTCTGGCGGCTAAAGAGTGTGCTGAAATTTATGCCCCTCTGGCCAACCGACTGGGTATTGGCCAGTTAAAATGGGAGTTGGAGGACATTTCGTTCCGCTACCTGCACCCCAACACCTACAAAACCATTGCCAAACGTTTGCACGAACGGCGCAGCGACCGTGAACAGTACATCGAAAACTTCGTCGCTGAATTGCAGCAGGCGCTCGCCGAGCAGGGGATTGAAGCCGATGTGTATGGTCGCCCCAAACACATTTATTCGATTTGGCGCAAAATGCAGAAAAAACACCTGCAGTTTGATCAGCTGTTTGATATCCGGGCCGTGCGTATTCTCACTCACAATTTGAAAGACTGCTACGCAGCGCTCGGCGTCGTGCATTCGCGCTGGCGTCATATTGCCTCTGAATTTGATGATTACGTTGCCACGCCTAAACCTAACGGCTATCAGTCCATTCATACGGTGGTCATAGGTCCTGAGCATAAAAACGTCGAGATCCAGATCCGCTCGCACGATATGCACGACGATGCGGAACTCGGGGTTGCTGCGCACTGGATGTATAAAGAAGGCGCGGCAGCCGGCAAACGTCATGGTTTTGAAGACAAAATTGCGTGGCTACGCAAATTGCTCGCCTGGCACGAAGACATGGCCGGCAGTGAATCCCTGGTGGACGAGATCCGCTCGCAGGTTTTTGAGGATCGGGTATACGTATTCACGCCCAAAGGTGAAGTTGTTGACTTGCCGATGGGATCAACGCCGTTAGATTTTGCCTACTACGTGCACAGCCAAATTGGCCACAAGTGCGTGGGCGCAAAAATCGACGGGCGCATCGTACCCTTCACGTACCAGTTACAAAATGGTGATCGTGTCGAAATCCTCACGCAGAAAACCGCTAAACCGCGGCGTGACTGGCTCAATCCCCAATTGGGCTATTTACATTCGTCACGGGCGCGAGCGAAAGTGCACACGTACTTTAAAAAACTGGATCGCGAGAAGAACATTCCGGCCGGAAAAGAACTGCTGGAAAATGAGTTACAAAAGCATCAACTGAGTCTGGCCAAAGTCAGTAAAAACCTCGATCTGGAGCGCTTTAACGTCACCACCATGGACGACTTACTGGCGGCCATCGGAGCCGGCGATATTCGCTTGCAGCAAGTGGTCAATCAGGTTAGACCGCAGCCCAGTGAGGATGACAAGCTGGAGCAGCTGAAAAAACGCAGCAAGGTCAATAAGCGCAAATTAGGCGGTACCTCCGAGGTGGTGATTGAAGGTATCGGCAACCTGATGATGCAATTTGCCAAATGTTGTGAGCCTCTGCCCGGCGAACCCATTATGGGCTTTATCACGCAGGGGCGCGGTGTGTCAGTACATCGTCGCGATTGTGAGCAATTGGCGCATTTACTGACCCAGCATCCCGAACGCGGTATCGATGTTAACTGGTCGCGTCAGACCAAGCAGGATTATCGTGCCGGTTTGCGCATTTCAGCGCTTGACCGCAACGGCCTGCTGCACGACATCACCAGTGTGCTGGCGAATGAAAAAGCCGCTGTGTTGCAGATGGACAGCGATGCCGACGGCAGCTCGCAAACGGCCACCATCGTGTTACAACTGGCGGTAAAAGATAACGAGAGTCTGCAGCGCATCAGTCAGCGGCTGCGACAGATAAATGGTGTTGAACAAGTACAACGGGTATAAGCCGTATGAGTGAATTTACCGGTACCGCGGCGCTGACGGAAGTTATGCGCCGCCTACGCGACCCTGAAGGCGGTTGCCCATGGGATTTAAAGCAAAGTTTTGAGTCGTTATTGCCCTATACCATTGAGGAAACTTACGAGGTGGTGGATGCGATACAGTCCGGTGATATGGCGGCGATTAAAGACGAATTGGGTGATCTGCTGTTTCAGGTGGTGTTTTATGCGCAGTTAGCGCAGGAGCAGGGCGATTTTAGTTTCGATGATATTGCCGCTCACACGGCGGATAAATTGATCCGACGCCATCCGCATGTGTTTGGCAACGACAACGAGCGCAATTTGTCCGACGCAGCAATAAAGGCACAGTGGGAACACATCAAGCAGCAGGAACGAACTGAGAAAAACAGCCGCGCCTCGGTGTTTGATGACATCCCCAGTCAACTGCCGAGCATTTTAAAGGCGGCCAAATTACAGAAGCGAGCCGCTTCTGTTGGCTTTGACTGGCAGGATGCAGAGCCCGTCTACGCGAAAGTCGAGGAAGAGATTGCCGAAGTCAAAGACGCCACCGAGCCCGAGCACATCGAAGAAGAAATAGGTGACTTGTTGTTCGCGGTGGTGAATTTGGCTCGTCATAAGCAAGTCAATCCGGAGGCCGCCCTGCAACGCGCCAATGAAAAGTTTAAACGTCGTTTTCAAGCGATCGAACAGCGGTTGAGTGAGCAAGGAAAACACCCACAGGACTGCAACCTTGAGCAGTTGGAAGGTTATTGGCAAGCGGTAAAAACAACACAGGGTTAAGTGTTAAAACATGTGTAGAATCTTATTCGTGCTGTTATCTGTTTTTCTAGTCGGATGCGCCAGTATCCCGCTGGGAACTCTGCTGGAGTTTCGCTCATTTGATGAGCAAGACTTTATCGATATTAATCCTTCCGTTATCAGAGCGAAAATTCATCTCGAACAGCCTGTTCGTATTGATCCCAGCCAAACCCTAATGAAGTTGCGCCTGGAAACGTCGAAAGGTGTTATTAGTGAGCAGTTTTCGCTGCGTTTGTTAGCCGAGAACACCATTCCGGCTGAGCAGGGATTGTTTTTTGATACCGCCGCGAAATCGGAATATCTGTTGGCGCTGGATGATGACGCTCTGGCAAGTTTTAAACGGGTTCAGTCAGAAATTAACAATGAACAATCCGGCAAATTTCGGTTTGCGGTCAGCACCGATTTAGAGGGAGTTCCGCGCTCCGTTAACACCATTCAGTTTTCGATTTTTATCAAACTGAAAGAAGAGGGCAATTACATAACACTGGTTGACGAGGCGGAGCTTGAAATAATAACCAAGGACGGGGCGTCAGAAACCGTTGGCGACGGGTGAATAAGTAATCCCAGCTGCTACCCGCAGCAGCTGGAAATATCGGTCTTCTCGCCGGTTTTTACGGCTTTTGCATCACGAATGATGCGTAGCGCCGACTGCAATACCACCACCGCTATTAGGGTAGCGATCAACAGATCCGGCCAGGCTTTATCCAGTTGACTGACCAGCAACGCAGAGATGATCACACCGCTGTTCATGAGCATATCGTTACGCGAGCAAATCCAACTGGCGCGGATATTAATGTCACCGTTACGGTGGCTGTAAAGTAGCACGAAACAGGCGATATTAACCGCCAGTGCCAGTCCGGCAATGACCAACATGGTATCGGCCTGCGGTGTGCTGCCAAACAGCAGCCGCTGCGCCACATCGGCGAGCACCAGCAGCGCCAGCACTAATTGTAGCGAGCCATTGACGATGGCGGCGTTCGCTTTGTACGTAATGGCTTTACCCACGGCGTACAGGCTTATCGCATAAACCATGGTGTCCGCCAGCATATCCAATGAATCCGCAATCAGACCGCTGGATTCCGCCAGCCATCCGGCGATAAATTCCACAAAGAACATGACCCCATTGAGTACCAGTACGGTCCACAATAACCGCCTTTGCGCGTTATCCATTTTTGCCTGTGTGGTAGCACAACAACCTGACATAGCTCATCCATTTGGTGACACAACATGCGCTCGCCATTATGACATAGCGACGCGCGTTTGTAATTTTTACGCATTTTTTATGCCTTGGCACGATTCTTTAACAGCAATTTTACCCGCTTGTTATTTACCATAACTCGGTACCTGTCATTCGTCCGGACACGCTCAGCTAAGGGGGTTGTGTTGAACATCAATGCAACAGTAAGACTTTTGTTTTGGCCGGTGGTTTGGATAGCCAGTATTCAAATGGTGTTTGCGCTGTTGGCGCTGATCGTTTTTAAAGATAAAACCGTCACGCAGTTTGTCTATTCAGGGTTACTGTCGTTTGTACTGGCGGCGATCATCTATGTGCGTTACCACAAAGCCAAATTGACCAAGCTGTTTTACCGCGAAGCGCTGGCGTTTGCTTCCTTCACCTGGTTTGTGGTCGGGGTACTGGGTGCGTTCCCGATCCTGTTCATCACCGATGCCGGGTTTACTGATGCCGTGTTTGAGTCCATCAGCGCGATGACCACAACGGGTGCCACCATCCTTGTCGGGCTGGATAACATGCCCAAAAGCTTTTTGCTGTATCGCCAGTTTTTGCAGTGGATGGGAGGGCTCGGCATTGTCATTTTCGTGGTCGCCATTTTACCCATGCTGAATGTCGGCGGGATGCGGCTGCTGCGGGCAGAGACACCCGGGCCGATTAAAAACGATAAATTGGCACCGCGCGTGAGCAGCACCACTCGCTATCTGTGGTTGGTGTATGTGGTATTAACGCTGCTGTGTGCGGCGTGCTATTGGCTGGCAGGAATGAGCGGCTTTGATGCCTTGGCCCATTCTTTTACCACGGTATCCACCGGTGGCTTCTCACCCTACGATGGCAGCATGGGACATTTTGACAACCATTGGATTCTTGCCATTGCCGACGTTTTTATGCTGCTGGGCGCGATAAGTTTTGCGCTACATTACAATAATTTCACCCGCCGGGCGCTTCGAGGCTACTGGCAGGACGAAGAAACCCGCTGGATGCTGATCAGTGTGGCGGCGATCTCGTTCATTTTGTTTTTGTTTGTGTTTAACCATGGCGTTCATGACTCGGTTAGCGAGAGCATCAGTCAGGCGCTGTTTCACGTCATTTCTTTTATGACCAGTACCGGTTACGGTGCCGATGATCTGTCGGCCTGGCCGGCGGCTACGGCGGGACTGTTGATCATGGCCAGTTACATGGGCGGTTGTGCTGGCTCGACCGCCGGCGGCAGCAAGTTCATTCGCAATATTCTGACGGTACGTATTTTACGTCAGCAGATGATGCAGGCCATCCATCCACAGGCTATTTTAACGGTGCGTTACCAGGGTAAAGTGGTTAAAAACGATGTGGTACTGGCGGTTATGGGATTTATGTTGCTGGTTGCAATCAGCTCACTGGTACTGACGGTATTACTGGCCATGACCGGGCTGGACTTTTACAGTGCATTTACCGCGGTGGTGGCCTGCATTAATGTGCTGGGCCCGGGCTTTGGCGAAGTGTCCAGTAATTTTATTCCGGTATCCGATACCGGTACCTGGATCTTGTCCTTTGCGATGATTCTTGGACGCCTGGAGTACTTTACCGTGCTAACCTTGCTGTTACCTAAGTTTTGGAGAGATTAACGTGATAAAGCGGGCCGAATGGTACCGAATCGTGCAGGCAGTGGCTGCCGTTCTGTTAACGGTTGCCGTTGTCTATGTCCTCGAACAGTGGCTGCTACCGCTGGCCGGCGTCGCCTTGCTGTTGCTTCTGGCGGTGGTGGTGGTGGCGTTTTTGACCAACTTCATCGGCGCGCTGATCGCCACCATTGTGTCGATAGTGGTGTTTAACTTTCTGTTCACCGAGCCTCGTTACTCGTTGCACATGACCGACGCCGATGAAATCGTCACGGCCCTGGTGTTTTTGGCGGTTGCCGTCATCATCAGTCACCTCACCACATCGTTCCGGGCGCAGCGAGAAAGCCTGCGACAATCGCAATTGCGCTCAAACATTCTGCTGAGCGTATCGCATGATTTGCGCACGCCGTTGGCCAGCATCATGGGTAATCTTAGTACCTTACAGTCCTATGGCGGCAAGTTAAGCGCCGATGACCGTAATGAATTGTTGCAGGCCGCCCTCGATGAAAGCGATCGGCTGCATCGTTATATTGAAAATCTGTTGCAGGCAACGCGGATACAATACGGTGCCGCCGATATGAATTTTTTTGATTACGACGTACGCGCATTGCTGGCGAAAGTTGTGCAACGTTTCGCGCAGCAGCAACGTATTCGTCTGACACTGAGCGATGAGGAACTGATGGTGGCGATGCAATCGTCACTGCTTGAACAGGCGTTTTACAATATTATCGATAATGCGCTCAAATTCTCCCGCCCGCAGGGCATGGTAGAGATTTCCACGGCAATGGTCGGCGATACCGTGCAGATTGACGTGCTGGATGATGGTCCCGGTGTCAGTCCGGCCCACCGCCGGCAAATTTTTGATGTGTTTTACTCCTCACGACAAGGGGATTCCGGGGCCGGAGGAACAGGCTTAGGTTTGCCGGTCAGCAAAGGCATTGTCGAGTTGCATGGCGGCAGTATTAGGTTACTGGACACTGACTCAGGCTGTCATATCCGGGTGAGGTTGCCACTGGTTGAAGAGGTCAATAACTGATTATGGCGAACACACACCATCGTATTCTCGTGGTTGATGATGAACCGCAAATTCGGCGCTTTATGAAAGTGTCGATTACGGCGGAGGGCTATGAGTACCTTGAAGCAACGACGGCAAAAGAGGCGCTGGAGCAAACGGCTCGTTATAATCCCAGTGTCATTGTACTGGATTTGGGATTGCCCGACGCCGACGGCTATCAGGTACTGCAGCAAATCCGAAGCTGGAGTAAGGTGCCGGTGCTGGTTTTAACCGCGCGGGATCAGGAAGCCGAAAAAGTGCGCTTGCTAAAGGCCGGTGCCAACGATTACTTAACCAAACCCTTTGGTGTTAATGAATTGATGGCGCGGTTGTTTGTTTTGTTGCGTGATAGCTGGTACTTTCAAAGCACGACAGAGGATGCCATCTTAGCGTTTCAGGGGCTGTCGATTGATCGTCAGAATCACCGCGTGAGCCTCGACGGCGAGAGCATTTCGTTATCGCGTAAGGAGTTTATGTTGCTGAATTACCTTGCCAGTCACGCCAATAAGCTGGTGACTCAGGAGCAATTGCTGCGTGAAATTTGGGGAGCGTCACATCAGGATGATACCCATTATTTGCGCATTTTTATCAGCCAATTACGGAAAAAACTCAAAGACAGCATCAGCGACCCCCGGTTTATTGAAACTGAACCGGGGGTTGGTTATCGCTTTATAGGACAACCCATTGCCGCGCAAGGATAAGCCGCTTCATGAAATTTAAACGCCCGCTGGTGGCCCGCTCACGAAATCTGGAACTGAGCCCGCCACTGATCCTGGCACTGAGTTTTCTGGTACTGATCGTGCTGGGTGCCGGCTTGCTGCTGTTACCGTTTGCCACCCATCAAAGCATTGGCGTAAGTGATGCGTTGTTTACCGCGACATCGGCGGTGACGGTGACCGGACTGACGGTGGTCGATACCGGTGCGGATTTTACGTTGTTTGGTCAGTTTGTGATTGCGGTGCTGATCCAGTTTGGTGGGCTTGGACTGATGACCTTTGCGGTAGTCACCTTAATTGCGATTGGCGGCAAAATCGGCGTGTTCCAGCAGCAGGTGGCCGCCACCGCGTTTAATCAGACCAAACTCTCAACCGTCACCTCGACCGCCAAGTCGGTGGTGATTTTTGCCTTTATCGTCGAAAGCCTGGGTATGTTACTGCTGCTGTTTCGCTGGTATGGCGAAATGCCGTTCGGTGACGCGCTATTCCACAGCTTCTTTTATTCCATTTCCGCGTTTAATAATGCCGGCTTTGCGCTGTCTGCCGACAGTCTGATGCCATTTGTCGGCGATCCGGCCATTAACCTGATCATCACCACGTTGTTTATTGTTGGGGGTCTTGGGTTCGTTGTGTGGATCGATTTGTACCGACAGCGTCGCTGGCAAAAACTCAATTTATACAGTCGCATGATGATCATGAGTACCGTGGTGATTAATGTGGTGGTGATGCTGTTGATTCTGGCGCTGGAGTGGAATAACCCGGCCACCCTGGGTGGCCTGGCCGAACAGGATCGCTTGTGGGCCGCCTGGTTTCAGGCAACAACACCACGCACCGCCGGTTTCAATACGCTGGATGTGAGCGGTTATAACGATGCCACCACCATTTTGACGATTTTGTTGATGTTTATCGGCGGCGGCTCGCTCAGTACGTCATCGGGGATTAAGCTGATGACCTTTGTGGTGTTGATTTTATCCACCTATGCTTTTATCCGTCAGCGTAAAGAAATTCGGTTGGTCAATCGCAGTATTCCGGAGCATACCGTGCGCAAAGCGTTTGCGTTAACGGTGATGTCGGTGTCCTTGATTTGGATAAGCTTCTTCTTGTTAGCGGCAACGCAAAAGGTCAGCTTTATTGACGGGATTTTTGAGGTTGTTTCGGCCTTTGGCACGGTCGGGCTGTCCCGTGGCATAACGGCAGATCTTAATGTGTTTGGTCAGTTGCTGTTGATGTTTCTGATGTTTTTTGGACGCATCGGGCCATTAACGCTGGGTTATCTGCTGGCACGACCCAAACGTAATCGGGTGCGTGCACCGAGTACCGAAATACCGATTGGGTAACGGCAATTGTCGGTTTTCGATTGTCGTTTAAGTGCTCTTTCGGTATACTATTTTCCCGTCTTAAAGAAATCCCTACATTGACCTGACCAACTGGGTAACACATGGCGACAAACTATATTTTCGTAACCGGCGGAGTGGTATCCTCGCTGGGTAAAGGCATTGCTGCAGCCTCACTGGCAGCCATTCTTGAAGCACGGGGCCTTAACGTAACCATCATGAAGCTGGATCCCTACATCAACGTAGATCCCGGCACCATGAGCCCAATTCAGCACGGTGAGGTGTTTGTTACCTCCGATGGTGCAGAAACCGACCTTGACCTGGGTCACTATGAGCGCTTTATCCGCACTCGCATGACCCAACACAATAACTTCACCGCCGGCCGTGTCTACGAAGACATCATTCGTCGCGAGCGTAAAGGCGAGTTTCTCGGTGCTACCATTCAGGTGATTCCGCACATTACCAACGAAATCAAGCGTCGCATTGTTGAGGGTGCTAAAGGTTTTGATGTTGCCATCATTGAAATTGGCGGTACGGTGGGCGATATCGAATCGCAACCGTTCCTAGAAGCGATTCGTCAGTTGGGCACAGAGGTCGGTCGCGACCATACCCTGTTCATGCATTTGACGCTGGTGCCATTCCTTGGTGCGGCCGGCGAAGTGAAAACCAAACCGACCCAACACTCGGTGAAGGAACTGCGTTCAATTGGTATTCAGCCGGATATTCTGATTTGTCGCTCGGATCGTTCGCTGCCGGCATCGGAGCGGTCGAAAATTGCGTTGTTTACCAACGTCGAAGAAAAAGCTGTTATTGGTCTGCGCGATGTCGACAGCATTTACAAAATTCCATCGATGCTGAAATCTCAGGGGCTGGACGAAATCGTCACCCATCGCTTCCGTCTGGACTGCCCGGAAGCGGATCTGAGTGAATGGGAACAAGTGTTGTACCAGGAATCCAATCCTAACGGTGAAGTGACCGTTGGTTTTGTCGGTAAATACGTGGAATTACCCGATGCCTATAAATCGGTCAACGAAGCCCTGGCACACGCCGGCTTAAAGAACCGTCTGACGGTGAATATTCGCTATATCGATGCACAGGATCTGGAAACCAAAGGTACCGGTAAACTGGCTGATGTCGACGCCATTTTAGTGCCCGGCGGTTTTGGCGATCGGGGTATCGAAGGTAAGTTGATCGCGGCGCAATACGCGCGCGAAAACAACATTCCTTATCTGGGCATTTGCCTGGGTATGCAAATCGCGATGATCGAGTACGCGCGCAATGTCGCGAAGCTGGAAGACGCCAACAGCACCGAGTTTGACGCTAACTGTAAGAGTCCGGTGGTCGGTTTAATCACCGAATGGATGGATGCGTCCGGTCAGAAAGAACTTCGTGACGAGCATTCTGACCTTGGCGGCACCATGCGTCTGGGGGCGCAGGAATGTCACCTTGAACCAGGCTCTAAAGCGCTGGCCATGTATGGCTCAGAAACCATTGAAGAGCGTCACCGTCACCGTTACGAAGTGAACAATCATTTTATTGAGCCGCTGGAGCAAGCCGGACTGAAAATCACCGGTTACTCGCACGACAAAAAGCTGGTCGAGATCATCGAAAACCCGAACCATCGCTGGTTCGTTGCGGTGCAGTTCCATCCGGAATTTACCTCAACGCCGCGTGACGGTCACCCTTTGTTCAAGGGCTTTATCGAGGCTGCGGGTCAGTACAATAAAGAACGTTTAGGTTAATCGACTTTAAGGACAGGACAGAATAATGAGCAAGATTACGCGTATTGTTGCCCGTGAAATCATGGACTCCCGGGGTAACCCAACCGTTGAAGCAGACGTTTATCTGGAATCCGGCCATATGGGTCGGGCAGCGGCACCCAGTGGTGCCTCAACCGGCTCACGCGAAGCGTTAGAGCTGCGTGACGGCGACCAATCACGTTACCTGGGTAAGGGCGTTGAGAAAGCCGTCAATAACATTAATGGTGCCATTGCTGAAGCACTGAACGGCAAAGATGCCGATAACCAACAGGCGATTGACGACATTATGTTGCGCCTGGACGGTACCGAAAACAAAGAAAAACTGGGTGCCAACGCGATTCTGGCGGTATCACTGGCGGTGGCGAAAGCGGCTGCAGCAAGCCAGGGGATTGCCCTGTATGAGCACATCGCTAACCTGAATAACACGGCCGGTCAATACAGCATGCCGTTGCCGATGATGAATATCCTCAACGGCGGTGAACACGCCGACAACAACGTTGATATTCAGGAGTTTATGATTCAACCGGTCGGTGCTGAAAGCTTCAAAGAAGGACTGCGCATTGGTGCTGAAGTCTTCCATGCCCTGAAAAAAGTGTTGCAGCAACGCGGCTTAAGCACCGCTGTTGGTGATGAAGGTGGCTTTGCACCGAACCTGGCATCGAACGAAGAAGCGCTACAGGTTATCGTCGAAGCGGTTGAAAAAGCCGGTTACCAAATGGGTAAAGACATTACCCTGGCGCTTGACTGTGCCGCATCGGAATTCTACAAAGACGGTCAGTATGTGTTAGCGGGCGAGGGCAAGTCCTTTGACGCGGCCGGTTTTGCCGACTACCTGGCTGAGTTGTGTGATCGTTACCCGATCATTTCGATCGAAGACGGCCTTGATGAAAGCGACTGGGACGGCTGGAAAGTACTGACCGAGAGGCTGGGCGATAAAGTTCAGTTGGTCGGTGATGACCTGTTCGTTACCAACACGCGTATCCTCAAAGAGGGCATCGATAAGTCGATTGCAAATTCCATTTTGATTAAGTTTAATCAGATTGGTAGTCTGTCGGAGACCTTGGCAGCGATCAAAATGGCACGTGACGCCGGT
This sequence comes from Idiomarina aquatica, assembly GCF_003987185.1. Classification (GTDB taxonomy): domain Bacteria; phylum Pseudomonadota; class Gammaproteobacteria; order Enterobacterales; family Alteromonadaceae; genus Idiomarina; species Idiomarina aquatica. The sequence continues at coordinate 205,934 of NZ_PIPS01000001.1, read as the reverse complement.
TACACAGCGGTTATCTCGCACCGCTCAGGTGAAACCGAAGATGCGACCATTGCTGATTTAGCGGTGGGTACTGCGGCCGGACAAATTAAAACCGGCTCGTTGTGCCGCTCCGATCGCGTGGCCAAGTACAATCAATTGCTACGTATCGAGGGCGAGTTGAATGGCAAAGCGCCTTACCGCGGACGACAGGAAGTCAACGCTGGGTAACCAACAGGCTGATATTTTTCAGCCTATTGCACAGCACGGCGATTTCGCCGAGCTGTGCTCTGCTTTGTATGAACGTGAGCTGAATCAGCTGGCTCACGCAGAAGATATTTCGGTTGCCGCGTTGCAGCGGCGACTGGCCAGCCTGCCTTTCTACATTCAACGAGCGGCGCATGGATGTCTGCGTGCGGCCTCGGAATCACCGTTAAGTCTGGATGTACAAAACGCCAGTTGGCAGGGGCCACAGGCGAGCCAATGCCCACAATCCAGCGGTACCGCAAAAGCACAGCACCAGTGGTTCGAAAAACACGCCTCATTGGGGTTGGTGGTACCGGTGCGCTACCAGACGCCAGAGCTGAAAACGATATTCCTCGACAGCATCGACCGTGTTGATCATACCTACAATCGACTGCACCTTAATTACCGCGGTTGGTTTACCTTTAGTGGTGAGGGTGAAACGGGCACCGAGCAGTTGCTCAAGCCCAATAAGCGCATTATGACCGCTGCCTGCTGTGGCCATCAATGGAATCATCGAGGCCGCATCAACCCGCGCACGTTGACGCTGCGCGAGTTATTGTTGGTGGCGACCCTCGACTGGAAAAAGTTTCAGGCCGCACTTTCGATAGCAAGGTAATCCTTTACCCGTTCATTAAATGCTGTTCGCTTCCAGTTCGATGCGTGATGCGGCGCCATAAATGCGGCTGGCATCGCCTTCAACCGTACCTTCGGGGGTGGTGGTTGGCCACAAGGCGGTCAGCCCTTCAATGATGCGGCGGGTTTCAGCGATTGCGGCTTCGCCACGTTGTTGTTCGGCCGCTGAAATTGCCTCCAGCCGTGCCAGCGCAATTTGTTGGAAACCATACGCGTCCTGGTATTCGTGAACATTCACGACCTTGCCCTCATTGATACCAATGGCGTATTCGTCCGCGGCGGTAATGAGCATACTGGAGATGCTTTTCAACACATCGCCGGCAGTCATCTCAGCCACCGGTTCGTTAACGCTGATCGCCTGTTTCAAGGCGCTATAGGCATTCTCAACCACGGCACGGCTGTTATCGTTATTTACCGCATCGGCTAAGGCTTGCAATTCGTCAGCAAACCCCGGCAAACCGCGTGCTTCAAACGCACTGACCAGCCCCGCGTAAAGTTCGTCGCCGGGATGTTTCATGTGTGTTTTCGCCATCTCGATATGGCCTTGCTCGTACAAGGTCATGCCGACCCACAGGTGCCCACGGATGAGGCCCAACTGAGCCAGAAATTGTGCGTCGTTCTCCGCCAGGTTAACGCTGACGGCACCTTCGCCTTCACCTTCGCCGCCTTCACCTTCCATCATCGGGCCTGGCGCAACCATCGCGGTAGCGGGGTAGACCGACGCCGGTTGATCGGCCGACGCTGAGGCGACAACCAGGCTGCTGGCGAGGGCTGAACCAACACCAACCCATACTTTGCGTTTTTCAAACATAGTGCGAATCCTTCATTGTTCTTAATCAAGGTAGTCTTAACCAAACAGTGCCATTATAATGTCAAAAATGAGAACTATTCGCAAAAATTAATTGAGGCGCCATGATTCTGCATCTTCAACAGGTGATTGATTCCGACACCTTACAGGCCGTTCGCGACAAGCTGGCAACGCTGACCTTTACGGACGGTAAATTAACCGCCGGTTGGGCGGCAAAACCACTGAAGCAAAATCAACAATTGGGTTCCGGCAAGGCCGCGGATGCGGTACTGGAATTGTTGCTGAAACGGTTCCGCAGCGCCGCCGGTGTGGAAGCGGCACTGCGACCCAAGCAATTTGCGCGGGTAATGATCAACCGCTATCAGCAAGGCGAGTTTTACGGTATGCACATGGATGACGCCTTGATGGCCGGCATTCGTACTGACATCTCGTTTACGCTGGGGCTGACATCATTGGCGGACTATGAGGGTGGCGCGCTCACCATCGACGACAGTTCCGGACAGCGCAGTTGGCGACTGGACGCCGGCGACGTGTTGATCTACCCCAGTCATTTTTTACATCAGGTTGAACCGGTTACGGCCGGCGAACGGCTGGCCATGGTGGGTTGGGTGCAAAGTCTGGTGCGAGACCCGCAGCAGCGCGAAATTTTGTTTGATCTGCAAGCCGCGGTAAAAGCTGAGCATCAGGCCAATGGTCACAGTGAACAGTTCTTTCGCCTCAGCAAAAGCTACCAAAACCTGTTGCGGCGATGGCTCGACGATTAATTCGCCAAATCGGGTCACACCCGTTAGACTGTGCGCCGTTGTAAACTCGAAACCGTAACAAACTGAAATGCCCGAAAAATCTTCTTTTAAACGCGGAATGCTTAAGCGCGCCCAAGTCCTGATCGTCCTGTTGGTGTTGGGTGGCGTGGTGCTGGTTGAATTCATCCAGGCGTTAGCGCTCGAGCGTCAGCAGCAACAACAGTATCAACAAACCGTCAATCGTCTGACGGCGGTGCGATCCAAACTCGAGCAGTCGTTAAGTCGCACGATTCAGGCCGGTTTATCGCTCGGTACTTACTTTTCCGTCAACCCCAATCCGGACGTGCGCGAAGCACGGCTGGTGAGTGCTGAAACGCTGCGGCGCTTTAGTGAAATCGAACAGATCAGAGTGAACAGCCGGGATGGTGATGCGTTTATCTATCCGTTGCTGACCATGACCGCCGATACCCCCTTTGAACAAAGTGATAACTGGGCGCGTCGGGCTGACATCGCGATTGGTTTAAACCGAGCCCGCATTGGTACCCCCAGCTATCAGCCTGACGGTTTTCTGGGTCTCAGTGTCCGTGCGCCGATTTACTCCAGCTTTTATCTTTATCGTGGCCACTATTGGGGTGAACTGCGGCTGATGCTTAACCTCAGCCGGCTATTACACAATACGATCAGCGAAGTGGGCGGGCAACAGCTTGCGTTTGCGTTAACGCACTCGGATACACCACCGGTGCTTGATTCGCGCTTCTATGGTAACGAAGGCACGGTCACCGGCCATGAGGCGAGTATCGAGGTGCAGTTTCACGGTACCCAGTGGTCGTTGTACGCGAAACGCGCCGAAACGGCCACCATCAGCCTCTGGCAGCAACAACTGGCGCGCCTGGTGGGCTATCCGTTGCTGTTGCTTGTGGCGGGGCTGTTGTGGTTATTGATTCGCAGTTATCGTCAGGTGCGCAGTACCGCACTGACCGATGTGTTAACAGGACTGCCGAATCGACGGTTGCTGGTTGACCGTATGCAGCAGTTGATCAAAGCGCGGAATGCGCAGTTCGCCCTCTTATTTATCGATTTAAATAAGTTTAAATCCATTAATGACACCTACGGTCATCAGGTCGGTGACGCGTTTTTGTTGCACGTGGCGAAAACCTTAAAACAGGTGTGTCGCGAAGGGGACACCGTAGCCCGCGTCGGCGGTGATGAATTTGTTATAGTGATGCCCGCTGCCGCTGAAACCGCTGATGTGCTTGAGCGTAAAGTTCAGCAACAGTTGCTGGCCAATCCGTTTCACCACCACGAGCAGCAATTTTATATTGTTGCCAGTATCGGCATCGCACACTATCCCAACGACGGTGCGAGTGTTGATGAATTATTAAACCTTGCCGATAAAGCCATGTATGATGACAAGCATAAAGCGTCGGTGGTAAAACACCGCGGTGAGGGAATGGAATATGATAACCACTGAACGCCTGTTGATTGAACCGTTGTCCAATGCCGATGCAGACTTCTTGGTGAATTTGCTGAATCAGCCCAGCTTTATCGAGAACATTGCGGATAAAGGGGTTAGAGACCGCGCCGGTGCCTGTAGCTATTTGCGTGATGGGCCGCTGGCCAGTTATCGTCAGCACGGTTTTGGGTTGTGGAAAGTCAGTCTGCGGGAAAGCCATCAGCCGATCGGCATGGCGGGCTTACTCAAGCGCGACTATTTGCCGCTGGCTGATATTGGTTATGCGTTGCTGCCGGAATATACCGGCCAGGGCTATGCCTATGAAGCAAATCGTGCGGTGTTGGAATGGGCCAGACAACATCAACACCGTGAAGTGCTGGCCATTTGTAATCCGGACAACCGTGCCTCAGCCGGGTTACTTTACAAACTCGGTTTTAGCGACGACGGCGACGTTGTGCCTCCGGGGGAGACACAGTCCATCAAACGTTATCGTATCGTGTTGAACTGAGCGCGCTGCCATCGTGCTCAGTCAATCCGAGTAAGCCAACCGTGGGTATCCTCAGCTTGTCCCCACTGGATAGCATTCAACGCGTTGCGTAACTGTTCTGTTATCGGGCCGCCCTGGCCATTACCGACGTTAATGGTGCGTCCTTGATAAACCAGTGAACCGACCGGGGTCAGTACCGCCGCCGTGCCTGACAAGGCCGCCTCGGTTTGTGGCTTCTGCGCCCGTTCGATCAGTTCCTCCACACTCAGCGGACGTTCGCTGACGGTCATGCCGCGGTCGCGGGCAAGGGTTAAGATCGAATCACGGGTAACGCCGTGTAAAAAGCTACTGTCGAGGTCTTTGGTAATGATCTCGTCACCGTCAATGAGAATAAAGTTAGCGGCACCGGTTTCCTGCACGTCACCGTTGGGGCAGAACAGTACCTGATCCGCAGCAAATGCCTCACGAGCCTGCAAAATCGGGCCCAAGGCGCTGGCGTAGTTGCCACCACTTTTAATCATGCCCATGTGCGCCGCACAACGGGAACCCTGGTCTTCCACCAACAGCTTCAGTGGCTTAATACCGCCGGAGAAGTAATCGCCAACCGGCGACAACAGCACGTAAAGTAAGGATTGGTTGGTCGGGTGAGCGGCTTTACCAATAGCCGGTTCGGTGCCGATGTGGGTGGGGCGTATGTACATCGATCCCGGCGGTGCCGGCACCTGATCGTTAAAGGCCGTGACCACATCAATGATCATCTGTCGCAGTAAGGTGACATCAATTGGCGGTAGTGCCAGCAGACGACTGCTTTGTGCCATCCGCGCAATGTTCTTGTCCATGCGAAAAATGTGTACGCTGCCGTCATCGTGACGAAACGCCTTTAAGCCTTCAAAACAAGTACTGGCGTAGTGCAGAACGTGGGCGCCGGGGTGTAAATTAAGTGAATCTGAGTTGACCAGCTGCTGATAATCCCAACGCTGGTCTTTATACTCTGCCAGACTCATCTTGGGCATAAAAACGGTACCGAATGCCGCCATGGTGCTTCCTCATTTAAATCGAATATTATGTTTTTTGATGTACCAAAGTGCCACCGGCGTCTCCAGTACAATGTAGACAATTAGGGTATACCAGAACCAGTTCAGTGACAGTCCGAGTAAATAAAAGGGAAAACCCGTGTCCCAGTATTTGTAGCCGACGATAAATAACGCAATACCTGCAGCGATCAGATCATAGGCGGCTAATTTGTTGAAATTGCTGCCGGCAACTTTCGGGTACACATGCAGATAAGACACCAGGATCATTACCAGGCACAGCGCAACCACAAGTAACTCAGCGGGTATCATAAAGGGCTCCTACAGACTTTGAAGGCTGACTATGATACCTGACAGCAACATTAAGCCAATGGTTAACTGGCGAAAACGGAATTCGGAAACGTAATGTTGCAAGCGTTGCCCCAGCGCCGCGCCAAGGATAGCGCAAGGCAACAGCGCCACGATAAGGTAAAAATGCGTATCGCTGTAGAGTCCCTGACGGCTAAAATTAATCACGTTCGCCAGCGCAATGGCGAGAAAGAATAAACTGAGGGTGGCGCGAAACTGCGTTTTTGGCAACCGCGCGTTAGCAAGAAACAGCACAATCGGCGGACCGCCAAGGGTCATCAGACCGTTTAAAATACCAGAGCTGGTGCCGATGGTGAGGTAACCGGCGGTGTGTTCGGCGGTGGGTAACTGGCGGCCGCTGGCCAGGATCAGCGCGACCGCAATGATGATGACACCGAGCGCCAGTTTCAGCCATTGCTCGTTAATGCTCACCAGTAAGCTGCCGGCCACCAGCGAGGCCATCACGCCGGCGCCAATTAACCAGCGCCACTGTCCGGGACGCGCTGCGTGGCGGTTTTTCCAGTAAATGACGGCGGCGACGAAAATGTTGATAACGGACAAGCTGGGGGTCAACAGCGTCAGTGGAAACCATAATGCCAGTATTGGCACAGCGACTAATCCCGAGCCGAAACCACTGATTCCTTGTAAGGTTGTTGCAAAAAAAAGAACCAATCCGGCAAAAATGTATTCCATAGCCTTTTCACACCGTCGATAAGTATTCATAATACGAAGGATAATAATAACGGAGCAACGCATGCGTGTGGTGATATTGCTGCTTTTAACCGTTTTGCTGGCGCTACAATACCGTTTATGGTTTGGAAAAAACAGTCTTCCTGACTACTGGCGTTTGCAACAAGAGGTTAAAAACCAGCAAGCAACCAATGACAGCCTAAAGCGCCGCAATCAAGTGCTGTACGCTGATATCGAGGATCTTCGCGAAGGCGAGGATGCGCTCGAGGAACGCGCGCGCAACGAACTGGGTATGATCAAAAAGGACGAAGTGTTTTTCCGGATCATTCCCAGCCGCGTACCTAAGTCGTTAGCCAGTAAGGATAGGGCAGGAGCGACCCAGCCATGACCAATAAGGTGGCAAGCATTGCTGCAGTTATCCCGGCCGCCGGGCGCGGACGCCGGATGCAGTCTGCAACCCCGAAACAATTTCTTGTCGTACACGGCAAAACTCTATTACAGCACAGCGTCGATGCGGTGCTGCGTGACCCCCGTGTCGAACACGTTTTCATTGCCAGCGACGAGCAAAATGAACAGGCGGTCGCCAAGAGCTTACCCAACATTTCGTTTGTCGCCGGAGGCGTAACGCGCGCTGAGTCGGTGCTTTCTGGCGTATTGCACGCCATCACTCAGGGTTACACCCATGTCGTGGTCCACGACGCGGCTCGGCCGGGGCTTCCTGCAGCGGTACTGAGCGCCGTCATCGATGCGGCGCTCAGCGGCGATAACGGCGCTATCGTTGCCATGCCGGTACGAGATTCATTAAAACGCAGCGAACCGGACAGTGACATGATCAGCACCAGTGTCAGCCGTGAACACCTATGGCAGGCGCAGACGCCGCAGGTATTTACCGCGGCACTGCTGGCCGACGCCATCAGTGAAATGGGGGTTGAACACCCGCAACTGACCGATGAAGCATCAGCGATGGCCTATTTGGGTTATCATCCGCGCCTGGTAATGGGTTCGTTAAAAAACATCAAAGTCACCCACCCCGAAGATCTGGAACTGGTGACCGCAATACTGGCACCGCCAGGCCGATAAACCGAGCAACCAAGAGAAGGAGTTTTGACCTTATGCAGTTTCGAGTAGGACACGGTTACGACGTACATAAGTGGGGCGCAGATAAACCGCTGCTACTCGGAGGTATTAAGGTACCTCATACTACCGGTCTGCAAGCGCATTCTGACGGCGATGTGGTGCTGCACGCAATTACCGATGCGGTGTTAGGCGCAGTGGCGCTCGGTGATATTGGTCAACATTTTCCGGATACTGACCCGCAGTTTGCCGGTGCCGACAGCATGGTATTGCTGCAGCACGCGGTAAAACTGGCACAGCAACAGGGCTTTAAGGTCGGCAATGTCGATGTCACCATCGTTGCACAAGCGCCAAAAATGGCCCCGCACATTACTGCCATGCGGACCCGCATCGCGCAGGGTCTGCAGGTGGCTGAAAATGCCGTTAATGTTAAGGCCACCACCACCGAAAAACTGGGATTTGTTGGCCGCGAGGAAGGCATTGCCTGCCACTGCGTTGCGTTGTTGTACGCAGGAACCGCATCATGAGCGCGTCACTTGAAAACCTTCAACTGCAGTGGCCAACCCTGAACGCGCAGCGGACCAGCGCTCGCTTTAAGCACACCGCCGAAGACTTCCAGGTACGTGAAGAGCTGGCGGTGGACGACGAGGGTGAGGGTGAACATCAATGGCTGTGGATCAAAAAAACCGACGCCAACACCCGTTTTGTTGCGGAGCAACTGGCAAAGTTTGCCAACGTTCACCCGCGCCAGGTCAGTTATTCCGGGCTGAAGGACCGCAAAGCCGTTACCTGGCAGTGGTTCTCGGTACAATTGCCGGGCAAAGCGCTGCTCAACTGGAGCGATCTTGCGCTCGACGGCGTCGAGGTGGAGCGCGTGATTCAACGCAGCAAAAAGTTGAAACTGGGCTTCCACAAAGCCAACCGCTTTACCATTCGTCTGCGTGATGTTGCCGACAAGGCGTTGTTTGAACGCAATTGGCAGCACCTGTGCGAACAGGGTACGCTGAATTATTTCGGCGCTCAGCGTTTTGGTTTTGACGGCAATAACCTGCACGAAGGGCGCCGTTGGCTAAGCGCTGAATCACCGCGCAAAATTGCCCGCAATAAGCGCAGTCTGTGGCTGTCCGCGTTGCGCTCGTATTTATTCAACCAACTGGCTGCAGCGCGCTGGCAGACACATGAATTTAAGCCGTTGGACGGTGACTGTGTCATGTTACAGGGCTCGCAGTCGGTCTTTATTGCCGATAACTGGGACGATGAATTGCTGAGCCGGTTGGCGCAGGGTGACGTGCAATTAACCTGTGCGATGCCCGGCGAAGACGGTCCCGGTAAAGTTGAGGGCGCGGCTGCCGCTGCTGAGCAGCAGTGGCTGGCGCCGTATCAGCAATGGTTGGACGATTTTGCCAAAGTCCGTCTAAAAGCATCACGACGGCCGTTGCGACTGTTTCTGCAGGCGCCCCAATTGCACTGGCAAGGGGATGATGCAACCATAGACTTTGCCTTACCGACCGGCAGCTTTGCGACAACCTGTATTAATGAACTCATTGATTTAGCGGTGACTGAAAATGATGAAAATTCTGTTGAGTAATGACGATGGTGTCCACGCACCGGGAATTCATGCGCTTTACCGTGCGCTAAAAGAAGTTGCAGATGTTCGTGTGATTGCCCCGGATCGCAACTGCAGTGGTGCCTCTAACTCGCTGACCCTGCATAACCCGTTGCGCCTGCAACGCCTCGATAACGGCTTTTACTCGTTAAACGGTACGCCAACAGATTGTGTCCATTTAGGCACCAACTCACCCTTTGCTGACGAAGTGGATCTAGTGGTTTCCGGCATCAATGACAGCCCCAACATGGGGGATGATGTGATGTATTCCGGTACGGTTGCGGCCGCCATGGAAGGTCGCTTTAAAGGGTTGCCGGCGATTGCGGTGTCGATGGGCGGTAAAGGGCACGACTACTATGATACCGCCGCCCGGGTGGTCGCTGATATTGTACAGGCGATGGAATCCAAACCGTTGCGACTGGACACGGTGCTGAATATTAATGTGCCGTACACCACCTTTGACCAGTTAAAAGGGACGCGGGTGACGCGGCTGGGACGCCGTCATCGCGCTGAAACCATGGTGCATGACCGCGATCCGTTCGGCCGTGAAATCTTCTGGTACGGGCCGATTGGCCATCACGCCGATGATGCGCCGGATACCGACTTTTATGCGGTGCGCGAAGGTTATGTTTCGATTACACCATTAAGTCTGGATATGACCGCAAAACGTCATCAGGACACCTTGAACGACTGGTTATCCGATCAATCATGACAGCATTTACATCTTCAGGTCCGGCTCGGCGTTTGATCAGTATTTTACGGCAGGCGGGTATCACGAACCAGCAGGTACTGGACGTCATCGAAACCACGCCGCGGCAGTTGTTTATGCCGGAGAGCCTAGCGCACAAAGCCTACGAAAACACCGCGTTGCCCATCGGCAACGGGCAGACCATCTCGCAGCCGCTGATGGTGGCAACCATGACCCAATTGCTGATGCAGCACGATTGCAAAAAAGTACTCGAAATTGGCACTGGCTCCGGTTATCAGACCGCAATTCTGGCGCGCCTGGTGGATCACGTCTACAGCGTCGAGCGAATCGCGCAGTTGCAGTATCAGGCCAAACGCCGGTTGCGTAGTCTGGACTTGCATAACGTCTCGATGCGCCATGGTGACGGTTGGGAAGGTTGGCGCAGTAAAGCGCCGTTCGACGGTATTATCGTCACCGCCGCCGCAACCGAAGTGCCGCAAGCGCTGGTAGAACAATTGGCCGACGGCGGGGTGATGATCATTCCTGTGGGTGATAAGCAGCAGACGTTAACGGTGCTGCGTCGGTTTGGCGACACCATTGAACAACAACGGATTGGTGATGTTCGATTTGTGCCATTGGTTAAAGGGGATCTTCTTTGAAACTTTTTTCTGCGTTGTATGATCGGGTGCTTCGCTGGACGCAACACCCGAAAGCAGACTGGCTGTTGGCGTTACTCAGTTTTACCGAATCGGTTATTTTCCCGATCCCGCCTGATGTCATGCTAGCGCCGATGGCAATGACTCAGCCCCAGCGCGCCTGGCGGTTGGCCGCACTGACGACGGTAAGCTCGGTTGCCGGCGGCATACTGGGTTATTTGCTCGGCTACTGGGCCTATGATGTCGCCGTGGTGCCATTGGTTGAAACGCTTGGTTATCAGGACAAGCTGGCCACGGTAACCGAGTGGTTTACGACTTATGGGATCTGGATCGTCTTTATTGCCGGCTTCTCACCCATTCCGTACAAATTATTTACCGTAACAGCCGGGGTTATGCAAATGGCATTTTTACCTTTCGTGCTGGCGTCGGCAGTCAGTCGCGGGCTGCGTTTTTATCTGGTTGCCTGGCTGCTGAAAACCGGTGGCCCGGCAATGGCGGTAAAACTGCGTCTTTACGTTGACCGCATTGGTTGGAGTGTTGTGGTGCTGGCTATCCTGGGTTATGTTGTTTACCAAGGGATGAGTTAAGGGCGCACACAGCAATGAAAGAGCAACTGCCTGCCAGACTGGTATTATCAGCGGCTGCAGCCATTGGCCTGTTGCTCATCGCTGGCTGCTCGGGGCGCAGTTCCCCGGCGCCGGTGGAAACCTTATATACCGGTAAAACCTTTCGCGACTTCGAACCCAATTCATTGACCGCCGATACCTATCAGGTACAAGCCGGTGAAACCCTCTATTCTATCGCCTTCCGTGCCAATCGTGATGTCAACGAACTGGCCAGACTCAATCAACTGGATGAGCCTTACACGATTTACCCCGGCCAGACGTTGCGTTTATCCGGCAATCTCGCACGTCAACGTCCGCCAAAATCGGTTGCTCAAACGAAAGCGAATAATAATACTGTCCGAGACTCAAAAAAAGATATAAAGCGACCCGTTGCTAAGTCTGCACAGAAGGAGTATGGTCAAAAAGTAGACAGCAAGAAAAAGGTTGTAAAACCAACAACTAAACCGAAAAGCCAGGCGTCTGAGCGAACGGTTCAGAAACGCGTGAAGACGGTTGAGCCACGTCGCTCGGTGACAGTCGCCAACAAAGACATTCAGTGGCGATGGCCGGCGGCGGGGGCAGTCATTGAAGATTTTTCGTTATCGGAACGGGGTAATAAGGGCCTCGATTTTGCCGGTAACAGGGGCGACCCAGTGCGTGCGGCGGCTGCCGGGAAAGTCGTTTATGTCGGCAGCGCGTTAAGAGGTTTTGGGCAGTTAATCATTTTGAAACATAACGATGATTTTATTACTGCTTACGCGCACAACGACAAGATTCTTGTGCAAGAGCAAGATTGGGTAGATGTGGGTGAAACCATTGCCGAAATGGGCGATTCAGGAACGCAGCGGGTGAAGCTGCATTTTGAAGTTCGCTATCGCGGCAAGTCAGTTAATCCACGGCATTATTTGCCTAAATCCCGCTAGTGAGGGCGAGGAGGATGAAAAGCAACGGATAGGGATGTCAGCGTGTCGTTTGTCACGAAGGGTTAGACAAGGGGAAGTTGTTATGAGCAGGACCAAGGCAGAGTTGGACGAAAATGACGAAGTCAGTGAAGATTTTGTTGAGGATGATGACATCGAGGAACCGCAACCCGAGGCGCTGAATGCGTCCCGTATTGCTGAAGATGAAGAAGCTGCCTTAGAAGAAGCGCTGTCATCGAATACTCAGTACCAGCGTAAAATGGACGCTACCCAAATGTATTTGGGAGAAATTGGTTTTTCGCCGCTGTTGACGGCCGAAGACGAGGTGTTCTATTCGCGGCGTGCGTTAAAAGGCGATAAAGCCGCACGACGGCGAATGATTGAAAGCAACCTGAGACTGGTGGTTAAAATCGCTCGCCGCTATAACAATCGCGGTTTGGCGCTTTTAGACTTGATCGAAGAAGGCAATTTGGGACTGATTCGTGCGGTCGAAAAGTTTGATCCCGAACGCGGCTTTCGCTTCTCAACTTACGCGACCTGGTGGATACGACAGACCATCGAGCGCGCCATCATGAACCAAACCCGCACCATCCGCCTGCCGATACACGTGGTTAAAGAGTTGAATGTGTATTTGCGTGCAGCGCGGGAATTAGCCCACAAACTGGATCATGAGCCAACCGCCGAAGATATTGCCCGTAGCCTTAATAAGCCGGTTGGTGACATCAACAAAATGCTGCGCCTCAATGAGCGCATTGCTTCGGTAGATATGCCGATGGGCGGGGATGGTGATAAAGCACTGTTGGATCTGCTTGCCGATGAAAATGATGGCGGCCCTGAGGGTATTTTGCAGGACGGCGATCTCAAGGAGCGCATTACGGAATGGTTGGAAGCTCTGAGTCCGAAGCAAAAAGAAGTGTTGGCACGGCGGTTCGGCCTGCTCGGTTATGAACCCTCAACACTGGAGGATGTCGGCCATGAAATTGGGTTAACCCGTGAACGGGTGCGGCAAATTCAGGTGGAGGCGTTACGCAAGCTGAGGGACTTTCTCAAACAACGGGGATTAACACTGGACTCCCTGTTTACCTCGAACTGATAAAAAGGCGCTCAATCGAGCGCCTTTTTCCATTCAAACAGCAAATCCAATGCCTGTTTCGGGCTCAGTTCATTAACGTCAACGCCCTGTAACTTCTCCAGCAACGCCGTTGCTTGCGGTTCCGGCGTTTGTGGCGCTGCTGGCTGAGGCTCAAGCGGTAAGCTTTGTTGTGCGCTTGACTCTTGCTCCAGCGTCCTTAATTTACGTTTGGCGGCGCTGATGACATGACCCGGTACACCGGCCAGTTTTGCGACCTGCAAACCGAAACTCTGACTGGCGGCGCCTTCAGCGACACGGTGCAGGAACACGATATGATCCTGGTGTTGTTGTGCTTCGACGTGCACATTTACGGTTCCGGGCAGCTGTTCTGCCAACTCGGTGAGTTCAAAATAATGCGTTGCAAACAGCGTTAGACAACCGATATTGCGCGCCAGTTGTTCAGCCACGGCCCAGGCCAGCGACAAGCCATCATAGGTAGAAGTGCCACGGCCAATCTCATCCATTAACACCAGACTTTGCGCGGTAGCGTTATGCAGAATATTTGCCGTTTCGGTCATTTCGACCATAAAGGTTGAGCGTCCTGACGCAATATCATCGGCCGCACCAATGCGGGTAAAGATGCGATCGAACTGACCGATCACCGCGGCTTCGGCGGGCACATAACAGCCCATATGAGCAAGAATAACGATCAACGCGGCCTGTCGCATATACGTGGATTTACCCCCCATGTTGGGGCCGGTTATCATCAACATTTTGCGCTCGGGACTCAGTACAATGTCGTTCGCTATGAAGGGTTCGTCACTGAGCCGTTCGATCACCGGGTGGCGAGCCTGTTGCAACTGCAGCCGGTTGTTGTCGCTGACCAGTTGTGGCCGGCAGTAGCCTTGTTGCATGGCCAATTTGGCAAAGGCCGCAAGGGTGTCCAGTTCGGCCAGCGCGGCGGCTGTGCGTTGCAGTTCGTTGACAAAGGGCAGGCAGTGCTCAAACAGCTGGTCATAAAGCCATTTCTCGCGCGCCAGGCTGCGAGCCTGTGCCGTCAGTACTTTTTCCTCGTGCTGTTTCAGTTCGGGAATAATGTAGCGTTCGGTGTTTTTCAGCGTTTGTCGACGCTGGTAATCAGCGGGGATATCCCCGGACGCGTTGCGCGATACTTCGATAAAGTAACCGTGAACTTTATTGTAACCGACTTTAAGTGTAGCAATGCCGGTACGCTCACGTTCACGGGTTTCAAGCTGTTGTAAATAGTCGGACGCGCCGGTAGCCAGTTCGCGTAACTCGTCCAGTTCGCTATCATAGCCGCTGGCAATGACGCCGCCATCACGGATCAGCATCGGTGGGTTTTCAATGACTGCGCGAGTGAGCCGTTGCTGCAATTCAGCAAATGGTTGTATCACCTTGTCATAGCGCGTCAGCGCCGCTGTTTGACACAGTAGCTTCAACGCCGGGATCAACGCCAGACTGTCACGCAGACGAGCGAAATCCTTGGGCCGCGCGCTGCGCAAGCCAATCCGCGCCACAATACGCTCGATATCGGCAAACTGCTTCAGTTGTTGATGCAACTCGAGGTAACGCTCTTGTTCGCACAACTCTTCGACCGCGTCATAACGAGCCTCTAAGGTCTGTTGTTCGCGGATGGGGCGTTGTAGCCAACGTTGAAAGTTACGACTGCCCATTGCCGACACGGTTTCGTCGAGTACCGCACTCAAATGCGTATCGGCGCTGGATAAACTTTGTTGCAGTTCCAGATTACGTCGTGTGGCAGCATCTAAAATAATGGCATCGTTCGGCGGTTCGCGCAGCAGCGCCTGAATATGCGGTAACGCCGCTCGCTGCGTCTCTTGTACGTAGTGTAGTACCGCTCCGGCAGCGCTGATGCTGGGGTGTTTATCCTGTAAGCCAAAGCCCTGCAGGTGCTGGGTATTAAATTGGCGGGTCAGCAAACCCTGCGCCGTTTCAACGTCAAATTCCCAAACCGCGCGGCGGCAACTGCGGGTTTTGGCCAAGGGGAGCCCGGCAATATCAAAACCTTCCGGGTACAGCAGTTCGGCCGGCTGCAGCCGTTGCAGTTCGGCCGTTAACTGCTCGTACGAGTGGGCTTCAGTAAGCCAGAAGCGGCCGCTGCTCAATTCCAGTACCGCAATGGCATAGCCGTTTGCCAACGGATTGACGGCGGTGAGAAGATTTTGCTGGCGCTCATTCAGCAAGGATTCGTCGGTAATGGTGCCCGGCGTCAGGATCCGTACCACTTTACGCTCAACCGGGCCTTTACTGGTGGCCGGATCCCCAATCTGTTCGCAAATGGCAACGGATTCGCCCTTATTGACCAGTCGCGCGAGGTAGTTTTCGGCGGCATGGTAGGGCACACCGGCCATCGGGATCGGCTCACCATTACTGACGCCGCGTTTGGTCAGCGAAATATCAAGCAATTCGGCGGCGCGTTTGGCGTCATCAAAGAAAAGCTCGTAAAAATCACCCATCCGATAGAACAACAACATGTCAGCATGTTCTGCTTTTATGCGCAGGTATTGCTGCATCATGGGTGTATGTGATTGGATCGACTGTTCAGAAATAGCGGACGCTGGCATACTTTAGTTATCTTTTTATTAGGATCCGAAAATTATGGTAACAAGCCGACAAAACTGGGCGCAACTGGTGTCGCTGGCGGCAACGGTTGGTCAACAGTTGACCGCCCGCCAGCAAACGCTGGCAACCGCAGAGTCCTGTACCGGCGGAGGTATAGGATACGTCATTACGGAAGTGGCGGGAAGCTCTGCATGGTTTAATGGTGGCTTAATCACCTATACTAACGCACTCAAACAGCAGTGGTTGCAGGTACCCGAAACCACACTGACGGAATTTGGTGCGGTATCGCAACCTTGTGTTGAAGCGATGGCACGAGGAGCTTGTCAGGCCGCCTCAGCGGATTGGGCGGTTGCCGTCAGTGGTATTGCCGGACCGGAGGGTGGCAGTGCGGAAAAACCGGTGGGTCTGGTGTGGATGGCCATTGCCTGTGGCCAGCAGACCGAGAGCTTCTCGCAGGTTTTCGAAGGAGACCGCGAAGCGGTGCGGATACAGACCATAGCAACGGTTTTGAATCGCTTACTAAAAAAATTATCGTAATAACTTGATACTGTAAAAACATACAGTATACTGTTCATAAAACCAGTAATTAATAGTTGGAGCATAGCATGAGCAACGATCGTTCAAAAGCACTAGATGCAGCACTTGGACAAATTGAACGACAGTTTGGTAAAGGATCCATTATGCGTCTGGGTGATAACCAGACCATGGACATTGCCTCAGTGTCAACCGGCTCGTTAGGGCTTGATGTCGCCCTCGGCATCGGTGGTCTGCCATTTGGACGTGTCGTTGAAATTTACGGACCGGAATCGAGCGGTAAAACCACGCTGACACTGCAAGTTATCGCAGAAGCTCAGAAAGCCGGAAAAACCTGTGCGTTCGTTGATGCTGAGCACGCATTGGATCCGATTTACGCGGAAGCGCTTGGCGTTCAGGTTGATGACCTGTTGGTGTCGCAGCCGGATACGGGCGAGCAGGCACTGGAAATCTGTGACATGTTGGTGCGTTCTGGTGCCGTTGATGTGGTTATCGTCGACTCGGTTGCCGCGCTTACGCCAAAAGCTGAAATTGAAGGCGAGATGGGTGACAGCCACGTGGGTCTGCAGGCGCGTTTGATGTCACAAGCGTTACGTAAATTGACCTCTAACATCAAAAAGTCGAACAGCCTGTGCATCTTCATTAACCAAATCCGGATGAAGATTGGTGTGATGTTCGGTAACCCGGAAACCACAACCGGTGGTAATGCGTTGAAATTCTACTCGTCAGTACGTCTTGATATTCGTCGTACCGGTGCTCTGAAAGAGGGCGACGAAGTGGTGGGTAACGAAACTCGCGTGAAAGTGGTGAAAAACAAAGTAGCGCCGCCATTTAAAGAAGCAAACTTCCAGATCCTATACGGTCGCGGCATCTCCAAAGAAGGCGAGCTCATCGACTTAGGTGTTAAACACAAGATGGTCGATAAAGCGGGCGCTTGGTACAGTTACAATGGCGATAAGATTGGTCAGGGTAAAGCGAACTCAATGAAGTTCCTGCAGGAAAACCCGGCTATCGCGAACGAGCTGGAAGGACGTTTACGGGAACTGTTGTTGACTAAACCCGTAAAGAAAACCAAGGAAGATCGAGAAGCTGAAGCGGCTGCTAAAGCCAGCAAGGCCAGCGATAAAGCCGAGGCCGATGACGATCTGTCATTGACCTAGGCGTTATTAAAACCTCGATGTCATGCGCGGCGGTGAGTTCACAGAGAACATTTCCTGATGAAGTCTCGCCGCGTAAGCATCGGTCATTCCTGCCAGATAATCCGCAATAACCCGATAGGGGTTGCCCTTGAGTCCCTGCTCGAGACGCTGTTTTTCCAACTGATAACGTTGTTTGGTGTTTTCGGGTAATAAACGCTCCGGATCGACCGCGAGTGCGTCAAAAATTTCCATCACCACCTGTTGCCCTTTGAATTCCTGAATTTGCATTTCGGGTTTGCGAATAACAAATTTAAAGATGAATTCTTTTAGCGCCTGTAACAGCTTGTGTTCTGTCGGACCCAGTAACGCTTGGTATTGCAGAATAGGATCGTCAAATGTGACTGGGTAGGGTTGTAGGGTCGCTGAGGTCACCAAACGGTTAACCAAATCGCCGATGGCGCGTTTGCGCTGATAATGCTGTGCTGAGAACAGCAAATCGGTCAGCTCAGCCGCATTAAACTCAGGTAATTCCGACTCCAGCTGTTGCAACAACTCATACATTTCAGCCATCCAGCGATCGCGCTGGATTAAACCGACCACAATGGCGTCTTCCAGATCATGCACGCCATAGGCGATGTCATCGGCGAGCTCCATGATCGACGCATCAACGCTTTTGTATTGACTGCGGCCATGTTGATGTTCACTTGGCTGCTGTGAAAACTGCTGTAAGCGCTCGATATCACGATCACACAGTGCGGAAAGTACCCACTTTAACGCATCGCTGTCGTCATCATACAGCGCTTTCGCCGGCAGCCAGTCGCGGGTTGGTAAATGACGGAAATCACTGATGTCCTTTGGCAGTCGTTTGCGTCTTGCCTGATGCATGGTAACCGGATACTTCAACAGTCCGAGCAGTGTGCGGCGGCATAAATTCATTCCGGCGTCGGCCGTGTAGGTCTCTAACTGGGTGACGATACGAAAGGTTTGACCATTGCCCTCGAAGCCGCCGTGATGTCGCATCATGTAATTGAGCGCAATTTCACCGCCATGACCGTATGGCGGATGACCAATATCGTGCGCCAGACACAAGGATTCGATCAGCGATTCAGACAGTTGCAGAGACTCTGCAAGTTCGGTCTGGTGTTGCTGAAAATGAACCACCAGGCCACCGCCAATTTGGCTGGCTTCGAGCGAATGAGTTAGGCGGGTACGCGGAAAGTCGTGCATACCAATGTACATCACCTGAGTTTTTGCCTGCAGCCGTCGAAATGCGGCGGAATGTAACACCCGGGCTTTGTCTTTCTGATAGGGCGTACGGGTATCACCGGAACGATCCGCCGGTGTTGATGCTTGCATACGTTGTTGCCAGATATCCGAGTGCTGCATAGTACCTCCTTAAGCACTTCCGCTCGCGGCCCGCGCCCAACTTGAGGCGTCGTGGTACAGTTTGATCACCGTATCACTGGACAGTTTGAGCTGTTTGGCGGCCTGATCAATTTTCTTCCAATGGACGCGCTCGATCGCTTCAGCGGTAATCAGAAAAAAACCAATCGCGCCTTTTTTATCAATCAACGCGTCGCGAATGGTGGTGCCGGCATGAATGTGCGTTAAAATTTGGCTCAACTCATCGTCCATCATCGCATCAAGCTTAGAGAGCAACCCTGACAGGAAAGCTGTACCGGGGTCGGCACCATAGCGTGGATTCATCTGCGCCAGTTGTTCACAAAAACGCGCGCGGGTTATTGATAACTGCGTTAACTCGTTGGGTTTACTCTCGCCCAGTGAGGCGGTTGATATTAACGCAACAAACTTGCGTATTTCGGCCTGTCCCAGGCGCACGACGGCTTGTTTTAATGAGGTTATTTCCGAGCGACGGGCAAAAAACGCGGAATTCACAAAACGCAGCAACTTGTAGGAAACGCCGGTGTCACGCTCAATAATTTGGGCGATTTCGTCGGGGTTATAGTCGTCGGCGGATATTTTATCCAGCAGCTCCAGATAGACTTTTTGTGACGCCGATAAAGAACGGCGTTGGATGACTTCCGGTTTAGCAAAAAAGTAGCCCTGAAAGTAATCAAAGCCGAGCTCGAGTGCTTGCTTAAATTCATCGTAGGTTTCTACTTTTTCCGCCAGATAACGTCCTGTAAAGCCGCGGTGTGCGCGCATTTGCTGTTTAATCTGCGCTATCGACAGTGCGCGGAAGTCCATTTTGACGATGTCGATCAGCGGCAAAAAACGCTGCCAGCGATCATCAAATTCAAAATCATCAAGCGCTACTGTGTAGCCCTTATCCTTCAATGACGTTACCGACTGAAAAACGTCGTCGGTTGGGGCTACCGTTTCCAGCAGCTCAACCACCGTGTTTTGCTTGGGTAGCAGTTGAGGTAGTTGGTTGCAGATCGATTGTTCCGTGAAATTAATGAACGCTCTATTCTGACCGGTTAATGCTTCAATGCCGGTACTCAGTTCGCTGCTCTCAACCAGCCGTTCCGTGGCTTCATCGGAGTCAATGTCCGGGAACGCATTCTCAAAGCCATCTCGAAACAACAGCTCGTAGGCAAACAGGCCTCTACGACGGTCAAAGATGGGTTGCCGCGCTATATAAAAAATCACCGAGTTTTCCTTATCCGTGTGAGTTGTTTTATGCTACAAATGAGGCAACTCAGTGTACGTTGTTAGCAGGGAATTAGGAAGAGTTTACATGTCAGAAGTCAAAGTAGCATTGGCGCTCGGTTCAGGAGCTGCCAGAGGCTGGTCCCATATCGGTGTGATCAAAGCATTAGAAGAAATGGGTGTGCGGATTAATATGGTTGCCGGAACCTCAATCGGATCCTTGGTAGGCGCTGGGTACGCGTCCGGTCGGCTGGCCGAAATCGAGGATTGGGTGGTTAATATGGGGCGCTGGGAAGTCTGGAATTTGCTCGACTTTGGTTTCAATCAAGGTGGACTGATCGGTGGTGAAAAGGTGTTTAACGAGGCTCGTGAGCAGTTTGGTGCCAAAAACATCGAAGATCTGCCCATTACCTATGGTGCCGTGGCAACGGATCTGTACAGCGGACGTGAAATTTGGCTGCGCAAAGGTGATTTGTACGATGCCTCACGGGCTTCCTGCGCGATGCCCGGCATTTTAGCGCCGAGTGCGATGGATGGGCGCTGGCTGATTGACGGTGGTTTGGTTAACCCGGTTCCGGTATCACTGTGTCGCGCGCTGGGGGCGGATTTTGTCATCGCCGTGCACCTCAACTCGCAGTTAAACTCCAAAGCACTGGAGCAACGCGGACGCAACATTCCGCCGCAAACTGAGGCCGAAGAAGCGCAGAAAAAGCAGTTAGAGCATAAAGCGCGGCATGACGAGTCGGGTTTTTTCGAGAACTTCTGGTCAAGCAGTCAGCATTACTTCGATAATATTAAAGATCGATTTAAAGCCAACCCGCATAAACCGCCGGGTATGTTCAGCGTCATGTCCAGTGCCATTGATATCATGCAGGAGCGTATTACCAAAGCTCGTATGGCCGGTGATCCGCCCGATATTTTAGTGCAGCCCAAGCTGGGCCATATTGGCATTATGGAGTTTGATCGTGGCAACGAGGGCATCGACATCGGTTATGAGACCACGCTACGCATGCGTGATCTCATTATGGACGAAATCGAATTGTTTCGGGAGCGACGGGGTTAATAACCCGCCGCGTGCCCGTCTTTGCGGCTCTCGGAGGCGCCGTAATAGACATCTTGCTGATGGTTTTTCCAAATCGCTTGATAACCGCCGAATGGGCCGACCGCTTCTTGCAGGGTATGGCCCATTTTAATCAGTTCACGACGGGTATGTTTCGAAAAACCATTCTCCAGATGCACGGTGCCGCCGTCGGTCATTTGGCCGCCGGTTGGCTGACCCGAACCGGTATGCAGAATGCGTGGTGCGTCACCGGCTTCTTGTAAATTCATACCAAAATCAATGATATTGATGAGGATTTGCGCGTGCATCTGCGGCTGCGTAGCACCGCCCATAACGCCATAACTCATCAGCGGCTTACCGTCTTTGGTGACAAACGCCGGAATGATGGTATGGAACGGCCGCTTGCCCGGCTCATAAACGTTATTATGGCTGGGGTCCAGATGAAACAGCTCACCGCGGTTCTGCAGTACAAAACCCAGACCTTCAGGGGTTACACCGGAGCCCATACCGCGGTAATTACTTTGAATCAAAGACACCATATTACCGTCACTGTCGGCGGTGGTCAGATAGATGGTGTCGCCTTCGGTGGGGGGATTACCGGGTTCAACCGCTGCGGCGGGCTTGTTCGGGTCGATCAGTTTGGCGCGTTGTTTGGCGTAACCTTTGTCTAATAAGCCCTCAACCGGTACCTCGTTAAAGGCAGGATCCGAGTAATATTTGGCACGATCTTCAAAAGCCAGCTTTTTGGCTTCGACAAAATGATGGACGTATTCGGGGCTGTCAAACCCCATCTCGGCAACATCAAAGTTTTCCAGAATGTTTAAAATTTGCTGTGCCGCGATGCCCTGGGTGTTGGGTGGTAACTCCCATAAGTCGTAGCCACGGTAGCTGCTGGACACTGGGTCGACCCAGGTTGATTCGTGCGCCGCCAAATCCTCATAGGACAAAAAGCCACCGTGTTGCTGCACAAAGTCACCGATGGTTTCAGCGATTTCGCCCTCGTAAAAGGCGTCACGACCTTGTTCGGCCAACATCTGATAGGTATTGGCCAGATCCGGGTTGCGGAAGCGTTCGCCTTTCTGCGGCATGGTTCCGTCTTTCATAAAGACCTCAGCAAAGCCGGGCTGGTCTTTGAGAACTTCACCGTTGCGTTGAAAATAATAGGCAATCACCTCAGTAACCGGAAAGCCCTGACGCGCATACTCAATCGCCGGCGCTAACACCTCCGACATCGGCAGCGCGCCGAAGCGGTCGTGCAATTCAAACCAGCCATCAACGGCTCCCGGTACTGAAAGGGGCAATACACCGCGTGCCGGGATGCTGTCATAACCGTTGTCGATAAAATAGTCACGGCTCAGTGACTGTGGCGAGCGACCGGATGCGTTTAAGCCATAAAGGCGTTCGCTGTCGGCATCCCAAACAATGGCGAACAGGTCACCACCAATGCCGTTACCGGTCGGTTCAACCAGCCCCAGCACCGCGTTTGCGGCAATTGCGGCATCAATCGCGTTGCCGCCTTGCTGCATGATGTCCAGCGCCACCTGGGTTGCCAGCGGTTGGCTGGTTGCCGCCATCGCATTGGGCGCCATGGCTTCTGAACGGGTGGCAAAATGATGGCCGGTAATGCGGTCGGCCGCCTGTAGCGAATCCGCTGCCAATGTGCAGCCCAACGCGAGCGCACAAGAAAGTAGGGTAGTCTTCATAACGATCTCCTCGCTTAGGTAACCTGTCCTAACGCTGTAGATACAAAAAAGGGCCGCCGAAGCGACCCTGCTTTTACTGCTTTAGCTTACTACCGATTACTTCTGAGTGTGGTAGTGGTCATCGATGATTTTTTCCATTTCATCGAATTTATCCTGCAGTTCCTGTGCCGGTTCTTCGGTCAGTTTACTGAACACGATGATGGCCAGTACCGACACGATAAAGCCAGGTACGATTTCATAAACGTAGCCGCTTAATGGCTGGCCGCCAAATTCCGGACCATAAATCCAGAACAGCACGGTCGCAGCACCCAGAATCATACCGGCAAGGGCACCGTGACGGTTCATGCGCTTCCAGAACAGGCTCAGAATGACCACCGGACCAAAGGCCGCACCAAAACCTGCCCAGGCGTTAGATACCAGCGTCAGGACGGTATTTTCCGGGTTCCAGGCCAACCAGATAGCGACCAGTGAAACCAGCAGTACCGAAATTCGGCCAACGGCAACCAGCTCTTTATCGCTGGCGTCCTTACGCAGGAAGGCTTTGTAGAAGTCTTCCGTCAACGAGCTTGAACTCACCAATAATTGCGACGAGATGGTACTCATGATGGCCGCCAGAATAGCTGCCAGCAAGAAGCCACCAATCAGCGGGTGGAACAAGAACTGCGAGAAGATAATAAAGATGGTTTCAGCATCGGCCAGTGTCATTTTCGTTTCGGCGACGTAGGCAATACCCACGAAACCGGTTGCCATCGCACCGATAATGGAAACAAACATCCAGCTGATACCGATACGGCGTGCACTCTTGATGTCACTGACGGAACGAATCGCCATAAAACGGACGATAATGTGCGGCTGGCCAAAATAGCCCAGACCCCAGGCCAGTAATGAGATAATACCCAGTGCAGCTAAGCTTTCACCGGTAGCCCCATCTTTAAAGAAGTCCAGGAAGGACGGATTGATGTCGCCAACCTGGCCGACCACGTCGCTGTAACCACCGAGTTCGGCGAAGGCGACAATCGGCACCAGCACCAGCGCTACAAACATGATGCAGCCCTGCACAAAGTCGGTCATGCTGACCGCCAGGAAACCCCCGAACAGGGTATAAGCGCAGACCACCCCGGCGGTGACCCAAAGGCCGGTGGTGTAATCCATGCCAAAGGAGCTGTCAAACAGCTTACCCCCGGCCACCAGACTGGCTGACGTATACAGGGTAAAGAATATGATGATAACCACCGACGAGAAGATACGCAGTTTGCGTCCTTTATCGTTAAAGCGGTTGGCAAAATAATCCGGAATGGTGATGGAATCGTTGGCAACCTCAGTGTATGTCCGCAAGCGCGGTGCAACAATGATGTAGTTGAGATACGCACCAATGAGCAAACCCACAGCTATCCACAACTGTGACACACCAGAAACATAAATCGCTCCGGGTAAGCCCATCAGCATCCAGCCGCTCATATCCGATGCACCGGCCGAAAGCGCCGTCACTGCAGGACCAAGGCCGCGGCCACCCAGCATGTAACCGGATACCGAATCGGTCGCCTTTTTATAGGCATACAGACCGATGCCAAGCATCACAAGAAAATACAGCGCTAGCGATATCAGAGTACCTGTTTCCACATTAAACTCCCTTAATTTTAGTTGTAGCGACGTTAGCGCTTCTGTCGCTTTTGGTTTAAGTGTTCTGTCGTTAAGTGTTCATGCAACAACTGTTCTACGTAAGGTTGTTGCGGTTCTGTTAGTAATAGTTCGGTTTTCTCAAACGCGATCATTTTACCACGATACAAAATTAAGATCTTGTCAGCAATGTGTTTCACGATTTGCGGCGAATGTGTCACGAAAATGTACGAAATACCCATTTCCTGCTGGAGATCGAGCATTAGGTTAATAATTTGTGCTCTAACGGATGGGTCCAGTGCGACCAGCGCCTCGTCGGCCACGATGATTTGCGGCTCCAGAGCAATCGCGCGAGCAATGGCAACACGTTGTTTTTGACCGGTGGACAACATGTGCGGGTAAAACTCGTAATGTTCGGCCAGCAATCCCACCTTCCGTAAAATTTTCTTTACGTAATCATCGCGTTCCGCGGCACTCAGGCTGGTATTAAACAGCAGCGGCTCTTCCAGCTGTTGTCCGATGGTGCGCTGACTGTTGAGCGATTTCTCGCTGTCCTGAAAAATCATGCGGATATTCTGGCAGCGCTGCTTGGTGTTGTTGTCATACAGCTTCTGGCCGTTCAAATAAATGTCGCCGGAGGACGCGTTGTCGACTCCGGCCACCAGTTTCGCCAGAGTCGACTTACCGGAGCCGGTTTCACCCATGATCGCCAGTGTTTCGCCGGCCTCGAGCGTAAACGACGTGGGTTCCAGCGCAACGGATCTCGGGCTCCAGGGCCAATCGCGGCGACCACGAAACGTTTTGCTAAGGCCTTTTACTTCCAGTACATGGCTCATGATTGCGGCTCGTTTAACGGAAAATGACAATGAAACAGTTGCTCGTCACGGATCTGCGCCACCGGTGCTTTCACACATTGTTTTTGCGCGTACGGACAGCGCGGCCCCAGACGGCAGCCAATCGGCATATGTCGCAGGGTAGGGACCGCTCCCGGTAAAGTTGGTAAGCGCGATTTGCGGGGTAAATCGTCCTGATTTTGCAATGACATACGAATCATCGAATCAGTATAAGGGTGCGCCGGCCGTTCCAGAATGGTCTGCGCATCACCGGTTTCCATTAACTGCCCACAATACAGCAGGGTCAGGTTCTGGGTGGCCGGCAAAATCGACGCCACATCTTGAGTGATCAGTAACACCGACATATCCTGGCTGACCGCCAATTTGGTGAGCAGACGTTGGATTTGGTCGCGGGTTGACGGCTCCATCGCGGTGGTCGGCTCATCGGCGATCAACAGTTTTGGACGGTGAGCCACGGCAATCGCAATACTGACTTTTTGCGCAATACCTTCGGACAACTCAAACGGATAGCTTTTTAACACCTTATCATGGTCGCGCACACCGACCCGGTGCAGCAATTGTCGTGCACGGGTTTTACGATCGATGCGCCGGCGCAGAAACGTACCGGTGACGTCACCTTTAGGGATGGCTTCATCAATTTGCTGCTCGATGGTGTTGTTGGGGTCGAGATACGCGGCCGGATCCTGAAAAATCATCGCCATGTCCCGGCCGGTGACGGCGCGTCGCTGCTTACTGTTCATGGCCAGTAAATCCTGGCCGTTCCACCACAGGCGGTCAGCGGTGACGTGCCAGGCCGGGTTGATAACGCCAATCACGGCTTTAGCCAGCAAACTTTTACCGGAGCCGGATTCGCCCACGATGGAGTGGATTTCACCGGCCTTCAGTTGCAGGTTTACGCGGTCGAGAATGCGTACCCGACCTTGCGGCATATCCAGTTCGATGGTGAGGTTACGAATATCCAGTAAATCCATCAGTTCTCCATCCGTTGTTTGATTGCGCGGCGCAGACTGTCGCCGACCACATTGATGGCGGTGATGGTCAAGAACAGCGTAATCCCCGGCAACACCATCGACCAGGGCGATAAGTACACCTCATCAAGACTGCGGGACAGCATTGAGCCCCACTCCGGCGTCGGTGGTTGCACGCCAAGACCAAGGAAGCTGAGAGCGGCTATGTCCATAATCGATACCGATAATGCTACCGTCAGTTGCATCACCAACGCCGGTGTGATGTTGGGTAATATCACCCGATACATCAAATAGGTATTGGAGCAGCCATTCAAACGCGACGCAGTGACGTAGTCTTTTTGCCATTCGCTGTGTACCGCGTTGCGGGTGACATAAATAAACTGCGGAATTAACGACAGCGTGATGGCGATGATGGCATTGCCCAGACCCGGACCCAAAATCGCGATGATCACCAGTGCCAGCAAAAACGATGGAATGGTTAATACCCGGTCAAAGACCTGGCCGAATACTTGATATTTAAAGTTGCGATCAACACCGGCGACAGCGCCCATGAAAATGCCAAAGGTCGAGGCGACAATGACCGTAGCCAATGGCAGCGCAAAGCTGTAAACCGAGCCAATCAGCAGTCGCGACAACATATCACGGCCAAGGTCATCGGTACCGAACATATATTGCATATTACCGGCATCGGTCCACGACGGCGGGAGCGAAATGGCGTCGGTAAATTGCTGCGCCGGATCAAAGGGAGCCAGCAGCGGTGACAATAAGGTCACCGCCAGCAAAATGATCAAAAACCACAACGCCACCATGGCAGCAATGCGGCTGCGAAACGAGTACCAGACCAACTGCAGCGGTGAGGGATTATTATCCCGGTAATACAGGTCAGGTTGCGCCATAACGTTCCTCTCTGACAATCGGGAAGCGCCAACCGCGATAGAGTTCAAACAGCAGATTAGCAAACAATGTGGTGGCAACCAGGATCAGCAAGGCGGCCTGAATGACCGGATAATCCCGGTCAATGATGGCCTTCAGCAGCCAGGAGCCGATACCGGGCCAGTTAAAAATGGACTCGACAATCACGGCATTGGCTAACATCAGACCGAAGATAAAGGTCAGTTGTTGCAGAATACCCTGAATGGCATTGGGGATAGCGTGTTTAACCGCTACCCGCAACGGCGACAGGCCTCGGGCACGAACGGCTTTAATGTAGGGCTGCTGCATCACTTCGACGGTGGTGTTGCGCATCATCCGCAACAACAGCATGGCCGGCAGGCTGGCCAGTACAATCACCGGCAACACCATATGAGCCAGGGCATCGCGATAAGCTGCCGCTTTATGCGCCGAATCACTCAGGGCAATGTCGAGCAACACTGAACCCGACTGAGGTTCGATCAAAAACAGCGGGTCGATTTGGCCGGTAATGGGCAGCCAGCGCAGTTTCACCGCAAACAGCAAAATCAATAGCTGAGCCAGCCAGAACACCGGAATCGAGTAACCCCCGACCGCGATTGAAACAATGGTCTTGTCGACACCGGAGTGATAACGCATGGCGGCTAGCGCCCCCAGCGGCAGCCCGACCACCAAGGCCAGTAGCAAGGCCAATAGTAAGATTTCGGCGGTTGCCATAAAGGTGCGGGAAGCTTCCAGCCACACCGGCTGTTGGCTGACCAGCGAGTAACCCCAGTCAAAGTTGATCAGATTTTGCAGGTAATAAACGTATTGCATGACGAGATTATCGTCACCGCCGCGTAACGCGAATTCGCTGGCGTAGCTGTCACTGATGGCGCGGATACCGGACATATTGGTGATCACGTCGCCGGGAAACAGCCAGTTGAGCAGAAAACTGAACACCGTCAGCAACCACAACGCCAGCGTAAAATAAATCAGTCGGTGCAGTAAAAAACGCGTCATGGCTTAAGCTCCTTGCCGGCTCGCCGAAAACTGATGCCGCCATAAGGAGGCAGCTCAACCCCGGTGACAAAGTCCTGTTGCGCTTGATAGCGCATCGAGTGGGCGATCGGCAATAACGGCACCTGCTGGTTCAGCAGATCCTGCGCCGAACGGTACAACTGGCGGCGTGTCTCGGTATCGGTGGTGGCGATGGCCTCCAGTAAAATTTGGTCGAAACCGGGATGACACCAGTTAGCGCGGTTACTGCCAATGGCAACGGCGGCGCAACTGAGCAACGGGCGGAAGAAATTATCCGGGTCGGCATTATCCGCATACCAGCCAATCAGCGCCGTATCGTGTTCGCCGCGACTCAGGCGGCGGCGGAAACTGTTCCATTCGTAGCTGACAATGCGGGCGTCGATGCCAACCTGAGCCAGGTCCGACTGCATCAGCTCGGCCATACGACGGGCGTTTGGGTTATAAACCCGCTGCACCGGCATGGCCCAAATGGTCATCCGGAAGCCATCGCGAACGCCGGCCTGACGCAGCAGTTGGCGCGCTTTCTCGGGGTCATAATCAACGTCACTACCATTGGCACTGTATGCCCACGAGGTCGGCGGCAAAATCGAGTCAGCACGCTCGGCGCTGCCATAATAGATGGCGTCGATGATGGCACGTCGATTGATGGCGTGGCTCAGCGCCTGGCGCACGGTGGGATCATCAAAAGGCTTTTTCTGCGTGTTAAAGGCCCAGAACGCCACGTTCGGGCTTACCTCTGATTTCACTTCAATTTGCGCCTGGTTCAGCGACTGCAATTTACTGACCAAAGGGTAGGGGATAACGTCACATTCGCCGGTCACCAGTTTTAACATCCGTTTATTGGCGTTGGGCGTTATCGAATACACCAGATGTTCAATTTGCGGGCCTTCACGCCAGTAATCCGGATTGCGGTTATAGCGAATAAAGTAATCTTTACGATAAGCGGCAAAGCGATAGGGACCGGTGCCGATGGGCTGATGGTCAATACGTTCCGGGGTTCCGTCGACTGCCAATTGGCCAGCGTATTCCGCCGACAGAATCACGGCAAAATCGGTGGCCAGATTGGCTAAGAAGGAGCTGTCAGCGTTGTTAAGGATAATATCAATGGTCATGGTGTCGACTTTCACCACCCGTTTGATCAATTTATCCAGCCCGGTTGCTGTGAAAAATGGGTAATTGCCGCCACCAACGTTATGGTACAGCGACGTTGGGTCCAGCCAGCGGTTAAAACTGAAGATCACGTCGTCGGCGTTAAACGGCCGCGACGGGGTAAAATAGGCTGTGCTATGAAAGGCCACGCCGTCGCGTAATTGAAAGCGGTAGCGGGTACCGTTGTCGAGCGCCTGCCATTGTTCGGCCAATGCCGGCACAAACTGCTGCGTTTCGGCGTCGTAATCGATGAGGCGATCGTACAATTGCGCCGCAGTGGCATCGACGGTTGTGCCTGAGGTAATACGTTGCGGGTTAAACCCTTCCGGATTACCCTCAGAGCAGTACACCAGCCCTTTTCGAAGCGGCTCGGGCAATTGTTGTTCATTACTGCAGGCAATGCTGAATAGACCAAGCACTAAAGGCAGCGTCATTCGCAGATTAATCATTATCGCCGTTGGTACCTTCCAGTAGTTGATATTTTTTAAGATAACCCCGTAACTGATGATAGGTTAATCCTAAATGCTTCGCGGTCTTCTTCTGGTTAAACTGACACTGTTTGAGGGCCTCTTTCAACACCCGAATTTCAAACGCTTGTGATTCCTGTTTTAAATCCAGTGGCTCACTGACGTCCAAGCGCGGCTCGGCGACCGCCGCCGCGGGTGCCGGCGCTGTTGTTGCCGCGGCCGGAGTTGCTGCCGCTGTCGGCGTTGTGGTTGCAGGGTTGGCTGGCCGCGCCTGCGGACGGAACGGGCTGTCAAAGGGATCAAGTACAATCTCCGAGACCGGAATATGACCGTTACCGACCCGATAGACACTGCGTTCGATGACGTTTTTCAGCTCCCGTACATTACCCGGCCAATCATACTCCAGCAACAACCGCTTTGCTTTTTCGGTAAAGCCACTGAACAATTCATATTCCAATTCCCGCGCCATGGCAATGGCAAAGTGTTCCGCCAGCACCAGAATGTCCTCCTGACGCTCGCGCAGCGGCGGCAGGGTAATCACATCAAACGCCAGCCGGTCGAGTAAGTCGTGGCGAAACTTGCCCTGTTCCGCCAACGTCGGTAAATCCTCGTTGGTGGCGGCAATTAAGCGGGTATCGACTTTTACCGGGCGTGAACCACCGACGCGTTCAAATTCGCCGTATTCAATCACCCGCAGCAGTTTTTCCTGCACCAGCATCGACGTATTGGCCAGCTCGTCCAAAAACAACGAGCCACCGTCGGCGCGTTCAAAACGACCCTCATGGCGTTTGCTGGCACCGGTAAAGGCGCCGGCTTCGTGGCCAAATAATTCACTTTCGAGTAAGTTATCGTTAAGGGATGCGCAGTTTAGGGTAATGTATTTCTGATCCCAGCGTTGCGACAGAAAGTGGCAGCGCTGGGCAATCAGCTCTTTACCCGTACCGCGCTCACCGATGATCAGGATCGGTTTATTCAGCGGAGCCACTTGCGAGACGTGTTCCAACACTTCGACGAAGCTGTTGGACTGACCGATGAGGTTATCCTTTTGGCGAAATTGGCTCATGTTAGGTAAAATCCCATTTTTATAGTTATTTTTGCCAATTATTAGTCGAACTTACAAATAAGTGCAAGCGGACAATCGTTTTATTTCAATAAAAATCTAACAAAAACAGATGGTTAAGTCGAATTTAAAAGTTGGCCTGATTGTTGAATACCTAACAGCAGAGGTCAATCATGGCCACTTATTCGAAACACCAACTGTGAGGTAATTATTATGGGTATTTTTTCACGTTTTAGCGATATCGTGAACTCGAATATCAACTCGCTTCTGGATAAAGCAGAAGATCCACAAAAAATGGTGCGCCTGATCATTCAGGAAATGGAAGACACACTGGTTGAAGTGCGTTCTACCTCCGCTCGTTTACTGGCCGAGAAAAAAGACGTGCAGCGTCAGCAGCAGCGCGCGGAACACGAAGTGCTGGACTGGGAAAGCAAAGCCGAGCTGGCACTGTCTAAAGAGCGTGAAGATTTGGCTAAGCAGGCGTTGATTGAAAAACAAAAAGCGCAGCAAGTGGTTGAATCGTTGCAGCACGAAATCGACCGTGTTGACGAAAGCCTGGATAAACTGAACGACGAAATCGGTCAGTTACAGGAAAAGTTAGCCGATGCTAAAGCTCGTCAGAAAACCATTCTGATGCGCCAGAAGACAGCGACCAGCCGTCTTGCGGTTAAGCAGCAGGTCGACAGTAATAAAGTCAACGATGCGATGGAAAAATTTGACCGTTACGAAGCTAAGATTGATGATATCGAAGCACAGGTTGAATCCTATGATTTAGGCAAACGTACGTTGCGCGACGAGTTCGCTGAGCTGGAAAACGAAGGCAAAGTGAATGATGAGCTGGAAGCGTTAAAAGCTCGCATGAAAGCCAAAGCAAAAGGCGGCGAGTAACCGCAACGCTAATCGACTCGACTAGGAACGGATTATGGAAAGCATTTTAGGACTGTTAGTTGCGCCAATTATCTTATTCACGATTTTTGTCGCACCCATCTGGCTGATTCTGCATTACCGCAGCAAGAAGCAGGTGAACAAAGGTTTAAGTGACGAAGAGCGCATGCAGTTAAACCAAATGGCTGAACAGGTTGAAAAAATGCGTGACAGAATCAAGACGCTGGAACGCATTCTGGACGCCGATGCGCCCAATTGGAGGGAGCACATATGAGCTCAGGCAAACGTGAATTGCGTCGTAATACCGAAAAAGGCAAGCTGGCCGGCGTTTGCGCCGGTCTTGCCGACTACTTGAATGTTGAGGCCTGGATCGTTCGCGTGGTGTTTTTCACCGGCTTTATCTTCTCAAGTGGCTTTTTCTTCATTTTGTATGTGGCCGGCTGGCTGATACTGGACAAGGCGCCGGCACAGTTGTCACAGGCACACCATGTTAATGTAAAAAGCAGTGTGTATCAGGCCGGCGAGCCACCACACCGCGCGTTTCGGGAACTGAACCAGGAACTGAGTGAACTGGAACAGGAACTGCAACGGATGGAAAAGTACGTGACCTCGAACCAGTACAACTTACATAAGGAATTCAGTAAGCTGTGAGCCGAACGGAAAAGTTAGCCGAACAGGTTTCTAAACGAGCCCGCGATCTTCTCGACCGCGGGCTCGATCGTCATGTCCGCCTGGCCGTCACCGGCTTAAGCGGCGCCGGCAAGACGGCGTTGTTGACCGGGCTGCTGGAGCAGATGTTGTACGCCAATGACAGCAACCGCTTGCCCTACTGGGCGGTGCGTTCCGAACGGCGCTTGCAGGGCGCAAGGCTGGTTCCGAGCAGTCAGTGGTCCGTTGCACGCTTCGATTATGAGACCGCCATCGCCGCTCTGACTGCCGAAACGCCGGGCTGGCCGCAGTCGACCCGTGATGTCAGCGAAATTCGGGTGGAATTAAAGTACAAACCGAATAAAGGACTGGCCAGTAAACTCAGTGATACCCGCCGGCTGACACTGGATCTGATCGATTACCCGGGTGAATGGTTGCTGGACTTGCCGATGCTGGGCTTAACCTATCAGCAGTGGAGCGAGCAGCAAAGCCGGCTGGCACAACAGGGCGTGCGACAACAGATTTTTGCGGACTGGCAGGCACGGGTGGCAGCCAGTATTGAGCAGAGTCAGGACACTGATGAAACCCTGCGCCGTCTGGCACGTGATTATCAGCAGCAACTGCAACGCTGCAAACAGGAATTTGGCCTGTACTTTTTGCAGCCAGGACGTCATCTGCTGCCCGGCGAACTGGCGGATGCGCCGGCACTGGACTTTTTCCCCTGGCCACAACACCTGAGCCTGCCGGCAGCATGGCGCGACTCGTTAGAAGCGAAGTTTAGCTACTATCAACAGCAGGTCATCAAACCGTTTTATAAAAATTATTTTCAGGACTATAACCGGCAAATCGTTTTGGTGGACCTATTGTCGGCCTTGCAGGCCGGGGAAGATGCCTTGTCTGAGTTGCGCTTAGCCCTTGGCGAGTTAATGAAAAGCTTTGAATACGGCAATAATTCGTTGTTGAAACGGTTACTGTCACCACAAATTGACCGAGTAGCGCTGGTCGCATCAAAAGCTGATCACGTCGCACCGGAGCAACACAGCGCCATGCGTCAGTTATTGGGTCAATTGCTGCAACAAAGCCGACAGCAGTTGGACTTTGAACGCATCAGCTATCAGTTGTTTGCGGTGTCCGGCATTGCCGTGGCGCAGCCCGGTAAACTGGCCGATGGCACGGTGGTGCTGGACGGTTGCGATGAAGCAGGGCAGCGCGTGCGTATCGGCGCACCAACGGTGCCGGCAAACTGGCCGGATCGTGAGGCATGGGCGCAAGGTTTCGCCTACCCACGACTGTCGCCGCAGTTTGTCAGCGGCCAGTCACCCTTGCCGCACGTGCGCCTGGATCAATTACTCGAATACCTACTTGGGGACAAACTGTTATGAGCCAGCCAAAACAAGGTAAGGCGCAACTGACCTATTATGACCCTGATCAGGAACCGGCAGCCGCCGTCGACGTGGATGAGGCAGATACGCCTCAAGCACATGCCGATGCGCTTAGCATCAATGAACCGCTAACGAGTTCGCCCAACCGGCGAGTGCGACGCTGGCTGCTGATCAGTCTGCTGTTACTGCTGGCGGCGGTATCGATCGAAACAACCTTATTATTATTGGAAAGTTTTCAGCAGCACTGGCTGCTCGGCGCGTTGTGGGCGAGCGGTTTAGGTATCGCGTTGCTGAGTTTAGGCTATTTTATCGGGCGAGAATGGTTGTTGCTGCGGCGCCTTAAGCGCCGCTGGCAGCGTCAGCAGCACACGGCACCGGCGCAGCTATTAGCCGATCTGAAGCACCCGGATTTACACGTGCTCTGGCAGCAAATCGAGCAACCCTACTGGAACGACGATGAACGTCAGGAACGCTTCGAGAAGGACATTCTCAGTCGGGTTGATCAGCAGGCCCAGCGCATCATCAGCAAACGGGCGGCGGAATCCGCAGCGCTGGTTGCGGTTAGCCCCAGTTCAATTGCCGATATGCTGTTATTGCTGTGGCGTAATCAGCGCATGATTGCGGATGTCGCACGCTGTTATGGTGTCGAGCTGGGCTATTGGAGCCGCGTACGTTTATGGCGTCAGATCCTGGCTAACCTGGCCTACGCCGGCATCAGCGAACTGGTGGTTGACGTAGGTACCCAATGGCTCAGTGCCGAGTTGATGAGTAAATTGTCGGCCCGCGCCGGGCAAGGGTTGGGGGCCGGCTTATTGACCGCGCGGTTGGGGTTTCAGGTGATGTCGCTGACCCGACCGTTACCCTTCCACCATGTTAAACGACCCGGTTATGGGCGCTTACAGAAAGAGTTGTTAACCCAGCTCAGCCAGTTATTGCCGGGCATTTATCGCGCCTCGACACGTACCCCAAATGAGCCGCATAAACCCTAGTGGAAAATTTCCGTTACAGTAAAGCCCGCACTTGTTGCGGGCTTTTTTGTTGCCAATAACAGACCCCGCAATGCACTCTTAGTGTTAACAACATTGTAAAAAAAGTGGTTATAAACGGGTCAATATGACAGCGCATCACGACAAAAATAATAACAATAAAAAACAGTGGCAATTGGCGACCAAGGTGATTCATGCCGGTAGCGGCCATGATGATCCTCACGGCGCACTGGCATCGCCGTTATATCAGACATCAACCTTTAAATTCGCTGATGCGGATCAAGGTTCGGCGCGTTTTGCCGGTGAAGAGGCCGGGTATATCTACAGCCGTCTCGGCAATCCGACCACCCATGAACTGGAAACCCGGGTGGCAGAGCTGGAAGGCTACGAAGCTGCGGCGGCTGCGGCAACCGGTATGGGCGCGATTGCAGCCTGTACCATGGCCTTTTTAAGGGCCGGTGACCACATCGTGGTATCCGATGCCATTTACGGTTGCAGTTTTGCGTTGTTCAGCGAACTGTTTGAACGCTTCGGCGTGCACGCCGACTTTGTCGACCTTAACGACACTGATGCCTTGCAGCAATCGCTGCAGGACAACACCCGGCTGGTATTTTTAGAAACGCCGGCGAACCCGCATCTAAAACTGGTCGATATTGCGGCTGTCAGTCAGGTCATCGCCGGCCGCGATATTCGCCTTATCGTCGACAATACCTTTATGACGCCGCTGTTACAGCAACCGAAACAACAGGGCGCCGATTTGGTGGTGCACAGTGCCACCAAGTTTTTAAACGGTCATGGAGACGTGGTCGCCGGCATCGTCTGCGGCAGCGCCGAAGACATCGCGCTGATTAAGGGCACTACGCTTAAGGATATGGGCGCGACCATCAGCCCGCACGATGCCTGGCTGATTTTGCGAGGCTTGAAAACATTAGACGTGCGGATGCAGCGGCATTGTGAAAACGCCGAGAAAGTGGCGGATTTTCTGGTGCAGCACCCGGGGGTACGGAAAGTGTATTATCCGGGACTGGCGGATCACCCACACCATCATCTTATCGGCACGCAAATGAAACATGCGGGGGCGGTGATTGCGCTGGAACTGGAAGGTGACGAGGCACAAGCACGCTATTTTCTCAATCAGTTGCAGATGATTCCGCTGGCGGTGAGCCTGGGTGATGCCGAAACGCTGATCCAGCATCCTGCGTCAATGACGCACTCGCCGTACACGCCGGAAGCACGACAAAAGGCCGGCATAACCGACACGCTGGTGCGCATTGCTGTTGGTCTGGAAGCCGCCGATGACATCATCGCTGACTTACAACAAGCATTAACAGCCAGCCAACAGCGCTGGCAACAAACGGCATAAGCCGGGTCATAATTACGTTTCACAGAACAAGAGGAAGGTATGGGTAAAGAAAGTAAGTACGTATCCAAACAGCCGGACGAGAATGGCATCATTCATTGGACCGACGAAGAGAATGCGATTTGGCATGACCTGGTAGAGCGTCAGCTAAAATGCATTCCCGGGAAAGCGTGTGACGAGTACATGAAGGGACTCGAATTACTGGATCTGCCCAAGGATAGACTGCCACAGTTGCACGAAATTAATGCGGTGCTGGAACGCGAAACCGGCTGGCAGGTCGCTGCAGTACCAGCGTTGATCCCGTTTGATGAGTTTTTCCGGTTGTTGGCGAACAAACAGTTCCCGGTGGCGACCTTTATTCGTACGCGGGAAGAATTTGACTACCTGCAGGAACCGGATATTTTCCATGAGATCTTCGGTCACTGCCCACTGCTGACCAATCCGGCGTTTGCGCATTTCACCCATCAATACGGTAAATTGGGTTATGCGGCATCGCCGAAAGAGCGGGTGTATCTTGCCCGTCTGTATTGGTTTACGGTCGAGTTCGGTCTGATGAAAACCGCACAAGGGCTGCGCATTTATGGCGGCGGTATTCTGTCGTCTCCGGCAGAAACCGAATACGCGGTGAACAGTGATAAGCCGGAGCGTAAACCCTTAAAAGCCTTGGATGCGCTGCGCACACCGTATCGGATTGATATCATCCAGCCGATCTACTACACCATAGAAAGCGTCGATGAACTTTACGAAATTTCCGATATGGATATTATGGCGCTGGTACAGGAGGCGATGGAGCTGGGATTATTTGAACCCAAGTTTCCGCCAAAACCAAAGACCGACGTCGCGTAGCGAGCGCCAGATAAGGTTCAATGGCTTGCGCCGGTGGCGCAAGCACAGTAACTCATTTACCAAACATGAAAGGAGCAATGATGTCTCTAGACAGCGAGAAGTGTGAAGCCTGCCGTGGTGATGTGCCTAAGGTCAGTGACGACGAACTGAAAGAACTGATGCGTGAAATTCCTGAATGGACACCGATCACCCGTGACGGCGTGATGATGCTGCAACGGGAGTATACATTTAAAAACTTCCGTCAGGCATTAGCGTTCACCAACCGTGTCGGCGAGATTGCCGAGCAGGAAAAGCACCACCCGGAGATTACCACCGAGTGGGGCAAAACCACCGTTACCTGGTGGACTCACGCCATTGACGGCCTGCATCGCAACGACTTCATTATGGCGGCGAAAACCGACAAAGTACTTGATGAAGACTCCGCGTAACCAGGCGCACACCGAATAATTCGACCAATGGAATAAAACCCCGGCCGAGTGCTGGGGTTTTTACTATCTGTCACCGTCACTTTGCTGTATCATTTGCTTTACAAGACGTTTTTTGACGAACCGGTGACAACCCGATATGAGATTAGAGATTAGCTGCGACGACCGCTTAGGCATTTGCCAGGACGTGCTGCAAATATTGCGTGACCACGAGATTGACTTACGTGGTATCGAAGTGGACCCGCGCGGTAAGATCTTTCTAAATTTCCCCGAATTGGCGTTTGAGGACTTCAGTCACTTAATGCCGCAAATTCGGCGCATTCCCAATGTAAAAGACGTTAAGACCATTCCCTACATGCCGTTTGAACGCGAGCATTTTGAGTTCAGTCTGCTGCTCAGTACCTTGCCCGACCCGGTGTTATCCATTGATACTAAAGGTTGCATCGACATCATTAACGATGCCGGTGCGCAGTTGCTCAGCGGCCAGGGCGAAAATCTCAAAGGCGAGGTCATTAACCAATACATTCATGGCTTCTCGATCCTGCGCTGGCTGGAAAAACAGCCAAAAGAACCGACCTACGAAGCCATTTTGATCGGTCATGACGAATATCACGCCCAGCTGTTACCGATTTGGGTAACCGGTGAGGACGGCAGCGAAACCTTTGCCGGAGCGGTGATAACCTGTAAAACCGAGCCGATTACCGCGACCTGGCAGCGCGGCGACAACCAGTCAGCCTTTGCGGGTATTCTGACCGAGCATGCCAGCATCAAACGGGTGCTGAAAGATGCACAACGCATGGCGGAACTGGATGCACCGTTGTTGATCGAGGGCGAAACCGGCGTCGGTAAAGAACTGCTGGCGAAGGCCTGCCATTACGCCAGCAGTCGTTTTGAGAAACCGTTTTTAGCCATTAATTGCGCGGCGTTGCCCGACAATGTGGCGGAAAGCGAACTGTTCGGCCACGGTGAAGGTAGCCTCAGTCATCAAAGCACGCGCAAGTCCGGTGTGTTGGAGCAGGCCGCCGGTGGCACCGTGCTGCTGGACTCCGTGGGTGAAATGTCCATCAGTCTGCAGGCGAAGCTGTTACGCTTTCTAGAAGACGGCGTGTTTCGTCGTATCGGCGAGGAGCAGGAGGTCAGTGTCGACGTGCGGGTTATTTGTACCGCTCAGGATCAGCTCTATGCGCTGGTCGAACAAGGCAAATTCCGTGAGGATCTGTATTACCGCCTAAACGTGTTGTCATTGCAGTTGCCGCCATTGCGGGAACGTGGCTCGGACATCATGTTGCTGGCCGAACACTTTGTTGCGCAAGCTTGCAAAACCCTGGGTCGCAGTCAGGTCAAGCTGGGTCGTGCGACGCGCGAAAAACTGCGGCGCTATCAGTGGCCGGGTAACGTGCGGCAATTGGAAAATACCATGTTCCGCTCGGTTTCCATGCTAGAAGGAAACACTCTGGAAGCCGCCGATGTGCGCTTACCCGAAACACACAGTGGTAATGAACCGCTGGCGGTTGATATGGACGATCTTACCCTGGATGAAGCGGTACGGCAGTTTGAGTCCAGCATTTTACGACGTCTGTACCCAAGCTTTCCGAGCACCCGCCAGTTAGCCAAGCGGTTGGGGCTGTCGCACACCGCAGTGGCCAACAAGCTGCGCGACTACGGCATCGGTAAACAACGCCAGCGTAAATAAAAACGGACATTCAATTAGCGTTGTAAAATAATATTTACACGCCAAAATCGACCGAAAGGCGTTCTGTATGTGTTTGCAGACGCCTTTTTTATTTGTAAATCAAACGTTACAAAAAGCCTGTGGCGGACTAAAATTTCGCCAGTTGAGCAAAGCTCGCCATCGACACGGCATCCTCCTACAGTGTAAGGGACATAAAAAACAACACCGAATAACAGGAAGGATAAAACCATGTCAGATGTAATGACCAACCCACTGAATACCGATGGCTTTGAATTCGTTGAGTACAGCGCTCCGGATCAAAAAGGCATCGACGCACTGAAAGACCTGTTTGATAAACTGGGCTTTACCGAAGTAGCCAAGCACAAAACCAAGCAAGCCTGGCTGTACAAACAAAACGACGTTAACTTCATCGTTAATGCTGAGCCGGGTGGCCAGGCAGAAGAATTTGCCAAAGACCACGGTCCCAGCGTCTGTGGTATGGCATGGCGTGTAAAAGATGCTAAGCATGCGTTTGACCACGCCGTGGCCAATGGCGCCAAAGCATTTCCTGCCGAACAGGGCGTCATCGACGGTGCCAAAGCCGTGTACGGCATCGGCGAGAGCGTGTTGTACTTTATCGACAACTACGACAACCACGAGATTTATCATCAGCATTTCGAGTTTTACGATAACTGGGAAAGCAAAATGAAAGAACACGCGGCGGGTCTGTACGAAATCGATCACCTGACGCACAACGTGTTCCGCGGCAACATGGATACCTGGGCCGGCTTCTACGAGCGCATCGGTAACTTCCGTGAAATCCGCTATTTTGACATCGAAGGTAAACTGACCGGTTTGTTGAGCCGCGCCATGACCGCACCGTGCGGCAAAATCCGCATTCCAATCAACGAATCGCACGACGACAAGTCACAAATCGAAGAGTACCTGCGTGAGTACAAAGGCGAGGGTATTCAGCACATCGCCCTGACCTCAGACAACATCTACAAAACCGTTAAAGACTTGCGCGCCATTGGCATGAACTTTATGGACACGCCGGACACCTACTACGAGAAAATCGATGAGCGTGTTGAGGGTCACGAAGAAGACGTTGATGCGCTGCGCGAACAACGCATCCTAATCGACGGTGCCCCGATGAAAGACGGTATTTTGCTGCAGATTTTCACGCAGACCGTGATTGGTCCGGTATTCTTCGAAATCATTCAGCGTAAAGGCAATGAAGGCTTTGGCGAAGGTAACTTCAAAGCGCTGTTCGAGAGTATCGAGGAAGATCAAATTCGCCGTGGAGTATTGAGCGATGCGTAAATGGATCAGCTTCCCGAAGCAGGAAGGGACGTCGTCACGACAAGCCCATGCTGACTTTCCGGAGCAGGCCATTTATGAGCGCGAAGCGGGTCGCAGCGGCTTTTTTGGCCCTGCGACGCACTTCCATCATCAACATGCGCCGACCGGTTGGTCGGAGTGGGAAGGGCCGCTAAAACCGCGTGCCTTTGACTTCAACAAATTGACCGAACAGGCGCCGGAAAATCCTTGGCTGACGCCAGACCTGCTGTCGAACAGTCAGTGTAAGTTCCGCATCTGGCATTGTTCGGAAAACATGAAGTACCTGGTGCGTAATGCCGACGGTGACGATCTGTTGTTCGTTCATGAGGGCAGCGGTCATTTGTTCTGCGATTACGGCCATATCCATCTGGTTAAGGGCGACTACTTTATGTTGCCGCGCTCAACCAATTGGCGGTTAGAGCCGGACGAAAAAATGGAACTGCTGATGATTGAGGCCACTAACGGCGCCTATCAGCTGCCGGAGAAAGGCATTGTCGGTAATCATGCAGTGTTTGATCCGGCGGTACTGGATACTCCGGCCATTGATGATGCGTTCAAAGCGCAGTACAGCGAACAGCGCTGGCAGGTGTATGTCAAACGTCATCAACAGATCAGTACCATCACCTATCCGTACAACCCGTTGGATGCCATTGGCTGGCACGGCGATCTGGCACCGGTACGCTTAAACTGGCGCGATATCCGCCCGTTAATGAGCCATCGCTATCACTTACCACCGTCGGCGCACACCACCTTTGTGGCGGACGGCTTTGTGGTTTGTACCTTTGTGCCACGGCCGATTGAATCGGATCCGGGCGCCCTCAAAGTGCCGTTCTATCACAACAACGACGATTACGATGAAGTGCTGTTCTATCACGAGGGTGACTTCTTTAGTCGCGATAACATCGATCGTGGTATGGTAACCTTCCATCCGGCAGGTTTTACCCATGGCCCGCACCCGAAAGCCTTTAAAGCCGGGCGTGAGTACAAAAAGAAATTCACTGACGAAGTTGCGGTGATGCTTGATACCCGCAATGCGCTGGAAATGAGTAACGCCGCATTGGCGGTCGAGAATCCCGACTACGTTTACAGTTGGCAGGAGAAAAAATAATTTATGAAACTAGCCACATACCGAAATGGAACCCGTGACGGCCAGTTAATGGTTGTCAGTAAAGACCTGACACGCGCCGTTGCCGTGCCCGCAATCGCCTCCTGTATGCAGGAAGCCATTGATAACTGGGATGACGTTGAAGCGAAGCTCAATGAGGTTTACCAGCAGCTCAACGCGGGCCGTGTTGACGGTGAAGTGACCTTTGAGCAGGTGCTGTGTGAATCACCGTTGCCGCGTGCTTATCAATGGGCTGACGGCAGTGCTTATGTTAACCACGTTGAGCTGGTGCGTAAGGCTCGTGGCGCCGAAATGCCGCCCAGCTTTTGGGAAGATCCACTGATGTATCAAGGTGGCTCCGACGACTTCTTGGGACCACACGACGAAATTCAGATGGCCAGCACCGAGTGGGGCATCGACTTTGAAGGTGAAATCGCGGTCATTACCGATGATGTGCCAATGGGCATCGACGCCAAAGCGGCCGGCGAGCACATTAAGTTACTGATGCTGGTGAACGACGTGTCACTGCGCGGCTTGATCCCGGGTGAGTTGGGCAAAGGCTTTGGCTTTTTCCAGAGCAAGCCATCGTCAGCGTTTTCACCGGTCGCGGTCACTCCGGACGAGCTGGGTGACGCCTGGCGCGACAATAAAGTGCATCTACCGTTGCTGTCAGAATACAACGGCAAGCCGTTTGGCAAACCCAATGCCGGCGAAGACATGACCTTCAATTTTGCTCAATTGGTCGCACATGCGGCGAAGACCCGTAACCTTGGCGCCGGTGCCATCATTGGCTCGGGTACGGTATCGAACAAACAGGGCACCGACCACGGTACTGCCATCGAAGAAGGCGGCGTCGGCTACAGTTGTATTGCCGAGGTCCGCATGATCGAAACCATCCGTGACGGCAAGCCCAGCACTGAATTCATGAAATTCGGCGACACCATTCATATGGAAATGAAAGACCCCAACGGTCAGTCCATCTTTGGTGCCATTGATCAAAAAGTGGTGGAATATAAAGGACCGTCACAATGATGAAGCTCTATGGATACTGGCGCTCAAGCGCCAGTTTTCGTGTCCGGCTGGCGCTTTATTTAAAAAAACTGCCGTTTGACTATCAGCCCGTACACCTGGTTAAAGACGGCGGTGAACAGCATACCCCCGAATACAAAAAGCTCAATCCGGCAAGCCTGGTGCCGAC
Organism: Idiomarina aquatica; assembly: GCF_003987185.1. Classification (GTDB taxonomy): domain Bacteria; phylum Pseudomonadota; class Gammaproteobacteria; order Enterobacterales; family Alteromonadaceae; genus Idiomarina; species Idiomarina aquatica. The sequence goes on along the minus strand of NZ_PIPS01000001.1, from coordinate 163,353 downwards.
CTTTGTTGATGATGACGTTACCCTGAATCAATCGTTAGCAATCATCGAATACCTGGATGAGCGCTACGCGCAGCGACCTTTGTTACCATCGGATCCGGTTGATCGCGCCAAGGCACGCGCCCTCGCGTATGACCTGGCCTGCGAACTGCAACCGATCACCAACTTACGGGTGCTGCAATACTTGACCGGAACCCTCAATTGCTCAGATGAACAGCGCAATGACTGGATTCATCACTGGGTACACACGGCTTTCACCGCATTTGAACAGCGGCTGACCGAAACTGCCGGTGAATATTGCTACGGAGATTCGGTAACATTGGCAGATATCTGCCTGTTGCCGCAGGTGTACAACGCGCAACGCTTTAAGGTACCGTTAGACGACTACCCGACGTTGACCGCTGTCAACGACCGCTTACAACAGTTGCAGGCGGTGCAGCAGGCACGTCCAGAGAATCAGCCAGACGCACAATAAGGAATAAACACATGGTTAAATCACGTTTAGTGATTGCAATAGGGGCGGCATTATTAGCCGCCTCTTGCGCATCTACGTCGCCCGCTAATGACGGCGCGGCAATGGCTCCGGCAGCCACGTCCAAGCAAGTACAAACCGTCAGTGCCGACCCGCTTGCCAGTGCTCAGGGTACGGCCGAGCTGACGATGGAACAAATCATGGCCGATCCGGACTGGATGGGTCGTTTTCCGGAGAACGCCTTCTGGAGCCTGGACGGCAACGATATGCTGTTTTACCAGAAGCGCGAAGGCAGTGACATTCGTGACTTAATGGTGATAAAAAATGCTCAGGGTGATGCCCAGCGGGTACCCTTGTCGGATTATCATTTCTACGTCGCTGACGAAACCGAGCGTTCAGCCGTTGCCGATTGGATAGCCTATACCTACGAAGGTAATGTGTTTGTCCGTTTTGCGGATAACAGCGTACGCCAATTGACCCGCGATGAAGCCCGTCAGCACAATCTGCAGGCGATGACGGATGGTAGCCTGAGTTATCAGCAGGGTAACGACTTTTACGTGGTGAACGTGAATACCGGTGCGAGCCGCCAGGTGGCGTCAATCAAGTTTGAAGACGCACCACAGGCAAATAAACCAGCCGCCGATTACCTGGCCCGTGAAGAGCAACAGCTTATCCAGTTTGTGCAGAAAGAGCGTAAGGCAGCGGCCGAGCGATTTGAGCGTGAACAGCAATTGCAGGCGGAAAACCCAACGCTGGCACCAAAACCGTTTTATCTGGATAAATCCAAACAGCTGGTTGATGCCCGTTTGTCGCCACGTGGTGATAAAATCATTGCCGCCATCAGTGAGCCGCAGGCCTGGCGCGAAGACGGCGACATCATGCCAAACTACATCAACGAAGATGGTCGCGTCTCCAGTGAACGGGTGCGCCGCCGTGTCGCCGATGCTAAGCCGAATGAACAGCAACTGGTGATTCTGGATTTGCAAAACCACAGCGACACCACGCTGACGTACAATACCTTGCCGGGCTGGAATGAAGACGTACTGGCCGAGGTCAAGCGCGAAAACCACGAGGCTCGTGGTGAAGACTATGAGTCGGAGCAAAAGCCGCGTGCGATTCATCTGATGGCTGACTGGGGCTGGGAAAACGGCGCCATGCAGTGGAATGAAGACGGTACGCAGCTGGCGGTAATGCTGGAAGCCTGGGACAACAAAGACCGTTGGATCGCGACGGTGGACTTTGCCGGTAAAAAACTGGTCGCTCAGGATCGTCTGCACGACGACGCCTGGATTAACTATACCCATAACGAATTTGGTTGGCTGAACACCGAAACCCTATGGTTTATGTCCGAAGCCGACGGTTACTCGCACCTGTACGTGAAGCCGCTGAACGGAGACCGCCAGCAACTGACCGCAGGTGACTATGTGGTCGAAACCGCTGAACTGAGCCGGGATGCGGAGTACTTCTACTTTCAGGCCAACATCGACCATCCGGGCATTTACGAAGTTTATCGGGTGAAAACCGACGGCAGCAGTAAGCCTGAAGCGTTGACCGATTTGGGCGGTATGACCGCGTTTGAACTGAGCCCGACCGATGATCAACTGCTGTTGACGCACTCAACGCCGTTGATGCCACCGGAGCTTTATCACAAATCGACTCAGCCGGGCGATGCGCCAGAGCGTAAGACCTTTACCGTGTCTGAGAAATTCCTCAGCATCGACTGGACCGCACCGGATGTGGTCGGGGTACCGTCAAGCCATGTCGAGCGGCCGATTTATACCCGCATTTACACCCCTGAAGACTTCGACGCTGACCGCGCTGAAGCGTACCCGGCGGTGGTCTTCATTCACGGTGCCGGGTATCTGCAGAACGCTCATCTGGGTTGGTCAAATTACTTCCGTGAGTTTATGTTCCATAGCTTGCTGAATAAGCACGGTTATGTGGTTGCGGATCTCGACTACCGGGGTTCGAAAGGATACGGCCGCGACTGGCGTACCGCAATTTATCGCCAAATGGGCACGCCGGAAGTGGAAGACCTGGTGGATGTTGCCGATTACCTTCAGCGCGAACTGAACGTGGATGGTGATCGTTTGGGTACCTACGGTGGTTCGTACGGTGGTTTCCTGACCTTTATGGCGTTGTTTAAGGAACCGGGTTTGTTTGAAGCCGGCTCGGCATTGCGTCCGGTAACGGATTGGGCCCACTATAACGTTGGCTACACCTCAAACATTCTGAACCTGCCACAGGACGACACCATTGCCTATCGTCGCAGTTCACCGATTTATTTCGCGGAAGGCCTGCAGGACGCGTTGTTGATCAACGCGCCGATGATCGATGACAACGTTTTCTTCCAGGACAGCGTGCGTCTGGTACAGCGTCTTATTGAGCTGAAGAAGACCGATTGGGAAACGGCCATTTATCCGGTCGAACCGCATGGCTTCCGTCAGCCGGAAAGCTGGCTGAACGAATACCGTCGTATCTTCAAGTTGTTCGAAGAAAACCTGAAACCTGAGCGCGATTAGCGCTCAGCGTTTTTGTTTTTTAACGGTTCGGGAACGGCGTCGCTTAAGCGGCGCCGTTCCAGTTTTAACAGCACTAAGGCACTGACCAGGCCTGCGGCATGAATTAACGCGACATCGTCGCCGACGAAATGTGCCGGACGCCAGCCCAGCAATTCTGCCACCACTTTGGCCAGCACGACGACAACCAACAGCCACATCCAGCGGTGTTGTTTGGCATCGCGAATCAGGCAGTACAGCAGCAAGCCATGAATGACACCGGATAAACCGACAAACTGTACCTCAAAAAATAACAGCAGCAGACTGATGGTGACCGCACTGAGCAGCATCGCGTTCAGCAACCAGCGGCTGTTTAAATGACGATGCCAGATGGCGACGATAACCGCCAGCGCAAGATAGTTAAACAGCGCATGGGTCCAGTCGAGGTGAATAAAGTGAGCACTGATCAACGGCCAGCCCTGGCTTAATGCCGACTCGCTATGAAACGTCAGCGCATCGTGCCATTGCGGCATCAGTTGTAAAACCGCCATTACGATAACAGCCAATATAAGCGCAAAAACGCCGTGTTGTAGTTTTTCCATGTTCGATCTCATTGCACCAATACCCATGGCTTCGTATGATAGAGGCAAATTGCGGTAAAGAAAAAGGAAATGCATGAAATTAAACCTTAAAACCAGCCTCATCGCGCTCGCCTTTGCTTCCTCATTGACCGCCTGTAACAGCGGTTCGGAACTCAGCTCAGCCTCCTCCGGGGTTGAAGTGCGGGAGCCGGAAGCAGCAACCGGGTTTACCGACAAAACCGCCGTAACCGCGCAAGATTACATGGTTGCAGCGGCCAATCCGCATGCGGTCGAAGCCGGCTATCAGGTACTGAAAGCCGGCGGTTCGGCCATTGATGCCGCGATTGCAGTGCAGGCGATGCTGGGGTTAACCGAGCCGCAATCATCGGGCATCGGTGGTGGAGCATTTATTCTGTACTGGCACGCTGAGGATAAAAAGCTGTACAGCATTGACGCACGGGAAACCGCGCCTATGGCGGCCACCGAGGCTTTGTTTCTGGACGAAAACGGTAAACCGCCGCGCTGGATTGATGCCGTAGTCGGTGGCCGTTCGGTAGGTACGCCGGGGCTGCTCCGCGGGTTGGAACTGGCGCATGAGCGCTGGGGCAAGCGCGACTGGTCGGTATTATTTGACGACGCCATTGAGCTGGCCGAAGAGGGGTTTGAGGTGTCGCCGCGACTGGCTAAGCTGGTGGCCATGGAAATCAATCCCGGGGTGAAGAAAATGCCGGCCGCCAGTGCCTACTTCTTCCCCGATGGCGAACCGCTTGCAGCCGGTGAACGGTTGAAGAACCCGGACTACGCAGACTCCCTGCAACTGATCGCCGAACAGGGCGCCGATGCCTTCTACCAAGGGCCGATCGCCGAGATGATTGTTGATGCGGTGCAGAACAGTCCGATTGCGCCCGGCAAACTCAGCCTGCAGGACCTCGCCAATTATCAGGCCAAATTGCGTGAACCGGTATGTGACGATTATCGCCAGTACCGTGTTTGCGGTATGGGCCCGCCAAGTTCCGGTGGTTTAACCACGCTCCAGACTTTGGGCGTGCTAGAAAACTTTGAGTTTGACCAGTTGCCGGTAAATGGCCTGGAAGCAACGCATTTATTCAGTCAGGCTTCGCGGTTGGCTTTTGCCGATCGCAATCAGTGGATTGCCGATCCCGATTTTGTTGACGTTCCGGTCACGGCGATGCTGAATGATGACTACCTTGCCGAACGCGCCGCGTTGATTGGCGAAGAAGATATGGGCAAAGCAACACCCGGTGGCGCGTTGGTGCCTGAATACCAGCAGGATGTCGCCTATGAATTGCCGAACACCAGCCACATCAGCATTGTTGATGCCGATGGCAACGTGGTATCGATGACCACCAGTATCGAAATGGGTTTTGGTTCGACCGTGATGGCCGGTGGCTTCCTGCTCAATAACCAGCTCACCGATTTCTCGCTGGTGCCGATGGACGGTTCGGTTAAAATCGCCAACCGGGTAGAGCCGGGCAAGCGTCCGCGCAGTTCGATGGCACCGACTGTGGTGTTGGATCAGAACGGCCAGCAGGTACTGCATGCGCTGGGTTCTCCGGGAGGCAGTCGCATCATTAATTATGTAACTCAGACACTGGTTGGTCTGCTGGACTGGAACTTGGACATGCAGCAAGCGATCAATATGGGTCATGTGACGAATCGCAACGACTATACTTCGCTGGAAAAAGGTCGTGCCATTGCCGACCACGCCGAGCCGTTGCAACAACGCGGTCATGAGGTGCGTGTGATCGATCTTAATAGTGGTTTGCACGGCATCAGCCTGATGCCCGACGGCTCGTTGGTTGGCGGTGCCGACCCACGCCGTGAAGGCACGGTTAAGGGAGACTGAGGATGCGCGTGACAGTATTAGCAACGGCAATGGTAACGGCGTTAACTTTAGTCGGCTGCGGTGAGGTTGAACGGGGCTACGGTGACGGTGACGCAGAAACCGAGGAAGCCGCTGCTATCAAGGGCTTTTACCAGGCCATATATCGTGATGACGATCTCAACAAAGCGAAGCGCTTTGCCTCTGAACGGATGGATGGCCTGATCGAGCATTACGCCACGCTAAGCGGCGTCGAACGTTACGTGCTGGGTCGTTACTATGATCGTGTCGAATTAACGGTCGAAGCGGATTCCATCGTGCCTTATTTAAACAACAAGCAGGAACTGCGGGCGACGGTGATTTTCGAAGGTGAATACAAAGGCGATAACGTTAAGGACAGTCGTGACGTGGTACTGGTGCAGGAAGAGGGTACCTGGCGCGTGGATCAAATTCTTGACCCACGCTACCGGCCTTAGCAGCACCGTGCTCAGGCTTTCTTCATAACATCGGTGTAGGGTGGCCAGCCCATCGGTTTGCCGGCAAGTAAATGCAGGTGAATGTGATAAACGGTTTGGCCACCGTGTTCGTTACAGTTCATCACGCAGCGGTAACCGTCTTTGGCAAAGCCATGTTGTACCGCCAGTTTGGCGGCGACAATGTACAGGTGACCGACAATGTCCGCATCCTCTTCTTCGATGTCGTTAATGGTCGCAATCGGCTTTTTCGGGATGATCAGCAGATGCACCGGTGCTTGCGGATTAATGTCCTTAAACGCCAGTGCAATGTCATCTTCGTAGACGATGTCAGCGGGGATTTCTCGGTTTATGATCTTACTGAAAATGGTTTCTTCAGCCATAGTACATTCCTTGGTAAATCAGCGTCCTTCCATGGTACCTATCGCTGCGACAACGAGCAATCGTTGTCCGTCTAATTAGTTAATTTTATCGGCCAATACATAATGCCCGCGGGTACGGTCACAAAACACCAAGTCAACCATCGGGTGTTGGATCGGCGCTTCGGTAAAGTCCGGGTCTAAATTGGACTCGCTGACGTAGGTCTGAATGGACGAATTATTGACCAGCACATGATACCAGGGCTGCTGTTTACTCGGGCGGGTGGTGGCCATACGCTGATACCACTCGTCGGATAAGCTGAACACCGGATCGGCATCAATAATAACGCCTCGATAGCCGTACAGCGAATGAGTAATAAGTTGTCCGATGGCAAACTTCGCACTGACCATTTTATTAGAATCCAACTCTATCATTGACATGGGATCATCCTTAATTTGGTTTCAGTTTTCTTATCGGCACAGTCGTGCTAAAACTGAATAAAGAATTGTAAATTTTTAAGGAAGCGGCATGTTGGGATCAGACGACCATCGTAACTTTATGCGGATGTCGGTTAATGCCGACGCAAAGGTGGTGATTGGCTATGATGAGGGCGGTGAGCACGAGCAGGTACTGGACGCCGTGTGTCTTGATTTAAGTGCTACCGGAGCTTCGTTACAGGTTGAGCCGCCGGTTGCCGAAGGCGAACGTATTGTCATTTACATCAAAGCCGGTGAAAAGTTTCCGGCCTTTAAAGCGCTGGCCGAGGTGTTGCGCAGCCAGCGCCTGGAAGAGGGCGGTTACCAGTTGGGTTGTAAGATAACCCAACTGCTGTAGCCGGATTACATCACCCGCATACCGGGTTTGGCGCCGTCGTGCGGGTTAAGAATATAAATTTCGTCTTTCCCCGGGCCGGCCGCAAGTACCATGCCTTCAGACAGGCCAAAACGCATTTTACGCGGTGCCAGGTTGGCCACCATCACGGTCAGTTGACCAATCAGCTGTTCCGGTTGGTAGGCCGACTTAATCCCGGCAAATACCTGGCGTTGCTCGCTGCCTAAATCAAGCGTCAGTTTCAGCAGCTTATCAGCGCCTTCAACGTGCTCGGCATTGGCGATGCGCGCCACCCGTAAATCAACTTTGGCAAACTCATCAAAACTGATTTCATCCGCGATCGGTTCTTTTTTCAGTTCGTCATTGGTTTCGGTAGCGACCGCCGCGGTCGTCGCCTCGGCCTGTTGTTCTTTTGATGCGTCAAGCATAGCGTTTATGTCTTCCATATCGACGCGCTGCATCAGCGCTTTAAATTTATCAATGGGGTGGTTGGTGAGTACCGTACGGTGACTGTCCCAGCTAAAGTTATCGTTTAAGAACTGCTGTACCGACTGCGCCAGTTGCGGAACCACCGGGGTTAAGTAAATCATCAAAATACGGAACAGATTGATACCCAGCGAGCAAATGTCGTGGACTTCGTTCTCGTGTCCCGGCTGCTTAATCAACTGCCAGGGTTCTTTGTCGGCGATGTATTGATTGGCACGGTCGGCCAACGCCATGATGTCACGCATGGCTTTGGAGAACTCACGGTTCTCGTAATACTCAGCAATCTGGTCGCCGGCTTTCTGGAAATCTTCCAGCAACACCGCGTCGGCGATGTCACCCGACAGACGGCCGTCGAATTTTTTGCTGATGAAGCCGGCACAGCGGCTGGCAATGTTAATCACCTTACCGACCAAATCTGAGTTAACCCGTTGCGCGAAATCGGTCAGGTTCAGGTCCAGATCGTCGATGCGGCTGGTCAGTTTGGCGGCAAAGTAATAACGCAGGTATTCCGGATTAAGGTGATCGAGGTAAGTACGCGCCTTGATAAAGGTGCCCTTAGACTTCGACATCTTAGTACCGTTAACGGTAATAAAACCATGCGCCCAGACGTTGGTCGGCTGACGGAAGTCAGCGCCTTTCAGCATCGCCGGCCAGAACAGACTGTGGAAGTAGATAATGTCTTTGCCGATAAAGTGATACACCTCGGCTTTGCTGTCCGCCTGCCAGTATTCGTCCCAGTTGGCTTTGCCCGTGGTGTCGCAGTAATTCTTAAAACTGCTCATGTAACCGATCGGAGCATCCAGCCAGACGTAAAAATATTTGTTCTCGGTGCCCGGAATTTTGAAGCCGAAATAGGGTGCATCGCGGGAAATATCCCACCGCTGCAGACCTTGTTCGAACCATTCGTTCAGTTTATTGGCCATTTCGCCCTGTAACGAACCAGAGCGAGTCCAGCTCTTCAACATGTCGCCAAACGCGGGAAGGTCAAAGAAGTAATGTTCCGACTGACGCATTTCCGGGGTAGCACCGGACACCACCGAGCGTGGATTTTTTAAATCCGTCGGCGCATAGGTGGCGCCACAAACGTCACAGTTATCACCGTATTGGTCTTCGGCACCACAATCCGGGCAATCGCCCTTAACAAAACGATCCGGCAGGAACATTTCTTTTTGCGGATCGTAGAGCTGCTCGATCACCTCGGTTTTGATGTGACCGGCTTTATCCAACCGATTGTAAATGGTTTCTGCCAACTCACGGTTTTCTTCACTGTGGGTACTGTAGTAGTGATCGAAGCCGATGTTGAAGCCGGCAAAGTCCTGTTCATGAGACTGTTGCATCTCGCCAATCATTTGTTCGGGCGAGATACCCAGTTGCTGGGCCTTGAGCATGATCGGCGTGCCGTGGGCATCGTCCGCGCACATGTAGTGGCACTCATTGCCGCGCAACTTTTGAAAGCGCACCCAGATGTCGGCCTGGATGTAGCCTAATAAATGTCCAATATGAATCGGCCCGTTGGCATAGGGCAAGGCATTGGTCACCAAAATTTTACGTTCGCTCTGGCTCATGCGAGAATCTGCTTCCATTACTGTTAATATCAATGTGAAGCTCAATATTATCATAGGAACCGTATGATACACAGAGCCAAGAGGTGGCTGATGTCACAGTTTTCTGATTTTAAAGATGGCCTGCCGGCCGGACTGCAGTCCGACTGGATTCGGCTGGACAAAAACAATGGCACAGCAGAACTTACCGTGCCGTACGCCGTCGACCAAGAGGCGCTGCTGCAACAGCTGGCCGAGCACCCGGCAACCCGCGATTATCAATGGCAGCTACAGTGTCGCATCAAAAAAATGCCCAATTCGCAGCCAGAGTTGCCATTAACCACCGGTAATGTGATTGTGGTGTCATCGGGTAAAGGCGGCGTCGGCAAATCCTCAGTCAGCGTGTCGTTGGCGCTGGGGCTGCAACAACTGGGCGCCCGCGTCGGGCTGTTGGATGCGGATATTTACGGACCATCGATCCCGACCATGCTTGGGCGTGGCGACCATCAATTGAGTGTTAACGAACGCAACAAGATGGAGCCATTGCAACGGTTTGGCCTACAAGTGAATTCGCTCGGCTATCTGGTTGATGATAACGATGCAACCATCTGGCGCGGACCGATGGCCAGCAGTGCCTTGCAGCAGCTTTATCGCGACACTAACTGGCAGCAACTGGATTATTTGATCGTCGATATGCCACCGGGCACCGGGGATATTCAGTTAACCATGGCACAGAAACTACCGGTGACTGCCGCGGTGGTGGTAACAACGCCACAAACCGTTGCCTTGCGCGATGCCGAGAAAGGTATCGCGATGTTTAAAAAGCTTAATATCCCGTTGCTGGGTGTGTTAGAAAATATGAGCTATTATGAGTGCCGGCACTGTGGCGAACGCGATGCCATTTTTGGCGCTGGCGGAGGTGACGCGCTGGCGACGGAACATCAGGTCGGCCTGTTAGGGCAATGGCCGCTGACCACCGAATTCCGGGACAGTCTCGACCGTGAGCAACCACTATTGATGGCGCAACCGCAGCATCCGTTCAGTCAGTTGATCCGCTCAACGGCCGCAGAGGTTGCCAGAAAGCTCTATCATCAGGCGCAAAAAAACGTGTAACATCAACACATCAGTCAGTTTAGGGAACAGCTATGCGGTTAAACGACAAAGAAATCGAACAATTTTTGCAGGAAGGCATTATTGGCGTTGAGCCTGCGCCCGCGAAGCACAATATTTCCGGTGTAACGCTGGACATTCATCTCGGCTCCGAATTTCGAGTCCTGCAGGATCATGCCGCCCCTTACATCGACATCAGCGGCTCGCGAGAGGCGATAGAAAAAGCCATTCAGGAAGTCATGAGTGATGAAATCAACTTGCGCCCGGATCAAGCGTTTTTCATTCACCCGGGTGAATTCGCACTGGCTGTTACGCACGAATCGATTCGCTTACCGGAAGACATGGTGGGTTGGCTCGATGGCCGTTCGTCACTGGCGCGACTGGGATTGATGGTGCATGTTACGGCACATCGTATCGACCCAGGCTGGTCGGGACAAATTGTGCTGGAGTTTTACAACAGCGGTAAGTTGCCGTTGGCACTGCGGCCGGGCATGAAAATCGGTGCCATCAGTTTTGAACGCTTGAGCGGCCCTTGTGAACGCCCCTACAACAAACGAGTCGATGCTAAATACCGCGATCAGCACGGCGCGGTTGCGTCACGGATTTCTGCGGACGGCGGTTAAGCGGTTTGCTTGAACAGGGTTTCCACAGCGGCGTTCAAGCGCTGCAGTAATACGTCAGGATCATGCCGGTAGTGGACATCGCTATCGGCGGTTAACCCGCCCAGACGCGGTATCTGTAACTGAGGGTCATGGTGATTGGATAACACCAGGTCGACCACACACTGGCCAATGTGTTGCTCCAGAAAGGCCAGCTTTTCCGTCACCGAGAGGGTTCCGGCAGGCCCTTTTTCGTGCACCAGATTATCAATAAAGACCACTTTGCCGCGAGTTTTGCGCAACGCCACCGCAATGTCTTTGACCAATAATGGCGGCAGTACCGAGGTCAGGAAGCTGCCGGGACCGAGAATGATCAAATCACTGTTATACAGATGGCGAACGGCTTCCGGCGTTGCATGGGCTTCGCCGGACAGGCTCAACGCCTTGGGCATGTGTTCCAACCGATCAATTAAAATCTCGCCATGACACTGAATGTCCTCAGCCGTGGTCGCCACCAAATCGGTCGGGCACTCTGACATTGGTAATAAGCGGGTGTTGACGTTCAGCAGCCGGCTGAGCAGTTGGATGCCGTCCAGTGGCCGCGCACTGACCTGATCAAGGGTATACAGCAGCAGATTACCGAGGTTATGGCCGGCCAGCGAGGTTTCACCTTCGAAGCGAAAGTTAAGCACATCCGCAGCCAGCGGCTGCTCGACCAATTGCGACAGGCAATTGCGGATATCGCCCCAGGCAATGGTGTGATGGGACGCCCGCAACAGACCTGTTGCGCCACCATTGTCGGTGGTTGCAACAACGCCTACCAATTTGTGCTTCATAAACGCCAGCGTGGACAATACCCGGCCTAGGCCGTGGCCACCACCGATGGCAGTAATCCGGCGCAACGCCGTAATCTGCATGCAACCATCCTTACGCGGTTGTGTCTAATAACTAAGGTCGCCAAATAGTTTAGCGCCCTGTAAGATAAGAGTCTATGAGTTTACACTTTGTTAACGAGTACGCCGAAACATTTTCCGATTTGGTCAGCGAGCAGGACATTGCTGCGGATGGCCAGTCGACGCCTCGCTTATTTAACCAGGCGTTATGGCAGCAACTGGGCGGTGAACCGATCCGTGCAGAAACCCTGACCGCACGACTGGACGGTGAACAACAGTGGCCCGGTATAAGACCATTGGCACAAAAGTACGCCGGCCATCAGTTTGGTCATTTTAACCCCTATCTAGGCGATGGCCGGGGCTTATTGCTGGGTGAAGTGAAAACGCCCACCGGCGAGTTTTACGATCTGCACTTAAAAGGTGCCGGACCAACCCCTTATGGCCGTGGCGGTGACGGGCGCGCGGTACTGCGCTCGTCGATTCGAGAATATCTGGCCAGTGAGGCGTTCGCCGCGTTGGGCATTCCTACCACCCGGGCGTTGTTACTGACCTCTACCGAAGGGCAGATCCAGCGTGAACGCATCGAACCCGGCGCGATGTTGTTGCGAGTGGCGAAGACTCACGTCCGCTTTGGGCATTTTGAGCACTGTTATTATCGCCGACTGCCGCAGCAACAACGGCAGTTATGGGATTATGTCATTGCACGACAATGGCCGGAATTAAACGATGCGACGCCGACCGCGCAGTTTCGCCGGGTAACCGAGCGCACCGCGCTGATGATTGCGTTATGGCAGGCCTATGGCTTTATTCATGGGGTCATGAACACCGACAACATGAGTCTGCTGGGGGAAACCTTTGACTACGGCCCCTACGCAATGTTTGACAGCTATCAGCCGGAGAAAATTTTTAATCATACCGACCAGGGCGGCCGCTACAGTTTTACCCGCCAACCGGGCATAGGCCGCTGGAATTTACAGCGTCTGCAGGTGGCATTGAGCGCGTCGATGGACGTTACGGAATTTACCTCAGTAATCGACGAGTATGAGCCGCTGATCCAAACGTTTTATTTTCAGCAAATGCGGCAGCGGCTTGGCTTAACGCAGGTCGAGCCGGGGTTGGCACGAGAGCTCATTGCCGGCTGGTTACAGTTGTTGGAAGCGCATCAATTAGACTATAACCGCAGCTTTATCGAACTGGAACGTTATGTTACCGAGTCTGCCGCCAGCGAACTGAGCGTGGTCGGAGAAGCCTGGTTAAGGCAGTATCTCGACGCCGTTAATGAGGCACCGGATATTGCGGCGATGCAGCAGGTCAATCCGGTAGTGACGTTACGCACACACCTGCTCAGTGAGGTCATCAGTGCCGCAGAACAGGGCGATGATGCGCCGCTGACATCCTATCTGGAGGCGCTTGAACGACCGTTTCAGCGATGCCTTTGGGGCAGTCACTGGGCGCAGCCGCCGGCCGAAGAAATTGCGCCAGGCAGTTTGTCCTGTTCCAGCTGAGCAGGGCGGTTGCGATTTCGCGGCGAATGGGACAGAATCAAAGGCCATCCGTGCATAACGCATCATGATAATAAGGCACTCACATGAGTTCGAGAAAAACAGCCCTGGTCGTTGCTAGCGTGCTACTGACCGTTGCATCAACCGCCATGGCACAGCAGTGGCGCGTTCCTGCGCCACAAAGCTTTGAAAAAACCGCGATTTGCCTGGGCCAATTAGAGCAACCGCTGACGGTTGAACTGGCCGATACCACCGCACAGCACGCCCGTGGCTTGATGGGACGTGAGCAACTCGGCGACTACGAAGGCATGTTGTTTCGTTATCCTCAAGTGCGTTCAGGCAGTTCCGGCTTCTGGATGTATCAGACCCTGATCCCGCTGGACATTGCCTATTTGAACGAGCGCGGTGAAATCGTCAAAACCTTTACCATGTTGCCGTGTGGCAGTGACGACCCTAATCAGTGTCGCAGTTATGCGCCGGGTAAAAACTATCAATACGCGTTAGAAATGAACGCCGGATTCTTTGCGGAACATGATATCCGTATGGGCGATCGGGTAACCATCGTCGGTACCGTCGAAGACGGTCAACGTTGCAGTGAACTTTTACAATAATAAACCGTGAAACAGAGGCATGTTATGAAACATTTTGCTTTGACCGCCATTGCCGCCAGCCTATTGGTAGCCTGCGGTCCGGCCAATCAATCAGAAACGGCGTCAGGCAGCGCCGAAACGCAAACGGCTGAAAACCAGCAGCAAAAGCCGGACTTAGAAGGCTCGGCTTTTAATCCAAACTTCCGCGACTATTTAAAAACCATTTCTTCGGATGAGTTTGCCGGACGCGAGCCGTCCACCGAAGGCGAAGAAAAAGTGGTTTCCTTTATCGAAAACCACTTTAAAGAGTGGGGCCTAAAGCCTTACAACGAAGAAACCGGCAGCTATCGTCAGTCGGTGCCGCTGGTTAAAATTATGCCGTATCAGGTCAGTGACCTGACGTTCAGCGGTGACAACGCGCCGGAAACCATGGACTATCGTACTGAAATGATGGCGTGGACCATGCAGGTAACCGACGAAGTCGCGCTGGAAAACAGCGAGATGGTGTTTGTCGGCTACGGTATCGTCGCACCGGAATACGACTGGAACGACTACGAAGGCCTGGATGTTGAAGGCAAAACCGTGGTGATGTTTGTGAACGATCCGGGCTACGCAACACAAGACCCGGAGCTGTTTAACGGCAACGCCATGACCTACTATGGTCGCTGGACCTATAAATTCGAAGAAGCCGCTCGTCAGGGCGCAGCCGGTGCCTTGATCATTCACGAGACAGGTCCGGCCGGTTATGGCTGGGGCGTCGTTGCCAGCGGTTCACCGGTTCGTTACGACCTGAAGAAAGACAACAACAACATGGATCGCGCGAAAGTTGAGGGCTGGATCACGCTGGATAGCGCCGAAGCGCTGTTCAGTAAACTGGATATGAGCGTAGACGAAGCACGTCAGTTAGCCCTCAGTGACTCCTTTGAAGCCATGCCGATGAACGTGCAGGCCAACGTCACGGTGAAGAACAAATTCGAAGAGCTGAGCGCATACAACGTCATCGGTTACATCGAAGGCAGCAAGTACCCGGAAGAGCACGTGATCTACATGGCGCACCACGATCACCTGGGTACCGACCCGGTACGCGAGGATGACCCGATTTATAATGGCGCTCAGGATAACGCAACCGGAACAGCGGGCTTGTTAGCTCTGGCGGAAAAATTCGCCCAGCAGCCGCAGCCGGAACGTTCAGTGGTATTCGCCGCCGTCGGCGCTGAAGAAAGCGGTTTGTTGGGTTCAAAATGGTACGCCGATGAGCCTATGTTACCGCTCAGTAAAGCGGTTGGCGGCATCAATATGGACTTAATGAACGTCTACGGACCGGTTAAGGACATGGTTGTTATCGGCTACGGTAACAGCGAAATGGACGAGTACCTGAAACCTTACATTGAAGAGCAGGGTCGTTATCTGGCACCGAACCCGACGCCGGAAGCCGGTTTCTTCTACCGCTCTGATCACTTCAGCCTGGCCAAGAAAGGCGTACCGATGCTGTACGCTGAAGGCGGTAATGATCACATCACCAAGGGCAAAGCCTGGACCGAAGAGCAGCGTGCGAAGTACGTCGCTGAGGCGTATCACAAGCCGGCTGACGAATACGATCCAAACTGGGATCTGCGTGGTGCCCAGCAGGACCTGTCGGCGTTCTTTAAATTAGGTAACGAACTGGCAAACTCTCGCAGCTGGCCGCAGTGGGCGCCGGGAAATGAGTTTGAAGCGGCGCGCAAAGCCACCGAGAGCGAGCGTCAGCAATAAGCCATTTCGATCAAAATCAGCGACGGCTGAGGTTGAACATGTACTCTGTTCTGTGGTCTATTAAATAGAGGCAGTTAACAGGAGTTATCATGAGTGAACAGCGAAAACAGGTGTATATTCGCTTCAACCAAGGCCGTTACTCGGCTTCCGGCGGTCCGCGAGGACCCGGCGGAGGACCAGGAGGTAACTGGCTCAGTCGCATACTGGGCCTTTTTTTATTGCTGGTGTTTGTTGGTTTGGCGGTAACCTTTGGTATTTTCGTGTTGATTATCGGAGCCATTTTGATGATTCCGGTAATGTGGAAGCAACGTCACGCGATCAAACAGTTTTGGCAATTACGCAAGCAGGCCAAAGCGCAGTTTGAGGAAAGTAAACGTCAGTATCAGCAACAGCAGCAACGTGCCAAAGACGCGCAGGACCCGGATGTTATTGACGGCGAATACGAAGAAGTGGACAAGGACAGCCGTCGCTAGTCACCCGGCCATTTAACAAAAAAAAGCCCGAGCTCAGCTCGGGCTTTTTTGATCGCAGCGGTTGCTGTTATTCGGTCTCAGGTTTGACCGGGAATATCTTACGTACCACATAGAAGAACAAGGGGACGAAGAAGATAGCGAGAATCGTACCGCCAATCATACCGCCGATAACACTGGTACCGATGGCGTTACGGCTGGCTGCACCTGCGCCGTCACTGAGCGCCAGTGGCATAACACCAAAGATAAACGCCAGTGAGGTCATCAGGATCGGACGCAGACGCAGACGCACCGCTTCCAGCGTCGCTTCTAACAGCTCTTTGCCCTGTGCCTGCAGGTCTTTTGCGAACTCGACGATCAAAATGGCGTTACGCGCGGATACCCCGACGGTGGTTAACAGCCCCACCTGGAAGTACACGTCGTTAGAGATGCCACGTAACATCACCGCCAGTACCGCGCCAAGAATACCCAAAGGCACCACCAGCATCACCGAGAACGGAATCGACCAACTCTCGTACAGTGCGGCCAGGAACAGGAACACAACCACCAGCGAGATGGTGTACAGGATAGGGGCGAAGTCGCCCGACTGGCGTTCCTGCAACGAGATACCGGTCCACTCATAGCCGGTGCCGGTCGGCAATTGGCTAATAAGACGTTCCATCTCGGTCATGGCTTCACCGGTGCTTACACCCGGTGCCGGCTGACCCTGAATGTTCAGTGCCGGTACGCCATTGTAGCTCTCAATCCGCTGTGCACCGTAGGTCCATTCCCAGCTCGAGAACGAGCTGAACGGCACCATGTCACCCTGATTGTTGCGTACGTACCAGTCGTTGATGTCCTGCGGCAACATCCGCGCATCTGCTTCACCCTGCAAGTACACACGTTTTACCCGACCACGGTCAATAAAGTCATTGACGTAGGCAGAGCCCCAGGCGGTACTCAGGGTGTCGTTGATGCTGGCAATGGTCAGCCCCAATGCCTGTGCTTTCTCAAAATCGATGTCGATTTTAAGCTGTGGCGCATCTTCCAGGCCGTTGGGCCGCACCTGCATCAACAGATCACTCTGGCTTGCCATACCCAGCAGCTGGTTACGTGCCTGCATCAGTTCCGCATGACCGAGGTTGCCGCGGTCCTGCAGGTACAGATCAAACCCGTTGGCGGTACCCAGTTCCGGGATCGGTGGTAAGTTAAAGGCAAAAATCATTGCTTCTTTAATGGTCGCGAAGAAGCCGAAGGCACGCCCAATGACCGCTTGCACGCTCTGGCTTTCGTCACGCTCAGACCAGTCTTTAAGACGCACGAAGGCGATACCGTTTGCCTGGCTGCGACCGGAGAAGCTAAACCCAACCACCGAGAACACCGACTGTACCGCGTCCTCCTGCTGCAGATAGTAGTTCTCGATCTTATCCATTACCGCGTTTGACTGCTCGATGGTGGAGCCGACCGGCAAGTTCATCTGGGTTAAGAACACGCCACGGTCTTCTTCCGGCAGAAACGCCGCCGGTAAGCGGGTAAATAAATAAGCCAACACCGCGATGATCCCCAGGTACAGCAGACCAAAGCGCAGTGTCCGACGCAAAATGCCGTGCACCGAGTTGGTGTATTTGACGGTGGCTTTTTCCAGCGTCCGGTTAAACCAGCCCAGCGGTCCCCAGCCGTCGCTTTTGTCGTGCTTGACCGGTTTTAACAGGGTCGCACACAGCGCCGGTGAGAAAATGATCGCAACCAGCACCGACAGCCCCATCGAGGTGATGATGGTCAGTGAAAATTGGCGATAAACCGCGCCGGTAGCGCCGGGGAAGAACGCCATCGGTGCAAACACCGCCGCCATGACCACACCAATCGCAACCAGAGCGCCGGTGATTTGACCCATCGACTTGATGGTCGCCTGTTTGGGCGATAAGCCTTCTTCGGACATCAAACGTTCAACGTTCTCGACCACCACGATGGCGTCATCAACCAACAGACCTATCGACAGCACCATACCGAACATTGTCAGCGTGTTGATCGAGAAGCCGGCCAGGGACAGCACGCCCATGGTACCTAAAATAACCACCGGTATCGCCAACGTTGGTATCAGCGTTGCCCGCAAGTTCTGCAGGAACACAAACATCAACAGGAACACCAGAATGATGGCCTCGATCAGTACCTGTGCGACTTCCGAAATGGAGATCTTAATGAACGGCGTGGTGTCATAGGCGGTGACCATCTCCATGCCGTCCGGGAAGAAACGTTCCAGTTCGGCGACACGCGCTTTAACCGCTTCGGCAGTTTCCAGTGCGTTGGCGCCGGTTTGCAGATTGATCGCCAGACCGGTAGCCGGTTTGCCGTTGTAGTTGGCATTAATGGAATAGTTCTCGGCGCCCAGTTCAACCTCAGCAACGTCCTTCATTCGCACCTGCGAGCCGTCGGGCAGAACCTTCAGGGTAATGTTCTCAAACTGCTCCGGATCAGACATCCGCGTCTGTGCGATGATGGTGGCGTTCAAACGCTGGCCGTCAACCGCCGGGGTACCACCGAGTTCACCGGCTGCAACCTGCGCGTTCTGGGCGCGAATCGCGTCTTTAAGCTCGGCCATACTGAGGCCATAATTGACCATCGCGGCAGGGTCAACCCAGATGCGCATTGCATAAGGGGCACCGAACAGCTGTACATTACCGACACCCGTGGTCCGCGAAATCGGGTCCTGAATATTGGAGGCGATGTAGTCGCTTAAGTCGGTTTGGGTGTAGCGGTCATCGGTTGCCACCAGCGCCAGTACCATCAAGAACGAACTGCTGGATTTACTGACGGTGATGCCCTGCGCCTGAACTTCCTGAGGCAACTGCGGCGTTGCTTGTGACAGCTTGTTCTGCACCTGTACCTGCGCAATATCAGGATCCGTTCCCGATGCGAAGGTCAGGCTGATGCTACCGTTGCCGTAGTTACTCTGTGACGAGAAGTACAGCAGGTTATCAATCCCGGTCATGTTTTGCTCGATGACCTTGGTTACCGTATTGGCAACGGTCTCGGCATTGGCACCGGGGTAGTTATACTGAATTTCGACCGCTGGTGGCGCGATGGTAGGGTACTGCGCTACCGGCAACTGTAAGGTTGCAATCGCACCTGCCATCATTGTCAGCAGGGCAATAACCCAGGCAAAAATGGGGCGGTTAATAAAAAACTTGGCCATGTCAGACGTCCTTTACTGCTGTTCTGAGCTAGAGTCGTCGATACGAACTTCGGCACCGGGTTGAATATTCTGCAGACCAGCGACAACTACTTTTTCGCCTTGCTGCAAACCGCTGCTCACCAGCCAGTCACTGCCAATGGCGCGTTCGGTTTCGATCATCCGTTGCTCCACTTTATTGTTGTCGCCGACTACCATCACGAACGGACGTCCGCGCGGGTCGCGCGATACCGCCTGTTGCGGCACCAATAAGGCCTTGTTCAGGGTACCTTCACTGACTTCGGCGCGAACGAACATGCCGGGGTACAACTGGTTACCTGGGTTCGGGAATTCGGCGCGCAGCAGAATCGCTCCGGTGTCCTCATCCACCGACACTTCGGAGAACAGTAATTCACCCTGTTCCGAGTAATCCAGACCGTTGAGTTTTAACCGCACCGGCGCGTTGCCATTTGGGTTCGCTTCGATACGACCCGACGCGATATCCGCTTTAAGCTGTAAAAACGCTTTGCTGGACTGACTGATGTCGACATAAATGGGGTCCAACTGGTTAATGGTCACCAGAGGTTCAGCCTGTGAGGCGGTAACCAGCGCACCTTCGGTAAAGTTAGAACGACCGACAATGCCGCTGATGGGCGCGTTAACCCGGGTGTACTCGAGGTTAATGCGAGCCGTTTTCAGCTGTGCTTCAGCCAGCGCCACGGCCGCCTTGTTTTCGAAAAAGGTCGCCTCAGCACTGTCAAACTCGTCCTGGCTTACCGCGTTTTCGTCCAGCAGTTCGGCAAAACGTTTGTAGCGCAGTTCGGAGCTTCTCAGAACCGCTTTGGCGCGTTCAACTTCGGCTTTGGCACTGGCCAGCTCGGCTTCATAGACTGCCGGGTCAATTTGATACAACTGCTGTCCCTGTTCAACATAAGTGCCTTCTTCAAACTTACGTTCGAGCAACACACCACTCACTTGCGGGCGCACCTGAGCGACACGGTAGGCAGACGTGCGGCCGGGTAACTGGGTGGTTACCTCAACCGTCTGTGGTGCCATTTCAAGTACCTCAACCGCAGGAGCTGGTCGCTGTTGTTGCTGGCTTTGCGCCGCTTGCTGGTCACCGCATGCCGACAACAACCCTGCGCTGAGCAGGCCTGCAATGACAAGGGGAGCAAATTTAAACCGTTTGTTCATCCATTACCTCTGGTTGATTCTCTGCTGATTATGTCGCTGAATTATACATACATACTTGTATGTTTGTAAATTAAAAATCCTCTGAATGCGCCCACAACCGCCGCTAGCGGGGCACCGTCAAGACGATTTTGCCAATCGTTTTGGCCGATTCAATGGCCTCGTGTGCTTTGCGCAGATTGTCGGCATTGAGCTCGCCAAACTGCCGACCCAGGGTCGAACGTAACTGGCCGTTATCGCAAAGCTCAGCCACGTGTGCCAGTAATTTGCCCTGAGCGGCCATGTCCGCGGTCTGGAACATCGACCGGGTGTACATAAATTCCCAATGCAGACTGACACTTTTCTGTTTCAAACGTGTGATATCGAGTGGCTCGCTGGGATCGTCAATGATACCGATGCGTCCCTGTGGCTGGATAAGGTCTATCACTTCATCGAAGTATTCATCACTGTGGGTCAGCAACACCACATCGGTGACCGCGGCATCATCGTCCAGTTGCGCGGCCAGCGGCGCGCTGTGGTCGATGACCTGATCGGCGCCCAATGCCTCAACCCATTGTTTAGATTCGGGGCGTGATGCGGTCGCGATGACGTTTGCCTGTGTCAGTTGTTTCGCCAGTTGTACCAACACCGAACCGACGCCGCCGGCGGCACCAATCACCAGCAGGGTGCGTTGGTCACTGTTGTGCTGCAGAGTCAGGCGATCAAACAATAGCTCATAGGCGGTAATGCTGGTCAGCGGCATTGCCGCCGCCTGCACGTCAGACAGCGATTGTGGTGCTTTGGCGGCAATCCGGGCGTCAACCAGTTGTTGCTGCGCGTTACAACCGGGACGGGTCAGGTCACCGGCGTACCAGACCCGGTCGCCAACGTTAAAGCCGGTGACGGCGGCACCGGTTTGCAGCACTTCGCCCACCGCATCCCAGCCTAAAATTTTGTAGCCCTGTTGCGGCTCTGCGCGTTGTCGTATTTTGCTATCGACGGGATTCACCGCCACGGCATTGACCGCAATCAGCAAATCATTGGGGCCGGGCAGGGGGGCTTCGATGTCGATATCCAGCAATGCCTCGGGATGGTCAATGGGCAGTGAACGTTGATAACCCACAGCTTTCATTTAGGGAACTCCTTACGCAGTAAATGATACTAATACGTGCTAAATTAGGGATTTCGATCGATTGGCTTTTACTATAAAGAGAGACGGATTGCGATGACAACACTGAAAACCTTATGGCTCGGGGTATCCGGGCTGTTGCTGTTGGTGCCGGCGGTGGTCGCCAAGGACATCGAATTGGCTGACGCCAAACAAGCAGTGGCGCAGTTACAGCAACAAAAAGGTCTGCAACTGGCCTATGAGAGGCTGTCGCAGTTTGGCGAGCGAACGTTGCTTGAGCGCTATCAGGCAGACACTGATGATCACGGCTGGCAGTTGTTGGCCGAAAACGGCCAGGCACCCAGCGAACAACGCTTGCGTGAATACGCACAAATGAAGCACGACGAATGGCAGTCAGGACAACAACCGGACGACGAAGAGCAGGGCGATCAACAGAGTGTAAAGCTGTCATTAAGCGACCTGATACAACCGCAAACTCTGGCGTATGCCGGCGAACAACAGTGGCAGGGCGAGCCGGTGGCTGCTTTCAGCTTTACGCCGCAACTGGATAAATTCAGTGAACATAACGATAAACTGCAAGGCTTTCTCTACCTGGATGCTGACAACAGCCGGCAAATTAAGGGTCTGACGGTGGGGCTCAAAGAAGAATTTTCGCCAGCCATGTCGGTAACGCTTGAGCGGTTCCAACTGACCATCGAACTGATGCCACTGCAACAGGGCCAACACACCTATTTTGTGCCACGCCGCACGGAAGAGCAGATGGCCGGCAGCTATTTATACTTTAAAGACTTTAACAATCACACCGTGCGCACCTACCGCGATTATTCGGTATTAGAAAAACCGGCGCTGAGCAACTGATCAGCAAAGCTTTCCAGGCCACTGAGCCCTTGCGGGTCTTCGGCCAGCAGGGGCAGCGAATACATTGGCCAGCGTTTAAAGCGCTGGTCAATTTCCTGCAGGTAACTGACCTGTTGTTGACGTCGTTTCGCAAGAAACGCACCGTCGGCGTCATCCGGCAAAATGCGATTAATCACCACCCCCGCAATCGGCAACTGTTCCTGGCTTAATGCCGCCAGCGCGCGGTCGGTTTCCTGAATGGGCAAGCGCTCAGGGGTTAATACGAATAAAATTCCGGTATAGTCAGGGTGTTTTAGCAGCCGTCGGGTGCGCTGAAACAACCGTTGTCGGTTCAGCAGTTGCTCGGTGATCGCCTTTGTACGATCCGTCATACCGTCGCTGGCGTGTTGCTCAGGGTTAGACATGGGATTGGCGACATCCTTGCCGGCCTTGGGAGCGAGGTGTTTGAGAACCCCTTCAAACTCTTCGGAACGTTGTTGCGAGCGCAGCATGCCCTGAGTCCAGGCCGCCATCGCCTCGGGTAAGGTCAGTAAGCGCAGCGTATGGCCGGTCGGTGCAGTATCAAAAATCAGCAGATCGTAATCGTGCTCCGCCTGTTCAATGATCTGACAAATACGCTCTAACAACGCCGCTTCCTGCGCCCCGGGCGACTGTTGCGACAGTCGCATCTGGCGTTCTACCTCGGGAAATAATTCCGGTTTGGTAAACCGCTTCATTTGTTGAGTAACGCGGGCGATGTGTTCGCGCACTTCGCGGTCAGGATCGATTTCCAGCGCGTCCAGCCGCTCTGAAATGGCGGTGATCTCATCACCGATGGGCTGCCCAAAGGCATCGGCCAGACTGTGAGCCGGATCGGTGGAAACCACCAGTACTTTTTTGCCGTTACGGGTAGCCAGTAATGCCAGCGCCGAAGAAACCGTGGTTTTTCCGACACCGCCCTTACCACCGACGAGCAAAACTTTGCGGTCAAGAAGTTGGGTCATATGGGATCCCGTTTAGCGATTAAGAAATGAGCTTAACAGCAGCGGAAATTATCCAGTGGCGAGTGTTCCATGCCCATCCGCTGATGCCATTCATGAAAGCGTTCGAGCATTAAGGGTTGCAGTTCCAGGGTGTAGTAGGCGGCCGGATTCGGCACGCCCATCATTTCGGAAAACACCAGCAACATGAACAAATCATCCTCATCGCGCTTGGCCCGCGCAATGGCGGAGCGGTAGGGCGCGTTGTAAAACTCATTCATCAACTCGCCGGCACGACCAAACCATTGTCGAATCGAATGAATGTTCATGTTACTGCTCCTGTTTAGCCTTGTTGCTTGTTCTCTTTGCTGACTTTAGAAAGCGTAGCTGTCGCTTCCAGAATAATCCATACCGCTGCTACAAGAACCACAATATCAAGGAAGAACAGGAAGTATTTTTCGTCCTGATAGAATCCTTGCAACTGAATGATCAATGCGAACACGGTCATGATCAGCAGGAAAATCAGCGGCAATAAGGTTACGTACATAGGACGTCCCAGCCGCACCAGCATGACCGTGATCACCATCAGCGTGAGACCGGCCAACAACTGGTTGGTGGTACCAAACAGCGGCCAGATTTGCAGACCACCGGAACCATCTGCACCGCCGGCACCAAAGGCCAGTAGCAAGCAGCTGCCAACCGCCAGTAAGGTCGCGACCAATGGTTTCTGGATCAGTGAAATGTCGTAAATATTTCCCCATTCCTGGAAAATATAGCGTTGCAAACGCAGACCGGTATCCATGGTGGTACCGGCAAACAATACTGCCATAACCGTTAACAATGTTTCGGCAATACCGACGTCAAGGCCGATACCCTGGCTGATGATGTTAGCACCACCTTCGACGAAGGCCGACACACCGCCCTGACCAAACGAGGTGTAAACGGCTTCCCAGTCTGCCAATGTTGCGAAACCGGCACAGGCAGCAATGATGGTTGCCAGTGACAGAGACCCTTCGCCAATAGCGCCGAAGTAGCCGACGAAGCGCAGGTCGGTTTCTTTATCCAACTGCTTCGAGGTGGTACCGGAAGCCACCAGTCCGTGGAAACCGGAGATCGCGCCGCAGGCAATGGTGACGAACAGCAACGGTAACATCGATGGTGTGCCTTCCGGGGTATTGCTGTTGAACGCCGGTGCCGTCATATCAGGCCCCAGCAGCAGTACCGCGCCGTACAGCAGGATTAAGCCGATGAACAGTTGCAGGCCGTTGATGTAATCACGCGGTTGCAACAACATCCACACCGGCAGCAGTGACGCAATTGCGGCATAACCGAACAGAATAAGGATCCATTGCGCATTGTCGGACAAGCCCAGTGCCATTTCCGGCAACGCCAGCGGTGCCGACGGACCAACCCAGATAAGGATATAGAGCGCAATCACACCGAGCACGGATACGGCGCCCAAGCCCATCCATTTACGGAAGATCACCTGGCCAATGATCAGTGCCACAAAGATGGCACCCCAGACCGGAATGACCGCGCTTGGGAAGTTGATCAAAAGTCCGGCAATGGCGGTGGCAAAGACCGCGTTTACCATCAGCAACACCAGGAAGATGACGATCATAAACAGCGTTTGTGCGCGCTTGCTGACCACATCACCGGTGAGACTACCCATTGAACGGGCTTTGTTGCGGTTAGATGCCCAGATAGCACCGGCGTCATGCACACCAGCGAAGAAGATCGTACCGAAAACAACCCATAAAAATGCCGGCACCCAACCCCAGATAACGGCAATCGCCGGACCAATGATGGGGGCGGCGCCCGCTACGGAGGTAAAATGGTGGCCCCAGAGGACGTACTTGTTGGTTGGGACAAAGTCGACACCGTCTTCGAATTCATGTGCCGGGGTTTTGAAGTTAGGGTCGAGCTTGTATATTTTTTCGGCAATGAATTTTGAATAAAATACATAGCCGAGAAACATAGCGCCCAAACCCAGAAGCATCACTACGATTGCGTTCATGGCTTGTGCCTCTTATTGATAGACAGTAAAAAACCTTGGTCAAGTGCCCTTAGTGTAACGCATACTCAATAACGGAAGGCATCCGACCAAGGTCTAATAGACGACAGTAATGGTTTTGTTCATCGGCGATTTCGGCGCAAAAAGCTACCAATAAGTGAGATGGCCAATAGAATAATAAAGATAAAGAAAATAATTTTCGCAATTTCAGCTGCCGCACCGGCAATACCGCTAAAGCCCAGAATACCGGCGATGATGGCGACGACTAAAAAGATCAGTACCCAACGCAACATATTGAATTCCTCTGTTTTTTAACGATTCTATATAACAGTAGTAGAGAAACTCGAAAAAGATCAAACCGGCATAAAAAAAGCCGCCACAGTGGTTACTGTGGCGGCTGGTTGTTAACGGAACCGCAGCTTAGTGTGCGTGTGCCGCTTCAGCAGCCGCTTCGTCGGCGGCTTTTTTGTCTTCAATCGGTTTAGCGTAGGCTTCAATCGCCGGCGCCAGGTACACGGCATTACTCAACAGCTTAGCGGTGCCCCAGAAAAAGGCACGGAAGTTAACGTTGTCGGCAAAGCCGATAACGTGGCCAGCCCCTAAGCGGTGAGCAACGATGTTGGATTTACCCTTAAGGACGTTCTGGTTGCGCTCATCGGCATAACCGCTCAGCAACGGCTGCTGCTGGTTGTAACGAGCAACGCTGATGAACGGACTTTGCGGCACTTCCATGGCATTCAACTCGTCTTTGAACACCGGCATGCTGCCGCGTGGGAAACCAAACAGTAACGGGTGAGAGGTGTCCACATCCATATTGAAAATGGCACCGGCAACACGACGTTTGGCGTAAAAGTCATCGCGCTCGCCATAGCTCAAGCCGGTGCTGTCAAAGGCTTCTTCGAAGGTTTCCTCAGCAACCCATTGGGCGCGCAACAGGTCATTCTTCGCCAGCCATTCGGCACCGCCTTGTTGGCCGATAATAACGCCGCCCTGATTCACCCACTGTTGCAGTTGCTGCTGCTCACGCTCACCCAGCGTGTAGTAGCTGCCGTCAACCAGCAGAATGTGAGAATAGTTGTTCAGGTTAACGCGTGCCAGGCGGTCAGTATCAACCATCGATACCGGAATACCCACGTGGCGGTCGAAGTAGTACCAGGCTTCGCCGGCTTCATACAAATTCACGCCGTCACCGGTCAGCATCATCACTGACGGTTCTTCCACCGGTTGAATGTTGCGGCTGCCAAGGTCAATGCCCTCAGGGGTCAGGCCGGACTCGATCGATACCACGGCAATTTGACGTTGCGCGGCTTCGTCCGCCAGAACCTGCTGCACATCCGCCCAGTCGTGTTGCTGATAAGCGCGGGTAACCACGATAGAGCCGGCGCTCAGCTGCTTCAGACCATTGGGGGTTTCCACGCTCAGTGGCTTGAAGCTTTGACGCGCATGAATGTCTTGCTCCAGTAACGATTGCAGCAAGCCAGGGGCCAGGTAGTCGTTCCAGTCGAACGCATAGGCGTAGGCGTCTTCGGCCAGCGTCAGGGTTTCGCGTTGAGGTGCGTCCCAGGCCTGATCCGCCAGGCTGATACGGCCGCGGTACTGCGAGAACTGCAGGTTAAACGCCAACGGCAGAGTCCAGCCGGACACGTCGTAAAAGGTGTTGTCCGGGAAGCTCTTACGGGTGCTGAAGATACCCTGGATGAGACCAAACTGTGGCTGCTCAGCCGGGATAAAATAGCTGCGGCCGGCTTCGTAGCGCTTACCGTCGGTCTCAATGGTTTTCTCAACCCGGTAGGCTTTAATGTCATGCTGCTTAAGAATATCCAGCAGCCCCTCAAGACGGTTAGCATCGCTGCTGTCGCCAATCAGGTAGCCGTCAAAGTTGGCATCGTCACCCATTTCCATCCAGCGGTCATAGGTGTCTTCCTGAAACTGAATAAAGCGCGCTTTGTTCTTGTGGGCGCCATAAATGGTGCTCAGTGAGGTAATAAACTGATTACGGATGGTAAACGGGAATTCCACTTCGCCGTTGACCGAGTCCTGCAGGTGACCACGGCTGGATGCCTGTTCAAACAAAATACCCACAGCACCCTGAACGTCAGGATAGGTCGAACCTTTACCGTAATAGAAGTCATCAAACGACTCTTCGGTGTAATACAGGTTACCGAATTCATCCAGTGAGTCGGCGTGCTCTGCCGCCAGAATCTCGGTTAAACGTACGTTCTCATCCGGTGTGATCGGATTTTTCCGCGACGGGATACCCGGCTGGAAGAAAAACGTGCTGTTGGTGCCCATTTCATGGAAGTCGGTGAGTACGTTCGGCTTCCACTTCTGGAAATTCGCCACACGGGCGCGTGATTCCGGATGTTGCAGCAACAACCAGTCACGGTTCATATCAAACCAATAGTGGTTGACCCGGCCACGCACAAACGGCTGCACGTGTTCACGATGTTCCGGGTCGGCGACCAGGTTCTGTCCACGGTGTTGGTTGGCCCATTGGGCAAAACGTGCAAGACCGTCCGGGTTAAACGACGGATCCAGCAGGATGACGGAGTCGGCCAGCACTTGTTCGATGGCTTCACCCTGAGCGGCGGCCAGATAGTAGGCAAACACCAGCGCGGCGTTACTGCCGCTGGATTCATCACCGTGGATGCTGTAACCCATGTACATCACCAATGGCGTATTGTCCGGGTCGGCATCCCGATCCGGGTCAGCGGCGGCGAGGTGACGCTCGCGCACGTCATCAATATTGCGGTGGTTTTCCGGTGCGGTTACGGTTAGCAGCACCAGCGGGCGCTGTTCATGGGTGCGACCGGTAACTTCAAAAGTAATGCGGTCAGACTCTTCGGCTAACACTTCCATATAGCGCACGATAAGGTCATGGCGAGCGTGCCATTCACCCACTTCGTGGCCGAGGATTTCAGAGGGTTTGGTAATTGATGGATCGTAGGTGACATCCGTCGGCAGATAGTACGACAGATCTTTAGTGGCTGCCAGTGACGGTAACGCCACACTGACCAGCGCGATGGCGCTGATGCCACGAACAAGCTTACGTAACATAGTTGTGTTCCCCTTGGTTTTATTTGCCCTCAACCATAACAAACTGAACCGCCAAAGGGATGTTTTTTCGGTATTTTGTTTTATCTGTGCGACGGGGCGCTGTGCTCGTTAACGGTTATCAGGGCTGAATGGAGCGCTGAATTGGCTGTTGTAACGAAATCAGCGTTTCCGTTGACTGCACCTCGTCGATGGCCTGAATACGATGAATGAGCACATGCTGCAGGTCATCGATGGACGGCGTCATGATTTTAATAAAAACGTTGTAGGGGCCGGTGGTGTAATAGGCTTCAATCACTTCTTCGAGCGCTTCCAGTTTGGCAATGGCACGGGGGTAGTCACCGGCATGACGCAGGGTGATGCCGATAAAACAGCAGACATCATAGCCCAGCCGTTTGGCATTCACTGTTAGCGCGGTACCGGCAATGATGCCGGCGTTGCGCATTTTTTCTACCCGCACATGCACGGTAGCGGGACTGACCTGCTGCTGTTTGGCAATTTCACTGTAAGGTCTGCGAGCGTCCTGCATCAGGGTTTGCAGGATGGCACGGTCCAAATTGTCGATTTGATAAGTTTCGGGGCTATTTTTCATAATAATTTAAATAATATTCAGTTTTAATCTATTTAAATTGAAGATATCTATCCTGTAAAGGTATTTTTGGTTAACGCTATTGAATTAAATCTGTTTATGGATAAAAACTAGATAAAAATCCGTTAACGATTAAGGAAGCCAATATGATCACCGATTTTGTCCGACAGCAGACCATCATCCGCACCATTAAACAAACCTTTAGTGGGCAACTGGCCGAGGCACTGAACCTGGTGGCCGTCGAAGCTCCGATCCTGAGCGAGCAGGGCAGCGGCATCCAGGATGATTTATCCGGTCACGAGCAGGCCGTTGCGGTCCGTGTCAAAGCCATTCCGGAGAAGCAATTTGAGGTGGTGCACTCACTGGCAAAATGGAAGCGACAGACGCTGGCCAAATACGGCTTTGCCGTAGGTGAAGGCATCATTACCGATATGCGGGCGTTACGCCCCGATGAAGACAGCCTCGGTGCCAAACATTCGGTTTATGTCGACCAATGGGACTGGGAGCAGGTTATCAGCGAAACCCAGCGCAGCAGCGAGTATTTAAAGCAGGTGGTGGCGACCATTTATGCAGCGCTGAAGCGCACCGAACAGCGGCTTAGCGAGCAATTTGGCGTACCCGCTTGTTTGTCACCGTCGCTGCACGTCATTCATAGTCAGGAGCTGGCCGAGCGCTACCCACAATTGACGCCAAAGCAGCGCGAACGGGCGATTACCCGCGAACACGGCAGTGTTTTTATCATGGGCATCGGCAGTCCGTTGACGGATGGCCAGGCGCACGATGTCCGAGCGCCGGATTACGACGACTGGAGCAGTATCGCTGATGACGGTCGCACCGGCTTAAACGGCGATTTGCTGGTTTGGCACGAGGCCATTGACGATGCACTCGAGCTGTCGTCGATGGGCATTCGGGTAGACGCCGACGCCCTCGTGCGACAATTACAACTGAGTCGTCAGCAGCACCGCGCTCAATTGCCCTGGCACCAGTCATTGTTAACCGGCGAGCTGCCACTTACCATCGGCGGGGGGATTGGACAATCGCGGGTGGTGATGCAACTGCTGCAACTGGATCACATTGCCAAAACCCATTGCAGCGTGTGGCCGCAAGCGATTCAGGGCGCGTTATGATATTCTTTGCGAATGCGAGAGTATTTTCGAAATGGACCAGAGCACCGTGGTGGCGCCGATGTCAGTTTTGCTGACATCGTGCAGCTGTTCGGCTTCTACTCGGTGCGAATTGGACGCTGGGTAACCGCCGCCGAGCAACAGCGAGCCGCTAACCTGTTTTTCGATGCGTTATGCGATTTACAGCAATTACTGCAGGTACCGAACCAGGTGCTGTCGCTGCGCGGAACGCTGGCGTTGCATTACGGTATCGGTGGTCGCCCGGGCGCTGCCGCTCATTATCTGCCCAATGGGCGGGTGTTGGCGCTGGCGAAAAACGCCGGTGGCGGCAGTTTGGCGCACGAATGGTTTCATGCCTTTGATCATTACGTCTGTGCCAAAATGTTCCAGGACGATCCGCCGCCGCTGCGGTTTGCATCGCGGCATTGGCTGTATTCGGAGGCGCTTAACGGCCATTCGCTCAATCAATGTTTAAGCCTGGCATTTAAACGCTTGTTTCTGTCCGCTGACGGACGTCAGCCGAGTGACTTTATGCAGCATTGTGCGGCCTACGACAAACGCCTCGGCAGTCAGTATTTTGCCATGCCTGAAGAAATGGCGGCGCGTTGTTTCGAAGCGATTATGCAACGGCAACCGTTAAAGAACCATTTTCTGGTGTCCGGGACGCAACAGAGTGACATGGCCAAAGCCGGGCTTTATCCACCCATCGCCGTGCAAAACCAAGTTGCTGAATGCTGGTTTGACTACTTTCAGCAACTTGGCCTGGCGTTATCGGCTTAAGCGGATAGCAGGTACACCAGCATGCCACCGATCAGCCATAATACGCTGATGCCACTCAGTACCAGCAGCACCGTTTGACTTAGGCTGCGGCCGCCACCGCCATGATCATGGTCATGATGGTGGTGATGACCCTGATGCCGACGCTGGTGGTCGCGGTAAAACTTAACCAACACCGCGGCCATCAGCAGGAATATCACATTCAGCACAAAACCGTAGTTAAGGCTAAAGTGCTGTTGCTCTTTTGGCGAGCTCCAGTTGTCGAGCGATGGCAGCAAATCCAGGCTCAGCAGACCATAGTGCATCACCAAGGCGGTGGCCACCAGGCATACAAACAGCATCAGCGCGATATAAAGCGACATTTTCCAGCCGTAGTAACGGGCATTAATGCGCAGTACCGGCAACACCACCAGATCCGAGAATATAAAGGCCATCACCCCGGCAAATGCGACCCCTTCACCGAACAGCACGGCCGCCAGCGGGATATTACCCATCGAGCCAATGAAGGTGAAAAATGCCGCTATCGGGCCAACCACGGCCTGTTGCAACACCGACCAAAAGCCCAGTTCCTGCTCCGAACCAACCCCTAAAAACAGCCATTCGAAAAAGGCACTGGGGACAAACGCCGATATAATGCCGGCAACGGTAAAACCAATGAGCACGTCCTTCCATACCATTTGCCATTCCATCACGAACTTCATCGCCACCTGATGCCAGGTTTGTAACGACAACAGATCGGACAGCGAGCTGCCGTCGCTGTCATCTTCGTCGTCGGCTTCTTTATCACGGGCTTTGGCAATTAACTGCGTTGGGTTGGTCAGGGTAATAAACAGCCAGGCAAACAGGATCAGCAGAATACCGCCGACGTACTCGCCCACCACAAATTGCCAGCCAAGAAAAATGGCGATCACAAAACCCAGTTCAATCACCAGGTTGGTGGAGGCGAGCAGAAACGCCATGGAGGCACTGAAGGCCGCGCCTTTATTAAACAGCGCGCGGGTGGTGGCGAGCGCAGCAAAGCTGCAGGAACTGGAAATAAAGCCAAAAAATGACCCCAGCGACACCGACTTTAGGTTATTGCCACCCATCGACTGGCGCATGCGTTTGCGGGTAATCAATACTTGAATCAAACTGCTGATGAGATAACCAAGGATAAACGCCCACAGCGCCATCCAGAAGAAACCCAGGCTGGTGTAAGCGGCTTCGCCCCAGCGCGCTAAAAAGGCTTCCATAAACCCTCCTTGAATTCAGCAAATGGCAATCCTGTCTTATTACCTACTGACAAATGACCAAATTAGGTTACTTTGGCACGACGTCTATGAACTTATCAGGTTTGCTGCAATGTGGTAACCTTGCCGCGGATTTCAACAAGAGGTAGTCAGCGATGCGAATAGTGATCCGGTATTTTTTCAGGTTGGTGCGCTTAATTTTGACGCCATTTATGCTGCTTGGTGAGAAGTTAACGACGCCAAAAGGTGTTGAGCGAAGCGAGCAGGAACAACAGCAGGTGGCCGCAGCCTGTCGTCAGTTAGCGTTGTACCAATTTAAAACGTGTCCATTTTGCATCAAAGTACGCAAACACATGGCGTCACTGTCGTTACCCATCGAAACCCGCGATGCGCAACACAACGCAACCCACCGCCAGGAACTGGAGCAGGGCGGCGGGCGCGTGAAAGTACCGTGCCTGCGCATCACTAAAGACGATGGCAGCGTCGAGTGGCTGTATGAATCCGACGACATTAACGCGTACCTGAGTCAACGCTTCGGCCAATAAACAGCGGTTAAATGTGCTCAAGCTGTCGTTTCTGTTGTTCTTTCACCCGATGATAAATTTTGTCGGCAATCAGAGTGGCAACAGCAGAAACGGCAATGATGGTTAACACCGTATAGAGTCGCGGATTACTGCTCAGTACCGTACCGGACTCGCGAAATACGTCGTGCAACCAGTCGGCGGCCAGCCAAATAATGGCAATGGGCGACAGCGCCAATAACCCCAGCGCGAGGTACATCATCGCGGTGGTAAGATAAAAAACCGTGGTTCCTGAATGGGGTTTTACCCGATAATTCTCCATAACCACACCCTCCTATAAAGAGCATTAACAAGGTTAACTACTTGTTAATAAGTGTAGTTAAGAAATTTGGATTACCCCGGCTTTGCCACGTAAAAATGGCGCCAAAAAATCAATCTTATTGAAATTCTTCAAATTAAAGTTCAACAATATATTATTTGTTAAAGTAGCGCTAAAACCACCGCGGAACCTGCGCTTGGTAACGGCGGTATTGCTCCCCGAACAGCTGTGCCAGCGCGGCTTCTTCGTTCTTTGACTGAACCACAAGAGCGCTTGCACCGGCGATCAGGCACAGCAGCGTAAAGGCACTGGGCAGCGCCAGAAAAAAACCTAACTGACCCAGGATAATGCCGATAAACATCGGATTGCGGCTGCGTTGGTAGGGGCCATCCGTCAGTAGCGTCGCGCTGTTTGTGTCGATGCCGGAACGCCATTGGTCGCCCATGTAGGCATGCACGTAGCTGATGATGCCGAGCGACACCAGCATCAGGCCAACACCACTGGCCACTACCGGCAGTTGATACAAGGCATCAAAGCGCAGCAGTAGGCCATCGACCGGGAAAAACAACCGAGCCACACACAAGATTAAAATAAAGCTGCGAAAAAAATTGAACGTTTGCCGTACCCACCAGGCGCTGCTGCGCGGCGCGCCGCTATTAATATGAGACTGGCGTGAACGGGCTGCCCGGCCTAACGCGACATGGGTGTAGTGTACCCCGATGAGCAAAAAATAAATCGCCAGAAAAAACCGCGAGAGGGTGTCTGCGTCAACCACAATAACTCCAGTTGTTCTAAAATTTCGATAGATTTGATTGTACGGATTTCGCCATAAGATGTAAGTCAAAAATTAAAAGAGGTACCCCTTTTGACCACACGGTTAATAGGGTTAATGTGGTATGCTTAAGCCAACGTTGTAATCAGACAGGAACACACCATGCAAGTTAATACGCCAGAACAAGCGCTTTCAATTTTAAAGGACAACGACGTTATTTGGTGCCAGTCGATGGCTGCCACACCTTACCGGTTACTGGAAGGACTTAAATCCGTTGCGCTGAGCCGTCGCAATCTGACGGTACTGCAACTGCATACCGAATTCAGCGAAATGTTGTCTGACCCTTCGTTGCAGGGGCATTTGCGACAACGCGCCTTTTTCGTTGGCGCTTCAACGCGGCAGGCGGTTAACGACGGTCTGGCGGACTATGTACCCATTTTCCTGTCGGAAATCCCAAAATTATTCCGCTCGGGTGAACAACCGCTAAATGCCGCGATCGTGCAGGTATCGGCACCGGATAAACACGGTAACTGCAGTCTCGGTATTTCGGTAGAGGCCACTCGTGCGGCGTTACAGGTAGCCGACAAAGTGATTGCCTGGGTTAACCCGAAAATGCCGCGCACGCACGGCGATGCCTTGGTGCCGTTGTCGCGCTTTGATCGTTATTTCGTCGAAGAGGCTGCGTTACCGGAACATCGGCAGCCGCCACAAAGCGAGACCACGCAAAAAATTGGTCAGCAGGTGGCCAGCCTGATTAACGACGGCGACTGCCTGCAGATGGGGATTGGAGCGATTCCGGACGCGACGCTGGCGTGCTTGGGTCACCATAAGGACCTCGGTATCCACACTGAGATGTTCTCTGACGGGGTATTGCCATTGGTGGAGCAGGGCGTCATCAATAATTCCCGCAAGCGCAAACACCCGGGACGGATCGTGACCACGTTTGCGATGGGCTCACAGAAGTTGTACGACTTTGTCGATGACAACCAAGAGGTGTTTTTCCTCGATGTTGAGTACACCAATGACACTTCGGTGATTCGCCAGAACAGTCAGGTGATGTCAATAAACAGCGCCTTACAGGTGGATCTCAGTGGTCAGGTGTGCGCCGATTCCATTGGCACAAAAATCTATTCTGGCGTTGGCGGGCAAATGGATTTCGTCCGTGGCGCGAGTCTGTCTGAGGGTGGTCGCTCGGTCATCGCGTTGCCGTCAACGGCCTGTGGCGGAAAAGTGTCACGCATCAGTTCACTGCTGGCGCCGGGAGCCGGTGTGGTCACCACTCGTGCACACGTGCATTACATCGTCACCGAGTACGGTATCGCAAACTTACGCGCCAGAAGTATGATCGAGCGGGCGCGGTCGCTGATCGCTATTGCTGCGCCGCAGTTTCGCGAGCAACTGGCCCGCGAAGCGTACGATGACTGGGGGCTGAGTATTTAACTCAGCTTATTTCGGGCGGTTTTTACCCAGCCACACATCCAGTGCCTGTTGAAACGCTTCATTGTTTTGCAAATCACTGATGGCGGCATTGAGACTGGCGGCGGCCTGCCGTCCCCAGTCATTGTTACTGCAACCAATGGCGCCTTCGATACTTTGTCCCTGCGACTCCTTAATCGGCAGAAACACCAGTTGCTCCTGGCTGGAACGCTGATGCGTGGTATCGTAATAGCGTTTGATCATTTCGTAATCAATCGTGTAATCAACTCGCTGACTCAGCAGCATGGTCATTAAATTAACCTGTGCATCATCGCCGGTAACAATCCGGTAATGGGACTGGCCGATAAGGTGTTTATCCAGTAACGGCTGCAGTTGACCATAACGTCGCTCGATGGGTTGCGCAAAACGAAAGTCGGTATCTTGCGCCAGTGCTTCGAAGGACACCGGGTTACCGTAGCGGTCAATAATGTGTTTGGCGGCCTTAGTGTGCGCTAAAATGCCGTGCGGTGGATACTTGTGGGTGGTCTCGGTGTAGTTAAATTCGGCGTTGTAACTGGAGCGCTTAATCAGACAAGGAAAGCAGAGATTTTTTTCCCGTTTCATTAACAAGGTGATACGGCGCGCGGGTAAGCGGCGAATATGATGCGATAACTGCGGCAACTGATCCTGCATAACATCAACCAGCACATCACAGATGCCTTCACCCTCATAATCGCCATTGGCGATATGAAAGGGTGGTGCCACGTTGATACCCCAAATGATCTCATGCGGTTTCCCCGGCTCGGGGTGGGTCAGTGCATGAGCCTTATTAGCCAGTGCCAGCATCCCGCATAGCAGTACTGTCGGTATCAGCTTCATAATCACCTCCCGTGACTCAGTCACTGGTTTTTACTCTGGGTCTGTCGCTACCTAACCAGAAATCCAGTCGTTGCTGGAATGTTTCATCGCCGGCAATCGCCGGTAACATCCGGTTAATGGAGTCGATGGCTTTTTTACCCCACTCGTTGCGAGCGCAGCCAATGGCACCAATAATGGGACGCTGTTGATATTCCTTAATAGGAATATAGATCAATTTTTCGGAGTCTGCTTCGTTGTCCAATTGCTCGTAAAAATGAATCATCATTTCATAATCAATGGTGTAGTCGACCCGGTCGGCGGCAATCATTGCCATTAGATTAAACACCGAGTTTTCACCGAACACCGAGCGATGCTGCGGCGTGTCAATTAAGTACTGGTCGAGGATCGGCTGAATATCGCCATACTTTCTGCCGCTGGGTTGCGCAAAACGCAGCTCCGGCTGTTGTGCCAGAGTTTCGAAACTCAGTGGTGAGCCGTAGCGGGCAATGAGTTTTTCCGCCAGTGACTTGCGGGTGATCACCCCATGGGGCGCATACAAATTGACGGTATCACTAAAGTAATAATCGGGATTGTACGATGTGCGTTTAATTAAACAGGGAAAACACAAATTTTGCTCGCGTTTCATCAACCGACGAATGCGAATGTGGGGCAAATAAGCCACTTCAACGGATAATTCCGGTAAATGTCGTTGTACTGATGCCACTAACTCGTCGCAAAAACCGGGCGGCGTGTTAAGCTTGCTTTGCAGGGCCTCAGGAATATGAAACGGCGGTGCTGCATTGACACCAAAACGGATATCGGGTTCATCGGCCGATACAGCGGAGCTGCACAACGCGATAGTCAACGTGGTGACGAGCATGACAGTGCGGCAAAGCGAACTTGGCAACATCGTTATATCCTAATAAGTATGAGTTATTGTTGCTGTCACAAAAATACAACATACCTTTATATAGACAAAATTAATATCGATAAACAACTAACTATGCACGTTATTTTTAATCACGGTAAAGAAAGTGGCCCCTGGGGCACTAAAATCAAAGCGTTGGCAAAAGCGGCGGAAAACCTTGCCTGCAGTGTCGACAGTATCGACTTTAACGGTGAGATGGATGCTGACAAGCGCGTCACACAGCTGCTCGCCGCCATTGACCAATGTCAACAACCACCGCTGCTGGTCGGCTCCAGTATGGGGGGATACGTTGCCACGGTGGCTGCCAGTCAACGCCCCTGCGCGGGTCTGTTTGTGCTGGCACCGGCCTATTACCTCGGCGGCGCCGCAAATTTTGACCAGCTTCAGGTCAGTTGTCCGATGGCAATTGTGCACGGCTGGCAGGATGATATTGTGCCGGTCGCCAACAGCTGGCGCGTTGCGCAACGGCTGGCCGCGGACTTGCACGTGGTCAACGATGACCACCGGTTGATCAAAACCCTGGATCATACCGTTGATCTGTTTACCCGCTTTTTAACCAAGGACTTAGCATGAGTGAAGAAACCCAGCCATTTGAATTGCATCCACGTCTGGCGCAGGACAGTATTCATATCACCGACTGGCCGTTATCGCAGGTGCGGGTGATGAACGACCGTCAGTTCCCGTGGTTTTTGCTGATTCCGCGGGTACCGAACGTGACCGAAATCATTGACCTGAATGACGCCGATCAACAACAGTTGTGGCGCGAAAGTGCGTTTTTGAGCCATTGGCTAAAGGCCGAGTATCGTCCGGAAAAACTCAATATTGCCGCCATCGGTAACAAAGTACCGCAATTGCACCTGCATCATATTGGCCGTTTTAGTGATGATCCGGTGTGGCCGGATCCCGTCTGGGGACGGTTGCCGCCGAAACCACTGGCGGAGGAAACAGTAACCCGGCTACAGGAAATCTTTAAAGCATTGAGTTTGTAACAATGACTCGTCATAGTAGCAACAAAGCCAATGCATTAATGCGTTGATCATAATCCGCCGGGAGTGCGTTTAACAGTGATGATGGACACACCTTTACTCACAGCATTGCGGCAGCAAACCGCGAACTTGCATCAGGACGTTGAGCAACTGGCGTTTATGCGCCAACTTCTCAGTGCCGACTTACAGGTTGAGCAGTACTTGCAGGCACTGCAGCGACTGTATCAGTTTGTGGCGGCGGTCGAGCCGAACTTAGTGCATCATTTTGGTGATGAACAGCGCCGTGATTATGCCTATTTTCCGCGTTTGGCCGACATTCGGGAAGACATCACCGAATTGGGCGGACAGGTGCCGACCATAGCTGGTGCGCCCGCACACCATTGTCAGTACCAGGCAATTGGACAGGCCTACGTCATTGAAGGCTCAACCAGCGGCGGCAAACTGCTGGCACAACGGCTGAAAAAGAAACTCGGTCTCACCCATAGCAACGGGCTGAGATATTTTGGTTTTCACCGTCGTGGTACCTGGTCATTGTTTGTGGCCTGGGTTGCTGGTCTTGAATTAACGGCAACACAGCAACAGGCCTGCATCGAGGGAGCAAAGGCATGTTTTCAGTTGTTACTTAGCCCTGTTGACCGTCGAGGAGTTGCCGCGTGGCAGAACAACCTAATGATGACATAAATTGGGAACAGGCTCTGGCCAACTGCGCCAAAGAGCCGATTCACATCCCCGGTGCCGTGCAGTCTCACGGCGCCTTACTGGCGTTTAACAGCGATCTCAGCACACTGCTGGTTGCCAGTGAGAATTGCGATCAGTTTTTACAACAACCGCTGGCGACGCTGTTTGCGGAACCGTTAGCAGAAACCTTGCCATCGTGTTTTTTAGCCGAACTTGAACGTACCCGGCAACGCCTGGGTTATGGTTATGAAACCGACTCGTTTGAATACACCTTTGCGGCGACGGCGATTGACGCCTTCTGTACCGTTTATCAGCTACGCCAAAGCAACGGTCAGCGGCTGTTGGTGGTCGAAATCGAACCGCTCTACGTTAAGCTCGCCGGCGACTTTACCTCCACCGTACGGCATCAGTTTGACCGGTTACGCCGCTGTAAAACAGAACAGCAGACGCTTGAACAGCTGGTTAGAAGTGCCGCCGAGATCAGCGATTTTGAACGTATCTTAGTGTATCGCTTCGATTCGGAGTGGAACGGTGAAGTGGTCGCTGAGCATTTGCAGGAAGATAATCTCGACAGCTACGTTGGACAGCATTTCCCGGCCAGCGATATTCCCTCACAGGTGCGTGATATGTACCACGTTAATGCGGTACGTAAAATAGCGTCCTCAACCGCGCCGCCGCACCAACTGTTACAGAATCCAGCGCTTGAGCAAGCGCTGGAACCCCTGGATCTCAGTCAGGGGACCCTGCGTGCAGTATCGCCAATGCACGCCGGTTATATGCAGAACATGGGCGTCAGCCGCTCACTGTCGGTGGCTATCTTTGACGAAAACCGTTTATGGGGGCTGCTCTCCTGTCACGGTGTACGACCGGCCCGCACCAATCCCTATCAACGCCACGCACTGCATTCACTGGTGCTGATGGCCAGTCAACGGCTGATGCTACAACGTCAATATCAGGCCATCGCCTTTTTAGATCGAGTTGAGGAAAGCCGCAAAGCGCTGCTTGACCCCGACAAAGATATCATGGCACCGGCACAGCTACTCGCCAGCCAGGGTAAGCACTGGTTAAACTTGTTTCAGGTGGAAACGGTGGTGCTGGCGCACGGTAAGGACGTCAGTCATTGTGGTGACGAATTGGAGCTGTGGCGTGTGTCGCAGTTGGTGGAGTGGTTGCACAAGTACCATTGGGTTACCGGGTTGTTCAGTAGCCGCGATCTGGCCGACAGTGATTGCGCCGAAATTTTCCGTGGTTCGCCGTTTTGCGGGTTGCTGGCGGTGTCGATGCCCTATGAGAAAAAGCTCAACGGTTGGTTGTTAATGCTGCGCCGCGAGGCAGTAGAAGTGAAAAGCT
Organism: Idiomarina aquatica; assembly: GCF_003987185.1. GTDB lineage: Bacteria > Pseudomonadota > Gammaproteobacteria > Enterobacterales > Alteromonadaceae > Idiomarina > Idiomarina aquatica. Next base: position 123,476 of record NZ_PIPS01000001.1, on the reverse strand, counting down.
GGGCCGGCCGCCCGGAAAAAACCGAGACCCAGCAATTTCAGGGCAAAACGGTGTTGTCCCCCCGGCGTTCCTTTGCCGGTTGGCAGGAGACCTTAAAAGGACGTTCGCTGGAATGGACCGACGAACAGAAACAGGCGGCCCGCACATTGGCTGAGGATCTGGCTATCGGAGCCTCGGCCTATCAAATCGAAGAATTGAACGAACGCTTGCAACAGGCCAACAAACGCCTCGAACATTTGGTGCACACCGATGCCTTAACGCAACTGTGGAATCGCTACCATATGGAGCAAACCCTGGATACCGAGCTCAGCCGCGCGCAGCGCCATCAGCACGCGCTCAGTGTGATTATTTTTGATATTGATAACTTTAAACAGGTCAATGATACCTATGGCCATGATGTCGGTGACCAAGTGTTAAAGGGCATTGCCAAAGCACTGAAGCCGACCATGCGGGATACCGACGCACTGGGACGTTGGGGCGGTGAAGAGTTCCTGGTGATCGTACCGGAAAGTGATCTTGCGCAAGCCAGGGAACTGGCGGAGCGACTGCGGCAGGTGCTGATGGGGCTGGAATTTGACAAAGCCGGTGTGGTCACGGCAAGCTTTGGTGTAGCTTCTCTGGATGCCGGTGATTCGCGCAGTAAACTGATACGACGAGCGGATCAGGCACTGTACCGGGCCAAAAACCAGGGTCGAAATCGAGTCGCGGCAGAACAATAAAGGAGAACGACGTGAGTTTAGCAAACGCCATGCTGGCGGTTATTCCAGTTTTGGAGAAGCTTGCGTCGGCGTGCGAGAACATCGGTTTTTTGCAGGCGCGTTTTGTGCCGCAAGATGCGGCTGAGATGGCGCGGCAATACCAACAGCAGGCCCAGGCCAGCCTGACCTTTGATGGTCTTGACCAGGACCATCATGTGCAAGCCCTGACCGATCTTTATCAACAGCTCGACGCGCTGCAACTGGACAGCGAAGCAGAACTGAAACGCTGCCACTCGGCGCTGCTTGGTGATGCACCTCAGGCGGGTCACTACCGCAGTACCGGGATGGGCTTTTACCGTGATAACCGGCTGGTGCATATGACCGCACCGGCGAATCAGGCCGCTAAACTGCTGCGACAAGTGCTGCAGAGCGTTGCGGAACCGCAGCATCATCCGCTGCTGCATGCGGTTAACGTACTCTACGACTTTGAATTTATTCAGCCGTTTGGCAAAGCCAATGGTGTGCTGGCGCGGCTGTGGTTTAAAGGCCTGCTCAGCGCCTGGCGACCAACGCTGACGGGGCTGCCGCTTGAGCAACGATTGCTGGAAGTGCAGGGCGACTATTACGCAACGTTACGCCAGGCCATTGCGGACAACGACAACAGTGCGTTTATCGCGTTCGTGCTGAACGAAATTTCATACTGCGTCGAAACACGGCTTAATGAAACTCCGTACAGTGATGCACAGCCAGGTTCGGAAAAATCCACCGCCATTTTCTCACAACCCGGCGTGCAAATGGGTTCGGACAAAGCCTCAACACGCGATAAATTGCTGGTACTGCTGGAGCAGCAGCCACAGTGGAGCGCCGCTCGCGCGGCTGCCGTGCTGGGCATTTCGTCACGAGCGGTAGAAAAACATCTGTCGCGGTTAAAGCGTGACGGCCTGTTGGTTCGCGAAGGCTCTGCCCGAGCCGGGCGCTGGGTGGTTACCCGCCGAACAACTCAGCAGCTGTCTCTACCGGAATATTAAACCGCTCCCGGATTTGTGCGGCCAGCGCGCGCTGTGCATGGGGCTCACCGTGGATCAGACGGACCCGTTTTACCGCCGATTGAGCGGACCCAATAAACGCCAGCAGTTCGCCCTGATCGGCGTGAGCAGAATAACCACCGAGGGTGTAGATACCCGCATTAATGGTCACTTTTTCGCCGTCAAGATAGACATAGCCACCGCTCGGGCCGTAGGTCTGAATGTCGTGGCCCGGTGTACCCTGTGCCTGATAGCCGACAAACAACACATCGGTTCTGGGATCGGGCAGTAACGCACGCAGGTAATTACTGATACGGCCACCAGCGCACATACCACTGGCCGCAATGATAATCACCGGCTCGGCGGTTGATGTCAGACGGTTCACCAGCGCCATGTGTTGATCATGATCGCGAACCGTATGGCAATGGCTGAACGACAACGGATGACGGCCCTGTTGCAGGCGTTGTTTGGCTTCGGCATCCCACAGTTCGTGCAACTCCTGATAGACGTCAGTTAATTCAGCGGCCAGCGGCGAGTCCACGACAATCTCAGGAAACTGCTGTTGATGAGATTGCTCAAGTTGATGCCAGATGTCTTCAAACTCATACAGCAGCTCTTGTGTGCGGCCCATACTGAACGCCGGAATCAAGACCGCGCCACGGTCCTCAATGCAACGCTCGATCCGTTGCTTCAGGCGTTGTTGACGGTCAGCACGGGATTCATGCGAACGATCACCATAAGTGCTTTCGAGCAGCAGCAGATCGGCTCGCTCCAGCGGTGTCGGGTCCGGCAACAATGGCGTGCCCTTGCAACCAATATCACCGGAAAACACCACTCGCTGGTCATCGACATCACATTCGACGTAAGCTGAACCCATAATATGACCGGCGTTTTGCAGACGTATCCGACAGCGATCGGACAATTGCCACCACTGTTGATACGCAAGCGGCTGTAATTGCTGTTGCAACCGTTCCAGCACGGCTTCAATGAGCTCGGCATCACGGCTGATACCAACCTGAATCGCATCCGCAAGCACCAGCGCCAGTAGCCGCGCGCTTGCTTTAGTGCACAGGATAGGCCCGTTAAAACCCGCCGCCAGCAGATAGGGAAGGCGACCGATATGGTCGAGGTGGCAGTGAGTAATGATGACGGCTTTAATCGAATCAGAAACAAAGCTGACATCGGGTAACGCACCGGGCACAGAACTCTGGTCATGACCTTGAGTTATGCCGCAGTCGATCAAATAGCGCTCGCCGTCACTCACCCGCAGTTCGTGACACGAACCGGTAACTTGATCAAAGCCGCCATGATGGATAATGTCCATAAAGGTTCCTCGCAAAACGGTCGCTGATAATGTGACACACTCCGGCAATAGCCGGCAACCAACAATGGCAGACATTGTTGTACGACATGGGAGTTGCGCTATGCAGGTCAGTTACATTCCTTTTTACTACCTCGCCGGAGCGCTCACGGCGTTGGTACTGGCACTGTGGCTTCCCGGTTGGCCGTTAACGTTGTTGTTTGGCTGGAGTTTTGTGGCGCTGGCCATGGTGGCATCGGCTTATTGGCTGGATATGGCCTCGCTGTTTCGCAAGCGCCAGGGCGGCACCATCCCGCTGGCCATCCGCTGGCTGTTAGTGCCTTTTTTACTCGGTGTGCGCGTTTATAATGCCATTGCCCGTCGTCGTGACGGCTTACCGGGCTGGCACCGCGTCGGCGATAACCTCTACGTCGGACGGCGTTTGTTTGGCAGCGACATCGAACAGCTCAAAAACGAAGGCATTAACGCCATCCTTGATGTGACCGCTGAATTCGATGCGTTGGACTGGTCGTCCGAAAATGCCAATATCGCTTACCTCAACGTTCCTGTACTGGACCACAAGGCTCCGAGCGAGCAACAGATCCATCAGGCCATGCAGTGGATTCAGCAACAACACCAGCAAGGCCGTAAGGTATTGGTGCACTGCGCGTTGGGACGTGGCCGTTCGGTCTTTATGGTCGCCGCCTATTTGCTGATGCGCAGCCATCATTCGTCGGTGCAGGACGTCCTTGCCAGCATCAAAGATCAGCGCCGCGTTGCGCGCTTAAACAGCGTGCAGCAACAAAAACTGGAAGCCTTCGCCCACGATCATCGGCTATTGCTGGCGAAACGCGCCTGGATCATCGCCAATCCAGTTTCCGGAGGCGGTAAATGGCAACAGCAAAAAGACGCCGTCAAAGCGCTGTTAAGCCCCTATTTTGAGCTGGAAATACTCGAAACTACCGAGACCACCGGCGCCGATGTATTAGCCAAACGCGCGGTCGATGCCAATGCCGAACTGGTTATCGCCTGTGGCGGTGACGGCACACTGACCGAGGTCGCCAGTGTGGTTAAAGACAGCGATACGGTGATGGCCATCATTCCACTGGGCACCGCCAACTCATTAAGTCAGGCACTGTGGGGGATGAGTTCAAAAATCAGCCCGGTGTCAGCCGCCTGCACCACCATCATCGAGGGCCGCAGCCGTGCCATCGATGTCGGCGATGTGAATGGCCGCACCATGCTGTTGTGTGCGGCAATAGGCTTTGAGCAGCAGATGATCGAAAAAGCCGACCGCCAGGCCAAAAACAAACTGGGGCAACTGGCTTATCTGCAAGGGCTGTGGCGGGCATGCAACGAAAACGAAGTGTTGCCGTTACACGTGAGTCTCAACGACGAGCCGGCCGAGGCGTGGCAGACCAGCAGTTTGATTGTGGCAAATGCCGCGCCAATCACCACCTTATTGGCGCAGGGGCAGGGCAGCCCGATGATGGACGACGGTAAACTGGATCTGACCTGGATCGAGCCACAGTCCTCCGGTAACCAACACGTATTCAGCCTGATCGAATTGCTGTATTCCGGACTGACCGAGGAAAACCTGGGCATCAATACCGGCTATACCCAGGCGAATGCGGTGGAGGTAAAACGCCGTGATCAAAAACCATTGAAGTACGTTGTTGATGGTGAGCCTTATCAGGGCGACAGCATGAAAGTGACCTTGCAAAAGCGCGCTCTGAAGATCCTGGTGCCGGAACGCGTTGATTACTAATTGGTCGGTTTTGTGGTAAACTGATGTCTGTTGAGTTTGCTGTTCCAACATTAAGTTAAGGTGTTTACGTTGTTTAAAAAACCTCTTTTCGATATTGTCGGCTGGCGCCAGCAGCCGGCGCTGGCCGAGGTCGACGGCGCTACCGCACGACGCGCTATCGCCATTGCTAAGTTACGCGCGAAAATCTATTTCAAAGGTTCCGTACTGTTGCGTCAAAGTGCGCTGTTAGCCGTTATTTTTGCCGCCATCGTATTGCCGGAGTGGGGCTCGGTACCGGCACCACTGTTGATCATCCCGGCTTACTTGTTCGCCAGCAAAGCGCTGAATGCCAGTGCATACCGGCAATACGCGTTTCCGTTGCTGCCACAGGCGGTAGACGACGCCTTGAAGTTTCCGCTTAAGGGTGCTTAAGTAGGACGCTTTAAGTGAATAACTAACAGGGATGTATGATAAAAATAACAAAAAAGGTCGTTATAACCGTCCTTATTGCCGCGCTATTGCTGGTGGCTCTGTGGTTGTATCTGGACAAGGAGCCGCTGCAGCCAGAAGCCCGGCTCTCAGCCTCAGCGCACGATAAACAGTCGCCGGCAAACGCCCCGGCGGCGCTTGATGACGCAAAGCCGCAAACCAAGCTCAAGGTCGATACTTCCAATTTTGCCCAGTGCCAACAAACGTTTTTCCAATTGCGCCAAGGTCAGCAGCAATGGATTCGTGAGTCGGTCGGTAATTTCTCGGATTATCTCGATGAGGGTTACTCAGTCGACGAAATCACCGTCGCCATTGACGCGTTCAGAAACTCTAATTTCGCCGCCATGTTCCGGGCTAAGCAATTGAGAAAAAACGCTGAAGTGACGAAAATCAATGCGATGCTGGCAGAAAAACTCGAGGAGCATATGCCGGGTGCCGCCGCCAAAGGCTTGAGCGTGCAGCGCAAAGTTCCCAGTGGTCTGCTGGAAGGCTTCGCCGACCTGCCGTTAGCAGAACAACAACAAATCGCCGACAGCGGCGAGATCAGCGTTGATGATGTCGCTTATGTGATCGCCGAGTCTGAGCTCAGTGATGACGATATTATCCTGCTGATTGATGGCCTGCCGGACGCCAGCGCCACCGTCGGCTATGAGTACCTCGAAGAAGCCCTGTCACTGCTGGATTTTGCCGCAATGGCCGGGCGCTCAAAGGTGTTTAACCGTCTGCTGGATGCAGGATTAACGCCCACACACGACGCTTACCTCGGTTCAACCATGGAGTGGGCGCTGAGCGGACTCATGAATTGCTGCGAGAAACACGAGCAACGGGCAGAAATCATCAATCGACTGATTACCCTTGGCGCCCGCGCGCGGTTTTCTGAACAGTCGGCAGAATCTGTGATGGGTCACTTTCCGCGTCGCTTTTATCGATTTGATGAAGATGAGATCGAAACCCTCAGACAGCAGTTTAACGTTAATCTGCTCACCATCAAACCACGCCAAACGCTGACCACCGAAACCCATGGACGTCTTTACCAGGGCTTAGTCAGCGAACGGGATGCCTATTTGGAAGAGCAACTCGACATTGCTGATGTGGCCGAAACTCGCTCAGCATGTCAGCAGACGGTCGAGGCGATAGTGCAGCAATGGCAACCGCAAAGCCGCTATGACGTGATGGAAGAAGCGGTAGCACGTTACGGAGACTCACCGAGTGCGATCATCGCCGATCTGGCCGACATTTCGCCGTTTGCTGTGGACTTGTACCGCCAGATTCATCAGAACAATGCGCAGCGGATGAAAGGAACAGAAGTGATTGATGAGGTCATACAGCCTTTGGTTGATGGTGACATTGAAAGGGTGCTGACGCACCTGCAGCAACAATCACTGACGGACGCCGAACGGTGGTATCTGGTTGGCCAAATCATGTTAGTCGATGTCGCGTACTATCAACAGTTACAGCAAACCGACTTGCTGCCGCAGCCACTGCAACATCATCAGCTTAAACGATTCGATATGAATCTCGACACGATAAAAACGCTGAATGACGTGGGCTACGATATTGCGGCCACGGACAATCGCGGCAAAACCCTGTTGTATTATGCCGTTAATGAAAAAGACCTGCAGCTAACCACATGGTTACTCGATCAGGGGGTGCCGTACAAAGGCGACGAACAAGGGGCTGACCCCATGCTGCTGGCATTGCGTCACGCCGGCAGCGACTATGAATTCGAGCGCATCAATCAGATGATCGACGCGCTGATGGCAACAAACCCGGAGATTACCCGCTTTCATCAAAGCCGAATGGCGGTGATAAAGCTGCGGTTTCCGGAACGTTATCAGCAGTTGATTGAACAATACCCGTCACTGGCAATCAGCGAACAGACTCCGTTACCAAAGGTTCAGTAATCAATCAATAGGGCATGGCGCCGTTACGGTGCCAGCCCTTCAAGCTCACTGCCATCCTGCCGTAATTGTGCCAAATAGCGTTTAAAGCGGGCCAACTCAGCCCCTTCTAAGCGCCGGTTGGAGGGCGCTTTGATACTGAGTGGGTTAATGCTGCGGCCATAACGGTGCACTTCGTAGTGCAAATGACGTCCTGCCGACAAGCCGGTGTTGCCTAAATAGCCGATGACATCGCCCTGATTGACCCGATCGCCTTCAGACAGGCCATCCGCAAAGCCATTCAAATGCGCGTACAGCGTTTCGTAACCGTCAGCGTGCTCGATAATAACGGCATTACCAAAACTGCCTTTACGGCCCGCATGCTTGATGGTTCCACGGCCAGCGGCCATGATCGGCGTCCCCACCGGGGCACTGAAATCGATGCCCTTATGCAGACGGTTATACCCCAGTACCGGGTGATAACGGTTACCGTAATGAGATGACAAGCGCGCCCCGTTCAGCGGTGTTTTCAGCAGGAAACTCTGAGCGACGCGGCCATCGTCAAAATAAAAGGTGCCGTCGAAGCGGTACAACCGATAGTCCTCACCATCATTGGTAAAGCGCAGATACGTCAGGCGTAGTGGGTGGGCCAGGTGCGCAAACAGTTGTTTGTCACGAACCACCTGATAACGTTCGTAGCGTGCCTCAAAAATGTCACCTGACTGAATTTGTCGCTGGAAATCGACAAAGTGGGAGAGCGCCATAATCGAGCTGTTGACCATGCTCACCGGCAAACCGTTCTCGACCGCGTCCTGATAAAGGCTGCGCTCGATGGTCACAGCGGTTTCCTCGGTCGTCGAGCGGGTTGGCAACTGATGTTTCTTGATGGTCCAGCCACTGTCTGAATAGATGGCCTCCACCACTTCGCCGTACTCTCGTGCCAGGCGGACACGCGGTTGGCCGGGCGCGATATAAGTGATTTCGATAGGGGTGCCGATTTGCAGTCGGCCGAGGTTGATGACGGGTCTGGCGGCCATTGCCAGCAGCGTGATTTGTTGGGCGGAAATACCCTCTTGCACCAGCAGAGAGGTTAAGGTTTGGCCGGGGGCGACGTAGACCAACTGCGGTTCACCGATAACATCCACCGGAGTTCGGTAATTGTCGGCGTCGCTCTGCACCCAGGCAGAATCAAAAGGGACCAGTGGTTGCGGGACGTGCACATCGGCGGAACTGTCGTCGCCGCCTGAGCTGAGTCCCAGCGATAACGCGATGATGGCGAGGGCAGCCGCGAAAACCTGCCAGCGTTTTACGCCCATCATATCAGCGGTCGCCTCCGCACAAATAAACTACAACAGATTGTTTATTAACCATAACTTCCTTTATCAACCGAGACTGAGCGCTGAAGGCGCGATAACTTATCAGCGCCCGCGCGAGGACGCAAGTTTTTGGTTAGACATAAGTCGGCGCAAAAATTCCCGAGTGGGGTGTAAATGCTGTGTAATGGTTTAAGGGCGCTGGCAGTGTGGGGTGATGTTATCCCTCAAGCGCCCATTTTACCGCCGCTTCGGCGTGAACTTCGGTGGTATCAAATAAGGGTAAACGGCTATCGTTTTGCGAGACCAGTAAGCCAATCTCGGTGCAACCAAGAATAACGGCTTCAGCACCGCGCTCAGCCAGCGCCTCAATGGCTTCAAGATAGACCTGCTTTGAGGGTTCCGATGTAATGCCGTGGCATAACTCGTTAAAAATAATATCGTGCACCTGCTGACGCACGTCCGTCGCGGGTGTTAGCACATCAAGTTCCTGCTGCTCGAGACGATGACGATAAAAGTCTTCTTCCATGGTAAAGCGAGTGCCGAGCAAGCCAACCTTGCGAATACCGCGCTGACGGATGGCCGCGGCGGTTGCATCGACAATATGCAACACGGGAACAGTTATCGCGTCGGCGACGGCAGGCGCGACTTTATGCATGGTATTGGTTGCGATTAACACGCCGTCCGCCCCGGCAGACTCCAGCGCACGCGCGGCATTCGCAAGCAAATGCCCGGCTTGTTGCCAGTCGCCCTGACGTTGTAGGGGTTCTATGTCCGCAAAATCGATGCTGTTTAACAGGATTTTGGCGGAGTGTAACCCACCAAGTTTAGCGTTAACTTTTTGATTAATCAGACGATAATAGCTGAGCGTGGACTCCCAACTCATACCACCAATAATACCGATCGTTTTCATCGCAACTCTTTTAACGGGATAACGAATCATTGATGTTAACAGAGTTTTATTCGGACGAGAAAGAGAAGGTGCAAGAGAGAAGAATTGGTCGGCGTGAGAGGATTTGAACCTCCGACCCCTGACACCCCATGACAGTGCGCTACCAGGCTGCGCTACACGCCGACCGTGGAGCGATATGTTACGGATTTACGCGCAATTAGCAAGGGCTAATGCGGGGTCGGCGGTGCGAATGCTCTTTTTTTGCTCACTGGCCATCGTTGCTGCTGCGATCGTCACGGCTGAAGCGTTTTAAATCCTTCAGCGCATCGATCAGTACCGGAACCGGTGGCTCCGCACCTTTTTTCAGCTCGAAGCTGTCGAAATCGTAAACACTGAACTGACCGGTGTTATCCAGAATGGTGATTTCATTGGCGTCATAAATCACGATGTACGGACTGTAGGTTTCGATCAGTGGCCAGCGCTCGCCATCGGCGGTGAGGTTCTCCCCATTACTGAAATTCTTAGTACCACCGGCGCAGGACATCAGGTCGCCCAGCACCGTTGGCATAATATCCATTAACCCGGCAATGGGCTGGGCAGGAATATCAAAACCGCGTTCAAACAGCGGCACTGCCATGTTCTTCGGCATAAACTGTTCTTGTCCCAGCAGCGATTCGGAACCGGCCGGCGCCAGTGCAGTCACCATAATTTTATGGCGGGCGCTGCGTTCAAGCAGTCCTGGTAATGCGGCCAAATCATCCGCACTGAGAAACACCACATTTATCTGGTTACGGGCTTTTGGCGCGAAGCTGCCTAAAGGTTCCGTCAGCCACTGCTCACTGTAACGGGTCAGGGTCAGTTCGTTGCCCCAGTGTTCACTGGCTAGCCAGTTAACCTGCACACCAAAATCATCCAACGGTTTTAAATACGCCGGCGCAATGTTCTGCTGCTCAATGGTGTCCTGATAAAAATCGGGTAGCCCATAAAGAAACTGAAACAACCCGCCTTCACGGCTCGGATGACCGAGCAAACGGGCCTTAACAGGCTGTAGTTGCGCCGCACCGGCAAGTTCGGTTAAGCGCACCTGCTGCTCAGCGGATAAACGGTCAAACACGAACACGGTAATGGCTTGATCGGTGTTTTGTTTGGTGCACAACAAGTCGTTTTGCGGGTAGCGTAACTTGATGTTATTGGCCGCCATCAGCATTTGTTGCTGCGCCTGGTAGCTTTCAACATCAATAAAACCGTGCTTGGCCATCAGGGTCTTGGCGGTGGTCGGGTAGGACAGCGGGAACATGTCATCCTGCTGCGTAATCGGCTCATAAAGCTCGGCGTCCGCCCATACGTGAATCAGGTGGCTGGCAAAAAAGCAAAACACAAAAACACTGGTGGCGGGCGCACCAATGCGGCGCCGTTGCAAGTCTTGCAAGTGCTTCCAGGTGTAATTGGCTATCAGTAATTCAAACCCCAGCAGCACCAAAAAGCCCAGCAGCACGCCAAGGATGATCAAAAAGCTGGCACCGGCGAACACGGTTTCGGCGTCTTTTGCCATTTGCGCCAGTGAGTAGCTGTTCAGGTGGTAACCGTACTGGCGATAAAACAACAGGTCAGCGGCTAATGCGACGATACCCAGCGAGCCGATTAAAGCCGACCAGCCACGCAAAATACGGGAGTAGGGGACCAATAAACAGAGCGGAAAAATCAGAATGATGAAAAACACGAACGGCAGAAAGGCAAAGTGACCAACCCAGTTTAAAATGCCGTATAACGTGGCCAGCGCCGAAGGCGACGTCGGTGAGGTTTCGATATACAACGCACCCAACGCCAGACACAGAAGAATGTTGATAAAAGTAAACCAATGCCCCCAGCTGATCAGGCGGGCAATTTTATCCCTGCGTTGGTGTTTTCCCATTCTGGTTATGTCCCGTGGTACACTATTAGCAATTAGTCTAACACACGGATTTTGCAAGGATAGTCCCGTATATGCAACTGCGTATTGAAAACAGCATTATTCATCAGTTTTACAGTCACGACGATCAGGTCGGTCTGCGGTTGGCGCCTGAGGCCCTGGCCGAGGACGAGCAATTACACGAATTGCTGGAAGAGCTGACCCAGGTCTACACCAATAAACCCGCCAAAGGTTACGCCAGCTTTTTAACCGAGCAGGACGACGGCGAACGGGGTCCGTTCCCGGACGTGCTGAAACAATGGCATACCGACCAACTGCAATTTGTCGATTTCAGCCAGCAGGCGGCTAAGTTGCTGCTTGAACAGCTGCAAAACCACAATATGCTGGAAGCGGGCTTTTTACTGATCACACGTTATCAGCACCTCAGCACGGATTATCTGCTGGTGGCGTTTTTGCCGGTGAAGGAAGGGGTGTCGATTAACCCCAATCTGGCGGTTAATAAATCGTCGCAGTTGGACATCAGCAAAGTGCAGCTGGCGGCACGGATTAATCTGACCGACTGGGAAACCGAAGCCGACAGCGAGCGTTACATCTCGTTTATTAAAGGCCGCGCCGGTCGTAAAGTGTCCGACTTCTTCCTCGACTTTTTGGGCTGTACCGAGCGTTTGAACGCAAAATCGCAGACTCAGACGTTAATCGAAGCGGTCAACGAGTACGGCAAATCGGCTGAGCTGGAGCCACAGCAACGGCAGTCGTTAAACGCGGTTGCCTACGAGTATTGCGACCAGCAGTGGAAGCAGGGCGAAGACGTGCGGGTGAAAGATCTTTCCGAACATTTTGCCCAGGCACAGCCAAGTGAGCGTTCGTTCGAAGATTTCAGCCGTGAGTATACCCAGCAGCGCGAAGCCGAATTACCGGAGGAGTTCCCGGCCGACAAAGCAACCCTGCGCAAGCTGGTTAAGTTCCAGGGGCAGGGCGGTGGTGTCAGTGTGGGCTTTGACCACACGCAATTGGGCGAGCGGATTCAATACGATGCCGCGACCGACACATTGACGATTCACGGAACGCCGCCTAATCTTCGTGATCAATTAAGACGTTATTTCGGTATTGATAGTTAAGGAAGGAAAATAAAACGCCGGTACTTGACCGGCGTTTTGAAATTAGAGAGTTTTAGGTGTAAACACTATTTATCAGTGTTTCCCGGAACAATATTGGAAGCGTGCAGTCCTTTAGGACCTTCTTCCAGTTCAAACTCAACGGTCTGGCCAGCTTTGAGGGTGCGGTAGCCTTCCATTTCGATGGTTGAATAGTGAGCGAAAATGTCACCATCACGGTCTTCCGCCTCGATAAAGCCGAAGCCTTTTGAGTTGTTAAACCATTTGACTTTTCCGGTAGCCATACATCTACTTCCTTCTTTTGCAACAGAGAATGTTTATTATTATGTTGAGCGTTGAACGGGTGCTCTTGAAAAGAGCCATCGACAACACCATGTTTTACTCTAGAAAACGCAGTGCAATAGTCAAGCATTTGCGGTGAAAAAATCAACATTTTTGTTAATCATTTTCGAAAAAAATTCCGAAAACCCATTAACAAATACACTATAGTGATAATAGGTTGTTAACCAATGAGTCAGTCTGATCATCAACATCTTCATGATTTAGAAGAGAAAGAAAAGCAGGAGCTGAAACCTCCGTCGATGTACAAGGTCATACTGAATAATGACGATTACACGCCAATGGATTTTGTCATTGAAGTGTTGATGAAATTTTTTAAGATGAATCAAGAGCGTGCTACTGACACTATGTTGCAGGTGCACTATAAAGGAAAAGCAGTTTGTGGAGTTTACTCGGCAGAAATTGCAGAAACCAAAGTTGTACAGGTCAACCAATATGCTCGTGAGAACCAGCATCCGTTGCTTTGTACCATGGAGCAGGAATGATTGCTCGTAGCAATAACGGGTCGCAGCAAGTAGCCAGCATGGCGGTAAGGAGTGGTATATGTTGAACAAAGCCCTTGAACTGACGTTAAACGACGCGTTTCGTTTAGCGCGTGAGCGTCATCACGAGTTAATGACGGTCGAGCACCTGTTAGTCGCACTGCTGGATAACCCCGATGCAGCCGAGGTTTTACGCGCGTGCGGGACCGACTTCGAACAGTTAAAGGATGAACTGTTGTCTTATATTGACCGCAGTACACCCAGTTTCGAAGCCGACGACGAAGCATCGGATACACAGCCGACGCTGGGTTTCCAGCGCGTGCTGCAGCGCGCCGTGTTTCACGTACAGTCCTCGGGTAACGCTGAAGTAACCGGCGCTAACGTGCTGGTGGCTATCTTTAGCGAACAGGAGTCGCAGGCGGTTTACCTGTTGAACAAACACGACATCACCCGTCTGGATATTGTTAATTTTATCTCGCACGGCATCTCGCGGATGCAGGATCAGGAGCCGGGCGAAGAACGCATGGACGAAGAAGAGGCGGCCGAAGTTCAGGAAGAACAGCAAAGCCATCTGAAACGTTTTTGCACCAATCTGAACGTGCAGGCGAAAGAGGGCAAAATCGACCCGTTAATCGGTCGTGATGCCGAGCTTGAGCGCTGCGCGCAGATCCTCTGTCGTCGCCGTAAAAACAACCCGTTGCTGGTCGGTGAGGCCGGTGTCGGTAAAACCGCGATCGCTGAGGGTTTGGCTTATCGCATCGTAAATAAAGAAGTGCCGGACATTCTGGCCGATGCGGTTATCTATTCACTGGACATGGGTGGCCTGCTGGCAGGCACCAAGTACCGTGGTGATTTTGAGAAGCGCTTTAAGCAATTGCTGAAAGAGCTGAGCGAAAAAGAAAACGCCATCCTCTTCATTGATGAAATTCATACCATCATTGGCGCCGGTGCGGCCAGTGGCGGCGTATTAGACGCTTCCAACCTGCTGAAACCGTTGTTGTCCAGCGGTCAGTTGAAGTGTATTGGTTCTACCACCTACAACGAATTTAAGAACGTGTTCGAAAAAGACCGCGCGTTGGTGCGTCGCTTCCAGAAGATTGACGTGGCTGAGCCATCGGTTGAAGACACCACCAAAATTCTGATGGGGCTGAAAGATCGCTACGAAAGCCACCACGGTATTCGCTATACCCAGCCGGCCATTAAAGCGGCGGCTGAGTTATCGGCCAAGTACATCAACGAACGTCACCTGCCGGACAAGGCCATTGACGTGATGGACGAAGCCGGCGCTTCACAGCGCTTGCTACCGCCGTCCAAGCGGCGCAAAACCGTGGGCGTACAGGACATCGAGAGCATCATCGCCAAGATCGCACGGATCCCTGAACAGTCGGTCTCGCGGACCGATCAGGACGTGCTCAAGCAGCTTGACCGCAACCTGAAAATGGTGGTGTTCGGGCAGGATGAGGCCATTGATAAACTGACCGCCGCCATTCGTCTGTCGCGTTCCGGCCTGGGCAACGAACATCAGCCAATCGGCTCGTTCCTGTTTGCCGGCCCCACCGGGGTGGGTAAAACCGAAGTCACCCAGCAGTTGGCCAAAGCTATGGGCATCGAGCTGGTACGCTTTGATATGTCCGAATACATGGAGCGTCATGCGGTTAGCCGCCTGATTGGTGCACCGCCCGGTTACGTCGGCTTCGATCAGGGTGGCTTGCTCACCGATGCAGTGATCAAACAACCGCATTGTGTGTTGCTGCTGGACGAAATCGAAAAAGCGCATCCGGACGTGTTTAACATCCTGTTGCAGGTTATGGATAACGGCACACTGACCGACAACAACGGTCGCAAAGCCGATTTCCGCAACGTCATCATTGTCATGACCACCAACGCCGGTGTGCGTGAAACCGTGCGCAAATCCATCGGCTTTAAACAGCAGGATCACAGCCACGACGCGATGGCAGAAATCAACCGCACCTTCACGCCGGAGTTCCGTAACCGCTTAGACGGCATCGTCTGGTTCAATCACTTGAACGAAGAAGTGATCAAACAAGTGGTCGATAAGTTCATCACCGAACTGCAGGCGCAGTTGGATCGCAAAGGCGTATCGCTGGAAGTCGACCAAGCCGCCGTCGACTGGCTGGCTAAGAAAGGGTACGACAAAGCGATGGGAGCGCGCCCAATGGGTCGTGTGATCCAGGAAAACATCAAGAAAACCCTGGCCAACGAGATCCTGTTCGGGCAGTTAACCCGCGGTGGCAGTGTCAAAGTCACTATCGGTGCCGACGACCAGCTGAAGTTTGATTACGACAGCAGTAACGAAACCGTCGAAGGCTAACCGCAACGGATAATAAAAAAGCTGCGTCACTCAGGTGATGCAGCTTTTTTTATGGTTTTTTTAAAACTCAGATTAACGGGCGCGGAAGACAATGCGTCCTTTGCTCAAGTCATAAGGGGTGAGCTGAACGGTCACGGTATCGCCGGTTAAAATGCGAATGTAGTGCTTACGCATCTTGCCAGAGATGTGTGCCGTAACGACGTGTCCGTTTTCTAATTCGACACGGAACATTGTATTGGGCAGAGTTTCCAAAACGGTTCCCTGCATTTCAATGCTGTCTTCTTTCGCCATTAATATCCTCTGATTTCTATCGTTGATGTGCGATTTGTCGCACGGTTTAAACTAAAGTGTCGGCGATTTTACCGCTTTTTTCCACTGATTGCCAATTAGACGTTCATTTGGCGTAAATCGGGCTTTGTAATTCATCTTATTACAGGCATCAATCTGGTAACCCAGGTACAAATAGGCTTTATTCTGCTGCTGACACAGCTCGATCAACTGCAGAATCGAATAAGTGCCCAACGAGCGCTTCGCCAGCGCAGCGTCAAAAAAGGTGTACATCGCCGACAAGGCGTTGGGCAGGTTATCGATGACCGACACCATCACCAGTTGATCATCGCGGTCGCGCCATTCGACAAACTGCGTCTGCATCCAGTCGCACGCACACCATTGCCAGAAACTGTCTGGATCGGGTGGGTACATGGCACCGTCTTTATGGCGCTGTTCAATAAAGTCGCAAAACAGTGCGGCATAGTCCTCGCCCGGCTCGGTCACCAGCTTACGGGTCAGGTCACGGTTTTTGCTGATCACCTGACGCTGATTGCGACTGGGTGCAAATTCATCCGCCAACACCCGCAACGATTCACAGGCCTGACAAAAACGGCAATAGGGGCGGTAGACATCATTGTGCGAGCGGCGGAAGCCGTGGCTCAACAGATGCTCGTACAAGGCCGCACTCATCGGTGGATTGCCGTCGGTAACCGCTACCAGCAGACGTTCTTGCTGTTCGTCCAGATAGCCACACTGAGACTCGCGGGTAACACCAAACTGCAGCGTCATAAACGGGCCTCGCTGAGTAACCGCGGCGCCCAAAAGGAACGCGGCAGACTGCCGTTCTGGGCATCGTGCAAACGCCGTAAAAAGCCATCACGGCTGAGATTTTGCGCGCCCAGTGAGGTTAAATGCGGATTACCGACCTGGCAGTCAATCAGGGTACCGCCGTGTTCGGCAAACTGACGGGCAAACACCGCCAGCGCAATTTTAGAGGCATCGGTTTGGCTGTGGAACATACTTTCGCCGCAAAAAGCGAGGCCGACCGAAATGCCGTAAAGGCCGCCAACCAGTTGCTCCTCGCACCAGACCTCCACCGAGTGGGCATGACCCAGCTCATGCAACTGCCGGTACGCCGCCTGCATCTCGTCGGTGATCCAGGTGCCTTCCTGATCACGACGCTTGGCCGCACATTGCTCGATAACGGCGTCGAAGCAGCGATTAATACTGATTTGCCAGGGGAACTTGCGCCAGGACTTCTGCAGGCTGCGTGAAATGTGGATCTGCTCAGGGTAAAACACCGCCCGCGGGTTGGGTGACCACCATAATATCGGATCGTCGTTGCCAAACCACGGAAAGATCCCATGCCGGTACGCGTGCATCAGCCGCTCCGGCGACAAATCACCGCCAACCGCAAGCAGGCCGTTCGGCTCATGCAGTGCGGTTGCCGGGGGAGGGAAGCTGATTGAGCGCTGGCTGAGCTGGACAATCATAAGGGTATAACCGTCGTTAAACTCATCTACGCTCACTCACCTCAGTTTTTGGTCAGGGCATCCAGATAACGCTCAGCATCCAGCGCCGCCATACAGCCGCTTCCCGCTGAGGTAATCGCCTGACGATAAATGTGGTCCATCACGTCACCGGCGGCGAACACACCCGGTACGCTGGTGGCGGTGGCGTTACCTTCAAGGCCACTCTGTACCACGATGTAGCCGTTGTTCATTTCCAACTGACCGTCAAAAATGCCGGTGTTCGGCTGGTGGCCGATGGCGATGAAGCAGCCGGCAACGTCCAGCTCGCTGGTGCTGCCGTCCTGAGTGTCCTTAATGCGCACACCAGTGACACCCATCTCATCACCCAGCACTTCATCCAAGGTTTTGTTCAGATGGAAGGTGACATTGCCGTTCTCTGCCTTGTCACGCAGACGGTCAACCAGAATTTTCTCCGCACGGAAGGTTTCACGGCGGTGAATCACGTGCACTTCGCTGGCGATGTTCGACAGATACAGCGCTTCTTCAACGGCGGTGTTACCGCCACCAACGACACAAACTTTCTGGTTTTTGTAGAAAAAGCCATCGCAGGTCGCACAGGCAGAAACGCCTTTACCCATAAAGGCTTCTTCAGATTCCAGGCCAAGGTACTTGGCTGAGGCTCCGGTGCTGATGATCACCGCATCGGCCGTGTATTCACCAACATCGCCTTTCAGTTGAAACGGACGCTTAGAGAAATCCACCGAGTTGATGTGATCAAACACGATTTCGGTGTTAAAACGCTCCGCGTGCTTCTGCATCCGCACCATCAAATCCGGACCGGTCAGCCCTTCAGCATCGCCCGGCCAGTTTTCCACGTCCGTGGTGGTGGTCAACTGACCGCCTTGTTGCATACCGGTTACCATGACCGGGTCCAGGTTAGCGCGCGCGGCATAAACCGCGGCCGTGTAACCAGCGGGGCCTGAACCTAAAATCAATAACTTGCAATGTTTGGCGTCTGCCATCGATAACTCCTGACTTCTTGTATTCTTTTGCGATAAGATAAGTGATGTATGGGGATTGATTGTAGGGTTTGCAAGCTTGTGGAACAAGACAAAAAAGAAAAAAGCCCATGGCATCGTAATTGACCGTTATTGATAAAGAGCGAACCGCCGCCGTCAATTGCAGCTGACGTTAACACGGTAAAATGGTTTAATAACCGTATGTTAATAATAAAAACTCAGTAGCAGTTCATGGCCGATACTCAATACATTACAAAAAACCGTCTCTCCCAAGAAGTAAACCAGACCCGCAAATGGGTCGCTATCATTGGCGCTCCGATCGCTGCTGTGCTGATGTTTTCCCTGCCACAACTATGGTGGTTTTTTGCGTTTGCATACGCAATCATCGTTATTGGCGCGGCGGCCACAAAACAAGCCGGTGCCAGTGGCGAACTGAAGACGTTAAAACAACTGGATAAGCTACCTGACGACTATGTGTTATTTAATCAGGTTGACGTCCCTAACGCGAAAACAAAACGCGGCTACACCGAGCTGGATCTGGTTGTGGTTGGGCCTAATGGTGTGTTTGTTATTGAGGTCAAAAATAATAATTCGAAAGTAACGGGGGATGAACAGGCCCCCAACTGGACAGCTCACAAAGTGGGGCAGAAGGGAGGTCGTTATACGGCTGAAGTGCGCAACCCCATCAAACAGCTGAAAAAGCAGGTGCATGTGCTGTCGACCTACCTAAAAGGCAAAAAAGCCTCGACCTGGCTTGAAGGTGTTGTATTTTTCTCCCACCGCAACGCCCGGGTTAAGCTAAGTTCTCCGCCAAGTGTGCCTGTGCTGGAACGAAAAGGGCTGGTTGAGTACATTCTCGCGTATCAGCCGAAGCGCCCGCCGACTAACCTGGATAACGTCATTCAGCAGCTTATTGTGCTGAAACAGGCCGCCAGTTGATTTAATACGCTACAACAAAAAAGCCCCGGCAAAGCGGGGCTTTAAAACAACTGATTACGACCGGCTTTTGCTTAGCCTTGCAGGGCTTCACGCGGGTCCTGGTAATCCAGGCCGAGTTGCTCGCCAAGGTCGTCGTGCACGGCTTTGTAAGTGATCTTGCCTTTGTGCATGTTCAGACCGCGCAGCAGGTGCTCGTTTTCCAGCATGGCTTTAACGCCTTTGTTCGCCAGCGCGATGCCGTATGGCAGTGTCGCGTTGTTCAGGGCGATGGTTGAGGTACGTGCAACACCACCTGGCATGTTAGCAACGCAGTAGTGAACCACGTCGTCGATAACGTACACAGGGTCTTGGTGGGTGGTGGCTTTAGATGTTTCAAAACAGCCGCCCTGGTCGATAGCAACGTCTACCAGCACTGAGCCTGGCTTCATGTTTTTGATGTTCTCGCGAGTCAGCAATTTCGGCGCTGCCGCACCTGGGATCAGTACCGCACCAACCACTAAATCGGCTTCGCGTGAGTATTTGTCGATGGCATCAACGGTTGAGTAAACCGTTTGTACACGGCCGGCAAAGATATCGTCCAGCTCGCGCAGACGCGGCAATGAACGATCCAGAATCGTAACTTCTGCACCCAGACCAATCGCCATTTTCGCGGCGTTGGTACCGACGACACCGCCACCGATGATCAATACTTTGCCCGGTGCTACGCCCGGTACGCCACCTAACAGGGTGCCGCTGCCGCCGTGAGCTTTTTCCAGGTAGTGCGCGCCCGCCTGAATCGACATACGACCGGCCACTTCACTCATCGGAGCCAACAACGGCAAGCCATTGCGGTTGTCGGTAACGGTTTCGTAAGCAATCGCGGTACAACCCGATTTACCCAGCAGTTCGGTTTGCGTTGGGTCCGGTGCCAAGTGCAGGAAGGTGTAAAGGATTTGGCCTTCGCGCAGCATTTTGCATTCGTTTGGCTGTGGTTCTTTCACTTTCACGATCATGTCAGCGCGGGCGAAGATTTCTTCCGGCGTATCAACAATGCTTGCGCCGGCTTCAATGTATTGGTCGTTGGTAAAACCAATCGCCGCACCACCGTTATTTTCGATAATAACGTCGTGACCATTTTCTACGTATTCGCGCACTGCCGCAGGGGTTAAGCCAATACGATACTCGTGGTTTTTAATTTCCTTAGGTACACCAATCAGCATTTCACAGCCTCTAAATTGTTAGTGGTTAGAACATCAAAATTTGCGGCAAATTATAGACGCAAAAGGCAGTGTATGACGTACTTTTTTTAGGTGCCTTTTTAGTATAAAGTGATACATATAAAGCCATTAGCAGAATAAAATTATGTTTATTGCTGAAGAACCCGCAGAAATCACTATTGACAGAATCGACCGGAAGATCTTACGAATTTTGCAGGACGATGGCCGCATCTCCAATGTGGCGCTGGCCAAACGCGTAGGCCTGAGCGCAACCGCTTGTCTGGAGCGGGTTCGCAAGCTGGAACGAGAGGGCGTTATCGAAAGTTATCACGCCAAAATCAACCCCGCCAAACTGGGCGCCAACCTGATGGTGTTTGTCGAAATCACCTTAACCCGTACTTCCGCCGATGCCTTTGCTGAATTCAGCGAAGCGGCCCGTAAAACCGACGAAATTCTGGAATGCCACTTAGTCGCCGGTGATTTTGACTTTTTGATCAAGGCGCGGGTACCGGACATGCGTGCTTATCGCAAACTGCTCGGCGAAACCTTATTGATGATGCCGGGGGTGGATGAATCGCGCACCTACGTGGTGATGGAAGAGGTCAAACAAGAAAATAAAGTATTAGTAAAGGGCTAACATTCAGCGTCAGTTTCGCTACAATCAATGCGTTAGCCGGATATAACGATAAAAACAGGACACACGATACGCGCAATGACAGGTGTACAACGATTACTTGAAGCAGGGTTACTGATCAGCGGAGCGCTGGCGATTTTTATTTTCTTGTCGCTGGTAAGCTTTAATCCGGCCGATCCCAGTTGGTCGCAAACAGGCTTTGAGGGCGCCATCCATAACGCCGGTGGTGCCGTTGGCGCGTGGACGGCGGACGTGTTGCTGTTTACCTTCGGCTTTGTTGCTTACCTTATTCCGTTTGCCTTTGCCGGGCTGGGCTATCTGCTGTTCCGTCAGACCCATCGTTTGCTGGAGCTGGATTACCTCGCGGTCAGCCTGCGGTTGGTGGGGGCGTTACTCACACTGATTGGCGCGTCGGCGCTATCGTCGATTAACTTTGACGACATTTATTACTTCTCAGCCGGTGGCATCTTCGGCGATGTCATCGCATCATCGCTGTTGCCGTATCTGAACTTTGTCGGCTCAACCTTGTTGTTGCTGACCTTTCTGGCAACCGGGCTGACTCTGGTTACCGGCATCAGTTGGTTACAGGTAGCGGATAAGCTGGGTGAGTGGAGCATCAACGGCGTATTGTGGCTGGTTGAAAAAATCCGCACCACCTGGACTCAGCGCGGCGACAGCGAGCCGCAACAACAAACCGAGCAGCCGTCGCAACGGGCGGAGCCGGATGACAGCGTGTTGGCCATTGAGAGCGACGAGCAGGGCCGGGCGGACGAGCCGAAAATCGATTTGGAAGGCCTGTTCGGTAAAAACGAGCACGCCGACGATAAAGCCGAACCGACGCTGGATTTACCGTCCATTAATCCGTTAGCAGAAGACGAACCCGAACCACCGCGCTTCTCCAAGCAGGCGGCTGAGCGCAAGCAGCAGGTCAGTCAGCCGTCGTCGACGGCGTTAACGGTCAGCGAAAAAGCCACCGCGCAAAGCGACGATAATGAGCAAGCTGAAACGCTGCCGCCATTGCCGTCGATTGAATTGCTCGACCGACCGAACAAGAAAGAAAACCCGATCACTCAGGAAGAGCTGGATCAGGTGTCGCGCACGGTAGAAACGGTACTGAAAGACTTTGGTGTTGATGTGACCGTTGCACACGTACAGCCGGGACCGGTGATCACCCGTTTTGAACTGGATCTGGCACCGGGTGTGAAAGTGTCGAAAATTTCTAACCTCGCCAAAGACATCGCGCGGACGCTGTCTGCGGTCGCGGTGCGGGTGGTCGAAGTTATCCCGGGCAAATCCTACGTTGGCCTTGAGTTGCCGAATAAACACCGCGAGATTGTGCAGCTCAGCGAAGTCATTAACTGTGATGCCTTCCAGAACAGCACTTCACCGCTGACCATGATTCTCGGTAAAAACATTGCCGGCGGTTCGGTGGTGGTGGATCTGGCCAAAATGCCGCACCTGCTGGTGGCCGGTACCACCGGCTCCGGTAAATCGGTCGGGGTTAATGTGATGATCCTCAGCCTGTTGTACAAAAGCACACCGGAAGACGTGCGGCTGATCATGATCGACCCGAAAATGCTCGAACTGTCGGTTTATGAAGGCATTCCGCATTTGCTGACCGAAGTGGTCACCGATATGAAAGACGCCGCCAATGCGCTGCGTTGGTGTGTCGGTGAAATGGAGCGTCGCTACAAACTGATGTCAGCACTGGGTGTGCGTAACCTCAAGGGTTATAACGCCAAAGTGGCCGCCGCGAAAGCGGAAGGCAAACCGTTGCGAGACCCCATCTGGAAACCGGGCGACTCGATGGACGAGTTGCCACCGGAGCTGGATAAACTGCCGAATATTGTCGTCGTTATCGACGAATTTGCCGATATGATGATGATCGTCGGCAAAAAAGTGGAAGAGCTGATTGCCCGCATTGCGCAAAAAGCGCGGGCCGCGGGTATCCACCTGATTTTAGCGACGCAGCGGCCGTCGGTGGACGTTATCACCGGTTTGATCAAAGCCAATATCCCGACGCGGATTGCGTTCCAGGTGTCGTCGAAAGTCGATTCCCGGACCATTTTGGATCAGCCGGGCGCGGATCAGCTGCTGGGGCAGGGCGACATGCTGTATCTGCCGCCGGGCAGTGGCTCACCGGTGCGGGTACACGGTGCCTTTGTCGACGACCACGAAGTCCATGCGGTCGTCGCCGACTGGAAAAAACGCGGCAAACCGAATTATCTGGACGAAATTTTGTCCGGCGACCAGGGCGAAGACGCGCTGTTGCCGGGTGAGCAGAGTGAAGACGAAGACGGCGAATCAGACCCGCTCTACGACGAGGCGGTGGCTTTTGTGACCGAATCGCAGCGGGTGTCCGTGTCCAGCGTACAGCGTAAATTCCGCATCGGTTATAATCGTGCGGCACGTATCGTCGAACAAATGGAAATGAGTGGTGTCGTATCTACGGCAGGCAACAACGGTCAGCGCGATGTGCTGGCACCGCCGCCGGTACGATAACCCCAAAGAAGGATGAAGGATGTATAAAGCCGTATCTACCTGGATGCTTGCAGCCGGCCTGCTGGTGGCGCTGCCGGTATCAGCCGCCGCAGACAACGCCAAGCAGGAACTGCAGCAAAAACTGGAGCAGATGAACAGCCTGACCGCCAAATTCGAGCAGCAGGTAACCGCCGATAACGGTGAGTTATTGCAGCAACTCAGCGGTGAACTGGCGATCCAGCGACCCAATAAAATGCGCTGGCAGACCAACCCGCCGGACGACACCCTGATGGTCGCCTCCGGTGACACGGTTTGGTACTACAACCCGTTCGTTGAGCAGGTGTCGTTGTACCAACAGCAGGACGCGGCGGCAAACAGTCCAATGCTGTTATTGCTGACCGGCAGTGACGAGCAGTGGCAGGGGTACAGCGTGCAGGAACCTGAGCCAAACCAGTATCTGGTCACCGCCGACGCGGGGGGCAGTGAACTGCGTTTAAGCTTTAACGACGAAACCTTAAGCCGCATCGGTCTGCAGCAGCCCGGCGGCGATGTGATCGAGCTGCAGCTCAGTGAGGTTGTGGTGAATCCCGCTCTCGAACAGAGTTTATTTACGTTTGACGTCCCCGCCGGGGTGGATGTGGATGACCAACGCTAGCCTGGATCTCGATTTCAAACCCGATTTTCAGCCGTTGGCGGCGCGTATGCGCGCGCAAAACCTGGACCAGTACGTCGGTCAGCAACATCTGCTGGCGGCCGGCAAACCGCTGCGCGTCGCGATAGAGCAAGGTCATCTGCATTCGATGATTTTGTGGGGACCGCCGGGTACCGGCAAAACCACGCTGGCGGAGCTGATCGCCCGCCACGCCAATGCCTCGGTCAGCCGCTTAAGTGCGGTAACCTCCGGCGTTAAAGACATTCGCCTGGCCATCGACGAGGCCAAACAGCGGGCGCAGCAGCAGGGGCGTCGTACGCTGTTGTTTGTTGACGAAGTGCATCGCTTTAACAAGAGCCAGCAGGACGCGTTTTTACCGCACATCGAAGACGGTACCGTGGTGTTTATCGGTGCCACCACCGAAAACCCCGGTTTTGAACTGAACAACGCGTTGTTGTCACGCGCCCGTGTGTACCGCCTGCAAAGCCTCAGTAACGACGATTTGCTGCAACTGCTGCAGCGCGCCCTCAGTGACAGCGAGTACGGCCTTGGCAAGCGCGGGATACAGTTGCAACCGCAAGCGCAGGCACGGCTGCTGGATTTAGCCGGCGGCGATGCGCGGCGGTTACTCAACTACCTGGAAGTGGTGGCCGACTACCTGCCGTTGGATCAACATGAGGTCGGTGTCGAGCTGGTCACCGATGCCATCGGCGAGAAAGCCACCGCCTTTGATCACCAGGGCGACCATTATTACGACATTCTGTCGGCGTTTCATAAATCGGTGCGCGGCTCGTCACCGGACGGTGCGCTGTACTGGTATGCACGGTTGTTGGTCGGCGGCGGTGACCCGTTAATTATTGCGCGACGGTTACTGGCGATCGCCTCCGAAGACATCGGTAATGCCGATCCGCGCGCCATGCAATTGGCGCTGAACGCCTGGGATACCTATCACCGGGTGGGGCCGGCAGAGGGCGAGCGGGCGATTGCACAGGCAACCATCTACTGCGCCTGTGCCGCGAAAAGTAACGCCGTTTACAATGCCTTTAAGCAGGCGCTGCGGGCTGCCAAAGAACACGGCGATGCGCCGGTACCCGAGCATTTGCGCAATGCACCGACTCAGGTCCACAAGGATCAGGGCTACGGTCAGGATTACCGCTACGCCCACGACTACCCCAATGCCTATGTGGCCGGTGAACAGTATTTGCCGGATGAACTGGCGGACAGCCGTTTTTATCAGCCCAACGAGCGCGGGCTGGAAATCAAAATAAAAGAAAAACTGCTGCGTTTGCAGTCACTGGACGAACGCAGCCCATGGGCGCGGGGACGGGACGATGACGCACATTAGTGCGCTGTTACTGGTCGCCGCCGGCGGTGCCGTTGGCGCCGGAGCCCGTTACGGTGTCAGTCTGGCGCTAATGAATTATGCCGCGCGGTTCCCTTTTGCGACGTTGACCGTTAACATATTGGGCTCGTTTTTACTGGGGCTGTTATTTGCCTATTCGCAACAACAGTCCGTCGCCGAAAGTTGGCGGTTATTCCTCGGTGTTGGTGTGCTGGGCGCCTTTACCACCTTCTCGACCTTCTCGGTGGAGGTGGTGGCGATGTTAACCCAGGGCGAACTCAATAAAGCCTTGTTGCACGCCGGCCTGAATATGATTTTGTGTATCGCCGCTGTGGCACTGGCGGTGGTGTTAATGAACAGTTTGTTGAATATCTCAGTTAAGTAGGACACTCATGCTAGACGCGAAATACTTCCGCGAAGAATTAGAACAGACCGCTGAACGACTAAAAACACGCGGCTTTGAATTGGATGTGGACAGCTTGCAAAAGCTCGAGCAGCAGCGTAAAGAAATTCAGGTGCGCACCGAGCAATTGCAGGCGGAACGTAACAGTCGCTCCAAAGCTATCGGTAAAGCCAAAGCGGCCGGCGAGGATATTCAACCGTTACTGGACGCGGTCAGCGACCTGGGCTCGCAGCTGGATGCCGCTAAAGAGGAACTGAAAGTCGTGCAACAGCAGTTGCAGGACATCATCATGGGCGTACCGAACTTACCGGCTGACGGCGTACCTGTCGGCGCCGATGAGGACGAGAACGAAGAAATCAGCCGCTGGGGCAAGCCCCGGTCGTTTGATTTTGAGGTTAAGGACCACGTTGACGTGGCCGATGGCCTGTCGCGCGGCCTTGATTTTGAAACCGCCGCCAAACTCACCGGCGCCCGCTTTGTGGTGATGCGCGGTGGTATGGCCCGTCTGCACCGTGCGCTGACCCAGTTTATGCTGGACCTGCACACCGAGCAGCACGGCTACAGCGAAACTTATGTGCCGTACATGGTCAATCACGATTCACTGTATGGGACCGGGCAGTTGCCAAAATTTGGTAAAGACTTATTCCACATCGAGGGTGAGTCACAGGATCAGGTGCCCATGTCACTGATCCCGACCGCGGAAGTGCCATTGACCAATATGCTGCGCGACGAAATCGTCGACGAAGAAACGTTGCCGTACAAGTTCACCGCGCACACGCCGTGTTTCCGCAGTGAAGCCGGTTCCCATGGTCGTGACACCCGTGGCCTTATCCGTCAGCACCAGTTTGATAAAGTCGAGCTGGTGTGGATGACCAAACCGGAAGATTCCATGGACGCGCTGGAGCAGTTGACCGGCCACGCCGAAATGGTATTGCAGAAACTTGAACTGCCGTACCGTAAAGTGCTGCTGTGCACCGGGGATATGGGCTTTGGCGCCACCAAAACCTACGATCTGGAAGTGTGGCTACCGGCGCAGAACACCTACCGTGAGATCAGCTCTTGTTCGAACATGGGCGATTTTCAGGCGCGCCGCATGCAGGCCCGTTTCCGCCGTAAAGGCCAGAAAAAGCCCGAGTTGCTGCACACACTGAACGGCTCCGGTCTGGCGGTTGGCCGTGCACTGGTGGCGGTATTGGAGAACTATCAGCAAGCCGATGGCTCTGTGGTCATCCCGGAAGCGCTAAAACCTTACATGGGCGGTATCGACAAACTCGTTCCTTAATCCGCCGTGCGCTTAAGCCCGCCGCGTTTGGTTAACGCCAGGCGGGCTTGTTTTTCCAGCTCGATGATGGCGAACAGCGCCATGCCCACCGCAACAATCAGCAAACCGTCGGTAAAGGGCACCGCTTCGGTGGCAAACCAGCGTTGCAGTGGCGGCAAATAAGTGACCGCAAATTGCGCCAGGGTCACCAGAATCACCACCCCCCAGACCACTTTAGTGCCTTTCAGCGCCCGCCAGTTCAGTGAGCTGCTGTAGATATTGCGAATAAAGAACAGATGGAAAATTTCCATCACCACCAGAGTATTCAACGCCATGGTACGGGCCAGCTCCAGCGAATAACCGCGTTGCACGGCGTAATCGTAAATGCCAAAGACACCGATCAAAAACAACACCGACACCAGCACAATGTGCCATACCAGCGCCCCGTCCAGCAGAGGTTCATAGCGCGCCCGCGGTGGCCGGGCCATGGTATGTTTTTCACTCGGTTCGAACGCCAGCGCAATCCCCAGCGTGGCCGCCGTGACCAGGTTAATCCAGAGGATCTGCACCGCCGTTACCGGCAACGTCATCCCGGCCAGTAACGCCGCAATAATGGTCAGAGCCTCACCGGCGTTGGTCGGCAGGGTCCAACTGATGACCTTTTTCAGGTTGTCATAAACGGTACGGCCTTCGCGCACAGCGTGAACGATGGAGGCAAAATTATCATCGGCCAGCACCAGATCCGCCGCTTCCTTGGCCGCCTCGCTGCCGCTCAGCCCCATCGCAATGCCGGCGTCTGCTCGCTTCAGCGCCGGCGCATCGTTAACGCCATCACCGGTCATCGCCACCGTCATGCCGCGCGCCTGCAACGCCGTCACCAGCCGCAGTTTATGCTGCGGGCTGGTGCGGGCAAAGATGTCACAGTCAATCGCGGCCTGTTGCAGTTCGCTGTCGCTGAGATCATCAATATCGGCACCGGTCAGCACCTTGTCGCTGTTGCTAAGCCCAATTTGTGCGCCAATGGCGGCCGCGGTTTTGGTGTGGTCACCGGTGATCATTTTTACCCGAATACCGGCTGAACGGCACTCAGCAATGGCGTCAATGGCTTCTTGACGGGGCGGATCAATCAGCCCGACCAGCCCCAGCAGGCGCAGGGAGCCGTTAAACTGCCCTGGCTGCAGGGGTGATGTCGCATCGGGTAGCGGTTTTACCGCAAACGCCAGTACCCGCTGGCCACGGGCGGCAATGTCCTCAGCCTGGCGATGCCAGTAATCCAGCGCCTCAGCATCCAGCGCCGCCATCGTAAACAGTTGCTCCGGTGCGCCTTTGACGTACAGCATCGGTGCAGCACTGCTGTCAGCATCCGCCGCGGTGTTAAGGCTTGCCATATAGCGCGATTCTGCATCAAAGGGGATCACATCCAGGCGCGGGTAATCGCTGCGCTCGGCGCCGCCTAACTTACCGGCCAGCGCCAGTAGCGCGCCTTCCATCGGGTCGCCCTGAACCTGCCACTGACCCTGTTGATGGCGCAGCTCTGCTTCGTTGCACAGCAGCGCGGCAATACCCAGGGTGTGCAAATCGTCGTCCTGGTCGGCGCTGGCGTTATCGCCGTGAACCTGTCCCTCGGGCTGATAACCGTTGCCGCTGACCCGGTAATGGCTGTGACGGGTGACCACCGTAGTGACCATCATTTCGTTGCGGGTGAGGGTGCCGGTTTTGTCGGTACAGATAACCGACACCGAACCCAGGGTTTCAATGGCCGGCAGGCGGCGGACAATGGCGTTACGCCGGGCCATCGCCTGTACTCCAATGGCGAGAGTAATGGTTAATACCGCCGGCAGCCCCTCGGGAATGGCCGCCACCGACAGCCCGACCACCACCATAAACATCTCGGTAAAGCCGTAATCCGCCACGTAATAGCCAAAGCCGAGCAGGGCGGCCGCGACGCTAAGGATCAGCAGCGTCAGCCATTTGGAAAACACCCCCATTTGCTGCACCAGCGGTGTGGTGAGCGTTTCGACTTGCGCTATCATGCCGGAGATTT
This sequence comes from Idiomarina aquatica, assembly GCF_003987185.1. Taxonomy (GTDB): domain Bacteria; phylum Pseudomonadota; class Gammaproteobacteria; order Enterobacterales; family Alteromonadaceae; genus Idiomarina; species Idiomarina aquatica. Next base: position 94,242 of record NZ_PIPS01000001.1, on the reverse strand, counting down.
TACCGATTTCGGTGTTAACACCGGTTGCGACCACCACGCCCCGAGCCTGGCCGTTGGTGACCAAGGTGCCGGAAAACGCCATACTGGCTCTGTCGCCCAGCGCCGCATCCGCCGCCACCGCATCGGCGGATTTTTCAACCGCCACCGACTCGCCGGTTAACACCGCTTCCTGAATCCTTAAGTTATGCGCGCTCAGCAGTCGCAGATCGGCCGGCACTTTGTCACCGGCTTCCAGCAGCACCAGATCGCCCGGCACCAGATGCGCGCCGTCAATGCGTTGCCGCTGACCGCCACGGATCACCGTCGCCTGTGGTGCCAGCATATGGCGGATGGCGTCCAGTGCTTGTTCGGCTTTGCCTTCCTGAAAAAAGCCGATGACGGCGTTGGCGATGACAACGGCGAGAATAACAACGGTATCGATCCAGTGCGCAAGCGCCGCGGTAATCAGCGCGCAGCCCATCAGCACATAAATCAGCACGTTATGAAATTGCAGTAAAAAGCGGCCGAGCGCACTGCGCCGGGCCGCTTGGGGGATCTCGTTGTCGCCGTGTTCAGCAAGGCGCTGACGGGCCTGCTGTGGGGTTAACCCCTGATCACCGGTTTGCAGTTGCGCGCAAACCGCTTCCGTAGAGGCACTGTGCCAGCTGTGCACTGACCGCTTGTCCGCCATACCGACCTCATTAACGATTCCCTTTGTCGATAATTTAAGCGATCTCGCGGCCCGGGGTAAAGCGAATTAAATGAGCGTGATCAAATACACTTGGCCGGTTTTGGCAGTCCGGCAATGCGGGTTGCCTGCTTAGCCGGACCTTTCGGGAACAGCTTGTACAGATAGCGGCTGTTGCCCTTATCCTCGCCCAACTGTTTTTTCATCGCCTTAACCAGCACCCGCATGGCCGGGCTGGTATCAAACTCTTTATAGAAGTTTTGCACAAAGTAGACCACTTCCCAGTGGGCATCGCTCATTTCGATGCCTTCCAGTTCGGCAATGTGCAACGCCAGCGGCTCACTCCAGTCGTCGAGGCTGGCAAGGTAATTATGTTTGTCGGTTTCGTACTGCTGACCATTAAACTCAATCATCGTTACGGACGTTCCCGCGGTTACCAGGTGATTTGTTGGGGGTAGTTTAGCACGAGACGCAGCCATTGGGCGTCATCGATGCGCTGCACATAGTCCGGCAGCGACAGCGCGCTGGTTTCTTCAGCCAGGGCGTACACCGGCAGTGACGTGGGTGTTGTTGCCGGCAGTTGTTGTAAAGCCGCATCGGTGAGCAGCAGCGCATCGTCAGCGCCGGGCAAGGTCGGCTGTTGTTGCAGCCACTGCTGCAGTGACGTTTGGCGGATCCAGTGCAATATCATGAAAACTGCAAAACCTCATCAAAAGTGGATAAGTGCGCACGCAACTGCGCCGGAGACAAATGCTCAACGTCGAGTTCGGTGGCAACCGCCGGATCGTCGCAACACAGCAGGATAGGTTCGGCGTCCAACAACTCAAGCATGCCGTAGCGTTTGACCGGACCGGTTTGCAGCGCCGCACAGGCGGCTGCGGTTAAAATCAGTTGCACCGGCTGATCCAGGCTGGCCAGTGCCAGCGCAACGTCCAGCGCCTCGGTGGCGGTGTCGCCGTCGGCGCGGGTTTGTAAAATAGCGGTTCGTTTGCTCATGATATTCGCTTCACGCCTCTGTTAACGTGCGTTTGTTAAAACGGCTGGGGTTAAAACTGAAGGGTGCGGTCGGCGTTGGCCATCGCCTGCACCAACGCGGTTAACCCCGAATCCTCAAAGCCCTCGGCAAACTCGCCAATGTTCAGTCGTTCAGCCACCGTATGGCAGGCCACCAGCGCCACATCGTGCTGTCGGGCAAACTGTTGCCATTGCTGTTGCACCGCGCGGGTGTCGGCATCGTCAGATTGGGCGGCATGATCCACCGCCTGGCGGTAAAAAAACACGCACTCAATGCGGTGCCCCTGCTGTAGAGCCTGCCGGCAAAAACGCAGCGCCCGACGGCTAAACTGCGGTTGTGCAATGCTGTGCTGCAACATAATACAAAGTGTTGTCACGGTATCGTCCCGTTAAAACGAAAAATCTGCGCAGAAACAAAAACGCCCCGCAGTGCGGGGCGTTCGATACTTCGGTTTAACCGACGATTAATCGTCGCCGCCACCAAACGCCATCAGTAATGTTAGCAAGTTTACAAACAGGTTATAAAGCGAAACATACAAGGTTACCGTAGCCATGATGTAGTTACGCTCACCACCGTGAATGATGTCGCTGGTTTGCCACATGATCAGCATCGCCATTAATGGAATCATTAACGCCGACAACGCCAACTGCAGCGCAGGCATCTGGAAGAAGAAGTTAGCGATCATCGCGACAAATACCATGATGATACCGGCAGTAATCAATCCGCCTAACTTCGACATATCCTTCTTCGTGGTCAGCACATACGCTGAAGTCGCAAAGAAGGTCAGCGCGGTACCGCCCAACGCGGTCGCCACCATCTCACCGCCGCCGGGCATGGACAGCGCCATGTTCAGCAACGGACCTAAGGTGTAACCCAGGAAGCCTGTCAACGCGAAGGTCAGTACGATACCCATACCACTGTCTTTGGTTTTGTGAATACCAAACAACAAACCAAAGTAAGCAATGATGGTGATAAAGAAGCCTGGATAAGGCAAATTCATCATCGTGCTGATGGTTGCTGTAACGGCACTGAACGCCAGTGTCATTGCCAGCAATGAGTAAGTGTTACGTAGTACCTTGTTGACGGCCAGTGTCGACGTCTCTTGACCGACATACATCTGACTGCGATCGTTCATAGTTGTCTCCGTGTTTAACGACTGCTTATAAGACTTTTTATCCGTTAAAAAGTTTCTTATGAGTAAATGAATTTACTGTAACTGATACTACCGCACTAATAGGGGCGTTGGGTAGTTAAATCAAGGCTTTTTGCTAACCGGTAATACGTATTCTGGTGGAATATCGATCGGTTTGTTTATTTCATCGCCAAACGAACCAAAAACTGCAATTTTGTTTCAATTTTTACTTTACAAGCGAATCTCAGCCCTTTAATATTCGCTTCGTCTTGAGGGGCAAGCCCCAACAGCAAGACAATTCGGAGAGGTGGCAGAGTCCGGTTGAATGCACCTGACTTGAAATCAGGCGTGGGTTCATACCCACCGGGGGTTCGAATCCCTCCCTCTCCGCCAAATTCAAAACAAAAAGGCCCGCTCATCGAGCGGGCCTTTTTGTTTTCAGTTGTCGCAAAATGGCAGCTCAATGAAAACCCCAAGGGTTCGACAAATCTCAGTTTGCTGGTATATTCCATTAAAAAAATGGAATTTATCATGAGCACCGAAACCCCGTTGCTGACCAACCAACATCTATGCAAAAACTGCGATACCGAGTTGCAGGGCGAGTATTGTCACCGCTGCGGGCAACAAGACAAACAATATATCCGTAGTATCTTCGCCGTGGTTGGCGACCTGTTTGGAGAAATAGGGCACTGGGATTCCCGCTTTTACCGCACGCTGACCGGGTTACTGTTTAAACCCGCCTTTTTATCGCTGGAATTTGTGCGCGGCCGGCATGCGTCTTACGTACCGCCACTGCGACTGTATTTTTTTATCTCACTGATCTCCTTCATGGTGCTCACCTCACTGATCGACTTTGAATTCCGGGGCGCGCAGCCGCAGGACAAAGAAGTGCTGGCGCAAGTACAGGACGATCTCGACCAAAACCTGCCCAACCCGATCAAACCTCTGATTGACGAAAACGGCGAAGTGAAGCCGCCGACGGTCAGTCTCGGCGATATGACGGTGCCGTGGATGGACGAAGCCGAAAAAGCCGAACTCGAAGCCAAAATGCAGTATTTACTCGAAAACCCGGCGCAGTTGTCTCAAAAACTGGTGTCGATGACGCCGCAGATGATGCTGCTGATGCTGCCGTTTTGGGCGCTGGTGTTAAAATTTATCTATCTGTTCGGTCACCGTTATTACCTCGAACACCTGACCGTCGCGTTGCACACCCACGCCTTTATCCTGTTGATGCTGATGCTGGTGACCATCGTCAGCAGCCTCACCACACCGCTGCTGAGCATGGAAATCTGGAGCTGGCTGGGCGAGCTTGGCGACTGGATAACCAACGGCCTGCTGCTGTGGCTGGTGCTCTATATTTTGCTGACACAAAAGCACTTCTATCAGCAGGGCTGGGGCATGACGGTGTTTAAGTTCATGCTGTCCGGTGTTGTCTATCTGATATTGTTGGCCGTATCCTTTGTAATTATGGTGATCATTGGTATTCTCAACAGCTAATTCAAACGCTTGTTTTATAGGGACGTCAGATGCAGTTTCATCAAACCCTGGCTTTAATTAAGGCCAACCAAAACCATCAGGACATTGAGTTACCGCAAGGCTGGGCGCAGGGAAGAGCGTTCTTCGGCGGTTTTAGTGCCGCGCTGGCCGCACAGTTTTTGTTGCGTCAGTTTGCGGCTGAATACCATCTGCGCAGCATGAGCATCTCCTTTGTGGCACCGGCGGCACCGGGCAGTGCAACCCTCAGTTACCGCATACTGCGACAGGGTTCGTCGGTGATTCAGGTTGCCGTTGAGCTCAAACAGCAGGGTGACGTGATGTTGTCAGCACTGGCCAGTCTGGGCAAAGCCCGCGCTTCACAAGTTCAGGTCGACGGCGAGCGCGCACCGGATCTTAAAACCGTTAACGACGGTCCGGGTCTGCCGGATGCCGAGATCGTACCGGAGTTTGCGAAAAACTATGACTATCGCATCACCTCCGGCGGCATGCCGTTCAGCGGTCAGCCGGGACGTACCTTCGGCGGCTGGATCCGCTTCCGGCACGAACAGGAAACGCTGACTACCGCCGCGATTATTGCGCTGGTCGATGCCTGGCCACCGGCCGTATTGCCGCACCTGAAACAACCGGCACCGGCGTCGTCACTGACCTGGACCATCGAGTTCCCGGATAAAGATCTAAGCTCGTTTAACACCCACGACTGGTATCAGTATGAAGCCTTTATCGAGCACGCCGCCGACGGTTACGGCCACAGTCGCGCCGGTCTCTGGCGGGAAGACGGCGAACTGCTGGCAATCAGTCGACAGTCCTTTACGGTGTTTGCTTAAGCCCATGAACGCCAGCGCCGAGCAGATCCGCCAACATCTGATTGATACCCAGGCCGGTATCGAACTGTTGATGCTGGAAGTACCGCTGCAACCGGTATTGACGCCATCCGGTTCGCACCCGGTTGAGGCGCTGCCGCGTATCGTTATCCGCCAGATGTTGTCGCTGGTGGTGTCACGCACGCTGATAAAACGCGCCGAGGACCGCGCCAACGAGCTCGGTTGCCGGTTGGCACAATTGCCGTATGAAATGTTGCTGGAGTGCGGCATGAGCCGCAGTAAAGCCACCACCATCGGCGCTATCGAAGCTTATTACCAGCAATACCCGCAGCAGATGGACAACTGGCAAAACCTGCCGACCAGCGCGCTGCTTAACGAAGTGACCACGATCAAAGGCGTCGGCCCCTGGTCGGCGTCGATTCTGGCGATGTTTCACTTCGCCCACCACGATTTATTCCCCATTCAGGACAGCTCGTTGCGAAAAGCCATCGGCTTACTGAAAGATCGGGACATCCTCGTTATCCCCGAGCGGGCGGCGCCGTACCGCAGTTATTTGGCCTGCTATTTGTGGGAATTTCTCGACCAGGCGCGGTTGTAGAATCAGCCTGAACCCCAGTTGTCGGCCGCCTGAACCTAATTGCCGAAGCGCAACTTATTGCCACTTGTCTAATACGATATTTAGTTAAATGGTTATTGCCGATGTCGCAGGGTAAACGTGGTCGCGGTCATCACTTAAGAATGGAATCAACAGTTAATCAGAACATGAGGACGTGACTATGGACCATATTATTCTGGCGGTATCAAATCCTTTTGTAAGTGCAGGTATGGCTAACTTTCTGGAAGACGGCCTGGGGCACACTATCGAATCCGTTACATCAATGCTTGAACTGCGCCATGCCTGTAATCAGCATGACGACGCGATTGTTGTCCTGTGCAGTAAACTGGGCGGCGACTCGACGGTCGAAACCTGGCGGCGGCTGGTCAAGCGCTACCCCGAGCTGCGGCTGATTGTGTGGGGCAAAAGCTATCAGGACGTACTGGATTTTCAGTGCAGCCTGCCACACGTCGACGGCTATCTGCTCGAATCAAGCAGCGGTCATGAACTGAAAGAGGCGGTGCTGTCGCTGAAGCACGGCAACGTGTATGTTGCCGCACCGGTGGCGCGTTATCTGGCGCAAAATCCACACCTGGCACGGACGATGCCGCTGATCGACCGGCTCAGCGAACGCGAGCTACAGGTGGCACAAATGATCAGCCGTGGCGTCAAAGTCACCGACATTGCCAACCACCTGAACATCAGCAGCAAAACCATCAATACCTTTCGTTATCGAATCTTCGCTAAACTCGGCGTGCAAGGTGATGTACAATTGACCCATCTTGCCATTCGCAATGGCTTAGTCGAGCTCAAACAACAAAGGGACTATGGCACGCACATTTGATGCTGAAAACTTTCTTCGTCACCTGACTCATCAGCCGGGTGTCTACCGCATGTACGATGAAGCGGGTGACGTGATTTACGTTGGTAAAGCGAAAGATCTGAAAAAACGCGTATCCAGCTATTTCCGGGAAAAAGTCGATCGAGTAAAAACTCAGGTGTTGGTTAAGCAAATTGCCGACATGGACGTAACGGTGACCAACACCGAAGCCGAAGCGTTGATCCTGGAAAACACCTTCATTAAAAAGTACCGGCCGCGCTACAACGTGCTGCTGCGCGACGATAAATCCTATCCGTACATTATTCTGACCGATCATCAGCATCCGCGGCTGGGCTTCCATCGGGGCGCACGGCGCACCAAAGGCGAGTATTTTGGGCCGTTCCCCAACGGCGCAGCAGTGCGGGAAAGCCTGCGCTTGATGCAGAAAATTTTCCCGGTGCGCCAATGTGAAGATTCATATTACCGCGCGCGCAGCCGGCCTTGTCTGCAATATCAGCTGCAGCGCTGTCTGGCGCCGTGCGTCAACGTCTGCACCGACGAGGAATACGCCGAACAGGTCGGCTTTGCGAAGCAGTTTCTGCAGGGCAAGAACCAACAGGTGATCGACGAGCTGGTGGCTAAAATGGAAAACGCCAGCGCCGCACTCGACTTTGAAAAAGCCGCCCGTTACCGCGACCAAATCGCCATGTTAAGGCGCACCCAGGAACGTAACTCGGTGACCGGCGCCCAGCAGGAGCTGGACGTAATTGGTCTGGCCCGGGGCAACGGCGTCACCACCGTACAAATGCTGTTTGTGCGCGACAATCATCTGCAGGGCAGTCGCAGTTACTTCCCCAAAGTGCCGGCGGACACCCCGGACGAAGAAGTTCTGCGCGCCTTTTTGCTGCAGTTTTATCTGTCCGATACCGCCGGTCGCAAAGTGCCCGCCGAAATCGTGCTACCACTGGATGTGCCACGTGACGACCTGCTGGCGGAAGTGATGGGGCAGGCACTGAACCGTAAAATCCGGTTGCTGCAGAATGTGCGCGGCGAACGCAAACAGTACCAGCAACTGGCGCACAAAAACGCCGTTAACGCGCTCGAGAGCAAACTTAACCAGCAAAGCACCATGAACCGCCGCACCTCAGCACTGCAACAGGTACTGGAACTGGGCGTACCGATCCAGCGGATGGAATGTTTTGACATCAGTCACACCATGGGGCAACAAACCGTCGCATCCTGCGTGGTGTTTGATCAGAACGGGCCGAAGAAATCCGACTACCGGCGTTATAACATCGACGGCATTACCCCCGGCGATGACTATGCCGCCATGGCCAAAGCGCTGGCAAAACGCTACGACAACGCCAAGGAAGCCGGCAACATTCCCGATATTCTGTTTATCGACGGCGGTAAAGGGCAGTTGGCGCAGGCCGAAAAATACTTTGCCGACTGGGGCGATGACGCACCGATGCTGATCGGTGTGGCAAAAGGGGAGTCGCGGAAACCGGGGCTGGAAACCTTAATCATGGCCGGCAGCCACGAAACCATCCCGCTGAACAAAGACGCCAGCGCGCTGCATTTGATCCAGCACATCCGCGACGAATCGCATCGCTTTGCGATAACCGGACACCGGCAAAAACGTGGTAAAGTAAAACGCACCTCCAGCCTTGAGCAGATAGAAGGTATCGGCGCTAAGCGCCGGCAGAAAATACTGCAAAATCTGGGTGGATTACATGAGGTAAAAAACGCTAGTATTGAACAATTAGCAAATGTACCGGGCATCAGTCGGGCACTAGCGGAAAAAATCTATTATTCATTTCGTGATGAATAACACAGCCTAAAAGGAAATGGCGGATAATGAAGTGGAATATCCCGAACATACTGACCAGTTTTCGAATCGTTTTGATTCCGGTCTTTTTGATCGTTTTTTACTTACCCATCGACGAAGCTCGGTTTTGGTCGGCGTTCATTTTCTTGTTAGCAGCGGTAACCGACGCGCTGGACGGCTTTATTGCCCGTCAGTTTAACCAATATACCGAGTTCGGCGAATTTTTAGACCCAGTGGCCGATAAAGCCATGGTGGTGGCCGCGCTGGTGGTCGTTGTCGAAGATTTTAACGCCTGGTACATCACCATTCCGGCATTAACCATGATCTGCCGCGAACTGATCGTCAGCGCCTTGCGCGAATGGATGGCCCAGCGCGGTAGCCGCTCAAAAGTGGCGGTGTCGAACCTGGGTAAATTAAAAACCATCGCGCAAATGGTCGCTCTGATAGGGCTGCTGTGGAACGCTAACGTCTATGTGTTCGTACTGGCGCTGGTATTATTTATCCTCTCGTTTGTACTGACATTGTGGTCAATGTGGGAATATTTGCGCGCCGCCGGCAGCGAACTGACCAGAAATTAACTGCTTTGCCGCAAATTTAGGCAAACGGTCATAAAAATGGAAAAAAGTCGTTGACTGAAAACGAATAGACAGTAGAATGCCACGGCAGATGACGGTGCGGGAATAGCTCAGCTGGTAGAGCACAACCTTGCCAAGGTTGGGGTCGCGAGTTCGAATCTCGTTTCCCGCTCCAAACATCGGCGGGTTGGCAGAATGGCTATGCAGCGGATTGCAAATCCGTGGATCTCGGTTCGACTCCGGGACCCGCCTCCATTATTCGAGAACACTTCTTGTAGTGCCCGGGTGGTGGAATTGGTAGACACAAGGGATTTAAAATCCCTCGCTGGTAACAGCGTGCCGGTTCAAGTCCGGCCCCGGGCACCAATTCCGTATAAAATAAATAAATTTGATGCTAAACTCTTTTGTATCTAATTGGTACAAGGCGTTTCATTATGGACATCAAAGACATCCTTGAAAGCACTAAGCATTTGTCCGGCAACGACAAAGCTAAGCTTGCTCATTGTTTGATCTCTTCTTTAGATACAGCCCAAGATGATAATGTCGATGGCGCTTGGGCAGAACTGGCCGAAGAGCGACTGTCTCAACTTAATAGCGGGGCAGTAAAAGGCGTTTCATGGTCCGAAATTAAAGAGCAAGTAAAAGGCAAGTAATTGAAGCCTCTTACCTTTCACCCTAATGTAGCTCACGAAGTTGGTGCCGCGTATCATTGGTATGAAAGCCATGCAAAAGGGCTAGGGGATGACTTTTTCTCAGAGTTGGAAGCCTCCTATAAAGTCATATCTGAATACCCAGAAGCTTGGCCTACTTTTTACTCTCGTTTTAAGCGCTATGTACTCAACTGGTTCCCATTTTCCATCATCTTTAGTGTAAAAGGTGACTCCATCTTTGTTATAGCGGTTATTAATAACAGGCGGAAGCCGGGGTATTGGCATAGTAGGGCTCAATAGGTAAAAAAGCGAGGAAAAAATTCCTCGCCTCTTCAACGCACTCCTTATACTTTATAGGTTCTACCGTTGTTAAGGCTTCTTCTTCCACTGACCATCAACCTTCACATAATGCCCTGACTGTGTGCGTTCAATGGCGCGTTTACCAGCAAGTAGCTCAACATCAGCAACGGCAATGTCGTTTTCTTCTGCTATGCGGGCATATTCCTGACGTCTGGCTTCATTTATTTGTTCTGCTATTTGCTTTGCCTGCTCAGAATCCTCAACAACGCCTAAATAACCATTAGGTTGCTCGCCAACCCAGCCTTTATCTTTGGCTGATGACAGTTGATCCATGGCTTCTTGTAAGGTTATTTCCTGTGCGTAACTTGCTGTTGGCACGCTCATGCTTGAAATGGAAAGTAGGGCGACGAACGCACTAATTGTTAGTTTTTTCATGTCACAATCCTTTGAAAATTAAAATAAACCGCTCGACTCTGAAATAACGTCGTCGAGTGCTTTGTCGACTTTGACGTAAATTTCATGCTCAATTTTCACGTTCAAATTAATGGTTATTGGCTCTTTCGGAGCCGCCACCTGAACGGTTGGGGTGCAGGCGGACATGAGCAGCACCGATAGTGTAATGACAAGCAATTGTTTCATATCGTCCTCTGATTAATTGACCCGTTGCTGGATCCGTTTACGAATAACGTCGCTGACACTGTTGCTGAGCTGTATGCCTTTAATGAGCGCAGGTAGGTCTTCCTCTAAAGTGACGTTTAATTTTACCTTACGACCATTTTCAACAGCTGGATTATATCCGTTCAGCTGTAACTCTAAGGTTAGCTCACCGTTCTTGTCATAGCCAACGACACTCGACAGCTCTTGGTAGTAAAAGTCCTCCAGCACACTGGCGAGTGTTTTCAGACTTGGGTTTGTACCAACGGCAGAGCGCAACGCCGAAGAGTCTACCTGCAAATGCCCGCCAGGCGCGACAGCACTTAAATAGCCTTTTTCGACTGTTAGTTGTTGAGAATCCCAAACGAGGGGGATGGTTCCCGAAATTTCGCCGTCTATAGCAATTCGGTTACTTGGGTACTGACGCATGAGTTCGCCGAGGTTGATACGCTCGAAGACAATAGGAATACGTATTTCGTTAACAAACTTATAAGTTTGTTCTGGTATTCTAACCGAGCCTCCCAGTGCTTTAATGCTATGGCTATTGAGCTGCACTGTACTGTTTCGCAGGTTCTTGAAAGGAATGACGCCGGCAAGCTCAGCTTCTACAGGACCAATAGTAAACCCTTGCTGAATACTGCCGACGGATAAGCTTGCCTGTTGAAAACTCAAACGCTCTGGAGTCGCGTTAAATTGAGTGTTCAAATTAGCGTTGGTCACAGACGTTGTGTCATATATGGCATCGATAGACTGTAAGTTCGCGTCTCCTTCATCAATGCTCCATTTTCCTGTTTCTAAATTGCCTGACAGCCTAAAGCCCGCCGTAGCGGTGCCTTTGTTTAGCGTTAATAATGGGAGAGTGTCTTGTATCAACGGTGACAATTGTGCCTGTAAGTCTGCTTGCGCTAAGTCATGAATGTTTATAACTATATTCGAGGTCAATCTTAAATCTTCTGTCAGTGTGCTGCTATGATTCAATGCCGCGCCCTGAGCTAATTCAATAGTGCCTTCGGCGTCAACACGGCCGTTTTTGTAATGGATATTATGCGAGAGTTGAGGCTTTAAACTCTGAATGCCTGCTACTTTTATCGTGACATTATTAACTTCCGTTGTCAGTTTTGCTGTTGCCGTTTCGGGGGCGGTAAAAGGTATTTCAGCAAAGATCGTTGGAACTGACAGGTCAGCATTGGCAAACTCTGATTCGGCAAAAAACGAAGAGGGCTGCTTTGAGCTAAGCATCAGCTTATCGCTCTTGAGCGTTATATCAGCGTTGAATACTAAGTCACTTAACGTATTAAGTTTGAGTGGGCTTATGGCGTCAATATTATGTACTACAATTCTGTCGGCACTTAGGTTAGTTTTTGGGAGTTCAAGTCGAACAAACTGGGCGTCGTTTTGAACGAAGTGACCCGTTGCAGTTACCCTAACGCCAGAGACGTCTTTACCGTTAAGCGCAGCACTAAGCTGAACCGGCCAGGCTGTTTTATTCAGTATTTGCTGATAGCTTAATGGTTCAAGCACTAAAAAGTCCTGACTGGTCAGTTGCCACTTTACCGTGCTTATTTCTTTTCTAAAGGCAGAGTTGGCCATTCCGTTAAGTCGCCACTGATATTTAAGCCATAGCTTTCAATAACGCCGCTTTTAACATTGAAACGTATATTTCCGTCAGCGACGGATGTAACGCCTGACGCTGCGACATTCACAGGCTTTTGTAATTGTAAGATGAATTTACCGGAAGTCGCGTTAATGAGGCCTTCTGGACCTGTTAATTCGGTTTCTGGTGAAAGCGAGCCTTCGGCATTAAACAATAGAGCAATGCGCTCGTTTTTTACAAACTCAGATGCTTGAGCAAGTTGCTCGGTTGGAACCTTTGCTGAACCTTCAATGTTCCATTCACCGCTAATAAGCTCGTAATTGGCGTTGAAATGGCCAAGGTTATGCTCTATATCGACCGATAAAATTGAGTTGTCGCGAGATAGCTGAGTAGCAAATGTTTCAGGATGAGAAAGGTTTAAACTGAGGTTAGGGCGCTTTGTGTTTAATGTTACTTCTCCCTGAAGCGGTGAATACCGTTTAAAAAGTTCGCCTTTCAGCGTGACGTTGTTAAGAATAACCGTTTCAGGAAGCCAGCTTGGCACAGGCGTGTTTAGTAGCTTTTTAATGGTAAGCGGTGCAGCAGCTGAGTTCGACGTGGAGGGTGACGGTAACTCGTTCATTGTCACGCTTAACGGTTCAATGACCACTCGCTCTTTGGACAGCGAACCGATGCTTATCGACCAGTCCTCGATACCAACCTTTGCCAGTTCACGGTTAGCTATCGACAGGCCGATTAATAGCCCAATGCCAATAAACAGGACAAGAGTCAGTAAGACACTGCCGGTAATGGCTAATAGACGCCAAAGCATGGGCTTAATGTCAGGCATTTACCGACCCTTACCTTACTCTGAAGGTTAAGTTCACGCGGACATTGCCGGTGAGTGGATGCTGGCCGTCTGCGAGTTTTTTTACGCCGTGATAACGAAGACGATCGGAGCCGCCCCAGACAAGTACGTCACCATGTTGCAACGTCACTTTTTGTGGACTGCCGCCCCGTTTGAGTCCTCCTCAGAGAAAAGTAACGGGTAAGCCAAACGAGAAAGACACAATAGGCTGTGAAAAGTCGGACTCGTCTTTGTCCTGATGAAGTCCCATAGCTGCGCCGGGGTGGTAAACGTTAATTAAGCAGGCATTGGGAGAAAACGATTCAAATCCACACTTTGCAGCCGCCTGTTCAGCAAGTGTTTTTAGCGTTTCAGGCATAGGCGGCCAGGGCTTCTCAGTTATCGGGTCTGTGTCTGTGTAGCGATAGCCCTTTTTGTCGGTTATCCAGCCAAAATAGCCGCAGCTGCTGGTGCGTACTGACATTTTACCGCCCCCGGGCGTCACAAACTGTCTTAGCGGTGACTGTTTAATAACGCCCCTGAGGTGGCTTAAAATAGTGTCTGCCTGAGGTGCGACATAGCCATGGAGTAGGTAGGCTTGCTCACTAAACTGCGTAACCTCGTGGTTCTCGCTTGCAAATAAGTCGAGTGATGCCATAGCTCAGCAAATCCGGTTAGAGTGCGCGACTCATAATTAGGCGATCTTCGCCCGGGCCTAAGTAATCCTGAATGGTTTCGATAACTGAAAAGCCCGTTTGCTTATATAACTTGATGGCAGCGGCATTGTCCGGAGCCACACTGAGCTCCAGTGTTTTCCAACTGCTTTCAGCCGCCGATTTAATAGCCTGCTCCAACAATATACGGCCAAGCCCCTGACCTTGAAAGCTTTTACCAATAAGCAAAGACATTAAGATTGCCCGGCTGCCATCGAGCGGCACGATAAGGCTGTAACCGGCAACTTTTTCGTCACTTTTTATGGTTAAAAAACCTCTAGGCCATTGTCGTAGGGCTTGGTAAAAAAACAAGCTGGAGTAGGCGTCGTTGTCATAAAGCTGCTTTTCAAAAAAAGCGAGCCGGGCAATATCGTCAGAAGCAGCGCTTTGTACTGTCACAGGTACATCGTTTTTACCCGCTTGTGCCAGCGAGCCGACACATAGCCGACACTCGCCGGAAGCCGGTGCAGAGCCTTCAACATAACGGAGTTTATGAGAGGCGCTCTCTCTGTTACTGGATACCTGATAAACTCTGTCTCTTGAAGGAGTTTCGCTGCTCATAATAACCTTTGTTAGTTAAAAGGGGTAAACCCAACTGAGCCAATAAAAGTCGAGGCCGTCGTTAGGGCGCTTAATGTCACCATTAGAGTAATGAGTATAGCCAAAGTCAATGCGGGCGTCAGAGTTTTTGCTGAACTGCCAGGACAACGAGATACGATCTTCAAACTGAAACTTGGTTGATAGCTTTCTGTTACCGAGGCTGGTCTTATCGAAATAACTGCCGCCAATACCCGCTTCTAAATAAAGCGGTCGCTCTGAGCCGGCTATATGCCAGGAAGCAACAGGGCTTATAGTAAACGCCGTAATGTTGTCAGATGTATCATTCGAGTTCTGCCAATGGTTTAATCCAGTGTCGATATATAACGTTGGCGAGCCAAAAAAGCCCGGCATTTCTAACGGAATGTCGGTAAAGCGATAGGCCACACGAGCGCCACGGAATTGATCGGTTGAATAGGAAGCCGTAAAGCTGACTTCATCAGCCAGCGTAGAGGTTGAAGCTAAACTACTTGATAATAATAAGGCACTTAGAAGCGAAAGACGTCTTAACATATCGCTCTCTTAATGGTTGATTAAAAGTGCCTTTATTTTACATACATCCACGAATGTATGTAAACGAGTTGTTGGTTAATTAATTGTAACCATTTAATAAAAGCGACAAGGGCAACTGACTGACGCTTCCGTTTTTTGTAAAATACCGAGAGTGGTGACTTAATTGGCTGTGCATACTCTCGAAAAGGCGTTAAATGAGATAGTTGAGCGTTTAACAGGCTGCTATCGACTAAGGTCACGGCTTTTTCTGTTTGAGCTAAGTCCAGGGACATGTAAAAGTCATCGCAATGTATAATACGCTGGTTTTTAAGTTTGGACTGGTTTGCTTCGGCCAATTTGGTATGTTCCGGATTATCTGGGTTAATTATCCAGCTTTGGTGATATGGCGTGTCATTGGTTGAGATAGCCGATACCGGAACAAGATCATTTTTCGATAAACGCTGACTTTGCAAGTGTTTGTCGTTTATCTGACCATAGCCAATAGCAATATCCCAACTTTGATGTTGTACGGCAGAGACCATGTCAGCGGCATGTTCACCGGCAAAGTAGTCAGCACAGCGGGTAAAGTTTAATTGTATATGCGGGTAAAGGGCATGAAAGTCCTCGAGCTTATCGGCTAACCAAAAGCGGAAACGTTCAGAGCTTATAGCAACGGTCAGCTGAGTTGTTGTGTTATCACTCAAACTTCGGGTACGCTCTATAGCACGCTCTAATTGATCAAATATTTGTTCAATTTGTGGGGCTAACTCAAGCGCTACCGGTGTTAATGAGTGTACTCGGTTATCACGCTGGAAAAGTCGCATGTCGAGCTGCTCTTCAAGCGCTTGAATTTGACGGGTAACGGCCGACTGAGTCACTCCAAGTTGTTGTGCAGCCTGCTTAAAAGACCCGCTTCTGGCCGCAACATCAAAGACTCGAAGTGCATTAAGTGAAGGAAACTTTGCTTTTTCATATTAATTATTTGGTATTTGTAATTAACAAAATGTAACTTTGATTCTCGCAGGTAAGTTACTGGAAAGCAAGGAAGGAATACGTTGTCGTACTGGAGTGAGTTTTTAACTATTGCGTTAATTCATTTGTTTGCTGTCGCAAGTCCGGCCCCGGGCACCAATTCCTTTGAAATTTCTCAGTAGCTTACGCCCTCGGCGCAAGATATATAGCCCCAATTGCGTTATAGTAGCCTTTTCATTGATTCCATCAGGCACTGTGATGAAATACGTTCTTCTTCTGATGATCAGCTTGTTAGCGTGGCCAGCGGCAGCGCAGGAATGGCAGTTTGCCGGGCAGGCACCCACTGCAGAGCAAACCAAAGACTGGCAGCAGCAGGCGGCGAAGCAGGGTAAGGATCTGATGTTGGTGCTCGGCGCCAATTGGTGCCACGACAGCACCGCATTGTTAGAGCGCTTCAATCAATCGCCGTTTCGCGACCAGCTTAAACAGCAGTATCAAATCCACACAGTTGATGTCAGTTATTTTGAACGCGGCTATGACATCGTGCAGGCCTACGGCGAACCCATTTACTACGGTACGCCCACGGTGATGATCATTGACGCCGGTAGCGGGCAAATCAAAAACTTCGCCAGTTGGCAGCATTGGACCAATGCCTCCAAACACTCCGCCGACGAGTTTCAGGCCTATTTCCTGGAACAAGATTTCTTAACACCCACCGAAGAGCCGCTTAGCGAAGCTCATCGTCAACAACTGTCGGCGTTTAAACAACAACAGGCTGAACGGATCAAAGCCGGCTATGAGTGGGTGGCACCACAGTTAAAAGCCTACAAAACATCCGGCGCTCAGCAACCCCCGCAACGCTTTATCCAACAATGGATGGCCGTCGCCAAATTTCGCAATCAAGTCCATGAAGATATCGTGGCGGCCCATAAAAAAGCCCTGAATGCGCCGGAAACACCGCTTGAATTACCGAGCTACCCGAAGCAGGCATGGGAATAGCCGTTTGGGAATAGGGTTAAGGGCGCTCACTTGCATATGGCTGAGTACTGGGATGAGCGGGTTGAAATGATGGGGTGGTGGGGGAATTTATGTGTAAGTCGACTTGTTAGCAGAACTGTAAAATTTGCTTATTAGATGAATTGCTACTTGAAGACTAAACTCAGCTACATATATTCGTGATGAACATCATTTTTAAGGAACTCTAGTAGTTTGAAGTGCAAATGTGAAGCATGTTCCCTGGGGAACACTGTGATGTCGTTAACGTCCTCTTCATATTCGTCAATTATTGCTTCAGCTTGCTGTACAAGATTTTTTGACACCATTGACAAAGCTTGCAGAGAGTCCCTTATTGCCCCGATATGGTTCCATATTTTTAGGTTGTACTCGTCAATCTTAGGTTGTGTTAAAGATGATTGACTGGGCTGCTCTCCAAAAACCTCAATATGAATCTTTCTGGAGGACATCCAAAAATCTTGTAGTGGCTCTATTATTTTGGGAAAGATAACTTTCCGTAACCAAAACTCATCATGAATGGATTGCTTTTTATCCTGACTTCGCGACCAGACATTATACCCTATTGTCGATAGGGATAAGATCATTGCTAAAATAGAAAGGATTGCACGATAGTCCTGCCACCAAGCAGGAGAGACTTGAGTGTTAGACAAACTGTTAGGTATTTCGAGACGGTTGATATTTATTATTGTTAAAGGAAGTCCAGCAGTTGGATTGTTGCTGGCAACAACGCGATTGTCTGAAGCAGTCTTAGCCTGCTCTGTCTTTTCATTATTTTCTTGCGTGAATGCGGATGCGCTAGTGCTAGTTAAAGTAACTAATAGCACTAACCATAGCTTCACGTTTCTAGGAAATTCAAAAGAAGCCACGGTTGGTGTAGAAGCCTCTTTTCAAAGCACGCTTATATTCAGCTAAAGTATCACCCTTTAAAGAGCTAGAGTCGAGATGTTGCTTTAGTTCATCAACGCTATCATATTTTCGCATAATATCTTCAAGCATGCCTAAAAAATATGAGCTCGATACGACGACCTCCTCAGGGACTTCTAATTCAAAAAAATCGGTCTTATCGGCATGATCGAGTTTAAAGAATTCATGAGCCTTTTCTCCATTACTTCTGCCTGAGAAAAGCCGTTTTTCAGGAGCGTCTTCCAATAACCTACGGAACTCAATCTTATACGTTGCCATATCGATATTCTCCAACATCACCCCTCCAATTCTAAACTTGATCCCGGGTTACTTCCAATGGGAAGCGGATGTTTATCATAACTCCCGGGAAAAATCCAGTATCTAAACTCTTAACGAATTCGGTATCAGGTGGATCAGCTAACTTACCGGGTGTATCGTTGAGAGGATAAATTGCTTGTTCTAGACTGCGGTCATCCAGCCCATCATTCCAGTCATCATTCGTAAAAGAGAGTCTATAGGTTCCATCGAACTTAATCCAGGTATTACCAGACATGAGAGCCATTAAAGGTCTCAGATCGTTATTTTTCATCAAACCCGAAGAACATATGTCGTCATGAAGTTCTTGAAAAAAGTTCAATAATTCAACCGTCCCTGTTCCGCAAGTTCTTCTTTCATCGTTATTTTTGCACGAAACTCTTCCTTGAAGCGACGCTACAGTAATTAATGCTTCTCGAGTCAACCCCCTTACACCGATATGCCGCTCAACATACGGTTTTACTTGTTGGTTGTATGAAAAGTGCTCAGCGCTTAAGCCATCATAAGTGGCCGCAATTGTCTTACCAAAGTTAAATATAACGATTTCACAACTAGGATGCTCATGAGAAAAGTTGACATGAGCCCTTACATACCATTTACCTTGCTGTTTATCCATTGCATGACGTTCAGCGTTATCAAGCAATTCACTGACACATGATTTTAGCGTTCTACACGCTTTTTCTGTTAGCTTTTTGCTTATGCTCTCTGCTAAGCAGTCATTAATATACTTTACGAAGTTTTCAGAAGTTTGGTTCTTATCATCACGAGCATACGCGGAACCCTTTGCTGTAGAGGTCTTTTCCTTCATAAAAATAAATTGCTGCTTGGTGTCGGCAAGATCACGATGCTCTTTATCTGCATCAATCTCCTTTACTATACCGACATCTCGAACTATTTCAGTATGGTTTGGTTCGGATGGATAAACGCCGTTTATGGTAACGGTTCTGCCATTTGTGCGTTTTTGATGTTTTATAACACGGCCCAATACTCCGAGCAAAGCTTCACTGCCTAAACTGTACCGTCTGCAATGTTGATAGTTCAACTGAATGCTTCTGCATCTCCGGTTTGTTAATGCGGATGTGATTTCGTGTATAGTGCTAAGTGCTTGTTCCGGGTCTTCTAAGAAGGAAAATGTCCTTGGAAGCTTGAAGGTCTCATATTTTCGGTATTTACGCCTCGGCTCTTGTGAACTTATTCTTCTTACGATAGAGCTTATTGCAATTGGTACTTTGCCGGATCTAAGCTGTTGCCTAGCTATTCTCTGACGCTTCGCAGTTTTGATTTTTAAATCACGCTGAAATCGTTTTGCTTTTCGTTTCAGATCATAAATACTCAAGCGTGCACTAGATTTCATGGAATTCCCTGTCTTTCGGTGTGTGAAAGGTTACTACCTAGTATTATGAAATATTAGTTAACAAGAGGTTTTACCTCAGGCTGATTAATAGAAAACTTAGTTAATTTCTATCCGAAACTAATCGCATTAGCTCTCTCCCCAGCCAAGAAAGACGCCAGCGTGAGATCCCTAACCTGAAGGCTAAAGCAGTACTTGTCAGTGTAAATAAAAGTGCCGCGCCCCATAGCAGAACAGGCTGTATGGACGAGTAAAAAACGTTTCCAAAAAAATAAATAAAAAAACCAGTTGATAATAGTATTGTACTGGTGAAGATAATCGTATAAGTGTAGTCTTTTTCTAGCACTTTATTTACTTCGAGTTTTTTGGCTAGATAGCGCTCCTTTGCTCCTACAGTACCTGCATGTAGTGGAAATGCGGGAATGCGACGTTTGAATTCAAAGAGAAGCTTTGCTTGTTCAGGAGTCAATAGCTTAAGTGTTTGACGTACCTCATCAGCGATGCTGTCTCCATTAACAGCGCGGATAAGTAAGCCTTGCCAAATGGCACTGAGCTCTTCGTCCTGTGGGTCGACGTCTTGAACGCTAGTTAACCATTCCTCGGCCGTGTCAACTTGAGCTAACGATGGAGGCTCATGATTAGTACTGTCCTTGGTATTTAGCTCAGCATTTACAGCCTCTAAGTGAGCCTCCAAGTTTTTTCTACGACGTTTATCACGCCAGTTGTCGATACTTTCCTTAATTGAGTCTCTTACTTCATTCCCAAGCATTTCAAAAGTTGGTTTTACTAAAGCCGTTAAGGCCGGGGTACATGATAATGCAATGGCTTCACTTGCTGTATTTTCTTCAACTTTTTCGGCGTCGTCACTCATTGTAAATCCTTTTTATCTCAAAGTGCTTAAGTTAACTCTTTTCAAACACATATCACGTTTATGTGGTCAGTGGGTTATCAACTTGCGTCAAGTTCTCAAAATAACAAATTGGGAATAAGCAAACCCACTAAAAACGGGATATTTCTACCTTTATAGCCTCTTAAGTACTCAAAATCACGTTTCAAAGCAAAAAAGGAACTTGCCGACGTTTGGGATGCTAGCTTGAACCTTGCGTTGCGATACTCTGGAATCACCCGGGAATATGCGGAGCGAGGCTTTGCGCAACTGGTGACCAAAAGCATCCAGCGAGACAGAGCGGCTCAATCCGGTAAGATCTGTAATAGCTCCAGCAGCCCGGGCCATTATTGCATTGACCGATCAGCGAAACCTTCCAATAAGACCTTAATGCAAATCATTGTTATTTGCATAAAAAGACACTACAATCGCCTCCGTTAAAAACCTAGAATCAGCCAAGGAGAGCATTAACGTGCGCAAATCGTTTCATGTATTACCCGTTGCGTTCGCTGTTCAGATGGTGTTGAATCCGGCGTTGGCGCAGGACTCACAGCCAACTGAGCAGGAGCAAGCCGAACAAAACCTCGAACGAATTACCGTTACCGGCAGCCGTATCGTTGAAAGTTTTGACGAAGTACCGGCAAGCATCACCATTATTGACCGTGACACCATCGAAGCCAATTTACGCGTCAGCTCAGAGCTGCAAAGCCTGCTTGCGCTGGCGGTACCGGGCATGGCGCCGAGCACCGGAAGCTCAAGCAATTTCGGCCAAACTCTGCGCGGACGTAACATGCTGATCATGATCGACGGCGTACCACAGGACACGCCATTACGTAACGGCGCACTGGGCATCCGCACGCTCGATCCGGCCAGCATCGAGCGTATCGAAGTACTGAATGGCGCAACCTCTGTCTGGGGTAACGGTGCCGCTGGCGGTGTTATCAACTACATCACCAAAAAGCCAAGCGGGCAGGGCAGCACGGTTAGCCTTACCCAGGCGGTAAAAAGCAGCCTGGTGAAAACCGATGACAGCTTAGGCTATCGCACCGTGGTTTCTGTTGACGGCAGCGAAGGCGCGCTTGGCTTTGTGGCCACACTCGCCCAGGAAAAATATGGCGTACAACGGGACGCCGAGGGCGACATTTTAGGGTTGCAGTACGGTTTGTCCGACAGCGTGCAACGCGATGCCTTCTTTAAATTGAGCTACGATCTCAGCGACAGCCAGTACCTGCAACTGACCTATAACTACTACGATTCCGATCAGGATGCGGCCTACAAAGACGTACCCGGCAACATCGACCTTGGTGAGAAAACCTACGCCGTGCCGCTGGAAGAGGGTGACGTGCAGCTTGGCGCGCCACAGGGGCCGGAAGGCAACTACAACGTGATGGCCAAATATCACAATGACGCGCTGTTCACCAACACCTCACTGACCGTTGATGCGTACCAGCAAAAAATCGACAACGTGTTCTTCTGGTCGCCAACCCTGGGTAACCCGGACGCGGGTTATGACGGAGGACAATCGGCGATTTTGTCCGAAAAACAAGGCTTCCGCTCGGTCTTCACCAGCGACGTTAACATCGGCGGTATCTACGCCACCTTCATCTACGGCCTTGATCTGCTCAACGACGTTACCTCGCAGCCATTGCTGGACGGCCGTATCTGGGTACCGGAAATGGACATGAGCTCGAAAGCCGGCTTCTTACAAACCAAGTGGGAACTGGCACAGGACTGGACGCTAAAAGCCGGCGTACGTCGTGAAGACATTTCAGTCACCGTCGATGATTACGAAACCTTACGCCTGTGCCGCGACGCAACAACCTGTTCAACACCGATGCAAGTGTCGGGTGGCGATATGGATTACGCCGCAACCACTTATAACGTCGGCTTGCGTTATCGTTATTCGGACGCCTTCTCGCCATTCGCCAGCTACTCCGAAGGGTATGAAGTACCTGATTTAGGTTTGTTGCTGCGCACCGCCACCGTGAGCGACCTGGGTCTGATTGAGAACGAAGCGTCGATCATCAAGAACTACGAAGTTGGCTTCAGCAGCCAGTTGAACAATCTGTTCTTCACCGGTGCGTTGTACCGCAGCACATCCGATTTGGGTACCCGCAGTGTTTACGATCCGGAAAGCGGTATCTACCGTCCGGCCCGTGCACCGCAAAAAATCTGGGGCTTTGAAGCGACGGCCGAGTACACCTTAAATGATCAGTGGAGCCTGCAGGCGGCCTATGGTTACACCGAAGGTAAAGATACTCAGAACGACACCTATTTGGGCGCCCGTCAGATCAGCGCACCGAAACTTACCAGCGCGGTTAACTACAGCCCGAGTCAAGATCTGGACGTTAACCTGAACTGGTTACACGTGTTCTCCCGTGACCGTTTCGACGCCAACGAACAAGGGTTTTACAGCGGCGATCAGGGACCGATCGACAGCTACGATGTGGTTAACCTGTCGGTCCGTTACCAGTTGAACAACTGGGAGCTGTTTGGCGGCATCGAAAACCTGTTCAATGCGGATTACTTCCCGGCGCGTTCGCAGGCTCTGCGCTACGGGACCGGTTATAGCGTGAAGGGCGTTGGTGCAACGGTGTCACTGGGCGCAACGTACCGCTTCTAAACAAGGCTTTTATCCCTCGCGGCTTGCGCTTCTGGCGCAAGCCCGACCCGCAGTTTGAAACCAACGGCGATAAAATGCGTAGGGTTCATAAACGGCGTCTTTTTGTATAATGGCTCCTTTCAGTCAGGCATTCTGGGGGAGGAGCCATCCATGTTACTCAAAAAATCTGCAATCGATGCCATGCCGGGCGAGCACAAAACGCACTTTTTAAACGCTAACGCACAGCGCTTAAACAAATCGCTGGGTGACGCAACGGGCATGAAATCGATGGGTATCCATCTGATCACGGTCGAGCCGGGGCGCGACTCAACCGAGCACCATTTTCATCATTTTGAAGAAGAAGCGATCTACGTGTTGTCGGGTACCGGCATCGTGCATATCGGCGACGAGCAGTTTGCCATCGGCGCGGGCGACTTTATCGGCTGTCCCATCGATCATGTGCCGCATTCGATGGAGGCGACCGGCTCCGAGCCGTTGCAATGTCTGGTGGTGGGAAATCGCCTGAATGCCGATGTCAGCGACTATCCGCGTCAGGCCAAACGCTTGTACCGCTACCCAAGCGGTTGGGATTTAGTGGATGTCGAGGATGTCACTAACGTGAAATGACTCTGTCGCTTGCGCCTTTGGCGCAAGCTCAACCATTAATTGCAATTCCTTATTCATTGCGTGTATATTAACAAAATAAATACATTCAAGTTATAACAATCAGAGAATTCGGTTAATGGAAATGAACGCAACAATTATTGGTCAGTCTATCATCTTATTTGCCATCATTATGGCAGTGCTTGGCTATTATCTCGGTAAGCGTAAAACCACCAACCCTGTACTCACCGCGGTTATTGCAGCGCTCAGCGCGCTGATCCCACCGCTGGCCATAATCTTCCTCATCGTGCTTGTATTAAAAAAGGATGTAAAACAGTAGCTTGCGCCTTTGGCGCAAGGCAGCCGGAAGTAAAATCGCTTGCACTCACATCAGCAGGCTTATTGGTTAGCGTTTAGGCATCTTATGAACCAATTAGAATTAAAAAGAAGTCGTAGTTTTTGGTATTACATGGGCGGGCTAGTCGCTATTGCAATAGCCACAATTTTCTTCATTATCGAAATAACCGAAGATTACGGCGGAACAATTTCAGATGTTCCTGCCTACGCTATGTATGCTTTATTGGTGATCGGTTTGGATCTCTATCGTCGCCTATCTTTCTATTTTCGTCATGCTGATGATCAACTGACCTTGGCAAAAGACAGTTTGACCCTTTGTCGCAAAGGGGTAAAAAAAGTCATCAAACCCTCTGACCTAAAGAAAATCAAAATCGACAAAGGGGCGGGCTTTGTTACTCTGGTGTCCTATGGTGAAGTAGCTACTCGTATTCAACCATGGATGTTTGGTAAAACGGCAGGCAAGTTCAAAAGGATACTCAAAGAGTTTGGCTTTAATTAGGTACTAAGTCCTGAAAGTATAAGCTTACTTTTCTTCATTATTTCCACGTTCATCTTTTTGGACAACATCTCTGGGTGCGTTAGCCAGCGTAGCAGCGTGATCGTCGAAGGATATGGCGACATCGCCGTGCGTGACCAAGTCCTTTAACAAAATGGCAATACCGGCCACACAGAAGAACAAACCATAATTCAATGCCACAGTTTGCAAGTGGCGGAGAATATAAAACATCTCAGGACTTTCAATCGGAATCCACAGCACAGGCGCCATCAAACCCAGTACACAGATAAAGGTATAAACCATAAAGCGGATAAAATGAACCGGCACTCGTTTAATGCTCATGCCGTAGACGATGGTTGCAACAATCACAATACTCGCCGTTGCTTGCACCGCGATTGAGGCTCGGTCGGTAAGATGAGTGAACCTGCCTTCCTCATACTCTGTACTACCGACATCGCCAAAGAAAATCGTCATCAATAAGTTGCCAATTAAAAATAGCGGACAAATAATCCAGGGAAAAATCAGAAGTTTGTTTGTTCGCATTAGTGTATAGCCAGTTGCCCCATACCAAACGACAAACCAGAGTAAGAAGGCGGTGCTGTAAATGATAATGCTGGCGGTGATGATCATAAAAAGAGTTTTAATTATTGTTAATTTTGAATGCTTTTTACCCAGCCTATCAAGAAAAGCTCAGTAAAAAAACGGTCTTTTTCGTCTACAGAGATGAGAAAACAAAAGCACAAGCCGAACAGCAGTTCTTTCGCTCATTGCTTAATTGTCCTTTTCCAATCGAGTAATGGATTCTTCAACACCTCACGAACTCGGGTCAGGTAAACGGTTCATCTAATCGCCTATTTACCTAGAGTGCCTCACGTAATGGCATGCACCCAACTCGCATTAGTGAAGGAGATAGTCCCGCTCAACGCCAATGTTCGGTTGCGACGCAAACTGTCGCAAGTCGTCGTTAGGCTTGTTGATAGGGACATCACAGCGGATGTGAGTGGGCAGGGATGCTGCTGATGCTTAGGTGCATTTTTCAAAGGTTCAATAAGGACGTGATCATGAATAAAGGGAAGTTGATTACTGGTTTAATCATCGCCGCTTTTTTGGTTTTCCAAGCGGTATCGCCTTACTTAACCGTTTACCAGATTAAATCGGCGGCTGAAAGTCGCGATAGCGAAGCGTTATCAGAGCATATTGAATTCAGCAGTGTGCGACAAAGCCTTAAAGATCAACTAAACGCGATGATGGCGAGCACAATGGAGCCTGACGAGACAACAAAAGGTAACCCATTTGCGGCTTTAGGAGCTGGTATTGCAAGTATCATGGCTGAGCGTATTGTTGATGCCTATGTTACTCCAGCCGGTATCGCCAAATTAATGGCTGGGGAAAAACTGGATGCTGACAATACCGAAAATCAGCAACGCAATGAAAAAACACTGATCGATTCGTCCATGTTCTACGAATCGCTCAACAAATTTGTTGTGCGAGTAAAGGATGAACAGGGCGACGAGGGTAAATTTGTTCTGCGCCGTCGTGGTCTGGGGTGGAAGCTGACTGAAATCGTTATTCCGATGGATTAGGTATTAAAAGTATGAGCGTGTTCAAGTATGCTCAAGGTATCAATGCGTTAACAGGATCAAGGACGACTCCATGAAAACCTACTTTATACGCCACAGTTCAGCGCTGGCAATTAGTAAAGACACAATGAATAGGCTTTTTCAGGAAGATCGAATTGCTATTCATTACCCAGTGGATAATAGCGGTGATTTCGAGCTTTTTGATTCGGAAAGTCTCGAGCCTGGGGACTATTCAGGGTCAGCTAAATCCAATTTGCAACGTTTCAAAGGCTTAGCACGCAAAGGTGGTTATGTTTTCGCAGCCTATCGAGGCAAGCCCGGCGGTATAATCGGCTTTGTTGAACCAGGTAGCGAGATAGAACTATTTAGAGGTGAGTGGAGGCAGAAAGGTGATTCGGCTGCGCGTGAAGCAGTACTAAAATCAATCGAGCTTAAAAAAGCTCGCAAACTAAACGCTGGGCAGGCGATATCGCTAACTGCCGTTCAGCCCCGTCAAGGCACTTTTTGTCAATGGCATAAAGTCGGCTCACGAGTTGTTGATTTAGTCGAAGGCAATACAACCATGAGTCTTGACAGTCTAACACCAGACTTGCAAGAAGTAATGTGTATGGAATATATGCGCACTCAAAAGGCTGCCGAAAACGACTTGCCGCAACTAGAATATACTCTGATGCCGGTTGGTCGAACCATGAAAGACATTGATATTTTGGGTGTCGATAAACACGGGCAAAAGGTGTCCGTGCAGGTTACTTATGGGCGTTTCGATAAAGCAGGTAAAAAGTTTAAAAAACTGGATCAGTATCTCAAATCAGGCCATAAAACGGTTTACTTTTGTGACCATAACAAAATAGAGACGATTAACGGACATCTGGTATATCCGCTAGAGCACGTATTTAAAGAGTTCTGCAAGAAAACACAGATAGGGCACGGCTGGCTGCACGATGCAACGCGGCTATTGAGTGAGTAGTCGGCTAATTGCCTACTTTAAATAATTTGAGTAAACCCACCAAGCCACGAAACTAAACACCGCCACAGCGATAATCATCAGGCCGCGGTACATACTAAGGTTGTGCGTCTCGTTGTTCGTACTGGCGAACTTCTCAACATAAACATCAAATGGTAGATTAAGATTCCCCGCCAGCACGATGCCACCGGCCAGACACCATAACTTTGCGCTACTGAGCAGCGTCGCAAAAATAACCGTAATTCCGAACCAAAACCACAACATATAAGACCTCGTTGATTGCTTGAGATAGTGTTATTGTGACAGTTTGGTGCGTCACCTAATGTCTTAAACGAGGGGCTTTTGCCTCAGTACCAGCTGCGACGCAAAATGACGCAGCTATGAATTAGTCTATCTAATATGGACATCACGAGGGAAGTGAGTGGGTCGTGAGGCTGCTTGAGTAGAAATTAAGGAACTTAAAGACTAACAAATTTGATAGTGCCATTTTCAATAGTCGTCTGGTAATGTAGTAGAGCACCTATTCGTATTTCATGCTGGCTTTTTGTGATGTTATCGCCAAAATCTCACCAGATAGACACTGCAGCAAGCCTTTATCAGTCACTTTTCAAGTCAGTACAGGCACGGTAGAACTGATAATAGATGGGGTAAATACTGGAGTAAGTTTTGGAGAGCCGAGGCCGAACATCGAATGTTGGAAATATTGTCTGAGAGTCAAGCAACTAGAATATTATGACGAATACAATTATGAGTTGTTACTCGCTGGAACACAAAATTCGCGAAGTAGTTCGATAGAGTACAAAAGTTGTTCTTACTATTGACAAAATTTCTCCTGTCAGACTAGTCAGTATTTAACGATAAGTCAATGTCGTTTACTATGATTTCCATTGAATGGCGAGAGCAACGAGCTACGTCCGATATAGCGCCTAAGATGAGGTGTTTTCGGCTGAAATTTAGCTTCAAAAGAGCACTGTATTTACATGTGGTTGCAATAAATACACGAGTAGCACAGACAGTTAGAGAACAGAGATTTGCTGGCGAGTTGTGTGATACAGCTCGTTTTCACAGATTTAATAAGACAAGAATTAAAATGGACAAACGGATTAACCATGGCTAACGCAACAGAGTTGAAAAGCAAATTTACTGAAGTACTGAAGTCGATGTTTCAGTTGGACCAGCCAGAGTTGGACTTTGGTCTGTACCGTATTATGCATGCCAAAGCGGATCGGATTAACCGTTTTTTAGAAACCGAATTGGCTCAGCAAATTGACGCAGTATTTGAAGACGCTGATCAAGCGAACCAAAACCAAGTGATTGAGGCTGCTAAGCAGAAATTGATCACCCAACTGGGCTACAGCGCATTTGATGAAAATGACGAGTTAGCTGAACATTTTAAAACTGTTCCAGCTGCTAAAGATTATTTAAATGCGGTAGAGAAAGCGAAAGCTACTAAAGGCAATTTAAGTGAACGAGCGGTGATTTATGACCACCTCATCCGCTTCTTTAAACGTTACTATGACGGCGGTGATTTTATGAGTCGCCGCTACCACGTTGCGGAGAATAAGTCTAGAGCCGCAGTTTATGCCGTGCCTTACGATGGTAGCGAAGTTTATCTGCATTGGGCGAATAAAGATCAATATTACATAAAAACTACCGAGAGTTTTAACCTCTACAGCTTTGATATTTCCGAAGCTGCTAAAAAACATGCTGAATCATTCGGTCAGTCAGCAAAAACAGGGCTGCTTAATTTTGAAGAGGCCACGCAGCTTGCCAATAAACGCATTCATTTTAAATTGGTGGATGCCGCTCAAGGTGAGCACAACAATAATAAAGAGTCTGAAAAACGGCAGTTTTTCATTCGAGCAGAGCAACCCGTTGCACTCAATGATGAAGGTGAGCTTGAAGTATACTTTGAATTCCGAGTTGCAACAAAAGCCGACACGATAACCGCAGAGAGAGAAAAACAGCTTAAGACCCGATTCGGCGCAAGCAAAAAAGGTGATTTACCAAATTTGTATATCACGCAAGTGATTCAAGATGAACTATCAGCGATGCAATCACAGGCGGGTACTGAAGATTTCATTACTTTTGCTCAGATCCTTGCACCGACAGATAAAGTCAAACAGCGCCCTCTCATCACAAAATACATCAATAACTACACTAGTAAAAACACCATGGATTATTTTATTCATAAAGACCTCGGTGGATTTTTACAGCGCGAGTTAGATTTCTATATTAAAAACGAAATAATGCGACTAGATGATATTGAGCAAGCGAGTGAGGCTAACTATGCACGATTGCTTAAACAAATTAAAACGCTACGTAGCGTTGCAAAAGATATCATTAAATTTTTAGCTCAAATTGAAAATTTTCAGAAGAAACTTTGGCTGAAAAAAAAGTTTGTGACAGAAACTAATTATTGCATCACTTTGGATCGGTTAGCCTGCCATACTGACTTGCTTGAAACTGCATTATCGAATGACGCTCAGCGAAAAGAGTGGGTCGACTTGTTTGGAATTG
Organism: Idiomarina aquatica; assembly: GCF_003987185.1. Lineage (GTDB taxonomy): Bacteria > Pseudomonadota > Gammaproteobacteria > Enterobacterales > Alteromonadaceae > Idiomarina > Idiomarina aquatica. The sequence continues at coordinate 64,903 of NZ_PIPS01000001.1, read as the reverse complement.
ACTTAAAGGAAATGGATAAATTGCGAGAGCAAGGCGCTGATAAATTATTCAACGATGAGAGATTTAGCAAGTTAATAATAGATACAAAATTTTACTTACCAGCATATCGCGATGATTTATTGTCGAGGATTACATTACTGGATGATAAAGTTGATGGGATCATGATTCACTCTGAGAATTTTCAAGCAATAAATGCGTTAACCAACAAACTTGAGTCATCAGTTTCTTGTATTTACATTGATCCTCCTTACAACTCTCCGTCAAGTCAGATTGCTTATAAAAATGAATATAAACACTCTTCGTGGATGAGTCTTATGGAAAATCGCTTGTCATCTGCAAGGAAATTACAAGATGAAAAGTGCTCTGTTATTGTAGCTATTGACGAAAATGAAGCTAACGGGCTAGAACGCCTAATGTACGAACTATTTCCCCAATTTGAAGTTGTGAAAATAGCAATTCAACATAATAAAAAAGGTATTCAGGGTAACCATTTTTCATACTCCAGTGAATTTGGAATATTTGCTATACCGCCGGAAAGGAAGAAGTTAAATCGGGCTATATTGCCAGAATCTGAATGGGAGTATTCTAATTTAAGAAATTGGGGCGGCGAATCTCTAAGAGCGGATGGGAAGACGTGTTTTTATCCTATTCTTGTAAAGAATGGTCGAATTGTTGGGTTCGGCGATGTGTGTGAAGACAGTTACAGCCCTGTATCTGCGAATATTCTGAGGGAAAATGGTATTATCGAAATTTACCCTATAGATGAGCAAGGTATTGAAAGAAAATGGAGATATTCAAGAGATACCGTTCAATCAATTAGCAGTTTATTAAAAGTCGATAAGGCAAGAAACGGGGATTTGTCTATCAAAAAGGCAAAGAATGATTCACAATTTAAAACGATGTGGTATGACTCAAAATATAACGCAGGTGATTACGGAACTAGTATATTAACAAACATGGGAATAGATAAATCTCTCTTTGACTTTCCTAAGTCTTTGTATACTGTAAGAGACTCAATTTTCGCAGCGTCCGACACATCAGGGTATGTATTAGATTATTTTGCCGGTTCAGGAACCACTGGGCATGCAGTTATTAGGTTGAATAAAGAAGATAATGGTAACAGACGTTTTGTTCTTGTTGAAATGGGTAATTATTTTGATGCAGTCACTAAACCACGAGTTCAGAAAGCGATCTACGCAGAGGGCTGGAAAGATGGTAGACCAATTTTTGATAAGGAAGGCAAAGCCGGTGGCGTTAGCCAGTGTTTCAAATATCTGCGCTTGGAACAGTACGAAGATACTCTCAACAACTTAGTAGATGGCAACTCTTACAACCCTGAATCTGTTCCCAAAGATTTTATGCTGTCGTATTTATTGGAAGCAGAAACAGCAGAAAGCCCGTCTTTGTTGAATTTGGAACAGTTCAGTAACCCTCGAAACTACAAATTACAAATCAAGAAACCCAACTCCGATCAGTCATCACCACAGGTAATTGATTTAGTCGAAACCTTTAACTGGCTAATAGGTTTGCACGTAGAAAAGCTAGATAAATGGCGTGCTTATGATTGTGAGTTTGAGCGCGAGCAAGACCCTGAATTGCCGCAAGACCAGAACACGCGTTTGAAAGTCAGTCAGATGACAGAAGCTAATGCCTATGCTGAAGACGCCCCTATTTATCAGATTCGTGTGGTAGAAGGTTGGGTGCGTCGAATTCCCGGTAATGATGAATTGCGGGATAAAGTGTTAGTGATTTGGCGTAACTTAAGCGATGATCCAGAGAAAGATTCAGCCTTTTTAGAAGCATTGCTCGATTCAGAGAAGGCTGACATCGGCAAAATTATTGAATCGGATAGTCAGTTTGACAAGATTTATATCAATGGCCCACACGGCTTGCAACTTCGTGGTAGTGCAAAGACTCGTTTACTCTCTCTTGAAGACACCTTCATGACCAAAATGTGGGAAGACGCGTAATGCGTTTCTTCAAGATTATAGTAAGGAGTTAGCATGGCGAAACTAAAGAAACTTGAAACCAAGCATTTTAATAAAAAGCTGGCTTTGAATCAGTGGTTAACGACGCAATTCGGTATTAATCCGTTAGATGAAAAATTTCTGAAAACTGGCAGTTTGCGCGCGCTGGATGTTTTGGCAAATACGCTTCGTAAATCAAAATCTGGTCTCGCAGCTGACCGGCATCATTTTTACTTGGCCGATCTATTAACTCATTGGCAACCGAGCTGGCAATACAGTGAACAGCAGTTAAGAAAGTTTGATGAAAATATCGTTGCGCACTTGGACTTAATTAACGAGGGCCGTGACAACGCAATTGAATGGAAGTATTTTCAGTGGTTGAGTTTGTTATTCGTTGAAATATACCTGTATGAGTTTTTTAACGATAGATACAGTTTGCTGAATAAGCTTAATAACTACCTTTCAGCGTTCAACAACTATTATCATGAACAAGGTTATGAAACGCCGTTGACGCCATACGCATACGAAGATTTAAACAAGCTGTGCTTACAAAATGCAACAGGTAGTGGCAAAACCCTATTAATGCATTGTAATGTGTTGCAGTTTCAGCACTATGCTAAGCGATTCGCGCAGTTGGATGATTATAGCCAAGTGATTCTAATAAGCCCAAACGAGCGTTTGAGCGAGCAGCACTTAATTGAATTATCTGATAGTGGTTTCAACCCGAGTCGGCTTGTACAGAGCGTCCAGCAGCCATTATCAAGTGGTGACTCGCCCTTTGTTGACATTAAGCTGACTGAAATAACCAAGTTAAGCGACACTCAGGGCGATAAGGTGATGGATGCCGCCAGCTTTGGCGACCAGAATTTGTTGCTGGTTGATGAGGGGCATCGTGGTCTTGGCACAGCAGATAGCGAAACCGGTTGGTTAGCCAGTAGGCGACAACTTGCGGGTAACGGCTTTACCTTTGAGTATTCTGCTACCTTCAAAGAAGCTGTCGTTGCTGCGAAAAATTCAAAAGTTGAGATGGATTATGCCAAGTCGGTCGTGTTTGATTATGCTTACCGATACTTTTATGAGGATGGCTATGGTAAGGATTACCGTATTTTTAACTTAGCCAATAAACAAGAAGAAATCATTCATCAAAAACCTTATTTAACGGCGGCGTTACTGGCGTTTTATCAACAACTAAGACTGTTCCAGGATCGAAAGTCTGAGTTCGAGCACTTTAATCTAGAAATGCCGTTATGGGTTTTCGTTGGTGCAAGTGTCATCAAGGATAACGGCAAAACAGAGTCAGCTAAAAATTACAGTGAACGCGCATCTGATATCGCCAAGGTTTTAAAGTTTTTTGGATGGTTTTTGTCTAACCAATCGCAAGCAATTGAAGCGATTGATTCAGTTTTGAATACCAATGCTAAAACAGCAGGACTGACAGACGAAAAGGGCTATGACATTTTTGGTTCAAGTTTCCCATACTTAAAAAATGAATTGAAATTGTCGCCCAGTCAAATATTTACCGATTTGTGCCAAAAAGTATTTCAAAGCAATAGTGGCGGTCAGCTTGTTGTTGAACGTATTACGGGCGATTCGGGCGAGCTATTGTTGAAAGTGGGTGACAGCTCAAAGCCATTTGGCTTGATTAACGTAGGTGATGCAAAAGGCTTGGCTGACCATTTAGAGTCTAGCCTTAGTCATGACCAAGAGCGTGAACAATTAGATTGTGATATCCAGATTGCAAAATCAGAATTCGCTAGCCCGCTTTTTGCTGAAATTAATGCTGAAAATTCGCCAGTTAATATTCTTATTGGCTCTAAAAAATTCGTTGAGGGCTGGAACTCCTGGCGCGTGTCATCAATGGGCTTGATGAACACAGGGAAAAAGGAAGGTTCGCAGATTATCCAGTTATTTGGTCGCGGCGTGCGTTTGCGTGGCCGAGACATGAGCTTGATGCGCTCAAGCCGCTACTTGCCGGCTTCAGCACCAAAGTACGTGCAACTGTTAGAAACCCTCAATGTTTTTGGTGTTGGCTCAGACTTTATCGCGAGCTTTAAGGATTACCTTGCTGACGAAGGTTTACCCGGCAACGAAGATACTTACATAGAGAATGTTAAGTTGAGTGTGGTTGAAGGTATGGGCGAACGGCTGAAAATGTTACGCCCTAAAGTACGACAGGACACCCAGAAAGCCTATTCCTTCAGTAAGGATGGCCCCCTTGTTTTGCTGGGGGGAACTGGTAACGATTTAGGTATTCCACCTAATATTTTGAAGCGAGGGCGGAAGGTTATTTTAGATCGCTGTCCTAATATGCGAACAATGACCGCGAAAGAGCTCGAAGAGGCTAACTCAGCTCTGCAGGTTACTGAGCCCAGAGCCGCTCATTTCGACACAACGCGGGCAAACCTTCTACGCTACGATAAACTATACCTAGCTTTAAATCGTTACGTACAAAGCAGAGGGTATGCAAATTTATTGGTACAAAAAGGCCGGCTGCAGTCATTACTGCTGAGCCACTCTTGGTATGACATTTACATCCCAGATAATCAGTGGAATATGGCCTCTAATAATATTCGAGTCTGGCAAGAGCTTGCACTTGAGTTGTTATGTTCACTGGCCGACAAAATTCATAACTTTCACAAACGCAGTTATTTAGAGCCGCGCCTTGAGCTTGTTACTCTGGATTCAGCCAACGATAACTTACCAATTGATAACGAGTATACCATTACCGTCGATGCGAGCAGCTCGGCTTTGGTTGACGATATTCAACAGCTCAAAGAAGCATTTGAACAGCACTCCGAAGAGTTGTTTGACTCAGGCAGAGAATCAATCAAAGGTATTAAGCTAAACGAACACCTTTTTAACCCACTGTTGTGTGCCACTTCAGATCGAATAAAAGTGCGACCTGTTGGCCTTGAGCTCTCCGAGTTTGAATTTATTGAGGACTTAAAGGACTGGCTTGCTAGTCACCAAAGATTGTTGGAGCAATCTGGTGAAGAAGTGTATCTGTTGAGAAACCTCGTGCGAAAAGGTATTGGTTTTTTTGAAGCAGGTGGTTTCTACCCCGATTTTATTCTTTGGCGTTTATGGAAAGATGAACAAGGTGAGCTAAAACAGCGGATAGCGTTTGTTGATCCGCACGGTATTCTGCGCACAGGTATCGGTGATGACAAAATTGAATTCAGCCAAAAAATCAAAAACGTGCAAACTCGTTTGAATAATGAGGTGGAGCTGGAAAGCATTATCATTAGTCCGCCGAAAACAACACGTGAAATGATTCAGGCGCAGTGGAACGTGACAGCTAACGATCTAGAAAATAGCCATGTGTTTTTTATGTCAGATAAAGAGCAGTATATAAAGCAAGTAATGAGTGTTTTGAGGAAGGCGTAGTCTTCATAGACAATACTGTTTGGCTATATGCGACACAAGATGACGCAAGGATGCGTAAACTTGTAAACAGCAGCTCGAGATAGGGCATAACAGATTTAAAGATCAAATATGGGATAGCAACATGAGCATGGAATCACCGTTTACAAAAACGTTATTAGAATCCTTAACTAACCGTCTACATGGAAAGTATTTTTCTGAGGAGTATGACTTCCATTATGACTCTATCTCGGACGCTAAGGAAAGGCGCCGAGGTAATAACCCAATGAGCCAGGAATACACCGATAGGATGAATGCGAAACGGCGTGAGTGGGGTGTGTCTGAGCTAGGTCCAGATGGGCTTGCGCAAGACGGCACGAGTCAAAAGCTTGCTCATGAATGGGCAACGGACTTGGTTGCTGCCCATGAGTCTGAATTAACCCGTGACTTGTCAGTGGCGCTTTTTAACGAAGACCCTGCAGGTACAATGTGTAAAGAAAATGACTGCGATGACGAGTATGATTACATCGCGGCGTCAATCATTGCTGACCCGCAGGGTTCCGGTTCGTTTAAGACGAGTTTAAAAGCAGCGTTAGAGCAGTCGTTTGGAGCGGATATTTTGGTTGACCCGCGCATCAACGATGAGTCGATTGATATTGGTGAACGTAAGCGTATAGCAAACGTCGATCAAGCTGCTGAACTGGCCGATAAGTTAATAAATCGTGTCGCTACCCATTACATAAAACTGTTTGAAAAGAAGTCTGAGTGAGCCGGTGAACCTCAAATAAAAGAAATTCTTCACGAGATGGCCAGGATTCAAAGTACCAGATCAGGTTCCCGAATGGGATTGTGGGGCGCCGACACTCAGTTTAATTGTTTAATAACCAACTAGACAGTCTGAGTTACTTGGTGTGCGGCCATTGGGAAGATATTCGCAACCAACACGTGGTTCCATCGAGTAAATGTTCACTGGATATCCCGCGTCCCATAACACCGTGGAAAGCGTCGGCAGCCCCAAAATTGCCTTCCCGCATTGGCGCCGTTCCGAGCGGTGCGTTTAACCATTGGGCTATTGCAGTTAGGGCAATGTATGACGGTAACTTTACTGACATGGTTAGGGGGAAATGTAACGGCGTCTTTTTCACGTTGGCGGATAAACCGGTGAAAAGTGGTGCCGTCAATCATGTAAATGGGTTTGTCTTTCGCAAAGTCGAGTGCTTCACGTGTCAATTCTCCTGAAGTCACCATAAAACCACCGGCGGCGTTTTCAGCGGCAATGAGTCCATAAAGCTCTCGAACGACCGCAACGGGTACTTTACGCATTTTCCATTGTTTACACTGCACCAGGTACAGTCGGTCGTCTTTTTTTATGCGTAAGTCAACACCGCCATCAGGACCTTTTTTTGTGGGCTTTACGGTATAGCCTTCGCGTTTAAAGTATTCACCGGTTAACGATTCAAAATCGCTCCATGACATTTCATTTAGTGAAGCTGATGTCGGCGACTGCTCAACATAGTGGTAATGTCTTTGCGTTAGCAATGACTTGATAAATGACACAAAACTTGCAATTGCCAGCAATATCGGCAAAAAGATCTTTACTAACGTAAGCGCCATCGCTTTAGCCGGTTCAAATGCGGCAACCACAACATCGCCCGGATTACTGCTTTTAGGCCGAACAGCGGCCTCGGGCGTTAATTGCTGATAAGTATCAATGCCAAAAAATATGCATATTGCGAGAGCAAGACTGACATACCAGGGCCAAGTCACAAAGAGATCGAGGAGTCCCTCTATTAATGATTTACCGCTTCGTCTGCGCGCCATTGTCCTTCCTTGGGCAATCGGTAGTGGATGATCAGCTCATTAATTTAATACAAAAAAATTCTGACTGCTACCAGGGCGTCATGCCAGTTTATAGTCAACCACGACCTAAACTGACGCACTCCGAGCAACTGCCGTTACTCAACGACGGTGATGACCTCGACCAAGTGCGGCCCTGGCATATCAACGTCGACAAAAACGGTCAATAAAACTGACCCACCACGGACTGTTCGGATAGACCGAAATCGGTGATCGGATTAAACCGAAATACGTGTTCGGGTGACCCCGCAACCATCTCAGCGACAATTATCTTGGCCGGCTGTGTGGTTCGCGTTACACTTGCCAAGTAATTGCTCAAGCTCCTTCACTTTCTTTTGCAGCGCTTTATGCTCGGCTGCGCTGACCACTTCATCGCCAGCCTGAATTGCGGACATGCCACCGTCTTGCATGAGTTTCTTCCACTTAAATAATAAACTCGGGGTGATACCATTTTGTCTAGCCACCAGTGACACCGAATAACCCGGCTGCATGGTCATGGCGACAAACTTCGCTTTCTCCTGCGGAGTATAGCGACGACGGCGTTGTTCGCCAGTGAAAATTTCTATACGCTCCATAGACACTCCTTAAAGATAGGTCTGAGCCTATCGCTTAACTAATGAGTGTCCGTTTTAAAAAGGGGCTAATACAGACTCTATATAGTTATGCCTTCCATAAAGTAATCAAATATGTATTTATCAAAAGAATCAAATGATGCGTTTAGTCGTAGTTGATGATCTATAGATATACTCGTAAACTCTTCTAAAACATCATGAATCTCAATCTCATCTCGCTCAAGGTCTATCACTCCTAGATCATGAATTTTTCTAGATAACATTCTTGGTAAACCGTACTCTTCTAGCTGATAAACCAAAGGTGGTAGGAAAGCATTAGAAACCTTACCGACAAAAGGCGAAATATCTATATTCTCGTTTAGAATATTTTTCTGGAGAACATTTACATCATTGAGAAGCGAGGCGAGTTTGAATGTAGTGTTCTTCTCTAGTTCAAAGAACTGATCAATGCCGATATCTAGGGCTTTCAGCCTATTCAGTAACTGAGGAATAGTTAGCGACCAGTTATCCGCTAAAACCTTAACAAACCCCACAAATTTACTATGTTTTTCTCCCCAACCACTTGGAGATAGCCTTATTACTTTGTACAAATAACCTTCCCAATCATCGGGATGGCTCGAGTTTAAGTATCCTAAACCGCCCCACGTAGATTTATTTGTTACTAGTTCTTTTGCGATGTTACGAATTAAAAACGAATCACTGGATTCAATTTGACCGCCTTTTTGAAGTTGATTCAGCCTACCTTCGCCCAGTAACTCCTCCATATCCTCTTTGTAGGCGATTATCTTAGCTATTTGATCCTGAGTTAGTTCAGTTTTATATTCTTCCAAATCAATACTGCCAACGAGTTGGTCTGGGAATTCTAAGTCTAATTGTGTCTTGGTTTCTTCTGGAGGCTTCTCTAAAACATAGACCTTTCCAACGAAGTGTCGGAACATTCTACCACCACGGCCTATGATGTTCTTATAGCTAAAATCACTTATGCGTGCTTTTCCTCTACCACTGAGGTTGCTCCAAAGAACGACGTTTTCTGCGGATGTATTTACCCCTTCTATAATAGAAGATGTGGATACCAAGTTTTTGAGACCTTTTTCTTCCTCAAATAAGCGTATTTGAATTTGACTTAGCGAGCGATGTAAGCGTCCATTGTGAATGCCTGTTCCCTTTTTTACCAAGTTGGTCAGTTTCCAGTTAACATCGTAATTTTTTGCCAACCAATGATGGAAATCTCTGAGCAGACGATTTTCGAATGATGAAAAGCGGGCTGTAAGCAAATTAGATAAGCTATCAATATTTCTAAAAGTGCCCGCGTATATCAATGTTTTACCAGCAGTCTTCGATAGGATATTAATTAATGCCTCGCACTTAGCCGTTTCATCACCGTCGATCTCCTCATAAAGTTCATGCTTTTCGAGAAAAACAGTATTAAAATTTACATTCACAAATTCCATATTTCTTGTAAATAGGCTGTCATTCAGTGAAGATATGTTTGGGGCAAGAAAGTACTTTTGTTTTGCTTTTGAGCCAAGCTTTAATATGGTATTTACTAACGTCGGAGACCTATCCTTATCAAATGCTGAACTTGCTTTATAGAATTCATCAATTATCAATATATCTATGTTCTCTAACTGTTCTGCGTAGTGGATAGCTCGTTCTTGAGGAAAAATAAAAATGTTTGAATCACTAAGTGTTGCTTCGGAAGTTGTGATTATCTTATAGATCCCGCTAAACTTCTTATGCAATCTCCTTCGAGTTTCATCTGTTAACGCAATTGTAGGGACAATAATTACTAAATTTTTTGGTTTTTTTAACGCTATAAACGCATCAATAACGAAACTCTTGCCAAAACTGGTGGGAGCGCTTACCGCAAGGTTTTTTCCCTCTATTAACTTTTTGAGAATTGAGGATTGTTCTCGATGTAGAGTTAAAGTATCTCTTTCACCAACATCCACCTTAAATGCTTCATGTGCATATCTATCTTGCCAATCACTTGTTTCCAGTTGAATGTAAGGAAATAAACCGACCTGCCTGATCAGGTTGTTGACTAAAGGTGAGTATTGGATTTGCTTAGACTTATGATAGTCCAGCAGTTTAATGAGCTCATTTCTCGCGGACACTTCATCTAGATCTTTTATATAGTTATTGATCTCATGACACTTTTCGAATATATCCACTAGAACTCCTCCTTCAAGAACTCAACCTTTTGGACAAATTTTTCAACAATTTGAGCCTTATTTGGAACTGGGAACAGTATGATATGGAAGGTTATTTGGTCGTAAAGATGTACGTCGCTTATCTCTGATATCTGCTTCTCGAAGTAAGCAGTTGCTCTATCTAAGTGGTAATCCGTAATTTGCGTCTGGTATTCCTCTGACCACATAGTAGTACCTTGAGTTACCTCGCACTCATGAAGTATAAAAATGGGAATATGGATTTTGGGTTTAATGGAGTCTAATGACACTTTAGGTGCCAACGCATCTTTGATTCGTTGACGTAATTCAGAGTTTTCTATTAAGTGATCAATATCGCTAACATTCGTGACGATACTGTTCTCTTTCTTCAGCTTATCTGGGTGCAAGGAGTTCTTTACAGATTTAACTATGGAACCAAGTCTTGCGTTCTCGATTGACTTGTAAAACTTAGCTTCGCCGAGCCAAAGGGAAAAATCATCACCATGCACAATTAGATGGACACTATCAGCACCTTTTGCGTTATCTTGAGCATTCTGTTTATAGAAAATCTTGGGAACCACTGGCAAAGCTCCATAGTGGTGTTTCATAATCCCGTATAAAAAAATTTCGGCTAATTCACTACCTTTACCAATATCAGTTTCTTTATCTGTCAATCTTAGGTTAGCTGCGGAGGCTGTAAGTAAAGATGAGGATTTGTTAATTAGTGCTTCTCTTTCCTGAGACGACAGAGAAGTTTCTGCAATATTATCCCATATAAACATATGAAAGTTTTTTTGATGCCAACTTCCTTCCTCGAAATCATTGGCGATACTCAAAACATGCTTGTTGTATTGAGGGCTTATACTTTTCTTACAAAGATCAGAAAATGAGCCGTCTAACAATACTTTGAATTCCATAACTTACTAACCTGTATATCAATTTTCTCAATGATATAGAACTTGTGACATGGCATCAATATCACTTTTAGAGAGGGTGCAGTCTTGACAATTGCAACCCAAACACTGGGATATCTATGTAATGCTGACTAAGCTGACCTTCTAATTCGGACGCCAATTCACAGCGGAACATTTTTGAGTTAGCAATTATGTTTATCCGTCTAAAGGACGCAAAGCGTTTCTAACACCGAATGCGGTAGAAATGAGCTATATACCTGAATGTCCGCTCCTGGCACGAAGCAGCCCAAGAGGATAAAATTAAGGTCTGAAAAGAGCGATTAGCGGACCTTCTTACTTTCAGCCAACTCCAACTAGTGACTAGCCGTCCCGTTATTCGCAAGCGTGGGTGTTGATAGCGGTGCAAGGCACATTCAAGTCGGCAATATTGCGCATATTTTTGTTGTGTTGTGTATTTAAGTCGTTTACTGTCAATGACATAACAAAAAATAAAGGTTAAATATTGTGCTCTCGTTAGAGTATAAGTGAGTATACTCAAATTGCCTTTGCTAACTCGGAACCTTTCAAGTCAGGAATGACTGCTTGCTCAGTAAGTTAAGAACCGAAAACTATCAATTGGACGAGTTTCTAAATGCGCACGCACCATATACAAATGTTAGGCAATCTTTGACTGGAGAGATTGATGGCTGAAGTAAAGGATTTTATATACCTAGACATGGACAAGGTTAGCTCCCTTTATAGCCAAATTTCTGGAGGCATAGCCCAGTCCTTCGAAGTTTCTTCCGTGTCCTCTGAAAATAGCAAGAATCTTAGAAACTATGATTTTAAGGTATTTAAGCATGAGGCGGGAGGGACAGGCACAGAGTCCCAGGGGCTAAAAGAAACTAGGGTTAGTCATCACGAGGTGTTAAACGAATTAGAGCGAGAGCTTTTTGAACAAGGGTACACGGCAGAAATTGGAGTCGATGTTACAGAGGAATCTATTGAAAGTGGCTCGGCAATAAATACTTTTAAAAATGCCCTGTGTGTAAAAGCTGAAGGTAATATCGTCCTTGAAGATTATGAGCGAATAACTCGAATAGCCGACAATTATGATGATATCACTAAGTTCATAAATTACAGCGTTAAGTCAAGCCTTCGAGAGTCGCCTGAATTAAAAGATATTTTTGAAAATCTTGATGTTATGAGAGAGGACATCAAGAAAATGAAGAACGGCCAGCCTAAGACAAAGAAGAAACAGGAGCTAAAGCAGGCAGAAGAGAGACTTGAGAGAGTCGTCAACAACAAATTAGTCGGCGCAGTTGACGGTTGGATTATCGAAGGTTTAAAAACTTGGGTTCGAGTATTTCTACCTGACATTTTCAATATTCGCCTTTACCCATTCCCTGATATGCCAAACTTTCATGTTATGTCAAATGTAAAAAGAGAGTTCTTCTTAGATCAAGATACAGAGTCCGTCCATTACCTTTTTGGATCTAAACCAACAATAAGAGTAACTATGCTTGGTGTTATTACATCAATTCCTGAAAAGGAAGAGGATGAATTTGACCCAATGGCTGAATTTAATGATGAGGAAATGAAAGTTGAAGGCAATGAGCATCTGTCAGTTGAGAGTGGCTTTCGAGGCGTATTTAGAGGCTTTGATGGATTAGAAGAAATGATCAGGACCTGTCGTTACCCCCGAATAATGGTACAGCCGATCGCAATCTATCGAGCCATTAAGCCTAACAAAACATTGCAACGGAGAAGCCGCTGAATGCGGCCTTATGCATCAATAGGGAGCTGATTTCAGTGGAAGAGAGAAAGCCATACTTATATTTAAACGCATTCTTGGCAAAGGCTGAACATGCTTCGCTAGAAGTTTCCGACTTCCTAAAGGGAGCATCTCAGGTGAACGCTTATGATCTGGACAGTAAGCATGAACTTGAAGGAAAGCTATTCGTAAAAATACCTACAGAAAAGAAGCCAAAATGGAGTGCGTTTACTGAGAACATTACTGGCGTTTCGCTCGATGAACTTGCTAATCGCTCTAGCTCTGCAGTCCTTATTATAAAAACAGCAACGGCTACAATGGCTTTTACCTTCGGTTATGGTCGATTCTTGATAGATACAAAATACTTTGTTCATGACTTTGGAATAAAAACTGCACTCAATACACTTGATCATGACAGCTTGCGCAGCGTTGACCTGTTCACGTTAGAAGATCAAGCCGTACAGAAGAAGTCGCAAGCATCGAGAGAATCGGCGGTTGGAGTCTTTGGTATTGATATATCCAGAGATGTACTGCGGGCTGTTACTGGGTCGCCAAAAACTGGCGTAAACTTAAAAAATATTTCAGGCGGTGATTCTGTATACTCCTTTGCTACAGAGATTAATGTCGATGAATTATCAAGCTTGGTGGACTTGCTTTCTAGCTACTATAGCAACGATTCATATAAGAAAGGATTTTCATGGGTCGATAATATTAGGAAGGTTAAAGAAAAGTCAGAAATCGATGGTCTTGATGAAAAGCTACTTGAAAAACTTAAATTAAAGAGTTCAGATATAACCATCACCCTTCCTGAGATTGTTCAATGGGATGCAATTTATGGGTTTAGCTTTACTCGCTCTAAAAGCACAATAAAGCCAACAATTGAAGCAGGTGATTATCTTGACAACTTAGACACTGCATCGGTTTCAATCGATTCGATTAAACGGGATCGGTTGTTTGTATATGATGTACACGAAAACGAATCCGAACATCAAATATATAAATGCATTTATTTTGAATATAAGGAAGAAAATAAGACTTATATATTGTTCGCAGGATTGTGGTATGAAATTGACAATAATTTTATGTCCAGAATTGATGCAGTCCTTTCCCAAATAAGTATATCAGCCTTAACCTTTCCAAAGGTTTACGTATGGGAAGAAACTAAAGATGGGGAGCCAAAATCAAAAATTGAAACCGAAGGTGATTACAATGCAAGGGTTGCTAATGACCACTCTTATCACTTGCTCGATAAAAAGCTGATCAAAAGCAATAGGACTACTTCATCTATCGAACTTTGTGATTTGATGACCAATAGCAAACAGTTTATTCATGTGAAGCATAGAAAAGGTGGCTCGGCCGGTTTAAGTCATTTATTCGCTCAAGGTAGTGTGTCTGCTGAGGTTTTACTTGGAGACAGAGAGTTCAGGAAAAAAGCACGAACTGTTCTGAGGCAAGTGAGCAGCGGCTTGCAGGATAGCGTCCCACTCGATAACTTCAAAAGTGATGGAGTTGAAGTCGTCTTCTTAATTTTAGGTGAGGATTCAGCGAGCTTGAAGAGTAATTTACCATTCTTCAGCAAAGTTAATCTATCGAAGGCATTTGAAAATCTTTCTCAAAGGGGGTTTGAGGTAACCATTTCGGGTGTTGGTACGGAGCAAAAACCTAATGCATAACAAGGCCAAGCACAGCGACAGCTTTTCCGTTGCGGCTTCGCCTCCATTACAAGGTCACCGCTAAGCTCAGTCTTAACGTCCGCTCTTGGCACAAACCAAATCTCCGATAACAAGCTAAAAATCAATATTTAGTTCAGGGAAGATGCAATGAGTAAAACAGCTATCGCCGTAACCGCCTTAGTTGCAGGTGGGGTAAGCTATTGGTTGGGAGTTAGCCAGTCGCAAGAGGCAGAACCTCCAACTCCATCTAATTTCAATTCAGGTGCGGTTGAGTCCGCAGAGTCAGGCGTTATGCAGCAAGCGTTGAGCCAGCGGAAAACGGTTAAATCAGACGCCAAAATAGCCGATAGCTCCCGAGAAAAAGCCGAGCAAGAATCGTCGAATAGCACCGAAGAACTTATTGGCAAACATCCTTTTCACTTTCGTGGGATTTACGCACAAGTAGCGCGGGAAAATAGCTATTACCCAAAAACCGTTGACCGTTTTGTTAACGAGAATGGTGTTAGTTCCTGGGGCGCTTCGCGTGAGGGAGAGATTACAAACTTTATGCAGTTTGACGCGCTTAAGAACATCAACGTGGATTATCTGCAGTGTCGTATTAAAACCTGTTTGATGCGAGGCTCCGCAGAATCGCTAGATGCAGCCAGTCAGGTTTACGAACATTATATAAAAATCCAGCAATGGGGCCATCACTTCGATGGCAAAGAGGACGAGGACGGCAATTTCCATTTTTACATAATTACGCACCGACAAGATGATTGATCACCACAGGTAATGTTCGCTCTTGAGAACAGCCAGACTTTGCAGCGCCTAGTCGGCTTTTTACGGCCTGAACCCGCAACATACAGCGATCACGCACAACACGATGCGTTTTAAGTCTACAGACAGCGTGAGGAGAGGGTGCTTAAATAAAAGGGCTTTGAAAAAAGCTCCTTGAGCACTTCGTGTGTCTCCTTAAGTAGTAACGCCCAGGGGGCGATGACGGCGGGACAGACCGCACTCCTCGTAAAAAAGTAGTAGAACGTCCATTTGAAAGTCCCTTTGAAAGTCCCTTCGCTCTGCGGAGGGACTTTTTTTAAGAAACTAAATTGTTCCGCCAAAACGTGATTTAATAACCAACCAGTAAAGCAAACAGCGCCGACCAAACGCGTTTGTCCGCACAGGAAGCCCCCAGACTGAAACGGTTGTCACAAGCTATGAACGAACAAGAACGCTACATGCAGGATTTCTTTAAGGTGTTTAACGGCGTTGAACGTTGGGGACCCGGCACCGCAGCCGACACCTTGCACGCACTCAAGCAGTTACCAACGCCACCGAAAACGCTGCTGGAAATCGGCTGCGGGAAGGGCGCTGCAACACTGGTACTTGCTAACGCACTTGACGCTCACATTACCGCGATAGACAACGAACAGACCGCCCTGGACAAGCTCTCGGAGCATCTGCACGCCAACGGCTTAACGCAACGGGTAAAGCCGCTTAACATGAGTATGGCCGATATCGACTTCCCCGATGAATCCTTCGACACCCTTTGGTGCGAAACATCCATTTACGTACTGGGTGTTGAGAAAGCGCTGGCGGCGTGGAAACGACTGTTAAAGCCCGGTGGTTTCATGGTATTCAATGATCTCGTTTGGTTAACAGACAGCCGCAGCCAAGAAGCCGCAGAATTTTGGTCACGCGAATACCCGGACATGCAAACCGTTGGCAAACGCCAGGCACAAATTCAGCAAGCAGGCTACGAACTCATCAATACCTTTACCATGGACGAAAAGGGCTGGCACGACTATTACCAACCCTTAGCGCATCGCCTTTCCGAACTGCGCCCCGAACAACCGGACTCTCCCGCGTTTAACGATATCGCCACCGAAATAGCGATTTACGAAAAATACCTCTCAGAGTTTGGCTATCAGTTTTTTATTGCTCGGAAGGTAGGGTGAGAAAGGGTTCTGTTGTCCGCTCTTTAACGACTCAAAAGGAACCTCTTTTGCGGAAAAAGCACTAAAGTGCTATTGCGCTCAACGATTTTGTCGCTCATGTTGAGCACAAAAGGAGGGGATAGTCATGCACAAAGTATTTATTACCAATGTGGCGCAATACACCGGTCCGGGGATCATGAAAGTACTCAAAAGTAAGGGATATCACCTTATCTGCCATGACAGTTCGTTCTCGTGTGAAGCGACGCGTTTGGCATTTGAGAAAGAACACGACGTTCAGTGCCTTAGTCTGCAGTCACCGTCTTCGTTGATTGACTACATAAAAAATGAAACCGATTTATTCAGGTTTGTAGTTAACGATGTCCACCCCAACCAACCCAAACCCTTTGATGAAATAGACAGCGCTGAGTTAGAGAGCGCGTTCGACGCGTTAGTGCTGTTTCCGTTTGCGCTTTCGAAGGGTATTTTTTCCATGCTTCGCCAGCAAAAGCGGGGGCACTTATTATTTATTACTTCAGCGCGTCAATTACAGCCTGAACCGGGCTTCGCCGTGGCAACCACAGTAAGATCTGCGGCAACCGCAATGGCCATGTCACTATCAAGAGAAGCAGCGCCTTTGGGTATTCAAGTAAATGTCTTGCAACCGAATTACTTATACAGCGAAATGTACTACCCCAAATCACACTTTATTGAATCTGAAGAAGGGCGAAGCGAGATTGCTGCAAAAGTTCCAATGGGAAGACTCGGGCGACCCGAAGAGCTCGGAGAACTCGCAGAACTCTTAATCTCGGGAAGAAGCTCATTTACAACGGGTCAGGTGATTAACTTTACCGGAGGATGGCCGTAGGTTCAGTGTATATGGACACAGGTTTTCAATATTTGATTTAGACGATAGTGAATGCTGTAAATGGTTCACGGAGAATTCCTTCGAGTTTTAGCTCGAAAACCAATGAATACAGATAGTCTGCTTTGAGCGAAGAGGGGACCATCGACTTTTGCCTGGTTCAACGAGTAACTCGCCTCTCTGTTATTAATAATGAGCCTGGATGGCGCGAACCAGACACGGCACACTTATCTCAGCAATAGTGTACGTTTTGTTATTGTGTTGTGTATTTAAGTCGTTTACTGTCAATAATATAACGAAAAATTAAAGTTAGATATTGTGCGCACATTAGAATGTAACTGAGCATGCTCACATTGCCTTTGCTAACTCGGAGCCTTTCAAGTCAGGAGTTCCCGCTTGATCAGTAAGTTAAGAGTCGAAAACTATCAATTGGACGAGTTTCTAAATGCGCACGCACGATATACAAATGTTACGTTCTCACGGAGAAGGGTTCATGAACCAAAACCAAGCAATTATAATTCCTAAGCTACTCAATGATCGGGGGGTTATCATAGATGAAGATATTGAAGATCATCCTGTTTCATATACGAAAATAGCTTCTTGGATTTGTGACCACGAGAACCTCTTGAGAGAGCACGACTATATTGGTGGACCTCTTCGAGCATGGAGCAGCGGATTCAGAGGGTTAGGTTGTGCTTATGGTGTTACTGACTCGGATGAAGAAATCAGCAACGAGTGGATTGATAACTATTGCGTAATTACTGAAGCAATTGAAGGCAGTAACGTTACTGCTGAAGACGTCATTAAATACAGGCTCAGCATTTCATTCGAATGTAGGTGTGGGTATACAAGCAATGTTGCCCCGGAAGGGATTCCAAACGAGCATAAAACAAAAAGGCTAACCAGCTTAAAAGGTCGTTGCACCAAGTGTTCATCCTCGTCAGTTCCACCCGCAGATTTAATAAAATCATGGAAAAGAACATAATAAATCAATCAACTACGCCCCTTCGGGGCCGGGCACAGCAAAGCTGCGCCGGTTATTGAGGCGTTGTGAACCACCACGAATCGAGGTTTAAGCATATGAATAGATTTATACTTTTACTTTTATTGCTTCCACTTTCAGCTCAGGCTTCACTCGAATGCAAAGGTAGCTCTTTTGGTCTAGATTTTATTTATCTTATTAATGCTGGGAAAAATAAAAATCTCGTTGTTGAAACTAAAACGTTCTTAAATGGTGAAAATATTATCGAGCGAACCGGCATAGCTACATACTCATCTACAGTAAGAGTCAAAACCATTGGCGAGCAAGAAAGCTACTATGTATTCGCCCCTGATATCGATTCATACACGGAAATTTTTGCGTTATCGCAAGATTTAAAATCAATGGGAAGGTCACGTCCTGAACCAGCTTCAGATACAGGTAACTTTACTACATTTAGATGTACAGGTTCGTTTGACTGACATGGTTAATAACAAGCGGCGGTAGACGGACTCATGTTCTGCTCCTTCGTCGCTACAAATGGACCGCTGCGCCGGGCGCTAGTTTCTTTTGAGGTTGCATCTCATATAAGTTAATAGAGGGAATAATGGAATTAGAAATAGATGATCTCGATGTTTTCTTGACGCGGAATCGTGTTTCAAAGGATGACTGGGATAAAGCTGCAATAAGCGTAGATGAGTTAAAGTCCATCGCTACAGACTACAAAAAAAGCATTCCCCACCTCAATGAATCAGCGGAGTTTTTGGCTAAAGTTCTCCAAAAGTGCCCACAAGTTCACTCTGTAAGATGGCGTGTTAAAGATCCGGAGCATTTGCTGGAAAAAATAATCCGAAAGCGAGCGTCAGGCTCCAAGAAGTATCTTGAGATAAGTGAACATAATTATTTTGAAATTGTTACGGACTTGGTTGGAGTTCGAGTTTTACATCTATTCAAGTATGAATGGCTCGATATACATTCTTACATATTGGGTTGCTGGGAACCTATGGAAAAGGTGAAAGCTTATATTCGTGAAGGAGATGAGGGAGGGGTTGTCGATAGTTATAGCGAAAATGGATGCGATGTTGAGCCACACCTATCAGGGTATAGATCTATTCATTACATAATATCAACGAAGCCAACTCTTAAAAAAGTTTTGTCCGAAATACAAGTTAGAACCATATTTGAAGAAGGTTGGAGTGAGATTGACCACAAAGTTCGATATCCCAATTTTTCTGACAATAAATTGATTTCTTACTTTCTAACTATTTTTAATAGGATGGCAGGAAGTGCCGATGAAATGGGCACGTTTGTAAAAGACTTGACTGCTGAAATAGCTTTGCAGGAACTTAAGTATGCTGAAGTTCAGAAAAAGCATGAAGAGCATCTTTCAAAAATTGAGGATTTAGCTTTAGAATTAAGCAAAGAGAAAAAGCAAAATAAGACTAGGGCGGAAAATCTTAAGAAACTTAGTGCTGAAATAAGTGAGCTAAGAGAGAATACAAAATTGTCAGAGCACTACGTTAGCCCTAATATTTCGGGATTGTCTGGGCTTGACAGAGCAGCACTACTCGGTGCTTCCGCATCAGCGTTGGCAAGTCTTGATAAGACAAGCTTACTTGGTTCCTCCGCATCAGCGTTGGCAAGTCTTGATAAGACAAGCTTACTTGGTTCCTCCGCATCAGCGTTGGCAAGTCTTGATAAGACAAGCTTACTTGGTTCCTCCGCATCAGCGTTAGCAAGTCTTGATAAGACAAGCTTACTTGGTTCCTCCGCATCAGCACTGACAGGCTTTGATAAGGACTCTCAGCCAATTAGCAAGCAGAATGTTAAAAAAGACAAGGACACACCTAACGATGACAATTAAAACTAACAGGTTGCAGCAGAAGGAAAACCAAAAGCTCCAGCCTTCGACCTCCACTTTTGTTTTCCTCTGTGCAAGGCGTTAACGTCCGCTATTGGCACAAAGCCGAAGGTCAGCAATGAACGATGAGCCAAGATCAGAATATGGAAATAAAGAAAGGGCAATTTTCTTTGTATTTGCATTTTGGTGTACGTTAACTTTTTCACATGGAGAGAGGCTCAAATCAGTGTTTTTATTTCGTGCTTTTCTGTTTTTACAGCTACTAACATTTTCGGTACACGCTCAGGATTCAGAAAGTGGCGAGGATGTAAGTCCAGAAACAACAGCATATGAAGTTCTGGATTTGATGAGGGAGCATGTTGTCACGCGTGATCAGGTAAGCTGGCGTGTATTAAAGTCTGATTTGGATAATATTGAACGTCCATTTACCAGAGATAATTTACGAGAGGCGCTAACTCTCATCTTAAAGCGAGCTGATACCGGCCATACATTTTATAAAAGTGCTGTTGAACCAAAGTTTGTGATGCAAAGAAAGTTTGAATGTGTGGCAACGAATACTTATGACTTGCCTATCATTCCTGGACACATTGGCTATCTTCGCGTCAATGGGTTCAATGCCCCCTCAGAGAAGGCTAAACTTCGCTATATCAAAGAATTGCATGATGAGATCAACAGACAGAAGGGTAACCATGTAAACGCATGGATTATCGACCTTCGGTATAACATGGGTGGGAATATGTGGCCGATGCTGGCTGGAGTCGCACCATTGTTAGGCAATGGAATACATGGTTATTTTGTTAAACCTGATGGCTCCAAAACCGCCTGGGGAACCTATGACGGTCGGAGTTTTCTTAACAATCAATTTATGATTGGAATTAAAGAGAATCTGGTACGGGATAGGAGTTTGCCAATTGCAGTGCTAAGTAGCGAACAAACAGCGAGCTCTGGAGAATCATTATTAGTCGCTTTTGAAGACAAACCTAATGTACGCTTTTTTGGCAAACCATCGTGTGGTATGTCGACAGCTAACCGCCAGTTTAATTTAAGTAATGGTGCAACCTTAAATATTACGACAGCAAAGATGGCAAGTAGGAATGGTAAACTATTCGGTGGAAGAATAGCTGTCGATGAGCCTTCGATACGTCCGGTCGAGGACGCGATTCAATGGATTAATACAGTGGCCGAGCAATGATTCGGGTTGCCGGCTTTGAGCGGAGAGCACATTAAACCGTGGCACATCCGCTGTTCGCTAAAAGCAGCTCCATTACTTAGAACAAGCTACAAATATCAATAGCTTGATTGAATCGCAATTTTAGCTCAATGTGAAGTTACTAAATATTGAGCAACACAACGGGTCTTTTACAGTAAACGATGAGTTTCGCAAATAGGGTCAATTCAATAAAGCGCAGGCTGTCTAAATATACTAGAGCATCTCTAGTCGAACACCTAATGAAAAGATTGCATCTACCAGAGTCGTCATTTGGTGATCATCCAAGTCTCCCTTGGCTTAGCTGCATGATGCTGGAACTTGTTCTCGAGGTAGATGAAGACCCCGATGCCAGAGTAGCTGATTCGCAAAAGTTGACAGTAATACTAAATGATTTATGGAACCTTCAAAACGAGGCTATTCGATTTGATCCTGATAAAACTATGATGCTTACAATGCGCCCTTTCTTGATTCAGCAATTGCGCTTTCAGTCAGCCCAAGTGACCCACCTGTATTTTTTAGCACGAATGCAACTACTGTTGCTTGAATATAATAAGAGCCCAAAACCTATCCGTGCTTTCGAAAGGGCTACAGGGATACCATTTGAAGATTTTGTGACCCTCTCACTTTTTTTTGCTTTTGCTTTCAGCGACATGCTCGCTATTAAGCAGACAAAAATTACATATGAATACATTCTATCTAAGCTTTATCCTAGCTACTCACTGGAAACACTAGTGAAGTTTCTTACGCTAGTGGGTAATGAGCTTGATACGTTGGGTAAAAATATTAAATTAAAAAGGGTAGATAGCGGTCCTCCTCGTTCAGATGATTATTTTACAGAGTCGTTATTTTTTGGCACACCGCTATTGTTATTGCCCTCTGGTGTATCAACAACGCACTCTTACATTGCTTGCATTGGTTTAAGTGAATTTATTCTGCGAACTTTGAAGGACTGTGACGACGATGGTAACTCTTTCCGCAAACCCTTTAGTCACGCCTTTGAAAGATATATCAGCGATCTCTTTATTACATCGGGCCTCGCTGTGGTACAAGAGGATAGTCTTAAAAAGCAGTACAATGACGAAATTAAAAACAGCAAAGTTGTCGATTACTTTTACAGTTCTGACGGTAAAAACCTGTTTGTCGATGCAAAATCCGTTGAACCTAAACAAACCGTGTTGTCGACACAGAACCCAAGGGTAATTAAAGAAAGGCTTCGTGACCATTTAATTGGAGCACTAACACAAGCTAGAGAGTGCGCGAACGCTTTAAATCAATCAAAGTATGACCATCTTGTCTCAACAGAAAATCGTTACATATTGGTCATCAGCCACCAAGATTTTTTTGTGGGAAGCGGACAGCGCCTTCGTGACCTTCTAGGAAAGGATTATGGTTCGTCGATTGATGATGCGGTTGGAAACGAGTTTAAACTCGAAAATGTTTTTTATATTGCTATAGCTGAGTTTGAAGGTGTCATACAATTGCTGCAAGAGGGGCAAGTCACAATCTTCGAATTCTTGGATTATTGTAAAAATCGTAACACCAAAGAGCCGCTATTTAATATGAGGCAATATGTCAGTGAGTTCGGACAAGAACTTCAGCTTGATAATCCATCACCTATCGGAAGTGACAGAGTAAAAAAATCTTTTGACTCGACTTTTAGAGAGCTAGAAGCAGCTTGGGAGCATAACTCAGCCTATTGGCGTGAACTGGGAGCCGTTGATTCCGTAGTAGCAGTAAATGAGTTTACTTATGTATATAACTCCTTTCGAAAAGCACTGTCTGAGTCAGAGCAATAGGAGACACAATAAAGCCAAAGTTTAACGACACAATTTAGAGTCTTACCGAGGTTCAATCAACGACCGCTATGGGCGAAAAGCGGACCTTCTGACTTTCAGTCAACTCCAACTAGTGACTAGCCGTCCCGTTATTAGTATGTGTGGGTGTCGCTAGCGATGCACGACACATTCACTTCGGCAATATTGCGCGTTTTGTTGTTGTGTTGTGTATTTAAGTCGTTTACTGTCAATGACATAACAAAAAATAGAGGTTGGATATTGTGCGCTCGGTAGAGTGTAACTGAGCATGCTCAAATTGTCTTTGCTAACTCGGAACCTTTCAAGTCAGGAATACCTGCTTGATCAGTAAGTTACTAACCGAAAACTGTCAATTGGGCGAGTTTTTAAATGCGCATGCACAATATAAAAATGTTAGCTTAGAGTGAATATGGATCCTACAACACTTCAACTTTGGTCTGTTATCGGTACGTGGGTTGCGGGGATTGGAACCGTAGGTGCTGTAGTAACTTCACTTTGGTTTGCGCTGCACCAGAACATGATAAAGCTTAAAGTTTCTGCAGGTCACCGAATTCTCGTTACGCCAGGCTCTAAAGAAACTCCAGACTATTGCTCTATTCGAGTAGTCAATGTCGGCCTTCGCCCGGCTAAAATTACACATGTAGGCTGGGAGGTGGGGCGGTGGCGTAATAAAAAGTACATGCTGCAAACTTTTGGATATCCGGGGTTCGATGATGTACCTAAAACACTTCACGAAGGCGAAGAAGCAAGCTTTATGATTCCCTTTCTCTACTCAGGAGGAGGCGAAGATTGGTTGGTACGCTTTCCGAAATATATAGTGGGAGATGACTCTCCTAAGCTAATCAAAACGTTGAAAGTTACTGTTCACACGTCAGTTGGGCAGAGATTTAAACGTAAAGTGGAGCAGAATTTGATCGACAAGATCGAAGAGTCATATAAAGCTAACAATGAAATGCAGCCGACGCAAAAAGAGCGCGCCTGATTTCGACGTTATGTACAAAATCGAATCGGCAAGATTTAATGAAAACTTTTGATATTAGTGACGTCAGGAAGTACACAAAAATGCTAGACCCATCGGCTAACTTCGATGGTGCGTATACGTTTTGCTATGACGAAACTAACAATATAAGGAAATTTTACCTGAGGGAGTCAGATTTTAATTCCACTTTTACAGATAATTTTGTGTTGGGTGGGTTAGTGTATCAAGGGGCCGCGCCTGATGTTCAATCTCTCATAGATAGCTTCAAATTACAGAAATCAGTCAAAGAGGTTAAATTTAAACATATTGCAAAGGGAGGTTTCATTGAATGCTTGAGCTCGCAAAAACTTAAGCTGTTCTTCGAGTACATTGCCAGTAATGGTTTATATATCCACTACTCAAGCTTGAATATTCTCTACTGGTCAATTGTTGATATAGTCGATTCAGCGGTTGAACTTTCGGAAGTAAGTCAACAGCTGGGCCCTCAGTTTGCTAATACGATGAAGAATGACCTGTATAAGTTGGCAAGAATTGAAATTGATTCGATGATTTCTCTATTTCGCAAATATGGTTATCCGAACATAAAAAAAAATGAAGTTTTGTCATTTATTGAAGATATGAGTGATCTTTTTACGGATTACCTTGATGATGTGGAGTTTCATTTTGGCCTGGAGTCGCTTAGACAGATTTTGAAAGAGGCAAAAAAGAAAGACTCACTGCCTTTTGTTATGGATGCAGACGACTTTGTTCTTATAAACGATTTCTCCCAATTTTATCTTCGTCCTGTTTACATGTTTAAAAATTCTCAACACATATTTGATAATGAAGAATCAATAGTTAAATTGCTGTCAGAATATAAAATTATGTATGACTCAAAAGAGCTCAATAATTTTGTTTTCGTTGATTCAGAATCAAACCAATTGATACAGCTATCTGATGTTCTGGTTGGACTTATTGGTAAATTATACAGTTATGTAAACACCAATAACCGAGTTCAAATACATTCTGACTTTTGCTCTCTGAGCCAGATTCAAAGAGATAATATTGATTTGCTTTTATGGTTAATAGATAGATCGCGTGATAAGAATATAGGCTTTTTACGTTCCACCGATGCCTATGAGGAAATGTCAAAAATTGAAGTTATTCGCGCATGTAGAATTGAGTCACATGCATAACAAGGCGCTCCAGCCGACCCAAAAACCGCTACGCGCTTTTCGGTCGGCTGAGCTTGGGCGTTATGTAATTTCGAGGAGTCGAGATGAAAGCGGAAGTGAAAGTTGTTAACCTCGTGAGGGGAACGTATGCAGCTGAGATTGATGGCTCAGGCGAATATGTGATTTTTGAGCTATTGGATTCCAATGAGCCGGAAATCGGCGATTTCGTTTCTTACCCCGATTTTTACAGCATGAGGGGTGAGACATTTAAAAATTTGACTCAACAATGTGAGGTTGATGTTTACGTCCAGAACGTCTGCGGGGCTGGCTTAGTCCAGAAGCAATGTATGTTGTAGGCCAAACGCGGAAGGAGACAAAGTATGGCGAGTAGTTATAAAGGTTTGTACGTTCAGCGCTTTAGCGATGGAATTATTCATAGTGTCCAAGTGGTTGATTCAGGTGGTAACTCAATCCCTCTTGAACCACAGACATACATCGACCGTGACGTGCAGCCGCCGATTGACGAGTTGCCCGATCTAGAGGACTATCAGAAATCCAAGTAATACATAACAATCGCAGGCACAGCGATGGCTTTCCCGCTACGGCCTCGCCTCCCCTACAAAGCCGCGCGTGCTGCGGGCGTTATGCAATCATCGAGAGCGTGAGTGGAAAAAGACAAATCTCTAGAGATTAAAGATAGCGTTAGGCTGGAAGTTCAATCAGCCTTGCGAGAAAAGGATCAATGGTTGCTTGTGCATCTTTCTCGAAAGCCTGACGGCACCGTTTCAATAGGCTCCGATACAGTTTTTGGCGGATTCGAAAGTTCCCGGGAGCTACGAGGTCCTCGCTGGCAATCACTTAGCTCCGCGAGAGAGTTCAAAGATCAAGGCTTTAAGTGGATAGTAGCCGGTGAATTGAGTGCGGCTGTACTTTTTCAGCAACTTTTAAATGGTGTTACTCCACCCGGAGTTATAATGCACACCGGATCTGTAATACGGTGGGCTCCAAAGTGCGCAGAGTTCCACCCCACGTTGAACAGCGTCCAGGGGGTCGTTAACCCATCACTGCCTGAAAATAAATCTTTGGCTGCCCGTCGTCCCGGGAAAAAGAAGCGTGATGAGCTAAAGGCCAATGGGTGTAGCTGTTGTGGTATTAAAACGGAGGTTACACTACATCACCTAATTCCAAGGGAAATGGGGGGCGCAACAGAAGAGGATAACCTTCTGGCTGTGTGCAGGCAATGTCATGACGCAATTCATAGTGGAGGCTTGGACGTAACGGATTTGGTTCTTCAAGTAAATCTTAAAAGGGTGAAGAGCTTAGTATCATCAATATCGAATGTCGAAACAAAAACCGGGGCATAACAAGTGCAGGCATGGCGACACCCATTACATTGCGCCTTCGGCTCCAGTCCAAGGGCAACGAATGCTGCAAGCGTTATGTGACTCGTTAAGATGAAACTACCAACTAAGAATGACATCATCACCGGCAGCGTATTACTGATTGTTGGGGTATTGATATTGGCCTTTTTGCCAAAATTCTCAGATGCTGGCTGGTACGCAATATTTTTTGGAATAGTAGTGTATATTTTCCCGGGGCCGCAGCTTAGAGAACGCTATAAACAAACTGAAGAATCAAAAGATCGTTGGCGGCAGAGTGCCAAAGCTTCAAGTTCAAAAAGCTTAAGTTGGTGGGCATCGCCATTCCCGTGGGCTTTATTAATCTGTTTTGTGGTGTTGGCTTTTGTAATCGTCACATAACAAAAAAGTATTATCGCCAGCAAAAAGCGTTGGCTGCGACGTCAACCCGCTGCGCGGCTTTCCGCGCTAAATTTTGGCGTTATGTTTCAATTGTAAATTTCGAGTCGGATATCAAATGACACCAGAACAAACAGTTTTATTTAAAGATGTTATCTACCCAGTGATAGACATCATTCTAAAGATTATTGCAGGTGTCATTCTATTGATTTACTTTCAAGGGAAAACTCAAAAGGGTGCATCAAAAGAAAAAATGTGTGATGTTTATTTCTCTATATTGGATGGGCAGGATAAGTTGCACTATCACTATTCAAAGTCGCCATTTTTGGAAATTTTTAGGGCTACTCCACTTGCGAAAGTTTCAGAAGAAACTTATGAAATCTATAATAAAGCATTGGATGAGTGTTTAGGACATAAATACCTCACTAGTTCAGATGCTTTTGATACGCAAGTTAGCCTTACAACTTCGTATAGAAAACTGTATTTCTTGATGGGTAAAAAAGAATATATGAAATACTTTTCAGAACTACGATCTGATGTTGATAGTTACTGTTCTTCATCAGCTACTGGGGAACTATCTCAGTTTACATTGAGGGATAAGTACTCCAAAGAAATAGCTGATGCTCAAAGAAATATAAAAGAGATCGCCAAGTGGCGGGAAGAGAATCACCTAACTAAAGGTGAGGCGAAAGACAAAATGTACTTTGAACTACTATCTGTCTACTCAAAGATCTCAAAAGATTCAAGTGATTACTTTCAAAATAAAATAGGAAAACACACACAGAAAATGGTTGAATACATAAACTGGTACGGATAAAAGCATAACAAAACGTTTAAGAGCGATTCGTAAACGCGTGCTGAACTCGCTTCGCTCAAACATAGCACACGTTAATTCACGCCTTAACGTGGTGTTAAGCATCTGGGGAATAATATGCAGTACATAGCACCAAAATTTGGTGAAAAATCCTTTCACTGTCCTCTTTGTGGGACTTTCTCACATGTGACTTGGGAAAGGCTGAGTGATGAGAAGAACTATGTCACCGACATAGTAAAAGCATCATGCTCATGTTGCGAAAAAGCATCTATCTGGCGAGGAACAAGCTTCAGTGGCTTCTCTGTGTCAGATGGAGTGATGGTTTACCCTGATGTATCATCAGCCCCGCAACCTGAGTTAGATATGCCTGATAATGTAAAAATTGATTATTTAGAGGCTGCTAGCATTTTTTCTCGCTCACCTAGGGCTGCAGCCGCACTTCTTCGACTTGGACTTCAAAAGTTATGTAAACATTTAGGTGAGGCTGGCGAAAATATTAATAAAGACATCCGAAGCTTGGCTGAAAAAAATGTAATTCCTCCCCTTGTCGTAAAGGTGGCAGATACAGTTAGAATTGCAGGGAACAATGCGGTCCATCCTGGTGAGATGAGTGAGGACGATTTTGATCAAGTCGCATCCAAGATGTTTGAACTACTAAACTTCATAGTTAAAAAAGGTATCTCAGAGCCTAGGGAGTTAGCAGCTTTATATGAATTAACTCCAGAAGGTCCTAGAAAAAGTGCAGAAGAGAGCGATCGAAGAACTAGAGAGAAAAATGCTTAGCAATCTGTTTAAGGGTGATTAGCAGCGCGTGGCATTTTTACTATGCGTTGCTCGCACCTTAACAGGGCGTTATGTGTAAAAAAAGGAGTTTGAGACAAATGCAACTAGGAATGACAAACGCACCAACAGATAGTCTTTACAAATTCTTCGCTATATTCTGCTTTATGTTTGCTGGTGCATTATTCTTCTACGCCGACTTCATGTAAAACAAAGCAAGAGAAGTTGTTATAGAGTTATCGAAAACATCAACGACTCGTTTCTATGAACTCGAGGGTTACGCAAAGAGTAAACCTGAAGTAGACATGAAAATCATGCAAGAAAAGGCAAACGATCTAGGTCACACAGAAGGCCTAGAAGCTATTTCAGTCGCAAAACGTTCGGACTACTATAGAGCTTTAAGAAACTGGGGCTGTCCAATATTGCTAGTTTTAAGTTTAATTGGCTTTCTATTTTGGTATTTAAAAATCCAAAGATACCAAGATGTAATACTTAAAAAACAAGCGGAAAACACATAACATGGCGCTCAAGCAAGGACGCG
Organism: Idiomarina aquatica; assembly: GCF_003987185.1. Lineage (GTDB taxonomy): Bacteria > Pseudomonadota > Gammaproteobacteria > Enterobacterales > Alteromonadaceae > Idiomarina > Idiomarina aquatica. The sequence continues at coordinate 35,966 of NZ_PIPS01000001.1, read as the reverse complement.
CATTAATGCGCGCCGCTTAGCTTGGCGTTAACGTCCGCTCCTGGCACAAACCAGACTAAACCTAAAGGACCCCTATGCCGCACAAACCGATAAACTTTAAAGAAAAACTCAGCTTGTTTACTGAACAGTGGTCGCCAAAAGTGATTGCCGAGATGAACGATTACCAGTTCAAGGTGGTGAAACTGCAAGGTGACTTTGTCTGGCATGACCACAAGGACACCGATGAAACCTTCATTGTGCTTGCGGGGCGTCTGCGCATTGACTTCAGAGACGGCCATGTTGAGCTGTCTGAGGGTGAAATGTACGTGGTGCCAAAGGGCGTTGAACATAAGCCTTACGCCGAGCAAGAGGCGCAGGTGTTATTGATCGAGCCGCGGGGTGTGGTCAACACTGGTGATGAAAAGGGCCGTAAAACCGCTGAAAATGACGTTTGGATTTGATGATGAACGCTACCTGGTTCCGAAATCTCAAGCTGATAGAGTCCTGCTCGCTACCGACAGGTGTCATGCATCAGCGATATCAACCTGCTTGACCGGCTCATTTATGCGCTTTTTATCTTCTGCTTATCCGTAGCAAGCTTATAGCGCTGATATGGCCTGCCAGGAGTAGCCAAAACAATACGACCGACACCCAAACCACAGGAGCGGCCTGGCTCACACCCCATTCCTCGAAGGTTATCTGTTGTTGAGTGAAGATTGATGCCATACCGAGGTATTGTAGTGGGGTGTTTGCCCATAACAGCGTTGCCAAAATGATAGGGGTAATATCAAGTTTAAGCAGTGTCATAAGCTGTGCCAGTAGTGGCGGCAGGTTTAAAAGAATACCTATCGTTGTGGTTCTTAAAAGAAATTGTCTCACTGATTTATCCTGTTCAGAAATCATTGAAACAATACGGGGTAAGTTTACTATTGTAAACGAATAGCGATTTTTTCTTTAGCTTATTGTTTTTATGTGCAATCTTACGTCAGAAAGGAGACTGAACGTGTACAAAGTCGATAAATTACCGATTAACCCTAACCACCCCCTAATCATAACATTAGTGGCATTTTTTTTGCTGTTTATACTGATAGAAGGGGATAGTGGTGATCTGATACTCAGTTCGTTAATGTTTACGGTTTTTGGTTTTTATCACAGATACCACATCGCAAGGATAGATGAGCTTGATGAGAGAGTGTCGGAATTGGAATCTCGACTAGAAACCTGCGGTCAGTCTGACGAGCTAAACCGTGGCCGAACCACGACCACCTAAGGTATTAAACAATGTCAGAACTTTTTACAGAAGTGCTTCGTATCGTTTTGCCCATCGCTCTTATTGGCGGTGTCGTCCTGGTCAATCGACTCATTGGACTTAAGTACCCGCTGGGTGCGCTCTCTTATATTGCTGTATTTTGTCTTTTTTATTTCGGAATAGAGCTTATTGGTTCCTATGCTACCGACAAAGAAAGTACGCCTGGGCCGTTAGACAGTATTTTTGACGTGGCTGTACCGGTGTTATTGGGTGTTATTACGCTATGGGCTGATTTTATTGCATCCAAATTGTTTCCGAGGCGGCAAAGGGGGTGAGCTCACCAGTCACCAACAAACACGAAAAATTAAAAATAAATACATCTGGTCCGCATGGAGAGCGGTTAAATGCTAAAAAAGACAGTTAAAGTAATGCTGGGCGTTGTTTTTCTTGCGGTGTTAGTGGGTGTGTTAAATGCCGTGTTGCTTGTACCTGACCTCAAAAAGGAGGGGTATGTTGTAGCGTACCGCGGAGGTGGAAGCTTAGTTGATTATGAGACGTTGCAAACGACTGGCTGCACAGCTTCCTCCCTTAAACAGTCTGGCGTGAATACCGTCGAAAATACTCGAGAGGCTGTAGCGGCTTCGGTTGCAGCTGGAGTTGACGTCGTTCATCTGAACGTACACCGCACAAGAGACAACCAACTTGTTGTGTTTCACGATTGGACCCTGGATTGTGCGACTGATGGAACCGGCCCCTTGAGCGAAAGTGATTTTGCTGATCTGGAACAGATTGACGCGGGATACGGTTACACATCAGATGGCGGTAAAACGTTTCCGTTTAGAAACAAGGGCTTCAGAATATCTAAATTAAGCGACTTTTACGCGTTATATCCGGAGCAAATATTCTGGTTAAACTTGAAAAATGACGACGAGCTCTCTTTTAACGTTTTATCTTCTCACCTATCTAGCATGTCTTCCTTTTCACGCAAAAATACTACGGTGATTACGTCTTCAGCAGGCGTTCGGTGGTTTGATGTAAATGCACCAGAAGTCCGCGTAGCGAGTGTTGGCAGCGTTAAAAGCTGTGGTATTGATTATCTGATCGTCGGTTGGGCAGGCATAGTCCCCGAATCCTGTAAGAACACTTTACTGCTTATACCTCCTTCCATGACTAACTATTTTTGGGGTTTTCCCGAACAACTTGCTTCAAGAATGCAAAATCATGGCACGGAGGTTTACCTGTGGTCTAAACACAACGCTGTAAATCCGGATTTTGTAAACCTTATAAATCAAGGGGTAGGTATTGTGACCAGCGATCGTGACTTTATTCATTCAGCTCAGATTGATTGAAGTGGTCATTACGGAAAAAGCGGTCATTTTGTGCAATTTGATGAGCCGGAATTAGTGGTCAGCGAGTTGTTGCTGCTGATGTAGCAGTTAAAGTAATAGCCTTATTATTACCTGATGAATTTCATGTGAGCGAATGGTATTGTTACAAAAATGTTGTTAACCATCATCAGGGACGAAACATGAAACATCGAGTCAGCGCATTAGCGTTCTGTCTTTTCTCCGGTGCTGCCATGGCATCGGAGCCCGTTGAATATCAGACGAAGCTGGCATTCTCACCCGATAATTCAGCGTTAACTGCGGTAACGACATTGGAGATACCCGTCGAGCAGATAACCAACGGTGCCGTGGCGTTATTTCTGAATCAAAACTTTTCGGTAAAGTCGGTAACCGGGGAAAACATCAGCTCCTTTGATATTGGGCAATCGAATAAGGTGCCCGTTTGGAATGAGGTGATTATCAAATTCAGTGAGGCGGGCAATAGCGAGCCTCAGTTTGTAAGCATCGAGTACGCCGGCTCGATTGATAATGAGGCTCAGCACGGTAATTTTATTACTGCCAATGACCTACACCTGAGCATTGATTCGGCCTGGCATCCGGTGTTCAGCGATTTCTCGACGCCAATTACCGGGACGGTTTCGGTTGAGCTGGGCGACGACTGGCAGGTATTTGGGCCAGGCACCGTGACCCGCAGCGAACGGTCGTACCAAATCAGCAGTGAACACCCCACAATAGATGTATCGCTTTATGCTGAGAAGCAGCCTGCCCGCCTCGATAAAGAGGGCTTTACGGTTGTTCATGACGGTAGCAATGCCGAGATGGCCGAATTGGTCTCGCGAACGGGATTGCAGTGTTTCAAGCAGATGAACCAACGTTTCGGCAAGCTGGCACCGCTGGAAAGCGCACAAACCGTTTTGCTCAAACGCGCAGGACCCAGCTTTGCCCGAGGCAATTACATTTCACTCAGTATTCAGAATCTGGGGGCTGACGTTCATACTCACCAATATTTGTGTCATGAACTGGCACATAACTGGACCAGCTACACCAGCGCCATGTCGCACGACTACTGGCTGGTTGAGTCATTCGCGGAATACATTTCGGCACAAGAGATTGAGCGGGTTTATGGCAAAGAGGCTTTTAATAACATAGTGCAAGGCTGGCAGAACCGTGCGAAGGGTGAGGCCTTTGTCTGGCGTCCGGATGCCGATCGCAGGGCGTCGCACAAAGTAAACTATGGCCTCGGGCCGATTGCCTTGATGAAGTTGCAAGACAAGTTGGGAGAAACCGATTTTAATGAACTTGTCGACTGGTACATGGCCAATGACGTGACAGAAACCGAAGCGCTGCTTACAAAAATAGCATCGCTCGCAGATGCCGATACCGAACGTTGGTTTCGGGATTTACTGGCTGGCAGTTAAAGCGTCTACATCAGGAAGCTCATCGATTAAAGCAAGGCACTCACCGAATGATAGGTTTTATGTCTAGGAGGAAGTTAACGATGGAGCTCACAATGAAGAGAATAATCTCGTATTTAACCATCGCGCTGTCATTATCGGTAAATGCTTTGTCCGCTCAGGAAAGCATATTTGATGCCATTCCCGAAATGTTACGAGATGGCGAAGTGAATACCATTCTGGCTGAATTCTCTGACCAACCGCAAACACTGGCTCAGATTTATGTGAATATGGGACGTCCGGATAAAGCGCACGATTTGATCGAGCGTTTTTCAAGCGCAGGTTATTGTGACGTTGAGCATTGATACCGCAGCCTGCTCGTTTCAGGGCAGAAACAACGATCCTATGGCTCCTGCCGATGACCCCAGCTACTTTCGTCAGTTATTGGCCGAACGGTGGTTGTGAGTTAAATCCTCTAACTTTTTTAATCGGCAAACGAACACGAATCGCCAATTTCTCCCGAACAGATTACTGTTGGAGTCCAGTGTTAGAACTTATTCCTCTCGACGTAAGTAAAGCTCTTATAGTTATTAAACTCGCGCTTTAGATGGTCTTCCTCATCAAAACTATAAGTATAAAAATTTTCTAAAGAAACTTGCCTTTGGTTAGATTTTATTTTCAAACTAAGGAAGCCAAATCTATTTTCAAGAATGAATTGCTCTACCTCTTTAAAGTAAAACTCTTCCCCGCTGCTAAAGTTAATTTCCTCGAGTTTAAAATCTATAGTGACTGATTTCGGCAACTTGAATGACAGTATTGCTTTTCCTATTACATAAACTAGAGCAATGCAAGCGAAAACGTTTGAAAAATAAGCTTTAAACTTTAGCTCTGGGGGAACATCAGGGGCAGCAAAGTGTAGAAATGCTATGAAAAAGACCATAAAAACAACACACACTGTTCCGAAATTATATGGTCTTCTAACAAGAGTGATTTTTGTCACAAATTTATCCTTGATTCGCCGCCCACGCAGTGAAGTATTCTATCGCTGTGCACTCCTTAACGACGATGACTGGGCTTCGTAATTGCATTGTATTTTTAAGTCATTTACTGTTAAAAGACAACGAAAAATTAAAGTAGGATGTTTATAAATGCAGTATAAAAGGTAAAGTGGTTGTTCCCTGCTAACCGAGGTGGAGAAAAAGCAATTGAAGCACATCCGTGTTGGTCAAGATAGTGTAACTACGATAAGTTCTTTATAAAGCAAAGGCAAATCGACGTCTGGTTCAACTATCATCACGGTCTACATCAGGAGCACAACAATGAATCCGCAAGCTGTTATCGATTTCTGGTTCGACGAGCTGACATCCAAGCAATGGTTTGCCAAGAGCGATGCGCTGGATAACACCATAAAAACGCGTTTTAGCGACATTTTAGTGGCTGCTGCGGCGGGAGAGTGCTGGCGCTGGCGACACAGCGCAGAAGGGCGTTTGGCCGAAATTATTGTGCTTGATCAGTTCTCACGAAATGTCTATCGCGACACGCCGATGGCTTTTAGTCAGGACCCTATGGCGTTGGTGCTGACGCAGGAGGCCGCTACCCGCACCGTAACGACATATTAGGCCGTACTTCCAGTGAAGAAGAGTTGGCCTTTCTGCAGCAGCCCGGCTCGAGTTTTTAGCGATCGTTCGACATGGGGGCTTTTATCAGTTCCGTCGAATACGTCGTAAACCCAACACAAAGCCAGTATAAACCAGAATACAGGCGAGGAGGGATGCTAACCCTGCAAGGGTTTGTCCTACGATGCCAAAATACTCTCCCGTGTGTAAAAATCGCGCGGTGCCCCAGGCTTGATCGCCCATGGACCAGTCTTCTTTTCGCAACACATCAGTGACCTGTCCGGTGCGGGAGTCGAAAAACAGAGAATACGCGAGTTCTTGTCTGTGTCCGATGCTTTTATCGATGTAAAATCGGGCTTCGTGCGGGTGTTCACCAATTTCCATCCACATGGAATACCAGTCGCCGTAGTCATTTTCTTTGGCATGGTGTTTGGCGCGTTCGAACAGCTTTTCATAAGCTATTTGGCCTTGAGCGAGTGATGTGACTGGCTCATGTTTTTCAGGTACTGGAACGGTCTCACCATAAAAGCCGTAAAGCGCTTTGTTTGCCCAGTCAAAGTGAAACAGTGTTGCGGTTACTGCAATGACGAATAGCGCGGGCAACGACCATATGCCGAATACAAAATGCCACTGACGATTTCGATGATGGGCGTTTTTATAGCGCTTGGGTAGCCAACTTTGCGACCTTAGGGACCTGAGAGATAATCGCTTAGGCAACCACAAATAAAGACCACTAAGTAGCAAGAAAATGAACGCCAGGTTAGCGTAGTTATTCAGGGCTTTGCCGATACTACGGTAATCACCGTCGAGTAACAGGTACCGATGTAAATCGGTCACAATGTGGAAGAATTCGGCCACGGCGCCTTCACCGACGCGCAGTATTTCCCCACTATAAGGGTGCAACAAGTAGCTATTGGGTCCAGCCCATGCCGGTACCGCTGCGCCGTCACGGTTTACCCAGCGAACGTAAATATGAGGTTCTTTAGGATGAAGCTCCTGCAATATCGCCACGGCACGGTCAGTTGTTATGCGCTGCCTGTCAGGTTCTGGCTCAACCGCATAACTCATTTCGGCAAGCTCTTTTATCTGTCGTTCGTAGGTAAGTAAAACACCAGTTGCTGACATGGTAAAAATAAACAGCGCCGCGATCATTCCGGCGGTAAGGTGGATCCAGAAGATCCACCGCTTTACCGAATTAGGCAGTTTGACCATTTTGTTGACGCCTAAAAGTCATAACTTAACGACAAACGGACGTCGCGACCGGCTTCATACGGGCCAATGACGGTAGGGAATACGTCGCTGTAATCACCAACGCTTGAGTGATCAATATAGAGCTCATCCAGTAAATTGGTTATGGCTAGATTAACGGACAGATCGCTAGTAATATCCCACTTACCGTAAATATCAAGTACGGTATAACTTGGTTTATTGAGTGTATATAACGAATCGGTCCAGCCATTTTCGAGTGCTTGGTGCAGGGTTTCGATAGCAATACTGTCAACGTGCTTCGCGTTAAACCCAATACTTACATCACGGTCAATAAAGTAATCGGCGCCGAGTACCAGGGTGCTACCCCGGCTGTTACCTAAGCCGTTAAACTCATAGCCGTTTAAATCAATAGAGTCGTAGCTACGACTATAAAGAGTCTGGCGTGGTTTTAGTTCGGCATCCGCATCGGAAAAGCCAACGTACAAATCGAGGTTGTCCCAGCGGTAGGCTATATTCAACTCGATACCGGTTGATTCAACGTCACCAATGTTGTTATAAATTGACGTGCCGCCAAAACCACTAAAAATGACATCGTGAATGGTTGACTGATAAATACTCAGTTTGGTGTTCAAGCGACTGACACTGTACTCAATCGACGCTTCGATATTCTCAACCGTTTCAGGAACTACATCACTGCCGACAACAGGAACATCGTCACCGTCGTAAAGGTATTCATCCAAGGTAAAGCCGTCACCAATTTCTTTACCGCGAGCGGCTTCAGCATAGCTTAACCCGAACTTCCAGGCGTCCGTGATTTGATAGGAAAGCCCACCGTTGATGCTTAATTCGCTATCATCGAGCCCAGCTGCTGTGTCTGTTACGGGCTCGCCATAATATTCATCAAGAAGAATACGTTGCTGAAAATCATAATCGTCGAAGCGCACACCATAACTTAACACGAGGTCCGTTGTGATATTGCTATGAGCTTGCGCATAAATGCCCACTACACTGCTTTCTTCAGCGTTTTCCATAGGTCCGCTCGCTGGTCCGCTTTCCACTTCGTCTTTACGATAGTCAACACCGTAGGTAAAACTGTGGTAGAGACGATCGGTGGTGTTTCGTAAATCAAAACCGGTTGTGTCGATGTTGGCCAGCCAATCGAAGCGGCCGCCACGGAATGAAGACTGGGTGTGGTAAGCGGTCGCCTCCAAATAGATCGATTCACTCTGATCAAAACGGTAGTTTGCAACATAGGTATCGCGTTTTGCTGCGCTTGGATAAAGTGGCGCGCCTTCCTCTACGAACCAATTAGGTCGGGCGGAAAATTGCCCCTCTTCATCACGCTGTTCAAGGCTGACTGACAAATAATGTTTATCGGTGATATCGCCACTGGCTTTTATAAAAGCGAGCTCTTGCTCGGCAGCGGTTCCGTAAATTTTATCACCGTCACCGTCTTCCATCGTGTTGCGGTCAACCGCACTGTAATAGCCCAAAAGCCCAAACGATGGGTTCAGCTTACCGTATAGGGTGCCGCTGTAACGCGTTCCATCATTTGAAAAGTAATTGGCTTTGACGCGTCCACCGAATTGCTCGCCTTCATTCAGCAGGTCTTGCGCATCCTTGGTTTTAAAGCGAATCGCACCGCCAATAGCGCCCGGACCATTGGTGGCTTCACCGGCACCCGCTTGAACATCAATTTGTTTTAGTAAATCAGGATCAAGCGTGACACGGCCGATATGGTGGAAAAGGGTTGAGGTTTGTTGGGCACCGTCGACCGTTACATTCAGATAGGCATCTTCCAATCCGCGAACGTAAATTTTTTGTGCAACACCAACAGAGCCGCCCACGCTAACCGAGGGCGATTCACGAAAAATATCAGCGAGGTCGTTAGCTTGAAACTGTTCAATATCTTCTGCGGTAACGCTAAAGTTCGTTGATGCCCCAACGACTTCAATTTTTTCGATCGCCTTTTTTGGCGATTGTTCTTTAGATTCCGCGTCCTTTGATTGAGCGAACGCTGGCGTGTTGAGTAGGGCGCATGCCACACCAGTTAAAACGAACTTATTCATTATTGCTACCTTCCGTGACGGTGTTAAAAAGATTCAGGAGGATATGCTAGTGAGAATTGTTCGTATTTGCAATATTTGTTATTTAATTTTTATTAAGAGCACACATGACGACGTATTCAGGCTCTTGCCTGTGTGGCAAGGTGACATTTGAAGTAACCGGTGAGTTCGACCGCTTTTACCTTTGCCATTGTCAGCATTGCCAAAAGGACACCGGGGGGGCTGTTGGTGGTGCCAGCAGGGGCTCTCGACAACCGGCCTGATTTATCGCCCACGGCTCATGTTTTTACATCCAGCAGCGCCGGTTGGGAAGACGCGTTACCTGAGTTACCAGCGTTTAAACTTGGACCGAGTTGATCGCCGGTTGCACGATAATAAGCCAATGACTGACAGCGCAGTCCGTCTAGATTCTCCAGACAAAATAGGGGCAGGGTGCTTAATCGACGACTCGCTCCATGTGAAAATTACGAAGCCGTTGCCCGCCAATTTCAACCGTTTGCGCTTTAACGACGTTAAAACCGAACCGCTCGTAAAATGGCCGGGCCGTAATGCTTACCATAGAATAGTATCTCGAGATGCCCAGTGACTGACCAACGCTAAAAATATGCGCCATCAAACGTCGACCCACACCTTTGCCCTGGTAGTTGTGATGACAGAAGAAGTGGTCAATTAAGCCGTCTTGCTGAAGATCAGCGTAGCCGACAATCTCACCATCAGCCTCAGCAATAAACGGTGCAATAGCGTCCATTTTTTGTTGCCATACCGAGCAGTCACGACCGCCGGCGGCCCACGCCTCAACTTCGGCCTCACAGTAATCAGCGACATTTATCCGTCGAATCGTGTCAGAGAAAATCGTCCGCAATGCCGACGCATCCGCTGGTCTGTAGTTTCTGATTCCAATCATGCTGGTGGCCTGTATCGGGAGTTTATAAAGAACTCTGCCGTAATCGTTCGTTTTCAAAACGTTCCAATGGGGTGACTCCGGCAGCCGGAAGAGGTTACATAGTGAAACGTATAAAGTATAGGGCGACTGGATAAATATGGACATTGCCTTATTCGATTTTGATGGCACCATCACACACTGTGATACGTTTACGCCGTTTGTAAAACGCGCCATTCCCCAGAATCAAATCATAAAGGATGATAAATTTGAAACTCCTCATATTATGCGCAAGTTTACTTTTCAGTGCTTTAAGCTTCGCAGGCGATACGATTTACGATAAATCCAGAGACCGGCATATCCCAATAGAAGTCTCGTACCCTAATCTGAAGGAAAATTGCGATGAGACTCAAAAGTGCCCGGTGGCATTACTCAGCGCTGGTTATGGCGTATCGCATACAAAATACACTTTTCTGTCCAAGCAACTAAACGACCTCGGTTATATGGTGGTAGCAATTGGGCATGAGTTAGAGAACGATCCCCCGTTGTCGGTAGCGGGTAATTTATATGAAACGCGAAGAGAGAACTGGATGAGAGGCGCCGAAACACTCGACTTCGTAAAACACAATTTGGCACCTACATATAAAAAATATAACTTCAATGATTTACTGCTTATTGGTCATTCAAATGGTGGGGATATTTCTTCCTGGCTTGCAAATGACGGCAAGGACTACATCGACACCGTTATCACACTGGATCATCGGCGTGTTCCACTTCCCAGAAGAGACGATGTCAGTGTCCTCTCCATTCGAGGTAGTGATTACCCAGCTGACGACGGCGTATTGCCTACAAAGAATGAGGCAAAAGAATACGGTATATGCGTCACAGCAATACCAGAGTCTCGTCACAACGACATGACGGATTATGGTCCCGAATGGCTTAAAGACGAAATTACTCACGTTATCGCTAATTTCCTGAACGGCACCGGCTGTCGAGTTGATTCATAATGAAAACCAAAACGCGAACTATTGCGGTATGGGCAGGGTTAATCTCAGTCGTTGTTGGCGCAGTGACCTTTGCGTTGAGTTGGAATTTATACGACGTTCTCGGCGGCCCTATGCCTGGCACCAAGGTGTTACTCTTCCCGGGGAGCTTAACGTTGATATACGTTTGGCATCCACTTTTCACGGAAGAAATTAACTTTTGGCCCAAGTTCGCACTTCAAATGTTTGGGCAGTTCTTCGTTGTTACGGTCATGACAATGCTATGTGTTGGTCTTACTAAGAAGCTATTTCGTGTTATTCAGAGTTATTGATAAGGAGACTGTTAGTCTGCTAGGAGCGATTTGCAGACGCTCGACCTTTTCCCTGATCGGCTGTCCATTTGCAAGTTTCTCGTATAGTCAGGAAAACGAGCGATTTGCTCGTTTTTATCCCAAAGCAATTTGGGCTTTGAAGGCATAAAGCTATTTGTAGCAATAAGTTATCTAATATAATAAAAATTCATTAAGTAGAAAGTTAAGACGGTTCGCGGTAGAAAAACGACCGAATCGCTCGTAAATTAAGATTGTTACAACTCTTGAGGAAGCTCAGGCTATGGATTTAGGAGAAAAAGAACAAAGGGCAGAACGTATAGCTAATGAATGTGGTGGAATCCATTTTCCCCATGAATCGTTTTATATACACTCGATCCTATACTCAGCAGGGCGCTGTTTGGAATCCTTTGATAGGTTTGAGCACTTTAAAACTCAGGATGTAACTCCTGATTATCTTGTTTCGATAGTACAAGAGGCTGTTGGTCATGCTGCTGCACTTTCAAGGTACTTCTGGCCATCGCCAAAAGGTAAGAAGAAAGAAGCTCAGCAAAATAAGCTAAGAATAAATCGTGGAAAGAAGCTCTGTGGTGCCTTTGGCCTCAATGAGTCTTCCCCTTTGTACAACCGGGATTTGCGAAACGCTTGGGAACATTTCGATGAGCGATTAGATGGTTACTTATTAGAGAACGAAGCTGGTATGTTCTTCCCTAGCTCAATAGTTGACGACCACACATTGGCAGATGATCCCATCGGGCATATTTTTAAGCTACTCGACATCGACAATAATTGCTTGGTTTTGTTGGGGAATAAGTTTTTTTATAAACCGATCCGAAATGAAGTGAAAATGGTTTTCGAGAAGGCAATAGAGTTTGACCAAAATGGGTCTCGTTTTCCAATATGCGAAGCCGATTTGTAACAAAACCATCCACCCGATGCCTTCCCGCCGCGCCTTTTGTGCTTGGCGCGAGCGCCAGTTTAATACAAAAGGCACTCTGGTCAGTTACGGGTGATGGCAGCGTTGAAGATCCGCTTTTGGCACCAAGCCGATAGTCGGCTGTGAGCGAGAAGCAGACATTGGATTTTTTGACCTTACAAGGTAGTCTAATTTGCGGGAGAAGCCGATCATGCAAGGTCGACTTAGTACGCTGTTAGATTTCAGGGAGAGTTATGAATACAGAAAAAGCTATTTCTTTTTTCAGAAGGAGTACCGCTTTTGGTCTCCTCGGCTGCGCTCAAGCTCCGGTTACAATGAGCGGCAGGAATCAAAGGGTTTCGTAATAATGAAAGGGAACGTAATGGATGGGCTTGAGAAACACCTCAAGCAATGGGAGCAAATATCAAATCGTCTTCAGGAACAGCTGAAACCAGTTATGGAAGCTCAGAGAGCCTTAGAAAAGACCTTGCCCCCAACTATTGATGCGGAGAGAATGCTCAAGGCTCACTTGGAGCCTTTCTTGGCGCAGCAAAGGAAATTACAGAATGCGTTTGAAGGTATAAAAATACCTAATTATCAAGTTCCTGACTTAAGCCCTTTTACAAAGCAAATACAGCAATACCAGAAATCTCTCAAAGGCATTATTACCCCCGCTTTTGACGAATTACAGGGTTCTTTTCGAGACCTTCCTCCCAAAATACAGGAAGCTCTGCTATTGCTAGCTCAATATGGTTGGTATTTAGATTTCAATATGCCGCTTCCTAGTCTATGGGAAATAAAGAACGCACTCTCAAGTGGCGAAATCGATGAGGTTGAGGAAGTACTTGTAGAGTATTTCGAAAGTCAGTTAGACGAAATAGAAAATTCCTTTAATGCTCAATTCCCTCATAGGTCGCATATCATAGCTTCGGCATTCAAGGCGCATCGCAACGGAGACTATTTCTTATCAATCCCTGTTTTGCTCGCTCAAACAGATGGAATATGTAAAGAAGTAGTCGATCAATACTTATTTATGAATAAAGACAAAAAGCCTCGTACAGCGATCTATGTCGAACAAGTAGCCGCGGACACATACAAAGCCGCACTATTAAGCCCATTGGCAGCAAGCACTCCAATAGGCGCCTCAGAGCACGAGCGAGGAGAGGGGTTTAATCTGCTTAATAGGCATATGGTATTGCATGGAGAGTCACTAGACTACGGAAGTCAGGTTAATAGTTTAAAGACAATATCTCTAGTTAATTATGTATCGCAAGCACTGGAAACTGATGCAGACTCCCCTAACAAAGTCCAGCCATGATAAGTTGCGTTTCGAATTTATCTCAGAGTGCAGAGTCAGCGTTCTCTCCTGGCACTAACCTGATAGCCTACTGTGAGCGAATTGCGGACGTTCGTGCGAAATGAAACAAGATTAACTATCTTCAAATTTAGATACTAAAATCAGCCTCACTGGCTCAAGTAGCGGTTTGAGCACAATGGTGGATCTAATAAATTAGTTGAGCCCGAAAATTCTAGTTATAGGTACAACTGATTTCAGGGTCAATATACTTCATTTATTTCACAAATAATGGTAATATCGAAGTTAGCTGCCGCTCAAATTATCACAACCTTTAATCCAATTACCGCTTGTAAATGGTTTACAAGGATTGTCAGTGGTCTTCACTGTCGCATGATATGCGAGGTAACTGATATGAAGCGTAAAACGGTTCTTGTCAGAAAATATCAACGTTATCGTTTTGGCAACTGGGAAGATGTGTGTCAGCACATGCGCTCATTGCCAAATAGATAATGTTTAAAATGAGCGGCAGCTAATTAATCTTCCATCATATGCTTGTAATGATCGTGAAATCCTGTCCTTCTGAATATTTCTTCAAATGTTTCTAGATATTTGTCTTTAGGTAATGCCCCTGTGTCAAAAAGGTTAACAGCATCTGAGTGAGACATTCTGCTTACAAATCTAAAAAACGGTTTGAACTCTACGACTTCTTCGCCAAGCTCTTCAAGGGTTGTCTTCAGTTTTCCTTTGTTATGAATGAAATTGAAATAATGCTCAAGGATATTTCTCATTGCATTCGGAAGCATGTTGCTACTCATTAATCCATCACGGCAATCTCTTACAATTTGCCAATATGTTTGATAATCATTTTGTAGACTGTTCCTTTCCATTTTTTGAACTGATGAGTAGTCTGATTTTGAAACTCTGAAAAGATTATAATCATTGATATTATTAGTAGGAACAGGGCTTCTCAACAGAAGCAGTTCATGGAAAAAATACATGTTATGAGTCAGCACGAAAACTTGACGGAAATTCTCACAAATAATTTTATGGTGGATAATCGATGCAATGTCAAATACGAAATTATGCGATAAACTCGATATCGGATCGTCAATTACAATGATCCTATTATTAAGGACGACAGCCTCATCTTTGTTTTTCGAACCGTAGCAGGATTCTATAAAATATAAAAAGGTAAGGAGAGTTTTTTCACCTTCACTAAGCGTTGCGTAGACTTCCTCTTCAGACGAGTTTTGACGGGATATTCTGTACAAACCCTGATCTTCAGGGGATGGGACTATAGAAAAGCTAGTTATACCTAGAGATTTTAGTTGCGTATTTATTACCGATATCGACAGCTGAGCACCTGAAGAATGTTCTTGAAGTTTTGTTAATTCAATTTTAGATTCATTTTTCTTTACTTTTACTTTTTTGTATTCGCATCTTAGAGCAGATAATTCATTATTTTTTGACTGCTTTTTTTCATTGAAAATCTCTATCGCAGATCTATTTACATCGAAAATATTCCTCCAGTAGTTATCCCTAATTTCTCCTTTGTACTTTTCCTTATCGTTAAGGCGTGCGTTAAACTCCTGAATTTCTTCGTTTAACTCTGAGACAATCTCATTGATCTCGTTAATTATCGTTGCAGTGTTTTTTAGCTGTACAGTTTTGCTAGGACTACTAATTTTTGAATCTATCTTTCTAACGTTGCTTTCTACCTCACTTTCAAGTAGTTCAAGTAACGTAGTCAGTCTATTCTCGTCTATCGATCTTAGCGAATCAACATCTGAAGAAAGCAAAGTTATTGCATTATGGTAATCATTTTTGAGCTTTTCTAAATCATTCAATCTTTGTTCGTAGGTTTCATCAAAGAGTTTTTCCAGTTGTACCTTAAACCCATCAGGCAGGGCTCTTTGACAAAAAGGGCAATCATCCTGATCATTTACATAGACCATTCCTTTTTTAACCCAGTCGGAGTTGTTTAGTGTTTCTACAAGTGAAGAAAGGTAAGAGTCATCAGAGCCGACAATGCTTTGTTGTAAAACGGGATCTTGTTCTAAAGCTGACATAGGGAAATCTAAAATGCGATGCAGAGGCTTTGGTAAAGTATCATCACTTAGATTTTTAGCTAATTCATCAAGCTCTTTCAGGTTTTTAATAGGCTCCTCTGGATGTTTCAAAACTTCTTCCAAAAACTTTGCTTTTGTATTTTTTCCTTGATAGCAGAATCTTAAAGTATCACTTTTTTGTAGTTCTTTGTGCTTCCATACTTTATCTCGTAGTTGATTTTCAAGCTTTTCAATTTCTGAGGTATTGTTTTTTGCGTTTTCTTCAATCTCATTTAACCTTGACTCAAGCTCATCAATTTCTACTAGCTTTTTTTCAATATCTTCTTGAATTTCTTTATTTTCTTCGCCTACGGTGAATATTCCTTGTTGGCTAGGTTTCTGGTAAAAGTTGTCTTCAATAAACTTCTGATTATAGACAATAACCTCTGCTTCTAGAGGATAGGGCTCAACGGAACATTCTGAAAAGTTAGGTTCTGATATAGACTGCAAGTAGTTTCCAATAGTGCTTTTTCCAGAACCATTCAACCCGAAAAAAAGATTTACTTTTTTGTTAAGGTCTATAATTTCACAAGGCGTGGTCGGAGAGTAACTTGTAACACCTTTAAGAGATATTTTAGATAGCATAATCAATCCATTGAATTCAGTTTGCACAAAATCTTGTATAGCATATGCTCGCACCTTTGTGCAAAGACTGCGACAACAAAAGTACTGAGATATAACGTGCAACGTTTATTGAAAACTGACAGATTTTCCGAGGATTGACATATTTGGTGGCGTTAACGTTCACTATTGGGAAAAACGTGATCAATAAGGGGAACTTATGAACACTGATTTTTGATCAATAATCCCAGGTGCTTCTCTCTATGTACTCGGCCAGATATTAATCAAGTTTGTCATAGAACCAATGCTTGAATTTCGAAGTCTTTTGGTATGAATTACTCAATATTTTCTTCGTAATCAGGGCGAAATGATCTCTGCCGAGGTGAGTGATTCTGCCCAAAGTGAGCTTTTCGTGCTTGCATCAGAGTTGCTCCAAAAAAGGACAGTCCATCATCTGGTACTCACGTTTATCCGTTATTTATGACTTGCCATCGTCAGATAAAGTTTTAAATGCAGCTAGGAGCATGAACCAGATAGGAAACCGTATTAGGTTAGGTAAAGACGATCTTAGTGATGAGCTAGGGATTATCTATGACGAAATGCAAAAAAATCGAGAGCTATTTAGGGATTAATGTAAGCTTTAACAAGTAACTGCAGGTAGCCCCATCTCTGCTGGGCCAGCACTCGAGGGACTTGTTCTAATACCTTTGAACAATGACGTTAACGTCCGCTCCTGGCACTAAGCCGAGGGTCAGCTGCGAGCAAGGAACCGACATTCGAGTTTTTATGTAATTCAATTAGTAATTAGTGTAGATGACGCCAGCGCATATACGGCCAGCTTATCGCAGGAACATTTCACGTTTGGGATGCGCCCGTAGAATATAGGAGGCTCCCTATTATAAATAGTGACTACTTATGTCAGGAAAAAGACAACATTATATCCCTCAGTTGTTACAACGAGGCTTTAAAAGCCAAAGCTATGGCGATGAGCACTTTACGTGGGTCTTCCGCCAGTCATCAAAACCTTTCGAGGCCAATATAAAAAATGTTGGGGTTGAGGGATACTTTTACTCAGAGGGCAATAACTCAGAGGTTGATGAATCGATCACTCAGCTGGAAATGAAGATTGGACGTATTGTCAGAAATTTACAGCAGAGCGATACGCCTGAACCAGTTTCTAAAGACATTGCTATGGTTGTTGCTCACCTAGAGGCTCGTACAAGACATTTACGGCTTTCCTTTATGAGCGCAGGGCAGAGTTTGCTGAATACTCTCGTTGAACTTGTATCTGACGAAAAATCTTTAGTAGCTCTCGTCGAAAATCAAATTGTAAATGAGCCGACCATAATAGATAACGCAATACGAGAACTAGGGGCAACAACTGCTCAAGTTCCCATTCTACGAGAGTTGATAAGGCCTCAACTAGGCCCTTTCATGAAAGAAAATGCTACACAGATAGCGCAAAATTTCAGAAGCGAGGTTTTGAACCTATCGCCCAAAAGACTATTGGATTCAATTAAGACAGGTCATTTATCTGGCCTGAGGGAATCATTAGTTCCAGCACACAAAGCAATTCGTTATGAAACACTAAACTACTCCATCATCACATCTGAACAAGTATCAATCCCCTTAGGTGATTCGATGTTGGTTTTTAAAGTATCAGGCTCTCGCACCTACAAGCCTTTTCTTGATAAAGAAGACCAATTACTAGCAATACTCCTCCCTTTAACACCTTCGAGAATACTTGTTGGGTCAGTTAATCGCAGTATTTATATCGACTTTCTTGAAATTCGCAGAGAAATCGCCCGGTGTTCCTACGAGCATTTTATATCAAGTGAGAACACTGACGACATACAACAACTAGGTTTACTTATTCAGGAAAATGCTCACCTTCTGTCGAAAAGCGAGATTGAAAAAATAGTAAGTAGCTTAATAACGTCTTCTTCCTCAATATAAGCTCCTAAACCGATAATCAATAGACTGTAGACTGTAGACTGTAGACTGTAGACTGTAGACTTTATAGTTTAGAGAGAAAACATTATCTTCTTTTCGTTCTTCAAGACATTTCTATTGAGCGACATTTCACTGATATAGAGCCAAGGTCTGCTAATGGCACAAACCAGACTAAACCTAAAGGACCCCTATGCCACACAAACCGATAAACTTTAAAGAAAAACTCAGCTTGTTTACTGAACAGTGGTCGCCAAAAGTGATTGCCGAGATGAACGATTACCAGTTCAAGGTGGTGAAGCTGCAAGGTGACTTTGTCTGGCATGACCACAAGGAGACCGATGAAACCTTCATTGTGCTTGCGGGGCGTCTGCGCATTGACTTCAGAGACGGCCATGTTGAGCTGTCTGAGGGTGAAATGTACGTGGTGCCAAAGGGCGTTGAACATAAGCCTTACGCCGAGCAAGAGGCGCAGGTGTTATTGATCGAGCCGCGGGGTGTGGTCAACACTGGTGATGAAAAGGGCCGTAAAACCGCTGAAAATGACGTTTGGATTTGATGATGAATGCTACCTGGTTCCGCAATCTCAAGCTGATAGAGTCCTGCTTGGTACCGACAGGTGTCATGCACCAGCGATATCAACCTGCTTGACCGGGTCATTTATGTGTTTTTTATCTTCTGCTTATCCGTAGCAGGCTTATAGCGCTGATAAGGGCTGCCAGGAATAGCCAAAATAATACGACCGACACCCAAACCACAGGAGAGGCCTGGCTCACACCCCATTCCTCGAAGGTTATCTGTTGTTGAGTGAAGATTGATGCCATACCGAAGTATTGTAGTGGGGTGTTTGCCCATAACAGCGTTGCCAAAATGATAGGGGTAATATCAAGTTTAAGCAGTGTCATAAGCTGTGCCAGCAGTGGCGGCATGTTTAAAAGAATACCAATCGTTGTGGTTCTTAAAAGAAATTGTCTCACTGATTTATCCTGTTCAGAAATCATTGAAACAATACGGGGTAAGTTTACTATCGTAAACGAATACAGAAGTTATTTACTCTATTAGCGTAAGGACTAACACGATTGCTGAAAATAAAGCTCCCCCAAAAAAGCTAAGGTTAACAAGAGCGGTGTTATTTAAGTTTATTTTTCTTTGGATTATATAAATGAGCAAAATTAAGAGTGAAAAATAAAGCCAGCCACCCACTAATATATAGAAAAAGCTAATAAAAATAATCTCATCAAAAATATGAATGGCCTTAGTAAAGCTGATTTTTTCATAAAAACCTGACAAAGGCGCTGGAAACTTGTAGGTCATGAGTAAGATTAGGTTACCGAGAAGGTAACCTAGTATCATTACACCTATTGAGCGAAGTGGTTTCATCGATGCCACCGGTAAAACTGTTAACTTTGTGTCTCAAGTCATCTACTATTCCATATTAGCCGATGTCCTTGCAAGTCCAGCGGAAACCAACCAAACGCGGTTATTTTGCAAACATCACGGTTAAGATCAGGAGCACAACAATGAATCCGCAAGCTGTTATCGATTTCTGGTTCGACGAGCTGACATCCAAGCAATGGTTTGCCAAGAGCGATGCGCTGGATAACACCATAAAAACGCGTTTTAGCGACATTTTAGTGGCTGCTGCGGCGGGAGAGTGCTGGCGCTGGCGACAAAGCGCAGAAGGGCGTTTGGCCGAAATTATTGTGCTTGATCAGTTCTCACGAAATGTCTATCGCGACACGCCGATGGCATTTAGTCAGGATCCTATGGCGTTGGTGCTGGCGCAGGAGGCGGTTGCCTGTGGTGCTGATAAAAGTCTGAGCAACGATCAAAAGGCGTTTTTGTATATGCCGTATATGCACAGCGAGTCGGCGGCCATCCATCAACAAGCCGTTATCCTGTTCGAACAGCCGGGCCTGGAGTACAACTACAAGTTTGAGCTCAAGCACAAAGAAATCATAGACCGCTTTGGCCGCTACCCGCACCGTAACGACATATTAGGCCGTACTTCCAGTGAAGAAGAGTTGGCCTTTCTGCAGCAGCCCGGCTCGAGTTTTTAATGCCGGGCGCCTGTAGTGTTTAATCTAAGCGTGGTGAGCGACTCATGCTCACCACTGATTTAAAGACTGACCTTTAAAATTCGTAGGACAACTGCATAGCAATCGAACGTCCCGGTTGACTGTATTGCTCTGTCGGCGTTTGTGCTGGCAGCCCCGCGACACTTTGGTATGGCACGTAATATTTATCGGTGATATTCAGCGCTGCGAGATTTACCTGCCAGTCGCCAAATGAAACACCAGCTAAAATATCGAGCGTGGTGTAACCGGGGGTTTCTATAAATGCACCGGTTTCCGGCGATGCGCTGGGTACATCATCCATTGTGGCTACCGCATTGAGTATGCCGCGAATATGCCATTGGTTACCGAAGTAACCCAAAGAGAAATTGCCCGACAACGGTGATAACGATGTTAGTGCCTCTCCGGTTGCGTCATTCTCGCCGCTGACGTAGGCAGCGGTAGTGTCGATACGAAAGTAATCATTCAGCCAGTGAGTGAAGCTGGCTTCTGCGCCTTTAATGGTTACCTTATCCTGATTCACGTATTGATATTCAACACGCTCTACGCCCGGAATATACGTAGGGCTGCTGCCCACTACGGCGGTTTCAATAAAGTCGTCGAAGTGGCTATAGAACGCCGCGAAACTCCACCGTGTGCTGTCATTGCTGAACTTTAGTCCCGACTCCAGTGAACGACTGCTTTCCGGTTGCAAGTCAGGGTTAGGCAGTATCGCGTAGAAGGGTTCGATACCATGGCTTTGATAAGCCTGGTCATGAGGCGGGATTTTAAATCCTTCGGCATACTGCAGGTAGCCCCGAACGCCCGAGCTGAAGGTATAGATACCGGCAAGTTTGGGTGAGAATGCGGTTTCGCTGATCTCCGCAAGTTCTGACATATCATACAGTGTATTTTCATTTGGGCTCATGTCGTAATGATCCAGTCGCGCGCCGACAATGAGTTTAAAGGCAGAATCCTCGAAAGTGATGTTATCTTGAAGGAATAATCCGGTTAGCCAGGTTTCGGCTCCCGGAAATGCCTTTTGTGGCTCATTATCCTGCACGACGGTGCCGTCGACAGCGATGCGTGTTTTAAACCGGGGTCGTTCTGTATCGTAGTAGTCGGCGTCAAAACCGAACACCAGATCGTGCCGAACTGTGGCTTGCTCCAGTTGCTTTTGGGCCTGCCAACGCGCGCCTATGATGGTTTGTTTAAAAGCATAATCATTGTAGTCGGTGTAAGCCCCTGAGCGACTGGCACCCGCACGAACCTGATCACTGCCTTGCTCATAATCAGTGATATAAAGCTGCCAGTCCTGAGAATCGGCAAGCGCGTTCGATTGATTGCGCTGATAATCGATCGAAAATGCAGTTTGACGGTTGTCGTCGTCGGTTTGGTTGGTCTCGCTAAGCTGTTGCTCGGTGGTTTGCTTAAAATGGTCGATGCTAAACATCAGTTCATCGCTTTTGGCGACGGCTACTGCCCATTTTGCTAACACACTTTGGCTGTCGTAGTCGAAACCCGGTAACGATTCCTCATGGTTTTGCGTTTCGTTACCTTGCCGTGCCGCAACCTGAATCATGGCATTGGACCCATCGAACTGCTGTGCGCCGCTAAATCCAAGTTTCTTTTCGGTGTTTATTCCGTCAAACCCCAGCGTTAAGCCTGCGTGATGGTCCTGGCCGTTTAATAAATCGTCGGGATCGGGTGTTGAAATGACCACGACGCCACCTAAGCCATCGGAGCCGTACAGCGGCGATGCGGCGGCTTTGGCCACTTCAATTTGCTGCACCTGTGTAACGTCTAGATAACCACGACCGACCAGGTAACCACCCCCTCCGGCATAGGCGTCATTCAGTCGACGACCGTCCTTGATGTAGACAACTCGATTGCCACCTATGCCACGAATTGACAGGGTTTGCGGCTGTCCTTGTGTACCAGTGGACTGAATGCTGGGGTCATAACGGAATACGTCGGCAAGTCCGTTGCTCACTTGCATATCAATTTCTTCGGCCGTCACCACACTGACGGCGCCGGCAACGTCTTCGAGCTTCTCTTCCGTGCGGGAGCCGGTGACGACAACGATCTCATCGACCGTTTGCTCAGCCTCGGGGGAGGCGACTTCGGCGGTACTGACTCCGCTGACCATCGTCGTAGCGATCGCCAGTGCCACAAGCGAAGGTTTAAATGCTCGAACTTTATGATTCAAAACGTTCACAAGCTTCTCCAATTTTTTTGAATGACAAAACAAGAATCATGAAAACGGCGTAGATCTAAACGAAAACTATTTGCATTTGCAATAGAAAATTACTATTTTATTTTTCGCAATCGCAAATCACGACAACAAGAGGCGGCTATGAAGAGGCTTTACCAATCGTTAAAAAATCTACTCATAATGCTGGCTGCGGCGGTGCCGTTTTGCGGCCACACTCAGCCTGCTCCCGATGGCGGCTTGATTACTGCTGGCGGTACTTTGACAGATATTGTTTTTGCGGTAGGGGGCGGTGATAAGGTGATCGGTGTCGATACGTCGAGTACCTCACCGAAACACGTACACGCGCTCCCTAAAGTGGGTTATTACCGCAATCTGTCCGCCGAAGGGGTGCTTAGCTTTAACCCACAACAGGTTTGGGTTCTGGAAGGTGCTGGCAGTGAGCGCGCGCTGGCGCAGATAGAGACGGCAGGAGTGCCGGTTGTATCATTTGAAAAGCCAACCACGTTAACGGGGTTCTATAAGCTCATTAGTGCTGTTGCGGATCAACTGGGCATGCCTGAAAACGCCAACGCGGTTATCGAAACCATCAAAGCGCAGTTTCATTCGGTTAAGCGGGCGCAAACGTTAAACGGACTCTTTGTTTTACAAGTGTCTGAACGCGGCGTCGTCGCCGCCGGCAAAGACAGTGTGCCGGATTTGCTGTTTGAACATTCGGACATCAACAACATTGCTGAACATAAGGGTTTCAAAACCGTTTCCCGGGAACATTTACTCCTCAATCAACCTGACTTTATCGTTGCACCATCGCATGTGGTGGATGCCGCTGGTGGGCGTGATGAGTTCTGTCAAACGGCCACTCTGCAATTACTAAAAGTCGGTCAGTCGTGCCGCCTGCTGGTGATGGATTCGTTGTTGGCCTTGGGGATGACGACGCGTATTGCTGAAGCCCATCAATCGCTGTTGGAGTACGTTGATGACTTTTGAACGACGTCGTTGGCTGATTGCGGGCGCGGTTGGCATTCTCGCCAGTAGTTGGTTGTTGTTGTCCAGCGGTCCAGTGCTCAGTGACTGGCGCTTACCCTTAATGTGGCTGCCCGGCTTTTCGGCTCCGATGAACGAGCTTGAGCAGACGGTGGTGACACAACTGCGTTTACCAAGATTGGTGCTTGGTTTACTGGTGGGTACGGTGTTGGCGCAAAGTGGTACTGCGATGCAAACGCTTTGTCGAAATCCTTTGGCTGATCCCGGTTTGATTGGGATCTCCGGTGGTGCAGCTGTGTTTGCGTTAAGCGTTATCGCGTTGGGTGCGCAGATTGGGCTACAAGGCAGCTTCTGGGTGTCTTTGGCTGCTTTTCTTGGCGCGCTGCTAACGACATTTCTGGTTTATCGGCTGGCAGGCGGAAAAACGGGGGTTGATGTTGCTACTTTGCTGCTGGCCGGTGTCGCAATCAATGCGCTGGCGGGCGCACTACTGGGGTTATTAAGTTATTACGCCGACGATGATGCCCTGCGTTTAATGAGCTTTTGGCAGATGGGCTCGTTAGCGGGTGCCAACTGGGATCAGTTGCCGCTGGGTGTGGTTTTAATGGGGGTTAGTTCGATTGCGTTATTTATGCTGCGTAAATCCATTAATACCCTGCTATTGGGGGAGCGCCAGGCCCGTTATCTGGGTGTGAATACGCGATCGCTTAAGCGTCAACTGATTATTTGGGTGGCATTAGGTGTCGGCGGGGCCGTAGCGCTCACCGGTATGATCGGCTTTGTTGGTCTGATTATTCCGCATATTGCACGGCTTTTGGTTGGTGCCAATATTCGCTGGCTGATGCCGGTTTCCATGCTGTTTGGTGCGAGCGTACTGGTGCTTACGGACTGGATCGCTAAAACCATTGTTGCTCCGGCCGAGTTACCGATAGGCATCATTACCGCGTCCGTTGGCGCTCCTTTCTTTATTTACTTACTTATCCAACAAAAGCGGAGGCTTCATGCTGGATATTAATATCGCTCATGTGAAGTGTGGTCAGAAACGTGTATTAGGCGCGTTTGACCTCACTCTGGAAGCCGGAGAGTTTGTGGCTCTTATCGGCGAGAACGGCGCAGGTAAGTCGACGCTGGTGAATACTCTGGCCGGTGAACTGAATTACCAGGGAAGTATTCGGTTGAATGGCAGAGAGCTTTCTAACTGGATCCCTAAGCAACTCGCGCCTGTTCGCGCGGTGATGGAGCAGAAGCTGAGCGCCCCGTTCGGGTTAACCGTGTCTGAACTGGTGGGGATGGGTCGGTTTTGGTCCAATGAAACCGACGTTGTTACTCAACAAAGAGCCTACAAATGGCTGCAGCGTTTCGACGCCGAAGCGTTTGCCGACCGCACTATGGATACCTTGTCCGGGGGGGAGCAACAGCGGGCTCATATTGCTCGTTGCTTATGCCAGCTGGACGTTGCTGTGCCGGGTGAGCAGATGTTGCTTCTGGATGAGCCTACGTCAGCGCTCGATGTTTATCATCAGCATTCTGTTCTTGCCGAACTGAGGCGTTTTACGCGTCAGGGCAATTTGGTGATAGCGGTGATGCATGACTTAAATTTAGCCTCGTTATACGCTGATAATATTCTGTTGTTGGCCGATGGCGCACTAAAGCACTTTGCAAAACCAGAAACGGTATTTCGTTCGGAAATACTGGAAAAGACGTATCGCAGTCCGGTTTATATCACTAAACATCCTAATATCCACAAACCGATGATTTTTACCGAACCCCGACATTTATAATTACGTAAAAAAGAGGACTTTTAATGAACAAACGTCAACAAGCTGCTCAACAAGCACGCGCCCTTGCACAGCGTAACAGCACCGCTGTCTTGTCGACTTTGTCGAAGAAACTTGGCGGTATGCCTTTTGGCTCTGTATCGCCGGTTATGCTTACTGATGAGGGGCATATCGTTTTTTATGTTTCTGACATTGCTCAGCACGCCCGCAATCTGAGTCAAGACAGCCGCTTAAGTGTTACGCTTTATGACCATGCCGAAAAAGGGGATCAGAACACCCAGGGACGCTTGACCTTAAGTGGGCATGCGCAGGTCATTAGTGATGCAGAATTAGCGGAACGATACTATCAACGGTTTCCGAGCGCTCAGGGTTATAAAAAAGCGCACGATTTTAAGTTCTGGCAGCTTACGGTCGAACACATTCGGTTTATTGGTGGTTTCGGTGAAATCTTTTGGTTAGAACCGGAAGAATGGCTATATCCTGCGCCTGAATGGGATCATAAGGCGGCGCTTAGCATGATAAACCACATGAACGAAGATCATGCAGATGCCTGTGCGCTTATCCTGCAACAGCACTTAAACGGCAGTACCTTTGAACCTGGCAGTGTCACAATGCACAGTATTTACCCTGATGGCTTTCACCTGAGCTATGACGAGCAGGTCTATTTTATTGCCTTTGAAACTGTGGCTACGGATGGTAAACAAGTGCGCCAGCAGTTGGTTGAACTGACGCAACGAGCGCGAGCCGCATAACGGCCGCGCTACGCGCTTAGTGATCGTTTTGCTTCAAGCGATGTACCCCAATCATGTGCATACCGACCCGCTCGTAAACCGGTTCGCTGGTACCGCTGCGCACTTTATGGAAGAAGTACTTTTCAAAACCGACTTTAGCCCAGTGCACCCAACGGCCTGAGCCGGTCCAGTTCTGGTTGCGCGGCGGGTTTTGCGGTATCGCCAAAAACGCGATGCCGGTGTTGCCCATGTCTGCAAGGCAAAGCGCACTTAATGTCGGCTCTGCGGTTGCCGGTTCATGGTCTAAGGTGGCTTTGATGTTGGCGACGATGGCCGACGTCATGGATTCAATCATCAGCCCGGTTTTCGGCGCGCCGACGGGTACCGGCGTTTCCTCAATAGGGGGGATAGCGACGCAAACACCGGCTGCGTATATTTCAGGATAAGCCAGTGAGCGCTGATGCGTGTCGGTTTTGACGAAGCCTTTCGGGTTGCATAAATCCGGCACTTCGGCGACGGCAGGTGAGCCTTTAAAGGCCGGTAAAAACATCGCCAGATGAAACGGCAGTTGTTGGCTGCCTTTGCTGCTGCCGTCCTCGTTAAGTACGTCGAAGGATGCCTGATTGCTGGAAAACTCGGTCACCTTGGCGTTACAGATCCATTTTATGCCATGTTCACGGAATTTATGCTCCATTAAGCCTTTAGAGTCACCGACTCCGCCTAGCCCCATATGGCCGATGTACGGTTCGGGTGTGACAAAGGTGATGGGCACACGGTCACGAATTTTGCGTTTTCTCAGTTCATACTCCAGCGACAGCACGTACTCGTAGGCCGGCCCGAAGCAACTGGCGCCGGGCAGGGCGCCTACCAGTATGGGGCCTGGATTGTCGAGTAACTGTTGAAATGCCTGGTGCGCTTTTACGGCGTGGTCGGCGGTGCAAATGGACTGGGTGTACCCGCCTTCAGGTCCCGCTCCCGGAATCTGCTCAAAGGCCAGCTTGGGGCCGGTGCAGATCACCAAAAAATCGTAGCTTTTCTGAGAGCCGTCACCGAGCGTCAGCTTACGGGCTTTTGCGTCAATGTGCTTGATGCCTGAGCTGTTAAAACCAATGTCATGCTTCTCAAAGATCGGCCCTATTGGCATCACCACTTGATCACGCATTCGGGAACCGAGCGCGACCCAGGGGTTGGAGGGAACAAAGTTAAACTCTTCGCCTTCATGAACCACGTCGACATCAACCGTGTCCGGCAACATTTCGCGAAGTTCAAAAGCGGCGGAAACACCGCCAAGCCCGGCACCGGCAACAATGACCCTACTCATCTCGAGACCCTTACCCAATCGTTATTTGTGTGTCTCATGACTATGTGCGACGGTTAAAAAATAGTCAATTTGTAATCTGTAAACGATTAATAAATAAACAGATTATTTGAGCGAGATCATCGGCGGCTTGTTGTCTGGCTTATTTTAGTTTAAAAATAAACTGCGATTAGGGTGCCGCTTAGTTTATGCGATAAATGATAAATAATGGAGAAACGATGCCTGTACCTCCCGAGTATTATCACGCGACAGAGCAGTTTAACCAGTTCATGGTAGACGCAAGAGATGCCTCTAATCTTGAGACAACCAATATGGCATGGAATATGGTCGTAGGTGTGTTTCAGGCATTTCGGCGACGCCTAACGATCGGTGACGCGTTGTGCTTTGCCAATTTTCTTCCCCCCGGTATTAGGGCGGTATTCGTCGCCGACTGGGACGCAAATGAAAAACGGGTGGCTTTTGGATCGGATGAGGAGTTGCTTAAAGAAATTAAAAGTGTACGGCAGCAACATAACTTTTCGCCCAGCAATGCCAGAAGCGCTGTCGCTATTGCATTACGTCGTAACGTTGATGTTCAGGCATTAGAGCGTTTATTAAGAGATATCAGCGACCAAGCCTTTGAATTTTGGAAAGTTTCCGAACAGGAATTGCGTAATGCTGAAACTAACCGTAGTTTAAAAATCCAATTGAAAGACTTTTGATAATACAGCGCTGCTACGACGCAATACAAAGCCATTGCGTAATCGCGCTTTAATTATTGACCTTATCCTGCCGTTTTAACACCTTCCGCACCTGAAAAATCACTGCGACGACGAACGCGATGATAAAAACGAAGAGGTTGTCGTCGCGAAAGGTCAGTTCGCCATTGATTATCGAGCGCATGATGCTACTACCTACGATAAAGCCACCGGCGATGAACAGTGTGCTGAAGAGGGTTTCTGTAATGTCTTTTTTATAAATTTTCATGGGCGAACTTATTGTTGAGCTTATCGTTATTTTCAATAACGAAACTGTAGCAGAGTCGACGGATGAGTATAAGGCTTAATAATCCGCTCATATTTTCTGTCACATAGTGGTACAGTTTAGCGGTGCAAAGCCAGAGAGGTCGCCATGTACGGTTTACTGTTATTGCTTCATATCCTTGCTGCCACCATCTGGACAGGAGGGCATATTGTTCTGTCTGTGGTGGTGCTGCCTAATGTACTGAAACAGCGTTCGCCAGAGTTGTTACTAAGCTTTGAATCGGTCTATGAAAAGATTGGTATGCCGGCGCTGATTATTCAGATCATCACCGGCGTTATGCTGGCGCACCGGCTGTTGCCGGATGTCAGTCAGTGGTTTGATTTAAGTAACCCGGTCGCTCATCCCATCATGCTCAAACTCGGCTTGCTCGCACTTACCGCTGGTTTTGCGATAAACGCTAGGTTTCGTGTAATACCGAATCTTTCACCGTCGAACCTCAACGTGATGGCGTGGCACATTGTGTCGGTTACCGTCATTTCGGTGTTGTTTGTTGTTGTCGGCGTGTCATTCCGTACCGGTTGGTTTTATTGAGCGTCGTCGGAAACAGAGCCAGATGAAAGAATCCCCGGCCGAAGCCGGGGATAAACGTTGCGCTTTCTAGGAGAGGAAAGGCAATAGACCTGTAAATTGAAACTTGACGTTGAATTAAGTTTCGATACAGATCATAATGAGAATTGTTCCTATTTGCAACCCTGGTTTTAAAACTTTTTTGTTGTGGTTGATTTATTTCTCAAACACCAACGAATCTGGATCGGCACCGAGTTGCTTGAGCGCATCCATGATGCTGTTGTTAAAAGGCTCGGGGCCGCAGACGTAAAAGGCCTGGTTAACGTCTTTGATGTGTGTTGCCAGAAAGTCTTTATCAATATGACCGTTTAAAAACATCAAATCATCGGAGGGTTGCTGTTCGGTGATTACGTTAACGAACTGGTCGCCGAGCATACGCTCAAACTCTTCTCTCAGGATAATGTCCTGCTCGGTCTTATTGGAGAAAACCAGACGGTTGTTGCCAATCTCACCCTTGTTATGCAGGTCACGCAAAATCGAGATGAAGGGGGTTACGCCGGCGCCGCCGGCGAGGAACGTCCCTTCGCCTTTGTAGTTGATGGCCCCCCAGGGGTCGTCAATGATCAGCGCATCGCCTTTACCCAACGCACCGATTTGCTCGGTAACGCCGTCATGGTCAGGGTAGACTTTGATGATGAATTCGAGCCACGGGTCGCTGTTTATGGAGGTGAAGGTAAAAGGGCGTTTTTCTTCTCGCCAACCGTCCCGGTCAATGGCTACTTCGGTGGCTTGACCGGGGGTAAATTGGTAGCCATCGGGCTTGGGCAGACGGATGCGCTTAACGTCGTGCGTAACATCGCTGATGTCCTGAATTTCCAGTGTATAGCTCATGCTTTTCCCTTCCTTTTCGGTTGCTGTTTTTTTGTACACGGTGAGATCAGGGGAAAAGATCAAAAAACCTCCGAAATTGTTTCACCGTCGGCAGGTACATGAACTCGGTCAGCCCATGGTTGGTTGGCTACGGCGGCTTTTAATTGCTGCCGGGTAACCGGGCAATGATCCAGTGCTTCTAGGTGGTTAGCAATAATATGGCTGGTACTTAAGGCGCCAACTTCCAGTACATCGTCGACGCCCATAATGAAGGGGCCACCAATATCAAATTGTGCGCCACCAGCGGGTAAGACGATGCAGTCCGGCTGTTGTAAGCTAATGCAACGGCGTACATCGTCCGTTAATAAGGTGTCGCCGGTGATGTATAAGCTCGGTTCGTTGGCTTGTTTAATGAGGTACCCAAAACCGTGCTCCATTAGCCGACCCACAATGCCGTCACCATGTACACAGGGGATAAGTTCGATACTGCCTTGAAAAAACGGGTTGCTGCGCGAGCAACTGAGCGGTTTTACGTTGAGCCCTTTCTTGGTGAGAAAAGGAGCGTCTTTCTCTGCGCAATAGGTTGGTATCTGACGTGCTCTGAGCCATTTGGTGGCTGCTCTGTCGAGGTGATCAAAATGGCCCTTTTGACAATGGGTGATTAAGCACGCGGTAACGCTATTCAGCAGGTTGTCGGCATTACTGGGCAGTGGAGCGGTTGGGTTTCGTACGCGTTTACTGGTGAGGTATTTAAGCGCTGGAATGGCGCCTTGGGGGGCTAACATGGGATCAACCAAGATAACCTCGTTGTTGTAATGAACGATGATGGTGGCGTTTCTAAGCTGAGTGATGGTCATGTTGGGTGCTCCGTGATTGATGATAATCCCATTGTATTTTTATTGAGCAGTGACCATAATGGCTGTTTATGACATTAATCATGCAATATCAGCCATGTGGTGACGAATGAAAGTGGGTCTGTTGGTTTATCCCGGTTGCATGGCATCTGGGTTGCTGGCGTTTGCAGAACTGCTGCAAGCCGCAAATAAACGCGCCGGAGCAGCAAGGTTTGATGTGGTATGGGCGGGGGTGAATACGCCCTCCCTAAACCAACCTGTAGAGCTTCAGATAACCGATAACGGTGCCCGCCTGTCGGTTACGCCGACACTGTCGATGACCGATGATTCGTTGGATGCGATACTCGTGCCGGGATTCTGGACCGATGGTGAAGCCAATATCAGTCGGCTGTTGCAGAACTACAGTGACCTTGTTGACCAGCTTAAGCGCGTGCAGCCAAACATTCAGTTATGGGCCTACTGTTCGGCGGTCGGCTTGCTCGTCGATGCTGGCGTTTTGACGGGCAAGAAGGCGACGTCGACGTGGTGGCTGACGAACTTTCTTAGCGCCCGGAACCCTCAGATAATGTGGCGGTTTTCTCAGACTTTTGTGGCCGATGACGCTATCATGACCGCTTCAGGGGTTAATGGGTATTTGCCTATCGCCCAGGCGATTATCGAGCAGGAACTGGGTCACAATCTGTTGCGGGACATTATTGACGTTATGGTGGTGCCTAAGCCTGAGAGTCGGGTAACGCCATTGCAGGCGGTTAATGTGATGGCCTTTGACGATCCGTTAATTCGGCAGATTTACGCGTGGGTTGAGGAAACGCCTGCCAGTGCCCTGATGGTGTCTTTACTGGCGAAGGGACTGAACACCACTGAACGGACTCTGGCCAGAAAGACCAAAGCGATAACCGGACTGCCGTGCGCGCATCTCATGCGGCTTGTGAAGATGCGGCAGGCTTCGGATTACCTTATCTACAGTTCCCAGGCCGTTAACCAAATCAGTGACTGCTTAGGTTTTACTGACGAGACATCGTTTCGACGGACATTTAAGAGCGTTACCGGCTACACACCGTCGGCGTACCGCCGGCAATTCGGGCGGTTTAGCTAGGGCGTTTAAAACTCATCCGGTTCAATTCGCGGCTTACCAAACAAATAGCCCTGGAAATATTCACACCCCATTGCCTGCAAGCGTTTGAATTGCTCCTGTGTTTCGACGCCCTCGGCGATCACGGCTAAGTTCATGCTGCGGCCGAGGCTAATAATGGTCTCGGTGAGTAACTCGCCTTTGCTGTGTTTATCGAGATCATTGACGAAGGCGCGATCAATTTTCAGCTCATCGAGCGGCAACTGTGTCAGGTAGGCCAAGGAAGCGTAGCCGGTGCCGAAGTCATCCAGCGAAATGGACAAGCCCAGAGCGCGTAGGGCTTCCATTTGCGCGACGATAAAGTCAATGTCGTCGGCAATCAGGCTTTCGGTTAGCTCAAAACGAAGATGATTCGGATTTGCGCCGGTGTGCTCGAGGATGTGTTGCACGCGCGAGAGAAAGTCGCCGCGGCGAAACTGCACGGAACTTACGTTGACCGATATTGTTAGGCTTTTGCGACCGGTTTGCTGCCATTGAACAAGCTTTTCACAACATTGTTGCAGCACCCAATCACCGATTTCGACAATCGATCCGGACGCTTCCGCAATCGCAATAAAGCGGCTGGGCGAGACCGAACCAAACTTAGGATGTTGCCAGCGTAGCAGCGCCTCAAAACCGATGACCTGTTGTTGTGTATCAACTTGCGGTTGCAGAGCCAGTGCAAGTTCCTGGTTTTCAACGGCGTGGTTGAGCGCCTGTGACAGCTGTAAGCGTTCTTTTACGATAGGGTAATGCTTTACGTAAGTGTAGAATATAATTAAGAAAACCGTTAATTAACCGGGGCGTGGGGTAAGGCAACTGCGGTTGGCGCAAGGCGTAAATTAATAGTATGGTAACGATCTACTTAAAAGGAATCGGGTGCTAGAGAAGCTTGATGGGTGATACCGCCAACCAATATGGTGTGCAAGCTGTTAAGATTACTTTCACGGCGGTATTGCTGTGCTTGTTTTGTTGGCTGTCTTTCGCTGACGCCGAATCATCAATATCCTCACCGTTTGTTGTTGCCGACACCTCTGCGCTCTCTGAAACAAGCGATCACTTGGCTGTTTCGTATCTGTCTTATTCCAGTGCCAGCTATTTTGAGCACCATAAGCAGTCGGCAAAGTGGCAATTTGACCGTACCGATGAAACGTTATTCACCGCGACCATTGTTAATGTTTATTCGCTCACCGAACCGATTTTTGATGATTGGTTTTTAAATAAACCAGCAAGTCGCTTCCACCTCTCTGGATGGAAGGACACGGGTATACAGTTTAAAATCAAAAACGCCTTTATCTAAATTCATTAGCTTTCAATGACCTAACAGATATCCGGTGGGCATAGGCCTACCGTTGCTAATGAATGTTTAAAGGTAAACTTATGAAACCCATTTTGCTTAGTTTTAGCAGAGTTGTGGCTCTGCTACTTTTTCTTATTTCTTTATTATTAACGTCACTAATGACCCATGCAGACGACAAGGGACTGACATCTGAACGTACTCGTCAGTTACTTACCGAAACGTTTGATGTGATGCAACGGGAGTACATCGAACAACAGGTTGTCGCTGATTTAAAGCGTCTGTTTTTGAGCCGGTTCGAACTTGGGATTTATGATGAACTTGAGTCACTGGATGAGTTTGCTCGGGTACTGGGTAAGGATTTACGCGCGCTTACCGGTGATAACCACCTCAGTTTATACACCGTTAACCCTGATGAGAAGATTACCCATGTGATAAGCCACCAGCAAGGTAAACTGACCTATAACTTTGGTTTTGAGCAAGTGCGCTACCTACGGGGCAATATCGGCTATTTAAAATTTAATAAGTTTTCGCCGGATGAGCAGGCGAGAGAGGCGGTTGATGCGGCTTTAAACTTTCTTAAACACAGTGATGGACTGATCATTGATTTACGTGACACCGTCGGTGGTTCCCCCGACTTGGTTCAGTATATGTTGAGTTACTTCTTGCCGGTTAAGACGCCGCTTTGGTATGTGCTTGATTCAAGTAATGAGAAAACCGCAGAGATGGCTGCATTGGCGGGCGTTTCCCATGCTAATTTCCGCGGCGATTTACCAGTATGGCTATTAACCAGTAGCCAAACAGCCAGTGCCGCTGAAATTTTTGCTGGGGTGTTGCAGGCGAATGCTAGAGCCATTGTGGTTGGTGATACGACGGCGAGTGCCGGCTTTTATGTGGGAGTACGCCACATCACCGAACGGCTGGCGTTTCGTATTTCGATGTTTAAGCCGATCATAACAGCGACGAAGACCAACTGGGAGCGGACGGGGATTGTTCCGGATATTCAAACGCCGGCTATTGATGCGCTAGACCTGGTCGTTCAGAAGCAAGGCAACACCGCTCGAGGGCTGTGACAATTTGTCACTGTAAACAACACGGTTTCGTTGATAATCTGGCGTTGTTGTAACGAAGTTTGACTTTTCTTGTTAAGCTACCCTTATCCCCAAAAGGGTAGCTTTTTTTTCTTTACCGATTGCCGCTTGGTGACTTATTGCTAGCGTTGCGCGGTTTACGCGGTGGACGCTGCGTTTTCTTTGGGGGTGGCGTTTTACCGGTAAGTTCGACGTTGCTAAAACCTTCCAGTTTGCAACGTTCGATGGGCTGGCCGATGAGTTTTTCGATCGCTTTGAGGGTCTTAAATTCTTCGTCCATGACCAAAGAAATGGCGTGACCTACCTGACCGGCGCGGCCGGTCCGGCCAATACGGTGGACGTAATCTTCGGCAACTTGCGGCAGATCATAATTGATCACATAGGGCAGTTTTTCGATATCCAGGCCGCGAGCGGCAATATCGGTAGCAACCAGCACCTGTATTTTGCCGGCCTTAAAGTCGCTCAGTGCTTTGGTGCGTGCGCCCTGACTTTTGTTACCGTGAATGGCTGCCGCCAGAAAGCCGCCGCTGTCGAGCTGTTTCACCAGACGGTTGGCACCGTGTTTGGTGCGTGAAAAAACAATCACCTGAGGCAAGTTAAGGTCACGCAGTATTTGCATCAGCATGCGAGGCTTTTCGCTCTTTTCTGCGGCGTACATGGTCTGCTCAATCCGCTCGGCAGTGGAATTTGGCGGTGCCACAGAAATTTCGACCGGGTTATTGACCAGGCTTTTGGCCAACGCCCGGATGTCGTCAGAGAAGGTCGCCGAAAACATTAACGTCTGGCGCTTTGTTGGTAACAGTTTGATGATTTTTTTAATGTCATGAATGAAGCCCATGTCCAACATGCGGTCGGCTTCGTCCAGTACCAACACTTCCAACGTTGGAAAGCGAATGGCGTTTTGCTGGTAAAGATCGAGCAGGCGGCCCGGGGTTGCGACCAAAATATCGACGCCTTTACGCAGTTTCATCATTTGTGGGTTGATTTTTACCCCACCAAAGACAACGGCATAATTCAGCGGCAGTCCGGCGCCATAGGTTGCAACACTTTCACCCACCTGCGCTGCTAGCTCGCGGGTGGGGGTAAGGATCAGCACACGCGCGGTATTGGCTTTAGCGCGTTCGTTGTCCTTTAACATTTCCAAAATCGGTAAGGTAAAACCGGCGGTTTTACCGGTCCCTGTTTGTGCCGCGGCCATTACGTCGTTACCGGCAAGTACCGGAGGAATCGCTTGTGCCTGGATCGGCGTTGGTTCTGTGTACCCCTGGCGTGTAAGGGCGGTAAGAATTTCAGGGCAAAGTCCGAGATCAGAAAAAGTCATGTATAAATGTGCAACTCAGTAGTGATAAGAACGGGTATTCTACCTCAGAGCAGCGCTCACCGCATTTTATTTCAGGTTTTGGCCGGCTGTAAGCCGCTTTAAGGCAACGGAATAAAGTCATCGGCGTCGCCCGGAATGCTCGGAAACTGCTGTTGCTGCCAACGTTGTTTGGCGGTTTCGATCAGGTTCTTGTCGGTTGCAACGAAGTTCCAATCGATGTACCGCGGGCCTAAGGAAGCGCCGCCGATAATGACCAGCCGGGTGTCGGATTGAGCGGTAACCGTTAGCAATTTCGCCGTAAACCCTCGCCCAATCGGGCGGGGATATAAGGCGATTGAGGCGAAGCCTCAACGTCCTTGACAAGCAAAGTTATATCAGGAGAATACTGGTTATCCATACAGTTGCATGATTTAAATGTTAAGGGCGACAAAAGTACGCATTTACCCAACTCAAGAGCAGACTGAGTTTTTAATAGCTCAGTTTGGCGCTGTGCGTTTCGCGTACAACAAGGCTCTGCATTTAAAGTCTCATATGTATCGCAAGCGCAGGGTTACGCTGAACCCCAAAAAAGACATAAAACCGCTGCTTGCCGTTGCTAAGACATCACGAAAATACCACTGGTTGAAACAATATGATTCAATCGCCTTGCAGCAGGCAGTCATCAACCTTCACCAAGCCTTTGACAACTTCTTCAACCCGAAGTTAAAAGCCAAATTTCCGCAATTTAAACGCAAGCACGGCAAACAGTCGAGTTACCACTGTGTGGGTGTTAAAGTGCTGGATGGGGCTGTTAAGTTGCCCAAAATGCAGCCTGTAAAGGCAAATATTCATCGTGAAATTACGGGTGCAGTAAAAAGCATTACTGTCAGTTTGAGTAAAACAGGTAAGTTTTACGCATCAATTCTTGTGGATGATGGAGTCGAAGCGCCTGC